>NZ_JBWVZJ010000001.1:0-2551412 GCF_056675995.1 Piscinibacter sp. PDB1-1
ATGGGAAGTGCTGAATATTGGTCTTTCAAAGACTTCATAGCGAAGCACGCAGATGCCTAACCCTTCCATCGAGAGGACTCGCCCCGGCAAGCCGGGTCGAGCCTCTCATGTCAAACGTTAGAACGCATTGGCGCGATTCTCGGCGGCGTTCCGCAGTTTCACCTCTGGAGGCCAGATGTCGATCTCAACAAGTGCCGGTGCAGTGGTGTTCGCCAACGACATAAGTCGTGTCGCCAAGTTCTATGAGGGGCTGTTCTCTATCCCAGTGGTTCACTCTGCGCGAGATCACATCGTTCTTGAGTCGCCCCTGTTTCAACTGGTGGTTCACGCCGTCCCAAAGAAGATCGCCGATGCAATCGAAATCACTGTCCCACCCACTCGACGCACAGAGACGCCGATCAAACTCTTCTTCTTCGTGCCTAGCCTTGCCGAGGCAAGAGCCAAGGCCGCGTTGCTAGGTGGCGAGTTGAATCCAACGAGTAGCGAATGGGAGGCACGCGGGTTTCGAGCTTGCGATGGCCATGACCCAGAGGGCAATGTCGTGCAGGTTCGAGAGAATGCGCTCTAACCCTTCCAACGATTTGACGTGCCCCGGCAAGCCGGGTCATGCAGCTCATGTCAAACGTTAGCCGCCGACCTCACTCCTCGCCACAACATGAACATCCGAGAAGCTTCTTCCGCAGACGTGTCAACACTTGCAATGCTCGTCAGCGAGTCAAACAAAGACGTCGCAGTTGCGTTCGGTCTGAACGCAGATAACGCGCCGAAACACCCTTCCTTTTGTACCGAGAGTTGGGTGCAAGCTGACCTGGCTCGCGGGGAAACGTACTTCATCCTGGAAGAGAAGTTTGAACCCATTGGGTGTGTGGCCTATGAAGGTCCAAGCCCGGGTCTCGCCTACCTGAATCGCCTGTCGGTTCTGCCAGCGCACAGAAACAAGGGCATAGGTGCTCGCCTAGTTCGTCACATCGTCGAGCATGCACGCAGCCTGTCGGTTCAGACCATCAGCATCGGCGTCATCGGTGAGCACACCGACCTCCAGCGCTGGTACAACAAACTCGGGTTCAAAGACGGAGAGACCAAGCGCTTTGCCCATCTGCCGTTCTCAGTGAAGTACATGTCCTATGCGTTGCAACGCGGCTAACCCTTCCATCGAGCTGACGTGGGAGCTTGCGTCGGTTTAGTGGCTCGAGGCCAGCTCCGACTTGAAGGTGCAGCACGTTCCATCTCACGTGCCGCTTATGCGCCCCCCATCCTTTCCATCTGGCCCAAACCTACCGCCTCAACCTCACAGCACCAACAAACCCTTCAGCGTTGCGAAAATCTCCGAAACCGGTACCTGAGTGGCCATCACGGCAATCATGGGCAGGAGCACGGCGATGAGGAGGGGGATGATTCCTTCCTTGACGAGGGGGAGTGGGAGCAGCTTCTTCACCATGTCGTAGCTCATCGACAAGTCGGCCAGAGACGACATGTCGGGGGAGCCGAGCATTTCCGTTTGCTCAGTGGGATCGCCGGTAATCCATTTGGTGTGGAAGGCCTGGTTGTGTCGGCTGATGAGGCCGCCGTACTGGACTAGGCCTTGGCGCTTGAGGCGCAGCAGGGTCGGTGTGAACGCGAGCAGGGGCAGCACGAATGCCACCAGCACGAAGACGACTACGCCGGCGGCCGCGAACTTGAACTGGGCGATGCCGGCGTCGTTGTAGATCGCATGCTTGAGTACGCCCGACGAAACGACCGTGGTCAACGCGAACACGAACAGCATGTAGGTGCTCGGGTACGCGCCGATGAAGGCGAGGCCGCCGCAGCGATCGGCGTGCGTCGCGACGAGACGGAGCTCGCAACGGGCAATGTCGCGCAGCATCCAACCCCAGGTCACGAATCTCCAGAGCCAGCGCCCGAGCAAGAACAGAAAGAGTGGCGCGGTGACAAGCGTGGCCCACAGACCGGCGGGGCTCAATTTAAAGACGCCACCGAGTGACTGGCCGATCCAGGTGCCCCCGGAGACAGGCGCCGAGAGGTTGAAGGTCCATTCGTAGGCGATGACATAAGCCGCCACCAACAGGATGATCTCGACGAGAGCCCAGCCCGAGCGGCGCTCCATGTTCTCGCGCGCCAGCCGAAAGCCCGGGCGCGACACCTCGGTGACGAGACCCCGTGAAAGAAAGCCCTCCACCAGCCGCGTCATGCGCAACTCGGCGCTTTCTTCCATCAGCACGAAGGCGGCAATGGCGATGACCAAGGCATACATGCGGAAGTCATGCAGCAGCGCTCGCGACGGTGCGCCGATGGCGTCGCCGCTCACCACGGCCAACACCAGGGCGGGAATGAACGCGAACGCGGCGTAGAGGAGGGCGCGTCGGCCGGCGCACAGACCTGCCTTGCCGATGAGGCCTACGCGTCGCTGGAGCTTGTAGAAGGGCCCTACGCGATTGAATGACCACGTTGCGGTGTCTTCTTCGGTCGTATGTTCCACCAGTTCGTCTCTCGTGCTGGATCGTTGGGGCTACCTGCCGATGCGGCGGATTCTGCCCCCAAGCCGGACTGGAACGGTAGGTCTTCGGTGGCCCGAACGGTCACAACCCCACTGCCCGAAAGTGCAATAGCAAGCGTGAATCGCGCCCGTCACACTGCGGATCTGGCCGCCGCCTGCCACCTGCGGCCTACGCACACATCCAGCGGCAACCTGCCGTGCCCACCACCACCCGCGTCGAAGGAGCAACGATGGCCACCACCAAGAAAGATGCCGGCAAGAAGTCGAGCAAGCCAAACTTCCTGATCCTCTGGGGCGACGACATCGGTCAGTCGAACCTGAGCATCTTCACCAAGGGCATGATGGGCTACCGCACGCCCAATATCGACAGCATTGCCGAAGATGGCATTCTGTTCACCGACTACTACGCCGAGCAGAGTTGTACCGCAGGCCGCGCTTCGTTCATGACCGGCCAGTGCGGCTTGCGCACCGGTCTGACCAAGGTGGGCCTGCCCGGCGCCGAGCTCGGCATGAAGGCCGAAGACCCCTGCATTCCCGAAATGCTCAAAGACCTCGGCTACGCCACCGGCCAGTTCGGCAAGAACCACTTCGGTGACCGTGACGAGCACCTGCCGACCATGCACGGCTTCGACGAGTTCTACGGCAACCTGTATCACCTGAATGCCGACGAGGAGCCCGAACTGCCCGACTACCCGACCAAGAAGGATTTCCCTGAGTTCCACAAGAAGTTCGGCCCGCGCGGCGTGCTGCACTGCTGGGCCGATGGCAAGGGTGGCCAGAAGATCGAGAACACTGGCCCGATGACCAAGAAGCGCATGGAAACATGCGACCAGGATTTCGTTGACAACGCCAAGCGGTTCATCGAGAAGGCTGTCAAGGACGGCAAGCCGTTCTTCGTGTGGTTGAACACCACGCACATGCACTTCCGCACCCACATCGAGGACAAGATCCGCGGGCAGGCTGGCCGGTGGCAGTCCGAGTACCACGACTGCATGATCGAGCACGACAAGCACATCGGGCAGATGCTGAAGCTGCTGGAAGATCTGGACCTGGTCGACAACACGATGGTCATGTACAGCACCGACAACGGCCCGCACATGAACTCGTGGCCCGATGCCGGCATGACCCCCTTCCGCAGCGAGAAGAACTCCAACTGGGAAGGTGCGTTCCGCGTGCCGGCCATGGTGCGTTGGCCCGGAGTGATCGAGCCGGGCCGCGTGAGCAATGACATCGTGAGCCACATGGACTGGTTCCCAACCATCGTCGAGGCGGCGGGCGGCGGCGACGTCAAGGCCAAGCTGAGGACGGGAGCCGAAGGCAATGGCAAGAAGTTCAAGGTGCACCTCGACGGCTTCAGCCTGATGCCTTACCTCAGCGGCAAGGCCGACAAGCCAGAGCGCAAGGGCTTCCTGTACTTCACCGACGACGGCGACCTGGCCTGCCTGCGCTTCGACAACTGGAAGGTTGTCTTCATGGAGCAGCGTGCGCGTGGCACCTTGCAGATCTGGGCCGAGCCGCTCGTGACCTTGCGCGTGCCGAAGATGTTCAACCTGCGAACCGACCCCTACGAGCGGGCGGACGTCACCTCCAATACCTACTACGACTGGCTTCTGGACCACGTGTTCCTGCTGGTGCCTGCGCAGGCCGGTGTAGCGGAGTTCCTCGAGAGCTTTAAGGAGTTTCCGCCGCGCCAGAAGGCGGCCAGCTTCGGCGTCGATCAGGTGATCGAGAAAATGTCCGAGTCGGCCGGCGGTGGGCACCGCTGATGGCCGAAGGGCGCGTGGCTTGGCCGCGCGCCCGGTGATCGCTCGACCCATTCGCCAGGAGAAGGCGCCTGCCCATGCCGAATGAACCCACTGATCCCCCGGAGGATCGAAGCACCCAGCTCGCCGAGCAGCGGACCTCCATGGGGGTCGAGCGAACCTTCCTCGCCTTCGAGCGCACGCTCATGTCGTGGCTGAGAACGTCGTTGTCGATGATCTCCTTCGGGTTCACGCTGGCAAAGTTCTTCGAGTACATCGAGAAGGACCGCAACTCGGCCTTCGTGGGGCTCATGGGCCGCAACTGGGAGGCGAGCGCGGTGGGGCTGGTGATGATCGCCATCGGAACGCTCGCGCTGGTGCTGGCGGTGTTCCAGCACCACCGGCGTGTCGGTTCCCTGCGCGATTTGGGGCTACCCAAGCAGTGGAACCTGGCCCTGTGGATCTCCGCACTCGTGGCGGCGCTCGGAGCCTTCGCCTTCCTGAGTGTGTGCGTCGGCCTTGCCACGCGAACGGCCTGACGGCGCCCAACACCATGGAACTCGCCCCGTTCATCGCGGCCGCCATCCTGGCGGCCGTTTTCGCATCCAAGGTGGGTGCCGGTGCGCTGGAAGACAGCCCGTTGATACAGAAAATTCGCGGGCGGCGCCTTGTGTCTGCGGCCGCGGGCGTGTCGGTGGCCTATGTGTTCATCGACATCCTGCCCGAGCTCGCGGCGCAGAACGACGCGCTGCAACGCGCCTCGTCTGGCGAGTTGCGCTTCGCCGAGCAGCGCATCTACCTGCTCACGCTGCTCTCGTTCGTGGTGATGTATGGGCTCGATCACCTCGTGCTGTCTCGGCGCAGCGAGCGCCGCGAACGCGTGGAGCGGGGCGAAACCGATTCCACGTACCGCGTGCACCTGTTCGGGTTCGCAAGTTACAGCGCGCTCATCGGCTACCTGCTGGTCGAGCGTGCGGAACGTGGCGCGGTGTCGCTCGCCGTGTATGTGATGGCGATGGCTGTGCACTTCGTGGTGGTGAGCCACTCCCTGGCAGAGGAACACGGCAACTTGTACCGGCGGCACGGCCACTGGCTTCTCGCTGCCAGCGTGTTGCTCGGCTGGGCCGTGGGAGCCAGCTTCGCGATCTCGGAGGTGACGTTTGCGCGCCTCTTCGCCTTGCTCGCCGGCGGCGTCGTGATCACCAGCCTTCGCTCCGAGTTGCCCGACGAGCGGGAAGGGCGGTTCTGGCCGTTCTGCCTCGGCGCCGGGGTCTTCGCCGTCGTACTGCTTCTGGCCTGAGGCCAGCGGCGCGCCCGATCACAGGGGGGTCACCATGGACGCAGCCCAGATCATCAAGTTGCTCGTCAGCGCCAGCATCCTGACGCTCGTGTTCGCAATGGGCGCGCGGGCAACGTTCCGCGAGGCCTTCAGCCTGCTGAGCAAGCCGTTCGAGCCACCTCACACGATGCTCAATGCACTGCTCTCGATGTACGTCGTCGTGCCGGTGGTGGCAACGATTCTTAGTCATTCGCTCGACTTGTCGATGCCGGTGCGCGCGGCGCTGTTGGCGATGGCGGTCGCGCCGATCCCGCCCATCTTGCCGGGCAAGCAACTCAAGGGCGGTGGCCAGAGCGCGGACGTGTTCGGCTTGCTGGTGGCGGTGTCGGTGGTCTCCATCGTGCTGGTGCCTGTCGTCGTCCATTTGATTGGCCTCGCGCACCATGCCGAGGTGTCGTTCACCCCGGGGCAGGTGGCGAGCGTGATCGCCATGACCATCCTTGTCCCGCTCGGCGCCGGCATGGCTCTCAACCATCTCGCGCCCGGCTGGGCGGCGGCGGTTGCCAGTTGGGCATCACGCATCGGCATGGTGGTGCTGGTCGTGTGCGTGGTCGCCATCCTGTTCAAGGTGTGGCCCCAGATCGTGGCGCTCGCCGATGGGCGCGCGATGCTGGCGGTGTTCGTGATGGCCGCCATTGCGGTCGGCGCAGGGCACTTGCTCGGCGGGCCGGATGCCGACAGCCGCTCCAACCTGGCGATCGCGACGGCCGTGCGCCACCCCGGTATCGCGCTGGCCGCCGCGTCGCAGAACCTGCCAGAAGAAGAGCCGCACATGCTCGCCGCCGTGCTGCTGTACTTCCTGGTGGCGACCGTGCTGACGAGTCTTTACGTGGCTTGGCGAAAGCGTCAGGTTTGAGAATTGAAGCCCGCGGCCTGACGACCCTCAGGCGCCGGGCGCCCGCACGATGCAGCGGAAGCCGAGGTGGCTGATCGCCGTGTCTACCGGCTGAGCCATGCGCGCTGCAGGCCGGTAGCGCCGGCAGTAGTTGGGCGCACACAGATGTGATCCGCCTTTCATGACCTTGCGCGGAGTGGCGGAGCCGGCCTGGCCTTGTTCGCAGCTGCCGTCCGCCTCGCCGCCGCGTGGGTTGGCGAGGGTGCAGCAGGGGTGTTCCAACTTGCTGTGCTCCTGGTACCAGTCGATCGTCCACTCCCAGACGTTGCCGGTCATCTCGTAGAGACCGTAGCCGTTGGGCGGGTAGCTGCCGACGGGCGCAGTGCCTTCGTGGCCGTCTTCGTTGAGGTTGTGCCAGGGGAACTCGCCCTGCCAGGTGTTGGCCATGTGCCTGCCGCCCGGCGCGAGCTCGTCACCCCAGGCGTACTCGACACCTTCGAGGCCGCCGCGCGCTGCGAACTCCCATTCGGCCTCGGTGGGGATCTCCTTGCCGGCCCATTGGGCGTAGGCCTGCACGTCTTCCCACGCCACATGCACGACCGGGTGCTTCCACAAGCCCTGCAGGGTGCTGCGGGGCCCTTGCGGGTGACGCCAGTTCGCGCCGGGAACGTACGTCCACCAGTTGTGCGTGTTGCGCAAGTCCACGGGGCCCTTGGCCTTGCGAAAGACGACGGCCGACGGCTGCAGCAGCTCGGGCGGCGCGCCCGGGAAATCAGCCGGGTCGGCCGGCTTTTCGGCGAGCGTGACGTAGCCCGTCGCCTCGACGAAGCGGCGAAAGTCGGCGTTCGTCACGGCGTGGGTATCCATCCAGAAGCCGCCGACCTTCACGCGGTGCGCGGGCTTCTCCTCGGGGTAGTGATGGTCGGAGCCCATCATGAACACGCCGCCGGGCACCCAGACCATGCCGTCTGCCGGTGGCTTGCCAGGTGGTGTTTGCGCGGCGCCGCGCTCGTCGACTTTCGAAACGACTTCCACGGACATTGGTCCTTTCCGCTCGGGTTGCGATTGCACGGTGCAGAGTGCCCGGACGCATCGGCGGCGGCCGGGCCTCGGCATTCTGGCGCACCAGCGGAGCAAGCGGCCCCGAACGCGATCAAGACCTTGTCGGCGATCGTCAGATTCGAGGCGGGTCGGTTTCGCGCGCTGACACCCGGGGCCCGGCGATCGCATGGATGAACTGCGCCGTGCCACGCTCCTCTTCGTCAGCGAGGATCAGCCCCGGGTCGGCCTCGCCGCCCGGCAGCCGCGAAGGAATGCCGCAGGCCTCCAGCAGTTGCTTGCCCAAGCCCAGCGCCAGCACCGGCTTGCCGTGCCGATACTGGTCGCGGATGAAGTCGAAGGTCTGGCCGATGCCCGCCAGCATGGCCACGCCCGCCTTGCCATCGGGCAGCACGAGCGCGTCGAACAGGAACCCGGGTTCATTCTCGAGCGATACATCAGCCTGGATCGCCACGCCGTCGGCCGTCTTGACCGGTCCGATGCGGGGCGCCGCGAACCGAGGCACGGCGCCTTGCTCGAACAGTGCCTGGTGGACCGCCGCGACGCCCGCACCCACCACGCCATCCGCCACGAGGATGACCACCTTTCGGCCCTTGATGGACCCATCGCCCGGGCGCGCCAGCAAGGACAGGGTCGGTGACTGTTTCACCTCGGCCTTGGGCACCTTCGCAATGGCCAATGGCATGGGGTTCGGCAAAGGCATGTTCAGGCCTTGCGCGACTTTGGTTGCCAGGTCTTCGGAGGCATTGCGCAGCGACGACAGCATGCGTGTGCGGATGGCCGGCACCGTGACCTTGCTCAGCTCGAAGCGGAACGCCGCCGCGATGTGCGCCTGCTCCGCCGGTGATTGGCTCTCGTAGAACAGCCGCGCCTGGTTGTAGTGCTCAGCAAACAACTCGGGCTTGGCGCGCACCTTGGCCTGGTCTTCCTTCGCGCGCAACTTGGCGGCCACCGAGACGAAGCCCTGCGCCGCCGCCCCGGCCTGGAACGGGCAGCCGCCACCCAGCGAGTTGGGCTCGTAGGCGACACGGCCGCGCGGGATGGCCTGGCGGTGCATGCCATCGCGCTGGTTGTTGTGCACTGGCGCGATCGGCGAGTTGATCGGAATCTCGTGGAAGTTGGGGCCGCCCAGACGCGAGATCTGCGTGTCCACGTAGGAGTGGATGCGACCGGCCAGCAGCGGGTCGTTCGAGAAGTCGAGCCCCGGGATGATGTTGGCCGTGCAGTAGGCCACCTGCTCGGTCTCGGCGAAGAAGTTGTCGGGGTTGCGGTTCAGGACCATGCGGCCGATGGGGCGCACCGGCACCAGCTCCTCGGGCACGATCTTGGTGGCGTCGAGGATGTCGAAGCTGAACTTGTCGGCCTGTTCTTCGGTGAAGACCTGCACGCCGAGTTCGTACTCGGGGAAGGCACCCGACTCGATGCGCTCCCACAGGTCGCGGCGGTGGTAGTCGGGGTCGGCGCCGGAGATCTTGACGGCCTCGTCCCAGGTGAGCGAATGCGTGCCGGCCACCGGGTTCCAGTGGAACTTCACGAACACCGATTCACCCTGAGCGTTGACCATGCGGTAGGTGTGCACGCCAAAGCCCTGCATGGTGGCGAACGACCTGGGGATGGCACGGTCGCTCATCACCCACATCAGCATGTGGGTCGATTCGGGCATCAGCGAGACGAAATCCCAGAAGGTGTCGTGGGCGCTGGCTGCCTGCGGCATGCCGTGGTGCGGCTCCGCTTTGACGGCGTGCACGAGGTCGGGGAACTTCATCGCGTCCTGGATGAAGAACACCGGCATGTTGTTTCCCACCAGGTCCCAATTGCCGGCGTCCGTGTAGAACTTGACGGCAAATCCGCGCACGTCGCGTGCGGTGTCCTTGCTGCCTCGTTCGCCGGCCACGGTGGAGAAGCGCACGAACACCGGCGTGCATTTGCCCGCCTTCTCGAAGGGCGCGGCGGTTGTCAGATCGGCCAGCGGCTCGTAGCACTCGAAGTAGCCATGCGCCGCAGAGCCGCGGGCGTGGACGATGCGCTCGGGGATGCGCTCGTGGTCGAAATGCGTGAGCTTGTCGCGCAACACGAAGTCTTCGAGCAGCACCGGCCCGCGTGTTCCGGCCTTCAGCGAATTCTGGTTGTCGGCAATCCGTACGCCCTGGTTGGTGGTGAGCGGCTGGCCGCTCGAATCGACGCGTACGCGATCGAGCGGGCCGATGGTGGCGTTGACCCCCTGGGCGGCATGCGAACCGAGCTTCTGGCTGGTCTGGCCTTCGGAGAGCGTGCTGCCGGTCGCCAGGCGCGACGGCGGCTCGATCTGCTGCCCCGTGGCCGGCGCCACGCCCTGGGCAGCGCCATGCTCGCCGGCCTTGATGGCGTTTTGGGGCATGCCGGCGGCCGTGACCTCCACTTCCTGGGCATGGCGGGCGGCGATGTCCGAAGGATCCTGCGAGGGGCGAGACGGCGCGCTGTCCGTGTTGCGGGGGGCCGAACGTGCGCCGCTGGATGGCTTGCTGGATTTGGGCATGTCGTCTCCTTGCGATGTTGTGGGTTCAACCCATCACAAGGGCAGATGGCATGCCCACCGCCGAGCCGAGCCGACAAACGTTTCTATCGCGCCGGTGGAGACGGCAGAGCCGGGATCAGTGGTGGTGCTCGTGTCCGCCACTCGGCTTGCGCGCCTTGATGGTTGCCTCGTCGGTGCCGGGGGCCGGCGCACGCACAGGTGGCTGCACTTCACCGGTGTACTCGTAGGCCACCGTGCCGCGTGGGTGCTTGTAGAAGCCCGGGTCCTTGTAGTCACCGGGCTTCACGTTGTCGCGCACCTTGACGACGCTGAACATGCCGCCCATCTCCAGCGGCCCGAAGGGGCCCGTTCCGGTCATCATCGGCAGGGTGTTGTCGGGCAGCGGCATCGCCATCGCGCCCATGTCTGACATGCCCTTGTCGCCCATCACCATGTAGCCGGGCACGAGCTTGCTGATGCGCTCGGCCACGCCGCGGTGGTCCACGCCGATCATGTTCGGAACGTCGTGTCCCATCGCGTTCATGGTGTGGTGCGCCTTGTGGCAGTGAATGGCCCAGTCGCCCGCGATGGCCTCGAACTCGAAGGCGCGCATCTGGCCCACGGCCACGTCGGTCGTCACTTCCGGCCAGCGGGCGGAGGGCGGCACCCAGCCGCCATCGGTGCCCGTCACGACGAAGCTCGGCCCGTGCATGTGGATGGGGTGGTTGGTCATCGTCAGGTTGCCCACGCGAACGCGCACCTTGTCACCGGTGCGGGCCACGAGCGGGTCGATGCCGGGGAAGACGCGGCTGTTCCACGTCCATAGGTTGAAGTCGGTCATCTCGGCCGTCTGCGGCGTGGCGGCGCCGGGCTCGATGTCGTACGACGCGAGCAGGAACACGAAGTCGCGGTCCACCCGCATCTGGCGCGGGTCCTTGGGGTGGATGATGAACATGCCCATCATGCCCATGGCCATCTGCGTCATCTCGTCGGCGTGCGGGTGGTACATGTGCGTGCCCGAGCGCAGCAGCGCGAACTCGTAGACGAAGGTCTTGCCGGGCTGGATGTGCGGCTGCGTGAGTCCGCCCACGCCGTCCATGCCCGAGGGCAGCAAGATGCCATGCCAATGCACCGTCGTGTGCTCCGGCAGCTTGTTGGTGACGAAGATGCGTACGCGGTCGCCTTCGACCGCTTCGATGGTCGGGCCGGGGCTGGAGCCGTTGTAGCCCCACAGGTTGGCGTTCATGCCCGGCGCCAGCTCACGCACGACTGGTTCGGCGACGAGATGGAATTCCTTCACGCCCTTGTTCATGCGCCACGGCAGCGACCAACCGTTGAGCGTGGCCACCGGGTTGTAGGGCCGGCCGTTGGGCGGCACGAGCGGCGGCTGCATGGTCGGCTCGCTCTGGTACACCGCTTCGGGCAGCGAGGCGGCGCCGATGCGGCTGACGGCGCTGGCGCCCAGCGCCACGGCACCCGCCGACTTGAAGAAGCTGCGTCGATTGGTCATGGTGGTTCTTTCAGTGGCTGCCGCTCGCCTCTGAAGGCGCGGCTGGCGTTGCGGGTGCGGCCGTAGGGGCCGGCGAGCGGCCGGCGAGGGCGGTTTGCAGGTTCGTCTCGGCCACCCAGAAGTCGCGCAGTGCCTCGACGTACGCGGTCACGCTCATGACCTGGGTGCGGGCATCGGCCAGCAGCTCGAACACGCCGATGAGCATGCCGTTGTAACGCAGCAGGTTCTCGTCGGAGATTCGTTTTCGCAGTGGCACGACCTCGTCGCGGTAGTGACGGGCCAGCTCGAAGCTCGTGCGGTAGGCCGAGTACGACTCGCGCACCTCGGAGCGCGCATTCACGGCCACCTGCGCCATGCGGTGCACCGACTGCATGTAGACCGCCTCGGCCCGGGCGGCGCGCGTGGCGCCGAAGTCGAACAGGGGAATTTCGAGTTCGATCTCGTAGCCATCGGCCCGCGGCTCGCCGGTGACGCTCTTGTTCTGGTAGCCCACCTCCAGCACGTTGATGAAACCCGTGGCCCGGGTGAGGCCCAGGCTTTGCGCCGTGTGCTCGCTGGCACGGCGGGCCATCATCACGTCGATGCGCTTGTCCATGGCGAGTTGCTCGGCGTTCTGTGGCGCGGCGGGTTGTTTCGGCAGATCGGGCAGCCGCTCGGGCAGCGTGAAGGCCTGCTCGCCCATGAGCCCCAGCAGGCGCGTAAGCCGCTCGCGCTCGGCCACCGCCTGGTGCCGTGCGCGTGCGAGCTGCACGGTGGCATCGGCCTGGAATGCCTGCTCTCGCATCTGCGCCAGCTTGCTGAAGTTGCCGGCTTTCTGCATGCGCTGCGCGAGCTCGCTCGATGCGTCGGCAGCCTCCTTGACCTGCTCGTAGTAGTTCAGCAGCTCCTGCGCGGCCACCGCGTTGAAGTACGCGCGGCGGGTGTCGGCGGCCGTCCCCACGGCCTCGTACGCCGCCTGCAGTTGCACCTGCTCGAAGCGCCGCTGCTCCAGCGGGTAGGTGAATGGCATGGTCAAGAGGCCGACCAGATCGAACATGACCGCACGGTCGATCTCGACCACGCCGCCACCTTCACGCAGCCGGCCGAAGCTGAAGCTCGGGTTGCGCAGCCGGCCGGCGCGCACCAGCTCTGCCTCGGCAATGCCCAGCTCGCTGAAGCTTGCTTGCAAGCCGCGGTTGTTCAGCAACGCGAGTTCGACGGCGCTCTCGGCGCTCAGCGGTTGCGCGAGCAACTCGGTGACGCGCGCCTGGGCGGCATCCACGTCATCACGCGTGCGTTGAAACGACGCCGGATGGCCGGCCCGCGCCTGGGTCAGCTCGATCACCCGGCTGGCGCCACCATCGGGCGTGAACGAAGCGCAGCCGGCGAGCACGAGCAGGGCGGCCATGGGCGCCAGCCCGCGCAGCAACAGCGGCCCGCCACGCGACACGAAGGGCGCCGTCTTGGGAAATACGGTGTTCATTGCTCGAAACCATGTGAGTCATCGGCTGCGGGCATGCGCAGCCAGGGATACGCTCGCGTCGACGCCGGGGGGCGTGCTCGCGAGCCCCATCGGGCCTCTCGCGGAGGCCGCTGTATGAATCAGGTGCTTCGAGGCGGTCGCTCGTCGCCGTCCGGCACGAAGCCGGGTGGCGGGGCAGGGGGTTCTGCAAAGGCGACGGCAGCCGCGTCCAGCGGTGCCAGCATGGCCGGCGAATCGCACGGCATCGGGGTGATCGAGCAGCAAGCCGAGCACATCGTGCACTTGGCCGGTGACGACTTGTCGTGACCGGCATGGCCGCCTCCGTGATCCATCGCGCCGTGGTCCATGCCGGCGTGCATGGCGTGGTCCGGGGCATGCGCCTGGGCCGAGGCTGGCGTCGTCGTGTCACCCGCAGCCACCGAACACAGCATGGCTGCTGCCACCGCACCCCTAACGGGGAGCAGCACGGCGAGGATCAGCAGGAGCCAGAGGCGCCAGGGTTTCATGGGCGAAAGGGTAGCAGGGGCCCCACGCGCTTGTGCATGAGCGGAGCCTGTGCACTGTAGACCTTGCCCCGGTGGGAGGGTCAAGCTCGCCTGGGTCTGCCGACCAGGCCCGAATAGAATTCGCCCCGCCGCACCCTGCGGCCCCACGCGCACGCTGCGCCTTGTTGTTCCCCCGATGTCGTCGACCCCACGCCATACCGAATTGCGCCGATGCATGCATTGGCTGTTGGCGTTCGCCCTGCTCTGGTCGGCACTTGCGCCGACGGTGGCTGGCGCCGCCGCGATGGCGAGGGGCGAGCAGTGGGTGCAGGTCTGCACCGGCACCAGTACGGAGTGGCTCAGCCTCGATGGCAATGGCCAGCCCGTCCAGAACGATGGCAAGGTGCTCAAGACGGACTGCCCGTGGTGCCTGCCGTCGGCGCTGAGCTGCGCCATTGCGCCGGACGCTACCGGCTTCGCTGCCGACCCACGCCTCTCGCATGCGCTCATCGCGCAGCTGTCAACCGGCACACGCTCGTTCGGGCGCATTCAACCGCGCACGCGCGGCCCTCCTCAGGCTCCGTGAACTGACCCGTTTCACGCGGCGCCTCGGTGCCGGCGTGCCGTCATTCGTCTGGAGCTTCGTGATGTTCTTGTTGACCGTTTTCGCGCGTGCGTTTGCCCGCGTTCGCCCTGTCCTCGGCCGCCGGCCAGGAGCCGGCCATGACTGACACCCCCGCGACTCAGCCTGCGCCGCGGCGCCGCGACGGATCGCTCTACCGCCTGGTCTGGCGATGGCATTTCCTGGCAGGGCTGGTGTGCCTGCCCGTGTTGGTGGTGATGTCGATCACCGGCGCGCTGTACCTGTTCAAGGACGACATCAACGACCTGGTGCGCGCAGACCTGTACTTCGTGCCCGCGGCGCATGCGAATGCGCTCAGCCTGCCGCTGGACGAACTGGCCCGCCGCACGCTGGCTGCGCACCCTGGGCGGCTTGCCGAGGTGCATCTGCCAGACTCGCGCGACCGCAGCGTCGCGATGGTGGTCGCGACCGAGAGCGGCGCACGCTTGCAGGTGCATGTCGATCCGGCCGACGCCCGCACGCTCGGCACGCTGGACACGGCCTGGGCATGGGAGCAGGTTGCCAAGGAGCTTCACTCGATGGCGCTGCTCGGGCGCGCGGCGAACATCTTCGTGGAACTCGTGGCCGGCTGGTCGATGGTGCTGATCGCAAGCGGGCTGTACCTCTGGTGGCCGCGCCCTGGCCGCAAGGCGCTGGCCGTGCGCGGTGAACCGGGGCGCCGCGTCTGGTGGCGCGATGTGCATGCCGTCACCGGCGTGATCGCGGGCGGCGTGGTGCTGTTTCTCGCCCTCACGGGCATGCCCTGGTCTGCCGTGTGGGGCGAATACTTCAACCGCGCGACCAGTGCGGCGGGCCTCGGCCACCCGCACTTCGCCTGGGACGGCCTGCCCACCTCGACCCGACCCATGGGTGCTGGCGGCGAGGTGCCCTGGACTCTGAAGAACGCGCCCATGCCCGCAAGCGACCCGGACCCCCACGCCGGCCACAACGGCCACGCCGGGCACGCGGGGCCAGCCAGCACGAGCCATGGCCTGCAGCCACCCGCCATCGGCTTGCAGGCTGCGGTCGATCGCTTCGCGGCCATGGGCATCGGCCCCGGCTACGTGCTGCGCCTGCCCGCGGGAGAAGAGGGCGTCTACAGCGCGCTGAAGTTCACGCCGAAGGTCGCCGACCAGCGCATCGCCCACATCGACCAGTACTCGGGCCAGACACTGGCCGACATCCGCTTCGACCAGTACGGCCCGGTGGCCAAGGCGGTGGAATGGGGCATTGGCGTGCACACCGGGCGCGAGTACGGCCGCGTGTCGCAGGGGCTGATGCTCGTCGGCTGCCTCGCCGTGATTGCGCTGGCCGTCACGTCGGTCGTGATGTGGTGGAAGCGCCGCCCCGCCGGCCGCGTGGGCGTGCCCACCCGAAAGCCAGACGACCGCCTCGCCGCGGGCGCCATCGCGATCGCCGCTGTGCTCGGGCTGCTGTTTCCGCCGCTGGGCGCCTCGCTGGTGATCGCGGCCGTACTCGAACGCATGCTGCGCCGCCAGGCCAGCTGACGACGTCGCCTCTCGCGTCAGCCCTGAACGATGCGTGTCAGCTGCGCCGGCGTGGGTGCCGGCCAGCCGGCCTCCTTGGCCACCGAGACGATGGCCTCGTTGGTGTCGAAGTACACCTGCCAGTAGTGATCGGTATGGGTGTAGGGGCGCACCGCGATCACCGTGCCGTTGAGGTTCATGTCGAGCAGGGTGACTTCGGCCGCGGGGGTGTCGGCCACGTTCGGGATCTTGGCGATGGCCGCCTTGAAGCGGGAGATGGCGTCCACCGGGTCGACGCCCACTGCGAGCTGGGCCGTGCGCTCCACGCGACGCACAGGCAGGGCAGAGTAGTTCTGGATGGTGTCGCTGAAGATCTTGCCGTTGCCCACGATGGTCATCACGTTGTCGGGTGTGACCACGGTGGTGCCGAAGAGGCCCAGCTCGCGCACCGTGCCCGTCACACCGCCGATCGAGACGAAATCGCCCACCTTGAAGGGCCGCAGCACCAGCATGAAGGCGCCCGCCGCGAAGTTGCCCAGCAGGCCGCTCCAGGCCGCACCGACTGCGACGCCGGCGCCGGCCAGCAAGGCGGCGAACGAGGTGGTCTGGATGCCGAAGTAGCCCAGGATGCCCAGGACCAGGGCGATGTTCAGCGTGATGGCGACGATCGAGCCGAGGTACTTGGTGAGCGTGGCGTCGACCTGGTTGCGGTTCATCGCTGCCTGGATCAGCGTGATGACCCAATGGATCAGCCACCGACCGGCAATCCAGAACGCAATGGCGGCAAGGACCTTCAGCCCGAGGTCGATGAGCGTCGTGGAGACAAAGGTTTGTAGGACGGAAACGTCGATATCCATGGGGCCCTCCAGCAGGCGTTGTTGTCAGATGCGGCGCCCAGTGGGCCGCAGCCCCGATGTATCTCTGGTTTTGACCTTTCCGGATATTGGACTTTGGTGCAAGCGGCGCCGCGCCGAGCGGGTGCGCCAACGAAACAGGGCCTTGTGGACAGGCCCTGTTTCGCGGTATTGCAGGCGAGCCTGCTAGGCCTTCTTCAAGGCGCGCACGAGGCCAGGGCGAGCTGGCGGATCCAGGCGCCCACCATGGCGATCGCCTCGGCATGGTTGGTCTGGCGGCCGACCACCGGCATGGTCTGCCCGGCGCCGACGTGGCTCATGCGGTAGAGCAGGATCGAGCTCTCGGGGCTGCCGGGGTTGATGTCGTAGCGGTAGCCGGGCTGGCCGGTGCCCACGTAGGCGAGCGGCATCTTGCACACGCCCCATGTGTCGGCCGACGCGGCGGTGCCGATGTTGTCGTGCGTGAGCAGCAGGCCCGACTGCGAGGCATAGCCGCCGGCGTTGTGGCAGTGCGCGCAGTTGATGTCGAGGTAGGCCTTGCTGCGTGCCTCGAGCGACTGGGTGGCGTCGTGGAAATCGGCCACCACCGGGGCGCCAGCCAAGCCCGTGAAGCCGCTCAGCAGTTGCATCTCGTCGAGATGCGTGAGCTGGTTCTTCACGACGCCACCGCCGAAGTCGTAGTTCTTGTTCAGGTTGCGTGCGCGTGGGCCGATCGGCAGGGTGGAGCCGCTGCCGTTGGTGGCAGACGCATGGCACTGCTGGCAGGTCTGCGTGTTGGGCACGGCGTAGATGAACTTCTGCGTGGGGCCGGTGTCGGGCACCAGTTCCATGCTGATGTACTTGCCGGCGGTGGTGAGGGTGGCGTCTTTCTGGTCGTCGTCCCACACATAGGGCAGTCCGGCCCAGCTGCCATCCGCCTGGCGCACCAGGATGCGGGTTTCGATCAGGCGGTGCGTTGCGAGGTCGATGCTGCTGCCTTGCGCGGTTTGCGTCTTCTGCGCCACGGGCACGGCGCTCGCGTCGGTGCCGGTGGCCTTCGGGTAATAGAAGGTCTTGACCAGGGCGGTGCCCACGGGGAAGTCGAGCATGGAGCCGGCCGAGTAGCCGATCTTCTGGCCCGCCGGCACGAAGATGGCGCGCAGCTTGAACGCGTAGTCGGAGAACAGCGTGGCGTTCAGGTCATAAGGCACGAGCGCGCTGTTCAGCGTGAGCGTGCTGCCCGAAACCGCGGCGAGGTTCCACGCCGACAGCTTGGCGGGTGCGCTGGCCGGCTGGTAGATGGTGGGGGCGGTGGGGCCGCTCGGTGCTGGCGGCGGGGCCGAGTCGCCACCGCCACCGCCGCCGCAGGCGGACAGCAAGAGGGCGGCGGCCAGCAGCGTGGACGACAACAGTCCACGCGCGAGCGGGGCAGGGGTGTTGAGTTTGGTCATGTTGAATTCGCTGAAAGCGCGGTGCAATCTGAAGGCTGGGTGAGCACGTGGGCGCGGGGCAGGTCGACCCGCCGGGCCAGAAAGGCCGAAGAGGCCGGAAAGGCCGAAAAGGGGCGGCCCGTGAGGAGCGCCCCGTTCCGGCCTTGACGTGGCGCCAACGCGCGCACGTGGGAGCCGATCAGGCCCCGCGGCCGGTCACCGTGGGCAGCGTGATCGTGCAATCCATGCGAGCCGGGCTCGGGAACGCCGGGCTGCTGGTGCCCGCCATCATGCCGAGCAGGTCGAGATCGAGGTTCTCGTACGAGATCGCAGCGCCCGTGGGTGCCGTGATCGCGTTGCCCTTGGAGCACACGCGCAGGTTGCCGGCGTAGTTGCCGCCGCTGCCGTCTGCATTGACGCCCGTGCCGGTGGCGGGGTCGACGACACCGTCCCACATCACGGCCGGGAAGTTCTGCGGCTGCGGGTAGGCGGCCAGCGTGGCGAAGAAGCCCTGCGTGAACGCGCCGAGCATGGTGGGGTCTGCAAAGGCGCCGCCAGGGGTCGCGCCGAAATCGCTGACCTGGTTGTTATGCACATAGGCGCCGCGCACGTACGGGTCGAACGGCTTGCCTTGCTCGTCGAGCGTGGCGGGGTTGAACGACACGTTGGCACCGTAGGCCGAGGTGAGCAGCACGCCCGTGGTCTTGTGGTTGGTGATCGTGTTGCCGTACACGTCGGTGTTCTGCGAGGCCAGAACCATCACGCCCGTACCCGGCGGAATCGTCAGCACCAGGCCTTGCGCGTGGGCGCCCGGGGGCAGGTTGTTGTCGACGATGGAGTTGTTGCGCACGACCACATCGGTGGTGTTGAGGAAGCGCGTGGGACCGGGCAGCGCGAATACCAGGATGCCGCCGGTGTTCTGGTGAACGTTGTTGCCTTCGACGATGGCATTGCGCGAGTTCTCGATCTCGACGCCTGCCACGTTGTGATAGACGTCGTTGTTCAGCACGCGGATGTTGGTCGACTGGCCGACGTAGACGCCGGCGTCACGCGAACCCACCACGATGCTGTCGGTGACGAGGATGTTGTCGCTGCGCACCGGGTACAGGCCGTAGGCCATGGTCGAGGTGTTCTGCGGGTCGGTGGTCCATTCGGCGCGCATCGTGTCCATCACGACGTTGTTCGAGCTGGTGACGAACAGCGCATTGCCCGAGGCATCTTCGATCGCGAACTTCTTGAACGTGGCGGTGTCGAGCGTGCTCGCCGACAGGCCGTTCTGGGTGAGCGCCGTCTTGAAGCTCAGGATCGTGTCCTTGGCCGGGTCTCGCCCATTGCCGGTGCCGGCGATGGTGATGTTCTTCTTGCCCGTGATCTGCAGGGGCCCAAGCATCGTGTACTTGCCGGCCGGCAGGTTGATGGTGTCGCCGTCCTTGGCGGCACTCAGGATGGCGTTGAGCGCCAGGTCGTTCATCTGGGCGGCGGTCACGTTGGTGACCTGCGTCTGCACCGGCGGCGCGGTGGTGTCGTCATCGCCACCACCGCCGCACGCGGCGAGGGCCAGGGCGACTGAAACCGACAAGGCGGACAGGCAAGGGCGGGTCAATTTCATCGGTGTTTTCCAGGTATTGGTTAGGGTATTCGTGATGTCTGAAAAATAAGTCGCCGTGCAATTCGTTGTTCAGTTTCGTGAAAGCATTAATACTGCACAGCAAGCTCTTTCATCGTGACCCAGCACCTTGCACCGCTCTTGACGACGGGAGACAATCGTTTAACTTTTGCGGACACCTCGGGTAATACCGGGGATGGGTTTTTCTGGAGGTCTGGGCTTGCTGATCCGATCGATCGCACTGAAGGTTTATGAGGCGGCCGCCAAGGGCATCGGTGTTGATCCCGCCGAGCAAATGCGGCGGGTCGGCATCGCGCCCGAGCAACTGCTAGGCGAGGACGTCTTCGTGCCGTACTCGAATTTCGTGGACTTGCTGGAGAACACCGCCCGGGTGGGCAATCGCCCGGATTTCGGCCTGCGCATGGTGCGTCGCGCGGGAGATATGCTCGAAGGGCCGCTGCTGCTCCTTTTGCGCCATGCCAGCACGGTGCGTCATGCGGCGGCATTGGTCGGAAAGTACGGGCACATCTATGCGAGCGGCTTTCGCGTCACGCTGGTTCCGGCGGCCAATGCCTCAGGCTTCGTCGACGTGATGGTGTCGGAGCGCGGTCGCCATGCGCGCCCGTCGATGCAAGCACTTCAATACGCCACGCTGAGCGTGCTTCGGGTTTTGCACGATATATGCGGCAAGCAGTATGAGGGGTGGAAAGTATTGCTCCCTCATCCTGTTGAGCTTTCACACTCTCAGTATCTTGAGTATTTTGAGTGCGAGTATGAACTCGATGCACCATTCGCTGCCATTCGAATACCAGCGGATCACCTCGACCTGCAATTGCCCGCACAGAGTCCCTTGCGAATGAAAATGGCTCTGAGTTACATCGAAGCGAATTTCGAGGTGCGAAGTGAACTGGTATCGGAGCGCGTGACCCGACTGCTGCGGCAGCGCTTGGGCGTGGGCCCAGTGCTGCAAAGCGAGATCGCCGCGGATCTCGCCATGCACGAGAAGACGCTTCAGCGCCACCTGGCCAAGGAAGGCCATTCCTTCCCGGCCTTGCTCGACGAGGCCCGCCGGGAGCGCTTCATCGACCTGATCAAGCAACCAGCCCACCAGAACCTGGCCCAGGTGGCGCAGATGCTCGGCTACTCGGAGCAGGCCGCCTTGTCGCGCAGTTGCCAGCGCTGGTTCGCTTGCAGCCCGAGCGAGCTGCAACGCAGGCACGGCCTCGTCGGGGCCAAGCCCTCGTCCGCGGCTACCACTGCACTTTGATGCCGATGCTCAGGTTGATCGAGCTGCCAAGATCGGTGTCACCGCGGGCGGCGCGATGAATGTCGGCCAGCTGGTGATCGAGTTCCGCGAGCGCAGCCGTACTACATACGAGCTTTTCGATCTCCTCAACGGCCTTCATGCAGTCTGGGCTGGTGCCGCTATCCTTGCCGGCACCTTCCTCCCACCGCGCCTGCCACCCACGCCATGAAGTCCCCCGAGCCCGACAGCGACGTCTACCGCACCCTGCTGGAATCGACGCGCGCCATCCCCTGGAAGATCGACTGGGCCAGTGCCACCTTCTCATACATCGGCCCGCAGATCGAGCCGCTTCTTGGCTGGGCGCCGTCGAGCTGGATGACTGTCAACGACTGGGCCGACCGCATGCACCCCGACGACCGCGAGCGCGTCGTCAACTTCTGCATCTCGCAGTCGCAGTCGGGTGTCGACCATGAGGCCGACTACCGCGCTCTCACGACCACCGGCGACTACGTGTGGATCCGCGACGTGGTGCACGTGGTGCGCGACGCCGCCGGCAACGTCGAGTCGCTGGTGGGCTTCATGTTCGACATCACCGAGCGCAAGAAGACCGAGGAGAAGCTGCTCAGCCTGCAGAGGGAGCTCGAAGACCTCTCGTTTCGCGATGGCCTGACCGGCGTGGCCAACCGCCGCAAGTTCGATGCCGTATTCGACAAGGAATGGACCGACGCGCGCCGCAACGTGCAGCCGCTGTCATTGATCGTCTTCGACGTCGACTTCTTCAAGCGCTACAACGACCACTACGGCCACGTCGAAGGTGACGACTGCCTCAAGCGCGTGGCCCGCGCGCTCGGCAGCGCCGCCAGCCGACCACGCGACTTTCTGGCCCGCTATGGCGGCGAGGAGTTCGTGCTGCTCCTGCCCGCCAGCGACGAACAGGCCGCCAAGGCCGTGGCCGAGCGCTGCCGCCAGGTGATCTTCAAGGCGCAGATCGCGCACGCCGGCTCACCGATGGGGCAGCTGCTGACCGTGAGCATGGGCGTGGGCACCATCATCCCGGCAGCCGGCGATGACGCGCTGACCTTCCTCGACGCCGTCGACCGCCGCCTGTACCGCGCCAAGCAAGACGGCCGCGACCGCATGGTGTTCGGCGCGGCCTGATTCACACAGCCGGGGCGGGCCGCTGCGCGGCGCTGCGCAGCGGCCCCGGTTCAGAAGCGGTCCGCCAGCCCCATGGCCGGATCGCTCACCGAATGCCGGCCGGTCTCCATGCGGCCGGCGAAGCGGCGCAAGAAGCTGCGGTCGGCATCGGAGGTCACGACCAGGTCGTACCACCAGCCCGTCGAGTCCAGGTTCCACGACAGCGACTGGCTTTCGCGCCCGTCGAGCCGCAGCTCCCATTCGGTCCCGGTGCCACGCGGCTTCACGAAGGTCGGCCACCAGTCACCCTTCAACACCCGCAGCGCGCCGTACAGCTTGTTCGACCGCACCTTCAGGGTGACGTCTCCCGAGCCGCTGTTGCGGGCTTCCAGCCGCAGTGCACCCAGGCGGGCGTCATACGAGAGGTTCACCTCGGGCGACGGTGCGCGGCGACCGCGCAGAGCGGTCAGGTCGCCCTTGAAGCGGCGGTGGAAGCCATTCGGGCCGAGCACCCACAGGTCGTAGCGACCGGCGTTCTCAGCCTGCACGGCCCACACATCGTCCAGCGTCTTGCCCGGTTCGACCATGTAGCGGCGCGGCATGGTGTAGCCGTCCCGAAACGCGAGCAGTGCAGTCGGCTCCAGGGGGATCGGCTGCCGGTCGGGCATGCCGTCGAGCTTGGCTTGGTCGTAGACATGGAACACGGCCGCCACGTCACCGGTGTTGCGGAACGCGAGCTTCACGGTGCCTCGCGCGTCATCGGCGTGGGCGACCACGTGAAGCTCGTAGGGAAGCGCACGGGACGGCCGGGTGCCGGTGGCCTGCACTGGCAGGCCGCGGCCGGCGGGGGGTGTGATCTGCGGCAGCGCCTGCTGCGCGGCGCGCAGTGCATCGGCCTCGGCCTTGGTCTTGCGCCCGGCGAGCTTGGGCAGCCGCTCGTCGTTCGGGTTCTTGAAGTTGAACGCGCTCGTCAGGTCGCCCAGCACCGCGCGGCGGAACGGGCTGATGTTCGGCTCCTTGACGCCGAAGCGCGCCTCGATGAAGCGGATCACCGAGGTGTGGTCGAAGGCCTGGGAGTTGACCCAGCCGCCGCGGCTCCACGGCGAGACCACGTACATCGGCACGCGCACGCCGGGGCCGAAGACGCGCCCGTCCTGCGCACCGTAGTCGAAGTTGGAGCCACCGCGCTGCGGCTGGCCCTTGGTGCCCGGAGGCGACGGGTAGTTGTTGTATTCAAAGGCGAGCTCGCGGGCCGAGAGCGTGGTCTTGCCGGCCAGCGTGCCGTCAGGCCGGGGTGAGGGCGCCGCCGGCGAGGGGTAGTGGTCGAAGTAGCCGTCGTTCTCGTCGAAGTTGATGAAGAGAACCGTCTTGCTCCAGACCTCGGGGTTGGCCGTCAAGGCGTCCAGCACCTGCTGGATGTACCACGCGCCCTGCACCGGGCTCGAAGGGCCGGGGTGCTCGGAGTACGTGGCCGGTGCGACCACCCACGAGACTTGCGGCAGCTTGCCGTTGAGGCAATCCTGGCGGAACTGGTTGAAGTACGACTCGGTGTCGCCCAGCGTGCCGGGCATCGTGTTGGCAATGCCCTTGTAGAGCGGGTTGTGGGCATCGTCGCTGGCGGGGTCGTAGGCGGGGTAGGGGCCACCACTGGTGCCCACGGGCTTGCCGGAGGCCTGGTTGGCAGCGCGGTACTGCTTGAACCCGACGAGGGCGTTGTCGCCGTAGTTGTCGGGCATGTGCTCATAGACGATCCAGCTCACGCCGGCAGCCTGCAGGCGCTCCGGGTAGGTCGTCCAGTCGTAGCCGGTGCTGCCGGTGTCGGCGGGGCTGATGCCGTCCCACTCGTTGTTGAGGGATGCCACGCCCTTGGCCGAAGGGCCGTTCGTGCCGGTCCACAGGAACATTCGGTTCGAGTTGGTGCCGGTGTGCATCGAGCAGTGGTAGCCGTCGCACAGGGTGAATGCATTGGCCAGCGCGAACTGGAACGGCAGCTCGGGCTGCTCGTAGTGCCCCATCGAGAAGGTACTCTTGACGCCCGCCCAATAGCCCATGCGGCCGTCGAGCCAACCGAGCTGGCCGTCGACCCAGCTGTGCGGCGTGCCCGACACGCGCTGCGCGTTGCCCTGCGTCGCATCCAGGTGGTAGGGCAGCACGGGGGTGCCGCTGAGGTCGAGCTGCTCCCATACCTTGCGGCCACCGGGCTGCGGAATGGTGAAGCGATCGCCGAACCCGCGCACGCCTTTGAGGGTGCCGAAGTAGTGATCGAACGCGCGGTTCTCCTGCATCAGCACAACAACGTGCTTCACGTCCTTGATGGTGCCGGTTTCGTGATGGGCAGGGATGGCCAGCGCCTTCTGGATGCTGGGTGGAAAGGCGGTCAGCGCGGCGGCCGACATGCCGCCCTGGGCGGCACTCTTGATGAATTTGCGTCGTGAGGTTGTCATGGTGGTTGCTTGTTCCGACGGTAGAGGGGGCGTTGCGAGAGCCCATGGCCCGATGCAACGCGCGGTGGGTCCTGCCTGAATGCGAGGTCAGGAGCGGCCATCTTTTGCGCGCAAAGTGACACCGGCGTGTAAGCGCTCGGCGCGCGGGCCAACATCGATGCCATCACCGCATTGGTGCCATTCCCTAAGCGGCGTGGAGATCCGGCGGAGTACGCTGCGCTGGGCGGGGAGTTGATGGCTCACCCGCTGGCAATCAAGCGGCGCGCGCGTGCGGCTCTCGCCTCGCGCCCGCTACGAACCGACAAGGAAACTCCGCATGGCAAAAGCATTCATCGTCGCCGCCGCACGCACCGCCGGTGGCCGCCGCAACGGGCGGCTTTCGGGCTGGCACCCCGCCGACCTGGCAGCGCAAGTGCTCGACGCGCTGGTTGCGCGCAGCGGCATCGACCCCGCCGCCATCGACGACGTGATCATGGGCTGCGTGGGCCAGGCCGGCGAGCAGGCGGCCAACGTGGCGCGCAACGCGATCCTGTCGTCGTCGCTGCCCGAGTCGGTGCCGGGCACCTCGGTCGACCGGCAGTGCGGCTCGTCGCAGCAGGCGCTGCACTTTGCCGCGCAGGCGGTGATGTCGGGCAGCATGGACGCGGTAATCGCCGCCGGCGTGGAAAGCATGACCCGCGTGCCCATGGGCATGCCCATGACGCTGCCGGCCAAGAACGGACTGGGCTTCTACGTGAGCGAAGGCATGAAGAAGCGCTACCCCGGCGTGGACTTCAGCCAGTTCGTCGGCGCGGAGATGATCGCGGCCAAGTACGGCTTCACGCGCGAGGCGATGGACGACTACGCCCACGAGAGCCACCTGCGCGGCATCGCCGCCACGAAGGCCGGCCACTTCAAGGACGAGGTGGTGCCGGTGCCTGCGCGCAGTGCAGAGCAGGGCGACTTGAACGAGGCGCACACGGTCGATGAAGGCATCCGCTTCAACGTCTCCCGCGCCGGGTTTGCCGATGTGAAGCTCATCAACGACCAGGGCGGCCGGCTCACCGCCGCCAGCGCCTCGCAGATCTGCGACGGCGCCTCGGGTGTGCTGGTGGTCAACGAGCGCGGGCTGAAGACCCTGGGCGTGAAGCCGCTCGCGCGCATCCATCACATGAGCGTGCTCGGCCACGACCCGGTGGTGATGCTCGAAGCGCCCATTCCCGCCACGCAGCGCGCGCTCGCCAAGGCCGGCATGAAGATCGCCGACATCGATCTGTACGAGGTGAACGAGGCCTTTGCCTCGGTGCCACTGGCCTGGCTGCAGGCGCTGGGCGCCGACCCGGCCCGCCTGAACGTGAACGGCGGCGCCATCGCGCTCGGCCACCCGCTGGGCGGGACCGGCACCAAGCTCATGACCACGCTGATTCACGCCTTGCAACAGCGCGGGGGGCGCTATGGCCTGCAGACCATGTGCGAGGGCGGCGGCCTGGCCAACGTGACGATCGTCGAGCGGCTCTGATTTCCCTGCTGGCGCTGCGCGCCATCGGTTGGCCGCAAGTGGCGGCCACCGACATTCTCACGCGCACACCTTCGTGCTATATCGGCGCACGGGCGTGTCACGTACGCTGCGCCGGCCCACCAAGGAGATCTCATGTGTCACATTCGCGTTGCCAGCCTCGCACTCGTGATCGGCATGGTTGGGGGCGGTGCTCATGCCGCCATCCCGATGCTCAATGCCACCTGCCCGGGAAAGATCCAGGTCCATGCCGACCAGGGCGGGCCCGTGTACATCAATGGCAAGGAAGCGAAGCTCAAGCGCGTCAACGACAACTACTACGAAGCGGCAGGCAGCGGCACCGTCGTTTCGATCAGCATCAACCCCGACGGTTCGCCCTCCCTTTCGTACACCGGGCCGGGCAAGGCGAATGGCATTTGCACGCTGACCAACGTGGGCTCCTCAGCGGCCACCACGGCAGCGCCTGCCGCGCCCGCCGCCATAGGCAGTGGCGAGGTGATCAGCAAGGGCAACATGCCGGCGTACTGCCGAGGCGAGGCTTCGGGCAAGTACTCGGTCAAGCCCAACTACGTGAAGACGAAGAAGCCCGTGGGGTCGAGCAGCGGCACCCGGATCGACGGCACGGCTGACCTCGGGACGGAAGGGATGCGCAGCTTCAGCTGCACCTACGACACCAAGGGCCGGTTCGTCGAACTGCGCGAGGAGTGACTCAGTACTGCAGCTTGGGGTACCAACCCGTGCCTCGCCCCTCGGGTGTGAGGTCGAGGATGGACCACAGCGAGGCGATGTCCGGGGCGTCGCGCGGGTCCTGGCCCGGGTCGGCCATGTCCTTGGTCATCTCGCTGGCCCAGAAAAGCCGCACCTGCTCGCCGTCGCGCTTGTAGATGGTGAGCGCCGGGTACTCGCCATCGGGCTGCAGCAGCCCGAGGTCATTTGCGTAGTCGTCGCCCACGGTCTGCACGAAGTTGAGATCGCGCCAGCCGCGCTCCTGGGCAAAGGCGTATTGCCGCCCCACCGGCGAGCGGCTGAGGATCTTGAGCGCCACGCGCTGCTTGATGTCGGCCGCATTGCCGTTCACGGCTGCCAGCCAGTTGGTGCACATGGGGCAGGGGCGCTCGCGCTCGGGGCCGTACATCCAGTAGTAGGTGACGAGCGTTGCCTTGTCGCCGAACAGGTCGATCAGCTTGCAGTCGAAGCCTTGCTCGTCCTTGAACCGGTAGTCCTTGGCGATCACCGGGCCCGGCGGGAGCGCCATGCGCTGCTCGACAAGCCGCGTCATGTGCCGTCGGAACTCGATCTCTTCTTGTAAAAGCCGCTGCCGGGCAGCGTCGTATTCAGCCGAGGCGCCAGGGAAGGGTGTCTTGGCATGCTTGGCCAGCTCGGCCGCGGGTGTGAGGGCTGCGGGCATCGACGTCTCCTTCATGCGGTGGGTGGGTCTGCACATGCAGCAACCGACATTCCTGCGCGGGCTGGCGCGCCTCGTGCATGTCACGTCGCGCAAGCATAGGACTCCTACGGATGACATGAACACAGCGGCCGGTTACAACATCGCCGCACCACAAGACGCGTTGCCCGCTGCACCTGCCAGCGCTTCAGACCGCATGCGCCCCCTCAGCCCCCTCCATTCGCACCCCTACGAAAGCACCCATGAGCAAGCAAATCCCGGCCGTCCGCGGCATGTCCGTTCGCCTTGTCGCCCTGGCGGCCGCCACGTTGCTGGCCATCCCGGCCACGGCGGCCGACAAGGTCAAGGTCGGTCTGCTGAGCACGCTGTCGGGCGCCGGTTCGGGCCTGGGCATCGACATCCGTGATGGCTTCCAGCTCGCGGTCAAGCATTCGGCCGGCGCGCTCGGTGGCCTGCCGGCCGAGGTGATCGTGGCCGACGACCAGATGAGCCCCGACGCCGCCAAGCAAACCGCCGAGCGGCTGCTCAAGCGCGACAAGGTCGACTTCATGACCGGCATCGTGTTCTCGAACATCATGCTGGCCGTGGCGCCGCCGGTGTTCCAGGCGCGCACGTTCTACATCAGCGCCAACGCCGGGCCGTCGCAACTGGCGGGCGCGCAGTGCAACCCGTACTTCTTCAGCGCCTCGTACCAGAACGACAACATGCACGAGGCCGTGGGCAAGACCGTGCAGGCGCGCGGCGTGAAGAAGGTGGCGCTGCTCGCCCCCAACTACCCGGCCGGCAAGGATGCGCTCGCAGGCTTCAAGCGCTTCTACAAGGGCGAGGTCGCGCTCGAGACCTACACACCGCTCAACCAGCTCGACTACGGCCCCGAGCTGTCGCAGATCCGCGCCTCGGGCGCCGATGCGGTGTACATCTTCTTGCCCGGTGGCCTGGGCATCAACTTCATCAAGCAGTTCACCGGCAGCGGCCTCAACAAGGAGATGAAGCTCTACGCGCCCGGCTTCTCGGCCGACGAAGACGTGATCCGCGCCGTGGGCGAGCCCATGCTGGGCATCTTCAACAGCTCGCAATGGGCGCACGACATGGACAACGCGGCCAACAAGCGCTTCGTGGCCGATTTCCAGAAGGAATACGGCCGCCTGCCCACACTCTATGCGGCGCAGGGTTACGACGCGGCACGCCTGATCGACAGCGCCGTCAAGGCGGTCGGCGGCAAGATCGAAGACAAGGCCGCGGTGCGCAAGGCGCTCGAAGCCGCCAGGTTCGAATCCGTGCGCGGCGCGTTCAAGTTCAACACCAATCACTTCCCGGTGCAGGACTACTACCTGCGCGAGGTGGTGAAGGACGGCCAGGGCCGCGTCACCAACAAGCTGGTGGGCAAGGTGTTCGAGAACCACGCCGACGCCTACGCCAGCGAATGCAAGATGCCCGCCGACACGCAGTGACGCGCGCATGACCGGCATCCTCGTCGTTGAGCAGTTGCTCAACGGCCTGCAGTTCGGGTTGATGCTGTTCCTGCTGGCGGCCGGGCTCACGCTCGTGTTCGGCATCATGGACATGATCAACCTGGCGCACGGCTCGCTGTACATGGTGGGCGCCTACCTGATCGCAAGCATCGCGGGCGCATCCGGCTCGTTCTGGGTCGGCCTGGCGGGCGGCGTCGCGGCCACGGCGCTGATCGGCGTGCTGCTCGAAATGACGGTGCTGCGCCGCCTGTACGAGCGCGATCATCTCGCGCAGGTGCTCGGCACGTTCGCCATCTTGCTGATGGCCAACGAAGGCGTCCGCATGGTGTGGGGCTCGCAGCCGGTGCCCATGGCCATGCCGGCGGCACTTGCGGGGCCGGTGGAGCTGCTGCCCGGGTTCAGCTACCCGGCGTACCGCCTCTTCATCATCGCCGTGGGCCTCGCCGTGGCGGTGCTGCTCTACCTGCTCGTCACGCGAACCCGCATGGGCATGCAGGTGAGGGCGGGTGCCTCCAACCGCGAGATGGCTCAGGCCATGGGCACCAACGTGAAGCGGCTCTTCACCGCCATCTTCGCCATCGGTGCGGCGCTGTGCGCACTGGCCGGCGGCATGCTCGGCCCGCTGCTGGCCGTGCAGGTGGGCATGGGCGAGAGCATCCTGATCCTGGCCTTCGTGGTGATCGTGATCGGCGGCATCGGCTCCGTGCGCGGCGCGTTGCTCGGGGCCCTGCTGGTCGGCCTGGTCGACACCGCCGGGCGCACGCTGGTGCCGCTCGTCTTCGGCAAGTTGCTCGGCCCGGCGGCTGCCGCCTCGGCCGGCCCCGCCGTGGCCTCGATCCTGATCTACGTGCTGATGGCCGGCGTGCTGTTCTGGAAGCCGCGCGGCCTGTTCCCGACTCACGCCTGACATGACCTCTTCGATCCAGAACCCGCATACAAGCCTGCTCGACCACCGACTCGATCTGCGCATCGCGCTCCCGCTGCTGGTGCTGCTGGCCGCGCTGCCACCCGTACTGAACGCGTTCGACGAAGGCTTCTACATCGGCGTGGCGAGCCGCATCCTGATCTTCGCGCTGGCGGCCACGAGCCTGAACCTGATCCTCGGGTTCGGCGGCATGGTGAGCTTCGGCCATGCCGCATTCGTGGGCATGGGGGCCTACACCGTGGGCATCCTCATGCAGGGCGGCGTGGCGTCGGCCTGGCTGGCGTGGCCGGCAGCGTTCGTGGTGGGAGGGGTCTTCGCGTGCCTGATCGGCCTCGTGAGCCTGCGCACGCAGGGCGTGTACTTCATCATGATCACGCTCGCCTTCGCGCAAATGCTCTTCTACCTGATGGTCTCGCTCAAGACATGGGGCGGCGAAGACGGCCTGTCGCTCGCGTCGCGCTCGCAGCTCGGCCTGGGCGTGAACCTGGCGGACGACACGCAGTTCTATTACGTTGTGCTGGCCATCGCCGCGCTGGCTTTCCTTGCCATCGCGCGCCTTCTCAACGCCCGCTTCGGCCATGTGCTGCAGGGCATCCGCGAGAACGAGACACGCATGGCGGCGCTCGGCTTCGCCGTCTTTCGCTACAAGCTGATCGCCTTCACCATCGCAGGCGCGATCGGCGGCCTGGCGGGAGCTCTGCTGGCCAACCAGGCCAGCTTCGTCAGCCCCGCGATGATGCAGTGGAGCCAGTCGGGCATGTTGATGGTGATGGTGATCCTGGGGGGCGTGGGCTATCTCTACGGCGGCCTCGTCGGTGCGGCGGTGTTCCTGCTGCTTGAAGAATTGCTGCTGGGTTACACCATCCACTGGCAGTTCGGCCTGGGTGCCGTGCTGCTGGCCGTGGTGCTGCTGGCACCCAACGGGCTCGTGAGCCTGCTGCGCCGGAAGGTAGCAGCATGACCGCAAGCACGAGCCCCAGCGATTTGCTGCGCACCGACCAGTTGGTCAAGCGCTTCGGTGGCCTCGTGGCCACCGACCACGCCAGCCTGTCGGTACGCAACGGTGAACTGCACGCGTTGATCGGCCCCAACGGCGCAGGCAAGACAACGCTGATCCACCAGCTTGCGGGCACGCTCACGCCCGACGCCGGGCGCATCCATTTCGATGGGCATGACGTGACCACGGCACCCATGCATGCCCGTGTTCACCGTGGCCTGGTGCGCTCGTACCAGATCACGAGCGTGTTCAAGCGATTGACGGTGCTCGACAACCTGGCGCTCGCCGTGCAATCGCGCGATGGCAGCAGCTTTCGCTTCTGGCGGCCCGCGCGTGCCGAGCGCGCGCGCTACGAGGCCGCTGCCGAAGTGGCCGGGCGCGTGGGTTTGGGGGCGCAGCTGCTACGCCTGGCCGGTGCGCTGTCGCACGGCGAACAACGGCAGCTCGAAGTGGGCCTCTCGCTCGCGCTGGAACCCAGGCTGCTGCTGCTCGACGAACCCATGGCCGGCATGGGGCCCGACGAATCCGAGCGCATGGTGGCGCTGCTGCAAGGCCTGCGAGGCAAGGTCACGATGCTGCTGGTCGAGCACGACATGGACGCCGTCTTCAGGCTCGCCGATCGGGTGTCCACCCTGGTCTTCGGCAAGATCATCGCCACCGGCACGGCCGACGAGATCCGCCAGCACCCCGAGGTCCGGCGCGCCTACATCGGCGACGACGCGGAGCACGCCCTGTGAGCGCAGCGCTGATCGAGGTCGATGGGCTCGAGGCCGCCTACGGCAGCAGCCAGGTGCTGTTCGGCATCGGCCTGAGCATTCGCCAGGGCGAGGTCGCGACGCTGCTCGGGCGCAACGGCATGGGCAAGACGACCACCGTGCGCGCGCTGCTCGGCTTGACCAAGGCGCGGGCAGGCCAGGTGCGCTTTCGCGGTGAACGCATCGAGACGCTGGCCCCGGACCGCATCGCGCGCATGGGGCTGGCGGTCGTGCCCGAGGGGCGGCAGATCTTCCCGAACCTGTCGGTCAAGGAGAACCTGCTGGCCTTCGCCGCTCAACGCAACGCGAGCGAAACCCCGTGGACGCTCGATCGCGTGGTGGCGCTGTTCCCGGGGCTGGCGCAGCGCCTTTCCAACATGGGCAACCAGCTCTCAGGCGGCGAGCAGCAAATGCTTGCCATCGGGCGCGCCCTGATGACCAACCCGTATCTCTTGATCCTCGACGAAGCCACCGAGGGCCTGGCCCCGCGCATCCGCGAAGAGATCTGGCGCTGCCTGGCGCAGCTGCGCGCCCAGGGCCAGACCATCCTCGTGATCGACAAGTACGTGCAGCGCCTGGTGAAGCTGGCCGACCACCACACCATCATCGAGCGCGGGCAGGTGGTGTGGCAGGGCGCATCGGCAGACCTGGCAGCCGACCCCTCGCTGTGGCAGCGCTACATCGGGGTGTGATCGAGCGCGGCCTTGGCGACCTTGCGGCGGTCTCGGCAAGCACCACAGGCAGGCGAGGTGGTGGCGCGCGTCAACACTTGATGAAGCGCTTGACCACCCGCCCCATGGTCAGCCCTTGCCCAAGAATCGAGAACGCGACCACGCAGTAGGTGATGGCGAGGATCGTGTCGCGATGCGCGCTGGGTGGCAGCGAGAGTGCGAGCGCCACCGAGATGCCGCCCCGCAGGCCGCCCCAGGTCAACACCCAGCCTGAACCCTTCGGGAGCCTGAACAGAGCCGGCATGGCGCCGATGGGCAGGCCGACCGTGAGAGCGCGCACGCCCAGCGTGACGGCAATCGACACGGCCGCCGCCGCGAAGATGCTCAGCGAGAAGCTGATGAGCAGCACCTCCATGCCCATCAACACGAACAGAACTGCGTTCAGGATCTCGTCGATCAACTGCCAGAACAGATCCACATAGCGCCGGGTGGTGTCCGACATGGCCAGCGACCGGCCGCCATTGCCGATCATGAGACCGGCCACCACCATCGCAAGCGGGCCGGACACATGGAGCCGGTTGGCGACGGCGTAGCCGCCCATCACCGCCGCCAGGGTCAACAACACCTCGACCTGGTACTGGTCGATGCTGCGCAGCATGCGGAACGTGACGTAGCCCAGCGCCAGGCCGAAGGCAATGCCGCCGCCCGCCTCGCGCAGCAAGACGCTGAACACCTCGGGCGTGGTCGGCGCGTGGCCACTGGCCAGCACGCCCAGCAGCAGAGAAAAGATCACGACACCGACCCCATCGTTGAACAGCGACTCGCCCGCGATCACCAGTTCGAGATGCTTGGGGGCCCCCGCAGTTTTCAGGATGCCCATCACGGCAATCGGGTCGGTGGGCGAGATCAACGCACCGAACAGCAGGCAGTGAAGCAGCGGCAGTTCGAGCCCCACCCACGGCAAGACGAACCACGTGCCCAGGCCGACGGCGAGCGTCGACGCCGTTGTCCCGACGACCGCCAGAAGCCCCACCTGCCAGTGATAGGTTCGCAGCTCCCTCAGGTCGACATGCAGGGCCCCCGCGAACAGCAGCAGAGAAAGCATCCCCTGCATCAGAACGCTTGAGAAATCGATGGATCGAAGCAGCGATTCTTCGTACGCCCGCAGGTCGTGGCTGATGCCGAGCGAGTCGAGCGCCACGAGCGCAAGCGACATCAGCATGGCCGCCATCATCACGCCGATGGTGATGGGCAGGCCGACGAAGCGATGGTTCAGGTAGGCGAGTACCGCCGTGAGAACAAGGCAGGCAGAGGCGATCTCGAACATGGACGGGTATGGGGGGGTGACTACGTCGACAGAAGCGCCGCGCTCGCGCCGATGAGCCGCGTGCGCTCGAACGCGGCATGGCGGCGGCGCAGGTCTTCCAGGTCGCCAGGAACGGCCAGATTCTGCATGCCCTCGCACAACACCAGATCGGCATGGCGCTGCAGCGAGCCACCGCGCTGCGCATCGCGCTCGCAACTGACGACCGAGGTCATCACCTCCAGCATGCGGATCAAGACCGCGGCGCTGCGGCGGCCGTTCTGGCGAATCATGTGGAACATGGCGTCCACGATGCCGTCGTAGTCGACATTCGGCGCCACCAGGACCACGCGGCCCTCGCGCTCATGCACGCCGGTGGGCAGGTGCTTGGGCGCCATCTCGCACAGGGCGATGCCGAGGCGGTCGAGCACGCTGATCGCGGTGTGCGGGTCGTTGATGCCCGGCGACAGCGCGCGCACGGCCACTTCGACCAGTTGCCGCAGCGCGAACTCGATGTCGTCGGAGCTGGTGCGCGTGCTGCCCAGCGCGGTGGCGGTGCGGATGGCCGCATCGGCACCCTCGGCCGGCACGGTCAGCAACGCGATCGGTGCCCCCGGGAAGACGGCATCGCCGGGGCGCACGAGCAGGCGGATCGCGGTGTGGTGGGCGTGCGCCCAGTCGGCCAGGGCCTCGGCCCCCAGCTGCTGGAGGTAGCCGCTGCGTTCGCCGGTGATGACCGTGGCGCCACGCCAGTAGGCCGCGTGCGGGGTCGGCAGGCCGGGGGCGTCGGTGGTCAGCCGGGCGTGGGCGGCGCGCATGTCGCCGCTCACCAGCTCGATCACCGTGTCGACATTGATCCGGCTCGCCATGTGGCCCACAAAGTAGACCAGCATGCCCACGCACACGAAGGCCAGCAGCAGGCCGACCGAGAGCGAAAGGTGCGGCGTGAACGGGCCTTCTTCTTCGGTGCGCACGCTTCGCAACACCATCAGGGCATACGAGAAGGTGCCAATGAAGACCCCCAGCGTGGCCTGGACTCCGCGGTCGCGCGTGAAGTTGCGCAACAGCCGCGGCCCCATCTGGCCGGCCGCCAGCGACAGGGCTGCGATGGTGATCGAGAACACCGTGCCGGCCACACCGATGGTCGACGAGGCCACGGCACCCAGCAGCGTGCGTGCGCCTGTGCCTCCGCCGCTATAGACCCACTCGCTGTCGAGCACCCAGGAGGGCAGGGTGCCGCTTCGGTCGAGGTTCACCAGGCCGACTGCCGCGCCGATGCCCAGGAGCGTGAGCAGGGCGGGCACGAGCCAGAAGACGTCGCCGAGCTGGTCGAGCCACTTGCGCAGGTGGGCAGACATGTCTTGCGGCGGTGCCGATCAGCGCGCCGGCAGCGCGTAGGCAATGACCGAATCGCCCGCTTTCGTGTGGGTGGAACCGTGCCCGCCGGCCACCACCAGCAGGTACTGGCGCTCGTCGGCCCCGATGTAGGTCATCGGCGTGGCCTGGCCGCCCGCGGGCAACCGGCCCTCCCACACCTGCCGGCCGTTGCTCACGTCGTAGGCGCGCACGTAGTTGTCCATCGAGCCCGAGAGGAACGCCACGCCACCGGCCGTGACGATCGGCCCGCCGAGGTTGGGCACTCCCATCTTGAACGGCACCGGCACGGGCGAGAGGTCACGCACCGTGCCATTGCGGTGCTTCCATGCGACCTTGCCGGTGGCCAGTTCGACACCGGCCACATAGCCCCACGGAGGCGCCTGGCACGGGATGCCCAGCGGCGAAAGAAACGGGTTCATCTTGGCCGCGAACGGCGCACCGAAGTTCTCGTTGAGGGCGGGCAGCGGGCCTTTGGGCGGTTCGTCTTGCACCATGAGCGAATGGTCGTCGGGGCGGGGCACCAGTCGCGATACGAACGCCAGGTAGGTGGGCGTGGTGAAGGCAATGCCGCGTCGCGGGTCGACCGCCACGCCGCCCCAGTTGAAGACGCCGAAGTTGCCGGGGTAGATGAGCGAGCCCTGCACGGAAGGCGGCGTGAAGCGGCCCTCGTAGCGCAAACGGTGGAAGGCGATCCGGCACGCGAGCTGGTCGAACATCGTGGCCCCCCACATGTCTCGGCCACTCAGCGGCGGCGGCGCAAACGACAGCGCCGAGCGGGGCTGCGTGGGCGCCGTGTGGTCGCCTTCGGCCGCCCCTTGCGGCGCCGCGATCTCGCTCACGGGCACCACCGGCTTGCCAGTGCGCCGGTCGAGCACGAAGAGCTCGCCCTGCTTGGTGGGCTGCACCAGCGCCGGCACCTTCTCGCCGCCCACGCGCAGGTCCACCAAGGTCGGTTGCGACGGCACGTCGTAATCCCACAGGTCGTGGTGAACCGTCTGGAACACCCACCTCACCCGGCCCGTACCGAGTTCGAGTGCCACCACCGACGAAGAATATTTCTCCACCGCCGGGCTGCGCTTGCCGCCCCACTGGTCGGGGGGCTGGTTGCCCATCGGCACGTACACAAGCCCCAGTTCTTCGTCGACGCTCGAGATCGACCAGCTGTTGGGCGAGTTCACGGTGTAGTGCTGGCCGGCTGCGATCGGCTCGGTGGCGTCCGGGTTGCCGGAGTCCCAGTTCCACACGAGCGCGCCGGTTTCGATATCGAACGCGCGGATCACGCCCGACTGCTCCTGCGTGGAGAGGTTGTCCAGCACCGTGCCGCCCACGATCACCAGCTTGGCCGTGACCACCACCGGCGATGTCGAGTAGTAAGAGCCCGGCCGCACGTTGGGCATGTTCGCCCACAGGTCGATCTCGCCCTTGCCGCCGCCGAAGCCGGTGCAGGGCGCACCGGACTCGGGGTTCAGCGCCAGCAAGCGGCCATCGGCCGTGGGCATGAACAGCTTGGCGGCGCAGCCTTGGTTGGCCCCGGCCGCTGCACCCGATGGCGGCGCGGCCTGGTAAGACAGGCCGCGGCAGGTCAGGTGCTGCAAGGCCAGGGCGTTCTTCAATTCGATGTCACGGCGCCAGGCCTGCTTGCCAGTCGTGGCATCGAGCGCGATCACCGACTGGTGCGGCGTGCACAGGTACAGGCGGTTGCCCACCTTCAGGGGCGTGACTTCGTAAGTCGTCTCCACCGGGTCGCCGTCGCGGCCGCGCACGTCGCCGGTGTGGAAGTGCCAGGCCTCCTTCAACTGGTCGACGTTGCTCACCGTGATCTGCCCAAGCGGCGAGTAACGCTGGCCGTGGCCTGTGCGCCCGTACGCGTGCCATTCACCGGGCGGCACGCCCAGCGTCGCATCGCCTTGCGCCACGAGGTCACCCTGAGACGGCGGCAGGCCGCCATCAATGTCGTGCGGGTCGCGCAGCCAAGAGGCCACGGCCACGAGCGCAAACACGGCCAGCACGGCGCAGATCGACAGGCCCCCGCGCCTGAGAGAGGGCGATGCCACGGGCGCGAGAGAACGGGTCACCCACGGCAGCAAGAGCAGCAGACCAAGGATGAAGAACACGTCGAACCGCGCCGCGAGCGGCCACCAGTCCAGGCCCACCTCCCACAGCGCCCAGGCCAGCGTGCCCGCCGCGGTGCCCGCGTAGAGCCACAGCCCCAGGGCCGAGCGGCGCCAGAGCAGCGCCGCGGCGATCAGCAGCGCAGCACCCGCGGCCACGTAATACCACGAGCCCCCCAGCGACAAGAGCCAGGCCCCGCCCAGAAGAAGTGCGAGCCCGACCACCGCAAGCAGCGCCGCAGCGACAAATGGGCCTCGGGAGCGGTGGGTTTCGGCGTGGTGCATGGCGAGACGCAAGAGTGGGGTAGCGCCTCACCATAGAACGGCGAATCGGCCTGCTTGTAGGACAAGGGCGCATTCCAAGGTGGGACAACGGCGCCGCCGTCGGCGCGTGACAGGGCCGATCCGCCGGCGTCACCGCGCTCAGTGCGCGAGTGCGCCCAGCAACTCCTCCTTGCGCGACTTCATCTGCGCGCCGAGCGCCTTCAGGTCGATGTCAGACTTGCGGATCTTGGGGAACATCTCGCCTTCTTCTTCCTTCACGTGGTGGTCGATGTACTCGCCGAGCACCTTCACCTTGGCGTCGTAGAAATCTTCGCCGGGCACCATGCTTTCGAGCTGCGCGATCAGGTCCTTGGCGCTCGCGTGCTCCACGGTCGCCTCGTCCACGAGGTCGCCTTCGGCCAAGGCGCCGCGGGCGGCGGGGTAGAAGAGCTCTTCTTCGACGGTGGCGTGGGCGGTGAGCGCGTCACAGATCTCCTGTGCAACGGCTTGCTTCTTGGCGTCGCTGCCATTCGACTTCACGAGCTTGTCGTAGGCCTTGAACAGGGCCTTGACCTCCTTGTGGTCGGTCTTCAGGAGCGTGATCGCATCGGGGCCCCTGCTCGGGCGTGCGGTCGTCTTCTTGCGGGCTGGCGTGGTGCTGGCTGATGTGTGCATGTCGGTACCTCAGTTGAGAACGCAGCGAAATGCCGCGATGCATCAGCAGACTAGGGCGAGGTGCGCCGCATGAGCCGTGTGTGGTGAAGAATTGGCGCCCGTCCTACGGGTCGGGAGGCGGGGTGCCGACAGGCCCGGGCGGTGCCTGCAGCTTCTCGCGAAGCACGGCGTTCACCTCGGCACCGAAGATCAGCGTGGTTGCGCTGACGTACAGGAACACGAGCGTCGCCACCACGCCGGCAAAGCTGCCGTAGACGAGGGCCAGCTTTCCGGTGCTGCGCAGCGTGTACGACAGCGTGGCGGCCGCCACCACCCAGAGCAAGGCCCCGATCACCGCGCCCGGGATCACGGTTTTCAGGCGCTGCGCGACGTCGGGCAGCCAGCCGTACAGCAGCGCGTAGAGCGCGGTCAGCACCACAAAGGCTAGGCCGTAACGCACGCCGTTCTGAAGCCAGAACGTCTCGCGCCCCATGCCTGTGCTCGATTCCAGAAGGCTCCACAGGTAGGGCATCACGATGACCGAACTGAACACGGCCAACACGCTCGCGCCCACGACCACGGTGAACAAGGTGACCTTGATCCGCGCCTTCCAGAACGGCAGGCCGCGGTCGACGCCGTACGCCCGGTTCAAGGCGGTGCGCACGGCCTGCATGCCCGACGACGCCGTCCACAAGGTGACGATCAGCCCGATCGTCAGCAGCGCCTGGCTGCGGTGCGAAAGCACCTCGTCGATCACCGGCTGCATGGCGTCTCGCACCACCGGTGGCGCATACCCCACGACCCGGCTCGCGAGCGCGGCGGCATCCCCAGGTTGCCCCACGAAAGCGGCTGCGGCCGAGAGCAACAACAAGAGCGGAAACATGGCCAGCACCGACGAGAACGCCATGCTGCCCGCCTGGTTGGCGCTCTGGTGAAGGATGTAGTTGCGCATGGCCAGCAACAGCACGCCGATACCTGGCGTGGCGGCCAGAACATTCAGCACACGCTCCCAGGCCTGCGTGAGGCGGCTCATTGCGCCTCGGCTGCGTAGGTGGGCAGCGGGTGGGGAAGGGTGGGGGGCATCGAGGATGCGAGTCTTTGCGAAGTTCGCTGATTCTGCGGTCAGCGCGGAGCGTCCGCGACAGGCTCGCTCAAACCCGTGCAAAGGAATGCGCGTTCTGAGTCACAGAACACGACAAGACGCTGGGTTACGCATGCAACGCCATCGACACGCCACAAGGCGATCAACGGCATTGGCGAACCTGGCCAATCGTGAAAAACTGCGCGCCCCGCACCGCATCCGGCGCGCATAAGGTGGGTGCCCGCATGCAGGTCTCTCCCGTCAACTTCAGAACGCTCGCTTATGTCCTCGAAGTTGAGGGCTTCGACCCGGCACCGGCACTCTTGCGCTGCGGGCTGCAGGACCCAAGCGCACTCGACGATCACGGCCCCTGGCTGCCGGTGGAGTTGTTCGATGAACTGATGGCAGGCGCGCTCGAGCTCACCGGCGACCCTTGCTTCGGGCTGGTCGCTGGCAAGAGCAAGGGTCTGATGCGCTACGTCGCGCTCATGCAGGTCACGCTTGTGTCTCCCACGTTGCGCCAGGTCATGGCCGACATCCACCGTTTCGCGCCGCTCTTTCTCGAACGTGCAGAACTGGAGCTACGCGAAAGCCGGGGCAGCGCGCAGATATGGGTGAAGCCCGTCGTGGCGCATGGCCGCAGTGGCCACTGCCGCACCGACTGGGTTGCCACGAGCGCCATGCAGATGCTGCGCTTCGCGAGACTCACTTCGAACGACATCCATTCGGTCGCATTGCCGATGCCGCAACCCGATGCCGCGAACCTGCCCCGCTATGTGGCGACCTTCGGGCCACACATGCAGTTCGACCAGCCGCACTGCGTGATCGAGTTCGACGCCCGCATGCTGGACGCCCCGCTGCAGACGCACGATCCCGTGGCCTACGCAGGCGCCACCGCCGCAGCCGAATCGGCGCTGGCCGCTCAGTGCGTCGGGCCGAATCTGGCCGAGCGCGTGCGGCGCATTCTGCTGGGTGCCTACCCGCGCCAGCCGTCGATACAGGAGGTTGCAGCACAACTCCGACTCAACGATCGCAGCCTGCGGCGGCAGCTGGCCGCAATGGGACTCAGTTATGCCGACCTCAGCCAGCAGTGCCAACACGTGGCGGCAGAGCGCCTATTGGCAAACCGCGAATTGTCGATTCAACAAGTGGCCGACGCGTTGGGCTTCTCTTGCGCCGCGAGCTTCCACCGCGCTTTCAGGCGTTGGACCCGTATGACACCGGTTGAATGGCGCGCCCGCCCCCGGGGTGTCGTTTAGACCGCCGCCGGATCGATACACGCGATATGCGGGTATTCCCGCCCGCGGTCGGTGAATCATTTGGTCAGGGCGGCCATATATCCGGCTCAAGCTGCTTCCTAGCATGTCTCCATCCCTGAACCACAACGATGGAGACAAGCAGAATGAAAGAGAACCGTCGCGCCTTCGGTCGGCGCATCCTGGGCGCAGCCTCGCTCATGGGCCTCAATACTGTTTCGGGCGTGGGCGTGGCTGGCCGCGCGATTGCGGCCGGCGGCCTGGGGGCCGCCGTCGCGCAGTCGTCACTGGCGCAATCCACTCGCGAAAAGGTGCGCGTGCTGGTGGTGGGCAGCGGGTATGGCGGCGCCGTTACCGCCCTGCGCCTGACCGAGCGCGGCATACCGGTGACGATGCTGGAGATGGGCCGACTCTGGAACACACCCGGCCCAGACGGCAAGATCTTCTGCGGCAATGCTGCGCCCGACGACCGCGCCATGTGGTTCTCGACGCAAGCAGCAGCCGTGGTGACGAGCTTCAACGGCCAACCGACCACGCGACCGGTGCCCTACGGCGCAGGTGTGCTGGCTCTCAAGCGCTACCCGGGCATGGACGTCTATCTCGGCCGCGGCGTGGGCGGCGGCTCGCTCGTCAACATCGCGATGCTGATCACACCCTTGCGCGAGGTGCTCTCCGGCATCATGCCGCTGGGCTTCAACGTGGACGACTTTCTGAGGCGCCACTACCCTCGCGCCAGCACGAAGCTCAAGCTGAACACGATCCGACCGGCGTACTTCGAGAGCAGCGCCTTCCACCAGTACGCACGTACCTCGCGGGCCAATTTTGCCAAGGCCGGCTATGCGACCGAGCTACTGCCCTCGGGCTACGACTACGCCTACATGGAGAAAGAAGAAGCCGGCACCGTGCCCCGCTCTGCACTGGGTGGGGAAGGGGGCTTCGGAAACAACTACGGCAAGAACAGCCTGGACAAGAACTACATCGCAGAGGCCATGGGCACAGGCAAGCTGACCGTCCGCGCGATGACGTCGGTCAAGAAGATTGAACGTGCGCTCGACCGCAGCTACATCGTGACCGCCGAAGAGATCGACCTGTCGGGCAACATCCTGCGTCGCTACCAGATCGCATGCGACTACCTCTTTCTTTCAGCGGGCAGCATCGGAAGCACGGAAATGCTGGTGCGGGCACGGCAAACGGGCACCCTGCCGCGCCTCAACGCGCACGTTGGCACCCGCTGGAGTGCCAACGGCGACATCTTCGTGGCACGTCAGAACACGCCAGACAACCCGGTCGGCACCACGCAGTCCATCGTTCCGGCATCGGGCATCAAGACACGCGACCAGAACGGCAAACCGCTCTTCTCGATGCACTTGCCGCTGACGTTCCCGTTCGAGTCGGGCATCAGCATGAACATCGTCATGCCGGTCAACCCTGAGACTGGCAGCTTCACCTACAACAGCTCGACAGACGAGGCTGTGCTCGACTGGCGCGACCAGAACGCCCCTGCGGTTGCGAGCGCCCGGTTCATCTTCGACAAGGTCAACCAGGCAAATGGCACCCAGTACCGCAACGATTTGTTCAGCGGCAAGCTCTTCTCGGACGCAGCAACCTATCACGCGGTGGGCGGTGTGCCGCTCGGTCGCGCCACCGACCTGTTCGGCCGCGTGTACGGCTACGACCGCCTATATGTGACCGACGGCGCACTGATCCCCGGCGCACTCGCGGCCAACCCGGCGCTGACAGTCGCGGCGTTGGCGGAGCGGAACATCGAGCACGTCATCGTGCGCGATTTCTGATCTCGTCCTGCAGAGGGGCGCAGCGCGTGATTCAGCCGGATCACCTGCGCCCCCTTGGCTGCGGATCCGACGACGCGGCAGGCACGCCTGCCGTCTGGCTGCTGCCCTCGGCACGCAGGTGCGCCGGCCCGCGCCGGCTGGCCAGGCTGTTGGCCGTGTTGATGAGCGAGAGGTGTGAAAACGCCTGCGGGAAGTTGCCCAGCTGGCGCCCCGCCACGGGGTCGTATTCCTCGGCAAGCAGGCCGACATCGTTGCGGTAGGTGAGCAACTGGTCGAACAAGGCCTGCGCTTCGTCCATGCGCTCCTGCAGGATGTAGTTGTCGACCAGCCAGAAGCTGCACGCGAGGAAGGCGCCTTCGCCCTTGGGCAGGCCGTCTCGTGTCTGTCCGGTGTCGTAGCGCAACACCAGGCCGTCTCGCACGAGGCCGCCTTCGATGGCCGCGAGCGTGCCGCGCACGCGCTCGTCGGTGTGCGGGAGAAAGCCGACCAGCGGAATCAGCAGCAGGCTCGCATCGAGCGCCGTGCTGCCATACGACTGCACGAACGACCCGCGTTTCGCGTCGAAGCCCCGGGCGCAGACCTGCGCATGGATGGCATCTCGCACCCGACACCAACGCTCCACCGGCCCGTCGAGCCCGAACTCCTTCGCAGAGCGCACCGCACGGTCGAAGGCCACCCAGGCCATCACCTTCGAGTGGGTGAAATGCTGCCGCCCGCCGCGCACCTCCCAGATGCCTTCATCGGGCTGCATCCAGAGGGTTTCGAGGTGCTCGACCAGCGCGCATTCGAGCGCCCAGCTGGCCTCGAAGGGGGCGAGCCCGGCGCAGCGTGCGACGTAGAGAGCGTCCAGCACCTCGCCGTAGACATCGAGCTGAATCTGCCCGGCCGCGGCGTTGCCGATGCGCACCGGCGACGAGCCCTCGTAGCCGGGCAGGTGAGGTAGCTCGTATTCATCGAGCCGGCGTTCGCCTGCCACGCCGTACATGATCTGCAGATCGGCCGGGCTGCCTGCTGCTGCACGAACCAGCCAGCGGCGCCACGCCTCCGCCTCGTCGACGTGGCCCGCACCGAGCAGGGCGTAGAGAGTGAGCGTGGCATCGCGCAGCCAGCAATAGCGGTAGTCCCAGTTGCGTGTGCCGCCGATCTTCTCGGGCAGCGAGGTGGTGGCGGCTGCCACGATGCCGCCGGTCTGCCAGTGGGCGAGGGCTTTCAGCGTCAGCAGCGAGCGGCGCACCGCGAGCGAGGCTTCGCCTGCCCACCGCAATGAAGACGACCAGCTCGACCACCGTGCCTCCACTTCGGCGAGGGTCGCCGGTGCATCCGGCGGCGGCAGCGGGGGCTGAAACGAGAGCTGCCAACTGAGCGTGAAGCACGCCTCTTCACCGGCCGACACGTCGAAGTCACCGATCGTCTCCATGTTCTCGCCACGCAGCTCCACGCTTGCCGCCAGCGCCAGCCGGTCGGGGCCGGCGGTGTAGTGGCGGGTGCCATCAGCCTGGCGCGCCACCCAGGGCACGACCGCGCCGTAGTCAAAGCGCACGCACAGCCGGGTGTGCATGGGCACGGTGCCGCGCACACCACGCACGATGCGAAACAGGTCGCAGGCCCCGTCGCGCCGGCTCATGAAGTCGATCAGCAACACCGAGCCGGCTGGCGTCTCGAAGAGCGTTTCGAGGATCAGCGTGTCGCCCCGGTAGCGGCGTGTCACGCGGGTGTCGTTCGAGACGGGGGCAACGAGCCAGCAGCCGTGTTCCGGCCCACCGAGCAGCGCTGCAAAGCAGGCCGGGCTGTCGAAGCGCGGCATGCCTGCCCAATCGATCGAGCCATTGCGGCCGACCAGGGCCGCGGTCTCGCAGTTCCCGATGAGGGCGTAGTCTTCAATGCGAGGGGCTTCGATGCGAGGGGAGGGCTTCATTCGGGTTCGGGTGCAGCGCGCTCAACGAACAGACAGGGCAAGCCGATTGCCCGCGAGATGCGCGTGCATCGCGCCGGCCCTGAAAGTACCCCATGCCCGACGATTCCCCCTCACTGCCCGAGCTTGTTGCCGGGGCTTCTCCGCACGAGGCCAAGCCGCCTGCCGTGCCGCCGGCGTCGGTACTTCTTGCCGGGCAGAACGCGCTCGTGACCGGCGCGAACTCAGGCATCGGGCGCGCCGTGGCCATCGCGCTCGCGCAGGCGGGTGCCAACGTGGTCGTCAACTACGTCAGCGATGCCGAAGCAGCCGTAGGCGTGGTGGAAGAGATCGCCGCACACGGCCGCAGGGGTGTGGCCATTCATGCCGACGTGCGCGACGAAGCCGAGGTCGATGCCATGTTCGCCCAGGCCGTGGCCGAGTTCGGCACGCTGCACATCGTGGTGTGCAACGCCGGACTGCAACAGGACGCGCCGTTCGATCAGATGACGCTCGCGCAATGGCGAACCGTGATCGACGTCAACCTCACCGGGCAGTTTCTCTGCGCACGCGCGGCGGTGCGAGAGTTCCGCCGGCGCGGAATGGACGGCGCCTCGGCGGCGCTGGGCAAGATCATCTGCATGAGTTCTGTGCACCAGCAGATCCCGTGGGCGGGCCACGCCAATTACGCGGCATCGAAAGGTGGCGTTCTCATGCTGATGCAAACCCTGGCGCAGGAGGTGGCACGAGACCGCATCCGCGTGAACTGCATCGCGCCCGGAGCGATTCGAACGCCCATCAATGCCCAGGCATGGCACACACCGCAAGCCGCCGCCGAGCTCGTGAGGCTCATTCCGTACGGGCGGATCGGTGAGCCGGCCGATGTAGCAAAGGCGGCCGTGTGGCTGGCGTCTGATGAATCGGACTACGTGGTCGGGACCACGCTCTTCGTCGATGGGGGCATGGCGCTTTATCCGGGGTTTCGGGACAAGGGGTGAGGCGATGACGCTGGATAGATAGTAGGGCGACATGAATCACCGACCGACGGGACAGGCAACTTCATAGATGTCCGCGCGCCCCGTTCTGCAGCTTGTTGTCGTAGGGATACGACACGAATTCATTGACTGGCCTTGGGTGCGACACAAATGTGTGGACTCGCCTGATGGCGCCGTTTGTCGATTCTGCACTTTTTGGGTCTGTACTGCTCAGCAGGAACGTCCCTCGTAGTCAACGATTCGCCAGCGCGACCAGCGCTACATGGAGATCGAGCGCTCGGCTCAGGCGCTCAGGCTTTGCTCGAACTTTTGTTGAAGAGCCGTCGTCGGCCCGTCGAGATACCGCAGCGCCGACTCAACGTCCTTCCAGCCGACGTACTCCATCAGGTCCTTGATATCCCAGCCACTGGCCTTCGCCCAGCCTGCGAAGCCGCGCCGAAGCGAGTGGCTTGAGTACCCCCGTGCATTGGCGACCCCGGCATCCTCAAGAAGCCCACGCAGCAGGGGAATCACACTGGTGGGCTGCATTGACGTCTCGCTGATACGGCCCCAGCGATCAATTCCCGGGTACACCGGACCTGCCTTCAACCCGGAGAGGGCGATCCATTCTCGGTAAGCCTCGACGGGGCACAACCGCGAAAGCGCCGGGCAATGAAAGCTCCGGCCCTCGAACTCACGATCGCCCTTGCTCCGATGCAGCTTGCAGGTCAGGCCCTTGCCGTGCGTCACCTCCACGTTCTCAATGCGCATCCGGGTCAGTTCATCGGAACGGAATGCTCGCCAGAAGCCCAGCAGGAGCAGTGAGCGGTCTCGGGCAATCCGCAGCACGCGCACTGGGTTGCTTCGCTGCATTGCCTCGATCTGCTGTTGAAGCAGGTGCGCGTTGACCTTCTCGAGCTGGTCAAGCTCCAAAGGCTTGGCCTTTCGCTGCTCCTGCACATGCGTTGCACGTACGCCCTTGAGCACCTTACGCACAAGCGGCGAGCGGGTCGGATCCGCGAAACCGTGATCGGCATGCCAGCGCGCAAGCGCTGCCAGTCGCTGCCTGAGTGTGCTCAGTGCGTGGTGTGGCGCATAGGCGGCGGTGTAACGCGCCACCGCCTCGCTGGTTGCCGGCAGCAGTCCCTTCCACTCCAACTCGTAGTGGCGGATGCAGGCAGCGTAGGTGCGCTGTGTACTCTCGCGCTCCGCTGCTTGAAGGTAGTCGTCTAAGTCGCCGTGCTCCACGCGGGCATTGTGGAGCATGCCGTCAGCGATTCAACAGCGTTGGTCAAGCGTGGTGGCCGCAACGTCGGCGCCCAGGTGGGTAGGGTGCTGAAGAAGCGCAGCACTGCCAACTGCGGCGGCTGGCCGCCGCAGGTCCGATGGAGGTCATCGGCCAGGTCGTGGGCATGTTCGTCCGTCATCATCGGAATCTGTTCTTGGAGCAGATCCATCGCTTCAGCAATCCACATCTCGGTCATCGGCATCTCCCTGTTGTGTTGTGTGGTGTGGTGTTTGTTGTGTGTTCTGCTTGTTGTGGCGCGGTGTGCTGATGTGGATGTTGGACGCCATGCCCTTGTGTCGCAATCCCGCCGTGGGCGGCCTCCCTTCGGGGGAGCACTGAGGTTCGTGACATTGACGGGCCGGACCGGTAGCAGTTGAATGGATGCCGATGGAACGAACAACAAGAGCCCCCGGTGTCGGGCCCATCAAACGCCAAGCGGCAGGTCAGCCGCGCCCCCATCTTCGTACGCACTTCGACGCCTGCATGGAGACGGCGATGAAGTTGCGCGTTCACACGATGGACTGCCTCAGCCGTTCGGCGCCTGGAGTCCATACAACCGGAGATGCAGATGAGAATCGCCGTTGTGGATGGAAAGCGCCAAGCGGCGCAGCGTGGTTTGACCGGAACTTGCCCCATGTGCGGGACGCCGGTGCTCGCCAAGTGCGGCACGATCAGGGAATGGCATTGGGCCCATGTCGGCCTGCGAACCTGTGATCCCTGGTGGGAGAACGAGACCGAATGGCACCGTGCCTGGAAGGCGCACTTCCCGATCGAGTGTCAGGAGATCGTCTTCTACGCAGCGAACGGCGAGAAGCACATCGCGGACGTCAGAACCGAACGGGGGCTCGTGCTCGAGTTCCAGCACTCTCACATCGACCCGAGCGAGCGTGCAGCCCGCAACGCCTTCTATCCTAGGCTGGCCTGGGTCGTGGATGGCACCAGGCGCAAGAAGGACAGAGCTCAGTTCTTCGATGCGTTGATGCGAGCCACTCAAGTGCATCCGCAGCTCGGGATGTTGCGAGCCAGCCCTGTGCTGTCCACGTTATTAACCGAATGGGCAGGATGTCCGGGCCCCGTTTTCTTCGACTTCGGCAAGGATGTCGAATCAGAGGCGGATTTCCTGTGGTGCCTCGTGCCGGGCAGCAGCCGTCAACGCTCTTACCTCGGGCGCTTCTCGCGCGCGGGCGTGCTTGAGATGCTTCGACCAAGGGAAGCGTCGGAAGTGGACCGATTCGCGGACCTCTTCGAGGCGCTTCGCGCCTTTGCCGCCGAAGATGCAGCGCCCCGCCAGAGAGTGATGCCGGCCGCACCGCCGCAAACGACACCGTCTCGATCTCATGTTCACCCGCTCCTGGCATTCAGCCAGTACAGCGCACGCCAGGCCCGAATGCGGAGACGGTTCTAGAAGGGTAGAGTTATTCCCCGGACAAGCAGCCTCATGCTAAGCCTCATCCTTGCCAACGCCGTACCTATACTGGCGCAGCTTCAGGCTCTCGTCTGCCCGCTGGCGTTCGCTCGCAATGCGCCGGTCCAAGTAGTCGGTGAACCACAAGGCGAAGGCTCGCACTCGTGGATCCTCGTCGTCCTTCCAGGCAGCGATATCCTCGCGCTTGGCCTCAAACGCCTCAGCTAACCCGTACTCGCCCATCACCACGCCGGTGCTCTCGAATGCGGCCGCCAGATCACTCCAGGTGTCGGACCTTTCTGGCACTACCTTGACGATCTCCTCGCAGACGTCAAGGATTGGAAACGAGCCGCCGTAAGCTCGCAGTATCGCCACCACGAACTCAATGTCGCCGGGTTTGCCGCTCCTGATGAAGTTGAGTAGCTCCTGCTGCAGCGACGGCTCGAACGTCGAGAACACGGCCTTGATGAGCCGGGCACCGCCCTGATACGGAAACATGTCCGAGTCTTCAAGCTTGAAGTCGGCTCGGACCGCGCGCAGCACCGCCGCTGGCATGGGGGACAGCAAGTTGTCCAGCGCGTGCAGGTGGTACGGGATTGCCTCGAAACTGTCGTCAGTGTCGACCACTTCGTCTCGGTGCCTTTCGCCCGACTGCTCCTCGCGCACCCGGTTCATCAGGAAGTCAAGCACCGCCTCGGGCTCCCGCTGCCCGATGGCCGCGAGCACGACCTCGGCTTGGTAGCCGACCTTTCTGAGCGACACCATGCTGGCGAGGACCTCTGATCGCTCGGCCGCATTCATCCCTTCAATGAGCGCGCGGAACTCTCGGTTGAACCAGATTGCATTCGCCCAGCGCGCATCTGTTCGGTTCGCCAGCAGCCGCATGCCTTTCAGGAAGACAGCCTTTGCGTCAACATGGCCCAGTCCGTGCAGATGGGCAGCCACCCCCATCGCCTCGGTAATCGCGTTAGCACCTTGCTCATCATCGACCTGATTTGCCACGTCCATGACATCTGCCAAGAGGTCGAGTCGGGGGTGATCCTCAACATTCAGGGACTTGGCAAGAATCGACAGCTTGTCCCGGTCGTCGATCCACTGCTTCATGACAGCCTCAGCGACATCCGGCTGATCACTGGACCACAAGCCTCTTAGCAGCGCGATCAGGAAGGGGCGCATCCGATCTACGTGTGCCAACAGGTCCAGCGTCAGCCTAGGATGTTTGCGGGCAACCGACTGGAGGAACTCGTAGTAGACCGGGAACATCGCCATGTCATCGGATCGCGTCTTGGAGAACTCCAGAATGCGGTCGCGCCAGGTGGCGGAGGTCTCTTCGTTGATCTCAGCGACATAGCGCTCTGCGGCCTTGCGTCGCTTGTCGTCGTTGTACTCCCAGGCCGTCCCCGAGCGCTTGAGATCCTCCCAGACCCCATGGATACCTTCAAAGCCGATGAGATCCTTGTAGATCGAGTAGTCGGACCGCGTGTTAATGGCGTCGCGCACCTCTAGCGCAGCTTCCTCTACCTGCATGGAACCAGCGTGATAGTAGTTCCAGTACGCATCGTGTTCGATCGCCTGAACCAGTTGTAGATCCGCATCGGGAACTTGATCTCGCAGGAAGTTCAGCACATCCAATACGTCTCGGTCAAACATCGCTGAGGTGTCTGCATCACCGCTCGGACGCTCCCGACGCGACGCCGCTCCGAGTGTTTCCAGCACGCGTTTGCGGTAGTCGACGTCGTGCCCAAGCAGATACATGCGCCTGAGGAGCGCGATCGCGGCCACACGCATCTCCACCACGCCTCCCTGGGCCGGAGTTCCTCCGCGGCTGATGTTCACTGCGTTGTACGTCCAGGTGTGTCCCTCTATCGAAGGTGACAGTACGTTGCGCAGCATCTTCAGCACAACCATGGCTCGCTTGAGGAGCGGCTCGTCCTTCATCTGGGCGAAGTACGCCACGATCTCACTTTGAGGCCGGGCACCCACGCCGTTCTGGCCGAAGAAGTGATTCAGGTCGAAAGCGGCAATTGATTCGAGTGTGCGATCAGCCTTGCTTCGAACGTCCTTGTCGTCCGAGTCCCACAACTCGAGGAGGAAGTCCAGCAGCGCCGTCATGTGCACATATCGGATCGACAGAGGCACGTCGATGGCGTCGCGGATCAACTGGCTCGCCGAGCGGTACTTGCGGCGAGCCTGCGGAATCGGCTCGCCATCCCACGTCAATGTTCGCTCCGGCACCGAGCGAACGAAGTCCGTGAGCATTGGCAGCACTCGGAAGCTGAATCGAGGCGCCAGTTCCTTCAGGATCTTGAGGGCGCCCGCGAGCTCCTCGTAGTCCGTATCGTGTTGGAGTGCGCCTTCGACGCGATCGAGCTCCCCCAACAACTTGCGCTCAACTTCCTCGGTCTTGACCGGGATGAGACTCGATAGCGCGGCCAACCGCAGTTCGAGATCCATTTTCAGATCATCCTCAGCAACAAGTCGCGTACAACCGGTTCAGCCGCCATGCGCCTGGCCAGTGTGGGATCCGTGGGGATCAGGCGATTGCCGATGTCGGAGAGCGCGCTGGACATCTCCAGCGTTTTGGCCATGAGTTCTGCCTTGGACCGATTGACGCCAAGACTTTCCAACGTCGCGAAGAGACTGTCCTTGTCAGGATTCTTGAGGGCCTCGTTCATTCCGAGCACGATGACATCCATGTCTTTGAATGCCTCGCTGCGCAGCCTCTCCAGGGGTGACAAGGTCAGCGCGGCTTCAGCGACAGCAGCCCCGTTCACCGGTTCGACGACTTCGGCTGCCTTGCCGGGGTTGATCGGCACGACAGCAGTCGCGGTCTCAATGACACCATCAAGCGCGTCGATCTCTTTGAATATCTCGAACCCGAGTTCCTGCAGCGCCCATGAGAAGCGCTCGTCCTTGACCAGCATACAGTGTCGGCCCGGCCGGGCCTTGATGTCCAGGGCAGCCTCCAGGATCCATGCGTCGGGGATGTGTTTGCGCTCTGGCTCTCGCTCCTTGGCCCGTTTGAAGGGGGGCATTCCATGCATGTAGCGCTGCATCGCCCGAGATGCATGGTCGGAGGAGAAAGGCAGAACCTCGACACGGTTGTCGTCCAGGTACTTGCGGAACACGGAACGCGAGTTGCCATCCACAGCTTCGCGTGATGGCAGATCCACTGCCTCAGGCAGTGGCAAGCCCTCCAGGAGCATGTTGAGCGGTCGGCGGCGCATCTTGTCCAGCGCGGACCGCGCCCCCTCAGCATAGGTGTTGTAGTCAAAGAGCAACTGCGTGCGCCACTCCTCGAGCACGACCTCGGGCACGTAGAGTTTGATGGTGCCTTGCTGCACGCGGCGCAACAGCAAATTGAATCGCTCTGTCTTGAACTGAGCATGGACGAGCACACTGGTGTCGATGATGACGTGAAAGATGTCCATGTGCGTGGCTTGCGCCTGTGGTCAGACATGCTATTGGGTCGCGGGGCCGGCCGATGATAAGGGCGCCGCTGGGGCGTGCGCGGGACCGGAGCTTCTTCGACATCGAGGACGCCATAAGCAGGATGCGCTGTTCAGGGCTTTCGCCTGAAGGCGCATTTTGGGCGACGATTGCTCGCAGCGCACGCATGTCGCGGCGTCGGAGATCCGCTCCACGCACGGCCTTGCGTGAAGCGCCCGTTCGCGACCCGAGTACGATGGGATCAGTGGAATCAGCGTGCTCACCAATGGTCTAGCGACATGAAAATCGGCGAACTGGCTCAGCTGACGGGCACACCCGTCGAGACCATCCGCTTCTACGAGCGAGAGAACCTGATGCCCAGCGCGGCGCGCAGCAGCAGCAACTACCGGATCTACGACGGCGTGCATGCCGACCGTCTGGCCTTTATTCGACATTGCCGGTCGCTGGACATGGCGCTCGATGAGATCCGCATGCTCCTGAATTTCAAAGACTCCCCGCAGGAGAACTGCAGCGGTGTCGATGCAGTGCTGGATGGGCACATCGAGCACGTGGCTCAGCGCATTCGTGAGCTGCGGTCCCTGCAGAAGCAGCTCAAGACGCTGCGCCAGCAGTGCACCGAAGCGAACACAACGGAGAACTGCGGCATCCTGCTCGAGCTGTCAGATCCCACCGGGCCTGGCCGAGCCCTGTCCGGCAAACGCCGGCACGTGCACGGCGCGCACTGATTCCTCAGTCGCCGGCGCCATGCACGTCAGGACGGTCAGCGGCGGTGGAGCGGGTTCTGCGCCACGTAGACGTCGAACGGCTTGTTGATGAAGCCCGCAGGCGCGATCTTCGCCAGCGACACGCCTCGCCGGTCGAGCCCGTTGAACGTCCACGAAAACTCCTTGCCCTCGTTGCGGAAGGTCACCGTCTCGCCATAGGCGACGTTCAGGTGCTTGGCCGTCGCGAGATCCACAACCCGGCTGGCACTGGCCTGGGTCGCGGGGGTGCCATAGAACGACTGGCCATTGGCAAACGTGTCGGCGGCGTTTGCCGACAAGGCGATGCTGCCCAGTGCGATGGTGGCCAGGAAAGTACGGATCGAGCGCATGAATAACTCCTTCTGTTGATGACCGCGCTGCAAAGGCCGGCGCGGTGACGCCATCGAAGACGACGGACGGGACTCTAGGAATCAGCCGCCAACAGCAACAGGACGAGCACATGACAATTGCGTCATCTGGGTCGCCTTGCGCCAGTGCGCCAGACAATGCGCAGAACGGCCTTCTGCTGCGATACGCACGCTGGATCCCAGGTCAATGCCGTATCGCTTGACTCTGTACCGACTACAGGGTTTGCAATCGAAGTGCTCCACAAGAAGAAGGATTCGATATGCGCCCCCACGAACACAATCTCGCGCCCATGTCCAAGGCGACTTCCGAGACCTGCTGCTCGGCCGGTGAGAGCTGCGCGACACCAGCTGAAGCGGTCACCTCCAAGCCCTCCGCGGGCGGCGTGGACCGGTTTCGCATCGCCACCATGGACTGCGCGGCGGAGGAATCCGAGATCCGCCGTGCGGTGTCCGACATCCCGGGCATCAAGGGCCTCAACTTCCAATTGCGCGAACGCACCCTGGGCATCGATGCCGCGCCGGACGCACTCGAGCAAGCGTTGAAGGCCATCCGCAAGGCGGGCTTCGATCCCCAGCCGGCGGCGCTCGCCCAGTCGAACCACAGCGCCGCCGATGGGCACGATCACGGACACGATCACGAGCACGGTATGGAGTCCGGACAGTGGAAGCTCGGCCTAGCGCTGCTGCTGGCCATTGGCGCCGAGGTGCTGGGGTTCTTCGCACCCGACACCCAGGCCTGGAAAGGCGCCGGGCTGGCGGTCGCCGCCGTGGCCATCTGGCTCGCTGGCATCGACGTCTACAAGAAGGGTCTGACGGCCCTACGGCACGGCCGCCTCAACATCAATGCCTTGATGACCGTGGCCGTGACGGGTGCTTTTGCGATCGGCCAATGGCCGGAGGCGGCCATGGTGATGGCGCTGTACGCGATTGCCGAAGCCATCGAAGCTCGTGCCGTGGACCGTGCCCGCAACGCCATCAAGGGGCTGCTCGAGATGGCGCCAGAGGAGGCTTCTCTGCGTCAGGCGGACGGCTCGTGGGCCGCCACCCCGGTGGCCGATGTGGCCCTGCAGGCCGTGGTGCGCGTGCGCCCCGGCGAACGTGTGCCGATGGACGGACGCGTCACCAGCGGCAGCTCCAGCATCAACCAGGCGCCGGTCACCGGTGAAAGTATCCCAGTCGACAAGGGCGTGGGAGACCCGGTTTTCGCGGGAACGATCAACGAAACCGGTACCTTCGAGTTCGAGGTCACGGCGCTGGCCTCCAACTCCACCCTGGCGCGGATCATCCACGCCGTAGAAGAGGCCCAAGGCACGCGCGCGCCCACGCAAGGCTTTGTGGACCGCTTTGCCGCCATCTACACCCCGGCCGTGTTCGTGATCGGGCTGGCTGTGGCCGTGCTAGGCCCGCTCGTGTTCGACTGGACCTGGTTGGAAGCGCTCTACAAGGCACTCGTGATGCTGGTGATCGCCTGCCCGTGCGCGCTCGTCATCTCCACCCCGGTGACCATCGTGAGCGGCCTGGCCGCTGCAGCCCGCCGCGGCGTCCTGATCAAAGGCGGTATCTACCTAGAAGGCGCTCGAAAGCTCAAGGCCATCGCTCTGGACAAGACCGGAACCATCACGGAAGGCAAGCCCAAGCTCGTCACCTGGGAGGCCCTGACCAGCGACACCGACCGCTCACGGGTCGAGGGGTTGGCGATGGCCTTGGCCGAACAGTCCGATCACCCGGTGTCACGCGCGATCGCGCAGGGTTTGTCCGGCAGTTCACTGCAGGTGAAGGACTTCAAGGCGCTCGCAGGGCGCGGTAGCCAGGCCGAGATCGAGGGCACCACCTACGTGCTGGGCAACCATCGGTTGATCGAAGAGCGCAACCAGTGCTCGCCGGCGCTCGAGGCGAAGCTCAAGGAGCACGAAGACGCCGGGCGAACTGTCACCTTGTTGGCCTCGCCCGATGGCGTGCTGGGGCTGTTCGCCGTGGCGGACACCATCAAGCCCACCTCGCGCGACGCCGTGGCCTCGCTCAAGGCCTTGGGCATCACCTCCGTCATGCTGACCGGCGATAACCAGGCCACCGCAAGCGCCATTGCCCACGAAGCCGGTATCGACGAGGCACGTGGCAATCTGCTGCCCGAGGAAAAGCTCGAGGCCATCAAGGCCCTGCAGAGCGCGCACGGTCCGACTGCCATGACCGGCGACGGCATCAACGATGCGCCGGCGCTGGCGCAGGCCGACATCGGCGTCGCCATGGGCGCTGCCGGTACGGACACGGCGATGGAGGCGGCCGATGTGGTCGTGATGAACGACGACCTGCGGCGTATCGCCGAGACCGTGCGGCTGTCCCGATCCACCCATGCGGTGCTGTGGCAGAACATCACCCTGGCGCTGGGCATCAAGGCGGTGTTCCTCGTGCTCGCTGTGTTCGGAAGCGCCACCATGTGGATGGCCGTGTTCGCCGACATGGGCGCGAGCCTGCTGGTGGTCGGCAATGGGCTGCGGCTGCTGCGCACACGCCAGCCTGGCCAATGAGTTGGCTGGCCCCTCGGATCACTGACTCGCTCTAGCTCGGTGACGAGTTCGCCAGGATGAATCCGATCGCGGTATAGCCGTTGTTCGATTCGGCGACAGGACGGCCGCCGTGCATCCGCGCGATGGCAGAGACGATGGACAAGCCCAAGCCGTGATGCCGATGAGCGTCTTGGCGGGACGGCTCGCTGCGGTAGAAGCGGTCGAACAGGCGAGGCAAGTGCTCGGGCGCGATGGTCACGCCTCGGTCGGCCACCATCACGCTGACCTCATTGACCTGCGGCTGGGCAATCAGCACCTGGATGGCACTGCCACGCTCCCCGTAGCGCCTGGCGTTGTCCAGCAGGTTGGAAAGTGCGCGCCGCAGCAGCGGCACGTCGAATGCGCCGCTGGCATCCCCATGGATTTCGACCCGCAGCCCAGCTTCTTCCAGGGCCGCGTCGTGGAACTCCAGCACTTCCGCGACCACACCGGCCAGGCTCGGGGTGGCTTGGCGTCGCGCGGTGGCGCCTCGGTCGGCACGCGACAGGAACAGCATGTCGTTGACGATGCCCGACACGCGGTGCAAGTCGTCGAGGTGTGAACCCAGCACCTCGCGCAATTCCTCGGGAGTGCGTGCCCGGCGCAGGGCAATCTCGGTGCTGCTGATCAGGTTGGCCATCGGCGTGCACAGTTCGTGTGCCACGTCGGCGTTGAAACCCTCCAGCTGGTCGTATGCCATCGACAAGCGCCCCAGCAAGTCGTTGAACTGTGCGATGAGGGGTTGCAGCTCCTCCGGTTGAGCCGAGCCATCGAGGCGTTGGTGCAAGCGCTCCGCCGAGAGCCGGCGGGTCTGATCCACCAGCTGGTGGACTGGCCGCAGACCGAGGCGCACCAGCACAAAGCCGCCTGCAGAGATCATCAGCGCTCCCGCCAGCGCCACACCCGCCAGCGTCATGGCCAGACGGCGCAGCAAGGCCTGGTCATCCCGGGTGTCGAGCGTCAGGGTGGCGGCCAAGCTTTCGCCGCCAGCACCTGGCCGTGGGGTATCGAACTGCGCTCGTTCGTCATAGTCGCCATGGGCGGCCGTGATGCTGCGGTAGAAGATCGAGCCATCCGCCGTGGTCAGGGTCAAGCCGAGGTTGAGGTGCCCGATGAGGAAGTCATCGAGCTTGTGCCTCAGCGCCACGATGTCGCCGTCCAGCGTGGCCTCGGTCAACAGATGGCGCACCTGCTCCTGCTTTTGCGCCAGTGCATCCTGCTGCCGGCGCTCGATGTACCAGTGCGACGCCAGGTAGACGCCCGCGCAGAGTACGGTCAGCACTGCCAGGCTCTGCAGGGCCAGCCACCACGACAAGCGGCGCCCCAAGGAGGCCGATCGCACGCCCGTCATGGGTGGCGCTCTTCCAGGACGTAGCCCAGGCCACGCACGGTGTGCAGCAGCGGGAGCTCGAACGGCGCGTCGAGCTTGTTGCGCAAGCGGCGTATCGCCACGTCGATCACATTGGTGTCGCTGTCGAAGTGCATGTCCCAGACCTGTTCGGCGATGATCGTGCGGGACAGCACGTTGCCATGCCGCCTCAGCAGCAAGGCCAAGAGCTTGAACTCCTTGGCCGTGAGTTCTAGGCGCTTTCCGGCTCGCACCGCCCGGTGTTTCAGCAGATCCACTTCGAGATCGCCCAAGCGCAGCACGCTCGCGGTCTCCGGCTCGGTGAGCGGACCGACGCGGCGCAGCAGACTGCGGATGCGGGCCAGCAGTTCCGAGAACGCGAACGGCTTGATGAGGTAGTCATCGGCGCCAGCTTCGAGGCCTTTGACGCGCTCCTCGACCCCGATGCGCGCGGTCAGCATCAGCACCGGGGTCTGCTTGCTTTGGCGCAGTGCGACCAGCAGTCCTAGCCCGTCGATGCCCGGCAACATGCCGTCCAGCACCAGCAAGTCATAGTCGCCTTCCATGGCCTGGTGCAGCCCGTCGACACCGTTGTGGACGACGTCGACGACGAAACCTTCCTCGGACAGCCCTTTGCGCAGGTACTCTGCGAGTCTGCGCTCATCTTCCACCACCAATAGCTTCACGTGCGAGCCTGATCACGGGCTGCGTGCCCGGCGATCCCCGTGTCGGCGACCGACGGAGAACGTCGATCCACAAAGTTGCAGCCGTCCTCGGAGTGTTCGCAAGGCGAGAGCTCCAGTTGCAGCGTGGTGTGGAACACCTTGAAGCGGTCTGCCAGGGCCTCTTGAATGCGCTTGATCAGTTCGCTGCCGCCCGCTTCGGGCGTGTGAACGACGTGCGCCGTCAAGGCGTTCTTCCCGCTGGTCAGCACCCAGACGTGCAGGTCGTGAACGCTGGTCACCCCTGGAACGGCCAGGATCTGGCGCTGGACGTCCGCCACCTCCACGCCTTCGGGCGCACCTTCCAGCAGGATGTTCAGGCTGTCGCGCAGCAGGATCCAGGTACGCGGCAAAACCCACAAACCGATGCCAACGGCCACCACCGTATCGATCCACACCCAGCCACTGACTCGGATGATGAGGGCGGCAGCGATGACACCAATCGAGCCGAGCATGTCCGCCCAGACCTCCAGGTAGGCGCCTTTCACGTTCAGGCTGCTGTCCTTGCCGCCGCGCAGAAGCCGCATGCTGAGCAGGTTCACGCCCAGGCCGATGCCGGCCACGACGAGCATGCCCATCGATTGCACTTCCTGTGGCGAACTCAACCGCTGATAGGCCTCGTACAGGATGTACACCGCCACGGCGAACAGCAACACGGCGTTGAAGGCGGCCGCCAGGATTTCGAAGCGGTGGTAGCCATAGGTGCGCTGGGCGTCTGCCGGCCTGCGGGCCACGCGCACGGCAGCCACCGCGATGGCCAAGGCGGCGGTGTCGGTGAACATGTGGGCTGCATCGGCCAGCAAGGCCAGGCTCTGAAACACGATGCCGGCAACCACCTCGGCCACCAGGAAGAGGGATGTCAGGCCGAGCGCTGCCCACAGGGCGCGTTCGTTGTCGTTCAAAGGGATTGCGTGATCGTGGGCTGCGCCCATGGCACCTCCTGTCAGTGTTTGCGTTCGGCGTGGTGCCGCTTTCGTCGGTGCTTGGCGTGCTGCTTCGAGTGACTTGGAGACTCGTCGTCGATCCCGGGCGCGTGGCGGTACTCGTCATCTTGCAAGCCGCCATGGCCACTCGCCGCGCCGTCCTTGCCATGCGCGAGCCGATCTCGCAGCGAGCGCGCATAGCTCGGGTGTGCCTTCGCAGGCACATCAGGGCGTCGGAACCTTCGTTTCAGCCACCATGCCACGGCCACGACGCCAACGACGCCCAGCCAGATCCACAGCATCGTCAGAGCGAGCCCCTGATCGAGGTGCCGGAACATCTCAGCCCTCTGACACCTGCGACTTACTTCAACGTAAAGCGTGCCGACGCGGCAGGCTTGCCGTTGACGGCGACTTCCGCCAAGACCTTGGTGCCCGGGGCGACCTTGAAGCTGCCCTTGGCTTCGAGCCTGTCGCCCACCAGCGCCAGCGGCGCCTCGGTCTTGTTGTTGCCATTGAAGACCGTCACCTTGCCGGTGCCACTGGTGAGCTTCATCGGCTTGCCGTGGTCGCTGACGTGGATGACGATGACGTCTGGCTTGGCGACCAGTTCCAGGTCACCGGCCTTGGTTTCCATCACGACGCCACCGTGCTTGGGGGCATGGTCGTCGGCGGCATAGGCCGGAAGCGCAGCGGCACACGCAGCGATTGCAAGGGAGAGAAGATTGCGGTTCATTGGAAATTCCTTTGTTCAGTAGGACGGGGGTGTCACGAAAGATGGGGTCACGGCCGTGGCGGCCGTGGCGGCCGTGGCGTTCTGACTCCGAACTCAGTGGATGGGAATGGCCTGGTTGATGTCGCTCACGGTGATCAAGCCTCCGTTGGGTTTGCCGGTGTGCGCGGCCGTGACGAGGATGCTGACGATCTCGTCAACCTCCTGGTCTTCGCACAGCAACTCGAGCTTGAACTCGTGGACGACTTCGTGCCCGAGGTCCATGGAGTAGTGCAGTTCCCACTGATCTGCCGGCAATATCAGACTCCTGATCTGACACACGGCGAGGTTGTGGCGCCGGTCACCAAGCTCGCCCCCCCAGTTGGGGCTGTCCTTCAGCGCAGCAATCACGTTGGCCACGTGGCCGCGATGCACATAGGCCGATATTTTTTTCATGGTGTCTCCTTGGTGAGTTGCGGAGGTGGGGTGTCGAGAGCGTTTTCTCGTGCAAGGCGTTTGACTTCAGCGCGCGATTCGCTCCATTCCCAAATCAGAGGCAGGAGCAAGAGGGTCAGCAGGGTTGAAGTGATCAGCCCACCAACGACCACCGTGGCCAACGGACGCTGCGTCTCCGCACCGACCCCGGTGGAGATCAGCATCGGAACTAAGCCGAGGATGGCTACCGAGGCGGTCATCAACACCGGCCGCAGCCGCAGGGCCGCGCCTTGGCGCACGGCGTCGCGGATCGACAAGCCATGCCGGCGCTGGTCGTTCAGGAAGGTCACCAGCACGATGCCGTTCAGCATCGCCACCCCGAAGACCGCGATGAAGCCGATGGCCGACGGGACGGACAGGTACTGGCCGGTGATGAACAGACCGACGATGCCGCCGATGATGGCGAACGGCACGTTGGCGATGATCAAGGTGGCGTGCCGAACCGAGTTGAACGCGGTGTAGAGCAGGATGAAGATCAGGCCGATGGTCAGCGGCACGATCAGACCCAAGCGGGCCATGGCACGCTGCTGGTTCTCGAACGCGCCACCCCATTCCACCCAATAGCCAGCGGGCATCTTGACCTTGGCGGCGATGGCCGCGTTGGCGTCCTTGACGAAGCTGTCCACGTCGCGGCCTTGCACATCCATCTGCAGCACGGCGTAGCGCTGCAGGGCTTCCCGGCGCACGAAGGTGTAGCCCTCATCAAGTTCGATCTTGGCCACCTGGGAGAACGGCACGATGGCGCCTTCGGCGGTGCGGATCGGGATGGCCGCAATCGCCGCCGGGCTGCGACGGAACTCCTCGCCCAGGCGCACCGAGATATCGAAGCGGCGCGTGCCCTCGATCAGGGTCGACACGGTCTCGCCGCCGATGCCCGCCTGCACCACGGACAGGATGTCATCCGCGTTCAGCCCGTAGCGGGCGGCTGCGGCACGGTCCACCTTGATGACCATCTGCGGCTTGCCCTTGTTGGCTTCGGCCGAGAGGTCGGCCACACCCGGCACGCCGCCGATGACGCTCTTGACGGAGGTGGACAGTTCCTCGAGCTTGTCCAGGTCCTCCCCGTAGACCTTCAGGGCCAAAGTCGCCCGCACGCCCGAGATGAGCTCCTCGACGCGCATCTGGATGGGCTGGGTGGCACCGAACACGGCGGTTTGAACCTGGGTCTCCAGGTACTCCTGCATGTCCTTGCCCAGCGCACCATAGGACTGCTTGGTCGGCCACTCCGATTGCGGCTTCAGGTCGAGCAAGACCTCCATGTAGTTCACGTCGGCCGTTTCGCCTTTCTCGGCGCGGCCGATGGTGGCCAGGACCGAGCGCACTTGCGGGTACTGGGCGCGCAGCTTGGCGTCCATCACGTTGGACACCCGGATCGATTCCTCGAGCGACGTGGACGGGATGCCGACGACGCGGAACATGATGGCGCCCTCCTGCAGGGTCGGCATGAACTCCTTGCCCAGGAAGGGGAACAGCGCCAGCGACGCCACGAGCAGGCCCACGGCCGCGCCGATCACGGCCTTCTTGCGATCCAGTGCCCAGTCGAGCGCCGGCAGGTAGAGCCGCTTGGCGTGGCGCACCAGCCAGGTGTCCTTCTCCTCCTTGGGCTTGAGGATCAGGGCGGCCAACACCGGCACCAGCGTGAGCGACAGCAGGAGCGAGCCCGCCATGGCGAACGTGATGGTCAGCGCCATGGGCTTGAAGAGCTTGCCCTCCAGGCCGGTCAGAGAGAACAGCGGCAGGAAGACGACGATGATGATCATGATCGCGAAGGCGATCGGATTCGCCACCTCACGGGCGGCTTCGAGCGCGATGTGGGTGCGGTTGATCGGTCGTCCCGACTCGCGTGCGTGCGACAACAGCCGGAAGGCGTTCTCCACCATCACCACGGCACCGTCGACCATCATCCCGATGCCGATCGCCAGGCCCGCGAGCGACATCAGGTTCGCCGACAGGCCGAAGCGGTTCATCATGATGAACGCGAACAACATGGCCAGCGGCAGCGTGACGATCACCACAACGGCCGATCGGAACTCCCCGAGGAAGAGGAACAGGATCACCGCCACGAGGATCGAGCCTTCGATCAAGGCGTTGGTCGACGTGGACAGCGCCTTGTCGACGATCTCGGTGCGGTCGTAGACCGGCTTGAGCTCGATGCCCTTGGGCAGCGCGGCCTGGGCGGTGGCGAGCTTGGCCTTGACCGCCTGGACCACGGTGGCCGCGTTCTCGTTCACGCGCGCCAGGGCGATGCCCAGCACCGTTTCCTGGCCGTTGCGGGTGACCGCGCCGAATCGCACCGCCGGCGCTTCCTTGACCTCGGCGACGTCGCGGACGTAGATCGGCGCCCCGTTGCGCTCGGCCACCACGATGCTGCCGATGTCGGAGGCGTTGCTGACCAGGCCGAGGCCGCGCACCAGGTACTGCTCGACCCCGATGTTGAGGTACTGCCCGCCGACCTGCTTGTTGTTGGCGGCCAGGCGCTCCATGACCTCCTTGAACGACAGGCCGTACTTCACGAGGCGCCGCGGATCGATCTGTACCTGGTACTGCTTCTCGTGACCACCCCAGGTGGTGACGTCGTCCACGCCTGGCGCCGTGCGCAGGATGAGGCGCACGGTCCAGTCGTGCAGCGTGCGCAGATCCATCGCGCTGAGCTTCTTGTCGGCGTCTTCGATCGTGTACCAGAACACCTGGCCTAGACCGGAGCTGTTCGGCCCGAGCACGGGCTCTCCGTAGCCGGCGGGCAGGCGACCCTTGACCTCCTGCAGCTTCTCGCCGACCAGCCTGCGGGCGAAGTAGATGTCGACCTCGTCCTTGAAGTACACGCCGACGTAGGACAGCCCGAACAGCGAGACGGAGCGAACCACCTCGACATCGGCCAGGCCGGCCATGGCGCCCTCGATCGGCACGGTGAGCAGCCGTTCGATATCCTCGGCGGCGACACCTGGCGACTCGGTGTAGATGTTCACCTGGGCAGGCGTGACATCGGGGAAGGCATCGACCGGCACCTGCCGATAGGCCATGACCCCGAGGCCGACCAGTGCGGCAAACGCAACCAGCACCAGCACCTTGTAGCGCAGGCTGGCATCAACAATGGCATTGAGCATGGCGTGAGTTCCCTCTCAATGGCCGTGGCCGAGCTGTGACTTGAGCTTGCGGGCCTTCAATGCGTAGGCGCCAGCAACCACCACCTGCTCGCCGGCCTTGATGCCGGACTTCACGATCGTGCGACCGGCAATGCGATCTCCCGGCTCCACCTGACGCGCCTCGTACGCACCTTGGTGCAGCACAAAGACGTTGGGCTGTCCGGCCAGCATCACGATGGCGTCGTCGGGCAAAGCAATGCCTTCGCGCTTGTCACCGGCAACTTCGATGCTGGCGGTGGCGAACATCTCGGGCTTCAGGCGCCCATCCGCATTGGCCACCTCGATCCGCGCGGCCACCGTACGGGTGTCCTTGTCGAGCGAGGCACCGATGTAGGCGACACGGCCGCTGAACACTTCCGACGGGTAGGCCGGCACGGTGACCTTGGCGTTCGCGCCGACCCGCACCTTCGCAAGCGCCGCATCGGGCAGGTCGGCCTGGATCCACAGGTGGCTCAGGTCGACGACCGTGAACATCGGCTCAGCCGGGTTCGCAAGGTCGCCCAAGGTGGCTTTCTTCTCGATCACGGTACCGGCGAATGGCGCCGTCACCGCGAAGCCGGACACGCTCTTGCCGCTGGCACGTGGTGCCCCGCCCAGCAGGCGGAGCCGATCCTCGGCGGCTCGCAGTGTGGCTGCGGCCTTGTCGCGATCGGCTTGGGCACGCAGGAAGTCCTTGCGCGGGATGATCTCGTCCGCGCTGAGCGATTCCGCCCGCTTGAAGCTGTCTTCGGCGATTCGCAGTTCCGACTGCGCCTGCGCCCACGCCGAGTGGGCTTCTCCCACCTCGACGCTGTCGAGTGTGGCCAGCGTTTGGCCGGCGCTCACGCGGTCGCCGAGTTTGGCCGGTGCGGACGTGATGCGTCCGCCGATGCGCGGTGCCACCCGGGCGAGGCGGTCCTGGTCCGGGCGGATCGTCGCGGTCACCTCAACTGCATCGCCCAGGGGCTGCGACTTGATCTCTTCGACCTTGATGCCGGCAGTTTCTGCCTCTTCGGTCGTCAGGGTCAGTTCCTCTTCGCCCTCGGCGTGTCCGCCTTCCTTCTTCTCGCCACCCGCTTCGGCGTGCCCGCCAGCCTCGGTGGCTGCTGCTTGCGCTTGGTCGCCTCCCTTGCTGCAAGCGCCTAGAGCCAAGGCAGCGGCGACAGCCAGCGTGAGCGATGCCAGCCGCCAGGGACGCTGTGCGTTGTTGTGCAGCGTGATCATTTCGTGGATCCTTCCTGCGACCATCCGGCCGCGTTTTCGAGTTCGATTCGGGTGGTGTGCAGTTCGCCCAGGGCGTCGTTCAGATCGCGCTCGGCGTCCAGCGCCTGGCGGTTGACGAGCAACTGGTCCAGAACGCCGATCTGGCCGGCCTGGCGCGATTTCGTGGCCAGCTGCTGGTTGTCGAGCGAAGCCGGGCCGAGGGTCTTCTGGAGCCGTGCCACGCGATCCCGCTGGCTCTCCAGTCGGTTCCACAGGCGGCGCACCTGGGCCTGAGCCTCTCGCAAGCCTGACGTGCGCTCGATCTCGGCCTGGGTGGCCTCGCTCATGGCGCTGCCGATGGCGGCATCGTTGCGCTTGAAAAACGGCAGCGGGACCGACAGCGACAGGGTGGTGACCTTCTCGCGGACGATCTCGGGGCCTTCGCGGCCGACGCTCAGGCCGACCGTGACGTCGGGATAGCGGCTGGCACGCTCCAGTCCGAGCTTGGCGCGTGCGGCGTCTTCTCGGGAGGCCAGCGCGCGTTGGCGAGGCAGGTTCTGGACGGAGGCGAGCAGCTGGTCCAGGCCGCCGTAGGGGAGGGCGTCGCCGAACGGCATCGTGAGTTCGCCCATCACCTCGGGCGCCGCCGATGGCGGGAGCTGCAAGGTGTTGGCCAACTCGACGCGCGCGTCCAGCAGGTGCTCGCGCGCCACCGCCAAGGCGTTGCGCGCTCGCTCGGACTCGATCAGTGCGACGTTGGCGTCAAGCCGGGTGTCTTCGCCAGCGACTCGGCGTTTGGCGACTGCCTGCGTGGTGCTCTCGAAGAGCGCCATCGAGCGTTGCTCGATCTGAACCCGTTGCTGAGCGGCCAGCACGGCGTGGAACCGCAGCGCCGCTTCGGTACGCGCAGCCCGGCGCGCATCCTCGATCTCGGCTTGCAGGGCGTCCATGGCCGCAGAAGCTGCCTCGCGTCGCCGTGACTGCTGGCCACCGATCTCGAAGGGTTGTGCGATGCCCGCGCTCCATTCATTGACGCGGCCTTCGGCGGCCTGTCGGCGCGTTCGATCGGCACTGAGCGCTGGGTTGTTGAACAGCAGCGACGAGGCCTCACGGCTCACTCCTTCGGCTGCAGAGAGCTGCGCTTCGCGCGCGCGCACCGCGGGGTGCACGATTTGCGCCAAGCGCAATGCCTCGGCCAGCGTCAGCGGCGCCGAGGCGGGGATTGCAGGGGGTGGCGCCGCATTCGCGGGCGCCTGGGCACGGGCGGGGTGGGTCGTGGTCGCCAGCACAAGCGCCAGCGCCAAGATGGGGAATCGCATCGAATCATCCTTCTCGTCTCAGTGAGAAGCGATTCGAGGGCGACGTCGGGGATCGTCAGGTAGTCACGAGATCGAACGCAACGTCGCCGCCGAATCGCGCGGCAGCGAGGTGGTTGGTTCGATCGGGACGTTCGGGTCCTGAAGGGACGTGTGAGGCGTAGGAGGAAGCGCCGCCGCCTATGACGACGACGTGGTTGGGCATCGGCGTGATGTCGACACCCATGGCCGGGAGCGTCACGCTGCAGCCGAGATGGCAGCTTTCGCAGTCGAGGTGGTTGCCGTTGCTGCCATTGCCGGAGGCGCTATTCGCACCTTGGTGCTTGTGCTCATGGTGGCCGAAATGCTTCGCTGCGGCCGTAGATTTGGCTTCGTGCGCGCAATACGGAGCGGCCGCAGCCCAGACCATCTGGAACGGTACGATCAGAAGCAGAGCGATGATGAGCCAGCGACGCATTGCGCAAAGATTGTAGTCGGATCAATGTATGGAGGGGCCTCTGTCGGCATGAGCCATGCACCGAGCAAGCGTTCAATCCTGCGGAATGCGAGCTACCGACGGCGCCGATGGCCGGCGTCAATCCCAAAGCGGCTACCCCTGAGTGTTGACCTTCGGCAGTGCTCGACAACACCCAGTCTCTACCCAATGCGCAGCCAATTCGCCACACGCGACAACCATCCAGGACGGTGCTCCTCGGCTGGCACGACCGCAGACCGGCCAGCCGATGGGGTGCTCGCGCGGGGCACACCACGATCACCGTAGTAGGCAGCTTTCAACTGGCGATCACGAGCGCGCCCGGCATCGATCAGCTGCTGTGGCATGTCGCCACTCCATTCGACCCGGTTGCGGTCGATCCAGTAGTGCGAGCGACAAGGGAAGCCCCAGTTCCCTACCGAGGGCGAAAGAGAGACCGATTCGCCGTCGAACGTGAGCTGCCAATCCGTCGGCGACAACGGTGTCACCACCTCACGGCCGCAGCCGCAACAGCATCGATGCGCTGCGGTTGCATAGGTCGTCGACACGTAGAGCACACCTTCCTGCAGTGTTTCGGGCACGAACTCGACGAACTCATGCGACAGGCGTTGCCTGCCGGTGCCTCGCTTGTTCATGTCGTGTCGTCCCCAGTGAGCAAGTTGCAGTTGGTGGTGTAGGTGCTGTCGTGCTCGTGCTCCAGATCCTGATAGAAGCCGCAGAACTTCTTCCATCTGATCACCGCAAGGGCAGCGGTCAGTGCGTTCAGATCAGCAATCTGAATGTTGCGCTCGTAGTCGCCGTCGTCGGCTGGAGCCGCGAATGAAACCCGCCGTGGCACATGGTCGGTCATTGCGGCCGTACTGGTTGTGACGCGGCAAATGGCCCACAGTTCTAGGCTTTCCTCGATCGTCTGCACGCCCAAGCCGGTGTCGATGAACGGAGTTCCACTGGCATGCAAGACCTCAATGATCAGCTTCTTTGCCGGCCCGGTGTCCATGCACAGGAACACGAAGTCGAAGCCTTGGAGCTGGGCGACGTTCTCTTCGCCGATGTACTCGTGGTGCGCGTGGATGCCTCGGCGCATCTTGGCGTAGTTGGTGTAGTGGTAGTCCACCTTGCTCGGGCGGTCGCGAAGCTCTTCGACCGACGCGGCACCAGGAGACCGGAACGCGTTGTGCTGCAGGAAAAGATCTCCGTCGTAGAGGTGAATCTCAACAACCGGTGTCTTTGACACGAGATCGAGAACAAACGACCCCGTCCCACCCAACCCAACGATGGCCACACGCTGCATGGCCAGCTTGGCGGTGATCGCGCCAATGCCGGCCCGGGAGGAGGCGGTGTCCACGTAGTTGAAGACGCCGTCGCCGTCTGCAGCCTCGATGACCTTGTACGTGCGGGCCGTCACATCTGCGCAAAGTGATGCGGCCGGCGCGCTGATGATCGCGATATACCGGGTTAACTTTTCGTGGTAGTCCGCATAGCCCTGGGGCGGCTTGTTGGAGAACGAGTGCTGCGCAATGAGGTCAGGCGCCAGCGTCATCTGATGACTCTGGTGCTTGATTTGCGCGATCTCGGTGCCATCGCGGTTGCAGGGGTGCTCGCCGATGAACATCATGATGTGACTGCCGGGGCGGCTCGTCACGTCGCCTGCAAGGGTAAGTTCCGACACGGCGCAGCCAAGGGCAACGTCGCCCCGGGCGTTGACGTAGGGCACCGAATGCACGAGCAGGTGCCCCGATCGAACCTCGACCTCGTAGCCGTCGTTCTGCAGCCGCAGCAGATCCGGGCTACGACTTATCAGTGCGCGCGACATTGAAGATCATCCCTTCCTTGACCTTGACCGTTTCACCTTCGACAAGCGTGCCTTCCGGTTTGTCGCCGTGGCCGCGCTTGAAGGTGACCGTGTAGATAGTCACGTCGTTGAACACCGCGTCGTCAAACGCCAAACGCACGACTTCCTCGAAGCTGAGTTCCTTGGCGGAGGTCTGCTTCTGGCGTCCGTTGACGATGATGTTGGTGAGCTTGGCAGGCGGGGCGCCTTTGCCGTCATGTCCGGGTTCACCCCGGTCGGGGGTTGCAGCTGACTGCATGGATAATTTCCTTTCCAGGTTCGCGTGCCGCCTTGAAAGTGGTGCCCGCTTACTTGGTAGGACTCCTGAGGCCCGCTCCGTGGACGCGCCGCCCAGAAAAAAATTCTCAGACCCGCATCCATAGAGGGGTGGTGGGGAGTCCAAGCGAGGGAGAACCACTATGTCTTCGCCACCACCACCCGACGACGACCTGAGCCTGGCCGAGGTCGACGCCACGCTGCGAGCGCTGTCGCCGGCCGACTGGGAGCGTGCGCTGCGAATGGCACGCTTTCGCGTCAGCGGCTTGGCCGACTGGACGCCAGAATCACTGCTCGCCGAAGCGCTGGCCAAGCTGCTTTCTGGCGAGCGCGTCTGGAGGCGCGGCGTTCCTGCGCTCCAGACGCTCAAGAACGTGCTGCACAGCCTGGCCAGCAACGACCGGAAGAAGCAGAAAGGTGCGCCAATCGACCGGTTTGCATCGGTCGACGTCGGCGTTGGGGACGACGAGGGCGATGACCGCGTTCCCGGTGTTGCTGCCGTGGATGATCGCTCGCCCGAGCGCATCATGGATGGACGGAGCCAGCTGGCGGCGATCGAGAAGTTGGTGGCGGACGACGAGGATGCCCAAATGGTTCTCTTGGCTTGGTCGGAGGGAATCCGAGGCAAGGAGGCCGCCGCCGATCTGGGCTTCGACTCGAAGCGATACGACGCGGCCAGGCAACGGCTGCTGCGCAAGTTAGAGCCCATCGCGAATCTGAGGAAGAACCCATGACTGCTACGCGCAAGCCCGATCCGATGGAAGTTCTGATGGATATCTATCTGGCAGAGCTGACTGAGATGAGCGATGAAGCGGTTCTCGACGGCAAAGATCCAGATTCGGTTCAGGCTGCAGGACTTCAGCTGTTGGACGGCGCCCGAGGTGAAGCTGGTCGCCGCCGAATGGCGGTAGCCCGCCAGAAGCTGCAGGCGAGGAACGCTGCGCAGGACGATGGGGCACAGGCGGCAGGCATCTCGGCAGCCGATGCCCGAGCGGCGCTTCGACGCGCTGCGGCATCGAACGATGGACGCTATACCTTGGCTGCGCGTCAGCTGGACGAGATGGCTGACGAAGATGTAATTCGCGCCTACGTGCAACTCCGCCGGCTTGAGGCCGAGGACAGTTCAGGCAACCCAGGTGCCGTCGAATGACACCGGGGCAGCGTGCTGAGGTACGCATCGCCGGCCTGGGCATCACCGATCCGCGCGACCTGGATGTCGATCTCATCGCCATGGATGCGAACATGGAGGTGATCTACGAGCCACTGAAGGGCTGTGAGGCAACACTCATCGGTGTTGGCAACCGTGCGATCGCCACAGTGCGACGTTCAGCGGTGCGAGGAAGAGAGCGGTTCTCGGTGGGTCACGAGCTTGGGCATTGGGACATGCACCGTGGCCGCTCGTTTCGCTGCCGCCTCGACGACCCCGATCAAAACTGGGCGTCCGACATTCAGTTGGAGAAGGAAGCCGATATCTACGCCTCGCACCTGTTGATGCCTGCAACGATGTTCAATCCTCGCGTTCAAGCGCTGGGGCGGCCGGGCTTCAGGGAGATCGAGGACTTGGCAGAGGTCTTCGCGACGAGCGTACTGGCGACGTGCATGCGGCTGGCGGATATCAACAAGCTTCCGGTGATTCTTGCGTGCTACAGCGCGCGCGGGATCCTCCGGTGGCAAAAGCCGGCTGCTGACTTGCCGCGTCGGTGGTGGCTTCGAAAGCAACTGGACGACGACAGCTTCGCACACGCCCTTCTGCAAGGCGGGAAGGCTCACCCCAACCTGGGGAAGCAACCTGGCGAGGTCTGGTTCGAGAACCAAGACGCTGAGAGGTATGAGATGTCGGAGGCTTGCATTGCGGGTCGCGCTGGCGAGGTCGTGGTTCTGTTGTACCTGGGATCCTCAATGCTCGACGCGGGGTACGACGCCGACGTCGGTCACCGCAAGTTCAACGAGTATGGATCTCGCCTGACACGCCGGTAGGGCAGCAAGCCTCGCTGTCGGTCAAACCAGAGGCGCCAGCGCGGTTGAGTGCGGTCGTTCTGTAGGTGTCGGCGCGGCAGGCTGGCTCCTCAACGTATGCCGTAGCGAGCAGGGGTTGTCCCGCAGGCGTCACCGCAATCTTCTGCATCGGAATTGAGATCACCCCGACACCGCACAGACATCTTCAGACCAGCTAGAAACGGACGGCCCACGCGACAGCAGCGGCTTGCAGCCCTGAGATCGAGGACGCGCTCAGGTCGTCGATCGGGCACGTGCCGCCCAGTCAAAATAAGACGCTTGCATCTCGGCCTTCAACACGGCGATTTGATCTTTCACAGGGCTCGGATCCTCGCGCAGGGCCGCAACCTGCCGGGCTGAGTTGATTACCTGCCATGCGGGATAGTCGTGGAACGGGTTGAGACCAATCAGATTTCCTTCAACCCCTGTCGCGGCGGTGGGCAGCGTGCTCAGCGTCGAGAACATGACGCTGGCGCGGTCAACGTCCCAGTCGCTCATGAATAGCAGCAGTGCGCTCAATGCCAGAAGCGAATGGCCATGTGATCCCCAGTCGGAAACGTGCCCAGTGAAAACCTTGGGTGCCTTCGCGCCGGCGACGTTGAAGACGTAGTTCGCCGCAAACCCCGCCAGCAGCACGACGGCTGCGTACTTGTCGCGTAGCGCCGTCGGATCGAGCACTTTGGTGCCTGCGTACTGGGCGAGCAGTTGCAAGGGGCGCTGAACCGTTTGCTTCCTGAAATGCACGCGCCACTCCACAGCCTTGAACAGGTGGGCGTTGCGCCGCGCCCACTCGCGCCCAGCGACACCGTCCCAGTCGAAACCAGGAAGCTGCCCATGCTCGGGTCGGAATGTGATCTGATCCAGCGACCAGAATCGGTCGGCGGCGTACATGTCGACGCACCAATGGATCAACTCGGGTGTGACGTCCAGCGTGATGGCGTGCTCGGTCCTCTCCTGCAGGAACCATAGGCGCATACGCCGCATGTCCGCCTGGCTGAACAAGGCGGCATGGATGCCTCGACAAACGAGATCGCGAACCGCGCGGGTCAGCGCGGTCTTCTCGCTCGCAAAGTTGGCCCGGTACTCGGTCCCGCGCTCGGTTTGATCGTCGTAGAAGTCGCAGAGCGGGTCGTGCGGATTGGCGCCGCCAGCAGCACCAAACCGGAAATGCCCCTGGCTCACTGCGCGCCCAATTCCTTTGGCGCGAGCGACTCTGACCAGAGTTGCACCGCGAGCGAGGCAGCCGCTGCACTCGAGATCCATAGCCGCCTTGGCACGCAGCTCGGACGGCATGCGCGCCAGCAGTGGATCGTCTTGCGTCGAGTAGCCGTTCAGCGCCAGCCACTGCTCCAGATCCAGCTCGCGCGAGGCTTCGTTCGAATACGCAGTGATCGGCATCGTTTCTCCAGTTGGGCTGATATGTTGCGTCTTCGGAGCGGGTGCAACCCGGCATCGATTATCGGGACGGTGTCCGGTGCGGGCCGGCTGCCATCGCTGCAATGGGAACCGTTCAAGAACTGTAGCCTTGATCCTTTTTGTCTTAATAAACAACAACTTAGCCCGCTTTTTGGCGAGCTGCTAATTCCCGGCCACCCTGGTCATGCGCCTCACACTTGCTTGCGCACAGGAAAAGCTGAGCGGTTAGACTTCCAACATGTTCAAGAAGAAGCCATCGCTGACCAAGCCTGCAGAGCAGCGCCTGCAAAAGGTGGCTGTGAAACGGGTGCGTGTTGCCAAGGCGCAGCGGGCCACTTTTCTTGCTCAGGTGAAGGCCACACAGCCCACGGAAGCCACCGAACAAAAAGCAGGTCGCTTGGTCGAGCGCGTTCGCGCAGCCAAGTCTGCGGACTTCCTGCAGCAGTACCGCACCGTCGGCTGATGCCGTTGCCGGAGGACGGACATGGCCTGCTGCCGGCCATTGAAGTTGACCCCGTTCTGTTGGCCGCATTCCACTGTGGCAAGGCTCACCTCGACACATTTCTCTCGCAGGCGGCCGACTTTCATCGTGCCCGGCTCGGTCTCACTACGGTGGCTTTCCACCGCGACGTGGCCGGCGTTATCGGCTACTTCACACTGGCCAATGACGCGCTTCCTCTGACAACGTCCGAACAGTTGGAACTCAACGTCGACGTGGCTCTCAAGGCCTATCCGGCGGTGAAGCTCGGTCGTCTGGCTGTAGCTAGCCACCTGCAAGGCCAGGGGATCGGTGAGCAGCTCATGTCGTTCATTCACGGCGAAATTCTCGACTCCGATTCACTGTCGGCGGCTCGCCTGGTCATTCTGGATGCCGACAACGAACCCCGCGTCGTGGCCTTCTATCGCAAGTCTGGCTACCAAGAGTCTCTCTGGGCCGAAGCCCAAGCGAAGAACCACCGTCCGGGCAAACCAGGCGCACCGCCGTCAACGGTGAAGATGATCAGGGACATCCTTGCCTAGCGAAACCCAGGGCAGCACTCAGAAGACCCGTCAGCTGCCGTCACACCTCGTGGAAAGTTGCACGTCCGGCACTTGAAGAGGTTGGACAGGAACACGCCACCGCTGCGCTTCCTGACCCATGTCACCCGCTCGCAGATCCGTCGTCACCGTCAGTCCTGGGACGGCTCCGCTGCGAAGCGCAGACCAAAAATCGTTCGAAGCCCAAACCTCGTGGAGGGCAGTGATGACCAAGCGACCACTAGGTGGCGACATGCGCTTGCCCACCGCCAAGAGCAGAGCGCCGGCATAGCCCTGGCGACGAAACTTCTCGTCAACCCACAGCCCGTCGACGTAGATGCGATCCTGCAGGGGCGACACACCGAAGCTAACCCGGCACACCGGGTTCGTGTGACCCGGCGCGCGGCCCTCCGCTCGCTGCCATGGGTTGGGAGCAACAAAGGATCCAGTGACGAAATCGACTTCGATGTCGACGTCCAAGTGCGGTGGCACCCGTTGCCGCCTTATCAAACCCAGCCAGCCAAACATCACGGATTTCCTTTTCTGGCAGCGCCTTGGTCTTGTGGAACTGCCGAACACGGTGGCACCACATAACGCCACTGTCGAGTGGATTACGAACCATGTGGAGCGGTTTCAGGCTGTTTGAAGAGGATTACGGGCAATTTTTCAAAGAAAGCGTCTCATGGAGTCGCCTCAGATGAGCTAATCCTTTATTAACCGATGTCAGAGATAGCCTCATTTTGCCTTGCACCTTCAGTCACTTCCATATGTAATATGCCAATACGTACTACAGTACGAAATCCGCGGAGAGGTACATGGCCCGAGCCGGCATCTATAAATCAGACGTGGTCCGCGCCCGGAACGCCCTGGTCGCGCAGAGGCGCCATCCATCGATCGACGCAATACGTATCGAACTTGGGAACACGGGGTCCAAGGGCACCATTCACCGCTTCCTCAAAGAGATCGAGGAAGAAGAGTCAGGCACGTCGTCCAAGGTGAAGACCAGCGAGGTCGTCCAAGACTTCGCGTCGCGTTTGGCCGAACGGCTTGAGCTGGAAGCCCGCGAGCAGTTGGTGGAAGCGGAAGGCCGCCACACCGAGCGGGTGGGGCAGATGCAGGCCCTGATCAACACCGGAACCCTGGCCTTGGCGGACACCCAGGCCAAGTTAAAGCGGGCAGAGGCCGGCCTGGCGCAGGAATCGACACGGTTGGCCGAGGCGGCCGCGCAGGTCTCCCAGCTGAATCTCGAGCTCACTCAGCTGAGGGCTCAGCTCGCAGGCCAGCAGGGGCTTGTGACCGAGCTGCAGGCCCATTCGGCCTCCCTCGAGGCGATGCACCAACACGCCCGGGAAGCCCTGGAGCATTTCCGGGCCGCCGCCAAGGAGCAGCGCGAGCGAGAGCAACGTCAGCACGAGCAGCAGGTGCAACACCTGCAATCCGAGCTGGCCAGGTCGAACGAGGCCTCGGCGGGCAAGCAGGTGGAGGTGCGGGCGGCCCTGCAGGACAAGATGGATGCACTGACGCAGGTCCAGGTGGCTCGCGCAGAGGCGCGGCAGCTGGAAGAGCGCATCCGGGAGTCCAAGCCGCTCAAGGACCAGGTGGCGGCGCAGACCCAGTTGGTCGAGCAGTTGCGAGCCCAGCTGGCCCAGCAGGTCGAGCGGCAGGACGAGACCCGGGCACGCAACCAGGACCTGGAGCGGCGTAACCTAGAACTCGAACGCCAGCTCGCCTCGGCCACGGCCGCCAGCGACGCCAGAGACGGCTTGCTGAAGGACGTCATGGCGCGGCTCTCCGATCCAAGACTCACGACCAGCACCGGTCAAAGCAGCTAAGCACGGAGGAACCATGGCCGAATCCGCGATTGAATGGACTGAGCACACCTGGAACCCGCTGAACCGGGCCCATAGCGGGCTGTTCAGCACGCTGATCTGTCGCATCAGAGCCTGAGTTCGGGAGCGCGACTCGCTACCTCCTTCGCGACGGCCCGCCAGCGGCAAAGGCCTGAGTGTTGATGCTCGCGGTGAACTGACCCGGTCTGCTCGTTCAATACTGACCCACCCCTGAAGGCTACCCGAGGGAGCCTGTGTCTGTGGATATCTCTGAGGTCTTGGGGGTCGGTGAGGTTCCTTTCCTGCGTTGAACCGATGGTTTGGTGCGAGCTGCCGCGACGGCCGTGCTGCTGTGCTTGAAGCGCCAAGACTCGTTGCCGCTCTCGACGATGTGGCAGTGATGCGTGAGCCGGTCCAGCAGCGCGGTGGTCATCTTGGCGTCGCCGAAGACGCTAGCCCATTCGCCGAAGCTCAGGTTGGTCGTGATGACCACGCTGGTGTGCTCGTAGAGTTTGCTGAGCAGATGGAACAGCAGCGCTCCGCCGGCCTGGCTGAACGGCAGGTAGCCCAGTTCGTCCAGGATGAGCAGATCCACGTAGGTGAGCCGGTGCGCGATCTGCCCAGCCTTGCCCGCGGCCTTCTCCGCCTCCAGCGCATTGACCAGTTCCACCGTCGAGTGGAAGCGCACCCGCTTGCCATGGCGCTGGATGGCCTCGATGCCCAGCGCCGTGGCCAGGTGTGTCTTGCCTGTGCCGGGCCCGCCGATCAGCACCACGTTATGTGCGACCTCGGTGAACGCGGTCGTATGCAGCTTGCGCACCAGCGCCTCGTCCACCGAGCTGGCCTGGAAGTCGAAGCTCGCCAGGTCACGGTGCGCGGGGAAGCGAGCTGCCGTCATCTGGTACGCGATGGAGCGCACATTGCGTTCGGCCCCCTCGGCGTCCAGTAGTTGCTCGATCAGTTGCTCAGGCTCCAGCGCGGCGTGCCGGCAATGCGCCAGCAGCTCAGGCCAGTTCGACGCCATGCCGTGCAGCTTGAGAGCCTTGAGCCTTGCCACGATCTCTGTGCTCATGGGCGAGCCTCCTGCTTGCTGCGCAACGCGTCGTAGCGTTGCACATCGGCGCGTGGCTCTTCCTTCAGTGCCGGTGTGGGCTGCGCCAGGTCACGGATGGCGGATGCCCCGTCCTTGAGGCGAGCCACCACGTTGAGTACGTGCTCGGCACTGGGCCGCCCCGCCTCCAGCGCAAGCTCCGCGGCCACCAGCACCGCTTCGAGCCCGTGCACCGGCACGGCCGCCAGCACCTGCGCCATCACACGGTCACCACCCGCATGGCGCAGCAGATGGCGTTGCAGGGTCTGAAGCACCTCGGGCATAGCCTTGAACGGCGCACCGTTGCGCAAGGCCCCGGGCTTGGTCTGCACCAGCGGGATGTAGTGCTGCCAGTCGTAGAAGGTCAGGTCGCGCTCGAAGCTGCGGATGTGCCGGGCCACCTCGACGCCGTCGGCCACCAGCGCCAACGTGTCGGGGTAGGCGCGCAGGCTGAGCACGGCGTTCACATGCCGCGTCGGCACGCTGTAGCGGTTGCGCTGGAAGTGCACCAGGGCCGTGGCAGAGACGCGCACGGGTTGCTCGACGTAGCCGTCGAAGGGCTTCGGGCATGGCATCAGTCGCGCCTGTTCGTCCTCAAGAACCTCTGCCACGGTGAGGCCAGACCACTCGGGGTGACTCGTCTCGGCCCAGATCGCTTGGCAGCGTTCGCCCAGCCAGGCGTTGAGCGTGGCCAGATCGGGCCAGCGCCGCTCGCAGGCTTCGCGCCAGATCTGGCGTCGGCGGTCTTGCACGTTCTTCTCGACGATGCCCTTCTCCCAGCCAGACGCCGGGTTGCAGAACTCGGGCTCGAACAGGTAGTGCGAGCACATGGCCTGGAACCGCGCGTTGACCGCGCGCTGCTTGCCCACGCCGACCTTGTCAACAGCGGTCCTCATGTTGTCGTACACGCCCCGCCGCGGCACCCCGCCCAGCGCCTGGAAGGCGCGTGCATGGGCGTCGAACAGCATCTCGTGGCTCTGGGTCGCGTAGGCCGTGAGCCAGAAGGCCCGGCTGCTGGCGAGCTTGGTGTGCGCGACTTCGAGCCGACGGCGCAGACCGCCAACGAAGACGTACTCGCAGCTCCAGTCAAACTGGAAGGCATCTCCCAGCTCGAAGCTCATCGGCACGAAGGCCGCTCGTCGTGGCGCCGCGTCCTGCTCGGCCCGCCAGGTGCGCACCCAGCGGGTCACGCGGGCGTAGCTGCCGGCGTAGCCCAACGCCCGGATCTGCTCGAACAGCATCTTGACCGTGCGCCGCTCGCGCACCGGCCGGTTCTGGTCGGCCTTCAAGGCTGACCCGAGATGCTCGGCCCAGGCGTCCACAACGCTCTTGGTCTCGCGCTTGAGGTACTTCGGCTCGGTCACGCCCTCTTGGCGCAACCACTGGCGCACGGTGTTCCGGGACAACCCGGTCTTGCGGCTCACCTCGCGGATGGACAGTCCATCGCGCAGGTGCATCCTTCTGATCTTGGCCAACATGCCCACGCTGATCACTCCTGCTTCCCCTGCTCATCCATTGAGCAGGTCAGTGTGTTTGCGTGGGTCAGTTTTAAGCGAGCAGCACCCAGGTAGGAGGGTCAGTTTTCAACGAACATCAACAGGAAGTCCCTTGCCAGGTCCGATAGCCGCGTCGTCGCCAAGGTGCTGGCTAGTTGGCCGTGCGTCAGCCAAGCTGCCACAAAGAGCACCGCACGGCGACGGACCTGGCTGGAAAAGCGGTCAACAACCTGGTCCGAAGCCACCAAAGCAATCAGCTCATCGGTATCGACGCGGTGCAGCGGTGTTGGGCTCAACTAGATTGGCGAATGGGTTGTTGGAAGCAGGACAGTCCGAAGTGCTTCTGGAATGAGAAAGATGGGGCTATGCTGCATTCAAGCGACCATTTCATCCAGAGCACCCTCACTCAGCTCCAGAAAGTCAGCACGCCATGGATACGTCGACCGCACAAGTTTTGGTGTTTGGGATCCTAGCGCTCCTATTCTTCGGATTCGCCTCATACATGGCGGATCGCGAAGCGCCATCCACGAAGGATCGGGAAAAAGCCGAAGAGCCACCGACGCTCCTCTGATGGTGCGCGATTTGCGTGCTGGTCATAAGGGTCGTGCGCAACTTCCGAGCAAGTTACTGACATGCCGCAACCCACACGCAGTTCGCTGAGATCCAAGGCACTGGTCGAGTTTGCGGGTGGGCCAGCTGATGCGCGGATCTCTGTCATCGTTGAAGCGAGACGACCGCCTGTGCCGTCGTCGCTGGTGCAGGCGATTAAGCACCCGGGCCGGCGGATCGGCTCCCATGCGAAAGCGGCCAGTAGCCTGCAAAGCATGGCCCGCCAGCCGACGCAGATGACTGAGGTTGAGGCCGAGCTCAGGCGCTTGGGGCTGGAATCGAAGGCACGTCGACTCGAACTGGCTGGTTCATTTGTGGTCGAGGTCAGTCCCCAACAACTGAGTCAGTTGGCGGCAGTTCCTTCAGTGCAGGCTATTCGGCCCAACCGCTTCAATCGGCGAACCGTGCTCTGATCGCCAAGCCGCTCTGGTTCACCACAGTTTTCTCGATGGCGTGCCCCAGTTCGAAATTGCGCTCAGTTTTACTTCGCGGTATGCGCTCTGTTTCACTTCGCTCGACGAAGATCGACCACATCAACGCCAAGCGCCAACGCAAGCCTCTCGACGTTGTCCAGCGCGACGTTGCGCTCTTGTCGTTCGATTGAGCATCACGAGTTGGGCTTGCAACCGCTGGTCGGTTGAGTTAAATTGACAAACTTAACGAACTTGTCCAACTGAACAATGCTAACCATCAACCGGATCATTCTGGTCGGCAACCTGGGGCGTCTGAGTAGCCCCTCAAAGTGGGACGGGGACAGCATCCGTGCCGCTCAGGCAGAGTTGCACGAGGCAATCGCACGCTACGGCCGGCTGTTTCGCATCAAGTTCGGAATGACGGACCTCGAGGTGCTGCGTGAGTGCGAGGCGCGCGGCCTAGCCTCGGACACACTCAAGGCGATCGCTCAACGCCTTGCGGTCGCTATCCAGCAATGGCAGGAGGCGATCTCCAAGGTTCAACCCGCTGTCCAATCCATCCTGACGCCGCGCCTGCGGACCGTCGCTCGCGCCTCAGCGTTCTTCCACGCTAACAAGGTCGATGAGCGCAACTTGCCCTGAGGTTGATTTGAAGTCTGCTGCCACCCTCATCGCAACCGATTCCCGTGCCAATGCCAGGAATCGACGACCCAAAGCCAAAGAATCAAATGACTTCGTGTCGCTCTCTGAAACGCGCGCCTTGCTCGCCGGCAGTGCCGTCGTACGCCAGCAGCGTCTCCAGGCGGGTGACATGATTTCCACAGATGACGCCGCAGAAATGATCGGTACGAGTCGCGTAACGATGAACGCTTGGATTGCCAAAGGCCGCGCGATCGGCCTGACGCAAATCAAGCGCGGTTTTCGCATGCCTGCTTGGCAGTTCGACCACCCCATGTGGGACGCGCTGCCGGCGGTATCGAAGGCCCTCGGTACGCCAGAAGGCTGGGCGCTGCTGGCATTCCTCGAGACACCCATCGGAGGGCTCGACGGACGCACGCCTCGCGCGGCCATCGAACAAGGCGAAGCTGAACGGGTAGTCGATCTGGCATCGCGGGGTAGCTGACCCGCCCAGATGCTTCTCCAAGACCTCGAATATCTCAACCACTACACCATTGCAGCAGGGCAATCGTTCTATCGCATCCAGCGTGTGCGTTCGGTTGCTGCGACGGTGAAAAGAGGCCCGCTCAAGCTCGCCCCCGCGGGCACCTTGAGCGGACGCTTCGACCTACAAAACCAGCCGACGGCTTACCTCGCCGAATCGCCCGACACCGCGCTGTACGAGTCCGTCTTCCGCAGGGAAGCGGCCTTCGTCTCACTGGCGCTGCTTGCGCAGCGCGAACTGATCGCGGCGCAGCTTGTCGATGAGCTTCGGCTGGGGGACTTGCGCCCGCACTGTTCCACCTGGCCGGTGCTGCAGTCACTGCGCCACTCCGTGACACAGCAACTTGCGGAGGATGCGCAGGCAGCGGGTTTCGCGGGGCTCGTCTATCGCTCCGCGCAGCAGTTTGGCCAAGACTGCATTGTGCTTTTCAACCCACCAGCCAACGTGGTGAAGCTGCTGTGGCGTTCTCCGCTCGTGAGTGCCGCAGGCGCCTTGAACCGTTGGGTCGCCATGGCAGCGCGTGGCTCACAGGTGCCACTGGTGCCGTGAGCGAAGCGCTGTTCGACACGCCCACGCCCAAGACATGAAAAGTTTGGCGCCGAAGACGCGCCAACGGTTTAGTCGCGAAAGCTAAGGAGGCGAGAACAACTTTGCCTTCAAGAGCGGGAACAAATTTAGGTTTCCGCACGGCTGCAGCGAGTTTCGATTCTGTGCACAACGAACGAAACGCACAGATCTCTTTGAGCCTCGGAATCACGCTCCCGCGCGATAAACCCGACGAGTCGAGCGACTCAAAATCCTCTTGATGTTTGGTAAGCGGACGCCTATCAATAGCACTCCATCAATCCGGAAGGAGTGCGCGTCACCACAAGGTCGAAAGGCCAGCTGCGGGAACAGCTGGCCTTTCCAATGTCCAAATATCAAGCCTCCACACGCCAGTGTTTCAGCCCCTTGAAGACTAGGCCTCGACAGGTCTGATGTCAAGGGCAGGGGATCGTTTCGCCAGAAGTTTCAAACGTTCAAGTTAACGATAGACCAGGACACCTTGCCAGGTGATCGCGTGCAGACCTTCCGACCAGCGTTCGGAGGCTTTGCATGTGCTTCGACATTCACAACGGTGCAGCCATTTGCCCTGAAGGCTGCAGGTTCGCGATCGGCGCTGCGCCATGAGCGCCGCGACGAAGAAGGGCGCCGCCAAGCGCTCGGGACGTCTTGGCACGCAACTGCGCGGCAAGCTGCAAGAGGACTACGACGCGCGCGGCAAGCAAAAGACCAGCCTCTGGTACGTCTATAGCCCGAAGGGCCGCCGCGACTTCGTGTTGCACGGCGACCTCCGCTATGGGCACTTCTTGTATGTCGAGTCCGACACCGCGGTCGAGCGCATCGACTACAAGCCGCGCGAACGCGTGGCGCGCATCGTTGGCGAAGACATCGCACGCTGCATCGATGCCGAGCTTCATCTGCATGACGGCGCGGTGGTGTGGCGCAGCGTCCGCTCCAGCGCGACCGCAGGGCGTGCCGCCCAGCCGCTCGCGAGTCTGCAGCTCCTGATCGACACGCGGTCGCGATCGGACCTTCCAACCCGGCTGGAGTGCCTGACCGAAAAGGAGATCTACGCGCAGCCGCTGCGCATCCAGAACTGGAACCGGATGGTTCCGTGGATGGCACAAGCGCGCAGCCTGCCGCTGCATGAGCACGGCAACGACGTCGCGACCCTGCTGCACACCCACCGCGAGGTCCTGCTTGGCGATGTGCTGGCTCTCGGCAAAGGGGACCAGCGCGCGCTTTACGTCGCCGCGCTTCTGCACGGCCTGCAGCTGGGGCGCTTTGAAAGCGATCTGAACGAGCGGCCCTGGAGCTTGCGCTCGCGCTTCTACGTGCGGGAGGCCGCGTCATGAGCAAGCGAACCTCCACCCCCAACGCCCCCGCCATCACGCCCGCCCAGCCCCGCAGGGAGGCCTACACCTTCAAGACGGTACCGTTCGAATGGCGTGACTGCGGCGCCTGGCCCAGGGTCAGCGTGGAACACCTGGACGACGACGATCGGACCCGTTTCGACCGCCTGGAGAAGGCCATCCGCGTCTACTTGGTCGATGGCTCGCTTCGAAAGGCGGCCGACGAAGGTGCTTGCGCGAAGCAGACCGTGCTCGACAAACTCAACCGCTGCTTGACGCTCACGGAGGAGGGCACACCGGTCGGCTGGCGCGGACTGCTGATGCATGAGCGTTTGGGCATCACGTACTCGCGCTGTGAACTGCCGGCCGGCGCGCGCGCCGCCGAATCGGGTGCGGCGGGCGCCTTTGAGCGTTTCCTGCAGGCATGGCCAGAGATCCGCGAGAAGCTCCACGCGGCCATCCGCTCGGGCGGATCGCCCACAAAGACCAGGTCGCGGCTGCCTACCTTCCGCAGCGTCTTCGCCAGGTTCACTGATGCCTGCAGGGACGCTGAACTGACCGACAAGGACTATCCGCTCAACTCCAAGAGCAAGGGGCGTCGCTCGGTCGAGCGCTATGCCGTGGCATACATCCGGCAGGATCCGGCATCAGTCGAGACTTGGTACGGCCAGGACGCTCGCGACGGCATGTCCCTAGGCACCGGCAAGAAGGGATTCCCGCTCGCGCTGGCTCCTCTGGACTACGCCGGCGCCGATGCACACAGCTTCCACTGCGTCGGTGTCGTCGTGATTCCCGGGCCCGCTGGCCCGCAGCGGGTACCGATCGAGCGCATCTGGGTCTTCCCCGTGCTCGACAAGGTGTCGAAGTGCGCCTATCGCTATGCCGTCTCGATCTCCAGTGAGATCTCGGCCGCCACCATCGAAGAAGCCCTCGAAGCCTGCTCGGTTCCCTGGACGCCTCGCGAACTGAAGGTGACCGGGCAACAGTACGCGCCGGGTGCGGGCTTTCCGGTGGGCTCGATCGAGGGGCTCAGCGAGTGCCGGCCAGCGGTGCTGCAGGTCGACAACGCCGCCCAGCACTTCGCGAACGCCATCGCGACCGGTGCCCGTCGTGCCTGGGGCTGCGCTGTGACCTGGGGACCGATCGGCGCCTGGTGGCGCAATGGCTTCACCGAGCGCTTCTTCCGCACGCTCGAGATGTACGGCTTCCAGTGCTTGCCGTCGTCGACCGGATCGAACACGCAGGACGTGCGCCGCGGCAAGCCCGCCGCCAACGCGATCCGCCACGAAATCACCTGGGAGGAACTGCTCGACCTCTGCGACGTGCTGTTCGCCAACTACAACGGCCGCTCGCACTCGAGCTTGGGCGGGCGCTCACCGCTGGAGGTGATGCGCAGCGGGCTGAGGGAGCACCAAGCCACCTACGTGCCGCGGCTGCCGGTGCCCGTGACCGTGCACTCGCCGGCGATGGGCGTGACGGTCGAGACCCGCCCCATCCGCGGCGGCATGAAGAAGGGCGCCACGGTGCTGCCATACGTGCAGATCGACGAAGTCCGCTACACGGCGCCCCCGCTGTCGTCGCGCCTCGAGCTCATCGGCCAGCCCATCGTGGTTCACATCCGCGAGCGCGACATGCAGGTGCAGGGCTTCCTTGAGAACGGCCAGGCGCTGGGCGTGCTGACCTGCATGGATGCTGGCTGGGCGGCGCATCCGCACTCGCGCGACATGCGCAAGGCGATCAACGCGTTGATTCGCAACGGCGACCTGCCTGGCGTCGCCCCGATCGCCGAGTACGTGGCGTACCTCGCCAAGAAGGCTTCCGCCGAAGCCCGCAAGAACCCGAACAAGGTGTCCGCCGCGGGCACCCAGCTCGCACAGGCGAGCCGCGTGACCGGCCTGAGCGTGCCGGCGGTGCCGGCGCGCCCCGTCCTCGTCCAGATCCCACCCCGCCCGATTCCCGGGCACATCCAGCGTCCCACCTGGGGCGCCCGCCGTTGACCAAAGGAGATTGCCATGAACGAAACTCTGACCGACGATCGGACCGAACAGCTCGATGCTGCGCCCGAACTGGCGCAGGAAGCACCCAAGCGCAAGCGCCGTCCAGCTGACACTGCGCGCGAAGCCGACGCGCCCGTCGAGGCACTGCGCCGCGATGCGCTTGAACCCGGCGAGACCCGGAACCACTTCTATGAGAACCACCCGCTGACCAGGAACGAGGTGGCGGTTGCCACACCGCCGCTCAAGGCCGCGTATGACGTGATCCAGGATGTGGTTGTGCACCGCGACTCGGGCACTTGCTTGCTGGCGGCGTTCCGTGTCGGCAAGACCACGGCCATCGAGGCGGCCGTCCTCGAGCTGAGCCGGACCTTCCCGAAACTGCCGGTGGGGATTGCCTTTGCCAAGGCCCACGACGCCTTCACGCAGGGGGTGTACTTTTCCGATCTGCTGCATGACTTCGGCCATGCCGGTGCCCTGCGCGGGACGGCGCAGGAGAAGCGGCTTCGCCTGTTGAACATGTTCATCACGCAAGCCCGACAGTGCGGCAGCGACCGTTATCTCCTTCTCGTGGACGAGGGTCAGAACTGGGGCGAGGCGCAGTTGACGTGGCTGCGCGATCTGGCCAATGACCTGCAGGCCAAGCAGGTTCGGCTCATCACGGTGACCTTTGGGCAGACCACCGAGATGCTGCTCCTGCGCGCTCGCCTGATCAGTCGCGCCCGCACCGACCTGGTCGGGCGCTTCTTGCTGACCCCGCGCGAGTTCCACGGCATCCGCTCGCTGGAGGAGCTTCACGAGACGCTGGCTGCCTACGACGACCCCGAGCAAAGCGAGTACCCTGCACAGAGCGGCATCAGCTACACCGAATTCTTCATGCCCACGGCGTGGAAGTCGGGCTGGCGCCTGGCCAAGGAAGCCGGGACGATGTGGACGGAACTGCGTGCCGTTGCTGCACGTAAGGATCAGCCCCACTGCAACATCGGCATGAACTGGATCGGCGGCACGATCCGCAATTTCCTGTTCTCCCAACTGCAGAACGACGGCGCCGGCTTCGCCGGCACTCCGGAGGTCTGGGCCCAGGCCGTGGAGGCGAGCGGCTACGAGTCGACGCTGTTCTAGGCCGGCGCCATGCCCTTGAACCGCAGCTTGTTCACCACGGTCGAGGACGGCCTGGTCGGGGCGCAACCCTGGCTGGCGCCGTGGGAGGGCGCGTACACGCGGGTGGCCAAGCTGGCGATCCTCAACGCGCTGGACGCGAAGGTAATGTGCGAGCTCCTGTTTGGGAAGCGAGTCTTGCAAGCGAGCTACAGCAGCGTGCACGGGCGCAGCTTCCTGAACAGCGCATGGGCGGTGCCGGGCGCCAAAGGCGCGGTCGGCGCCTCGGCCATTGCCGGCTTCCTGGACGGCACCTGCGGTCGCTGGGCTGTGCGCATCGCTTCGGATCGAAGGCTCCGATTGTGCTGCAGCTGTGCGGATCAGGGCTTCCAGTCGGCCCTGTTCCAGATCGAGGCGCTCAAGGCGTGCCCGATTCACGGCGAACCCTTGATCGACGCCTGCCCGCACTGCCAGGCTCCGACGCCTCGCTACGCGCTGACGGTGGAGGGATTCGACACGCCGATGCAGTGCGTGCACTGCGGCATGGGGTACGGGCGTGCATGGACAGGTGCCGCTGATCTGGACCACTGGTACGGTCCGCGGGACCTCTCTGCGTTGGCGGACATCGGCCAGCGATTCGCCGCCCTGGAGCGCAGCCACGTCGACTGGCCCATGGCGACCAGTTGGGTGGTCGACCCAACACGGACCGACGACACAGGCTCCAAGGCCCAGGTGTATGAGGTCCTGTGCGGGATGGCCCCCGAGGTCGACGACACGGCCCAGGACGCCCACCAGCCAGGGCAGGGGACCGTGGCGCTGCGCAGTTGGCCTTGCGACCCTCCGGGGGTGTTCTTCATCTCAACGGAGAACGAGGCGCGGGACACGCGCATCGCCATCTACAAGTCCATCCGGCGGCACGTGATGCGACGGTTTGGGCTGCGTCCGCGACTTCAGAGCAAGCGTCTCGAAGACGACTTCTATTTCCACCGTGTCACTGAAGCGCTCCTCCCAAGGGCGTCCAGCAACTGCCCGCCAGCGCTGCACGCCTTCGTGCTGTGGTCGCGACGCTGCGAAGAAGGGGACCATCACATACCGCGGGAGCGCTGGCGTTGGCACCGCAGCGGGGTTCGCCTGCGGCAGCGCATCTTGCGCTGGCCCACCGACCGACACGTGTGCCATGCCGCCTGGGGGCACTTCATTTGGAGCAGCTTCTTGGAGGACCTCTGGACAGCACAGCGCTGGGCGACCCACAGCGCCCCGCTCGGCGATCCGTTCGATGAAGAGATGCCACAGGACGAGGAGAACCAGCGTCGGCGAACGGCCTACCTGGAGTTGCTTACCACCTGGACGCCGCGCTTGAGCTCACTGATGCAGGCGTGGTCGAGCGGCATCACCTACCTGTTGTGGCGTCACGACCAAGGGCCTGAGCGCCTGTGTCTGGCCACGATCAACCGACAAGGAGATTTGCAATGACGTCATCGTCCTTCCTGGACAGTTTGAACGCGCGGAGCGCAACACCTGCAGCGCCCGCGATCCCGGTCGCCGCTTCCCCGCGTTCACATGCCAACGCAACCGCAGCGCGCAAGCAGGGCCATGCAGGAATCGCCTCGCTGGAGCACTTTGTCAGCCCACCGGCCTTGGATGGGCAGAACGGTCTGCACCGCTGTACCGTCACCGCTTCGATCGACGCCAATGACGACCTGGCGGCCATCAGGTGCTGGGTCGAGACTGCTGAGATCGAAGACACGGCCCGGGCGCGCCGCTCTGCGGGCGAGAAGCTCATCAACTGGGCCAACCATGTGTGCGGCAAGGCGGTCTCTTCGCTGGACGTCGAGGACTTCGCGGCCTTCTCGCGCTTCCTGGCCGACCCGCATCCAGTCGAACTCTGGATTCATCCAGACCGGGTGCCACGCGACAGCCCCCAATGGCGGCCGTTCAGGCGCGTGCCATCGCTCGGCGCCCGCAAGGCCATCTTGCAGCAGGTCTCGGCGCTGGCGAGTTGGCTTGAAGAAAAGCGCTACGCCCAGCTTCAGCCACTCTACGGCGTTCGGAACATGAATCAAGGCTTCAGCCGCAGTGCCTTGGCCGAGTTCACGGCCGGCAAGCACAAGGCGGAGGACAGCATGAGCCTGGCCGAGTGGGAGTGCATCCGGCAAACGCTGGACGCGGAGTATCCGAAGGAGCAGGCTTCGGCGGAGCGACTGATCGTCGAACTCCTGTACTACGCCGACTGCTTCGCCTCCGATCTTGCGAAGCTCACGCATGCGAATTTCGCTGCCCCGGACCGCTGGCGCGGCCGCTGGCGGCTCCTGCGCGGTGGTCAGCCTGCGCTTCGGGATATCACTCGCGACCACCGAGATGGCCTGCTGGCTGAGCCGCTGAGCCAGACACTGTCGGCGTGGTTTGCGGTTCTCGAGCCGCGACACCTCGGTTACCTCACGATGCGACTGCGACCGCTACACGATCCGCTCTTTGCCATGACAGCAGCGCAGATCGCGGCCAAGGGAAAACAGGTGATCCGCCATGCAGCGCGTCGCGCGCTGCAGGCGGGCAGGGTGGAGCTGGGCCTGCAACTGCGCGAGCGGTCCCTGCTCGGATTCCGGGGGGCGTATCAGAAGCACCAGTTGCCAAAGCGAGAGCAGCCTGGTGCCGAATACGACCTGACCCGTGAAGCGCGCTTGAGCCCGGCGCTGCTTCTGCGGCTGTACCGCCATCTGCATGAGCGCCCGTCGGACTTCGGCGAACAACATATGAAGTGCGCTGGTGCGGCTGCGGGCGTTGCTGGAAAGGACCATCGTGGGCGCGCGTGAGGATGGGCAGGGCAACGCGGGCCGGGTCCGATCTCGGGCGCTCCCGAAGGTGGCGGAAACCACCACGGCAGAAGCCGCGCGCTTCGATCCGGACAGCGACCCCTGTTGGGATTACAGCTATGCGGCTCAGCGGGCAACGTTTCTGCTGTACCGACCGGTGCACCGCTTCGTGGCCAAGCACGTGCTCGGCAAGGCGCACCGACGGGTTCGACGCTTGCTGGAGCTGAGGACGCCGGAAGCGCTCGGCAGGGCCCTTGCCGACGACCCACGCGACCGGGATGCGTGGGCACTCGCGATGTGGCAGATTGCGATCGAGCCTGACGCCCAGCAGCGGCTGTGGATCAGCCATGAGCCGAGCGTGTACCGCTCGTATAAGCAAGAGCCGCTGTGGGTGAAGCTCGGTCATCAGCTCAACTTCGAGCTGAAGGTGGACGTGGGCAACAGGCAACTCAACCTGACGCACGCCGACTGGCTGCTGGCCCACGCCGCCGGTACCGCGATGCGAGCCTTGTGGGCGGACGCAAAGAATCTCGCCAAAGGCATGGCGCGCGCCGCCGACGGGTACTGGGATCCCGAGATGCTCTGTCAGACCGTGCCTCTGCAGCTAAACGGTCGCCTCAGTCCGTCTGGCGCCGTGAGTGTCACGTACGAGGGCGCGGCCATCGGACCGGTGATGCAGCCCAGACTGCATCGGAACAAGGCAGCACGCCGTCGTGCCATCGAACAAGCTGATGCAGTTCGGCTTCAGTCGGTCCGCGACCTGTGCAAGGGACCCTGCCTGCGGTTTTCGTTCGAGCATGGCTGGCGAGCGGTCGACTCCAGCGAGCCAGCCAGACAGGCGGTGCCGTTGGACGTCCGCAAAATGCGGCTCTTTGCCCCCGGGCGGCCACACTTCTATTGCTTCAAGACCGACAGGGACCAGTGGTGTGCGCGGCTCAAGGATCGCCCGCTGGAAGTGATTGAGGACGAACGCTGGAAGGCAGTCGACACCCTGCGGCATGCCGGAGCACGCTACCTGAAGATGTATGGGCAGCTAGTCGGTCCGAAGGATGCGTCCAGTGGCGCTGCGGTCCGCGCCAGCGCCTAATTCCGAGCCGGTTGCGTTCGGGGAGTCGGGGATTTCTGTCGTACGACATGATTTCCCGAATTGCCGGAGATTCGGTCAGGTCGGGACTTTCTGTCGCATTTCCCCGGGGAGCGTTAAGTGAAATTGCGTCGCCGGACTTAGATGGCCCGACCTCAACGCATGCACACTCTCTTAGACTTTACATAATATACATTGTGGCGCTTTGGTAAATGCCTGAAAAGCCGGAACATGTTGATGGCCCCGTCACAATGCAACACCCCGTCGGTGATCCACAGCATTGGGGCGAACTGGCCTAACCCGGGAGGTAACTGTGTCGCAAACCAAATCGCACGCGCGAGTTTCTCCGCCAGCAGACACACTGCATCTGCACGATGTGATCGCGACACCGCTTTTGCAGCAGCGGCTCTCCCGAGCGCCTGACTACCAACGAGAAAGCGAAGCCTTGAGCTCGCTGGCCACAACGTTGTCTGAAGCGCCTTACGAGATTCCACAGCAATTGGTGGATTTGGCTTGCGCCCTGACCGGAGCGGGCTCTGCTGGCATCAGTCTTCAAGAACGAGTCAACGATGAACCTGTGTTTCGCTGGGTTGCCACTGCAGGAGCGTTCAAGGCGCTAGCAGGCCAGACCCTCCCGCGACACTTCAGTCCTTGCGGCGTGGTTTTAGATCGCGGTGACGCGCTTCTGATGAATGAGCCCGTCCGCAGCTTTCCCTATATCGCGGACCTGCCGGTGCCAGTGCGCGAAGTCCTGCTCGTTCCGTTCATGCAAAACGGTGTGCCCAATGGCACCGTGTGGGTTGTCCACCATGACGAGCACAGGCAATTCGACAGCGAAGACCTGCGTCTTGTCCGCAGCCTCAGCGCATTCGCAGCTGCTGCATCCGGAACTGTCGGATTGGTCGGCAAGCTGCTTGACAGCAACGCCAATGGAAGACGGCTCCTCGAGGCATCCCAAGAGCAAAACCGCATCCTTGCCCAGTGGTTCAAGCAGGCACCTGGGTTTGTCGCACTGCTGCGCGGTCGAAAGCATGTGTTCGAGGTGGTCAACGACGCCTACTACCAAGTTGTGGGTCGTCGCCCTCTCTTGGACAAACCGGTCATCGAGGCGCTTCCTGAAGCTGCAGGCCAGGGTTTCGTGAAGCTTCTTGACCAGGTCTACGAGACCAACGAGGCGTATGTCGGGCGCGACGTGCCAGCCCTGTTGAGCCGCGACCCTCAATTGCCGCCTGTGCTGGCGTATTTGGACTTCGTCTATCAACCCGTCCAGGACGAGGATGGCAGGGTCACCGGCATCTTCGTTCAGGGCAACGATGTGAGCGATCGTCACCGACAGATGGAGCTGCTCCAGCAAGAGGACGCGCGCAAAGACGAGATGCTTGCGGTTGTCGCCCATGAGATGCGCAACCCTCTGTCGCCTATGGTCGCAGCGGTCCACCTGTTGAAGAAGAGGATCGTCGACCCGATCGACAGAAAGAACCTGGCCATCCTGGAGCGGCAGACAGGCCAGCTGAGTGCCTTGATCAGTGATCTGTTGGATGCAACCAGCATTCGCACCGGCAAGGTTTCGTTGCGCCTCACACCGGTGTCGCTCCAGGATGTTGTCGTACGGGCCGTCGAGGGATGCAAGGACGAGCTGGAGAAACGACGCCACGACTTGACACTCGATGTTCCGCAAGAAAGCGCGATAGTGGAAGGGGACGTCGCACGCCTCACCCAGGTGCTGATCAATCTTCTCAACAACGCGATCAAGTACACGCCTGAAGAGGGAAGCATCACCGTGGCAATCGAAGCTGTTGGCGAGTCCGCTGAACTCAGCGTCCACGATTCCGGCCTCGGGCTCGCGCCTGAACTCCTCACACGTGTTTTCGACATGTTCATGCAGGTCCCGGAGGCCTCACGGCATGCAGGAGGCGGGTTGGGGATCGGCTTGGCGCTGGTGCGGCGAATTGTCGAGTTACACGGCGGTGCGGTTCGCGCGGAAAGCGCTGGCGTGGGTCTGGGGAGCCGTTTTGTGGTCTCTCTTCCGCTTTGTCGAAGCCAACCAACAACAGAGACCTAACCTCTCAAATGGCTATCGCATTGCCTTGGGGCTGCGCCGGTAGGTGTCCGTCGAGCGAAGTTAGTCGGCCGCTCGACCGATGTTCCCTTGACCTGCGCCTGAAGAACAGCGAGTTGCAGGCCGTCAGCTACATTTCGCGAGAGCAACAATCGATTCGACTCGCCCCATGGTGCGGGTCCATCAACGGGAGGCAGCATGACCGAAGCAAACGGCGGCGAGCTCAGGCAGACGATCCTCGTGGTCGACGACACTCCGGACAACCTGAGCCTCATGGCGGGCCTGCTCAAGGACCTTTACCGGGTCAAGCTTGCCAACAGTGGCCAGAAGGCGCTGCAACTTGCCCGGCAATCGCCGTCACCCGATCTGATCCTGCTCGACGTGATGATGCCGGAGTTGGACGGCTACACCGTGTGTGCCAAGCTGAAGAGCGACCCGGACACGAGCGACATCCCGGTGATCTTTTTGACCGCCCTCACCGACTCGGTGGACGAGGAGTTCGGCCTCAGCCTGGGCGCGGTGGACTTCATCACCAAGCCGGTGAACCCGCCGATCCTGATGGCCCGCGTGGCAGCGCAGTTGCAGCTCAAGCGTGCCGCCGATGTGCTGCGCGACCAGAATGCGTTTCTCGAAGGCGAAGTCGCCTGGCGCACGCGGGAGCTGGCGGCCATCCAGGACGTGACCATTCTTGCTATGGCCTCGCTGGCCGAGACGCGCGACAACGAAACCGGCAACCACATCCGCCGCACGCAGCTTTACGTGAAGCTGCTCGCTGAGCGCCTGCAATCGCACCCGCGGTTTGCGCCGGTTCTAACCGACGCCTTCATCGCCACGCTGTACAAGTCGGCGCCTTTGCACGACATCGGCAAGGTAGGCATCCCGGACCACATCCTGCTCAAGCCCGGCAAGTACGAGCCGCACGAGTTCGAGATCATGAAGACCCACTGCAAGGTGGGCCGCGACGCCATCCAGCAGGCCGAAGACCGGCTGGGGATCAATGTCGACTTCCTGACGGTGGCCAAGGAGATTGCCTACAGCCACCAGGAAAAATGGGACGGCTCTGGCTACCCCGAGGGCTTGAAGGGCGAGCAGATCCCGGTCTCCGCACGGCTCATGGCGCTCGCCGATGTGTACGACGCATTGATCAGCCGCCGTGTCTACAAGGAAGGCATGCCCCACGAAAAGGCCGTGCAGATCATCGTGGAGGGGCGCGGTCGCCACTTCGACCCCGACGTCGTCGATGTGTTCATTGACGCGTCGACCACGTTCCATGAGATCGCCAGGCGCCATGTGGACACCGACGCAGACTTGCAGGCCAAAGCCAAGAGCGCGCAATGATCGGCCTGCGCTGGCTGGAGCGCCGGCAACTGCGAACCAGGCTCGTGCTCGGCCTGGGCACCTTGATCGTGATGCTCGTGGTGCTGGAGGTGGGCAACCTCATCACGCAGCACGAACTTCGCACGCAGATCGAGCAGATCTACGAGCGTGACTTGCTGGGTGTCTCGAACGCCAAGGACGCGCAAGCGGCCTACATCACCATCGGCCGCGAACTGCGCCAGGCGCTGATTGCCGACACCGCCGCCGATCGCGCAGCCGCCATCGGCCGGGTGAACGAGCTCGATGCAAAGCTGAAGGAAGAACTGGCCCAGCTGCGGCCGAGGGTCTTTCGCACAGAGAGCAGGCGTTTGCTGGTGCTGTTCGAAGACGCCTACGGCCTCTACAAGCGCAACGTGACCCACGCGCTCACGCTGCTGGAGCGCGGTGACGCCGCGCAGGCACGCACCTTCATCACCTCGCAGAGTTTTCAGGACACCGGCGACACCGTGCGCGCGCGCATGGACGAACTCGTGCAGGGCAAGGAAGACGGTGCCCGCTTGAACATGGCCGAAGGCTTGGCCCAAGCGAACCGTGCACGCACGCGCACGCTGGTGCTGCTGGTAGGCGGCGCCACACTGGGTTGCCTGCTCGCCTGGATGACGGCCGCGTCAATCCGCCGCCCTGCTCTGCGCGTTCGAGACGCCGTCGAAGACCTGGCCCGCGGTCAGCTTGCCACCGAGGTGCCCCACCAGGACTATGACAACGAGCTGGGCGACATGGCCCGCTCCATCCATGTTCTGCAGACGGTTGCGCAGGAGATGCAGACCGAGGGCTGGCTGAAGAGCCATCTGGCGCGTATCTCGGCCCTGCTGCGAACCGCCACGCAGCCGGCCGAGTTGGCGCAGACCTTCTTCGCGCAGCTAGCGCCCATCGGTGGCATCGCCCAGGGCCTGCTTTACGGGCACGACGAAGCCCTGGGCCGGTTGAGCCTCGTGGGCAGCTATGCGCCCCACGACGCGCCGTCGAGCGCGCCCGGCTTCGCGCTCGGGCAGGGTCTGGTCGGAGAGTGCGCGCAGCAGCAGGCCGCCATCGTGCTGAGCCCGGCACCGGCCGGCTACCTGCGCATCACCTCCGGCCTGGGCGAGGCGGCGCCGGGCACGATCGCCCTCTTCCCGTTGCTGCGCGGCGAGCGACTGCTGGGCGTACTGGAGCTGGCCACGCTGTCGAGCTTTGGCGAGCGCGAGCGGGCCCTGCTCGACGCGTTGACACCCGTGCTCGCCACCAACCTCGAGATCCTCGATCGCGCGGCGCGCACGAACACACTGCTCGAAGAAACGCAGCGGCAAGCCATCGAGCTTGAGGCGCAGAAGGCCGAGATCCAGGCCACCGAGACCTGGTACCGCGGCGTGATCGAGGCGGCGCCCGATGGCATGTTGATCGCCAACGCAGACGGCCTGATCGTGATGGTCAACCCGCAGCTGGAGCGCATGTTCCGGTACGCGCCGGGCGAGTTGCCGGGCCAGCCCCTCGAATGCCTGGTGCCCGAAGACCGGCGCGCCCAACACCCTTCCCTACGCCAAGGGTTCATGCAGCACGGAGGCACGCGCGCCATGGCGGCGCGCGGCGGTGTGCTGCACGGCCGCCGCAAGGACGGCAGCCTGTTCCCGGTCGACGTGGGGCTCTCGCAGCTGCCGCCTCTGGGCGGGCGGGGTATGTGCGTGTGTGCGTCCGTGCGCGACGTGACCGAGCGCATGCAGATGCAGGGCGAAATGGCCCGTGCCAAGGAGGCCGCCGAAGAAGCCACCCGCGCCAAGAGCGAGTTCCTCGCGAACATGAGCCACGAGATCCGCACGCCGATGAACGCGATCATCGGCATGTCGCACCTGGCGCTGCAGACCTCGCTCGACAAGAAGCAACGCAACTACATCGAGAAGGTGCATCGCTCGGGCGAGAACCTGCTTGGGATCATCAACGACATCCTCGACTTCTCGAAGATCGAGGCCGGCAAGATGACGCTGGAGGTGGTCGACTTCCGTCTCGAAGACGTGATGGACCATCTGGCGAACCTCGTGGGCCTGAAGGCCGACGACAAGGGCGTGGAGCTGCTGTTCAACGTGAGCCCCGAGGTGCCTACTGCCCTGCGCGGCGATTCCCTGCGGCTGGGCCAGGTGCTGGTCAACCTGGGCAGCAACGCGGTCAAGTTCACGGAACAGGGCGAGGTGGTGGTCGGCGTGGAAGCCGTATCGCGCGACGCACAAGGCGCCGAATTGCACTTCTGGGTGCGCGACACGGGCATCGGCATGTCGCCCGAGCAGTGCGAACGCATGTTCCAGAGCTTTGCGCAAGCCGATGCCTCCACCACGCGGCGCTACGGCGGTACGGGCCTGGGCCTGGCGATCTCGCGCAACCTGGTCGAACTGATGGGCGGCCACATCTGGGTCGACAGTGCGCTGGGCCAGGGCTCGACGTTTCACTTCCGCGCACGTTTCGAGGTGCAGAGCCACCCACAGGAACGCCGCATGTTCCGCGCCGACGAACTGCTGGGCACGCGCGTGCTGGTGGTCGACGACAACGCCTCGGCGCGCGAGATCCTTTCGGGCATGGCCCGCACCTTCGGACTCGAGGTCGACGCCGCGTACAGCGGGGCCGAGGCTCTGCGCATGGTCGCCCACGCCGACGAGCAGGGCCTCCACTACGACCTGGTGCTGATGGACTGGAAGATGCCGGGCATGGATGGCGTGGAGACCATGCGCCGCCTGAGCACCGAACGCCTCAGCCGCGTGCCCACCGTCATCATGGTCACGGCCTACGGCCGCGACGAAGCGCTCGGCGCAGCGCAGCACCAAGGCCTGCTGCCGGCCACGGTGCTGACCAAGCCGGTGACGCCCTCGAACCTGCTCGAAGCCGTGGCCGAGGCGCTTGGCAAGGGCGGCATGGTCGAAACACGCGCCGTTGAAAAGGCCGACCTGCATGCGCAAGCCATGGCACAACTCGCCGGTGCGCGGCTCCTTCTTGTGGAAGACAACGACCTGAACCAGGAGCTCGCGCTCGACCTGCTCAACGACGCCAACATCCAGGTGGTCTGCGCGAACCACGGCCGCGAGGCGCTCGAGATTCTGGAGCGTGACGCCGAGTTCGACGGCATCCTGATGGACTGCCAGATGCCCGTGATGGATGGCTACACCGCCACCGAGCAGATCCGCGCGAACGCAGCGTGGCTGCACATTCCCATCATCGCGATGACCGCCAACGCCATGGCCGGCGACCGCGAGCGGGCGCTGAACGCGGGCATGTGCGACCACGTGCCCAAGCCCTTGAATGTGGGCACCATGTTCATGACCATCGCCAGATGGGTGGTGCCATCAGCCAGGCGCGAGCGGCCTGCCGCTGAGTCCACCGTCGCCAACCCGGAGCCCGGCCCATCGGCGGCATCGGTGGCAGCTGCGGCGCACTTCCCTGCCCTGCCCGGCATCGACGTGGCCCGCGGCCTCGCCACGGCGGCGGGCAAGCCTGCGCTTTACCGGCGGCTGTTGCTGAGGTTCCGGAGCAGCCAGGCCGATTTCGAGGCCGCCTTCGCCGCCGCGCAGCACGCTGCCGACCCGGGTGCGGCACAGCGCGCAGCGCATACGCTCAAAGGCACAGCCGGCAACATCGGCGCGGCGCGTCTGCAGGCCGCAGCGGCACGGCTCGAATCTGCCAGCGGGCCGGGTGCTGAACCCACGGCCATAGGCGCCTCGCTCGATGACGTGCGCAAAGCCCTCGCGCCAGTGCTGGCGGGGCTCGATGAATGGGCAACAAACGAACCAGTGGCCGCGCAGGATCACGCCAAGGCAGCCCCCGGTGCTGCGGCCGAATCGCCCACGGCGCTGGATACGCGCTCGCGCGAGTCCATCCAGCGGCTCGTGCAACTTCTCGAAAGCGGCGATGCGGAATCCGCCGACCTGGCCGACGCGTTGCTGGAGCAGGCGCACGAGCCGCGGTTGCGCCATGCCCTGCGGCTCGCTGTGCAGGCGCTCTCCGACTTCGATTTCGATCGGGCGATCGCCGCGTTGCGCGAGTCGGTCTGAGCGACCGCCCGCAGCTCGGTGCGGGTGCAGATGCGCAGGCAATGACGAAGACAGGTGACAAACTGCGCTGCCGGAGCGATACTGTATGCACATACAGTACTCACGGAGCTCAGCATGTCCAAAGCCACCCTGCGCCAGAACTTCGTCCCACCACCGCGCATGCCCCAATGGCTGGAGCGGGTCTGGCGCTGGCTATGAGCCCTGTGAGGCCCGCTTGGTCTGCACCTTGACCGGCTGCGACCAGGGCGCGACGCCGCTAAGAGCGCCCGGCCTCCAGCGCCCGATCCACCCCTGAGAGCCCCGAAAACGCGAAGTTCGGCAGCGAGAGCGTCGCCTCGGCCACGTCCACCAGGCGCCGGTTGTGGTCCATCGAGGTCTTCTGCAGCGCGCGGAACGCGTCTTCTTCGCTGAGCCCGAGCCGGGCCATCAGCATGCCCTTGGCGCGCTCGATCACCTTGCGTTCGTTGAGCGTGCGGCGCGCACTCTCCAGCTCGGTCTCCATGCGCTGCAGGCGCTGGCTCTGCGCCTGCAGCAACTCCAACAGCGAGGTCGATTCGTCGCCTTTGCTGGTACTGACGAGTTCAGGCGCCGCCTGAGGCGCCGTGCCGATGTCGAAATAGCGCTCCACCGCGTGGGTGTGGGGCGGCGGGTGGTCGCGCAGGTTGTGCAGCAGCGCTTCGGAGTTCGACAGGTCTTGCTCGGCAGCACGGATCTGCGCATCGCATTCGTCGCGCAACTGCTTCACGAGTTCGATCTGCAGGTGCCACAGCTCGGTGATCCGGTCGCTGCAGACATCGAACCAGGTGTCGCTCGCGTTGCTGTCGAGCATGCCGCCCGATTTGGCGGTGTACAGCGCACGGCGCAGGCGCTCGAGCTTGGCGACACCCGGCAGCACCTGTTGCTGCTCCCAGCGGGCTTGCAGCGTGTCGTCGGCAAACTCGCTGAAGACCTGCAGGCTGCGCTCCTGTACATCGATCAATTGCGCCACGCGCTGCTGGTGCGCTTCGCTGCAGATGCCAGAGGCAAAAAGCAGCGCACCCACGGCCCGCTCTTGCCCAGCAGCTTCCTGTGCCTGCATCAGGTGCAGGAACGCCACCATCTGGCGCGAAATGCGCGGCAGCAAGGTGGCATCGGCCACGTGAAAAACCAGCTCGATCAAACCGGCGATGAGCCGGCTGAACGCCGCCACCGAATCGTGTGCACTGAGGCCCTGGCGCTCGATCTGCGCGCGCAACTCGTGCATGGCGTCAAGCCCGATCAATGCCCAGGCCATCAGCGAAAGCATGCGCGCGGTGGCACCTTTCTCCGGGGCCAATTGCGCGGCAATGAGCTTGCGCAACTGCGCCTCGACGGGCATCGCTTCTTCGACCGCGGCACGCCGCACATCCGCAAACCTTTGGCCGCGCGAGGCAAGGTAGATGCTCGTGGCACCACGTTCGCGTTGCAGCGCGTGCATCAACTGGCCGATCACGTCGACGAGTTCGGCGCGCCCGGCAAGGTGGCGAACGGCGTCGATCTCAAGCCGCTTGGCTTGTAGGACGAGGCGGGAGACGTCGTCCGAGGGCGCGCCCGGCGACGGGTTGGAAACTGGCTGCGAGGGCGACTCGGGCACGGCCGGCTGGGTCATGCACACACTCCTGGAAACGGGGCCGCCGCTTACTGTGCTGCGGCGAGATAGCGCGATTGTCCCTTGCCCGCGCCGCCCCCGCTCCCGCGTGTGGTGCGCCGAGGCGCGTCAGCCCCCCAGCGCCACCCTCACCCGCCCGCCGTCGAGCGCCACCGCATGAGCCTTCACCGAGAACTCGGGCAGTTCCAGGCACGCGCCGGTGCGCAGGTCGAAATGGTTCTTGTAGAGCGGCGAGGCCACGACGATGCTGTCGCCGAGGTTGCCGACCAGCCCACGCGACAGCACGCTCGCACCGGATTTCGGGTCGACGTTGTCGATTGCGTAGAACTGCTCGCCACCCACGCGAAACACGGCCACATGGCGGCCCTCGACCAGCGCGCACACGCCGGTGTTGGGCAGGATCTCTTCGGCCGCGCACACGTCGGTCCAGGTCAGGGTCTCGGTGTTCATGATGGGTCTCCGGTTGCGGCTCAGGTGGGGGTGGTTTCGGCCACGCGCTCCTCGGGGCGCGCCGGGCGGATCTGCCCGCGCTCCTTGACGAAGATCACATGCTCGTCGGGCTTGTCGCTGTTCACGAACGAGCGGAAGCGCTTGCGGGTCTCGGCGTCGTTCACCGCCGTCTTCCACTCGCACTGGTAGGTGTCGACCACCGACTGCATCTGCGCTTCGAGTTCGGCGCCAATGCCCAGCGTGTCGTTGATCAGCACGCCCTTCAGGTAGTCGAGGCCACCCTCGAGGTTCTCGCGCCAGGTGCTGGTGCGCTGCAGGCGGTCGGCCGTGCGCACGTAGAACATCAGGAAGCGGTCGACCAGCTTGAGCAGCTCGGCCTTGGTCAGGTCGGTCGCGATCAGCTCGGCGTGGCGCGGTTTCATGCCGCCGTTACCGCAGACGTAGAGGTTCCAGCCCTTCTCGGTGGCGATGATGCCAACGTCCTTGCCCTGCGCTTCGGCGCACTCACGGGTGCAGCCCGAGACGCCGAACTTGATCTTGTGCGGCGCGCGCAGGCCCTTGTAGCGGTTCTCGATCTCGACCGCGAGGCCCACGCTGTCGTCCACGCCGTAGCGGCACCAGGTGCTGCCCACGCAGCTCTTCACCGTGCGCAGCGACTTACCGTACGCATGGCCCGATTCGAAGCCGGCGGCGATGAGCTCTTCCCAGATGAGCGGCAGCTGCTCCAGGCGCGCACCGAACATGTCGACCCGCGCGCCGCCCGTCACCTTGGTGTACAGGCCGTACTTCTTGGCGACCTGGCCCACCGCGATCAGCCCGTCGGGCGTGACTTCGCCGCCCGGCATGCGCGGCACCACCGAGTAGGTGCCGTCCTTCTGGATGTTGCCCAGGAAGTAGTCGTTGCTGTCCTGCAGGCCGGCGAGCTCCTTCTTCAGCACGAACTCGTTCCAGCACGACGCGAAGATGCTGGCCGCCGCGGGCTTGCAGATGTCGCAGCCCATGCCCTTGCCGTGCTTGTGCAGCAGGTCGGCAAAGCTCTTGATCTCGCCCACGCGGATCAGGTGGTACAGCTCCTGGCGCGAGTAGGCGAAGTGCTCGCAGATGTGGTTGTTGACGGCCATGCCGCGCTTGCTCATCTCGGCCTTCATGACCTGGGTGACCAGCGGCACGCAGCCACCGCAGGTGGCGCCGGCCTTGGTGCACGACTTCATCTGCGCGATGGTGCAGTTGCCCTCGCCCACCGCGGCGCAGATCTGGCCCTTGGTGACGTTGTTGCACGAACAGATCTGGGCGGCATCGGGCAGCGCATCGACGCCCAGGCCCGGCTTGGCCTTGCCGTCGCTCGACGGCAGGATCAGGAACTCAGGGTCTTCCGGTAGCGTGATGCCATTGAGCGCCATCTGCAGCAGCGTGCCGTACTCGTCGGCATTGCCCACCAGCACCGCGCCGAGCAGCTGCTTGCCGTCTTCGCTGACGACGATCTTCTTGTAGACCTGCTTGCGCTCGTCGATGTACTGGTAGTTGCGGCAATGCGGCGTGCGGCCATGGGCGTCGCCGATGCTGGCCACGTCCACGCCCATCAGCTTGAGCTTCGTGCTCATGTCGGCGCCCACGAACTGGGCGTCTGTTTCACCGGCGAGGTGGCGCGCCGTCACGCGGGCCATGTCGTAGCCCGGCGCAACGAGGCCGAAGGTCTGCTCGTTCCACGACGCGCATTCGCCAATCGCGTAGACGTTGTGATCGCTCGTGAGGCAGTTGCTGTCGATCACCACGCCGCCGCGCGGGCCGATGGCCAGCACGCATTGGCGGGCCAAGTCGTCGCGCGGGCGGATGCCGGCCGAGAACACGATCATGTCCGTCTCAAGCCAGGTGCCGTCGGCGAACACCATGCGGTGGCGAGCGGTGGCGCCATCGGTGATCTCGGTCGTGTTGCGACCGGTGTGCACCTTCACGCCGAGTTCTTCGATCTTGGCGCGAAGCACCTTGCCGCCGCCGTCATCGACCTGCACCGCCATCAGGCGCGGCGCGAACTCGACGACGTGAGTCTCCAGGCCCATGTCGCGCAGCGCCTTCGCGCACTCCAGGCCCAGCAAGCCACCGCCCACGACCACGCCGGTCTTTGATTTGGCTCCCGAGGCCTTCATGGCCTCCAGGTCCTCGATGGTGCGGTAGACGAAGCAATGCGGGCGGTCACGGCCGGGCACCGGGGGCACGAAGGCGTTCGAGCCGGTCGCCATCACGAGCTTGTCGTAGCTCAGCACCTCGCCATCGGCGGTGGTCACAGTGCGATCGCGCCGCTCGATGGCCACGGCACGCGCCTTCAGCTTCAGGTTGAAGCGAGTGCGCTCGAAGAAGCCGGGCTCCACCAGCGAAAGCTCGTCGGCCGACTTGCCACTGAAAAACTCGGAGAGATGAACCCGGTCGTACGCCGCCCGAGGCTCTTCGCACAACACCGTGACGTCAGCGCCAGCAAGGCTGGTCTCGGCCAGGCTTTCGAGGAACTTGTGGCCCACCATACCGTGGCCGACAACGATGATCTTCATGTCTGATCCTGCACAAGGAGCGGGCAACGGAGCTGTGCAGGGACACTGCGCCTCGGCCCACCCGGGTAAGGTCCGTCTCCGGACCGAAAGGGCGAACGAAATGGGTTGGAACCTCACCTGGGCGCGCGAATGCGACACCTGGGTCAGGGTTCCGCCGTCATCAGCGGAGGCTCAAACGAGTCCACAGCACCGTTACTGCGGACGGCAGTCAGTTCGCAAGGTCTGTGCCCGCTCGTGCTTCGGGGCTGCGCCCTCGGGAACGGGGCGCGACACCGGAGCAGCGCACGAACACCGTACTCCGCGAGGTATCAGCGCTCACCTGTTTTGGTGCGCGAAAGCCCCATCTAGGCGCGCAATCGCTACGCTGGGCACCGCAAGGGAGCAAGGCTTCGGGCGCGGCCCGGGAGTAGATGGTGGCCAGTGCTTGGGCAGTGTTGCTGCAACTTGGTTTGCCGCAACAGTGAACTGCGGCGGGCGACAAGCCCAACAGCGCAGCGGCGTCTCACGACGCCTCACTGATAGCACCGGCTCGGAGAGAACCGGTGCCGTCTGGTCAGATCAGGGCATCAAGCCTTCATCGCTCTCGTTCTCTGCATCGATCGCGCGGTCGTATTCGCCTGCGTCGATGACCGACCCTTCCTTGCGGGCAATCAGAGGCTTGTCCAGCGGGCGGCAGACGCGGCGTTGCAGTCGGTCGAGGCGCGTCGAGCGCTCCATGGCCTGGACGACTTCGGCCGGATTCATCATCAGCGCGAACGGGTTCGACAGGATCTCAGCGGTCTGCATGGTCAGCTCCAAAGAACTGTGGTTGGTGCATTCAATGTAGGCGTCGCCTCATTCCAGGGGCAGTCGTCCGGGCACCAAAGCAGGGGTCGGAATTTCCCTGACAAACGTGTCAGTGCGAGCCCCTTCGGTGACCAAGGCGCCCTGATATAAAAACCAATGACGACATCAACTTAGAGACACTACGTAATGTTTTACGTGAGGTCATATTTCACGCATTTTCAGTATCAATTTGGGCCCCTCGAATGAGCGGAAACAGCCGCTCGAAGTTGCGGCTCGTCTGGTCGCCGATCTGCTCCGCGCTGCACCCCTTGAGCTGCGCGATCTGCTGCGCAACGAAGGGCACGAAGGCCGGGCTGTTGGTCTTGCCGCGATGGGGCACGGGCGCGAGGTAGGGGCTGTCGGTCTCGATGAGGCAGCGGTCGAGGGGCACATAGCTGGCCACCTCGCGCAAGTCGGCCGCGTTCTTGAACGTCAGGATGCCGGAGAACGAGATGTAGAAGCCGAGGTCGAGCGCCGCACGCGCCACAGCCATGGTCTCGGTGAAGCAGTGAAAGACACCGTTGCCGGCGCCCTCTTCCTTCAGGATGCCGATGGTGTCGTCCGACGCGCTGCGCGTGTGGATCACCAGCGGCAGACCGGTTGCCTTGGAGGCATGGATGTGCGCGCGAAAGCGATCTCGCTGCCAGGCCATGTCGGCCACGCTGCGGCCGTTGAGGCGGTAGTAGTCGAGGCCGGTTTCGCCAAGGCCCACCACGCGCGGCCGTTTGGACAGCTCGATCAGGTCGGCACTGCTGGGCTCGCGCACGTCTTCGTTGTCGGGGTGGACGCCGACCGTGGCCCAGAAGTTGTCGTAGCTCATTGCGAGGCCGTGGACCTCGTCGAACTCTTCAAGGGTGGTGCAGATGCACAGCGCGCGGTCGACCTGCGCTGCGGCCATGGCCGCGCGGATCTCAGGGAGCTTTGCCTTCAGCTCAGGAAAGCTCAGGTGGCAGTGGGAGTCGACGTACATCCGGGGATTGTCCGGCAGGCTGACGCAAACGTGGCGCAGCCGAGCCGGGGCCGCCACGCGGTCAGATCGTCTGTGTCGGCTTGGCCGATGCGATCGACGTGCCGAGGATCTCTTCGATCTTCAGCTTGAGCAGTCGGGTCTTGTCGTCGGCCGGGAACCGGACCCCCACGCCTTGCGTGCGACCGCCCGAGGCGTTGACCGGGGTGATCCAGGCCACCTTGCCTGCCACCGGGTAGCGCTGCGGGTCGTCGGGCAGCGAGAGCAGCAGGTAGATGTCTTCGCCCAGCTTGTACTCGCGCGTGGTCGGCACGAACAGGCCGCCGTCGGCAAAGACCGGGATGTAGGCGGCGTAAAGCGCGCCCTTTTCGCGAAACACCAGCTGAATGACGCTCGGCCGCGCCCCGCCTGCACCGGTTGCAGGCGCGTTGCCGGCTGTACGAATGGGGCTGGCGGAGGCTTCGCTCATCGCGCCGAGTGTACAGAAGGGGCCTTGCGCGAGGCGGGTTCCGCAAGGGCCTGACGGGCCTGAAGTACCAAGGATTCCACCATCACGGGCAAATTCCACGGATGCTCGGCATGCCTGAGGGCCTGGCGCAACTCTCGCGACCAGGCCACCAGCGCCGGGAGCTTCGCACCGCCCGGCATCGACGCCTGCGGAAAGTAACGAGGCGTTGCTCCGTTGGCGATGCACATGGCGTCATGGCAGAGCTTGTTCATCGCGTCGAGAAGGCGTGGCAGCGGCCATGACGACAGACCCGCCGCCTCGCCGGCCGCAAGCTGCCGGGGCAGGCGCGTCCAGGCGACGGCATCGAGCCCGTCGCGCACCCACTCCAGCGCCTCCAGGGGCTGACCACCGGCCGCGGCAAGCAGAACCGCCGGTTGCGCAACCTGATGCTGGGCCAGCCATTTCACGGCCACGTCGGTATCGGGCAATGCCATCGGTACGGCCTGGCAACGGCTGCGGATCGTTGGCAACAGATCGTCCGGCGCGCCGCAACTCAGTACGAAACGCGCATCGCCGGGCGGCTCTTCGAGTGTCTTGAGCAAGGTGTTGGCTGCGATGGCGTTCATGCGCTCGGCCGGGTGGATCAGCACCACCTTGCGCCGCCCGCGCGATGAGGTGCTCTGCGCGAATCCAACTGCCGCGCGCACGGCCTCGACCTTGATTTCCTTGCTGGGCTTGGCCTTCGATGCCTTGGTCTCGCCGCCCTCGCCTGATTCGTCGCCCGCTGCGGCCCAGCCGAGGGATTCGACCAGCGCCTCGGGCAACAACACCAGCAGGTCGGGGTGCGAATGGGCCTGCACCAGCCGGCAACTGGCGCAGGTGCCGCAAGGTTGGCCTGTCGGTTCGGTGTCGCACAACCAGGCCTGCGCCAGCGTGAGTGCAAGCTCGAACTGGCCGATACCTTGTGGGCCGTGGATCAGCAGGGCGTGCCCTCGCTGGTTGCGCAATGCCTCTTCGAGAGGTGCCGCAAGCCAGGGCAGCGGCAATGCGCCGTCGGGGCCTACCACCCGCGCTGCTCCATGGCCGCTGCGATCTGCGACCAGACTTGCTCGCGCGTCTGTGACGCATCGAGCCGAGCAAAGCGCTCAGGCGCCGCGCGCTGGCGAGCGGCGTAGCCCTCGCGCACGCGGTTGAAGAAGGCGACGTCGAGCTGCTCGAAACGATCGGGCGCACGTGCTGCGGCGCGGCGATCGGCGGCCGTCTCGGCGGGCAGGTCGAACCAGAAGGTCAGCGCGGGTTGCAGCCCCTGCTGAACCCAGCCTTCGAGAGTGGCAAGTACGCCCAGGTCGAAACCGCGGCCGCCACCCTGATACGCAAAGGTGGCATCGGTGAAGCGATCGCACAGCACGGTGTGCCCTTGCGTGAGCGCCGGCGCAATCACCTGTCGGATGTGATCGTGCCGCGCCGCAAAGACCAGCAAGACTTCGGTGAGCGGGTCCATGGCCGTGTGCAGCACCTGCTCGCGCAACGATTCGGCCAGCGGCGTGCCGCCCGGCTCACGGGTGCACACGACCTGCTCGCCACGCGCGCGGAGGCGCTCGGCCAGGGCGTCGATGTGCGTCGACTTGCCCGCGCCGTCGATGCCTTCGAAGCTGATGAATCGCCCTGGCATGGCCGTCACTTCTGGTATTGATTGACGGCGCGATTGTGCTCGGTGAGCGAATCGCTGAAATGGCTGCTGCCGTCGCCCCGTGCCACGAAGTACAGCGCCTTGGTCACGTCGGGCCGCACCGCCGCAAAGAGCGATGCACGGCCGGGCATCGAGATTGGCGTGGGTGGCAGCCCGCCTCGGGTGTAGGTGTTGTAGGGCGTGTCGGCGAGCAGGTCTTTCTTGCGCAGGTTGCCGTCGAATCGCTCGCCCAGGCCGTAAATCACGGTCGGGTCGGTCTGCAAGGGCATGCCGATGCGCAGGCGGTTCACGAACACGCCGGCCACCAGGCCTCGGTCCTTGGCCGCGCCGGTTTCCTTCTCGACGATGGAGGCGAGCGTCAACGCCTCGTCGGCGCTGCGCAGCGGTGTGTTGGCGGCGCGCTCGGCCCAGGCGGCCTCCAGTTGCTTTTGCATCGCGCGGTAGGCGCGCTTGAGTACGACGACGTCGCTCACGCCCTTGCTGAAGGCGTAGGTGTCTGGGTAGAAGCGGCCCTCGGCTGCAACGCCCGGGGCGCCGATGGCCGTCATCACCTCGGCTTCGGTGAACTGGGCGGTCACCTGTTTAAGGTCAGGCGCCTTGGCCAGTTCGGCGCGGAATTGCTTGAAGGTCCAGCCCTCGATGAGCCGCACGGTGGCCATGACCTCATCGCCACGCACCATCTTGTCGAGCAGGCCACGCGGGGTGATGCCCCGCTCGATCTCGTAGCTGCCCGCGCGGATCTTGCGGGCCTGGCCCGACCAGCGAAACCATTCATACAGAAGGCGCGGGTCCGAACGCACGCCCGCTTGCACCCAGGCCTGGGCCACATCGCGCGGAGACGTCTTGGGTTCGATGGAGACCTCGACCGAGTTGCCGGCGAGATCGAGCGGCCGTTCGAGCCACCACATCGTTGCTGCTGCCACCCCCACCGCAGCCAGCACGGCCAGCAACAGCAGGCGGCGCAGAAGCTTCATCATCATCGTCGGGCGGCCCGGGGGCGCATCACCCCTGTAGGCAGTTGGCACATGGGGGCTGATGATAATCGGCGCATGACGACCCCCTACCCTCTCGACGGCGCTGCGCCGCTGCCCCGCTGGGGCGTGATCCGTGCCCAGGGCGCCGATGCGGCGAGCTTCCTGCATGGCCAGCTCACCAACGATTTCGTGCTGCTCGACGGCACCCAGGCGCGGCTCGCCGGCTACTGCTCGGCCAAGGGCCGGCTGCTCGCGAGCTTCATCGGCTGGAAGCGCTCGGACGACGACATCCTTCTGATCTGTAGCGCCGATCTGCTCGCCCCCACGCTGAAGCGCCTGTCGATGTTCGTGCTGCGCTCCAAGTGCAAGCTCAGCGATGCGAGCACCGAATGGCGCCTGCTCGGTTTGGCGGGCGCCTCGGCAACTGCCTATGCAGGCGCCGCATCGGTGTGGTCCCACTCGACCCGCGATGGCGCCGACATCATCCGCCTGCCCGACGCCGCAGGCGTTGCCCGCTACCTGTGGGCCGCGCCGCTCGACACCCCGGCGCCCGCCCTGCCCGCGCTCGATGCGGCCGCCTGGCGCTGGAGCGAAGTCGCAAGCGGCGTGGTGACGATCGAAGCCGCCACGGTCGACCAGTTCGTGCCGCAGATGCTCAATTACGAACTGATCGGCGGCGTCGACTTCAAGAAAGGTTGCTACCCCGGGCAAGAGATCGTGGCGCGCAGCCAGTACCGCGGCACCATCAAGCGGCGTACCTTCCTGTTCAGCAGTGAGGCCCAGGCCAGCGCCGGCCAGGAGGTTTTCCACAGCGCCGACCCGTCACAGCCGGCGGGCTTGGTGGCCAATGCCGCTGCCCAAAGCGCGTTAGTCGAGATGAAGCTCTCGGCCCTGGGCGGCGGCAGCCTGCACCTGGGCACGCCCGACGGCCCGCGCATGCACCAGGCCGAGATGCCATACACCGTGCCGATCGAGGCCGCCTGAGAACGGCAGCGCCCATCCGCGGCAACAGTTCACACCCCACCCTGTTTGTGAACCATCGTGCGCGAACTGTTCATCTACTATCGAGCGACGATAGAAAACGCCAGCGTTCTGCGCGATGCGGTGCTCGCTCTGCAAGCTGATCTGCAAGAGCGGACACCGGGCCTGCAGGCCCGGCTCTTGCGCCGCCCCGACGCGGCAGACGGTATGCACACCTGGATGGAAATCTACGCTGCGCCCGCACGCCCACAAGGCATTTGCGAGTCTCTGCAACACGAGATCGAATCAGCAGCCGCGGCGACACTCGCCACGCTGATTCACGGCCCTCGCCACATTGAAAGCTTCGTCGCATGTGCCTCGTAGCCATCGCCCTCGATCAGTCACGCCGTTTCCCGCTGGTGCTGGCCACCAACCGCGATGAGTTCTACCGTCGCCCGGCAGCCCGGCTCGGCTGGTGGTCGCCCGGCGCGGGCCTGCCCGACATCCTCGGCGGGCGTGATCTCGAAGCCGGTGGCACCTGGCTCGGCCTGACGACGCAGGGCCGCCTCGCGCTCGTCACCAATGTGCGGGAACCCGGCAACAAGGATGGCAGCGCGCCCTCACGCGGTGGCATCGTGCCGCGCTGGCTGGCCGGCGACCTGACCCCTGATCGTTTCTGGATGCACACCGCGCTGTCGGGCTACAACGGCTTCAATTTGCTCGCGGCCGATTTCCAACGCGGCGAATGCTTCTGGGCCTCGAACAACCACGCGCACCCGATGCGCCTTGAACGCGGCCTGTACGGTTTGTCCAACGCATCGCTCGACACACCCTGGCCCAAGGTCGTCGCGCTCAAGGACGACATGCGCGAGGCCATCGAGGCCAGCGAATCGACCGACGATCTCATCGCGCGTCTCTTCGAGGCACTCGGCGACCGCACCGTGACGCCGGATCAGCACCTGCCCTCGACCGGCATCCCGCGCGAACTGGAGCGCGCGCTGTCGCCCGCGTTCATCCGCACGCCAGACCAGGCCTATGGCACGCGTTGCAGCACCTTGATCGTGACCGAGCGCGTGAGCAAGCGCATGGTCACGCATGTGCTGGAGCGCACGTACAGCGCCTCGGGCGGCATGGCCCTGCTTCGCCGCTCGACGCTCAAGGACTGGCCACCGCGTTACACCGAAGAGACACCGGCCGAGGCGGTGATGCAAGGCGCCGTCACCGAAAGCGAAGACCGCGCGGGGGACCCGCCTGCCGCTCGCAAGACCCGCGTGCGCAGCCTGCTCAAGCCGGAAGGCTCGCGCCGCAAGCGCGGAGCGCCGATCACCGTCTATTGACGACCACTGCCGGGCGCGGGCCAGGCGCCTGCAGTGAGCCGGATCAGAGGCTTCGCACCATCTCGATGTGCGGGATGCCGACCTCTTCGAACACCACGCCCCGCGGCACAAAACCGGCCCGGGCGTAAAAGGATTCGGCCGAGGTCTGCGCGTGCAGCACCGCCTCCCGGTAGCCGTTGTCGCGCGCCGTCTTCATGAGCGCATCGAGCACCGCGCGGCCCACGCCGCTGCTGCGCATGGTCTGCGCAACTGCCATGCGGCCGATCTTGGCCACGCCGGGCACGTGCTCCATCAACCGGCCGGTGGCCAAGGGCATGCCGAAGCGGTTGTAGGCCACCGCATGCACGCAACCCGGGTCGGGGTCGGCCTCGTCCCACTCCATCTGCATCGGGATGCCCTGCTCTTCGATGAACACCGCGGTGCGAATGCTGCGCGCGTCGCGCTCCAGTTCGCCCCAGGCGCCCACGCGCACGTCGACCATCGGCTTGCCGGCCTCGAAGGCCTGCAGCAGGTCGCGCAGCTCCTGCGGCACAGGCTTTGAGGTTTGCGTGATGGGGTCGGCGAACACGTAGACCAGTTCACCGCTGACCAGCATCTGTTCTTGCTTGAACACGGCGCAGTTGAAGACCATCGACGAGTTGCCGATGCGGCCGCAGCGCACGCCGATGTCGAGCAGGTCGTCGTAGCGCGCCGAGCCTTCGTACTCGACAGTGGCCTTGCGCACGAAGAGATCGCCGCCCAGGTACTGCATGGTCTGGCCGTAGGGCATGGCCATGGCGCGCCAGTAGCCGCCGACCGCAGTGTCGAAATACAGCAGGTAGTGGCCGTTGAAGACGATCTTCTGCATGTCGACTTCGGCCCAGCGCACGCGCAGGCGCTCTGCAAATCGGAACTCGCTTCGTTTCATGTGCTGAATGCTTCTTTGAGGGCGGCCGCGGCGGCATCCAGGGCCGCCGTAGCCTCGGGCAACGATCGGCCCATCTTGATGAAATCGTGCGTGACCCCGCGGTACAACTCGAGCGCGACCGGCACGCCCGCCGCACGCAGCTTGTCGGCATAGGCGACGCCTTCGTCGACCAGCGGGTCGCACTCGGCCAGGATCACGCAGGCGGGCGCCACGCCCTCGACTGCATCGCGCAGCAGTGGCGCAAAACGCCAGTCGGTGCGCTGCTCACGCGGGATGTAATGGTCGAAGAACCAGGAGATGCCTTCAGCCTCGAGCAGGTAGCCCTTGGCGAAGCGCGTGTGCGAGGGCGTGTCCTGGTGCGCCGTCGTGCCGGGCGTGATGAGCAATTGCAGGGCCAGAGGGATGCCGGTGTCGAGCGCATGCAAGGCGCTCACCGCAGCCAGCGTACCGCCGGCGCTGTCGCCTCCCACCGCGAGCCGCGAGCCATCGAGGCCGAGCGCATGGGCCTCGGCCCGCAGCCACTTCATCGCGGCCCATGCGTCATCGACCGCCGTCGGGAACCGGTGCTCGGGCGCGAGCCGGTAGTCGAGCGACACGACCGCCGCGTCGCTTCGCAGCGCCAGTTGGCGGCACAGGCTGTCGTGCGTTTCGAGGTTGCCGATGGTGAAGCCGCCGCCGTGCAGGTACAGCAGCACCGGCAGGCGCTCGGTGCTCGGGGCGTACAGGCGTGCTGGCAATGGGGTGCCGTCTGCGGCGGCGATGGTCAGCTCTTCGACGCGCGCGAGCGCAGCGCGTGGCAGGTCGAGCACCTCGGACACCATCGTGTACATCTGGCGCGCCGCCTGTGGCGGCATCTGGTGCATCGGCGTGGCGCCGGCGCGAGCGATGCGGGTGAGCACGCTGCGCATGGAAGGAGTCAGGAGCGGGTCGTTCACGAAAGGCCACCGGGCTGTGGGTGCCAAGGCAGCGTGTGCCGAGGCGATGTGGCAATGGGCATGTACCAATGCAGCGGGCAGTGTGCCAGAGCATACTGATGGGCTCCCACACGGCTGATGCGCACTGCGCCCCCACCCATGGCATTCATCAACTACCTCACGCAGATTCATCTCGACTTCGGCGCCGTCTCGCTGCTGCCGCAGGAGTGCGAGCGCGTCGGCATTCGCAAACCGCTGGTGGTGACCGACGCAGGCGTGCGCGCGGCAGGCGTACTCGATCGTGCGCTGGCCGCACTCGGCAAGCTGCCGCACGCGGTGTTCGACCAGACACCCTTCAACCCGACCGAAGCTGCCGTGCGAGCCGCGGTCGATGTCTACCAGGCCGAAGGTTGCGACGGCCTGATCGCCGTCGGCGGCGGCTCGAGCATCGACCTGGCCAAGGGCGTGGCCATCGCCGCCACGCACCCGGGGCCGATGAAGACCTACGCCACCATCGAAGGCGGCAGCACGAGGATCACCGACGCCGTGGCGCCGCTGATCGCCGTGCCCACCACCGCCGGCACCGGCAGCGAGGTGGCGCGCGGTGCGATCGTGATCGTCGACGATGGCCGCAAGCTCGGCTTTCACAACTGGGGCCTGGTGCCACGCGCCGCCATCTGCGACCCGGAGCTCACGCTGGGGCTGCCAGCCTTCCTGACGGCCGCCACCGGCATGGACGCTATTGCACATTGCATGGAGACCTTCATGGCCCCGGCCATCAACCCACCCGCAGACGGCATCGCCCTCGACGGCCTGGAACGCGGCTGGAAGCACATCGTGCGAGCCACCGAGAACGGCGGCGACCGTGAGGCGCGCTGGAACATGATGTCGGCCAGCATGCAGGGCGCGATGGCGTTTCAGAAGGGCCTGGGCGCCGTGCACTCGCTCAGCCACAGCCTGGGTGGCGCCAACCCGAAACTGCACCACGGCACGCTGAACGCGATGTTCCTGCCCGCAGTGGTCAAGTTCAACGCGGGGGCCGAATCGATCCAGAAGGAGCAACGCTTGCAACGCATGGCGCACGCCATCGGCATCGGGTCGTGCGACAGCCAAGGCACCGAATTGGCCGAGGCGTTGCGCGACCTGAATCAACGCCTGGGCCTGCCCTCGGGCCTGCGTGCGATGGGTGTCACCGAGGATCTCTGCGACCGCATCATCGAAGGCGCGATGAAGGATCACTGCCACAAGACCAACCCGCGCGTCGCCACCGAAGCGGAGTACCGGGAGATGATCGCGGCGTCGATGTGAACTCCGAGATGGTGTGTGGGGACTACGGATGCCCGGGCATGCCTGGGCGCAGTAGGGTAAACGACCCGCCGCCTACGCGCCCCGACCCGGAGCGGTGGCAGCGCGAACCGACCCCACAAAGGAGACACCATGCACCCGATCGACACCAACCCTTCCGCCCTGCGACGCACCCTGGTACTCGGCGCGCCCCTGCTGGCGCTCACGCCGCTCGCACAGGCCCAAGGCAAGTTCATCAACGTGTTGACGGGCGGCCAGAGCGGTGTGTACTACCCGTTGGGCGTGGCCCTCAGCCAGATCTACGCCAAGGCCATCCCTGACGTGAAGACCAGCGCCCAGGCCACCAAGGCCTCGGCCGAGAACCTCAACCTGCTGCAGGCGGGCCGCGGCGAAGTGGCCTTCTCGCTGGGAGATTCGCTCTCCGACGCCTGGAAGGGCGACGCCGAAGCCGGGTTCAAGGCACCGCTGACCAAGCTGCGCACCCTGGCCGGCATCTACGCCAACTACATCCAGATCGTGGCCACCGCAGACTCGGGCATCAAGACCCTGGCCGACCTCAAGGGCAAGCGCATTTCGGTGGGCGCCGCCAAGTCGGGCACCGAACTCAACGCCCGCGCGGTGCTCAAGGCTGCGGGCCTGAGCTATGGCGATTTCGCGAAGGTCGAGTACCTGCCGTTCGGCGAATCGGTCGACCTGATGAAGAACCGCCAGCTCGACGTCACGCTGCAATCGGCCGGTGTCGGCGTGGCGTCGATCCGCGACCTGGCCAGCGCCGTGAAGATCGTGATCGTGCCGGTGCCGGCCGACGTCACCGCCAAGATCGGTGATGCGGCCTACCAGCCGACCACCCTGCCGGCCAACACGTACACGGGCCAGACGAGCGCGGTGCCCACAATCGCCATCAAGAACTTCCTCGTCACGCACGAGGGCGTGCCGGCCGATCTGGTCTATGCGATGACCAAGGCGCTCTTCGACAACCTCGACACCATGGTCGCCGCCCACTCGGCCGCCAAAGGCATCGCAAAGGAAGAAGCCGCCAAGGCCCCGCCGGCCCCGCTGCACCCGGGCGCCGAGCGCTACTACAAAGAGGTGGGCTTGCTGAAGTGACTGGCTCGCTGAACTGACGCCCCTCCCCCCGGGCCGCTATCGCGGCCCGTTTTGCATGATGCTCGCCCGAGGTGCCTCCCATGAGCCCGAACCCCGCTCCGCCTGCAGACGAACCGCACACCGCCCAGCCACTGGTGGGCGCCATCTTCGCCGTGGCGGTCCTGTTCTCGACCTTCCAGGTGATCACGGCGGCCTTCAGCCCCTTGTCGAGCATCGTCGTGCGCGCCATGCACGTGGGCTTCTTGCTGCTGATGGTGTTCGTGATGTACCCGCCGCTGCGGCAACGCTGGGCGGGCTGGCTGCTGGGCGCCGCGGCCATGGCCACCGGCGTGTACCAATGGGTGTTCGAGGCCGATCTGATCCAGCGCTCGGGCGAACTCACGCAATCCGACATGGTCGTTGGCGTGGTCGTACTGGTGCTGGTGTTCGAAGCCGCGCGGCGCACGCTCGGCCTGGCGCTGCCGGTGATCTGCCTGGGCTTCTTGCTCTTCGGCCTCTTCGGTCAGTACCTGCCTGGAGCGCTGGCGCATCGCGGGTACGGCATCGACCAGATCGTCTCGCAACTCAGCTTCGGCACCGAAGGGGTGTACGGCACGCCAACTTACGTTTCGTCGACGTACATCTTCCTGTTCATCCTGTTTGGCGCCTTTCTTGAACAGGCCGGCATGATCTCGCTCTTCACCGATTTCGCGCTCGGCATGTTCGGCCACACGCGCGGCGGCCCGGCCAAGGTGGCGGTGGTGTCCTCGGGCCTGATGGGCACGATCAACGGTTCGGGTGTGGCCAATGTGGTGACCACCGGCCAGTTCACCATCCCGTTGATGAAGCGCTTCGGCTACAAGTCGGCGTTCGCGGGCGGCGTGGAGGCTACCTCCAGCATGGGCGGCCAGATCATGCCGCCGGTGATGGGCGCCGTGGCGTTCATCATGGCCGAGACGATCGGCGTGCCCTACGTGGAGATCTGCAAGGCCGCCATCATCCCGGCCCTACTGTATTTCGTCACTGTCTTCATGATGGTTCACCTGGAGGCCGGCCGCCTGGGCTTGCACGGCATGCCCAAGGACGAGATCCCCGACCCCTGGGCCGCCGTGCGCAAACGCTGGTACCTGCTGCTGCCGTTGGGCATGCTGGTGTGGTTGCTGTTTGCCGGGTACACGCCGCTCTTCTCGGGGCTGGTGGGCCTGGCGCTGACGGTGGTGCTGATCTTCGGTGCGTCGCTCACGCGCACGGTCGGGCCCCTGGGCATGCGCGTGCTGATCTGGATCGCCATCGGCAGCGCCTGCTCGGGCTTCTTCAAGTTCGGCATCGGGGCGGTGATGGTCTTGCTCGCCGTGATGACCGTCCTGCTTTTCGTGGCCCGCGGCGGGCGCGACACCTTGCGCGTCGCGCTCGGCGCGCTGGCCGAAGGGGCGCGCCACGCCATCCCCGTGGGCGTGGCCTGCGCGCTGGTGGGCGTGATCATCGGCGTGCTCGCCCTCACTGGCTCGGCCACCACCTTCGCGGGCTACATCATCGGCCTGGGCGAGAAGAGCCTGATGCTCAGCCTGATGCTCACGATGGTGGTCTGCCTCGTGCTCGGCATGGGCATCCCGACCATCCCGAACTACATCATCACCAGCTCGCTCGCTGCACCCGCGCTGCTCAAGCTGGGCGTGCCGCTGCTGGTGTCGCACATGTTCGTCTTCTACTTCGGCATCCTGGCCGATCTCACGCCGCCGGTGGCATTGGCAGCGTTCGCCGCGGCGCCCATCGCGCGTGAGACCGGCACACGCATCGGGGTGCAGGCGGTGCGCATCGCCATCGCCGGCTTCATCGTGCCCTACCTCGCGGTGTACGACCCGCAGCTCATGCTGCAAGGCGACTGGACACTGCTGGGCGTGGCCTACATCGTGTTCAAGGCGCTGGTGTGCATCTGGCTCTGGGGCGGTACCGCCATCGGCTACTGGTTCGACAAGCTGAGTCTGGCGGAGCGGGCCATCGCGTTCGTGGCGGCGGCGATGCTGATCGCCTCAGTGCCGAGCACCGACGAGATCGGCTTCGCGCTCGCCGTTGCGATCACGGCGTGGCACGTATGGAAGTCCCGCCGGCACGCGGCACTGCGAAGCCGCTCGGGCTGAGCCTTCATGGCGCCGGCGGTGTTGTGCCTGTGGGCCGCGCTCTCGGCTTCGCCGCAACCACAGCCGCAGCGCGTTCCCCTGCCCGACGGCCGCTTCACGTTGGTGTGGATGCATTCGATCGAAAAGATCGACTGGGAAGAAGACTACCTCGTGGCCGGCGGCTGGCTGCTGCTCGAAGAGGCCCGCATCCGCGGCAACGGCGCCGGCATGGACGTGCCGGACGACGCTCGGCGGATCCCGGGCGGCTGGCGATACCGGCCCGCCTTGCGCTGGCAGCAGGCCTTGAGCCTCACGCGCTCGACCTTCACACCCGACTACCGGCTCTGCGTCGGCGGCCAGTGCGCCCCGCTCACACGTTGGTTGCCGCTAGACGGCGAGGTGACCGCAGTCACCGATTGCACAAGCGCTCCCGACAAAGCGGGAGCATCAGAGCAACCTGGAGCCTCCGGCCAGAAATGAAAAAACCCGGGTGCCTTGCGGCCCCGGGTTCTGCGCTGTGCGGCAAGGCCGTGGCCCTGCCGCGCAACGTCGATCTCAGTGGAACTGCTCTTCTTCGGTCGAGCCGGTCAGCGCCTTCACCGAGGACGAACCGCCCTGGATCACGGTGGTGACGTCGTCGAAGTAACCGGCGCCCACTTCCTGCTGGTGCGACACGAAGGTGTAGCCCTTTTCGCGCGCTGCGAATTCCTTCTCTTGCACCATGTCGGTGTAGTGCTTCATGCCTTCGCCGCGGGCGTAAGCATGGGCGAATTCGAAGGTGTTGTACCAGTTGATGTGGATGCCAGCCAGGGTGATGAACTGGTACTTGTAGCCCAGGTCCGACAGCTTCTGCTGGAACTCGGCGATGGCCTTGTCGTCGAGGTTCTTCTTCCAGTTGAACGACGGCGAGCAGTTGTACGACAGCAGCTTGCCCGGGCACTTGGCGTGCACGGCTTGCGCGAACTCACGGGCGAAGCCGATGTCCGGCGTGCCGGTTTCGCACCACACCAGGTCGGCGTAGGGAGCGTAGGCGACACCGCGGCTGATGGCTTGCTCGAGGCCGTTCTTCACGCGGTAGAAGCCTTCTTGCGTGCGCTCGCCGGTCAGGAACGGCTTGTCGTTCGCGTCGTGGTCGCTGGTGATCAGGTTCGCAGCTTCAGCGTCGGTACGGGCCAGAACGATGGTCGACACGCCCATGACGTCAGCGGCGAAACGAGCCGAGATCAGCTTCTCGCAGGCTTCTTGCGTCGGCACGAGCACCTTGCCGCCCATGTGACCGCACTTCTTCACGGCAGCCAGCTGGTCTTCGAAGTGCACGCCGGCAGCGCCCGCGGCAATCATGTTCTTCATCAGTTCGAAGGCGTTCAGCACGCCGCCGAAACCGGCTTCCGCGTCAGCCACGATGGGCAGGAAGTAGTCGACGAATTCCTTGTCGCCAGGGCCCACGCCACGCGACCACTGGATCTCGTCAGCGCGCTTGAACGTGTTGTTGATGCGGCGAACCATGGTGGGCACCGAGTCGTACGCATAGAGCGACTGGTCGGGGTACATGGTTTCGGAGGTGTTGCCGTCGGCGGCGACTTGCCAGCCCGACAGGTAGACGGCCTCGAGGCCCGCCTTGGCTTGCTGCATGGCCTGGCCGGCGGTGATGGCACCGAAGGCATTGACGTAACCCTTCTTGGCGCCGCCGTTGACCTTGGCCCACAGCGTTTCAGCGCCGCGCTTGGCCAGCGTGTACTCGGGCTGCAGGCTGCCGCGCAGGCGCACCACGTCGGCAGCGGTGTAGCCGCGCTTCACGCCCTTCCAGCGCGGGTTGGTGGCCCAGTCCTTTTCGAGGGCGGCGATTTGTTGCTCACGGGTCAGAGTGGTCATGTCGAACTCCAGAGGTTTGAGAGAGAAGGAACGAAACGAAGAAATCTGGTGAAGAAGGATAGCCGTGCAATCCAAAAAGGGGAAGACTTATGTCTTATATAAGACATAAACGCACATTCAATTAAATCAAAGACTTAGGGTTCATTTTTCTGTATGTGAAAGCAAGTTCTCTCATACGGAAGAAATTGCCGCAGCGCAGCACGCACCTCTCTTGCATTGTGAAACGAGCTTTCTTCTATGTGGAAGCCATCGGATCACGCCAGCGCTGCAGCGATGGAATTGCCAAGTCACCCGACGGCTCACGCAGGCGCGTCGTACGATGATTCGCATCCGCCTCGATTCATTCAACCTTCAACCGAAACGGCGGATTAATATTCATCCGACATATCAATGCCACCCACTAAGGAGCCTTCGATGAACGACAAGCTCGCGGCCTACTGGATGCCCTTCACCGCCAACAGGCAGTTCAAGCAAGCTCCGCGCCTCGTGTCGCGCGCCGAAGGCATGCATTTCTGGACGCCCGAAGGCCGCCAGGTGCTCGATGCGGTGGCCGGCCTGTGGTGTGTCAACGCCGGGCACTCGCGCCCAAGGATCGTCGAGGCCATCCGCCAACAGGCGGGCGAGCTCGACTTCGGGCCGCCGTTCAACATGGGCCACCCCAAGCAGTTCGAGCTGGCAGAGCGCCTGGTGCAGCTCGCACCGCCCGGCATGAACAAGGTGTTCTACACGAACTCGGGCTCCGAATCGGTGGATACGGCCCTCAAGATGGCGCTCGCCTACCACCGCGCCCGCGGCGAAGGCTCGCGCACACGCCTCATCGGCCGTGAACGCGGTTACCACGGCGTCAACTTCGGTGGCATCTCGGTCGGTGGCATGGTGGCCAACCGCAAGATGTTCGGCACGATGCTCTCAGGCGTGGACCACATCCGCCACACGCACGACGCGCGCAACGCCTTCAGCCGTGGCCAGCCCGAGCACGGCGCCGAACTCGCCGACGACCTGGAGCGCCTGGTCGCCCTGCATGACGCATCGACCATTGCCGCGGTGATCGTCGAGCCGGTGGCGGGCTCCACGGGCGTGCTGGTGCCGCCCAGGGGCTACCTGGAGCGGCTGCGCGCGATCTGCGACAAGCACGGCATCCTGCTGATCTTCGACGAGGTCATCACAGGGTTCGGGCGGCTCGGCTCGGCTTTCGCCGCCACGCACTTCGGCGTGACGCCCGACCTGATGACCACGGCCAAGGGCCTGACCAACGGCTGCGTTCCCATGGGCGCGGTGTTCGCGAGCCAGAAGATCCACGACACCTTCATGACCGGGCCGGAGCACCTCATCGAGTTCTTTCACGGCTACACCTACTCGGGCCACCCGCTGGCCTGCGCGGCGGCCCTGGGCACGCTCGATACCTTCGCCGAAGAAGGGTTGCTCACACGCGGCGCGCAGATGGCGCCTGCGTTCGAGAACGCCGTGCATTCGCTGCGCGAGCTGCCGAACGTGGTGGATGTGCGAAACATCGGTCTCGTCGGCGGCATCGAACTCCAACCCATCGCGGGTGAGCCGGGCAAGCGCGCCTTCTCGGTGTTCCTCGACTGCTGGGAGAAGGGCGTGCTGATCCGCACCACCGGCGACACGATCGCGCTCTCGCCCCCGCTCATCATCGAGAACAAGCACATCGACCAGATCATCGGCACCGTGTCCGATGCGATCAAGCGCGCAGCGTGATCTGAGGCGTATGCCCCTGAACGACGCAATGACGAGGTTGACTTCACGAATCAGCTAGGCACACTGATTGCTCAGGAAACGGTATACAGAAAAGCCCAGTGCGCCGGCCAAGAACCGAAGCGCAGCAAGCCCAATGAACGCCACGACAGCCAGTGTGCCGGCCCGAAAGCCGGTGGTTTTGATCCCCGCCTGCAACCGCATGATCGGAGCCCACCCGTTCCATGTGGCGGGCAAGAAGTACATCGACGCCGTTCGCCTCGCGGGTTGCCTGCCGCTCGTCGTGCCCTTCGTGCACGCAACTGAAGTCGACGAACTACTCGACCACGCCGATGGCGTGCTGCTCACCGGATCACCCTCCAACGTGCACCCCAGCCACTTCGGCGAAGAGGTGTACGACACCACCCTCCCCCTCGACCGCGACCGCGACGCCTGGGTGCTGCCGCTGATACCTCGGGCGCTGGCGCGCGGTATCCCGCTGTTTGCCATCTGCCGCGGGTTCCAGGAGGCCAACGTGGCGCTCGGGGGCAGCCTGTACCAGGCGGTGCAGGAGATTCCCGGCCAGCATGATCACCGCGGCATCACCGACAAGACACCCGACGATCAGTACGGCTTTGCGCACGACGTGATCGTCGTGGCCGGTGGCGCACTGGACAGCATCGTCGAGCAGACGGAGTTCAAGGTGAACACCGCGCACGGACAGGGCGTTCGCGACCTGGCGCCAGGCCTGCGTGTCGAGGCGCGCGCCCCTGATGGGCTGGTCGAAGCGTTTTCGCTGCCGTCCGCCCAAGGCTTCAACCTCTGCGTGCAGTGGCACCCTGAGTGGCGCGCGGCCGAAAACCCGGTTTCGCTGCGCCTGTTCAAGGCGTTCGGAGCCGCCTGCATGTCCTTCCGAGACCGTCACCGGGAGCGCCACCAAGACCCTGATCGATAGCGCCGCCTTCGGGCGAACCCGCCAGTGCCGCCCCCTGGCCCGCAACTCAGACAGGTGTCCCATGGTGGAACAGAAGAACTTCAGCTTCAGCGACCTGGAGCAATGGCTCAACGAACGGCGGGTGACGGAGATCGAATGCCTGGTGCCCGACCTCACCGGCGTGGCGCGCGGCAAGATCCTCCCCCGAGAAAAGTTCACCGAAGACCGCGGCATGCGCCTGCCCGAGGCCATCGTCGCCATTGGCGTGACGGGTGAGTTCCCCGAAGAAGGCCCGTACTACGACGTCATCCACGCCACCGACCGCGACATGCACCTGCGTCCGGACCCGAGCACGGTGCGCATCGTGCCCTGGGCCGTGGACCCGACCGCACAGGTGATCCACGACTGCTTCGACCGCCACGGCAACCTGATCCCCTACGCGCCGCGTTCGGTGTTGCGGCGCATCTGCGACCTCTACGCCGCCGAAGGCTGGTTGCCGGTGGTCGCGCCCGAACTGGAGTTCTATCTTGTCGAGCGCAACTCCGACCCCAACACGCCGCTGCGCCCGCCCAAGGGTCGCAGCGGCCGGGCCGAGACCTCGCGGCAGGCTTACTCCATCGACGCGGTGAACGAGTTCGACCCGCTGTTCGAAGACCTCTACGCGTACTGCGAGCAGATGGAACTGAACGTCGACACCCTCATCCACGAGGTGGGTGCGGGGCAGATGGAGATCAACTTCTTCCACGCCCACCCGCTGGGGTTGGCCGACGAGGTGTTCTTCTTCAAGCGCACCATCCGCGAGACCGCGCTGCGCCACGAGATGTACGCCACCTTCATGGCCAAACCGATGGCCAACGAACCGGGCAGCGCCATGCACGTTCACCAGAGCGTGGTGCAGCAAGGCAGCGGCCAGAACATCTTCAGCAACGCCGACGGCAGCCCGAGCAAGGAGTTCTACTGGTACATCGGCGGCCTGCAGAAGTACACGCCGGCCGCGATGGCGCTCTTTGCGCCCTACGTCAACTCGTACCGCCGCCTCGCGCGCTCGATGGCCGCGCCGATCAACATCCAGTGGGGCACCGACAACCGCACGGTAGGCATCCGTTCGCCGGTGGCATCGCCCGCCGCACGCCGCATCGAGAACCGCGTGATCGGCGCCGACGCCAACCCCTACGTCGCGCTGGCCGCCACGCTCGCCTGCGGCTACCTGGGCATGAAGAACCGCATCGAGCCCTCGCCCGAGTTCAAGGGCGACGCCTACCTGTCCGAATACCAGCTCCCGCGTTCGCTGTCCGAGGCGCTGGGCTGGCTCGACGACGAGAAGGATCTGCACGACGTGCTGGGCAAGCAGTTCATCACCGTCTATTCGGAGATCAAGGACATCGAGCACGAGGAGTTCATGAAGGTGATCTCGCCATGGGAGCGGGAGCATCTGCTGCTGCATGTGTGAGATCTGAACCGGGCTTCGATACCTCCGCCTGAGCGGCCAGGGAGTGTTTGAAGACCCTCGCGCACAACCACCCGCTCAGGCCGAGGTATCGACGCCCAGACCCATTCGTCGCAGGACAACTCACATGACCCGCACCACCAAAGACCTTCAGGCCGCCGACGCCGCGCACTACCTCCACCCCTTCACCGACTTCAAATCGCTCTCGGCCAAGGGCTCGCGCATCATCACGCGCGCCGACAACATCTACCTCTGGGACAGCGAGGGCCACAAGATCCTCGACGCGATGAGCGGCCTGTGGTGCGTGAACGTGGGGTACGGGCAGCGTGAGCTGATCGACGCCGCCACGAAGCAGCTCGAAATCCTGCCCTTCTACAACTCGTTCTTCCAGACCGCCACGCCGCCGGCCATCGAGCTGGCGGAGTTGCTGGCGGAGGTGACGCCACCGCAGTTCAAGCACGTGTTCTTCAGCGGCTCGGGCTCGGAGGGCAATGACACCATCGTGCGCATGGTGCGCCGCTACTGGGATCTGCAGGGCCAGCCGCAGCGCAATGTGATCATCAGCCGGCACAACGCGTACCACGGCTCCACCATGGCCGGCGCATCGCTCGGCGGCATGAGCGGGATGCACGAGCAAGGCGGCTTGCCGATCCCCGACATCGTGCACATCGAGCAGCCGTTCTGGTTCGAGAGCGACCGCAGCCTGAGCCGCGAGGACTTCGGGCTCAAGGCCGCACGCGCGCTCGAAGCCAAGATCACCGAGATCGGCGGTGACCGCGTGGCCGCTTTCATCGGAGAGCCCATCCAGGGCGCCGGCGGCGTGATCGTGCCGCCCGCCTCCTACTGGCCGGAGATCCAGCGCATCTGCGATCAGTACGGCATCTTGCTGGTATCGGACGAGGTGATCACCGGGTTCGGCCGCACCGGCAACTGGTTCGGTTGCGAGACGCTCGGCTACAAGCCTGACCTGATGACCTTCGCCAAAGGCGTGAGCTCGGGCTACATCCCGCTTGGCGGCGTGATGGTGGGCGAGCGCGTGGCGCGCGCCCTCATCGACCAGGGCGGTGAGTTCACGCACGGCTACACCTACTCGGGCCACCCGGTGGCCTGTGCGGTGGCGGTGGCGAACATCAAGCTGATCCAGCGCGAGCGGCTGGTGGAGCGGGTACGCGAGGAACTGGGGCCGCACCTCGCCCGCCGCTTTGCCGAACTGGCCGAGCACCCGCTCATCGGCGAGGCGCAGACCTGCGGAATGATGGGCGCGCTGCAGATCGTGAAGGACAAGGCCACCGGCCTGACGTTCGACAGCGCGCTGGAGGTGGGCATGCTCTGCCGTGCGCACTGCTTCGGCAACGGCCTGATCATGCGCGCCGTGGGCGACCGCATGATCGTCGCTCCGCCTCTGGTGATGACCACCGCGCAGATCGACGAGATGGCAAGCCTGATCCGCAAGTGTCTCGACCTGACGCTGGCTGAACTCAGGCAACGCGGCTGGCACTGACGCTCGGCCGCGCCCGGCCCGGGTGGGGTGCTGACTCCATGGAAAATCGCGCCTGTTGCCCAGAAGTTCCGCCAAACGGCTCGGCCGGCGGCGCACCTGCCTGGGTGGCTTGAAAGATGCATCCATTAAAGTCTGCGGCCGTGGTCAGAACAGCCGGCCGCCGGGCCCACCCTCACCTGAAATGAACAACACCTCTGCACCTGCTGCGTCTGCCTTTCTGCAGATCCGCGATGTGGTCAAAGATTTCGGCGCCCATCGGGCCGTCAACAACGTCAGCATCGACATCGCCAAGGGCGAGATCTTCGCGCTGCTGGGCTCCTCGGGCTGCGGCAAGACCACGCTCTTGCGCATGCTGGCGGGTTTCGAGACGCCGACCTCGGGGCAGATCGTCCTGAACGGCCAGGACCTTGCCGGGATGGCACCGCACGTGCGGCCGCTGAACATGATGTTTCAGAGCTACGCGCTCTTCCCGCACCTCACGGTGTGGGACAACATCGCCTTCGGCCTGAAGCGCGACGGCCTGCCGGCCGATCAGATCGCCACGCAAGTCGAGGCCATGCTCAAGCTGGTGCAGCTCTCCAAGTTCGCCAAGCGCAAGCCACATCAGCTCTCGGGTGGCCAGCAGCAGCGCGTGGCGCTGGCCCGCAGCCTGGCCAAGAAGCCGCAACTCCTCTTGCTCGACGAGCCGCTGGGCGCGCTCGACAAGAAGCTGCGCGAGGAAACGCAGATCGAGCTCGTCAACATCATCGAGAACGTGGGCGTGACCTGCGTGATGGTCACGCACGACCAGGAAGAAGCCATGACCATGGCCTCGCGCATCGCGGTGATGAGCGAAGGCCGCTTCCTGCAGGTCGGCACGCCCAGCGAGATCTACGAGACGCCGGCCACCCGCTTCGTGGCGGACTTCATCGGCAACGTGAACCTGATGGACGGCACGCTGACGAGCGACCAGCCCGATCACGTGGTCGTGACCTGTGCCGACTGTGTGCACTACGTGGGCCACGGCATCACCGGCACCGAGGGCATGCCCGTCACCGTGGCCGTGCGACCCGAGAAGATCCGACTGCAGTCCACCGAGCCCAGCGGCCCGCACAACCATGCGCGCGGCACCATCAAGGACATGTCGTACTTCGGCAGCTACACCGTCTACCACCTCGCGCTGCCCAGCGGCCAGGTGCTCAAGGTGAGCCAGAGCAACACCGAGCGGCACCACGAGACGGCCCTGACCTGGGGAGACACCGCATGGGCCTGCTGGACACCCACCGCTCAGGTGGTGCTCACGGCATGAGCCTCACAGACCGACTGCGCTCCCTCGCTCGCGGCCGCGTGGCCGTGATCGGCATTCCCTACGTGTGGCTGCTGGTGTTCTTCCTGCTGCCGTTCCTGATCGTGATGAAGATCAGCGTCTCCGAGATGGAGACCGTGGGCTTCAAGGACCTCACCACCTGGAGCGACGGGGTCCTGCAACTCTCGCTGCGCCTGAGCAACTACATCTTCGTGGTGCAGGACGACCTGTACTTCGAGACCTACCTCTCCAGCATCAAGTACGCAGCCGTCACGACCGTGCTGTGCCTGTTCATCGGCTACCCCTTCGCCTACTTCATGGCGCGCGCCAAGCCCACGGTGCAACCTGCGCTGCTGATGCTGGTGATGCTGCCGTTCTGGACGTCCTTCCTGCTGCGCGTTTATGCCTGGAAAGGGTTGCTCACCGACAACGGCTGGGTCCACAGCGCCATCACCGGCATCGGCCTCGATCGCGTGCTGGTATCGCTGGGCCTCATCCCGGCTGCCGGGCAGCTGATGAACACGCCCTTCTCGCTGGTGCTGGGCATGACCTACACCTACTTGCCCTTCATGATCCTGCCCCTGTACTCCAACCTCGCCAAAATGGACCTGCGCCTGCTCGAAGCCGCGTCCGACCTGGGCGCCACCGCCTGGGTGGCCTTCTGGAAGGTGACGGTGCCGCTGTCCAAGGCCGGCATCATTGCCGGCAGCATGCTGGTGTTCATCCCGTGCGTGGGCGAATACGTCATCCCAGAGCTGCTCGGCGGGCCGCAGACGCTGACGATCGGCCGTGTGATGTGGGACGAGTTCTTCAGCAACAACGACTGGCCCATGGCATCGACCGTGGCCGTGATCATGGTGCTGCTGATCCTCGTGCCGCTGGCGATCTTCAACAAGTACCAGGCCGAGGCGCAGGAGGGCCGCAAGTGAAGACGGCATGGTTTGGCCGGGGCTGGCTGCTCGCGGGTTTCGTCTTCCTGTACCTGCCCATCGTGGCGCTGGTCGTCTTCTCGTTCAACGACTCGCCCGTGCCCAACGTGTGGCGAGGCTTCACGCTGAACTGGTACACCAAGCTGGCCGCCGACGGCGAGATCCTGAGTGGCTTCTGGCTCTCGCTGAAGATCGCGTTTCTCACCGCGACCACCGCCGTCGTTCTCGGCACGCTCGCGGCCTTCACGCTGGTCAAGTACCGCCGCTTCGGTGGCCGCACCCTGTTCTCGGGCATGGTCAACGCGCCGCTGGTGATGCCCGAGGTGATCGTCGGCCTGTCGCTGTTGTTGATGCTCGTGTCCGTCCAGCGGGTGCTTGGCTTCCCCGAACGGGGCATGCTCACCATCTGGCTCGGCCACCTGCTGCTGGGCATGGCCTACGCCACAGTGGTCATTCAGGCGCGCCTGACCGACCTGAACCCGCAGCTTGAAGAAGCCGCGCTCGATCTCGGGGCGCGCCCCTGGCAGGTGTTCTATCTGGTCACGCTGCCCATGATCGGGCAGGCCCTGCTCTCGGCCTGGCTGCTCACCTTCACGCTCTCGCTCGATGACGTGGTGCTCTCGGCCTTTCTCTCGGGGCCCGGCTCGACCACCTTGCCATTGGTGATCTTCTCGCGCGCACGACTCGGCCTGAACCCGAGCGTGAACGCGGTGGCCACCCTCATCGTGCTGGTCGTCTCGATCGGGGTGGTCGCTGCCAGCCTCTGGATCGCGCGCAACGAGCGCCGTCGCGCCCGCGAAATGGCCGAGGCAGCCCGCGGCTGAAGGGCCATTCACCTGGGATCGCGCCCTTGAGGCTTCACGGGTTCTCCATCAGCGGCTAGCCTTGGGACTGCCGCCGACACTGGAGACCCCCATGAACACGCCCGCCCCCGACTGGCATGCCAAGGCCGACGCCCTTGCTCTCGACGGGCGAGCGTTGATCGCTGGCCGGCGCACCGCAGCCGCGTCCGGCGAAACCTTCGACAAGACATCGCCCCTGCACGGCCGCGTCATCGCGCAGATCGCCCGGGGCCAGGTGGCCGATGTGGACACAGCCGTTGCCTCCGCCCGCCGCGCCTTCGACGACGGGCGCTGGACTCATCAGCCGCCGGCTGCGCGCAAGAAGGTGCTGCTCCGCTTTGCTGAAAAGATCCTGGCGGCGAAAGACGAACTCGCCCTGCTCGAAACGCTCGACATGGGCAAGCCCATCAAGTACAGCCAGTCGGTCGACGTGCCTTCCGCCGCACGCTGCATCGCGTGGTACGGGGAGGCGGTCGACAAGGTCTATGACGAGATCGCGCCCACGCCGCGCAGCGGCCTGGCACTCATCACGCGCGAGCCGATGGGCGTGATCGGCGCCGTGGTCCCCTGGAACTACCCGATGATCATGGCCGCCTGGAAGCTCGGCCCGGCGCTGGCGGCTGGCAACTCCGTCGTGCTCAAGCCGAGCGAGAAATCACCGCTGACCGCCCTGCGCCTGGCCGAACTTGCGCTCGACGCCGGCCTGCCCGAAGGCGTGTTCAACGTGGTGCCGGGGTTCGGCCACGAGGCCGGCGAGGCGCTCGCGCTGCACATGGACGTCGACGCGATCGGTTTCACCGGTTCCACCCGGGTCGGCCGCAAGATGCTCGAGTACGCCGGGCGCAGCAATCTGAAGCGGGTCTACAACGAGCTGGGCGGCAAGTCGGCGTTTCTCATGTTCCCCGACTTCGACGACATCACGCGCGCTGCCAAGACGGTGGCCGGCAGCATGTTCTTCAACCAGGGCGAATCGTGCAACGCGCCCTCGCGCGTGCTGGTGCACGAGAGCGTGGCCGACGAGTTCGTGCGTGTCGTGGCAGCCGAAGCACCGGCCTATCAGCCGGGTGACCCGCTCGACGCCAGCACCGAGATGGGCGCTCTTGTCGACGAGACCCAGTTGCGCACCGTGCTCGGCTACATCGAATCCGGCCGCGACGAAGGCGCACGCCTCGCCGTCGGCGGGCGGCAGGCACGCGCCGAGAGCGGCGGCTACTTCGTGGAGCCCACCGTATTCGATTCGGTCAGCAACGGCATGCGCATTGCACGCGAAGAGATCTTCGGCCCGGTGCTCTCGGTGATCCGCTTCAAGACAGAAGAAGACGCCATCGCGCTCGCCAACGAGTCAAGCTACGGCCTGCAAGCGAGTGTCTGGAGCAGCAACATCAACCGCGCCCACCGCGTGGCACGCGCGCTGCGCGCCGGCACCGTGCATGTCAACCAATACGACGAGGACGACATCACCGTGCCCTTCGGCGGCTACAAGCAAAGCGGCAACGGGCGCGACAAATCACTGCACGCCTTCGACAAGTACACGGAGCTGAAGACGACCTGGATCCGCATCGATGGCTGAGGCCTTCCCGACGCGTCACGCGCCCTGGCTGGCCTTTCTGTGCCTGGGCAGCAGCATGGCCCTGGTGGGCAGCTACGTGGGGTTCTCCAAGCTGCTGGTGCTGGTGTTCCCGGTCTTTCTGCTTGCATGGCTGCGCTTTGGCATCGGCGCGGTCGCCATGGCGGGCTGGGTGAAGCGCGCGCCAGGCGAGGCACCTCTCAGCCGCCATGCCCGCTTGTTGCTGTTCTTCGAGTCATTCCTGGGCAACTTCCTGTTCTCGATCTGCATGCTGTACGGCGTGTCGATGACATCGGCACTCGCGGCTGGCGTCATCATGGCCGCCTTGCCGGGCATGGTCGCCTTGCTGTCCTGGGCCCTGCTGCACGAGCGCATCACCCGTCGCGTGGCCTGTGGCATCGCATGTGCCGTTGGCGGCATCGCACTGGTCTCGCTGACACGGCACGACGATGGCTCCGCGCAGACCTCGCTCCTGGGCAATCTGCTGCTGTGCGGTGCCGTCACCTGCGAGGCGAGCTACGTCGTGATCGGCAAGAAGCTCACCGGGCAGGTCTCGGCCAAGCGCATCAGCGCGCTCGTCAACCTGTGGGGGCTGTTGCTGGTGACGCCATTCGGTCTGTGGCAGGCGTGGCATTACGACTTCGCCGCTGTCACTCCCACGACCTGGACGCTGCTACTCTTCTACTCGCTGGCCGCGAGCATGGTGACCGTGTGGCTGTGGATGACCGGGCTGCGGCATGTGCCGGCCTCGTCGGCGGGGATCTTCACTGTGCTCTTGCCGGTAAGCGCTGCCGCGGTTGGCGTGGCCTTTCTCGGCGAACGCTTCAGCGACGTTCAGGTGGCCGCCTTCGGGCTGGCACTGGCTGGCGTGGTGCTCGCCACGTGGCCGGCGCGCGCGCCGCTGGCCGTCAACGCACGCTGAACCCCTACGCCGCCTGCGCCGATACCAGCCCACGCGCCAGGCGGCTCACGAGTTCGGGGGCCTCACCCTTCAAGCGGTGGTCGGACCACACCTGCCGCCACCGGCGCGCACCGGGCAGGCCGTGGCGCAGCCCGAGCATGTGCCGCGCCACGCGTGACCACGGCTCGCCGGCATCTGCGCCGCGCTGCATGTAGGCCACCATCGCGGCTTCCACGGCGTCGCGGTCGGGCGCGCTGTGCTCGTCACCGAAGAACTGCGCATCCCACTCGGCCATCACCCAGGGGTTGTGATAGGCCTCGCGCCCGAGCATCACGCCGTCGATGTGCCGGAGATGCTCGTCGACCTCGGCATTGGTGGTCACGCCGCCATTGATCACGATGGTGAGCGACGGGAACTCGCGCTTCAGCCGGTACACCGTGTCGTACCGCAGCGGCGGGATCTCGCGGTTCTCCTTCGGGCTCAGGCCCTTGAGCCACGCATTGCGGGCATGCACGATGAACACCTCGCACCCGGCCTCGGCCACCGTGCCCACGAAGTCACGCACGAATTCGAAGTGCTCGATCTGGTCGATGCCGATGCGGTGCTTCACCGTCACGGGCAGAGAAGTCGCATCGCGCATGGCCTTCACGCTGTCGGCCACGAGCGGGGCTTCGTTCATGAGGCAGGCGCCGAACGCGCCGCGCTGCACGCGCTCGCTCGGGCAACCGCAGTTGAGGTTGACTTCGTCATAGCCCCACTGCTCGGCCAGCTTCGCGCAATGCGCCAGGTCACCGGGCTCGCTGCCTCCGAGTTGCAAGGCCACCGGGTGCTCCTCGGCGTTGAAGTCGAGATGCCGCGGCACGTCCCCATGAAGCAGCGCGCCGGTGGTCACCATCTCGGTGTAGAGGCGCGTGTGGCGGGTCAGCAGGCGGTGGAAGTAGCGGCAGTGCCTGTCAGTCCAATCCATCATCGGGGCAACGGAGAGGCGCCACGGAGAGACCGGCGGGGTTTCAGTGCTTTGCACGGCAAGCGTCAAGGGAACCATGGAAGGCCGGTATTGTCCCAGGCACTGGACCCGAGCGCCCCGTCCCGGAAATATCCGCGTGTACCCAGCTTTTATCGGGCCTGCCGATTGCACGTCACAGATCACTCACGAACGCTCGCCATGAACCTCAGCGCCTTGCCCCCTTGGTGGCACCTAGCCCTTCTCGCCGTCGCGATAGTTCTTGCCGCACAAATTGCGCATCGCATCACGCGGCCCATCGTCGTGCGGCTCAGCAGCCATTCCTTGCTGCTGAGTGCGATCACCAGGCGGTGCGACAAGCCCCTGCAGTGGCTGGTGCCCCTGCTGGCCTGGCAAGTTGCCCTGCAGGGGATGCCGGAAGACCTGAAAGGGCTGGCGCAAGTGGAGCACCTGACCGGGGTCGTGATCATCGCGGCGGCCACATGGCTCATCGCCTCGGTCATCCGCGGAGTAAGCGACGGTGTGGTGGCCCGACACCCCTCAGACACGGCAGACAACCTCGCCGCCCGCCGCATCCAGACCCAGACCCGCATGCTGGCGCGCATGGCGGTCGGCCTCACGCTCTTCGCGGGGGTCGCCTTCATCCTGATGACGTTCCCGAAGGCTCGGCAACTCGGCGTGAGCCTGCTGGCATCGGCCGGGGTGGTCGGTCTGGTGGCCGGTATCGCAGCGCGATCGGTCTTCAGCAATCTGCTTGCGGGCATGCAGATCGCGCTCGCCCAGCCCATTCGGATCGATGATGTCGTGATCGTCGAAGGCGAATGGGGCCGGGTGGAGGAGATCACCGCCACCTACGTCGTCATCAAGATCTGGGACGAGCGCCGCCTGATCGTGCCGCTGTCGTGGTTCATTGAGCACCCGTTCCAGAACTGGACGCGGCGCAGTGCGGACATCCTCGGCACCGTGTTCCTGTGGGTCGACTACACGCTGCCGGTCGAAGCCATCCGCGCTGAGGCACGCCGCATGTGCGAGGCATCGCCCAACTGGGACAAGCGCGTGTGCGTGGTCCAGGTGACCGACACCACCGACCGCGCGATGCAGCTGCGCATTCTCGTGAGTTCGGTGGCATCCGGCACCAACTTCGACTTGCGCTGCGAACTGCGCGAGGGGCTCATCAACTACATCCAGCGCGAGCACGGCCAGGCCCTGCCGCGCATGCGCGCCGAGATGGATGGCCTGCAGGTCACGCCCGGCGACCAGGGCGCTGTCACGGGCCTTGCGCCTTCCCCGGAGTGATCCGCTTCATCGTTCTCGCCACACCGGCCCTGCGTTTCAGGGGGAGCCAGCAGGCATAAGCCCGTGCGGGCGGGTGAGAATTCCCGGGGCCCTGCAGGCCCGCCCTGCCCTTACCCATGCCCACTGCCCCGTCCGGCGCCCTTGCCGACCCAGACATTCCGTTGAACGCCAGCGTCTGGCTCGCGCACATGGATGCGTTCGAGTCCTTCGCGGTGGTGACCGGCACGGTGATGCTGGTGATCGCAGCCGCCCAATGGCTCGCGTCGTATGCCACCGACCGGCGCGCGCTGCGGCTCTTCTCGCTGCGCTACGCACTGGCCGCGCCGGGCTGGTACTTCGCGCACCCCGCCGCGTTGTTCACCGGCACGGCCGTGCCCTTCGCCTCGGTCGCCGTGGCGATCGCGCTGCTCGCGCTCAACGTCTGCGCGCTCGATGACTACATCGGCAACGCCAGCCGGCGTCGTGTGCTGATCACCCTGTCCGCGTCGCTCGCCACCGGCACGGCGCTGTGGTTCTACCTGGGTGCGAATCCGACCGACGGCATGGCGGTGTACCTCGTGCTCGGGGCAGCGATGGCGTGGTGTGCTGGCATGTCGTGGCGTGCTTCGCGCCGCGAGCCGCACGCCGGCCACGCATGGATTGCCGCGGCATTTGCCACCTATCCCATCGTGCTGCTGGCCACCCTGTTCTTCCCCCTGGCCAAGCAGCGCGTGGAGTTGGCCTACCTTGTGGCCTTTCCTGCCACGGTGGTGGGCATCACCATCCTCGTGGTGAGCCTGATGCGAGCGTGCCGGCGCGTCGAGAACGAGCTTCAACTGCGCCTGCAGGCCGAAGTGGCGCTGCGCGAACTCAACGGCAGCCTGGAGCAGCGCGTAGAGAGCCGAACGGGCGAGCTGCAGACCATGATCGAGGGGCTGGAGTCCTTCACCCGCAACGTGTCGCACGACTTGCGTGGTCCGCTCGCCGGCCTGGCCGGCCTGGCGCAATTCGCCACCGAGGCGCTGGACGAAGGCGATGCCACGCGCTCACGCGAACTGATGGGCGCCGTGAGCGACCAGGCGCAGCGGCTGCAAGCCATGGTGCAAGACCTGCTCACGCTGTCGCGCGTGAACAGCGTGGAGTTCGAGCGCGGCCCGCTCGCACTGCGCGACGCGGTGAATGCAGCCGTGCGGCAACTCGAACTCACGCCCGAGAGTAGCCGCGACCTGAAGCAGGTACATCTGCAGGTCGACGCTCTGCCCCAGGTACTGGGTGACGCCGATCTCCTGCGCCAGGTGTTCGTCAACCTGATCGGCAACGCGGCGCGCTTTGCTGCATCGGGGCCGCAGGCTCCGGGTACGGTGCGCGTCGGCAACCGCCAGCGTGATGGCGAGAACGCCTTCTACGTGAGCGATGACGGCCCGGGCTTCGACCCTGCACGCGGCGAAGATCTGTTCAAGCCGTTTCGCCGGCTCCACGACGCGCGCCTGTCTCACAACGGCATCGGGCTGTCGATCGTGCGGCGCATCGTCGAGCGCCACGGCGGGCGCGTATGGGCCGAAGGCAGGCCCGGAGCCGGTGCGACCTTCTGGTTCACGCTCGGGCGTTGAGGCGTCGGGCGTGTGAACACCATGGGTGAATCAGTTGACCTTGAAGAACCACTTGCGCCGGCCATCGACGTCGAAACGTCGCCACCCCCCGGGCTTCTGCGCAAGCCGATCGGCCAGCGCGTAGAGCGCGAGCGGGTTCATTCCCATGCCGAAGTGGCTGGACTGGACCGCGATGTTCTCGGTGTGCGGTGCAGGCTCGTTGAGGCTGCACCGCCATGACACCACCCCATCGGTGCGTGAATAGATCGAGGTGGTAGGCACGCTCGGCGCCTTGCGCACCTCGGCCATGAGCGTGTCGTCGTCGAGTTTCTGGCCGCTCACCAGTTCGTACAGCCACCACGCGTTGTTGGCGCGCGGGTGGCCGCCGAAGGGCGTGCCGAGCGTGACCACGCAGCGCGACACGTCAGGCAGCATCTTCGCCACCTCGCGCGCGTAGATGCCACCCAGGCTCCAGCCCACCAGGCTGACCGGTTCGCCATGCTTGGCGAAAATCTCTTCCGCCCGCGCCCGGCAGCCGTCGAGCACGCCTTCGCGCGGGCCGAGGTTGAAACCCTGCTCCCAGGTGTAGGCCTCGTAACCGTGCGCTCGCAGGAAGTTGCGCAGCGGAAAGGTCGTCACGTCCGGCGCGCCGAGACCGGGGTAGACCAGGACGGGGTGGCCGTCGCCAGCCGGCAACTTGTTCAGCCAGGGGGTGGACGCCATCATCGCAGCCAGCTCCCATGGGGCGCGGCCTTCCAGAAGCATAAGCAAGGCATTGGGTGCCTTGGGTTCGGCGGTCATGGGGTGTCGGGCCTCGACGTCAGGCCGGATGGAATACACGGCCCGATGGTACCCAGCGGGTATGACTGGTTGGTGGAGCTAGCGGTCTAGATTGCGCAGGGGATGGGCAGCCGCGGGCCAGGGGCTGGTAAAGAAGGCGGCCACGTCTTCGGCCCTCACGTCCTCCAGCCGCGCGGGATTCCAGCGTGGCTGATGGTCCTTGTCGATGGCGAGGGCCCGGATACCTTCCACGGTCTCGCCAGCGCGACCGGGGCGCAGATGAAAGCAGTGGCGCACCATGTCGCGCTCCATGCGCAGCTCGTCCGCCAGTACCATCATGCGCGCCGCGCGAATCTGCCTCAGGGTGACTTCGAGCATCAAGGGGGAGCGCTTGCGCAACTGGGCCGCGACATGTCTGGCGAAGGGCTCACGGTCGGATTCAAGCGCGCGGACGATCTGCAAGGCCGTTTCCTGTGCGAAGTGGGTGTCGATGAGATCGCGGTGCCCCGCCTCGAACTCACCCGCCGGCGGCGTAAGCCCCCTCGCCTTCACCGTGGCAAGCGCCTGCGCGCCGCTCTCCATTGGCTGGTCGGCCAAGGACTCGACCAAGGTCGGCAGCATCACACTGGGCAGGTACACATCGGCCAGGCCCCACCCGATCGCGTCGCCCGCGCCCAGCACCTGACCGGTCAGCGCGAGAAATTCACCCACGCGGCCGGGGCAGCGAGACAGGAACCAGCCGCCCCCGACATCCGGAAACAGCCCGATCTGGGTCTCGGGCATGGCCAGTTTGCTGTGCTCCGTGGCCACACGCAGGCTGCTTGCTTGCGCCAGCCCCATGCCGCCACCCATGGTGACGCCGTCCATCAGAGAGATGGTCGGCTTGGGGTAGTTGTGAAGAAGATGATTGAGGCGGTACTCCTCGGTGAAGAAGTCGTCCAGTGCCGCATCACCTGCCAGCGCGGCCTGGTGAAAGAAGCGGATGTCGCCGCCCGCGCAGAAGGCAGGCGCCTTGCCTTCACGGCCCGCACCCCGCAAAAGCACCGCAGTCACCTGTGCGTCGTCACGCCACTCCAGCAAGGCCGCGGTGATGTCGCACACCATCGGCAGCGACAGCGCATTCAAGGCCTGAGGCCTGTCGAGCGTGATGACGCCCAGGTTGCCTCGCAACGCGCTCAGCACACTCATGGCTCAAGCCCTCTTCCGCTGCGTCACGCGCAGGGCAACCAGTTCATTGGCCACCAATGCGCCGATGACCAGTGCGCCGCCGGTCAGGGCCGTGGCACCTGGGGCTTCGCCGGCGAACCACCAGGCCCACAGCACACCGAAGATCACCTCCAGCAAGCCGAGCAGTGCGAGTTCGGGTGCCGGCAGCACGCGGCTGAGCCGCACGACCAGCATGCAGGGCACCGCAAGCTGGAAGACGCCCAGCAGCGCAAGCAACCCCAGATCGCTGGCACTGGCTCGAAACGGAGCCGCCAACGGGAGCGTGACGAGGGCAGAGATTGCCGCGCCGATGAGCACGGCGGGCAGCATGTCCTGCCCTTCCTCGCGTTCACCATGCCCGACATGCTGCAGCACCGTCCAGTTGATGGCCGCCGCCACAGGCACCGCCAAGGCGACCAGCGTGCCGATCAATGACTGCGCATCACCGGCACGCGCACCGTGCCCGAACATCCAGGCAATGCCCAGGCCCGCCACCACGATCGCGGCCCAGGTGCGCCACGCCAGCGGCTTGCGCAAGAAGATCCGGGAAAAGAGTGCCGTGATCAACGGCCCGAGCGCCATGGTGATCAGCACGTTGGCCACCGTCGTGAGCGTGATGGCCACCATGAACGCGGTGAACATCACCGACCAGCACAGGCCCGAGACCGAGACCGGCCAGCGGGCTCTCGCAATGCGGCGCCAGATGGCGGGGCCGCGCATCCAATGCAGGGCCGCGCCGAGGGCAAGCGCGTTGAAGGCGCTGCGCCAGAAGGTGACTTCGAAGCTGCGCGCTGAATCGAGGTGCCGCGCCACGACGCCCGCAACGCTCCAGAGGAGCGTCACCAGCACCATGAGCGCAGCGGCGCGGCCGTGGGTCAGCCGCATGACTCACCCCCGGTGGATCAAGCCGCTTCGCGCGAGGCGCGCTTGCGATCGTGTTCCTTCAGGTGGCGCTTGCGCACGCGGATGCTCTTGGGCGTGATCTCGACGAGCTCGTCGTCGTCGATGAACTCGACGCCGTATTCCAGCGTGAGGTCGATCGGCGGCGTGATCTTGATCGCGTCTTCCTTGCCGGAAACACGGAAGTTCGTGAGCTGCTTGGTGCGCGTTGCGTTCACGACCAGATCGTTGTCGCGGCTGTGGATGCCGACGATCATGCCTTCGTACACCGGGTCATTCGGCTTCACGAACATGCGGCCGCGGTCGTCGAGCTTGCCCAGCGCGTAGGTGAAGATCTCCCCGTCGTCCATCGAGATCAGCACGCCGTTCTTGCGCCCGCCGATCTCACCCTTGTGCGGCTCGTAGCCGTCGAAGATGTTGCTGATGAGGCCCGAACCGCGCGTCAGGTTCATGAACTCGTTGGCGAAGCCGATCAGGCCGCGCGCAGGAATGCGGTACTCCAGGCGCACGCGGCCACGGCCGTCCGGCTCCATGTTCACGAGTTCGCCCTTGCGTTCGCCCATGGCCTGCATCACGCCGCCCTGGTGGCCTTCTTCGATGTCGGCCGTGACCAGCTCGATCGGCTCGCAACGCTCGCCGTTGATCTCGCGGAAGACGACGCGCGGCTTGGACACGGCCAGCTCGTAGCCTTCACGGCGCATGTTCTCCAGCAGGATGGTCAGGTGCAGTTCGCCGCGGCCCGACACTTCGAAAATGCCGTCTTCACCGGTTTCGCGCACGCGCAGTGCCACGTTGTGCTGGAGCTCCTTCTGCAGGCGGTCCCAGATCTGGCGGCTGGTCACGTACTTGCCTTCGCGGCCGGCCAGCGGGCTGGTGTTGACGCAGAAATTCATGGTCAGCGTGGGCTCGTCGACCTTCAGCATGGGCAGCGGCGAAGGCTCGGTGACGCTGGTGATCGTCACGCCGATGCCGATGTCCTCGATGCCGTTGATCAGCACGATGTCACCGGGGCCGGCTTCGGCCGCCTGAACGCGGTCGAGGCCCTGGAAGGTCAGCACCTGGTTGATGCGCCCCTTGAGCGACTTGCCGTCCGGGCCTTCCATCACCATCACGTCCATCGACGGCTTGATCGTCCCCTGGCTGATGCGGCCCACGCCGATGCGGCCAACGAAGGTGGAGAAGTCGAGCGCGGAGATCTGCAGTTGCAGCGGAGCTTGCGGGTCACCGCTGTTGGGCGGCACATGCTTCAGGACGGTGTTGAAGAGGGCCGACATGTCGGGGCCCCATTGCGCGCCGGGTTCGCCTTCGGTCAGCGAAGACCATCCGTTGATGCCCGAGGCGTAGACGACCGGAAAGTCGAGCTGCTCGTCACTCGCGCCGAGCTTGTCGAACAGGTCGAAGGCGGCGTTGATGACCGCGTCAGGCTTCGCGCCGGGTTTGTCGACCTTGTTGACCACGACGATCGGCTTCAGGCCGAGGGCCAGCGCCTTCTTGGTCACGAAGCGCGTCTGCGGCATCGGGCCTTCTTGCGCGTCGATCAGCAGCACGACGCCGTCGACCATGGAGAGCGCGCGCTCCACTTCGCCACCGAAGTCCGCGTGGCCCGGGGTGTCGACGATGTTGATGTGCGTGCCTTCCCAGCTGACCGCGCAGTTCTTGGCCAGGATGGTGATGCCCCGCTCGCGTTCGATGGCGTTGTTGTCCATCACGGTGTCGACCACCTTCTCGTGTTCGGCGAAGGTGCCCGACTGGCGAAGCAGTTGGTCCACCATGGTGGTCTTGCCATGGTCGACGTGGGCGATGATGGCGATGTTGCGAATCTGACGGGTCATACCTTGCTCTCTGCAGTTTCTGTGGTCAGGAGGCCTTGCACCTCGATCGGGCTCAGCAGCCTGGTTGAAATGAGTTCGCCACCGGCGATATGGCCGCTGCCCAGAAAGGCGCGCGGCTGGGGTCCATAGACACGCACACACGGCGCGTCGGCCAGCGGCAACCGGCGGCGCACGCCGCTCAGGAACCGGCCGGCGCCTTCGTCATCGAGCCGCACCACCGGCCAATCGGCCAGCAGCGTGTCGGCGCGCATCAGCTTGCTGTCACGCTCGGGCTCGCTCATGTCGGCGAGTTGCTCCAGCGTGCAAGCTCCGGCCAGTGTCAGCGGGCCGCTCGCCATGCGGCGCAGCGCACTGAGGTGGGCGCCGCAGCCAAGTGCCTCGCCAATGTCTTCGGCGAGCGTACGGATGTAGGTGCCCTTGCTGCAACGCACGTCGATCGTCAGCGCGTCATGCTGCCAATCGATGATGTCGATGCTGTGAATCGTGACCTGCCGGGCCTCGCGTTCGACTTCGACCCCCGCCCGCGCGTACTCGTAAAGCGCCTTGCCGTCACGCTTGAGCGCCGAGTACATCGGTGGCACCTGGGCGATCGGGCCGGTGTATCGGCCGCAAGCCGCCTCGATCTGCTCAAGCGTGACCTGCACCTCGCGAATCTGGAGAACCTCGCCTTCGGCGTCGCCGGTACTGGTCTTGGCGCCCAGCATCAGGGTCGCGCGGTAGGTCTTGTCAGCGTCCAGGCTCACCTGCGAGAACTTCGTCGCAGCACCGAAGCACAGCGGCAACAGGCCGGTGGCAAGGGGGTCGAGGGTGCCGGTGTGCCCTGCCTTCTCGGCACGGTACAGGCGCTTGGCCTTCTGCAGCGCGTCGTTGCTCGACAGGCCCAGCGGCTTGTCGAGCAACAACACGCCGTGTACGGCACGCCTGGGGATGCGAACACGATCGGTCTTCACGATCTCAGTCTTCCTTGGCGCGTGTCGCATTGGCCTGCTGGATCAGCGCGCTCAACTCCGCGGCGCGCTCGGTCGTGCGATCGAAACTGAAGTGCAGCGTCGGCACCGTGTGGATCTGCAGACGCTTGAAGAGCCCGTTGCGCAGGAACCCTGCGGCCTCGTTGAGCGCAAGCTCCGTTTCCTCGACGTCACCCACCAACACCGAGAAGAACACCTTGGCGTGGGCGTAGTCAGGCGACACCTCGACAGCCTGGAGCGTCACCATGCCGACGCGCGGATCTTTGAGCTCGCGGATCAGCTCGGCCAGATCGCGCTGGATCTGGTCGGCCACTCGAAAGCCACGGTTGGGGATGGAGCGCTTGTGTCGCATGAGGTTCCTTCTCGCCGCCTACAAGCACAAACCCCGCCGTCTTTTGGGAGGGCGGGGTTTGCGACCGTGGGCAAATCCGCCTTACAGCGTTCGGGCCACTTCCTTCAATTCGAAGAACTCGAGCTGATCGCCTTCCTTGATGTCGTTGTAGTTCTTCAGCTTGATACCGCATTCGAACCCGGCTGCGACCTCGCGGACGTCGTCCTTGATGCGGCGCACCGACTCGACCTCGCCGGTGTAGACCACCACGTTCTCGCGCAACAGGCGGAAGCGTGCGTTGCGGCGCACGATACCGGCCGTGACCATCGAACCGGCGACCGTGCCGATCTTCGACGCCACGAACACGGTGCGGATTTCGGCGGTACCGATGACCTCTTCGCGCTGCTCGGGAGCCAACATGCCCGACATCGCCGCCTTCACGTCATCCACTGCGTCATAGATGATGTTGTAGTAACGAATGTCGACGCCGTTGTTCTCGGCCAGCTTGCGCGCGCCGGCATCGGCTCGGGTGTTGAAACCGATGATGACTGCCTTGGAGGCAATCGCCAGGTTGATGTCCGATTCGCTGATGCCACCGACGGCACCGTGCACGATCTGCACCTTGACCTCAGCGGTCGACAGCTTGAGCAGCGACTGCGAGAGCGCTTCCTGCGACCCCTGCACATCGGCCTTGATGATGAGCGGCAGCGTCTGCGCCTGGCCTTCGCCCATGTTCTCGAACATGTTCTCCAGCTTGGCGGCCTGCTGCTTGGCCAGCTTCACGTCGCGGTACTTGCCTTGGCGGAAGGTGGCAATTTCGCGGGCGCGGCGCTCGTCGCTCAGCACCATGAACTCGTCACCTGCTTGCGGCACATCGGTCAGGCCCTGGATCTCGACCGGCAATGACGGGCCGGCTTCGAGGCACGGCTTGCCGTTCTCGTCCAGCATCGCGCGCACGCGGCCGTAGGTCGATCCGGCAAGCACGACATCGCCGCGCTTGAGCGTGCCCGACTGGACCAGCACGGTCGCGACCGGGCCACGGCCCTTGTCGAGCTGGGCTTCGATCACGAGGCCCTTGGCTGGGGCATCCTTGGCAGCAGTGAGTTCGAGCACTTCGGCCTGCAGCAGAACCTGCTCGAGCAGATCATCGATGCCTTGGCCGGTCTTGGCCGACACGGGCACGAACGGAGAATCGCCACCGAACTCTTCCGGCACGACTTCTTCGGCCACCAATTCGCTCTTCACGCGCTCAGGGTTGGCTTCGGGCTTGTCGATCTTGTTCATCGCCACGACGATGGGCACGCCCGCCGCCTTGGCATGGTGAATCGCCTCCTTGGTTTGCGGCATCACGCCGTCGTCGGCAGCCACCACCAGGATCACGATGTCGGTCGCCTTGGCGCCGCGCGCACGCATCGCCGTAAAGGCCGCGTGACCTGGCGTGTCAAGGAAGGTGATCATGCCCCGCGGGGTGTCCACGTGGTACGCACCGATGTGCTGGGTGATGCCGCCGGCTTCGCCCGCGGCCACCCGCGCACGACGAATGTAGTCGAGCAGCGAGGTCTTGCCATGGTCGACGTGGCCCATCACGGTCACGACTGGTGCGCGCGGCAGCACCTCGTGTGCGGACTCGACGGACTCGTCTTCCAGGAAGGCTTCCGGGTCGTCCAGCTTCGCGGCAAATGCCTTGTGCCCCATCTCTTCGACGAGGATCATGGCGGTCTCCTGATCGAGCTGCTGGTTGATGGTGACCATCTGGCCCAGCTTCATCAACTGCTTGATCACCTCGGAGGCCTTGACCGACATCTTGTGCGCCAGATCGGCCACGCTGATGGTCTCGGGCACATGCACCTCTTGCACTTGCTGCTCGACCGGCGCGACGAATGTGGAATGCGAGTTGTCGCCACGATCACCGCGACGGCCGCTGCGCGGCGCACGCCAACCGGGGCGCGCACTGGCACCGCCAGGCGCGTCGGTGCGCCCCTTGACCGCACGCTTCTTGGCGGCGTCATCGGCCCAACTGGACGACAGCTTCTCGGATTTGATCGACTTCTTGTCGCCTGGCTTGGCCGCGGTCGACGAAGGCGCCGCACCCGGCGCGGCCGTGGGCTTGTGAATCGTGCCCTTGATCCCTTCCTTGGCGCCCTCGGCGGGCTTGGGCGGCTCGTCCTTCTTGGCCTGCAGCACGCGCTTGGGCGCGTTCATCATCGCGCGAATGGCTTGCGCCTCATCCTCGGCAGCCTTGCGGCGCTTGGCGAGGTCGGCAGCGCGCTGCTTTTCTTCGTCGACCACGTCGGCAGCCTTGATGACGCGCAGTGCCGGCTTCGCAGGCTCGGCGGGTGGCGCCACGGGCGCTGGTGCGGCGGCCTCAGCCGGCGCTGCCTTCGGGTCCGCTTTGGGTGCAGCGGCAGCAGCAGCGGCCGCCTCGGCAGCAGCCTTGGCCGCGGCTTCAGCAGCTTCGCGCTGACGGGCTTCGGCCGCCTCGCGCTCGCGCTGCTCCTGCTCTTCACGCAGGCGGCGCTTCTCGGCCAGCTCTTCTTCCTGACGGCGCAGTAGTTCGGCCTGGGCCTGGGCCTCATCTTGGCGTCGCTGCAGTTCTTCCTCGCTGATCACCGGTTCGGCCGGTTCGTCCGCGACCGTGTCGTCACGCTTGACGAAGGTGCGCTTCTTGCGCACCTCGACCTGGATCGTCCGCGCCTTGCCGCTGGCGTCCGCCTGCTTGATCTCGCTCGTCGACTTGCGGGTCAACGTGATCTTCTTGCGCTCGGTGCCCGCCCCCGTTCCGTGCGCAGTGCGCAGGAAGTCGAGCAGCCGCTCCTTGTCGGACTCGGTCAGCGCGTCGTCGGTCGACTTCTTGGCGACGCCGGCCGACTGGAGCTGTTCGAGCAGTGCCGCGGCAGAGCGGTTGAGCTCGGCGGCGAACTGGGCGACGGTGGTCACAGCCATTGTGGATATTCCTTGCTTATTTAGCTTGCGGTGCTGCGGTACGGGTTCGATTCAGATGGCCGAGGGCTCAGGTGGTGAACCAGTGCTCGCGCGCCTTCATGATCAGCGCCATGGCTTCTTCTTCGCCCACGCCAGTGAGCTCGGTCAGTTCGTCGACGGCCAGATCGGCAAGATCGTCACGCGTGTGCACACCGCCGTCCGTCAGCTTGGCGATCAGCGCGGGCGTCAGACCTTCAAGGTCGCGCAGGTTCTGCGACACGTCGTCGACCTTTTCCTCACGCGCGATCTCCATCGTCAACAGCGCATCCTTTGCGCGGGTGCGCAGTTCATTGACCGTGTCTTCGTCAAAGCCTTCGATCTCCAGCATCTCCTGCATGGGCACGTAGGCCACTTCTTCGAGACTGCTGAAACCTTCGGCGATCAGGATGTCGGCCACCTCGGTATCTACGTCAAGCTTGTCGACGAACAAGGTGCGGATGGAATCCGACTCTTCGTTCTGCTTGGCCTGCGATTCCTCGGCCGTCATGATGTTGATGCGCCAGCCGGTCATCTCGGAAGCGAGACGCACGTTCTGGCCACCGCGGCCGATGGCGATTGCGAGGTTCTCCTCGTCGACCACCACGTCCATGGCATGGCGCTCTTCGTCCACCACGATCGACTGCACATTGGCCGGAGCCAGCGCGCCGATCACGAACTGGGCCGGATCTTCGGACCACAGCACGATGTCCACACGCTCGCCCGCCAGTTCGTTCGTGACGGCATTGACGCGCGAACCTCGCACGCCAACGCAGGTGCCGATCGGATCGACACGCTTGTCGTGGGAGACGACGGCAATCTTGGCGCGCGAGCCCGGGTCGCGAGCGCAGGACTTGATCTCGAGCAGACCTTGTTCGATCTCCGGCACCTCTTGCGCGAAGAGTTCGATCATGAAACCCGGAGCGCTGCGCGACAGCACGATCTGCGGGCCACGCAGCGTCGGGTCGACTTCGGCGATGAAGGCACGCACGCGGTCGCCCGAACGCAGGTTTTCCTTCGGGATCATTTCGCTGCGCTTGAGGCGCCCTTCGACACGACCGGATTCAACGATCACGTCGCCCTTGTCGAGGCGCTTGACTGTGCCGACAAAGATCTTGTCACCGCGCGACAGGAAATCGGTCAGGAGCTGCTCGCGCTCCGCATCGCGAATCTTCTGCAGGATGACCTGCTTGGCGGCCTGCGCACCGATGCGGCCGATGGTGACGGATTCGACCGGTTCTTCGATGTAGTCGTCGACTTCGATATCCGAGATCTGCTCTTGCGCTTCGAACAAGAGGATCTCCGAATCCGGCAATTGCAGGCCAGCCTCGTTGGGCACCACGTGCCAGCGGCGGAAAGTGTCGTACTCGCCGTTCTCTCGGTCGATGGTGACGCGGATGTCGACCTCGCCGCCATGCAATTTCTTGCTGGCCGAGGCGAGCGCGGCCTCGACCGCATTGAACACGACTTCGCGATCCACGCTCTTTTCGCGCGAGATGGCGTCCACCAGCATCAGCAGTTCACGATTCATTGCTTGTGATCTCCGTCAACGTCACTGCCCGCAGGTGCGTCGCCTTGCGATGGTTCGACAGGCTGAAAGCGCCGGCCTTTGAAGTCCACCACAGGCACCAAACGGGCCTCCTTTACTTCTTCGAGCGAAAAATCCAGTGCCTGATCGGCCTTGCCGTCATTGAAGACGAGGCGCCAACCCTCAGGCAGGGCCTCCAGGACACCGCGGTAATGCTTGCGGCCCTGAAAGGCCAACTTGAGACCCAATTCAATCTCTTGGCCCACAAAGCGCTGGTAGTCGGCCAGCTTCTTCAGCGGGCGATCCAGGCCTGGAGACGAAACCTCCAGACGCTCGTAGGCGCAACCCTCGACCTCGAGCACGTGTTGAAGCTGGCGTGTGACCTTCTCGCAGTCTTCGACCACGATGTACTCACCTGCCGGATCATTCGCCACGCGATCGATGTACACGCGAAGCAGCCCCTTGGGGCTGCGTTCACAGTCCACGAGGTCGTAACCGAGACCGGTCACGGTGTTCTCAACTACGGTTTGCCAGTTCACGCTTTGCTGTCGCCTACTTGCCTTGGCTTGCGCCTTCAGTCCTGCTCAGCTTGCTCAGGCCTGCTCGTTCCGTGCGCCGGTCAAAAGCCGGCTCAAGGCACCACTGCAAAGTCGATCAAGCAAAAAAAAAGGGCTGGAAGAATCCGCCCATGCAGTTTTCTTGCGAAAAACGCATTGTAGCGCGGGCAGGAATTACCGGCAACCCCTGGGTTTGTCAAGCCAGCATGAAACAGCGCTGGTGGCAAGGTACGCGGGCCTCTCAGAACAGGCAGCGTGCCAGAATCACGCCTCATTTTTCACTACAGCGCGGAGACAGTATGGGATTCCTGGCCGGCAAACGCTTTCTTATTACCGGCGTCCTTTCCAATCGCTCCATTGCCTACGGCATTGCGAAGGCATGCCGACGCGAAGGGGCGGAACTCGCGTTCAGTTATGTGGGCGAGCGCTTCAAGGATCGCATTGGCGAATTCGCCGCGGAGTTCGATTCCAAGCTGGTGTACGACTGTGACGTCGGTGATGACGCCCAGATCGCGGCCCTGTTCGAGCAGCTTGGTCAGGTCTGGCCGCAATTCGACGGCTTCGTGCACTCGATCGGCTTCGCGCCGCGCGAGGCGATCGCTGGCAATTTTCTCGACGGCCTGAGCCGCGAGAACTTTCGGATCGCACACGATATCTCGTCCTACAGTTTCCCCGCGATGGCCAAGGCGGCCCTGCCCTTGCTTCGCCCCGGCAGCGCGCTGCTGACGCTGACCTACCTGGGAGCCTTGCGCAGCATGCCCAGCTACAACACCATGGGTCTCGCCAAGGCGTCGCTCGAAGCGAGCGTGCGTTATCTGGCCGCCGGCCTCGGGCCCAAGGGCGTGCGGGTGAACGGCATCTCGGCCGGCCCGATCAAGACGCTGGCGGCGTCCGGCATCAAGGGTTTCGGCAAGATGCTCGAGATGACCGCGCAGTCACCGCTGGGTCGCAACGTGACGATCGACGACGTCGGCAATGCCGCGGCCTTTCTGCTTTCTGACTTGGCCGCCGGCATCACGTCCGAGATCACCTACGTCGATGGCGGTTTCAGCCAGACGGCACTGGGCGGTTTGACGGAGTAGTCGGGTTCGTTGCAATTTATCCGGGTGAATTTATTTCACCCGGATATAATTAGGGAATGAACACCGCGCCCACCCAGGCCCTCGCCTTCGAAGGCACAAACCAGATCGCAGCGGGCCCACTCGGCGTCGTCGCAGTCGCTGTCAAAGCAGCTGTCAAGCGTAGCGACCATGGCCCCATCCTGATCGTTGACGCCCGAACGAGCGCACTGATAGAGATCGACACCCAGGGAAGCGAGGCCGATGTCGCGGCTCGGTATCCACCGGCCCTCGAACCAGCACCCGCAGCCGAACCCACCGCTGACGAGACCGCGCCCCGCTCCCGCGGTCGCCCTCGCCTCGGCGTGGTCGCGCGTGAAGTCACCCTGCTTCCGCGTCACTGGGAGTGGCTTGCGGATCAACCTGGCGGTGCCTCTGTCGCACTGCGCAAGCTGGTCGAAGAAGCCCGCCGCGCTCATGCCAGCAGCGACGCTCGCCGCGCGGCACGCGATGCTGCTTACCGCTTCATGTCGGCTCTGGCCAGCTCGTTTGCGGGCTTCGAAGAGGCCACGCGAGCGCTCTTCGCCGCAGACCAGCAGCGCTTCGAATCGATCACCACCACCTGGCCCTTGGACGTCGCCCGGCACGCCGTTGCTCTGGCGGGCCCGTCGTTCGCTGCCGACTGAGCGCAGCTCACCAAGTCAGGCGTCGTCGCGAACGCAGTCGACGTAGTACGAGTGCGTCTCGGCGTCACCGTCTTCCTCGACCAGGCCGTGGACGTCGGTGTCGAACCCCGGGAACTGCGCATTGAAGGATCGGGCGAAGCGCAGGTAATCGACGATCTTTCGATTGAAACGCTCGCCCGGGATCAGCAGCGGGATTCCCGGGGGATACGGCGTCACCAGCGACGCGGTAATGCGCCCTTCCAGATCGTCGATGGCCACGCGCTCTGTCTGGCGATGCGCAATGCGTGCAAACGCGTCGCTCGGCTTCATGGCGGGGTGAAGATCCGAGAGGTACATCTCGGTGGTGAGCCGCGCGATGTCACTCTTCGCATAGGCCTCATGGATGGCCTGGCTCAGGTCGCGCAGGCCCATGCGCTCGTAGCGCGGGTGGGCTGCCACGAACTCCGGCAACACACGCCACAAGGGCGCATTGCGGTCGTAGTCGTCTTTGAACTGCTGCAGGGCAGTCAACAGCGTGTTCCAGCGGCCCTTGGTGATGCCGATGGTGAACATGATGAAGAACGAATACAGCCCGGTCTTTTCGACCACCACGCCGTGCTCGGCGAGGAACTTGGTGACGATGGCCGCCGGAATACCCGTCTTGGCGAACTTGCCCGACATGTCGAGCCCCGGCGTGATCAGCGTGCACTTGATCGGGTCGAGCATGTTGAAGCCTTCGGCCAGATCGCCGAAGCCATGCCACTTTCCACCGGCCTTGAGCACCCAGTCTTCGGCCTCGCCGATGCCGCCCTCGGCCAGCTTGTCCGGCCCCCAGACCTTGAACCACCAGTCCTTGCCGTACTCCTTCGCCACCTTGCGCATCGCACGGCGGAAATCGAGCGACTCCTGAATGCTTTCCTCGGCCAGCGCCTTCCCGCCCGGCGCTTCCATCATGGCGGCCGCCACGTCGCAGCTCGCGATGATGGCGTACTGCGGGCTCGTGGAGCTGTGCATCAGGTACGCCTCGTTGAAGAGGTGACGGTCGAGCTTGCGCGTCTGCGAGTCCTGCACCAGCACCTGAGAGGCCTGGCTGATGCCGGCCAGCAGCTTGTGCGTCGACTGCGTCGCGAAGACGAGCTGGTCCTTCGGGCGCGTGCGGTGGCGGCCCATCGAGTGATAGAAGCTGTAGAACGGGTGGAACGCCGCATGCGGCAGCCAGGCTTCGTCGAAGTGCAGCGTGTCGATGTAGCCGTCGAGGCCGTGCTTGATGGTCTCGGTGTTGTAGAGCACACCGTCGTAGGTGCTCTGCGTCAGAGTGAGGATCCGCGGCTTGACCTTCTTGGCGTCGACGCCCTTGAGCAAAGGGTTCGCGGCAATCTTTTTCTGGATCGCGGCCTTCGAGAACTCGGCCTCGGGGATCGGGCCGATGATCCCGTAGTGGTTGCGCGTTGGCCGCAGGAACACGGGCACCGCACCGGTCATGATGATCGCGTGCAGGATCGACTTGTGGCAGTTGCGGTCCACCACCACCACATCGCCCGGCGCCACCGCGTGGTGCCACACCATCTTGTTGCTGGTGCTCGTGCCGTTGGTGACGAAGAAGCAGTGGTCGGCGTTGAAGATGCGCGCAGCGTTGCGCTCGCTCTCGGCCACCGGGCCGGTGTGGTCGAGAAGCTGGCCCAACTCATCGACGCTGTTGCACACGTCGGCCCGCAGCATGTTCTCGCCGAAGAACTGGTGGAACATGCGGCCGACCGGGCTCTTGAGGAAGGCGACGCCGCCGGAATGGCCGGGGCAGTGCCATGAGTAAGAGCCATCCTGAGCGTAGTCGACCAGCGCACGGAAGAACGGCGGCGCCAGCCCATCGAGATACGACTTGGCCTCACGGATGATGTGGCGCGCCACGAACTCCGGCGTGTCCTCGAACATGTGGATGAAGCCGTGCAACTCGCGCAGCACGTCGTTCGGCAAGTGCTGCGAGGTCTTCGTCTCACCGTACAGATAGATCGGGATCTCGGCGTTCTTGAACCGGATCTCCTGGATGAACTTGCGCAGGTTCAGGACGGCAGGGTCGATCTCCGGCCCGCCAGCGACCTCTTCGTCGTCGATCGACAGGATGAATGCGCTCGCACGGCTTTGCTGCTGCGCAAACTGCGACAAGTCGCCGTAGCTCGTGGCTCCGAGCACTTCGAAGCCTTCTTTCTCGATGGCCTGCGCCAACGCGCGAATGCCCAAGCCCGAAGTGTTCTCGGAGCGGTAGTCCTCGTCGATGATGACGATGGGAAAACTGAAGCGAAGCATGGCCACCCCGGAGCACTGAAGCTGAAAGAGCGCGAAGTGTAGAGCCGTTCGATGACGCGCATACACTGCCGCCACACGCTGCACGGAGGAGATCGGATGGACCTTTCTGAATCGACGTTCTGGTGGGTGATGGCCGGAGTGGCCGTCGCGGTCGAACTGGCGACCGGCACCTTCTATCTGCTCATGCTCGCACTGGGCATGGCGGCCGCAGCGATCGCCGCACACCTCGGTGCACCAATCAGCGCGCAGATCGTCACGGGGGCAATCGTCGGAGCAGGAGCCACCGCGATCTGGCATTGGCACCGTATGAAAAATCCGCGGTCACAACCGGCCGCCGAGAACCGGGACGTCAACCTCGACATCGGAGAGCGAGTCCAGGTGGATGCCTGGGGCTCGGACCGCACGGCGCGTGTGCTCTACCGCGGCTCACTGTGGACCGCGCACCTTCAACCCGATTCCCCTGCCCAGGCCGGGCCCCACGTGGTCAAGGCTGTCGAAGGCAACTGGCTGGTTCTCGCCCCACTTTCGTCCCACTGAACCCTAGCAAGGGCAACGCACATGCAGATTGCAATCATCATCGCGGTCATTGCGGCCATCTTCATCTTCCAGACCTTCAAGATCGTCCCGCAGCAAAACGCCTGGGTGGTCGAACGCCTGGGCAAGTACGACCGCACGCTAACGCCGGGCCTCAAGTTCGTCGTGCCATTCATCGAGCGGGTCGCCTACAAGCATTCGCTGAAGGAAGTGCCGCTCGACGTGCCCAGCCAGGTCTGCATCACGCGCGACAACACCCAGCTGCAGGTCGACGGAATCCTGTACTTCCAGATCACCGACCCGATGCGCGCGAGCTACGGCTCGAGCAACTACATCATGGCCATCACGCAGTTGGCGCAGACCCTGCTGCGTTCGGCCATCGGCAAGATGGAGCTCGACAAGACCTTCGAGGAGCGCGACGCCATCAATGCCACGGTGGTGAACGCGCTCGACGAAGCCGCCGCCAACTGGGGCGTGAAGGTCTTGCGCTACGAGATCAAGGACCTGACTCCGCCGGCAGAGATCCTGCGCTCCATGCAGGCGCAGATCACGGCCGAACGCGAGAAGCGCGCCCTGATCGCCGCATCCGAAGGCCGCAAGCAAGAGCAGATCAACATCGCTACCGGCGAACGCGAAGCCTTCATCGCCCGATCCGAAGGCCAGCGCCAGGCCGAGATCAACAAGGCCCACGGCGAAGCCGCCGCAATCGTGGCGGTGGCCGATGCCACGGCAGATGCCATCCGAAAAGTCGCCGAAGCGATCCGCGCGCCCGGAGGCGAGCAGGCCGTTCAGCTCAAGGTTGCAGAGAAGGCAGTAGAGGCCTTCGCACAACTCGCCCAGAAGAACAACACGATGATCGTGCCGGGCAACATGAGCGAGGTGTCCTCGCTGATCGCGACTTCGATGGCACTTATCAAGAACAAGACGCCGAGCTGACGCGAAGTGCTCGCCGCGTCGGCTAGAATCCGCGGCTTCCGGAGAGGTGGATGAGCGGTTTAAGTCGCACGCCTGGAAAGCGTGTGTGGGTTAATAGCCCACCGCGGGTTCGAATCCCGCCCTCTCCGCCAGATCGAGCACAAGCCCGCAGCAGCGGGCTTTTTTTGTTGCTCGCTCGGTCATCGCGCGTGAGTCCGCTCGGGGCCCAACTCGCCCATGCAGCGCTTGCTGCCCAGCAAGACAAAGGGCGCCCGAAGGCGCCCTTTGAAGTTGGATACCTACGCTGGCTCAGCGAACCACGGCGATCTGCTCGCGCTTGTCACCCTTGTAGGTGTAGAGCGTCAGTGCACCGTTCTTGACGTCACCCTTCTCGTCGAACGAGATGGTGCCAGTCACGCCCTTGTAGTCAGCCGTCTTGGCCAGCTCAGGCAGGTACTTGGCCGGGTCGGCCGAATCCGCCTTGACCATGGCAGCCACCATCACGTTCAGCGCGTCGTACACGTACGGTGCGTAGATCTGAACGTCAGCGTTGAACTTGGTCTTGAACTTGGTCTTGAACTCTTCGAGGCCGGCCTTTTGCTCGCCTTCGACACCGCCCGCTTCAGCGCAGACCACTTGGCCGTCGGCCATCGCGCCACCGGCCAGCTTGGGCAGTTCGCCCGTGCAGATGCCGTCGCCACCCATGAACTTGGCCTTGATGCCGAGTTGCTTGGCCTGGCGAATCATCGGGCCGGCCACTGCGTCCATGCCGCCGTAGAACACGACATCAGGCTTGGACGCCTTGATGGCAGTCAGGATGGCGGTGAAGTCCGTGGCCTTGTCGGTGGTGAATTGACGTGCGCCAACCTTGCCGCCAGCGGCAACAACGCCCTTCTCGAACTCTTCGGCGACGCCTTGGCCATAGGCCGTGCGGTCGTCGATGACGGCGATCGACTTGCCCTTCAACTCGGTGATCGAGTACTTGCCCAGCGTGCCACCCAGATGCACGTCATCGGCCACCACGCGGAACGTGGTCTTGAAGCCCTGACGGGTGTACTTGGGGTTGGTTGCCGACGGCGAGATCTGCGGGATGCCGGCGTCGCTGTAGATCTTGGAGGCCGGGATGGTGGTACCTGAATTCAGGTGACCGATCACGCCGTTGACCTTGGAGTCGACCAGCTTCTGGGCGGCCGCGGTACCTTGCTTGGGGTCGCCTGCGTCGTCTTCGGCGATGAGTTCGAACTTCACCGTCTTGCCGCCGATGGTCACGCCCTTGGCGTTGAGTTCGTCGATCGCCATGCGCGCGCCGTTCTCGTTGTCCTTGCCAAGGTGGGCGATGGCGCCGCTGGTGGGGGCCACGTGGCCGATCTTGACGATGGCGGATTCGGGCGCTGCGGCCACGGGGGCGGCAGGTGCTGCGGGCGCTGCTGCGGCGGGCTCCTCTTTCTTGCCGCATGCCGACAACGCCAGCGCGACGGAGGCTGCGGCGGAGAGCGCGTAGATCGATCTCTTCATATCGTTTCCTTCAGGGTTGGGAAAACTAACTAGCAAAGCTTGTGCCGATGCTTGCTGCTCAAGCAGGCCGCCATGATCACGAATGCCGCAGGAGAAATCAAGACACGTTGTTGCTCATACGGCGCACCTTCAGCGTCCGAACGGCGTCAGCGCTTCTGCAGGCGATCGAGCTCGGCGGATACCGCCTTGGCCACCATCTCGCGCAGACTGCTGGCCAACTGGTTGCGCATCTCGCGCAGCAGGGTGTCGGTCGTGCGCGTGAGCACGGGCGTGAGCGCCTCGCGCAGGCGCTGCTCGAACATGAGGTCGAGCTGGCGGTCCAGATCGGCCAGCACGCGTTGGGCGACCGCTGCCTCGTCGAGCGTGGCCATGGCCACCGGCTCTAGCGCGCGCCTGGCTGCCGGCTGGGGATCGAAGGCCGCCGGTGCCGTGGCCGCGTAGGCCGCGTCCGAAACGGGGTCGAGAAGCGGCGACTCGTAACCGTCATCTTCCGGCGCTGCACTCTCGGGCAGCACCACCACCTCGGTGAGCACCGGAACGCTGCGCGGCGGCTGGGCTGTGGGCTTCATGCGGGCGCATCCTGCGCCACGTCGTGGCGCGCGATCGAGTAGCCGCGGTCGCTGTAGTGCTTCCAGCGCGCCCTGCCAGCCATGCGGTCGTCACCGTCGGCCGAGACCAGCTCGAACACTCGCTCGAACGTCTCGAACCCCTCGACAAGCTCGTCGCCCAGGTTGAGGAGCATTTCGTGGTGCGGCGCCTGGTTCACCCGCTCGGTGAGCCACACAGGCGTTGCCAGGAGCCGCGGGGCAATCGCCTGCCCGGGCTTGGCATGCAGGTGGGGCACGAAATCGAGTGGCTCGAAAGTCCATAACTGGCGGTCCAACGCCGCCAGGGTGGGTTCCGGTGCAGAAACGACCACCCGCGCCCCCTTGCGCACCGCCTTGCGCAACAGGCGGCACGCGTACCCGATGCGATCGGGCACGTTGAAGTGGAAACTGACCTCGGTCATGGCGCCTGGCGGCAGCTGCTGATCAACCCGCCTGCGACAGCACGAAGTGCGTCAGGAGCGGGACGGGGCGGCCTGTCGCACCCTTGCTCGCACCCGACTTCCAGGCCGTACCCGCGATGTCAATGTGCGCCCAGCGGTACTTGCTCGTGAAGCGCTTCAGGAACATGGCCGCCGTGATCGCGCCGCCCGGGCGCGGCCCCACGTTGCCCACGTCGGCAAAGTTGCTCTTCAGCCCTTCGGCGTATTCGTCATCGAGGGGCATGCGCCAGGCAGGGTCGAGTGCGGCCTGGCTGGCGGCCAGCAGATCCGCCGCCAAGGCGTCGTCCGGGGAGAACAGCCCGGAGTTGATGGCGCCGAGCGCAATCACGCACGCGCCGGTGAGCGTGGCCACATCGACCACCACGGCGGGCTTGAATCGCTCCACGTACGTGAGCGCATCGCACAGGATCAGGCGCCCTTCGGCGTCTGTATTCAGGATCTCTATCGTCTGGCCGGCCATGCTCGTGACCACGTCGCCGGGTTTGACGGAGCGACCGCTGGGCATGTTCTCGCAGGTCGGGATGACGCAGATCAGGTTGAGCTTTGGCTTGAGTTCGGCCACGGCCTTCAAGGTACCGAGCACGCTGGCTGCCCCGCCCATGTCGTACTTCATCTCGTCCATCTCGGCGGCCGGCTTGAGCGAGATACCGCCGGTGTCGAAGGTGATCCCCTTGCCCACCAGCACGATCGGAGCCTGCGCCTTGGTGGCGCCGGTATACCGCGCCACGATGAAACGCGGTGGCTCGTACGACCCCTGGGTGACCGCCAGGAAGGCGCCCATGCCGAGCTTCTCGATCTCCTTGCGATCGAGCACCTCGATTTTGAGTTGCTCGTAGTGCTTGCCGAGCTTCTTGGCCTGCTCGGCCAGGTGGCTTGGCGTGCAGACGTTGCCCGGCCGGTTGCCAAGCTCGCGCGCGAGCGCCACGCCGTCGGCGACGGCTTTCCCGCGGATCAGCCCGGCCTGGACAGCCTTGGCCTGAGCCCTGTTGCACAGCAAGGTCACTTGCGACAGGCCGGAGGCGGCAGGCGCGCTCGGCTTCGTGTGGCGATAGATGTAGGTGGCGTCGGCAGTTGCAGTGACAGCGGCCTCGGCGTACTGATCGTCGAGTTCGGAGCCACCGACCCCGGCGATGGCAACGCTCTTGGCGCCGCTCCCCTTGATCTGGTTGATGCCCTGCGTGACGGCCGCCTTGAATGCCTTGACCGTCGTGCCACCCGCTACAGCCACGAGCACGCGCGCAGCCTTCACGCCGGTCGGGCGATGAAGATACAAAGTGCGGCCGGCCTTGAGCACGAGATCACCGTGAGCCACGGCATCGTTCAGGGGGGCGGCGAGCTTCGCATCGAGCGACGCGTCGATCGCCTCGCCGGAGACCACGAGAACGAGCGCGTCAGCCGACTGTGTGGAGATGGCGCCGAGGGAAGAAACCTGATGTCGGAAGTCCATAATGCGGCCCATTCAAGAATCCAACGATGTTATTCGATTCCTCTCTGAGGCGAGACCTCTCGCGGACCTTCGGCGCCACGCTGGTCGTCATCCTGACGATCGTGCTGACGATGATGCTGATCCGCACCCTCGGCCAGGCCGCGCTCGGGCGAATCTCACCGCAGGATGTCGTCCTGTTGCTGGGCTACTTCGCGCTGGGGCACCTGCCCACGATGTTGACCTTGTCGCTCTTCATTTCGGTGGTCTCGACGATGAGCCGCATGTACCGCGACACCGAGATGGCCATCTGGTTTGCAAGCGGCGTGGGTCTCTCTCGCTTCGTGCGGCCCGTGCTCATGGTCAGCTGGCCGGTGCTGCTGGTGATCGCCCTGCTCGCGCTCTTCGTGTGGCCTTGGGTCAACCAGCGCAGCACCGAGATGCGCGAGCGATTCGAGCAGCGATCCGACCTGTCTCGCGTCGCGCCGGGACAGTTTCAGACTTCGCGTGACGGCCAACGCGTCTTCTTCATCGAACGCTCGACCGACGACGGCCGCGAGGGGCGCAACGTGTTCATCCTCACGAAACAGGGTGACGCGGAGTCCGTCACGTCTGCGCGCAGCGGCCACATCGAGAACACGCCCGAGGCGAGCTTTCTGGTGCTCGATCGCGGACAGCGCAATGAAGAAAACCTCAAGACGAACGAGAAGACCGTCGCGCGCTTTGAAACCTACCGCGTGCAGGCCGGGGAGCGCGCGCTGAGCAAGGTCGACAAGCTGCCGCCCAAGGCGCAGCGCACGATCGAGCTGCTGCGCGGCGCGGAGCCACGGGCCCAAGGTGAGCTGGCGTGGCGCCTCGGCCTGATGTTGGGTGCGGCCAACCTGCTGCTGCTGGGCATTGGCTTGTCGGCCTCCCAGCCCCGGCGCGCCAGCAACTGGAATCTGTTGTTCGCGCTGCTGGCGTTCGTCATCTACTACAACCTGATCAATCTCTCGCAGGCCTGGGTGGCCAACGGCAAGCTCGAGATGGGTGCCGCGCTGGTGCTCACCCACGGCAGCGCGTTCCTGCTCGCGCTGGGCCTCATATGGTGGCGAGAGAACGGCACCAACATCGCGCTGTGGCGCGGGTGGCCTCGCGTTACAAGGGCGGCCGCATGAAGACGGTCCGCCGCCTGCTCTATGCAGACATCGTCTCGGCCGTGGCGTTCGTCGCGATCGCTTTCCTCTCGCTCTTCTTCTTCATCGACTTCGTCGACGAGCTCGCGGACGTCGGCCAGAACTACTCTGCCCTGCACGCCGCTCTCTACTCCGTACTGGAGTTGCCGGGGCACCTCTACGAGCTGTTACCCATCGCCGTGCTGATCGGTGCGATCTACGCCCTCGCCCGGCTCGCGCAGTCGTCCGAGTTCACCATCTTGCGCACGGGCGGCCTCGCGCCCGGCCGTGCACTGGTGCTTCTTGCCGGGCTGGGCGTGGCCTTTGGCGTGATGACCTTCCTCGTGGGCGACTACCTTGCCCCGCTCAGCGAACGCACAGCGGCCCTCCTGCAAGCTCGCTTCAAGGGCGGCTTCAGCTTCGGTGAATCCGGCGCCTGGCTCAAGGACCGGGCCGTCACACCAGAGGGCGAGCGCTCGTACTCTGTCAATGTGGAACGCGCCTCGGCCGACGGCGAACTGCAGAACATCCGCATCTTCGAGTTCGACGAGAACGGCCGGCTGCTGCGTCGCATCGGTGCAGAAACGGGCCGCGTGGGCGCGAACGATGTCTGGAACCTGAGCAAGGTCAACATCACTGACTGGAGCCAGGCCGCCAGCTCGACCGATCGCGTGAATGTGACGGACCAGACCCTGGCCACCCACAACTGGGCGAGCACCCTGCGGCCAGGGGTGGTCGCCGCTGCGGTGCTGCCAGAGAACTCCATGTCCACGCTGGAGCTCTTCCGCTACATCACCCACCTGTCGGACAACGAACAGGCCGCGCAGCGCTACGAGATCAAGTTCTGGAAGCGCGCGCTCTACCCGCTGGCTTGCCTGGTGATGATGGGCCTGGCCCTGCCCTTCGCCTACCTGCACGGGCGCGCCGGTGGCGTGAGCCTCAAGGTTTTCGGCGGGATCATGCTGGGCATCAGTTTCGTGCTGCTCAACAACGTGGCGGCGCACATCGGTCTGCTGAAGGATTGGACGCCCTGGATCGTGGCTGCCACGCCGAGCCTGATCTATCTCGTGCTCTCCTTTGCGGCTTTCAGTTGGCTGGTGCGCTACCGATGAAACCACCGACGAGGCACGGCCTGCTCCTGTTCGCGCACGGCGCACGCGACCCGGCATGGAAGCAGCCCTTCGAGGCGGTTGCCGAGATCGTGCGCCGTCAGCGGCCCACGCTGCACGTCGAGCTGGCATTTCTCGAGTTCATGGCCCCGACACTGCCCGAGGCCTGCGAGCGCCTGGCCGCCGACCACTGCAACCAGGTCGACGTGGTGCCGCTGTTCCTGGGGTCGGGTGGCCACGTGCGCAAAGACCTGCCCCAACTCCTGGGGGAGATGGCACAGCGCCACCCGCGCGTCACCTGGCGATTGCAGCCGGCCATCGGAGAGGTACCCAGCGTCATCGACGCCATGGCGCAGGCCACCGTGACGATGGCCATTCAGAGCGCGGCTTCAGACACAAAGTGAAATAATCCGGGCAGTTCACATACTGCTTTGGAATATGAACCTGCACCAGTTTCGGTTTGTCCAAGAGGCGGTTCGGCGCGACCTGAATCTCACGGAAACCGCCAAGGCCCTGTTTACCTCGCAGCCCGGCATCTCCAAGGCCATCCTGGAGCTCGAAGGCGAACTCGGCGTCGACATCTTCGCGCGGCACGGCAAGCGCCTGCGTCGCGTCACCGAACCGGGCATGCACGTGCTCAAGTCGATCGAGATCATCATGCGCGAGGTTGGCAACCTGAAGCGCATCGGCGAAGAGTTCTCGAAGCAGGACAGCGGCACTCTATCCATTGCCACCACGCACAGCCAGGCACGCTACTTTCTGCCAGAGCCGCTCGCGCAACTCAGGAAGCGCTTCCCCAAGGTCAACATCAGCCTGCATCAGGGCTCCCCGGCGCAGGTTGCGCAGATGCTGCTTGAAGAAGTGGCGGACATCGGCATCGCCACCGAGGCCATCGGCGACGTGGATGAACTCGTCTCCCTGCCCTGCTATGAGTGGCAGCACGCGCTGGTGATGCCGGCCGGCCACCCCTTGGCGCAGGTCGAACGGGTCTCGCTCGAAGACCTGGCGCGCGAGCCACTGGTGTCGTACCACCCGTCGTTCAGCGGTCGCACGCGCGTCGACGAAGCCTTTGCCGCGCGGCGGCTGAAGCCGAACATCGTGCTCGAAGCCATCGACGCCGACGTGATCAAGACCTACGTGCGCCTCGGCCTGGGCGTGGGCATCGTGGCCGAGATCTCCGTTCGAGACGACCCGCCAGGAGGCGACCTGGTGTCGCGCCCCGTCGGCTACCTCTTCGGGCAGAGCATCACCCGCGTGGCGTTCAAGCGCGGCGCGTACTTGCGCAACTTCGTCTACGCCTTTGCAGAGATGCTGTCCGATCGACTCTCGCGAGCCCTCATCACGCGTGCGCTGAGCGGCGACTCCAACGACTACCAGCTTTGACCTGAGCCCGATGAGCACCACGTACGCACCGCCCGCCCTGACGAGCCGCTTGCCCCAGGTGGGCACGACCATCTTCACCGTGATGTCGGCCCTGGCCCAGCAACACGGCGCCGTGAACCTGGGCCAAGGTTTCCCCGACTTCGATTGCGACCCGCGTCTGCTCGATGCGGTCAACGCCGCCATGCGCCGCGGGCTGAACCAGTACCCACCCATGGCGGGCGCCGTGCCGTTGCGCGAGGCAGTAGCCGCCAAGATCGCGGCGCTCTACGGCCACAGCTACGACCCGGGTAGCGAGATCACGATCACGGCCGGCGCCACGCAGGCGATCTTGACCGCGATCCTCGCCATCGTGCACCCGGGCGACGAGGTCATCGTGCTCGATCCCTGCTACGACAGCTACGAGCCGAACATCGAACTCGCGGGTGGCAAGGCAGTGCACGTGCCGCTCGTGCCGCGCAGTTTCCGGCCCGACTTCGATCGCATCGCCGCCGCGATCAACCCGCGCACTCGGGCCATCCTGATCAACACGCCGCACAACCCGAGCGCCACGATCTGGAGTGAGGCCGACATGCAGCGCCTGGCTGCGCTCCTGCGGCCGACGAACGTCATCGTGATCGCCGACGAGGTCTACGAGCACATGGTGTTCGATGGGCAGCGGCACGAAAGCGTGTCACGCCACCCCGAACTGGCGGCGCGCAGCTTTGTGGTGTCGAGCTTCGGCAAGACCTTTCACGTGACCGGCTGGAAGGTGGGCTACGTGGCGGCGCCGGCTCCGCTCATGGTGGAGTTCCGCAAGGTGCATCAGTTCAACGTCTTCACCGTCAACACGCCGATGCAGCATGCGCTGGCGGACTACATGGCAGACCCTCAGCCCTACATGGGGCTGCCTGCGTTCTATCAACGCAAGCGCGACCTGTTTCGCTCCGGTCTGGCATCGACCAAGCTGCAACTGCTGCCCAGCGCCGGCAGCTACTTCCAGAGCGTGGACTACTCGGCCGTGAGCGACCTGCCCGAGGAAGAGTTCTGCCGTTGGTTGATCACCGAGGTGGGCGTGGCCGCCATTCCGCTGTCGGCGTTCTATCAGGGCGGCTTCGACCAGAAACTCGCTCGCTTTTGCTTTGCCAAGAAAGACGAGACGCTCGAGCTGGCGCTGAACCGCCTCAACGCCCGGTTTTCTTGAGGTCGTCGGCGCGATCTTCCAGCGTGAAGAGTGGCGGCCGATCGGTCGATACGTCGAGATCGAGCGAGAACGGCACGAAGCCCGAAGCCGTCGCGCCGGTCGGCGCTGAACTGGTCATCCCTGCACCACCTGGCGAGGGAGACAGGTTGCTGAAGGTCGCCGACAGTCCCGAGTCGTCGAAAGGCAGCAGGAGGTCGACACCGCCCTCCCCGGCACCGTGCTCCGCCAGATCGCGCGCAATGCCATACAGGAATAGCAATTCGCGGTAGGCGGGCACTTCGAATGTCGGGCCGGCATCCCGGCGGAAGAGCGCCGTATCGAGCAACTCCATCGCTCGCGAAGGAGCCTGCCAGGCCTTCTCGATGCGGCTCATCACCTCGGGATAGTCGTCGAGCTTGAGGCCCGCGTCTGGGTCCACGCCCCATTCGGGCGCATAGGCATTGAAGCGGCGGTTGAAGCGCTCCCGCATGCGGTCGTACGGCTCTCGTTCGTCGCGCCGGCGGTAGATCTCGAGCAACTTCAAGTAGGGCAAGGGGCTCACGCCGCCAGTGCTGCGTACGTGCCCCATCAGCAAGTCAATGGCCGCATCGTCCTGCCCCAGCACGACGAAGAATTCAGCCTGTTGCTCCAGGTCGATCAGCTCTTCTGCCGACATGGGCCGGCGGGGCTCGTCTGCTGACTCCGACGCCGAAGTGGGCGGGGTCGCGATGCTCGTCGAAGGGGCCAATGGCGCGAACAATGGCGGAGATGCCTCCGGCCGAGGGGGCGGCATCGGTGCCGAGGGCATGGGCTGCGGCTCTGAGAGATCCGGGATGTCCAGCTCGCCGCCGCCACGGGTCGACTGGCGAGACGCCGGCGCGCCGGCCGTTTGCGGCGCCCACCAGCCGGCCGCCATGCGATCGCGGCGGCGCAACCACCACATGCCGGCGAGGCCAGCGGCCAGCACGGCGCACAGCAGGGTCAGCAGGTAGACCAAGGGGTTGGCGTAGCGGCCAGCGTCTGCCTCGCGCAGGCGGAGCTGCATGTCGGCCAGGGCATTCTGCGTGGCCTCGCTCTCGCTGCGAAGCTTGAGCAGCGTCGCCTCCATCGATTTGAGACGCTCCAGCTCATGCTGGCGTTCTTGGGTTTCGGGGTCGACGAAGCGCGGGGCGCTGCCACTGGCGGGCGGCGGCTCGCTGAGCTTGGTCGCAAGCTTCAGCGAGGGGAAGATCAAGGCATCGGACTCCGCCGGATCGAGCTTGAGCACCGGTCCGGCGGGGGGCTTGCCTCCGGCGGCGTCACTCTTGCCTGCGCGCGCAGCCGGGGTCGCCTTGCGGCCCGATTCCGCACGGCTGGCAGGGCGGCTGGCCCGGCCTGCCGCAGGACGCGTTGGCGAAGCAGCGGCCACGATGCCGCTGACCGGTGTGTCGGCCCGTTCACTCGACCACGCGCCATCGGCACCGCCTGGTGGCGGCTCGGCGACGGCAGCACGCGCGGGCGGGTCGGCAAACACTGGGAAGGTGCCCGACAGGGTAGAGGCACAGCCTATGTGCACCACCACGTTGAGGACAGGCTCATCGACCGCGACGGAAGTCGTGACCTTGACGCGCCGCTCACCGCTGGTGGCCGCGGTTTCGATGCGGGCCTGCACTTGCGCATCGGCCAGCTGCCGATCGCCGAAGCTCACCTCGGCCTTGACGCAACGGGGTTCGACGCTCTCGCTGGCATCCAGCCTGAGCCCGACCGTGAGGTTGAGCGGCTGACCCAGCGTGGTATTGGAGCTGACCTTGCCAAAACCCACCGCCATCGCATCGCCCATGCCCAAACCAAGAGCAAGGATGAGGGTGAGCGAGGTCTGAAATCGCGTCATTCGGCGGGTTGGAAGGAAGCGTTTCACTCTAGCACGCGGCCTCGGTTTTCAGAGGTGCCGCCCTGGCACAAACACGAGCAAGCATGCTGCATGACACAATCTGCGAACCCCCGTTGCGCGCGCCCTGCCCCTCGCCCATGCCTTCTGAATTGCACGCCGAACGACGCGACAGCACGCTGATCCTGAGCATCAGCGACGCGACCTCACGCAACGCGCTTTCCGAGCAAGTGTTCGCAGCCGGGATCGAGGCCCTCGGAGTGGCCGAAACCGACGCCGAGATTCGCTGCGTGATCCTGCGAGGCGATGGCGAGCACTTCAGTGTCGGCGGCGATCTGCATCAGATCAAGTCGCGGCGCGAGGCCGACCCCTCGGTGCAGGACGGCATGCTCCGGCACTTCCACGATTTCGTCGAAGTGCTGCGTGTGTTCCCCAAACCCGTGATCGCCGCTGTCGAAGGCGCCGCTGCCGGGGGTGGCTTCTCGCTGGCGCTGGCGTGCGACATGATCGTTGCCGCGGACACCGCCAAGTTCGTCATGGCCTACGGGCGCATCGGCTTGTCGCCAGACGGCGGCGCGAGCTGGCAACTCATGCAGCGCCTGCCTCGAAACCTCGCGCTCCAGTTGCTGTGGCTGGCGGAACCGATCTCTGCTCAACAACTCCATACACATGGCATCGTCAACTGGGTCACCTCGACCGGGCAGGCGCTGGCCAAGGCGATCGAGGTGGGTGAACGCCTGAGGGACTGTGCGCCCAATGTCATCGCCAGCGTCAAGGACTTGGTGAACCAATGGCCCGCACACAGCCTGTCCGAGCAACTCGATGCGGAGCGCGTTCACTTCCTCGAGAACTTCTTCAACACCCACTGCGGCGAGGGCCTGCAATCCTTTCTGGACAAGCGGCCTCCTCGCTTCGTTTGACGGTCGGCCGGTCATTCGCCTGTCGCATCTGAGACCCACCATGAGCAACCCCGTTCTTACAATCGAAGAGCAGTCCAACATCGAGTCAGGCGCGTGGTTCTCGAAGCTCTCACAGCCCTTGCGCGAAGCCATTCTGTCGAGGTCGCATGTGCGTCGCCTCGCAGATGGCGCGATGCTGTCCTCGCGTGGCGCGGCACCCGATTCGTGGTGTGGCGTGGCCAAGGGAGCGGTGCGTGTGAGCTCGGTGTCGCTCTCCGGCAAGGAGATCGTGCTGACCTATGTAGAGCCGGGCGTCTGGTTCGGCGACATCTCACTGTTCGACAGTTTCCCGCGCACGCACGACTCCAACGCTCACGGCGAAACCACCTTGCTCGTGGTGCGCAAGGCCGACTTCCACGAGTTGCTGGCGCAGCATGTCGAGCTCTACGAGGCGCTCTTGCGCCTGAACTGCCGGCGCCTTCGTCTTATGTTCGACATGATCGAAGACCTCAACACCCGCCCGCTCTCGGCGCGGCTGGCCAAACAGATCCTGCTGCTGGCGCGCGGCTACGGCGTCAAGCAAGGCGACGAGACGCGCATCGGCCTTCAACTCGCGCAGGAAGATCTGGCACAGCTGCTCGGCGCCTCGCGCCAGCGTGTCAATCAGGAGCTCAAGGGCTTCGAGCGCGAGGGTGCACTGCGCATCGAACCCACGCGGCTCGTGGTGATCTCCAAAGAAAAGCTGCTGGCACTCGCCGAGCGCTGACCCTCCCGATTCGGTCTTCCACTCGAGGCGCGGCGCGAACCACTTCGCGCCGCGCTGGCTGAGCTCACTCCGCGTTCCAACTGAAGGAGATCATGATGGACTTTTCCTACTCGCCTCGCACGCAGGAACTCCAGAGCAAGCTGCTGCGCTTCATGGAGGAGCACATCTACCCGGCCGAAGCACGCTACGCCGCCGAGATCGAAGCCAACACCCAGGCTGGCAAACGCTGGACGCCGCTGCAGACCATCGAAGACCTGAAGCTCAAGGCGCGAGCCCAGGGGCTGTGGAATCTGTTCTTGCCCCCGAGCGCCGACGGCTCTGCGCGCGAAGCGGAGTACGGCCCCGGCCTGAGCAACCAGGAGTACGCGCCCTTGGCCGAAATCATGGGCCGCGTGATGTGGTCGAGCGAGGTGTTCAACTGCTCGGCACCAGACACCGGCAACATGGAAACCATCATTCGGTACGGCACACCCGAGCACAAGCGGCGCTGGGTCGAGCCGCTGCTCGACGGCAAGATCCGCAGCGCGTTTGCCATGACGGAACCCGCGGTCGCCTCGTCCGACGCCACCAACATCGAAGCTCGCATCGAGCGCCATGGCGACGACTATGTCATCAATGGCCGCAAATGGTGGATATCCGGTGCAGGCGATCCGCGGTGCGCGATCTACATCTTCATGGGCAAGACCGACCCCACGGCGCCCAAGCACAGCCAACAGTCCATGGTGCTGGTGCCGGCCGACACCAAAGGCATCACGGTGAAACGCGCCTTGCCTGTCTTCGGCTACGACGACGCGCCGCACGGTCACTGCGAGATTGATTTCAAGGACGTCCGCGTCCCAGTGAGCAACATCCTCCTCGGCGAAGGCCGCGGCTTCGAGATCGCCCAGGGCCGCCTTGGGCCAGGCCGCATTCACCACTGCATGCGCCTGATCGGCCTGGCCGAACGCGCGCTCGAATTGATGTGCAAGCGTGCATCTTCACGGGTGGCTTTCGGCCGCACCTTGGCCGAACAAGGCGTCACACGCGAGCGCATCGCCGAGGCCCGCTGCATGATCGAGCAGGCACGCCTGCTGACGCTCAAAGCCGCCTGGCTGATGGACGTCGCCGGCAACAAGACTGCCAAGACCGAGATCGCGATGATCAAAGTGGTGGCTCCCAGCATGGCCTGCCAGGTCATCGACTGGGCGATGCAGGTTCACGGCGGGGGTGGCGTGTCGGACGACTTCCCGCTCGCCTACTTCTATGCGATGGCTCGCACGTTGCGGTATGCCGATGGCCCGGACGAAGTCCACCGCAACGCCATCGCCAAGATGGAGCTCGGGCGCTACGCCTGATATCCCGAGTCCAAGTGGCTCAGCGCCGCTTGGACTCTTCGGCGTCGAGTTGGTTTTGCCAAGCGGTTGAACCGGTCGATGACCAGTCACCGCCTTTCTCGTTGCCGAGGTTCGCCACCCGCAGGGCCTGCAAAACAGCCGTCTCGAACACGCCGATGGCCGCGCCGATGTGCCTCACATCCGGGTCGGCAAGCTGAAGGCGCAAGTAGGCGCGCCCGCGCAGCAGCATCAACACGAAAGGAGGCTCGTGCCGCAGAAAACCCTGCGAGGCGGCTTCCATCTGATGCGCCAAGGCGCCTTCGACCCAGGCAGCCGCCTCGCCCGGCACGTTTCCCAGAAGGCCGAAACGCATGCGCAAGTCTTTGGACGCGCTGTATGGCACCTTGGGGAACATGGCGAGCCAGCGCATCTCTTCGGGAGTCGCACCATCGATGATGGTCTGCGTGCTTTCGGTGTAGCGCTCGAAGGTCTGGCGCTCCAGCGTCTCGAGCAGCGGCTGCGAGATCAGCAGCATCTGCAGGTTCGGCGACAGCCCCAATTCCATGCGCAGGCGCAACTCGTTGCCCTCGATGTAGCTGCGCTGCGGCGGGCCCCATTCGAGCCGCCAGGGCTTGCTCTCCATGCCGCCGATGAGAGCGAAGCCGTTCCCTTCGGACTCGCGCTTGAAACCGAGCTTGTGGCGCTTGGCCCATTCAGACACTTCACGCCAATCGGGGCCGGGTGGCGGCCGCGAGATCAGCTTCTTGAAAGCGTCAAGCATCTTGGGTTCGCATCAACTAGAGTGGCACACACGGCAGGTGCCGCGTCGACAGGAGTACAAGGCGATGATCGAAGTGTATTCGTGGCCCACGCCCAACGGCCACAAGGTTCACATCATGCTCGAAGAATGTGGGCTCGCCTACCGAGCCCACCCCGTGAACATCGGGACCGGGGACCAGTTCAAACCGGAGTTCCTGGCTATCAGCCCGAACAACAAGATCCCCGCGATCGTGGACCCTGAGGGCCCCGAGGGACAACCGATCTCGATGTTCGAGTCGGGCGCGATCCTGCTTTACCTTGCTGGCAAGACGGGCATGTTCCTGCCTCAGTCCGTCACCGAGCGCTATCAGATGCTCGAGTGGCTGATGTTCCAGATGGGCGGTGTGGGCCCCATGCTCGGCCAGGCGCATCACTTCCGCATCTACGCGCCGGAGAAGATCGAGTACGCCATCAACCGCTACACCAACGAGGCCAAACGGCTGTACGGCGTGATGGACAAGCGCCTGTCCAAGAGCAAGTACATCGCCGGGCCGCAGTACACGATTGCCGACATCGCCATCTTCCCGTGGCTTCGCTCCTGGAAGAACCAGGGCATTGACTGGAACGACTACCCGCACCTCAAGGGCTGGTTCGATGAGATCTCTGCACGCCCCGCCGTGAAACGCGGCGTGGAGGTTCTCGCTGACCTGCGCAAGCCACTTGTAGACACCCAGGCCCGTGACGCGCTCTTTGGCGCCCAGCAGTACGAGCGCCGCTGAACGGCCCAAGGGCCCCCGAACCGAGGTGCGCGCAGTGGCCTTGGGCCCCGTCAATCGCGGCAAAATGCACGCTTTCAGCCACTCGGGTCCTGAATTCAGCCTGCCGCGATGAACCTGAACGAACCGCTTCAGCCGTCTGCACACCTGCCCGTGGGCGCAGGGCGCGCGATCGCGGTCGGCGCCACGCTCGAAGACTTCCAGGTCACGCAGGTACTGGGGCTCACGCGCGCCAGCGCCCTCTATCTCGCAACCCGTGGGTCCGATGGCGGCAAGGTCGTCATCAAGGAGTACCTGCCATCCGCCATCGCCGACCGTAGCGCTGACGGCCAGGTGCGCCTGCTCGACCCGTCGCACTCACTCTCCTTCCAGCGTGGGCTGGAGTCGTTCGCGGCCGAAGCGCTCACCCTGTCGCAGTTTGATCATCCCAGTCTGCTTCGGGTGAACTGCATCTGGGAAGGCAACGGAACGATCTACCGGGCGATGCCGTACCTGACGGGCACGCACCTCATGGCTTGGCGAGTACGTGCTGATGGCCCCGCGAACCAGGAGCAATTGCTGGTGCTGATGGAGGCTCTGCTGAGCGCCCTGCGCCCGCTTCATGGCGCCGGCCTGGGGCACCTGCGCGTCGACCCCGGCAATATCGTGATGACAGACGACGCGCAGCCCGTGCTGATGGACTTCGATTCTGTGCACCAGGCTGTGGCAAGCGACGTTCGTCAGCCCTACATGGACGCGTACGCCAATCCGGCCAGAAAGCAAAAACAAGCCGATGACCTGTACAGCGTGGCCGCGGTGCTGCACTTCGCCATCAGCTGCGAGTGGCACCCCGCCGCGGCTAGGTACACACCGCTTGCGGACGTGCTCGCACGCCTGAAGGACAAGACATCGGTGCTCGGCTACCAGCCTGAGTTCCTGGGTGCGATCGACGCCATCCTCGCGCTTCCGCCCGCGGATCGCCCCCAGAACGAAGCGGCTTTTCGCGCCCTGTTCGAGCACAAGCCCGCCGTGGACGCACCCGCGACGAGCGAACAAGCTCAGCAGCAGCCGCCAAAGACAGCCGAACCGCCGAGGCATCCGCGCCCGGAAGCTCAGAAGAGCCAGCCGCCGGCAGTCAATGCCTCTGAGAGCGTGTTGGCGCTGCTGGCGAAGTTCGACAACCGGCCTTCGGATGGCATCGACGACATCGAGCCGTTTCAGCCCCCGCCTCTGCCAACACTGACCGACGAGGCCGAGCCGGCCCTGCCCCCGTTGCGCGAAAACCCGTTCGACACGATCGAGACGAATGACATGCGTGCACAAGAGGAAAGGGAAGCGTCCGCCACGTATACGCCATTGCCCTACCGCCCGATGCCGACGACGCGGGTCAACCGCTGGCACCGAATCAGGCTGATCGCCGGCCTATGCGCTGGTACAGCGCTGTGCATTGGCGCGCTCGGCTGGGTCTTGCTCAGCTGAGCACCAGCGAAAGGCAGAGGGGCGAAAGGACAGAGGCTGGCCTGCCCGGAGGGACTCGAACCCCCGACCTGCTGCTTAGAAGGCAGCTGCTCTATCCAGTTGAGCTACGGGCAGTGCGGGGGATGGCCAAGAGAAGATATTGGTCGGAGCGGCGGGATTCGAACTCGCGACCTACTGGTCCCAAACCAGTTGCGCTACCAGGCTGCGCTACGCTCCGATCAGCCGCGCATTGTACTCAGAAGCGGGCCGCTTCCGGCCGACTCTCATGCATTGATTTGCTGCCAGCTCTTTTCGAGGCGTTTCACACTGACGGGCTGTGGCGTACGCAACTCCTGGGCGAAAAGGCTCACCCGCAGTTCCTCGATCAACCAGCGGAACTCGTCGAGGCGAGCGTCATGCACACCGCGCCTTTCGGCCACGAGGCGCAGATAGCGCTGCTCGATGGGGCGCAACTCGCTCGAGCGCGCAGCATCGCGCGTGGGGTCGGCGCGCTGCTTGTCCAGGCGCAACGTGATCGCCTTCAGGTAGCGCGGCAGGTGCGCGAGTTGCGCCCAGCTCGTGTTCGCCACAAAGCGTTTGAGCACCAGCCGCGACAACTGCGCCTGAATGTCGTCGGCCACATCCTTGGGCGCTCGCGCATCCTTGAGCTTGCGCGCTGCCGCCGCGTACTCCGTCAGCACGGCCATCGCACTGCGCGCCACTTCGTTGGCAATCAGCGTGAGGCGCCCTCGCCCCTCGTCGAGACGCCGCTTGAAGGCAATCGCATCGGTGGGCAGCGGGTCGGCGAGAAAGGCCCGATCCAAGGCGACATCGATGACCTGCTCTCGCAACTCTTCAGCCGTGCCGAGCGAGGCATAGAACATCGACATCTTCTGCAGATCAGGGATGTTCTTCTCCAGGTACTTGAGCGCGTCGCGGATCTGCACTGACACCAGTCGACGCAAGCCCGCGCGATGCTTTGCCGCAGCGATATCGGGCTCGTCGAACACCTCGATCACCACGTGGTCGCCACGGTCGATGAGTGCCGGGAACCCCACGAGCGTCTGAGCGCCTCGGCGAACCTCCATCAGTTCGGGCAGCTCACCGAAGCTCCAGTCGGTGAACTTCTGATCGGCCGGCGTCGCCGGCGCGCTGTCTGCCGCGGGCAGCGCAGCGGCCGCGGGCGACTTCACCGCGGCGCCATGCACCTTCGGTGGCGACTCGGGGGCTGCGGGTGTGGTCGTGCGCAACGCCGCCAGCGCCTGGAAGGCCGAGCGCGCCTGGCCGCCGAGCTCAGCCTTCAGGCTCGCGAGGTTTCGCCCCGTGCCCAACTGCCGACCGTGCTCGTCGACCACGCGGAAGTTCATGAACAGATGCGCGGGCAACTGGTCCAGCTTGAAGTCGTTGCGCTGCACCGCAATCTGCGTGCGCTCGCGCACGGCCTTCAGCAGCACGTCGAGCAACGCACCCTGCGCGAAGGGCGTGAGCTCGCAGAACTCGCTGGCGTAGTCGGGCAGCGGAACGAGACGCGAGCGCGGCCTCTGGTGCAAGCTCTTGACGAGGGCCAGCACCTTGTCGCGCAGCATGCCCGGCACCAACCATTCGCAACGCTCCTCGTTGACCTGGTTGAGCGCAAAGAGCGGGATCGTGACGGTGACGCCGTCCTTTGAATCGCCGGGCTCGTGCAGGTATGTCGCGCCGCAATCGATGCCGCCCAGCCGGATGGTTTTCGGGAACGCAGCGGTGGTGATCCCGGCCGCTTCGTGGCGCATCAGTTCCTCGCGGCCGAGATGCAGCAGCTTGGGGTTCAGCTTGGCGGCCTCACGGTACCAGCGCTCCAGGCTGGGGCCGCTGCAGACGTCCGCAGGGAGGTGCTGGTCGTAGTAGGCGTAGATCAGCTCGTCATCGACCAGCACGTCTTGCCGGCGCGACTTGTGCTCCAACTCCTCGACCTGGGCGATGAGCTTGCGGTTGGCGGCGAGAAAAGGCAGGCGGGACTCCCACTCCCCATTGACCAGCGCCTCGCGAATGAAGATCTCTCGTGCTGCAGCTGGGTCCACCTGGCCGAAGTTCACCCGCCGGTTGCTGTAGATCACGATGCCATAGAGCGTGGCGCGCTCCAGCGCGATCACCTCGCCGGCCTTCTTCTCCCAGTGCGGCTCCAGCAGTTGCGTCTTGATCAGATGCCCGGCGATCCCTGGCAGCCATTGCGGCTCGATGGCGGCCACGCCACGCCCGAAAAGTCGCGTCGTCTCGACCAGTTCCGCCACAACGATCCACCGCCCCGGCTTCTTGCTGAGGTTGGCGCCGGGGTGCTTGTAGAACTTGATGCCACGCGCCCCGAAGTACCAGTCTTCGTCGTCGCTCTTGAGACCGATGTTGCCCAGCAAGCCCGCGAGCATGGACAAGTGCAGTTGCTCGTAGGTGGCTGGCGAGCCGTTCAGGCGCCAGCCGTGCTCGGCCACCACCGTGTGCAGTTGCGAATGAATGTCGCGCCACTCGCGCACCCTGCGGGGCGAGATGAAGTTCTCGCGCAGCAACTGCTCCTGCTTGCGGTGCGAGAGCTTGTGTTCGCCCTGCCCGCCCTTGGCGTCTTCGAGCCATTTCCAGAGCCTGATCGTGCCGAGAAACTCAGACTTCTCGTCGTCGAATTTCTTGTGGGCAGCATCGGCGGCGTGCTGATGCTCCAGGGGTCGGTCGCGAACATCCTGCACGCTCAGCGCCGATGCAATGACGAGCACTTCGGCCAGCGCCTGGCGGCTGCGTGCCTCCAGGATCATGCGGCCCACCCGCGGGTCCAGCGGCAGCTTGGACAACTCCCGCCCGGTCGGCGTGAGGTCATTCTTGTCGTCGACCGCACCCAATTCGTTGAGCAGTTGATAGCCATCGGCCACCGCCCGGCGCGGTGGTGGCTCGATGAAGGGGAAGTCTTCGACCAGGCCCAGCCCAAGCGACTTCATGCGCAGGATCACACCCGCAAGCGAGGAGCGGAGGATCTCGGGATCGGTGAATCGCGGGCGCTCGTTGAAGTTCTTCTCGTCGTAGAGGCGGATGCATATGCCATTGCTCACCCGGCCGCAACGACCGGCCCGCTGGTTGGCCGCGGCCTGGCTGACATCCTCGATCTGAAGTTGCTCGACCTTGTTGCGGTAGCTGTAGCGTTTGACGCGGGCGGTTCCGGCATCGATCACGTACTGGATGCCTGGCACCGTGAGCGAGGTCTCGGCTACGTTCGTCGCCAGCACCACGCGGCGCGCACTGTGGGGCTCGAAGACCCGGTCCTGCTCCTGCTGGCTGAGGCGGGCGAAGAGCGGCACCACCTCGACCCCAGGCGGGTGGTGCTTGCGCAGGTGCTCGGCGGCTTCGCGAATCTCCCGCTCGCCGGGCAGGAACACCAGCACATCACCCGAGCCCTCGCGCCAGAGTTCGTCCACGGCATCGCCGATGGCGTCGTTCAGGCCGTACTCGCGGCTCTCCTCGAAGGGGCGATAGCGCTGCTCGACCGGAAACAATCGGCCCGAGACCTGGATCACCGGCGCCGGGCCATGGCGCGAGGCGAAATGCTGCGCAAACCGATCGGCATCGATCGTGGCCGAGGTGACGATCACCTTCAGGTCGGGCCGACGCGGCAGGATCTGCCGGATGTATCCGAGCAGAAAGTCGATGTTCAGGCTGCGCTCGTGGGCCTCGTCGATGATGAGCGTGTCGTAGGCCTTGAGCAAAGGATCTGTTTGCGTCTCGGCCAGCAAGATGCCGTCCGTCATCAGCTTGACGCTCGCGCCCGGCGACAAGCGATCCTGGAATCGAACCTTGAAACCGACGTGCTCGCCCAGCGGCGAGTTCAACTCCTGGGCGATGCGCTTGGCCACGCTCGACGCGGCAATTCGCCGTGGCTGGGTGTGGCCGATCAACCCCTTGCCACCTGCGCCACGGCCCCGCCCCAGTGCCAGCGCAATCTTCGGCAACTGGGTGGTCTTGCCCGAGCCCGTTTCCCCGCACACGATGACGACCTGGTTCGCCTCGATCGCCCGCGCGATCTCGTCGCGGCGGCCGGAGACGGGCAGCGATTCGGGAAAGGTGATCGGCGGTATCGGGTTCGCCTGCGGCGGGTTGCCGCGGCACGCGGGAAGATTCATCAGGTGTGCCCCGGTTTGAAAGGGGCCTTCGTGCAAAATCATTGATTATTTCAAAGTAACGCCATGAGCCTTGTCTTTCCACATACCTTTGTTCCGTGGTTCCGTGCGGTTGCGCCGTATATCCACGCGCACCGAGGAAAGACCTTTGTCGTGGCGATCGCCGGCGAACTGGTGGCCGCAGGCAAGCTGGCCACCTTCGCACAGGATCTGGCCATCCTGCATGCCATGGGTATCAAGCTGGTGCTCGTGCACGGCTTCCGCCCGCAGGTCGAAGAGCAGCTCAAGGCCAAGGGCCACACCTCCCGCTTCAGCCACGGCATGCGCATCACCGATGCCACGGCGCTCGACTGCGCCCAGGAGGCTGCCGGCCAGATGCGATATGAGATCGAGGCCGCGTTTTCGCAAGGGCTGCCCAACACGCCGATGGCCCACGCGCAGATCCGGGTCGTCTCGGGCAACTTCATCACCGCACGCCCGGTTGGGATCGTCGATGGCGTGGATTTCCAGCACACGGGCTTCGTGCGCAAGATCGATGCGGCCGGCATTCGGCGCGCAGTCGACTTCGGCGCGCTGGTCATGTTGTCGCCCTTCGGCTTTTCACCGACCGGCGAAGCCTTCAACCTGAGCATGGAAGACGTGGCCGCCAGCACGGCCGACGCACTGCAGGCCGACAAGTTGATCTATGTCACCGAAGTGCGAGGTATCCCGCTCGACCCCGCCGACCCCAACAGCGAGATCGACACCGAACTGGCGCTGGCCGACGCCAAGAAGCTGCTCGCCAACCTGCCTAACCCGGTGCAGCCCACCGACACCGCGTTCTATCTGCAACACGCCGTCAAGGCATGCGAGGCGGGGGTGGAGCGCGTGCACATCGTTCCGTTCTCGGTGGATGGATCGGTGCTGATGGAGTCGTTCACCCACGACGGCGTCGGCACCATGATCGTGGACGAGAAGCTGGAGAGCCTGCGCGAAGCCACTGCCGACGATATCGGTGGCATCTTGCAGCTCATCGAGCCTTTCGAGCGCAATGGCACGTTGGTCAAACGCGACCGCACCGAGATCGAGCGCGATATCGATCACTACACCGTGATCGAGCATGACGGCGTGATATTCGGCTGCGCGGCGTTATACCCCTATCCGGAAGCGCGCACAGCCGAAATGTCGGCGTTGACCGTATCCCCCCATGTGCAAGGGCAAGGCGACGGCGAGCGGATTCTCAAGCGCGTCGAGCAGCGCGCCAAGGCCAGTGGGCTCGACAGCATCTTCGTGCTGACCACCCAAACAAAGCACTGGTTTCTCAAGCGCGGGTTTGCGCTTGTCGACCCCGATTGGTTGCCCGAGGCCCGCAAACGCAAATACAACTGGGACCGGCGTTCGCTGGTGCTCGTCAAGAAACTCGGCTGACACCCGAGCGCCTCACGATTCATTTTTCAAGGAGTACTCCATGGCCCGCACCGTTCAATGCGTTCATCTCAAGAAGGAAGGCGAGGGCCTGGATTTCGCCCCGTATCCGGGTGAACTGGGCAAGCGCATCTACAACGAAGTCAGCAAGGAAGCCTGGCAGCTGTGGATGAAGCACCAGACCATGCTCGTCAATGAAAACCGACTGAATCTGGCCGACCAGCGCGCCCGTCAATACCTCGCACGCCAGATGGAGCGCTTCTTCTTCGGCGAAGGAGCGGAACAACCCGCCGGATATGTTCCACCGAGCAATTCCTGAGTATTGCCGGGGGTGTTATTGACTTCCGCGGGTTAAGGAAAACCTCACGACATACCCCATATCTCCTGAACTAGAATCTGCGGCATAGTGGCTTGTGCCGCATATTCAAGGAGGTACGACATGTCATCACTACAAGATTTGCTGGCGAAACGCGCGGCCCTCGAGCAGGAAATCGAGGCCACTCAAAAGCGCGAACGCCAAGACGCCATCAGCAAAGTCAAGGCGTTGATGTCTGAGTATGGTTTGACGGTGGCCGACCTGTCGGCCAAAGGCGGCCCCAGCAAAACCGCCTCCAGCAAGGGTGCCAAGGTGGCTCCGAAATACCGCAATGCCGCCACGGGCGATACCTGGAGCGGTCGCGGCCTGCAACCCAAATGGCTGAAAGCCGCCGTCGCTTCGGGCAAGAAGATCAGCGATTTCGCCATCTGACCGCCGACCCAATTGCTTCACAAACGCCGCCTTCGGGCGGCGTTTTGCTTGGGCGCCCCTTCGTTAGACTCCCCCAGTGATCCCAGCCACCTTCGTACAAGAACTGATCTCGCGCGCCGACATCGTCGAGATCGTGGGCCGGTACGTGCAGCTCAAGAAGGCGGGCATCAATCACAAGGGCCTCTGCCCTTTTCACGGGGAGAAGACCCCGAGCTTCATCGTGAGCGCAACCCGCCAGACGTACCACTGCTTCGGTTGCGGTGTGCACGGCAACGCCATCGGCTTCCTGATGGAGTACTCGGGGGTAGGCTTCATCGATGCGGTGCGCGACCTGGCGCAACAGGTCGGGCTGACGGTGCCCGAAGACGATCGCTCGCCCATGGAGCGCGAGAAGGCGGCTGAACTCAAGGCCCGCCAGGCCACGCTGAACGATGTGCTGGCCAAGGCGGCCGAGCACTACCGCCGCGAACTGAAGGCGAGCCCGCGCGCCATCGAGTACCTCAAGGGCCGAGGCCTGACAGGCGAGATCGCTTCGGCCTTCGGGTTGGGCTATGCGCCCGAAGGCTGGCGAGGTCTGGCCAGCGTGTTCCCGAAGTACGACGACCCGCTGCTGGAAGAAGGCGGCCTCGTCATCGCCACGGGTGAAGACGAGGCGGACCGCAAACGCTACGACCGATTCCGCGACCGGATCATGTTCCCGATCCGGTCAGTCCAGGGCGACGTGATCGGCTTCGGTGGCCGTGTGCTCGACAAGGGCGAACCCAAGTACCTCAATTCGCCCGAAACGCCAGTGTTCGTGAAAGGCCGCGAGCTGTATGGCCTGCACGAGGCGCGCTCGGCCATGCGCCAGCGCGGCTACGTGCTCGTCGTCGAGGGCTACATGGACGTGGTTGCGCTCGCCCAGCTCGGCTTTCCGAATGCCGTGGCCACGCTGGGCACCGCCTGCACGGCCGAGCATGTGCAAAAGCTCTTTCGCTTCACCGATTCGGTCGTGTTCAGTTTCGACGGCGACAGCGCCGGGCGCCGGGCGGCCGGCCGCGCGCTCGAAGCGGCCCTGCCGCACGCGAGCGACACCCGCACCGTGCGCTTCCTGTTTCTGCCACCGGAGCACGATCCGGACTCCTACGTGCGCGAACACGGCACCGAAGCGTTCGAGAAGTACGTCGCCCAGGCGGTGCCCCTCTCTCGGCAGTTGATCGAAGCCGCGCGCGATGGCGAAGACCTCGACAGCGCCGAAGGCCGCGCCAAGCTGCTGGCCAATGCGAAGCCGCTGTGGTCCGCCCTGCCCGAAGGCATGTTGAAGCTCCAGCTGCTCGGCGAACTCGCCCAGCTCGCAGGGCTGGCGGCAGCGGATCTGGGGCAGATCTGGCAGGCCGGCGCTACCGCAGAGCGGCAGGCCGCACCTCCGCGAGCCGCCCGCCTGCGCGATCCGCTCGCACCGGCTGGGTCGCTTCGGCCCCGACGCCTGGCCACGCGCGCGGCGCCGGCCAGCCCGGCCGACATGGCGGTACGCCTGCTGCTGCTGAACAGCGCATGGTGGCAGCAGCTTGATGCCGACGACCACGAGTTGCTCGCCGGCATGCCCGACCCCCATGGCCCGCTGTGCGCGTGGTTGGAACGACACCTCAACGAGCACGGCAAGACCCCCTGGGCCGTTCTGGAACAGGCGCTCCAAGAGACCGAATGGGCTGCAACGTTGCCCCGAGTGCTTCCCGAGAGCGCTCTGGCCGACGAACTGCAGTTCTCTGACCTTCGCCGCGTCGTCGACGGCATGTGGATCAAATCCCTGCAGGCCGAGCAAGAGTCACTCATTCAGCAGGCAGCGACCAACCCCGAGGCGCTCAAGCGCTGGCGTGAACTCGAAACGCGTAGAAAGCACCTCTTAAGCCTTGCGCAACAGAGCGCTTTGACGTAAGGCTTACCTTCGACGATAATTAAGGGTTTGTTACGCGGCAAGAGTGACAGCAGCACCTCCGGGCCCCGGCCACCCTTTGAACCAGGGTCCCCACACAAGGCCAACCTTCCCCGCAAGGGCTGCAACTCATGGGATGGTCACGCCAGCTTGTCCGCCAATGTGTCAGAGCCATGAGCCAACCCTGTGCAGGCGAGCCGCTGCATTGGATGGCTTTGCTTGATGCCCACCCTGCCGTCGCACCAGAACGATTGCGCTTCGTCTTCGTCCAGACACGAAGCTGAATCCGTACGCGTGCGCGCGGGCCAGGAGCAGAAAGCCGTGACGCCCACCACCATTCGAGGATTTGCATGACCGCAAAGAAGAGCGCTCCCGTCAAGGCAGCCACCCCTGCTGCGCCCACCAAGGCAACGAAGGCTGCCAAGGCCGAAGTCGAAGAAAAGAAGAAGCCTGCGGCGAAGGCCGCTACTGCCGCTGCGAAGCCAGCCGCCAAGGCGGCCGCCGAGCCCAAGGGCAAGCCTGGCCGCAAGCCGAAGGCCGCCGCCGCCAAGAAGGAAGAGATCGCCGAAGAAGATTTTTCCGACATCGAGGCCGATCTGCAGGGCGAGCCCGAAGCCGAAGTTGACGCCACAGACGAGAAGGCCGCCAAGGCCAAGCCCCTGCGCATGAAGGTGTCGCGCGCCAAGGAGCGCGCCCTGATGCGTGAGTTCGGCCTCGACGAGACCGCGCTCACCGAAGAAGAAGTCGCCAAGCGCCGCCAGGAGCTCAAGACGCTCATCAAGATGGGCAAGACGCGTGGTTTCCTGACTCACCAGGAAATCAACGACCACTTGCCCGAAAAGCTGGTCGACGCCGAAATCCTCGAAGCCATCGTGTCGATGCTCAACGACATGGGCATTGCGGTCTACGAGCAAGCCCCTGACGCGGCCACGCTGCTGATCGCAGGCGGCGGCACCACCACCGCCACCGAAGAAGAAGCCGAAGAAGCCGCTGAAGCGGCGCTCTCTACCGTCGACTCCGAGTTCGGCCGCACGACCGACCCGGTCCGCATGTACATGCGCGAGATGGGTACCGTCGAGCTGCTGACGCGTGAAGGCGAAATCGAGATTGCCAAGCGCATCGAAGGCGGCCTGCAGGCCATGATGCTGGCCATCAGCGCCTCGCCGACCACCATCGCCGAGATCCTGGTCTACGCCGACAAGATCATCGCCGGCGAGATGCAGATCTCCGAGGTCGTCGATGGTTTCGTCTCGGAAGACGAAGCCGACGACTACGTGGCCGAAGAAGACGTGGACTTCTTCGACGAGGAAGACGACGACGACGGCCAGGGCGGCAGCAAGGCGCTGACCAAGAAGCTCGAAGAGCTGAAGACGGCCGCCGTGGCCAAGTTCGAGAACCTGCGCGGCAACTTCGACAAGATGCGCAAGTCCTTCGAGAAGGACGGCTACCAATCACCGGCGTACAACAAGTCGCAGGCGGCCATCAGTTCCGAGCTGATGACGATCCGCTTCACGGTCAAGACCATCGAGAAGCTATGCGGCATCCTGCGCTCGCAGGTGGACGACGTTCGCCGCTACGAACGCGAGCTGCGCAAGATCCTGGTCGACAAGTGCGGCATGCCGCAGGAATACTTCATCAAGCATTTCCCGCCGAACCTGCTCAACACCAAGTGGCCCGAGAAGGAAGCGGCCGCCGGCAAGCCGTACAGCGCGATCCTGTCGCGCAACCTGCCGGCCATTCAGGAGCTGCAGAAGAAGCTGAGCGACCAGCAGGCCCGCGCCGTCGTGCCGCTGGAAGACCTGAAGGGCATCAACAAGCGAATGAGCGAAGGCGAGAAGTCTTCGCGCGATGCCAAGAAGGAAATGATCGAGGCCAACCTGCGCCTCGTGATCTCCATTGCCAAAAAGTACACCAACCGCGGACTGCAGTTCCTCGACCTGATTCAAGAGGGCAACATCGGCCTGATGAAGGCGGTGGACAAGTTCGAGTACCGCCGCGGCTACAAATTCTCGACCTACGCCACGTGGTGGATCCGCCAGGCCATCACCCGCTCGATCGCCGACCAGGCGCGCACCATCCGCATCCCGGTGCACATGATCGAGACGATCAACAAGATGAACCGCCTGTCGCGCCAGCACTTGCAGGAGTTCGGCTTCGAGCCCGACGCCCCGACGCTGGCCGAGAAGATGGAGATCCCCGAGGACAAGATCCGCAAGATCATGAAGATCGCGAAGGAGCCGATCTCGATGGAGACCCCCATCGGCGACGACGACGATTCGCACCTAGGAGACTTCATCGAGGACACCAACAACACCGCGCCGATCGAAGCGGCAATGCAGGCCGGCCTGCGCGATGTGGTGAAGGACATCCTCGACTCGCTGACCCCGCGCGAAGCCAAGGTGCTGCGCATGCGCTTCGGCATCGAGATGAGCACGGACCACACGCTGGAAGAAGTCGGCAAGCAGTTCGACGTGACGCGCGAGCGCATCCGCCAGATCGAAGCCAAGGCCATTCGCAAGCTGAAGCACCCGAGCCGCAGCGACAAGCTGCGCACGTATCTGGACAACCTGTAAGGCCTGGCTGGATGCGTGGCTCGCGACAGTGAGCTGCTCTGATTAGTTCGAAGCCGCTGCGCCTGTCGCCCACGCGTCAGGTGCAGTCAGCACAACCCCCAAGCCTCGGCGCCTGTCGCCGGGGCTTTTTTCATACGTGTTGCCATAAACTTCACGGATGGCGCAGATTCTTCAGCGAACCGTCCTGTTTGCCGATTTGCGCGGCAGCACTGCGCTCTACGAAACCCTCGGCAACACCGAGGCCACCACCGTCGTCACGCGGTCCGTTTCACTGATCGCCCAGATCGTTTCCACCTCCGGCGGCGTGGTCGTCAAGACCTTGGGCGACGGCCTGATGGCCGTCTTCGCGGAACCCGATGGCGCCGTGGCCGCGGCCGACGAGATGCACGAGTCGCTCGATCGCCTGATCCCGCCGAACGCACACAGCCCCCAGCGCCACATGCCGGTGCTTAAGCTGCAGGTCGGGCTCGCGCATGGCGAGGTGGTCGAGATGTCGGGCGATTGCTTTGGCGACGCGGTCAACGTCGCAGCCCGCCTGCTCGATCACGCGGGTGACAACGAGACGCTCGTCACCGCCAGCGTGCTCGCTCGCCTGCCGAGCGATCTGCGTCTGCGCTTTCGAAGCCTCGACAAGGTGCAATTGCGCGGTCGCGTCGAACCCGTCCACGTGCATCTGCTTGAGAGCAAGCGGTTCGGCGACACCGCCGCCACGGCCTATGGCGAATTGATGCCGACCGTCGAACCCGAGGGCATCCGACTCGTGTGGCTGGACATGAACCGCGTCTATGCCGGGCCGAGCCTTCCGGTGGTGCTGGGGCGCAGCCCTCAGGTCACGTACTGCATCGACGACTCACGGGTCTCGCGTTCGCATGCCCGCATCGACTGGCATGGTGGCGCGTTCCAGCTCACCGACCTGAGTTTCAACGGCACCTACGTGCGCTTTTCCAATGACTCTGAGGTGGTGTCCCTGCGCCGCGGCACCTGCACGCTGCACGGGTCCGGCCTGATCGGGCTGGGCGCCACGCTCACCGACCCGACCTCGCCTTCCGTGCGCTTCGAGATCCTTCGGTTTTCGGACACACAGCCGCAAGAGGCCTACTAGCGCCCAAGCGGGCGCGGCCCAGACTACGGCAAGAGTTCGTCAGCCAGCTCGCCCAGCGTGCGATAGGTGCGGTAGCCCGCACCATGCACCGCCTCGCCTTCGCGGCGCAACCAGGCGGCTCGCATGCCGGACTGCACGGCACCGACAACGTCGAGTTCGTAGTCGTCGCCGATGTGCAGCACGTCCGCCGGTTCGCAGCCGAGTTCTTTGCAGGCCTGCAGAAAGATGCGCCGATCCGGCTTGGCCACGCCCGCCGTGCGTGCCGTGACGCTGCCACTGAAGTAACGCGCGAGCCCGACCCGCTCCAGGTTGGCGTTGCCATTGGTCAGTGCGACGATGGGGTAGCGCTGGACGAGCCGATCGAGCACGCCGAGCACCTCGTCGAAGAACACGACCTGCTGGCGCGCCTCGAAGAAGATGTCGAAGGCGACCTCGGCCAGCGATTCGTTGTCGCCCGCATGGCGCAGTGCGCGGCGCAGGCATTCGAGTCGCAGCGCACTCAGATCGTGGCTCAGATGCGGGTTGTCCAGTTCCACCTCGCCGCGCAATGCGCGCATCCCCACCCGGTCGAAGCGGCCGGCCGTAGCGGGCGCATTTGCACCGAGCCAGTCGTGCAAGGCGATCTCGGCCCGCTCGATCGTCGGGCCGATCGGCCACAGCGTGTCGTCGAGATCGAGTGTCAACGCGCGGGGAAGTGTGTGCATGAGTCGACGATGTTGCGGGGGAACCTGGGACCTCAGCGCGCATTGTCTCCGCTACATTGATCGGCGAGAGAGGGACGCCATAGCGGTGGTGATGGGATGAATGCCGTGTCCGATGATGCCGGTCGTCAGCAGGTGCTGACCGAACTGGCCAGACTCGCTGGGCGGTCTTTGCCGACGCTCGATGCACTGGTGCGGCTGGCAGCATCGCATCTGCGTTGCCCGATCGCATGGGTCGGGCTCTTCGACGGAAGCGAATTCGCGCTCTTCGCCCGCACGGGGCTCGCCATCGAGCGCATGCCGCTGCCGCCGGCCGAAGGACTCCAGGCCCTTACCGCGCGCGAAGGGGTGCAGCTTCTCGGCGCCGAGTTGTCCGGCGACGCCGCCCACTGGCTGGCCGCCTGCGGCGCCGTTCGATCACTCGTGGCGGCCCCGCTGCGCGTGGCCGGCCACACCGTCGGCCTGATCTGCGCGATGAGCCCCGAGCCGCGGGCCAAGTTTGAGCAAGCCGACATCACCAGCCTGCTCGATCTCGCCCGCGTCGCAAGCGGCACGATCTCGGACCGCCTCAACGAAGCACGCCTGCACGCCCACGGCGAGCGCGTGCGACAGGCGGGCCTGTCCAGCAGCGATTGGCTCTGGGAGAGCAACGAGCACGGGCGCGTGCAATGGGTATCAGCCGGGGTGGAATCGCACACCGGGTTTCCGCCCAACCGGGTTCTGGGGCGTTCTCTTGCCGAGATCAACCGGCCCTGCCCCGCCGACACCACCAACTCGTGGCAACGCTACGCAGACGCCCGCGCCAGGCTCGCCCCTTTTCGCGACGTCATCTTCGATCGCGAAACCAGCGCCGGCGAGTCGATCACGGTCAGCATCAGCGGCACGCCCGTGTTCGACGACGACGGCGGTTTTCGGGGCTACCGGGGCACCACCAGCAACATCACGCAACGCATGGCCGAGCGCCTTGCGGCCGTCAAGGCCGAGCGGCTGCTCGAGGGGGCGCTCGACAGCCTGAATGTGGGCGTGATGATCAGCGACGCCGATGGCCGCGTGCTCCACGCCAACTCGCGCTGGCTCGCGAGCATTGGCGAGTACATGCAAGACGGCGCCACATGGCCTGAGATCGTCGAGCGCCTGGCAGCTGCCGGCCACTACCCCGACATGCGCGACCCTCGAGAGTTCGTGCGCTGGCGCCTCAACCTGGCCTCACCGCGCGGCGAACAACACGAGCTGCGCTGGCGTGACCGCTGGGTGATCGTGAGCGACCGCCGGCTGCCCGATGACACCGTGGTTCATCTGTCGATCGACATCACCGACCGGAAGAACGCTGAACTTGCGCTGGCCGAGAAGCAAGTGCAGCTCACCGAGTCGCGTTCGCAGCTCAGTGCCGTGCTGGGCGCCGTGCCCGACCTGTGGTTCGTGCTCGATTCCGAAGGGCGCTACCTGCAGTGCAGCTCCGACAAGCACCCCTTTCTCGTCCACAGTTGGGAGAGCGTTCGCGGGCAGCCCTTCGAGGCTGGCGTACCCAAGCCACTGGCCGACCGGGTGGTTGCGGCGGTCAGGCGGGCGCTGGATACCGGTCTCGTGCAGCGGGTCGACTACGACCTCACCATGTCCAGCGGCGAGTTGCACTTCTTCGAGGCACGCATCTCGCCGATGGCGCAGGACCGGGCGCTCTACGTCACGCGCGACCTCACCGAGCTGCGCAACCTCGAACGCGACGTGCTCATCATGCAGCGCGCGCTCGAGGCCGACGCCTCGTTGCCCATCAGCGTGGCCGATGCCACCCAGCCGGGCATGCCGCTGATCTACGTCAACCCGGCGTTCGAGCGGCTGACCGGGTATGGCCGTGGCGAGGTGCTGGGGCGCAATCCGCGCTTCCTGCAAGGGCACCTGACCGGGCAAGCCGGCGCGACCACGCTGCGCGATGCATTGGCCGCGGGTCGGGCCGCCAGCGTCACGCTGCACAACGTCCGCAAGGACGGCACGGTGTTCAGCAACGCGCTGCACGTGGCTCCGGTGCGAGACGCCGCGGGCCAGCTCACCCACTACATCGGCGTTCAACGCGACGTGACCGAACAAAGCCGCTCGGCCGACAAGCTGCGCCTGAGCGAGGAGCTGTACCGCTCGGTTGCATCAGCGATCAGCGACGGCCTGCTGGTGGTCACGCCGGGGCTGTCGATCATTGCCGTCAACCCGGCCGGCTGCGACATCCTCGGCGTCGAGAGCAGCGCCCTGGTGAACCAGCCCGGTGCCTGGCCATTCGAGTTTCTCGATTCCGAGGGGCTGGCGCTGCCGCCGCAATCGCACCCCGTGCACCAGCTGGTGGCCGCGGATCGGCCGCTCATCAACCAGATCCATGCGCTGCGCCGGCCCGACGGCCAGTTGCGCTGGTTGGCGCTCAACGCACACCCGCTTCAGTTGCGGCCCGAGGGCAGCACGTTCTCGGTGGTGCTGACGTTCCGAGACATCACCCAGCAGCGCCTGGCCGAGCAGATGCAGCGCGAGAAGCACGCCGCCGAACTGGCCAGCCGTGCCAAGAGCGAGTTCCTCTCGCGCATGAGCCACGAGATGCGCACGCCCTTGAACGCGGTGATCGGCTTCTCGCAGCTTCTGGCGATGGACCCGGACACCCTGGGCTCGAAAGGCGTGCGCGACTACGCCGGCCACGTGCTCGATGCGGGCGAGCACCTGTTGAGCCTCGTGAATGATGTGCTCGACCTGCAGAAGATCGAGGAAGGCGCGCTCACCTTGCACATGGGCGTCATCGAGTTGCGCCACGCGGTGTCGCGCTCGATGGAACTGCTCTCACCGGGGTCGCAGGCCCGCCAGGTGGCGTTCGACAACACAGTGGACGCAGGCGTCTGGGTGCACGCCGACGCCCAGCGGCTTCGCCAGGTGCTGCTCAACGTGGGCTCGAACGCCGTCAAGTACAACCGCGACGGCGGTCGCGTGCGCTGGAGCGTCGAGCAACACCGCGCGGGCAGGGTCACCCTGTGCATTGAAGATACCGGAGACGGCATCAGCCCCCTGCAGATGGGCCGCCTGTTCCAGCCCTTCGAGCGGCTGGGCCGTGAGACATCGGGCATCGACGGTACGGGGCTCGGCCTCATCATCGCGCGCAGCCTGGCCCAGGCGATCGGTGGCCGGCTGAGCATCTCCAGTCGCGTGGGCCACGGCACCTGTGTGCGCCTTGACCTGCAACAGGCCGAGGCGCCGTCGGTCGCCGCGCCGGAGGTGGCGGTGCCGATCGAAGCGCCCCAGCCCGCGGGGCTTCGCATGATGTATGTCGAAGACAACCGCATCAACGCCCTGCTCTTCGAGGAGGCCATGCGCATGCACAGCCGGCACATCGAGTTGCGCGTGGCCGAAGACGGCCCCGAGGCGATCGAGCTGGCCCAGGCGTGGCAACCCGATGTGCTGGTGCTCGATGCGCACCTTCCGGGCATCACGGGGTTCGAAGTGCTGCGCCAGTTGCGCTTGCTGCCCGGGCTCGACAACGTGCCGGCCTACATGTGCTCGGCCGACGCAATGCCCGACGACATCCAACGCGCTTACGAAGCCGGTTTTGCCGGTTACTGGACGAAGCCCATCAACATCGGCGCGATCCTGGCCGACCTCGAATCCCACTTGCAGCGGGCACGATAATCGCGGCCTCCCCGCTCGCCCCGCCCTCCATGCCGTTTGCCCGCGAACCCGCCCCCGCCTCGTCGGGGTCGGCGCCAGACACTGCGATCCTGCTGTGCAACCTCGGCACACCCGACGCGCCCACGGCCGGCGCCGTGCGGCGCTACCTGGCGGAGTTTCTGAGCGACCCACGGGTGGTCGAGATCTCGCGCCTGCTGTGGTGGCCGATCCTGCACGGCGTGGTGCTGCGGGTGCGGCCCGCCCAGTCGGCCAAGCGATACGCAAGCGTCTGGACACCCGAGGGCTCGCCGCTCACGGTCTGGACGGACAAGCAGGCCAAGCTGCTGGCTGGCTATCTCGGCGAGCGCGGGCACCGCGTCACCGTGCGATTCGCCATGCGCTATGGCTCGCCCGCGATCGGGCAAGTGCTGGACGAGCTCAAGGCCACCGGCGCCAGGCGGGTGCTCGTCATGCCCCTGTACCCGCAGTACTGCGCAGCCACCACCGGCAGCGTGATCGACGCCGTGGCCACCTGGGCCACCAAGGTGCGCAGCCTGCCGGAGTTGCGCTTCGTGAACCGCTACCACGACGAACCGCGCTACATCGACGCCCTGGCCCAGCGGCTGCTCCAGCACTGGCAGACCCACGGCCGGGCCGACAAGCTGGTGATGAGCTTTCACGGCATGCCCAAGCGCACCCGAACGCTCGGTGACCCGTACTACGACGAGTGCCAGCAGACGGCGCAGGCGGTGGCGCAGCGCGCCGGCATCAAGCCCGAACACGTGCTCGTAACCTTCCAGAGCCGGCTCGGCCGCGCCGAGTGGCTGCAGCCCTACACCGAGCCGGCGCTCGTCAAGCTGGCACGCGAAGGCGTTCGCCGGGTCGACGTGATGTGCCCCGGCTTCGCCGCCGACAACCTCGAAACGCTCGAAGAAATCAACATCGAAGCGCGTGAGGCCTACTTGAAAGCGGGTGGGCAAGAGTTCAACTACGTGCCTTGTCTCAACGACCAGCACGAAGGCATGGCAGCCCTCACCGCCCTCGCCCTGCAGCACATGCAGGGCTGGGACACCCGGGCCGACCCATCCCCGACGCAACACGGCAAAACATGAGTTCCGCACCGCAGGCCGTGCGCCTGGACAAATGGCTGTGGGCCGCGCGCTTCTACAAGACGCGCGGCCTGGCCACGCAGGAGATCGACAAGGGCCGCATCCAGGTGAACGGGCAGGTGGCCAAGCCATCGCGTGATCTCAAGCCCGGCGATCGCGTCGAGATCCGCCAGGGCCCGGTGCTGCGGGAGATTCAGGTCCGCGCCCTGAGCAGCGTGCGCGGCCCGGCGCCGGAGGCCCAGGCGCTCTATGAGGAAACGCCCGAAAGCCTGGCCCGGCGCGAAGAAGCCGCGAGGCAGCGCCGTGAAACCCCCGAGCCGGCGCTCGCGATCGGGCAGGGCCGCCCCACCAAGCGCGACCGCCGGCAGCTGGCCGACTGGAACCGCTGGAGCGCCTCGGCCGATCCAGACTGAGCGCCGGCCGCCTCAGCAGACCGAAATCGCCCGTCTGGCCCGGATTTCTTCGGAAATCTTCAGAAAGGGCCCTTGAAAACCGCAGCGAGGCACCCAGATGCCCGCCTTCCAAAGGGATATGCGCATGCAGAACACAGAAGACAACACCCAGAACCCCGGTGCCGCCGACTCCGCGACCGCTCAGTCCGGCGCCCAGCCGACCCCTGAATTCGCAACCGCGGCCACCGGCACCGAGCCGTCGGTCGACGCCCGTCTGGCCGAGATGTCGGACGCCTACCTCCGGGCCAAGGCCGAAGCCGAAAACGTGCGCCGCCGCGCCGAAGAAGAGATCAGCAAGGCCCGCAAGTTCGCCGTCGAGAGCTTCGCCGAGAGCCTGCTCCCCGTGAAAGACAGCCTCGAGGCCGCCATCGCCATCCAGGCCGCCACGCCCGAGCAGTTGCTCGAAGGCGTGCACGCCACGCTGCGCCAGCTCGCGCAGGCCCTAGAGCGCAACAAGGTCATCGAAATCAACCCCCAGCCCGGCGCCAAGTTCGACCCCCACCAGCACCAGGCGATCAGCATGGTGCCGGCCGACCAGGAGGCCAACACGGTCGTGGCGGTCCTGCAGAAGGGCTACTCCATCGCCGAGCGCGTGCTGCGCCCCGCCCTGCTGACGGTGGCCGCGCCCAAGTAAAGAAATCCACAAGCGGCATTACTTGAAATTGCCGCAGTTATCCACAACTCGAAGACATCCAGTTTTTTTGATTCAGGAGAGCACAACATGGCAAAGATCATCGGTATCGACCTCGGGACGACCAATTCCTGCGTGTCCATCATGGAAGGCAACACCACCAAGGTGATCGAGAACAGCGAGGGTGCACGCACCACGCCGTCCATCGTGGCCTACCAGGAAGACGGCGAGATCCTCGTCGGCGCCTCGGCCAAGCGCCAGGCCGTCACCAACCCCAAGAACACGCTGTACGCGGTGAAACGCCTGATCGGACGCAAGTTCACCGAGAAGGAAGTTCAAAAGGACATCGACCTGATGCCCTACAAGATCGTGGCCGCCGACAACGGCGACGCCTGGGTCGAAGTGCGTGGCCAGAAGCTGGCAGCGCAGCAGGTCAGCGCTGAAATCCTGCGCAAGATGAAGAAAACGGCTGAGGACTACCTCGGCGAAGCCGTCACCGAAGCGGTGATCACGGTGCCCGCGTACTTCAATGACGCGCAGCGCCAGGCCACCAAGGACGCCGGCCGCATCGCGGGCCTGGACGTCAAGCGCATCATCAACGAGCCGACCGCGGCCGCGCTGGCCTTCGGCCTCGACAAGAACGACAAGGGCGACCGCAAGATCGCCGTGTATGACCTGGGCGGCGGCACCTTCGACATCTCGATCATCGAGATCGCCGATGTCGACGGCGAGAAGCAGTTCGAAGTGCTGTCGACCAACGGCGACACCTTCCTGGGCGGCGAAGACTTCGACCAGCGCATCATCGACTACATCATCACCGAGTTCAAAAAGGAACAAGGCGTCGACCTGTCGAAGGACGTGCTGGCCCTGCAGCGCCTGAAGGAAGCCGCTGAAAAGGCCAAGATCGAGCTCTCGAACAGCGCGCAGACAGACATCAACCTGCCTTACGTGACGGCCGATGCCTCGGGCCCGAAGCACCTGAACATCAAGCTCACCCGCGCCAAGCTCGAAGCCCTGGTCGAAGAGCTGATCGAGCGCACGATTGCGCCTTGCCGCACCGCCATCAAGGACGCCGGTGTCAACGCGAGCCAGATCGACGACGTGATCCTCGTCGGCGGCATGACCCGCATGCCCAAGGTGCAGGAGAAGGTCAAGGAGTTCTTCGGCAAAGACCCGCGCAAGGACGTGAACCCCGATGAAGCCGTTGCCGTGGGCGCGGCCATCCAGGGCCAGGTGCTGGCCGGCGACCGCACCGACGTGCTGCTGCTCGACGTGACCCCGCTGAGCCTGGGCATCGAGACCATGGGCGGCGTGATGACCAAGATGATCAAGAAGAACACCACGATCCCGACCAAGTTCTCGCAGGTCTTCTCGACCGCCGAGGACAGCCAGCCGGCCGTCACGATCAAGGTGTTCCAGGGCGAGCGCGAAATGGCGTCGGGCAACAAGAGCCTGGGCGAGTTCAACCTCGAAGGCATCCCGCCGGCACCGCGCGGCACGCCGCAGATCGAGGTCACGTTCGACATCGACGCCAACGGCATCCTGCACGTGAACGCCAAGGACAAGGGCACCGGCAAGGAGAACAAGATCACCATCAAGGCGAACTCGGGCTTGAGCGAAGACGAGATCCAGCAGATGGTGAAGGACGCCGAGCTGAACGCCGCCGAGGACAAGAAGAAGCTCGAACTGGTGCAGGCACGCAACCAGGCCGACGCACTCGTCCACAGCGTGAAAAAGTCCCTCGGCGAACACGCCGAGAAGCTCGATGCTGGCGAGAAGGAAAAGATCGAGGCCGCGCTGAAGGATGCCGAGGAAGCCCTCAAGGGTGAAGACAAGGCAGACATCGAGGCCAAGACCGAAGCCCTCATGACGGCCAGCCAGAAGCTGGGCGAGAAGGTCTACGCCGACGCGCAGGCAGCGCAGGCTGCAGCGGGTGCCGCTCAAGCGGAGCCGCAGGCGCAGGGCGGTGGGTCTTCTTCGTCGAAGCCGGCTGACGACAACGTGGTCGACGCCGAATTCACGGAAGTGAAGGACAAGAAGTAAGGCAGCCGAGCCATTTGGCCCGATGCATGCTTCCCCCGTGGGCTGTCACCAGCGCACGGGGGAATTTGCGTTCAGCTGGCGCAACAGTTGACGCAACTGACGACGCCCCGAAAGTGACCCCCAGCGGTAGCAAAGCACATGGCAAAGCGTGACTATTACGAAGTTCTCGGCCTGGCGAAGAACGCCTCCGACGACGACATCAAGAAGGCCTACCGCAAGCTGGCCATGAAGTACCACCCTGACCGCAACCAGGGTGACGGCGCCAAGAAGGCAGAAGAGCAGTTCAAGGAGGTCAAGGAGGCCTACGAGATGCTCTCGGACGAGCAAAAGCGTGCCGCCTACGACCAGTACGGCCACGCCGGCGTCGACCCGAACATGGGCGGCGGCTTCCGCCCAGGCGGACCGGGCGCTGAAGGCTTCGGTGGCTTTGCCGACGCGTTCGGCGACATCTTCGGCGACATCTTCGGCGGCCAAGGTGGCCCGCGCCGCGGCGGCCAGCAGGTCTATCGCGGCTCTGATCTCAGCTACGCGATGGAGATCACGCTCGAAGAGGCCGCGCAAGGCAAGGAGACGCAGATCCGCATCCCGAGCTGGGACGAATGCGGCACCTGCCATGGCAGCGGCGCCAAGCCCGGCACCAGCGCCAAGACCTGCCCCAGTTGCAATGGCGCCGGCCAGGTGACGATGCGCCAGGGCTTCTTCAGCATCCAGCAGACCTGCCCGCATTGCCACGGCACCGGCAAGATCATCCCCGAGCCCTGCGCCACCTGCCATGGCCAAGGCAAGGTCAAGAAGAACAAGACGCTGGAGGTGAAGATCCCCGCCGGCATCAACGAAGGCATGCGCATTCGCTCGGCCGGCAATGGTGAGCCTGGCACCAACGGCGGCCCGGCCGGCGATCTCTACATCGAGATCCGCATCAAGCAGCACGAGATCTTCGAGCGCGATGGCGACGACCTGCATTGCACCGTGCCCGTCGGCCTGACGACCGCGGCGCTCGGTGGGCAGATCGAGGTGCCCACGCTCGGCGGCAAGGCTGAGATCGACCTCCCGGAAGGCACGCAGCACGGCAAGACCTTCCGCCTGCGCGGCAAGGGCATCAAGGGCGTGCGCTCCAGCTACCCGGGCGACCTGTACTGCCACGTGAGCGTCGAGACGCCGGTCAAGCTGACCGAGCACCAGCGCAAGCTGCTGCGCGAACTCGACGAGTCGCTGTCCAAGTCGGCGGACCGCCACTCTCCCAACAGCAAGGGCTGGGCGAACCGGGTGAAGGATCTCTTCAAGTAAGCCCTCGGTCTGCGATGTTCAGATTGCAGTCAGTGGAAGCAGTAGCAGAATCATCGCCATGCACATCACGCTGATCGAAGACGATATCGATCTCGGCCAAGCGGTCGCAGATCATCTCGTGGCCCAGGGCCACGCCGTGGAATGGCTCAAGACAGCCGCGCAGGCGCGCGACGCGATCGGGCGGCTGAACGAAGAGCGAAGCAGCGACCTGGTGCTGCTCGACCTCGGCCTGCCCGATGGCGACGGCATGGATCTGCTGAGCGTCGTGCGCGCGCAGACGCCGCCGTTTCCGGTGCTGATCCTGAGTGCCCGCGATCAATTGCGCGATCGGATCCAGGGCTTGTCGTCGGGGGCTGACGACTACCTCGTCAAGCCCTTCGATCTCGAAGAACTGAGCGCACGCGTGGATGCCGTGGCACGGCGCTACGCGCTGACCTTGGCGCCCGTGCTGCTGCTGGCCGGCGGCGCGCAGGTCGAGTTCCATGCTCAGGTGGCGCGGCGTGATGGCATCAACCTCTCGCTGACAGCCATGGAATGGGCCCTCTTGCGCTGCCTTGCCGTCAACCCGGGCCAGACCTGGAGCAAGGACGCCCTCACCCGCCGGCTCTACACGCAAGGCGAGACCAGCGACAGCAACACACTCGAAGTGCTGATCAGCCGACTGCGCAAGAAGCTCGGGCCTGAGTCCATCAGCACCACGCGCCAACTCGGCTACCGGCTCGAACGCGCTCCCGAATGAAGCCTCGCCGCTGGAGCCTGGCGCGCGTGCTTCGGCGCCGCCTGCTGGCTGCGGTGGCTGTGTTGTGGTCGGCGGCCGCTGTGGTGGCAGCTGTCGCCGTGCGATTCGAACTCAACACCGTTCTCGACAGCGCCCTGGTCGCGGTGGCCGACCAGATCCCGCTGGAAGGCGCCGCCTCGGCGCTGCAGCCGCCTGCGGCGAACCACGTGCCGGCCCTGCTGCCGAACGCCTTGCCCGACGAGGTGATGCACGTGCTGATCCGAGATGGCCAGGGCACGGTGCTCTGGCACAGCGGGCCGCGCACCAGCCTGCCGTGGCCGCTCGATGCCAAGCCAGGCCTGCAGACCTTCGATGGCTGGCGGGTGGCGACGCGCAGGCGCGACGACAACCATCTCATCGTGCAAGTCGGCGAGCCGCTGGCCGAGCGACGCGAGGCGTTGGGCGAAAGTACCGCAGCGCTCGTACTGCCGCTGCTGGCGCTCCTGCCGCTGGCTGCGCTGCTGATCGATCTGCTGCTGCGCCGCTCGTTCACTGGCGTGAACCAGGCCAGCGAGCAACTTCGCGCCCGACCCGAGGGCGACATATCGCCCCTGCAGGCCAACGACCTGCCCACCGAGTTCGAGCCGATGATGGCGTCGATCTCCGCGCTGGTCGCGCGACTGCAGGGCATGGTGCGGGCCGAACGTGCGTTTGCTGCCAGCAGCGCGCATGAATTGCGAACCCCTCTTGCGGCGGCACGCGCCCAGGCGCAGCGGCTGGTGGCCGAGTTGCCGGGCAAGGATGCGCAGGAGCGGGCCTTGGGCCTGGTGCGATCGCTCGATCGCCTGAACAACACCGCGACAAAGCTCTTGCAGCTCTCGCGCGTGGAGTCTGGCATTGCTCTGGCCCGCGAGCCGGTCGATCTGAGCCAGCTTGCAACGCTGGTGCTCGATGAGTTCCGCCACCACGCAGGCGCGATGCACCGCATCACCCTCAAGTTGCCCGATGACCCCATCGTGGTGAACGGCGACATCGACGCCCTCGGCATCGCCATCCGCAATCTGATCGAGAACGCACTCAAGCACGCGCCCGGGGCTCAGGTGGAGGTCTCGGTCGAGGCACCCGGGCGGGTGCTGGTGTCCGACAACGGGCCCGGCGTGAGCGCCGATGTGCTCGGCACCTTGTCGCAGCCTTACCAGCGGGGCACCACCCGGATCGAAGGCACCGGGCTCGGGCTGGCGATCGTCGCGCGCATCGCGCAGCAGCAGCGAGCCAGCCTGAAGCTGGAGTCGCCGCCACCGGGCGTGGACAGGGGCTTCCGTGCCACACTGACCGTTGCCTCCTGACCCTGCACGTGCGCCCATGCGACTGTTTCATCGATCAGCCTCCGATGGCCGATCCGCTCACACCACCGACGGCTGGAACCCGCTGACCCTCAGTTGGCTGGCCAGCCTGTGGATGGCGGCGCTGGCCAATTGGCCGCTGTGGAGCGCGCTCACCCACCTGCCCGAGATGGCATCGGTGCGCGGCAAGCTCTTCATGCTTGCGTTCTTCGGCATGGTGGCCGGCCTCACGGCCCTCGTCCTCACCCTCTTCAGCTGGCGCTGGGCGATCAAGCCCGCGCTGCTTGTGTTTTTGCTCACGGCAGCGTCGGTGGCCTATTTCATGGGCACCTACAACGTCGTCATCGACAGCTCGATGATCGTCAACATGCTGCAGACCGACGCGCGCGAAACACGCGATCTGCTGAACCTGCGATTTCTGCTCACGCTGCTGATCCTGGCGGGCGCCCCTTTAGCCTGGCTGATGCGCGTTCGAGTGCAGTCGCTCGGCACGTGGGGGCAACTCAAGAGAAACCTGCTGGGCGCTGCTGCCGCGCTGGCCTTGCTGGCCGTTCTGCTGTTCACCTTCTTCGCTGACATGTCGGCCACCATGCGCAACCACAAGCCCCTGCGCTACATGATCAACCCGCTCAACGCCTTCTATGCGCTGGGCAACGTGGCGGCCCAAGCCAGCGCCAAACCGAGCGGTCCACCCGCCGCCGTGGGACTCGACGCCGTACTCCCGGACCGGCCCGCCGGCAAACTGCCACCGCTGGTGTTGCTCGTGGTGGGGGAAACGGCACGGTCCGACCACTTCTCGCTCAACGGCTATGCACGGCCCACCAACCCGCAGCTTGCGAAGCACGACGTGGTCAGCCTGCGCGAGGTGCGGTCTTGCGGCACCAGCACGGCCACCTCGCTGCCATGCATGTTCTCGGTCTTCGGCAAGGCGAGTTTCGAATCCGAAAGCCATGAACGCGAGAACCTGCTCGACGTGCTGCAGCGCGCCGGCCTGGCGGTGCTGTGGCTCGACAACCAGGCGGGCTGCAAAGGCATCTGCGATCGCGTGCCCAACGCCTATGCGCACGACGGCGCCCAACTCCCAGCCGCCCTGTGCGACGGCGCCGAGTGCTTCGACGAAGCCCTTCTGCATGGCCTGGACGCGCGCCTCGCAGCGCTGCCCGCCGAGCGCCGCGCCAGGGGTGTCGTGATCGTGCTGCACCAGATGGGCAGCCACGGCCCGGCGTACTGGAAGCGTTCGCCGGACGACAGCAAACCCTTCAAGCCCGAATGCCAGACCAATGTCTTGCAGCAGTGCGATCGGCAGGCACTCGTCAACACCTACGACAACTCGATCGCCTACACCGACCGCGTGCTGGCAGGCGCCATCGAGTGGCTGCGGGCCAGGACGAACACCTATGCGGGCGCCATGGTCTATGTGTCCGACCACGGTGAATCCCTGGGGGAGAACAATCTCTACCTGCACGGCCTCCCTTATGCGTTTGCGCCGCGAGAGCAAAAGCACGTGCCATGGGTGATGTGGTTCTCGGCCCCGGCGGGCGGCAGCCAAGCGGCCACCTGCCTGCAGGCGCAACGTGACACCGCATACAGCCACGACAACCTGTCGCACACCGTGCTGGGGCTCACAGGCGTGCACACGTCGGTGTACCAACCCGCGCTGGACGTGGCGGCCACCTGCCGCTCACGCTGATCCCGGCCGATCTTCGATTCTTCGATTGGCGGCAAGTCAGATCAGAACAGCTCGCCTTGGTCTGATGACGACGCGGCGGCGGCCACGGGAGGCGCAGCACGGCCCGGTTTGCGGAACAAGGACAGGTCGAGCTCGATGCGCGTGCGGTTCAGGCCGAAGCGCGCGCAGGCCTTGTGGAAGCGCTGCCGCAACAACTGCGCCCACACGCCTTCGCCCACCATGCGCGAGCCGAAGCTCGCGTCGTAGTCCTTGCCGCCCCTCATCTCTCGCACGCGCGCCATGACCCGCGCGGCACGATCGGGGAAGTGCTGCTCCAGCCACTGCTGAAACAGCGGATTCACCTCCCAGGGCAAGCGCAGCACCACGCTGAAGGCAGAGGTGGCGCCAGCTGCCGCCGCAGCTTCGAGAATGCGTTCGACCTCAGGCTCGTTGATGAACGGGATCACGGGCGAAACGCTCACGCCTACGGGCACGCCAGCTCGCGCCAGCGTTTCGATGGTGCGCAGCCGGCGGTGCGGCGCGGCCGCCCGAGGCTCCAGGATGCGAGAGAGCTTGGCGTCGAGCGAAGTCACCGACACGTAGACCGCGACGAGACGGTCGGCCGCCATGGGTGCGATCAGGTCGAGATCACGCTCCACGCCCGACGATTTCGTGACGAGCGAAAAAGGGTGCCGGCATTCCGAAAGCACCTCGATCACCGAGCGGGTGATGCCCAATTTGCGCTCGACCGGCTGATAGGCGTCGGTCGCCGATCCGATGTTGATCATCGACGGCTCGTAGCTTCGCTTGGCGAGCGCTTCTCTCAATCGCTCGGCCGCATTCACCTTGGCCACGATGCGAGTTTCGAAGTCCAGACCCGGGGACATGTTCAGGTAACTGTGCGTCGGCCGCGCGAAGCAATAGATGCAGCCGTGCTCGCAGCCGCGATACGGGTTCACCGAGAGGTCGAAGTTGATATCAGGCGAGTCGTTCGACGCGAGAACCGACTTGGCGTGCTCCTCGATGATCTGAGTCTCGCGCGGCAGGTGCGCCTCTTGCGCCATCTGGTCCACCGTACCCCAGCCGTCGTCGAACTCCTCGCACCCCTGACCTGCGAAGCGGTGAAGGATGCTCCAGCCCGTGCCGCGCCCCTTGAGCGCGTCTTGCCCGGTGTGCTTGGGTTTGTCGGCTGGCTGGTGGTTCATCTGGCGCGCTCGGTAGGCGCCAGTATGCATCAAACACTGTATACACGTACAGCTTCCATCAACGCCCGTTGTGGCGCCGACGCCAGTCGCCCGGCGTGAGCCCCGTCCATCGCTTGAACGCGTGCTGGAACGCCGACTGATTGGCAAAGCCCAGGGCCAACGCGATCTCGCTCAGGCTCACCTGCGGCTCGGCCAGGTGCAACTTGGCCTGCGCCTCGCGGATGCCATCGAGCAATGCGCGAAACGTGAGGCCGTGCTCTTCGAGACGACCCTGCAAGGTGCGCGGCGCCATATCGAGGTCGGCCGCCAGGGCTTCGAGCGTCAAAGCTCCGGTACCCAGCCGCTCGCGTAGCCGGCGGCGCAGTCGGCCCAGCACGGTCGTGGCGCCGCCATCGATTCGATCCAGTTCGGCCGCGGCTTGGGCGCGCAGCACGCTGTTGACGCACGGATCATGCTGCCGGACCGGCAACGACAAATAGTCGCTCGCCGCCCGCACGGCAGTGATGGGGCTGTGAAAACTCACCCGGCCCCCGAAGCAGCGCTTGTAGGTGGCCATGTCGGCGAGCGGCGACCCCTCGAAGCGAGCGTCGAAGCTCACCTCGGGCTCGCCGGTCAACCAGCGGGCACGCCAGACCCACCCACCCATCAGCAGATGGGCGAGCCGCGGCGACACGGTGTCGCTGGTCGCCACGAGCCGCATCTCGAATTGGCGGTCGTCGAGCGAGGCCTTCACGCGGTAGGCATTGCTGAACAGGCGCTGGAAGCGCACGAGCAGGGCACCGACCTCGGCGATCGACGGGCTGGTCATCAACGCGAACCCGAGCACGCCGCCTTCGTAGGTCTGGATGAATTCCGACGCCTTCAGCGCGATACCCGGGTCGCCAAGACGCTGTTCGGCCAGGTCGAGCACCGCGTGGAACTCATCGAGCGCGATGGCCGGCACGGTGTCTGCGCGCTCGATGCGTTGCAGGATCGACGCGGCGTACACACCCGCCGGGTCGACGCCCTGCTGGCGCAGGTATGCGAGCACGGCCCTGCAGTAACCCACGTGAACGTTCAACACCCGGGGAGCCACGAGTTCGCGCGCGGTGCGCCGACCCGGCAGCACCTCGTTGGCAGCATGCGAGCCTGCGGGGTGAGCGACGTGCGGGCCGGCGTCGTCAACCGGGAGCGGCAGGTCGAGAGGCCGAGGAAGCGTCACGGGCGTTCGACTCCTTGATACGTTCGATCGACTCGATGCGGATGCGCTCGCCACCGATGAAGGCCTCGTTGCGCAGCGCCTCGACCTGCTGGAAGCGCGTCGCTTCGGCCAGGCTCGCGTCAGCGAAGATCTCCGCGCGCCGTTGCAGGTAGGCAGCCACGCGACTATCCCACGCAGAGGTTTCGCGATCCAGTGTTTCGAGGCGATCGGCGGCGTCGCGGCCCACCAGGGTTTCCCTGATCTCGTGCAGTTCGCCCGCGTTGCCACCCCGCTCTCGCCACGCCGTGGTGAGTTCGTCCAGCGTCTGCACTGTTTCGACGATGCCCATCTGCTCGCGCACAGATGCCGGCAGTGAGGCCTGCAGTTCGGCCATTCGCGCCGCCTTCTGCACAGGCGTCAGGCTCGCATCGTTCAGGATCGCGACCTTGTTCAGGCTGTGCCGATCGTAGGCCTCGTCGTCAGCAAAGAAGGCAGTTGCCACCTCGGGCTGAAAGTGGCGCGCTCGCAGTGCCGATGCCGTGGCCAATCGGCCCTGCAACTCGGCCAAGGTCGTCGCCCTCGCGCCCGACAGACTGCGCGCAAGCTCCCTCTTGTAGTCGACATAGCTGTCGAAGAGCGCAAGCGCCTGCGTGCCTGCCGGCGCACCCGCCGCGAGGCGGCCCAGGTGGGCCCGCACGCGATCGCGAAGGCGCGCGTCGGGTTCTTCGCCGCTGGCCGAAAGGAAGTAATCGAACATCAGCCGCAAGCCCCGGGTGGGCTTCAAGTTGCCGCGTTCGTCCATGGCCAGCTCACCCGCGATCTCGGTGCCCTGCAGCGACGCAGGCAACATCTCGAGGCCGGTGCGGAAGACGGACTGTGCTTCGTCCACCACCGCGCCCGAGGTGCCGGCGCGCAACCACACATCCACGCCGGCCGAGTCGGCATGGGCCACAGTGGGCGGAGCGGCTGCCTCGCGGCGGCCACCCCAGGCCCACAGCGCCAGCGTCGCCAACACGACGATGGCGCCGCCGACCCACAGGCGGCGCCGCGACGCATCGATCCGAAGGATCTGCGCGTGCTTCATCGCTGTGCCCCGATCAAAGGCCGGCGAGCTTCAGGCGGTTGGCGTGCTGCCGGTACAGCGCCACCGGGTCGGTGAAGCCCGTCACGCCGAAGAAGTGATTCATCGTGTCGATGTGGTTCAGCCCGTAGTTGCTGCGAAGCACCACGCCGAGGTGGCTGTCGCACTGCCCGACCAGGCCGTCGTTGGGCTGCCCCTTGAAGGCCAGCGCCGTCAAGGACAGCGCGTAGTCACCCGGGTCGAGCAGGTTGGTGATCGGCGAGGTGCCGCTCCACGAGTAGTAGCGCACGCCGTTCACCACCGCGGCGCCTTGGCCGCAACGGGTCGTCGGGACACCCTGCGGGAAGTTGCGGTTGAAATTGGCGGCCCCCGCTGTCGTGAGCGAACTCAGCACGCCATTGCCGTCGGCCGGCAGGCCCGAGCTGCCCGAGAGCAGGTCGATGATCTGGCCCAGGCCGGACACGACGGAATTCAAGACCGCGTTGGTGAAGCTGCCGCCTGGCGCCACGCCCGCAATGACGTCGGCCACAGGCGAGCCTCCCGTGGTACCGCTGACAGACGTGACCGACGCCACCTTCTGCGGCGCCACTGCTGCCACATAGCGCGTCGACTGGTTGCCTTGGCTGTGGCCGATGAGGTTCACCTTCTGCGCGCCGGTGATCGCGAGAATGGTGTTCACCTGCGCCAGCAGCTGTTCACCGCGCACCTCGGACGAATTGACGGCCGAAACCTTGGTCGTGTAGACCTTCGCGCCGTTGCGCTGCAGGTCACCGGTGATGCCATACCAGTAGTCGATACCGACCATGGTGTCCCAGCCCATCAGGCCATGGCCGAGAACGATGGGGTACTTGGTGGCGGCGTAGGTGCCGGCGGCGCCGGCAGAGGCGGATGCGCCGATGAGTGCGGCGCAGGTCAAGGCGCCGAAGAGGTGGCGGTTCATGCGAGTCTCCTGTTGTCGTCGGGTTCTGCCGGCCAGAATCCTGGCCTCGGCAGGGGGCGATGGTGTGCGCCCTCCCCCAACGCGTATTGCCCGTACGCGCGAATGTTTTGCTCAGACGCGTGGAGCTAGGGCAAACACGGAGCCTCGCTCCGACCGGATTCGGCCTGCCACAGCACCCGCGGCGGAACGCCGTCGATCAGTAGAAGTCGCCGCCGGAACTACCCGGCGCCATGTTCTCGAACTTGGTCAACGGCTTGAGGAAGGCCAGCTTCACCGTCCCGGTGGGGCCATTCCGTTGCTTGCCGATGATGATCTCGGCTACGCCGGGTTCCTTCGACTGCTCTTTCATGTAGTAGTCGTCCCGGTAGATGAACATGATCACGTCGGCATCCTGCTCGATGGCGCCGGACTCGCGAAGGTCGCTCATCATCGGGCGCTTGTCGGTGCGGGTTTCAACGCTCCGGTTGAGCTGCGACAACGCGATCACAGGGCACTTGAGCTCCTTGGCCAGCGACTTCAGGCCCCGCGAGATCTCGCCGATCACCGTGGCCCGGTTTTCTTCGCTGCCGCCACCGCTGCCGCTCATGAGCTGCAGGTAGTCGACCACGATCAACCCGAGCTGGCCGCATTGCCGTGCTTGGCGGCGTGCGCGGGCCCGCAGTTCGCTGGGGCTCAGGGCCGATCCCTCGTCGATGAACACAGCTGCCTTGCCGAGCTTCTCGACGGCCTCGGACAGGCGGCCCCATTCATCGTCCTGCAGCTTGCCGGTGCGCAGGTGGCCCTGGTCGATGCGACCGAGCGAGCCGACCATACGCAGCGCCAATTGCGCCGCACCCATTTCCATCGAGAACACCACCACGGGCAGGCCTTCGTTGACCGCGACGTTCTCGGCGATGTTCAACGCGAAGGCGGTCTTGCCCATTGATGGTCGCGCCGCCAGAACGATCAGATCGCCGGGCTGCAGGCCGGCGGTCATCTTGTCCATGTCGTAGAAACCGGTGCGCACGCCTGTGACTTCCTCGGCGCCGTTCTCGTGCAACTCGTTCACGCGGTCGATCAACTGGACCACCAGGGTGTCCATGCTGATGAAGCCCTGGCGCGACCGAGATCCCTCTTCACCGATCTTGAATATCTTGCTCTCGGCCTCGTCGAGGATCTGCGGCACCGGCCGGCCTTGCGGGTTGAAAGCCGCCGTGGCGATCTCGTCACTGACTGCCACCAGCTTTCGAAGCACTGCCCGCTCGCGAACGATCTCGGCATAGCGGCGCAGGTTGGCCGCACTGGGCACGCTCTGCGCCAGCGCATTGAGGTAGACGAGACCGCCGCAGTCCTCGGCCTTGCCAAGGCTTTGCAGCTGCTCGAAGACGGTGATCACGTCGGCCGGCTTGGCGGCATTGATCAAGCCACCAATGGCGGCGTAAATGAGGCGATGCTCATGGCGATAGAAGTCGCTGTCGTTGAGCAGGTCCCCCGCGCGATCCCAGGCGCTGTTGTCGATCAGCAAGCCCCCCAGCACGCTCTGCTCGGCCTCGATCGAGTGCGGAGGGATGCGCAGGCGAGCAACCTCGTCGTCGGGACGGGAAGCACCTGGGAGTTCGTTGCTGGAGAAGACTGCGGCCATCGCGGGATCATACGAACGCCTCGCGCCACGGCTGTGGACAAGGCTGGGGATAAGCGGGGGGCTTCAGGTGGAAATGCGATACCACCAATGAAAAAGGGCCGGCAGAGCCGACCCTTCGTCGCAGACTGCGGGTAAACCGCAGTCGCTCGTACTTCGATGATCAGTCGGTTTCGCCGACGACGACCACCTTGACCTCGACCACCACATCGGTGTGCGGAGCCACATTGACGACGTGCTCGCCAACGGTCTTCAGCGGGCCATTGGGCAGGCGAACCTGAGCCTTGGCGACCTTGAAGTCGATGCGCGTGAGCGCTTCGGCAATGTCGAAGTTGGTGACGGAGCCGAACAGACGGCCATCGACACCCGCCTTTTGCGTGATGTGGACGGTGCGACCGTTCATCTTCTCGCCCAGAGCTTGAGCAGCAGCCAGCTTTTCAGCGGCAGCCTTCTCGAGTTCGGCGCGACGGGCTTCGAATTCCTTGATCGCGGCCTCGGTGGCACGGCGAGCCGTGCGCGTGGGGATCAGGAAGTTGCGTGCGTAGCCGTCCTTGACCTTGACGACATCGCCAAGGTTGCCGAGGTTGGCGACTTTTTCCAGCAGGATCACTTGCATGTCGTTGCTCCTCAGACCTTGTGCTGGTCGCTGTAAGGCAGCATCGCCAGGAAGCGAGCGCGCTTGATGCAGGTGGTCAGCTGGCGCTGGAAGAACGCACGCGTACCCGTCAGGCGGGCCGGCGTGATCTTGCCGTTTTCGCCGATGAAGTCGCGCAGCGTGTCGATGTCCTTGTAGTCGATCTCTTCGACGCCGGTCACCGTGAAGCGGCAGAAGCGCTTGCGGCGGAACAGCAGGGATTGTTGGTTGCGCTTGGGCTTGCGGTCCTTCGAGAACCGACCTTTACCACGTGGCGGGGGCATATTTCACCTCACTTGAATATCTATCCGGAACAAACATTGAGCGAAGAACGGTTGGGTTCTGGCTCACTCGAATTCAGTCACATGCAGAACAGTGCCGCGGCCGTTTCGCTGGTGGGTCAGAAAGCCGGCAAAGGTGCCAGCCGCTCCGATCTCCAGCCGGGCCAAGCGCTGCGCGATCTCCCCGATGGCCACCGCGCGCATCTCCAGGGAGACCTTGCGGGGTTGTCCGGCTTCGCTGACTTGCGACTCGTGCTTGAGGCCGAGATCGCAGGCCGGCAGGCCGGCGGGGGTGTATCGCATCGCGCCCCGCTCCACCATCTGGGCCGACAGAACCACGCGGTTCATGCCGCCTCAGGCGTGTGAAGCGCCGGGCACTTCGGCGTCAGGCCGAAGCCTCCTGTTGCTGAGCTGCCTTGCGGGCATCTTCCTTCTCGACCGACTTCATCATCACCGAGGGGCCGGTCTCGGCCTTGCTCTTGACGACGGTCAGGTGACGCAGGACGGCATCGTTGAAACGGAAACCCGTTTCGAGCTCGGCGAGGACTTCCTTGCTGGCTTCGATGTTGATGCACAGGTAGTGGGCCTTGGCGAGCTTCTGGATCAGGTAAGCCATTTGGCGGCGGCCCCAATCTTCCACTCGGTGCACCTTGCCACCACCGGCGGTGACGATGCCCTTGTAGCGCTCCAGCATGGCCGGAACCTGTTCGCTCTGATCCGGATGGATGAGCAGGATGATTTCGTAATGACGCATTGAGACTCCTTCTGGTTTCCTGTGTCCCGCCGGACATCGACGGGCTTTCAGGGCAGCCACCCCGTAGGCGTCTGTGACAGGCAATCAGCTGCTGCTGAGAAGCCCGATCAACCGGGTGTGGCAAGGTGAGCCTGCGATTCTACTCCGAAACGACCCTCCCCCGCCAGGGCGCTCACCTCGGCAAGCGGATGCCGTCGACGAAGCTCTGGGCGCGCGCTCCGCCGGGCGCGCTGAGCAGGCTGCCGATGACCAGACCGAGGAACCCGGCAAGTACGCCGAACACACCGGCAGAGATCGGCTGGATGCCGAACCAGAGCTGGATCGGCATCGAGATGCCAAAAGCTTCACGGATCCAAGCTTCGTTGCGCGCCATGTAGTAGATGGTGACCAGCATCCCGGCACTCATTCCCAGCACAGCGCCACTCGCAGTCGCGCGCTTCCAGAAAATGCCGAGCACCAGCGCCGGAAAGAGCGCAGAAGCCGCCAGAGAGAACGCTGCCGAGACCAGGAACACGATGTCCGCCGGCTTCTGCGCGGCAACCGCTGCAGCGCCCAGCGCCCCCACCAGCAACAGCATTTTCGAGGCCGTCACCCGGCGACCGTTGGATGCCTGCGGGTCGATGATCTTGAAGTACACGTCGTGCGACAGCGCGTTGGAGATGGTCAGCAGAAGCCCGTCCGCCGTCGACAGCGCCGCCGCCAAGGCCCCGGCAGCCACCATGCCCGAGACCACGAATGGCAGCCCCGCGATCTCGGGAGTGGCCAGCACGACCATGTCGGAGCCGAGCCGGATCTCGCCCAGTTGCAAGATGCCATCGCGGTTGATGTCGTGCACCGACAGCAGGCCCGGGTCGACCTTCGACCAGTTGGCGATCCACGCCGGCAGTTGGTCGAACGGTGTCCCCACCAGCACGTTGAACACCTCGAACTTCACGAGCACTGCCAAGGCCGGGGCCGACAGGTAGAGCAGCAAGATGAAGAAGAGCGACCACGTCACCGACTGCCGCGCCTGCCGCACGGAAGGCGTCGTGTAGCTGCGCATCAGGAGGTGTGGCAAGGCCGCGGTGCCAATAGTGAGGCAGAACACCAGAGCCATGAAGTTAAGGCGCGAATCATTGAAATCTCGACGCCCGGCCTCCGTTCCCTGCGGGTCACCCGCAAACGGCAATGCATGGGGCGGCAGACCGCCCAGCGGTTGGGCTCGTGATTCGTTGCTGGACTTGGCCTGTTCCCACATGCGGCGCGCCGACGAGACGTCGCGCGGGAGCGCCAGCAGGGCCTTCTCGGCGGCTTGCACCTGCGCAAGCGCGGCGTCAGCGGCACGCAAGTCGCTCACCCGCTGTCGCGCCGTCTGTTGCTCGCGCGCCAGCGCCGCAGGCACATCCTTGAGCTTCTCGGCGTACTCCTGCGCCCGCATTTCGTAGAGCGCAATGACTTCGAGCTCCTTCGGGTCGGTGCTTAACACCTGTTCTCGCGCTGTCACCTTCTCCAATTGAGCGCCGTAGATCGCCTGCGGAAATGGCACGCCGGTCTGCTTGATCGACAGCCAGAACACCGGCACGAGAAAGGCGACGATGATGACCGTGTACTGCGCAATCTGTGTCCACGTGACTGCCCGCATCCCCCCCAGGAAGGAGCACACGAGCACGCCGCCCAGTCCGAGAAATATCCCGATCTCGAACGCCACCCCGGTGAGGTGCGCCGTGATCAGCCCGATCGCGTAAATCTGCGCGACGACGTAGGTGAACGAGCAGAGGATGGCGGCCACGACTCCCACCAGGCGCGGCCAATGGCTGCCGTAGCGCTCACCCAGAAAGTCCGGGATCGTGTACTCCCCGAACCGCCGCAGATAGGGCGCCAGCAACAGCGCAACAAGGCAGTAGCCCCCCGTCCAACCCAGGATGAAGGCCAAGCCAGCGTAGCCCTGCAGGTACATCGTGCCGGCCAGGCTGATGAAAGATGCCGCCGACATCCAATCGGCCGCCGTGGCCATGCCGTTGTAGACAGCCGGCACTCGCCGCCCCGCGACGTAGTAGTCGTCGGCATTCGTCGTCCGGCTCATCACGCCGATGCCGGCGTACAGCAGCACCGTAGACAGCAGAAAGATCGCACCGATCCAGCGGCGCGAGACCCCCAGCATCTCGAGCCCGGACAGCGCCGCGATGAAGCACAGCAACGCCAGCAGGTAGCCGCCGTAGATCCGATGGAGCCGCCGGGTGAACGCGATCTGAGGCACGTCAACCATGGGTCTCGTCGCTCTCCAGCGTGGCATCGAGCCGGTTCATCGCCCAGGCGTAGTAGCCAATGAGCGCCAGGTACACCAGCAGCGCGCCTTGTGCCGCGACCCAGAAGCTGAAAGGCCAGCCGAAGAAACTGAAGGCGAGATCACGTGCAAAGAAGACGCCGCCGAACGTGACCAGAACCCACACGCACAGCAGTGCGGCGGTGATTCTCAAGGTCTTGCGCCAATAGGCGGCGCGCGGGTCGTCGAGTTGCCCCATGGTCGGGGGCGATTCTCAAGCGCCGGGCCGTGCCGGCGCCATCCTCAACAACCCGCGTCAGGGCTCAACGCCGCGCCAGACGCCGCCAGGTGTCGACAACAGTGTCGGGGTTGAGCGAGATCGAAACGATGCCCTCGGCAGCGAGCCAATCCGCGAAGTCGGGGTGGTCGCTCGGGCCCTGGCCGCAAATACCGACGTACTTGCCGACCGCACGGCAGGCAGCAATGGCGCGCGAGATCAAGGCCTTGACCGCCGGATCGCGCTCGTCGAAGTCTTGCGCGAGGATCTCCATGCCCGAATCGCGGTCGAGGCCCAGGGTGAGCTGGGTCAGGTCGTTCGAGCCGATCGACATGCCGTCGAAGTACTCGAGAAACTGCTCAGCCAGAACGGCATTGCTCGGTACCTCGCACATCATGATGATGCGCAGGCCGTCTTGCCCTCGCTTGAGGCCCTTCTCGGCCAGCATCTCCGTCACACGCTTGGCCTGGCCGATCGTGCGCACGAACGGCACCATGATCTCGACGTTGTTCAGGCCCATGTCGTTGCGCACGCGCTTGAGAGCCTCGCACTCCATCGCGAACGCTTCGCCGAAACCTTCACTGACGTAGCGCGATGCGCCGCGAAAGCCCAGCATCGGGTTCTCTTCCTCGGGCTCGTAACGCGAACCGCCAATCAGCTTGCGGTACTCGTTGCTCTTGAAGTCCGACAGCCGCACGATCACCGGCTTGGGCCAGAAGGCAGCCGCAATGGTGGCGATGCCTTCGGTCAGCTTGTCGACATAGAACGCACGCGGCGAGGCGTGCCCGCGCGCCACCGACTCCACCGCCTTCTTGAGATCGCTGTCGATGTTGGGGTAGTCGAGGATCGCCTTCGGGTGAACGCCGATGTTGTTGTTGATGATGAACTCGAGCCGCGCGAGGCCCACGCCGCTGTTGGGCATTTGCGCGAAGTCGAAGGCCAGCTGCGGGTTGCCCACGTTCATCATGATCTTGATCGGGCAGTACGGCAGTTCGCCGCGCTCGACCTCGGTCACTTCGGTCTCGAGCAGGCCGTCGTAGATGTAGCCGGTATCGCCTTCGGAGCATGCGACTGTCACCAGCGCCCCGTCCTTCAAGGTGTCGGTTGCGTCACCGCAGCCCACGACTGCGGGGATGCCGAGTTCGCGCGCGATGATGGCCGCGTGGCAGGTGCGCCCGCCGCGGTTGGTCACGATGGCGGCGGCGCGCTTCATCACCGGCTCCCAGTTGGGGTCGGTCATGTCGGTCACGAGCACGTCACCGGGTTGCACCGTATCCATCTCGGCCAGGCTGTGCACAATGCGCACGGGTCCGGTGCCGATCTTCTGGCCGATGGCGCGGCCTTCGGCCAGCACGGTGCCGGTGCCCTTCAGCTTGTAGCGCTGCTCGGCCTTGCCCTCTTGCTGGCTCTTCACCGTCTCGGGGCGCGCCTGCAGGATGTAGAGCTTGCCGTCAGCGCCGTCCTTGCCCCATTCGATGTCCATCGAGCGGCCGTAGTGCTGCTCGATGATGAGCGCGTACTGCGCCAGCTCGGTGACGTCGGCATCGGTGAGCGAGTAGCGGTTGCGTTGCTCGGTGGCGGTATCGACCGTCTTGACGAGCTTGCCTGAGGCTGCCTTCTCTTCAGGCGTGGCGAACTCCATCTTGATCAGCTTGGAGCCCAGGTTGCGGCGAATCACGGCCGCCTTGCCCGCCTTCAACGATGGCTTGTGCACGTAGAACTCATCGGGGTTCACGGCGCCCTGCACCACCGTCTCACCCAGTCCATAGCTCGAGGTGATGAACACCACGTCCTTGAAGCCGCTCTCGGTGTCGATGGTGAACATGACGCCAGCAGCGCCGACGTCGGAGCGCACCATGCGCTGCACGCCCGCCGACAGCGCCACATCGGTGTGCGCGAAGCCCTTGTGCACCCGGTAGCTGATCGCACGGTCGTTGTAGAGGCTCGCGAACACCTCTTTCATCTTGTGCAGCACGTCGTCGATGCCGACCACGTTGAGGAAGGTCTCCTGCTGGCCGGCGAAGCTCGCGTCGGGCAAGTCTTCGGCGGTCGCCGAGGAGCGCACGGCGAACGACGCGCCAGGGCTGCTCGCAGTCAGCTTGGCGAACTCCGTCGTGATGGCAGCCTGCAAGTCGGCCGGGAACGGGGTGTCTTCAACCCATTTGCGGATCTCCGCACCCGCCTGGGCAAGCGCGCGCACGTCTTCGGTGTTGAGGGCAGCAAGCCGCGCATTGATCTTGTCGGCCAGACCGTCGTGCGCCAGAAAACGGCGGAATGCGTGGGCCGTGGTGGCGAAACCGCCAGGCACCCGCACCCCGGACGCAGCCAGCTGACTGATCATTTCGCCGAGCGAGGCGTTCTTGCCGCCTACGGTCTCGACGTCAGTCATCCTCAGATGTTCAAACGGTACGACCAGGGCGGTCGCCGGGTTTGTGGTTGACATGGGAAAACTCCGTGATGTTGCAAAACCGGGGGTTCCCAGGCCAGTCGCGAGCCGAAAGGCGGCTCAAGCGTTTGCGTTGCGGCCCGCTGCGCGATGCATTCTTTAAATGGAGCAGGCGGCTGCATGGTGGTTAGCTGGGAAACGTCGATTTCATTCTACGGGTGATTGCCTATGATCGGACATCCTATGACTTTGGCCCGGAACCATGCCAAACCGCACGGTCTACTTCGTTTCAGACGGCACTGGCATCACCGCTGAAACTTTCGGCAACTCGATCCTGGCGCAGTTCCCGGGCAAGCCGCGGCACGTGCGCAGGCCGTTCGTTGACACCGCCGACAAGGCCCATCAGGTGGTTCGCGAGATCAACCATTCGGCTGATCTCGAAGGCGTGCGCCCGGTCGTGTTCCTCACCCTGGTCGAGCCTGAATTGCTGCAGATCCTGAAGGACAGCAGGGGCTTCGTGCTGGACATGTTCAATACCTTCATCGAGCCGCTTGAAGCGGAGTTCGGCGTCAAGTCGAACCACCGCGTGGGGCGGTTTGCGGACGTGTCCAAGAGCCAGGAATACACCGACCGCATCGAAGCCATCAACTTCTCGCTGGCCCACGACGACGGCCAGTCAGCCAAGAACCTCGAACAGGCAGATGTCATCCTGGTCGGCGTAAGCCGTAGCGGCAAGACACCTACCTCGCTCTACCTGGCAATGCAGCACGGGATCAAGGCGGCGAACTACCCGCTGATCCCTGAAGACTTCGAGCGCGATGAGATTCCGCGCAGCCTGGCGCCGCACAAGGGGAAATGCTTCGGGCTCACCATCGCCCCGGAGCGACTGGCCGAGATCCGGCATGAGAGGCGCCCGCACAGCAAGTACTCCAGCCTCGACAACTGCCGCCAGGAGGTGGCCGCAGCCGAAGCGATGATGCGCCGCGAAGGCATCTCGTGGCTCTCGTCCACGCACAAGTCGATCGAAGAGATCGCAACCACGATCCTGCGCGACATCCGGCCCGATCGCCTGATGTACTGAGGCCTAAGGCGCCGCCCGCTGCCGCGCCGACTCGTACAGGCAGACGGCCGCGGCGGCCGCCACGTTGAGCGATTCTTCCCCGCCCGGCTGCGGGATGCGCAGTGCCTGCGCGCAGCGCTCCATCAACGCGGTCGACACGCCCTGCCCCTCGTGACCCAGCACCCAGGCGCAGGGCCAGGGCAGCGCCACTTGCTGGATCGCCTGATCGGCGTGCGAGCTCGTGGCGAGCAAGGGCACACCGATGGCGTCGAGTTGCGCCAGATCTGCCGCTTCCACCAGGTGGAGCCCGAAATGCGCCCCCATGCCTGCCCGCAATACCTTTGGTGACCAGAGCGCGGCCGTGCCCTTGAGGGCGACCACCTGCGCAAAGCCAAATGCTGCTGCGCTGCGGATCACCGCACCCACGTTGCCGGCATCCTGCAGGCGATCGAGCACGACGGTCGCAGCGCCGGGGCGCAAGTCACCCGCGCCGGCCCAGGGGAGCGCGAATGCGAGCGGAGCAGGTGACTCGAGGGTGCTCAGGCCGGCCATCAGTGCCTCCGAGACGACGGCGACCGCCCCCGCTTGCGAGGCCAGTTCGCGCATCTCCGGCCGTTCCCAGGCCGCCTCGGTGATCACTGCCTGCGGGGCGACGCCGCCGCGCTTGAGATAGGCGGAGCAGAGATGGTCGCCTTCCAGCCAGATCTCGCCGAGCTTTCGATAGGCGGCCGGGTCGGCGGCCAGCTTGCGCAGCCGGACGAGCAAGGGGTTGTCACGCGAGGTGACCGACTTGATGGCGGCCGCCATGTTCAGAGGCTGCCAAGTACCTCGCGCACGGGCGCGAACGAGCGACGGTGGTACGCGCAGGCGCCGTGCGCGCGCAGGGCCGCCAGGTGCTCAGGCGTGGGGTAGCCCTTGTGACCATCGAACCCGTATTGCGGGTGGTGCGCGTGCAGCACCATGCAAAGGCGATCGCGGTGAACCTTGGCCAGGATCGACGCCGCAGAGATCGACTTGATCTTGGCATCACCCTGCACGATGGCTTCGGCCGACACCTTGAGCACCGGCAAGCGATTGCCATCGACAAGCACCTTGGCAGGCTTGAGACGCAAACCCTCCACCGCGCGCCGCATGGCCAGCATGGTCGCCTGGAGGATGTTCAGTGTGTCGATCTCTTCCACCGATGCCTCGGCCACTGCAAAGCACAAGGCCTTGGCCCGGATTTCGTCGTAGAGATGCTCGCGTTTGGCTTCGGAGAGCTTCTTGGAATCGTTCAACCCCCGTATGGGCTGCAGATCATCGAGGATCACCGCGGCCGCGACCACAGGACCGGCCAAGGGGCCGCGCCCGGCCTCATCCACCCCGGCGATTAGGCCCTGGACCTCAAACCTCAGGCCGAGCTGTTCAGGCATTGAGAACCTTCTCGATGACATCGGTGGCGGCCTGGGCGGTGTTGCGGCGAAGTTGCTCGTGCAGCGTGACGAATCGCTCGCCAAGGGCTGCGGCGGCCTGCGGATTGTCCAACCACTCGAAGGCCGCGCGCGCGAGTTTCGGCGCCGTCGCGTCGCCCTGGAGCAACTCGGGCACGGCGAACTCACCCAGCAGGATGTTCGGCAAACCGACCCAGGGTTGGTAACCCATGCGCTTCATCATCTGCCAGCTGATCCAGTTCATCGTGTACGTGATGACCATGGGCCGCTTGAAGAGCGCCGCTTCCAGCGTAGCCGTGCCGCTGGCGATCAGGGTGACATCGCAGGCCGCCAGGGCCTCGTGCGATTGTCCGTCGAGCAACGCGATCCCCGCAGACGGGGCGTGTGTGGAAACCAGCGGCTCAACGAGGCTGCGCAATCCCGGGACGATCGGCAGAACGAAATGCAGCTCGGGTCTCTCACGCTTCATGGTTGCAGCCGCGGCCAGGATGCTTGGCGCCACGTACTCGATTTCTGAGCGGCGGCTGCCAGGCAGCAGCGCCACCACGTGCGCGTCCTCGGGCAAGCCGAGCTTGTGGCGAGCCGCGTCGCGCGGAACGTCCATCGGGATGGCATCCGCGAGCGGATGCCCCACGTAGCTGGCCGGAATGCCTTGCGCCTCGTATATGGCCGGCTCGAACGGGAAGATGCACAACACGTGATCGGCAGCGGCACGGATTTTCTCGATCCGCTTGGCGCGCCAGGCCCAGATCGAGGGGCTCACGAAGTGAATCGTCTTGACGCCTTCAGCCTTCAGCCGTGTCTCGAGCCCCAGATTGAAATCGGGAGCATCGACCCCGATGAATGCATCTGGCCGCTCGCTCAGCAAGCGATCTCCGAGCGACTGACGGATGCCGACCAACTCACGGTAGTGACGCAACACCTCGACATAGCCGCGAACTGCAAGCTTCTCGTGCGGCCACCAGGCATTGAAGCCGTGCTCGGCCATGCGTGGCCCGCCAATGCCGAAGGACTGCATCCCAGGCCAACGCGCGCGCAGGCCACCGAGCAGAAGACCCGCCAACAGGTCGCCAGATGCCTCACCAGCCACCAACCCGAGTCGTGGCGCTTTCGCCTCAGTCATGAACGCCGTTCAGCGCACCAGGCCGCGGGTCGAGGCTGCGAGGAAGCCCAGCATCGTCTGGATGTCCTCGTCACCGCCCTGCCCGCGCAACGCCTCGATGTCCAACTTGGCCTGCTCAAGGGTCGCACCGCTGCGAAACATCAGCTTGTGCATCTGCCGGATTAGGCGCTGGCGCTCGTCGCTGAAACCGCGTCGCTTCAGGCCGGTGAGGTTGACGGCGCGCACGGCGAGCGGGGAACCATCCACGGTCATGAATGGAGCCACGTCTTGTGCGACGTGCCCCTGGAAGCCGATCATCGCGTGGGTGCCCACATGAACGAACTGGTGCACCCCCGACAGCCCACCGATCACGGCCCAGTCGCCCACGTGCACGTGGCCAGCAAGCGTCACGTTGTTGGCCAGCACCGTATGGCTCCCCAGGCGAACGTCGTGCGCCACATGCACGTAGGCCATGATCCAGTTGTCACTGCCCACACGCGTGATGCCATCTTCCTTGAGCGTACCCAGGTTGATGGTGCAGAACTCGCGGATGGTGTTGCGGTCACCGATCTCCAGCGACGTCGGCTCGCCGGCGTAGCTCATGTCCTGTGGCACGGCGCCAATCGAGTTGAACTGGAAGATGCGGTTGTCGCGGCCGATGCGGGTCCGACCCTCGATCACGCAATGGGCGCCGATAGTCGTGCCCTCGCCCACCACCACATGCGGGCCGATGATCGAGTACGGACCGACGCTGACCGACTCGGCGAGTTGAGCATTCGCGTCGACGATGGCTGTGGGGTGGATGTTGGCCATGCCTCAGCCCTTCGATCAGGCGATCCGGCGCATGGTGCAAGTAAGCTCGGCTTCGACCGCCAGCTCTTCGCCAACGAGTGCCCGTGCCTTGAACTTGCACACGCCCGCCTTCATGCGCTCCAGAGTGACGTCGAGCATGAGCTGATCGCCGGGTTCGACCGGGCGCTTGAAACGAACGCCATCGATACCGGCGAAGTAAAAGACGGTCTGATCGTCGAGGCGAATTTCCAGCGTCTCGATCGCAAGAATGGCCGCGGCCTGTGCCAGTGCCTCGAGCATCAACACACCCGGCATGACTGGTCGGTGCGGAAAGTGGCCCGCAAAGAATGGCTCGTTGATGCTGACGTTCTTGTACGCCAGGATGTGCTTGTTCTTCTCGAGAGAAACCACCCGATCCACCAGCAGGATGGGGTACCGGTGCGGAATGATTTTGAGGATCTGGTGAATGTCGATCATGGTGAGCCAATCTTCTTTTCCAAGGCCTTCAAGCGCTCGCGCAAGGCGTGAAGTCCACGCAGCGTTGCCGCGTTCTTTTCCCAGGCCGCATTGTCGTCGATGGGGAAGAAGCCGGTATACGTTCCCGGCTTCAAGATCGAACGTGTGACCGCGCTGCCCGCCGAGATGATCACACCATCCACAAGCGTGAGATGACCCATGACCATGGCCGCCCCACCCACGATGCAGCGCGAGCCGATCACGGTGCTGCCCGCCACGCCAGCGCAGCCCGCCACCGCTGAGTGCTTGCCGATCCGCACGTTGTGGCCAATCTGGACCAGGTTGTCGATCTTCACTCCGTCATCGAGCACGGTGTCGTCGAGCGCGCCTCTGTCGATGCAGGTGTTGGCGCCAATCTCGACGTCGTGGCCGATGCGCACGCCACCCAACTGCTCGATCTTTACCGCCCCTTGCGGGCTGGCCGCAAAGCCGAAGCCGTCCGCGCCGATGACCACGCCGCTGTGTACGAGGCCGCGGTCGCCAACGTGGCAGCCATGCTCGAGCGTAACGCGCGGCGCGAATCGGGTAGCACAGCCCACGCTTGAGCCGCGCCCGATGAAACCGTGAGCGCCAATCACGGCGCCTTCACCGACAGAGGCACCCGCTTCGATCACCACGAAGGGGCCGATGCTCACGCCCTCTGCCAGCGACGCCGTCGGGTCGATCACCGCGGAGGCATGCCGCCCCGGCACCGGCACCGGGCGCTCACGTGCCGCCCACCACTGAGTCAGCCTGGCAAATGCGACATAGGCGTCCGGAACGACGAGGGCTGCTCCTCGTGCAACGGCCGCGTCTCGAAATGCCGGCGACACAATCACGCAGCCTGCCGCTGTTGCAGTCAGCTGATTCAAGAAGCGTTGATTCGAGAGGAACGAAATGCTGGAGGGCGTCGCGCTGTCCAGCGGGCTGATGCGCTGGACACACAGCCCTGCGTCGCCGATCAGTTCACCGCCGAGATGCGCGGCGATCTCGCCGAGCGTGGCCTCAGCCACCGATCACTTGCCGCTTTGGGCGTTGAGCGCCTTCACCACCTTGTCGGTGATGTCGATACGCGAACTGGCGAACACAGCTTCCTGCACGATCAGGTCGTACTTATCCTGGTCGGCAATCTGCCGGATGATCTTGTTGGCGCGATCCACCAGAGCTGCCATCTCTTCGTTGCGGCGTTGGTTCAGGTCTTCCTGGTACTCGCGGCGCTTGCGCTGGATCTCGCGGTCCTGGTCAACCAGCTCACGCTGGCGCCGAACGCGTTCGGATTCAGCCAGGGTTGCGCTTTCCTTGTCGAGCTTGTCGGCAGCAGACTTCAAACGGGCCGACATTTCGCTGAGATCCTTCTCGCGCTTGCCGAACTCGGCTTCGATCTTGGTGTACGCCGCACGAGCGGGCAATGCGTCACGCAAGACCCGATCGCTGTTGACGTAGCCGATCTTCATCTCCTGCGCTTGCGCGCCCCAGGCCGCCACCATCAAACAGGTGGCAGTCACCAAGAATCTGATGATTGAGCTGTTCATTAGAAAGCGGTCCCGATCTGGAATTGCAACTTTTGAATTCTATCTGTTGGGACGTAACGGATCGGCTTGCCGTAGCTGAGCTTCAGAGGGCCCACCGGGGAAATCCAGCTGAGGCCAAGACCGACCGAGACGCGCAATGGGTCGTCCATGGCCTTTTCCGTCTCTCCCCAAACGTTACCGGCGTCGAGATAGGCAAAGAAGCGCAAGGTGCGATCGTTGCCTGCGCCAGGGATCGGCAGGTAAAGCTCGTTGTTGATGTTCAGCCGCTTGTTGCCGCCCGTATACCCGCCCAGCGCGTCCACCGGACCCAAGGTGCCCTGGTCAAACCCGCGAACGGTTCCGAGGCCGCCGCCGTAGAAGTTCTTGAAGACGGGATACGGCTTCCCGTCCAAGCCGACTCCATAGCCGAGTTCGGCATTGAACGCGTAGGTGTATTTCTTGGTGATGGGGATGAACTGCTGGAGCTGAAAGTTCGTCCGCAGGTACCGCGTGTCGCCGGCGGCACCCCATTCGGCGTTGATGCGCTGGAAGCGCCCTGAGGTCGGTACCAGCGCGCTGTCCCGGCCATCGCGCGTCCAACCGACAGTGATCGGCACCGAGTCGGTCACCTCACCGAACTTGGCGACCTGGGTCCAGTAGTTGTTCGGCAAGCCAACCGAGCCACGGATCTCGGTACGCTCGTAGCCGATGCCGAAGTACACGGTGTCGTACTCGCTGAACGGCACACCAAAGCGGGTCGAGGCCCCCTTCGTCACGAACTCGTACTCTTCGCCCTGGCTGTTGATCGGCTTTTGCGTCCGGTAGTACAGGTCAAATGCTCGCGAGATGCCGTCGATCGTGAAGTACGGGTCAACGGCGCTGATGACAAGGGTGCGCGCAGATTTGCTCGTGTTGATGTCGATACCGAGATAGTTGCCGGTGCCGAAGACGTTGTCCTGCTTCATCGAAGCGGACAGGGCAAGCTTGTCCGCACTCGAGAAACCGGCACCGAGCGAAATGTTGCCAGTGGGCTTCTCGACCACGGTCAGTGTCAGGTCAACCTGGTCCGAGGTGCCAGGAACCTCATTCGTCTCGACACTCACCTCGCTGAAATAGCCGAGCCTGTCGACGCGATCGCGCGACAACTTGATGCGCCGTGCGTCGTACCAGGACGATTCGAACTGGCGGAACTCTCTTCGGATCACCTCATCACGCGTCCGACTATTGCCGGCGATGTTGATGCGACGGACATACACACGCCGCTGGGGCTCTGCCACCAGCACCACGACAACCTGCCCTGTAGTGCGGTCAATTTCTGGCCGGGGTTCGACGCGAGCAAATGCGTAGCCGTATGCGCCGAACCGGTCGGTAAAGGCCTTGATGGTTTCGGCCACCGTCTCGGCGCGGTACGGCTCACCCGGCTCGATCTTCACCAGGGACTTGAACTCGTCCGCCTTGCCGAAGTATTCGCCTTCGAGCCGGACGCCCGTCACGGTATAGGGCTGCCCCTCGTTGACGGTGATCGTGAGCGTGATGTTCTGTTTGTCGGGCGAGATCGCCACCTGGGTTGATTCAACATTGAATTCCAGATACCCGCGATTCAAGTAGTACGCACGCATCGTCTCCAGATCGGCCGTCAGCTTGGAGCGCGAATAGCGGTCACCCTTGGTGTACCAGTTCAACCAGCTACCGTCGTTGAGGTCGAACAGGCCTTTGAGCGTGCCTTCCGAAAAGGCCTTGTTGCCCAGGATGCGTATCTCGTTGATCCGGGATACGCCGCCTTCGGTGACGGTGAACGTGACATTCACGCGGTTGCGCTCTTGCGGCGTTACCGTCGTCACCACCTCGGCGCCGTACAGGCTGCGCGTGAGGTACTGGCGCTTCAACTCCTGTTCCGCGCGATCGGCAAGAGCCTTGTCGAAGGGCAAGCCTTCGCCGATCCCGAAGTCTTTCAAGGACTTGATGAGGACGTCTTTCTCGAACTCCTTCAGGCCGACGAAATCGATGTTGGCAATGACGGAGCGCTCGTCGACGATCACGACGACCACATCGCCATCGACTTCGACGCGCACATCCTTGAAGAGGCCGGTGGCGAACAAGGCACGCAGTGCGGCCGCCCCCTTCTCGTCGGTGTAGGTGTCGCCGATCCGAAATGGCAAAGATGCGAAAACCGTACCGGCATCGGACCGCTGGAGCCCTTCGACCCGGATGTCCTTCAAGACGAAAGGAGCAACCGCCCATGCAGAGCCAACCTGCAACGCACCGGCGAGCGCAACCGCGAGAACGGTCGGGCGCAAAAAGGGCAAACGGGGAGAGAACAAGAGAGGGGGATTGCGCATGCGGTAATCAGTGCAGGCCCAGTAGGCGGGCCACATCGTTGTATAGCGCGAGTGACATCATCATGAGCATGATGGCCACCCCACCGCGCTGCAGCCGCTCAAGCCACACATCCGAGAGAGGCCGCCCAGTCACCGCTTCAAAAAGATAATACATCAGGTGCCCCCCATCGAGGATGGGCAAGGGGAGCAGGTTCAGCACACCCAGACTCACGCTGACGATGGCAAGAAAGCCCAGGTAGTACGCAAGGCCGAGCCGCACCGATTGACCGGCGTAATCGGCAATCGTCAAGGGCCCACTCAGGTTCTTTAGAGAGGCTTCGCCAATCAGCATTCGGCCGAGCATTCGCAGCGTCAGTGCCGAGGCATCCCAGGTACGGGTCACCGCCTGGGCGAAACCATCCCAGGCGCCGTAGCGCACCACAACCATCTCCGGCGGGCGCCCGAGGCCTGCCTCGATACGGCCAATGCGCTTGTCGCCATCCAGGATGACCATGGGGTGCACATCGAGTTCAACTGCTTCGTCACCACGTTGAACGCGCCAATGCAGAGGAGCCGACGATACGCGGTCGGCGCTCGCGCGGATCGTGGCCAGGAGTTGCGCCGTGCTGCGAATGGGCTCGCCGTCGACGCTCAGGACCACGTCACCTTCACGCAGGCCTGCCAGCGCTGCGGGCCCGCCAGGCTTCACTCGGCTGATTTCTGCGGCGTCGCCCGTATAGGGCGCACCAAGGCCGATGCGGCGCATCGTCGCGGCATCCAGATCCTTCGCATCGAGACTGTCCAGATCGAGCACGGCAACCCGCTGCCCATGCCCTTCACCGTCGCTCAGCAAAAGGTGGAGGCGTTGGCCGCGCAGAACGGCTTGTGTGACCTCCCAGCGCAGGTCCGTCATCGAACGGACGTCTTCCCACTGGGCTCCGTCATAGGAGAAAGCCCTCACCCAGTCGCCCGACCGAAGGCCAGCGCGCTCTGCGAGGCTCTGAGCCTCGGGCGCCCCGAAGCGCGCCTTGGGTTCATCTACGCCGATCCAGTGCTGTCCGGCATACAGCAACACGGCCAGCAGAAGGTTGGCAACTGGCCCGGCGGCGACCACGGCTGCGCGCTGCCACAGCGGCTTTCGGTTGAACGCGAGGTGCAGCTCATGGGGAGGCACAGGTCCCTCACGCTCGTCCAGCATCCGCACATAGCCGCCTAGGGGCAACGCCGAGAGAACGAACTCCGTACCACCCGGCCGGGGCTGGCGGCGCCAGATCACCTTGCCGAAGCCAACAGAAAAACGCAGCACCTTGACGCCACATGCAACTGCCACGCGGTAGTGCCCGTACTCATGAATGACGATGAGCACGCCAAGCGTGAGCAGGAATGCCAGTACGGTGATCATGCCGATCAGACTTGGGTCAGCAAACCTTCGGCAATGCGCCGCGATTCGGCGTCGAGAGCCAGCAGGCCGTCGACAGAGCTGCACGCGTTGGCAGAAGGAGAGAGAGCGTCCAGAGTGCGGGCATTGACGCTGTGAATCTGATCGAAGCGAATGGTTCCCGCCAGGAAGGCAGCAACGGCCACCTCGTTTGCGGCGTTCAGAACGGCTGTCGATCCTTCAGGCCCACGCAAGGTATCCCAGGCCAGTTGCAGACCGGGGTACCGACCGATATCGGCGGGCTCGAAATGAAGCCCCGCAATCCGAGTGAAGTCGAGCACCGAAGCGCCGGACTCGATGCGCTCCGGGAACGACAAACCGTAGGCGATGGGAACCCGCATGTCCGGCGTGCCAAGCTGCGCGAGCACCGAGTTGTCACGGCAGACCACCATCGAATGAATGATGCTCTGCGGATGGATCACGACGCGGATCTGCTCGGGCCTGAGATCGAAGAGCCAGCGCGCTTCGATCACCTCCAGCGCCTTGTTCATCATCGTCGCCGAATCGACGGATATCTTGCGGCCCATCACCCAGTTGGGATGCGCGCATGCTTCATCTGGCGTGACGGCATGCAGCGTCGATACGTCACGCTGCCTGAACGGCCCGCCCGATGCGGTGAGCACGATGTGATTGATGCGACTCGCCCACGAAGATCGGTCCTCAGGCAGGCATTGGAAGATGGCCGAATGTTCGCTGTCGATCGGGAGCAGCGTGGCACCACCCTCCTTCACGGCCCGCATGAAGAGCGCGCCACCCACGACGATGGCCTCCTTGTTGGCAAGCAGCAGGCGCTTGCCTGCGCGCGCCGCAGCAATACACGGCTCCAGGCCAGCCGCGCCCACGATGGCAGCCATCACAACGTCCACATCCGCGTGAGCGGCAAGCTCAGTCAGCGCAGTGGCACCGTCGAGCACTTCGGTGCGCAGGCCCGCAGCGCGCAGGCCGTCACGAAGGGTGCTCGCAGTGCCCGGATGGGTCATCACTGCATAGCGAGGCTTCCACGTTTGGCATTGCGAAAGCAATTCGTCGACACGGCTGTGCGCGGTGAGCGCGAAGACTTCGAATCGATTCGGATGACGCGAAAGCACGTCGAGCGTGTTGACGCCAATGCTCCCGGTCGAGCCGAGAACGCAGACACGCTGAAGTGCACCAGAGGCGAGTGACATGTGTGCGATCAGTGCGTACCGAGCGAGCTGAGCGCCATGGCGATCGGAAACACCGGCAGCAGCGCATCCACACGATCGAGCACTCCACCGTGCCCCGGAAGCAGGTTGCTGCTGTCCTTGGCGCCGGCGCTTCGCTTGACGAGGGATTCAACGAGGTCGCCCACCACGCTCATCGCGCTCAGGAAGACCAAGGCCAGGACCAGGCTGGGCGCGCCGAGAGCAGCGAGCAAAGTGGTGAAAACGCTCGCTGACTCGCGCGCAGGCAGGTTCCAGTAGGTGTCAGCCCCAATCCAGCAGAACGCGAGCACTTGAACGCCCAGCATGCCGCTCCAAACCCCTTCCCAACTCTTGCCTGGGCTGATCGCCGGCGCCAGCTTGCGCCGGCCAAAGGCCTTGCCGCCAAAGTAAGCGGCGATGTCGGCCACCCACACGAGACAAAAGATCGACAGCAGGAAGTTGATCCCCGCGACCTTGGCGCTGGACAAGGCAAGCCAGGCCATCCAGATGGCCGTGACACCCAGCAACCATCGGGCAACGCGCGGGATCCCGGGCCAGGACGCAACGCCAAGCTTCAGCGCGAAGACGCCCCCGAGCACCCAGACCGCGCAGGCAATCCACCAGGTGACGTTCGGAGCCGTGCTCACCCAGCCCGCCCACATGGCTGACGCGCAGGCGACGGCCGCCACCCCACCAAGCAGCACGGAAACCAAAGGCGATGCGCCATTCAAGCGCCCCCACTCCCAGGACGCCGCGCCTGCCATGACCAACATCAGCAGGGCGAATGGCCAAGCAGACGGCGCAAACAGGGTCGGCAACAGAACCAACAGCAGGATGACCGCTGTGATGACGCGCTGCATGAGCATGGGGTCAGGCCCTCGTCGTGGACGCAGCATCTGCCGCGGAGACCAGACCGAAACGCCGGTCGCGCCGGGCATAGTCGGACAAGGCGGCGTCGAGCTCGGCTTCACCGAAGTCAGGCCAAAGACAATCGCTGAACACCAGTTCCGAGTAGGCAACCTGCCACAGCATGAAGTTGCTGATGCGAACCTCGCCACCCGTGCGAATGAAGAGATCCGGGTCGGGCGCGAAATTCATCGCCATGTAGTGCGACAGCGCACCCTCATCGAGAGATGCTGGGTCCAAGCCATCGGCGAGTGCCTTGCGGCAAGCCTGCAGCACATCCCACCGTCCACCGTAGTTGAATGCCACCGAGAGGTTGATGCGCGTGTTGTGGCGAGTCGACTCCTCTGCATGCTCGAGCGCGGCGCGGACTGATTCGGCCACGTGGGAGCGATCCCCGATGATTCGGATTCGCACACCCTCGCCGATCATGCGCGTCAGGTGCTTCGAAACCGTCGAGATCGCCAGGCCCATCAAGCCAGAGACCTCTTCCGCGGGCCGCTTCCAGTTCTCGGACGAAAAGGCGAAGACCGTGACGTATTCGATGCCTCGATCAGCGCAGGCCTTGACGATCCCGACCAACGCGTCAACGCCGTACTTGTGCCCCACGAAGCGCGGCATGAAGCGCTTCTTCGCCCAGCGACCGTTGCCATCCATCACGATGGCGACGTGCCGTGGAACGCGTCGTTCGGTGCTCAAGGGCTTTGTCGCCAAGACAGATTCAAGAGACGACGGCCGCATCAGACGGCCATGATCTCCGCTTCTTTGCCGGAGGTCAGCCGATCGATCTCTGCGATCACGCGGTCAGTGAGCTTCTGCACTTCGTCGAGCGAGCGCCGCTCTTCGTCTTCGGTGATTTCCTTGTCCTTCAGCAGCTTCTTGGCCTGTTCGTTCGCGTCTCGACGCAGGTTGCGCACGGCGATCTTGGCGTCTTCGCCTGCCCCACGCACCACCTTGGTCAGCTCACGGCGACGCTCTTCGGTCAACGCGGGCATCGGCACGCGGAGCAGATCGCCCTGCGTGGAAGGGTTCAGGCCGAGATCCGACTCACGAATCGCCTTCTCGATCTTCTGGCCCATGCCCTTCTCCCACGGCTGCACGCTGATCGTGCGCGCGTCGAGCAGGGACACGTTGGCCACCTGGCTGATGGGAACCATCGAACCGTAGTAGTCGACCTGCACCTGATCCAGGATGCCCGGATGCGCACGGCCGGTGCGAATCTTCTGCAACTCGCTCTTGAACGATTCGATTGACTTGGCCATTTTTTGCTCGGCCGTAGTGCGAATGTCTGCAATGCTCATGTCGATACTCTCCTGAGATCAAACGTGGACGAGCGTGCCCTCGTCCTCACCCATCACCACGCGCTTGAGCGCACCCGCCTTGAAGATGCTGAACACCTTGATCGGCAGCTTCTGGTCGCGGCACAGCGCGAACGCGGTGGCATCGAGCACCTGGAGGTTTCGTGTGATGGCCTCGTCGAAGCTCACTCGCGAATAGCGTGTGGCGGTCGGGTCCTTCTGGGGATCGGCCGTGTAGACGCCATCGACCTTGGTTGCCTTGAGGACAATCTCCGCCCCGATCTCTGCGCCGCGGAGTGCGGCCGCCGTGTCTGTCGTGAAGAACGGGTTGCCAGTACCGGCCGCGAACACAACCACCTTGCCCTCTTCGAGGTACTGCAAGGCCTTGGGCCGCACGTAAGGCTCCACGACTTGCTCGATGCCGATTGCGGACATCACGCGAGCAGTCATGCCTTCCTGGCGCATCGTGTCGGCCAAGGCCAGCGAGTTCATCACCGTCGCCAGCATGCCCATGTAGTCAGCCGTGGCGCGATCCATACCGACCGACCCACCCGCCACGCCGCGGAAGATGTTGCCACCGCCAATGACGACAGCAACCTCGCAGCCCAGTTGGGTGATCTCTTGAATCTCGCGCACCATTCGAACGATGGTGGCGCGGTTGATGCCGTAGGCATCCTCGCCCATGAGGGCCTCACCCGAGAGCTTGAGCAGGATGCGCTTGTACGCTGGCATGCGGATTACCTCCAGAGGTGGCTGTCTAGGGTGCGGTGCAGTCTATCCGCGAAGACGGGGGGTTCGCGCCCCCCTTTCAGTCTGGCTGATCGCCTCTCTCAGGCGCCCTTCGCTGCCGCGACCTGAGCAGCCACTTCGGCCGCGAAGTCATCGACCTTCTTCTCAATGCCTTCGCCCACGACGTAGAGGGTGAAACCCATCACGTCGGTCTTGGCTCCCTTCAGGTACTGCTCGACGGTTTGCTTGCCGTCTGCCGCCTTCACGAACACCTGATTCAGGAGGCTGACCTCCTTCAGGTACTTCGCGACGGACCCTTCGACCATCTTGGCCACGATGTCGGCCGGCTTGCCGGATTCGGCTGCCTTGAGAGCAGCGACCGAACGCTCCTTCTCGATGAGCGTAGCCGGCACGTCGGCGGAAGACAGCGAGACCGGCTTCATGGCAGCCACGTGCATGGCCACGTCCTTGGCGGGGACGTCTTCGCCCTCGAACTCCACGATGACGCCGATACGGGTGCCGTGCAGGTAGCTTGCCAACTTGCCACCGCCGGCATAGCGCTTGAAGCGGCGGAACGACATGTTCTCGCCGATCTTGCCGATCAGACCCTTGCGTACGTCCTCGAGCGTCGGGCCGAAGCCGTCCTGCGCGTACGGCAGGCCACCCAGTGCCGCAATGTCGGCCGGGTTGTGCTTTGCGATCAACTCTGCCGCGGCCTTGGCCAGGGCCAGGAAGGAGTCGTTCTTGGTGACGAAGTCGGTTTCGCAGTTGACTTCGAGGATGGCACCAGTGTTGCCTTCAACAGCCGCCGCCACGACGCCTTCTGCAGTGACGCGTGACGCGGCCTTGCCAGCCTTGCTGCCCAGCTTGACGCGCAGAAGTTCTTCAGCCTTGTCGAAGTCACCTTCGGCTTCGGTCAGGGCCTTCTTGCATTCCATCATCGGCGCATCGGTCTTGGCGCGCAGTTCGGCGACCATGCTTGCGGTAATTGCAGCCATCTCAAATCTCCTATCGACGAAGCGAACAGCGCATGCTGCTCGCCAGAATCACGTTGAAAAAAAGGGGCTGAAGCAGCCCCTTTTGATGCTCACCGTTTCGGTGAAGCAGGGGCGTTCGCTCAGGCGTTCTCGCTGACTTCCACGAACTCGTCACCCTCGCTCGACACTGCCTGCACCACCTCATTGTTGGCGTTGGCCTTGCCTTCGAGAACGGCGTCAGCCACGGCACGGGCGTACAGGGCGACAGCCTTGGAGGAGTCGTCATTGCCAGGGATCACGTAGTCGATGCCATCGGGCGAGTGGTTGGAGTCCACGACGCCGATCACCGGGATGCCAAGCTTCTTGGCTTCGGCAACGGCAATCTTGTGGTAGCCAACGTCGATGACGAAGAGCGCGTCGGGCAAGGCATTCATGTCTTGAATGCCGCCAATGTCCTTCTCAAGCTTTGCCAGTTCGCGTTGGAACAGCAGCGCTTCCTTTTTGATACGGATCTCGGTGCCGGCCTCGATCTGGGCCTGCATGTCCTTCAGCTTCTTCAGGGAACCCTTGACGGTCTTGAAGTTCGTCAGCATGCCGCCCAGCCAGCGCTGGTCGACGAAGGGCATGCCGGCGCGCTTGGCTTCCTGGGCGATCACTTCGCGCGCTTGACGCTTGGTGCCGATCATCAGGACGGTGCCGCGTTTGGCGGACAGCTGGCGAATGAACTTCATCGCGTCCGTGAAGAGCGGCTGCGTCTTCTCGAGGTTGATGATGTGAATCTTGTTGCGATGGCCGTAGATGTACGGGGCCATCTTCGGGTTCCAGAAGCGGGTTTGGTGGCCGAAATGGACGCCGGCTTCCAGCATCTCACGCATGGTGACTGACATGAATAACTCCAAAGGTTGGTTCTAGAATCCGGCCTGAATTGCGGCCCTCCGGGAAGGAGAACGCAACACCTTTCAACAGCCGGATTCGCGATTTGTTGACCTTTGCTCGCTCGACATGAGGAGCACTGAGGTAAACCCGCGGAGTATAGCAGGCCTTCACCCCACTCCATGCTGAAAGACCTGGTTTCCGCCCGCAACGCCATTCTCGAACGGCGCCTTCGTGCCGCTGACGCGCTTTCAATCTGCACCGAGCGCGCGGAATCCCCCGAAAACACGCACACCTACCTGCGTCGATTCGACGCACAGGCCCGTGCGGCGGCAGGCACCGCCGACACCATGCTCGATGCCGGAGCACCCCTTGGGCGACTGGCCGGCCTTGCCGTGAGCGTGAAGGACCTCTTCGCGGTGCACGGCCAACCGGTAACCGCGGCGTCGCAAGTCCTGCAGGGGAGCGCACCGTCGGAATCGGACTGCCCGGCCGTGGCCCGCTTGCGAGCCGCCGGCGCGGCGCTGACCGGGCACACCAACATGACGGAATTTGCGTTCTCGGGCGTGGGAATCAACCCGCACTTCGGCACGCCCGCCAACCCGGCACCGGCATTCGTCGGACAGACTCCGCGGATACCGGGCGGATCCACTTCCGGCGGGGCCGTATCTGTCGCGACAGGCGCGGCCTGGGCGGCATTGGGGTCCGATACCGGTGGGTCCATTCGCATTCCCGCGGCGCTGCAAGGCCTGGTCGGATTCAAGAACACGGCTCGCCTCACGCCCACCGCGGGAGCCATACCACTGTCCACCACTTTGGACACAGCCTGCGCCATCACGCATTCAGTGCGAGATGCGGTGCTCCTGCATGAAGTGCTCGCTGATCGACGCGTGAATCTCACCGCTCACCCGATCTCGACGCTGCGGCTGGGCGTGCCGACCGAGCTGCTTGCGGGCATTGATGCAACCGTGGCAGCCGCTTTCAACCAAACCCTCGCGGCACTGCGCCAAAGTGGCGCGCGCCTCGAAGAGATCTCCTTGAACGAACTCGACGATCTGGCCGCCATGAACGCTACCGGCGGATTCTCCGCTGCTGAAAGTTGGGCGTGGCATCGCCACCTGCTCCGCGAACGCCCATCCGATTACGACCCGCGTGTCGCCGCTCGCATACACCGCGGCGAATCCATGAGCGCGGCTGACTACATAGATCTGTGCGCGGCTCGGGAACGCTGGATCGATCGCATGCGGTTGAGGCTCCAACGATTCGACGCCCTCCTGAGCCCCACGGTACCGATAGTGGCACCCACCATCGCCAGCCTGGCGAGCGACGAAGCCTTCTTCGCCACGAACGCGCTTCTTCTTCGCAACCCTTCGATCGTCAACATGCTGGATGGGTGCGCGCTGTCACTCCCCTGCCATTCACCCGATCAGATGCCAGTCGGTCTGATGATCTGGAGCTATGCCATGCAAGACGACACCGTGCTCGATGTATCACTCGCCATCGAGCATCTGTTAGCCATCGAGAGGATCCACTGATGCGCGTCGCTGTGATCGGCGCCGGCATCGTCGGCGTGACATCAGCCTATGAGCTCGCGGCCGATGGCCATGAAGTGACCGTGTTCGAGCGACGAGGCAGCGTCGCTGCCGAGACGAGCTTTGCCAACGCCGGCATCGTGGCGCCTGGCTACGTGACGCCATGGGCCGCACCAGGAATGCCTTGGCACGTGGCTCGACACCTGTTCGCCCGCCACGCACCGGTGCGCTTGAACGCACAACTCAGCCCTGGAACGCTGCGCTGGATGTGGCTCTGGTGGCGCGCTTGCGGCAAACACACCCACAAGTTGAACCGCACGCGGCTGCAGCGCCTGGCGGCGTACAGCAAGACCCGCCTTAACGCCCTCACCCACCTGCTGCAGCTCGACTACGAGCGCGCGGAGGGCTACCTGGTGCTGCTGCGCACAGCCCAGGACACCGCAACCGCCCAGCATGGGCTGTCGATGCTGAAGGAAATGGGCGTGCGACATCAACTGGTCGATGCTGCTCAATGCCGTCGCATCGAGCCCGGCCTGAATGCCGACGCGGAGTTGGATGCCGGCATCCACCTCGCGAGCGACGAGGTCGGCAACTGCCGCCAGGTCGCCCTGCTCATGCGCGATGAAGCCGAGCGCTTGGGCGCAAGCTTCCGTTTCCATACGACCGTTCAATCGATCCAGCCCGGCAAGCCAGCCACCGTCACATCGATGTACGCACCGATGGAGGAGTCGACCTGGGTCAATGCCGATGCCGCACGCGCTGACAGTACGCCGAGCGAGGCACACGGTCCGGAACCCGAAACACAGAGCTTCGATGCCATCGTGGTTTGCGCGGCCCTCGGCGCGCCCGATCTCCTGGCGACACACGGCGTGAAGCTGCCGCTGGCACCGGTGTACGGGTATTCCGTCACAGCGCCTCTGCGCCGGCTGGATGCCCACCCAGACCTGGGCCCACACTCAGCCGTGATGGACGAGCGATACAAGGTCGCCATCAGCCGCCTCGGATCGAGGCTGAGAGTGGCCGGCAGCGCCGAGTTGGGTGGCAACCCGCAACAGCACAACCGTGCAGCGCTCGAAACGCTCTATAAGGTGCTCAACGACTGGTACCCCGGTGCTGCGCACATGAGCCAGGCCCAGGTCTGGAAAGGCGCTCGGCCCATGCTCCCCGACGGGCCGCCCGTCCTTGGAGCAAGCGGCCTGCCCGGCGTGTGGCTTAACCTGGGCCATGGTTCGAGCGGTTGGGCACTGGCTTGCGGATCGGCGCGTGTGATCGCCGATGTGATCTCCCAGCGCTCGGCCGCCATCGACACCGAGGGCTTGGGTGTGGAGCGATTTCGACACTGAGTGCCAGCGTCAGCAGCAGGCCGGGACAGGCAACCGCCACACCCTCGTCAACACCCATGAAACGCATCACGCTCGATGGTGGCGACTGGGACTTGCACGATGCCGCCAGCACTCGGCGCGTCGAACAACAAGCGCTCGCCGCATCCGCTCCTCATGAACTGATGCGGCGCGCCGGCCTCTCCGTCGCGCGCCTGGCACGTGCGCTTGCGCCCCACGCACGAACGGCGTGGATTGCTTGCGGCCCTGGCAATAACGGCGGCGATGGCCTGGAGGCTGCGTGCCATCTCCACACGCTAGGAATCAATGTCGAGCTGACCTTGCTTGCCGATCCAGCAAGACTGCCTGATGACGCTCTGGATGCCCACGCCCGGGCGCAGGCAGCAGGCATTGCCATCACGCCCCAACCCCGCCCCACCACAACGCCCGACCTTGTGATCGATGCCCTGCTTGGCCTCGGCAGTGCCAGAGCACCCTCTGGCGCGCTGGCTGCCTGCATCCGAACGATCAACGCGCAAGCGTGCCCCATCCTCGCCGTCGACCTCCCTTCAGGGCTGGCTCCCGATACCGGTCAGCCGTACGGCGATATCTGCGTGCAGGCGTCGCACACACTCGCGCTCCTCACGCTGAAGCCGGGTCTGTTCACCGGCACAGGGCGGGATCATGCTGGCCAGGTGTGGCTCGACGACCTCGGCACGAAGACGACGGCGCCGTCAACTGCCAGCCTGTATGCCAGCCCCCCGCAATCCTCGAATCGTCGCCATGCACAGCACAAAGGCAGCTTTGGCGATGTGGCCGTTGTAGGTGGAGCCCAAGGCATGACCGGTGCCGCCTGGCTCGCGGCACGCGCCGCGCACGCCGCAGGCGCTGGCCGCGTCTTTGTCGATCTGCTTGACCGGACGGCATCGGGCATCGACCCCGGCCGACCCGAACTCATGTTTCGCGACGACTGGTGGCAATCAGATGCGCAGGCACTCAAGAACTCGACCGTGGTGTGCGGCTGCGGTGGCGGAGACGCAGTACGCGCCGCACTCCCGCGCTTGCTGGCTCTTGCCGGTCAATTGGTGTTGGACGCCGACGCACTCAACGCCGTGGCGTACGACGGTGCCTTGCAGCAGCAACTGATGGCACGGCACGCGAGGGGACTGCAAACGGTCATGACACCTCACCCACTTGAAGCGGCGCGGCTGCTCTCAACCACGACAGCCGATATTCAAGCCGATCGGATCCTTGCGGCGACGCGACTCGCCGAACACTTCGAGTGCGTCGTCGTTCTCAAGGGCTCGGGCTCAGTGATCGCAACGCCCCATACAGCGCCGAGCATCAACGCCACAGGCAGCGCCGCGCTTGCCACCGCCGGCACAGGCGACGTACTGGCCGGATGGATCGGCGGCTTGTGGTCGGTATCAAAGTGCGACGCACTTCAGGCCACCAGGCAGGCCACTTGGCTGCACGGATACGCGGCCAACCAGAGCGACCGCCCGTTGATGCGGGCGGCTGACCTCATCGAAGCAATGGCGGCCCTGCCTCAGGCCAGGCGCTCAACTGCGCCGCTGTGACTTGCCAGCGGTCTTGCGTGCCGACGTCTTGGCCGCGCGAACAGGGTGAGCAGACGTCTTCTTCCCTGCAGATGATGCGCCTTTGCGCGCCTTCGTCGCCGCCTTGACGGCCCGATCTGCCTCTTTCACGGAGGCGAGCTCTGCCACCGCAGACCCTGACTTTTCTCTGCTGCCCCCCTTGTCGCGCCTGCTGCGCGAAATCACGGCGCTCTCTTCGCCTTCGTGCACCATGCGGAAGTCGATCTTTCGACCATCCAGGTCCACTCGGCTGACCTGCACCCGCACGCGCGAGCCCACGACATAGCGGATGCCAGAACGCTCGCCGCGAAGTTCCTGACGAGCCTCGTCGAACCGGAAGTATTCGCCGCCCAGTTCAGTGACGTGGATCAGGCCTTCTACATAAAGGCTGTCGAGCGTGACGAACAAGCCAAAGCTCGTCACAGCGCTGACGGTGCCGCCGAACTCTTCGCCGAGGTGTTCGCGCATGTAGCGGCACTTGAGCCAGGCCTCGACATCGCGTGAAGCCTCGTCGGCGCGCCGTTCGTTGGTGCTGCAGTGCACTCCGACAACTTCCCATTCTTCCTGCTCTGTCACGCCCCCTTTGCCCTTTCGGGCCTTGGATGGCGCCTCGACTGCACCCGTCTGCAGGTTGTAGCGTTTGCCGAGCAACAGTGCCTTGATCACACGGTGCACGAGCAGATCAGGGTAACGCCGAATCGGGCTGGTGAAGTGCGTGTAGGCCTCGTAGGCCAAGCCGAAATGGCCGCTGTTGGTGCCGGTGTAGATCGCCTGCTGCATCGAGCGAAGCAGCATGGTGTGAATCTGCTGCGAATCGACACGATCCTTGGTGGCCAACGCGATGGCCTGGAACTCACCGGGCGTCGGATCGTCGCCGATGCTCAAGCCCAGCCCGAGCTGCTTCAGATAGCTCTGCAGGACTGCCCTCTTCTCGGGTGTGGGCCCCTCATGTACACGGTAGAGCGACGAGTGCTTGGATTGCGCGATGAAGTCGGCCGAACACACATTGGCCGCCAGCATGGCCTCTTCGATCAATCGGTGCGCTTCGGTTCGCGTGCGCGGCACGATCTTCTCGATACGCCCGTTGTCGTCGCAGATGATCTGCGTCTCGGTCGATTCGAAATCAACCGCCCCGCGTTTGGCTCGTTCCTTCAGCAATGCGCGGTACACGTCGTGCAAGTTCAGGAGGTGCGGAACGAGGTCCTTGCGTCGCGCGGCCTCGGGGCCACGCGTGTTCGACAAGATCGCCGCCACCTCGTTGTAGGTGAACCGCGCGTGCGAACAAATCACTGCAGGAAAGAACTGGTACGCATGGATCTCGCCAGATTCCGTGATCAGCATGTCGCACACCATCGACAAGCGGTCTTCGTTGGGGTTCAGAGAACAAAGCCCGTTTGAGAGTTTCTCCGGCAGCATCGGGATGACCCGGCGCGGAAAGTACACCGACGTGGCGCGCTCGTACGCGTCTTCATCAATCGGCTCGCCCGGCTTCACGTAGTGGCTCACGTCGGCGATCGCCACCACCAAACGCCACCCTTCGAATGCGCTCTTGCCACGGCCCAGCTTGGCGGGCTCGCAATAGACGGCGTCATCGAAGTCGCGTGCATCTTCGCCATCGATGGTGACGAGAGGCACATCGGTCAGGTCGATGCGATCACGGCGGTCCACCGGCCTGATGCGATCGGGCAAGCCCGCTGCCTGCGCCAGGGTCTCCGGCGAGAAGCGGTGCGGCACTTCGTACTTGCGCACCGCGATCTCGATCTCCATGCCCGGGTCGTCGATTTCGCCCAGTACCTCGGTCACGCGACCCATCGGTTGCGAGTAGAGCGAGGGCGGCTCGGTCAACTCGATCGCGACCACCTGGCCAACAGTCGCGTTGGCGATCGCATTCTTGGGCACCATGATGTCTTGCCCGTATCGCTTGTCTTCGGGCGCGACGAGCCAGACACCACTCTCGTGCAACAGGCGCCCGATGATCGGCGCCTTCTTGCGCTCGAGGATCTCGAGCACGCGGCCTTCGGGTCGCCCCTTGCGGTCATAGCGAATGACGCGCGCCTTGACACGATCGCGGTGCAGGACCGCACGCATTTCCTGCGGCGACAGGTAGAGATCGGGCTGCCGGTCATCGCGCACGATGAAGCCATGCCCGTCACGATGACCCTGCACCGTGCCCTCGACTTCACTCATCAGCTCAGCGCCGATTGAAGAAGCATTTGAAAAGTTGTTTTGTTTGATGATATGATCCAAGACTTCCTGAAATGCCCAGGTGGCGGAATTGGTAGACGCACTAGTTTCAGGTACTAGCGGGTAACTCCGTGGAGGTTCGAGTCCTCTCCTGGGCACCAAGATAAAAAGAAAAGTTAGTAGCCAACGAGGCCTGCATGCAAATGCAGGCCTTTTTGTTTGGCCACGCTTGATGCGGCCGATTGCTCGACTGCCGTCTGCAGTTGCAGCTCGTGACTTGGGAGCCTGCTGCGCTCAACGAACTCAATGCGAATGGTGCCGACACGGTCGCATTATTCGAGCGTTTCCCGTCAAATCGCAAACTTCTTTGCGAGGCCGTCGGGGCGCAACTCGTCGTACTCTTCGAACGGCTGATGAATCCACGGGCTCGTGGGAAGCAGCTCGACGTAGTAGTCGGGTGTGTAGCTCGACACACCCTTGGTCCAGATCACCGCCGAGCGCAACTCTGCAATCGCCGGCATGCTCCGCAGCCGCTCGACCACAGCGCGCAAAGTGACGCCCGAGTCCGCGAGGTCATCGACGAGCAACACGCGCCCCGCAAGCTCACCCTTGGGCAAGGTGATGTACTTGGCCATGTCCAGCCGACCCTGGATCGTCCCGCTTTCTGCACGATACGAACTGGTCGACATGATGCCCAGCGGCTTGTCGAACACGCGCGACAGCACATCGCCAGGGCGCATGCCGCCCCGCGCAAGGCAAAGGATCTGATCGAACTCCCAGCCGGATGCGTGCACCTTGAGCGCAAGGCGTTCGATCAGCAGGTGGTACTCGTCCCAGGAAACGTAGAGGTGCTTGCCGTCATCGGTCAGCATGAGTGAACTCCTTGGCTCAGCCTTGGTACGGGTGGCGCAGCAGGATCGTGTGGTCGCGGTCCGGGCCCGTGGACACCATGTCGACCGGCGCGCCGATGAACTCCTGCACGCGCTCGAGATACCGCCTGGCGTTGAGCGGGAGTTGATCCCACTGCGTGATGCCAGCCGTCTTCTCTGTCCAACCCGGGAAGGTGTCGTAGATCGGCACGCAGGCCGCGATGTCGTCTGCGTCGAGCGGCAGGATGTCGATGCGCTTTCCATTCAGCTCGTAGCCGACACACACCTTGATCTCGGGCAAGCCATCGAGCACGTCGAGCTTCGTGATGCACAGGCCCGAGATGCCGTTGATGATCATCGACCGCTTCAACAGCGCAGCATCGAGCCATCCGCAGCGGCGGGGGCGCCCGGTGACGGTGCCACGCTCCTGGCCTACCGTCGACAGGTGATGGCCCACGGAGCCCGGCGTATCCATGTCGAGCTCGGTCGGAAACGGGCCGCTACCGACACGCGTGGTGTAGGCCTTGGTGATACCCAGGATGTAGTGCAGGAAGTCGGGGCCAACGCCCGCACCTGCTGCCGCATTGCCCGCCACGCAGTTGCTGGACGTGACATACGGATAGGTGCCGTGGTCGATGTCGAGCAGGGTCCCCTGCGCCCCTTCGAACAGAATATTCGCGCCCTTCTTGTGCGCAGTGAAGAGCGTATAGCCCACGTCCGCCAGCATCGGCTTGAGCTGTTCCGCGACCTTCATCGCGTGATCGAAGATTGGCTGGAACTCCAGCGGCTTGGACTTGAGGTACCCCGAGAGCGCAAAGTTGTGCAGTTCGAGCAACTCGCGCAGTTTCTTGGCGAACCGATCCGGGTGCTTGAGATCCTGTACGCGCAACGCACGGCGCGCGACCTTGTCTTCATAGGCGGGGCCGATGCCCTTGCCAGTGGTGCCGATCTTCCCTGCCCCGCTGGTCTCGCGCAGCGCCTCGCGCGCACGGTCAACCTCAACGTGAAAAGGCAGGATCAACGGGCACGACTCGCTGATGAAGAGGCGCGAGCGAACTTCCACGCCGATCGCTTCGAGCCGTTCAATTTCGCTCAACAAGTGCCCGGGATCGACGACCACACCGTTGCCGATGTAGCAGGCTACGCCCTCGCGCATGATTCCCGAAGGAATCAACTGGAGGGCCGTCTTCACGCCCTTGATCACCAAGGTGTGACCCGCGTTGTGCCCACCTTGAAAACGCACCACCGCCTGCGCGTGGTCCGTCAACCAGTCGACGACCTTGCCCTTGCCTTCGTCACCCCATTGGGTGCCAACGACGACTACGTTGTGGCCGCTGCGCATCTGTTGCATAACTTGAAAGTCCGTTTACTTGAGAGTTCGGTAGCGGCGGAAGTCAGAGCGCACGAACGCGCCATTGACCGCCCACTTCGGCCAGTTCCCGATCGCAGGCGAATTCTTCGCCCTCGTGCTCGTGACCGGGGAGGATGCAGACAACGGTCTCACCTTGCGCGCGTAGTTGGCGAACCGCGAGCCGCAAGGCAGCGTCCTCGCCCCACGGGGCGCGGACTGCGGGGCGCAGAGCTCTCGCGGGAGTCAACGCGACCAGTTGCTTCAGATCCATGCTGAAACCCACTGCTGGCCGATTCCGGCCGAACACGGCGCCCACTTCGTCGTAGCGACCGCCCCGCACGATGGCATCGCTGGAGCCAGCGGCATAGATCGCAAAGCGCGCACCACTGTAGTAGGCGTATCCGCTCAGGTCGGCCAAGTCGAAACCGACCCGCACCTCAGGATAAGCCTGCCGCAGATGCTGCGTGAGCCAATCCAGATCGTCCAGAGCCGCTTGAATCAATGGATGCCCAGGCAACTCGCGCCGAGCCGCGGCGATCACTTCCTCGCCGCCATAGAGTCTCAGCAAGGCGAGCAGGCCCTGGCGAACACTTGCTCCCAAGGCCGCGGTAGCGGCCTGCAGCGCCGAGGAGTCCTTGGCTGCCAGAGCCGCGTAGACCTGCCCGAGCGTGCCAGCGTCGAGAGCGACGTCGCCCAGCACACCGCGCACGATGCGAGCGTCGCCCAAATCCAGCGTGATCTCGGAAACGCCTGCACGCTGCAAGGCGTCCAAAGCCAACTCCTGGACTTCTAGATCGGCCTCCAGGTCGCCATGGCCATAGATTTCAGCCCCGAACTGCAACGGCTCGCGGGTGCCATGCAGCTTGTCCGGCCTCGTGTGCAAAACAGGGCCGCAATAGCAAAGGCGTGTCACCCCGCCGCGGTTGAGCAAGTGGGCATCGATGCGAGCCACCTGAGAGGTGGTGTCGGCCCGCACGCCGAGAGTGCGCCCGCTGAGCTGGTCAACCAGCTTGAATGTCTTGAGATCGAGTTCTCGCCCGGCACCAGACAGCAAGGAGTCCAAATGCTCCAGCAAAGGCGGCATCACGAGTTCGAATCCGTAGCCCCGAGCCGCGTCGAGCAGATCACGACGGAGTTCTTCGATGCGCCTGGCCTGTGCGGGCAGAACATCGGCAATGTGCTCGGGCAGAAGCCAAGCAGACGACATGTGAAATGACCGGGGGGTTAAAAAAGAGATTGTACCGGCCTGAATTGGCCGGTTCCGAGATTTGGCCGGGTCGGGAAGCGAACGGCCCGGGTGACGAAAGTTATCCGGACAGCTTCAGGGCCACACCACTAACAGGGCAAGCAATCCACCCACCAGTCCAGTGAGCCCCAAGAATCGAATCTGGCCGTCGGTCATCTGAAGGGCGCGCTCAAACACACGCCGCCACGTCGTCGGGCTCAGAAACGGCAGCAAGCCTTCGATCACGAGCGCCAAGGCACAGGCTGCGAGCAGCACGTCCCACATGGAACCCTGCATCAGTTCCTGGTGCCACCGGGGCCCGTATCCCCCACCCCGCGCATCACGCGGAAGAATTCGCTCGAGGGGTCGACCACGATCACATCGGATTTACCTTGGAAGGTGGTGCGGTAGGCCTCGAGGTTGCGATAGAACTTGGCGAACCGAGGGTCGCGGCCGAACGACTCGGCATACAAGGCAGAGGCCTTCGCATCGCCTTCACCCTTGACGGTCTGCGCATCGCGATACGCCTCGGCCAAGATGACGTCGCGCTGGCGTTCTGCATCGGCGCGAATCTTCTCGGCCTCGGCGGAGCCAGTCGATCGCAGTTCATTCGCCACGCGCTTTCGCTCTGACTCCATCCGACCGTAGACAGAACTCGTGATGTTGGCGGAGAAATCCACACGCTTGATGCGCACATCGATGATCTCGATACCGAAGGCTTTGGCCTCGTCGGCGAGACGCGATCGCACGCCCTGCATCACGTTGTCGCGGTCAGTCGAGAGCATGGCCTGCACCGTCCGCTTGGTGACTTCTTCATTGAAGGCGCCCTGGATGATGGGACTCAGCCGAGCTTCGACATTTCGCATGTCGTTGCCGTTGTTGCGGATGAACTGGCGTGGATCGGTGATGCGCCATTTGATCAACCAGTCAATCACCAGACTCTTCTTCTCGGCGGTGAAGATCGGCCTCGTTTCGGGGCTGTCGAGTGTTTGCACGCGCCGGTCGAGGAAGACCACGTTCTGCAAAGGCGGGGGCATCTTGAACTTCAAGCCAGGTTCGTTGATGACCTGCTTGATCTCACCCAGTGCGTAGATCACAGCGAACTGTCGCTGGTCGACGATGAAGAGCGTGGAGTAGAGAACCATCAGTGCCACGATGGCACCAATCACGATAGGACCGATTCGATTCATTCTTCTTCTCCCTCCGTTCACCGCGCGTCACGGTCACGACTGCGCTGACCTTCGCGCAGACGATTCTCGGCAGAACCACTCGACCCAGGCGTGGCGCCCTCTGGAGCCGTTGCGGCCGGCGACGTAGGCGTCGACGTGCCACTCGCCGCTGACTGCTGAATGAGCTTGTCGAGCGGCAGGTACAGCAGGTTGGAGTTGTTGCGGCTTTCGACCATCACCTTGGTCACGTTGGAGTAGATCTGCTGCATGGTGTCGATGTAGATGCGGTCACGGGTGACGCCTGGAGCCTTCTGGTATTCCGCCAGAACCGCGTTGAACCGCTGCGCGTCACCTTCGGCACGCGCGACCACGCGTGCCTTGTAGGCTTCGGCCTCCTCATGCAAGCGTGCGGCACTCCCCTTTGCCTTGGGAATCACGTCGTTGGCGTAGGCCTGGCCTTCGTTCTTCGCACGCTCACGGTCAGCGCCGGCGCGAACCGCATCGTCGAAGGCGGCTTGAACCTGCTCAGGAGCCTGGACGCTCCCAACGTTCACGTTGACCACCAAGATGCCTGTATTGAGGCGATCCAGCTGCGATTGGACAGACTGGACGAGTTGACTGGAGATCGCATCGCGTTGCTCGTACAACACCGAATCCATCTCGCTCTTGCCGACGATTTCACGGACCGCCGATTCGGCAGCTTGGACGACGGCATCGTCTGGGCTTCTGTTCTCGTACAGATAGGCTCGCGCATCTTTGAGGCGGTACTGCACGGTGAACCGGATGTCGACGATGTTCTCGTCCTTGGTCAGCATCGACGACTCACGCAGGCCCGTGGCCTGGACTACAGCATTACGCCCCACTTCGACCGAACGAAGCTGGGTGACCGCCACGACCTCGTTGGCCTGAAACGGATACGGAAAGCGCCAGTTGAAACCCGCATCGACCGTGCGAGTGAACTTGCCAAACGATGTCACGACCGCTTGATGACCTTCCTGCACGATGAAGAACCCACTTGCGGCCCACACAAGCACTACCAGCCCGGCGACAAGGCTCACGCCCACGCCGGCGTTCTTCATGTCCGGCTGAAAGCTCGGACCACCGCTGCCGCCCGGGTCGCTAGGTCGCTGCCCCCCTTTGCCGCCAAACAGACCACTGAGCTTGCGATTGAAGTCGCGCCATAGTTCATCCAGATCCGGAGGCCCATCGCCTCGCCCCCCGCTGTTTTGGATCGGTTGCGGGCGGCCCAGGAGCCGGCGGGCTGCACTGCGGCCGAGGCCAGCAACCAGCGCCAGTGTGGCCTGCGCCACGAGTGTCACGCGGGCTGTCAGATCGCCGGGGTATGAAGAAGCGCTCATGTTCATGGGGAGGTCAGAGTTGCCTTCTTTGCGCGGGTTCATCAAATGGGTCGAAATTACTGTCAGGGGATTCGAATCGAGGGTCTCGCTCACCATCTTCCGGGCCGGATGGAAGAGTGCCCGCAATCGCGGCGGACAACAAACGCCGCAGTTCCAGCAGGCCGTTGCCGTGGATCGCGCTCACGAAGACTCGCGGAACACGCACGCCGCCATCCATTTCGAGAACGTCGCTTTCGACCAGAGGTCGTTGAGACTCGTCGAGATTATCGAGCTTGTTGTAGACGAGGATCTGCGCGATGCCCTCTGCCCCGATGTCACCAAGAACGCGCTGCACTTCTGCCATTTGCTCGTCGAGCACCGGGCTGGCCGCATCGACCACATGGAGCAGCAGGTCTGCGTCCGCAGCCTCTTGCAGCGTAGCTTCGAATGCCTCGACCAATTTGTGAGGCAGATCGCGGATGAACCCGACCGTGTCGGAAAGCGAAACCGAGCGCCCCACGTCTTCGAGATAGAACTGACGTGTGGTGGTGTCCAGCGTGGCGAAAAGTTGGTCGGCGGCGTACGTGCGCGCCTTCACGAGGGCGTTGAACAACGTCGACTTGCCCGCGTTGGTATAGCCAACCAGCGAGACACGGAACGTGCCGCTGCGCTCACGCGACTTGCGTTGTGTGCCGCGCTGCCGCTTGACGCGAACAAGCCGCTCCTTCACGGTCTTGATGCGCTCGGAGATCATGCGGCGATCGAGCTCGATCTGGGCTTCGCCGGGGCCCCCGCGGGTTCCGATGCCGCCACGCTGGCGCTCAAGGTGACTCCACCTGCGCACGAGCCGCGTCGAAAGGTATTGGAGCCGGGCCAACTCAACCTGGAGCTTGCCTTCGTGGCTCTGCGCCCGGGCCGCGAAGATCTCGAGGATCAGCATCGTGCGATCCGCCACCGCAACACCCAGATGCCGCTCGAGATTGCGTTGCTGAGCGGGGGACAAAGCCTGATCGAAGATCACGGCCTCGGCCTGGTGGCCTTCGACCAAGGCCTTGATTTCATCTGCCTTGCCCGACCCGACGAAGAGCGCCGGGTCTGGTGCCTTTCGGCGAGCGATCACTCGGGCCACAGGTGTATCGCCAGCCGATTCCGCGAGCAAGGCAAGCTCATCCAGGGAATCGTCGAAGTACGACCTGCCGCCGAAATCAACGCCCACGAGGATGGCGCGAGGAGGGGTACCTGCCGATGCGTCGGCAGAGCTTGCCGCTGAAGTCAAGTGGAGTACCGCCTCAGCAACCGGGATCGCGTCTTCAGGTTTGCTCCGGCGTCTCGGCAGCGTGGAAGTTCACGGCCCGGCCCGGCACCACGGTGGAGATGGCGTGCTTGTAGACCATCTGGGTCACGGTGTTGCGCAGCAGGACGACGTATTGGTCGAAAGACTCGATGTGGCCCTGCAGTTTGATGCCGTTCACAAGGTAGATCGACACCGGAACGTGCTCCTTGCGAAGCAGGTTCAGAAACGGGTCTTGTAGAAGCTGCCCTTTATTGCTCACGATATGCTCCGTGATGAAAAGTGAAGAGGCTGGCACGTTAACACAGCCCCATGCGGCAGTGCCGCATGCACCGTCAATGCACCTAGTCTTTGTCGGCGAACGGGTTCTTCGACAGGCGCATCTCGATTCGCAGGGGTGTTCCGACCAGCTTGAAGTGCTCGCGGAATCTCGCCTCCAGGTAGCGCTTGTAGACATCGGATACGTGTTCCAGCGAATTGCCGTGGATCACGATCACGGGCGGGTTCATCCCACCTTGGTGCGCGTAGCGCAGCTTGGGGCGGAAGGTACCGGCGCGCTTGGGCGTCTGGAACTCGACGGCCTCGTGGAGCAACCGGGTCAACACCGGCGTACTCATCTTGCGGTGGGCCGATGAGTACGCGTCGGCGATGGCCTGCCAAACCGGGCCGAGGCCTTGGCGACGCAAGGCCGAGATGCGCAGAACCGGTGCGAACTTCAGGAAAGCCAGCCTCTGCGCAATGGAACGCTCCAGCGTTTCGCGCTGATAGTCGTCGATCGCGTCCCATTTGTTGACGGCAATCACCACCGCCCGACCGCTCTCGAGCACGTAGCCGGCAATGTGTGCGTCCTGTTCCGACACGCCTTGTGTGGCATCCAGCAGCAGGAGCACGACATCGGCGCTTGCGATGGCCTGAAGAGTCTTGACCACCGAGAACTTCTCGATGGCTTCGAACACCTTGCCCTTGCGACGCAGCCCCGCCGTATCGATGAGCTGGAACTTCTGACCATGCCGCTCGAACGGGACAGTGATCGCATCCCGAGTGGTGCCCGGCATGTCGAAGGCCACCAGACGTTCTTCACCCAGCCAAGTGTTGATGAGCGTCGACTTGCCCACATTCGGTCGCCCCGCGACCGCAAGGCGGATCACGGTACTTTCTTCGTCGACCTCTTCCGATTCGTCCTCCGGCCCGAAATCATCCAGCACTGCATCGAGAAGGCTGCGGATACCCTGGCCGTGCGCAGACGAGATCGGGTGCGGCTCGCCCATGCCGAGTTCGTAAAGCTCGCCCAGAAGCGGCGACTCGATCATTCCCTCGGCCTTGTTCGCCGCCAGAATGACCTTCTTGTTGGCCGTTCGCAGATAACGCGCGATGTCGTGATCTTGCGCCGAAACGCCGGCACGGATGTCGACGACGAAGATGACCGCATCCGCCTCGGCCACCGCTTGCCGGGTCTGCTTGGCCATCTCTTTGACGATGCCGGTGGAGCTGTCGGGCTCGAACCCACCGGTGTCGATCACGATGAACTCGCGATTGCCCAGGCGACCGTCACCGTAGTGACGATCTCGCGTGAGGCCCGAGTAGTCGGCAACGATGGCGTCCCGGCTCTTGGTCATCCTGTTGAACAAGGTCGACTTGCCCACGTTGGGCCGGCCGACCACCGCGATGACGGGTTTCATGCGTGTTGTGCCCGGGTCATTCGGGCCGGAAGGCGTAGACGCCGCCCTTGCTGGTCACAACCAGCAAGGTCAGGCCTGATGCGACGGGCGCCGTCTTGATGGCCGAGCCATCTGTGGGCAGGCGCAGAACCGGTTCACCCTTGCTGCGCGTGAACCAGTGCACCATGCCGTCGACGTCTCCGACCACGAAGGACTCCGCGATAACGAGAGGCGCAGTCAAGTTGCGGTAGAGAAGCTTCTCGTTCGTCCAGCTCACGCTGCCGCTGCTGAAGCTCCAGCCTGAGATCCGATCCGAGGCGTCGGCGCCAACGACCATTTCCGAATCAGCCCCCACGCCCACGATGCCCCCGGTATTGCGCGACCACACGGTGGTGGCGCGTTCGGCGTTGACGCATGCCACCGCCGACTGGAATGCGCGCGCGCAAATGACCTCACCCACGCGGGCTGCAGGCGCCACCAATTCGGCCAGTCGCTCCACTTCATTCGTGCCGCGCGGTGCCGAGACAGTGGCTTCCCACCGCACGCCGCCGCGCAGCGGGTCGAGGCCGGTCAGCCTGCCTCCCTGCCCAACGACCAATGTGTCCTTGTACGGCATCAGAACACCTGGGCTCGACAAGATCAGCGCGTCGCTCGGCCGCTGAAAGGTCCACAGTTTGCGCCCATCGATCGCGTCAAACGCCAGCACGGTGCGATCGATCATCAGCACGAACACGCGCTCGCCCGCGACCAAGGGCGCGGTCGCCACCCGGGAGGGCAATGCCTGGCGCCATGACACTTTCCCGGCGTCCAGGGTGACGAGTTCATTGTCGCGCGTGACCACGCTGGCGAAGCGCCCGTCGCTGCCCACGCCCGCGCTCAGCTTCGCGCCGACGTTGGCCCGCCAGACTTCTGTCCCATCCTCGGCCTGGATGGCCATCACGTCGCCGCTGTCATCGGCCACGGTGAACACGCCACGATTAACTGCGACAGACAGCGGAAAGCGCACCGTGTCCATGTCGAGCTTCCAGATCTGACGCCCCTTGATCTGAGGCTCCAGCGGCTCGAGCGGGGTCGGATCTGGCCGACCGGTCCCGGCGCAACCCGCCAGCACAACGCCGAGAAGCGCCGCGGCGAGCGGAAACGACCAGCGGCCCATGCGGCTCACCCTCATTTGCCCGCCTCGGCAGCCGCGCCGGTCTTGGCTTGTTCGGCCGACGGCGCTGCGCCCAGCGCCATCAGCTTGGATTCGACCATACGGCGGTACTCGGCCGTTTCGTCCATCGACCTCCAGGCTTGTTCGTATGCCGCCTTGGCCTCGTCCTTCTTGCCCTGGGCCAATAGCACGTCGCCGCGACGGTCGGCGACCAGTCCAGCAAACTGTTTCGACGTGGCGCCATCCAGTGCCTTGAGCGCCTCGTCGTACTTCTTCTCGTCGAGCAGCAAACCCGCCAAGCGCAAACGCGCGATGCTGCGGTACTCGTCCTCGACGGCGTTCTCACTCACCCAGGCCAGGGTCGCGCGAGCCGGTTCGAACTGCTTCTTGTCGAACTGGACCTTGGCGGCTAAAAGCGCCGCTTGCTGGGTGTAACCGGTGCTGGGGAAGCGCTCTTTCATGTCGGCAAAGACGCGCGAAGCCTTGTCGACATCACCCTCGCGCGCGGCCCTGTCGAGCTCGTCGTAGAGAGCCCCGGCCTTGACGGCTTGCTCCTGCTTCCAGTTGGTCCAGACCGTCCAACCGACGTAACCGGCCAGCACCAGGATCAACACCCACGTGATGAGGTTGCCGTACTGCTTCCAGAAGGCTTTCAGCTGGTCCAGCTGTTCTTGTTCTTCAAGGTCGAGATGCGAGGCCATGGCAATGAGCTTTCAAACAGATCGAGGATTATGCGTTGAGCAGGTCGGCAGACCACGTGGCCACCTGGGCGAGAGCAAGGCTGCGCTGTTCGGCAGACGGGTCCCGCAACGACTTGAGCGACACCTCACCGCGCGCCACCTCGTCGTCGCCGAAGATCAGCGCATAGGCTGCGCCGCTGCTGTCGGCACGCTTGAACTGCGACTTCATGCTGCCACCACCGGCATGCATGAGAGCCGATACGCCGGCCTGACGCAGGGTCTCGAGGGCCGCCATCGCCTGGGGCACGACAGCCGCCGATGGCACGATGGCGTACACACGCGGCGCGCTGCTTGGCACGGGAACCGCGAGCTCTTGCAGCAGCAGCAACAAGCGCTCGATCCCGAGACCGAAGCCCACCGCTGGGCTCGGCTTGCCACCGAGCTGCTCGAACAGGCCGTCGTAGCGGCCACCCCCGCAAACCGTGCCTTGCGAGCCGAGTTGGTCCGTCACCCACTCGAACACGGTCAGGTTGTAGTAGTCCATCCCGCGGACCAGACGCGTGTTCACGCGATACGTGAGACCCGCCGCGTCGAGGACCGCGCGCACCGCATTGAAATGCGCTAAAGACGCCTCGCCGAGAAAGTCCATCAGCTTCGGCGCGGCTTCGACGAGCGACTGCATCGCGGGGTTCTTGCTGTCCAGGATTCGCAGCGGGTTGCTGTGCAGCCGACGCTTCGCGTCATCGTCGAGCAGGTCGGCGCTTTGTTCGAAGTGGCGGATCAGCGCCTCGCGGTGGGCTCGCCGTTCCTCGGGCTGGCCAAGGCTGTTGATCTCAAGTCGCACGTGCTCGCCTTCGACAAGGCCGAGTTCGCGCCACAGGCTGCGCGCCATCAGGATCATCTCGGCATCGACATCAGGCCCGGCGAAGCCCAGAGCCTCGACGTCGAGTTGATGGAACTGCCGGTACCGCCCCTTCTGGGGTCGCTCGTGGCGGAACATCGGCCCCATCGTCCAGAGCCGCAACGGGCCGTTGTACAGGGCGTTGTGCTCGACCATTGCGCGCACGATGCCAGCGGTGGCCTCGGGGCGCAGCGTAAGTCGGTCGCCATTCATCGAATCGGTGAACGAATACATCTCCTTTTCGACGATGTCGGTCACCTCGCCCAGGCCACGCACGAAAAGCGCAGTGGGCTCGACGATAGGCGTCAGCAAATATTGGTAGCCGTAGCGAGACAGCACCTGGCGCACCGTGGTCTCGAACCAGGCCCAAAGCGCGGAGTCAGGCAACTTGTCCTTGCGCGGCACGCTGGCCGGCAGGATGTCATTCATGCCCTTGACGGCTTGCAGAGCTACGTTGTTTTTATCGGCCATTTGGGCAAATCAGGAAGAGAGCGAAACACGAAGAGACCACTACGCGAAGACGAGCGGCGGCGGCACTTGTCTCACCCGAACTGTCACGCGTTGCTACGCGGTGGGGTCAGACCGGAGCCGTCGTATGCTGGCTGGTGGCAGCGCCGTAGCGCTTCTCGATGTAGTCCTCGACCAGGGTCTGGAACTCCTGCGCAATGGCCGGCCCACGCAATGTGAGAGCTTTCTCACCGTCGATGAACACGGGCGCAGCAGGCGCCTCGCCGTTACCTGGCAGGCTGATGCCGATGTCCGCGTGCTTGCTCTCGCCCGGCCCGTTGACGATGCACCCCATCACCGCGACCTTCATCTTCTCGACGCCTGGATAGCGTGCGCGCCACACCGGCATCTGAGCGCGCAGGTAGTCGTCGATCTGCTTGGCCATCTCCTGGAAAGTAGTGCTCGTGGTACGACCACACCCCGGACACGCAGTCACGCTCGGGTTGAACGAGCGCAAACCGAGAGCCTGGAGGATCTCGAGCGCCACCACCACTTCTTGCGTACGGGCCTCACCAGGCTGCGGCGTGAGCGACACACGGATGGTGTCGCCAATGCCCTCTTGCAGCAACAAGGAAAGCGCCGCGGTAGACGCCACGGTGCCCTTGGTACCCATGCCGGCCTCGGTGAGCCCCAAATGCAAGGGGTAGTTGCAGCGTTTGGCAAGCGCGCGATACACCGAGACCAGATCCTGCACGCCAGACATCTTGCAAGACAGCACGACCTGATCACCACGCAGGCCGATCTCTTCGGCGCGCTTGGCCGACTCGAGCGCCGAAGTGATGATGGCGCGATACATGATCTGCTGCGGCTCGAAAGGCTCGGCGCGCTTGCCGTTCTCGTCCATCATCTGGGCGAGCAACTCCTGATCGAGACTGCCCCAGTTGACCCCGATTCGAACGACCTTGTCGTACTTGGCAGCGGCTTCGATCATCTGCGCGAACTGCTTGTCGCGCTTGTCACCCTTGCCCACATTGCCGGGGTTGATTCGATACTTCGAAAGGGCCTCGGCACACGCCGGGAACTCGCTCAGCAAGCGGTGCCCGTTGTAGTGGAAGTCTCCGACCAGCGGCACGTCGATGCCCATCCGATCGAGCTGCTCGCGAATATGCGGCACGGCCGCAGCGGCTTCAGGCGTGTTGACGGTGATCCTCACCATCTCGGAGCCTGCAACGGCGAGCTCCTTGACCTGGATGGCCGTCTCGATGACATCGACCGTGTCCGTGTTCGTCATGGACTGAACGCGCACGGGTGCACCACCGCCCAGCGTCACAACGCGCTCACCCCATCGCACCCGCGCCTGAAGCGATGGCCGCGCTGCCGGGCTCGCCGGCTCGATGAAATCGTCGATCGCTTCAGTCATGGCAATTACTTGAGTTCGAACCTGGCCACGTTGTCGCGGGCAGCGGCCAGATCCACCGCCCTGCCCTTGTATGAAACCTTCGTGGCCGCCGCGTTGCCGATTTTCACCCGCAGCGGAGAGGCCCCATCGAGACCGACGCTTTCCCCCCGCTGGAGCACACGCGAGATGAGCGCATTGCCATTGCCATCGATCACCTCGACCCAAGACTCGGCCGTTGCGCTCAACAGAAGCGCACCCGACGCGGCAGGCGCCGGCGCGGATGCAGCGGGCGTCGCCATGGCCACGGAAGACGAAGGCACCGCGGAGACAGCCTCGATTGACGCAGGCGCCGAGGCTGGGTTGATCGGCTCGACGACGATGGTCGAAGTTTGTTCTGGCTCTGACGCAGCGTCCGCCACGACAGGCGCATCTGCCGTCGCAGACTCGGGGACCGCAACAGCCTCGGTGGGGCTCGCCGTGACGGGCGAAGGGGCTACGCGCTGGGTCAAGTCATTGATCCATCCCGCGGGGAATAGGTAAAGCGCAGCACTGGCGAGGACCAGAAGCGCGGCGCCCAGGATCACGGGGTTCTTCACGAACTGCAGATCGTTGGGGACATGCCTGCCAGGCTTGTCACGGAAGGGTGCGTTCAAGCCCCTGCTGAGCTGGGTCAGGTTCTGGTCATTGGTGACCGGCAACAGTGCCAGGACAGGCCCTGCGTCGATCTTCAGGGTCCGGCACACGGTCTGGGCCAGCGCTCGGGTGAACGTGGCGCCGGGCAATTCGTCGTAGCGGTCAGCTTCGAGCATCTCGAGCTTGCGGGGCGCGACCTTGATCGACGTGGCAAGTGCTGCGATGTGAAGGCCCTTGGCCACGCGGGCATCACGCAACAGCGAGCCAGCCGTGGCGGCGGCTGGCGCCCCGCCCACCACCGGTGCGTCTTCGTTGCTGGGCGTGTCGCGCAACGGCTCGTCACTCATTGAACTGCCCCCGGTCGAACGCAGCCGATTCGCGAGACTGAGGGAAGCGGTTGCGCAACTGCAGGCCGTACTCGTTGGCCGCAGTCCGATTTCCCATCTTCATCTCGATACGCGCCGCCAGCCACAGGGTCTGCGCCGTCGATTGATTGGGAACCGAATTGACGCGCCGAATGTAGAAGCGCGCGCGCTCCGCATCGCCGCGACGCAGCAGCACTTCTGCCAGGTTGGTGGCCGTGGCCGGGTTCGTCGGGTCGCGCTCGTAGGCGCGGGTGAGCGTTGCCTCGGCCTCGGCCCACTTGCCGGCGTAGGCCTGGCAGATGCCACTCGTCAGCAAGGTGCGCGTGGTGCCGAAATAGTTCGGCAGTGCCATCGCGCGCTGGAACAGCGCCTCGGCTTCGGTGTAGCGCTTTTGCTGGCACATGTGCCAACCGTAGTTGTGCATCGTGTCGCCGTCGTTCGGATTGATCTGAAGCGCACGGTCGAAGCTTTCGGTGGCGAGGCGATCGTCCCCAAGGCCAGAGTAGATGAGCCCGCGCAGGTTGTAGGCCTCACCCATGGTCGGGTCGGCCACCAGCGCCAGCTTGACTTCGTCGAGGGCCGTGGTCAGCTGGCCGCGGCTGAAATACGCCATCGCCAGCTCCATGCGGGTGCGCGCACGTTTGCCGACGTCAGTCTCGTCGGACGCCGTCACGCGATCCTTGCTCGACCCCGACGCACCACCCGGGGCGGCACAGCCGGAAAGCAAGGAACTGAACACCCAGCAAACGGCAGCAGCCCACAAGCTCAAGCGTCCAACAGTCATTGATGCTTCTCCGGCGATTTGGATTCGGATTTCTCTGAGGTCGTGCGATGGATCTTGATCGGTGCCCGAGTCATCCGGCGGGATACGTTGGTGCGGTCTTGCACCTCGCCAGCGAGCTGGCCGCACGCCGCGTCGATGTCATCGCCGCGGGTTTTGCGAACCGTGGTAACCACACCGGCATCCTGCAGCACGCGAGCAAAGGCCGTCACACGCTCGCGCGGCGAGCGCTTCAAGCCAGACTCGGGGAACGGGTTGAACGGAATCAGGTTGAACTTGCAGGAGATGCGCGTGCTCAGGCGAACCAGCGCCTGGGCATGTGCGGGGGTGTCGTTGACGCCATCGAGCATGCAGTACTCGAACGTGATGAAGTCGCGCGGCGCCTTGTCGAGATAGCGCTGGCAGGCGTCGAGCAGTTCTGAAATCGGGTACTTGCGGTTGAGAGGCACGAGGTCGTCGCGCAGCGCATCGTCGGGTGCGTGGAGCGACACGGCCAGGGCCACAGGGCAGTCTTCGCGCAGGCGATCGATCATCGGCACCACACCCGAGGTCGACACGGTCACGCGCCGCCGCGAAAGGCCGTAACCATGGTCATCGAGCATGACCCGCAATGCCGGCACGAGCGCCGAGTAGTTCTGCAGCGGCTCGCCCATGCCCATCATGACCACGTTCGTAATCGCGCGTTCGCCTGGGGCCAGATCGAGTCGCTTGCGCAAGTGGTGCTCGGCAAACCACAACTGGGCAACGATCTCTCCCGTCGAGAGGTTGCGGCTGAAGCCCTGGTGCCCGGTGGAGCAGAAACGGCAACCGACTGCGCAACCCGCCTGCGATGACACACACAGGGTGCCTCGATCGTCTTCCGGGATGAACACGGTCTCGACGGCATTTCCGCCGCCCACGTCGAACAGCCACTTGATGGTGCCGTCGGTCGAGGCTTGCTCGCTGATCACCTCGAGCGATTGGACGACCGCCACGCCCGCGAGCTTGTCGCGCAGCGATTTGGCCAGGTCGGACATGGCCGAGAACTCAGCCGCGCCCTTCTGGTGAATCCAGCGGAACAACTGGGTCGCGCGGAAGCGCTTCTCACCGAGTTGCTCGCAAAACGCGGCCAATCCGTCGAGGTCGAAATCGAGGAGGTTGGCCGGTGTCATGGGGTGATCCTTGCGCTGGGCTGCGGGCAAAGCCTCAGCGAGGCGCAAGGCGTTGCCCGATTCTTCAGGCCTCAGCGGCTGAAGACATTCATGCCGGGGAAGAAGAACGCCACTTCGACAGCGGCAGTCTCGGGAGCATCCGAGCCGTGCACGGCGTTGGCGTCGATGCTGTCGGCGAAGTCGGCGCGGATGGTGCCCTTCTCGGCCTTCTTGGGATCGGTCGCGCCCATCAGGTCGCGGTTCTTGGCGATAGCGCCCTCGCCTTCGAGCACCTGGATCATCACGGGGCCAGACACCATGAAGTCGACCAGATCCTTGAAGAAGGGACGTGCCTTGTGCACAGCGTAGAACTCTTCGGCTTCACGGCGCGACAGATAAGCCATGCGCGAAGCAACGACCTTCAGACCAGCGCCTTCGAAGCGGGCGTAAATCTGGCCGATCACATTCTTTGCGACCGCGTCGGGTTTGATGATGGAAAGAGTACGTTCGATCGCCATGATTTTTTCTCCTGAATCAAGCACTTGGCAAAGCCTTGGATTCTAACGCTTGAACCCGAGTTCCTTCGTGTCAACCCGAACAATCAGCGCCCGCGACGGCCACCGCCACCGCCGCCACCACCGCCCCCAAAACCACCACCGCCGCCGCCGCCCCCACCACCACGGTTGCCACCGCGGCCGCCGCGATTGCCCTTGTTGCGGAAAGCATCCGCTCCGATGTACCCCACCGAGGTTTGCAGCGGATCAGGCTCGCGCGGCCCGCCCTTCTTGTTGCCGCCCTGTTGCTGCGAGCGCACCGGGCCACTGCCGCCAGCGCCGAACCCACCGCCGCCACGACCAAAGCCCGCACCACCTACCGGCCCGCGCGCCTTGCCCTGCACGAAACGCTTGTCAAAGGTCTGCTCCAGCGGATTCGGAATCTTGCTTGGATCGAAGTCGAGGTCTTCGTCGTCCCGCTCGACATCGGCGAAGCCAGAGTCACGGGCCTGTGCCGGCATCTGGTTGCCCTGCCGTTGCTGACCCTGCGGGCCGCGCTGCTGGCCCCTGTCGTTGCGCCCACCGCGATCATTGCGCTGCTGGTTGCCGCGGTTATTGCGGTCGCCGCTTCGCTCATTGCCACGGTTGTTGCCTTGTTGGCGTTGGGCGCCTGCCCCACCGGCATTGCCCCCGCCACCGGCAAGCCGGCGAATGGTGCGCACGTCGTTCTCGTCGAGATCGACCCATACGCCACGCTTCAGACCACGAGGAAGCACCACCGTGCCGTAGCGAATGCGGATCAAGCGGCTCACGGTCAGGCCGACAGCATCGAACAACTTGCGGACTTCGCGGTTGCGACCCTCCGTGATCACCACGCGGTACCAGTGGTTGGCGCCTTCGCCACCACCATCTTCGATGGACTTGAAGCTGGCCGACTGGCCTTCGATGTTGACGCCGTTCAGCAGCTCCTGCTTGCTTTCTGCGCTCAGGGTGCCCAGCACACGAACAGCGTATTCGCGCTCCACACCGAAGCGGGGGTGCATGAGTTGGTTGGCGAGTTCACCCGATGTCGTGAAGAGAAGCAGCCCTTCGGTATTCAAGTCGAGGCGGCCGACCGATTGCCATTTGCCCTGCTGCAATCGGGGCAACCTGCGGAATACAGTGGGGCGGTTCTCCGGATCGTCGAGCGTGACCACTTCGCCCACCGGCTTGTGGTACGCAATGATCCGAGGAGGCGGAGGCACGATGCGCACCCGAACCGGCTTGCCATTGACCTTGATCTGGTCGCCGAAGGAGATACGTTGCCCCACGTGCGCGGGCTCGTCGTTGACGGTCACGTGGCCGTCTTCGATCAACTGCTCCATGTCTCGGCGCGAGCCGATGCCAGACTGGGCCAATACCTTGTGCAGCTTGGGAGCATCCGGCTCGGCGGACAGCACGCGCTTGTACTCGCCCGCGCCTTCTTCTGCTACCTCGGCCAGTTCTTCCTCGACAGCGGGAGGTTCCACGTCGAAGTCGCCCGCCAGAACCTGGGCGAACACCTCGCCCACCTGGGCCGCCGACGCCTGATCCTGCGCAACGGCACCTTCAGCGCTCGCTTCGCGCTCTTCACCGCGCTGCCGATCCTTGCGGCCTCGGCGGCGATTCCTTGAGCGAGGCCGGTCGGAAGATGCACCACCTGCCTCGTCCCCGCCGCCCCCCTCACCAGGACCACCACCCTCATCGCCACGATCGCTCGCGGAATGCTCAGCAGCGCCACTGGCGTCGCCAGGCAGACTTGCCTGGGCCGCCGCAGCCGGGGAATCCATTGCTGCGGGCGTCGTCGGCGACTCTTGGCTGGGTTCGCCTTCTGCCTTCGGCGCAGCGCGACGTTTGCGGGCCGGCTTCGCAGGGGCCTCTGACGCGGGCTCGTCGGCTGGCGAACTCGCATTCCCTTCGCCCTCACCCGGAGCGCCTGCCGAAGCGTCGGCCTTTGGTGCGCGACGGCGACGCGCAGGCTTGGCCTCCGCGGTCGTCGCGTCTGCTGTGGCGCCCGGCGCTGCGGCCGGGGTGTCGTCTTCGGGGAAATTCATGCTTGGGGATCCATCGGCGCGGCACCAGCCGCAGACTCGGGGTGAGAGGAGAGTTCTTGGCGGTCGGATTCCGCCGAATTGGTGTTCGTTGTGTCTTCGGAGCCGCTGTTGACGTCGGCGGCCTGTGCCCCTGCCGCAGAGGCTTCCTCGGGCGGCTCTGGCGGTGCATCGTCGTCAGCGGGCAGAGCTTCGGGCATCTCAGTCGGGCCAGCCAAGGCAGCGACTACTTCCACGGGATCAGCGCCCGAATCCGCGACGTCTTCCACCGGCGCCGCGAGTCCCGCCTCGTCGTCCAGCAACAGCGCACCTTGCGTTGACTCTTCAATGAGCGACGCTTGGTCCGGCATCGCGTCGGCCAGGGTGGCGATGCCCTGGGAGCCGCCTTCGAGCATGGGCAACTGCTCCAGGCTGGCCAGGCCGAGATCGTCGAGAAACCCCTTGGTCGTGGCAAACAGCGCGGGGCGCCCGGGGGCCTCGCGGTAGCCGATCGCTTCGATCCAACCGCGATCCTCGAGCTGCTTGATGATCTGGCTGTTGACCGTCACGCCTCGGATGTCTTCGACATCGCCACGGGTGACCGGCTGACGATAGGCAATGATTGCCAGCGTTTCCATCACCGCACGCGAGTACTTGGGCGGCTTTTCCGGGTTGAGGCGATCGAGATAGTCGCGCATCTCGGGCCGGCTTTGAAAGCGCCAGCCCGTCGACAAGGCCACGAGCTCGACACCTCGGCCCTCCCAGTCGCGCATCAACTCGTCGAGCAGCGCCCGCAGGCTGTCCGCGCCGAGTTCGTCGTCGAAAAGTGTGCGCATGTCCCGTAAAGGCAGGGGCTGCTGCGCGCAGATGAGCGCGGTCTCTAGGACGCGCTTCGCATCCTGTGTGTTCATGGGCGTCGTCTGTATCCTCGGTCAGGACAGGCCAGAAGGGGATCTGGGGAACGGGCTCTTTCACAGCAGCTTTTGCGCGGACAGGCCGAATGCGGCGGGTCCATGACAGGCTGCTCAGTGGGTGACCTCAAGGCTCGTGCGACCATCGCGACGAACCGCTCGTCGCGCCGCTATCGGCGCGGTCGCTTCCGTGGGCGGCCAGTTTGGGTGGCGAGAACGCTCGCGCGTCACGGAAGGGTTGGAGCGCATTGTATCGAACCTGCTCAAGCCACGCCATGCCTGGTATCCACCTGTTGCCAGGCGAGGGCCATGTCGGCCGGCAGCGTGGCGTCGAACCACAACTCGCGCCCAGTGTCTGGATGAACCAGACCCAGGCGCGCGGCGTGCAGTGCCTGCCGCGTCAACCCGAGCGCTGGACGGCCGCCATACATGGCGTCGCTGATCAACGGATGACCGCGAGAAGCGAGATGCACGCGGATCTGATGCGTTCGCCCCGTGTGCAGCTTGCACCGCACGGCGCTCACCCAGCTGTCGTTCCATTCGGCAGCAGCCACCTTGAACACATCCGTTTGCGCAGGCTTGCCACCGGCGACGATGGCCATCCGGACGCGCGACTGCGGATCACGGGCCAGCGGTGCGTCAATGAGGAAAGAATCCTCCTTGAGCCGGCCGTGGACGAGGGCCTGGTACTCCCGATGCACCTCGCGCACTGAGATCGCGCGCACCAGCGCCGTCACGGCCGGCAGCGTCTTGCCCACGACCATCAGCCCGGAGGTGTCCTTGTCGAGGCGGTGAACAATGCCAGCGCGCGGCAAACTTGCCGCGCCTGGGTGGTGCGCCAGCAATCCGTTCAGCAGCGTGCCCGACCAATTTCCAGCGGCCGGATGTACCACCAGGCCCGAAGGCTTGTTGACAATGAGGACGTGTTCATCCTCGAACACGATCGGCAGGGCCATGGGCTCCGCGCGAAACGCTCGGCTCTCGGGCGTCGGCACGAGCTCGACCTCGATCGCCTGCCCGGCGCGAACCTTGCGCGACGGCGAACTGGACACCGCGCCATCGACGAGCACCCTGCCATCCTCGATCAGGCCTTGCAAGTGGCTGCGCGAAAACTCGCCGGCCATCGTGACGATGACCTTGTCGAGTCGCTGGCCGTGCAGCTCGCTGCTCACCATGGCACTGCGGCGCTCGGGTGCATCGTCGACTTCTGGCTCTGCGAGCAGGGTCTCGTCCATGGGCGCGGGGGGGTGAACCATATAATCTTCGCTCTCTTTGTCTCACTGAAAGCATCGCTCCCGCGGTGCGATGTCGCGCATGAATCGGAACCGCTCGGTAGGTCGCCTTTGGGGCATGGCTGCTTTGGCCGCTTTGGCGATGTCGCTCGGCGCCTGCGATTCCATCCCCAAGGACGAAACCGCCGGGATGAGCGTCGAGAAATTGTATGCAGAGGCGCGAGACGAGGCCGCCGCCGGTAGCTACGAGCGCGCGCTGAAGCTCTACGAGCGCCTCGAAGGGCGCGCCGCCGGCACCTTGCTCTCGCAACAGGCTCAGCTTGAGCGCGCCTACATCAACTACCGCACCGGCGAAAAGGCACAGGCTCTGGCGATCGTCGACCGCTTCATCAAGCTGCAGCCCACCAGCCCGGCGATGGACTACGCGCTGTACCTGAAGGGCATCATCAACTTCAACGACAACCTCGGCTTGTTTGGCAACCTCGCGAACCAGGATCTGACCGAGCGTGACCAGCAGGCGTCGCGCGACTCCTACCAGTCGTTCAAGCAACTGAGCGAACAATTCCCGAACTCCAAGTACACGCCCGATGCGCTCATCCGCATGCGGTACATCGTGAACTCCCTAGCGTCGTACGAAGTGCACGTGGCGCGCTACTACATCCGGCGCGGCGCGTATCTCGCAGCTGTCAACCGCGCCAAGCAGGTGCTTCAGGACTTCCAGCAGACGCCGGCCGCCGAAGAGGCGCTGTCGATCATGGTGCAAGGCTACGACCGCCTCGGCCTCACGCAGCTTCGCGACGACTCGGCCCGCGTGCTGCGCCAGAACTTCCCCAACAGCAGCTTCCTGGCTTCGGTGCCTGCCCCTGCGGCCGAAGCGACGACCACGAAGTAACCCCGGCCGACCGCGACCGATCAGAACGGCAGCGCCGCCGCGCCCAGGGTGTCGAGCCAGGCGATGGCTTCGGCCTCGGAGGCAAGGCGCGTCATGGGCGGCAAGGCCTCGCGCAAGCGGCGACCATAGTTCATGCCCGCCATGCGGGGATCGCAGATCACGAGCAAGCCTCGATCCGTCTCGCTGCGAATCAAGCGCCCCGCGCCCTGCTTGAGCGACACGGCCGCTTCGGCCACGAAGTAGTCGGCAAACGGATTGCGGCCTTCGCTCTCCAGTCGTTTGACCCGCGCCTCGACCAGCGGATCATTCGGTGGCGGGAACGGAAGCTTGTCAATCAGCACGCATTGAAGCGCGTCACCGGGCACGTCGATGCCTTCCCAAAAGCTCTGGGAGCCGACGAGCACCGATCGCGGTTGATTCAGAAACTGCTGCAGCAGTTGCCGCTTGGGGGCACTGCCTTGCAGCAGCACCTGGATCGAGTCGCCTTGCGCTTCGAACTCCTCGCGCAAGCGCTCCCCGATCGCCTGCAAGGCTCGCAGTGTTGTCGTCAACACGAACGTGCGGCCACCGAGCGATCGCGCACAGCGAGCCGCAAGCTCGGCAACGGCCACAGGGTGGCCAGGCTCGTTGGGCTTGGGGAAGCCGCTGGGGATGTACAGCCGCGCGTGGGCGGGGTAGTCGAACGGGCTCCCCACGCGCAAGGTGGTGGCGTCATCGAGACCTGCGGATTCGGTGAACCAACTCAGCCGATCATCGTCGCCCAGAGTTGCCGACGTGAAGATCCATGCCTTGGGCGCCGCCCCGATCTGCTCTCGCAGCGCCTCGCGGATGTCGAGGGGTGACTCGACGAGCCGTGCCTGATGCGCCGACAGGTCGATCCAGCGAACCCGCCCGGGCGTCACGCCCCCGGCAAACAGACGTGCCTGCCGGGCAAGCACGGTTGCGCGCTCGGCGAGCTTGGTGAAATCGGGAGCGGCTTCGTCTACCGTCTCCAGCCCCGCACCCGCAGCCGTACAGGCGTTGGCAATAGCGTCGAGCGCTGCGCCAAAATCCGCGCGCCCTGCTCGATCCTCCCACCGCAGCTTGAGCGTGCCGCGAACTTCCCGCATGGGTCCGGCTGCGGCCAGGCGCAGCTCCCGCGCGGCCACGTCGCACGCGCTGGCCAGCTCCTGCCACGGCACGAGGCCGCGCGCATGTTGCAAGCCGGCCGCCAGCATGTCACGCGCGAAGTCGATCACCTGGCCGGTGCCGAGCGTGGTGCCTAGAAACTGCACACCGGCCTCGGCGAGCTGATGGGCCTCGTCGAAGACCGCCACCTCCACGCTCGGCAGCAGTTCGGCCACACCGCTGTCGCGCAAGGCCATGTCGGCGAAGAACAGGTGGTGGTTGACGACCACAACGTCTGCCGCCATGGCCTCGCGACGCGCCTTCATGACGTGGCACTGCCGGTACTCCGGGCATTCGCTGCCCAAACAGTTCTCTCGCGTGGACGTGACCAGCGGGATCACGCTGGACCGTTCGTCCAGGCCTTCGAGTTCGGCCAGATCGCCACTGCGAGTCACCTGCGCCCAGGCTTCGATCTTGGCGAGCGTTCGCACAGCCCATCGGTCGGGCAACTGGGCCGACTCGCGCGCGATGGTCATGCGGTGCGTGCAGAGATAGCTTGCCCGCCCCTTCAGCAGCGCCAGCGTCACGGGCAGTTGCAGGGCGTCACGCAGGCGCGGTAGATCACGCAGAAAGAGCTGGTCTTGCAGGCTTTTCGTCGCCGTACTCACGAGCGCTCGCTTGCCCGACAGCAGCGTTGGCACGAGGTACGCAAAGGTTTTGCCGACACCCGTTCCCGCCTCGGCGACCAGAACTCGGCGGTCGTCGATGGCCGTGGCCACATCATGCGCCATGCGCTGCTGCACCTCACGCTCGACGTAGCGCTCGTCGGCTTGCGACAGCGGCCCGCCCGGCGCAAAAGCTTGCGCCACATCCTCACGCAATGGGCTCATGCGGGTTCCGGGGGGTCGAGTTGGATCTCGAGCCTGGCGATCTGATCACGCAGGACGAGCCGTCGCTTCTTCAAGCGGCGCAGCACCAGATCATCGAGCGGTCGATCGTCGGCAGCTTGATCAATGAGTGCATCGAGATCGGCGTGCTCCATGCGAAGCTCGATCAATCGGCGCTGTGGCGAATGCAGGTTGTCATCCATGAAAGCGCGAATGCGAGCGAAAAGGGCAAAGCGATTATAGTTTTCGCCCATGAGCACCCCCCCTGGCTATCGCCTGTCAGCCGCCACTGGCATCCACCGCGGTGACCGCGCCTACCAGCAAGACCAGGTCGATATCCTCCCCCACCACCGTGTGCCCGGGTGCGCCCTGGCCGTGCTGGCAGACGGCATGGGTGGCAAGAGCGGCGGGCGCAAGGCGGCCGACCAGGTGATCCTCACGGCCAAGCAGCTCTTCGAGCGCTACAGCCCCAATCAGGACGACCCGTCGGAGCTGCTCAAGCAACTGGTGCTCGAAGCCCACCTGATGATCAAGCTCACGGCAATTACCGCCGAAGAAGAGCCGCACAGCACGGTCACGGCCTTCCTCATCAGCCCCTCACGGGAATGCGATCTGATCCACGCCGGCGACTCGCGCGTCTATCACTTTCGCGGGCCCGACATGGTCAAGCGGACCATCGATCATTCGTTCGTGCAGCGGCTTGTCGACGAAGGCCAGATCACCGAAGACGAGGCCAACACGCACCCGCAGTCCAACTTGCTGACTGGTTGCCTCGGCACGCTGCAAGACCCACCTCTCACCCTGCACCACATCGATCGCCTGGAAGTGGGCGACACGATGCTCGCGTGCTCCGACGGCCTGTGGCACTACTTCACGCCCAAGGAGCTCGGCGCGATCGTGCACACCCTGCCGCCGCGCGAGGCCAGCGAGATGCTCGTGAGCAAGGCGCGCCAGCGTGCGCGCGGTGCCGGCGACAACCTCTCGCTCGCACTGATCCGGATCGACGCGCTGAGCTGATCGGCGCCGACTTCGGCCCGCCCGTCAGAACTTGCTCGTATTGGCCGGGACCGGCAAGGGTTGGGGCGGCTTGTCACCTCGACCCGCGTTTCGCTTCTCAATCTCTTCGCGGTGCGCTTCGATCTCACGCTGGCGAGCTTCATAGGCCTCGCGCTTGCGTGATTCTTCGGCGTTGCGCTCGGCGGCAGACACTGTGTCCTTCTTCGGCTGCTTCGCCGTTGCCTTTGGCGCCTTGGGTGTCTTGGAACCCTTGGATTCGCTGCTCACTTTCGGGGCTTCAGCGGCTCGCTCGGCGCCCGCCTGGCGAGCTTCCTGATCTCGGTCAGCCGCCGCGCTGGCCTTCTCGGCCAGACGCTCGTCGCGGGCCTTTGCGCGCTCGCGGCGTTCGGCGTCATCGACCCGTGCTTCGCGCTCGCGCAAGGGCCTGAGCTGGCTCGCGCGATCGGCGCGTGCCTTCTCAAGACACGAAGTCACCACGAACTGCTTGCGGCACGCGTCTTGTTGTTGCGAATAGCGCAGTTCGAGCGCGTCACGATCCTGCTTGATCTGTGCCCGTTCCGCCTCATGGTCAGCAGCATGCGCCAGCGCACACCCCAACAACAGCATCGAAACCAGCCCGCCCTTCATGTGATGGAGGTATCGACGTCGCGCCGGGCCAATGCGAGGAACTCGGCGGACTGCATCTCCTTGAGGCGAGACACCGTGCGCGGGAACTCGTGGGCAAGGGGGCCGTCCGTGTACAACATCTCAGGTTGGACTTCGGCCGACATGATGAGTTTCACGCGGCGATCGTAAAGAACGTCGACCAGCCAGGTGAACCGCCGCGCCTCGGAGGCCAGGCGGGGTGACATCTGCGGCACATCCGACAGCAGAACGGTATGGAACTGCGAGGCCAGCTCCAGATAGTCGTTCTGCGATCGAGGTCCGCCGCAGAGTTGCTTGAAGTCGAACCAGACCACGCCGCCAGCCTTGCGGCGAGCGTGCAATTCGCGGTGCTCGATGTGCAGCACGGGCGGTTCGTCCTTGCTCTCTGCAAGCCTGCCGAAGGCCTCCGTCATGGCTGCATCGGCCGCCTCACCCAATGGCGAGTGGTAGAGGGCGAGCTGCTCCATCGTCCGGCCGCGGTAGTCCGTGCCGTTGTCGACGTTGATGACCTCCATCTTCTCCTTCAGGAGCTCGATGGCCGGCAGGATGCGATCGCGATGCAAGCCATTGGGATAGAGCTCGTCGGGCTTGAAGTTGGAGGTGGTGACGATGCTCACGCGATGCTCGAACAAGGATTCGAGCAAGCGGTGCAAGATCATCGCGTCGGTCACGTCTGCGACATGAAACTCATCGAAGCAGATCAGGCGGTACTTCCGTGCCATGCGCTTGCCGAGCGCATGCAGCGGGTTCACGGTCCCTTTGAGTTCGGCCAGCTCGCGGTGCACCTCGCGCATGAACTCGTGGAAATGCAGCCGCGTCTTGCGGGTCAGCGGGACGGCATTGAAAAAGCAATCCATCAGAAAGCTCTTGCCCCGCCCCACCCCACCGTACATGTAGACGCCCCGGGGAATCTCGGGCCTTACCATCAGCTTGGTCAGCGCGTTGCCGCGCCGCGCCTTGTAGGCAATCCACTCCTGCTCGCAGCGCTCAAGCGCATCGATGGCGCGGAGCTGGGCCGGATCGGCCTTGAAGCCCCGCTCCCCGAGGGTCTGCTCGTAGAGCGCCCTGACCCCCACGGCCTTCCCCACGTCAGAAGTTCAGCGTGCGCTTGTCGACTGCGAGCGCTGCTTCCTTGGTGGCTTCGCTCAGGCTCGGGTGAGCATGGCAGATGCGGGCGATGTCTTCGGCCGAAGCCTTAAACTCCATCGCGACGACGGCTTCAGAGATGAGTTCAGAAGCCATGGGGCCGACGATGTGCACACCCAGAATCTCGTCCGTTTTGGCATCGGCCAGGAACTTGACCATGCCCGTGGTGTCACCCAGCGCGCGCGCACGGCCATTGGCCATGAACGGGAAGGTGCCCGCCTTGTAGGCACGGCCCGACGCCTTGAGCTGCTGCTCCGTCTGGCCGACCCACGCGATCTCCGGTGACGTGTAGATCACCCATGGGATGGTGTTGAAGTTGACGTGCCCGTGCTGGCCGGCGATTCGCTCGGCCACCGCGACACCCTCTTCTTCGGCCTTGTGCGCGAGCATCGGCCCCCGCACCACGTCACCCACCGCCCACACGTTCGGCACATTGGTCTTGCAGTCGTCGTCGACAACGATGGCGCCACGCTCGTCGAGCTTCAGGCCGACGGCTTCGGCGTTCAGGCCAGTGGTGTTGGGCACGCGGCCGATCGACACGATGAGCTTGTCGACCTCGAGCGTCTGGGCCTCGCCTTTGGCGTTGGCATAGGACACCGTGACGCCCTTCTTGCCCGACTTGACTTCGCTGATCTTCACGCCCAGCTCGACCTTCAAGCCCTGCTTGACGAAGGCCTTCTGCGCCTCCTTGGCAATCTGCTCGTCGACTGCGCCGAGGAAGGTCGGGAGCGCTTCGAGGATGGTCACCTCGGCGCCCACTCGGCGCCACACCGAGCCCATCTCCAGGCCAATCACGCCGGAGCCGACCAGGCCCAGCTTCTTCGGCACGCCGGCGATGCGCAAGGCACCGTCGTTGCTCAGGATGTTTTCTTCGTCGAACGGAGCGCCGGGCAAGGCCCGCGCACTGGAGCCAGTCGCCAAGATGATGTGCTTGCCGGTGATCGTCTCCTCAGCCGAGCCCGCCACCTTGATCTCGTAGGCGCCATCGGCCGCCTTCGCGAATGAGCCTCGGCCATGGAAGAACGTGACCTTGTTCTTCTTGAAGAGGTACAGGATGCCGTCGTTGTTCTGCTTCACGACGGTGTCCTTGCGAGCCAGCATCTTGGACACGTCGATGCTCAGGTCCTTCAGGCCGATGCCGTGCTCGGCAAAGTGCTTGCCGGCATGTTCATAGTGCTCGCTCGACTGCAACAGCGCCTTCGAGGGGATGCATCCCACGTTCGTGCAGGTGCCTCCGGGTGCGGGGCCGCCCTTCTCGTTCTTCCACTCGTCGATGCAGGCGGTGTTGAAGCCAAGTTGCGCGGCGCGGATGGCAGCGATGTAGCCACCAGGGCCGCCGCCGATGACGACCACGTCGAATGATTTGCTCATGCTCGGGTCCTTAGATGTCAAAGAGGAGGCGTGCCGGGTCTTCCAGCGCTTCCTTCATCGCCACCAGGCTCAGCACGGCTTCGCGGCCGTCGATGATGCGGTGGTCGTAGCTCATCGCCAAGTAGTTCATCGGGCGGATGACGATCTGGCCGTTCTCGACCACGGCTCGGTCCTTGGTGGCGTGCACGCCCAGGATGGCCGACTGCGGCGGGTTGATGATCGGCGTCGACAGCATCGAGCCGAAGGTGCCGCCATTGCTGATGGAGAAGGTGCCGCCGGTCAGGTCATCTAGCGAGAGCTTGCCGTCCTTCGCCTTCTGGCCGAACTCGGCGATCTTCTTCTCGATGTCGGCGAAGGTCATCTGGTCGGCATTGCGCAGAATGGGCACCACCAGGCCGCGCGGCGAACCCACCGCAATGCCGATGTCGAAGTAGCCGTGGTAGACGATGTCGTTGCCATCGACCGACGCGTTGACGACCGGGTAGCGCTTGAGCGCAGCCACGGCGGCCTTCACGAAGAAGCTCATGAAGCCCAGCTTCACGCCGTGCTCCTTCTCGAACTTCTCCTGGAACTTCTTGCGCATCTCCATCACCGGGGCCATGTTCACTTCGTTGAACGTGGTCAGGATGGCGTTGGTCGACTGCGACTGCACGAGGCGCTCGGCCACGCGGGCGCGCAGCCGGCTCATCGGCACGCGCTGCTCAGGGCGGTCGCCCAGGTTCATCGCAACAGGGGCGGCCACGGCGGGCAGCGGCTTGGCCACGGCGGCATTCACCGGGGCACTCACGGGCGCGGCCACAGCGGGCTTGGCGCCGCCACCGGCGATCGCGCCGAGCACGTCGCCCTTGGTCACACGGCCATCCTTGCCCGTGCCGGGCACCGAGCCGGCGGCCAGGTTGTTGTCGGCCATCAGCTTGGCCGCGGCAGGCATGGCCACGTCGCTCTTGCTGCCACCTGCGGCAGGCGCGGCCGCCGCGGCGGGGGCCGGTGCGGGCGCTGCGGCGGCCGCAGCCGCGGCGGGCGCGGCTGCGCTGGCCTTGCCTTCGGTGTCGATTCGAGCGATGACTTCATCGCTCACCACGCTGGCACCGTCGCCCTTGACGATCTCGCCGAGCACGCCGGCAGACGGTGCCGGCACTTCGAGCACAACCTTGTCGGTCTCGATCTCGATCAGGATCTCATCGATCGCCACGGCTTCGCCGGGCTTCTTCTTCCACTGCAGCAGCGTGGCTTCGGCCACGGATTCAGAGAGCTGCGGAACCTTGACTTCTACGATTGCCATTTCAATTCTTCTTTCGTTCGTTCACATCACCCCGCGCGAATGGCCGTCTTGTTGACGCGGCCGAGCGCACGAACGACGGTGGCGCAGGGCAGCCACCGCCGTTGTGTGAACCTTATTTGCTGAGGACGAAGCCCTTGAGCTTGCCGAAGGCCTGATCGAGCAGCGCCTTCAGTTGCTCCTGGTGCAGGTGCGAGTAGCCGACGGCCGGCGAGGCGGACGCCGGGCGACCGGCATAGCCCAGCTTCTGGCCTTCGAGCATGTTCTCGTGGATGTAGTGCTGCACGAAGAACCAGGCACCCTGGTTCTGCGGCTCGTCCTGCGCCCACACCACCTCGGTGGCGTTCGGGAATTTCTTCAGTTCGGCCGCGAATGCCTTGTGCGGGAACGGGTACAGCTGTTCCACACGAAGGATCACGGTGTCGAAGGCCTTCTTCTCGTCGCGGCGCTTCATCAGGTCGTAGGCCACCTTGCCTGAGCAGGCGATGACTCGCTTGACCTTCTGCGGGTCGATCTCAGGGTGGTTCGGCCCGATGACCGTGCGGAACTCACCCTTCGTGAACTCGGACAGCGGTGACGACGCATCCTTGGCGCGCAGCAGCGACTTGGGCGTCATGATGACCAGCGGCTTGCGGAACATGCGCACCATCTGCCGGCGCAGCAAGTGGAAGATCTGGCTCGCCGTGGTGGGCTGCACGACCTGCATGTTGTTGTCGGCGGCCAGCTGCATGAAGCGCTCGAGGCGGGCCGACGAGTGCTCAGGGCCTTGGCCTTCGTAGCCGTGCGGCAGCATCATCACGAGGCCATTGGCGCGGCCCCATTTCACTTCACCAGAGGCGATGAACTGGTCGATCACCACCTGGGCGCCGTTGACGAAGTCGCCGAACTGCGCTTCCCAGATCACGAGCGTGTTCGGGTCGGCGGAGGCGTAGCCGTACTCGAAACCGAGCACGGCCTCTTCGGACAGCAGCGAGTCGATGACGACGAACGGAGCCTGGTTGTCGGCGATGTGCTCGAGCGGCGTCCAGGTGCCCTCGTCCCACTTCTCGCGGTTCTGGTCGTGCAGCACAGCGTGGCGGTGGGTGAAGGTGCCGCGGCCGCAGTCTTCACCCGACAGCCGCACCGGGTAGCCGCTGGCCACGAGCGAGGCGTAGGCGAAGTGCTCGGCCATGCCCCAGTCGACATTGATCTCGCCGCGGCCCATGGCCGCGCGGTCGGCCAGCACCTTCTCGACGAGTGGGTGCGGCTTGAAATTGACCGGCAGCGATGTGATGCGCTCAGCCAGCCGCTTGACCTCGGCCAAGGGCAGCGCGGTGTCCGCGGAGTCGGTCCACTTTTTGTTGAGGAACGGCGACCAATCGACCGCGTACTTGCTCTTGTAGTTGGTGAGCACCGGGTCGACCGTGTGCTTGCCGGCGTCCATGGCGGCGCGGAAGGCCTTGACCATGTTGTCCGGGCCATCAGCTGCGAGCACGCCTTGGGCGACCAGCTTGTCGCCGTAGAGCTTGCGCGTGCCGGGATGCTGGCCGATCTTCTTGTACATCAGCGGCTGGGTGAGCGAGGGGGTGTCCTGCTCGTTGTGGCCCAGCTTGCGGAAGCAGACGATGTCGACGACCACGTCCTTGTTGAACTCCTGGCGATAGTCGAGCGCCAGCTGGGTGCAGAGCACCACGGCTTCGGGATCGTCGCCGTTCACGTGCAGCACGGGCGCTTCGATCATCTTGACGACGTCGGTGCAGTACAGCGTGGAACGGGTGTCGCGCGGGTCGCTGGTGGTGAAGCCGATCTGGTTGTTGATAACGAGGTGCAGCGTGCCGCCGGTGTAGTAGCCGCGGGTCTGCGCCAGCGCCAGCGTTTCCATCACGACGCCCTGCCCTGCGAAGGCCGCGTCGCCGTGCACCAGCACGGGAAGCACGGTGTCGCCTTCCTTGTCGCCGCGGCGGTCCAGGCGGGCCTTCACCGAGCCTTCGACGACCGGGTTCACGATCTCCAGGTGCGAGGGGTTGAACGACAGGCTCAGGTGCACCGGGCCGCCGTCGGTCGACACGTCGCTCGAGAAGCCCTGGTGGTACTTCACGTCACCCGAAGGCAGGTTCTCGGGGGCGGTGTGGTCGAACTCGGCGAACAGGTCCTTGGGCATCTTGCCCAGGGTGTTGACGAGCACGTTCAGACGGCCGCGGTGGGCCATGCCGATCACGACCTCTTGCACGCCCTTCAGGCCCGAGCGTTGCACCACCTCGTCCATCGATGCGATGAAGCTCTCGCCACCTTCGAGCGAGAAGCGCTTCTGGCCGACGTATTTGGTGTGCAGGTAGCGCTCCAAACCTTCGGCAGCGGTCAGCTTCTCGAGAATGTTCTTCTTCTCGTCGGGGGTGTAGTTGGGCTTGGAACGGATCGACTCGAGCTTCTGCTGCCACCAGCGCTTCTCGACCGGCTCGGTGATGTGCATGAACTCGGCGCCGATGGAGCCGCAGTAGGTTTCACGCAGCGCCTGCAGGATCTCGCGCAGCGTTTGCTGCTCGGCCGTGGTGAAGTAGGTGTTCGTGGCGCTGAACGTGATGTCCATGTCGGACTCGCTCAGGTCATAGAACGCCGGCTCCAGTTCCGGGATCTTGGGGCGCTCCTGGCGCTTGAGCGGGTCCAGGTCGGCCCAGCGGGCGCCGATCGAACGGTAAGCCGCAATCAGCGACTGCACGTGGACCTGCTTGCGTGCGACGGTCAGCTCGGAGCTGCTGGTCTTGACCGCGAAGGCATTGGCCTTGGCGCGTTGAGCGAATGATTCAACAACCGGCGCGTGCGCAACGTCGCGGGCTTCGGAGCCGTCGGTCGCCGGGACGTTCTGGAGGGCGTCGAAATACGTACGCCAGTTGTCGGGCACGGAGCCCGGGTTGTCGAGGTAGGCCTCGTACATCTCTTCGACGTAGGGCGCATTACCACCGAACAGGTACGAATTGGACCTGTATTCCTGCATCATTTCGCTCACCTTTCGCACCGGTTTCCGGGGCTGTAGTGGGTTGATAAACCTTCCGCGACACGGCTTAACCGACTGGCGGATTGCGACCCGCCTTGACTGACATCAAGGGGACGGGAAGGACCTGAAAAGTCTGGGCGCGACTGTAACACCGGGATGGATCCACTGTCACTTCGCGGATTCTGACCATCCGCCACTTCGCACAATGTGAACAGGGACAAATCTCGAGTTCACATGCACGAAATCATCCTCATCCATGCGCAGGCTCAGCCAAAACCCGCGTTTGGCGCAGCGTGCAATGGGTGTGGTGTGTGCAGCCTGGCCGAGCCGTGCCCGATCGGGATGCTGCTGAGCCGCCGGCGGCGTGGTGCCTGTGCGGCACTTCAGTGGGATGGAGCCGCAAGTCGCTACTGGTGCGGGGCGATCCGCGAGCCGCAGCGGTACATCAAGCCTCGTTGGCTTGCCGCGATGCTCGCCCGCTGGGCGATGCGCATGATCGCCGCGGGCCAGGGATGCGATTGCGACATCACGGCCGAAGCGCAACCCTGAGGGGGGGCCGTCGTCAGGCCAAGGCCAGGCGAGACCGCGCGGCGTTGTACTCGTCTGAGAGGCGCTGCACCAGTTCCCTCGTGGGGACCACCTTCTTGATCGCGCCGATGCCCTGGCCCGAACCCCAGATCTCCTTCCAGGCCTTGGGCTTGGCGCGGTCGGAGCCGAAGCTCATCTGGCTGGCATCGCTGACTTCCAGATTGTCCGGGTCGAGGCCGGCCGCACGAATCGAGGGCGCCAGGTAGTTGCCGTGGACGCCGGTGAAAAGGTTCGAGTAGACGATGTCGTCCGAGGTGCCGGCCACGATGGCCTCCTTGTAGCCGTCGACCGCACGCGCTTCCTCGGTCGCGATGAAGGCCGTGCCGATGTAGGCAAAGTCGGCACCCAGTGCCTGCGCTGCCAGCACGGCATCGCCGGTAGCGATCGAGCCGCTCAACGCAACGGGGCCGTCGAACCACTCGCGAATTTCCGAGATCAGCGCGAACGGGCTTTTCACACCGGCATGGCCGCCGGCACCGGCTGCCACGGCGATCAGACCATCGGCGCCCTTCTCGATCGCCTTGCGGGCGAACTTGTTGTTGATGATGTCGTGCAGCACCACACCGCCCCAGTTGTGCACGGCCTGGTTGACGTCTTCACGCGCGCCGAGCGAAGTGATCACGATGGGCACCTTGTACTTGGCGCACAGCGCCATGTCGTGCTCCAACCGGTCATTGCTTTTGTGCACGATCTGGTTGATGGCGAACGGTGCCGCGGGCTTGGTCGGGTTGGCCCTGTTGTATGCCGCCAGCGTCTCGGTGATCTCGGCCAGCCATTCGTCGAGCAATTCCGCGGGCCGCGCATTCAGAGCCGGCATCGAGCCGACGACGCCTGCCTTGCATTGCTCGATCACGAGCTTGGGGTTGCTGATGATGAAGAGCGGCGAACCGATGATGGGCAAGGGCAGGTTCTGCAGAACGGGAGGCAGGGCCACGGAGATCTCCGAAATGTGTTTTTGAGTGAGGCCGAGCGTGCGGCAGACGCCCGGCGCTTGCAGTCACGCGCGTGACGAGAACGATCAGAAGGCTTCGAGCGCGAGCGCCGTGACGCTCTCTGCGCCCTCGATGATGGCGTCGCGCTGGCCAGGGACGCGGCTCAGGATGTGGTCGGCGTAGAAACGCGCGGTCGTGACCTTGGCCTTCAGAAAGGCTGCATCGCCCTCGCCCGCCTTGAGTTGCGACTCTGCCACCAACAGCGCTCGTGCGAGTTGCCAGCCTGCCATCAGGTTGCCGGCGAGCATCAGGTAAGGCACCGACCCCGCGAATACCGCGTTGGGGTTGCCCTTCGTGCCGCCCGCCACGAAATCGACCACCGCCTCGAAGGCCACGCGGGCTGCGCTCAGGCGCTTGGCCATGGCGTGTGCTGCCACGCTGTCGCGCCGGGTCAGCTCGGCTTCAGTGGCCTCGATCTGCTTGGCGATGCCCTTGGCCGTCTGGCCGCCATCGCGCGCCGTCTTGCGGCCGACCAGGTCGTTGGCCTGAATCGCGGTCGTGCCTTCGTAGATGGTCAGGATCTTCGCGTCGCGGTAGTACTGCGCGGCGCCAGTCTCTTCGATGAAGCCCATGCCGCCGTGCACCTGTACGCCGAGGCTCGTCACCTCCAGGCTCATCTCGGTGCTGTAGCCCTTGACCAGCGGCACCATGAACTCGTAGAAGGCCATGTTCTGCTTGCGCTCCTCGGCATCCGGGTGGGCGTGGGCAGCGTCATAGGCGGCAGCGGCGGTGAGAGCCATCGCGCGGCAGCCTTCGACTTGTGCGCGCATGGTCATCAGCATGCGCTTCACGTCGGGGTGGTGAATGATGGGCGCGCTCTTGTTGATGGAGCCATCGACCGGGCGCGACTGCACGCGGTCCTTCGCGTAGGCCACGGCCTTTTGGTAGGCGCGCTCGGCGATCGCGATGCCCTGCACTCCCACGGCGTAGCGAGCAGCATTCATCATGATGAACATGTACTCGAGGCCGCGGTTCTCCTGGCCCACCAGCGTGCCGATGGCACCGCCGTGGTCGCCGAACTGCAGCACGGCCGTCGGGCTGGCCTTGATGCCCAGCTTGTGCTCGATGCTCACGCAGTGCGCGTCATTGCGCTCGCCCAGCGAGCCATCGGCATTGACCAGGAACTTCGGCACCACGAAGAGACTGATGCCCTTCACGCCCTCCGGCGCACCGGCCACGCGGGCCAGCACGAGGTGCACGATGTTCTCGGCCATGTCGTGCTCACCATAGGTGATGAATATCTTGGTGCCGAAGATCTTGTAGGTGCCGTCGGGCTGCGGCTCGGCGCGGGTGCGCACCAGGGCCAGGTCGGAGCCGGCCTGCGGCTCGGTGAGGTTCATCGTGCCAGTCCAGGTACCCTCGATCATCTTGGGCAGGTAGATGGCCTTCTGCTCGTCGGAGCCGGCGGTCAGCAGCGCCTCGATGGCGCCATCGGTCAGCAGCGGGCACAGCGCGAAGCTCATGTTGGCGCTGTTGATCATCTCGATGCAGGCTGCGCCGATCGTCTTGGGCAGGCCCTGGCCGCCGAAGTCGGCCGGGTGCTGCAGGCCCTGCCAGCCGCCTTCGGCGAACTGGCGGAAGGCTTCCTTGAAACCCGGTGTGGTGAACACCTTGCCGTCTTTCCAGTACGAAGGGTTCCTGTCACCCTCGAAGTTGAGGGGCGACAGCACGTCCTGGTTGAACTTGGCCGACTCTTCCAGCACCGCCTGCGCCGTTTCCAGCCCAGCTTCCTCGAAGCCCGGCAGTTGCGCCACGGCTTCGATGCCAGCGAGTTCCTTCATGCAGAAAAGCATGTCCTTGACGGGAGCGACGTAGCTCATGGTGTCTCCTTCAATACTTCACACAGACGAGAAAGCCCGTCAGCTCATGACCGACGGGCTTGGGTTCAACTGGCGCTCAGAGCGCCTTGACGAGTTCCGGCACAGCCGTGAACAGATCGGCTTCGAGGCTGTAGTCGGCCACGCTGAAGATCGGTGCCTCGGGGTCCTTGTTGATGGCCACGATCACCTTGCTGTCCTTCATGCCGGCCAGGTGCTGGATCGCTCCCGAGATGCCGGCGGCGATGTACAGCTGGGGTGCCACGATCTTGCCGGTCTGGCCGACCTGCCAGTCGTTGGGGGCGTAGCCCGCATCGACCGCGGCGCGGCTGGCGCCGAGCGCAGCGCCGAGCTTGTCGGCCAGCGGGGTCAGCACTTCGTTGAACTTGTCGCTGCTGCCCAGCGCCCGGCCACCGGAGACGATGATCTTGGCGGCGGTCAGCTCGGGGCGGTCGTTCTTGGCGATCTCGCTGCCCACGAAGCTGCTCTTGCCGCTGTCGGCTGCTGCAGCAGCGGTTTCCACGGCGGCGCTGCCACCGGTGGCAGCCGCGGCGTCGAAGCCGGTGGTGCGCACGGTGATGACCTTCACCTTGTCACCGCTTTGCACGGTGGCGATGGCGTTGCCGGCGTAGATGGGGCGCTCGAAGGTGTCGGGGCTGACGACCTTGGTGATGTCGCTGATCTGGCCGACGTCGAGCTTGGCCGCCACGCGCGGGGCGACGTTCTTGCCGCTGGCGGTGGCGGGGAAGAGGATGTGGCTGTAGTTCTGGGCAATCGCCAGCACTTGCGCGGCGACGTTCTCGGCCAGGCCGTGGTCGAGCTGGGCGCCGTCGGCGTGGATGACCTTGCTCACCCCGGCGATGGCGGCAGCGGCCTGGGCGGCTTCGCCTGCGTTGGCTCCGGCGACGAGGACGTGCACGTCGCCGCCAATGGCAGCGGCGGCGGTCACGGTGTTGAGGGTGGCGCCCTTGATGGATTTGTTGTCGTGTTCAGCGATGACGAGGGATGTCATGGTTCTTGTCCTTCCCGTGTTCTCAGATGACCTTGGAGACGTTCTTGAGCTTGTCGACCAGGGTGGCGACATCGGGCACCTTGATGCCGGCGCTGCGCTTCGGGGGCTCGGCAACCTTGAGGGTCTTGATGCGCGGGGCGACGTCGACGCCCAGGGCCTCGGGCTTGACGGTCTCCAGCGGCTTCTTCTTGGCCTTCATGATGTTGGGCAGGGTGACGTAGCGCGGCTCGTTGAGGCGCAGGTCGGTGGTGACCACGGCCGGCAGGCTGAGCTTCAGGGTCTCGAGGCCGCCGTCGACTTCGCGGGTGACGGAGACGCCGTCGGCCGAGAGTTCGACCTTGCTGGCGAAGGTGGCCTGGGGCAGGTCGCCGAGGGCGGCGAGCATCTGGCCGGTCTGGTTGCAGTCGTCATCAATCGCTTGCTTGCCGAGGATGACGAGGCCGGGTTGTTCCTTGTCGACCAGGGCCTTCAAGAGCTTGGCGACGGCCAGGGGCTGCAACTCGGCGTCGGTCTCGACCAGGATGGCGCGGTCGGCACCGATGGCCATGGCGGTGCGCAGGGTCTCCTGGCACTGGGTGGGGCCGGCGGACACGGCGATCACTTCGGTGACGACACCCTTCTCCTTCAGGCGAACGGCTTCTTCGACCGCAATCTCGTCGAAGGGGTTCATGCTCATCTTGACGTTGGCGATGTCCACACCGCTGCCGTCACTCTTCACACGTACCTTCACGTTGTAGTCCACCACGCGTTTGACGGCTACCAGCACTTTCATATCGCACTCTCCTGAGACATGGATTGAATGAAACCTTGGGCTGCCCTGAAGGGGCTGAAAACGAGCGTTCGGGCGATGGCAATCGCATAAAAACGAACGATCGTTCGATTCCGTGATTGTCTCACGACTTGGCGCGAAAACGCAGCCTTTGCCCCCACTGCTAGACTGCGCGCCCCATGAGCCCCCCACAAGCCCCACTCGTCGGCGTATTCGATTCGGGTGTCGGTGGCTTGTCGGTGCTGAAGGCGCTCCACCAGCACCTGCCGAGCACCCCTCTGCTCTATGTGGCCGACTCCGCGCATGCGCCGTACGGCGAGCGGTCGGACGAGTTCATCATCGATCGCACGCACCGCATTGCCAGCCATCTGCTTGCGCAGGGTGCGGGGCTGTTGGTCCTGGCGTGCAACACCGCCACCGCCATGGCCGCCGCCAGCCTGCGCGCTCGTTGGCCTGGCGTGCCCGTCGTCGCGGTCGAGCCCGGCATCAAACCGGCCGTGGCAGTCACCCGCAATGGCCGCATCGGCGTGATGGCCACGCCCGCCACGTTGCGCAGCGACAAGTTCAAGCGTCTTTTGAGTGCGCACGGGAGCGGCATCGAGGTGCATCTCCAGCCCTGCCCGGGCCTGGCGGGCCTGATCGAACGAGGTGATCCGACGGCGCCAGCTCTGCTCGCGCTGATCGAAGAGTTCAGCGGCCCGCTGATGCACGCGCAGGTCGACACCGTGGTGCTGGGATGCACGCACTACCCCTTCGTCGCAGCCCAGATCCAGGCCGCCTTCGGCAGCGACGTGCAGTTGATCGACACCGCCGAGGCCGTGGCGCGGCAGGCCGCGCGCGTCATCGGGAGCTTGGGCGCCGCTGCCAGCTCGGCGCGCCACGTCATGCTTCAGACCACCGGGGATGCGACCCACCTTGCTGCGCTCGCGTCGCGCTGGCTGCCCTTCGAGTGCGAGACCGCCCACGCGCTGTGCCTTTGACTCGATGGTGCCTGGGACGGGGGTCGAACCCGTACGCCCTCTTTCAAGAAGCGGCGGAGTTTAAGTCCGCTGTGTATACCAATTTCACCACCCAGGCGGCGGCTGGATTATCGGCCGGCGCTGCCGGCCTGCTGCGCATCAGTAGCTGATGCTGTAGCGATGGCCCTTGTACGAGAGCACTGCCGATTTCAATCGGATCTGCTCGAGCGTCATCAAGCCCGCCACCTTGTCGCCCTCATGGAACACCTGCCCGTTGAGGATAAGCATACGGTTGGCAGGTGTCTTGGAGTACATCGCGCCGCCAATGATCAGTTGGGGCAACTCGCGCTTGATGTTCTCGGGCAGCGTTGCGTAGTCGGGCACACGCTCCTCCGTGGCGGACACGGCGGGTGCTGCCGAGGCCTTGGTATCGGGCTTCGCGGGTGCGCGCTCCGCGGGCTTGGGTGGCGGCGCCGGCACTTCCGGGGGCGCTTGCACCAGCAGAGGCGGCGGAGGCGGTGGCTCTGTCGCGGCTACGGGCGGTACGGGCTCCGGGTTGGGCTGCACAGCGGCGGGCGGCGGGGGAGGCGTATAGGTGACGGCCGGTGTAGACAAGTCCTTGAGCGCAGTCCGCCCCAGGAGCAACCAACCCAGAACGGCGGCCAGTACCACCGCCAGGCCAATCACGGCCCACAGCAATGGGTGCGCGCGGCGCTCCCTCGGCTCGTCGTCACCATCGGCAACGGCCGAAGGCATGGTCTTGGCATGCAGGTTGGGGACAGCGCCTCGTTCTCGTTCGGAGTCGGCGCGCCTGAGTGCATCGAGGATGTACGACATCGACTCGCCTTTCAGTTGGACACCGGCTCAGCCTGCAGGCGTGGCTCGGCCACGCCCACCGCACGATTGAGCTGCATGAGCGTGAATGGCCCTGCCCGGCCGTCAGGGCGCAGGCCCTGCGCCACCTGAAAGGCCGACACCTGGGCCTGCAATGTCGAATCGAAGCGCTGCCTGCCCGAGGGCGGCTTCTCGTTGCTGGCCTTCGCCAACTGCACGGCAAGCCAGTCGACGGCTTGGCCCGTGCTCCCCGGGGAGATCTTGCTGTCGAAGCCGGGAGGTGTGCGCCACAGGGTCGCGAACTCACCGCGCCAGATGCCGGAGAGCGCCTGCAGGCTGATGGCCTGCGTCACGCCACCGGCACGCAGCCTGGCGCTGTCGCTCGTGAGCCCGACGAGCAAGGCGTAGCCAGGGCGGCCCGTGTCGTCATACAAGGTCAAGATGGCAGGCCGCGCCAACTGGCGGATCAGCGTCAGCCCGCCGTCGCTCTTGAAGCACTGCAGTTGCTGGCGCGGCGCGGTGGCGCAGGGGTCACCTTCGCCCAGGGTGGCTTTCCACAGTGACGCGAGTTCGTACCACCCGGCACTTTCCGCGATCAGGTTGAGCCGCACGGGCACGTTGGGTTCGGGCACTGCCTCGCTTGCCGCCTTGGCGGAGACAACACCGGATGCCACGCGCGATGCGTTGGCAGGCCGAGCACTGGCAGCGAGAGCCGGGGAACTGGCCGCCGCGGACACCGGTGCCCCTGCCGACTTGCCACCCGAACTCCTGTCGGCGGCCCAATTCACAAGGCCGAACAAAAGCGCCCCAAGCACCACCCCGGCCACCGAAGCCATCACCGCCACGCGTGCGAGTTTGCCTTTGGGCACGGCGGGCACTTCATCATCCTGACCGAAGACCTCGCGTGCCGCCTTGTCGACGGTCGCCAGATCCACCCGCCCCTGGCCTGCTCCGTAGGCTCCCAGCAACGCGCGATCGCACAACAGGTTGATTCGCCGCGGCACGCCGCGTGACAGCTGATGGATGCGCTTGCGGGCATGCCGATCGAACGGGATCAGGCCACGCAGGCCCGCCACGCCCAGGCGGTGGCGGATGTACTGCATCGTCTCCGTCTCGGTGAGCGCCGCGAGGTGATAGCGCGCCGTCACCCGCTGCGCGAGCTGCTCGAGCTCGGGGCGGGCCAGCATGTCGCGCAGCTCCGGCTGGCCGATCAGGATGATCTGCAACAGCTTGCGCTCGTTGGTCTCCAGGTTGGTGAGCAGGCGCAGCTGCTCGAGAACTTCGCTCGAGAGGTTTTGCGCCTCGTCGATGATCAGCACGTTGCTCTGCCCTTCGGCATGCGACTTGATCAGGAAGTCGTTGATCGGATCGATGTATTCCTTCACCGTCTCGCCATGCGGGTGCTCCGCAGGCTGAGGAATCCCGAACTCGTCGCACACGGTGCGCAGCAGTTCGATGACGGTGAGCTTGGGGTTGAAGATGTAGGCGAAATTGCAGGTCTTGGGGATCTGCTCCAGGAAGCAGCGGCAGACCGTAGTCTTGCCGGCACCGATCTCCCCGGTGAGCAGAACGAAGCCGCCACCACCCCGCAAACCGTACAGCAGATGCGCCAGGGCTTCGCGGTGCCGCTCGCTCATGTACAGATAGCGCGGGTCGGGCGCAATGGAGAACGGCTCGTGACGCAGACCGAAGAATTTGGCGTACATGGTGTCCGCGAGTCTATCCGCGCGCCCAAGTCTCGCCGCAGCCCGCCCCGCTATGCTGCATGCCGCATGAACCCTTACTTCGACCCTGCCAAGCCCCACCATCGCCCAGATGGCTTTCAGAACCGCCACGGCGAGTTCACGCCAAAGACGCTTGCCGAGGTGCTGCGCTGGCGGTTCGATGCCATGCGCCACGGTTTGCCCCGGCCGCCAGCGCGCCCGATCCCGCAGGTCGCAGCCGACCTGGGCTTCCTGCACGGCAACCTCGGGCAGGGCATGCAGCCCGCGGTGACATGGGTCGGGCACGCCACCGTGTTGGCGCAGATGGGCGGCATCACCCTGCTCACCGACCCGATCTTCTCGAACCGAGCTTCACCCAGCCAGTGGATCGGTCCGAGACGCCATCAGCCGCCCGGCGTGGCATTGCATGATCTGCCCCGGGTGGACGTGGTCCTCGTCTCACACAACCACTACGACCACCTTGATGCAGCGTCCGTGGAGGCACTGAACCGTCAGCGCGGTGGCCCACCTGTGTTCGTGGTGCCTCTGGGCTTGAAGCCATGGCTCGCCTCGCGCGGGGTCTCGAACGCCGTGGAGCTCGACTGGTGGGACAGCCATCGTGTGGCTTCGGCCAGCGGCGAGATCGAAGTCATGCTCCTGCCGGCACACCACTGGTCCGCCCGCGGGCTGAACGACCGCATGAGCACGCTCTGGGGCGGGTTTGCGGTGCTCTCCCCCGATTGCCACCTCTTCTACGCGGGCGATACCGCGTACTCGCGCGACTTCATCGACATCCGCGAGCGCCTGATCGATCGCCAATCGGCCGCCGAGGGCGGTGGCTTTGACATCGCATTGCTGCCCATCGGTGCCTACGAGCCGCGCTGGTTCATGTCGCAGCAGCATGTGAACGTCCCCGAGGCCGTCAAGATCCACATCGACGTAGGCGCCAAACGATCACTGGGCGTGCACTGGGGCACTTTCGCACTCACCGACGAGCCCCTGGACGAGCCACCCCGCGTGTTGGCGGCCGAACGCCACGCTCGTGGGCTGGCCGATGATGCATTCGTCACCATCGCCATCGGCGAGACCTTGCGGATTGCACCGCGCCGCTGAGCAAAGCTCCCCTCAGTTCACCCATTCGATGTCCGCCCCGAGGGCGCGCAGGTTCTCCACGAAGCGCGGGTGAGCGCGCCGGATCGGCGCCGCATGGCGGATCACCGAGCGGCCCTCGATGCTGGCCGACAGCATCAACATCGCGATGGCCACGCGGATGATGTAGGGGCTGTCGACTTGCGCAGGTACCAAGGGTTTGCCGCCGAACGTGACGACGCGATGCGGGTCGGAGAGGAATGTGTGCGCGCCGAACTTGGCCAACTCCGCGGTCCAGCCCATGGCGCCGTCGTAGACCTTGTTCCAGAACATCACACTGCCTTGGGCCCGCACGCCGAGTGCGATGAAGATGGGCAAGAGGTCGACCGGCAGGTACGGCCAGGGAGCGGCTTCGATCTTCTGTAGCAGGTTGGCGGTGAACGGCTGGCTCACCTTGAGTTCGCCTTGCAGCCGTGCCCTCGACCAGCCGTCTTGGTGCGTGACCTCCACCCCGAGCTTGGCAAAGCAGCGATCCAGCAGCGGGAAGTGCTCCGGTGCCGTGTTGCGAACCGCCACGTCGCCGCCGGTGATGGCACCTAGCGCGAGGAAGGTCGCCACTTCGTGAAAGTCTTCGACGAAGGAGAACTCTGCGCCGCCCAGGCTCCCATCCACGCCGTCGATGGTCAGCCGCGACGTTCCAATGCCCTCGACGCGTACCCCAAGCTTCTGCACAAACGCACAAAACTCCTGCACATGCGGTTCGCACGCCGCATTGGTCAGCACCGAACGCCCGCAGGCGAGCACCGCGCAGAGCACGAAGCTCTCTGTCGTGGTGACCGATGCGTAATCCAGCCAGTGCTGGTTCGCGCGCATCGGAGCGTCCATGCGCAGGACCAACGCGTCCACGCTGCGATCGACCCGTGCGCCAAAGCGCTGCAAGACCTCGACGTGAGGGTCGATCTCGCGCATCCCAAGCGTGCACCCCTTGACGTCATGCTCGATCCGCACTTCCCCAAATCGTGCGAGCAGCGGTGGCACCAGCATGATCGAGGACCGCATGCCAGCGGGGAGCCGGTGCAATTGCGGATCGAAACTGCACGCGCCGTGGTGATGCACGTCCAGAAGGCCTTGGTCGAAATCCACTCGAACCAAGCTGCCGAGTTGTCCGAAGAACTCGAGGATCTTGCGCACGTCCGTGATGTCCGGCACACCATGCAGACGAACGGGCTCGCGGGTGAGCAAGGTGCCGCACAGTATCGGCAGCACGGCGTTCTTGTTTGCGGACGGGAAGATGCGCCCGGCAAGGGGCTTGCCGCCGCGAACGACAAGGTGATCGCCATGGGCCGCCATTTCAGGACGGCACTGCGGTGATGGGAGAAGTTGAACTGGCACAAGGGGTCTCCTGGCTGGGCGCCACCCAGGTGGGGCGCAGCGCAAGGATCGGCGGCGGACACGAACGCGGTATGAAGTGATCGGCACGCGTGTGAAGCCTGCGTGAACACCGCTATTGCCCATGCTGCCGAAACCCGACACCATGCGTACAGTTTCCCGTTGGCAGTCCGGATATCCGCATGACCATTCGACATTCAACTCTGATCACCGCCCTGCTCGTGTGCTGCGGCACTGGTGCGCATGCTGCTTCGCCAGCGACAGAAGCGGCACAGGCCGCCGAGAAGTGCGAGGCCGCAGTCGTCGACACCATCAAGGAAATGAGAGGCCGCGACGCACAAGATGTCCAGTTCAGCAAGGACAAGCGAGTTCTGGCACCCACCACCGGCGACGACACCGACGTCAAGGGCGCCGGCCGCTACCGCGGCCCCGGCGGCGCGTCGATGCCGTTCACCTACGGGTGCGCCTACAACGGCAAGACCGGAGACACGTCCGGCATCGTGTTTCGTGACTCCGCGGCACTCCGCGCATCGGAAGAGAAGCCCTGGCAGCCCGACTTGATGAGCATCTCGCCCGAAGCCTGCGAAGCGGCCGTAGCCTCGGCGCTCAAGGGCAAGCACCCTCGCGTCGGCCGCATCACGTTCGGCTCAGATTCAAGGCAGTTGCGCCCGGCTCCATCGGGCCGCTCCAGCCTCGAAGGCATTGGCGCCATCCAGCGCGCCCCCGGCATGAACCTCAATCAGTTCAGCTATCGCTGTGAGTTCGAGCCTGCCAACGGAAAGCTCGCCGCGGTGCAGACGTTCGAGTAGGTCTGGCGCATGCCCGCAGAACCGTTCCACGCAACGAAAAACGCCCCGGCTAACCGGGGCGTTTTTCGTCGAATGTTTGGAGGCGCGAGCCGGAGTCGAACCGACCTACACGGATTTGCAATCCGGTGCATAACCGCTTTGCTATCGCGCCCCGAAATCTGGAGTCTAGCGGCGGATCTGAATTGGCAAAAAGGGAAGCCGAAGCTTCCCTTTGAATTTGGAGCGGGATAAGAGGCTCGAACTCTCGACCTATACCTTGGCAAGGTATCGCTCTACCAACTGAGCTAATCCCGCTTTGTGCCTTCGATCAAATCAGACAGTGTCTGAATCAACCGAAGCTCGCATTATAGGACGAAAAATCTGTGGAAATCAAGAGCCTCCACAGAAGTTTTTCGCCGTTCTTTCAATGCTTCAACGAGTCACCCGGGGCTGCCGCGGCGGGCTCCGCCTTCACGCCCTCGACCTTCGGGGGCTCCTCTTCGGCGAGCGGCTCCGGAACCGATTCAAGTGCGACTTCGAGCACTTGATCAATCCACTTCACCGGCACGATCTCCAGATGGTTCTTCACGTTCTCAGGAATGTCCTGAAGATCCTTTGCATTCTCCTCAGGGATCAGAACCGTCTTGATGCCACCGCGGTGTGCTGCAAGAAGCTTCTCCTTCAAGCCGCCGATCGCAGTGACCTCGCCACGAAGCGTGATCTCGCCCGTCATGGCCACGTCGGCGCGCACGGGGATGCCAGTCAACGCGGAAACGAACGCCGTCGTCATGGCTGCACCCGCACTTGGGCCATCCTTCGGTGTGGCACCGTCGGGCACGTGAATATGGATGTCACGCTTCTCAAAGAGTTCGTCCTTGATGCCGAGGCGGCGAGCGCGGCTACGCACAACCGAGCGAGCAGCTTCGACGGACTCCTTCATGACGTCGCCGAGCGAGCCGGTTCGAAGGATGTTGCCCTTGCCCGGCATCACCGCGCTTTCAATGGTGAGCAAATCGCCGCCGACTTCCGTCCACGCCAGACCGACCACCTGTCCGACCTGGTTCGCCTTCTCCGCGCGCCCGTAGGAGTACTTGCGCACGCCCAGGAAATCGTTGAGATTGTCCTCGGTCACCACCACCTTACCCGTGAAGGTCTTGAGCTGAAGCCCCTTGACGACCTTGCGGCAGATCTTCGACACCTCGCGCTCGAGTGAACGCACGCCAGCCTCACGCGTGTAGTAGCGAATCACGCCGCGCACCGCCGATTCGGTGACGTCGAGTTCTTCATCCTTCACGCCGTTGTTCTTGCGTTGCTTGGGCAACAAGTAGCGGGTGGCGATGTTGACCTTCTCGTCTTCCGTGTAGCCGGAGAGGCGGATCACTTCCATCCGATCCAGCAGGGCCGGCGGAATGTTCATCGAGTTCGACGTTGCGATGAACATCACATCGCTCAGGTCGAAATCGACCTCGACATAGTGATCGCTGAACGTATGGTTCTGCTCAGGGTCGAGCACCTCGAGCAGCGCCGAAGACGGATCACCGCGGAAGTCCATACCGAGCTTGTCGATCTCATCGAGCAGGAACAGCGGGTTGCGCGTACCGACCTTCGACAGGCTCTGCAACACCTTGCCCGGCATGGAGCCGATGTAGGTGCGGCGATGGCCGCGGATCTCCGCCTCGTCGCGCATGCCACCCAGCGCCATGCGCACGAACTTGCGTCCGGTGGCGCGCGCCACACTCTGGCCGAGCGATGTCTTGCCCACACCCGGAGGGCCGACCAGGCACAGGATAGGTGCCTTGACCTTGTCGACGCGCTGTTGCACCGCGAGGTACTCGAGGATGCGATCCTTGACCTTCTCGAGGCCATAGTGGTCCTCGTTCAGCACGTCCTCGGCATGCGCCAGATCGTGCTTGATCTTGGTCTTCTTGGTCCACGGCAGGTTGATGAGCGTGTCGATGTAGTTGCGCACCACGGTGGCCTCGGCCGACATGGGCGACATCAGCTTGAGTTTCTTGAGCTCGGCATCGACCTTCTTGCGCGCATCCTTGGGCATCTTGGCCGCAATGATCTTCTTCTCGAGCTCCTCCATGTCGGCGCCTTCTTCGCCGTCACCGAGTTCCTTCTGGATCGCCTTGACCTGCTCGTTCAGGTAGTACTCGCGCTGGCTCTTTTCCATCTGGCGCTTGACGCGGCCACGGATGCGCTTTTCCACCTGGAGGATGTCGACTTCATGCTCGAGTTGCTCGAGGAGCTTCTCCAGTCGCTTGTCGACCGCGAAAAGGTCGAGCACCGACTGCTTGTTCTCGAGCTTGAGCGGCAGGTGCGCCGCGATGGTGTCGGCCAGCCGGCCGGCATCATCGATACCCGCGATCGAAGTCAAGATCTCGGGCGGGATCTTCTTGTTGAGCTTGACGTATTGGTCGAACTGCTGAGTCACAGCGCGCCGCAGGGCTTCGACCTCCGGCTTGGCATCAGCCTCGGGCGGAACGGGGCTGACCTCGGCCATGAAGTGCTCGCCGTTGTCACTGATCGACAGCGTGTTCGCGCGCTGAATGCCTTCCACCAGCACCTTCACCGTGCCGTCGGGCAGCTTGAGCATCTGGAGGATGCTGGACACGCAGCCCACCTCGAACATGTCGTCAGGCTTGGGCTCGTCCTTGCCGGCGGCGCGTTGCGCAACCAGCATGATCTGGCGACCGGCCTCCATCGCAGCTTCAAGCGCCTTGATGGATTTGGGGCGACCCACAAACAACGGAATCACCATGTGGGGGAACACCACAACATCCCGCAAGGGGAGCAGCGGCATGGTGATCGGCTCAGCAGGCAAAACAGGATGTCCGGACATTGGAACCTCTCTTTCTCAGACCCATTTAGGGCCCGAGCATTGATTTGCAAGATGCCCGCGCCTTGCAGCGCGCGGGCCATTCAGGGTCCTCAGTCTCAGCAACGAGGCGGCTTCAGGCACTGGCCTTGGCCTGTTCGCGATACACCAACAAGGGCTTGGCGTTCTCTTCAATGGTGTGCTCATCGAGCACCACCTTGTCCACACCATCAAGCGTAGGCAACTCGAACATCGTGTCGATCAAACTCAGTTCCATGATCGAACGCAGCCCGCGGGCGCCGGTCTTGCGGGCCAGCGCCTTGCGCGAGATCGCAGCAAGGGCCGAGGGGCGAATCTCAAGCTCAACCCCATCCATGGCGAACAGCTTCTGGTACTGCTTGACCAGGGCGTTCTTCGGTTCCGTCAGGATCTGGACGAGCGCGTCTTCGGTCAGCTCGCCCAAGGTGGCTACCACGGGCAGGCGCCCCACCAACTCGGGAATGAGACCGAACTTGATGAGGTCTTCGGGCTCGACCTCACGGAACACCTCGGAGACCCGCTTCTCGCTCTTGGTATGCACCGTGGCACCGAATCCGATGCCCGACTTCTCGGAGCGGTTCTGGATGACCTTTTCCAGGCCATCGAATGCCCCGCCGCAGATGAACAGGATGTTGGTCGTGTCGATCTGCAGGAAATCCTGGTTGGGGTGCTTGCGCCCACCTTGCGGTGGCACCGAAGCCATCGTGCCTTCGACGAGCTTGAGCAGTGCCTGCTGGACCCCCTCACCCGAAACGTCGCGCGTGATGGAGGGGTTGTCCGCCTTGCGCGAGATCTTGTCGATCTCGTCGATGTACACGATGCCTCGCTGTGCCTTCTCGACGTCGTAGTTGCAGTTCTGCAGCAGCTTCTGAATGATGTTCTCGACGTCCTCACCCACGTAGCCAGCCTCGGTCAGCGTGGTGGCATCAGCAATCACGAAGGGCACGTTGAGCAGGCGCGCTAGGGTTTGGGCGAGCAAGGTCTTGCCGGAGCCTGTGGGTCCGATCAAAAGAATGTTGCTCTTGGCCAGCTCCACCTCGTCCTTGGTGGCGGCCATGTGCTTCAGGCGCTTGTAGTGGTTGTAGACCGCGACTGCCAGCGTGCGCTTCGCCGCGTCTTGTCCGATCACGTACTGGTCAAGGCTGGACTTGATGTCGCTCGGAACGGGCAGATCGGATTTCGCTGCACGGGCCTCAGGGGCATCCGCCGGGACTTCATCGCGAATGATGTCGTTGCACAGCTCGATGCATTCGTCGCAGATGAACACCGAGGGGCCTGCGATGAGCTTCTTCACCTCGTGCTGGCTTTTGCCGCAGAAGGAGCAGTAAAGAACTTTCTCGCTGGAGGAGCCTTTTTTTTCGGCCATGAATGGGTGCGCTGAGGCGTAGAAGAAGAGGCTGAGTGAATGATAGAGCAAAAGGAAACGGGGCCCTGGAGGTAAAAAAGGCCCCGTTTCGATCGCAGTTACGGGCCTTGGCCCGGGGTGCGCAATGTCAGGGCGCGGCGCCCGGCATCGCACGCCGGTTCACGACCTGATCGATCAGGCCATAAGCCTTTGCCTCCTCTGGATCCATGAAAAAGTCACGTTCCATGTCGGCACGGATCTTCTCCAGGGGTTGCCCGGTACGCTCCGCGTAGATCTTGTTGAGCTGCTCGCGGGTCTTCAGGATTTCACGGGCATGGATTTCAATGTCGGTGGCCTGACCTTGAGCACCGCCCGACGGCTGGTGAATCATCACCCGTGCGTTCGGCAGCGAGAAGCGCTTGCCTTTGGCACCCGCCATCAGCAGGAATGAGCCCATGCTCGCGGCCATGCCCACGCACATGGTCGACACGTCAGGCTTGATGAACTCCATGGTGTCGAAGATCGACATGCCGGCAGTCACCGAACCACCGGGCGAGTTGATATAGAAGTGGATGTCCTTGTCCGGGTTTTCGCTTTCGAGGAAGAGCAGCTGCGCGACGACCAAGCTGGCCGTCTGGTCGTTGACGGGGCCGACCAGGAAGATGATGCGCTCGCGCAGCAGACGGCTGTAGATGTCGTAGGCGCGCTCGCCGCGGCCAGACTGTTCGATAACGACGGGCACCATGCCCAGACCTTGAGTTTCCAGCGCGCTCATGTGTCGGATCCTTGAAGAATGAACGGTACAGATTGGGTTGGATTATGTCGCGTCAAGAGCAGCGCCATGAAACCGAGCCCAACAATGACAAAGGGCACCAAAGCCTCGCGGCCTGGCGCCCTTTTGGGACAGCGGTTCGACCCGATCAGCCAGCCATCAGTTCGTCGAACGGAACAGCCTTGTCGGTGACCTTGGCCTTGCCGAGCACGAAGTCGGTGACGTTGTTCTCGATCACGACACCCTCGACCTCGGCCATGCGCTCACGGTCGCTCAGGTACCAACGAACAACCTCTGCCGGCCGCTCGTAGCTTTGGGCCATCTCTTCGATGTGCGCCTGAAGCTGCTCGGGCTTGGCCTGGAGGTTGTTGGTGCGAACCAGTTCGGCGACCACGAGACCCAGGCGAACGCGGCGCTCGGCCTGCGGCGTGAAGAGTTCTTCTGGGATGGGCGCCTTGTCGGCGTCCTTGATGCCGCGCTTCTTGAGGTCGGCACGTGCGTTCTCGATCATGCGATCGGTCTCGCCCTTGACCAGCGCCACCGGCACGTCGAGCTCAGCGGTCTTGGCGACCGCATCCATCACGGACGCCTTGTTGCGCGCCAGGACACGGAACTTCACTTCACGCTCGAGGTTCTTCTTGATGTCGGCGCGCAGCGCCTCGACAGTGCCGTCGGCGATGCCCAGGGCCTTGGCGAAGGCCTCGTTCACTTCGGGCAGGTTCTGGGCTTCGACCTTGTTCAGGGTCACCATGAAGTCGGCTTCCTTGCCAGCGACTTCCTTGCCTTGGTAGTCCTCGGGGAACTGCAGCGGGAAGGTTTTCGAATCGCCGGTCTTCATGCCGCGCACAGCCTTCTCGAAGGCTTCAAGCATCTGGCCTTCGCCGAGGATGAACTGGAAGCCATCAGCCTTGCCGCCGTCGAACGGCACACCATCGATCTTGCCTTCGAAGTCGATCGTGACCTGGTCGCCGTCGGTTGCCGCTTCGGACTTGGCGCGCTGGGCAAAGGTACGGCGCTGCTTGCGCAGGATGTCGACAGTCTTGTCGACTGCGGTTTCGGTGACTTCGCTGCTGATGCGCTCGACTTCGGCGCCGCTCAGATCGCCGAGCTTGACTTCGGGATAGACCTCGAAGGTGGCGTCGAATGCCATCTGGCCTTCAGGGGCCGATTCCTTCTCGGTGATCTTGGGGGTGCCGGCCACGCGAAGGTTGGCCTCGTTGGTGGCCTGCTGGAAAGCCTGGCCGACCTTGTCGTTCATGACTTCGTACTGCACCGAGTAGCCGTAGCGCTGGGCCACGACGCTCATGGGCACCTTGCCCGGGCGGAAACCGTCGGCCTTGACCGTGCGGGCCAGCCGCTTCAAGCGCGATTGCACTTCGTTGTTGATGGTGTCGGCGGCGAGCGTCAGCGTGATGCGGCGTTCGAGCTTCTCGAGGGTTTCAACAGTGACAGCCATGATGTTCTGGACTCTCTGGTTTGATATTGCTGGTGCGCGGGGCGGGACTCGAACCCGCACACCATTGCTGGCGTCAGGACCTAAACCTGGTGCGTCTACCAATTTCGCCACCCGCGCAGGTATCAGAAGGGAAGGGGGGCCGCCGCGGCGCCCCCTTCTCGATCCGGTGGGAATTCGGTGAACCGCGGATTTTAGCCGCTTGCGGCCGTGCGTTCCAATTCCGCCGGTTTGACGCGGAACCAGGCCGCGTACAAAGCGGGCAGCGCCAGCAAGGTGAGCGCGGTGGCAACGATCAGTCCACCCATGATCGCGACCGCCATCGGCCCCCAGAACACGCTGCGCGACAGGGGGATCATGGCCAGCACCGCGGCCGCGGCAGTCAGGATGATCGGCCGAAAGCGCCGGACCGCAGCCTCCACGATGGCGTCCCAGGTAGGCACGCCACGTGCGCGATCCTGTTCGATCTGATCGATCAGGATCACCGAGTTGCGCATGATCATGCCCATCAGCGCGATCACGCCCAACAGGGCCACGAACCCGAACGGCCTGTCGAGCACCAAGAGCGCGGCGGCAACACCCGCGATGCCCAGGGGGCCCGTGAGGAACACCAGCACCGCACGGCTGAAGCTTTGCAGTTGCAGCATCAGCAAGGTGAACATGATGAACAACATGAGCGGCGCGCCGGCTGCGATCGAGCCCTGACCCTTGCTGCTCTCTTCGACCGCGCCGGCCACTTCGACGCGGTAGCCCTGAGGCATCTTGGCGCGAAGCGGGCCGAACAGCGGATCAAGCTGAGCCGTGACGGTGGCGCCTTGCAGGCCATCGACCACATCGCCTTGCACGGTTGCCGCGTAGTCACGGTTCTCGCGCCAGAGCACGCCGGGCTCCCACACGAAGCTCCCCTTGGCGATCTGCCCCAGCGGGATGCTCCGGCCAGTGGTCGTTGGCACATAGGCGTTGGCAAGGTCGGTGAGAGCGTTGCGCTCTTCGAGCGGCTGGCGCAGCACGATGTCGATCAGCTTGTCGCCGTCGCGGTACTGCCCGATCGGCGTGCCGCTGTTCAGGGTGCGCGAGGCTTGCGCGATGGCCTGGCTCGACACACCCAGCGCTCGGGCCTTGTTCTGGTCGACCTCCAGGCGCAGCACCTTGATCGACTCGTTCCAGTTGTCGTTCACGCCGCGCATGTTGGGGTTGGCACGCATGATGGCCTTCACCTCGTCGGCATATACGCGCACCTTGGCCGGATCGGGGCCGACGACGCGGAACTGCACCGGGTACGGCACCGGCGGCCCGTTCGGCAACAGCTTGGGCCGCGCGCGCACCTCCGGGAACTCGGTGGCCAGCAGCGCGGGCAGCTCGCGCCGCAGGCGCTCGCGCGCACGCAGGTCCTTGGGCAGCAACACGATCTGGCTCACGTTGCTCTGCGGGAAGATCTGATCAATCACGAGTGCGAACCGGGGCACGCCGCTGCCCACCCAGGTCGTCACGTGGTTCACGCCATCGAGCGTCATCAGCCTGGCCTCGACACGCCTGGTGACGGCTTCGTTGGCGCTGTACGAGGTGCCCTCGGGGTACCAGAGGTCGATCAGCACCTCCAGGCGATTCGAGTCGGGGAAGAACTGGTTCTGCACCTTGCCCATGCCCACGAAGCCGAGCAGGAGCGTGCCGATGGTGAGTGCAATCGTGATCCAGCGGTGCGCGACGCACCAGTTGACCAGCCGCCTGAAGCGCGCATAGAACGGCGTGTCGAAAAGCTCATGCGGCTGGCCTTCGGCATGCGGCCTCGTCTTGAGCAGCAAGGTGCCGAGGTATGGCACGAAGTACACCGACACCAGCCAAGAAATCAACAGCGCAGCCGCGGTGACGGCAAAGATGGCGAAGGTGTACTCGCCCACCATCGACCTGGCCATGCCGATCGGCAAGAAGCCGACTGCGGTGATCAAGGTGCCGGTGAGCATGGGCATGGCGGTCGCCTCGTACGCAAAGGTCGCCGCCCGCGCCTTGTCGTAGCCTTCTTCCAGCTTTCGAACCATCATCTCGACGGCAATGATCGCGTCGTCCACCAACAGGCCCAGAGCAATGATCAGCGAGCCAAGCGAGATCTTGTGCAGGCCCACGCCCCAGTAGTACATGGTGACGAAGGTGATGGCGAGCACGAGCGGAATGGTGATCCCCACCACCAGGCCCGGGCGCCAATCGAGTCGCAGTGGCTTGAAGTGGAGGCCGAGGCTGACAAAGCTCACCGCCAGCACGATCACCACGGCCTCGATCAGCACGCCGACGAACTCGTTGACGGAACGAGCCACCACGGTCGATTGGTCCTGGAACTGGTGGAGTTCGATGCCCGCCGGCAGGTCGTCGCGAATGGCCGCTGTCGCCTTCTTCAGAGCCTTGCCCATCTCGATGATGTCGCCGCCCTTGGCCATCGAGATGCCCAGCGCAATCACCTCGTGGCCTTGATGGCGTACCTTCACCTGCGGCGGGTCCACGTAGGCTCGTTTCACCTGCGCAATGTCACTCAGCTTGAAGGTCGCGCCATTGGCGCGTATCGCGAAGTTCTCGAGCTGCTCTACCGAGTTGAACTGCCCGCCCACGCGCACTTGGACATAGTCGGTCGGCGAGTTGATGACACCGGCGGACTCCACCGCGTTCTGCTGCCCTAGCTGCGCCAGCACCGCGTTGAAGTCCAGGCCGAGCTGTGCGAGTCGCCTCTGGGAGATCTCGACGAAGATCTTCTCGTCTTGCGCGCCAAAGACCTCAACCTTGTTGACATCCTTCACCTTCAGCAGGCGCTGACGCACCTGGTCGGCATGGTCCTTGAGTTCGTCGTAGGTGAAGCCATCGCTCGACAGCGCGTAGATGGACCCGTACACGTCCCCGAACTCGTCGTTGAACAATGGCCCCAACACCCCGCTGGGCAAAGTGCTGCGCACGTCGCCGATCTTCTTTCGCACCGTGTACCAGGTCTGTTGGACTTCCTTGGGCGGCGTGGAATCCTTCAACTGGAAGATGATCAGCGCCTCGCCCGGCTTGGAGTAACTGCGGATCTTGTCGGCGTAGGGCACCTCTTGAAGCGTCTTCTCCAACTTGTCGGTGACCTGTTCGGCCATCTGCTGCGCTGTCGCGCCCGGCCAGTAGGCTCGCACAACCATCGCGCGGAAGGTGAATGGCGGATCCTCGTCCTGGCCCAGCTGGAAGTAGGCCGCCAGCCCCAGCAGGAGCAGCACGACGAGCAGGTAGCGCGTCAGGGCCGGATGCTCCAGCGCCCAACGCGAGATGTTGAAACGGTGTGCGGCGATTTCCGCTGGTGCTGAAGAGCTCACTGGCTGATCGCTCATTTACTTCACCGTCACCGGCGTGGCTACCGAAGCACCCAGTCCTGAAGGCACTGCGGGGTCGACATAGAACTTGACCTTCTGGCCCGGGCTCAGCACGTGCACGCCAGCCGTCACGACGATCTGGCCTGGCGCGACACCGCCGGCGATCACCGCGTCGTTGCCGTCCGCGCCGGTAATCTGCACGGGCACCGAGGAGACCGTCATGGTCGATTTGTCCACCAGCCACACGCTCGTGCGGCCTTGATCCTCTCGCAGGGCTGAGAGCGGCAACTTGGTCACACCCGCGGTGCGAGGCAGTTGCACCACGACGGTCGCGGTCTGGCCCAGCCGCACCGTGCTGGAGGTGGCCGTGGGCAAATCGGCCTTGACGGTGAAGGTGCGCGTGACAGGATCGGCTGCCGCCGCGATCTCACGGATGTGCGCCGGAGCGAGCTCCGTGCTGCCCCACATGCGCACAGCCACCGGGAGGTGCGCTGCAGACAGCGACTTGATTCGGCCGACCTGATCTTCGGACACGTTGAAGACCACATCGCGGGGGCCGTCGTGCGCTAGCCGGACGATGGGCATGCCCCCCGAGACCACCATGCCGGGTTCGGCTTCGACCACAGTGATCACGCCGCTCACGTCCGCCACCAGGGCCGCATAGCCCGCCTGGTTGCCTTGCACGGCGAACTGCGCCCGGGCTTGGTCGAACTGCGCCTGCGCTGACTTCACCGCGGTTTCACGCCGCTCCAGGTCAGCCGAGCTGATGAAACCCTGGTCACGCAACTCCTTGAAACGCTTGAAGTCCGCCGCGTTCTGTTCAAGCGTCACGCGTGCAGCGACCAGCGTCGCGTTTGCAGCCTCCTGCCCGAGCCTCAGGTCTTGCGGGTCGAGTTGTGCGATCAGCTGGCCGGCCTTGACTGCATCGCCCACGTTCACCAATCGCTTCACCACCTTGCCGCCAACCCGAAACCCCAACCGGGATTCGGTTCGCGGGCGGACTTCGGCGGCATATTCGTACGCCGCGCCCGCACTCTCCGTGGCAACCACCACGGTACGCACGGCGCGTATGGGCACAGGTGGCGTTTCGGCTTTCGTGCAGGCTGCCAGGGCGGCAGCGGCCGTCAGCACGAGGGGCAAAGCAAGGCGCATGGATCTTCTCCGGACCGCAGGTTGAACGGGTTGATTGTCATTTGCAACTGACTGACCGGTCAGTACTCTATGCGGGTGATCCCGCACTGTCAAACGCGAAATGCGTGCCGAATCCACGTCACGGAGCGCTACAGGAGACGCGGCGACAATGTGCGCTGCCCATGAGCGTCGATCACTACGAAAACTTCCCCGTTGCCTCGGTGTTGTGCCCTCCGGCGCTGCGCCCTGCGGTGTCCGCGATTTACTGGTTCGCACGCACGGCCGACGATATCGCCGACGAGGGCGACGCACCCGCAGCCCAGCGCCTGGCAGATCTCTCGGACTACAGGGCTGAACTGCGCGCCGTGGCTTCCGGTGCCACGCCTGCGGTCCGGTGGATGCAGGTGTTCCAGCCATTGCGTACGGCGCTGAGCCAGTACGCCCTGCCCGTGCCGCTGCTCGAAGACCTGCTCGACGCCTTCGAGCAAGACGTCCGCCAACACAGCTACGCGGATCGCGGCGACCTCCTCGCCTACTGCCGCCGCTCCGCCAACCCGATCGGCCGGCTGCTCTTGCACCTGTACGGCGTGGGCGACAGCACCGCACTTCGCCAGTCAGACGACATCTGCAGCGCGCTGCAGCTCATCAACTTCTGGCAGGACCTGAGCATCGACACGGCGCGCGGCCGCGCCTATGCCCCGCAAGCGGACCTCGATCGCCACGGCGTGCCGCTGGCCGCCCTGCTCGGGCGGCAAGAATCTGTGCAGTCACGGGCTCTGGTCGCCGACCTCGTGAGCTGGGCCAAGGACATGATGCGAACCGGAGCGCCGCTGGTACACGCCCTGACCGGCCGAGCCGGCTGGGAACTGCGATTGGTGGTCCAAGGCGGGGTGCGCATCATCGAGAAAATCGAGCAGATGAACTACCGAACCCTCGTCGAGCGCCCGCGTCTGCGCTGGTACGACGCGCCCCTTCTCATCTGGCGCGCCTGGCGCATGCGGCCTGCGGCCCCGTCTTCACTGAGCGAGGCCCGCCCGTGACCACGACACCCGAGCAGTATGTGCAGGAGAAGGCCGCCAAGAGCGGATCGAGCTTCTATTACGCGTTCTTGTTCCTGCCCCCGGCGCGTCGTGCCGCGATCACGGCGTTCTACGCCTACTGCCGCGAGGTGGATGACGTGGTCGACGAGGTCATGGACCCGAGCGTCGCCGCGACCAAGCTCGCCTGGTGGCGCAAGGAGGTCGTCGCCTCATTCGCCGGGCAGCCCACCCACCCGGTGATGAAGGCACTGATGCCGCACACCAAGGCATTCGACATCCGCGCCGAACACCTGCTGGCCGTGGCCGAGGGGTGCCAGATGGACCTCGACCAGGCTCGGTACCTCGACTTCGCCGGGCTTGCCCGCTACTGCCACCTGGTGGCCGGCGTGGTCGGCGAGGTAGCGTCGGGCATCTTCGGCCGCACGGAAGCTGCCACCGTGCAGTACGCGCACAAGCTGGGGCTGGCCATGCAGCTGACGAACATCATCCGCGACGTGGGTGACGACGCGCGGCGTGGTCGCATCTACCTGCCGGTCTCCGAGCTCCAGCGCTTCGACGTGAAGGCGCAGGAGATCCTCAACCGCGGCTACAGCGATCGCTTCACCGCCCTCATGCGCTTTCAGGCGGAGCGCGCACATCGCTGCTACGACGAAGCCTTCGCGCTGTTGCCCGCAACTGACCGACGCAGCCAGAAGCCGGGCCTGATGATGGCCAACATCTACCGCACGTTGTTGCGCGAGATCGAGGCCGACAATTTCCAGGTGCTGCACCAGCGCACCTCGCTCACCCCCTTGCGCAAGCTCTGGATCGCGGCGCGCACCAACTGGCAGGGCCGCTGATGCCATCGGGCAAGCGCGTGGCCGTCATCGGGGGCGGCTGGGCCGGCTTGGCCGCCGCCGTCGAAGCCACTCGCCGCGGGCACCACGTCATCGTGTATGAGATGGCCCCGCAGTTGGGCGGCCGCGCTCGCGCGGTTGATTTCGGCAACGCCGTGCTCGACAACGGCCAGCACATCCTGATCGGCGCGTACACGCAGACGCTGGCGCTGATGCGGCTTGTCGGCGTGGACACCGATTCCGCATTGATGCGAACGCCGCTGCGCATCACCTACCCCGATGGCGCCGGGCTGCAACTGGAAAGTGGTTCGCCCGTCGTGTCCTTCGTGCGAGCAGTGCTGCGCTATCCCGGCTGGCGCTCGCGCGACAAACTCGCCCTGCTGGCCGCAGCCACTCGTTGGACCGTGCAGGGCTATCGCTGCGATGCGGCCCTCACGGTCGCGCAACTCACTTCGGGCATGCCGCCCGTCGTCCGCCACGAGTTGATCGACCCGTTGTGCGTGGCGGCGCTCAACACACCCGCGCCGCAGGCCAGCGCAGCCGTGTTCCTGCGCGTGCTCAAGGATGCTCTCTTCTCAGGCCCCGGTTCGGCCGACCTGCTCCTGCCCCGCCAGCGCCTGAGTGCGCTATGGCCCCTGCCGGCCGCACGCTGGCTGCAGGCACACGGCGCGACGATCCTGCTTTCGACGCGTGTGGAGCAGATAGAACGAATGGCGAGCGGGTGGCGCGTCAACCACGCTGCCGTCGACGCCGTGATCCTGGCCTGCACCGCTCACGAAGCCGCCCGTCTGACGGCCGCCATCGCTCCAGACTGGTCGCGAGAGGCGGCCGCCTTGAACTACGAGCCGATCATCACCGTGTACGCGCATGGCGCGAACGCTCGATTGCCACAGGCCATGATGGCGCTGCACAGCGACGACGCCTCGCCCGCGCAGTTCGCCTTCGACCTGGGCCAGATTGCCGGGCTTGATGGCGTGATCGCCCTGGTCGTGAGCGGCGCTGCGCCCTGGGTGACGCGAGGGATGGATGCCACTGCGGCGGCCGCCCTCGCACAAGCGAATGCCGCGTTCGGTGGTCGGTCGACCGAGCCGCTGACGCTCTTGCGCGGCACCACAGAGAAGCGCGCCACGTTCCTGTGTACGCCGCAGTTGCGGCGCCCCTCGGCTCAGGTGCTGCCACACCTCGTGGCCGCGGCCGACTACGTGGCCGGTCCTTACCCAGCCACGCTTGAAGGGGCCATGCGCTCCGGGCTGGCCGCGGCGGCATCTATCGGTTGAACGGCTCGGAAGAGTAAACCGCGAAGTGCCGTTTCGCGATGCAAAATCAAGCGAAACTGCGTCAGAATGGCCCCATGAAAAGCAAAGAGGACCAAAAGCCCGCCATCCAGGTACTCGAGCGCATGTTCTCGCTGCTGGATCTGCTGGCCTCGCACCAGGACCCCGTGTCGCTCAAGCTCATCAGCGAGCAAACGGGCCTGCACCCCTCCACCGCACACCGCATCCTGAACGACCTCACCGTCGGCCGCTACGTTGATCGCCCGGAGGCCGGAAGCTACCGCCTCGGAATGCGGCTCTTGGAGCTGGGCAATCTCGTGAAGGCGCGCCTCGACGTGCGCGACGCGGCGCTCGGGCCGATGCGGGAGTTGCACAAGCTGACCCACCAGCCCGTCAACTTGTCGATGCGCCAGGGCGATGAGATCGTCTACATCGAGCGCACCTACAGCGAACGCTCCGGCATGCAGGTCGTGCGCGCCGTCGGCGGGCGTGCGCCATTGCACCTCACCTCGGTCGGCAAGCTGTTCCTCGCCCACGACGACCCGCAACGCGTGCGCGCGTATGCCACGCGCACCGGCCTGGCCGGTCACACGCGCAACAGCATCACCGAGGTCGGAGCACTGGAGCGCGAACTCTCAAAGGTGCTCCAGTACGGCACCGCGCGCGACGACGAAGAACTCGAACTAGGCGTGCGCTGCATGGCGGCAGGCATCCTTGACGACCAGGGCAAGCTGGTAGCGGGTCTGTCAATCTCCGCCCCCGCTGATCGGCTCGAAGACGCGTGGCTCGAGCGCCTCAAGGCGACGGCCTCTCAGATCTCCGCAGCGCTCGGTCACCGCGGCTGATAGATCCTCAGACCACCAAAGCAAACAGCCCGGCAGTGCCGGGCTGTTTGCTTTGGTGGCCGGTTCTCGATCAGGAGGTGAGCTTGGGCAGCTCGCGCACGCTGGCCTCCGCGGGCACTGCAGGCGCCGCCTCCGGCATCGGAGCCGCGACAGGAACAACCGCTGGGTGGGAAGAAGCCTTGGTCGCAGCCGGCGTCGTCGTACCCACCACGGGCAGTTCGCTCACCCAACGGCGAACGCGCTCGGCGTCGCCGATCCGCGAATACTTGCCGGCCGAGTCGAGGAAAACCATGATGAGCTGACGCCCAGCCAACTTGGCCTGCATCACAAGGCACCGGCCAGCTTCACTGATGTAGCCGGTCTTCTGCAAGCTGATGTCCCACATGGGGTTGCTCACCAGGCCATTCGTGTTGCGGTACTGCAGGTGGCGACGCCCCACAGCGACCTGGTACTCGGTCGAAGTCGACAGCTCGCGGATGAGAGGATAGTTGTGCGCCACGCTAACCAGCGTCGCCAGATCGCGCGCGCTGGACTGATTGCGGCTCGACAGCCCCGTCGGCTCGACATAGCTGGTACTCGACATCCCGAGCTCGACCGTCTTGCGGTTCATCGCCGCGACGAACGCATTCAGCCCACCCGGATAGTGACGGCCGAGCGCATGGGCAGCACGGTTCTCGGAAGACATCAGCGCCAGGTGCAGCATCTCGCCCCGAGTCAGCTGCGTGCCGACGACGAGCCGCGACGAGCTTCCCTTCTCGGTGTCAACGTCGTCTGCGGAGACGGTGAGCACTTCATCCAGCGGAAGGTTGGCTTCGATGACGACAAGGGCCGTCATTAGCTTGGTCAGCGACGCAATCGGAAGCACCGCCTGCGAGTTCTTGCTGAACAAGACTTCATTGGTCTCTTGATCGACCACGAGCGCAACACTGGACTTCAGATCGAGCGGATCGGACGTGCCGTGCAGGCCATTGATCTGGCCGAACGAAGGACGCGCCGGCTCGGCACGAACGACACGAGCCGAGCGGGTTCGCACGCTGGCGCGCTTGCTGCTGCGAACGGTGACCGCTTTGACCTTGGGCTTGGACGCCGACGACTGCGACACCGCGCTCACGCGCTTCTTGGTCGATTTTTCGGCAGCGCCGACGGAGAGAGGCAGACAGGCGGCAATCGCCAGCGCAATCAGGGCGCGCAATAGAAACGATGCCGACTTTTGTGTAGATACCACCACAAGACCCCTTTACATCCGGTCAACCCAGTGTAGGTGAAAGAAAAAAACCACGCAAGATCAAAAACTTGCGTGGTTTTCCTCAAGTCCGGCAATGGCCTTGTCAGGTCTGTGACAAAGATCACCCTTGGGCGGCCACCCGCTCGTTCTTGCTATGCAGCTTGTTCAACGCAGCGAGATAGGCCTTGGCAGACGCCACCACGATGTCTGGATCTGCGCCCACGCCATTGACGACTCGGCCACCATGTTGCAGCCGGACCGTCACCTCGCCCTGGGATTCTGTGCTTCCGGAGGTGATGGCATTGACCGAATAGAGCAGCATTTCAGCGCCAGACTGGAGCTTCGCCTCGATCGCCTTGAGGCTTGCATCGACGGGCCCGTTTCCGTCGCTCTCTGAGTGATGCTCTACCGATCCCGCTGCGAACGCGACCTTGGCGTGCGGCCGTTCGCCCATCTCGGATTGCTGCGACAGCGCGAGCAAGCGATAGAACTCCGATTCAGCCGTCACGGATTCATCCATCACCAACGCCAGGATGTCTTCGTCAAAGATATCGCTCTTGCGGTCAGCCAGCTCCTTGAACTTGGCAAATGCGGTGTTGATTTCCGCCTCCGACTGCATCTCGATGCCCAGGTCTTGCAGGCGCTGCTTGAACGCGTTGCGCCCCGAGAGCTTGCCCAGCACGATCTTGTTGGCCGTCCAGCCCACATCCTCGGCGCGCATGATCTCGTAGGTATCGCGCGCCTTGAGAACGCCGTCCTGATGGATGCCCGACGCGTGCGCAAAGGCATTGGCACCAACCACCGCCTTGTTGGGCTGCACCACGAAGCCCGTGGTTTGTGAAACAAGCCGCGAGGCGGCCACGATCTGCGAAGTGTCGATGTCGAGCGAGAGCCCGAAGTAGTCCTTTCGCGTACGTACGGCCATCACGATCTCTTCGAGCGCGCAGTTGCCGGCGCGCTCGCCAAGGCCGTTGATCGTGCATTCGATCTGCCTCGCCCCACCGATCTTCACGCCCGCCAGCGAGTTGGCGACGGCCATCCCCAGGTCGTTGTGGCAGTGAACAGACCAGACGGCCTTCTCCGAATTCGGAATGCGTTGGCGCAGGTCGAGGATGAAGTTCCCGTAGAGCTCCGGGATCGCGTAGCCCACGGTGTCGGGGATGTTGATGGTGGTGGCCCCCTCGGCAATCACGGCTTCGAGCACGCGGCAAAGGAAGTCGGGATCAGAACGGTAGCCGTCTTCTGGCGAGAACTCCACATCGCCAGACAGGTTGCGCGCAAATCGGGTGGAGAGTCTGGCCTGCTCGAACACCTGGTCGGGTGTCATGCGCAGCTTCTTCTCCATGTGCAACGCGCTGGTCGCGAGGAACAGGTGGATTCGGGTGGAGTTGCCATCCTTGAGCGCCTCGGCTGCACGCGAGATGTCGCGGTCGTTGGCGCGGGCGAGCGAACAAACCGTGCTGTCCTTGATGGCCTGCGCAATCGCGCGCACCGCTTCGAAATCACCATTGGAAGACGCGGCAAAACCTGCCTCGATCACGTCGACCTTCAGTCGCTCCAGTTGGCGCGCAATGCGCAGCTTCTCGTCCTTGGTCATCGAGGCACCCGGCGACTGCTCGCCATCGCGCAAGGTGGTGTCGAAGATGATGAGCTTGTCGGTCATGGGTGGACTCCTCAGTAGGCTGTTCGAACTGTTGTCTGCAATGTTAGGCGAGCGCAGGCTGCGGGAAATGCAATCGGCCCTGCCGCCGTGCACGCTGCAGGCCGGAGGTGATGGCTTTCAGTGACGCCGAGACGATGTTCGAATCGATGCCCACGCCGAAGAGGGTGAGGCCGTCGCCGATGCGCAGCTCGAGGTAGGCCACCGCCTTCGCATCGGCGCCGCTGCCAATGGAATGCTCGTGGTAGTCAAGCACACGGACCTTGCTGGCGAGCTGGCGGTTCACACCTTCGACGAAGGCCTCGATCGGCCCGGTGCCCTGCCCTTCGACATGCATGCCGTGGCCGTCGACATGCACACTCGTCGAGAGCTTCACCTGCCCGCCTGCCAGCGGCGTGATGCTTGCATGCACGATCTGCGCATCCCACGCGCCAGTCGCGCTGTACTCGCGTTGGAAGATGCTCCAGAGCTCGGCGGCGGTTTGCTCCTTGCCGGTGTCGTCCATCACGGCTTGCACGACCTGGCTGAACTCGATCTGCAGACGGCGCGGCAGCTCGAGGCCGTACTCATTCTCCAGCAGGTACGCGATGCCACCCTTGCCGGACTGGCTGTTGACGCGGATCACCGCGTCGTAGCTGCGGCCGAGATCCTTCGGGTCGATGGGCAGGTAGGGCATGTTCCAGACGTCGCCCTCCTTTCTTGCAGAGAAGGCCTTCTTGATCGCGTCCTGGTGCGAACCCGAGAACGATGTGTAGACCAGGTCGCCAACGTAGGGATGGCGCGGGTGCACGGGCAGCTGGTTGCAGTGCTCAACGCAGCGGCGCACTTCGTCGATGTCCGAGAAATCGAGCATCGGCGACACACCTTGCGTGTAGAGATTGAGCGCGACGTTCACGATGTCGAGGTTGCCGGTGCGCTCGCCATTGCCGAAGAGGCAACCTTCCAGGCGATCGGCACCGGCCATCAAGGCCAGCTCACCGGTGGCGGTGCCGGTGCCGCGGTCGTTATGCGGGTGCACCGAGAGCACGATGCTGTCGCGGCGTGCCAGATGCCGGTGCATCCACTCGACCATGTCGGCAAAGATGTTCGGCGTCGAGCGCTCGATGGTGGTGGGCAGGTTGATGATGCACTTGCGCTCGGGTGTGGGCTGCCACACGGCAGTCACCGCATCGACGATGCGACGGGAGAATTCGAGCTCGGTGTCGGAGAACGTCTCGGGCGAATACTCGAAGCGCCACTCGGTCTCGGGTTGTTCGGACGCGAGCTGGCTCATGAGGCGGGCATGCTCCACCGCGAGGGCGACCACACCATCCTGATCAAGACCCAATACGACATCACGCATCACGGGCGCGGTGGCGTTGTAGAGGTGGACGATCGCACGCTTGGCGCCTTTCAACGACTCGAAGGTTCGGCGAATCAGGGGCTCTCGTGCCTGGGTCAGGACCTGGATCGTCACGTCGTCTGGCACCAAATCTTGCTCGATGAGCGTGCGCAGGAAATCGAACTCCGTCTGCGAGGCCGAAGGGAATCCGACCTCGATCTCCTTGAAGCCCACGCGCAGCAGCATCTCGAACATGCAAAGCTTGCGCGAAATGTCCATGGGCTCGATCAGCGCCTGGTTGCCATCGCGCAGGTCAGTGCTGAGCCAGACGGGGGCCTGCGTCAGCACGGCGTCGGGCCAGGTGCGATCGCGCAAGGCAATGGGAGCGAACGGGCGGTACTTCTGCTGTGGTTGCTTCAACATGATCATCCCTGAGAGAGTTGAACGGCAACCAGCAAACCAAAATGCGAAACGGCCCGATGCTGGTTGCAAACGGGCCGTTGGGAGCGAAAACGATGGACGTGAACGATCAGCGGGCCCGGGGCACCTCTAGTAGGGCTAGCGCGAAAGCGGTCGAAAACGTCATGGCGGCGAATATAGCACGCTGAATATCAGCGGTGCAGCCCTTCTTCATCCGGCTCGTCGGTCGAGGTCGCGATCACGCTGACCGGCCTGCCCTTGACCCGCTTCCAGACGTACACGGCGTACCCCGACAGACCGTAGAAGCAGAACAGGCCGAACAACACCGAAGGGGCATGGATGTTGATCACCGCAATGCCCAATGCGATGGCCACGATGACGATGAATGGAACGGTGCGCTTGAAGCTCACGTCCTTGAAGCTGTAGAACGGCACGTTGGTCACCATCGTCAGGCCGGCGTACATCGCAAACGCGAACGCGGTCCAGCGCAGCCACTCGCCCTCGTTGGCCACTTTGAATCCCAAGTCGTCCATCAACCAGATGAAACCCATCACGAGCGCTGCCGCTGCGGGGCTGGGCAAGCCCTGGAAGAAGCGCTTGTCAACCACTGCGAGGTTCGTGTTGAAGCGGGCGAGTCGCAAGGCGGCACAAGAGCAATAGACAAAAGCCGCGATCCAACCCAGTTTGCCAAGGCCCTTGAGCGCCCACTCGTAGATGATCAGCGCCGGCGCCGCGCCGAAGGAGACCATGTCGGACAGGCTGTCCATCTGCTCGCCAAACGTGCTCTGCGTGTTCGTCATACGTGCCACGCGGCCATCGAGGCTGTCGAGCACCATCGCGCAGAAGATGCCGATGGCCGATTGCTCGAAGCGCCCGTTCATCGCCATCACGATCGCGTAAAAGCCCCCGAACAAGGCTGCAAGCGTGAAGAGGTTCGGCAGGATGTAGATGCCCTTGCGCCGCGGGCGCGCAGGCGCATCATCTCCGTCGGCAACGGGTTGGACGCCATCGTGCATGTCATTCATGTGCCAAACGTTGATCGGGTGCTTGCAAGCGGCGAAGGATACCGCAGCGCGAAACAAAAACGCCGCAAGGGAAGCCCTTGCGGCGAGTCCTGGATGACAGGCCAATGTCGATCAGTTCTTGCTCTGGTCGACCAGGCGATTCTTCTTGATCCAAGGCATCATCGCGCGAAGCTGCTCACCGACCTGTTCGATCGGGTGCTCGGCCGTCAGGCGACGGCGCGACAACAGCGTGGGAGCACCGGCCTTGTTCTCGAGGATGAAGCTCTTCGCGTATTCGCCGGTCTGGATGTCCTTCAGGCACTGGCGCATTGCGTTCTTGGTGTCTTCGGTCACCACGCGCGGGCCGGTGACGTACTCACCGTACTCGGCGTTGTTGGAGATCGAGTAGTTCATGTTCGCAATGCCGCCTTCGTAGATCAGGTCGACGATCAGCTTGAGTTCGTGCAGGCATTCGAAGTAGGCCATCTCGGGCGCATAGCCGGCTTCGGTCAGCGTCTCGAAACCTGCCTTGATGAGTTCGACAGCGCCACCGCACAGCACAGCCTGCTCACCGAAAAGGTCAGTTTCCGTTTCTTCGCGGAAATTGGTCTCGATGATGCCGGCCTTGCCGCCGCCATTGGCCGCAGCGTAGCTCAGCGCCAGGTCGCGCGCCTTGCCGGTCTTGTCGGCGTGAACGGCGATCAGGTGAGGAACACCGCCACCTTGGCTGTAGGTCGAACGAACCGTGTGGCCCGGCGCCTTGGGGGCAACCATCCAGACGTCAAGGTCGCCACGAGGAATCACCTGCCCGTAGTGCACGTTGAAACCGTGAGCGAACGCGAGCGAGGCGCCTTGCTTGATGTGCGGTTCGACGTCGTTCTTGTAGACCGATGCGATCTGCTCGTCGGGCAGCAACAACATGACGATGTCTGCCGACTTCACAGCCTCGGCGATCTCGGCGACCTTCAGGCCAGCCTTCTCGACCTTGCTCCAAGAGGCACCGCCCTTGCGTAGACCGACCGTGACCTTCACGCCGCTGTCGTTCAGGTTCTGGGCATGAGCGTGGCCTTGCGAGCCATAGCCAATGATCGTGACGTTCTTGCCCTTGACCAGGCTCAGGTCGGCGTCCTTGTCGTAGTAAACCTTCATCTCTATCTCCTTCGGATCAGTTCAATGCGGGGTTTCGGGGGGTCACTTACGCGCGCAAGATGCGCTCGCCGCGACCGATCCCGCTGGTGCCGGTGCGTACGGTTTCCAGAATGGCGGTGCGATCGATGGCTTCGATGAAGGCATCGAGCTTCGAGGCATCGCCGGTCAATTCAATGGTGTAGCTTTTTTCGGTAACGTCGATCACGCGGCCACGGAAGATGTCGGCCATGCGCTTCATCTCCTCGCGCTCCTTGCCAACGGCGCGCACCTTGATCAGCATGAGCTCGCGCTCGGTGTAGCTGCCCTCGGTCAGATCGACGACCTTCACGACTTCGATGAGTCGGTTCAGGTGCTTGGTGATCTGTTCGATCACCTCGTCGGAACCCGAGGTCACGATCGTCATGCGCGAAAGAGACGGATCCTCGGTGGGCGCTACTGTGAGGCTTTCAATGTTGTAGCCGCGGGCAGAAAACAGCGCAACGACGCGAGACAAGGCGCCGGGCTCGTTCTCGAGCAGCAGGGCAATGATGTGTTTCATATCGGTTGATGCGCGCTCTTCAGAACGTTGGCGGTAACCAACGCCCCTTGGCGGCGCTCTCCAGAATCAAGGTTTAGAAAATTCGCTGAAGCAGATCGGGGCTTCTCCGCCGGGTTCGGGTGCGCGCGGTAACGCGCACGCTTGCCAGCGGTTCAGCACGTCACAAGTCTTCAGAACCCAGCAGCATTTCACTGATGCCCTTGCCCGCCTGCACCATCGGCCAGACGTTCTCGGTCGGGTCGGTGCGGATATCGAGGAACACGGTCCGGTCCTTGAGCTTGATGGCTTCGCGCAAAGCGGGTTCGACATCGGAAGGCTTCTCGACCAGCAAGCCGACATGGCCATACGCCTCGGCGAGCTTCACGAAGTCGGGCAGTGCGTCCATGTAGCTGTGCGAGTAGCGGCCTTCGTAGTCGAGCTCTTGCCACTGCCGCACCATGCCCAGGTAGCGGTTGTTGAGCGACACGACCTTCACCGGCGTCTTGTATTGCAAACAGGTCGAAAGCTCCTGAATGCACATCTGGATCGAGCCCTCGCCGGTCACGCAGAATACGTCGGAGTCCGGCTTGGCGAGCTTGATGCCCATGGCGTACGGCAGGCCCACGCCCATCGTGCCCAGGCCGCCGGAGTTGATCCAGCGGCGCGGCTCCTCGAAGCGGAAGAACTGCGCAGCCCACATCTGGTGCTGGCCGACATCCGACGTGATGTAGGTGTCGCGGTTGCGCGTCAGCTCGCACAGCGTCTCGACCACGTACTGCGGCTTGATGACTTCTGCGCTGTTCTTGTACTTGAGGCACTCGCGCTTGCGCCATTCGTTGACCTGGCCCCACCAAGCCGACAGAGCCTGGACATCGGGCTTGGCTTGCGATTCCTTGATCTGGGCGATCAGCTCCTGCAAGACATCCTTCACGTCACCCACGATCGGAATGTCGACCTTCACGCGCTTGGAGATCGAAGACGGGTCGATGTCGATGTGGATGATCTTGCGTTCGACCGAGGCGAAATGCTTGGGATTGCCGATGACCCGGTCATCGAAGCGAGCACCGACGGCAAGCAGGACGTCGCAGTTCTGCATTGTCATGTTGGCTTCGTACGTGCCGTGCATGCCGAGCATGCCGAGGAACTTGGGATCGCTGGCCGGAATGGCACCGAGCCCCATCAGCGTGTTGGTGCACGGATAGCCGAGCAGGTCGGCCAGTTCACGCAACTCAGCTGAGGCGTTGCCCAGAACCACGCCGCCGCCTGTGTAGATGTACGGGCGCTTGGCCGAGAGCAGCAACTGAACGGCCTTGCGGATCTGCCCACCATGGCCCTTGCGCGCCGGGTTGTACGAGCGCATCTCGACGGTGGCCGGGTAATGAAACGGCGTCGTCTTGAGGGACACGTCCTTCGGGACGTCCACCACCACCGGCCCGGGCCGGCCAGTGCGCGCGATGTGAAAAGCCTTCTTCAGCGTCAGCGCGAGGTCCCGCACATCCTTCACGAGGAAGTTGTGCTTGACGATGGGGCGGGTGATGCCCACGGTGTCGCACTCCTGGAATGCATCCAGCCCGATCGCGGGCGTTGGAACCTGCCCGGTGATGATCACCATCGGGATCGAGTCCATGTAGGCCGTGGCGATGCCCGTGATGGCGTTGGTGACCCCGGGGCCCGAGGTGACAAGCGCCACGCCGACGTCACCAGTCGCGCGGGCATAGCCGTCAGCAGCGTGTACCGCCGCCTGTTCGTGGCGGACGAGCACGTGCTCGATGCTGTTTTGCTTGTAGAGCGCGTCGTAGATATAGAGGACCGCGCCACCTGGGTAGCCCCAGAGGTACTTGACGCCTTCGGCCTGAAGGCAGCGGACCAGGATTTCCGAGCCGTTGGGCTCGGCGGAGGAGGAGTTTTGCGGCTGCGCCGTGGCGGCGCGCTTGATGTCCGCGGCAGACATGTCCATGTTGAACCTTTGTGAATTTCTCTAACGAAAAACCATTGGTGCACCTCTCCTCGCCCTCGTGAGGCGGGTGTGGTACCTGCTGGGTCAAGAAACAGGGCACCCAGGTCGGGCAGCCGAATTCAGACCAAATGATAGGAATCGAGCATTATAGGGTGCATAGCTGCGTGCGTGCGTTCTGCTCCGTGCGACACCAGCCGCGGTGCGATAATCAAGGCTGTTTTTGACCGGCTTGCCGCGGCAGGCACACCCTCTTGGCGTCTGACAAAGAGCTCTCCGAGTTTCTGAAAAGCATAGAGAAGCGCGCTTTCAAGCGTGTGGCCTACGCTGTGCGAGACGAAGATGCTGCGCTGGACATCGTCCAGGATTCGATGATCCGCCTGGCCGAGAAGTATGGCGACCGGCCTGCCGCCGAGTTGCCCCTCATTTTCCAGCGAATCCTGTCCAACGCGACCATGGACTGGTTTCGACGGCAGAAAGTCCGTCATGCGGTGGTCAGGAATTTCTCCGACTTCGACCGAGTGGATGACGACGGCGACTTCGATCTCCTCGAAACGCTGGAGACTCAGAATGAGTCAAGCGCCACAGAAAGTGCCGCCGAATCGGTCTCCCGGGCTCAGATTCTGCTAACCATCGATGCCGAAGTGGCGCGGTTGCCCACTCGTCAACGGGAAGCGTTTCTATTGCGTTACTGGGAGGAACTCGATGTCGCCGAAACCGCTGCTGTCATGGGTTGCTCGGAGGGAAGCGTCAAGACCCATTGCTCGCGCGCAGTGCACGCCTTGTCCGACGCCCTGAAGGCAAAGGGAATTGAGCTATGACCACCTACCAACCTCGAAACTACGCCCCAGCCGAACTGGACGCCCAGGAGGCGCGCCTCGCCTTTCGGCTGACCGCGGCGCTCACCGAGCGCACGGCCAGCCTGCCGGCCGACGTCAGCGAGCGCCTGCGCTTCGCCCGCGAGCAGGCGCTTTCTCGCGCCCGCGCGGCGCGATCCACCACAGCGGCCGAGGTGGACGTGATCGTGTCCAACGGGCGCTCACTCTCGATAGGCCGGGGTTCGAGCGGCAAGCCGGGTTGGTGGATGCAACTGGCTGCGCTTGTGCCTCTCGTAGCTCTGGCTGCGGGCCTAATCCTGATCCAAGGGCTGCACGACAGCGACCAGATCGCGGCCGCCGCGGAGATCGATGCGTCGCTGCTGGCTGACGACCTTCCGCCTGCTGCCTACAGCGATCCAGGGTTCCTGGAGTTCTTGAAGACCCCCCAAGATTGACCGGCCCCTCCATGCCTGACCCCGTGGTCGCGCCTTCCTTCCGACGTAGATCGACATTGCACCTGCTGGCCTGCGGCAGCTTCGTGCTTGCCGGGGGGTGCGCCTTCCCCGCCATGGCTCAGGCGCAGCCGGCCGCGGTGAGCCAGACGGCGAAGCCCGTACCCGATGCTTCCTGGAACACGCTCACCCCCGCCCAGAAAAACGCGCTTCGGCCGTTGGAGCGCGAATGGGGGAGCATCGACGCCGAACGCCGCAGCAAGTGGCTCGATATCGCCAAGCGATTCCCCAACATGCCACCTGACGAGCGGGCCCGCATCCAGAATCGCATGGAGGACTGGGCCAGGCTTTCTCCGCCTGAGCGCGGCCAGGCACGCATGAATTTCAAAGAGGCGCAGCAGGTGCCGGCCCAGGAGCGCAAGAGCCGATGGGAGGCGTACCAAGCCCTGCCGCCAGACCAGCGCGAGGCGCTGGCCCAACGCAAGCAACACGGTGTGCAACGGCCCTCCAATGCAGATGGCACGAAGTCCAACCTCGTACCGAACCCGTCCTTCGCGCCCCGCCCCAAGGCGGTCGCACCCACGGTCTCGCAAGCAAGGCCAGGTGCAACCACGAACCTGCTCACCAATCGACCCAACCCTCCTCCGCACCAACAGACCGGCCTGCCCAAGATCGCGGCTTCGCCGGGCTTCGTCGACCAGTCGACGCTGCTTCCGAAGCGGGGCCCGCAGGGCGCCGCCGCGCGCTCGGCAACCGAGCCTGCACAGCAAGCGCCCTCCTCTCGCAAATGACGGGCGCCGCGTACACGCCCGCCGCCCTCGCGGAGGTGCCCAGCTTGCGACGCCGCTTGGCGAGCTTCACGTATGAAGGGCTCATCCTCTTCGGCATGTTGTTGATTCCGGGGGCGTTGGGCGCGGTACTCGTGGCCATCACCGGCGAGCAGCACTCACGCCAGAGCGACCTGATCCTCGGGGTGTTCAGCTTTCTGCTCTACGGTGCTTACTTCACTTGGTTCTGGTGGAAGCGGGGTCAGACACTGCCGATGCAAACATGGCACATCAAGTTGGTGGCGGCGGATGGTCACTCGATCGGCGCCGGCCGCGCCATCGCTCGCTACATCGCCAGCTGGCTCTGGTTCGGGCCGGCGCTACTCGTGGCCACGGCCAATGGGTGGAACATGCATGACCAACCTCGCCTGATGGTGGGTTGCCTGGTCGTTGGCGTCGCCGCCTATGCACTGATCAGTCGTTGGCTGCCAAACCACCAGTTCCCGCACGACCTGATCTGCGGTACTCGCCTGATCACCGAGAAGGTGCAACCCCGCCACCGCCCGTAGGCTTTCAAATGCCCAGGGCACAATCGCCGCCCATGAGCAATCCATACAAGGGGCGCACGGGCCTGGACCGCATCCGCCGCGCCACGGGCTATTCGTTCGACGGGCTGAAGACAGCGTATCGGGGTGAAAGCGCGTTTCGCCAGGAAGTCTGGCTCGCGGTATTCATGATCCCGGCAGCCTTCTGGATCGGTACCAACTGGGTCGAGGTGGGCATGCTGATCGGCGCGGTGCTGCTGGTCATGATTGTCGAGTTGCTCAACTCGGGCATCGAAGCCGCCATCGACCGCGTGTCGTTCGAGCTGCACGACCTCTCCAAGCGCGCCAAGGACCTGGCCAGTGCCGCCGTGTTCCTCTCCCTGGTCTTGTGCGGCGGACTGTGGGGTGCAGCGCTATGGAATCGATTCCTGTGAGCCGACTCACCCTGTGCGTGTACTGCGGCTCGCGCCTTGGCGCACAGCCTGAGTTCCAAGCCGCCGCGAGCCGCGTTGGCGCGCTGATCGGTGAGATGGGGTGGCAATTGGTCTACGGCGGCGGCAACGCCGGCCTGATGGGCACCGTGGCCAACGCGGCCCTCGCGGCTGGCGCGCGCGTCGTGGGCGTGATCCCGAGCACCTTGATGGAACGCGAACACGGCCACAAGGGCTTGGCCGAGTTGCATGTCGTCGAGACCATGCACCAGCGCAAGCAAATGATGGCCGAGCGCGCAGAAGCCTTCCTCGCCCTGCCCGGCGGCATCGGCACCTTCGAAGAACTGTTCGAGGTCTGGACTTGGCGCCAACTCGGCTACCACGACAAACCCCTGGGCCTTCTCAATGCCGGTGGGTACTACGACGGCCTGCTGGCGTTCATGGACAAGGCGACTGTCGATGGCTTCGTGCAACCGGCGCAGCGCGATCTGCTGCTGACTGGGAGCGACCCCGCCGAGCTGCTGCACCGCCTTGGGGAACAAGCATGTCGGGCCTCTGCACCCGACGACTACGGCCGGATCTGACGCGTTCCGCAGCAATCAACAAGAAGGCCCGCGTCGAGCGGGCCTTTGTCTTGGATCGATCGAGGCCGCTTCAGACGGCAGCCTCGTCGGTCTCACCGGTACGGATACGAACCACCTGCTCGACAGCCGTCACGAAGATCTTGCCGTCGCCGATCTTGCCCGTCTTGGCCGCCTTTACTACCGCCTCGATGCAGCGCTCGACGTCGCTGTCCTTTACGACGACCTCGACCTTCACCTTGGGCAGGAAGTCGACCACGTACTCGGCACCGCGGTAGAGCTCGGTGTGGCCCTTCTGGCGCCCGAAACCCTTGACCTCGGTGACGGTGAGGCCCGTCACGCCCACATCCGCCAGCGCCTCGCGCACCTCTTCGAGTTTGAACGGCTTCACGATTGCGGTGATCTGCTTCATGGCGGGTCTCCAGGGGCGAATGAGATGAACGTAGTTTAAGCGCGGAACTTCGAAGTGATCGGGTAGCGCCAGTCACGCCCGAAGGCGCGGTGGGTTATCCGGATGCCGATCGGCGCCTGCCGCCGCTTGTACTCGTTGACTTTGATCAGGTGAGTCACGCGTTCGACGTCGGCAGGTGCGTATCCGGCGGCCACGATCTCCTCGATGCTCTGGTCGTCTTCCATGTAGCGCTGCAAGATTCCGTCCAGCACCTCGTACGGCGGCAAGCTGTCCTGGTCGGTCTGGTCGGGGCGCAATTCGGCCGAAGGTGGGCGGGTGATGATCCGTTGCGGGATGACCTCCTCGCCCTGCGCGTTCTTCCAGGTGGCCAGGCGGTAGACGAGTGTCTTGGCCACGTCCTTGATCACGGCAAAACCGCCGGCCATGTCGCCATACAGCGTGCAGTAGCCGGTGGCCATCTCGCTCTTGTTGCCCGTGGTCAGCACGATCGAGCCGAACTTGTTCGACAACGCCATCAGCAGCGTGCCCCGGATACGCGCCTGGATGTTCTCCTCGGTCGCGTCCTCTTTCAGACCGGCGAACTCCTGGGCCAGGCTGCGCTTGAACTCCTCGAACATCGGGACGATCGATATCTCGTCGTAGCGCACGCCCAGGCGCTCGGCCATGTCTCGGGCATCGATCCATGAGATGTCTGCGGTATAGGGCGAAGGCATCATCACGGTGCGCACCCGTTCGGGGCCCAGTGCATCGACCGCCACGGCGAGCACCAAGGCGGAATCAATCCCGCCGCTCAGGCCCAGCAAGATGCCGGGGAAGCCGTTCTTGCCGATGTAGTCGCGCACGCCCGTCACGAGGGCGCCCCAGGCCTGGGCTTCGATCTCGGGCACTGGCGCGACCTCACCGCTCACGGTGGTCGCGTCGAGCTCGACCATCAGCAAGGCCTCTTCGAAGAACGCAGCCCGTGCGCCTACGCGGCCCTGAGCATCGAGCGCAAACGACGCTCCGTCGAAGACGACCTCATCCTGGCCACCCGTGAGGTGCGCGTAGAGCACCGGCATGCCGACGTCGCGTGCGCGCTCGCCCATGCGCTCTTCGCGCTCTGACACCTTGCCCAGATGGAAGGGCGATGCATTGAGCACGCAAAGCACTTGGGCGCCGGCCGCCTTGGCCGCGCGGGCCGGTTCATCGAACCATGCGTCCTCGCAGATGTTTAGCCCGAACTTGATGCCACCGACGTCGAACACGACGGCACCGTGCCCGGCGTCGCGGCCGGACGCGAAATAGCGTCGCTCGTCGAACACCTGATAGTTGGGCAGCTCGCGCTTGGCATAGGTGGCCAGCACCTTGCCCCCTGAGAGAACCGAGGCCGCGTTGTAGCGCTGCTGCACGGCATGCGACTTCGACCTAACATCTCCGCGCTCACCCCATTGATGCGGATGCCCCACCACTACATGCAAACCCGGCAGATCGGCCAGCGCCTGCGCGCACTCGGCAAGGCTCGTCGCGCAGGCCTGCATGAAGGCCGGGCGAAGCAGCAAGTCTTCGGGCGGATAGCCGCACAGGGCCAGCTCGGGCAAGAGCACCAACTGCGCTCCTTGCGCGTGGGCGCGGCGCGAAAACTCGATGATCTTGCGGGCGTTCCCGGCCAGGTCGCCCACCGTGGCATTGATCTGCGCGAGTGCGACTTTGACCCGTGGTTTGGATGACATATGCGTGATGAAAAAGGCTCGAAAGATTATGTCATTCGGGTCTTCGACCACCCTGCTCACATTGATGCCGGAAGCTGGAACGCCCTGCTTGCAGATCAGCCCAGCGCCACGCCCTTCATGCGGCACGAGTACCTGGTGGCGATGCACGAGTCAGGTAGCGCCACCCAAGGCACGGGGTGGTCACCGCAATTCCTGGCCGTGCACCAAGGTGGAGAGTTGGTCGCCGCCTGCGCGGTCTACCTGAAGGCGCACTCCTACGGCGAGTACGTCTTCGACTGGGCGTGGGCCGATGCCTACCAACGCCATGGTCTGCGCTACTACCCCAAGTTGCTCTGTGCCGTGCCTTTCACGCCCGTGCCAGGGCCGCGGCTGATGGCCCGCGATGGCACGGCTCGGCTCGCCTTGCTCGACGCGATGACGCAGTTCAGCCGCCAGGCCGAGTTGTCGTCGGCCCACCTCCTGTTCCTCGACGAAGCGGACCAGGAAGCTGCGCGCGCGGCCGGCTGGATGATGCGCAGCACGGTGCAGTTCCACTGGATGAACCGCCAGCCGCAGGCGTATGCGAGCTTCGAGGAGTTCCTCGCGAGCCTGCAACGCGAAAAGCGCAAGAAGATCCAGCAGGAGCGCCGCCGCGTGCAGGAGTCAGGCGTGCAATTCAGCGCCCTTCAAGGCGAGCAGATCGGCCCGGACGACTGGGACTTCTTCTACCGCTGCTACGCCCTGACCTACCGCAATCACCATTCGTCGCCTTACCTCACGCGCGACTTCTTCAGCCGCATGGCGCAGACCATGCCGGGGAACTGGCTGCTGTTCATTGCGCGGCGCGGCGGCGAACGGGTCGCCGCCTCGCTGATCGCGATCGACCCGGAGCGCCGCGCCGCTTACGGCCGCTACTGGGGCGCGACGGAACACATCTCCTGCCTTCACTTCGAGGCCTGCTACTACCAGCCTCTCAGCTGGTGCATCGACAACGGCTATCAACGCTTCGAAGGTGGTGCCCAGGGCGAGCACAAGATGGCGCGAGGACTTCTCCCGGTGCAGACGTGGTCGGCGCACTGGCTCGACCACCCGCAGTTCGCCGAGGCCGTGGCCGACTTCCTGGCCCGCGAAGGCGCCGGCGTGTCGAACTACCTCGACGAACTGAACGAGCGCCAGCCCTTCAAGGCTTGAAGTCGCCCGCAACGGCACTGGTGAAGCCCTCCGGCTTGACGTAGGTGCGCAGCGCCGCATTGACCTGTTCCAGAGTCAGCTTGCCCAGGGCATCGTCGACCCGGGCCGACACCGCAAAGGTGCGGCCGAGATCGAGGTTGCTCGCGAGCGCACCGGCCAGGTTGCCGTCTTGTGCGCGTGCCAGTTGGCGATAGCCGAGCAGGCCATGCTTGCCTTCATCGAGCTCCTGCGCGGTAAAGCCTTCTTTCAACGCACGAGCCACTTCCTCCTTGAATGCCGTTTCGACCTTCGCAAGGTTCTGCGGCGCGAAGATGGCGTGGGCCTGCCACAGCGAATTCGAGTCCTGGTTGCTCCACGACACGCTGCTTCCGACGTCGTACGACAAGCCTTCGGTCTCACGGATGCGCTTCCACAAACGCGATTGCTGGCCCGAGCCGAGCATGAAGTTGGCCATCGTCAGGGCCGGGTAGTCGGCATCGGCGTCCGACAGGGGCATGCTCTGGCGAACGAGCATCGTGGCGTTCTGCTTGTCCGGCGTGGCCAATTGCAGGCGCTGCGCCTTCACCGCCACGAGCAGCATCGCGATGCGGGTGTAAGGCTGCGCACTTGCCCAGCCGTTGAAGCCCTTGTCGAGCGCGGCACGCACTGCTGCCACGTCCATGTCACCGACGGCCCCGAACTCGGCCCGGCCAGCACCATAGAAGCGCTTGTGGAAGGCCTTCAACTGGTCGACGGTGATCGCATTCATGTCGCTCACCATCTCATCGAAGGTACCCACATAGCGCACGTCACCACGTGGGTAGGTGCTTCGTGCGCGAGACAAGGCGTTGTCGGCCACCATGCCGGGCTCCTTGCGCTGCTGCTCGATATCGGCCACGGCCTGGCGCTTCAATTCATCCAGCGCGTCGGCGGGGAACGAAGGGTTTCGCAACAGATCGGCCGCGAGCGCAATGGCCGCAGCCAGGCTCTCGCGCCTCGAATTCAGTGCGATGGTGACGCTGCCCGGCCCGCCCCCCACGCCCATCTGCGTCTTGAGTTCGTCGAGCTGATCCTGGATCTGCTGGCGACTGCGTGTCGCGGTTCCCTTGTCGAGCATCGCGGCCACCATGTCGCCAACATCGCCCTGACCGAAGAGGCTCTTCTCGTCACCGTAGTGGAGGGTGAGAACCGCATGCACTGCTTCACCGCGCGCCGGCTTGGGCAGAACGGCCACCTTCAAGCCCCCGAGGTCGAAGCGCTGCGTGAGCTTGTCGATGTTGGCCGGGGATGCATCGAACGCAGCGACGGCCGCCGCTGCAGCGGCGGGCTTGAACGCCTTCATCTGCTCGGCCACATCGACCTTGGCCGGCGCCGGGGCGCGCAGCGGCGCCTCTGTGGGCAAATAGGTGCCCAGCGTGCGGTTCGACGGAATCAGGTACTGCTCCGCCACGCGTTGCACGTCGGCGAGCTTGAGGTCACGGACCCGGTCTCGCAGCAGGAAGAAGAGGCGCCAGTCACCCATGGCCACCGACTCGCTCAATGCGACACCCACCGTCTCGGGGTTGGAGAACGCATGCTCCCAGGACTTGGCCCATTGGGCTTGTGCGCGCTTGAGCTCTTCGTCGGTGATGGGCTCGCGCGCCGCGGACTCGAGCGTGGCGAGGAGCTCCTTGCGTGCAGCCTCCACATCCTGCCCCGGTGCGAGTTGCGCGCCGTAGATGACGAATCCCGGGTCAGCCAATGACTGCGTCAAACCGAAGGTGGCTGCGGCGAGTTGCTTGGCCGTCAGTCGCTTGTGCAGACGACCTGAGGGGTTGTCGCTCATGATCGGCTGCAGCACTTCCATCGCCGCGTAGTCAGGATGAGCCGCCGGCATGATGTGATACGCCGCCATCAGCACGGGCACACCGCCCGCACGGCGCAGGTTGACGGCGCGGTCGCCGTCTTGCACCGGGTCGAGCGTGTAGCGCACCGGCAGCTTGCGCGTGGGTCGCTTGATCTTTCCGAAGGACTTTGCCACCCAGCCCTGTACCTTGGCCTGGTCGAACTTGCCCGCGATGATCAGCGTGGCGTTGTCGGGCTGGTAGTGCGCGCGGTAGAAGGCCTGCAGGCGCGGGATGTCGACGTTCTCCACGTCTGCTCGCGCGCCGATGGTGCTCTTGCCGTAGTTGTGCCACTGGTACATCTCGGCGACTGTCTTCTCGTAGAGGATGCGCTCCGGGCTGTTTTCGCCCATCTCCATCTCGTTGCGCACCACCGTCATCTCGGTGTCGAGATCCTTGCGTGCGATGAGGCTGTTGACCATCGCATCGGCCTGCCAGTCGAGATACCACTTCAGGTTGTCGTCATTGCTCGAGAAACTGGCGTAGTAGTTGGTTCGGTCGTACGAGGTGGTGCCATTCGCGGCCAGGCCGCGCTTGGAGAACTCGCCGAGCAGATTGCGGTGCGTGGGCGTGCCCTTGAACATCAGGTGCTCGAGCAGGTGCGCCATGCCGGTCTCACCGTAGTTCTCGCTGCTGGAGCCCACGTGGTACGTCATGTTCACCGTGGTGGTCGGCTTGGAGCCATCCGGCACCAGCAAGACCTGCAGGCCGTTCGACAGCTTGTACTCGGTGATTCCTTCGACCGACTGCAAGCGAGTCATCCCGGCGGGCAGTGTCTGAGACATCGCCATCGGAGCAACGGCGGCCATAACCACCATCGCAAGCACGCACCGAATTCGAAGCAGCTGAAGCAGCATGACACTGATCCCGAAAGACAAAGAGGCAGTGTAGAGGCCCGACCCCGTGCGGCAGTTCCCTTCGCAATGCGTGCCGGCATCCCCAGAAACGACAAAGGGAGCCGAAGCTCCCTTTTGCGTGAATGCATGTGCGCGAAAGTATGCGCACAGACGCGTTCAGCTCTCGATCAGGCTGCTGCCTTCTTGTAGGCCTCGATGCCCGAGCGGATCTCTTCCTTGGCCGATTCCGGGCCTTCCCAGCCCTTGACCTTCACCCACTTGCCGGCCTCGAGGTCCTTGTAGTGCTCGAAGAAGTGCTGGATCGCCTTCAGGCGCATCTGGTTGATGTCTTCCGGCTTCTGCCAGTGCGTGTAGATCGGCAGCACCTTGTCGATCGGCACGGCAAGCAGCTTGCTGTCGCCACCGGCTTCGTCTTCCATCTTCAGCACGCCGATCGGTCGGCAGGTGACCACCACGCCAGGCGAGAGCGGGAACGGCGTGATGACCAGCACATCGACCGGGTCGCCATCGTCCGACAGCGTCTGCGGCACATAGCCGTAGTTGCACGGGTAGTGCATGGCCGTCGTCATGAACCGATCGACGAACAACGCACCGCTTTCCTTGTCGACTTCGTACTTGATCGGGTCGGCATTCATCGGGATCTCGATGATGACGTTGAACTGGTCGGGCGCCTTGGCGCCGGGGGTCACGTTGTGCAGGCTCATGGTGTCTCTTCTCGGTAATAAGTGCGCGGGAAAACCCGAATTTTAGCCGCGCCTTTCAGGCCGCCCTTCGCGCCCTAACGCACCGATCTGGAACCGCTGGAAAACACCATGCGGTGTTCGTTGCCTTGACACAGGCCTTCCCGTAGCATGCCCCGCGGACCCGCCCATACCTGCACGCCGGGTGAAGTAGCGACGGGCCTTCGTCTCTCTCCCTTTGTGTTGTGAACAACGAAACGAGGAGTCCCACCGATGTCGACGAACTTGGCGCTGTACTTTGCGCTTGCCTGCGGCGTGGCCGCAGTGTTGTATGGCTTCGTGCAGCGAAGCTGGATCCTGAGCCAGAGCGCGGGCAATGCGCGCATGCAGGAGATCGCCGCGGCCATTCAGCAAGGCGCCGCTGCTTATCTCGCCCGCCAGTACAAGACCATCGCCATCGTCGGCGTGGTTCTGGCCGTGCTCATCGGCATCTTTCTTGATCTCACCACCGCCGTCGGCTTCGTGCTTGGTGCCGTGCTCTCGGGCGCCTGCGGCTTCATCGGCATGAACGTCTCTGTGAAAGCCAACGTGCGCACGGCCGAGGCCGCGACCAAGGGCATTGCCCCGGCGCTCAATGTCGCCTTCAAGGGCGGCGCCATCACCGGCATGCTGGTGGTTGGCCTCGGGCTGCTGGGCGTCACGCTGTTCTTCCAGTACCTCACGGGCAACGGCACCAACACCGCCACGCCCTTGGCCGCACAGCTGAAGCCCCTGCTCGGCCTGGCATTCGGCGCCTCGCTCATCTCGATCTTTGCGCGGCTCGGCGGCGGCATCTTCACCAAGGGCGCCGACGTGGGCGCCGACCTGGTCGGCAAGGTCGAAGCCGGCATCCCTGAGGACGACCCCCGCAACCCGGCCGTGATCGCCGACAACGTGGGCGACAACGTGGGCGACTGCGCCGGCATGGCGGCCGACCTGTTCGAGACCTACGCCGTCACGCTCATCGCCACCATGGCGCTCGGCGCCCTGATGATCAGCGGAGCGTCCACCCTCAATGCCGTGATCTACCCGCTGCTGCTCGGCGCCGTGTCGATCATTGCCTCGATCATCGGCTGCAGTTTCGTCAAGGCCTCCCCGGGCATGAAGAACGTGATGCCCGCGCTCTACAAGGGCCTGGCGGTGTCCGGTGTGCTGTCGTTGATCGCCTTCTACTTCGTCACGACCACCATGTTCCCGCAAGGCGCGGCGCTCGCCAGCGGCACCATCGTGTCGGCCGGCGCGCTCTTCGGCACCTGCATCGTCGGCCTGGTGCTCACGGCCGCCATGGTCTGGATCACCGAGTTCTACACCGGCACGCAATACAAGCCGGTACAGCACATCGCGAAGGCCTCGACCACCGGCCACGGCACCAACATCATCGCGGGCCTGGGTGTCTCGATGCGCTCCACCGCCTGGCCCGTGATCTTCGTGTGCATTGCGATCCTGGTTTCGTACTGGCTCGCTGGCCTCTACGGCATCGCCATCGCTGCCACCTCGATGCTCAGCATGGCCGGCATCGTGGTCGCACTCGATGCGTACGGCCCGATCACCGACAACGCCGGCGGCATCGCCGAGATGGCCGAACTGCCCAAGGAAGTACGCGACGTGACCGACCCGCTCGACGCCGTGGGCAACACCACCAAGGCCGTCACCAAGGGTTATGCCATCGGCTCGGCCGGCCTCGCCGCGCTGGTGCTGTTTGCCGACTACACCCATTCGCTCGAAGGCCGCGGCATCAGCGTGAGCTTCGATCTGAGCGACCCGAAGGTCATCGTCGGCCTGTTCATCGGCGGCCTGATCCCTTACCTGTTCGGCGCCATGGCCATGGAAGCCGTGGGCCGGGCCGCGGGCGCGGTGGTAGAAGAAGTCCGCCGCCAGTTCCGCGACATCAAAGGCATCATGGACGGCACCGGCAAGCCCGAGTACGGCAAGGCCGTCGACATGCTGACTGGCGCGGCGATCAAGGAAATGATCGTCCCCAGCCTGCTGCCAGTGATCGTTCCGATCCTCGTCGGCTTGCTGCTCGGCCCCGCCGCTCTGGGCGGCCTGCTCATGGGCACCATCGTCACCGGGCTGTTCGTCGCGATCTCGATGTGCACCGGTGGCGGCGCCTGGGACAACGCCAAGAAGTACATCGAAGACGGCCACCACGGCGGCAAGGGCTCCGAGGCGCACAAGGCCGCCGTCACCGGCGACACCGTGGGCGACCCCTACAAGGACACCGCTGGCCCGGCCGTCAACCCGCTGATCAAGATCATCAACATCGTCGCGCTGCTGATCGTGCCGCTGTTGCCCGCAGCCTCGGGCAGCGGCAACGCCGTTGTGCACGCTGCGCCCGCGTCATCGCCGGTCGTCGTCCTCTTGGAGGTCGCGTCGTTCAAGGTGGTCGACGGGGTGGTGAAGTTCTACTTCGCGACCGGCAAGCACGATGTCGCCACAGGCGCCGAAGGGGCTCTCGCAGAGGTTGCCCGAAGCGTCAGCGAAGGCAAGACCGCCGTGGTCAGCGGGTATACCGACGCCACAGGTGACCCCGCTCAGAACGAAGAGCTCGCCAAGTTGCGCGCATTCGCCGTGCGTGATGCGCTGAAGGCCGTCGGCGTCCCCGAAGACAAGATCGAGTTGAAGAAGCCCGAAGTCACCACAGCCGGCGGGAGCAATGTCGAGGCGCGCCGCGTGGAGGTCTCGCTGCGATAGCGCGCAAAGCCAGTACCCAATCTGGCACCCCGAATCGATGGCCCAGGTGAGCAAGCCCTGGGCCTTTTTCTTTCCTGGTCCGACCGTCACGGCCACCCTCCCCCGTTCAAACCACCATCGCGCTGCCCAGCGACGAAGACTAGGATCGCGATGGGCCGCGCACCGGCTTTCACTGAGGACCCGACAGCATGCTGCCTCAACTTCATCGTCACGCGTGGATGGACGAATCCATCGAGGCGTTCCGAGACCAACTGCGCCGCTACATCGGCGCCGAGCTGGTTCCATGCCTCGACGGCTGGCGCCGTCAAGGCTTTGTTCCGCGGGAGGTGTGGCGCAGGTTCGGCGAGATGGGCTACCTGCTGCCCGAACTTGCCGAAGCCTATGGGGGCTCAGGCGCAAGCCTCGCCTACCAGATGGTGGTGCAGGACGAACTGGCCCGCGCCGAGATGCCACCTTCGACCGCGGTCCACACGATCGCTGCACACTACATCGAGGCCTACGGCACCGAACCCCAGAAGCAACGATGGCTGCCTCAGTTGGCCAGCGGCGAGAAGATCGCCGCCATTGCCATGACCGAACCAGGCGCTGGCTCGGACCTCAAGGCCCTGCGAACAAGAGCGGTTCGCGAAGGCGATCACTACGTGATTGACGGCGCGAAGACCTTCATCACGAACGGATCGACCTGCAACCTTCTCGTCGTTGTTGCGCGAACGAGCGACAACGGCAGCAAGGGGCTCTCCCTCATCGTCCTGGAGACCGATGCCTTGCCAGGTTTCCGAGTCGGACGCGTGCTGGAGAAGATCGGCCTGCACGCGTCCGATACCGCCGAACTCTTCTTCGACGCCGTACGTGCCCCGGTAGCTCACCTCATTGGCGAACAGGAAGGCGACGGCTTCAAGCAACTCATGGGGCAACTGCCCTACGAACGCATGCTCATCGCCGTGCCGGCAGCAGCGGTGATCGAGCAGGCGCTCGCGTTGACGGTCGACTACACACGCCAGCGCAAGGCCTTCGGCCAACCCTTGCTCGACTTCCAGAACACGCGATTCAAGCTCGCCGAGGTGGCGACGGCGGCGCACATCGTCCGCACCTTCGTCAACGACTGCATACAACGCCTGGTCGACGGCACGCTGGACGACCAGGCCGCCTACATGGCGAAGTGGTGGTGTACCGAACAACAATGCCGCGTCACCGACGAATGCCTTCAGCTCTTCGGTGGCTACGGTTTCATGGAGGAGTATCCGATCGCGCGCATGTATGCGGCGTCGCGCGTGCAGAAGATCTACGGCGGTTCGAACGAGATCATGAAAGACCTGATCTCGCGCTCTCTGTGAACGCGCCCGCGGCACTCGGCGCGCCATTGCAGGGCGTGCGCATCATCGAATTCGAAGGCATCGGGCCCGGCCCGCTGGCAGCACGCATGCTCGCGGACATGGGCGCTGACGTGACTGCCATCGTGCGCCCCGGTGGGTCGGCCACCGCAGAGCGCCTCGGCGGCACGGGAGCCAACCCGCTGCGTCGCGGCAAGCGCATCCTCGTGATCGATCTCAAGTCGCCAGCGGGCCGGGCGCAGGCGCTGGACCTGTTGGTCGATGCCGACGCGCTGATCGAAGGCAACCGCCCCGGGGCCATGGAGCGACTCGGCCTCGGTCCGCACGATTGCGCCGCACGCAACCCGCGCTTGGTCTATGGGCGCATGACCGGTTGGGGCCAGCATGGGCCGCTCGCGCACGCCGCCGGCCATGACCTGAACTACGTGGCGCTCACCGGGCTCCTGTCACTGGCTGCACGGTCTGGCGTGCCGCCCATCGTTCCACCCACCGTCGTCGGCGATGCAGCGGGCGCGCTGGGCTTGGCGTTCGGCATGGTCTGCGCCCTGCTCGATGCGCGCGCCACGGGCCGAGGACGGGTGGTGGACGCAGCCATTGTCGACATCGTCGCCATGCTCGGTGGGTTGGTGCAGTGGGTGCGGGCCGCAGGCCAGATCGACGGCAACGAACCCAGCCCGTTCCACGATTCACCGTTCTACGACACCTACGAATGTGCCGACGGCGGCTTCATCACCCTCGGCGCACTGGAGCCCCAGTTCTACGCGCTCTTGCTGACCAAGCTCGGCATGACCGACGTGGACCCCGCGGCACAACACGACAAATCCGCCTGGCCCGCCCTCAAGGCCCGTTTCACCACTCACTTTCGCAGCCAGCCCCGCGAGAACTGGAGCGCGCTGCTCGAAGGTACGGACGCCTGCTTCGCACCCGTGCTCACGCTTGCCGAAGCGGTCTCGCACCCGCACATGGCGGCACGAGGTGTTCACGTCAGGACAGAGAACGGCGAGACCGACATTGCACCGGCACCTCGGTTTCTCCCGCTGAACTCGCCGGAGGGTCACCACGAGTTCTGAAAAGCAAAAAGCCCGGCACCTTTCGGTGCCGGGCTTTTACTTTTCTTGGTCGGGGTGGCGGGATTCGAACTCGCGACCCCTTGCACCCCATGCAAGTGCGCTACCAGGCTGCGCTACACCCCGACGTAAGCCGCGCAGTATAGCCTGAAACCAGGCTTCAGCCCCCTCAGACGACAAGCAAGCCGCGAATCGAAATCAACTCCTGGCGCATCTGAACCATGGACAGCTCAGTCGTGACGACCTCGGGAACTGGCACCTCGAGATCGGCTTTCGCGTGCTCCTCGGCGGCAGCGGCCATCTCGTCGGCAAGCTCGGCATCCTCAGGCCTGCTGTCGTGAGGCGCGGCAATCTCGTGGCGTGAGTGGACGAGTTCTGTGAGCCGGTTTCGCGCTCCGCTGATGGTGAACCCCTGTTCGTACAGGAGTTCGCGGATCCGGCGGATCAGCAGCACCTCATGGTGCTGGTAGTAGCGACGATTGCCCCGGCGCTTCATGGGCTTGAGCTGCGTGAACTCTTGCTCCCAATAGCGCAGCACATACGGCTTCACGCCGCACAAATCGCTCACTTCTCCTATGGTGAAGTAGCGTTTGGCAGGGATGGCGGGAAGCGCTTTCTCCATGTAAATCAATAAGATCGGGAGAGAAAGCTAGACTTTACTCGAAGTCGTCTCCCGAAGGGATGTCGCCTTGAACAACCCCCTTAAGTTTGTGACTGGCGTGAAATGTGACGACATTGCGCGCCTTGATCGGGATGGCTTCGCCCGTCCGGGGGTTCCGGCCGGGCCGGGGCGCTTTGCGCCGGATGTTGAAGTTGCCGAAGCCCGACATCTTCACATCATCCCCGGCAACCAGCGTTCCATGGATGATGTCGAAGAACGCTTCGACCATGTCCTTGGATTCCCGCTTGTTCAGCCCGAGACGCTCGAAGAGCAACTCGGCGAGTTCCGCCTTTGTGAGGGTGGGCGTTTCCAGCGTGGACAACAGCGCGATGCGCTCGGGCGGTTTTTCGTCTGGTGGGTTGGTGGTCATGGGTACTTCAAGGTCAACCACGAAGGCGAACCCCCAGCTTGGACTGGAGAACGTTCAGGACATCTGACTTGACCGCTTCGATGCGGTCGTCGGTCAGGGTGGCGGTGTCGTCGAGCACCTCCAGACGGATCGCCAGGCTGCGCTCGCCCGCGGCCATGTCGGTCGATGCCCCCGCGGAAGGCTTGTAGACGTCGAAGAGCTTCACGGACCGGATCAGGCTGGCGTTGGCCGACTTCACCGCGTCGATCAACGCATCGTGCGTCACGGCTTCGCCGGCGATGACGGCGATATCGCGCCAGGCCGATTGCTGGCGCTGAATCGCTTCGAACACCGGCACATCGCGTTGCTGGAGTGCCGCAGCGTCCATCTCGAACACGATCGGTGCCGTGGGCAACTCATAGGCCTGGCGCCAGCGCGGATGGAGTTCGCCAACCACGCCGATCGGCTTGCCGTCGACTTCGATCGTGGCAGATCGGCCCGGGTGCAAGGCGGGGTGCTCGCTCGGAGTGAACCGCGCGACACGCGGGCGGAGCATGGCTTCGATATCGCCCTTGACGTCAAAGAAGTCGACCGCGCGCTCCTTGCTTGCCCACTGGGTCTCGTCTGCACTTCCGTAGGCCAGGCCGCCGACGCGCACCGGTTGTTCAATGCCCGCCACGGCAAAGCTGCCGTCGACGGCATTTGCATTGCGAGAAAACACGCGCCCTACTTCAAAAACTCGCACGCGAGTGGCCTTGCGCGCGAGGTTGAAGCGCAGCACCGCCACCAGGCTGCCGAGGAGACTCGATCGCATGACGGACAGCGGGCTGGCGATCGGGTTCAGCACGCGAATCGGGTTCTCGTTGCCTGCGAGTTCACGCTCCCAGCGCTCCTCGACAAAGCTGAAGTTGATCGTCTCTTGATAGTCGAGTTGAGCGATCTGACGCCGAACGGCGTGCAGGCTGCGCTGCGCTTCGGGGCGCACGCGCGCCGTAATGGGTGCCAGCGGCGGCGACAGCGGCAGCGTTTGGTAGCCCAGCACACGAATGACCTCTTCGATCAGGTCTTCTTCGATCTGCAGATCAAAGCGCCAGCTCGGCGGCGTCACAGTCAACACACCCGGTACAGACGAGAGGGGAAGACCGAGTCGAGTCAGGACACCGGCGCATTGCTCTTGCGTGACGGGCATCCCGATCACCTTGGCCGCACGATCAACGCGCAGGCTCACCGGTTTGCGCTCGGGCAGGTTGACGAGCTGGTCGTCCATGGCGGCAGCCTCGCCGCCGCAGATATCGAGGATGAGCTGGGTGATGCGCTCGATGTGCTCGACGGTCAGCGCAGGGTCCACGCCTCGCTCGAATCGGTGGCTCGCATCGGTGCTGAAGTTGAAACGACGAGCCCGTCCGGCGACAGATTCGGGCCACCAGAAGGCTGCCTCCACGTACACGTTTCGCGTGTCGTCTGACACCGACGTCGCGTCACCACCCATGATGCCGGCCAGCGACTCGACGGCCTGGTCATCGGCAATCACACCGACGCTTGCGTCGAGTTCGATGGTGGTGCCGTTCAGCAGTTTCAGGGATTCGCCAGCGCGCGCCCAACGCACGTTCAGGCCACCATGGATCTTGTCGAGGTCGAAGATGTGCGACGGCCGGCCGAACTCGAACATCACATAGTTCGAGATGTCCACGAGCGCGGTGACCGAACGTTGGCCGCAACGCGCCAGGCGATCGACCATCCAGACAGGCGTGGCGGCCCGCGTGTTGACGCCACGAATGATGCGCCCAGAGAAGCGCCCGCACAGATCGGGGGCCTGCACCTTCACCGGCAGCTTGTCGGCGTGCACGACACGTGCCGCAGGAAAACTTGGTTCCACCAACGGCGAACCAGTCAGGGCAGCCACTTCACGAGCGATCCCGTAGACACTGAGGCAATGCCCCAGGTTCGGCGTGAGCTTCAGGGTGAACAGCGTGTCATCCAGTCGCAGATGCTCGCGGATCGAGGCGCCAATGGGCGCGTCGTCGGCCAGGATCAGCAGTCCGCCGTGATCTTCCGAGAGCTTGAGCTCGCGAGCCGAGCACAACATGCCCTGGCTCTCTACTCCACGCAGCTTGCCAAGTTTGATGTTGAACGGTGTGCCACCTTCTTCAGCCGGAGGAAGCTGTGCGCCCACCAGGGCACATGGCACCTTGATTCCAGCGCGCACGTTCGGAGCGCCGCACACGATATTCAGTACCGAAGAACCGCCAGCATTCACGCGGCAAACGTTCAGGCGATCGGCATCCGGATGGCGGCTCACCTCCAGCACTTCGGCGACAACGACCTGGGTGAATGGCGGCGCCACTGGCCGCAACACTTCGACCTCCATGCCCGCCATCGTCAGGGTGTCGGCCAGCTGCTCCGTCGTGATCGGGGGGTTGCAGAACTCTCGCAACCAGGACTCAGGAAATTGCATCTCGTGTCTCTGCCTTACTTGAACTGCGACAAGAAGCGCAGGTCACCTTCGAAGTACAGGCGCAGGTCATTCACGCCATAGCGGAGCATCGTCAGACGGTCCGGCCCCATGCCGAATGCGAAGCCGATGTATCGCTCGGGGTCGAGCCCGAAGTTGCTCACCACCTTCGGATGCACCTGACCCGAGCCGGCGACTTCGAGCCATCGGCCCTTGAGCGGGCCGCTCGTGAAGGCGATATCCACCTCGGCTGACGGCTCGGTGAAGGGGAAGAACGACGGACGAAAGCGCAACTGCAGATCGTCGGTCTCGAAGAAGCTGCGAAAGAAATCCGTGAAGACCGACTTGAGGTCCTTGAAACTGACGTTCTCGCCGATCCACAGGCCTTCGCACTGATGGAACATCGGTGAATGGGTGGCGTCACTGTCGATGCGGTACGTGCGGCCCGGCGCGATGACGCGAATCTCGGGCATCTCCGCCTGGCCCGCATACTTTGCGGCGTGCGCGCGCGCGTGACGGATCTGCATCGGTGACGTGTGGGGGCGCAGATTGAGCCAACGACCCTCGCTGTCCTTCATGTCGACGTAGAAGGTGTCCTGCATCGAGCGGGCCGGGTGGTTCTCCGGGTTGTTCAGCGCAGTGAAGCTGAACCAGTCGGTCTCGATCTCGGGGCCATCGGCCACATCGAAGCCCATGGAGCCAAAGATGGCCTCGATGCGCTCCATGGTGAGCGAGATCGGGTGCACGCTCCCCGTGCCACGGCCGCGCCCCGGCAGGGTCACGTCCAGGGCCTCGGCCTTCAATTGCTGCGCGAGCTCGGCATCAGCCAGCGATTGCCGGCGGGCATTCAGCGCCGCTTCGACCTGCTGCTTGGCCACATTGATCTGCGCGCCGCGAGACTTCTTCTCTTCGGGAGGGAGTGCGCCCAAGGCCTTGAGCAACTCGGTCAGCCGACCGGCCTTGCCGAGATATCTTGCCTTGGCGTTTTCCAGATCGGCAGGTGCCGCAGCCTGCGCGAATTCAGACTGCGCGTCTTGCACCAGTTGATCGAGGTCATTCATCGGTTCAGTGATCTGTCTCGGACATGAAAAAAGGCCGCACACGAGGTCGGCCTTTGAGAGCTTGCCTCAGCTGGCAGAAACCAGCCGAGGGCTTGCGGTGGTGCCGAGCAGTACTGCACTCGGCACGATCACGGCATTCAAGCGAGCTGGGCCTTCACCTTCTCAACGATGCTGCCAAACCCGGCAGGATCATTCACAGCCATGTCGGCAAGGACCTTGCGGTCGATGTCGATGTTTGCCTTCTTCAGGCCAGCCATGAACTTGCTGTAGGTGACGCCCAGGCCCCGGCTTGCCGCGTTGATACGGGCGATCCAGAGCTGACGGAACACACGCTTCTTCGTACGGCGATCGCGATAGGCGTATTGCCCAGCGCGCATGACCGCTTGTTTGGCGATGCGAAATACGTTCTTGCGGCGGCCACGGTAACCCTTGGCGAGTGCGAGAACTTTCTTGTGACGAGCACGTGCGGTTACACCACGTTTGACGCGAGGCATGTCGTTTCCCTTCTAGAAGTGGTCAAAGACCAGCGAACGGCAGCATTTGCGCCATACCGCTCATGTTGGTCTCATGGACGGAGACAGCACCGCGGAGCTGGCGCTTGTTCTTCGTCGACTTCTTGGTCAGGATGTGGCGCTTGAACGCTTGACCGCGTTTGACAGTGCCACCCGGACGCACGCGAAAGCGCTTCTTGGCGCTGCTCTTGGTCTTCATTTTGGGCATGAACTGCTCCTTTTAAATTGCTCCTGCAGGCGCCCGCAAACCAACTTGCGGTCTTGTAAGCCTGCAGAGGCTTCTTGCGGAACCTTGGCGACCAAACCAAGGTACCGAAACTCACATCAAATCACGAACGCTTTTTCGGGCCCAGCACCATGATCATCTGGCGCCCTTCGAGCTTGGGCATGTTCTCGACCACTGCCACATCGGCCAACTCATCACGAATACGCTCCAGGAGGCGCATGCCGATCTCCTGGTGGGTAATTTCGCGGCCGCGATAACGCAACGTCACCTTGCCCTTGTCGCCGTCTTCACCGATGAAGCGCCGAAGATTGCGCATCTTGATCTGGTAGTCGCCTTCGTCCGTACCCGGGCGGAATTTGACTTCCTTGATTTCGATGACCTTCTGCTTCGACTTTGCTTCCGCAGCGCGCTTTTGCTCCTGGTACTTGAACTTGCCGTAGTCCATCAAACGGCAAACAGGAGGATCAGCCTGCGCGGCGATCTCGACGAGATCGACGTCCAGTTCGCCGGCCATGCGCAAGGCTTCTTGCGTAGGGACGATGCCCAGCGGCTCGTTGTCGACACCGTTGAGCCGAACTTCCGGCGCCATGATCTCGCGATTCAGTCGGTGCTTGCGCTCCACATTGGGCGCGCGGCGATCAGCAAAAGTAGCGATAGCTCAAATCCTTCAACGGATTCCAAGGCAAGGAAATCCAAAAACCATCAAATCGCGGGCTCCGCTGTCAGACCCGATTGGCGATGTCACCCGCGATCTTCGACTGGAAGTCGGCGAGAGACATGACACCGAGGTCTTGGTTGCCACGAGCGCGCACGGCAACAGCCCCGTTTGCCTTCTCCTTGTCGCCAACGACGAGGAGAAACGGGGCCTTTTGCATGGAATGCTCGCGGATTTTACGGGTAATTTTCTCGTTGCGCAAATCGCTCTCAACTCTAAGCCCTTGTTTTTGCAGCGTTTTCGTTACTTCACGAGCGTAATCGGCCTGGTCGTCGGTGATATTCATGACCACCGCTTGAACCGGCGCCAGCCATGTCGGTAGCGCGCCGGCATGCTGCTCGATGAGGATTCCGATGAATCGCTCCAGGCTGCCGACGATGGCGCGGTGCAGAACAAGGGGCGTTTTCCGCTCACCGGATTCATCCACATACTCGGCGCCCAGGCGTTCGGGCATGTTGGGGTCGACCTGAATCGTCCCGCACTGCCACTGGCGCCCGAGCGCGTCTTTCAGCGTGTATTCGATCTTCGGCCCGTAAAAAGCCCCCTCGCCGACCGCAATCTCGAACTCGCAACCGGAGCGGCGCAGGCTTTCCATCAAGGCGTGCTCGGCCTTGTCCCAGGCTTCGTCACTACCGATGCGGGCCTCTGGCCGCGTGGCGACCTTGTAGATGATGTCGGTGAACCCGAAGTCCTTGTAGACCCGCTGCAGCAGCTCCGTGAACGCGGCGCATTCCTCGAAGATCTGCGCTTCGGTGCAGAAGATGTGGCCGTCGTCCTGGGTGAAGCCGCGCACGCGCATGATCCCGTGCAAGCCACCCGTCGGCTCGTTGCGATGGCACTGGCCGAATTCGCCAAACCGCAGGGGCAGGTCGCGGTAGCTCTTGATGCCCTGCTTGAAGATCAGGATGTGCCCGGGGCAGTTCATCGGCTTGAGCGCGTAGTCACGCTTTTCCGACTCGGTGGTGAACATGTTGTCGCGGTACTTGCCCCAGTGGCCGGTCTTCTCCCACAGCGACTGGTCGAGGATCTGCGGGCCTTTCACCTCTTTGTAGCCGTTGTCGCGGTAGACGCGACGCATGTACTGCTCGACCTCCTGCCACACGGCCCAGCCCTTGGGGTGCCAGAAGACGGTGCCGGGCGAGTGTTCGTCGATGTGGAACAGGTCGAGTTCCCGGCCGAGGCGGCGGTGGTCACGCTTCTCTGCCTCTTCGAGCATGTGCAGGTACTGCGCCAACTCCTCCTTGCTGGCCCAGGCCGTGCCGTAGATGCGCTGCAGCATCTCATTGCGGTGATCGCCACGCCAGTACGCGCCTGCCACCTTCATGAGCTTGAAGTGCTTCAGCTTGCCGGTACTGGGCACATGCGGGCCGCGGCACAGGTCCTCGAACTTGCCTTCGCGGTAGAGCGAGACGTCTTCGTTGGCGGGAATGCTGGCGATGATCTCGGCCTTGTAGAACTCGCCCAGACCCTTGAAATACTTCACCGCTTCGTCGCGGGGCAGCACGCGGCGCTCGACGCGTTCGTCCTTCCTGGCCAGTTCGCTCATCTTCGATTCGATGGCGACGAGGTCCTCGGGCGTAAACGGCCGCTTGTACGCGAAGTCGTAATAAAAGCCGTTCTCGATCACCGGACCGATCGTGACCTGGGCTTCAGGAAACAACTCCTTCACCGCATACGCCAGCAAGTGGGCCGTCGAGTGGCGGATGACCTCCAGGCCATCGGCGTCCTTCTCGGTGACGATGGCCAGCGCCATGTCCTGGTCGATGCGGTAGCTGGTGTCCACCACGCGGGCATCGGCCCCCTGCCCCACGCGGCCAGCCAGCGCAGCTTTGGCTAGGCCGGTGCCGATCGACGCAGCCACCTCGGCCACAGTGACCGGGCCTTCGAACTGACGCTTGGACCCATCGGGCAGTTGGACGGAAATCATGATCTGGAACTCCAAAAACAGAAAAGCGCGGGGGTAAGCCGCGCTTTCGAGAGATGACGAGAAAAGAGACGTGACGGAGCCGCGGCCGACTAAAGCTGTACCTGCTTGGTCGTAGTTCGCGGTGTCATAACCATGGTGCCCTTCTCGCTCTTGTTCGTTGACGAAACCCGAATTGTAGAGGAGGCCTCAACCGCGCGCCGTGTACTCGGAGAAGATCCCGACCTCGACATAGCGATTGGCTTCATGCAAACCGGCGGCGGCAAGCGTGGCGAGCACCTCTGGCGGAGCCACGCAGGTGTCGATCGTGTCCCAGTAGTAGCGCCAGAGCATCGGCGTGGCAGGCGCCTTCGAGACAAAGCGCGCAAGGAAAGGTGCCAGGCCACGCATGTACGCCTTGAGGACGGCGGTGGCGATGCGGCCCTTCGGCCGGGTGATCTCCAGGATCAGCAAGCGGCCACCCGGCTTGAGCACCCGGCGGAACTCCGCGCAGGCGACCGAAAAGTCGCTGATGTGGCGCAGCGCATAGCCCATGACGAGGAAGTCGACCGATGCATCCGGCACGGGGATCTCTTCAGCGCGGCCAATGCGGCAAGACACCTGCGCCGGCAGGCGCGCCTGGGCCATCATGCCCTGGCTCGGGTCGACGCCGACGAGGTTCTGCGGCTCGTGCGTCACGTTCAGGATCTCTTGCGAAACCAGGCCCGTTCCCATGCCCACGTCGACGACTTGCATGCCCGGCTTCAGGCCTGCGCGTAGCAAGGCCATGCGACGGTAGCGCGAGCCGGTACCCAGTCCAAGAATCCGCTCGACGCGGTTGTAGTCGACGGCGGTGTCGTCGAAGTTCGAACGCAGGAATCGCTCGCGTGCGGCCATGTCGCCACTTGCGTAGTACTCAGGCAACGGGCTGTGCGGAAGGTGAACCACGGGCTTGCCGTCGTTGTTTGGGCTGGGCTTCATCTGCGTCGGGCGGGGTCGAAAGGCGGTAGTGTCGCTCAGACTTGCGCGCCGTCGGCCGACGGGCAGCCCAACCTTTCAGAGGGCTTGCGCCTCGATGGGCTTGCCCGTACCGACCAGGGAGTCGAACTCGTCAGCCAAACGCTGGCTCTCGGATACGGCGCGTGACCACGCCTTGATGCGGGCCGGGATGTCCCGGTCGTAGCGCTTGAAGTCCGATCGATCCGGCAGCTTGCCGTTGGGCAGCGTGGCAACCCACTCCGCGCTCGGCGCCAGCACCACCACGTTGTCGAGGTGGGCACTTGCCCGGTGGCGGTACTTCAAGGCCTTGTCGAGCCACCCGGGGATGACTGCGCGCTGGAAGTGCGGGTACAGCACCAAGCCGTCGCTCATGGACGCGTAGTTCAAATGCAGGTGGTAGTCGGTGATGCCGCCATCCCAGTAGGCCCCCCGCGGCGCTCCAGGTATGTCATGCACTGCGTCGAGCCAGAACGGAATCGAACAGCTGGCCAGGATGCTGGGCTGCAGGTTGCCCGCATCCAGCGGGACCGTCTGGCTGCGGTAATCCTGCAGATGCAGCGGCAGTGGCTCGCGCGGATCGGAGAACACCACGCGCTCCAGCCAGGCCCCCATGGCGCGGCGGCTGATCGCGTTGGTGGCAAACGCGCCCAGGTAACCCAAAGGGGTCGTCAGCCCCGACAGGCGCCGCCCTTCGCGCTTGAGCATGTGCCGCCCGCGGCTCGTGACCACATGCAGCCTGAAGCGTGGGTGCGTCAGCAACTCGCTCTCGCGCCCCGCGAAGGTCTCTGCGAGCTTTGCACCGAACACTTCGCTCACGTGCGTGGGCGTGGGCGATCTGCCGTGCTTGTGCTCGTATTCCTGGCGGATGTAGTCATCGGCCATTCGGGCGAACGCCTGCCTGGGGTCATGGAGACACGCGGTCGCCATGCGCCACGCACCGATCGACGCCCCGACGAGGTGAACGGTTTGATCGCTCTGCGGGAGCCAGCCCCCAAAGAGGTGCTGGTCAAGCGCGCTGAGCACGAGGCCCTTCGGGCCGCCTGCCGCCCCGGGCACGATGCGAACGTCGTGCGGCTGCAGGCCCTTGTCGCGCAAGGTCGCCAGCGCGCGTGGGCCGGCATAGATCTGCAGAGCCTTCATCGTCAAGCCGGCGTCAACGCTTGGTCTGGAGCTTGGCAAACGCCGCAGCCATGGCCGACGCACCTTGCGGCTGGCTCACTCCGCGCGAGCCAGCGTTCGAGCGCTCGCCGCGCGCCGGCGGCCGATAGCTGTTGTCGCTGCGCTCACCGCGCGGCGCCACGGCGGCGTCGAGCTTCATGGTGAGCGAGATGCGCTTGCGAGCCAGGTCCACTTCCAGCACCTTCACCTTCACGATGTCGCCGGTCTTGACCACCTCGCGAGCGTCGTTGACGAACTTGTTGCTGAGCTGGCTCACATGCACGAGGCCGTCCTGATGCACGCCGAGGTCGACGAACGCACCAAACTGCGCCACGTTGCTGACCGTGCCTTCGAGCGTCATGCCGGGTTGCAGGTCCTTGATGTCTTCCACGCCGTCGTTGAAGCGGGCGACCTTGAAGTCCGGCCGCGGGTCGCGCCCAGGCTTCTCGAGCTCGGCCAGGATGTCCTTCACCGTGATCGCACCGAACTTGTCGTCGGCGAAGGCATCCGGCCTGAGCGTACGCAAGACATCGCTGCGCCCCATCACTTCGGCCGCCGGCTTGGCGACGGACTTGAGGATCTTCTCGACAACCGGGTAGGTCTCCGGGTGCACGCCGGTTTGATCGAGCGGGTTGTCGCCACCGCGGATGCGCAGGAAACCAGCGCTCTGCTCGAAGGTCTTGGCCCCGAGGCCGCTCACATCGAGCAACTGCTGGCGGCTGCGGAAGGCGCCATTGGCATCACGCCAGCGCACGATGCTGCTGGCCACGGCCGTGCTCAGCCCGGACACGCGCGACAGCAGCGGCGCAGAAGCGGTATTGAGGTCCACCCCCACTGAGTTCACGCAGTCTTCGATGACAACATCTAGGCTGCGAGCCAGCTCGCTCTGGTTCACGTCATGCTGGTACTGGCCGACGCCGATGCTCTTGGGGTCGATCTTCACGAGTTCGGCCAGGGGGTCTTGCAGTCGGCGCGCGATGCTTACGGCGCCGCGCAGGCTCACGTCGAGTTCGGGCAACTCCTTGCTGGCGTACTCGCTGGCCGAATACACCGACGCGCCGGCCTCGCTCACGACCACCTTCTCGATGTGCGTGCCGGGTGCGAGTTGCTGGATGCGCTTGATCAGGTCGGAGGCCAGCTTGTCGGTCTCGCGGCTGGCGGTGCCGTTGCCGATGGCGATCAGGTTCACGCCGTGCGTTGCGCACAGGCGGCCCAGCGTGTGGATGGAGCCTTCCCAGTCGTTGCGCGGCTCGTGCGGGTAGACGGTGTGGGTGTCCAGCACCTTGCCCGTGGCGTCGACCACGGCCACCTTCACACCGGTGCGAATGCCTGGGTCCAGGCCCATCACCACGCGGGGGCCGGCGGGCGCGGCCAGCAGCAGGTCGCGCAGGTTTTCGGCGAAGACCTTGATGGCGACCTTCTCTGCCTCTTCACGCAGACGGCTGAAGAGATCGCGCTCCAGGCTCAGGCTGAGCTTGACCTTCCAGGTCCAGGCGATCGTCTTGCGGATGAGGTCATCGGCGGCACGCTTGGCGTGGCTCCAGCCGAGGTGAATGGCGATGCGGCCCTCAGCCTTCGACGGTTGCCCCGGCACCAGCTCTTCATCGAGCACCAGCTTTGCATCCAGGAACTCCTGCGTGCGGCCGCGAAACACGGCGAGCGCGCGGTGCGAAGGCACGCGGTTGATCGGCTCGTCGTAGTCGAAGTAGTCGCGGAACTTGGCGATGTCGGGGTTGTTCTCGTCCTTGCCGTCCATCAGCTTGGAGCGAAACAGACCTTCGTCCCACAGCCACTCACGCAGCTTGCCGATCAACGCGGCATCTTCGGCCCAGCGCTCGCTCAGCAGATCGCGCACGCCGTCGAGCACGGCCAGCGCATCGGCAAATCCCCCGTCGGCGTTGATGAACGCGGCGGCTTCGTCCAGCGGCAAGAGTGTCGGGTCGGCAAAGAGCTTGTCGGCCAGGGGTTCGAGGCCGGCTTCGCGGGCGATCATGCCCTTGGTGCGGCGGCGCGGCTTGTAGGGCAGGTAGATGTCCTCAAGGTCTTGCTTGGTGGGCGCGGATTCGACCAGGGCGCGCAACTCCGGCGTGAGCTTGCCCTGTTCATCGATGCTCTTGAGCACGGCAGCGCGGCGGTCTTCGAGCTCGCGCAGGTAGCCGAGCCGTGCTTCCAGGTCGCGCAGTTGCGTGTCGTCGAGGCCGTCGGTGGCCTCCTTGCGATAGCGGGCAATGAAGGGCACCGTGGCGCCACCGTCCAGCAGCTCCACGGCTGCGTTCACTTGCGCCGGGCGAACCTTCAGTTCGGCGGCCAACTGCAGAAGAATCTTGTTCAAAACGAGGGGCCCGTGGCAGGGCTGCAGAGGGAAAGCGGGGCAGTTTGCCATATGCGAATCAGGCCTCGGCGAGCACCCTGTCCGGCCTGCCGGACACCCGTGCAAAACACTCGACACCCTGATCGGCTCACGGTTACCCGCACACTTTCCACAGCAATCAGCGGCGCGGACTCAGTTAGTAGTCATATGCAATTTCGGCTTCTTTCCGCGACATTGAGCCTGAATTGCGTATGAACCGAAACCATTCATATCCGGCTCAGGGAAACCGATATACGCGCCAAACTGCACGGCCGTTCATGATTGGACGGTCGGTCACAAATTGCGATCGACCAACCTAAACCAAAAGACAGACAGGAGACATCATGAACATCACAGCGCAGAAGTTCGCGCATCGCGCCACCGCCTTCGCCAAGGCTTCGTTGGTCGTGGCATCACTGCTGGCATCGAGCTATGCCGCAGCCCAGTACGAGAAAGGGCCGGACCCCACGGTCGCCGGCCTGGAGCGCGACGGTTCCTTCACCGTGCGCACCACCACCGTCTCGCGCCTGAGCGCCAGCGGCTTCGGCGGCGGCACCATCTATTACCCGAGCGCCACCGGCACCTACGGCGTGGTTGCCATCTCGCCTGGCTTCACCGCCTACCAGTCATCTATCAGCTGGATCGGTCGCCGCCTGGCGTCGCACGGCTTCGTGGCCATCACGATCGACACCAACACCACTTCCGACCAACCTGACAGCCGCGCCCGCCAACTGAAGGCTGCGCTCGACAAGGTGGTCAGCCTGAGCGCCGGCCGCACCAACGTGCTGTACGGCAAGGTCGACAGCTCGCGTCTGGCCGTGGCCGGTCACTCGATGGGCGGCGGCGGCACTCTGGCGGCCGCACGTGACTACCCGCAGCTGAAGGCAGCTGTGCCGCTGGCTCCGTGGCACACCACCAAGAGCTTCTCGTCAGTTCGCGTTCCCACGCTGATCATCGGCGCTGACGGCGACACGGTCGCTGGCGTTTCCAGCCACTCGATCCCGTTCTACAACAGCCTGCCGAGCTCCACCCCCAAGGGCTACCTCGAACTGCAGAACGAGGACCACTTCTTCCCGCAAGACAGCGGCGAATACGGCCTGGTCGGCAAGTACATGATCTCGTGGTTCAAGCGCTTCGTCGACAACGACGCTCGCTACAGCCCGTACCTGTGCGGCGCCCCTCACCAAACCCAGGTGGCCAACACCCTGCGCGTCTCCGATTCGCGCACCAACTGCCCGTACTGATCGGGTCTGAGCGGCAGGGCGCAAGCCCTGCCGCTTTTTCTTTGCTTGTCTGACTTCCTGTCCCTCACGAAATCCCCCGGACGTCAGCGTCCACCCTGACGGCCGGTCACGAGCGTCTCGAAGGCGCCTTCATTCAACCCGGTGGACCCAGGAGACAGTATGAAAATCACAACGCATGCATCCATGCGCAGCGTCAAGGCTTTCGCCCAGGCTTCCCTCGTCGTCGCCGCGATGGCGGTGTCGTCGCTGGCGAGCGCCCAGTACCAGAAGGGCCCGGACCCCACGACATCCGCCCTGGAGCGCACGGGCAGCTTCACCGTTCGCACCACCACCATCTCGCGCCTGAGCGCCAATGGCTTTGGCGGCGGCACGATCTATTACCCCACCGCATCGGGCAGCTATGGCGCGATCGCCATCTCGCCGGGTTTCACGGCCTACCAGTCGTCGATCAGCTGGATGGGCACCCGCCTCGCGTCTCACGGTTTCGTGGTGATCACCATCGACACCAACACCACCTCTGACCAGCCTGACAGCCGTGGCCGCCAGCTCAAGGCCGCGCTCGATCGCGTGGTGGCTCTGAGCCGCTCGACCAGCAGCCCGATCTACAACAAGGTCGACAGTTCACGCCTGGGCGTCGCCGGGCACTCGATGGGCGGTGGCGGCACGCTGTCCGCGGCACGTGACAACCCGTCGTACAAGGCAGCCGTCCCCATCGCTCCGTGGCACACCACCAAGAGCTGGCGCACGGTCGGGGTTCCGACTCTGATCATCGGTGGCTCGACCGATACGATCGCTGGCGTGTCATCGCATTCGATCCCGTTCTACACGAGCCTTCCATCGAGCACCGACAAGGCGTATGCCGAACTTCGGGGGGAAGGACACTTCTTCCCGCAGCTGTCGTCCAATTACCCTATCGTCGGCCGCTACATGATTTCGTGGTTCAAGCGATTCATGGACAACGACACGCGGTACAGCCCGTTCCTGTGCGGCGCACAACATCAGTCTGACCTCGGCGGTCTCTTCGGCCCCTTCTCCGACTACCGCGAGAACTGCCCGTACTGATCGGCTCAGGCCGATGCACGCGCCGCGTCGGGAGACGCGCGCCGTGCAGCCAGCCAGGCCAGGGCACCAGCCCCCGCCGCGCGCCCTGAGGCGAGGCAGGCCGTCAACAGGTAGCCCCCGGTGGGGGCTTCCCAATCAATCATCTCGCCGGCGCAGAACACGCCCGGTGCAACTTTCAGCATCAACCCCTCGTCGAGTGCGTCGAACGACACACCGCCCGCCGTACTGATGGCTTCGGCGATCGGGCGTGCCGCCACAAGGCGTAGCGGCAAGGCCTTGATGAAGCTCGCGAGCCGAGTCGGGTCGCCCATCACGTCGCGGGGAACCACCTCGTGCAACAACCCCGCTTTCACGCCGTACAGGCCAAGCCGTGTCTTCAGATGGGTCGACAGCGAACGCGAGCCACGCGGATGGGCCAGTTCGGACTGCACCCACTCGTGGCTGCGCGCCGGGAGCAGATCGAGTTCCAGGGTGGCGTGGCCCTGCGAAAGCAACTCGTCACGCAAGTGTCCTGAGGCGGCATAGATCAGGCTGCCTTCCACGCCCGACTCGGTCACGACGAACTCACCCAGTTGGTGGAATGCGGGGCCGTTGCGATCGTCGCTACCGCATGACACACCCACCGACTTGAGCGCATGCCCCGCATACCGGCTACGGAAGTGCTCCGTCCAGCCGATGTCGAACCCGCAGTTCGACGGCTGCAAGGCCGCGATCGACACACCACGCTTCGCAAGCCAAGGCACCCAGGCACCGTCCGAACCGAGGCGCGGCCAACTCGCGCCACCCACGGCGACGAGTACGGCATCACCATGCACGTGCAATGCGCCCTCGGGCGAATCGAACCGAAGCTGCGCCTGCTCGCCAGCTGCGCCAAAGCCCACCCAGCGGTGCCGCATGTGAAAGCGCACGCCTTTCGCGCGCAGCCGCTGCAGCCACGCGCGCAACAGCGGGGCAGCTTTCATGTCGGTCGGGAACACGCGACCCGATGAGCCGACGAAGGTGTCGATGCCCAGGCCATGCACCCAATCGCGCAAGGCCTGCGGGCTGAACTGGTTCAACCAGGGCTCGACGTTCGCTTGGCGCTTGCCATAGCGCGCCGCAAAGGCCTGGAAGGGCTCACTGTGGGTAAGGTTCAACCCGCCTTTGCCCGCCAGCAGGAACTTGCGGCCCACCGAAGGCATGGCGTCATAGACATCGACTTGCGCGCCGCCCTCGGCCAGCACCTCGGCGGCCATGAGGCCGGCCGGGCCGCCGCCGATGACGGCGACACGAGGTGCAGCGAGCGCGGGCAAAGCGGGCGAGGCGCGTGTCAGTCCGCGGCGCGCAAGGCTTCGCGCAGTTGCGCGCCCACTTCGGGGCGTGCGGCGAATGGGTCCGACGGGTTGCGGCCCGCCATCGCGTCTTCAAGGCGCGTCTGCACGCCACCCAGCGCATGGGGGTGGCTGAAGATGTAGAAGCGCCCTTCTGCCACGGCATCGAACACCGACTGCGCCATTGTGGCCGCCGTCACCTTGCCGCTGGTTACCGCCTTGGCGCTCATGGCGCGGGCAATGATCTGGCTCTTGGTGAGCTTGCCTTCGGTCTGCATGTCGGCCGGGCGGTTGCGCGCGCTGTTGTGGATGCCGGTGGGGATGAAGTACGGGCACAGCACCGAGGCGCTGACCTGGTCGGTGACGAGGCGCAGGTCTTGGTACAGCGTCTCGCTCAGCGACACCACCGCATGCTTGGTGACGTTGTAGACGCCCATGTTCGGCGCATTGAGCATGCCGGCCATCGACGCGGTGTTGACGATGTGCCCTTGGTAGGACGAGTCCTTCTTGGCCGCATCCAGCATCATCGGCGTGAACACGCGAACGCCGTGTGCAACCCCCATCAGGTTCACGCCGACGATCCATTCCCAATCCTTGACCGACTGTTCCCAGATCAGGCCACCACCGCCCACGCCGGCGTTGTTGAAGACGAACGAGGGAGCCCCGAATCGCTCCAGCGTCGCGGCCCCCATGGCTTCGACCTGCTCCGCCTTGGAGACGTCGAGCTTGAAGGGCAGAACCTGCGCGCCCAGCCCCTTGATCTCGGACGTGGCCAGTTCCAGCGCGTCGGCCTGCACGTCGGCCATGACGACATTCATGCCGAGCTTGGCTGCAATGCGCGAGGCCTCCAGCCCGAAGCCCGAGCCGGCGCCGGTGATGACGGCGGTACCGCCCTTGAAGTTCTTCATTTGCTATCTCCTGATTCGACTTTGGGTTTCTTGATCTGGTAGCCGATGCGCGGGAAGTGAACATGCACCGTGCCCGCGCGTTCGTCGGTGCGTTCGATGACGACTTCATGCGTGTTGAGACCGATGAGCGTGCCCGACACGATATCGGTGGCGTAGTCGGTCGGCGCCACAGTGACCGCGTCGCCAGCCGCGAAGCCGGCACCCGGTTCAACCTGTGCGGCAGCGAACTTCCGGGTTCTGGCCGACAACTCGAGCGCGTCGGAACTCGACATTTTCTCCGAGCTGCCATGCCCGAACGCCGCCACCCGCTCATACCACGCGATCAGCTTGTGGAAGGGCGCGAGCACCGTCGCCACCGGGGGCGCGCGGCGGATGTACCAGACCGACTGAGCCACCGAAAAGTCGGCGATGCAAGGCTTCTCGCCAAGCAGGTAGCTGCGCCCGTCCGCGAGCTCGGCCTCCAGCCAGCCGAAGTAGCTGGCGAGTTGCGCGGCCGCGTCGGCCACGGTCGCGCGACGCACGCCGGCCGTCATGGCAGCACGGTCGGCCCCGAAGGCCTTGAGGAAATCAGGCGGTGCGCCCTGGAACATGTGCGCCGCACCGGCCGGCTGCATGGTGTACGGGATCGCCGTCCAGAACAGGGTGCTGTCGGCCCACTGAGCCAGCACATGTTGAGCGCCCGAGGCCGACACCGGGTACAGCGGAGGCTGCGGTGCCACGGACTCGATGACGCGACACATCAGCGCCGTGTCGCAGTAGATATCGGCGCCGACCTGCAGGAAAGGCGTGCGGCGGTATCCGCCGGTGAGCGCCACCACATCGGGTTTGGGCAGCATGACCGGCACCTTGACCGACTTCCACGCCAAGCCCTTGAAGCCCAGGATCAGGCGCACCTTCTCCGAGAAGGGCGAACTGTCATAGTGGTGAAGAATCAAGTCAGACATGGCGTGGCTCTCGAAAAGCGCTCAATCGGATGCATCGGGGCGCATGATCTTGCGCCCACCCGCGGGCAGGCCCTTGAGGTACTTGAAGGTGCCGCTGGCTTGCGCCACGAGCGCGCCCTTCTCGTCGAAGACCTGTGCTTCGCAAAACGCCAGCGACGCGGTGCCGTGCACACGCCGGCCCTTGGCGTGCAGGCGGCCCAAGCCGGGTCGCATGAAACTCGTCTTCATCTCGATGGTGACGACGCCGATGCCGTTGCTCTGCCCTTCCCCGCCGAGACCCTGTGCGCGAGCGGCATGCGCCATGGTCACGTCAAGCAAGGTCATGGTCACGCCGCCGTGGGCCACGCTCCACGAGTTGCACAGCTCCTCGCGCAAGGTGACGGCGATCTCGGCCTCGCCGTCTTCGAACTTCAGCAACTCAAAGCCCAGGTGCTCGACGAAGGGGATGAAGGTATGAAACTTCATCTCGCTCAACCACCGTGGATGGCACTCACCCCGCCGTCCACGGCCAGGATCTGCCCGGTGATGTGCTTGCCCGCCGCCGAAGCGAACAGCAGCACGGCGCCCTTCAGGTCGTCGTCGTCGCCAATGCGTTGCAACGGTGCGCGCGAGGCCATCTTCTCGGCGCCCACGCGCTCCAGCGTGCCCATGGTCATCTTGCTCGGGAAGAAGCCTGGCGCGAGCGCGTTGACGGTGATGCCGTACTTGCCCCATTCGCCGGCGAGCGTGCGCGTGAAGTTGACAGCCGCGCCCTTGCTCGTGCCATAGGCGATGTACTGGATGTCGGGGCCCGCGCCCGAGAGGCCTGCGATCGATGCCACGTTGATGATGCGGCCCTGGCGGCGCGGGATCATGCTCAGCTTGCCCACCGCCTGGCTCATCAGGAAGATGCTGCGGATGTTGAGGTTGAGCACCTTGTCCCAGGCTTCGAGCGGGTGGTCTTCGGCGGGTGCGCCCCAGGTGGCTCCGGCGTTGTTGATGAGGATGTCGACCTGACCCAGGCGCTGCATCGCATCGGCCGCCACGCGCTGGATCTCTTCGGGTTGGCTTGCGTCGGCCGCAACCCACATCGACTCGATGCCGCGCGACTTCAGATGCGCAGCAGCCTCTTCGAGATCGCCGGCCTTGCGCGAGGTGAGCAGGATCTTCGCGCCCGCTTCGCCGAGCGACTCGGCGATCTGCAGGCCCAGGCCTCGCGAGCCGCCGGTGACGAGTGCGGTCTTGCCGGTGAGGTCGAACAGCTTTTGAACAGGAGTGCTCATGTCTTCTTATCCGAGGTTGGAGGTATCTCGCCCTTCATGCGCGAGCGAACGTAGATGAGTGCCAGGCCGAGTGCAGCGATCACCACACCCACCGAGACCAGAATGCCACTCAGGGAGCCGTCGCTGCCCCGTACCGAGAGGCCCAGCGCCACGCCAATCAGCCCGCCGTAGATCAGCACCCAGATCCAGACCTCCAGCGTGCTGGCTTTCATGTCAGAACCAGGCGTCGTTCATGGTGCGGCAGGTGGCGTCACGCGTCTCGACCACCTTGAGCCACGCAGGAACTCGCGGCAACTCGTAGCGGAAGAAGTAGCGCGCCGCGGCAAGCGAACCCTGGCGCACGTTCTCTTCGGCCTGGCTCGCCTGCGCGCACAGCGCCACATCGAGCCACACCCACGCCAGCACCGCGTGGCCGAAGGCCTGCAGGTACGGCACGGCGTTGGCCAGAGCTTCCTCAGGCACGCCTGTGGCCCATGCCGACTTGGTGGCGTTGCCCAGATGCTTGAGTGCGCCCGCCAGGGCGTTCGCTTCTTCGGCCCACTCGGGCAGCTGCAAGGCGCGCTGGAGTGTGGCGTTGATCGTATTGGCCAGCAGGGCCAGGCCCTTGCCACCATCCATGAGCACCTTGCGGCCGAGCAGGTCCAGGCCCTGGATGCCGTGGGTGCCCTCGTGGATCATGTTCAGGCGGTTGTCGCGCCAGTACTGCTCGACCGGGTAGTCGCGCGTGTAGCCATAGCCACCGTGGATCTGGATCGCCAGGCTGTTCGCCTCCAGACACCATTCGCTCGGCCAGCTCTTGGCAATGGGGGTGAGCATCTCCAGCAGCAGGCCAGCCTCTGCCTTCTGGTCGCCTTCGCCGGTATGCAGTTCATCGACGAGGCGCGAGCAATAGAGCTCCAGCGCGAGCGCACCTTCGCAGTACGACTTCTGCGCGAGCAGCATGCGCTTCACGTCGGCGTGCTGAATGATCGGCACCTGCGCCTGCTTCGCGTCCTTGCCGCCCACGCCGATCGGGCGGCCCTGGGGGCGGCCCTGGGCGTACGCCAGGCTGGCCTCGTAGCCTGCGTAGCCGAGCATCACGGCGCCCAACCCGACACCGATGCGCGCCTCATTCATCATGTGGAACATGGCCTTCAGGCCATCGCCCGGCTTGCCCACCAGGTAGCCGATCGCCCCCGGCTTGCCACGCACCGCGTACTTGCCTTCACCGAAGTTGAGCAAGGTGTTGGGAATGCCGCGGTACCCCAGCTTGTGATTCAGCCCCGCAAGCGCCACGTCGTTGCGCTCACCGGTGAGCCTGGCGTCGGTGTCGACCAGCTTCTTGGGCACGATGAAGAGCGAGATGCCCTTGGTGCCGGGGATCAGGTTGCCATCCGGGCCGGGGATCTTGGCCAGCACGAGGTGCACGATGTTCTCGGTCAGCTCGTGCTCGCCGTTGCTGATCCACATCTTGTTGCCGCGAAGGCGGTAGCGTGGGCCGAGCGGGTCGGTCTCGAAGTCGTCACCATCGGGTGTGGCGCGCGTGACGATGTCTGACAGCGACGAGCCGGCCTGCGGCTCGCTCAGGCACATGGTTCCGAAGAAGCGGCCGGAGAACTCGTTCTTCGCGAACACCTCTTGCTGTGCCGGCGTGCCGTGCGCCATCAGCAAGTTGGCATTGCCGGCGGTCAGCATGCCGCCGCCGCCCAAACCGATGCTCGCCTTCGAGAAGAAGGTATTGGCCGCCATCTCGACCACGCAGGGCAGCTGCATGCCGCCGATCTCGTAGTCTTGCGCGGCGGCCAGCATGCCCGACTCCACGTACGCCTTGGCCGCATCGTGCGATGCCTGCGGCAGGATCACCTTCTCGCCGTCGAAGTGCGGCTCCTGGGTGTCCGACAGGCGGTTGAACGGCGCGAACTTCTCGCGGGCGATGCGCTCGCAGGTGTCGAGCACCGATGAGAACGTCTCGCCCGAGTGGTCGGCGAAGCGCGGGCGCTGCGAGAGCGATTCGACCTTCAACCAGTCGAACAGCAGGAAATCCAGGGTGGTGCGGTAGCTCATGATCAGCGCGGCGGTTCGATGAGGTGCGAACCCCGCACTATGCCGCAGTGAGCCGCCCGTGAACTATCGCCATGGCGACTGCCCGGCGCGTGGCAGTGCCATAGGGCAGCGCTGAAAAGCGCCCCGCGAGGTGGGCTGCGCTTGCGGCTTGTCCCGCGTCGCCCCGAGGGCAGTCAGAGCCCGCCCAACTGATCGCCGATGCGCGGCGCCAGGTGCTCACGCACCTTGGCGCCGATGGCCTCGGCCTCTTCTTCACCGAGCGCCAGCGCGATCTCCTGTCGAGCCGTGGCATGCATGTTGAGCAGCCCGCGCAGCTTGCGAAACGCCGCCGGGTTGTCGGCACCGCACACACTGGCGTCGTCTCGAAGCACACGCTCCACGACGCCCGGGTCGAGGAGCTTCACGTGGCAGATCACCGCCTCCTGGACGATGCACAGGTCGATGCTCTCCAGCAGCGTGGCCCAATGGTCGTGGGTGAAGTGGTCGGAGCCTTGCATGTCAGATCGAAGCGCACTCACGCGGTGGCGCTCCCACGGCGGGCTTTGGAGGCCGGCGCGCGGCGTGCCGACGGCATGCGCGCCACTGCCGGCGCCTTGGTGCGGGCTGCCCCGCGCTTGGCCGGCATCGGCGTGACGCCAGGTACAGACTCGGCATGCTCTCCGGCGGCCCGCGTCGCAACCGTCTGTGCGAGCGATACGGCAAGAGCCGCCACACGCGCCGGATCGACACCCAGTTTCTTGCCGATCTTTGCCATGGCGGGAGACTCGGCCCGGCGCGGCGCGGCCAACAGCACGGCAGCGGCGACAGCCAGCGCCTGTTCGCGCTCGACCCGGCTGGGCAGCAGGTGCGGCAGCGCGGCCAGGGCTTCGTCGTGCGCGAATGTCATCACGAGGGTCTGGCCGTCCAGCAATTGCTCCCAGTCGTCGCGCCGGCTGCTCGCCGGCGGCACGATGGCGTGGTGCGCCAGTTCGGTATGCGATTGCGCGATCAGCTCACCCAGGCGCAGGCTGCGACGCTCGATGCCGCCGCCTTGCTCGATGCCAGCCAACACCATGCGGCACACCGCTTCGGCGAAGCCGCCTTCATCGGCACGGGCCAGCGCGACCAGGCGAGCGGTTTGCTCGTCGCCCTTGGCGCGCTCGAGGGCCGCCGCCTCGCCCGGCGGTTCCGGCCTGAGCACGGCACCCAAGCCTTGCGGGCTGTAGGCAGCGGTAACCCATTGGGCGGAGGCATCGTCGCGCACGCCCCCGACGAAATCCAGCGCCTGGACGATGCTGTCCGAGACCAGTTTCTCCCAGCCGCGCCAGAGGTTGTCACTTTCGGTCGGCTTGCGATCGCTGCGTGCCTGCTCGGCCGCCTGCCTGAGCCAGGGTGCCATGAGGTTGAGCGACGAGAACGCCAGGTGCTGTTGCCGCAAGGGGTGCATCCAGCGCATGGCGTCCCCCAGCGCCCTGCTGCCTACGGCACGCACGAAAGGCTGTGCCCACTGGCGATAGGCCTGCATGTTGAGCTCCGACAGTTGCGCGACCGTGCTGAACAGGGCCTCGTCGCGACGCCCTTCGACGTTGAGCGCGCGGATGTCGTCGAAGCTGCGGTCTTCGAAGCGCACCGTGAACGCGCCCGATTCCAGTTCGGCAAAGGGTGCCTTCGGGTCCTTGGCTTCGATCTTCATCTCGAACAGACCGGGCGGAAGGGCTTCGATCTGGTCGAGCGTGTTGACGATCTGATCGTGCTCCTTGCGGGCCGTAGCACCGCCCACGAAGATGCCCAGGTGCCCGATGGTGGGGTGCAACATGTACACGATGGTGCGGCCGGCGGCGATGAGCGCCTTCTCGTCGCCCCACACGTCGAGCATCCAGTCGAGCGCTTGTTGCGGCGGCGTGATGTTGTCGCCCCACGAGGCAAAGATCACGAGCGGCGCGGTGATGTTGCGCAGGTCGACCCGCTTGCCATCCACCACCACCTCACCCCGCGCCAGCTTGTTGCCGACGAACAGGTTCTCGACGATGGACTCGATCTCTTCGCCCGTCATGCGGAAGTAGCCACCCCACCACCGCTCGAACTCGAGAAAGCGCTCGCGCTCGGTGTCGACATTGGCGTAGAGGTTATATAGCTTGCCCCACAGCGTATTGCCGAGGTTCAGGTTCTCGAAGTTCTCGACCAGCCAGGCGCCGTCGAATCGGTCGCCCGACAGATCGGCCGTGAACGCGGAGAGCCACGCACCGCCCAGCATGCCGCCCGAATAGCGCATTGGGTTCTGCTTGGCACTGCCGGCCCAGTACGACAGCGGCGCCCCATTGAGCACCAGCGGCCCCATGATGTCGTTGCGCACCGACGCCAGCGCCGCCACGGCCCAGCCAGCCTGGCAGTTGCCGATGACGGCGGGCTTGTCCGGGCACCTGGGGTGGCGGCGGATCACTTCTTCGATGAAGGCGGCTTCGGCACGCGCCACGTCGAGCAGCGTCTGGCCATCGACAGGCTCGGGGGCAAAGGTGATGAAGTAGACCGGGTGCCCCGCATGCAGTGCCACACCGACCTCGGAGTCGGGTTTGAAGCCCCCAATGCCAGGCCCGTGCCCCGCGCGCGGGTCGACGACGACGATCGGGCGATGGGCGTCATCGACGCTCACGCCGGCCGGCGGCACGATGCGCAACAGCGAATAGTTGCAGGGGTGCGGCAAGAATTTGCCGTCGATCAGCAGTTCATGCTCGAACTTCAGCAAGGGCGGCTTGCCCGCGATGAAGTGAGCGATGAAGATGTCACCGCGCTCACGCAGCACGTCGAGCGTCAGGACGCCGCGCTGCCAGGCATCGAGCGCGTATGAGGTGGTGTCCTGCGCGAGCCGCGCGAGTGCGCCGCCGTGTGGCGCGGATGAAGTAGGTTCGGGCTTGGCCATGAAGAATCGCGTCCGGGTCTTGATCTGTTGCATTGCAGCATGCAGGATGCAACTTTCAAACCTGCTATTGCCCTGAACCGATCAGGGCCTCTACACCGAGCTGCACATGCCAAGCACCCACCCCCACTACGACCGACTCATCTCCGCAGCGCGCGAGCGCCCCCCGCTGAGGGTCGCCGTTGTGCACCCATGCAGTGATGTGGCGCTACAGGCCGCGCTGGAATCGGCCCGGCTCGGCTTGATCACGCCGCTCCTGATCGGCCCGCGCGCCAAGATCGAGAGCACGGCCGCCGAGGCAGGTGTCGATCTGTCGGGCCTGCTCGTGATCGATGCGCCGCACAGCCATGCCGCCGCCGACACCGCCGTGACCATGGCGCTCAAGGGCGAGGTCGACACCTTGATGAAAGGCAGCCTGCACACCGACGAGCTGATGTCTGCCGTGGTGCGAAGCCAGGGCGGGCTGCGCACCTCTCGCCGGGTGAGCCACTGCTTCGTGATGGACGTGCCCGGCCACGCCAAGCCGCTCATCATTTCAGACGCCGCCATCAACATCGCGCCCACGCTCGAAGAGAAGGCGGACATCGTGCGCAACGCCATCGACCTGGCTCAGGCGCTGGGCATGCAGGACATCCGCGTGGCGGTGCTGTCGGCCGTGGAGACGGTGAACTCGCGCGTGCCCTCCACCATCGACGCCGCCGCGCTGTGCAAGATGGCCGATCGCGGCCAGATCACGGGCGCGCACATCGATGGCCCGCTCGCCATGGACAACGCCATCGACATGGACGCCGCACGCATCAAGGGCATCGTCTCGCCGGTCGCCGGCCAGGCCGATGTGCTGATCGTGCCGGATCTGGACGCCGGCAACATGCTGGCGAAGAGCCTGAGCTTTCTGGCCGGGGCCTACTCGGCAGGCATCGTCCTCGGGGCCAAGGTGCCAGTCATCCTGACGAGCCGCGCAGATTCGGAACCATCGCGGCTGGCATCGTGCGCCGTGGCGTCGATGCTGGCCACCGCATCCCGCGAGGGCCGCATCAAGGCGGTGGGCTGAGCGCCCTGCCCGCCGCGCCTGGGTTTACAAGACTTCGAACACGCCGGCAGCGCCCATGCCGCCGCCGATGCACATCGTGACCACCACGCGCTTGGCGCCGCGGCGCTTGCCTTCGATCAGCGCATGGCCGGTCAGGCGCTGGCCGCTCACGCCGTAGGGGTGCCCCACCGCGATGGCACCGCCGTTGACGTTGAGGCGGTCCATCGGGATGCCCAGCGTGTCGGCGCAGTACAGCACCTGCACGGCGAAGGCTTCGTTCAACTCCCAGAGGTCGATGTCGCTGACCTTGAGGCCCAGCTTCTTCAACACCTTGGGCACGGCGAACACCGGGCCGATGCCCATCTCGTCGGGCTCGCAGCCTGCGACCGCAAAACCCAGGAAGCGGCCGAGCGGCTTGTAGCCGCGCTGCTCGGCGAGTTTTTCGCTCATCAGCACGCAGGCGCCCGCGCCATCGCTGAACTGGCTGGCATTGCCGGCCGTGACCAGGCCACCGGGCAGCGCGGGCTTGATACTCGAGATGCCTTCCTTGGTGGTGCCTGCGCGCAGGCCTTCGTCTGCGCTGATGGTCACCTCTTTCGTGCGCAGCCCCAGCACCGGGTCGGCAACGCCGGCGCTGGTGGTCACGGTGACCATCTCGTCGTTGAACTTGCCGGCTTCTTGTGCAGCGCAGGCTTTCTGCTGGCTGGCGGCACCGTACTCATCCATGCGGTCGCGTCCGATGTTGTAGCGCTTGGCCACTTGCTCGGCCGTCTGCAGCATGCTCCAGTAGATCTCGGGCTTGTGCTCCTTGAGCCAGCCATCGGCCGCCATGTGGCGGTTGGCTTCGTTCTGCACGCAGGAGATGCTCTCCACGCCGCCGGCCACGTAGACGTCACCCTCGCCCGCGATGATGCGCTGGGCGGCGGTGGCGATGGTCTGCAGCCCGCTTGAGCAGAAGCGGTTGATCGTCATGCCGCTCGCGGTGATCGGCAGCCCCGCGCGCAGCGCGATCTGGCGGGCGATGTTGCCGCCGGTGGCACCTTCTGGCGTGGCGCAGCCCATGATGACGTCATCGACCTCGGCCCCTTCGATGCCGGCGCGCTCCACCGCCGCCTTGACGGCGAAACCGCCCAGCGTCGCGCCATGCGTCATGTTGAAGGCACCCTTCCAGCTCTTGGCGAGCGGCGTGCGGGCGGTGGAAACGATCACGGCTGATGTCATGGGGTACTCCGGGGGTGGCGGTTGTGGTGTCAGGCCGCCTTCTGGGCCGGCATGTAGATGCTGTTCTTGGGCTTGGCGAACACGGCACGCAGTGCGGGTTCGAACTCGTTGATGGGCAGTGTCTCGCCCTTGGGGTCGAAGGCCGGGTTGTCATACAGCGCGCAGAACTCGGCCGTGCGTTCGTACGACGGGTGGCCACTGAACTGGTCGCGCAGGTTGCGGTCCAGCCCGAGGTGATGGAAGAAGTAGTAGCCCTGGAAGATGCCGTGGTTCTGCACCATCCAGAGGTTCTCGGCGCTCACGAAGGGCTTGAGGATGGCCGCGGCAATGTCGAAGTGATTGGCCGGTCCGAGTGTGTCGCCAATGTCGTGCAGCAGCGCGCAGACAACGTACTCGTCGTCGCGGCCATCCTTCAAGGCACGCGTGGCGGTCTGCAACGAATGGGTATAGCGGTCGACCGGGAAGCCGCCGTAGTCACCTTCGAGCAGCTTCAGGTGCGCCATCAGCCGCTCGGGCAGGCCGCGCTGGAACGCACCGGCCTCCTCCTTGATGATGGCCCAGTCGTCGGCCGTGCTGGTTTCCATGCGGGTGAAGGTGGCGCGCTTCATGGTGTGTGTCTCCTGGGTTCTGCCTGGGATCTGATGCGTGTCGTTCGTCAACGCGGGTTCAGCTGAACGTCTTGCCCTCGGCGGCGAGCTTGGCGAGCAGTGGTGCCGGCTCCCAGAACTTCGCGTCGTCGAGCGGGTTCTTCTGGAAGCGCTTCATCGCCGCCACCACGTTGAAGAGGCCCTGCGTGTCGGCGTAGCACATGGGGCCGCCGCGGTGGGCAGGGAAGCCGTAGCCGGTGAGGTAGACCATGTCGATGTCGGAGGCGCGTGACGCGATGCCTTCCTCCACGATCTTGGCGCCTTCGTTCACGAGCGCGTACACTAGGCGCTGCACGATCTCTTCGTCGCTGATCTTGCGCGGGGTGATGCCTTTCTCGGCACGCACTTTCTCGATCATCTCGACCACCTCCTTCGAAGGGATGGCGTCGCGCTTGCCCGGCTTGTAGTCGTACCAGCCTGCGCTGGTCTTCTGGCCAAAGCGGCCCATCTCGCACAGCACATCGGCGGTCTTGCTGTAGAGCATGCCGGGCTGCTCGATGGCGCGGCGTTTGCGGATATACCAGCCGATGTCGTTGCCGGCCAGATCACCCATGCGGAAGGGGCCCATCGCAAAGCCGAACTTCTCGATCGCCTTGTCGACCTGCTCGGGCGTGGCGCCCTCTTCCAGCAGGAAGCCGCCCTGGCGCGAGTACTGCTCGATCATGCGGTTGCCGATGAAGCCATCGCACACGCCCGAGACCACGCAGGTCTTCTTGATCTTCTTGCCAAGCGCCATCACGGTGGCGAGCACGTCCTTGGCGGTCTTCTCGCCGCGGATCACCTCCAGCAGCTTCATCACGTTCGCCGGGCTGAAGAAGTGCGTGCCGATCACATCCTGCGGGCGCTTGGTGAAGGCGGCGATCTGGTTCACGTCGAGCGTGGAGGTGTTGCTCGCGAGGATGGCACCGGGCTTCATCACCTCGTCGAGCGCCGTGAAGACCTTCTCCTTCACGGCCATGTCCTCGAACACGGCCTCGATCACCATGTCGGCGTCTTTCAGGTCGGCGTAGCTGAGGGTGGTGCTCAGCAGCGCCATGCGGGCGTCGAGCTTGTCTTGCGAGAGCTTGCCCTTCTTGACCTGCGCCTCGTAGTTCTTGCGGATGGTGGCGATGCCGCGATCGAGCGCCTCCTGCTTCATCTCGAGGATAGTCACCGGGATGCCGGCGTTCAGGAAGTTCATCGAAATGCCACCACCCATGGTGCCGGCCCCGATCACCGCGATCTTCTTGATGTCGCGCAACGGCGTGTCGGCGGGCACGTCGGGAATCTTGCTCGCCGCGCGCTCGGCCACGAACACGTGCCGCAGGGCGCGGCTTTCGGGTGTGAGCATCAGCGCCTGGAAGGCCACCAGTTCCAGCCGCATTCCTTCGTTGAACGGCTTGTAGACGGCATTCGCCACAGCTTCGACGCACTGCAACGGCGCAGGATAGTTGCGCGACATCGCCCCCACCGTGTTGCACGCAAACTGGAAGTAGCCATCCGGGTTGGCATGCGTGGCCTTGAGATTGCGCACGAGCGGGAGCTGTCCGTTCTTGCCACCACGATCAGCGACTTCAGCCGCGAATGTGAGGGCGGCCGCGACGACATCCGCATCCACCAGCTCGTCGAAGAGCTTCTGGCCGGGCAGCGCCGCCAGCATCTCGGCCTTCACCGCATCGCCGCTCACGATCATGTTGAGTGCCGCCTCGACGCCGATCACGCGTGGCAGGCGCTGCGTACCACCCGCACCAGGGATCAGTCCGAGTTTCACTTCAGGCAAGGCGACCTGCGTGCCCTTGGCCACCACGCGGTAGTGGCAACCCAGAGCCAGTTCCAGCCCGCCCCCCATGCATACGCCGTGGATGGCAGCCACCACCGGCTTGCTGCACGCTTCGAGTGCCGCGATCACGCTCAGCAGGTTGGGCTCGGCCAGCGCCTTGGGCGAGCCGAACTCCTTGATGTCCGCGCCACCGGAGAAGGCATTGCCGGCGCCAGTCACCACGATCGCCTTGACGGCCGTATCAGTCGAGGCTTTCTCCAGGCCCTCGGTGATGCCCAAACGGGTCGCGAGCCCGAGCCCGTTCACGGGCGGGTTGTTCAAGGAGATGACAGCAACGCTGCCGCGCAGTTCATAGGTGGCGCTCATGGCGGTGGCCCTCAGAGGTTGCCAGACAGGCAAAAGAAAAAACGAACGATCGTTCGAGTCTAGAAAGCACAACGGCCGGCTCCTGTCTCGTCAGCGACAAAACGCACGTGCGATTTGTCGTTCGGAGCCAGTGCCGGCCGGTGTGGCGGCTGAGACTGCGGTCGATCTTAGACCTCCAGCCACTCCTTGCGAACGCTCGTATTGGCGCGCAGTTCGTCAGGGGTGCCCTCGAACACCACCTGCCCATGCCCCATCACGTAGCAGCGCTCGGAGATCGACAGCGCGATGGTCAGCTTCTGCTCGACCAGCAACACAGAAATCCCGCGGCGCTTGAGTTCCTTGAGGTACTCGCCGACCAACTCGACGATCTTCGGGGCCAGACCTTCGGTCGGTTCGTCGATCATGATCAGGTCGGGGTCGCCCATGAGCGTGCGGCACAGCGTCAGCATCTGCTGCTCGCCACCCGACAGCACGCCAGCCTCGGTGTGCTGACGCTCCTTCAGGCGCGGAAACATCTGGTACATGTCGTCGAATGACCAGCGCGGCTTCTTGCCCTTGCCCTTCTCGCCGAGCATCAGGTTCTGGTGCACGGTGAGCTTGGGGAAGATGTCGCGGTTCTCGGGCACGTAGCCAATGCCGGCATGCGCGATCTCGAAGGCCTTCTTGCCGAGGATCTCCTTGTCGCGAAACTTCACCGACCCATGGCCATCGACCAGGCCCATGATGGTCTTGACCGTCGTCGAACGACCCGAACCATTGCGGCCCAGAAGCGCCACGATCTCGCCCGGCCTCACGTTCATGTTCACGCCATGCAGCACATGGCTCTTGCCGTAATAGGCGTGCAGATCTTGCAGTTGAAGCATCGTCATGTTCAGTGCCCCGCAGCTTGCTGATCGGCCAGCACGGAGCCAAGGTAGGCCTCTTGCACACGCGCATTGGCGCGCACGGCTTCTGGCGTGTCGAAGGCAATCACTTCGCCGTACACGAGCACGGCGATCTTGTCGGCGAGGCCGAACACCACGCCCATGTCGTGCTCCACCGTGAGCAGCGTCTTCCCGACGGTGATCTCACGAATGAGGTCGATGAAGCGCGACGTTTCGCTCTTGCTCATGCCGGCCGTGGGCTCGTCGAGCAGGATCACGCTCGCGCCACCGGCAATGGTGATACCCACTTCGAGCGCACGCTGCTCGGCATAGGTGAGGTTCATTGCCGACTCGTTGCGCTTGGTCTCCAGCTTGATCATCTTGAGCACCTGCTCGGCGCGATCATTGGCATCGTGCATGTTGGCAAGGAAATGCCAGAACACATAGCGATAGCCCATCGACCACAGCACGGCGCACCGGATGTTCTCGAACACCGACAGGCGACCGAACAGGTTTGATACCTGGAAGCTGCGCGCCAGTCCACGGCGATTGATCTCGAACGGCCGAAGCCGGTCGATACGCTCACCGTGCAGCTTGATCTCGCCACTGCTGAGGCCGAAGCGGCCGCTGATCAGGTTGAACAGCGTGGATTTGCCGGCACCGTTCGGGCCGATCACGGCCACACGTTCGCCTTCCTTCACCTTGAGTGAAGCACCACGGATGATCTCGGTCTTGCCGAAGCTCTTGCGGCAGTCGTTGAGCTCAAGCGCCCAACCGCCCTTGTTGTTTGTTGCCACGTTGCCCTGGCTCATGCAGCACCTCTGCGGTGATTCGCTTTCTCGATCTCTTCCTGGATGCCGTCCCACGTCAGCTTGAAGTGGCGACGCACCACTTCAAACAGGCCTCCGCCCACCACTAGCAGCGCAGCCGCCGTCAACCAGTGAGACATCTCCTTGACGTTGAGCACCTGACCAAGGAACTTGACGGTGTCGCCCGTGCCCGACTCCAGCTGGTAGTGATAGACCATCTCGATGATGGCCGACAGGCCGAGCAACCACATCACCGTGGTGACGATCAGCCCCGCGTATGGCAACAGCAAGCGGCGGAACTTGCCGAAGCTGGCCACACGAATGTTCATCACCACCAGGCTGGCGATGCCGCCCGGCGCGAACATCACCATCACCAGGAACACGATGCCCAAGTAGAGCAACCAGGCCTTGGTGATCTCGGACAACAGCACAAAGGCCAGCACTGACAACACCGCGCCGATGATCGGGCCGAAGAAGAAGAGTGCTCCGCCCAGGAAGGTGAACAGGAGATAGCCACCTGAACGCGTTGCGTGCACCGATTCGGCCGTCACGATCTCGAAGTTGAGCGCGATCAGACCGCCACCGATGCCGGCGAAAAAGCCGGCAATGATGAACGCCATGTAGCGCACCACCTGCGTGTTGTAGCCAATGAACTCGACCCGCTCCGGGTTGTCGCGTACGGCATTGAGCATGCGACCCAGCGGGGTGCGAGTCAGCATGAACATGAGGCCCGTGCAGATGAAGCAGTACACGGCGATCAGGTAGTACACCTGGATCGCAGGCCCGAAGGTGATGCCGAAGATGGGCTGACCCACCACCCGGTTGCCGCTCACGCCACCTTCGCCCCCGAAGAAACCGGAGAACATCAGCGACATGGCAAACACGAGTTCACCGACGCCCAAGGTGATCATCGCAAAGGTATTGCTCGATTTCTTGGTCGTCACCCAACCCAGGATCGCCGCGATGGCCGCACCAGCAATACCACCGACCACGGGCACCAAACTGACCGGAATCGGCAGCGTGCCGGCGCTCGCAAGATTGAGTGCGTGAATGGCGAAAAAGGCGCCCAGGCCGGTGTAGACGGCGTGACCGAAGCTCAGCATGCCGCCCTGACCCAGCAGCAGGTTGTAGCTGAGGCAGATGATGATCATGTAGCCGATCTGAGACAGCACGGTGAGCGCGAGACTGCTCTTGAACAGCAAGGGCGCGATCAGCAACACGAGCGCGAACCCGCCCCAAACGAACAGGCGGCCAAAGTTGAAGGGCTGGAACTGGAAATACTGTGTCTTGCTCATGTCAGCCCTCGCGCGTACCCATCAAGCCCTTCGGGCGGAAGATCAGCATCAGCACCAGCAGCAGATACGGCAGGATCGGTGCAACTTGCGAGATCTTCAGGTCGAGCAGCGCATAGCCAAAGGTGGAAGGAGAAACGTTGACGTTCATCGTGTTCAGGGCGCCGAGCAGTGATTGGTCCATCGCCACAGCGAACGTCTGAACGACGCCGATCAGCAGCGACGCGGCGAACGCCCCGGCCAGTGAGCCGAATCCGCCAACCACCACCACCACGAAGATGATCGGGCCGACGGCCGCCGCCATGCCCGGCTCCGTGACATAGGCATTGCCACCGATCACGCCCGCAAGGCCAGCCAAGGCGGCACCTCCGCCGAACACCATCATGAAGACGCGCGGCACGTTGTGGCCGAGCGATTCAGACATATCCGGGTGAGTCAGCGCGGATTGAATGACCAGGCCGACGCGCGTCTTGGACAGCAGGAGCCACAGCGAGAGCAGCATCAGGAATGCCACCAGCATCATGAAGCCGCGATACATCGGGAACTGCGTTCCGTACAAGGTGAATAGCGGGCCACTCAGTGCCTCGGGCACCTTGTAATCGACTGGCAGGCGGCCCCAGGTGAGTTGCACCAGTTCGAGCATCACGAAGGACAGACCGAAGGTCACGAGAAGTTCAGGCACATGGCCGAACTTGTGCACGCGCCGCAAGCAAAAGCGCTCGAACGCCGCGCCCAGCAGGAAGGCCACGAGTGGCGCGACGATCAGCGCCGGCCAGTAGCCCACGTATTTCGTCGTGGTGAAGGCCGTGTAGGCCCCGAGCATGTAGAAGCTCGCGTGGGCGAAATTGAGCACGCCCATCATGCTGAAGATCAGGGTCAGCCCCGAGCTCAGCATGAACAGCAGCAGCCCATAGCTGACGCCGTTCAATAGCGATATGGTGAAGAACTCCATCGCGTCGTTTGGTCCAAAGGTGAGAGTGAAAAACTCGCAAGCGCACGCGTGGGAGTGCGGCCTTGCTCGAAGCGGCGTCCTGACGAAATGGGCGCCAGCGTACTACGTGGCGCAGCGCAAAGCGCGTCGCGGTCGAGACAAATCAATCGTCTCTTTTGCGGCAACCCAATACAAATCGGACCGTAGTTGAAATTCTTGAGGCGTGCGCTAGGGAGTACCCCGTTGCAACGCACAAAAGAGGCAAGCCCGTGAAGGCTTGCCTCTTTGCTCGGAAGGCAGTCCCACGGCCTAACGAGGCCATCGGACTTTCTGCGCGATCAGCCCGGACGCTTCATCTGGCAAGTGGTCGGGGTGCTGGCCACATAGGGCTCGAACACCTTTTCCGCGATCCAGGTATTGCCGGTGTTCTCGCGGTTCACCGGGTTCTTCTTGTCGACCTTGCCCCAGCTTGCCAGGTACAGGGTCTGCTGAAGCTGGTGATCGCTGGCGCGCATCTGGACATCGCCCGAATACGCCTTCACCGTCAGACCTTCCATCGCCTTGGCAACCTTCACCGGATCGGTGGACTTCGCCTTGGAGATCGCTCCGCCAAGAACGTCAAACACAGACAGCGAGGTGGCGGTGCTGAAGTCTTCACCCTTGAAGCGGGTTTCGAAGGCCTTCATGGTGTTCTGGTACTCACCCGGCAGGTTGGGGTAACCCGGGTACACATAACGGATCTTGCCCAGGCCGTAGTCGCCAATGGCTGCAGGCGTGCCTGCTGCACCAGCGTAGTAGGTGTACCAGTTGACGTCCAAGCCAGCGTCCTTCGCAGCCTTGAACAGCAGGGCCATGTCATTGCCCCAGTTGCCGGTGATCACGGTGTCGGCACCCGACTGCTTGATCTTGGCAACGTAGGGTGCGAAATCCTTCACCTGGGCGATCGGGTGGAGGTCTTCACCGACGACTTGCACATCGGGACGCTTGCGAGCCAGGTTTTCCTTGGCGAACTTGGCGACCTGGTGACCGTGCGAGTAGTTCTGGCCAATGATGTAGACCTTCTTGATGGACTTGTCGTCCTTCATGTAGGTCGTCATGGCTTCCATCTTCATGGACGTGTCAGCGTCGAAGCGGAAGTGCCAGTAGTTGCACTTGCTGTTGGTCAGGTCGGGATCCACTGCTGCGTAGTTGAGCAGGACGACTTCCTTGCCGGGGTTGCGCTCGTTGTGCTTGCTGATTGCATCGACCAGTGCCATGGCGGGCGCTGAGCCGTTGCCGTTGACGATGTAGCGGATGTTCTGGTCGATGATTGCCTTCAGGACGCTCAGGCTTTCCTGTGCCGAACCCTTGTTGTCGAAAGGAACGATCTCGTACTTCACGCCAGCTGGGTTGCCCTTGCCGCTCTTGAGGTCCGCGACCGCCTGGAAGGTGTGCAGGATGTTGGTACCGATATTTGCCATCGGGCCCGAAAGGGGGTCGACAAAGGCCAGCTTGACAGTCTCACCGGCCTGGGCGAACGCCGCGCTTGCGCTCAGCGCAAGCGCCGCCACGCCTGCCAGACCTACCACGTTTTTGCGGAACTTCATCAACTTCTCTCCTTGAGTACGAAATGCGAACTGCGCAACATTAACTGAAGATTTTGCTGGGTAGATTCAAGGATTACCCGGAATTTGCACAACAGTGCAATACAAACCGCACTGCAGAACTGCCCATTTTCAGGACGCGGGCAACCGATGCTCTTTGAACGATTCCCGCAGCTTGAGTTTCTGGATCTTGCCGGTGGCCGTATGAGGGATTTCGCTAACGAAGACGACGTCGTCGGGGATCTGCCACTTGGCAATTCGACCCTCGAAGAAGCCCAGCACCTCATCGCGCGAGACCTCGGCGCCCGGCTTCTTGACGATCACGAGCAGCGGCCGTTCGTCCCACTTCGGGTGTCGACAGGCGATCGCCGCGGCTTCGTGCACTGCCGGGTGCGCCATGGCGATGTTCTCCAGGTCGATGGAGCTGATCCACTCGCCGCCGGACTTGATGACGTCCTTGCTGCGGTCGGTGATCTGCATGTACCCGTCGGCATCGATGGTGGCCACATCGCCGGTCGGGAACCAGTCGAGCCCTTCGACCTTGACCAAGGGGGAGTCGCTGCGCTGAAAGTAGCTCGCGATCACCCACGGCCCGCGCACAACCAGATTGCCTGACGACTTGCCGTCCCAGGGCAGCGGCTTCTCGTCGTCGTCCAGGATCAGCATGTCCACGCCATAGACCACGCGCCCCTGGGTGAACTGCAGCTTCTCCTTCGCGTCCTTGGACAACTCCACATGCTTGCCCTTGAGTCGCGCGAGCGTGCCCAGCGGCGACATCTCGGTCATGCCCCACGCATGGATGACTTCCACGCCGAAATCGTCTTGAAGAGTGCGCAGCATCGAGGGCGGGCAGGCCGACCCGCCAATGACGGTGCGCTTGAAGGTGCTGAACCTCAGCTTGTTCTGCACCACGTAGTTGATGAGCCCCAGCCACACGGTGGGCACGCCCGCGCTGAAAGTGACCTTCTCCGACTCGAACAGTTCGTAGAGCGATTTGCCGTCGAGATGCGGCCCGGGCATGACCAGCTTCGCACCGACGAGCGGGCCTGAATATGGCAGGCCCCATGCGTTGACATGGAACATCGGCACCACCGGAAGAATCACGTCCTTGGCGGAGCAGCCGAGCGAATCCGGCAAGGCGCTCGCGTAGGCGTGAAGCAGCGTGGAGCGATGGCTGTACACGGCGCCCTTCGGGTTGCCGGTGGTTCCGGACGTGTAGCAGATGCTCGAAGCCGTGCTCTCGTCGAACTCGGGCCACGCGTAGTCGCCGTTCTCTGCGTCGACCAGCTCGTCATAGCAGAGCAGCTTGTCGATCGTGGTGCTGGGCGGCATGTGCGCCCGATCGGTCATCAGCACGAAGTGCTTGACGCTCTTGAGCATGGGCGCAAGCTTCTCGACGAGCGGCAGGAAGGTCAGGTCGAAACACAGCACGCCGTCCTTGGCGTCCTCGGCGATCCAGACGATCTGCTCCGGAAAGAGCCGCGGGTTGATGGTGTGACACACCAGTTCCGAACCAGACGCGCCGTAGTAGATCTCCAGATGGCGGTAGCCGTTCCAGGCCAGGGTGCCGACCCGGTCGCCGGGCTTGCAACCCAGCCGTGCGAGGGCCTGCGCGAGCTTTCGTGAACGCAGTTCGCAATCCTTGTAGGTGTAGCGGTGGATGTCACCTTCGACGCGCTTGGAGACGATCTCCGTGTCCGCCGAATGGCGCGCCGCATGCTTGATGAGCGACGAGATCATCAACGGCATTTCCATCATCTGACCGAGCAAACGCGACATGTCCAACTCCAGGAAAAAACTGCTGCGATGCAACGATGATAGGAACGCACGAAGGCGCTGAATTCCTGCTGTTTACCCCTAGGCCCGCCCGGTCAAGATCCCGTCGCTAAACTGCCGCGATGCCTGCAGTATTCGACGACGTTTCCGCCCCCCCTGTGCTGGGAGCGCGCTGGACGAATCGTTTCGCGTCGCTCGGCGACACCTACTTCACTCCCCTGCCCCCGCAAGGTCTCCCGAGCCCGCATTGGGTGGCCTGGAGTGAAGCTTGCGCACAGGCACTCGGCCTGACGCATCAACCACGCGACGACCTCACCTTGCAGGTGCTGAGCGGCAACGCACTTGGCACAGGCATGCAGGCGCTGGCCAGTGTCTACAGCGGCCACCAGTTCGGTGTGTGGGCGGGCCAGCTCGGCGATGGCCGCGCGCACTGGCTGGGCGAGCTGGATACGCCGAGCGGTCCGATGGAGATTCAGCTCAAGGGTGCCGGGCTCACGCCGTACTCGCGCATGGGCGATGGCCGGGCGGTGCTTCGTTCATCGATCCGCGAGTTCCTGGCGTCAGAGGCAATGGCGGCTTTGGGCGTGCCAACGACGCGAGCCTTGTGCGTCACCGGGTCGAGCCTGCCGGTGCGGCGCGAGACCGTAGAGACCGCGGCGGTGGTCACGCGCGTGGCGCCCAGCTTCATCCGGTTCGGCCACTTCGAGCACTTCGCTCACACCGCCGAGAACGTCGAGGCGTTGCGCGGGCTGGCGGATTTCGTCATCGCTGCGTACTACCCGCAGTGTCGCGATATGCCACAACCTTACGTGGCGCTGCTCGAGGCGGTGTCGATCCAGACGGCAGAGCTGATGGCGCATTGGCAGGCGGTCGGCTTCTGCCACGGCGTGATGAACACCGACAACATGTCCATCCTGGGGCTCACCATCGACTATGGCCCGTATGGCTTTCTCGATGCCTTCGACCCCGGGCACGTCTGCAACCATTCCGACCACCAGGGCCGCTACGCCTACGCGCGGCAGCCCAACGTGGCGTTCTGGAACCTCCACGCGCTGGCTCAGGCGCTCCTTCCCCTGATTGGCGAGGGCGAAGCTGCGAGCGAGTCGGCGCTTGAGGCGCTGGAGGTCTACAAGGCGCGATTCCAATCGGCGATCGAGAACAAGATGCGCGCCAAGCTGGGTCTGGCAACCGCACAGCCCAGCGATCGCGATCTCATCGACGGCCTGCTCAAGCGCATGGCGAGCGACAAGTGCGATTTCAGCATCACCTTTCGCAGGCTGGCCGAGTTCGGGGCCGCGGCAGATGCCGGTGGGGCATCCGTTCGCGACATGTTCATCGACCGCGAGGGTTTCGACGCCTGGGCCGGCGACTACGCAATCCGCCTGCGTGCCGAGGGCAGCATCGACGCCGAACGGCGAGAGCGCATGAATCGCACCAACCCCAAGTACGTGCTGCGCAACCATCTGGCCGAAGAGGCCATTCGGTCCGCGCAGCAAGGCGACTTCAGCGAGACGAATCGCTTGCTGAAAGTTCTGATGCGCCCGTTCGACGAACAGCCCGAACATTCGGCGTACGCCGACTTCCCGCCCGAGTGGGCGCAATCGATCGAGGTGTCCTGTTCATCATGAGTGATTACAAAGTCAAGAAGACCGACGCCGAGTGGCGCGCGCAGCTCGACCCCATGCAGTACGAGGTGGCCCGCCATGCAGCCACCGAGCGCGCGTTCACCGGCAAGTATTGGGATCACTTCGAGCAGGGGCAGTACAACTGCGTCGGTTGCGGCATCCCGCTGTTCCGGTCCGACACCAAGTTCGACGCCGGCTGCGGCTGGCCCAGCTACTGGGAGCCGGTCAACAGCGAAGTCATCGAGCGCGTGGTGGACAAGAGCCACGGCATGGTGCGGGTCGAAGTCCGCTGCAACAACTGCGGCTCGCACCTCGGCCATGTATTCGAGGACGGCCCCGAGCCCACCGGCGAGCGCTTTTGCATCAACTCCGCGGCGATAGACTTCAAGCCCACTCCCTGAACGACGGTTCGACTCCCTCGAACCCGCCCCCGCGCCGATGAAACTCCTCCTCGATTTCCTGCCGCTGCTGCTGTTCTTCGGCACCTTCAAGTTCGCCGAGGCCCACAAGGATTGGGCGGCCACCTTCGCCAGCACGCACCTGGGCTTCATGGTGTCGGGCGGCGTGGTCGGCGTCGAAGAGGCGCCTGTGCTGCTGGCCACCTTGATCGTGATCGTGGCTACGGTGGTCCAGGTGATCGTGCTCAAGGCCATGCGCCGCAAGATCGACCTGATGCTGTGGATCACCCTCGCGCTGGTCGTGGTGCTGGGCGGCGCCACGGTGTGGTTCCACAACGCAACCTTCATCAAGTGGAAGCCCAGCGTCGCCTTCTGGGCCATGGCGTTGGCGCTGTGGGCCAGCCAGACCCTGTTCGGCAAGAACCTGCTCAAGTCGATGATCGGCGGGGAGCTCAAGCTGCCCGATGTCATCTGGCAACGCCTCAACTTCGCGTGGGTGGCGTTCTTCGCGATGATGGGCTTGATCAATGTGTACGTGGCGTACAGCTACTCCACGTCGACCTGGGCCACCTTCAAGGTCTTCGGCGTTTACGGTCTGATGATCGTCTTCACGGTGGCGCAGGTGCTCTACCTGAGCAGGCACCTGAAGGAAGAAGGCGCGGGCGAAGCGGCCTCGCCCGATCAGCCGAGCTGAGGTCTCGCCATGGCCGTATCTGCTCAAGACATCGAATCTGCGCTGCGCGACTCACTGCAGCCCAGCGCCCTCGAGATCACCGACGACAGCCACCTGCACGCCGGCCACGCCGGGGCCCGTGAAGGGCGCCACTTCAGCGTGCGCATCGTCAGTGAACGCTTCGCCGCTGTGCCCCGCGTACAGCGGCATCGGCTCGTATATGATGCCCTTCACCTCTTGATTCCGCGCGGCATCCACGCGCTTGCCATCGACGCCCGCGCGCCGGGCGAAAGCTGACCTCTCTGCTCCTGCGCTCCAACCCGGCCTCGGGTGCAGAGTCGGTGCTCTCGGCCCCCACCCCTTTCCCTCTCTCCGCTGTCGAAAGACCCTCGCCCATGAAGAACCTGTCCTTTGCCGCCCGTGCTTCGCTCGTGGCCGCCGCCATCGCCCTGGCCTGCCCGCTGGCCGTTCAGGCACAGAACATCGCCATCGTGAATGGCAAGCCGGTGCCCAAGGCCCGCGTCGATGCCCTGATCGACCAGGCCACCAAGCAAGGCCAGCCCCGCACGCCTGAGCTCGAAGCCCAGGTGCGCGACGAAGTGGTGCTGCGCGAGATGTTCATGCAAGAGGCCGAAAAGCGCGGCCTCGCCGGATCGCCCGAATACAAGACCCAGATGGAACTGGCTCGCCAGAGCATCCTGATTCGCGAACTCTTCGCCGACTACACGAAGAAGAACGAAGTGACCGATGCCGAGATCCAGGCCGAGTACGACAAGTTCAAGGCGCAATCGGGCGGCACCGAATACCACGCCCGCCACATCCTGGTCGAGAAGGAAGACGAGGCGAAGGCGTTGATCGCCCAGATCAAGGGCGGCGCCAAGTTCGATGACCTGGCCAAGAAGTTCTCCAAGGACCCGGGCTCGGGCCAGAACGGCGGCGACCTCGACTGGGCCAATGCCAACTCGTACGTGCCCGAGTTCTCGCAAGCCATGCAGGCGCTCAAGAAGGGCGAGATGACGCAGACGCCGGTGAAGAGCCAGTTCGGCTATCACATCATCTTGCTCGAAGACACCCGCACCGCGCAGTTCCCGAGCCTGGAAGAAGTCAAGCCGCGCATCAAGCAAGGCCTGAACCAACAGCGCCTCGCCAAGTTCCGCGAGGAGGTCAAGGCCAAGGCCAAGACCGACTACAAGTTCTCCAACTGACGAGCCGCAGCTTCGTCAACAAAGGCGCTCTTCGGAGCGCCTTTTGTTTTATGCGGCAGCGAGGCGCCCGGCCTCGATGCGCAGTTGGCGGTCGCAGCGGGCGGCAATGCCCCGGTCGTGCGTGACGAGCACAAGCGTGGTGCCGGCTTCGCGGTTCAGCTCGAACATCAGCTCCATCACCTTCTCACCGGTGGCGAAGTCGAGGCTGCCGGTGGGTTCGTCTGCGAGCAGCACGGAAGGCTTCACGACAAACGCGCGGGCCAGCGCCACGCGCTGCTGTTCGCCACCCGACAGCACCTTGGGGTAGTGCCCCAGCCGCTCGCCCAGCCCCACGCGCTGGAGCATTTCGATGGCCAGGATGCGCGCGTCGTTGCGGCCCTGGAGTTCCAGCGGGAGCATCACGTTCTCGAGCGCCGTGAGGTTGCCGAGGAGCTGGAAACTCTGGAAGACGAACCCGAGCTGCGCCGCACGCACGGCCGCGCGTGCGTCTTCGTCGAGCTTGAAAAGATCGTGGCCGGCGAGGCGAACTGTTCCGGTGCTCGGCGTGTCCAATCCCGCGATGATCGACAGCAGTGTGCTCTTGCCAGAACCACTGGCGCCCACGATCGCGGCCGACTGCCTTCGTGCCAGCGTGAAATCGATCTCGTGGAGTATCGTGAGCGTGCCACTGGAGTCTTGAACCTGCTTGGTGACGCGCTCGACGGCAATGATGGTTTCAGACATGAAAGGCGTGTCTCGGATGGGAATGTCGCGCAGGAAGATGCTGTTTCACTGTACCGCGCTCGCGCTGGCGACGGCGGGCCTGCCGGTGATGGCCGCAGGCGACCCGGTGATTCTGGTCGTGGGCGACAGCCTCTCGGCCGAGTACGGGCTCGAACGTGGCAAGGGATGGGTGGCGTTGCTGGAGCAGCGGCTGGCCAAGCAGAAGCTGCCCGGCAAGGTGATCAACGCCAGCATCAGCGGCGACACCACCTCGGGTGGCCGCTCGCGGCTGCCGGCCTTGCTCAAGCAGCATCAGCCCAGCATCGTGATCCTCGAACTCGGTGGCAACGACGCACTGCGCGGCCTGCCCCTGAGCATGACGCGCGACAACCTCACCGCCATGGCCCGCGCTAGCAAGGCGGCCGGTGCCAAGGTGCTGATCGCCGGCATGCAGGTGCCACCCAACTACGGGCGCAAGTACGGTGACGATTTCGCGGCGCTGTTCGCTGGCGTGTCGCAGGCCGAAGGCACTGGCCTCGTCCCGTTCCTGTTGAAGGGCGTGGCCGACGCACCGAACGCCGAGTCGCTGTTCCAGGCAGACCGCATCCACCCTCGCGAACAGGCGCAGCCCGCGATGCTCGACAACGTCTGGGTGGCGCTCAAGCCGATGCTGCGCTGATCGCGCACTGGCCGCAGCGCTCCTGCCAGCGCTCCAGACACCGCCCCCGCTACCGCGCCTGATTGCGGGGCATTCCGCGGTCACCGCCCGGGCTGTTGTCGGAGCGCTGCTGTTGCGGCGGGCCCGACCGGTCGTGCCCACGCCCACCCACCTGCGGTTGCTGCTGCGGCGCCTGTTGGGGCGGCTGCTGCGGCGGCTGGCGGAAGACCGGCGGCTGCGCCACCTGGGGCATCTGATGCGGTGCCTGGATCTGCGGCGCCTGCATTGGCGGGGATTGAACGGCACGCGGGGGCGGCCCTGGCATCTCGTGATGGCGCCGGCGCTCATCGCTGCGGTACACCGGTGGCGCTGTGGCGCGATCCGGTGGGCCGCCTTCGTACGGGGGTTGGCGGCGCGTGCGTTCATCGCGGTCGTGCCGGTCATTCCTGTCGTCGCGGCCATCGCGCTCGCGGGGCGCAGCCCAGGCGGGTTGGTTCACCTGTGGCATCGCATTCGCACCGGGCGGAGGTCGGCCGTTGTCGCGCGGGCCATTGCCGTAACGCGGCGGATCGTGGGGCCGCGGCGCGGGCGTGGGCTCGATGCCACCAGGCGGCCGGGGCCGGCCCGGGCCGTTGTAGTCGCGCCCCGGGGGCGATCCAGGCAACTGGCCAGCCACCGGGCGATCGGGCGCGCGGCCAGGCACATGCCCAGGCGCAAATCCGGGGCGCCAGCCGCGCGGGTCGACGGCCGCCGGGCGCTGGCCGCCTGACCAGCGCGGCGGCCCGGCCACGGGCGCCTCGGCGCGCGGGCGGTCGTGGGCCATGTCGCGCAGCACCTGGTCGTTGACGCGGCCGATGGATGGAGCCACCGGTTGCCGGCGCTCCATCACCGTGCTCGGCACCACCGTGACGGCACGCGACACGCCGCGATTCATGTAGCGCGCGCTGGCCATGTACTGACCCGGGTTGTTGATGATGGTGGTCACGTTGGTGATGTTCGTCACGTGCGTCACGTTGACGTTCTGAACATACCGCGGGCTCACACGATAGCCGGGCACATATACCTCGCGGGGCCCGAGCGGGAACCAACCCACAGTCGGCGGCCCACCCACGCGCACCGAGACGTTCACGCCCGGCCCGCCCATCCAGGCCACCAGTGCCGGCGCGTAGACAGGGCGCGCCACGTAGCGGCCCGGCGCCCAACCCCAACGGTCACGGTAGTAGACCCAGCGGCCATAGTGAAACGGCGCAAAGCCCCAGGGAGCATCGTCGACCCAGGTCCAGCCCCAGGGGCGCACCCAGGCCCAATGACCCATGCGGTAGGGCGCCCAGCCGGAAGCCACGACGCGCGGCGTCCAGAGCACGCCGTACTCGGTGGTCTGTTGCCATGCGCCGTACTGGTCGAGGTCTTCGACGCCCGTCATCTCGGGCGACACGTAGCGCGTGGCCACGGCGCGGTCTTCCATCTCGTCGCGTGCGAGGCCCCAGGTGGTGAAGGCATCGCGCGCAGGGCTGCTGATCACGTACTGCGGCGCACCCCGCTCCTTCCAGAACTCGGCCTGCTGCCCCTGCATCACGGTGAGCGCAGTGCCATCGCTTTCGTACACGGCCTGCCCGCTCAAGGCGGTGGCGTGGCTGGTTTCGCCGTTGCGGTCGAAACGGTAGTTGCCCACCGATTCGAGGCGGAACCGGCCCTCGTCGGTGACGACGCCAAACTCGCTCGCGGATTCACGCGTTCGCACGCGTGCGCTCAGACTGCCGGCGCGCAGGTTCAGGTCGATGCGCTCATCGTCGAGGCGCAGCACATCGACTTCGGTGTTGGCGGCCACGCGGAACACGCTGGAGCCCACCCTCACCTCGGCCCGGCCATCGCCTTCGGTGGAGATGCGGTCCCCGGTGGTGATCGGGCGGTTGCGCACGGCGGTGATCCACTCGTTCGCTTCCGTGTCGAAGACCCAGACCTTGCCATTCAATTCGGACACCCGACCCACACGGCCCGGAGGGTCCTCACCATCGGCCGCGAGGCACGCGAACGACAGCAACCCGGCCAATGCCAGGCCGAGAAGGCGCCCCAGCCAAAGCCAGGGTGAAGGGGAAGTGACCAGGTTCTTTTGCATGAGCGTGTCTCGATTCGATGGCACGGAACCGCCGAGGTTCCTCCTTCAACGCACGCAAATGAACTCAGGCTGACGACAGAAACGTTTCTTCGCAATCGGCGGCCGGCGCCGCACGCGGATTAGGGCCTGTTCACACTAAATGAGCCCCCACGTGACTCATCAAAAGCCCGCCAACAAGGCGCAAAGCGCAGCTGTAGCACTTGCTACAGCGAGCATTTGCAACGCCGTGGGCGGGCTTTTGATGAGATCACCCGAAGGGCCAAGGCCTGTGGGCGCGCACGGCGGCGTTGCAGCCTCGTTGTGTGCCGCGGGCACACGGCCTCGGCCGCGCCTTGCCGTCCACGCCCACAGGCCTTGGCGTGGGGGCTCATTTAGTGTGAACAGGCCCTAGTCGTCGTCCGACGCGTCCAGGCCGGGGAACAGCACGCTGGTGTAGCCAAAGCGCGAGAAGTCGCGCACCCGCATCGGGTAAAGCTTGCCGATCAGGTGGTCGCACTCGTGCTGGACCACTCGCGCATGGAAGCCCTCGGCCTCGCGATCAATGGCCTGCCCTCGCGGGTCGAAGCCCGTATAGCGGATGCGGGCAAAGCGCGGTACGACCCCACGCAGGCCGGGCACGGAGAGGCACCCTTCCCAGCCTTCTTCTTCCGCCTCCGACAACGGCGTGATCGTCGGGTTGATGAGCACAGTCTCGGGCACGGGCGGCGCCTCGGGGTAGCGATCGTTCTTCTTGAAGCCAAAGATCACCAGCGCGAGATCGACGCCGATCTGCGGCGCCGCCAGGCCCGCGCCATTGGCCGCGTGCATGGTGTCGAACATGTCGGTGATCAGCGCCTTCAACTCCGGGGTGTCGAAGTGCGTCACGGGTTGGACCACGCGCAGCAGGCGCGGGTCGCCCATCTTGAGGATTTCGCGAACAGTCATGCGTGCATTCTGATGGATGCTCGCCGCACGCAAGCACGGACACACACGGCCGCGACAGTCGCATGTGGTAGTTTCCGAGCCTCGCGCGCCGCCCCTCCCTGCCCCATGCACCGCCTTCAACATGCTCGACTCCGCCGCTGGATGATCCAGTGGTCGCTGTCCTTGCTGGTGCTGGTTCAGTTCCTGGGCCTGCTGCACGGCGTGGCGCACCGTCCGCACCTGTCGGCAAGTGCCGCCACGCTGGCGGAGCGGGCCAGCACGGGCGCGGACAGTCGCGCAGTCAGCCACAACCCGGGCTTCGGCCACGAGCACGGCACCCTCGAGTGCCGGATCTTCGATCACCTCGCACACGCTGACCTCGCCTTCGGTGACGTACCGGCGCTGCATTGCGAGGTGGGCGCCACGCCGCAAGCGGCGCATACCGCCGAAGGGCACACGCCCCGGTTCGAGCGCACCTACGCCGCCCGAGCGCCGCCCGCTGCGGCCTGACGCGGCAACGCGTCTTTCTTCCTCCTCCCCTTCGTTTCCTTCCATCGAGCGTGGCCGCGCCTGTGCGCGCCGCGCATGCACGCCTATTTTTCCGAGAGCCACTCTCATGCATACCCCTGCCCGTTTTCCTCGTGCCGCGCTGGCCAGCGCCATCGGCACCGCCCTGGCTTCCATCACCCTGTCGTCCCTCGCCCAAACGCAGACGGCGGCCCCCGCGCCGGCGCCAGCCGCCAGTTCATCGACAACCACGCTGCCGCCCGTCGTCGTCACCGGCAACCCGCTCGGCAGCCGCGACCTCGCCCTGCCGGTCACGGTGCTCGAAGGCGATGCGCTCACGCTGCGCCGAGGCAGCACGCTCGCCGACACACTGAGCGGCACGCCCGGCGTGTCGTCCACATGGTTCGGCCCCAACGCGAATCGCCCGGTGATCCGCGGCCTCGACGGCGACCGGGTCCGCATGCTCAGCAACGCCGGGGCTTCGCTCGATGCCTCGGCACTGAGCTTCGACCACGCCGTTCCCATCGACCCGCTGCTCGTCGAGCGCGTCGAGGTGCTGCGAGGCCCTGGCGCCCTGCTCTACGGCGGCAATGCCATCGGCGGAGTGGTCAACGCGATCGACAACCGCATCCCCGCCGACCGCGTGGACGGCGTCGGCGGCGATGTCGAATTGCGCGGCGGCGGCGCTCAGTCGGAGCGAGGCGGCGCCGCGCTGGTCGAGGCGGGCAACGGTCGTCTCGCCTTTCACGCCGATGCCTACAGCCGCGAAACCAGCGACCTGCGCGTGCCGAACTACACCCCCATCGAAGACGGAACCCCACTCGCACCCACCGAGCGGGTGCGCAACTCCGCGAGTCGCACACGAGGCGGTGCCGTGGGCGGCACGGTGTTCTTCGACCAGGGGCACCTCGGGCTCTCTGCGGACACCTACGACAGCCGCTACGGCGTGGTCGTGGAGCCCGACGTGACGATCGACATGAAGCGCGATCACGTGGGCCTCGCCGGCGAGCTGCGCTTCGACGGCGCACCGATCCGAAAGCTCAAGGCGCTACTCAACCATACGCGCTACGAACACCAGGAGCTGGAAGGCACGGGCGAGGTCGGCACCACGTTCGAAAGCTCCGGCAACGAAATCCGTATCGAGGCACAGCACGCCCCGATCGGCGCCCTGCGCGGCACGGTCGGCGTGCACACCGAAGACATCGATTTCTCGGCCCTCGGTGAAGAAGCCTTCGTCCCGTCGACCCGCACGCATCGCCAAGCCCTCTTCTTGCTGGAAGAACTGCCCTGGAGTGGAGGCACGCTGAGCGCCGGCCTGCGCCTCTCACGCGAACGGGTGGCCTCCGATGGCGACGCCGACCCCGCAGACGCTCGCTTCGGCCAGGCGATGGAGCGGCGCTTCTCGCCCCAGAGCGCCTCGCTGTCCAACGTTTTCAAGCTGACGCCCGAGTGGTCGCTGAGCGGCGCCGTCAGCCTGAGCGAACGTGCGCCGACTTCGTACGAGCTGTACGCCAACGGGGTGCACGTGGCAACAGGCGTGTACGAGCGCGGCGACTCGGCGCTCGACACCGAACGCGGCACCAATCTCGACGTGGCGGTGGAATGGTCTTCCGGCCCGAGCCGCTGGCGCCTCGGCGCCTTCGGGGCGCGGTTCTCGAACTACATCGCACTCGAGTCGACGGGGACCGACATCGATGTCGATGGCGAAGGCTTCGGCGAGTACGCCTACCGCCAGATGCGTGCGCGCCTCTACGGCATGGAGCTCGACGGTCAGCAGCGCCTGATCGACGGCCCCACCACGCTGGACTTCACCGGCAAGGTGGACCTCACGCGCGGCGACAACACCGAATCGGGCGAACCGCTGCCCCGCCTCGCGCCGTTGAACGTACGGGTCGGCCTCGACGTGGGCCACGGCCCCTGGAGCGGGCGCATCGAACTCGACCACGCCGGCCGCCAGGACCGCGTACCGGCCGACGACGTGGCCACGCCGGGCTACACGCTCGTGAACCTGTCGCTCTCGCGCAAGTTCACGCTCGCGGGCAGCGCGGGCCTGTGGTTCGTTCAGGTGCAGAACGCTGGCGACAAGCTGGCCTACAACGCCAGCAGCATCCAGACGGTGCGCGAGCTCGCGCCGCTGCCCGGACGAGCGCTGAAGGCGGGCGTGCGCCTGAGCTTCTGAGCGGCGGCCGGTCGCCCGCCGGATTCGTGCGGCAATTCGCGAGTGCCGCACGGGCGGCGGAACTTTGTCATCATGGCCGTCATCTGTGCCAGCACATTCGCTCGCGACAGAACGGTCCATGACGACACGCTTCGCCATCCAACCCAAGGGCTCGCGCCTCTTAACTCGCATCTTCACGCGCCTCTCCTCGCGCACCCGGCTCGCGCTGGGTGCCGTGGCCATCGGCGTGGCCCTGGGGCTCCAGCTCGGCTGCAGCACACTCGACGAGAAGCAGCGCTCATGGATCTTCCAGCCCAGCGACCGCACCTGGGCGGGCGGGTTGGCTGCCGCCGAAGGCATGGAAGACGTCTGGGTCAGCTTCTCGCCCCAGGCGCCAAGCCTCGGCACCCATGAGCCCGTCAAGCTGCACGGTCTGTGGCTGCCGCAGGCCGATGCCGAGGCGCCCGTGCTGCTTTACCTTCACGGTGCCCGCTTCGATGTGCGCGGCAGCGCCCCCCGCATGCGGCGCATGCACGAACTGGGCTTCTCGGTGCTGGGCATCGACTACCGCGGATTCGGGCGCAGCAGCGCTGGCCTGCCCTCGGAGGCGATGGCCGTCGAGGATGCCCGCGCCGCCTGGGATTGGCTCGCCAAGCAGCACCCGCAGTCGCGCCGCTACATCTTCGGCCACTCGCTGGGGGGCGCCATCGCGGTGCAACTCGCGTCAGAGGTCGGCGATGAATCGGGGTTGATCGTCGAGGGCAGCTTCACCTCCATCCCCGACGTGGTGAGCACCTTCCGCTGGGGCTGGTTGCCGGTCTCGCCCTTGATCACACAGCGCTTCGACTCAGCCTCGCGGATCGCTGACGTCGGCTCGCCGGTGCTGATCGTTCATGGCAGCAACGATTCGCTCATTCCACCGGCGCTTGGACAGGGCCTCTACGAGCGCGCGCGCGAGCCCAAGCGCTTCGTGCTCGTCGAAGGCGGTTCACACCACAACACCAATTCGGTCGGGCAATCGCAGTACCGCCACGCCATGGGCGAGCTGTTCGGGCTGCCGGCCACGCCCTGAGGCTGAGGCCGCGAGCTCAGTTGCGCGGCGCTGAGGCAGGCGCGGCGGTGGCTTCGGGCGCTGGCATGTCGCTGATCTCGGCGATGCGGATCTCGCCGCCTTCGAGGGTGAGGCGCACCAATTCGAGCTTTTCGGTGCTGTTGGAGCGGCGCATTGCATCAACGCGCTCGACCCGGCGGCACGCCATGCGCAGCGTCTGCGACAAGGCCTCGGGCCGGCCCTCGCTGCAGGCCCGCTCGCTCTGGTAGCGGTGAGACGCCATCACCACGCGGGTGACGGCATCCATGTAGGCCGCCTGCCCCACTTCGTTGCGGCCGCGCTTGTCCAGTTGCATCGACTTGAAGTTCATGGCCAGAAGGCGCCCTGCCGACGCCATGTCGCGCTCGTTCACCGCGCCGTCGAAGCGGCGCAAGGTTTCGAGCGCACCTTCGGTCGTGAGCTCGGCCGCCTTGACCGCTTCCCACTTGGCAGATGGCGCCTTGGCCTCGCAGGGCCGATCTTGAAAGCTCACCTTGCCGGCCGCGTTGGTGCAGGTCCAGGCGGCCGTGGCGCTGAACGGCAGGCACGAGGCCAGCACGGTCGCAAGCGTCAGGGCGATGCGAAGCGGGGAGCGGGACGGGTGCATGGTGCGGGGCGTGGGGCGCGGGTTAGCGGCTGCAGGTGAGGCGCTTGCCTTCGCCACGGTTGATGACCAGGCGTTGTGCCGCCAGTTCTTCGACGGCGAAGCTGTTGGACTGCCCCTCGTCGCTGAACACGAGCGTGCTCGCCGTGAGCTTGTAGTAGCCGCGGATCGGGTCGCCATCGGCGTGTCCGGCATAGGTGCCCTCCGGCGCGAAGCTCAGATCAAGGCCACGCCCCGTCAGCGGGCCCTTGCAGTGCCAGCCGCCGCCGTACAGGAGCGTTTCAGGCGACGGCGCGACCGAGGCGGCTTCGACAGCCACGGGCTCGACGACGGGTGCGACCGCCGCCGTAGCGACCGGCATTGCAAGCTTGGCATCGGGGTTTGACTTCGCAGGGGCAGCAGGTGACTTCATGAGCCACCAGCCTGCGATCAGCAGCACGGCGGCGGCGCCCACCAGCAACAGCTTGCGCCTGCGGCCGGTGATCTCGTCGGCGGCGGCGTCGTCGTCCAGCGCCTCGACGGGCGGCAGCGCGCGCTGGCGCAACTCGTCGTCGTAGGCGGCGCGGCGGCGTTCGCTGGACAGAACGCGATGCGCTTCTTTCACGGCCAGGCGCCGCGCCTCGTCTGCTTTCGTCGATGCGGCCGACAAGGCATCGAACGCCGCCTGGATCTCGGCAGGCGTCGCCTCGGGTTTCACACCCAGGATCTCGTACAGGGTCTTCTTGCGGGACGCTTCTGTCATGGGCTCCATCCTGTGGAGCCCCGAGTCTAGGTTTGGATCGCTGCACGGCGTTGCCGGCCGTGCAGCGATTGCGCACCGTTCATCCGGCCGCCGGCAGCAGGGCGCGCAGCGCCGCCTCGTCGATCACCTCGATGCCGAGTTCTCGCGCTTTGTCGAGCTTGCTGCCGGCCTCGTCACCGGCCACCACGTAGGTCGTCTTCTTCGACACCGAACCCGACACCTTGCCGCCTGCGGCTTCGATCATGTCCTTGGCTTCGTCGCGCGAGAGCGCGGGCAGCGTGCCGGTCAACACGAAGGTCTTGCCCGCCAGCGGCTTCGGCGCCAGGTCGCCAGCGCCCTCCGACTCCTGCCACGACACGCCCACGGCCTTGAGTCGCTCGACCACCTCGCGGTTGTGCGGCTGTTGGAAGAAGGTATGGATGCTTTCGGCAACGATCGGCCCGACGTCGGGCACCTCGAGCAACTGCTCGACGCTCGCACCCATGATGAGATCGAGCTTGCCGAAGTGCTTGGCCAGATCCTTGGCCGTGGTCTCGCCCACCTGCCGGATGCCCAGCGAGAAGAGAAAGCGCGCGAGCGTCGTCTTCTTGCTCTGCTCCAGCCCCGCGAGCAGGTTCTGTGCACTCTTCTCGCCCATGCGTTCCAGCGCCGTCAGCTTGGCAAGCCCGAGGGTGTAGAGCTCGGGCAGCGTGCGCACGAGGCCCGCGTCGATCAGCTGATCGACCAGCTTGTCGCCCAGGCCCTCGATGTCCATCATGCGGCGCCCGGCAAAGTGCAGGATCGCCTGCTTGCGCTGCGCGGGGCAGAAGAGACCACCGCTGCAGCGCCAGTCGGCGCCACCCTCCTCGCGTGCGATGTCGCTGCCGCACACGGGGCATTTGCCGCCGAGGCGCTTGTAGAGATCGAATGGCTCGCCCACGTCGGCCGGCCGCTTCTCCAGCACCACGGCGACCACCTCGGGGATCACGTCACCGGCGCGTCGCACGATCACTGTGTCGCCGATGCGAACGTCCTTGCGGCGGGTTTCGTCTTCGTTGTGCAACGTGGCGTTGCTGACCGTCGTGCCACCCACGAACACCGGCTCCAGCTTCGCCACCGGCGTGAGTTTGCCGGTGCGGCCGACCTGGATGTCGATGTCTCGCACAATCGTCATCTGCTCCTGCGCCGGGTACTTGTGCGCCACCGCCCAACGCGGCTCGCGCGACACGAAGCCGAGCTTCTTCTGCAAGTCCCGCGAGTTGACTTTGTAGACGATGCCGTCGATGTCGAAGGGCAGGCTGTCGCGCTTGTCGCGAATCTTCTGGTGGAAGGCGACCAAGCCCTCGGCCCCCTGCACCACCACGCGGTCCGTGTCCACAGGCAGGCTGAAACCTTGCAATGCATCGAGCATGGCGCTGTGCGTGGGCGGCACCTCCCAGCCCTGCACATCGCCGAGACCATAGGCGAAGAAGCTGAGCGGCTTCTTGGCAGCAGCGGCCGAATCAAGCTGGCGCACGGCACCGGCCGCGGCATTGCGCGGGTTGACGAAGGTCTTCTCGTTCTTCGCGCCACCCGCGATCAACTCGCGCTGCCGCTCGTTGAGCTTCTCGAACTGGTCGCGGCTCATGTAGACCTCGCCGCGCACCTCAAGCACCGGCGCATCCACTCCAATGAGTCGCAGCGGGATCTGCCCGATCGTGCGGATGTTGTGGGTGACGTCTTCGCCCTTCTCGCCATCGCCACGCGTGGCCGCCTGCACGAGCACGCCGTGTTCGTAGCGCAGGTTGATGGCAAGCCCGTCGAACTTGAGTTCCGCCGCGTATTCCACCGGCGGATCGGCGTCAGTCAACTTGAGTTCGCGGCGCACGCGTGCGTCGAAGGCCACAGCCCCACTGGATTCGGTGTCGGTCTCTGTGCGAATGCTCAGCATCGGCACGGTATGGAAGACCGGCGTCAGCCCATCGAGCACCTGCCCGATGACCCGCTGGGTGGGCGAATCGGGGGTGAGAAGTTCGGGGTGCTCGGCTTCCATCGCCTGCAGCTCCTGGAACAGGCGGTCGTACTCGGCGTCCGGGATCTCCGGATCGTCGAGCACGTAGTAGCGGTGCGCGTGGTGGTTGAGCTTCGCGCGCAACTCGGCGGCGCGCGCTTCAGGGCTGGGGGCGGAGGACGGCGGCATGCGCCAAGTTTAGGCGTCCGCCTCTCCTCGCAAGCACATCAGAAGATGAGCCAGAGCAGCAGGATGACGGGGATGGGTACGCCGATGGCCCAGAGAAGAATCGTTTTCATGGCAGGACTCCAAAGTCTCGATAAGGAGCCCCGAGCGTAGGGAACGCCACGGCCTGCAGATACCGGACGGCGCGCGGCATCAGCGCCACCGAAGCCCGCGCTTGCGTGTCGGAGCGCTCCGACACGGCACGACGCTCGCAGCCGCCTGTCAGCTGAACAGCCGGCGGGCCACCATCGAGCCGGCGGCGATGTCGCGCGACTCCAGCGCTTCGTAGAGCTTGCCCAGTTCGCCACCGATGGAGGCGAAGCCTTGCGCGCTGAGCAGCTGGCCGTTGTCGTCGACGATGGAAGCATCCATGCCGAGCGACAAGGCCTGGGCGCTCGCCTGCCAGGCCGAGAACGGCTCGGCAGACGCCGCCGTCTGCGGCACATCGAAGCTGAGCATCACATCGCGCACGGCGGCACGGTTCGGGTCGTCGGCGAGTGCAGCTTGAGAATCGAAGGTCAGGGTGAGCACCGGTGGCGCGCCCTCTTCATGCGATGGGAGCACCAGCCGGCCGGGCACCATGCCCTGCACGAAACCATGGCGTGCAGCGTGCTGCTGGATGTAGCCCACGCTCCACGCCGCAGCGCGCGCCTGCAGGTGAACCGCCAGTTGCGCATCGCATTCGCTGGCGAAGGCGTCGAGCTCCTTGGCGCGCGAGGCAGCGTCGAGCATGTCCGGGAAGTCCGCCATCGCACCGATGGCTTCGGCGAAGGGCTCGATCTTCTGCACGAACTCGGAGTACTCGATCTGGTTCATCGGCCCGGTGCGGTTGGCGAGTTGCACGCCGATCTGAAGTTCACCGTACTGCTGACCGGGCACGGGCGCTTCCCACTCGCCCGTCTGGGCGTTCAGCCCTTCGATGAGAAACGGCTTGCTGCCGGCGCGCCGGCTGGGCGGCTGATGCGCGAGCACCATGTCACCACTCACCGGGGCGTCGAGCGACAACGTGGCGATGGCGTCGATGAGCGCATCCACGCGCTGCACGGGCCGGCGCGGCAGGGGAACGGCGAGGGTTGGCTCCTCGCGATCCGAGACGCCTGCCGAACGCTCAGCGCGCACGGTGTCGCCGGCGATCGGGGCACCGGCATCCGGCTCGCCCGGCGCATCGCCCAGCACCGGTTCGCGTACCTCTCTCGGCTCACGCGCATCCGCAGGAGCGGCCTCGGGCTTCTTCGGGCCAGCCTTGCGGGCCTGCCAGGCACCATGCGCCACGACACCGGCGAGAACCAGCCCCCCGAGGCAGGCCAGTGCGATGCTGAGACTGTTCATCTGGCCGCCCTGTGTCGCCTGCGGATCAGGCCGCTTCGGCCATGCCGACGGCCGATTCCATGTCGACCGCCACGATGCGCGACACGCCCTGCTCCTGCATGGTCACGCCGATCAGTTGCTCGGCCATCTCCATCGCGATCTTGTTGTGGCTGATGAACAGGAACTGCGTGCCCTTGCTCATTTCGCGCACCAGCTTGGCGTAGCGCTCGGTGTTGGCGTCGTCCAGCGGCGCGTCCACTTCGTCCAGCAGGCAGAACGGGGCCGGGTTCAACTGGAAGATCGCAAACACCAGCGCGATCGCGGTGAGCGCCTTCTCGCCACCCGAGAGCAGGTGAATCGTGCTGTTCTTCTTGCCCGGCGGCTGGGCCATCACCTGCACGCCGGCGTCCAGGATTTCGTCGCCCGTCATCACGAGCTTGGCCTGGCCGCCGCCGAAGAGGCTGGGGAACATGCGACCGAAGTGGTCGTTGACCTGGTTGAAGGTATTGCCCAGCAGGTCGCGCGTCTCCAGGTCGATCTTGTGGATGGCGCCTTCGAGCGTGGTGATGGCTTCGTTGAGGTCGGCGTTCTGCGCGTCAAGGAAGGTCTTGCGCTCGCGCGACGAGGTGAGCTCATCGAGCGCCGCCAGATTGACCGCACCCAACGCATTGATCTCGCGGTTGATGCGGTCAATCTCGCCTTGCAGGCCATAGAGCTTCACGTTGTTGTCGGCGATGTTCTGCGCGAGCGCTTCGAGATCGACGCTGGCCGCCGTGAGCTGGTCCATGAACTGCGCACCGCCGAGCTGCGCGGCCTGCTCTTCGAGCTGCAGCTTGGTGATGCGGTCACGCAGCGGCTGCAGACTCTGCTCGTGCTGCAGGCGCTGCTCGTCGGCCCTGCGCAGGCGCAGGGTGAGATCGTCGTACTCGCTGCGCTTGGCGCCGAGCGCCGATTCGCGCTCCAGCTTGACGGAAAGTGCCGCTTCGAGCCCTGCCTGGGCCGATGCGTCGGTCAGGCGAGTCAGTTCTTCCTGCAGCTGCACCGCCGATTGCTCGTTGGACGCCACCTGCTGCGTAGCCGTCTCGATGCTGCGCTGCAGCTCGTTGCGCCGCGCCGCTAGGGAGCGTGACGAGAACTGTGCCTCTTGCGCCTGGCGCTCCAGCGAACGCAACTGTTCGCGCGCCTCGGAGAGCTTGCGTTCGGCCGAAATGACGGCCTCTTCGAGCTCGGCGTGGCGCTCCTGTGTGTTGGCGAGCTGCATGTCCAGCTCCTCGAACTTGGCTTCGCCGGTGGCGCGGCGCTCGTTCAACTCTTCGAGCTGGCCATCGACCTCGGCGAGTTCGCCATCCAGTTGGCCCCGGCGCGTGCTGGTCTGCTCGGCCTGCTGCGACAGGCGCAACAGCTCCACGTGCAGTTGGTGGGCGCGGGTCTGCGTTTCGCCCGCTTCACGGCGCGCGATCACCAGGCGCTGCGACGCATCGGTGTAGGCCGCTTCGGCGCGCACCAGGCCACTCTTGGAGTCTTCGGCGATCAGCGCCTGCGCCTTGAGTTGCCGCTCCAGGTTCTCGATCTCCTGCGCGCGGGCCAGCATGCCAGCCTGCTCGGAATCGGGTGCGTAGAAGGCCACCGCGAACTGGCTGACCGCGTGGCCTTCGCGGGTCATGATGACTTCGCCGTGCGTGAGCTTGCTGCGCTCGGCCAGTGCTTCATCGATGCTCGTGGCGGTGTACACACCCTCCAGCCAGTCGTTCAGCAGCGCCTTCAAACCGGCGTCGCCCAGGCGCAGCAAGTCACTCAGGCGCGGCAGCGTCTGGTGCGTATTGGTCAGAGCGGCCTGCGGCGGTGTGTAGAAAGCGAGCTTGGCCGGCGGCGCATCGACGGCAAAGGCGCGGACCATCTCGATGCGGCCCACCTCCAGCGCGTTGATGCGCTCACGCAGCGCCGATTCGAGCGCGGTCTCCCACCCGGTCTCGATATGAATCTTGGTCCACAAGCCTTGCAGGCCTTCGAGGCCATGCTTGGCGAGCCAGGGCTTGAGCTTGCCTTCGGTCTGCACCTTCTCTTGCAAGGCACGCAGCGCTTCGAGGCGCGCGCTCAGGTCGGACTGCCTGGCCGTTTCGGTGTTGACCAGTTCCTGCTTGCCGCGGCGGTCGTCATCGAGCACAGGCACCTGTTCACTCAACTCGTGCAGGCGTTCGTCGGCCACCGCCTGGGCCTCGTCGGCCACGGCGGTCTGCTGCTTGAGCTCTTCGAGCCGCACCATGTCGGGCGTGGCGAGCTGGCGGCGCTCGCCATCGAGACGCTCACGCCGCGCGTTGAGCTGGCGGCTCTGGTCTTCGATATTGCGGCTCTCTGCTGCCAGCACCTGGATCTGCTGCTGCACGCTGGCGACCGAGGTGCGCTGCTCATTGGCGCGGTTCTGCGCCGCACGCACCGCGTCTTCGGTGTTGGGCAGGTTGCCGGCTTGCTCTTCCGCCTGCGCGGCGAGGATCTCGCTCTGCTCGTCGGCCCCGGCGATCTGCTCTGCGATGTGTTCCAGCTCGGCCTGTCCTTCGGCCTGCCTTTCGCCCCACTGCTCGTTCTGCGCCTTGATTTCGACCAGGCGTTGCTCGACACGCTGGCGGCCTTCGACCACGTAGCGGATGCGCTCTTCCAGGCGGCTCACTTCGAGCGAGGCTTCGGCCAGCGAACCCTGCGCGGTGTGCAACTCGTCGCTTGCGGCGTAGTGCGCCTGGCGGATGGTCTCCAACTCGGCCTCGCCATGGCGCAACTCGGCCATGCGCGCTTCGAGCGCATTGGTGGCCTCGAGCACCTCTTTCTTGACCCGCTCCTGCTCGCTCGCCGCGTCTCGGTGCTTGAGGAACCACAACTGGTGCAGCTTGAGCGTGCCGCTCTCCTGCAGGCCGCGGTATTGCGCGGCCACCTCGGCCTGCTTCTCCAGCTTCTCGAGGTTGGCGTTGAGTTCGCGCAGGATGTCTTCGACGCGGGTGAGGTTCTCGCGCGTGTCCTTCAACCGGTTCTCGGTTTCTCGGCGGCGCTCCTTGTACTTCGAGACACCGGCGGCTTCTTCGAGGAAGAGGCGCAACTCTTCAGGCTTGGATTCGATGATCCGGCTGATCGTGCCCTGGCCGATGATGGCGTAGGCACGGGGGCCCAGGCCGGTGCCGAGAAAGACGTCTTGCACGTCACGGCGGCGCACCGGCTGGTTGTTGATGAAGTAGCTGCTGGTGCCGTCGCGCGTGAGGGTGCGCTTGACCGCGATCTCGGTGAACTGGTTCCACTGGCCACCCGCGCGAGCGGTGCTGTTGTCGAACACCAGCTCCACGCTGGCGCGGCTCGCACCCTTGCGGTTGCCCGAGCCGGCAAAGATGACGTCCTGCATCGACTCGCCGCGCAACTCGCTGGCCTTGGATTCACCGAGCACCCAGCGCACGGCGTCCATGATGTTCGACTTGCCGCACCCGTTGGGGCCGACGACGCCGACGAGCTGACCCGGGAGCTGGAAATTCGTGGGCTCGGCAAATGACTTGAAGCCCGAAAGCTTGATGGAGTTCAGACGCATGGAGAGAGCGGCCCACGGCACACGCCCGCAGAACACAGGGCGCAACTAAGTACTTGATTTATTTGAGAAATATCGGGTTTCCCCGAGCTTTCAGCGAGGCGCGATGATACCATCGCCCCCTCGCGCAGACGCCCTATCTGAAACCTCTCGAAACCGATCCCCATGGCCAAGATGTCCGCCAAAGTGCCCGCCCCCAAGCTGCCCCTGAAGCAGCGCGAAAAACCGGCCAAACCGCCCACCGCACCGAGCAAGCAGCTCGACGTGTTCCCGAACCCGAGCCCGAAGCGCGACTACGTGATCCAGTTCCAGGTACCCGAGTTCACCTGCAACTGCCCGCTGACCGGCCAGCCCGACTTTGCGCACTTCACCATCGACATGGTGGCCGACAAGTTGTGCATCGAGCTCAAGAGCCTGAAGCTCTACTTCTGGAGCTACCGCAACGAGGGCGCGTTCCACGAAAAAGTGACCAACACCATCCTCGACGACATCGTCAAAGCCATCGACCCGCGCTTTGCTCGGGTCACGGCCAAGTGGTACGTGCGCGGCGGCATCTACACGAACGTGGTGGCCGAGCACCGCAAGAAGGGCTGGAAGCCGCAGCCGGTGATCGACATGCCGGCCCACGGCCACGCGACCGGCCTGCTCTGACTGAGTTCGGCCCGCTGAATTCCTGCTGAGCGCCATCAAGACCCGCCACGCCACCGGGACACCCGGCACGGGGCACCATCCGTTGTCGTGCACGCCCCCCAAGGAGAACCCTCATGGCAACAACGCGAAACATCGCCCTGCTGATCGGCAGCCTGCGCAAGGAATCCATCAACCGCAAGATGGCCAACGCGGTGGTGGCCGCAGCGCCGGCCAACTTGAAGTTCACGATCATCGAGATCGGCGACCTGCCGCACTTCAACCAGGATTGGGAGAACGACCCGCCCAAGGTGGTGAGCGACTTCAAGGCAAGCATTGCGGCGTCTGATGCGGTGCTGTTCGTCACGCCCGAGTACAACCGCTCGATCCCGGGCGTGCTGAAGAACGCGATCGACGTCGGGTCCCGGCCCTATGGCAAGAACTCGTGGAGCGGCAAGCCGACGGCCGTGATCACCGTCTCGCCCGGCGCCATCGGAGGTTTCGGCGCCAACCACCACTTGCGCCAGGCGTTCGTTTCCCAAAACGTGCCGGTGATGCCGTTCGAGGCCTACATCGGCAACGGCAACACGCTGTTCGACGACGGCGGCAAGCTGGTGAAGGACGATACGCGCGAGTTCATCGGCAAGTTCCTGGCCCAGTTCGAGAAGTGGATCGATAGCAACGCGCCACGCTGAGGCGCGCGACTGGAGCGTCCGCGGGCCAGGGTGGGGGCCGATAATCCGCCGCCATGAACCCGCTGCTGTCCAAGCTCCACCCCTACCCCTTCGAGCGCCTGGCGGCGCTGACCAAGAGCATCACGCCGAACCCGGCCTACAAGCCGATCAGCCTCGGTATCGGCGAACCCAAGCACGCCACGCCCAAGCTGGTGCTCGAAGCCATCACCCAGGGCTTTGGCGCGCTGGCGGGTTACCCTGGCACGGCCGGTGAACCCGCCCTGCGGCAAGCCTGCGCGGCATGGCTGAAACGCCGCTACGACGTGAGCGTCGACCCGATGACGCAAGTGCTCTCGGTGAACGGCTCGCGCGAGGCGCTGTTCGCTCTGGCTCAGACCGTGATCGACCCGACGCGCCCCGGCGCGACCGTCGTCTGCCCGAACCCGTTCTATCAAATCTATGAAGGCGCCGCGCTGCTTGCAGGCGCCACGCCGTACTACGTCAACAGCGTGCCGGAGCGCAACTTTGGCGTCGACTGGGCCTCGGTACCTGAAGAGGTGTGGGCGCGCACGCAGCTCGTCTACGTCTGCTCGCCCGGCAACCCAACCGGCGCGGTGATGCCGCTCGACGAGTGGAAGCTGCTGTTCGAGCTGAGCGAGCGACACGGCTTCGTGATCGCCTCCGACGAGTGCTACTCCGAGATCTACTTCCGCGACGAACCGCCGCTCGGCGGGCTGCAGGCCGCCAGGCTGCTGGGCCGCGAATTCCGCAATCTGATCGTGCTGACGAGCCTCTCGAAGCGCTCCAACGTGCCAGGCATGCGCTCGGGCTTCGTCGCAGGCGACGCGGATCTGCTCAAGCAGTTCTTGCTGTACCGCACCTACCACGGCAGCGCGATGAGCGGCACCTTCCAGCGCGCAAGCATCGCGGCCTGGAATGACGAAACACACGTGATCGACAACCGCGAGAAGTACCGCCGCAAGTTCGCGCAGGTCACGCCGGTTCTCGCCGAAGCGCTCGACGTGGCGCTGCCGGATGCAAGTTTTTACCTCTGGGCGGGTGTCCCCGGGGGTGACGACGTCGACTTCGCCCTGAAACTGCTGGCTCAATACAATGTTGTGGTCCTTCCGGGCAGCCTTCTGGCGCGCCACGCCCATGGCATCAACCCCGGCGCCGGGCGAATCCGGCTGGCCCTGGTGGCCGAAGTCGACGAATGCCTGGAGGCGGCGCAACGCATCGTCTCCTTTGTCAAATCGCTCTGATCCGCAATCGCTGTAGAACCCCATGACCCAACAACTGCAAACCCTGATCGACGTCGCGTGGGAAGACCGCGCCAACATCTCCGCGCAAAACGCCAGCAAGGAAACGCGCGAGGCCGTCGAACACGTGATCAATGAGCTGAATTCCGGTCGCATCCGCGTCGCAGAACGCCAGGGCGTGGGTCAGTGGACGGTCAACCAATGGATGAAGAAGGCGGTTCTGCTGTCCTTCCGCCTGAACGACAACGCACTGATGCACGCTGGCGAGTTGGCCTTCTTCGACAAGGTGAAGACCAAGTTCTCGAACCTCGACGAAGCCAAGGTGCGTGAAGCCGGCGTGCGCATCGTGCCGCCTGCCGTGGCTCGCCACGGTTCGTTCATCGCCAAGGGCGCAGTGCTGATGCCCAGCTACGTGAACATCGGCGCCTATGTCGATGAAGGCACCATGGTCGACACCTGGTCCACCGTGGGCTCGTGCGCCCAGATCGGCAAGAACGTGCATCTGTCTGGTGGCGTGGGCATCGGCGGCGTGCTGGAGCCGCTGCAAGCCAACCCGACCATCATCGAAGACAACTGCTTCATCGGCGCCCGCTCGGAAGTGGCCGAGGGCGTGATCGTCGAAGAGAACTCGGTCATCTCGATGGGGGTGTACCTGGGCCAGAGCACCAAGATCTTCGATCGCGCAACAGGCGAGGTCATCTACGGCCGCGTGCCGTCGGGCTCGGTCGTGGTGGCAGGCAACATGCCCAGCAGCGACGGCAGCCACAGCCTGTACTGCGCCGTGATCGTCAAGCGCGTGGACGCCAAGACCCGCAGCAAGACCAGCATCAACGAACTGCTGCGCAGCTGATCTGACACACCACCTTCCCCTTCTTCTTGATCGATCCATGGGCCTGAAAGGACATCCATGAACACCACGACGAACGGCGCAGCCTCCGCGGGCAGCGGCGGCAACATGGAACGCGTTCTTCGGCTGATGGCCGAAAAGGGCGCGTCCGACGTCTACCTGTCGGCGGCCACGCCGATCCTGATCAAGATCAACGGGCAGATCCTCCAGCTCTCGGATCAACCGCTGTCCGCCGCACAGCCCCGCCAGCTGCTGGCCGAACTGCTCACGCCGAGCCAGCTCGAAGACCTGGAAGACACCGGCGAACTCAACGTCGGCATCGGCATCACGGGCGTTGGCAGCTTCCGCTTGAGCGCGTTTCGGCAACGCGGTTCGATCGCTGCAGTGTTTCGCTGCATTCCACACGACATCCCGGCGCTGGGCAGCCTGAATCTCCCGCAGATCCTCAACACGCTCGTACTCGAGAAGCGCGGTTTGATTCTGCTGGTGGGCGCCACCGGCACGGGCAAGAGCACCACGCTCGCATCGATGCTGGAGCAGCGCAACCAGCAGCTCGCTGGGCACATCCTCACGATCGAAGACCCGATCGAGTTCATCTTCCACAACAAGCGCTCGATGGTGAACCAGCGCGAAGTGGGCCGCGATACGCAGTCACTTCAGATTGCGCTGAAAAACGCACTGCGCCAGGCGCCGGATTGCATCTACATCGGCGAAATCCGCGACCGCGAAACCATGACGATGGCGATTTCGTATTCGCTGTCGGGCCACCTGGTCGTGTCGACCCTGCACGCCAACAACAGCTACCACGCGCTCGGCCGGATCCTGTCGTTCTACTCGCCCGAGTCGCGCCCTGCTCTGCTGGCCGACTTGGCGGCGGGGCTGCGCGCCATCGTCTCGCAGCGCTTGGTGCGTTCCACGGCCGGCGGGCGCCGCCCGGCGGTCGAGGTCATGCTCAACACCAAGCTCGTGTCCGAGTTGATCGAGCAGGGTGATTTCAACGGCGTGAAAGAAGCCATGGAGAAGTCGCTTGCCGAGGGCTCGCAGACCTTCGAAGCCGACCTGGCTCGCCTGATCGGCGAAGGCGTGATCACCCGTGACGAAGGCCTGGCCTACGCCGACTCGCCCACCAACCTGATGTGGCGCCTGCAGAACGACATGGAGCCTGTGTCGCGCCTGCAACCCAAGCGCGAAGAGGTCGATGACCAGCCGACCTTCACCGAGATCACGCTCGACGTGCCCGGCGACGACGGCCGCAACAGCGGATTCCGCGCCACGCGCTTCTGATGTCGCTTGTGTTGTCGTCCGCCCTCTCGCTCACTGAACAACTGATCGCACGACGCTCGGTCACACCCGAGGACGACGGCTGCCAGGAGTTGATCGCCGTCCGCCTGAAGCCACTCGGCTTCGAATGCGAAGCACTTGCCTTCGGGCCGGACGACTTTCGGGTGACCAACCTGTGGGCCGTGAGGCGCGGCCGGCCGGGCAGCAAGCTGCTCGTCTTCGCAGGCCACACCGACGTCGTGCCGACCGGGCCGCTGGCCCAGTGGTCCAGCGACCCGTTCGTACCGACACATCGCAACGGCCAACTCTATGGCCGCGGTGCCGCCGACATGAAGACCTCGATCGCGGCGATGGTCGTGGCCATCGAGGAGTTCGTGGCGCGGCATGGCGAGCGGTGCGGTGGCATCGCGCTGCTGATCACGAGCGATGAAGAAGGCCCTTCGGTGGACGGCACCGTCAAGGTCTGCGAAACGCTCAAGTCGCGCGGCGAGAAACTTGATTACTGCATCGTCGGTGAGCCGACCTCGGTGAACCGCCTCGGCGACATGATCAAGAACGGCCGCCGCGGCTCGCTCTCGGGCAAGCTCACGGTGAAAGGCGTGCAAGGCCACATCGCCTACCCGCAACTGGCCCGCAACCCGATCCACCTCGCAGCGCCCGCCCTCGCCGAGTTGGCTGCCATCGAGTGGGACCGCGGCAATGAGTACTTCCCGCCGACGAGCTGGCAGATGTCGAACATCCACGGCGGCACCGGCGCAAGCAACGTCATCCCGGGCGAGCTGGTGGTCGACTTCAACTTCCGCTTCTCGACCGAGCAGACGGTCGACACGCTGAAAGCGCAGGTCCACGCCCTGCTCGACCGCCACGGCCTGGAGTACAACCTGGCGTGGTCGCTGAGCGGCGAGCCGTTCATCACGCCACGCGGTGCCTTGGTCGAATCCCTAGAGGCGGCGATTCGCAGCGAGACCGGCGTGTCGACCGAACTCTCGACCACAGGCGGCACGTCGGATGGCCGCTTCATCAGCAAGATCTGCGGGCAGGTCGTCGAGTTCGGACCGCTCAACGAGAGCATTCACAAGATCGACGAGCATGTGCGGGTAGACGACATCGAGCCGCTCAAGAACATTTACCGCAAGACTCTGGAAGGTTTGCTCTTATGAACGACTTCAAGACTTCAGAGCGAGCCCGAGCACCGGGCCGCCCCAGGCCGGGCGAGCCCCTCTCGGAGGGTCGTTCGGCGTTTGCGCCGAACGGGGAGTTGTCATGACGCTCATCGACTGCATCACCGCACAAGCTGCCCGCCTCAAACAGGCGGGCGTTTCATTTGGGCACGGCACGACCAACGCCTTCGACGAAGCCGCATGGCTGGTGCTGTGGTCGCTGGGCATACCGCTCGATGAATTGGAGCCGCACGCCAAACGCGCACTGAGCGATGCCGAGCTGGCAAAGATCGAAGCTGTCGTCACCGAACGCATCGACAGCCGCCGCCCCGCCGCCTACATCACCAAGGAGGCGTGGCTGCAGAACGTGCCCTTCTACATCGACGAGCGCAGCATCGTGCCGCGCTCCTTCATCGCCGAACTGCTGGCCGATGGTGAAGGCGAAGGCACGCTGGATTCGTGGCTCTCCGATCACACGCAACGGGTTCTCGACCTGTGCACCGGCAACGGCAGCCTGGCGGTCATCGCTGCGATGGCCTACCCCGAGGTGACGGTTGAGGCGGCCGACATCTCCGACGATGCGCTGGCGATCGCCAAGATCAACGTCGAGAAGCACAAGCTCGCCAAGCGCATCACGCTGCACAAGAGCGACCTCTTGAGCGATCTGACCGGCCCTTACGACCTGATCGTCTGCAACCCGCCCTACGTCAACGAGACGAGCATGGGCGAGCTGCCACAGGAGTACCGCCACGAACCGCGTCTGGCCCTTGCCGGTGGCGACGACGGCATGGACGTCGTGCGCCGCATCCTGAAAGATGCCCCTTCACGCCTGAGCGACATCGGCGTGGTGGTGCTGGAGATCGGCAACGAGCGCGCGCACTTCGAGCATGCTTTCCGCAAACTTGAAGTGGTGTGGCTGGAGACGAGTGCGGGCAGCGACCAGGTGCTGCTGGTGACGAGGGATGCGCTCGCGCGTTGGGTGGCGAAGGCTTGAGCGGGGCTTCGATACCTCAGCCTGAGCGGCTCGAGTGTGTTTGAGGGATCAACGGGAACACACACCTCCGCCCGCTCTGGCTGAGGTATCGAAGCCCGGTTGTCCTGCCCCTCACACCTTCGCGAGCGCCTGCTCGAAATCCGCCTGCAGATCGGCGTAGTCCTCGATCCCCACAGAGATCCGCACCAGCGACTCGCTGATCCCCATCTTCTGGCGCTTCTCCAGACCCATCTCCCAGAAGATGGTTTGGGCGACAGGAATGGCGAGCGTGCGGTTGTCCCCCAGGTGGCTCGACTTGATGACCAGTTCGAGCGCGTCGAGCATGGCCAAGGTGTCGTGACCGTCCTTCAGCTCGAAGCTCATCAGCGTGCCGAAGGCTTTGAACCGACGCTTGGAATCTTCGTGCTGGGCGTGGCTCTCCAGGCCGGGGTAATGCACCGCGGCCACCTTCGGATGCCGCTCCAGCCAGGTCGTCAGCTTGAGGGCGTTGTCGCAACCGCGGTCCATACGCAGCGCCAGCGTCTCGGCCCCGGTGGCGATGCGGTGCGCCGCCTCGGCGCCCAGCGTGGCGCCGAAGTCGCGCAGGCCCTTCTTGCGGATCTGCAAGAGGCCCCACGTCTTGGGTGCGCCCTTCTTGTACGGCGCCTGTATGTTGGGAAAGGTGGTCCAGTCGAAAAGCCCGGTGTCGGTGATGGCGCCGCCCAGCGCGTTCCCGTGGCCACTGATCGATTTGGACAGCGAATTCATCACCAGCCCCGCCTTCACCGATGACGGGCGAAAGAGGTACGGCGTGGTCATGGTGTTGTCGATCACGTAGAGAATGCCGCGCTGCGCACACAAGTTGCCGATACCTTCGAGGTCGGCCACCTGGGTCCGCGGGTTGGCGATCGTTTCTGCGAAGACAATACGCGTTTGCGGCGTGATGGCCTGGGCGACCTGGTTCACATCGGTGGCGTCGACCAGCGTCACCTTGCAGCCCAGCGTTTCGAGGGTCTGCATCAGGCTCGCGGTGTTGCCGAAGAGGTACTGGCTCGACACGATGTGATCGCCCTGCTTCAGCAACGCGATGAGCATCGAGCCGATGGCACCCATGCCTGTTGCGAAGCTCACGGTCCCCACGCCGCCTTCGAGCATGGTGATCTTGGCTTCCATGGCCTGCGTGGTGGGGTTGCCCTGGCGGGCGTAGACGTGGCCGTTGCGCTCGCCCTGGAATACGGCGGTCAGGTCGGCCGCCGTCTCGTAGCCGAAAGCTGCCGAGGTGTGCAGGGGTTTGTGGGTGGCGCCGTGCTCCACGCCGGCCAGGCGGTCGGCATGGAGAAGTTGTGTGGTGAGGCCGCGGCTCATGTCAGGTCTCGAATGAATTGGATTGAAGCAGTCTCAGCATGATAGTCATCAAGAACGTCACCCTGCGCCGCGGCACGAAGATCGTGCTGCAGGACGCAAGCGTCACCCTGCAACCGGGCGAGAAGATCGGCCTCGTGGGTCGCAACGGAGCGGGCAAGTCGTCGCTCTTCTCCCTGCTGACGCATCGGCTGCAGTCGGATTCCGGCGATGTGAGCATCCCGCCGCGCTGGCGTGTGGGTGAAGTGGCGCAGAACATGCCCGAAACGGAACAGGGCGCGACCGATTTCGTGCTCGAAGGCGACACCCGCCTGATGGAGGCCCAGGCCGCGCTCGTCGTTGCCGAGGCCGCCGACGACGGACACGCCATGGCCGAGGCCCACCACGAGATCGCCGAGGCGGGCGGCTTCGAAGCCCGCCCCAAGGCACAGGCACTCCTGATGGGCCTGGGCTTTCGCCTCGACCAGCTCGATGACCCGGTGAACAGCTTCTCGGGCGGCTGGCGCATGCGCCTGCAACTCGCCCGCGCGCTGATGTGCCCGGCCGACCTGATGCTGCTCGACGAACCCACCAACCACTTGGACCTGGACGCGCTCGTCTGGCTCGAAGCCTGGCTGCAAAAGTACGAAGGCACGATGTTCGTGATCAGCCATGACCGCGAGTTCCTCGACGCGATCACCAAGGTCACGCTGCACCTCGACGAGACACGCCTCACCCGCTACACCGGCAACTACACCGCCTTCGAAGAGATGCGCGCCGAGCGCCTCCTGCAGGCCCAGGCCAATTTCGCCAAGCAGCAGGAGCGCATGGCGCACCTGCAGAAGTTCATCGACCGCTTCAAGGCCAAGGCCAGCAAGGCCAAGCAGGCGCAGAGCCGCGTGAAGGCGCTCGCCCGCATGGAAAAGCTCGGCCCGGTGCTGACCAGCAGCGACTTCCAGTTCGAGTTCCGCGAACCGCAGAGCCTGCCCAACCCAATGCTCGCGTTCTCGATGATGAACTGCGGCTACAACGGCACGGCCATCGTCAAGGACATCAACCGTTCGGTGCTCGCCGGTCAGCGCATCGGCATCCTCGGCGCCAACGGTCAGGGCAAGTCGACGCTGGTGAAGACCATCGCGAAGGAGATCCCGCTCATCTCGGGCGAAGTCACCGAAGGCAAGGGCCTGTCGATCGGCTACTTCGCCCAACAGGAGCTCGACGTGCTCTCGCTCGACGATGGCCCGCTGATGCACATGGTGCGGCTCGCGCGCGACGTGGGCCCCTCCGGCCGCGAACAGGAGCTGCGCGATTTCCTGGGCTCGTTCCGCTTCGTGGGCGACATGGTCCAGCAGGCAGTCGGCACGCTCTCGGGCGGCGAGAAGGCGCGCCTGGTGCTGGCGATGCTGGTGTGGCAGCGCCCCAACCTGCTGCTGCTCGACGAGCCAACCAACCACCTGGACCTCACCACCCGCGAGGCGCTTTCGATGGCGCTCAACGAGTTCGAGGGCACGGTGATGCTGGTGAGCCATGACCGCGCCCTGCTGCGAGAGGTGTGCGATGAGTTCTGGCTGGTGACCGAGGGCACCGTGAAACCCTTCGACGGCGACCTCGACGACTATCAGAAGTGGCTGCTCGAAACCTCACGCGAGATGGCGCGCGCGGCCAAGGAAGGTGCCTCAGCCAAGTTCAAGGAGAAGAAGGCCGCCGCGGCCGCACCTGCGCCCGCCACCTCGGCCAAGCGCGACGACCGCAAGACCTCCGGCCAGGCACGCCAGAAGATTGCCGAGCAGACCAAGCCTCTGCGGCGCGAACTCGACACGCTGGAGAAGCGCATCGCCGCGCTGAACCAGGAGAAAGGCAATATCGAAGCCGCCTCTGCGCGATCGGACATCACGCCAGCGCAGCGCGTCGAGCAAGGCAAGCGGCTGAAACAGATCGGCGATGAAGTCGATCAAGCCGAAGGCCGCTGGCTCGAACTGACAACGCAGATCGACGAACTGACCGCAGGCTGAGACTTGCGCGCGGCCTTCGGCGCTACCCTTTGTGGAGCATCAGCCTCGGAGCGCCTGCGCGACCGCGTGGTACGCCGGCAAGGCGACTGGGTCGTTGAGCCCGTTGGCCGCGCCCGGGTGCGACGCAAACCTTGCGATCACCACTTCGGCCGCCGGGTCTACGTAGATCGCCTGCCCGTGGATGCCGCGGGCCATGAACGCGCCATGCGGGTTGTGCGAGACCCACCACATGCTGCGGTAGCTCCAGCCGTCGAGGATGGGAAAGCCCGCACGCGCGCACTCGCCCGCTTGCCCGCCCCGGCGGATGTCGGCCACCACCTGCGCCGGGATCACCTGCCGGCCGTTGAACGTGCCCTCGCAGCGCATGGCTTCACCAACGCGCGCCATGTCGCGCAGCGCGAGGCTGAGGCCGCCGCCCGCAAACTCGGTGCCCCAGGCATCGATGGTGAAGTAGGCGTCGAACTCCATGCCCAGCGGTGCCCACAGCCGCTCGTGCAGTAGCTGCGACAGGCTCACGCCGCTCACCCGCTTGAGCACCCACGCCAGCACATCGGTATTGGCGGTCTTATAAGCAAAGGCCTTGCCGTGCTCGCCCTGCTTGCGCACGCCGATTAGAAAGTCGGTGAGCGAGGCGGCATCGCCCGGCTCGCGCGGCGACAGGCCCGCTGCGCGGCCCATGCGGATCGCACCGGCGTTGGGGTCGAGGTAGTCCTCGGAGTAGTCGATGGCGGTCTGCATGTCGAGCACCTGGCGCAAGGTGGCGTCGCCGAAGCCGCTGCCGGTCAACTCGGGCACGTAGTGATCCACGCGCTTGCCTTCGTCGATCGCGCCCTCGGCGATCAGCATCGCAGCCACGGTTGCCACGAAGGACTTCGTGACCGACATGGCCAGATGCGGCCGGTGCGCAGCCAGGGCACCGAAGTAGCGCTCGTCCACGATGCGGCCCTTGTGGAGCACGACCACGCCGTCGCTCCAGGTAGCCTTGAGCCCCTGTTCCCAGCCCATGGCGGCGCTGCCCGCGATGGGCGTGAACCGAACGCCGTCAAGGCTGTGCTGGGCCCGGGGCAGCAGCGACGCCGGTGCATCCCCGCGCCAGACCTCGCTGGTTGGCTGAAAGTGCCGCTGGTTACTGAACGACCACCTGATCTGCGGAAAGCGGTGGCGGCTGTTGTCGGCGAACAAGATGCGGCGCTCGGGCTGCGGGGGCGCCCCGCTCATCCAGCCCATGCGCTGCGGGTCGGTGGCGTCGGCATCCGGGTATTGCGCGCTGAACGCGGCTGCAGCCTTCGCGGCGGCCAGGGCAGCGTCACTGTAGGGAGCGGGTTGAGCGGGGGTCATTCGAGGTCTCCGTTTGGCTTCACCCCACCATAGCCCGAGCCGTGAGACCCCACCAACCCGGTACAACCCTGCGGCGCGCGCGGCTTTTATATTGCACACAATTTAATTGTTCAGCATTCACTAGACTTCACCCCATGCCATCGACGACCACGCGCACCGAAGGCCAGACCGACTGGCTGCAGCTCGACCGCCAGTTGTGCTTCGCGCTGTATTCCAGCTCGCTTGCCATGACCAAGCTGTACAAGCCGCTGCTCACGCCGCTTGGGCTCACCTATCCGCAATATCTGGCTCTGCTGGTGCTGTGGGAGCGCGACGGCCTCGCAGTGGGCGAGCTCGGCGAGCGGCTGTTTCTCGACTCCGGCACGCTCACGCCACTGCTCAAGCGCATGGAGGCGGCCGGCTGGATCCGACGCGAGCGCGCCGCCGAAGACGAACGCCGCGTGCGGGTGAGCCTCACGCCCGAAGGGCGCGCGCTGCGCCAGAAGGCACGCCGCGTGCCCCTCCAACTGGCCGAGGCCACGCGCTGCGATGCGCGCGAACTCGCCAGCCTCGTACAACGCCTGCAGGAGCTGCGCACGCAGTTGCTGGGCGCTGCGGACGATGCGGCCACACCGCCGCATTGATCGATCCTCGTTCCCACAACACCACTGAATGGAGCTTCACATGGCACTCGACAAAGTTCTCTACACCGCCACCGCCACCGCCACGGGCGGCCGCACCGGCACGGCGTCGTCGTCCGACGGCGCACTCAAGGTCGATCTCAGCACGCCCAAGGAATTGGGCGGCGCGGGCGGTTCGGGCACCAACCCCGAGCAGCTGTTTGCAGCCGGCTACTCGGCCTGCTTCATCGGCGCGATGAAGGCCGTCGCCGCAGGCCAGAAGATTAAGCTGCCCGACGACGTGTCGATCACGTCCGACGTAGGCATCGGCCCGATCCCGGCTGGCTTCGGCATTCAAGTGGCGATGAAGATCACCATCCCTGGCTTCGAGAAGGCGCAGGCCGAGGCGCTGGTCGCTGCGGCCCACAAGGTGTGCCCGTATTCGAACGCCACCCGCGGCAACATCGACGTCACGCTGACGGTGGTCTGAGCTCCGCCAGGATCGAGAGCATCAACTCGATCCGCGCCTTGACCGGCGTGAGTTCTCCGGCCGACGGCAAGGTGTCGCCGGCCTTCTCGAACACCTGCCCATCCAGGCAACGGCTGCTGCGAAGCACCCGCACGCCGCGGCCCTGCGCCTCTTGCAGGGCCGCTTCGAGTTCTTGGTGGACTGTGCCGCCGCCGGTGGTAGCGACCACCAGACCCTGCACGCCTGCGGCCTGCAATGCGCGCACTGCCGCGCCGCCTGCTCCGGCATGGCTGCCGACGATCTCGACGTACGGCCACGCCTTCTCGTCTTCAGGCAGAGCCTGCACACCGAGCGCGCCACCCTGCGGCCAAACACGCCATTGGCGCACCTGCCCTTCTACGATCACGCCCAGCGGCCCCGCCTCGCCGGAATTGAAGGCATCCAGCCGGTAGGTGTGAGCCTTGCGCACGGCGTGGGGGGAGTGGATGGTCCCTGCGACAACCACGACGGCGCCGCTCACCCCCGCATGCGCCGCCACACGAACCGCGTCGAGCAGGTTCTGCGGGCCATCGGCTTGCAACGACGTGGCCGGGCGCATCGCGGCCGTCAGCACCAGGGGCTTGGCCGGTGCCAGCACGCGTTGCAGGAAGTACGCGGTCTCCTCCAACGTGTCGGTGCCGTGCGTCACGACCACGCCAGCCACCTCGGGCCGCGCCAAGTGGTGCGCCGCGCGCAGCGCCAATGCGCACCACACGGCAAACCCCATGTCCTTGCTGTCGATCTGCGCCACCTGCTCGCACTCGACTGCCAGGCGAGCCAACTCGGGAACGGCGGCCACCAGCTGATCGACACCGATCTGCGCCGCCGTGTAGCCAAGGTTGTCAGCAGCCACGCTCGACGTGCCGGCGATGGTGCCGCCGGTGCCCAGGACCACGATCAGGTGTGCGTCTTTTTGCATTTTTTGATAAGCTGGATGAAAATACAGCCACTGGATGGAAATTCAGTTGTACACCACAGCCGCAGCGCCCACCCCGTATCCACAAGGATCGCCATGTACGAAGCGCCCAAACTCACCGATCGCCAGCAGCAGATTCTCGACCTGGTGCAAAGCGCCATCGAGCGCACCGGCGCACCACCCACCCGCGCCGAGATCGCTGCAGAACTCGGGTTTCGCTCCGCCAACGCGGCCGAAGAACACTTGCAGGCCCTCGCCCGCAAAGGCGTGATCGAGCTCGTGGGCGGCACCTCGCGAGGCATCCGTTTGAAGTCTGACACATTGCGTGCGCTCAACGAGAGTCGCGGCAAGCAGTTCAGCCTGCCCTTGCCCAGCCTGTCGCAACTCACGCTGCCGCTGGTCGGGCGCGTAGCGGCCGGCAGCCCGATCCTCGCGCAGGAGCACATCGACCAGACCTACCTCATGGAGGCCAGCATGTTCCCGCGCCGTCCCGACTACCTGCTCAAGGTCAAGGGCATGAGCATGCGCGACGCCGGCATCATGGACGGCGACCTGCTCGCCGTGCAGAAGGCCAAGGACGCCAAGAACGGCCAGATCGTCGTGGCGCGGCTGGGTGATGAGGTGACCGTGAAGCGCTTCAAGCGCACACGCACCAGCATCGAGCTGCTGCCCGAGAACCCTGACTTCCAACCCATCGTCATCCCGTTCGGCGATGTCGACTTCGAGCTCGAAGGCCTGGCCGTGGGTTTGATTCGCAACAACATGCTGATGTGAGGCGCTCATGGTGTCGAGCAAATCGATCCGACCGATCAAGTCGCCCAAGGCTCACAGCGCCGAAGAGTGCGAACGCCTGGAGCAACTGCCCAACATCGGCCCGGCCTTGGCCGAGGACCTGCGCCTGATCGGCATTGCCCACCCGCAGCAACTGCGTGGCAAAGATGCCTTCGTGCTGTACCAGAAGCTGTGCGACGTCACGGGCCAGCGCCATGACCCCTGCGTGCTGGACACCTTCATGGCAGCCACCGACTTCATGAGCGGCGCTGCCCCCGCCCCGTGGTGGACGTACACCGCCCAGCGCAAGGCGCTGTTCGGGCAGGTCTGATCGCGGTCATCAAGGCAGGCAGGCAGGCATGCTCCGCATCCGCGCCACCGGGTCTTTCGAGGTCAAGCTCACCCCGCAAGCCACGGTTCACTCGGGCGAGGGCCTGGGCCGCATGTCTCTCGACAAGACGTTCAGCGGCGATCTACAAGGCACGGGCCGGGGTGAAATGCTCTCCGCGATGACCGCTGTGACCGGGTCCGCCGCTTATGTCGCGCTCGAATTCGTGGCCGGCAACCTGCACGGCAGGCGGGGGAGCTTCGTCCTCCAACACACCGGTGTGATGGACCGCGGTGCGCCACAGCTTGTCGTCACGGTGGTGCCAGATTCGGGCACCGGCGAACTCACGGGGCTGTCCGGCAGGCTGGCCATTGACATCGTCGACGGCCAGCATCTCTACACCTTCGACTACACGCTGCCGGAAGCGCCCTGAGCGCCCCGCTGGCAACCCTCCCTCAGGGTCGCGGCTTCAGTATCAGCGTGCGCCGGGCCTCACCGACCCAGACCGGCACGTCCTTCACCTGCGCCCAGGGTTTGACGAACGCCCGATACAGCGGCGAGAACACGATCCCCGACTGCCCACTCGATTGCATGAAGCGTGAGTTGGCCGGGTCGCCCAGGTCGTAGAGCGCCCGGAACGACGGCCCGTGCTCATCCAGGTACAACTCGCCCGTCGTCGGGTCGGGCCGCAGGCTGACGCGGGACACGTCCACGGTGTAGGTGTCGCCCCCCACCGGCGTGCGCGATTCGAACCAGCGGTTGAGCGGTTTCACGCGGCTGAACGGCCGGTGTTCGCTCCGCGCCTGGTGCGCCTTTCCCCATTGCCACTTCGACACGTCCGAACCGTGGGCGGCCTGCAACTCGTCGAGCGCACGGGTGAAGGCTTGGTTGACCTGCTCGCCGCAGCTCTCGGCCACTGGCGTGGCCTTGTTGTCGCACCACCAAGCGTTGCCTGATTCCAGCACGCCCTCCAGCGCCTCACGGAAGCTGCGCGTGGCGATCTGCTGGCGGTACAGCGGCTCACCCAATTCGTCGCTGAAGATGCCCTGCGTGAGCTGTCGCGCCCAGGCCCACGCAATCAGCGGGGCGGCCTTGTCTGCCGTGACCTTGCCACCGAACGACCCCAGTTCCCGCTGCGCCGCCTCGGCCAGCGGGTGCGCAGAGGTGGCTTTGCGAAGGATGGGCATCAGGCGCATCGTGCCGATCGAATACACGTCGGCCTGGATCTCGCGCAGGCTCGCGAGCGTGTGCTTCGGCTTGGCCGCGAGCAATTGCTCTATGCGCTGGTGGCGGTACGGAGCCGCCCATTCGCTGGTGATGAAGTGGGGGTAGTCGACCGGGTGGATGCGCTGGTTGGCGGTGGCGATCCAGCCGCGCGGCGGATCGATCTCTCTCGGCGTCCAGGTGGGTTCCAGCACGCCGGCCCAGTCGTACTTCGCATCCCAGCCGGGCGCGGGCACGAGGCCCTTGAGGTCGTTCTCAGGCTTGCGCACCGGCACGCGCCCGGCAGACACCACGCCGATGTGGCCCTGGTCGTCGGCCACGGCCATGTTCTGCATGGGCGCGAGATGCTTGCTGGAGGCAGCCACGAACTCGGCCACGCTGCGCACGGTGTTCAGCTCGATCGCCGCGTCGATGGTGCCGGAGTCCAGGTCGAGCGCCGTCCAGCGCATCGCTAGGGCATAGCTCGGCTTCGAGGTCGGCCCGGTGAGGCCGGTCGTGGCTGGAGCACCTGAGTCGGAGATCACAGGCCCATGGCGCGTGGCGCGGGCCAGCAGCGTGACGTCAGGCTTGCCTTTGACCTTGATGATCTCCTCGAAGGTCTGGAACCTGGCCCATCCGTCGGGTGTCTGGTACTGCGTAGAGTCATCGGGCTTGATGCGCTCGAGATACATGTCTTGCACATCGGGCGCGGTGTTCGTGAAGCCCCAGGCCACATGCTCGTTCTGGCCTAGCACCACGAAGGGCAACCCCGGCATGGTCGCACCCGCCACCTTGAACCCGGGGGCTTCCATGCGAGCCAGGTACCACAGCGCAGGCGATGTGAGCTTCAGGTGCGGGTCGTTGGCCAGCAGCGGCTTGCCCGATTCGGTATGGGACCCCGCCACGACCCAGTTGTTGGAGCCCACGCCTTCCACGCCCGACTCCGGCGCGAAAAGAAGCGCCTGCTGGCCGATCTCGCCACTCACCTTGAGGCCGCGAAACAGCGCCGCATAGTCTGCGGTGGGCAGAGGCTTGTCGCCCTCGTACGGCGGCAGCAACTCGTTGATGCGCTCCACCGGCAGCTTGAGCGAGACCCGCATGCGCAGCAGCTCGGCCGACCAGTTGGCGCCCAGGTCCCAGGCCATCATGGTCGCCCAGGCCATGCTGTCTTCAGGCACCCAGGGTTCAGGCTGGACGCCGAGCAGCATGAACTCAGGCGGGCGGGCGCTGAGTTCGTTCTGCACGAATGCGTTCACCCCGGCGGCGTAGGCCGCCAGGGCATCACGGGCCGGGGCACTCACCTGCGCGTACTGCTGGGCCGCGATGCGACGCACGCCGAGAGCGCGCAGGAACTTGTCCGTCTCGAGGGCCGACTCGCCAAAGGCCTCGGCCAGGCGTCCCGATGCGATCCGCTTGTGTGTTTCGAGCTGCCAGAGGCGATCCTGGGCGTGTACGTAGCCCAGGCCGAACATGGCGTCTTCCCGAGATGACGCCTTGATGGTCGGGATGCCGTGCTCGTCGCGCTCGATGCGCACCTCGGCCGTCGGCCCGGGCAGCGTCAGCGTTCCTTGGGTGATCGGCAACGCACGACGGCTGTACACGAAGAGCGTGATCGCCACGAGCACCACCACCAGCAAGACACCCCGCACGATGCGGCGCAGCCATTTCATAAGACTCGATCTCCAAGGAACCGGCAACTCGTCAGCGGCCACCGATTGCAAGTCGAACACCCATGCCCACGAAGAGCGCACCCGCCGCGCGATTCAGCCACAGGCCCCAGCGCGCTGCATGACGGTTGCCCGACCAACGCTGGTGCGCCATACCGGCCAGCCAGCCCAATGCCAGTGTGACGAGCGTGCCGTTCAGCGTGAACACGATGCCCAGCAACGCGAACGCCCAGGCCTGGTGGGCACTGCCCGGCGCGATGAACTGCGGCAGGAAGGCCAGAAAGAACAAGGCCACCTTGGGGTTCAGCACGTTGGTGAGCACACCGCGCCAGAACACGCCCTGCCCCCGCTGCTCGGCAGGCGCAGCGCTCGCCGGCGCACCGCTCTCACGCGCGCGCAGCATGCCCACGCCCATCCAGACCAGGTAGGCCGCACCCACCCACTTCAGCGCTGTGAAAGCCAGATCAGAGGCGGCGAGCAGCGCAGACAAGCCCAGCGCCGCGAGGGTCACATGGAAGAGGCAACCCGCACCGATGCCCAATGCCGCCATCGCGCCCGCCCTGCGGCCGCCCGAGGCGGCGCTGCCTGCCACATAGAGCAGATCGGCGCCTGGCGTGAGGTTGAGCAGCAGCCCTGCCACCACGAAGAGCGACAGGTCGTGAATGCCGAGGTTGGCCAGCAAATCAGGTCAGGCCCAAGAAGTCGCCCTTGCCCAACTCCACGCCGTTGTGGCGCAGCAAGCCATAGGCGGTGGTGACATGGAAGTAGAAATTGGGCAGCGCGTAGTGATTGAGGTAGGCCTCGCCCTTCATCATCATCGTGCCGTCGCGGCGCGGCACGGCGATGTCGTTGGCATCAGAGCCCGCGATCTGCGCTTCGGGCACCGACTTCACGAAAGCGATGGTCGAGGCGATACGCTCCTTGAGTTGCGCCAGGGTGGCTTCGCTGTCGTCGTGCTTGGGCGCCTCGATGCCGGCCAGGCGAGCGATGCAGAACTTGGCGGTGTCGCACGCGATCTGGACCTGCTTGGTGAAGGGCAACATGTCGGGCGCCAGGCGAGCCACAAGGTACACGCTGCCGTCGAATTTCTTGGCCTGTGCGTGGGCCTCGGCCTTGTCGATCCATTTGCTCAGGCTGCCGAGCTTGCGAACGAACACCGGCACGCTGGCGGTGTACATGGTGTTTTGCATGGTGTCTCCGTGTTTCTGCAGGTCGCATGCTACTGCGGGAGCGGGCACAATGCTTCGTCCCTCTCAGCAGTGTTCCGTGATGAACATCATCATCCTCGACGACTACCAGGACGCGGTCCGCAAGCTCAAGTGCGCCTATCGCCTGGAGGAGCTCAACGCGAAGGTCTTCACCAACACCGTGAAAGGCATCGGGCAGTTGTCGGTGCGCCTGCGCGATGCCGAAGTGCTGGTGGCGATCCGCGAGCGCACGCACTTCCCGAGGCAACTGCTCGAGAAGCTGCCCAAGCTGAAGCTCATTGCGCAGACCGGCCGCGCCGGCCCGCACATCGACATCGAGACCTGTACGCGCCTTGGCATTGCCGTGGCCGAAGGCGTGGGTTCGCCGGTGGCACCGGCCGAGCTCACCTGGGCGTTGATCATGGCGTCGATGCGCCGCCTGCCCCAGTACGTGGGCAACCTCAAGCACGGGGCGTGGCAACAGTCGGGGCTGAAATCGGCCTCGATGCCGCCCAATTTCGGCATCGGCATGCTGCTCAAGGGCAAGACGCTCGGCATCTGGGGCTACGGCCGGGTGGGTGAACTGGTGGCCGGCTATGGCAAGGCCTTCGGCATGGAGGTGATCGTGTGGGGCGGCGATGCCTCGCGCGAACGTGCTCGGGCCGCCGGTGTCGCGACGGCCGAATCGCGAGAAGCGTTGTTCGAGACCAGCGACGTGCTCAGCCTGCATCTGCGCCTGTCGGACAGCACGCGCTCCATCGTCAAGCTCGACGATCTCTCGCGCATGAAGGCCACCTCGCTGCTGGTGAACACCTCGCGCGCCGAGCTGATCGAAGAAGGCGCGCTGGTGTCAGCGCTGAACCGCGGTCACCCCGGCATGGCGGCGGTCGACGTCTTCGAGACCGAGCCCATCCTGCAAGGCCACCCCTTGCTGCGGATCGAGAACGCGGTGTGCACGCCCCACATCGGCTACGTGGAGCAGGACAGCTACGAGCAGTATTTCGGTGCGGCGTTCGACAACGTCGTCAACTTCGTCAACGGCAACCCCACCGGCATCATCAACCCCGCCGCATTGAAAGTGCTGCGCGGATGAGCGCTGCTCAGGCGAGCGCTCTCACGCCTCACCAGCAACTCGCCCGCGCCCGCTGGGCGCTGATGTTCGGCAACTTCTCCATCGGCTGCGGCGTCATGGTCGTGGCCGGGTCACTCAACGATCTGGTGCGATCCCTGGAGGTGAGCGTGGCGCTGGGTGGCCAGCTCATCTCGGTGGCTGCGGTGCTGATGTGCTTCGGCGCGCCGGTGGTCGCGGCGCTGGTGGGGGGTTGGGACAGGCGCCGTCTCCTCACGTTTTCGCTGGTGTGGTTCGCCATCGGCCACGCACTGTGCGCCCTGGTCCCCAACTACGCCTTGCTCCTGCCGCTTCGCGCGCTGTGCGTGATCGCGGCCTCGGTGTTCACGCCGCAGGCCGCCGCCGCCATCGGCTATGTGGCCCCGCCCGAGGAACGCGGGCGCGCCATCATCTTCATCTTTCTGGGCTGGTCTGTCGCCTCTGTGGTGGGCATGCCGGTGCACAGCTTCATCGGCGAGCAGTTCGGCTGGCGCTGGGCCTTCTGGCTCGTCACGCTGCTGTCGGGTGGCGCGGCGTGGTGGGTGTGGAAGGTGATGCCCGACGGCGTCAAGCCGCCCGCCATGCGCCTGGCCACCTGGCGCGAGGTGTTCACGCACCCGGTGCTGATGGCGATCGTGCTGGTGACCGCGCTGTCCGGCGCGGGTCAGTTCTCGCTCTTTGCCTACATGGCCCCCTACTACCGGCAGGTGATCGGCGCGAACGCCGCCGAGACGAGCTTCCTGTTCTTCTGGTTCGGTGCCTTTGGCCTGCTCGGCAACCTGCTGCTGTCGCGCTACATCGACCAGGTGGGGGCTGCGCGCATCGTGGCGCTCTCGTTGAGCGCCATGGCTCTCAGCATGCTGGTATGGCCGCTTGCGACGAGCGTGATCGCAGTCGCGCTGGTGATGGTGCCCTGGGGCCTGGGCGGATTCGCCTCCAACTCGGCGCAGCAGGCCCGATTGGGGCTGGCCGCCCCGGAGCTGGCCACGGCACTGATGGCCCTCAACACATCGGCCATCTACCTCGGGCAAGCGGTGGGCGCAGCCGGCGGGGGCGTGGTGGTGGCGGCGCACACGGCCCTTGGCCACTCAGGTCAGGAGGTGTACGGCAGCTTGCACTGGATCGGGCTGGCCTGGACAGTTGTCGCCATTGCGCTCAGCCTGTGGGCGCAGAGCAAGATGCGAAAGAGCGGCGGTCGGGTCTGAGCCGTCGCGGTGCGCCGCGCGCACTGTCTCGCGAGGGGTCGTCATTCAAGCTCGCAAGGCCTCGTCCAGCATCGCCGGCAACTCGGCCAGATCGCCCTGCACCTGGGCAGGCAAGTCTTCAGGCAGATCACGCAGCGCGCCTTCGTGCAGGAAGATCTCGGTGCCGCCCTGGCGATCACGCCGCAGGTACACGCTGAGCAGCAGATCGGGCTGCGAATCGGCCGTGACCATCTGAACCGGCGTGCCACCCTGCGAGGACTCGAGCACGATCAGATAGTGCTGCGATTCGCCGGTCAGCCTGTTGGCCTGGTCCGGCAAGCAGGCCAGCACATGCATGCCGTGCCGCTGGGCTGTGGCCTCGATTCGGTGCACGGTCTCGGTCACGCTGAATCTGCTCACGCGGATTGGCGCCACGCGCTCCTCGGCGGCGAAGCTGCGACCCCCGCCGACTGCTGCGACCATGATGGCCACGCCACTCGTCATCCAGAAGCGAAATGGTTTCTTCATCAGACTTCCTTTGCGCTTTGAGCAAGAACCTTAGCGGCGTACCTCGCAGCGAACAAGCATCCGACTGCGAAGAAACGTAAACGTTCCCATCGGAACGGCGCCACTCGCACGGCACCAGGGGAGCCGAATATCCGGTATGCCCGTGACAAGCGCTTGACCAGCAGCAGCGTGCGGGCTTTCAACCCTACTTCGTGCCGAAGATCTTGTCGCCCGCGTCGCCCAGCCCCGGAATGATGTAGCCCAGTTCGTTGAGATGGCTGTCGATGGCGGCCGTCCAGCAGCGCACGTCTGGGTGTGCCTTTTGCAGTGCGGCAACGCCCTCGGGCGCAGCCACGAGCACCAGCGCACGCACATCGCTGCAGCCCCGGCGCTTGAGCAGATCGATGGTCGCGATCATCGAGCCCGCAGTGGCAAGCATCGGGTCGACGATGAGCGCCGTGCGTTCGTCGAGGTGACCAACGAAGCGCTCGAAGTAGTGCTCCGGTTGCAAAGTCTCGTGGTTGCGAGACAGCCCGACCACGCTCACCTTGGCGTTGGGCACCATGTCGAGCACGCCATCGAGCATGCCGAGGCCAGCGCGCAGGATGGGCACGACCGTCACCTTGCGGCCCTTGACCTGATCGACATACACAGGGCCGCTCCAGCACTCGATGGTGGTCTTCTCAAGCGGAAAGTCGGCCGTGGCTTCATAGGCCAGCAAACGGCCCAGTTCGTTGGTCAGTTCGCGAAAGTGCTTGGTCGAGATGTCTCGATCGCGCAGCAGGCCGATCTTGTGTTTGACGAGCGGGTGCTGGACTTCGATGACGGGCATGGCGCGGCTTTCAAGTCGGGTCGAGCGGGCCCATCAACATAGGCAACATCCGTGCCGCCGTGCCCCGAAGCAACAGGTGCGCTTCACTGTCGATCTCGCTGGCCTCGGGGTTGAGGATGATCACCTTGGCGCCCGCCTGCCGCGCGATGCGTGCAAAGCCCGCCGCAGGGTAGACCGCACCCGACGTGCCGATGACCAGCATCACGTCGCAGCTCTCGGCCAGCAGTTGCGCGCGATCCAGCGCCTGGGCCGGCAGCATCTCGCCGAACCACACCACACCCGGTCGCAGCATGTTGCCGCACACGGCACAGCGCGGCGGGCTGCCGGGCTGCACGCGGCTCATGTCGCAGGGCCGGCAGCGCCCCGCATCGAGCCACGAGTCTTGCAGGATGTCGCCATGCAGGCGGATCACGTCGGTGCTGCCGGCGCGCTGATGCAGGTCATCGACGTTCTGCGTGACGATCGTCAGGCGCCCAGGATGACGGCTCTCGAACTCCGCCAACGCGACGTGTCCCTCGTTGGGCAGCGCGCGTCGGACACCCTCGCGGCGCTCGGCGTACCAGTCCCACACGAGCGACGGGTTCTCGCGGAAGCCCTCGGGGCTGGCCAGTTGGCCGGGGTCGAACTTCGACCACAGCCCGGTCTGCGCATCACGGAAGGTCGCGATGCCGCTCTCTGCCGACATGCCCGCACCCGTGAGCACCGCCAGCCGGCGCGCGCCATGCACCAGCGCGCGCGCATCGTGCATGGGCGCGGCCGTCGGGGTCAATCCTGCGATCCCCCGTGCGCCTCGCGCTGGCGCAGTGCTTCGTACAGGCACACGCCGGAGGCCACCGACACGTTCAGGCTTTCGACCGCGCCCTTCATCGGCAGCCGCACGAGCTCGTCGCAGGTCTTGCCGGTGAGTTGGCGCATGCCAGAGCCTTCGGCACCGAGCACCAAGGCCACTGGCCCCGTGAGGTCGATGTCGTAGAGCGACTTCTCGGCCGAATCCGACGTGCCGATGACGCGAACGTCACGCTCCTTCAACTCGTTCAGCGTGCGCGCGAGGTTGGTCACCATGAAGTACGGAACCGTCTCGGCTGCGCCGCTGGCCACCTTGGCCACGGTGGCATTGACCCCCACGGCGTGGTCCTTGGGCGCAATGACTGCGTGCGCGCCAGCGCCGTCGGCCACGCGCAGACAGGCGCCCAGGTTGTGCGGGTCGGTGATGCCGTCGAGCACCAGCAGCAACAAGGGTCCCTCGATGGCGTCGAGCGTGTCGTCGATCGAGTGGCTCATCGCGACCGCTTCGACGCGCGCCACCACCCCTTGGTGGCGGTGTGTCCCGCACATCTTGTGCAGGCGCTCGTCGTCGCTGTCGACAAGGCGCACACCGGCTTCTTTCGCGCGCTCGACGAACTGCCGCATGCGCTGGTCGCGCCGTGTGGCGTCGACATGGATCTCGATGATCGAACGCGGCGCCGTCTTCAGGCGCACAGTGATGGCGTGGAAGCCGAAAAGGATCTTGCTCATGCGCCGATGGTAGTCCCCTACCCTCAGGCGACGCTGAACGTGTCGACGAGAAACGCGCCGTCCGCGCGGGGCATGTTCAGCGTTGCCTCGGTTCGCCCGCGTCAGGTGAGCGCGGCCTGAACCACCTGAGTCAACTCTTCGTAGCGGTAGGGCTTGGCGAGGTAGCCATCGCAGCCGCCCGCCAAGATGCGCTCGGCATCGCCCTTCATCGCGGCCGCCGTGATCGCCACCACCTTGATGTGTGCCGTGCAGGGGCTGTTCTTGAGGAGTCGCGTCACGGCCAGGCCGTCGAGCCCGGGCATCTGCACGTCCATGAGCACCAGATCGGGCTGGCGCTCGCGCGCCATGGCCAGGCCGGCCTCGCCGCTGCCGGCCGAGAGCACGCCGTAGCCCGCCTGCGTGAGGACGACTTCCGCGAGCTTGAGGTTCTGCGGGTCGTCTTCGACCACCAGGATGGTTGTCATTGCGCTGCCACCTTTCGCTTGGTCTGGGTCCTGTTCACAAGGGACTCACCTCGCGCCGCCGGCGTCGCGCAACCAAGGCCCGCTTCACTTCGGCCACCAGCGCGCCGGCGTGGAAGCTGGTCTTCTCCATCACCTGCTGGACCTGGCCGCGCAGCAGTTCCCGATCGGCCGGGGTCAGCGTCTTGGCGGTGAGCACGACGATGGGCACATCAGACGTCAGCGGGTGCGCCCGCAATCCGCGCACCACGTCGAAGCCCGACACCCTGGGCATCGTCAGATCGAGGATCACGAGCGCAGGAGGGTCGGTGCAGGCCACGTCGAGCGCCTCTTGCCCCCCATAGGCACCGAGCGGCGTGTAGCCGGCCGCCGACAGGTGCTCACTGACGAGGGTGACAGCCTTCGGGTCGTCGTCGACGACCAGCACGCAGGCCTCGCCGTCGGGCTCGTCCAGACCGGCGGCGGCCAGCGCGTCCAGCAGGTCGTGCTTCAGGACCGGCTTCACCAGCACCTGTGCCGCACCGAGCGCAAAGCCGCGCCGCGCATCGTCGGTCACGGAGGTGATGACCACCGGGATGTGGCGGGTCTCATCGCGCTCCTTCAGCCGCGCCAGCATGTCCCAGCCGTCCATCCCGGGGAGGACCACGTCGAGGACCAGCGCAGACGGTCGAAGCTGCGCCGCCATCGCCAGCCCGTCTTCGGCAGTGCGGGTGAAGCGCAGGCGATAGCCGTGCGAGCGCAACTGCGCCTGAATCAGGCTGGCTGCGCGCGGGTCGTCTTCGACGACGAGCACCAGCGGCGCCTCAGGCGCGGCGCCCGGATCGACGTCATCGAGCGCGCCAGGTTGTGTCGCTGGGCCTGCCCGAGCGGATCGATCATCTTCAAGACCTTCTTCGGCCACCGCCCGTTCGGCACCCGGGTCACGCCAGGGCAACCACACGGTGAACACCGAGCCCCCCCCGCGCACGCTGCGCACGGTGAGCCCGCCGCCGTGCAACTCGGTCAGGCGCTTGACGATGGTGAGGCCGAGCCCCGTGCCAGCGTATTGGCGCGACAGCGATGAATCGATCTGCACAAAGGCATGGAAGAGCTTGGCCAGGTCGTCGGCGGCGATGCCGATGCCGTTGTCGCTGACACGTATCTCCAGGTAGCACGCGTACGTGAGGTCGAGCGGCTCGAACACGCGCGTGCCCAAGCCGTCACGCGAGAGCATCACGTGGTCGCGCGACACCTTCTCAAGCTCGAGCGAGACCTGCCCGCCCTCGGGCGTGAACTTGAGCGCGTTGGCGAGCAGGTTGTAGATGATCTGCTTGACCTTGCGTGAATCGATCTCGAGCACCCCTAGGTCGCTCGGGCAGTTGAAGCTCAACTGCACGCGCGCGGTGTCGGCCCGTTCGCGCATCAACGTCTGCGCCGCAGCGGCCAGGGTCGATGGTTCGATCTCCTCGAGCGCCAGCGACACCTGGCCCGACTCCACCTTGGAGAGGTCGAGGATGTCGTTGATCAGGGACAGCAAGTGCCTGCCGCTGGTATGGATGTCACCCAGATACTCGCGCTGCTTGGGCTGCATCGGCCCCGTCAGGCCGTCTCTCATGATCTCCGAGAAGCCGATGATCGCGTTCAAGGGTGTTCTTAACTCGTGAGACATGTTGGCGACGAACTCGCTCTTGGTGCGGCTGGCTCGCTCCAGCTCGGCGTTCTTGCGCAGGATGTCTTCGCCACGGCTTCGCAGTTGCTCGGCGAGCAGCGACAGCTCTTCGAGCTGACCCAGGTTGTGCAAAGCCACCCCGAGCTGGGCACACAAGCGCTCGACGAACTCGCGGTCACGTGCCGTGAGGCGTGCACCCGAAGAGAGGGCCAGCACGCCCATCAGTCGATCATGGTGCTCGACCGGACACATGAACAAGGCGGCAGGTTGCAGCGTGGCCAGGCCGGTTTCAATGCGCAGGCCTTTCGTTTCGGTGTGTGCGTCATCGAACCTGCCGTCGCCCGAGTCGATGTAGACCGGCCGGCCTTCACGAGCAGCAGTGCCGACGAGGCCTTCGTCCAGGCGGAGCGTGGGCCGGATGTCGGCCGACACTCCGCGAGACGCCGCCAGGCTCAGCGCGCCGCCCCACTCCTCGTGCGCGTAGAAAGCGCTCACCTGAAACTGCGGCTTCTCGGCCAACAGCGAGAGCGTGCCCTGAAGCACGGCCTCGCGGCAGTTCTCGGCATTGAAGAGCGTCAGGGCGCGCGCGTGCATGGCATCGAAGGCACGCTCTTCGGCCACCTGCAGTTCGGCCCGACGCCGCGCCGTGTTGTCCCGGTGCAATCGCCACAAGAGCCCCGGCATCACCACCAGCAACACCAGCATGAACGCCGCGAAGAGCGTGCCGGTGGTGCGGGCGTGTTGTCGTTGCTGCTGTTCGCCTTGCGCCAGCAAGCGATCCTCGGCATCGGCCAACGCATAGATCATGGGCTGAACACTTTGCAGCGCCTGGGCTCCCACCTCGATGTGACGATCGGCCGACCCGTCGCCCGCCCGGCCGTCGCTACGCAGCACCTGCGCCTCGTTCTGGCGGTACAGCTGGGTGCGCACGCTCAACTCCCGGCGCAGCGTGGCGGCACGCTCGACCTGGCCCGCGTCGCCAGGAACCAAGGCTGAAAGCGACGCCATGTTCTTGTCGAGCAGATCGAGCGCCAGGTTGCGCTCCCGGCGATAGACCGTATCGCGCGTGGCGAGGAACGCCCGCTGCCCGGCCTCGGCTCGGTAGAGGCTGGCTTCCAGCTCGTGGATGGCGACCTTGACACCATTCGAATGCGCCACCCGCGCCGCCGCGTCCACGCTCAGCCGCGCGAAGTGCCAGGCCAAGCCGGCCAAGGCCAGGATCACGGCGGTGGCCACCGCGATACCGGCCAGGGGGAGCTCTCTGTTGCTCGATTGCGTCATTCGTGCTCCCGCCTGGCCATGCCCCGGCTGTGCTGCTGTCGTCTGCTTTTCCTCACCGCCCCGACGGTATCGACGCGGCCGCCCGGCTTCAACTGACATATCTGTCAGGGCCCATGCCGGAACCCGCGTTCATGGAGGTGTCATTCCTCGGTCCTATGGTTCGGCACCCAACCAGGAGGACTCGCATGAACCCGATGAAATGCCTGCAACGCACGCTCGTGGCTGCGCTTGGCTGCGCCGCACTCGCCACGCCCGCCTTCGCCGACCCTTCCGACCGCCATGGAAGCCACGATCGCAACGCCCGTACGCCAGCGCCTCTCGTGATCGGACACCGCGGCGGCGCGACCGGCTACCTGCCCGATCACACGCTGGAGAACTACGCGTTGGGTATCGAACTCGGGGCCGACTACATCGAGCCTGACCTTGTGGCCACGAAGGACGGCCATTTGATCGCCCGCCACGAGCCCAACCTGATCGACACGACCAACGTGAAGGACCTGCCGCAGTTCGCCAACCGCCGCCGCACGGTCGTGGTGGATGGCGTTGCGACCGACGGGTTCTGGGCCAGCGATTTCACGCTGGCCGAAATCAAGAAGCTGCGCGCCATCCAACCGCAAGGCGACCGCGACGCATCCTTCAACGGCAAGTTCGAGATTCCCACCTTCGCCGAGGTGATCGATCTCGCCCGGCGCAAATCGCGCGACGAAGGCCGCACGATCGGCATCTACCCGGAAACCAAGCACCCCACCTACCACCAGCAGATCGGCCTGCCGCTCGAAGACCGATTGCTCGCAGCGCTCAGCCGCGTGGGCTGGAACCACCGAAACGCGCCGGTGTTCATCCAGTCGTTCGAGACTGCCAACCTGAAGTACCTGCGCTCGCGCACCAGTGTTCGCCTGGTGCAACTGGTGGACGCCAACGACGTGAACGCGGATGGCTCGCTCGACTTCAGCAAGCCCTACGACAAGCCCTACGACTGGGAGGTCTCGGGCCGCGCCGGCTTGTTCAAGGATCTGCTCACGCCCCAGGGCCTGGCCGAGGTACGCACGTATGCAGACGGCGTCGGCCCCTGGAAGACCTATCTCATCAGCAGCAAGTGCAAGGTGCTGGCCGGCTCTGCTTGCGCCGACAGCAACGGCGACGGCGTGGTCGACGAACGCGACCGCGAACTGCTCCCGGCCACCGACATCGTCGCCAACGCACACAAGGCCGGCCTTCTGGTGCACCCGTACACCTTCCGCAGCGAGCAGCGCCGTCTCGCCGGCAACTATGGCGGCAGCGCAGTGAACGAGTACCAGGCCTTCTACAAGCTGGGCGTGGATGGTGTGTTCGCCGACAGCGCCGACGACGCCTATGTAGCCCGCGCGATCCACCTGCTCAAGACCGACGCCGGCTACGCCCGCTGCCTGGTGAACGAGCGGCGTTGCGGTCGCGATTGAGTCATAGCGCGGCGGTCCGATCCGAGGCAACGCAATCCGAGAAGTAATCGGCACGAGGCCCGCATCTTGCGGGCCTCGTACGCCACGGGCCCCCTCCCCCCGGCGGGGCGAACGGCACAATGGCGCCACCCACGTACCCGGAGCAAAGATGTCTCGTTACCTCACTCTCGTTCTACCGCTGCTCTTGATGGCGGGCTGCGCGAGCAATTCTTCCAAGCCAGAACAGGATCAAGCCACCGCAGGCAGCGACCAGGCGGTCTGCAGCCGAGAAGTCCGGGTGGGCTCGAACATCGCGACCACCGTGTGCCGCACGCCGCAAGCCGAGGAAGAACGCAAACGCGGGCTCGAGGAAATCCGGAACCGGCAGCAGATGAGCAAGCCCCCGGCGGGCTCTGCGGGCGGCTGACATCTCGACGCACAGGGCGGCGCAAATCAGCCGGCGGGCAGCATCGCCCGCACGGCCATCAGCAACCCGATCAGCACCGGCTGGTGCACCATGTAGACGCTCAACGACCAGCGGCCGAGCGTGGCCAGTGGTGCCATCGGGCTGGCCAGCGGGCCGGTGAGCCATTCGCGACGGCGCTTGAGCACCCATTGCCCCGCGGCCAGGCCCCACCACATGACGCCGATCCAGGGCAGCACGGGGGCGTAGTCCTCGGTGATGGGCTTGCGCGTGATGAGGCCCACCCAGTTGGTGAGGCGCGTGTCGAAGAACTCGTGTTGCGCCACGTGCGGTAGCAGCACGGCCACGGCGCCCATCAGCCAGAGCCAGCGGCCCGCACCCGCGGTGAGCCGGGTGATGATCAACATCACCGCCATCCCATGCAGGATGCCGAAGCTGATGTAGCTGCGCGGGAACATGAAGTACGAGCCTGCGCTGACCAGCAATGCGCAGCCCGCCACCTGTGCCCAGCGCCGCCAGAAGCGCGGCCACCCTTGCTGCTGCTCCCAGGCCACTGCCTGGCCCAGGCCCGCGCAAAAGACGAAGAGGCTCACGATCATCGTGCGCTGCACCGTCCAGAACGGGTCACGGTAGAAGTTCTCCGAGATGAACCCGAAGTGGTTCAGGTCGAAGCAGAAATGAAAGGCCACCATCCAGACGATGGCTGCGGCGCGCAGCGCATCGAGCCGCTCGAAGCGCGTCGCGCGTGGTGCCTTGGCGGCAGGCTGGCCGTCTGCGAAGGTGGAGGTCACGCCCCAGGGGTTCATGGCAGCGCATTGTGAATGCGTCCGCGGCAGCCGGCACCGCGCGGGCCCTCAAAAGATGCACGGGCGATGGAACGCTTCATGCATGAGCCGCGGCATCCATGCACCCCTGGAGGCCCGCGATGTTGGACACGACGACGACCCTGTTTTCTCACGTGAAGCCGGCAGACACCGGGTGGCGATCCGACGGCCTGCGCGATTTCTTTCTCTACAAGGACCTGGGCGTGGCCGAGGCGACCCACGGCAAGGTCATCGCCCACCTGGTCAAGGCCAACATGGCACCCGAAAAGGGCACCGGCTGGCACCGCCATGAGGCGCAATTCCAGATCGTCATCATGACCAAGGGCTGGGCCAAGTTCATGTACGGCGACAAGGAGACGCTGGTCGAGGCAGGCGACTGCGTGCACCAGCGCCCTGGCATCGTGCACTACCTGTTCGACTACTCGCCCGACATGGAGTACCTGGAGATCGTGAGCCCGGCGGACTTCAAGACGATCGACATGCCCGCGCCGTGTGAGGTACCACCCTTCACCCCCTGGAAGTAAATAGAGCGAGCGAAGCAAGCGACCGATCAAGCAACGCCCGCGGATCCGGCTCTGCCGGTCCGCTGGGCGGCGCCCCTTTGGGGCAGGAGCGTCAGCGACTGGGGGGCTCGATCAGAAATCCATGTCCAGCTCTTCGATGTCGTCGGGCTCCGCCTTGGCCGCCGCCACCCACTCCTTCATCTCTGGCATCGCCATGATGGTCTGGCAGTACATGATGCAGGCCTTGTTGAGCTTCACGTCGTAGGTCAGGAAGCGCGTGGCCACCGGCGCGTACATCGCGTCGGCCATGGTGCGGTGCTTGCCGAAGAGATAGGGGCCGCCATAGGTGGCCAGGCATTCGGTCCAGATTTCGATGATGCGGTCGATGTCGGGCTGCGCACCGGCCCAGATCTTGTAGCCGGGGTGGTGTGCCTTGAGATTCATCGGCAGCGAGGCGCGCAGGTTCGAGAAGCCCGAGTTCATCTCGCCGCTGATCGAGCGGCAGTGCGCGCGGGCGATGCGATCGTCCGGCATCAGGCCGGCATTGGGCTTGATCTCGTTGAGGTACTGGGCAATTGCAAGCGTGTTCCACACCCTCGCGCCATCGTGGGTGAGGCATGGCACCCGGATCGACGGGGCGAGAAGGAGCAGCTCCTTGCGCACGTCGGCGTCGTCGGGCGAGACCATCACTTCCTCGAAGTCGAGCCCCACGAACTTGGCCATCAGCCAGCCGCGCAGCGACCACGACGAATAGTTCTTGCTCGAGATCGTCAGCGAGGCCGACGGCCTGCTCGCCTTGCGTGCGGCGGCAGCGGCTTTGGCGGCGGGTTTCTTGGCTGCAGGTTTGGTGGTGGATGCCTTGGCGGGCGTCTTGGCAGCGACAGGCTTCGCAGCCGGCTTGCTGGTCGTCTTGGCGGCCGTCCTGGCCGGTGCCTTGGTGGCGACTTGCGACATGGGCGGCATCTCCTCGGTGAGGTGTTGATGTGGATACGTACAACCTGCAAGGCGTGTGCCATCTCTGTGCATGGCAACGGGGCAGATGCTGGCGCGCAAGTTGCAGATGAACGGGCATCTACAAATGCAGGAGACCTCATGTACCAGGCCTATCAAGCTCACGCTGATCTGATGTGGCCGTTGCGCACCTGGGCCAAGAACGCCCTGCCGATGTTGCAGGACCAGACCTACGGCTGGGCCGGCCTGGACGCCAACCGAAAGGTGGCCGCTGCGTGCGCCGTCATCAAGCTCGGCGAGATCACCCACAAGCGCCCGCCCTTCGGCATCAGCAGCGTCGTCTGCGAAGGCGAGCCCGTCGCCGTGACCGAAGAAGCCAGCCACGTCACCCCGTTCGGCACCCTGCTCCACTTCAAGAAAGAGAAAACCTTCGCCACGCCGCAGCCCCGCGTCTTGATCGTGGCGCCCATGTCGGGCCATTTCGCCACGCTCTTGCGCGACACGGTCGAGACGGTGCTGCCCGACCACGACGTCTACATCACCGACTGGCACAACGCACGCGATGTGCCTCTCGCGGCGGGCCGCTTCGGCCTCGACGAATACACCGAGCACCTGATCGAGTTCCTCGGCGTGATCGGCCCGGGCGCTCACCTGATGGCGATCTGCCAGCCCTGCGTGTCGGCACTGAGCGCAGTGGCGCTGATGTCTGAGGACAACCACATCGCCACCCCGCTCAGTCTCACGCTGATGGCCGGCCCGATCGACTGCCGAATCAGCCCGACCGAGGTCAACAAACTCGCCATGACGCGCGGCATCGACTGGTTCGAGAACAACCTGGTGAGCCAGGTGCCCTGGCGCTTCGCAGGCGGCGGCCGGCGCGTCTACCCCGGCTTCATGCAGCTCACGGCGTTCATGTCGATGAACAAGGAGCGGCACGTGAACGCCTTCAAGGAGTACTACGAGAACCTCGCGCAACCCGAGCCAGACGAAGAGACGGTGCAAAAGGCGGAGCACACCCGCCGCTTCTACGAGGAGTACTTCGCGGTGGCCGACCTGCCGGCCGAGTTCTATCTGGAGACCGTGAGCCTGGTGTTCCAGGAGTACGCGCTGCCGCTGGGTGAACTCAAGTTCCGAGGCCGCACCATCAACCCGGCGGCGATCCGTCGCACGGCACTGCTCACGGTGGAAGGTGAGCGCGACGACATCTGCTCAACCGGCCAGACGCTGGCCGCGCAAGACCTGTGTTCAAGCCTGCGGCCCTACATGCGCACGCACTACGTGCAGGCCGGCGTGGGGCACTACGGTGTGTTCAGCGGGCGGCGGTGGAAGAGCCAGATCTACCCGGTGGTGCGGGATGTGATCCACGTGTCGCAGTAGTTGGTGTGCGACGGGCTGAGTAGGGCTTCGATACCTCAGCCTGAGCGGACTGAGAGTGTTTCTAGCCCGCCGCATGCCACCGCCCGCTCAGGCTGAGGTATCGAAGCCTCGCACCCCAGCCCGCAAGCCCCTCACTTCTTGCGGATCTTGGCGAGCTCCGCCTGCGTCTCGTTCCACAGGTCGTGGCCCACGTTGTCGGCCACCGACTTGTTGATCGCACCCAGCTTGTCGCGCATGCGGCCTGCCTCGGCCGGTGAGAGTTCGTTGATCTGCATGCCCTTGGCCTTGAGGTCGGCCAGCGCCTTGGCGGCCTCGTCGCGCGTGTCCTTGCGCTCGTAATCTCGGCTCTTCACGGCAGCATCGGTCAGCACCTTCTTCTCGGCCGGCGAGAGCTGATCCCAGAACTTCTTGCTCACGGTCACGATCCACGGGCTGTAGACGTGGTTGGTGACGGTGAGGTACTTCTGGACCTCGTAGAACTTGCTCGAGAGGATGGTGTTGAACGGGTTCTCCTGACCGTCGACCGCCTTCGTCTCGAGCGCCGTGAAGAGCTCGCTGAACGGCAGCGGCACGGCGTTGGCGCCGAGCGTCTTGAAGCTGTCGAGGAAGACCGCGTTCTGCATCACGCGCAGCTTGATGCCGTCGAGGTCTTCAAGCTTGGTCACCGCGCGCTTGTTGTTGGTGAGGTTGCGAAAGCCGTTCTCCCAGTAGACGAGCCCGACCAGGCCCTTCTCTTCGAGCTTGGCCTTCACCTTGGTGCCCACCGGGCCGTCGAGCAGCGCATCGGCCTCTTGCGCGTTGTTGACGAGGAAGGGCGTGTCCCAAAGCGCCATCTCCTTGGTGATGCCGACCAGCGTGGCGGTGGAGCCAACCATCATCTCCTGCGCGCCGCCGATCAGCGCCTGCTGCATCTGCACGTCGGTGCCCAGGCTGGCCGCACCGAAGGCGCGCACCTTCATCTTGCCGCCCGAGAGCTTTTCGACCTCGTCGACGAAGACCTTGGTGGCGCGGCCCTGGTTCGACTGCTCGTTGAGGCCGTAGCCGAAGCGGATGAGGCGCGGCTTGATGTCCTGCGCGAAGGCGGGCGCGATGGACGCGGTGGCCAGCAGCACGGCGATGGCGAGCAAAGAGCGGCGGATCAGGGTCTTCATGGATGTCTCCTTCTGGTGGGGATCAACAAGTCAGCGCAGCCACGCGAGCGGCGCGATCACGATCTGCGGGAACACAACGAACAGCGCGAGGATTGCGACGTAGGTGATGAGAAACGGGTTCACGCCGCGGATCACCTCGTCGAGCCGCATGCGGCCCACGCCGGCCACGACGTTGAGCACCGTGCCCACCGGCGGCGTGATCAGGCCAATGGCGCCGTTGAGCACGAACATCAGACCGAAATACACCGGGTCGATGCCGGCCTTGACGGCGATGGGCAGCATCACCGGCGCGAAGATCAGGATGGTGGGCGTGAGGTCGAGCGCCGTGCCGATCGCCACCAGCACCAGCATCATCACGGCCATCAACACCTTGGGGTGATCGACCAGCGGGCCCAGCCAGCCGGTGAGCGTGGCCGGCAGGTCGGCCAGGGTGACCATGTAGCTCGCCACCTGCGCGCCGGCGCACAGGAACATGACGATGGCGGTGGTCTTGGCCGCACGCACCAGCACGCCGTGCAGTTGGCCGAGCGTCATCTCGCGGTGCACGAAGAAGGCGATCACGAGCGCGTAGAACGCGGCCACGACCGCCGCCTCGGTCGGGGTGAACAAGCCGCTCTTCATGCCGCCGATGATGATCAGCGGCATCAGCAGTGCCCAGAACGCCTTGGCCGTCGCACGCAGGCGCTGTGCCATCGGCACTGGCTGCGCGCCCGGCAGGTCGAGCTTGCGAAGCTGCAGCTTCCATGCAACCACGAGCCCGGCCCCCATGAACAGCCCCGGCACGATGCCCGAGAGAAAGAGCTGCGAGATCGAGGTGTTGGTCGTGACGCCATAGATCACGAACGGCATCGATGGCGGGATGATCGGCGCGATGATCCCGCCCGAGGCCATCAGCCCGGCCGAGGTGGCCATCGGGTAGCCATGCGCTCGCATCATCGGCAGCAGGATGGTGGCAAGCGCCGCGGTGTCGGCCAGCGCCGAGCCGCTCATGCTGGCCATCAGGATGGCCGCGCCGATGGTCACGAACCCGAGCCCGCCCTTGATGTGGCCCACCCAGGCCTGCGCCATCTCGATGATGCGGCGGCTGATGCCGCCGGCATTCATCAGCTCACCCGCGAGGATGAAGAACGGCACCGCCAGCAGCGGAAAGCTGTCGACACCCGCCACGAGGTTCTGCGCAAAGAGCTGGGTGTCGAAGAACCCCAGCGCCCAGGCCATCGACGCACCGGTGAGCACGAGCGCGAACGCCATGGGCACGCCGATGCCCATGAACACCAGCATGGCCACGATGAAGATGGCAGCGACGAGTGCTTCGTTCATTCAACCTCCGCCTCGTGACCGAAGTCGATGCCCTTGCCGCGAAGCAGATTGACCAAGGCCATCACGCCGATGGCCGCCGACGCCAGCAAGGCAGGCAAGGGCAACAGCGCCATGGGGTAACCCATCACCACGCTCTGGCTGTCCAGCCCCACCACCACCTGCTGCCAAGCGCCCCACCCCACCAGCGCGCAGCTCAGCACCACCAGCGCATGGATCACGCTCGTCATCGCCTTCAACACGGCCGGCCTGGATTGCAAGGGGCGCAACAGGCTGGTGAACGCCATGTGCTCGCCGAGTGGATACGCGGCCGTGGCGCCGAGGAACACCATCCAGACGAACAGCAGGCGCGAGAGCTCTTCACTCGCCGCGATGCCGCTGCCAAATCCGTAGCGCAGCACCACGTTGATGAACACGGCACAAGCCATCACACCCAGGGTGATGGCCATGGCCGTTTCGGCGAGTCGCTGCATGCGATCTCTCGGGGCAGGGTTGTTCATGCGGGTCTCCCAGGAACGAGCCACTCGGCAATCTCGCGGGCCAGGTCCTCACGATCGCGCAGTGCGTCGACGCACAGCACACCCGGCTCGCCGTGCGGTGGCTCCAGCGTGGCGAACTGGCTGTCGACCAGGCTTGGCGGAAAGAGATGCTCGGCAGCACGCGCAGCCACGCGTTCGAGCGCGTGCGGCTTGTCGATCTCCAGAAACACGAAGCGCAACCCGACGCAGCGGCTGCGCAGCAGATCGCGGTAGCTGCGCTTGAGGGCCGAGCAGGCCAGCGCCATCGGTGCCCCACGCTGTTGCGCCTGGGCGAGCAGGCTGCCGAGTTGGGCCAACCACGCGGCGCGGTCGGCGTCGTCGAGCGCGATGCCCTCGCGCATCTTGTCCTTGCTGGCAGCGGAGTGGAAATCGTCGCCTTCGACAAGCCGCCAGCCCAGCCTGGCCGCGACCGCCCCCGCGGCGCTCGACTTGCCGCAACCGGCGACACCCATGAAGACAGCGGATGTGAACATGCTGAGGAGTCCGGGTTTTGGATAGCGCTATCTCGTGGATTCGAAATAATCAGCCCAAACGCTGCTCTTGGGCCGATGACGTAATTTCATCCTTGCTGGTGCATCGCCCTCTTGCACGACTTGTCGCGCACCATCGGATAGCGCTATCCTAGGCGCCGATTCATCTCCTACCCATGCGGGATAACCCGCAATCTTCTTGCCCATGACATCTCACCGACGCCCTCGTGCCACTGGGCGCGTCACGCTCGGCGACGTCGCCAAGGCCGCCGGCGTGAGCCCGATCACGGTCTCGCGTGCCCTGCGCGGCGAACGCAGCGTCGCCACCGAGCTGGTGGAACGCGTGCGGGCCGCTGCCCAGCAGCTCGGCTACGTGCCCGACCCTGCCGCCCGGGCGCTGGCGTCCAGCCGCAGCTCGCACGTGGCGGTGCTGATCCCGCTGCTGACCAACACGCTCTTTGTCGACCTGCTCGAAGCCGTGCATCGCACCCTGCTGCCGGCGGGCTTCCAGACGCTGATCGGCGTGACCCACTACGACCCAGCCGAAGAAGAACAGCTGCTCCACAGCTACATGGCTCATCGGCCCGCCGGCTTGCTCGTCACCGGCTTCGACCGGACCGAGGCGAGCCGCCGCCTCATTGCCGCGAGCGGCGTTCCGTGCGTGCACGTGATGGAGACCACCACGGCTGAAGGCGTTCACAGCGTGGGCTTTTCGCAAGCGGAGGCGGGGCATGCCATCACTGCACACCTGATGGCGCGCGGCCGAAGGCGCATCGCCTTTGTGGCGGCCCAACTCGACCCACGTGTGATGCAGCGCGCCGAGGGCTACCGCCGCTGCCTGCGCGACGCCGGGATCTACGACCCGAAGCTCGAACTGCTCAACCCCGAGCGCTCATCGCTCGCGCTCGGTGGCCAATTGTTCGAGCACACGCTCAAGAACAACCCCGAGGTGGACGCGATCTTCTTCTGCAACGACGACCTGGCCCAGGGTGGCCTGCTGGCAGCGCTGCGCCTGGGCGTCCCCGTGCCCCAGCGCGTCGCGGTGGCGGGCTTCAACGACTTGAACGGCAGCGACCAGATGCTGCCGCCTCTCACGACGGTGCACACACCGCGCACCGAGATCGGTGAACAGGCGGCGCAGATGCTCCTGCAGCTGATGCGACGCGAGCCGCTGCAACGCACGCACGTCGATGTGGGCTACCGGCTCGTCGTGCGCGGTAGCAGCTGAGCCGGCGGGTTCTACTTCGCGATCAGGTCACCCGGCAGCACCGCCGATTTCACGACCTGCGCCTTCGCCTTCCGGTCTCTCGCCAGGTACGAATACAGAACCGGCACCACGACGAGCGTGAGCAAGGTCGACGTGATCACCCCGCCGATGATGGCTCGCCCCATCGGCGCCTGAATCTCGCCGCCATCGTTGAACGCCAGCGCCAGGGGCAGCATGCCGAACACCATGGCCGCCGTCGTCATGAGGATCGGCCGCATGCGGGTGAGGCCCGCCTGCATCACCGCCTCTTCCATGCTCGCGCCCGCCTTGCGAGCGTGGTTGGCAAAGTCCACCAGCAGGATCGCGTTCTTGGTCACCAGACCCATCAGCATCACCAGGCCGATCATCGAGAAGATGTTCAAGGTGGAGCGCCAGAACAGCAGGGCGAGCATCACGCCGATCAGCGAGAGTGGCAGGGAGGCCATGATCGCGATGGGCTGCAGGAAGCTGCCGAACTGGCTGGCCAGCACGATGTAGATGAACACCACCGCCAGCAGCATGGCGCCGAGCATGGCCGTTGTGGCGTCCGCCTGCTCCTTGGTGTCGCCACCCACGTCGAAGCTGAACCCCGGCGGCAGGTTCGTCTGCGCCACGAGCTTTTGCACCTCGTTGCCCACATCGCCCGATGGCCTGCCCTGCACCCCGGCAAAGATCGCCTCGCGGCGCTGCAGGTTCTGGCGCCGGATCACATCGGGGTTCGAGACCGGGTCGATGGTGGCCACGCTCTCGAGCGTGATGGGGGTGCCATCCTTGGTGAAGGCAACCGGCAGCTGACGCATCTGCGCCACCCGTTCACGCTGGGCTTCGGGTAGCCGCAACAGCACCTGCACCTGCTCGCCGTCGGGCGTGGTCCAGTAGGTGGAGATGTCGCCATTCACGTAGGCTCGCAAGGACGAAGCCAGTTGCGGGGCCGTCAAGCCCAGCTCGCGAACAGCGCTCGGGCGCAGCCGCACGGCATAGGCCGGCAGGCCGGGTTTGGCCGAGAGGTCGACGTCGACGATGCCAGGGATCTTCTTGACCTTGTCGGCGAACTCCTGCGCCACACGGGTCAGGCCCTCCGGGTCGCTGCCCAGGATCGCCACGTAGATCGGCCGGTTGAAGCCCACCGAGACCTCCACGCCGGGGATCTTGGCGATGCTCTCGCGGATCGCGTCTTCCACCTGCTTCTGGGTGCGCTTGCGCTGCGCGCGCGGCACGAGGCCGATGTTCAGCGTGGCCTGGCCGCGGCCGACCGAGAAGCCGTTGCCCTGCCCGCCCACGTTGGTGGAGACGCTCGCCACCTCGGGGAAGGTGGAGACGATCTCCTCGACCTGCCGCACCTTGTCGTCGCTGCGCACAAGGCTTGAGCCGATCGGCATGCGCAACGAGAGCTGGGTGAACCCCTGGTCGGTCTGCGGCATGAACTCCGTTCCCACCAGCGGCGCGAGCATCAAGGCCACGACGAAGCTCAGGCCGCCCGCCATGAGGATGAGCCCGCGCGGCGACACGGTGAGCCACCGCCAGCGGCGCGGCTGCGTACGGTCGCGCTTGCCATCGACCACCGGCCGCGCGTAGGCCGCGATGGGCGGCACGAACAGCCGATAGCGCCGCTTGGAGAAGGCCCAGTGGATCAGCTTCTCGTAGGCCGAGTGCATCAGGTCGAGGCCGCGGTCGGTGCCCGAGATCAACTGCTTGATCACAGGCATGTTGCGCAGGCGCTTGCTCGGTGGGTCGTGCCACACGGCCGACAGCATCGGGTCGAGCGTGAAGCTCACGAAGAGCGAGATCAGAACTGCCACCGCCACCGTCACGCCGAAGGGGTAGAAGAACTTGCCGACAATGCCGCCCATGAACGCGACCGGCACGAACACCGCGCAGATGGCGAATGTGGTCGCCATCACGGCCAGGCCGATCTCGTCGGTGCCGTCTCGCGCAGCGGTGTGGTGGTCCTTGCCCATGTGAACGTGGCGCACGATGTTCTCGCGCACCACGATGGCATCGTCGATCAACAGCCCGATGCATAGGCTGAGCGCCATCATGGTCATGAAGTTCAGCGTGAAGCCGAACGCGTACACCGCGATGAAGCTGGAGATCACCGCAATGGGCAGCGTGAGCCCGGTGATGATGGTGCTGCGCCAGGAGTGCAGGAACAGGAACACGATCGCCACCGTCAGCAGCGCGCCCTCGATCAGCGTGTGCTGCAGGCCGGTGAGCGAGTTCTTGACGAAGTCGCTGTTGGCGTAGATGAGCTTGAGCTCCATGCCGCTCGGCAGCGACTTCTCCAGCTCCGCCCTCGCCTCCTTCACCGCCTCGCCCGTCGTCACGATGTTGGCGTCTTGCTGCTTGAAGATATTGAACGTCACGGCCGGCTGGCCGTTGATGCGCGAGATCGACTCCGGCTCCTGCTCGCGCTCGATCAATTCGCCCAGGTCACCCAACAGCACAGGCGACCCGCCGCGATGCGCGACAACCACCTCGGTGAACTGCTTGGGGTCACGCACGCGGCCCTCGACGCGAAGGATGGCGTCCTGCGTCGAGTTGGTGAGCAAGCCCACGGGCTGGTCAGAGTTGGCGGCGGCCAGCGCCGCGCTTACGTCGGCTGGTGTGATGGCATAGGCGCGAAGGCGCGCAGCATCTAGATTGATGCGAACCTCGCGCTTGGTCAGGCCTGAAATGTTGACCATGGCAACGCCTTCGACCCGCTGGAACCGCTTGCTCACGATCTGGTCGGCCACCAGAGACAGCTCACGCGGGCTGCGAGTCTTGGAGATCAGCGCCATCACGACCACCGGTTGGTCGTTCTCGCTGTCGAAGCGCGAGACGGTGGGCATCTTCGCGTCTCTCGGGAACGCGGCCTGCACCATGCCCAGGCGGTCGCGCACGTCCTGCATGGCTCGCGCCATGTCGGCGTTGAGCGTGAACTCCACGCTCGTCTGGCTGCGGCCCTCGAAACTGCGCGAGGTGATCCGCTTGACACCCGCAATGCTGTTGAGCGACTCCTCGATCAGCTTGGTGATCTCGCGCTCGACCGCCTCGGGCGAGGCGCCCGGGTAGGCCACGTCGACAAATGCCACCGGCACGGTCACGTCGGGCGTTTGCTCCAGCCCCAGTTTGCTGTACGAAAACAGGCCGAGCACGCACAGCGCGACCATCACCATGGTGGCGAAGACCGGGTTGTTGATCGCCACACGGGTCATCCACATGTCGCGGCCCCTTATTTCAGCGCAGGGCTCGAGGCCGCCGCCATCGACACAGACGCCGCCGAAGCCGCCTTGGGCGCTGCCACCGACGCCTTGGCGCCGTCGCGCAGATTGTCGAAACGAGCGGCAAGCACTGTCGCACCGGGCTTGAGACCTTTCAGCACCTCGACCCGGGCCGTCGCGTCATCGCGCCGGCCGGTGGTGATGGATCGCCTCAGCAAGGCGCCGTCTTCGATCACCCAGACCTGTTCCTGACCGGACGTGGTGCCGATCGCAGCCACCGGCAGCGTCAGGCGCTGCGTGTCGTCTGCGAGCACGACGCGCGCCATGGCATACAGCCCGGCGCGAAACTGCTCAGTCTTGTTGTCCAGCGCCACCACGACGCCGATCGAGCGGCTTCCCGCCTCGGCCGCGGGAGCGATTCGGTCGATGCGTCCTTTCACCGGTTGCGCGGCTCCCTCGATCTGCACATCGACCTCCTGCCCGGGCTTGAGCTGGGCCACCGCGTAGGTGCCGACCGAACCCGCCAGTTCGAGTGATGAGAGATCGACGACGGACAGCAGTTGCTGCTCGGCGCTGACCTTTTCTCCCGGCACGGCATATCGCTTCCCGACGATGCCGGTGATAGGTGCAATCAAGGCAGCCTCTTTCACGCCCAGCCTCACGGTGGCGAGTTGCGCCTGAGCCGCCTTGTACTGCGCGCGGGCGGATTCGAGCCGCGCTCTCGATGACTCCAGGCCGGTCGATGAGATGAAGCTCTGGCTCGCCAGGCCCTCGTTGGCAGCGTGCTGGCGCTCGGCCTCGACGAGGGCGGCGTGCGCGGCGTCAACGCTCGCGCTACGCTCGGTCACGCGGCTGTGCAGGTCAGCCAGGTCGATCTGGCCAAGCATGTGCCCCGCCTTCACCCGATTGCCTTCGGAAACCGCCAGGCTCAGGAGGGTTCCGGGCGCCTTGGCACGCACGATCGCCGTGCGGGGAGCCACCAACGGACCCGAGAACTCGATCACCAGCGGCATGCTGGTGAGAACGGGCCGCACCACCTCGCCGGCGGCGAACTCCAACGGGACCTCGGGCTTCTTGCTGTCGCCGGAGGGCGGGCGCTTCGCTCCATCCCCCCTGCTCGATACGACCGCCAGGGCGATGCCGGCGAGCACGCATGCCGCAATGCCGCTGCCGATCCAGAGGCGGCGCTTGTTCATTCCCATCCCGTTCACTCCTGTGGGCGCGGGCCCTTGTGAGGCCGCGCCGGTTGTTTGTCTGATCTGGTCACGGCCGGCAGTCTAGGCGCGGGGTTACCTGGCGCCAGCCACGCTGCGACAAACTGCAGTTTGAGCGGCCCGAACCGTGCCGGCGTGCGACAGGCGGGGCCAAAGGAATGCGCAGTTTAGTGGCCAGCTGCCCCGGCAAATCCCCCTAGGACAGGGCGGTGCGGCGCGACTTCGATCGCCTCAGCCGGCCTGGCCGGGGATCGGCGCGCCTGGCACGCTCACGTCGGCGCATTGCGCGCGGTGACGCAATGCGTGATCCATCAGGACGAGCGCGAGCAGCGCCTCGGCGATCGGCGTGGCACGGATGCCCACGCAGGGGTCGTGGCGCCCGAATGTCTCGACCGTCGCCGGCTGGCCCTGCAAGTCGACCGACTGGCGGGGGCTGCGGATCGAGCTGGTGGGCTTGATCGCAATGGACACGGTGATGTCCTGGCCGCTCGATATGCCGCCCAGGATGCCGCCCGCGTTGTTGCTGCGAAAGCCCTCGGGCGAGAGCTCGTCGCCATGCGTCGTGCCGCGCTGCGCCACGCTGGCGAACCCTGCACCGATCTCGACGCCCTTGACCGCATTGATGCCCATCATCGCCTTGGCGATGTCGGCGTCGAGCCGGTCATACAGAGGCTCGCCCCAGCCCACCGGCACGCCGTGCGCGCGCACCGACAGCCGCGCGCCGCAGCTGTCGCCGGCTTTGCGCAGTTCATCCATGTAGGTTTCGAGACGCGCGATGTCGCTGACGTTGGCCGCGAAGAAGGGGTTGTTCGGCACATGCGCCATCGACTCGAACGGGATCTCGATCTCGCCGATCTGCGTCATGTGGCCGGAGAAGGTGGTGCCGTACTGCTGCTGCAGCCACTTGCGCGCGACCGCGCCCGCCGCCACGGTGGGCGCAGTCAGGCGAGCCGACGAGCGGCCGCCCCCACGCGGATCGCGGATGCCGAACTTGTGCCAGTAGGTGTAGTCGGCGTGCCCCGGTCGAAATGTCTGCAGGATGTTGCCGTAGTCCTTGCTGCGCTGATCGGTGTTGCGGATCAGCAGGCAGATCGGCGTGCCGGTGGTCTTGCCCTCGTACACGCCCGAGAGAATTTCAACCGCATCGGCCTCGTTGCGCTGCGTGACGTGGCGCGACGTGCCCGGGCGCCGGCGATCGAGTTCAGGCTGGATGTCTGCCTCGGACAAGGCCATGCCCGGGGGGCACCCATCGATCACGCAGCCGATGGCCGGGCCGTGGGATTCACCGAAGTTGGTGACACAGAACAGGGTGCCGAGGGTGCTGCCGGACATGGAAACCTTGGAGGGTGCGCGCAAGAACCGGCAATTTTACGAGCAGCACACATGCCTTCCGCGCGAGCGCAGCGAAGCGCCCCTCAAGCCACAAGCTACGTACGGGTTGCCCGGACGTCAGCTTGGCGCCCCTCGGGGGCAGGAGCGACAGCGACTGGGGGGCTGTCATCCTCGACCGGCCAGTCGCGGATGTACGCCTTGAGCATGCGGTTCTCGAAGTCCTGGCTTTCGACCACGGCCTTGGCCACGTCGTAGAACGAGATCACGCCCATGAGGGTGCGCTGGGTCATCACCGGCATGTAGCGAGCGTGGCGCTCGAGCATCATGCGGCGCACTTCGTCGATCTCGGTCTCAGGTGTGCAGGTGAGCGGGTGGTCGTCCATCACGCTGCGCACACGTGTGTTGCCCACCGTGCCGCCGTTCTTCACGACGGCCTGGATCACCTCGCGAAACGTGAGCATGCCCACGAGGTCACCGTGATCCATCACCACGAGCGAGCCGATGTCGCGCTCCGACATGATCTGGACCGCTTCGCCGAGTGCGTTCTCGGGCGTGGTGGTGAACAACGTGCCGCCTTTGACACGCAGGATGTCTGCGACTTTCATGGTGATCTCCCCGGGCAGGTGACGGTTCATATTAGCCCACAATGGTTTGCAGCAAAAGACGTAACTCCGCACGGAGAACTGCCATGCCCGGCCATTCCGACCCCGGTTTCGACACGCTGTCGCTGCATGCCGGCGCGACACCCGACCCCAGCACGGGTGCGCGGGCCGTACCCATCTACCTGAGCACCAGCTTCGTCTTCGAGAGCAGCGACCATGCGGCCGCGCTGTTTAACATGGAGCGCTCAGGGCATGTGTACAGCCGCATCTCCAATCCGACGACTGCGGTGCTCGAAGAGCGTGTCGCGGCGCTCGAAGGCGGCGTGGGTGCGATCGCTACCGCAAGCGGCCAGGCCGCGCTGCACCTCGCCATCGCCACCCTGGCGGGGGCGGGATCGCACATCGTGTCGAGCAGCGCTCTCTACGGGGGCTCGCACAACCTGCTGCACTACACGCTCGCGCGCTTCGGGATCGAGACCACGTTCGTCAAGCCGGGCGACATCGACGGCTGGCGCAATGCAATTCGCCCCAACACGCGGCTGCTGTTCGGCGAGACGCTCGGCAACCCGGGGCTCGACGTGCTCGACATCCCCGCCGTGAGTGCCATCGCCCACGAGCGTGGGTTGCCCCTCCTGGTCGACTCGACCCTCACATCGCCCTACCTCATCAAACCCTTCGACCATGGCGCCGACCTGCTTTACCACTCGGCCACCAAGTTCCTGAGCGGCCATGGCACCGTCGTGGGCGGCGTGCTGGTGGACAGCGGTCAGTTCGACTGGGCTGCAAGCGGGCGCTTCCCTGAGTTGAGCGAGCCCTACGCGGGGTTCCACAACATGGTGTTCGCCGAAGAGAGCACGGTGGGTGGCTTTCTGCTGCGCGCGCGCCGCGAAGGGCTGCGCGACTTCGGTGCCTGCATGAGCCCGCACACCGCCTGGCTGATCCTGCAAGGCATCGAGACCTTGTCGCTGCGCATGGAGCGCCACGTGGGCAACACACGCAAGGTGGTCGAACACCTCGCCTCGCATGCGATGGTCGAGAGCGTGGGGTACCCCGAACTGCCGGGCCACGCCAGCCACGCGCTCGCCGCTAGGCTGCTACCGCGCGGCTGTGGTTCGGTCTTCAGCTTCAACCTCAAGGGCAATCGCGCCCAAGGCAAGGCGTTCATCGAAGCATTGAAGGTGTTCTCGCACCTTGCCAATGTGGGCGACTGCCGCTCTCTCGTCATCCACCCGGCGTCGACCACTCACTTTCGTATGGACGACTCGGCGCTCGCGCAGGCGGGCATCACTCAGGGCACGATCCGCCTGTCGATCGGGCTCGAAGATGCCGACGACCTGATCGACGACCTCTCCCGCGCACTGAAGGCCGCGCAGAAGGCAGGCGCATGAAGCTCAACGTCCAGGGCCGCGAGGCGTTTGCGTATACGGGTGGCAAGCCCTTCGACGCCGGCTTGCCGGTCGTCACCTTCATCCACGGCGCGCTCAACGACCACAGCGTCTGGGGGCTGCAGACGCGCGCCCTCGCCCACCATGGCCATGCCGTACTCGCGGTCGATCTGCCCGGGCACGGGCGCAGCCCGGGGCCCGCGCTGGTGAGCGTGGAAGACGCGGCCCGGTGGCTGGTCGATCTGTTGGCCGCAGCCGGCGTGCAGCGCACCGCGCTGGTCGGCCACAGCCTGGGCTCGCTGATCGCGCTGGATGCCGCGGCCCGCCTGGGCGAGCGCGCGAGCCGCCTGGTCATGGTCGGAGCGGCCTTTCCGATGAAGGTGACACCCGCGCTGCTCAGCACCTCGCTCGATGCCCCGCTGAAGGCCATCGACATGGTCAACGCCTTCTCGCACTCCACCCTGGGTGCCACGCCCTCTGCGCCCGCGCCGGGCTTCTGGCTGCAAGGCGGCAACCGCGCGCTGATGCGCCGCATGCAGGCCGGCTACGCAGCAGCGGGCCACGGCAACCTGTTTCATCAGGATTTCCTCGTCTGCGATGCCTATGCAGGCGGCCTGGAAGCAGCATCCAACGTACGCTGCCCCACGCGCCTGATCCTCGGCGAGTACGACCAGATGACGCCCCCCAAGGCCGCCTCGGCGCTGGCCGCCGCCCTCGGCGCGGAATGCGTCACGCTCCCCGCGGGGCATTCCCTGATGGGGGAGATGCCCGATGCGGTGTTGAATGGCATCCAATCCTTTCTTTGTGCGAGCCGATCATGAGCAGTACCTCCGCACCCGTCGATCCCAAGACGATCAAGACGTTCAATGAGTTCTACCCTTTCTACCTGAGCGAGCACAGCAACCGCACCTGCCGCCGGCTGCATTTCATCGGCTCGACCCTCGCACTGATCTGCTTCGCGACAGCAATCGTTCGGGGTGAACCGATCTACCTCCTCTATGGCCTGCTGTGCGGCTACGGCTTTGCCTGGCTGGGGCACTTCGGATTCGAGAAGAACAAGCCTGCGTCCTTCAAGCGCCCGTTGTTCAGCTTCATGGGCGACTGGGCCATGTACAAGGACATCTGGACTGGCAAGATCCGGCTGTGATCAGATCGCTCTGACCCACTTTCCCTGATCGCCCCCATACCCGCCCGTCAGCCCCGCGGTACCCCGCTTGCCAGTTCGCTCGCGATGTCAGCCCATCTCCTGCCGACAACCGACCGCCTCGCGCACATCGAGCGCCTGGTCGACGCCATCGATCTGCCCATCGGGCGCTGGGATCGCAACAACCGCCTGGTCTTCTGCAATACGCCCTATCTCCAATGGGCCGGCCGGGGCCGCGATGAGCTGATCGGCCGCACCCTGCAAGAGTTGTTCGGTGACGACGCATGGGCCAGCGCGCACGCCGCCTTCGGGCAGGCGTTCGCCGGGCAGACGGTGCACTACGAGCGCAGGCTGACCCACCGCGAGGCGGTGCGCTGGGCACGGATCCAGGTGTTCCCTGACGCCGATTCGAACGGCGAGGTCGAAAGCGTCTTCACGATTGCCGTCGATATCCACCAGGACGTGCTCGAACGCGAAGCACTCTCGGCGGCGCGCCAGCGCCTCGCTCACTTCACCGAGAACATCCCCTACCCGCTCACATACGTCGATCGCGAGTTCGTCCTGCGCTTCGTCAACAAGGCCTATATCGACGCAACCGGCCAATCCCCCGCGGACATGCTCGGCCGCACGATCGGCGACGTGCGTGGCGCGCAGCGCTGGGCCGAGCACAAGGCCTACTTCGAACGCGCCCTCGAAGGCAAGACGGTGCAGTACACCCGCCTGGTCGACCTGCCGGAGCAGGGCCCGCGCTGGGTGCGGACCAGCTACGTACCGGACTTCGACAGCACCGGCGACATTGCCGGCCTGTACACGGTGACGGTCGACGTGCATGAACTGACGCTCAGCCAGGAGAACCTCAAGCGCAGCGTCGAGCGCGACCCGCTCACCGACGTGCTGAGCCGCCGCACGATGATGGATCGCCTCGAATCCGCCATGGCCACCGCCCCAGAGACTCCGGTGGCGCTGTTCTTCGTCGATCTCGATGGCTTCAAGGCCGTGAACGACAGGCTCGGGCACCGAGCCGGCGACGCCCTGCTCGTGGCGGTGGCGCAGGCGCTGCAAAGTGCAGTGCGCGCCGAGGATTCCGTCGGCCGATTCGGCGGTGATGAGTTCCTGGTTCTGGCCGCGCTACGCGACCCGGCTGGTGCCGACACGCTGGCGATGCACATGCTGGCCGCCGTGCACAGCGTCACGACCGAATCGGTGAGCGCGAGCATTGGCTACGCGCTTGCACCCTTCGATGCGCAGCAGCCCCTCAAGCTGCTGCAGCTCGCCGACGAGGCCATGTACGAAGCCAAGCGCCAGGGCAAGGACCGCGTCATGCGCGGGCGGGCAGCTCCGCAGGCGCAACAGGCGCAGGCTTGAGCAGGTCTTGCAGCGTCATCTCGTCGAAGCCCGCGTGGCGCCAGAAACCCTGCAGTTCGACCGAGGGCTCCACCAGCACCTTGGCCAGCAGCTTGTTCGCCTTCGTCGTGGCCGGGTCGCACAGCAGCACATAACGCGCGCTGCCGTCTTCGTCGAGCCGGCCCGCCCAGTCGATCTCGACCAGAGCATCGAGCAAGGGTTCTATCTGCAGCGGGTCGGTGCGAAGGCGGCGTGACAAACGCGCGGCGCTGAGGCCGTGGTCGTCGGCCGAACGGGCCTGCCACAACTCGCGCAACATGCCCACCACGAGTTGGAACCGATAACCCGGCACTGCGGGCCGCCGCACCACCCTCATCTGCAAACTCGGTGCGTAGGCCGCGATCACCGCCCCGAGCAAAACCACGACCCAGCTCAGGTAGACCCAGATCAACAAGATGGGCGCCGTGGCAAAAGCCCCGTAGACCGTGCTGTACGTGGGCACGCTGCCGAGATACAGGCCCAGGCCACGTTTGGCGAGTTCGATGCCCACCGCCACAAAAATCCCGCCCGCCCAGGCGTGCCGCCACTCGACCACCGTATTGGGCACATAGTGGAAGAGGCTGGCCATGGCGCCCGAGAGCATCACGAATTCGATCGTGTTCAGCAGAAACGACACACCCCCTGGCATCGTACCCACGAAGCCCTTGCCCGCAGAGATCGCGTATGAGGTCATCGTGAGGCTCACGCCCAGCAGCAAGGGGCCGAGCGTCATGGCCGCCCAGTAGACCAGCACGCGCTGAGCGATCGGCCGCGGCGTGCGCACGCGCCAGATGTTGTTGAGCGTGCGGTCGATGGTGAGCATCAACGCGAGCGCCGTGAAAAGCAGCAGCACGAGACCGAACGTGCCCAGGCGGTTTGCCTTGGTGGCGAACTGCGTCAGCGCGCCCAGCACCGGCTTGGCGATGCTGTCGGGCACCAAGGCTTGCAGGAAGTACTTGTTCAGCGAGTCCTGGAACTTGGCGAACATCGGGAACGCGGTGAACAAGGCCAGCATGACCGTGACGAGCGGCACCAGCGAGATCAGCGTGGTGAAGGTGAGGCTGCCGGCCGTGAGGCCCAGGCGATCTTCGCGGAAGCGCTGGCGAAGCGTGCGCAGGGTGTCGCGCCATGGCCAGTGCTGAAGAGTCTCAAGCAACTCAGCGATGCGCTCCTGCATGCTCTGCTTGAAAGGGGTCGGCACATTCATTTGCGGCATCATAGCCACCGTGATTACCTCCGCCCCCGACGCCATTCCCCCCTTCGTCAACCGCACACGCGCGGCTGCCGTCGCCAGCCTGCTGGCCCTGATCGTTCTGTGCATCGCATGGGAGCTGTGGCTGGCCCCGCTGCGACCCGGCGGCACCTGGCTCGCGCTCAAGGCGCTGCCACTCACCTTGCCGCTCGCAGGCTTGCTCAAGAACCGCATGTACACCTACCGTTGGGTCAGCCTGCTGGTGTGGATCTACTTCACCGAAGGCGTGGTGCGCGCCACCAGCGACCGCGGGCCGAGCGTGCCGCTGGCCGTGATCGAGGTGCTGCTGTGCCTCGTGCTCTTCACGGCTTGCGCCATGCATGTGCGTTGGCGGCTGAAACAGGCCAAGGGGCGATCGGTCGCGCCATGAGCGATCTGCTGCAGGCCCTGCGCACGGCGGTAGGCGCAGCCCATGTGCTGGTCGGCGGCGATCTGTCTGCTTACGAACACGACTGGCGCAAGCGCTACCGCGGCCGCGCACTGGCCGTCGTGCGCCCGGCCACCACCATTGAAGTCGCCGGCGTGGTCAGGCTTTGCGCGCGCTATGGCGCCGGCCTGGTTCCGCAGGGCGGCAACACCGGGCTGGTCGGCGGCTCCGTGCCCGATGCCAGCGGCTCGCAGGTGCTGCTCAGCCTGGGTCGCATGAACCGCGTACGCGAACTGGATGACGCGAACCTCACCCTCACGGCAGAGGCCGGCTGCGTGCTTCAGGCCGTGCAGGAAGCTGCCGCCGCACGAGGCTTTCTGTTCCCGCTTAGCCTTGCTGCCGAGGGCAGTTGCACCATCGGTGGCAACCTTGCCACCAACGCTGGCGGCACGCAAGTCCTGCGCTATGGCAATGCGCGAGAACTGTGTCTCGGCCTTGAAGTCGTCACCGCTCAGGGCGAGGTGTGGGAAGGTTTGAGCGGCCTGCGCAAGGACAACACCGGCTATGACCTCCGCGATCTGTTCATCGGCAGCGAAGGCACACTGGGCATCATCACCGCCGCCACGCTGAAGCTGCATCCGCAACCCGCAGCGCGGATGACCGCGCTCGCCGCCCTGCCCTCGCTGGAAGCCGCCGTTTCCCTGCTGCAGATGGCGCAAGCCCGGCTCGGTGCCGGGCTGACGGGCTTCGAGGTCATGAACCGCTTCTCGCTCTCGCTCGTACGCAAGCATTTCCCGCAACTGCGCCAGCCGCTGCCCGCGTCGGATTGGACCGTGCTGCTGGAGCAATCCGACACCGAGGGCGAACTGCACGCGCGGGGCTTGTTCGAAGCCCTGCTCGAATCAGCCATCGAACGCGCGCTGATCAGCGATGCCGCGGTCGCAGAGAGCATCGATCAATCGCGCGCCATGTGGCACCTGCGCGAGTCGATCCCGCTCGCACAGCCGGAGGAAGGCCCGAACATCAAGCACGACATCTCGATCCCGGTGTCGCTCATCCCCGCTTTCGTGGCAGCTACCGACGCGGCCTTGCAGGCAGCCCACCCCGGCACGCGCTCGGTGAACTTCGGCCACCTGGGAGACGGCAACCTGCACTACAACCTGCAGGCGCCGGTGGGCACGGACGGCGCGGCTTTCCTGCGTCAGCACGAACCTTCGGTGAACCGGATCGTCTACGACTCGGTGAGTCGATACGGCGGCTCGATCTCCGCCGAGCACGGCGTGGGCGCGCTCAAACGCGACGAGCTCGCGGCGCGCAAGTCACCGGTGGCCATGCAACTGATGCGGGCCATCAAGCGCGCGCTCGACCCGCAAGGCACGATGAACCCCGGCCGCATGCTCTGAGGCGCCGAGAACTCGGCGCCGCATCTTCGGCTTCGCGCTTACTGGATGCGGCCCTTCGCGCCGGCCGGCAAGGCCAGCGACATCACCTCGATGCCCTCTTCCTGCAGGACCACCGCATCTTCGCGACTGGCCTGACCACGAATTGCACGCTCCTCCACCTCGCCATAGTGAATGCGGCGAGCTTCCTCCGCGAAACGCTCACCGACGTCATCGGTGTGGGCCAGAACGTGCTGCACCGCACGCAGCCACATCGACTGCATCGTCATAGCCTCCGGCGTCATGCCAGGCGGATTGCTGCTCTGGGGGTCGGCCCCACGCGCACCCGAGACGTTCAGACGCGGCGCCGTCGGCATCTTGCTGATGGCCTTGTCGGCGCACAGAGGGCACTCGACCAAACCGCGATCGAACTGCGATTGAAAGTCGTCTTCGGACGCAAACCAGCCTTCGAACTGGTGATCGTGGGTGCAGCGCAGGTTCAGGACCTTCATGGCACCGAATTATGGACAGCTATGCAGTTGGCGCAGCTTGCCAGGTGATTTGCCAACGGCCAGAACGCCAACTTTGCAACCACATGAGGCCAATCAGCGTCTTGGCATCGGTGAGATCGCCACTCTGAGCCATGTCGTCCAGCGCTTCCACGCTGCTCGTGTCCACATCGAGGAACTCGCCTGCGTCGAGGCTGCGGTCACCGAGCTCCAGGCCTCGGGCAAACCAGATCTCGATGCCTTCGGTGGAATAAGCTATGGCGTTGTGGAGGATCCCCGCTCTCGCCCACTCCCGTGCGGTGTAGCCCGTCTCCTCGGTGAGCTCACGAATGGCGCATTGCAAGGGCGGCTCGCCCGCGTCGATCTTGCCGGCCGGAAACTCGAGCATCACCCGGCCCATCGGGTATCGGAACTGGCGCTCCACCACCACGCGCCCGTCATCAAGCAGCGGAACGATCATCACCGCGCCGGGGTGGACGATGTACTCGCGAGCAGCCTGGCCGCCATCGGGCAGGCGCACTTCGTCGCGCCGAACGTCGAGAAAGTGCCCTCGGTACACCTGGCTGGTGCTGACCTGTTGCTCGCGCAGGTGCGCGTCGTCGTCAACCTTGCTCACGCCGTCACTCATGGCGTGGCGTTCAAGTCTTCAGGGCCTGCAGAACCGCGTTGGCGCACAGCGTCATCAGCCAGCCCGGAAGGATGCCGAAGGCCAGCACGGCAGCGCCGTTGAGTGACAGGAGCACGCGCACTTCGCCGGTAGTGGAGATGGGTGCCGTTTCCTTGGGTTCGTCGAAATACATCACCTTCACCATACGAAGGTAGTAGTAGGCCGCCACCAACGAGAGCAACACGGCGACGACTGCCAGAACGATGTAGGCGCTGTCGTTGGTCGACACCAGCGACTGAAGCACGGCCAGCTTGGCGTAGAAACCGACGGTCGGCGGAATACCGGCCAGCGAGAACATGAACACCGCCATCACGGCCGCATACCAGGGACTGCGCTTGGCCAGCCCTTTGAAGTCATCGATGTTCTCGCTCTCGAAGCCAAGTCGAGACAGCAACATGATGACGCCGAAAGTACCCAGCGTGGTCAGCACGTAGCTGACCAAGTAGAACAGCGCCGACGAGTAGCCGTTCGCCGCAGAGAAGGTGTTGTTGGAGATGACGGTCGGCGTGAAGCCGAGCAGCATGAAACCCACCTGCCCGATGGTCGAGTAAGCCAGCATGCGCTTGAGGTTGGACTGCGCAATGGCAGCCAGATTGCCCACCAGGAGCGAAGCCACCGACAACAGGATGAGCATCTGCTGCCAGTCGGTTGCGACACCGGACATGCCCTCCACCAGCAGGCGGAAGGTGATGGCAAAGGCGGCAAGCTTCGGGGCACCGGCAATCAACAGCGTCACGGCCGTCGGCGCACCGTGGTAGATGTCGGGGATCCACATGTGGAACGGGACCGCGCCAAGCTTGAATGCCAAACCCGCGACGACAAACACCACGCCAAACACCAGTACGGCCTTGTTGATCTGCCCCGTGGCGATGGCATTGAAGACCTGCGGGATGTCGAGCGAGCCCGTTGCGCCGTACATCATCGACAAGCCGTAGAGCAGGAAGCCGCTCGCAAGCGCACCCAGCACGAAGTACTTCATCGCGGCCTCGGTGGCTTCGATGTTGTCGCGGCGCAGGGCAGTCAGCGCGTAGAGCGACAAGGACATCAACTCCAGACCCAGGTAGACGATCAGGAAGTTGTTCGCCGAGAGCATCACCGAGATGCCAAGGTAGGAGGTGAGGCTCAGCGTGAACAACTCACCCTTCAGGATGTCGCGATGCTCGGCGTAGGGGCGCGCGTAGGCGAGCGCGATCATCAAGGCCACGCCAGCAAACGCACCCAGCAAGTGGCCCAGCGGATCGGACACGACCATGCGCTGCATTCCATAGAGCACCACACCGCCGTCGAAATACAGCCAGTGCATCAGCGCCACCACGGCCAGCGTGGCCTGCGTCAGAAGGTAGGTCGGCGTGCGGCGCGGGTGCGTGACCCACAAGTCCACCATGGCCACGAAGCAGGTCATGCCCAGCAGCACGAGCTCGGGGTAGATGGCCAGCCAGTTCATGTCGTTCATGTTCTTGCGCTCAGTTCAGCTTCGCTCAATTGAGCTTCGATTGGGCAACGTGCTTCAGCAGTTCGGTCACGCTCACATGCATGGTGTCGGTGAACGGCTTCGGGTACAGGCCCATCCACATGACCGCAATCGCCAGCACCGCCAGCATCAGGTACTCACGCGCATTGATGTCTTCGAGCGCACGCACGTCTTCGTTCGCCACCGGGCCGAAGTACACGCGCTTGACCATCCACAGCGTGTAGGCAGCGCCGAACACCAGCGTGGTGGCCGCAAGCGCACCGAGCCAGAAGTTGACCTTGACGGTGCCGAGGATGACCATCCACTCGCCCACGAAACCGCCTGTGCCCGGCAGGCCGCAATTGGCCATAGCGAAGAACACCGCGAAGGCCGTGAACTTGGGCATGGTATTGACCACACCACCGTAACTTGCGATCTCGCGCGAATGCACGCGGTCGTACAGCACGCCGATGCACAGGAACATCGCCCCCGAGACAAACCCGTGCGAGATCATCTGCACAAGGCCACCGGAGATGCCGAGTTCGTTGAACAGGAAGAAGCCCAGCGTCACGAAACCCATGTGGGCGATTGACGAATAGGCAACCAGCTTCTTCATGTCCTGCTGAACCAGCGCCACCAGGCCGATGTAGACCACGGCGATCAGCGAGAGGCCGACCACCACCCAGGTCCACTGATGGCTCGCATCGGGCGCGACCGGCAGCGAGAACCGAAGGAAACCGTAAGCACCCAGCTTGAGCATGATCGCCGCCAGCACCACCGACCCGCCCGTAGGCGCCTCGACGTGGGCATCCGGCAGCCAGGTATGCACCGGCCACATCGGCACCTTGACCGCGAACGCCGCGAAGAAGGCGAAGAAGAGCAAGGTCTGCTCTGTCATCGTGAGCGGCACGCTGTGCCAGGTCTGGATCGAGAAGCTGCTGCCCGACTTGAAGTACAGGAAGATCAGCGCGATCAGCATCAGCAAGGAGCCGGCCAGCGTGTAGAGGAAGAACTTGAACGCCGCATACACCCGACGCGGCCCGCCCCAGATGCCGATGATGATGTACATCGGGATCAGCGTGGCCTCGAAGAAGACGTAGAACAGCAGGCCATCGAGCGCCGAGAAAACACCCACCATGATCCCCGAGAGGATCAGGAACGCGCCCATGTACTGGTTGACGCGCTCGGTGATGACTTCCCACGCGGCGATCACGACGATGATGGTGATGAACGCCGTCAGCAAAACGAACCACACCGAGATGCCGTCCAGGCCCAGGTGGTAGCGCACGTTGAAGCGCTCGATCCATGCCAGATTCTCCTGGAACTGCATGGCCGCGGTGCTGTTGTCGAAGCCCAGGATGAGCGGGATCGTGACGACGAAGGCAAGCACGGCGGCCACCAGCGCAAACCAGCGCACGGCCGTGGCGTGGTCATCGCGACCGAGCGCAAGCAGCAACACGCCGGCCAGGATCGGCAACCAGATGGCAAGGCTAATCAAACCCATGTTCTTGTTCTCCGTGACCGATCAGCGCGCGAGCATCGCGTTGAGGTAGGGCCACAACTGCCAGGTCATCAACCCGATCACCCCGAGGATCATCACCAGCGCGTACCAGTAGAGGTGGCCTGTCTGCACGAGGCGAACCACCGACGCGATACCGCCGATGCCGCGAGCCGTGCCGTCGATCAGCACGCCATCGATCACGGCCCGATCACCGCCCTTCCAGAGGCCCGTACCGAGCAGGCGCGCGCCAGCGGCGAGCACGTTCTCGTTGAACCAGTCGAAGTAGTACTTGTTCTCGAGAACCTTGTCGATGAACGAGAAGCGGGCCTTGATCCAGGCCGGAATCTCGGGCTTGATCATGTAGAAGAAATACGACGTAACCACGCCGGCCAGTGCCAGCCAGAACGGCAGCGTGCTCAGGCCGTGCAATGCCATCGCGCCCGCGCCGTGGAAGGCTTCGGCCAACTCTTTCATCGCGTGGTGCTTGTCCAGGTCGATGAAGATCGAATCCTTGAAGAATTCGCCATAGAGCATGGGCGCGATCGTCAGGTACCCGATCACCACCGACGGGATCGCCAGCAGCACCAGCGGCAAGGTCACGACCCACGGAGACTCGTGCGGCGTGTGGGCGTGGTCACCGTGATCGTCGTGGTGGTCGTGTTCACCTGGGAATGGCTTGTGATGGAAATGCTCCTTGCCGTGGAAGACAAGGAAGTACATCCGGAACGAATAGAAGGCGGTCACGAAAACCCCGGCCATTACCGAAAAGTTCGCGAAACCGGAACCCCACAAGTGGCTCTCATGCACCGCCTCGATGATGCTGTCCTTCGAATAGAAGCCCGAAAAGAGCGGCGTGCCGATGAGCGCCAGCGAGCCAAGGAGCGAAGTGATCCAGGTAATGGGCATGTACTTGCGCAACCCACCCATGTTGCGGATGTCCTGGTCGTGGTGCATCCCGATGATGACGCTGCCAGCCGCAAGGAACAGGAGCGCCTTGAAGAACGCATGCGTCATCAGGTGAAACACGGCGACCGAATACGCCGACGCGCCGAGCGCGACCGTCATGTAGCCCAGCTGCGAGAGCGTCGAATAGGCCACAACGCGCTTGATGTCGTTCTGGATGATCCCGAGGAAGCCCATGAACAGGGCGGTGATGGAGCCGATCACCATCACGAAGCTCAGGGCCGTGTCCGACAACTCGAAGAGCGGCGACATGCGCGCGACCATGAAGATGCCAGCCGTCACCATGGTGGCGGCGTGGATCAGCGCGGAGATGGGCGTGGGGCCTTCCATGGAATCGGGCAGCCACACATGCAGAGGGAACTGCGCGCTCTTGCCCATCGCACCGATGAACAGGCAGATGCAGGTCACCGTGATCAGCATCCACTCGGTGCCAGGGAAGGTGAGCTTGGCGAGTTCGCCTGCCTTGGCGAAGGTCTCGTTGTAGTTCAACGTGCCGGCGTAGGCGACGATGAGGCCGATGCCGAGGATGAAACCGAAGTCACCCACACGGTTGACCAGAAACGCCTTCATGTTGGCGAAAATCGCTGTCGGCTTGGTGTACCAGAACCCGATCAGCAGGTACGACACAAGGCCCACCGCTTCCCAGCCGAAGAAGAGCTGCAGGAAGTTGTTGCTCATCACGAGCATCAGCATCGAGAAGGTGAACAGCGAGATGTACGAGAAGAAACGCTGATAGCCGGCGTCTTCCTCCATGTAGCCGATGGTGTAGATGTGCACCATGAGCGAGACGAAGGTCACCACGCACATCATCATCGCGGACAGTCCGTCGATCAGGAAGCCGATCTCCATCTTCAGGCCTCCCAGCACCATCCACTCGTAGACCGTGGCATTGAACCGGGCACCCGCGATCACATCCTTCAGCGTGATGGCCGACAACACGAAGGCGATGAACACGCCGAGGATCGTCGCGATGTGCGCACCGCGCCGGCCCACAGCCTTGCCGAAGAAGCCCGCGATGATCGCGCCGGCCAGGGGCGCCAAGGGCACCGCCAGCAGCAGGCCCGGAGAAAGTTGAGCGGACATCGGCTTAGCCCTTGAGCACGTCGAGCTCTTCGACGCTGATGTTGGATCGGTTGCGGAACAGCACGACCAGAATGGCCAAGCCGATGGCCGATTCAGCCGCTGCAACGGTCAGGATGAAGAACACGAAAACCTGGCCGGCCATGTCGCCGAGATAGTGCGAGAAGGCGACGAAGTTGAGATTGACCGCAAGCAGCATCAACTCGATCGCCATGAGCAGCACGATGAGATTCTTGCGGTTCAGAAAAATGCCGATGACCGACAAGGCGAACAACATCGCCCCCACGGTGAGGTAGTGCCCCAGCGAGACGGAGCCAAGCGCGAGACCGGTCATTTCGTTTCTCCAGTGGGCGAGGCAGGCGGCGCGGGTGGCGCGGGCGGCGGCTCGACGACGGGCTTCATCTTGACGATGCGCAAGCGGTCGGCCTTCTTGACCTTGAGCGCCAGCGCCGGATCGATCGCCTTGCTGTCCTTGCGCTTGCGCAGGGTGAGCGCGATTGCCGCAATGATCGCCACCAACAGAACGAGCGCGGCAATCTGCAATGGATAGAGGTACTGGGTGTAGATCTCGATGCCCAGCATCTTGGTGTTACCGAGTTCGATGGCCTTGGCATCGGGCGCAGGCGCTGCGCGGAGATCGAAGCCAGGGATGAGCACCAGTGCCATCTCCAGGGTGATCACCACGCCCACCAATGCGGCGACGGGGAAGTGCTTCCAGAACCCCACACGCAAGGCATCGACGTTGATGTCGAGCATCATCACGACGAATAGGAACAGCACCATCACCGCGCCCACGTACACGAGCACCAGCGAGATGGCCAGGAACTCGGCACGCAGAAGCATCCACACGCACGATGCCGAGAAGAATGCGAGCACGAGAAAGAGCGCCGAATGCACGGCACTGCGCGCCGTGATGACGCGAAATGCCGCCAGCAGCATCACTGCCGAGAACAGATAGAAGAGCGCGGTCGATGTAGCCATGTTGTTCTTGAGCGCAAGATCGTCGACGGGCGAGCCGGCAGCCAGCCGGCCGAGCCTTCAGCGATAGCGCGCGTCAGCCTCCTTGTTGGCGGCGATTTCTTTCTCGTAGCGGTCGCCCACGGCGAGCAGCATGTCCTTGGTGAAATAGAGGTCGCCCCGCTTCTCACCGTGGTACTCGAAGATGTGGGTCTCGACGATCGAGTCGACCGGGCAACTCTCTTCGCAGAAACCGCAAAAGATGCACTTGGTGAGGTCGATGTCGTAACGGGTGGTGCGGCGCGAGCCGTCGTCGCGCACATCGGACTCGATGGTGATCGCGAGCGCCGGGCACACGGCTTCGCACAGCTTGCAGGCGATGCAGCGCTCTTCGCCGTTCTCGTAGCGGCGCAGCGCATGCAGGCCGCGAAAGCGCGGGCTCAGGGGCGTCTTCTCTTCGGGGAACTGGACGGTGATCGTGCGCGACAGAAAGTGCCGCCCCGTCAGCGCCATCCCCTTGAGGAGCTCGGTGAGCATGAAGCTCGAAAACAGCTCTTTGACGGAAGCCATAGCAGCCATGGTTCTCTTCCTTTACTTCCAGATGTTCCAGGGCGACTGAATCCACAGCCCGACGACAAGCAGCCACACCAGCGTGACGGGGATGAAGATCTTCCACCCCAGACGCATGATCTGGTCATAGCGATAGCGCGGGAAGGTGGAGCGCACCCACAGGAACACGGTCACGACCGCGAAGGTCTTGCCGAACAACCAGAACCAATCCCAGAACCAGGACGTGGCTTCGATCCATGCCGGCGTTTGCATGCCAATGGCCGCAAACGAGATCGGTGCCAGCCAACCGCCCAGGAACATCGTCACCGCCAACGCGGACACGAGGATCATGTTGGCGTACTCGGCCAGGAAGAACATCGCGAAGGCCATGCCCGAGTACTCGATCATGTGGCCGGCCACGATCTCCGACTCGCCCTCGACAACGTCGAACGGGTGGCGGTTGGTTTCGGCCAGGCCAGAGATGAAATAGACAACGAAGATGGGCAGCAGCGGCAGCCAGTTCCACGAGAGGAAGCTGAAGCCCCGGTCGGCGAACATGCCCTTGCCCTGCCCCATCACGATGTCGCTCATGTTCAGGCTGGCTGACACCATCAGCACGACCACGAGCGCGAAACCCATGGCGATCTCGTAGCTGACCATCTGTGCCGACGCGCGCAGCGCGCCCAGGAACGCGTACTTCGAGTTAGAAGCCCAGCCGGCGATGATCACGCCGTAAACCTCGAGCGAGGTGATGGCCATCAGGAACAGCAGGCCGGCATTGATATTGGCCACCGCAACATCCGGGCCGAACGGCACCACGGCCCACGCTGCCAGAGCCGGCATGATCGTCATGACAGGGCCGAGCAAGAAGAGGCTGCGGTTCGCCGCCGACGGAAGAATGATCTCCTTGAAGATCAACTTCACGGCGTCGGCGATGGGTGTCAACAGACCGAACGGGCCGACGCGGTTGGGGCCGGGGCGGATCTGCGTCCAACCGATCGCCTTGCGCTCCCACAGGGTGAGGTAGGCGACGCAGATCATCAGCGGCGCCACGAGCGCAATGATCTTGATCAGCGACCATACGGTCGGCCAGAGGCCACCGAGCATTGAACTGCCAAAAGCATTGAAGCTGTCGATCATGCTCAAGCCCTTTCGACAGTGATCGGGCCGAACATGGCGCCCAGCGTAGCCGTGAGAGGGTGTCCCGCCGGCACGCGAACGGCGGTCGTCGCGAGCGTTTCATCGACTTTCGCAGGCAACACGGCGCTTGCCTGGCCCTGTGCCACGCGTACGGTCGCCCCCTCCGCGAGACCCATTTGCGCCCAAAGGGCCGTGGGCAGGCTCACGACCGGCGGCTGTGCATCGGCGGTGAGTTGCAGCGAGGTAGCGCGACGCACCAGCGAATCGGTGGCGTAGATGGGCACGTCGGCGACACGTTCGAGCGACGCGGTCTCTGCGCTGGGCTGAGACACCGCGGCACTGGGCGTGTTGCTCAGGCGGGACGCGATCGTCGACACGTCACCCAGCGCTTCGGCGCGGACTTCTTCAGACGTCTCGTACTCGAACCCGCTCAATCCGAGCATGTTGCCCAGAACTCGCAGCACCTTCCAGGCGGGGCGCGTATCGCCGAGCGGCTTCACGACACCATGGAAGCTTTGCACGCGGCCTTCGGCGTTCACAAAGGTGCCCGAGGTTTCGGTGAACGGAGAAATGGGAAGGAGTACGTCTGCACAATCGACGGCCGCCGTCTTGAACGGAGTGAGTGCAACGACCATGTCCGCCGATTGCAGCGCAGCCCGCGCGGCAACGGGGTTGGCGGCATCGAGCGTGGGCTCCAGGTTCAGCAACACGCAGGCCTTGAGCGCCGAGCCGCCGAGCATTTGCCCGGCATGAAGGCCGCCTTGCCCCGGCAATGCGTTGACGAGTTGCGCACCCACCGTGTTGGCCGCTTCGGTGAGATAGCCCACCGATGCTCCGGTCTGCTCACCGATCCAGTTGGCCAACGCCAGAAGTTGAGCTGCCTGCGGATGCTGCGCCGCGGCGTTGCCCAGCAGGATGGCCTTTTGCTCGCCTTGCAGCAGCGCCGCCGCCACGGACTGGGCTTCCTGCCCTGCGCTTGCCGAGACAGGCGATGCGACGCCCTTGCCCGCGGCAACCGCCGAGGCCACCTCGGCCAGCACCTTCAGCCATTGGCTCGGCGCTGCGCTCATGCGCGCCGACATGGGCATCAACCAGTCGTCATGCGCCGCGTTGATGCTGAAAATCTTGGCACCCTTGCGTGCCGCCTGGCGAAGGCGCTGCGCGAACAGCGGGTGGTCCTTGCGCAGGAAGGAGCCCACCACCAGCGCAGACTGGAGCGAAGACAATGAGGCCACCGCAGTCCCCAGCCAGCGGACGCCACCGGTGTTGCTGAAATCGGCGTATCGAGTGCGGTGGTCGATGTTCTCGCTGCCCAGGCCACGGGCGAGGCGAGCGAGAAGGTGCAGTTCCTCCACCGTGCTGTGGGCGGAACCCAAAACGCCGATGGCCTTGGCGCCATGATCGGCCTTGATCTGCTTCAGGCCATTGGCCACGTATTCGAGCGCGGTGGTCCAGTCGACCGTCTTCCACTCGCCGCCCTGCTTGATCATCGGCGAGGTCAGGCGCTCGTCGCTGTTCACTGCCTCATACGAAAACCGGTCGCGGTCGGCCAGCCAGCACTCGTTCACGTCCTCGTTCTCGAGCGGAACGACGCGCAGCACCTTGTTGTTCTTGACCTGGACGATGAGATTGGCACCCGTGCCGTCATGCGGGCTCACACTCTTGCGGCGTGACAGCTCCCAGGTTCGCGCGCTGTAGCGGAAAGGCTTGCTGGTGAGTGCGCCAACCGGGCAGATGTCGATCATGTTGCCCGAGAGCTCCGAGTCGACCGTGTCGCCCACCACCGTGGTGATCTCGGAGTGTTCGCCACGATGGATCATGCCGAGTTCCATCACGCCCGCCACTTCCTGGCCGAAGCGAACGCAGCGCGTGCAGTGGATGCAGCGGCTCATCTCTTCCATCGAGATCAACGGGCCCACATTCTTGCGGAACACCACGCGCTTCTCTTCGGCATAGCGCGATGAAGAAGCGCCGTAGCCAACCGCGAGATCTTGCAACTGGCACTCGCCGCCCTGATCGCAGATGGGGCAGTCGAGCGGGTGATTGATCAGCAGGAACTCCATCACGCCCTGCTGCGCCTTGATGGCCTTGTCGCTCTTGGTGCGAACGATCATGCCTTGCGTCACGGGCGTGGCGCAGGCCGGCATTGGCTTCGGCGCCTTCTCCACATCGACCAGGCACATGCGGCAGTTGGCGGCGATGGAGAGCTTCTTGTGATAACAGAAGTGCGGGATGTAGGTGCCGGCCTTGTCGGCGGCATGCATCACCATGCTGCCTTCGGCGACCTCCACCTTGCGGCCATCGAGTTCGATTTCGATCATGTCGTCGTTCTTTGCTTAGACCGTGCGTTGCTCAGACATGAGCCGGTACCACGGCGGTCTTGTGCTCGATGAGATGAACAAACTCATCGCGGAAGTGCTTGATCATGGCGCGCACCGGCATGGCAGCGGCGTCGCCCAAGGCGCAGATCGTGCGGCCCTGGATGTTGTCGGCCACCGAGTTCAACAGGTCGATGTCTTCGATGCGGCCCTGGCCGTTGGCGATGCGATCGACCATGCGAAACAGCCAACCCGTGCCTTCGCGGCACGGCGTGCACTGGCCACAACTTTCATGCATGTAGAAATACGAGAGGCGCAGCAGGCTCTTGACCATGCAGCGCGAGTCGTCCATCACGATCACCGCACCCGACCCCAGCATCGAACCGGCCTTGGCGATGCTGTCGTAGTCCATGGTGAGTTCGTTCATGATGGCCGCCGGCAACACCGGCGATGAAGAACCACCCGGGATCACCGCCTTCAGCTTGCGGCCGGTGCGCACGCCACCAGCGAGTTCCAGCAGCTTGGTGAAAGGCGTGCCCATCGGAATCTCGAAGTTGCCGGGCTTGTTGACATCACCCACCACCGAGAAGATCTTGGTTCCGCCATTGTTCGGCTTGCCAACCTCCAGGTACTTCTGGCCACCGTTGCGGATGATCCAGGGCACGGCCGCGAACGTTTCGGTGTTGTTGATCGTCGTGGGCTTGCCATACAAGCCATAACTCGCCGGGAACGGCGGCTTGAAGCGCGGCTGGCCCTTCTTGCCTTCGAGGGACTCCAGCAACGCGGTTTCTTCACCGCAGATGTAGGCGCCGAAGCCATGCGACGCATGGAGCTGGAAGTTGTACGAAGAACCCATGACCCCGTTGCCGAGGTAACCCGCCGCGCGCGCCTCTTCCAAGGCCGCTTCGAAGCGCTCGTAGACCTCGAAGATCTCGCCGTGGATGTAGTTGTAGCCCACGCTGATTCCCATCGCGAACGCGGCGATCGCCATGCCCTCGATCACGATGTGCGGGTTGAACATGAGGATGTCGCGGTCTTTGCAGGTCCCCGGTTCGCCTTCGTCAGAGTTGCAGACGAGATACTTCTGGCCCGGGAAGGCGCGCGGCATGAAGCTCCACTTCAAGCCGGTCGGGAAGCCTGCCCCACCCCGCCCGCGGAGGCCAGACGCCTTGACCTCGGCGATGACCTGGTCCGGCGTCATCGGCTCGAGGCCGTCGCCCCCTTGCAAAATGCGACGCAGCGCCTGGTAGCCACCACGCGCTTCGTACTCTTTGATCGACCAATTCTTGCCGTCGAGATCGGCGTAGATCTGCGCGCCGATGTGGCGATCGTGAAAGCAGGTCTCCGTACCGGTCGACTGGAACTTGGAGAGGTCCAACAGGGGTTGCATCGTTGACACCTCAGTCAGTTCTTGGCGCCAGTGCGCAGGGTCTCGACCAGCGCGTCCAGCCGCGCTTCGTCCATGAAGCTGCACATCTGGCGATCGTTCACCAGCAACACGGGTGCGTCTGCGCAAGCGCCGAGGCACTCGCTCTTCTGGATCGTGAAGACGCCGTCAGCCGTGGTGCCGCCCTCTTCTACACCGAGCTTGCTGCAGAGGTGATTGAGTGCCGTCTGGCCGTTGCGCAACTGGCACGGCAGGTTGGTGCACACGTTGATCTTGAACGCACCCAGCGGCTGCTGGTTGTACATGTTGTAGAAGGTCGTGACCTCATGCACCGCAATGGGCGGCATGCCGAGGTAATCGGCGATGAGCTTCTCGCTCTCGGCCGACACGAATCCTTGCTCTTGCTGCACGATCGCCAGGCAGGCCATCACGGCCGATTGCTTCTGCTCGGCCGGGTACTTGGCCACTTCGCGGTCGAAGCGGATGCGAGTCGCATCGGACAAGGTGGCGACGGAACTCATCGGTCGATCTCTCCAAACACAATGTCCATGGTGCCGATCACCGCAACGGCGTCGGCAATCATGTGGCCTCGGGCCATTTCGTCGAGCGCGGCCAGGTGCGGGAAGCCTGGCGGACGAATCTTCAGGCGATACGGCTTGTTGGCACCGTCGCTCACGAGGTAGATGCCGAACTCGCCCTTCGGGTGCTCGACGGCGGCATACACCTCGCCTTCGGGCACGTGGAAGCCTTCGGTGAAGAGTTTGAAGTGGTGGATCAACTCTTCCATGCTCGACTTCATGTCGACGCGAGAGGGCGGAGCCACCTTGTGGTTGTCGGTGATCACGGGACCGGGGTTCTTGCGAAGCCACGCGGAACACTGTTGGATGATGCGATTGGCTTCACGCATCTCGTGCACACGAACCAGATAGCGGTCGTAGGTATCGCCGTTGGTGCCCAGAGCCACGTCGAAGTCCATGTGCTCATAGACGTCGTAGGGCTGGTTCTTGCGCAGATCCCACTGCACGCCCGAGCCGCGCAGCATAGGCCCGGTGAACCCGAGATTCAGCGCGCGCTCAGGTGACACGACGCCGATGCCTACGGTGCGCTGCTTCCAGATCCGGTTGTCGGTGAGCAGCGTCTCGTAGTCATCGACGTTGGCCGGGAATCGCTTGCAGAAGTCGTCAATGAAATCGAGCAACGAACCGGAGCGGTTCTCGTTGAGCCTATCGATTGCCTTCGCGTTGCGGATCTTCGAGACCTTGTACTGCGGCATCGAGTCGGGCAGGTCACGATAGACGCCACCCGGACGGAAGTAGGCCGCATGCATGCGCGCGCCCGAAACGGCCTCGTACATGTCGAACAGGTCTTCACGCTCGCGGAAGCAGTAGATGAGCATGTTCATCGCACCGCAATCCAGCCCGTGCGCACCCAGCCACATCAGATGGTTCAGCAGGCGCGTGATCTCGGCGAACATCACGCGGATGTACTGCGCACGCTCGGGAACGTCGATACCCAGCAGCCGCTCGATCGCGAGACAGTAGGCATGTTCGTTGGACATCATCGACACGTAGTCGAGACGGTCCATGTAGGGCAACGACTGAATGAAGGTCTTGCTTTCGGCCAGCTTCTCCGTGGCGCGGTGGAGCAGCCCGATGTGCGGGTCGGCGCGCTGAATGACCTCACCGTCCAGCTCGAGAACCAGGCGCAACACGCCGTGCGCGGCCGGATGCTGAGGGCCGAAGTTGAGGGTGTAGTTCTTGATCTCTGCCATGTCAGGCTTCCTGCCGGGCCGACCCATGGGTGGCCTGCGCCCCCACGGGGGGCAGCGGACGAATGTGAGCGCGGGGGCGGTTCATCAGTGAAGGCCGCCGTAGTTGTCTTCGCGAATGATGCGCGGTGTGATCTCTCGCGGCTCGATGGTCACCGGCTGGTAGATCACGCGCTTCTGCTCGGGGTCGTAACGCATCTCCACGTGGCCGGACACCGGGAAGTCCTTGCGGAAAGGATGGCCGATGAAACCGTAGTCCGTGAGAATGCGACGCAGATCGACGTGACCCTCGAACAGGATGCCGTACAGGTCGAAGGCTTCACGCTCAAACCAGTTGGCGGAGTTCCACACAGGAGTAACTGACGCAACCGACGGGAGGTCGTCGTCGGGGCAGAACACCTTCAGGCGCACGCGCCAGTTGTGCTTGACCGACAGCAGATGCGAGACAGCCGCGAAACGCGGAGCCTCGCGCGGCTCGTCCTTGTACGAAGAGTAGTCGACGCCGCAGATGTCGACCAACTGCTCGAAGCGCAACGATGGGTCGTCGCGCAGTTCGGTGGCTACGGCCAGATAGTCGGCGGCAGCGACGGTGAGCGTGAGCTCGCCCCGATCGCGGACTAGGCTCTTGATGCGCGCGCCGAAGGCCGCCTCCAGAGCAGCCTGAAGTGTGTCAAGTTTGCTCATGCGTGCCTCAGCGGGCGATTGTGTTTTCGCGACGGATCTTGGCCTGCAACTGCAGGATGCCGTAGAGCAGCGCCTCTGCCGTCGGCGGACAGCCCGGAACATACACGTCTACCGGCACGATGCGATCACAACCGCGCACGACCGAGTAGCTGTAGTGGTAATAGCCGCCACCGTTCGCGCAGGACCCCATCGAGAGCACCCAGCGCGGCTCGGCCATCTGGTCATAGACCTTTCGCAGCGCCGGCGCCATCTTGTTGCACAGGGTCCCGGCAACGATCATCAGGTCACTCTGACGCGGGCTGGGGCGGAACAACATCCCGAATCGGTCGATGTCGTAGCGCGCCGCGCCAGCGTGCATCATCTCGACCGCGCAGCACGCGAGACCGAAGGTCATCGGCCAGAGGGAACCGGTCTTCGACCAGTTGATGACGGCATCGACCGAGGTGGTGACGAAGCCTTCCTTCAGAACGCCTTCAATTCCCATGGTGGTACTCCGTCACTCCCAATCGAGGGCACCCTTTTTCCACTCATAGGCGAAGCCTACGACCAGAATGCCCAGGAACATCATCATGGCCCAGAAGCCCACCGCGCCAATCTCGCGCAAGGCGACGGCCCAAGGGAAGAGAAACGCAATTTCCAGGTCGAAAAGAATGAAGAGGATGGCAACCAAGTAGTAGCGCACATCGAACTTCATGCGGGCGTCTTCGAAGGCCTCGAAGCCGCATTCGTAGGGGGAATTCTTGGCGGCGTCAGGGCGACGCGGGCCGAACAAGAAGCCAAGCACCTGTGGGGCTACACCCACCGCCACACCAACCAGGATGAACAAGATCACAGGCAGGTACGGTTCCAGATTCATGGTGCGTTCTTTGGCTTGAGATTCCGACAAGGCACCGATAAGCGCCTTGTCGATAGATCTGGTGCCGACGGCGAGACTCGAACTCGCACAGCTTTCGCCACTACCCCCTCAAGATAGCGTGTCTACCAATTTCACCACGTCGGCCTAACTGCATTGCCAGTTTGACGGCATCTGGATTGCATGAGGAGTCGCTCACCAGACAGCCGCAAATTCTAACCTCAAACACATCGTGTCGCAGCTGACTGCTGCAACGCAACAGTCGACTATTGAGCGAACTGCGCGCGTGAGGGGAGCCTTATTTGGTAGGGATCGCGGGCGCCGAAGCAGCGGGCACGGATGCCGCAGCAGCTGCGGCAGCTGCCGAGGCAGAAGGCACTGCACCAGGGATAGGCATCGCGCTCCCGCTAGGAGCGCTCGCCGCAACACCGGCGCGATCCAGCACGCTCCCACCTGCCGGGCTGCTGCGGCCGCGATCATTGGCCGAGTAGGCCAGCGCCAGCGTGCAGCAGAAAAACACCGCGGCACACACGGCCGTCGAGCGCGAAAGGAAGTTGGCGCTGCCCGTGGCACCGAAGAGGCTTCCGGACGCGCCACTACCAAAGGATGCACCCATGTCCGCGCCCTTGCCATGCTGAACCAGCACCAGACCGATCATGCCCAGAGCGGCAAGGATCTGCAGGACCACTACAACGTTCATCAACACATGCATTTCTTATTGCTCCAGAAAACTCTTCAGCTTCGATTCAAGTTCGTGCTCGGCAAACCGCGACGCGTTCAACCGGCGGCTTTGCAAATGGCGGCAAAATCCGATGCCTTCAGCGAGGCACCACCAATCAGGCCGCCGTCAATGTCAGGCTGCGAGAAAAGTTGCACCGCGTTGTCTGCCTTGACACTGCCGCCGTAAAGAAGCTGCATGTCCGCCGACTTCTCGGTGGCCGCATGCAATTGAGCGCGCAGAACGGCGTGAACTGCCTGCGCCTGCTCCGGCGTCGCCGTCTTGCCGGTGCCGATGGCCCAGACGGGCTCATACGCCACGACCACTTGTGAGATGCAGTGGCCCAGCGTGTGGATCACGGCAGACAGTTGACGCTTGACCACCGCATCGGTCTGGCCCGCCTCACGCTCGGCCAGCGTTTCGCCCACGCACACGATCGGGGTGAGCTTGTGCGCGAGGACGGCCTTCGCCTTGTCGGCCACGAGTTGGTCTGACTCGCCGTGATAGGCGCGCCGCTCGGAGTGCCCCACGATCACGTAGTGGCAACCGAACTCGACCAGCATCGACACCGACACCTCGCCCGTATACGCACCCGACTCATACGCCGAACAATCCTGCGCACCCCAAAGAATGCGGCTGCCCTGCAGCGACAGGGCAACGTCACCCAGATACGGGAAAGGCGCGCACACCGCGACGCCTGCATCCCAGGGTTCCGCGGCCTTCAGTGCGGCCAGCAGTTCAGCATTGGCGACGCGGCCGCCATTCATTTTCCAGTTGCCTACCACCAGCTTGCGACGCATGGATTTGCCTTCTCTCTGATTCACCACGTCAAAACGAGCTTGCCGATGTGCTCGTTCGACTCCATCAACGCATGGGCCTGCGCAGCCTGCGCCGCCGGGAACACCTTGTAGATCACGGGCTTGACCTTGCCCGCGAGCAACCACGGCCAAACGGTCTGCTGCAGAGATCGCGCGATCGCAGCCTTGAACGACACGGGGCGCGGCCTCAAGGTCGAACCGGTGACGGTGAGCCGCCTGCGCATCACGACACTGGCATCGACTTGCGCATCGACACCGCCCTGCACCGCGATAACGACGAGGCGGCCATCCTCGGCCATGCACGCCAGCTCACGCGCCACGTACGAACCCGCCACCATGTCGAGCACGACATCGGCGCCACGCTGCCCGGTGACCCGCATCACCTCGGCACTGAAGTCCTGCGCACGGTAGTTGATGGCGTGGTCTGCGCCGAGTTGCACGCAAGCTGCACACTTCTCGTCGCTTCCGGCCGTCGCGATCACGGTGGCGCCCCAGGCCTTGGCCAGTTGAATCGCAGTGACACCGATTCCACTGGTGCCGCCTTGGATTAGCACAGTCTCGCCGGGCTGCAATCCGCCGCGATCGAACACATTCGACCAAACGGTGAAGAAGGTTTCCGGCAGGCTGGCCGCTTCGATGTCGCTGAACCCCTCAGGAACCGGAAGGCACTGGCCAATGGGCGCGACACACAACTGCGCATATCCACCGCCCGCAACCAGCGCGCAGACGCGATCACCCACCCGCAAGCCCGCGTCCGCCATCGCAACGGCATCGCCACCCACGATGGCGCCTGCCACCTCGAGACCGGGCAGATCCGAGGCACCCGGCGGCACCGGATAGCGGCCCTTGCGTTGCAGCACGTCCGGACGGTTCACGCCGGCCGCCGCAACGCGAATCAAGACCTCGCCAGCGCCGGCGACCGGATCGGGCCGCTCGACAAGGCGAAGTACCTCCGGGGCTCCGAAGGACGAGATTTCGATGGCGTTCATGGGGCAGACCTGACATCGGGCCCACGCGGGCCCGGTGCCATTACTCCTGTGCGGGCTGCTGTGGCTCGCGATCGATCAGAGCCTTCATGGACAGCTTCACACGACCCTTGTCGTCCGTTTCGAGCACCTTGACCTTCACGACCTGGCCTTCCTTCAGGAAGTCCGTGACCTTCTCGACGCGCTGGTGCGCGATCTGGCTGATGTGCAGCAGACCGTCCTTGCCGGGCAGCAGGTTGACCAGCGCACCGAACTCGAGGATCTTGGTGATCGGGCCTTCGTAGATCTTGCCCACTTCGACTTCAGCGGTGATCTCTTCGATGCGCTTCTTGGCGTAGGCCGCCTTGTCGGCATCGGCCGAAGCGATCGTGATGGTGCCGTCTTCGCCGATGTCGATCGTGGTGCCGGTCTCTTCGGTCAGCGCGCGGATGGTGGCGCCGCCCTTGCCGATCACGTCACGGATCTTCTCGGGGTTGATCTTCATCGTGTACAGGCGCGGAGCGAACTGCGACACCTCGGCCTTGGCCTCGCCCATCGCGTCGGTCATCTTGCCGAGGATGTGCAGGCGGGCTTCTTTGGCCTGCGCCAGTGCGACCTGCATGATTTCCTTGGTGATGCCCTGAATCTTGATGTCCATCTGCAGGGCGGTCACGCCAGTGGTCGTGCCAGCCACCTTGAAGTCCATGTCGCCCAGGTGATCTTCATCACCCAGGATGTCGGTCAGCACGGCGAAGCGGTTGCCGTCCTTGATCAGGCCCATGGCGATACCGGCCACGTGCGCCTTGAGCGGCACGCCAGCGTCCATCAGCGCGAGGCAGCCGCCGCACACCGAAGCCATTGACGACGAGCCGTTCGACTCGGTGATTTCCGAGACGACGCGCATCGAGTACGGGAACTCGGTACGGTCCGGCAGCACGGCGACGAGCGCGCGCTTGGCCAGGCGGCCGTGGCCGATTTCGCGGCGCTTCGGCGAGCCCACGCGACCGGTTTCGCCGGTGGCGAACGGAGGCATGTTGTAGTGAAGCATGAAGTGCTCGCTGAACTCGCCGGCGAGCGCATCAATCTTCTGCGAATCGCGGTCGGTGCCGAGGGTGGCAGCAACCAGTGCCTGCGTTTCGCCACGGGTGAACAGCGCCGAGCCGTGCACGCGCGGCAGCACGCTGTTGCGGATCTCGATCGGGCGCACGGTGCGCGTGTCGCGGCCGTCGATGCGGGGCTCGCCCGACAGGATCTGGCTGCGCACGATGCGGGCTTCGATCTCGAACAGCACGTTCTCGACCTTCACCTTGTCGTAGGCAACACCCTCGCCGTCGAGCGCGGCGAACACGTCGGCCGTGGCTTGGCGGGTGGCTTGCGTACGGGCTTGCTTGGAGCGGATCTGGTAGGCCGCGCGCAGCTTCTCTTCGGCCAGCGAGGTGACCTTGCCGATGAAGGATTCGTCCTTCGCAGGGGCTTGCCAATCCCAGGCCGGCTTGCCGGCGTCACGCACCAGCTCGTTGATCGCGGCGATGGCGATGTTGCCCTGTTCGTGACCGAAGACCACGCCGCCGAGCATCACTTCTTCGCTCAGTTGCTGCGCTTCGGACTCGACCATCAGCACGGCAGCCTGCGTGCCGGCGACGACCAGATCCATTTGCGATTCGAGCAGTTGGGTCTTGCCCGGGTTCAGCACGTACTGACCGTTGACATAGCCCACGCGTGCGGCGCCGATCGGGCCGTTGAACGGGATGCCGGAGATGGCCAGCGCAGCGCTCGCGCCGATCAGCGCGGGGATGTCGGCCGAGACCTCAGGGTTCAGCGAGACCACGTGGATGACGACCTGCACTTCGTTGTAGAAGCCATCCGGGAACAGGGGGCGCAGCGGGCGGTCGATCAGGCGCGAGGTCAGCGTCTCGAGTTCGCTCGGGCGGCCTTCGCGCTTGAAGAAGCTGCCGGGGATCTTGCCGGCGGCATAGGTCTTTTCGAGATAGTCGACGGTCAGGGGGAAAAAATCCTGGCCGGGCTTGGCGTTCTTGGCGCCGACCACGGTCGCCAGGATGACGGTGTCTTCGACATCGACGAGCACCGCGCCGGAGGCTTGACGGGCGATTTCACCGGTCTCGAGCTTGACGGTGTGCTGGCCCCATTGGAAGGTCTTGGTGATTTTATTGAACATGCTCATGCGTCTCTCCTTTGCTTGTCAGCGCCTCTTGGGCGGCGCCTTGTGGCCCGGAGCATCAGCAACCTGGCGCGATGCCATTCCAGCGAGACTCCACAGTGGTGAAACGCCGCTGGAATGACACATCGTCATCGATGGGTGCCTGGCTCCAAATGCAAAGAGCCTGTGCTGGTGGATCCAGACAGGCTCTTCACTCTTGTGCGCGAATTACTTGCGCAGACCCAGCTTCTGGATCAGTGCGGTGTAGCGATCCGCGTCCTTGTTCTTCAGGTAGGCCAACAGGCTCTTGCGGGTGTTGACCATCTTCAGCAGACCACGGCGACCGTGGTGGTCCTTGAGGTGGGTCTTGAAGTGGGGGGTGAGTTCGTTGATGCGTGCGGTCAGCAGGGCGACCTGGACTTCGGGCGAACCCGTGTCAGCAGCGCTGCGGGCGTTGGCCTTGACGATCTCGGACTTGTTGATATCAGCGACAGACATGTCAGTTTCCTGGTTTCCGGCCGCAGGATGCTGACACTTTCGCCAGATGTGCACTGCGGTTTCGGAGGTTGCGACTTGCGGTAGCGGGAGAAACCTTCCCGCGCCGTGCTAGGGTTCTCTGCACAGGCGAGCTGCACAGAACTGGGGATTATAGCCCAAGCGCTCGCCCCAGCCGGGCCGCCCCTTCTATCAAACGCCCGGGCTCACGAGACGCGAAACACCAGCGCAGCCAGCCCTCGGCCTCCTCCCCGAAAGCCACACCCGGCGCCAGGCCAAGTCCGTGCGTTTCCACCAGCCGTTTGGCAAAGGCAAGCGAGTCATCCTGCCCTTCGACACGAAAGAAGGCGTACATGCCACCGCGCGGTGTAGCCACGCTCACGCCAGGCAGGGCCGCCAGACGCGGGATCAACGTGTCGCGGCAAACCTTGAGGCGCGCCGCGAGATCCGGCACAAACCCGTCTGACCCTCGAACCGCCGCCAAACCAGCGCGTTGGACAAAGACCGGCGCGCACGACGTATTGAACTCGATTAGCTTGGCAATGTCGCCCTGCAGCCCCGCAGACAGCACCAGCGATCCCAAGCGCCACCCCGTCATCAGGAAGCTCTTGGAAAAGCTGTGCGCCACGATCAGGCGATCCTGCGGCTCGGCAATGTCGAGAAAGCTCGGCGCCGCGGTCGCTCCCTCTTCAAAGTAGAGACGTTCGTAAACCTCGTCCGCCACGATCCAGGTGCCAGTGCGGCGGCAATGCACCAATACGGCCTCCTGTTCGGCGCGCGTCATCGTCCAACCGGTGGGGTTGTTCGGCGCGTTGATCAAGACGGCGCGCGTTTGGGGTGTGATGGCCTCCAGCAGCGCCGGAAGGTCCAACTCCCAGCCACCATTCACGACGCGCAGGGACACCCGCCGCACGGATGCCCCAAGGATGGCAGGCTGCGCGGTGATGTTCGGCCAGACCGGAACCACGGCAACAACCTCGTCGCCGGCACCCACGAGCAGCTGATTGGCCAGCATCAAGGCGCTCACGCCCGAGGACGTGACGGCGACCCGCTCGGCATCGATCGGCGAATGCAAGCGGCTCAGGTATCCAGCCAGAGCCTCTCGCAGTTCGACGAGGCCGAGGTTGTGGGAGTAGAACGTTTCGCCCGCGCGGATCGACGCGGCGGCAGCCTCGCCAATGAATGCAGGAGTGACTTCGTCGCTCTCGCCGAACCAGAAGGCGAGCACATCGCTGCGGCCCAGCCCGGCATTGGCCACCTCTCGGATCTTCGAGGCAGGAAGGTCGGCAATCACAGATCTCATCAGCCCTCCCGTTGACGCTTGCGGTTGCTTAGGCCGCGACCAGATCCCACCGCGGCTGCACGTTGAACGCATAGTCGTGGCCGGGATTGGCCAGGCCACGCTGCAGGCGCATCGCGGCAGCGAGAGCAATCATGGCTCCGTTGTCGGTGCACAGCGCCAGTTCAGGGTAGTGCACGCGAAATCGCCGCTTGGCACATTCCGCATCGAGCATCTCGCGCAGCCGCGCATTCGCCCCGACGCCGCCGGCAACCACGAGACGATTCAGCCCGGTGGATTTCAGGGCTGCGAGCGACTTCCTGACCAGTACTTCGACGATCGCCTGTTGGGTCGATGCCGCCAGGTGAGCCTTGTCCTGTTCACAGACATTGCTTCCCAGCTTCAACAACTGGGTGCGCACGGCCGTCTTCAGGCCTGCGAAGGAGAAATCGAGGTTGCCGCTGTGGAGCAGCGGCCGGGGCAGATCGAAAGTGGCCGGGTCGCCGAACTCGGCCAGTCGCGCAAGCGCCGGCCCGCCCGGGTAACCAAGACCCATCATCTTGGCGGACTTGTCGAAGGCTTCGCCCGCAGCATCGTCGATGGTCTCGCCCAGCAACTCATAGCTTCCGACATCGTCAACCCGCATCAATTGGGTGTGACCGCCCGACACCAGAAGCGCCACGAACGGAAACTCGGGCGGATCGCTTGCCAGGAATGGCGACAGCAGATGCCCTTCGAGGTGATGCACGCCGACCACCGGCCGCGACAGCGCCGCCGCAAGCGAGCAGGCCACGCCCGCACCAACGAGCAAGGCACCCGCCAAGCCGGGGCCTCGCGTGTAGGCGACGACATCGATCTCGTTCAACATGCTGTCCGCCTGCTCCAGCACATGCTGCGTCAACGGGAGTACGCGGCGAACGTGATCGCGCGACGCCAATTCGGGCACCACACCGCCATAGGCCTGGTGCATGTCGATCTGGCTGTGCAAAGCGTGAGCGAGCAGGCGCGGCACGCCCGACACACCGGCGTCGACCAAGGCCACGCCGGTTTCATCGCACGAAGACTCGACGCCCAGGACTTTCATGTGCCAAAGTGTACCGAGCGCAACACTTTGAGCCCTATCAGCTGTACTTACCCACAGCACCCCACCCGTGTTTGCCCTAAAAGAGTGCCCGGACACTTTCAGGAAGTGCACAGCCGGTCTAATCTGTGTCTCCGAGTCGTCACCTCGATGTGATGACCGAAACCAAAGTCGTTGGGATCACCATGAAGGAATACCGGCTCGTCGCCTGGGCGGAGCTTCCGGCGCCCTATCACCGCACGGCTTACCGCCGCATGCTGACCGACATGTCGCACCGGCACATGTCGCCCGCCCGCTTGGCGACGTGCAGCGGCCTCAAACGCAAGGACGTCCAGCAGTTTCTCGAGATGCTCGATGGCCGCGGCCTGCTCGCCGAGCGTGATCTGTTCGCCCCCGACTCGGTGTTCGACTCACTGCGCCCCCTGGGTGGCTGGATCAAGAAGGCGTTGGGCCCGACCGCCAGCGACCACTAACACAAGCCCCCGCCCGCCTCCGCCACGAGCCCGCGTTCACGCGGGCTTCTTTGTGTCTGGCGTGGATGTTGCTGCCTCATGCACCATGAAAGTGCCACGAACGAGCTTCCCGCCCCCTGCTCTACGCATCGTGATCGTGGCTCCGGACTTGGCACCGGATGGCACCGACGCTCAAGCCGGTACCGAGGCCGAGCGCTCCCGTCGGCTGCGAATCGGGCTGCTGGAGAACGGCTACAACATCGTGGCCGTGCTGCCTGTCGATGTCTTCCTGCCTGACCGGCTGGCGCAGATCGCCCCCGACATGATCATCGTGGACGCCGAAAGCCAGGCCCGCGACACACTGGAGCACGTGGTGCTCGCAACGCGCGACGCACGGCGGCCGATCGTGCTTTTCACCGAAGACGAAGACATGAGCCACATGCCCGACGCCATTGCCGCCGGCGTGACGGCCTATGTGGTGGCGGGGCTTGCATCGGAGCGTGTCAAACCCGTTCTCGACGTGGCCATGGCCCGCTTCCGCCATGAAGAAGGGCTGCGGCGCGAGCTGGCCGACGCCCGCACTGAACTCTCGGAACGCAAGCTCATCGAGCGCGCCAAGGGAATCTTGATCAGCCACCACTCTCTCACCGAAGCCGAGGCCTACGCGCGTCTTCGCAAGACGGCCATGGACAAAGGCCTCAAGCTGGCCGAAGTGGCGCAGCGCCTCATCGATGTGAGCGACCTGATCGGCTGATGCGCACAGCGCGCGTGCGCAAACCTCGCGAAAACCCACGATTGGTGCAGCGCAACGCGCAAACCGCGGCAATCAGGGTGGCACAGGCTTTGCGTACTTGAGCGCAGAAGATCAACGGCGATCTTCTGGAGACATCGGCTCGCACCAAGGAAGGTGCTTGACCGATGGGACGACGGCGTCCCCACGAGTTCGGGTTCTACCCGGCAACGTGCGGACGCCTTTTTGTTTTTGTCATTTCCTTCCGAGATTCACATGACCCGCCCACTCGACCGAAAGACACCCCTCATGAGCCGTCGAACCCTCATCAAAGCCGCTGCCGCTGGTAGCGCCGCAGGCTTGGTGCCCGGACTGAACACCGCCGTATACGCCGCCGGCTCCGACAAACCCGAGAAAGCAGAAGTCAAGATCGGCTTCATCCCGTTGACCGATTGCGCATCGGTCGTGATGGCCTCGGTGCTGGGCTTCGACAAGAAGTACGGCGTGAAGATCATCCCCACGAAAGAGGCTTCGTGGGCTGGCGTGCGTGACAAGCTCGTGAACGGCGAGCTCGACATGGCGCATGTGCTGTACGGCTTGGTCTACGGCGTGCATCTCGGTATCGCCGGCCCCAAGAAAGACATGGCCGTGCTGATGAGTTTGAACAACAACGGTCAGGCCATCACGCTGTCGAAGGCCCTGGCCGACAAGGGCGCCGTCGACGGCCCTTCGCTCGCCAAGCTGATGGCCAAGGAGAAGCGCGAGTACACCTTCGCGGGCACCTTCCCGACCGGTACGCACGCCATGTGGATGCACTACTGGCTGGCCGCCGCCGGCATCAACCCGCTGAACGGCGCCAAGCTCATCACCGTGCCGCCGCCGCAGATGGTGGCGAACATGCGAGTGGGCAACATGGATGGCTTCTGCGTCGGTGAGCCCTGGAACCACCGCGCCATCATGGACGGCATCGGGATCACCGCCAACACCACGCAGGACATCTGGAAGGACCACCCCGAGAAGACACTCGGCACCACGGCGGACTTCGTCAAGAAGAACCCCAACACCTGCCGCGCCGTGATGATGGCCGTGCTCGAAGCCAGCCGGTGGATCGACGCCAGCCTTCAGAACAAGATGAAGATGGCCGAAACGGTGGCCGAGAAGTCGTACATCAACACCAGCGTCGACGTGATCAACCAGCGCATCCTGGGCCGATACCAGAACGGCCTGGGCAAGACCTGGGACGACCCCAACCACATGAAGTTCTTCAACGACGGCGCGGTCAACTTCCCGTACCTGAGCGACGGCATGTGGTTCCTGACCCAGCACAAGCGCTGGGGCCTGCTCAAGGAGCATCCGGACTATCTGACGGTGGCCAAGCAGATCAATCAGATCGACCTCTACAAGGAGGTGGCAGGCGCACTCAAGATCAACGTCCCCAAAGACGTGCTGCGCACCAGCAAGCTCATCGATGGCGTTGTCTGGGACGGCAAGGATCCCAAGAAGTACGCCGAAGGCTTCGCCATCAAGGCTTGATTCACTTCCAGGAGAACACCATGGTCAGTGCCGTCTTTCACTCCCCGCTCGAGGCTTCGAAGCAGCTGCGCGCTGCCGCCGCAGCCAGCAAGGGCAACCCGGCCACGCCGGTGGCCGCCCAGCCCGCTGCAGCCAGGACACCATTCGATTGGTCCGCGCTGTGGCTCAAGGTCTTGCCACCGATCGTCGGTGTGGGCCTGCTGGTCGGGATATGGGCCTTGTTCACCATCAAGAGCACTACGTTCCCGACACCTATGGCCACCTTCGAAGAGGCCTTGAACGTGTTCTCCGACCCGTTCTACAGCAACGGGCCCAACGACCAGGGGATCGGCTGGAACATCCTGTTCTCGCTTGAACGCGTGGCGGTTGGCTTCGGCCTGGCGGCGCTGGTAGGCATCCCGCTCGGCTTCATGATCGGCCGCTTCAGCTTCCTGAACAGCATGGTCTCACCGCTGATCAGCCTGTTGCGCCCGGTGTCGCCGCTCGCGTGGCTGCCGATCGGCTTGCTGGTGTTCAAGTCGGCAAACCCGGCGGCCATCTGGACGATCTTCATCTGCTCCATCTGGCCAATGATCATCAACACGGCCGTCGGCGTGCAGCGCGTGCCGAGCGACTATCTCAACGTGGCGCGGGTGCTGAACCTGTCCGAGTGGAAGGTGATCACGCAGATCCTGTTCCCGGCCGTGCTGCCCTACATGTTGACCGGCGTGCGCCTCTCGGTGGGCACCGCGTGGCTGGTGATCGTGGCGGCCGAAATGCTGACCGGCGGCATCGGCATCGGATTCTGGGTGTGGGACGAGTGGAACAACCTCAACGTGAAGCACATCCTGATCGCCATCTTCGTGATCGGCATCGTGGGTCTGCTGCTCGAATGGGCGCTGATCTCGATCGCCAAGCGGTTCACCTACAACGAAGCCTGACGCACTACGAAAGAGAGCCAGCCATGCAGAACTTCATTCAAGTCCAAGGCGCCGAGATGGTGTTCAACACCAAGAAGGGCCGCTTCCATGCCCTGCGCGAGATCAACCTGAACGTTGCCAAGGGTGAGTTTGTCACCCTCATCGGCCACTCGGGCTGCGGCAAGTCGACACTGCTCAACCTGATTGCCGGCCTCACGCTGCCGAGCAGCGGCGTGCTGATCTGCGACAACCGCGAGATCGCCGCGCCCGGGCCCGAACGGGCGGTGGTGTTCCAGAACCACTCGCTGCTGCCGTGGCTCACCTGCGAGGAAAACGTGCACCTGGCCGTCGAGCGCGTCTTCGGCCGCAGCGAAACCAAGACCCAGTTGAAGGAACGCACCATGGCGGCCCTTCAGCTCGTGAACATGGGGCACGCCGCCACCAAGCGGCCGCACGAGATCTCTGGTGGCATGAAGCAGCGCGTGGGCATCGCCCGGGCCCTGGCCATGGAGCCCAAGGTGCTGTTGATGGACGAGCCCTTCGGTGCACTCGACGCCCTGACACGCGCCCACTTGCAAGACGAGCTGCTGAAGATCGTGGCACGCACGCACAGCACGGTGGTGATGGTCACGCACGATGTGGACGAGGCCGTGCTGCTGTCGGATCGCATCGTGATGATGACGAACGGCCCCGCGGCCACGATCGGCGAAATTCTGTCGATCGACCTACCCCGCCCCCGCAATCGTGTCGACCTGGCGGAAGACGCCAAGTACGTCCACTACCGCAAGGAAGTGCTCGACTTCCTGTACACGCGCCACGGGCATGTGGAAAAAGTCGCAGCCTGAGGCTTTGCTGCGCCGCGTCGCTCAAAACGGGCACGGGCCTTGCTGATGTACTTGCGGCAAAAGCGATGCGATTGCCGACTGTCTCCTCAGTAGGGCCCCCGGCCCTTTCATCAAACCCCTGGTCGAAAACCAGGGGTTTTTTTTCGATCCGAGGCTAGACACGCAACAAGCGTCACCGTGCTGGTGCGCCCGTGCGCGCGCTTGCGGCTCAGTGCTTTTCTTTGGCGTGGTTGATGGAGTACTTCGGGATCTCGATGGTCACGTCCTGCTGAGCCAGGATGGCTTGGCAGGACAGGCGCGAGCTCGGCTCCAGGCCCCAGGCGCGGTCGAGCAGGTCTTCCTCGACTTCATCGAGGTCACCGAGCGAGCTGAAGCCCTCGCGCACCACCACATGGCAGGTTGTGCAGGCAGCGCTCATCTCGCAGGCGTGTTCGATCTCGATGTCGTGCTCGAGCATGGCTTCGCACAGCGAGGTGCCCGGCGTCGCTTCGATCTGCGCGCCCTGTGGGCAGTACTCCGGGTGGGGAAGGATCTTGATGATGGGCATGGCGGCTTTCTAGACTTCTTCGACACGCCGGCCGGCCAGCGCCTGGCGGATGCCTCTGTTCATGCGTTGGGCGGCGAAGGACTCGGTGCCCTTGGCCAGAGCCTCCACTGCAGTGTCGATGGCGGCATGGTCTTCACCCTGGCGGGTCGCTTCCAGAGCGGCGAGCAAGCCGTCGATCTGCGCGCGCTCTTCGTCAACCAGCAGATCGCCATCGGCATGCAGGGCGGACCGGGTGGCGAGCAGCATGCGTTCGGCCTCGACGCGTGATTCGCGCAGGCTGCGCGCGCGCATGTCGCTCTCGGCGGTGCTGAAACTCTCGGTCAGCATGCGCGCCACCTCATCGTCGGTCAGGCCGTAACTTGGCTTCACGTCGATCGAGGCTTCGACACCCGCGCCCTCTTCTCGGGCGCTGACCGACAGCAGCCCGTCGGCGTCTACCTGGAAGCTCACACGAATGCGCGCAGCCCCGGCGACCATCGGCGGAATGCCACGCAACTCGAAGCGGGCGAGCGACCGGCAATCGCTCACCAGCTCGCGCTCACCCTGCACGACGTGGATGGCCATGGCCGTCTGGCCGTCCTTGAAGGTGGTGAAGTCCTGGGCACGCGCCGTCGGGATGGTGCTGTTGCGCGGGATGATCCGTTCGACCAGCCCGCCCATGGTCTCCAGGCCCAGCGACAGGGGGATCACATCAAGAAGCAGCAGGTCGGCCGCACCGGCGTTGCCTGCCAGCGCATGCGCCTGGATGGCCGCACCCAAGGCGACGACCTCATCGGGGTTGAGATTGGTCAAAGGCGTCTTGCCGAAGAACTCGCCCACCGCGGTCTGCACCAGTGGCATGCGGGTCGAGCCACCGACCATCACCACGCCATGCACGTCGTCCTTCGATGCCTTGGCGTCACGCAGCAGCTTGCGCATGATGCCCACCGTGCGTGTCACCAAGTCGCGCCCGAGCTGGTCGAAGTCAGCGCGCGTGACACGCACCGACAACTCGCCACCGCTCAACGGGCAGGCGAGCGTCGCGTGATCGCTCGACGAGAGCTTCTCCTTCGCCGCACGGGCGGCCACCAGCACAGCCCGCTTGTCTTGCGGCGTCGAGGCCTGAAGGTTCGCCTTGCTCAGCGCCCAGTCAGCCAGCAGGCCGTCGAAGTCGTCGCCGCCCAGCGCGGAATCGCCGCCAGTGGCGACGACCTCGAACACGCCTTCGCTCAAGCGCAGCAGAGAAATATCGAAGGTGCCGCCGCCCAGGTCATAGACGGCGTAAAGGCCTTCGGAGCTGTTCTCCAGGCCATAGGCAATCGCGGCGGCGGTGGGTTCATTGATCAGGCGCAGCACGTTGATGCCCGCGAGTTGCGCGGCATCCTTGGTCGCCTGCCGCTGTGCATCGTCGAAATACGCCGGCACGGTGATCACGGCACCGAACAGCTCGTCGTCGAAGGTGTCTTCGGCACGGAACCGAAGTGTGGCGAGGATCTCGGCCGACACCTGCACCGGCGACTTCACGCCATCGACGGTGTTCAATTGAACCATGCCCGACGCATCGACGAACTCGAAAGGCAGCTTCTCGCGTTGAGCAATGTCAGCCAAGCCGCGACCCATAAAGCGCTTGACCGACACGATCGTGTTGCGCGGGTCGGTGGCGGCCTCGCGCAAGGCGTCGTGGCCGATCTGGCGCCGCCCGCCTTCGAGATACCGCACGGCCGAAGGCAGGATCACGCGCCCTTCGCTGTCGGGCAGGCATTCGGCAACGCCGTTGCGCACTGCAGCCACGAGTGAGTGCGTGGTGCCGAGGTCGATGCCGACTGCAATGCGGCGCTGATGGGGGTCCGGGCTGCCACCGGGTTCTGAAATCTGAAGCAAGGCCATGGCGCTATTGTCCCAGCGCTTCGAGGCGCTGTTCCACATCGTCGGCAAAGCGCTCTACGAACATGAGGGCTCTGACTTGCGCCGCGGCATCGCTGAAGTTGCCTTCGCCATCGATGGCGGACTGCAAGCGCGCCAGCGCCTGCACGCGATGGGTAGAGACTGCATTGGCCAAGGATTCGATCTCTTTCAGCGAGGTTGCGTCGTCGAGGAACTCGCGCCACTCCATCTGCTGCATCAAGAAGTCGGCCGGCATGGCGGTGTTGTTCTCGGCGTTGATGGCCGAACCGTTCAGTTCGCACAGATAGGCCGCGCGCTTAAGCGGATCGCGCACACGCTGGACCGCCTCGTTCACACGCACCGCCCATTGCATGGCGATGCGTTGCGCGGCCGCGCCATCCGCTGCAAAGCGGTCCGGGTGGACCTTGGCCTGCAATTCACGCCATCGCGCGTCGATCAGCGAGCGTTCCTGCGCGAAGCGCCGCGGCAGACCCAACAAGGTGAAGTCATCGTCGTCCAGCTTCACGGCGCGCTCGATTCGTCAGAAACGGAAAGGCGCGACCTTGGCCGCGCCTGGAGTAGAGAGAAGACGGCAATCAGACGCGGAAGGATTCCCCGCATCCGCAGCGGTCTTTCTCCCGCGGGTTATGGAACTTGAAGCCCTCGTTCAGGCCTTCGCGAACGAAGTCGAGTTCGGTGCCATCGAGGTACGGCAAGCTCTTGGGATCGATCAGCACCTTCACGCCATGCCCCTCGAACACCACGTCTTCGGGCGCCACGTCATCGGCGTACTCAAGCTTGTAGGCCAGGCCCGAGCAGCCCGTGGTCTTGACGCCCAGACGCACCCCCACGCCCTTGCCGCGCTTGGTGATGTAGCGAGACACATGGCGAGCCGCAGCTTCGGTCAGCGTAACCGCCATTTCAGTGTGCTTTCTTCGCCTTGTAATCGTTCACTGCGGCCTTGATCGCATCTTCGGCCAGGATCGAACAGTGGATCTTCACCGGCGGCAACGCCAGTTCTTCGGCGATCTGCGTGTTCTTGATCGTCAATGCTTCGTCGAGCGACTTGCCCTTCACCCACTCGGTGACGAGCGAACTCGATGCGATCGCCGAGCCACAGCCGTAGGTCTTGAACTTGGCGTCTTCGATGAGGCCGGTGGCGGGGTTCACCTTGATCTGCAGCTTCATCACGTCGCCGCACGCTGGCGCACCGACCATGCCGGTGCCCACGGTCTCGTCACCCTTTTCGAACGAACCCACGTTGCGGGGGTTCTCGTAATGCTCAACCACTTTTTCGCTGTAAGCCATGTCAGTTCTCCAATCTCATTTCCAGTTCGCCAACCGATTCAATGGGCAGACCATTGAATCGTGCTGATGTCGATGCCATCCTTGTGCATCTCCCACAGCGGCGACAACTCGCGCAGCTTGGCCACGCGGTCTTTCAGCGTGGCAATCACGTAGTCGATCTCTTCCACGGTCGTGAAGCGACCGATGGTCATGCGCAGCGACGAATGCGCAAGTTCATCACTGCGGCCAAGTGCGCGCAGCACATAGCTGGGCTCCAAGCTGGCCGAGGTGCAGGCGGAACCCGACGACACCGCGATGCCCTTGATGCCCATGATCAGCGACTCGCCCTCGACAAAGTTGAACGACATGTTCACGTTGTGCGGCACGCGTTGCGTCGGATGCCCGTTCAGAAAGGTCTGCTCGATGTCGGACAAGCCTGCGATCAAGCGCTGCTGCAGCATGCGGATACGTTCGCTCTCCGCGCCCATCTCGGCACGTGCAATGCGATAAGCCTCGCCCATGCCGACGATCTGGTGCGTGGCCAACGTGCCCGAACGCATGCCGCGCTCGTGACCGCCGCCGTGCATCTGCGCCTCGATGCGCACGCGAGGCTTGCGGCGCACGTACAGCGCGCCGATGCCCTTCGGCCCGTAGGTCTTGTGCGACGCCAGGCTCATCAAGTCGACCGGCAATGCGGCAAGATCGATCGCCACCTTGCCGGTCGCCTGGGCACCGTCGACGTGGAAGATCACGCCGCGCTCGCGGCAGATCGCGCCGATGGCCGGGATGTCCTGAATGACACCGATCTCGTTGTTGACGAACAGCACCGACACGAGGATCGTGTCCGGCCGCAACGCCGCCTTGAACGTGTCCAGATCGAGCAAGCCGTCTTCCTGGACATCCAGGTAGGTCACTTCGAACCCCTGGCGCTCCAGTTCACGCATGGTGTCGAGCACGGCCTTGTGCTCGGTCTTCAGCGTGATGAGGTGCTTGCCGCGTGTCTTGTAGAACTGCGCCGCACCCTTCAGCGCCAGATTGATCGACTCCGTGGCCCCAGATGTCCACACGATCTCGCGCGGATCGGCATTGACCAACTCCGCGACTTGCTCGCGTGCCTTCTCGACGGCAGCCTCCGCTTCCCAACCCCATGCATGACTGCGAGAGGCCGGGTTGCCGAAGTGCTCGCGCAACCACGGAATCATTGCGTCCACCACGCGTTGATCAACGGGCGTGGTGGCGCCGTAGTCCATGTAGATCGGGAAATGCGGGGTCATGTCCATAGCGGTACAGCGGAAACGATTTACTTGTTGAACGCGTTGCCCAAGGCAAAGACCGAGTTCGGGGCGGTGATCTTGATGGGCTTGACGACCGGCTGAGTCGAGATGGCGCGCTTGACCGGGTGCTCCTCGATCGAGATGCCCTTGGCCAATTGCTCTTCGACCAGCTTGCGCAGCGAGATGGAATCGAGGTACTCGATCATCTTGGAGTTGAGGCTCGCCCACAGGTCATGCGTCATGCAACGACCCGAGTCTTCGCCCATGCAGTTTTCCTTGCCGGCGCAACCGGTGGCATCGATGGGTTCGTCGACGGCGACGATGATGTCGGCCACGGTGATCTCTTCGGACTTGCGTCCGAGCGAGTAACCGCCGCCGGGGCCACGGGTGCTTTCCACCAGTTCGTGGCGGCGCAGCTTGCCGAACAACTGCTCAAGGTAGGACAGCGAAATCTGCTGGCGCGCACTGATGGCGGCCAAGGCAACCGGACCGGTGTTCTCGCGCAGGGCGAGATCGATCATGGCGGTAACAGCAAAACGGCCTTTTGTGGTCAGACGCATGAAATCCTCCTGGTGCCGATAAGACACAACAATTCAATGAAAGCGAGCAAGGTTGGCTTCACGCTTCTCGAACCCGCCCGATGAGCGGGATAACCCTCGGCTTGAATCCGACAGGTTTACTCAAGTATAGCCGAAGCCTAGTGATTCGGTCGGCATTGGCTGGGGAAGTTCCCCTGCCGTCGTCCTTACTTTTTGCGTAGCAGCATGGCGACAATCCCGTCGCAGGCGTCTTCGACCAGATCTAGCACATGCTCAAAGCCAGCGGCCCCACCCTGATACGGATCGGGCACGACGCGCACCCCGCTCCGAGCCCCGTGATCGGTCAGCCGCCCCAGTTTGGTGCAATGCGGCGATGGACAGCGCTCGCGCAGGATGCTCAAGTTGTCGTCGTCCATGGCCAGGATGAGGTCGAAGTCACTGAAGTCGCTGGCCAAAACCGGGCGGGAGCGAATGCTGGAGAGGTCGTAGCCACGCCGGCTTGCATGCGCGATCGAACGAGAGTCAGCAGGCGCACCGTCATGCCAGCCGTGGGTACCGGCCGAGTCGACTGTCACTGATTCGCCCAAACCCGCCGCAGCCAGCTTGTGGCGCAGCACGGCCTCGGCGGTGGGAGAGCGGCAGATGTTGCCCATGCAGACCATCAGGATCTTCATTTCGAGGCCCCGGAGTCTGGCGGCACGTGGTCACCTCCAGGCGCCCCGAAGGCCTGTTCGCGCAATAGGGCCAACTGGTCGCGGACACGAGCAGCCTTCTCGAATTCGAGATTGCGCGCGTGCTCGAGCATCTGCTTTTCAAGTTGCTTGATGCGCTTGCTCAAGTCCTTCTCCGACAGTGCCTCGACAGCGGCCGCCTCCAGGTCTCGCTGCTGGCCCTTGGTCTTCTCGGAGTACACGCCATCAATCAGGTCTCGCACCTGCTTGTGCACGCCGCGCGGAGTAATGCCGTGTTCGGTGTTGTGCGCGATCTGCTTGGCTCGGCGCCGCTCGGTTTCGCCCAACGCAAGCTTCATCGAATCAGTGATCCTGTCGGCATAGAGGATCGCCTTGCCATGCAGATTGCGCGCCGCCCGCCCGATGGTCTGGATCAGCGAGCGCTCCGAGCGCAGGAAGCCTTCCTTGTCGGCATCCAGGATCGCCACGAGAGAGACCTCGGGAATGTCGAGCCCCTCACGCAGCAGGTTGATGCCGACCAGCACGTCGAACGCGCCGAGGCGCAGATCACGGAGGATCTCGACCCGCTCGACCGTGTCGATGTCGCTGTGCAGGTAGCGCACCTTCACTCCGTTATCAGCGAGGTAGTCGGTGAGCTGTTCGGCCATGCGTTTGGTGAGCGTGGTGATCAGCACGCGCTCGTTCTTCTCGACCCGTTCGCGGATCTCCTGCAAAACGTCGTCGACCTGGTGCGTCGCCGGCCGAACCTCGACGACCGGATCGATCAGCCCGGTAGGCCGCACCAACTGCTCAACGACCTGCCCCGTGGTTCGCTTCTCGTAATCGGCAGGCGTGGCTGAAACGAACATCACCTGCCGCATCTTCTTCTCGAACTCCTCGAACTTCAGCGGTCGGTTGTCGAGCGCACTCGGAAGGCGGAACCCATATTCGACGAGCGTGGTCTTGCGTGCGCGGTCGCCGTTGTACATGCCGCCGAGCTGGCCGATGAGCACATGAGATTCGTCGAGGAACATCAGCGCATCGCTGGGCAGGTAGTCCACCAGCGTTGAGGGCGGCTCGCCGGGCAAGGAACCCGAGAGGTGCCGCGTGTAATTCTCGATGCCTTTGCAATGCCCGATCTCCTGCAGCATCTCAAGATCGAAGCGCGTGCGCTGCTCAAGTCGCTGGGCCTCGACCAGCTTGCCGTCCTTCACCAGTTGATCGAGCCGTTCGCGCAACTCCTGCTTGATGGTGTCGATGGCCGCGAGCACACGATCGCGCGGCGTCACGTAGTGGCTCGACGGGTAGACGGTGAAGCGGATGATCTTCTGCTTGATCCGCCCGGTGAGCGGGTCGAAGAGTTGCAGCGTTTCGACTTCGTCGTCGAACAGCTCGATGCGAACGGCCAGCTCCGAATGCTCGGCCGGGAAGACGTCGATGGTGTCGCCGCGCACGCGGAAGGTGCCGCGCGAGAAATCCTGCTCGTTGCGCGTGTACTGCATGCGGATGAGTTGCGCGATCACGTCGCGCTGACCCATCTTGTCGCCGGTGCGCAGCGTCATCACCATGCGGTGGTAGTCACTCGGGTTGCCGATGCCGTAGATGGCCGAGACGGTCGCCACGATCACCACGTCGCGCCGCTCCAGCAGGCTCTTGGTGGCGCTCAAGCGCATCTGTTCGATGTGCTCGTTGATCGAGCTGTCTTTCTCGATGAAGAGATCGCGCTGAGGCACGTAGGCCTCGGGCTGGTAGTAGTCGTAGTAGCTGACGAAGTACTCCACCGCGTTCTTCGGGAAGAACTCGCGGAACTCGCTATAGAGCTGGGCCGCCAACGTCTTGTTCGGAGCGAACACGATGGCGGGCCGGCCAAGCCTCGCGATCACGTTCGCCATGGTGAAGGTCTTGCCGGAGCCCGTCACGCCCAGCAGCGTCTGGTACGACAGGCCGTCGTTCACGCCTTCTACGAGATGCGCAATTGCCGCAGGCTGGTCGCCCGCCGGTGGGTACGGCTGGAAGAGCTGAAAGGGTGAATCGGGAAAGCTGACGAATTCCCCTTGCGGAGCTTCTTCGACAGGGGCATCGGACAGTTCGGCCATGGCAGATAAAATTCTCGGGTTTCCCCGCAATTGGGGCCTACTGGGCAAACATCCAGAGTAGCCCAATTCCTGTTCCCGCTCTACTGACAGCCCCCAGGGCTCGTCCAGCCGAGCCCGCCCCCGAGGGGTCAAGAAACTCGGGAGCGGCCCTTCGCCTTCTTGAGACAAGGACTGTCCATGACCTCGCTGTTCGCCGCCGTTGAAATGGCCCCCCGTGACCCGATCCTGGGCCTCAACGAACAGTTCAACGCCGACCCCAACCCTGCCAAGGTCAACCTCGGCGTCGGCGTCTACTACGACGACAACGGCAAGCTGCCGCTGCTCAAGTGCGTGGCGCAGGCCGAGAAGCAGATGATGGAAACGCCCACGGCGCGCGGCTATCTGCCCATCGACGGCATCGCGGCGTACGACAAGGCCGTGCAAGGCCTGGTGTTCGGGGCCGACAGCGCAATCCTGAAAGAAGGCCGCGTGGCCACCGTGCAGGGCATCGGCGGCACCGGGGGCCTGAAGATCGGCGCCGACTTCCTGAAGCGCGTGAACCCCGCCGCCAAGGTGCTCATCAGCGACCCGAGCTGGGAGAACCACCGCGCCTTGTTCACCAATGCCGGCTTCACGGTCGATGCGTATCCGTACTACGACGCCGCCAAGCGCGGGGTCAACTTCGACGGCATGCTCGCCGCGCTGAAGGCCGCCCCTGCGGGCACCATCGTCGTGCTGCACGCCTGCTGCCACAACCCGACCGGGTACGACATCACGCCGGCGCAATGGGAACAGGTCGTCGAAGCGGTGAAGGCGCAGAAGCTCGTGGCCTTCCTTGACATGGCCTACCAGGGCTTTGGCGAGGGCATCGCCGAAGACGGCGCCGTCATCAGCCAGTTCGTGGCCGCCGGGCTCGATTTCTTCGTCTCTACGTCGTTCTCGAAGAGCTTCTCGCTCTACGGCGAGCGCGTCGGCGCATTGAGCGTGGCCTGCGCCAGCAAGGACGACGCCGCCCGCGTTCTGAGCCAGCTCAAGATCGTGATCCGCACGAACTACTCCAACCCGCCGACCCACGGCGCCCAGGTGGTGGCCACTGTGCTCAACATGCCCGCGCTGCGCGCCATGTGGGAGGAAGAACTCGCCGGCATGCGCATCCGCATCAAGGAAATGCGCGTGCAGCTGCTCGCCAAGCTGCAGGCCGCCGGCCTGAAGCAGGACATGAGCTTCATCACCCAGCAAAAGGGCATGTTCAGCTACTCGGGGCTCAGCAAGGAGCAGATGCAACGCCTGCGCAGCGAGTTCGGCGTCTACGGCGTCGACTCCGGCCGCATCTGCGTCGCCGCGCTCAACAGCAAGAACATCGATGCGGTGGTCAGTGCCATCGCCAAGGTGAGCTGACGCGCACCAAACTGTCACACGCGTGACACCAGTGCGTGCCAGAGCGCACGCACTGGGTGCAAGAACAGGTCCTTTTTGGGGTTTCTCCCCGCGGGCACCCGATGCACGATCTTGGTTAGCTGCCTAGAATGTTGCAACGCACAATCGTGCGCCGCCCCATTCGGCACCACGATCTCAAAAGGGAGCCCCGATGCTGTACCAGCTCTACGAAACCCAACGCGCGCTGCTGAGCCCATTCTCGGAGTTCGCGGCCGCGTCCGCCAAGCTGTACAACCACCCGCTTTCTCCCTTCACGCACACGCCGATGGCGCACCGCGTGTCGGCCGGGCTGGACCTGATGCACCGGCTGAGCAAGGAGTATGAAAAGCCGGAGTTCGGCATCACCTCGGTCAAGGTGCGCGGCACCGACGTGGCGGTGCAGCAGCAAGTGGCCGTCGAGAACCCGTTCTGCCGGCTGCTGCGCTTCAAGCGCTACACCGACAACGCCCCTCTGCTCGACGCCATGAAGCAGCAGCCCACCGTACTGGTGGTTGCACCGCTGTCGGGCCACCACTCCACGCTGCTGCGCGAAACGGTCAAGATGCTCTTGATCGACCACAAGGTCTACATCACCGACTGGACTGACGCCCGCATGGTGCCCATCGAGGCCGGCCCGTTCCATCTGGATGACTACATCGCCTACGTGCAGCAGTTCATCCGCCACATCGGCCCCGAGGTGAACGTGATCTCGGTGTGCCAGCCGACGGTGCCGGTGCTGGCGGCCATCTCCCTGATGGCCAGCAAGGGCGAGTTCACCCCACGCACCATGGTGATGATGGGCGGCCCGATCGACGCTCGCAAGTCGCCCACCGCGGTGAACAACCTGGCGATGAACAAGAGCTACGAATGGTTCGAGAACAACGTGATCTACCGTGTGCCGGTGAACTACCCCGGCAACGGTCGCCGCGTGTACCCGGGCTTCCTTCAGCATGGCGGGTTCATCGCGATGAACCCAGACAGGCACCTGAAGTCGCACTACGACTACTTCATGGACCTGATGCGCGGCGAGGATGAGAGCGCCGAGTTCCACCGCTCGTTCTACGATGAATACAACGCCGTGCTCGACATGCCGGCCGAGTACTACCTCGACACCATCAAGACGATCTTCCAGGACTTCGCGCTGGTCAACGGCACCTGGGAGGTGGACGGCCAGCTCGTGCGCCCGCAGGACATCACGACCACCGCCCTGCTGACGATCGAAGGCGAACTCGACGACATCTCGGGTGCCGGGCAGACACGCGCCGCGCACGACCTGTGCACGGGCATTCCGAAGTCACGGCAGTTCCACTACGACGTGGAAGGCGCGGGCCACTACGGCATCTTTTCGGGCCGCCGCTGGCGAGAGAAGGTCTACCCGGAGCTGCGCGATTTCATCGCCAAGTTCCAGGCCGAAGGCAAGGCGGCAGACCAATCAACGCGCAAGCTCGCCGCGCCGGCGAAGGCAGCGGCCGCCAAGACAGCCGCAGCCAAGAAGCCCACTGCCAAGACGGCAAGCGCACCGCGAAGGCACAGTAAGCTTCGCGGGTGAACCGCCCCGACCTTGCCCCGCCTGCTCTTGTAGACGCGCTGAACGACGCACTGCCACAGACGCAGTGCACCCGTTGCGGCTACCCCGACTGCCATGCCTATGCACAGGCCATGGCCGACGGCGACGCCGAGATCAACCAATGCCCGCCGGGCGGTGCCGAAGGCATTGCCCGGCTGGCGCGCATCACCGGGCGCCCTGCCCTGCCGCTGAACCCCGAGCACGGGCTTGAAGGCCCGCGCCAGCTCGCGGTGATCGACGAGGCCTGGTGCATCGGCTGCACGCTGTGCCTCAAGGCCTGCCCTGTCGATGCGATCGTGGGCGGCCCCAAGCTGATGCACACCGTGATCGACCCCCAGTGCACGGGCTGCGAACTGTGCATCCCGGTATGCCCGGTCGATTGCATCTCGCTCGTCAATGTGAGCGGTGAACAGACGGGCTGGCGCGCCTGGAGCGGCGAGCAGGCACACGAAGCGCGCGACCGCTACGCGTTCCATACCTTTCGCGAGCAGCGCGACGAGCGCGAGCGCGTGGCGCGCCTGGAAGCGGCCGCGCGCGCACGCGCGGCCAGGCAGCCATGAAGCAGGCGGACATCGAACCCTTCTTCGCCACGCTGAAGGCCGCCAACCCGCACCCGGTGACCGAGCTCGAGTACACCAACGCGTTCGAGTTGCTGGCAGCGGTGCTGCTCTCGGCGCAGGCGACCGACGTCGGCGTCAACAAAGCCACCCGCAAACTCTTCGCCGTCGCCAACACGCCGCAGAAGATGCTGGCCTTGGGCGTCGAAGGTGTCAGCGACTACATCAAGACGATCGGCCTGTACCGCAACAAGGCCAAGAACCTCGTCGAGACCTCGCGCCTGCTGATCGAGCGCCACGGCGCGCAGGTGCCACGCGACCGCGAGGCGCTCGAGGCCCTGCCCGGCGTGGGCCGCAAGACGGCCAACGTGGTGCTCAATGTGGTGTTCGGCGAGCCGACGATGGCCGTCGACACGCACATCTTTCGCGTCAGCAACCGCACCGGTCTCGCGCCAGGCAAGAACCCCTATGAAGTGGAGATGCGCCTGCTGGAGCGCGTGCCCTCGCACTACCTGGAGCATGCGCACCACTGGCTGATCCTGCATGGCCGCTATGTGTGCCAGGCACGGCGGCCACTCTGCGAGCAGTGCAGCGTGGCACGCTACTGCGATTCGGCCCCGGTGGCCTTGCGCTCAAGAACGAGCGAAGCGGCGTAGGGCAGCGCGCGCGGCCACTCGGTGGCGCTCGACGGCTCAGGCAGGTTCGCGCACACGCGCAGCGCGGCATTGATCCAGCCTGCGTGGCCCACGACGCAGCATCGATCCGCCGCCACCTCGTTCAGGAACGCACGACTGCGCACCATCAAGTCAGTCACCGACTCTCCGCCGCCCGGCGCATGGGTGGCGAAGGCGTCGGTCCATGCGCCCACCTCGGGCTGCGCGATCGACGACCACAGGCGACCCTCCCAGGCACCGAAGTCGAGTTCACACAAGCGCTCATCGACACGATGGCGCCAGCCCCAGCGGGCCAGCCATTCCCCCACCGCTGCACCACGGCGCAGGGGCGAAGTCCAGACCACGCGCGGCAGGTGTTCACGCCGAGCGCGCGACCGGATTCGATGCGCGAGCCGCTTGGCTTTGCGCCGGTCCACCGGTACATCGGTCCGACCGATGCAGCGCCCGACTACGCCTTGCGGGCGCGGGTGGCGCCACACGACTAAAAGCGCACCCATGCCAGACACCCGAGCAGGATTGCCAACTCGCTGACTTGCTGCGTGGCGCCAAGGGTGTCGCCCGTCATGCCCCCCAGGCGGCGCTTCAGCCAGCGCGTGCTGGCCACGGCACTCATGAATGCCACCGCAAGACCGAGCACGGCAATTTGCCACCAAGGCGCGCGACACAACGCCACCGCGGCAGCCACGCCGATCGCCCCGGCCCACGCCCACGCCAGGTCGGAGCGCGAAGCACGCTGCGCCAGCGGCTTGGCCTTGGCGTGCGCCGCGTCACCGGCATAGGGCAGCCACCGGATCACGGCCACGGCGCTGGCGCGAGAGAAGGTGTGACCCAGGACAAGCGCGGCATACGCGAGTGGCGCAGGGAGCGCTGCGAGAGCCGCCGCCTTCAGGCCCAGCACCAGAATCAGCCCGACGGCCCCGTAGGTGCCGATGCGCGAGTCCTTCATGATCTCGAGGGCGCGCTCGCGGCCGACAGCGCCGCCCAGGCCGTCGCAGGTGTCGGCCAGGCCGTCCTCGTGGAACGCGCCCGTGAGCAGCACGGTCGCGGCCATCGACAGGCCCACGGCCACCGGCATCGGGAACACCCAGAGCGAGGCCCACAGCACACCCGCAGCCGCCATGCCGACGACAGCGCCCACCAGCGGAAAGTAGCGCGTGCTCTGTTGCAGCCACTCAGGCTCGAACCCCACCCATCGCGGCACCGGCACGCGCGTGAAGAACTGCAGCGCCACGAAGAAGAGGCGCAACTCGTGGCGGATCATGGGGCGCGGTCCGACACGCCCGCCGACTCGAAGCTGGCCATCTCATCCAGCACGCGCACCGCGCTCTCCAGCAGCGGCCAGGCGAGCGCCGCGCCGGAGCCCTCGCCCAGGCGCAGGTCGAGATCGAGCAGGGGCTGGGCACCCAGATGGCGCAGCAACAGGCCGTGGCCACTCTCGGCCGAACGGTGCGACCACACGCAATAGCCCAGCACGGCAGGCCTCAGCTTGGCCGCGACCAGCACGGCGGCGCCGGTGATGAACCCGTCGACCACGACCGTGCGCCGCTCGCTCGCGGCCTGGAGCACCGCGCCCGCCAGCGCAGCGATCTCGAAGCCCCCCAGGGCCGCCAACACCGCCAGGGGTTCGACCGCCGCCGCGTGCTTGCTCAGCACCCGCGACAGCACATTGCGCTTGTGCGCGAGGCCGGCGTCGTCGAGCCCGGTGCCACGGCCCACGCACTGAGCGATCTCTGCGCCCGCGAGGCGCGACAACAGCAGCGCCGCACTCGACGTGTTACCGATGCCCATCTCGCCCAGCAAGACGGCGTTGCCGGGTAAGGAGCGCACCACCTCGCGGCCGAGGTGAACGGCGGCCAGGCACTGCGCCTCGGTCATGGCCGGCCCGCCCAGCGAGTCGGCCGTACCGCCGGCCACCTTGCCAAGCCAAAGGCCAGGGCGCGGCGCGAACTCGTGTCGAACGCCGGCGTCGACCACCGTCAGCGCCAGGCCATGCTGGCGTGCCAACACGCTCACCGCTGCGCCACCAGCGAGAAAGTTCTCGACCATCTGCCAGGTGACATCGCTGGGGTAGGCCGAGACGCCGTGCGCAGCAAGACCGTGATCGCCTGCGAACACGATGAGTTGCGGCGCCCGCCAGCGTGGCGAGTCGGTCTGCTGGATCAGGCCCGCCTGCACGGCCAGGGCCTCCAGGCGGCCGAGCGCGCCAAGCGGCTTGGTCTTGCGGTCGATGCGGTGTTGCAGCCGCTGCTCGAATTGCGGGTCGTGCACCGCGGCGACGAATGGGGTATCCAGTGTCATGGCGTCAGCAAGCTCATCAAGGAACCTGGTTCGAAGTGTGGGTCGATAAAGTCGGCGAGCCCGTCGAACACTTCGTCGTGGCTGCGGACCTTTGCCTTGAAGAGCACATTCAACAGCTCGGCCGATTCGAACAGGCCGTGCGCGTAGACACCCAGCACGCTGCCGCGCTGCCAGCCGATGGGCTCGCCCTCGGCATTGCGCAGCGCCACCGAGCCGCTGTCCGACTCGGTGCGGCCGTGACGGATCTCATAGCCCTCGAAGGCAAGGCCCGACAGCGCCGACCACGGTTCACCAAGCGACTGCCACTGCGCGCAGCCATGGCGCAGCAACTTGTCTGGCGAGAACTGCGTGCGCACGGGCAACAGGCCCAGCCCCGTGGCATTGCCGTCTACACCGTGCGCATCGACCAAGCCCTCACCGAGCATCTGCAGGCCACCGCACACGCCCAACACCGGCCGTGAGGCGGCGGCGTGGCGCGCGATGACGGCATCCATGCGCTGCTCGCGCAACCATGCCAAGTCGCCGCTGGTGTGCTTGGAACCAGGCAGCACGATCCAGTCGGCACCTTCGAGCTGCGAGGCATTGCGCGCCCAGCGCAGCGACACGCCGGGAACGTGCCGCAGCGGCTGGAACTCGTCGAGGTTGCTGATGCGCGGGTAGGCCACCACGACCACGCGCAACGCACCCGACCCGGAGCCGCCCTCGTCGAACACACCGTCTTCTTCGGGCAGACCGTGGTCGCGCCACATGGGCAGAACAGCCAGCGTGGGGACACCCGTGAGCTGCCGCAATTGCTCAGGGCCGGGTGCGAGCAGGCTGGCGTCTCCGCGAAAGCGGTTCAGCACGTAGCCCCGGATCAAGCGGGCTTCGGACGGCGGCAGCAACTGGTGCGTGCCGAAGAGGTGGGCGAATGCGCCACCTCGGTCGATGTCGGTCACGAGAAGGCATGCCGCGCGTGCTTCGAGCGCGGTGCGCATGTTGACGTAGTCGCTCGCATGCAGGTTGATCTCGGCTGGCGAGCCGGCGCCTTCAATCACCACCACGTCGTTCTCGGCCATCAGCGCATGCAGCGCGGAGCGAGCATGTGGCCACAAGGCCTCGCTGCGCTCCCGCCAAGGCACGGCAGCCAGGTCGGCGCGCACCTCGCCCATCACGATCACCTGGCTGGCGGTGTCGCGCTCGGGCTTGAGCAGGACCGGGTTCATGCGCACATCCGGCACGCGCCGCGCGGCCAGCGCCTGGAAGTACTGGGCGCTGCCGATCTCGCCCGATCGGCCGCCCGGACCCGGCACAACGCGCGCGTTGTTGCTCATGTTCTGCGCCTTGAATGGCGCCACCCGCAGGCCCTGGCGCGCGAACCAGCGGCACAGGGCGGTGGCCAGCCAGCTCTTGCCCGCCGCGCTGGTGGTGCCGAGCACCATCACGGCACGCGCCTGAGGCCTGGGGTGCTGGCTTGTCATCTCAGTCCAGCCGCGGCAGAGCCACCCAACGATCGCCCACCCGCTCGATCTGGATCGCGTGGTCGAACACTGCCAGCAGCGCAGCCTGAACCTGCGCGTCGCCGACCGGGCCCTCTGCGATCACGCGTCCCGCCTGGAGGATCACCAGGCGATCGGCCTGCAGCGCGAGCGGCAAGTCGTGCAGCACGCTGACCACCGTGCGTTCGTGCGCCAGCCGCTTGAAGAGCCGCACCAGCGCAACCTGATGCTGGGGGTCGAGGTGCGTGGTGGGTTCGTCGAGCAGCAGCATGGGAGCCTCCACTGCCAGCGCACGCGCCAACAGCACGCGCTGCCGCTCGCCCCCGGAGAGCTGGTGCAAGCGCCACTGCGGCCACGCATCGCATTCCGCAGCCAGCATGGCCCGCAGCACGGCAGCCGCGTCTTCGGGACCGGGCTCGGCGAACATGCCCAGGTGAGGCAGGCGGCCCAGTTCTACGACTTCGCGCACGGTGAGATCGCCCGTAGCCGTACCTTGTTGCGCCAACCAGGCAATCTGCCTTGCACGCTCGCGGTTAGGCCAGGCGTCGATCGCTTGGCCTTGGATCAGCACACGGCCGGAGTCCAGCCGCTGCAAACCGGCCAGGCTGCGCAAGAGCGTCGACTTGCCCGCGCCATTGGGGCCGACGATGGCTGTCCAGCCCTTGCCCAGCGTGACAGACACCCCGTGCAAGACGCGCGTGCCGCCCAGCGACACGCACACGTCATGGGCTTGCAGCGCAGCGCTCATGCGATCTTGCGCCTGTGCAACAGCCACAGCAGGTATCCCCCACCGAGCACGGCTGTGAGCACACCGACTGGCAACTCACGCGGCGCAAGCATCGCGCGCGCCAGCACGTCAGACGCCATCAGGAGGACACCCCCCATCGCGGCGCTCGCCACCAGCGTGTAGCCATGCGCCGCTGGCGCAAACCGCCGCACCAGATGGGGCGATACGAGCCCCACGAACGCGATCAGGCCCGCCTGCGACACGGCCATGCCCGTGGCCAGCGCGAGCGCGCTCACGAGCGCCACGCGCACAGCCGACAGCGAAAGCCCGAGGCTCTGGGCGCTCTCTTCACCCAGCGTGAGCGCATCCAGCGCACGCGAGAGTCGCCAGGCGAGTGGCAAGGCCACCGCCAGCCCACCCGCCATCAGCACGCAGTTGCTCCACCCGAGAAATGCGGTCGAGCCCAAAAGAAAGGCCTGCTTGCCTCGCAAGGCATCGGGCGCCACGTTGGTCAGCAGGTCGCTCAGTGCACCAAGCAGCACCCCCACCACCACGCCCGCCAACAGCAGGCGCGTCGTCTCCTGCGCCCCCCGGGCCAGGGCGAGCGTGAGCAACACGCCGAGCAGCGCCCCGATGAACGCGGCCCCCACCAGCCCGAGCTGAGCGATCAAGCCCGCCGTGGCCAGGCTGAGGCCCTGGCCTGCCAGCATGCTCGCGGCCAGCACCAGCACCACGCCCAGCACCGCGCCGGACGCCGAGCCCAGCAAGTAGGGGTCGGCCAGCGGATTGCGGAACAGGCCTTGCGCCACGGCACCGGCCAGCCCCAGCAACGCGCCGGTGAGCCACGCACCCAGGGTGCGTGGGGCGCGGATGTCGCCGACGATGAGAGCGCCATCGGGGCCCGCCAGCAACGCCCAGGTCTGGGCGAGCGACCATCCTTCGCTGCCTGCCGCCAAACCTGCCACAACGAGCAGCAGGCTCAGCCCCCCCAGCGCCGCGCCGAGCCGCAGCCGTGCGCGCCGCTCAGCGGCCGACATGCCCGCGCTCCCGCTGCCGCGCCGCGACTGCCACCAGGCAATCAGCCAGCAGGTTGGCCGCTTCGCCCATGCGCGGGCCGGGGCGGACGATCAATTCATAGCGATCCAGCTCGAAACCGCAGGTGCGGCCATTCATCAGCGCCTGCAGCCTGGCCCACCCCGGGCGTTGCGGCATCTCAACGAGGTTGCGTTGCGCCGCGATCACGATGTCCGGCCGCGCCCTGATCACGAACTCCGGGTTCAGCCGCGGGAACGGCCCCAGCTCCGGCGGCACGATGTTGCCCATGCCCAGGCGCGACAGTGTCTCCCCGATGAACGACCCTGCACCTGCCGCGTAGGGCGTCGAATCGACTTCGAAATAAACCCTCTGCCCCCGCAGCGATGCCGGCACGCGAGCGCTGGCCCGCGCCATCTCGGCCTCGATCCGCGCCCAGGTCGGCGCCACATCGGGTTGCCGCTCCAGCAGCTCGCCCAGAAGCTGCAAGCTGCGTTTCACGTCGGCGTGCGTCTTGGCGTCGATCACCAGCACCTTCAAGCCCAGCGATTCAAGGCGCTCGATGGCGCGCGCCGATGGCTCGACCAGCACCACGTCGGGCCGCAGGGCGGCGATGCGTTCGACCTGCGCATCCTCGATGCCCCCGAGCTTGGGCAGCGACTTCACCTGCTCCGGCGCGTTCGAGAACCGATCGGTCCCCACGATCCGGTCACAGGCCCCCAGCGCGCAAACGCTCTCGGTGAGTGAAGGCAACAGGCTGACGATGCGCTGCGGGCTGCGTGCCCAGGCGAGCGTCACACCCCGGTCATCGCGAATGCGCACATCGGCCAGCGCCTGCAGTGGCAGCAGCAGGCAGCACAGCCACAGCGCCATCAGGCGTCGGGTCATGGCACGCTCCGCTTCACAGGCATTTCGATCCCGGCCACCATCCACGTGACGGCGTCACAGCATGCGGCGACCGCCTGGTGCAAGCGGCCCAGGTGATCGACGAATCGGCGCGCCTCGCGCGACAGCGGTGAAACACCCTGGCCGATCTCGTTCGAAACGATCACGAGCGGTCCGGCCGCGTGCGCGACGGCCTCGCACAACGCCTCGCCTCGCAACTGCCAATCGGCGTCATCGAGGCCCGAAGCGTCCATGGGCATCAGCAGATTGGTCGCCCACAAGGTCAGGCAATCCACCACCACCAGGCGGTGCGCAGCACTCCACCGGCGCAGCGCGGCCGGCAGGTCGAAGGGGACTTCTTGCGTTGCGAGATCGGGTGCGCGTTGCGCACGGTCGACGCGATGGCGCTCGATGCGAGCGCGCATCTCGTCGTCGTGCGCAAGCGCCGTGGCCAGCACGACGGCCGAACGACCTGGGTGCCGCAACCAGGCCGCAGCCCGCTGCTCGGCGCAGCGCGACTTGCCGCTGCGCTGGCCACCCAGGATCAGTTCGGCCCGCGTCATCGGCTCAGAACGCCACCCGCAGCGACGCAGTGACCTTGCGCCCTGCCTCCGGGTAGATGGCGCCGGGCTGCCCGCCTGCGCACGCGTAGGCCAGCGTGTAGTACTGCTTGTCGGTGATGTTGGTCACGCCCAGAGAGAACTCCGCCGGCCCGGCCTGATAGGCGTAGCGCAGGTCGGCCGTCGTGTACGACGGGACCTTGCAGGTGTTCTCGAAATCGACGTACTGCGAAGACACCGTGTTGACCTGCCCGTTCAGTTTGTGCGCCGCGGCGATCTGCCAGTCGGCACCGAACGATAGGGTGTACTTGGGCACCAGCGCAACGCTCTTGCCGTCGTTCGGGCCTTCGGTGAACTCGGCCTGGCGCGCCGCCGCGTTCAGGCGCAGCAGCCACTGGGCAGTGAGGTCATGGCGAAGCTCGACCTCCGCGCCCTGCCGCCGCGTGCCGGGGTAGTTCACGTTGGCACCAAAGCCACCGTAGCTGTTGGCCGCCTCGGGGTCGTACCCGATCTCGTCCGTCAGATCGTTGCGATAGAAGCGCAACTCGGCCCGCCCTGGGCCATAGGCCCAACGGGCACCGAAGTCGAGATCGCGCGACGTCTGCGGCTTGAGATCGACACCGGGCGACGTGAAGCTGAACTCATCGGCATTGGGGTAGCGGAAGCTGTTCCCGTAGCGCGCGAACAGCGCAGCGCCCTGGCCCACGGGCTGAAGAATGCCGAGGTCCCAGGCCGTGCGGCGTTCGTCGACCGGCGCCAGCGTCGAGAACGCGTCGGTCAAGGTCTTCTCGACGTGCTGAGTGCGCACACCGGCGCCGAAGGTGGTGCCGCCCGCGAGCTTGAAGTCGTCGCGCACATAGAAACCGGTGGAGGTCTGATCGGCGGTGGAACCGAAATCGCCGCGAACGACGCGCGTCCAGTCATCACGGTCGACACCCGCGACGAAGGTGTTGTGCATGTCGCCGACCGGCGCCGCATGACGTGCGCGCAAGCTGCGGGTGCTGGCGTCGATGTCGTACGCGTAGGTGTACGACTGCTGGCTGACCAGCGTCTTGGTGCGATCGTTGGTATCCAGCGCGATCTGCCAGTTGCCAAGCGTGACCTCGCCGAACAGGCCGCGCGAGTGGTTGTCGATGTCGGCGTAGTCGTTCGGGTTGTTCGTCTGCCGCGGGTTGTCCTCGAACTGCTGAAGGGAAAGCGACCCCGGCAGGCCCGAATGCAGCTTGTCCTGGGCCGTCCGCACGCCCACGCGCAACCATTCATTGCGCCACTGGCCCGTGAGCGAGAGGCCTTCCACATCCGACGCGAAGTTGTCGCGGTAGCCGTCGGTGCTGCGCTTGTTGCCCGCCACATCGAGCGAGAACCCACCGGCCGCGAGCGTGGCGGTGCCGCGCAAGTCGAGAAGGGAGTCGCTGCCCATGCCCACGTAGGCCGAGGCGCCATTGCTCGCGGCCACGCCGCGCGCCGCAGCCTTGGTGGTGATGACGATGGCGCCGCCCGTCGCACCTTCGCCATACAGCACGGCGCTGCTGGCGCGGACCACCTCGATGCGCTCGACGCTGTCGATGGGGATGCCCGCCAGGCGCGTGCCGCCCATGTCGGCCTCGCTGATGCGAACGCCGTCGATGATCACCACCTGGTTGCTGTCGGCCGTGCTGCCAAAGCCGCGCAGGTCGAGGCCGTAGTTGCCGCCGCCGTAGAGATCCGCCCGGCCCGGAACGCCAAGCAATCGGATCAGCGCTTCGTTCACTGTGGCAACGCCAGCGTTGCGGATGTCGGTCGCGCGAATCACGCTGACGCCGAAGGGCAAGGTGTTGGCGTCTTCGACGAACCGCGTGGCCGTCACGGTGACCGGTGGCAGCAACGTTGAGGCCGGAGAGGCCTGCGCCACGGCCATCGTGCAGGCGGACGCAAGAACGGACAGGGCGAACACCTTGGTCGGTGCGCCCGCAGGAATGGGAAGAATCATGAACTACTCACAGAACGAACTGTGCGCATCGGGTTCCCCGCCGACACACACGACATGGCATGCGGCGAGCCGCATGCCTCCTTGTTGGCCGGTATCCGGGCTGGCAGACGAACCATGAGAACCTTCCCGGCACTTCGCAGCACCAGTGGCGTTTGCACATGATCGAGAGTCAGGCTCTCGTCTGCTTACCGTTGCGGGGGCAGCGCAGGTGGGTCTTCCGCCGTGGCGGCTGGGCGACCTCTGCTTCCCGTTTAACTGCGCCGATGTGAAAACCGGCACGTGCACCAACGGGCGAGATTGTAAGCAGCCGCGTGCCGGCCCCCTACAATGAACCATTCGCAACCCCCCAGGGCGCCATGTCGAATACCCAAGAACTCGCGGATCGCGTGGAGCGCTTGCTGCTTCGCCACGAAGAGCTCAAGCGCACCAAGGAATTGCTCGAACAGCAAGTGAGCACGCTCACGAACGAGCGAGACAACTTGCGCTCGCGCCTCAACGCCGCGCGCAGCCGCATCGATGCGCTGCTCGACCGCCTGCCGGTCGACGCCCCGACGGCTGGCGACAGTGAAGGGAATGCACCGTGAAGCAAATGGAAGTCACGATCATGGGGCAGAGCTACATCCTCGCCTGCCCGGAAGGCGGCGAGGCTTCTCTCCTCGAAGCGGTGAACAACGTCGACCGCGAGATGAGCGGCATCCGCGACAGCGGCCGCGTGAAAGCCCGCGAGCGAATCGCCGTGCTGGCGGCCCTGAACCTGGCCTATGCGCTGGCAGAACGCCCCCTGCCCAAACCCGCCGCCGAGCGTGGCCAGGAAGCGACCGATGACGTGGATGTGGACGCCCTCATCCGCCGCATCGATCAAGCCCTTGGTGCCGACGGTCAATTGCTCTGATCGCTGGCCCACTCGCGAGGGCGACGCGTAAAATCACCGTGTCCGTTGCGTTCGCGTGAGTCTTATATTTCCTTGAACCGATGCTCGCAAGAGCAAGGGCTTGGAACATCGCCTCGTTGGTGTGATCGTCTCGCGTCAGATGAACCCGAAGCTTGGCTGACCTCGCCCACCTGAACTGCCTGGGTTCAGGAATGCGGCTCATGGTTCGTGACGGACACCTCACACGACACATCCGACGCTCCCGCGCACCAAGTCGCCCAATCGGGCGCCATCACGTCTGCGATCGGCGGATCTCCACGATGGCACAGGCCCCGACATGCCCCAGTACTGGTTGATGAAGAGCGAGCCCAGCGAATGCTCGATCGATGATCTGGCGGCAGCGCCCAATCAAACCGTTGCATGGTTCGGCGTTCGCAACTACCAGGCGCGCAACTTCATGCGCGACCAGATGCAAGTGGGCGACGGCGTGCTCTTCTATCACTCGTCGTGCCCCGAACCGGGCATCGCGGGCCTGGCCACCGTTGCGAGCGCGCCCTACCCCGACGACACCCAGTTCGACTCCAAGAGCCACTACTTCGACGCGAAGTCTTCGCGCGACAACCCGCGTTGGAGCCTGGTGGACGTCAAGCTAGACCGCAAGACGAGGCTACTGTCTCTGGGCGAGATGCGGCTTTCGCCAACGCTGGCCAGCATGGTGGTGCTCAAGCCAGGCAATCGGCTGTCGATCACGCCGGTGACGCCGGCTGAATGGAAGGCGGTCGGCAAGCTGCTGCAAGCAGCCCGATAGCAGCGTTCAGCCTTCGAAGCGGATGCTCGCGAGCGTGACGTGGTTGCCTCCGCGCTTTTGCGACTGTTCGAGCGCCATGTCGGCCGACAGCAGCAAGTCTTCCTGCGTGTGCGCTGTGTGAGGGAAGCTCGCTACGCCCATCGACACGGTGAAGCCCATGTCCTGCCCATTGAGCATGACGATCTGGGTGGCGCATTGGCGGCGCAGGCCTTCCATGCGCGCATGCGCCGTCGCCAGGCCAACGCCTGACAGCAGGACGGCGAACCGGTCTTCGCTGAGGCGGCATGAGGCATCCATGGCGCGGGTTCCGCTGCGCAAGAGGCGGCCGAGCGCTTCGAGCACGCGTGTACGGGCCTCCCCGCCCGCGGCACGGGTGGCGTCGGTGAGCGGATCAAGTGCCACCGAAACGAGAGCGAACTCGCGGTGCTCGCGCGATGACAGGTCCACCTCGCGGCGCAGCTGGTCGTCGAAGTGCACCCTCTGGTACAGACCGGTCACGTTGTCGCGCACGGACTGGTCCTGCATCTCACGACGCAGGGTTTCATTGGCCTGCTGCTGGTCTTCGAGTTGCTTCAGCGCCGTGTGCAACTGCGCCTCGGTCTGGCGATGGGCGGTGTGGTCCACCCACACACTGCAAAGGTAGCGTGGCGTAGCACCGGCCTGGGCATCGGCCAGCGGCAGCCGCGTCACGGTGAACTCTCTCTTGGTGCCGGAGACGTCGAGCGCGTGCTCGCTGATCTGGGGGACGGTCTGCACCATCGCCGACTGATCGGCCACACGCAGCGTCGCACACGCATCGGTCTCCAGCCAGTCTTCGTCCGCCAGGCCCTCCACCGGGCGGCCGATGAGTGTGGCCATTCGGGTGTTGCCGAAGACGTAGCGGCCGGTCTCGCTGTCCTTGATGGCCATCATGGCGTCGGCACGCTCAATCAGCGTCATGGCCACCACGCCCCAGGCGTGCGGCGCCAATCCCAGTGAGCGGGTCAGCGCCTGCGATTGCTCACCGCGCGCCGACAGTGCCTGCTGGATGGATTCCGTCATTCGTGCCTCATATTTGCCCGCAGGCTGCCAACGATGGCGGGAGGGTCTACGCCCACGTCATTTATGCACTGCGAGGCCGGTCTGCAAACCCCTAGGTTGATCATAGCGGGCGGGTTTGGCCCGACGGAGCGCACACCTGATGTGCGGGGTGTGCAGATTGCGCACAAGACAGAGGCTCAATGCCCACCCTGGGTGCAACAGCCGGCGCACAGAGCGCACATCTTTGGCACGGCTTTCGCTTGTGCACGGCAGAACAAAAACACCGCGCCCGCAAACAGGGCGTACCACCTGCCTGAGGATCTTCCGTGTCTGGTTTCAAGAGCTTCCTGAAGACGGGGCATGCCCCCACCCTTTTCGCCGCATTCCTCTACTTCTGCTTCTCCTGCTGCATCTGGGTTCTCAACGGCGCCATGGCGCCTTTCATCAGCGAGACCTTCAATCTCACGCCCGCGCAAAAGGGCCTGATGCTTTCCATCCCGATCATTGCCGGCGCACTGATGCGCTTCCCGCTGGGGGTGCTGGCGCAGTACATCGGCCGCAAGAAAGCCACGCTGGTGGAGATGGGCTTGATCGGGGTGGCCATGTTGTTCGGCTTCTTCTTCGTCAACACCTTCAACGACTTGCTGGCCATGGGCGTGCTGCTCGGCATTGCCGGCGCGAGTTTCGGCGTGGCCCTGTCGCTTGGCTCAGGCTCGTTCCCCCCGCGTCACAAAGGTCTGGCGATGGGTCTGGTGGGCGCGGGCAACATCGGTACGGCCCTTTCGGTGCTGGTCGCCCCGCCGCTCGCGCAAGCCTTCGGCTGGCAGGCGGTGTACGGATTCGCGGCCGTGGCGATCCTGATCCCGATGATCGTCATGATCGTCTTCGCGCAAGAACCGCCTGATCTCGACGCGCATGCGAGCCTCCGCCAGCACGTGGCCTGCCTGTTCGAAAAAGACGGCTGGGCGTTCAGCCTGATCTACGGCATCACCTTCGGCGGCTTCATCGGCCTCACGACCTTCTTGCCCACCTACTTCTTCGACCAGTTCCACGTGAGCAAGGTGCAGGCCGGCCAGCTGACGATGCTGGCTGCCTTCATGGGTGCCACGGTGCGCATCTTCGGCGGCTGGATCTCCGACCGGTGGGGCGGCATCAACACCTTGACTGCCGTGCTCATCACGGTCATGGTCTCACTCGTTGCCTGCGGCTTCGCCGACCACTCGCTCGCGCTCTCGACACTGCTGTTCATGGTGTGTTTCGCGGCATTGGGCGCGGGCAACGGCGCGCTGTTCCAGCTCGTGCCTCTGCGCTGGCCGCTGAGCACGGCCGTGGCCGGCTCGATGATTGGCGAGATCGGGGCGCTCGGGGGCGGCCTGGTGCCCAACGCTATGGGCCTGTCCAAGCAGTACACAGGCACGTATGCCTGGGGCTTCGTGGTCTTCGCGGTGCTTACGCTGGTCGTGCTCGTGATGATGCGCACGATGCAGATGCGCTGGACGCGCACCTGGGCTGAAAAGGGCGGTCGCGCCCGCGTGTTGGCCTGATCGCGTCTGGCTTACCGGGTTGGCAGGAACAGCAACCAGTAGATCAACAACAGGTTGAAGAGCACCGACACGGCGAGCCCGGCCTTCCAGAGCAGGCTGGGGTCGCGCGCGATCAGCGGTGCGTTCGCCTGTGCAGCCAACGGGCGCGATGCGCCGCGCTGCAGCGCCAGCTGGAACTCTTCGGCCGTTTCGAAACGCTGCTTCTTGTCGAAGGCGATGGCCTTCAGCACGATGTGATCGAGCCAGATCGGCACGTCGGGTCGGTGCCGCGACGGCGGCCGCGGCGGGCGACGGTAGCGCGCCGTCTGGTAGGGCTCGATGTCGCCGAACGGTAGATGTCCGGTGAGCAATTGATAGAGGCTCACGCCCAGCGCGAACAGGTCGGTCTGTGGGTCGACCGGCTCATCGCTCCACAGCTCCGGGTTCATGTAGCTGGGCGTGCCGGCATGCAGGCTGCGCTGCTCGGCAGGTTCGTTGCCTGACACTGCCACACCGAGATCGAGCAGCCGCAATTGGCCGTCTTCGCCCAGATGCAGGTTTCCAGGCTTGATGTCGCGATGGACGACACCCAGCCGATGCAACTGCGCGATGGCCTTGGTGGCAGTCAGGCACCAGCCCACCACGTCGCCCACAGGGATCAAGCCCTCGCCGCGCTGTGCGGCGATCTGTTCCAGCGTTTTGCCGGCGTGCCAGTCGAACAGCAGGTAGAACGCGCTGGCATCCTTCACCTCATGCAGCTTGACGAAGCCAGCCCCCGCCCGCTCATTGACGCGCATGCCCAGCCAGGCCTCGTGCGCCAGCATCGCGCGCTCTTGAGGATCGCCGGCGCGCGACGGATGAAGTGTCTTGACCACACGCAAGCTGCCGCTGGCATGGTGTCGAACCTGGTACAACAGGTGTACACCCGTGTCAGCCACCAGCCCCGTGACGCTCAGGCCATCGATCTCGTCGCCCACCTTCAATCGGGGTGGCGCAGGGAGCTGGCGGCTGAGCAGCATGGCGTCTTCGAGGCGGGAACGAGCGAGGCCGAGTACGCGCACCACGAGCGCTGTCGCATTGTCTGGCGTGCCCGCCGCCAGGGCGGCCCGCACGATGGCCGCGCTGGCATCCTGCGCCGACAACGAGGGCTGATCCAGCAGCTTCACCATCTGCTGGCTGGAGAGCCTGGCGTGAACGCCGTCGGACACCAGGACGAAGGTGTCCCCCAGATGCAACTCGCCCTGGATGTAGTCGACGCGAACCGCGTCTTCTTGCCCCATGGCGCGGGTGAGCTGACTGCGCAGATCAGGGTGGTCGAGACAGTGGTCTTGCGTGAGACGCCGGCACTCTGCCCCGCGCACCAGATAGGCGCGCGTATCACCGACGTGCGCCACCGTCCAGCTCTGACCGCGCAGCGCGAGGGCCGTCAGCGTGCTCATGGCAGCACCGACATGGCGCCGGTTGTGCATGGCGAGCCAGCTGTTCTGCGCCGTGATGATGCGGTCCAGCACCACGCTGGTGTCCCACGTGGGGGGCGCTGAAAAGTAGTCCTGAACGAGGGAGACCACACTCGTCTGAGCGGCCATGAGGCCGTCGCCACCGGCCGACACGCCGTCGGCGATGGCGGCGATGAAGCCCAGCGCTTCCTCGTGTTCAGCGGGGCGCATGGCCGCCGCGAAATCTTCGTTGTGAGTGCGCGGGCCACGATCGCTCGTGTAGCCCATGTCGATGTCAAAGCTCATGGCGGGGGCCTGCGCACTCAGGCGGGGCGCTTGGTAGATGCGCACCCTGGCTAGCAAGATGCTTGCCCGAACTTAGTGCGCCAGGCACCAGATTGCAGCCGAATTGGGGTAACCCCCTGGCACCATGTTTGCTTCCTTTAGGGGCACTGAGAACAGTGTTGAACAGTGTCAGAGGAAGCACCTGCATGAAGAAGATGAAGCTGGTGATGGTCGGGAACGGGATGGCCGGGGTTCGCACCCTGGAAGAGCTCTTGAAGATCGCTCCCGATCTGTACGACATCACCGTGTTCGGCGCCGAGCCGCACCCCAACTACAACCGCATCCTGCTCTCGCCGGTGCTCGCGGGTGAACAGACGCTGGAAGAGATCGTCCTCAACCCGCTGAGCTGGTACGAAGAGCACAACATCAAGCTGCACCTGGGCAAGAAGGTGGTAGATGTCGACCGCCGCAACCGAATCGTCAAGGCCGCAGACGGCACCGAAGAACCCTACGACCGCCTGCTGATCGCCACCGGCTCCAACCCTTTCATCCTGCCCGTGCCGGGCAAGGACCTCGAAGGCGTGATCGCCTACCGCGACATCGCCGACACCAACACGATGATCGAGACGGCGCAGAAGTTCAAGCATGCCGTCGTGATCGGTGGCGGGCTGCTCGGCCTCGAAGCTGCCAATGGCCTGATGCTGCGAGGCATGACCGTCACCGTCGTCCACATCATGCCGTGGCTGATGGAGCGCCAGCTCGACAACACCGCCGGCAAGCTGCTGCAGAAGTCGCTGGAAGACCGTGGCCTCAAGTTCATGATCGGTGCGCAGACACAAGCCCTGATCGGTGATCAAGACAGCGGCAAGGCCGGCCGCGTGATGGCGGTTCAGTTCAAGGACGGCACCGAAGTCCCGGCCGACCTCGTCGTGATGGCCGCCGGCATTCGCCCCAATACCGAACTCGCGCTGAAGATCGGCCTGCACTGCTTCAATGACGGCCGAGGCGGCATCGTCGTCAACGACACGATGCAAAGCATCACCGACCCACGCATCTACTCGGTCGGCGAATGCGCTGCGCACCGCGGCATCGCCTACGGCCTGGTGGCGCCGCTGTTCGAGCAGGGCAAGGTGTGCGCCACGCATCTGGCCGAGTTCGGCATTGGCCGCTACCAGGGTTCACAAACCTCCACCAAGCTGAAGGTCACCGGCATCGATCTGTTCTCGGCCGGCGAGTTCATGGGCGGAGATGGCTGCGAAGAGATCGTGATGAGCGACCCCTACGGCGGCGTCTACAAGAAGCTCGTCATCAAGGACGACAAGCTGATCGGCGCCTGCATGTACGGCGACACGGTCGATGGCAGCTGGTACTTCAAGCTGCTGCGCGAAGGCCGAACGGTCAACGACATCCGCGACAAGCTGATGTTCGGCGAATCGAATATTGGCGACACCGGCCACGAGGGCCACAGCAAGGCCGCCGCCATGGCCGACACCGACGAAGTCTGCGGATGCAACGGCGTCACCAAGGGCGCCATCTGCAAGGCCATCACCGAAAAGGGCCTGTTCACGCTCGAAGAGGTGCGCAAGCACACCAAGGCCAGCGCATCGTGCGGCTCGTGCACAGGCCTGGTCGAGCAGCTTCTCATGTTCACCGCCGGCGGCGACTACTCGGCCACGCCCAAGAAGAAGGCCATGTGCGGCTGCACCGACGCCAGCCACCAGGAGGTGCGCGACGCCATCCGCGAGCAGAAGCTGATCACCATTGACAGCACCTACAAGGCGCTCAACTGGCGCACGCCCAACGGCTGCTCGAGCTGCCGCCCGGCCGTCAACTACTACCTCATCAGCACCTGGCCCAAAGAGGCCAAGGACGACCCTCAGTCGCGCTTCATCAACGAGCGCAGCCACGCCAACATCCAGAAGGACGGCACCTACTCCGTCGTTCCGCGCATGTGGGGCGGTGAGACCACGGCCGATGAACTGCGCCGCATCGCCGATGCGGTCGACAAGTACAAGATTCCCACCGTCAAGGTCACCGGCGGCCAGCGCATCGACTTGCTGGGCGTGAAAAAGGAAGACCTGGTCAATGTCTGGAAGGACATCGGCATGCCCAGCGGCCACGCCTACGCCAAGGCCTTGCGCACGGTGAAAACGTGCGTGGGTAGCGAGTGGTGCCGCATGGGCACGCAAGACAGCACCCAGATGGGCAAGGATCTCGAGCGCGCCATGTGGCGCATGTATGCCCCGCACAAGGTGAAGTTCGCCGTCTCGGGCTGCCCGCGCAACTGCGCCGAATCGGGCATCAAGGACGTCGGCATCATCGGGGTCGATTCCGGCTGGGAGATGTACATCGCCGGCAACGGCGGCATCAAGACCGAGGTGGCGCACTTCCTCGTGAAGCTGAAGACCTCCGCCGAGGTACTCGAGTACACCGGCGCCTTCTGTGAGTTGTACCGCCAGGAGGGCTGGTACCTGGAGCGCACGGTGCACTACGTGAACCGGGTGGGCCTGGACTACGTGAAGAAGCGCATCCTCGATGACGCCGAGGGCCGCAAGGCGCTGTGGGAGCGCTTGCAGTTCGCGCTCGATGGCGAACCCGACCCCTGGTTCGAGTTCGACAAGGCCCAGTTGGACACCCGCCAGTTCACGCCGGTTCATGCGGCCTGAACAGCGATCCGCCCGCACTGCTCACGACCCTATCGAGACTCGCTTCATGCCCCACTGGACTCTCATCTGCCACACCGAAGACATCACGCCGCTGGGCGCGCGTCGCGTCACGCGCGCCAAAGGTGCGCCCGTAGCCGTGTTTCGCGCCCAAGACGACCAGATCTTCGCCATCCTCGACCGCTGCCCGCACAAGGGCGGCCCTCTCAGCCAGGGCATCGTCTTTGGCACCAACGTCGCCTGCCCGCTGCACAACATGAGCATCGGCCTGGCTGACGGCCGTGTGAAGGAGCCCGACGAGGGCTGCGTTCCCAAGTTCGCCGTCAAGCTGGAAGACGGCGCGATCTATCTCGACTCCGACGAGCTCGGCTCCCTGGGTGTCGACCTGGCCCTGCCTGTGGCCGGTCCGTGTGCGACCCGCGGCGCTGTAGGCGGTGGGCAAGTCTTCGACGTACAGACACCCCATACACCTTGAACCTGCCCAGCAGGGGAGTCGACATGCAGGAAACACGTACCACCTGCCCGTACTGCGGCGTGGGATGCGGCGTCATCGTCGAGAGCGACGGGACGCAGATCACCGGTGTGCGGGGCGACCCCGATCACCCCGCCAACTTTGGCCGCCTGTGCACGAAGGGCAGCACCCTGCACCACACGGCCAGCCAGCCCATCACGCTGCAGGCCCGCCTGCTGCAGCCCGCCCATCGCCCTGCCCGCAAGCAACCCGCACAAGCGATGTCATGGGATGCCGCACTCACCCTGGCAAGCGACAAGTTCGCCAGCGTGATCCGTGCGCACGGGCCCGACGCTGTGGGCTTCTACATCTCGGGCCAGTTGCTGACCGAGGACTACTACGTCTTCAACAAGCTCGCCAAGGGGTTGATCGGCACCAACAACGTCGACACCAATTCGCGCTTGTGCATGAGCAGCGCGGTGGCCGGCTACAAGGCCACGCTGGGCGCCGACGCGCCACCGGCCTGCTACGACGACGTCAAGCACGCGACCACGCTCTTCATCACGGGGTCGAACACCGCCTACGCGCACCCGATCTTCTTCCGCCGCATCGAAGACGCGAAGCGCGCCAACCCCGGCATGCGGATCATCGTCGTCGACCCGCGCCGCACCGAGACGGCCGAGATGGCCGACCTGCATTTGCAGATCCTGCCCGGCACCGATGTCGCGCTCTATCACGGCATGCTGCACGTGATGCTCTGGGAAGGCCTCATCGATCAGACCTACATCAACGCCCACACGCAAGGCTTCGACGCGCTGCGCAACCGAGTGCGCAACTTCAATGCCAAGGAAGTCGCCACCGTCTGCGGCATCACCGAAGACGCCCTGCTGCAGGCCGCGCGCTGGTTCGGCGAGGCGAATGGCCGCACGCTCTCGCTCTACTGCCAGGGGCTCAACCAGAGCAGCAGCGGCACGGCCAAGAACGCCGCACTCATCAACCTGCACCTGGCCACTGGCCAGATCGGCAAGCCGGGTGCGGGCCCCTTCTCTCTCACCGGGCAACCCAATGCGATGGGTGGCCGGGAAGTCGGCGGGCTCGCAAACCTGTTGAGCGCCCACCGCGACCTCGCGAACGCCGCTCACCGCGCCGAAGTGGCCAGCCTGTGGGGTGTCGACGACGTGCCCGCCGCCCCGGGCCAGACCGCCGTCGAGATGTTCGAAGCGGCGGCCGACGGCCAGATCAAGGCGCTCTGGATCGCCTGTACCAACCCGGCCCAGTCCATGCCCGACCAGACCACCGTGCGCCGCGCGCTGGAACGGGCCGAGTTCGTCGTCGTGCAGGAAGCCTTCAACTCGACCGCCACCTGCGACTACGCCGACCTTCTGCTCCCGGCCACCACCTGGGGCGAAAAGGATGGCACCGTCACCAACAGCGAGCGCCGCATCACCCGCGTGCGCCCGACCATCACCGCGCCCGGCGCTGCCCGCCACGACTGGGCAACGGTGGTCGATTTCGCTCAGCGCCTTGAGAAAGTACTCCGCCCAGGCCGCCCCACGCTGTTCCCGTACGACACGCCCGAGTCGGTGTGGAACGAGCACCGCGAAAGCACCCGCGGCCGTGACCTCGACATCACCGGCCTGAGCTATGCCCGCATCGAAGCCAAGCCCGCGCAGTGGCCATTCCCCGAGGGCGCCAGCGACGGGCGCGTGCGCCTGTACGAAGACGGCGTCTTCCCGACAGCCAGCGGGCGCGCGCAGTTCGCCGACGTCGACTACGACAAGGTGGCCGAACCGCGAGACGCGCGCTACCCGTTCTCTCTCAACACCGGCCGGCTGCGCGATCAGTGGCACGGCATGAGCCGCACGGGCACCATCGGCCGTCTGTTCGGCCACGTGCCCGAACCCTGCGTCGAGCTGAACGCGCAGGACATGACGCGCCTGTCTCTCAACGAAGGCGACCTCGTCTACCTGACTTCGCGCCGGGGCTCGATCGTGATGCCCGCCCGCGCCAGCGAGCAAGTCGCCACCACACAGGCGTTCGTGGCCATGCACTGGGGCGAGGAGTACGTATCGGGCAGCACCAGCACGGGTGCGCGCATGACGGGCATCAATGCGCTGACCACGCCGGTGTTCTGCCCCAAGTCCAAGCAGCCCGAACTCAAACACGCCGCCATCAAGATCCTGAAGGCCGAGCTGCCATGGCGGCTGCTCGGCGTGGCTTGGTTGCCCGAAGACAAGGCCATGCTCGCACGCCAGCAGCTCAAGGCCGAGATGGGTGCCTTCACCTTCGCGAGCTGCGTGCCCTTCGGGCGCGAGCGTACGGGTGTGCTGTTCCGCGCCGCCGCGTACGAAGCGCCACCCGACGAACTGATGGCGCGCATCGAAGGCATCCTGGGCCTGGGCGGCGCCGAGGTGCTGCACTACGTCGACAAGCGGCGTGGCCAGCGCCGCACCATGCGGCTGGCGCAGGTCGGCGAGAAGGTGCAGCTCGAAGGCTTCTTGCTCGGCGGCGACATCAGCGCCGAGGTCTGGATCAAGCCGCTGTTGCAAGACGAGTTGCCCGCGCAGGCCTATGGCCGCCTGCTGCTGGTGCCTGGCGCACGCGCGCCGGTGGCGGTGCAATCGCGCGGGCGGCAGGTCTGCACCTGCTTCAACGTATCGGAGCCCGACATCCTCGGCACGCTCGAAAGCTGCCAGGGCGAGCCCGACGAGCAACTCGCGCAACTGCAAGGTGCGCTCAAGTGCGGCACCAACTGCGGCTCGTGCATCCCTGAACTCAAGCGCATGATCCGCATGCAGGTTCGCGTGGGGTGACCGCCGGTTTCTAGAATCGCGGTCCCCGGTGTGCATTGCATGGCCCGGGTCTTGCGGATACGGAATCAGGGACACACCATGAGCATCAGCCACTACATCAAGGAAATCGGCCGCGGCAAGGACGGCGCGCGGTCGCTCGGCGCAGAACAGGCGCACGACCTGATGTGCCAGGTGCTCGATGGCCGCATCACCGATCTCGAACTCGGCGCCTTCGCGCTGGCCATGCGCATCAAGGGCGAAACCGTGGCCGAGACCGCCGGCTTCCTGAAGGCCGCCACCGAGCGCTGCGTGCCCATCGCCACCAGCCGGCCGGCGGTGATCCTGCCGTCGTACAACGGTGCGCGCAAGCTGCCCAACCTGACTCCGCTGCTGGCCCTGTTGCTGGCGCAGGAGGACATCCCGGTGCTCGTACACGGCATGCCCGAAGACCCAAGCCGCGTGACCACGGCCGAGATCTTTCACGACCTGGGTCTGCCCATGGCACGCGACGCCGAAGACGTGGCCGCGGCCTGGCAACGCCACGAGCCGGTCTACATGCGCACCGACGCGCTCTGCCCGCCACTGGCGCGATTGCTCGACGCGCGCTGGACCATCGGCCTGCGCAACTCGGGGCATACCGTGGCCAAACTGCTCGACCCCTGTGCTGCGGGCACGGCACTGCGCGTGGTGAACTACACGCACCCCGAATACGCGACCATGCTCACCGAGTTCTTGCAACACACGGTGGCCAACGCCATGCTCATGCGCGGCACCGAAGGCGAGCCGGTGGCCGACCCGCGCCGCACACCGCGGCTCGATGTATTCATCGACGGCGTGCTGCGCAGCGATCTCAGCACGTCAGCGCACGATGGCGTTCTGCGTGAATTACCAGTGTTGCCGCGCACCTGCGACGCCGCCACCACGGCGGTGTATATCCAATCCGTCATCAGCGGCGAGCAGCCCGCTCCCGCGCCGCTGGTGCGACAGGTTGAAGCGCTTCGCACCGCCCTTGCCGCCTTGCCGAACGCACACCCGCAGGAAAAATCCGCATGAGCAGGCGCCTCGGCCGGGTCATGCTCGCGGGGGCTGGGCCCGGCGCCCCGATCAGCTGACGATCAAGAGCGTGACTGCCATTCACGCATCTCGCTGCCGTCAACTCACTCGCAAGCCGCCTGATCAGCGCCAGAGGCCCGTCGGCCCTGCCCCCTGGGCCTGCGGCTTGCCACGCGAGCGCCCCGCCGGGCGCATCAGGATCGTCGGGAAGCTCACCGGCAGCGTCTGCGGGAAGTCGCGGCTGTAGTGCAGGCCGCGGCTCTCGTGGCGCATCAGGGCCGAGCGCACGATCAGCTCGGCGCAGTCGACCAGGTTGCGCAGTTCGAGCAAGTCGCGCGTGACACGGAAGCTGCCGTAGTAGTCGTCGATCTCGCTGCGCAGGAGCTGGATGCGGTGCAGAGCGCGTTCCAGGCGCTTGGTGGTTCGCACGATGCCCACGTAGTTCCACATCAGCAGGCGCAGTTCGTCCCAGTTGTGGGCGATGACGACCTGCTCATCGGCGTTCTCGACCTGGCTCTCGTCCCAGGCGGGCAGCACGGGTGTCGACTCCGCCGAGCGCGCCATGATGTCGTCGGCGCAGGTCTTGCCCAGCACCACGCACTCGAGCAGCGAGTTGCTTGCCAGCCGGTTCGCGCCATGCAGGCCGGTGTAGGTGGTCTCGCCCACGGCATACAGGCCGGGCAGGTCGCTGCGGCCCTTCAGATCGGTGACCACACCTCCGCAGGTGTAGTGCGCCGCCGGCACCACCGGAATGGGCTGCTGCGTGATGTCGATGCCGAGCTTGAGGCAGCGCGCATAAATGGTCGGGAAGTGCTCCTTGAGGAACTCGGCGCCCAGGTGCGTGGCATCGAGCAGCACGTAGTCAACGCCATGCTTCTTCATTTCGAAGTCGATCGCGCGGGCCACGATGTCTCGCGGTGCCAGTTCACCGCGCTCGTCGTGCTCGAACATGAAGCGCGTGCCGTCCGGCAGCTTGAGCTGCCCGCCCTCGCCGCGCAGGGCCTCGGTAATGAGAAAGCTGCGCTCCTGCGGGTGGTACAGGCAGGTCGGGTGGAACTGGATGAACTCCATGTTGCCCACGCGCGCACCGGCCCGCCAGGCCATCGCGATGCCATCACCCGTCGACGTGTCGGGGTTTGTGGTGTAGCGGTAGACCTTGCCCGCGCCGCCCGTTGCCATCACGACCGCCGCTGCAGGCAGGGTCTCGACGCGCTGGGCGGCGATGTCGAGCGCGTAGACGCCGTAGCAGCGCGGCTGTTCGTCGATCTTGAGGTGCCGCGAGGTGATCACATCCACCGCCATCCAGCGCTCCAGCAGGCGGATGTTCGGGTGGCGCGCCACTTCATCGAGCAGTACATCGTGGATGGCCTTGCCGGTCGCATCGGCTGCGTGGGCGATTCGGCGCACCGCATGGCCGCCTTCACGTGTGAGATGCAGGCCGAGCGGGCCGTCGGGGTCGGGCGAGAACGGAACACCACGCGCCACCAGCCACTCGATCGCCGCTGCGCTGTGTTCGGCAATGAAGCGCGCGGTGTGCTCGTCGACCAGGCCGGCGCCGGCGTCTTGCGTGTCGCGTACATGGGATTCGATGCTGTCGTCCGTGCCCAGCACGCCGACGATGCCGCCCTGCGCCCAGGCCGTCGCGCCCTCGTTCCTGCTGCGCTTGGCCAGTACGACCACCGGCTGGGTCTCCGCCAGATGCAAGGCCACGGTCAGGCCCGCGAGCCCCGCACCGACGATCACCACGGGGAGCTTCGACGAGGCGGACACGGGGGTGGTCATGGCGGTTCGGAGCCGAAGTTCGAGGGAGCCGGAGATTCTATCGACGGGGTGCCTCGCAGACCGGCCAGGCACACGACGCCCTGCTTGGCCTTAGGGATGTGCGCAGCCGCCCAGCCGTTGTGAAATCGTCCGCATCGCATCACGTCACACTTTGAAACATTCGCCCTACACTGCGGCGATTGGCAAGGCCACTCATGTCGACCTACCCCACCAGCCACCCCTCAACCCCCACCGGCGACGACGACGGCTGGCAGGCCACGCGCGCGCAGACCATCGTCGCGACGCAACTGCTGGAACGCGACGACGACCACGAGGGCGGTGCGGCGCCCGACATCGGCCGCCAGATCAACCCGGTGCAGCGCGAGCTGTTCGTCTCGTGCGACCCGGGCGAAGCGCTGCAGCAGCAGTTCGACCACCTGCAGCCCGAGTTCATCGCGCTGCATGACGTGGGCACGCAGTCATCGCGCAAGCTCCTCGCGGGCGTGGCCGCAGCCAGCAGCCGCCATGTGCAGAAACTCGTCGTGCGCCGCCAGGGGTATGGCACCTCGCTCGCCACGATCGAGTTCATCGACTTCACCGAAGGCCGGCGCTCGTTGCGCATTTACTCCACGGAGACCGATGCCGACACCGTCGCCCGGCAGGAAATCGCGCGCGTTCTCTTGAGCTACAGCCGCCTCGGCGTGATGCTGGTGGGCGACATGCCGCCGCACCTGCTGCAGTCCACCTTCGAGCCGCTGCGCGAGGCGATGATCCGCAACACTTGGCACAACCGGCAGATGCTGCTGCTGCCGTTGGCGACCTCCACCGCGCTCACTCAACAAGGCACCGAGCTCAGCCGCGGCACCGGCGTGCACGTGCGCACCACACCGCAGGTGACACGGCCCGCCGACGCCTGGGCCTTCATCAGCGGCACATGGAACCGGCTGCGCGAAACCCTGCACACGGATGCTCGCGGCCCGCTGCCTCAATTGCCCGGCGCCAGCAACCGCCCTGCCGGTGCGGCGCCGGTTGCGCCCGTCGCGCAGCCACCCGCGCCCGCCCCATCGCCCACCGCCCCCCTGGCCATGAAGCCCATGCCCACCGTAGGCCAAGCAGAGCCCAAGCCAGCGGATTCGCTTTTGGCACGGTACGTGGAACAACTCGTCGGGCTGACCGGCATGGTGAGCGTGGCGATCTTCGACGTGGCTACCGGCCAGCCGGTGCTGCATGCCGGCGCGCGGCCCGGCGCCGACGAACTGGCGCAACACGGTGCCACCCTGCTTGCCGCCATGTCGCAGACCAGCCGCACACTGGGCCTCGGCCACACGCTGCCCGAAGCCGCGATCACGCTCGGCACCCATCACTTGCTGCTGCGCGCCGTGCACAAGCACCCCGGCCTGGCGCTCCACGCCGTGCTCGACAAGACGCACGCCAACCTGACGCTTGCGCGCTTGCAGATCCAGCGCATGGACGCGGTGCTCGACAACTCCGGAAGCTGATCGCTTACAGGGTATCGGCGCCCTCCACAGCCGCCCCGGCAGGCGGCGAGCACGTGGCGAGACACAATCCACAGATGGACCGCCTCGCCACCCAACTCGACCGCCTCTACGGCCCGCTCACCACCGAGCCGCAGCAAGCGGTGCGAGCGCTCGTTCTCGAACTCACCGGCACCGACGCCTGGCAACGTCTATCGAACGTCTGGCAGGGCGTGCAAGAAGCGCTCGAACTCCCCGCCCCAGCCATCGCGGTGTCGGGCACGAACGGCTTCCAGTTGTGGTTCGCTTTGGCCACGCCAGTCACACCTGCCGCTGGGCAAGCGTTCCTCGACGGGCTGCGTGCTCGCCACCTGTCAGACCTGCCCGCGCCCCGCGTGCACACGTACATCGGCGAGGCACGCCCTCGCGTGCCCGCCGAACAAGCCGGCGGCAACTGGTCAGCCTTCATCGCGCGCGATCTCGCACCAGTGTTTGCCGAAACACCCTGGCTGGACATCCCGCCAGGCGCCGACGGGCAAGCCGATCTGTTGACCGCGCTGCGCACCATCTCTGCGGACCAATGGGGAGCGGCATCGGCTGCGCTGAGCACACCACCGCCCGCGGCAGAACCGAGCGCGCTGACACAGGCCGCTTCCTCGACCGCGGGAGCATCCACCTCGTTCACCGACCCGCGCAGCTTCCTGCTGCATGTGATGAACGACCTTGCCGCGCCCCTCGCTCTGCGGATCGAGGCCGCCAAGGCTCTGCTCACCGCATCGCGGCCCTCCGACGCGGAATGAACGCTGTTCGCACGGCTTCGCGGTTCTGAAGCGAGCGCGTCACCGAGTCGTCACGAAGCATCGGGATGATGCGGCCCGGTCTGCCAAGCCCGGCAGTCGCCTCAACCCGCATCACACCCCATGCCTTCGCAGTTCCGCGCCCTCGCTGGTGCCGCCCTGCTCGCCCTCGCGAGCCCCGCCTTCGCCCTCAACATCCTGGTCACGAACGACGACGGCCTGACCAGCAACCTCAAAGCGCTGTACGACGCGCTGAAGGCTGACGGCCACGACGTCATCGTCTCCGTGCCGTGCAGCCCGCAGAGCGGCCGCAGCGGCGGCATCGTGATGTACAGCAGCACCGTGATCGCCGCGACGAACGATGCACAAATCACCGCCGAGAACGGCTGCCACAACGGTGCGGCGCCGGTTGGCGCACCCGCGGCCGGCCCCTTCACCAAGGCCGGCTACACGAACGGCGACTTCTTCTACGCCCACGGCACGCCGGTGATGGCGGCGATGTACGGCCTCGACATCGTTGCGCACCAGCGTTGGTCCAAGGCGCCCGACTTGGTGCTCTCCGGCCCGAACGAAGGGCAGAACATCGGCAAGCTGGTGCTGAACTCCGGCACCATCGGCAACGCGCAGGCGGCCGCGATTCGCGGCATCCCGTCGATCGCTCTGAGCGCCGGGTCGAACACCGTGGACGACACCAACCTCGCCAACGCGAACTCGGCCGTCGTCGCCCAGCAGACGGTCAAGCTCATCAGGGAGTTGGTCGCGAAGGCCGGCGCCGGTGCGCTGCTGCCCAGCGGCCTGGCGCTGAACGTCAACTTCCCGAGCAACGTCAGCGCGACCACGCCATTCGCGTTCTCGCGCATCGGCAGCTTCGATCAGTACACGCTGAAGTTCAACGTGTCGACGGCCAACGGCGTCACGACCTACGGCATGGGCGGCGCCATCAATCAGGCGCAGCCGAGCGCCGCGCAGGCCGAGGACGAATCCGTCGTCAACCGCACCAAGATCTCGGTCAGCGCGATGCAGCTCGCATACGACCACCGCCCAGCCGGACAGCAGTGGCTGCGCCTGCGCCTGCGCAACCTGTTTGCGCAATGAGGGGCGACTGGATGAACCGACTTCTCCTGAGCGGCCTCGCGTGCGCGCTGCTGGCCGCGCTTGCCGCCTGCGGCGGTGACGACGCCGCAGAACCAGCGCCGACCATCGCCGTCGAAGACGCTGGCACCGGCACCTACGCTGTCTCCGTCGGCACCGCCGAAGCACTGACCACCGGCAAGTACTACGCCGCCGCCGACGGCAGCCGCCTGCTCGTGCTTCAAGGTGCGGACGAGCGCACGCACCAGGTCTATCGGCGCGCGGCCAGCGGCGGCGCGTGGACCGCCGTGCCGGCCGCCGCGAATGCCGTCAATGTCGCTCTCGCCACCAAGAGCGCCGTGGCCGTGAGCACGCCTACCGTGGCCGCACTCGCCGGCAGGTACCGCGTCGCGCTCGACAACGGCAGTGCCGACTTCACGCTCGCGGCCGACGGAAGCCTCGCGGCAGGAACGTCCACGTGCAAGCTGAGCGGCACCGTAAGCGCAGGCAGCTTCGCCGGGACGCTCAAGCTGACGCTTGCCACGAGCGGCTGCGGCACGCTGCCGGCATCGGCCAGCGGCGTGCTGGTGACCGATGCCGATGACCAGCCCGCGGCTTTCCGGCTCGTCGCAGACGACGGCCGCACCGTGGTCGACCTCTGGGCGTACGCAGACTGACGCCCCCTCAACGACAAAGGCCCCGGTGTCGCCACCGGGGCCTTTGTCTTGTGGATCGACCGCTCAGTGCACCACGCGGCTGAACGTGAACTGCCCGTCCTCCACGTCGACCGGGATCACATCCTTCGGCCCGAAGCGCCCCTCGAGAATCAGCTTGGACACCGGGTTCTCGATGCGCTGCTGAATCGCCCGCTTGAGCGGCCGCGCACCGAACACCGGGTCGAAGCCGACCTTCGCCAGTTCGCTGAGTGCGGCCTGCGACACGTCGAGCTTCATGTCCATCTTCTCCAGGCGGCCCTCCAGCACCTTGAGCTGGATCTTCGCGATCGATTCGATGTTGCTGCGGTCGAGCGCATGGAACACCACCGTCTCATCGATGCGGTTCAGGAACTCTGGGCGGAAGTGCTGCTTCACCTCGACCCACACCGCTTCGCGGATGATCTCGCTGTCCTGCCCCGCCATCTGCATGATCTGGTGCGAGCCCAGGTTGCTCGTCATCACGATCACGGTGTTCTTGAAGTCGACCGTGCGGCCCTGGCCATCGGTGAGGCGGCCGTCGTCGAGCACCTGCAGCAGCACGTTGAACACATCGGGGTGAGCCTTCTCCACCTCGTCGAGCAGGATCACGCTGTAGGGCTTGCGGCGCACGGCTTCCGTCAGCGCACCGCCTTCGTCATAGCCCACGTAGCCAGGCGGCGCACCGATCAGGCGGCTCACCGAATGCTTCTCCATGTACTCGCTCATGTCGACGCGGATCAGGTGATCCTCGCTGTCGAACAGGAAGCCCGCCAAGGCCTTGCAGAGCTCGGTCTTGCCCACGCCCGTGGGGCCGAGAAAGAGGAACGAGCCCGTCGGCCGGTTCGGATCGCTCAAACCCGAGCGTGAACGGCGGATGGCGTTGGACACGGCGCTGATGGCTTCCTCTTGCCCCACCACTCGCTCGTGCAGTTTGGTCTCCATGTGCAGCAGCTTCTCGCGCTCGCCCTGCATCAGCTTGGACACGGGGATGCCGGTCGCGCGCGCCACCACCTCGGCGATCTCTTCGGCACCGACCATCGTCCGCAGCAGCTGCGGGCGGCCCGGCTGGGCGCCCTTCTTCAGCTCCTTGGCCTGCGCGTCCTTGAGCGTCTTCTCAAGCTCGGGCAGCTTGCCGTACTGCAGCTCGGCGACCTTGTTGAAATCGCCCTTGCGCTTGAACTCCTCGATCTGCGTTCGGATGCGGTCGATCTCTTCCTTCACATGGGCCGACCCCTGGGCCGCGGCCTTCTCGGCCTTCCAGATCTCTTCGAGATCGGCGGCCTCGCGTTGCAGGCGGGTGATCTCTTCCTCGAGCAGGCCGAGCCGCTTCTGCGAAGCCTCGTCCTTCTCCTTCTTCACCGCCTCGCGCTCGATCTGCAACTGGATCAACCGGCGGTCGAGCTTGTCCATCGCCTCCGGCTTGGAGTCGATCTCGATCTTGATCTTGGCCGCGGCCTCGTCGATCAGGTCGATGGCCTTGTCGGGCAGGAAGCGGTCGGTGATGTAGCGGTGCGAGAGCTCGGCCGCGGCCACGATGGCCGGGTCGGTGATCTCCACGCCATGATGCACCTCGTACTTCTCCTGCAGGCCGCGCAGGATGGCGATCGTGGCCTCGACGCTCGGCTCGCCGACCAGCACCTTCTGGAAGCGGCGCTCCAGTGCTGCGTCTTTCTCCACGTACTTGCGGTACTCGTCGAGGGTGGTCGCGCCGATGCAATGCAACTCGCCACGCGCGAGCGCGGGCTTGAGCATGTTGCCGGCGTCGATGGCGCCCTCGGCCTTGCCGGCGCCCACCATGGTGTGGATCTCGTCGATGAAGACGATGGTCTGGCCTTCGTCCTGCGCCACTTCCTTGAGCACGCTCTTGAGCCGCTCCTCGAACTCGCCGCGGAACTTGGCGCCGGCCAGCAGCAAGGCCATGTCGAGCACCAGCACGCGCTTGTTCTTGAGCGAATCGGGCACCTCGCCCGCGATGATGCGCTGCGCCAGCCCTTCGACGATGGCCGTCTTGCCCACGCCCGGCTCACCGATGAGCACGGGGTTGTTCTTGGAGCGCCGCTGCAGCACCTGGATGGCGCGGCGGATCTCGTCGTCGCGGCCGATTACCGGGTCGAGCTTGCCCTGGCGCGCACGCTCGGTGAGGTCGAGGGTGTACTTCTTGAGAGCCTCGCGCTGGCCTTCGGCCTCGGGGCTGTCGACCTTCTGGCCGCCGCGCACCGCCTCGATGGCGGTGTCGAGCGACTTGCGGGAAACACCGTGCTCCTTGAGCAGCGGCCCGATGCTGGTCTTGCTGTCAGCCGCGGCCAGGATGAACATCTCGCTGGAGATGAACTGGTCGCCGCGCTTGCTGGCTTCCTTCTCGGCGCCTTGCAGCAGCGCGGCCGTGTCGCGGCTGGCCTGCACCTGCTCGCCGCCTTCAACCTGAGGCAGCTTCTTGATCTCGCCTTGCAGCGCCGCCTGCAGTTTGGCGGTGTTCACGCCGGCGCGGTCGAGCAAGGCTCGGGGGCCGTCGGCCTGGGCCAGCATGGCCGCCAGCACGTGGACGGGTTCGATGTAGGGGTTGTCGCCAGTCACGGCCAGGCTCTGGCCTTCGCCCAGCGCTTCCTGGAACTTGGTGGTGAGTTTGTCGAGACGCATTGAAATCCTCCGAATTGCAACGGATGTGAGGCGAATGGCCTCGTTTTCAAGCCTCGGGGCCGGATCTCAGCCCAGCAGGGCACGCATCAATCTAAAGCCAAGTGCCGCGCACGCAAGAGAGCCCACCACATGGGCCAGGGCATGCGCCATGGCGAGCGCGACGTGACCGCGCTGCAGCAGAGCGAGCGATTCGCCCGAGAACGCAGAGAACGTGGTCAGCCCGCCCAGAAAGCCCGTGACCAGCAACAAGCGAAGAAGATCGTTGGGCGTGCGCGCGAACCAGGCCAGGGCAGCGCCCATCAGCAGGCCGCCCACGCAATTGACCAAGAGAGTTCCGAGCGGGAAACCCGCCCAGCGTGCGTTCAGCCAGACACCCACGCCCCATCGCACCCACGCGCCACAGGCGGCCCCAACGCCCACCGCAACGAACTGCCCCGCCGCGCTCATGCGGCAGCGTTCCCGCTGGCAATGCCCCAGCGCTGCAGCGCGGCGTCGTCCTGGGATCGCGCGTCCACCCAGTGGGCCCCTTCGGGCGTGTGCTCCTTTTTCCAGAAGGGGGCCTGGGTCTTGAGATAGTCCATCAGGAACTCGCAGGCCTGGAAGGCCTGCCCGCGATGGGCGGATGCAACGACGACGAGCACGATCTGATCTTGCGGAGCGAGGGGCCCCACCCGATGGATGATGCGCACGCCCCGAATGTCGAAGCGCTCGTGCGCATCGTCGACCATCGCCTCGATCGCACGCTCGGTCATGCCGGGGTAGTGCTCGAGTTCCATTCGTTGCACCCCTTTGCCATCGCTCAGGTCGCGCACCGTACCCACGAAGCTGACGACAGCCCCTACACCGGCATCTGCGGCGCGCAGCGCGGCGACTTCCGTGGAAATGTCGAAGTCCTCGGTCTGGACGGTGACGTTCTTGGTGACCATGCATCGCATTGTCGGCCACAATGCCGCCCATGCTTTCGCGCTCCTTCTTCCACGCTCCGCGCTGCCCAGGCACGGCTGCATGCGCGCGCAAAGCCAAAAAGCAATCGCTCACCTGACCGGAGCGTTGCGGTTCCGTCCTCAGATGAGCGACGGAACCAGCGCAAGGCGTCAGACCCTTCTTCTTTCTTACCCGCCCCAGCCTGATCCCATCGCTCCTTTGAACGGGCCTGTCATCGGTCAATTCACGTTCAAGGAGATGCCCTGTGGCTCAGTTCGATTTCAATGGTTTGTGGATTCCCCTCGTCACGCCCATGCGTGACGGCGCTGTCGATGTGGAGGCGTTGCGCCGCCTCACAAGACATCTTGCGGACGAAGGCGCCAACGGCTTCGTTGCCTGCGGCAGCACGGGCGAAGCGCATTCGCTCAGCCATCGCGAGCAATTGCTGGTACTGGATACGGTGATCGGCAGCGCCGACACCAGGCCCGTGATGATGGGCCTGGCCGGCACGCAATCAGCCGAGATGCTGGAGCGGCTGCACCAGTTTGCGCAGGCCGGTGCGGGTGCCGCCCTGGTTTCGGCGCCCTACTACCTGCGGCCTTCGCAAGCGGGGCTGCTGGCTCACTACCGGCAATTGGCCGATGGCAGCACGCTCCCCGTCGTGCTCTACGACGTGCCCGCCCGCACCGGGGTCACGATCAACCTCGACACCTTGCTGGCCCTGGCGGCCCACCCGCGCATCGTGGCCATCAAGGATTGCGGGGGCGATGCAGAGAAGACGCGCGCTCTGATCGAAGACGCCCGCCTGGCCGTGCTGGCGGGCAACGACGAGGCAATCTTCTCTACGCTCTGCCTTGGCGGAGCCGGGGCGATCGCCGCGTCGGCTCATGTGTTGACGAGCAGTTTTGCCGGCTTGGTCGCCGCGCTTCGCGCATCCAAGCTGACCGAAGCACGGCGTTTCTGGCATGCGCTGGCGCCCGTCGTTCACGCCTTGTTTGCAGAACCCAACCCGAGCGTCTTCAAGGCCGTATTGGCTCGGCAGGGATGGCTGGCGAACGAGCTTCGTGCGCCGCATGCCTTGGCAAGCGCTGAAGGCGCGGCGCGTGCACTGGCGGCGCTGGACGCCGCGAAGCGCTCCCTTGGCGTTTAGCCGCCTGTGACGGGGGGGAAGAACGCCAGTTCGGCCCCATCGCGCAGGGCAGTGCTCTCGGCGCACAGCACTTGGTCGAGAGCGCAACGCACGGCCCGCCCGCGCGCCAGGGCCTGGGCGTGCGCACCACCACGTGCGATGAGGGCATCGCGCAGTTGGGCGATGGTGCTGCCTTCGGCAGCCTCAACGGATTCGGCGGCGCCGAGCGCCTCGCGCAACGAGGCGAAGTAGCGCACCGAGACCTTCATGCCACCCACTCCGCAAGCGAAATGAAGCGCACGGGGTCGCCACGCCGGATCGGGTTCTCCGGCGGGTTGTCGACCAGCCCATCGGCCCAGACGGTGGAGGTGAGAACGCCCGACCCCTGGTTGTCGAAGAGTTCGACGCCGCCGTCGGCATTGCGGCGAACGCGCAAGAACTCGCGGCGCTTGTCGGCGCGCGGCCAGTCGAAATCGGCACGCAAGTCCACGGCTTGCGGGCGCGCCGCATCAGCGCCTTGCAATCGCATCAACACCGGCCTCACAGCCAGCAGGAAGGTGATGAAGCTCGACACCGGGTTGCCAGGCAGGCCGATGAACCAGGCGCTGCCCTGCCCCGATCGCCGAACACTGCCGAACGCCAGAGGTTTGCCGGGCTTGATGGCCATCTGCCAGAGGTCGAGCGAGCCCTCCGCCTGGACGGCAGGCTTCAGATGGTCTTCCTCGCCTACCGAAACCCCGCCACTCGTGACGATCAGGTCGTTGCCCTCGGACGCCGCCCGCAACGCCTCGCGCGTGGCGGCGAGCCGGTCGGGCACGATCCCGAAGTCGGTGCACTCGCAGCCCAGCGACTGCAGCAAGGCGCGCAGCACGAATCGATTGGAGTTGTAGATGCCGCCGGGCTTGAGCGCCTCGCCGGGCATGGCGAGTTCATCGCCTGTGGAGAAGAGCGCCACGCGGGGACGACGAACCACGGTGAGCGTGGCAGCCCCCGCGGCGGCCGCCAACCCGAGCGCCTGCGGGGTGAGACGCATGCCGCGCCGCAGCACCTGGGCTCTGTGGGCCAGGTCTTCGCCACGGCGGCGAATGGCCAGGCCGGGCACTGGCACGGTGTTCACACGCACCGCACCATCGAGAGCCTCGCACTGCTCCTGCATCACGACGGCATCAGCACCAGGCGGCACCGGTGCGCCGGTGAAGATGCGCGCGGCGGTGCCGGGCTGCAGGGTCGTACCGACCGCCCCCGCTGCCACGCGCTGGCTCACCGGGAGAAGCGTGCCGGCGGCCGGCACGTCGGCACAGCGCATCGCGTAGCCGTCCATCGCGCTGTTGTCGAGCGGCGGGACGTCGACAAGCGAGCTCACGTCAGCCGCGAGAACGCGGCCAAGCGCATCGAAGGTCGAGACAGTTTCGCTGCCCGCGAGGGGCGTTACGGCAGCCAGCAGCCTCGCCAGGGCCTCGTCAAGCGTCAGCAGCGTCGAAGGGCGAGAGGTAGTCATAGCGGCTCGGGTCGGCCATCAGGAAATCAACCACCGCCTGCGGCTCGCTCAGGCCGAGCACGGGCAGTGAAGTCGGCTTGGGCAGCTTGCTCGGGTCGTCGGTGGCCACGGCCACGATGAAGGGGTCGTCGCCATAGCGCGCGGGCTCGCCGGTTTCTGCACGCCAGATCTCGATCTTGAGCAGGTCTGCGTGCTTGAAGCCTTCGACCAGCGCCCAATCGCAATCGGCCAGTTCGGCCAGCAGCTGATGAACCGTCGGGTCACCTTCGACCTCGTACTCGCGAATCTTGGCGAGCCTCTTGTTCGAGGCCACCACCACCTCGAAGGCCCCGGCCTGCCGGTGGCGCCAGGAGTCCTTGCCGGGTTGGTCGATGTCAAAGCTGTGGTGCGCGTGCTTGATGACCGACACCCGTTGCCCCGCTGCACGAAAGCAGGCGATGACCTGTTCGATAAGGGTCGTCTTGCCCGAACCCGAGAACCCGCTGAAGCCGATGACCTTCATGGCTTTACGCGTGCGCCGCGATGTAGGCCTTGACCGCTTCCGCATCGGCCTGCATCACCTCGAACCGCTTGGGCAGGCTCTCGATGCCTTGAAGCGCCGCCGGGCGATCGGGTTCGCGGCCCAGCGCCTCCACGATCGTCTCTGCAAACTTGGCCGGCAGCGCGGTCTCGAGCACGATCATCGGCACGCTGGCCTCGAGGTACTCGCGGGCCACCTTCACGCCATCCGCCGTGTGGGTGTCGATCATCAGGCCATGCTCGTTGTAGGTCTGGCGGATCGTGGCCACGCGATCGGCGTGCGTGCTGTGGCCAGAGAGGAAGCCGTACACCGAGATGCGCTCGAACTCGGCGGGGTCAAGCTGGAAGTGGCCCCGCTGCTCGAGTTGCGTCTTGAACATCTCGCGGGTGCGATCGCCATCCCGGCCGAGCAGGTCGAACACGAAGCGCTCGAAATTGCTGGCCTTGGAGATGTCCATCGACGGGCTCGACGTCTCGTACGTCTCTGCACTCGCGCGCGGGCGGTACGTGCCAGTACGGAAGAACTCGTCGAGCACGCGGTTCTCGTTGGTGGCAAGCACCAGCCGCTTGATCGGCAGGCCCATCATGCGCGCCACGTGCCCCGCGCAGATGTTGCCGAAGTTGCCCGAAGGCACGGCAAAACTCACGCGCTCCTCGTCGCTCGCCGTCGCCTGGAAGTACCCCGCGAAGTAGTACACCACCTGGGCCAGCAGCCGCGCCCAGTTGATGGAGTTCACCGTTCCGATCTTGTAGCGGCGCTTGAACTCCAGGTCGTTCGACGTGGCCTTGACGATGTCCTGGCAATCATCGAACACGCCTTCGATGGCGATGTTGTGGATGTTGGCGTCTTGCAGGCTGAACATCTGCGCCTGCTGAAAGGGGCTCATTCGGCCGTTCGGCGACAGCATGAACACGTTGACGCCCTTCTTGCCCCGCATCGCGTACTCGGCCGCGCTGCCCGTGTCACCGGAGGTCGCGCCCAGGATGTTGAGCGTCTCGCCACGTCGGCCGAGTTCGTACTCGAACAGGTTGCCCAGCAACTGCATCGCCATGTCCTTGAAGGCGAGCGTCGGACCGTTGGAGAGCGCTTCGAGAAAGAGCCCCGGCTGCACGGGCTTGAGCGGCGTGATCTCCGGGGTGCCGAAGACCTCGGGCGTGTACGTCTTCTCGACGATGCGGCGCAGATCGGCCTCGGGGATGTCGTCTATGTACAGCGAGAGGATCTCGAACGCCAGCTCGTGGTACGGCAGCGCTCGCCACTGCGCCAGCATCGAGCGTGTGACGATCGGATAGTGCGTGGGCAGGTAGAGGCCGCCGTCGGGCGCCAGGCCCTCAAGCAAGATGTCGGAGAAGCCGCGGGGGGTCTTGTCGCCCCGGGTGCTGAAGTACTTCATGGTCGCCTGGTTCAGTTCAGCTCTTCTTTGCGAATTCGAACGATTGGCGCCAGCACGGTGGGCAGCGCCTGCATCTGCGCGATGGCCTTGTTCATCTCGCCTTCGACGGTGTCGTGCGTGAGGATGATCACATCCGTCTGCGCCTCACCCTCGGCCGACTCACGCTGGAGCAATGCATCGATCGAGATGTTGTGTTCGGCCAGGATGCCGGTGATGCGCGCGAGCACCCCTGCCTGGTCAGCCACCTGCAGGCGCAGGTAGAACGAGGTGATGACTTCGTCCATGCCGAGGATCGGCGTGCTCGACAGCTCCTTGGGCTGGAATGCCAGGTGCGGCACGCGGTGATCGGGGTCGGCGGTGTGCAGGCGCGTGATATCGACCAGGTCGGCAATCACGGCCGACGCGGTGGGCTCGGCGCCAGCGCCCTTGCCGTAATACAGGGTCGTGCCGACGGCATCGCTTTGCACGACCACGGCATTCATCGCGCCTTCGACGTTGGCGATGAGGCGCTTGCTCGGAACGAGCGTGGGGTGGACGCGCAGCTCGATGCCGCCCTTGTCGTCGCGCCGCTTGGTGATGCCCAGCAGCTTGATGCGATAGCCGAGCTGCTCGGCGTAGGTGATGTCGGCGGCCTGCAGCTTCGTGATGCCTTCGACATGGGCCTTGTCGAACTGCACCGGGATGCCGAACGCAATGGCGCCCATGATCGTGACCTTGTGGGCCGCGTCCACGCCTTCGATGTCGAAGGTCGGGTCGGCCTCGGCGTAGCCGAGACGCTGCGCCTCCTTCAGCACCACATCGAAGTCAAGGCCCTTGGCCCGCATCTCCGACAGGATGAAGTTGGTGGTGCCATTGATGATGCCGGCGATCCACTCGATGCGGTTGGCCGTGAGGCCTTCACGCAGCGCCTTGATGATCGGGATGCCACCCGCGACAGCTGCCTCGAAGGCAACGATCACGCCCTTCTCGTGCGCGGCCGCGAAGATCTCGGTGCCATGCACGGCGAGCAGCGCCTTGTTGGCCGTGACCACATGCTTGCCCGCAGCGATGGCTTCCATCACCAGGACCTTGGCGATGCCGTAGCCACCGATCAGCTCGATCACGATGTCGATCTCGGGGTTGGCAATGACCTCCCTCGCGTCGCTCACCACCTTGGCGGCATCGCCCACGACCGCCTTGGCACGGGCGGTGTCGAGATCGGCCACCATCGTGATCTGAATGCCGCGGCCCGCGCGGCGGCGGATCTCTTCCTGATTGCGCTGAAGCACGTTGAACGTGCCGCTGCCGACGGTACCGATGCCCAGAAGGCCGACTTGGATGGGTTTCATATCGTTCGCTCTTGTCGCTCTTGCGGTGGGGGTCAGTGGTGACGCTTGGCGTATTGATGAAGGAAGCGCGCGATGCGTCCGATCGCATCGGTGAGGTCGTCGCTATTGGGCAGGAAGACCACTCGGAAGTGATCGGGCTGCGCCCAGTTGAACCCGGTGCCCTGCACGATGAGCACCTTCTCCTCGGCCAGCAGTTCATACGCGAACTGCTGATCGTCGCTGATCGGGTACATCTTCGGGTCGAGCCTCGGGAACATGTACAGAGCAGCCTTCGGCTTGACACACGTCACGCCAGGAATATCGGTCAGCAACTTGTAGGCAAGGTCGCGCTGGCGGCCCAAGCGGCCGGTGGGCGCAACCAGATCCTTGATGCTCTGGTAACCGCCGAGCGCGGTCTGGATCGCGAGCTGCCCTGGCGTGTTGGCGCACAGGCGCAGCGACGCCAGCATGTTCAGGCCTTCGATGTAGTCCTTGGCGTGACGCTTCTCGCCTGACACCACCATCCAGCCCGCGCGGTAGCCGCAGGCACGGTAGTTCTTCGACAGGCCGTTGAACGTCACGAACAACACGTCGTCGGCCAGCGAGGCCATGCTGGTGTGGGTGTGGCCGTCGTACAAGGTCTTGTCGTAGATCTCGTCGACCAGCACGATCAGCTGGTGCTGGCGCGCCACTTCGATGATGTCGAGCAGCACGCTTTCGGGGTACAGCGTGCCGGTCGGGTTGTTTGGGTTGATGACGACGATGGCGCGCGTATTGGGCGTGATCTTCTTGCGAATGTCCGCCACGTCGGGCATCCAGTCGGCCTGCTCGTCGCACATGTAGTGCACAGGTGTGCCGCCGGACAGCCCGGTCACGGCCGTCCACAGCGGGTAGTCGGGCGCCGGAATCAGCACCTCGTCACCGTTGTTGAGCAGCGCGTTCAGGCTCATCGCGATCAACTCGGAGGCCCCGTTGCCGAGGTACACGTCGTCGACCTTCACACCGGCAATACGCTTTTCCTGCGTGTAGTGCACGACCGCCTTGCGCGGCGCGAACAAGCCCTTGCTGTCGGTGTAGCCCGCGGCCACCTGCGACGGCAGGTTGCGGATCATGTCCTGCACGATCTCGTCGGGCGGCTCCAGGCCGAACGCGGCCACGTTGCCGATGTTCAGCTTGATGATCTTGTGGCCCTCTTCTTCCATCGCCCGCGCCTTCTCCAGCACCGGGCCGCGGATGTCGTAGGCCACGCTGGCCAATTTGCCGGACTTGACGATGGGCTTCAACGAGGTCTCCTGAACGGCGCAAAGCCTAGAATTATCAACGATCACCCTACCCGCCACACTCTGTGGCGGCCATCCATTTTCGCGAGCCCGTGAATTGAAGCTGCAACCTGATCGCATCGAAGGTGTGAACGTCATTTCCGGGATCCTGACGGACACGGTTTCGGTCAACGGCGTGAGCTACCGGAGCGGCATCGTCGTCCCCTGGGTGGGTCAGGTGGCTGCTTGGGGCGAAGCCGGTTTCGAAGCCCTCACGGCCGAAGATTTCGACCGCCTCGGAGAGCTCAGCCCGGAGCTGATCATTTTCGGCAGTGGGGCTCGGCTGCGCTTTCCGCCGCCCGCACTCATGCGAGGCCTGATGGCCCGCCGCATCGGCGTCGAGACCATGGACACGGGTGCCGCCTGCCGCACCTACAACGTGCTGGCTGGCGAGAGCCGCCGCGTGGTCGCTGCGCTGCTTCTGGGCTGACCCGTCGCCCCCCAATTTCCGTGCCTTGCCGAGCCGAACCGGGGCCACCTCTGGCCTTATAATGACGGGCTACGCCTGTCGGGGCGCAACTCCAGATTTCTTCATGACGCCAGCTCTCAATAAACCCCTCCCGGAATTTGAAGCGCTCGCAACCGGTGGCGTGAAGTTCACGCCGCAGGCTTTCGCCGGGCAAACGGTCGTTCTGTACTTCTACCCCAAGGACAATACCCCTGGCTGCACCACCGAAGCCATGCAGTTCCGCGATCGCCACAAGGACTTCCTGAAGGCTGGCGCCGTCGTCTTCGGCGTGTCGCGCGACAACATGGCTTCGCACGACAAGTTCAAGCAAAACCTCGAACTGCCCTACGAGCTGATCGCCGACACCGAAGAAAAGCTCTGCCACATGTTCGGCGTCGTGAAGAACAAGATCATGTACGGCAAGAAGGTCAAGGGCATTGAACGCAGCACCTTCCTGATCGACGCGGCGGGCGTGCTTCGTGCCGAGTGGCGTGGAATCAAGGTGGCCGGGCATGTGGACGAAGTGCTCAAAGAGGTCAAGTCGCTCAAGAAGGCTGCTGCCTGAGTCTGATTTGATTTGCACTCAGCGCCGTCCGTTGGGCGCACTCAACAAAAGGCCGCTGATGCGGCCTTTTTTGTTTTTCAACCACGCTCGATTCATGGCGGTTGAGTCGACACCTCACATGTGCATAATGGTTTCATGCCCGTGAGTTGTGACTCCCGCACACTAAAGACCAAGCCGCACAGGCGACTGTGCGGCTTTTTTGTTTCCGCAGCCCACCTGAACACAGCCCATGCCACTGCCTAAGCCGCCTGTCAAACGAGCCGCCCTCCTCACCCCCGCCGATTTCGAATCACAGGCCGCCCCAAAACCGGGCAAAAGAACGCAAAAAAACGCCGCGTCCGAGCCCGCCGGCCCGGCCGTACTGGATCTGCTGGAGCCCCCGCGCGAAGCCGCGCCACTCGCCGCCAAGTCAATACCAATCCAAACCAGGGCACCCGCCCGCCCACCCGCCCCCGAACCGCGACGCCGCAAGCCGCGCGGCGACGGCCCGGCCAAGCTCTTCGTGTTGGATACCAACGTGCTCATGCACGACCCGATGAGCCTCTTCCGCTTCGAAGAGCACGACGTGTATCTGCCCATGATCACGCTCGAGGAGCTCGACAACCACAAGAAGGGGATGTCGGAAGTCGCCCGCAACGCGCGCCAGGTGAGCCGCGATCTGGATGCCCTGGCGGCGAGCCTGTCCGACCGCGAATCGGCCGACATGGCCGATGGCCTGCCGCTGAACTACACGGGCCACAAGGACGCCGGCGGCAAGTTGTTCTTCCAGACCACGCTCGTCAACATCAGCCTGCCCGCGGGCCTGCCGCAGGGCAAGGCGGACAACCAGATTCTTGGCGTGGTTCAGGCCCTTCGCGACCAGAATCCCAAGCGCGATGTGGTGCTGGTGTCGAAAGACATCAACATGCGCATCAAGGCGCGCGCCCTGGGACTGCCCGCCGAGGACTACTTCAACGACAAGACGCTTGACGACGGCGACCTGCTCTACACCGGCGTGCTGACACTGCCTTCGGATTTCTGGGAGCAGCACGGCAAGACGATGGAGAGCTGGAACCAGGGCGGGCTCACCTACTACCGCATCAGCGGGCCGCTCGTGCCCTCGCTGATGATCAACCAGTTCGTCTACCTCGAGGCGCCTGGCGCCGCGCCGTTATACGGAAAGGTCACCGAGATCACCGGCAAGACCGCCGTGCTGCGCACGCTGCGCGAGTACACCCATCAGAAGCACTCGGTCTGGGGCGTGACGGCGCGCAACCGTGAACAGAACTTCGCGCTCAATCTGCTGATGGACCCGGAGGTCGACTTCATCACCCTCACCGGCACCGCCGGCACCGGCAAGACGCTGATGACGCTGGCGGCCGGCCTCTCGCAGGTGATGGACGACCGTCGCTACACCGAGATCATCGTGACGCGCGTGACCGTGCCAGTCGGCGAAGACATCGGCTTCTTGCCAGGTACGGAAGAAGAGAAGATGGGCCCCTGGATGGGCGCACTCGACGACAACCTCGAAGTGCTCTCCAAGACCGATGGCGGCGCCGGCGAATGGGGACGTGCGGCGACCAACGACCTGGTGCGCAGCAAGATCAAGATCAAGAGCCTTAACTTCATGCGCGGGCGCACCTTCCTGAACAAGTTCGTGATCATCGACGAGGCGCAGAACCTCACGCCCAAGCAAATGAAGACACTGATCACGCGCGCTGGCCCGGGCACCAAGATCGTCTGCCTCGGCAACCTGGCGCAGATCGACACGCCCTACCTCACCGAAGGCAGTTCGGGCCTGACCTATGCGGTCGACCGCTTCAAGGGCTGGCCGCACTCGGGGCACGTCACCTTGGCCCGCGGCGAGCGTTCACGGCTCGCGGACTTCGCATCCGAGGTGCTCTGAGAGGTGCGTCGCCCTGCGCATGGACCTCACCGACCGCGAACTGATCGAGCGCTCTTCCAACTTCACCATCAAGCTGCTGACGCCAGATGAGAAGCGGGAGGGCGGGCTTGACGCTCGGCACGCCATCCATGAAACCGTGCTGAGGCCGCTGCTCGCGATGGCCGATGGCTGCTGGGCCTACGGCATCGTCAAGGACGGCCCGATCTGGAAGCGGGCTGCCGACATCCTGGTTCCGGACCGTGGCAAGTTCCGGGTTGACCTGACCGGCGACCCCATCCGGCGGCGCGAACGGCTCTGGAACGCCAGTGGCGGCAAGCGGGGCACCATCGTCATCACGGTGCCGGTGGGTCGGTTCGACGGCGCGGCCCTGTTCCCGAACTGCATCGGCGTGACGGTGTTCGACAACTACCGCGCCGGGCACACACCGGCTGCCATCGCCCTGGCGAAGAAGCGCGCCGACGAAGGCGGGCACGTCGTCGTGTGCCTGCCGCGAAACAACGGCATCGAGTGGGCCGAGGTGTTCGCGCCGCGGCCCGTCGTGTTCACGCTGCATGCGCAGGCCGTCGCCGCCACGGCGGCACCGAGGCGCGTGGCCTCTCAGGCCACGTCGAGCTGATCGCGGATCTGCTGCAGCGCGGCCGGGTCTTCGATCGTTGTCAGGTCGCCCGGGTCGCGCTGCTCGCACACCGCCTGGATGGCGCGGCGGAGCAGCTTTCCCGAGCGCGTCTTGGGCAGCAGGCTCACGAATCTCACGCGTGAAGGCCGCGCAAGCGCACCGAGTTGCTGGTCGACGGTCTTCATGATGTCGCCCTCAAGCTGCAGTCGGCTCGCCTCGTCGCCCACGGCGCTCGCGTCTCTCAGCACCACGAAGGCCATTGCCACCTGGCCTTTCAGCGAGTCGGCCAGGCCAACCACGGCGACCTCGGCCACGGCCGGGTGGCTGGAGATGCTTTCCTCGATCTCGCGCGTGCCGAGACGGTGCCCGGCCACGTTGATGACGTCATCGGTGCGGCCCAGGATGAAGTAGTAGCCATCGGCGTCGCGCACGCCCCAGTCGAAGGTGCTGTAGACCAGGCGGCCAGGGATGGTCTTCCAGTAGGTGTTGACGAACCGCTGGTCGTCACCCCACACCGTCTGCATGCAGCCTGGGGGCAGCGGCCCTTCGATCACGACCACGCCCTTCTCGTTGGGGCCGGTGATCTCCTTCCCGGTGGCGTCGTCGATGAGCTTCACGTCATAGCCGTACATCGCGAAGCCCGGACTCCCGTAGCGGCTGGGCGCGCGCTCCACGCCGTCGGCGATGGTGAGGATGGGCCACCCCGTTTCGGTCTGCCAGTAGTTGTCGACCACCGGCTTGCCCAGGCCGCGCGAGATCCACTGGGCGGTGGGCTCATCGAGCGGTTCACCCGCAAGGAAGAGAGTCCGCAGCGACGACAGGTCGTGCTTGGTCAGGTACGCCGCATCGTGCTTTTTCAAGATGCGAACTGCGGTCGGCGCGGTGAACATGAGGCTCACCTTGTACTTTTCGATCAGGCTCCACCAGATGCCGGCATCCGGGCGCATGGGCAGGCCTTCGTACATCAGCGTGGCCATGCCGGCGATCAAGGGACCGTAGACGATGTAGCTGTGGCCGACGACCCACCCGATGTCGCTCGCGCAGAAAAACGTCTCGCCCGCCTGACCCTGGAAGATGTGCTTCATGCTCGCCGCCAGCGCCACGGCGTAGCCACCGGTGTCTCGCTGCACACCCTTCGGCTTGCCGGTGGTGCCGCTCGTGTAAAGCGTGTAGCTCGGGTGGGTGGCATCGACCCACGTGCAGGGCACATGCGCCTTGAGGTGCCGCTCGCGCAACGGTGCGTAAAGCTGGTCCCGCCCGTCCTCCAGCGGCATGGGCGCCAGGCCCCGGTCTATCAGCAGAACATGGGCCGGCTTGTGGCTGGACAAGCGCAGCGCCTCGTCGAGCAAAGGCTTGTACTCGATGACCTTGCCGTTGCGGCTGCCGGCATCGGCGCTCACCACGATCGTGGGCGCGGCATCGTCGATGCGGCTGGCAAGGCTGCCACTCGCAAAGCCGCCAAACACCACGCAGTGGATCGCCCCGATGCGGGCGCAAGCCAGCATGGCGAATGTGGCCTCCGGGATCATGGGCATGTAGATGAGCACGCGATCGCCCTTGCCCACGCCGAGCGCGAGCAGGATGGCGGCCATCCGCTGGACCTCCTGATGCAGCTCGCGGTAGGTGAAGGTGCGCTCTTGCCCGACTTCGGTCGACACCCAGATCAGTGCATTCTGGTCGGCACGCGAGGCCAGATGCCGATCGACAGCGTTATGGCACAGGTTGGTGCGACCACCGACGAACCAGCGGGCAAACGGGGGGTTGCTGTAGTCGCACACCTCATGGAAGGGCTGCTGCCAATCGATCAACCCGGCCTGTTCGGCCCAGAAACTCTCGGGATCGCGCAGCGAGCGGGCGTGGAACTCCGCGTAGGTCGTCATGGATTGTCTCCCCCTGGCGTTTTGAGTGTCGGCGCAGCTTAGGCCGTGAATCTTGCGCCAAACTGTCCCTGCCGCCCCGCCCACCCTGGGGAAAACATTAAGAATCGCACCCAAGTTGGCGCCAGCGTTAACTTTTTAATTGACTGCAGAACAGGCGGCATCTATTCTTTCGCCCATGTTTGGCGTGACCCCCGTTTCGGTTCGCACGGTGCTGGTGGCGCTGGCTCTCGGCCTGCCTGCCGCGTGGGTGCAGGCGGCCCCCGACTCAGGCGACCCGATCGCGCAATTGCTCGCCGACAAGGGCGTCAACCAGGTGCGAGACGCCACGTCCGATCTGGTGGTTTCTGCCATGAACTTCCTCGGGGTGCCCTACAAGCGCGGCGGCAACACCGACGCGGGGTTCGACTGCAGCGGGTTCACGCGCCACATCTACGAAAGCAGCCTGGGCCTGCTGCTGCCACGCAAGGTGGACGAGCAGGCCAAAGCCGCCGGGTTGGCGCCTGTCCAGCGCACCGAGCTGCGGCCGGGTGACCTGGTGTTTTTCAACACGCTCAAGCGCACTTTCTCGCACGTGGGCATCTACATCGGCGGCGACAAGTTCATTCACGCGCCCCGCCCCGGTGGCGAGGTGCGCGTCGAAAGCCTGGACGTTCGCTACTGGGCCAAGCGGTTCACCGGCGCACGGCGGCCCGACTCGGCGAGCCCGGTGGCTACCCTGACGGCCAAGCCGGCTGGGCCCAGCCTCTCGCCGGCGAACGCATCCATGCCTGCTACGCCGCAGGCCGCCATCGGCACCGGCTTCCCTGGCGACATTCCGCCCTGAGCGGCAGAGGCCGCCCCCACAGGGGCACAATGAGCCGATGACCGAGAAAGTCATTCCTCTCGCGGACCACCGTTATGCAGCGGCCGTGCCGCACATCCCGGCCCAGGCCATCCCCGGCACGGGCCTGCTTTCCGACCGGCTGGGGCGGCCGCTGCGCGATCTGCGCATCTCGGTGACCGACCGCTGCAACTTCCGCTGCGGCTACTGCATGCCCAAGGAAGTCTTCGACAAGCACTATGCTTTCCTGCCCCAGCAATCGCTGTTGAGCTTCGAAGAGATCACGCGCGCGGCCCGGCTGTTTGCCTTGCACGGCGTGCAGAAGATCCGCCTGACCGGCGGCGAGCCGCTGCTTCGCAAGCACATCGAGGTGCTGATCGAGATGCTGAGCCAGCTGCGCACCGCAGATGGGCAGGTGCTTGATCTCACGCTCACCACCAATGGATCGCTGCTGGCCCGCAAGGCGCAGGCGCTGAAAGACGCCGGCCTGAAGCGCGTCACGGTCAGCCTCGATGCGCTGGACGACGCCACCTTTCGCCGCATGAACGACGCCGATTTCCCGGTCGCCGACGTGCTCGCAGGCATCGAGGCGGCGCAGCGCGTGGGCCTGGGCCCGATCAAGGTCAACATGGTGGTGCAGCGCGGCGTCAACGACCACGAGATCGTGCCGATGGCGCGTTACTTCCGCGAGCACCATGGCGGCCAGGTCGTGCTGCGCTTCATCGAGTACATGGATGTGGGCGCCACCAATGGCTGGCGCATGGACCAGGTGCTGCCCTCGGCCGACGTGCTGGCACGACTGAACTCCTACTTCCCCTTGCAGGCCATCGGTGCCAACCAGGCGGGCGAAACCGCCGAGCGCTGGCGCTATGCCGATGGCGGCGGCGAGTTGGGCGTGATCTCCAGCGTCACGCAGGCCTTTTGCCGTGACTGCAACCGCGCGCGGCTTTCCACCGAGGGCAAGCTATTCCTGTGCCTCTTCGCGAGCCAAGGGCATGACCTGCGGGCACTCCTTCGGGGCGACTTCAGTGACGAGCAGATCGCAAGCGCCATCGGCCTGATCTGGCAGGGGCGAGGCGACCGCTACTCCGAGTTGCGCAGCGAGAGCCCCGATCCCGCCGCCCCGGGCGAGCGCCGCGTCGAGATGCACTACATCGGTGGTTGAGGCCCAGGGCATCACCGGACTGATCCTCGCCGGTGGCCAAGGCACCCGCCTGGGTGGCATCGACAAGGGCCTGCAGGTGTTCGAAGGCCAGCCGCTGGCGCAGCGAGCACTCCAGCGCCTGCAGCCCCAGGTGGGCCAGATCATCATCAGCGCCAATCGGCATCTGGACCAGTACCGGCGCTTGAACGCCGACGTGTGGCCCGATGAGGACGCGCCCGGCAGCTTCGCCGGACCGCTGGCGGGCTTCGTGACGGGCTTGCGCCACTGCCAGACGCCCTACCTCCTGAGCGTGCCGTGCGACTGCCCGCACTTCCCGGTCGACCTGGCCGCACGACTGGCCCATGGCCTGAACGCGGCCGATGCGGATCTCGCCATCGCGCGCACGCCCGCAGGCCTGGAGCCGGCCTTCTGCTTGATGAAGCGAGAGTTGCTCGCGAGCCTGGAGCGCTATCTGCACTCTGGCCAGCGCAAGATCGAGCGCTGGACGGGCAGCGAGCGCCGCGTCGAAGTGACCTTCGACGACAGCGCCGCCTTCCTCAACATCAACACGCCTGACGACCTCGCCCGCGCCTGAGCGGCGCGCACACCTTCAGGCGTGTGCGGTATCGCTGCCCGCGTCGGGTTCTTCAGGTGTTTCGATCGCACCCGGCACCTGACCGCGTGCGAACAGCGTGTAGATGGTGGGCACCACGAAGATCGTAAGCACCGTGCCGAGCGACATGCCTCCCACGATCACCCAGCCGATCTGTTGGCGGCTCTCTGCCCCCGCCCCCTGAGCAAGGGCCAGGGGTACCGCGCCGAGCACCATCGCCCCGGTGGTCATGAGGATGGGGCGCAGGCGCAGCGATGCTGCCTCGACCACCGCGTCCAGCAGCGGCCGCCCCTGCTGCCGCAGCTGGTTGCTGAACTCCACGATCAGGATGCCGTGCTTGGTGATGAGGCCCACCAACGTGATGAGCCCGATCTGCGAGTAGACATTGAGCGTGCCCCCGGCGAGTTGCAGCGCGCCCAACGCACCCACCATCGACAAGGGAACGGCAAGCATGATCACGAGCGGGTCGACAAAGCTCTCGAACTGCGCGCTCAGCACCAGGAAGATGAACAACAGCGCCAGCACGAAGACCAGGGCCAGCGCCCCGCTCGACGACCTGAACTCGCGCGACACGCCGTTCAGTTCGGTCGCATAGCCCGGCTGGAGCACCTTGCGTGCAGTGTCGTCCATGAATTGCAGCGCCTCGCCCAGTGAATAGCCCGGAGCCAGATTGGCTGTGATCGACACCGACCTGCGCTGGTTGAAGTGATTCAACTCGCGCGGGCTCACCGACTCGCGAACCTTCACGAGGGACGACAGCGGCACCATCGTGTCCCCTCGCCCGCGCACGAAGAGCTTGTCGATGTCTTCCGGCGTCGTGCGGCCGCGCATCTCGGTCTGCACCAGCACGTCGTACTGCTCGGCGTCGCGCTTGTAGCGGGTGACGGCGCGCCCGCCAAGCATGGTCTCCACCGTACGCGCCACCTGGTCGACGCTCACGCCGGCGTCGGCCGCCCGGTCGCGATCGACCTCCAGCAAGATCTCGGGCTTGTTGAGCTTCAGATCGGTGTCGACTTGGACGAAACTGCCCTGGCGGTTCATCTCGGCCACCATCTGCTGCGACACCTTCGACATGTTCTCGTAGCTGTCATTGGTGACGATCACGTAGTTGATCGCCCGCTCACGAAAGCCCTGCCCCAGGCTCGGTGGTGTGACCGTGAAGGTGCTGACGCCGGGCAGCCCGGACAGGCGAGGCTGCAACTCGCGCGCAAGATCGAGCGTGCTGCGCTTGCGTTCGTCCCAATCGACCGTGCGCAGGAACGAGGTGCCTTGCGAGACAGTCGGGTTGCCCGCAACCACGAACACCCGATCGAACTCGGGGTACTCGCGACCGATGTCCTCGATCGCGCGCAGGTAGCGCGCGGTGTACTCCAGCGTGGCGCCATCGGGGGCACTCACGTTGGCGAGGATCACGCCACGGTCCTCCATCGGCGCCAGCTCGCTCTTGGCGGTGCGAAAGAGCCACCAGCTCCCGCCCGCGGCCACAGCCATCACCAGCAGCACCACCCAGCGGTGCGCCAGGGTCCAGCGCAACGCGCCGGCATACGCATTGGTGAGGCGGTCGAGGCCGGATTCCATCCAGACGTCGAACCGCGTGGGCCGAGCCTCGTGGCGCAGCAGCTTGCTGCACATCATCGGCGTGAGCGTGAGTGCCACGAATCCCGAGACGATCACCGCCCCGGCCAGCGTCAACGCGAACTCGGTGAACAGCCGCCCGGTGCGGCCCGGTGCGAAGGCCAGCGGCGCAAACACTGCGGCCAGCGTCATCGTCATCGCGACGACCGCGAAACCGATCTCCTTCGAGCCCTTGATGGCCGCCTGGAACGGCGGCATGCCTTCCTCGACGTGGCGGAAGATGTTCTCGAGCACCACGATGGCATCGTCGACCACCAGGCCGATGGCCAGCACCAATGCCAGCAGCGTCAGCGTGTTCACCGTGAAGCCCGTGGCGGCCATGATCGCGAAGGTGCCGATCAGGCTCACCGGGATCGTGACGAGCGGGATCACGGCCGCGCGCAGGTGCCGCAAGAAGACGAACACCACGAGCGCCACCAGCACCACGGCCTCGGTGATGGTGCGGTACACCGACTGCACCGAGCGATCGATGAAGACCGAGTTGTCGTTGGCCACCTGCACGGTCAGACCGGCCGGCAGATCCTGCTGCAGCCTCGGCATCATCTCGCGCACCCCGGCAGACACCTCCAGCGGGTTGGCGGTGGCCTGGCGGATCACGCCGGCCGACACTGAAGGCACGCCATTGAGCCGCACGCTGCTGCGCTCATTGGCGGCGGCCTGTTCTATGCGGGCGACATCACGCAGACGTACCGTGTAGTTGTCGACCGTCTTGAGCGCGACGGCCGCGAACTGCGCTTCGGTGTTGAGGTCGGTGCGGGCCGTGACGCTGAATTCGCGCTGCTGACTCTCGATGCGGCCGGCAGGCACCTCCAGGTTCTGCTTGCGCAGCGCCTCCTCGACGTCCTGCACCGTCAGCCGGTACGAGGCCAGCTTGTCGGGGTCGAGCCAGATGCGCATGGCGAATGTGCGGTCACCGTTGACGCGGACATCGGCGACGCCAGAGACCGTCTGCAGCCGCGGCTTGACGATGCGGTTCACCACGTCCGTCACCTGCAGCGGCGAGAGCGTGTCGCTCGTGAACGCGAGCCAGATGGTGGGTGTCGCATCGGCCTCCACCTTGGCAATCACGGGCTCGTCGACCGCATCGGGCAGGCGAGCTCGCACGCGCGAGACGCGGTCACGCACGTCGGCCGCGGCGTCGTCGGGGTTCTTCTCGAGCTTGAAGCGCACCGTGATCTGGCTTTGCTCCGGGCGCGAGATCGAGGTAAGGATGTCCACGCCATCGATGCCGGCAATCGAATCTTCGAGCGGCTTGGTGACCTGCGACTCGATCACCTCGGCCGACGCACCGATCAGGCGTGTGTTGACGGTGACCGCGGGTTCGTCGATGCGCGGGTACTCGCGCACCTGGAGCCGCATGTACGACACCGCCCCCACGAGAACGATCAGCAGCGACAGGACGGTCGCGAAGACCGGCCGGCGAATCGCAGTGTCGGAGAGCAGCATGCGTGCGTCTCCGGGTCAGGCCGGTGTAACGCCGGCCACCCGCCCAACGCCTGATGCCGGCACGGGCGAGCCGGCCGATGCACCACTTGCGGGCCGCGCAGGGAGCGCGATGTCCACCACCTTGACCGGCACAGGCTCCGCCCGCATCACGCGCGCCTGGCCGGCCGTCACGACCACATCGCCACGCGAGAGGCCGCTCAGGATCTCGACCTTGCCCGGCAGGCGCAGGCCAATCTGCGCCTCGAGCCGGTGGGCCATCTTGCGGCCATCGGGGCCATCGACCACCTTGACGAGGTACTGCTTGCCGCCCTGGGGCACCAAGGCCTCTTCGGGCACGACCGCCGCGTTGGCACGCGAGGCGAACACCACACGCGTGCGAGCGAACATGCCCGAGCGCAACTCTCCTTTCGGGTTGGGCAGGCGCGCACGGACCAAGAGCGAGCGCCCGTCCGCGTTGAGCAGCGAATCGATGGCGTCGACCTGTCCCTTGAACGACTTGCCCGGCAGTGCATCGAGGCGCGCCTCGACCGGCTGCCCCGCCTTGAGCCGAGAGACGTAGCGCTCGGCCACCCGAAAGTCGAGCAGCACCGAAGAGAGGTCTTCGACGTTCACCAGATCGGTTCCGTCTTTCACGTAGTCGCCCACGTTCACGCTGCGAATGCCCGCCACGCCGTCGAACGGCGCCTGGATGCGCATGCGTGCGAGTTGGGCGCGTGCCAGGGCCACCTGGGACTCGGCCACCTGCATGGCGGCCTCGCTTTGGTCGACCACACTGCGGCTCACGAAGTTGGCGGCGAGCAGTTCGCGGTTGCGCTGCAGATTGGTACGCGCAATGCTGGCCTGGGCCTCGGCTTGCTGGGCCTGCGCGGCCTGCAAGGTGTCGTCGAGTTGCACGAGCATCTGGCCGCGCTTGACGGGCTGGCCGTCGCCAAAACCGAGTTTGGAGATGCGCCCGCTGACCTCGGGGCGCAATACCACGCCCTGCTTGGAGCGGACAGCGCCCACGCCCTGGGCGTCATCGTCGATGGAGATGAACTCCACGTTGCCCACTTCGACGGTCAACGGCTCACCTGCACTCGCTGGCTGTGCTGCCAGCGGGGTGGCTCCCGATGACGGTTGCGTGCCTGTGTTCCGGTTCTGAACCCACCAGGCCACGCCGCTGGCGACCGAAATGCCAACGATCGCCACCACCGTATGCAAAGTCTTCACGCTCGATCCTGGGTTTGCTGCTTCGCGATTCTGCCGGACCGTACGGCCGCGAAGGAGCCGGTTTTCACGTAGTCGCCGACTCCACGCCTCGGTTGGCCAGTGCGTCGGCCCGCTCGTTGCCTGGGTCGCCCGCATGCCCCTTCACCCAGCGCCAGTCCACGTGATGGAGATTGCGCAAAGCGTCCAGGCGTTGCCAGAGGTCGGCATTCTTCACCGGCTTCTTGTCGGCGGTCTTCCAGCCTCGCGTTTTCCAGCCGTGAATCCATTCGGTGATGCCTTGGCGAACGTATTGGCTGTCGGTGTAGACGATGACGTCGCAGGTGCGCTTGAGTGTGCTGAGTGCCTCGATCACCGCGGTGAGTTCCATGCGGTTGTTGGTCGTGAGCTTCTCGCCACCAAACAGTTCCTTCTCGTGCTGACCCATGCTCAACCAGGCCCCCCAGCCGCCGGGGCCGGGGTTTCCCTTGCAGGCCCCGTCGGTGTAGATGGTGACGGCGGGGCGTTGCGGAGCGGGTCGGGAATCAGTCATGGGCGGAGGGGATGATGTGAGGTCTCGAGAGGCGATCAAGAAAAGGGCGACTACGCGTGATCGCGACGATGGTGTCGATGGCTGCTCGCCACCGCAGGCGCTGCCTTGGACTTGGTCCGTTGCCGCTTGGCGAGGCCCACCAGGCGCATGCCCCGCACGCGCTTCACCGCCACCAGCATGTAGACGGCTCCGAGCACGGGCCACCATCGGTCGCCGGTGGTTTCAATCCACTCGAGGCGCGCGAGCCATTTGTCGGATCGGAAAGGCGGCCGATAGCAACCGAATCGCCCGCCTTCAATCTCGAAGCTGAGCAAGCGAAGCCAGTCGCGCAACCGCCAATAGCCGAGCAATTCGCCTTCGCTGGGCATGAAGAGCGCACGCTCCTTGCTAAGGCCCAGGCCACGCCCCATGCGCCCGGCGTGCTGCCGCAGGGCCCACATGCTGCCGGGGTTGAACCCGAGGATCACGACCCGCCCCTCGGGCATCAGCACCCGCTCGACTTCGCGCAGCGCCTGGTGCGGGTCGCGTGCCCGCTCGAGCGCATGGGGCAGCACCACCAGATCCAGGCTGTTGCTGTCAAAGGGCAGTGCCTCTAACTCGCAGTGCAGAACGGCCGCGCGTGGCCGTGCTTCTGCGGGAACTTCCGTCGCCGCACTCGACTCCATTGGCGGCGCCAGGTGGTCTACTGCCAACCAGCGGTGAGGCATGCGATTGGCGCGCAGCGCATCGAGTTCGGGCAAGCCGAGTTGAAGCGCGTGAAAGCCGAAGATGTCGGCCACGCAGCGATCCAGCTGCGCCTGTTCCCAAGCCAGCAGATAGCGGCCCGGCGGCGTCTTCAGCCAGGGGGCCAAACTTATAATCCCGCCGAGTTCCACCATGAACCTGCTAGCACTGCCTGCCTTCAGCGACAACTACATCTGGATGCTCCACGATGGCCGGCAGGCGATCGTCGTCGATCCGGGGGAAGCAGCACCGGTGGCGCACGCGCTCGACGCGCACGGCTTGGTGCTCGCAGGGATTCTAGTGACCCACCACCACGCCGATCATGTCGGCGGGCTTTCGCAGTTGCGGCCCCGGCTGCAGGGGCCGGTATATGGCCCCGCGCGTGAAGAAATACCGCAACCCTGCATCGCGCTCCGTGGCGGTGATCACATCGAACTCCTGGGCTGCCGATATGACGTGATCGACGTGCCCGGCCACACGGCTGGCCACATCGCCTACTTTCATGCACCCACCGATGGCGAAGCACCGATCCTCTTCTGCGGCGACACGCTCTTCTCAGGTGGCTGCGGCCGCCTGTTCGAAGGCACGCCGGAGCAGATGCATCACTCACTGTCGCACCTGGCCGCCCTGCCCGGCGCCACGCGGGTGTGCTGCGCCCACGAGTACACCTTGTCCAACCTGAAGTTCGCACGCGCCGTCGAGCCGCACAACGACGACCTGCTCGCGTACACCGCGCATTGCGAGGCCCTGCGCGAACGAGGCGACGCCACGCTGCCCAGTTCGATCGAGCGCGAGCGTCGCATCAATCCCTTCATGCGCTGCAATCAACCCCAGGTGGTTCAGGCCGCACTGGCCCAAGGTGCCCACAGCGCCAGCGAAACCGATGTCCTGGCCGCCCTGCGCCACTGGAAGAACAATTTCCGATGATTCGAATCCTCCCCTGCCTCCGGCCTCTCGCCGTTTCCACCCTTGCGCTCCTGCTGAGCGCCTGCGCCACCTTCATCGAGCCGCCCGACCAGCGCGGCGACATCCCATCCGCCATCGCGAATGCGCCGTTGTCGGCTGACTCAGCGGCTTCGGCCGCTACGGCCGCAGCGTCTGCGGCATCGAGTGCCGCATCGGGCGTGGCCGAAGCGCCTGTCGCTGCCGCGCCGGTTGACCCCTTGCGTCCCGAAGAGGCTGTCGACCTCGATTCCAAGGCCGCGTCGATCGATCTCTGGGAGCGCTTGCGCCGGGGATACGCCATGCCCGACCTCGACACCGATCTCGTGCGCACCGCCGAAGGCTGGTACGCCTCGCGCCCCGACTACGTGCAACGCATGACAGAGCGCGGGAGCCGCTATCTCTTCCACATCGTCGAAGAAGTGGAGCGCCGTGGCATGCCCACCGAGCTCGCCTTACTCCCCTTCATTGAGAGCGCCTTCAACCCGCAGGCCGTGTCATCGGCCAAGGCTTCGGGCATGTGGCAGTTCATGCCAGCCACGGGCAAGGACTACGACCTGCGCCAGAACGTGTTCCGTGATGACCGCCGCAACGTCCTGGCCTCCACGCGCGCTGCTCTCGACTACCTGCAGCGCCTGCATGACATGTTCGGCGACTGGCACCTCGCGCTCGCCGCATACAACTGGGGCGAAGGCAATGTGCAGCGCGCCATTGCGCGCAACGAACGCGCCGGCAAACCGACCGACTACCTCAGCCTGCGCATGCCCAACGAGACGGCCTATTACGTGCCCAAGCTGCAGGCCATCAAGAACATCGTGCGCCAGCCCACGTCTTTTGCGCTGACCCTTCCGCCGCTGGCCAACCACCCTTACTTCCTCAGCGTGCCCATCGAGCGGGACATCGACGTCTCCGTGGCCGTCGCACTGTCGGGCGTGTCGCTGGACGAGTTCAACACACTCAACCCGCAGATGAACAAGCCAGTGATCCTGGCTGCCGGCACACCGCAGATCCTGCTACCCTACGACAACGCCAGCCTGTTCGTGCGCAACAGTGCAAGGCACCGCGGCCCGTTCGCCACCTGGACAGCCTGGGTTGCGCCGAAGACGCTCAAGCCTGCCGACGCCGCCAAACAGGTCGGCATGTCAGAGCAGGAGCTGCGCAGCGTCAACAAGATCCCGCCACGCATGCTCGTGAAGATGGGCTCGACGCTGCTCGTGCCCCGCGCGGAGCACCTGGTGAAAGACGTGTCGCTGCACGTCGCCGACAACGCGATGATGCTTCTGGCCCCTGAAGCGCGCCCGCCGCGCAAGGTGACGCATCGCGCAGCCAAGGGTGACACTGTGACCAGCGTGGCCCGGCGCTATCGCGTCAGTGCAGCCGACGTGGCGAAGTGGAACGACGTGTCATCTGGCGCGCGTTTCAAGACGGGCCAGAGCGTGGTGGTGTACGTGCCGCAGCGGGCCGCGGCCGCCAAGAGCAAATCGACAAAGAAACCTGCGTCGGCCAAGCGCAAGTCGCGCTGAAGGCTCACCGCAGGCGGCGATCGCCTCAGCGGCGATCGACCAGGGCGTGTGCGATCGTGCCCAGATCCACGTACTCGAGCTCACTGCCGATCGGCACGCCGCGCGCCAGGCGGGTCACGCGCAAGCGGCGGGGTTTCAAGGTTTCTGCAATCACGTGCGCCGTGGCCTCGCCTTCGGCGGTGAAGTTCGTTGCGACGATCACTTCATCCACGGAGCCATCGGCCACGCGATCGATCAGCTGCTGGAGGCCGATGTCTCGCGCGCCGATGCCATCGAGCGGGCTCAGGCGCCCCATCAGCACGAAGTACAGGCCGCGGTAGCTGCCCGTGCGCTCCATCGCGGCCTGGTCGGCTGGCGTCTCGACCACACAAAGCAGGCGGTGATCGCGGGCCTCGTCAAGGCAGGTGCGACACATCGGCGCCTCGGTGAATGTGTGGCAGCGCTCGCAATGGCGGATGTTGTTGACGGCACCTTGCAGCGCCTGCGCGATGCGGCCCGCGCCCTCGCGGTCGTGCTGAAGCAGGTGAAACGCCATGCGCTGGGCCGACTTCTGGCCCACACCCGGCAAGCGGCGCAGGGCTTCGATCAGTGCATCGAGCGCAGGTTCTGTCATTGGGCGCGAGTTGGCTGCTGCCGCGCCACCCCAAGGCGGGCGAGCCCGCCCGGTGCTTGGTGAAGCGTCGAAGCGGCAAGCCTGGGAGAACGCATCAGAACGGGAACTTCATGCCAGGGGGCAGCGGCATGCCCGCGGTGAGCTTGCCCATCTTTTCCTGCGACACGGCTTCGGCACGCCGGATGCCGTCGTTGAATGCGGCGGCCACCAGGTCTTCGAGCATGTCCTTGTCGTCACCGAGCAGGCTGGGGTCGATCGCGACGCGCTTCACGTCGTGCTTGCAGGTCATGGTCACCTTGACCAGGCCTGCGCCGGACTGGCCCTCGACCTCGATGTTGGCGAGCTCGTCTTGTGCCTTCTTCAGGTTGTCTTGCATCGCCTGGGCCTGCTTCATGAGGCCCGCGAGTTGGTTCTTCATCATGTAGAGTTCTCCTGGATCAGTGGGGCTTGACCGACCCCGGCACGATGCGCGCGGTCTTGAACTGCTGCATCAAGGCCTGCACCAGCGGGTCGTTGTGAATGATCTGTTCGGCTTCAGACTGGCGTCGTGCGCGTTCGGCAGCGGCGCGCTGCGCCGGGGTGTCGCTTGCTGTGCCCGCCTCGACTTCCACCTGCACGGCGCGTTGCAGCAGCTCGGTCATCGCGGCCTGCAGCTTCTCGCGGTGCGCCGGAGCGCGCAGCGTCTCTCGCTCCACACGCAGGCGCCAGGTGGCACGCTCACCAGCTTCGTCGATGGCGGTGCATTGGGCCTGCATTGCCATTTCGCGCACCAGCGCGCTGATGCTGTTGGTCTGCACGAGTTGCAGCACCAGGTCGTTCCAGCGATCACCCAAGGGCGTGCGCGCGACTGCAGAAGGCTGCGGGGTTGTCGGTACGGCCGGCACGGCTTCCTGCGCTCTGGGTGGCGCGGCGACGGTCGGTTCTTCGTCCGGCACGTCCAGCCAGGGAGGGGGCTCATCGCTCGCGGCAGGCGCGCCTTGCGCAGGCTTGGGGGGCGCAGCGGGAACGGGCTTCGCGACTTGCGCTGGGGCACGAGGCGCCACGGGTGCCGACGCGCGCGCCGGCGCCACCGCGACGGAGGCCTTGGCTGGCGTGGTTGCCACGGCAGGACGCGCAGCCTGTGTCGACGCGCTCCCCGGCTTGAAGGCCAGCATGCGGAGCAACACCATCACGAGGCCGCTGTATTCATCGGGCGCCAGGCCCAGCTCGGCGCGCCCATGCAGCACGATGCTGTAGAGAAACTGCGTTTCATCTGGCGCCAACAAACCTGCCAACCGGGCCGCCGTGGGCGAGTCGGGATCGCTCTCATCGGCCGCCTCGGGCACGGCCTGCAGCACCGCCATCTGCTGCAGCAAGGCTGCCATCTCTTCGAGCGTGCCAGTCGCCGAGAGCCCGAGGCTTCGCAGGTCGTCGACGGCAGCGATCACCTCGGCGCCCTGGCCTGCAGCAAGCGCTTCGACAATGCGCACGGCGTGGCTGCGGTCGACGGCACCGAGCATCTGGCGCACGCCGGCTTCGGTCAGGTGACCGGCACCGAACGCGATGGCCTGGTCCGACAGCGACAAGGCATCGCGCATCGAACCACGCGCCGCGCGCGCCAACAGACGCAGCGCGCCTGTCTCGGCTTCGATCTGCTCGGCCGCCAGCACGCTGGCAAGGTGCTCCTGCACGGTCTGGGGCGCCATCGGGCGCAGATTGAACTGCAGGCAGCGCGACAACACCGTGGGCGGCACCTTCTGGGGGTCGGTCGTCGCGAGCACGAACTTGAGGTACTCAGGCGGCTCCTCCAGCGTCTTGAGCATCGCATTGAATGCGGTGTTCGAGAGCATGTGAACTTCGTCGATCAGGTAGACCTTGAAGCGCCCCACCACCGGCTTGTAGACGGCCTGGTCGAGCAGCTGGGAGATCTCTTCGACGCCGCGGTTCGAAGCGGCGTCGAGCTCCACGTAGTCAACGAATCGGCCGGAGTCGATGTCGCGGCAGGCGCTGCACACGCCGCACGGGTGGGCCGTGATTCCGCCGTTGCCGTCCGGCCCGGTGCAATTGAGGGCCTTGGCCAGGATGCGAGACACCGAAGTCTTGCCCACGCCACGCGTGCCGGTGAACAAATAGGCGTGATGCAAGCGCTGCTGCGTGAGCGCATTGGTCAGCGCCTGCACCACATGCTCCTGGCCGACAAGCGCTTCGAAATCGCGCGAACGGTACTTGCGAGCCAGGACGAGATAGGACATTGGTCGATTCTATAAGTGCGACCGACCCCGACCAGCGTGTGCCGGATAATCCTGCTTTTGCCAGCTCAGCCTCTTGCGATGAACCCCACGCCCCCGAACGACAGCACCCTCAGCTACGAACAAGCCGGCGTCAACTACGACCTGATCGACCCGCTGAAAGTGGCCGCCCAGCGCGCGGCCAAGGCCACCGGCACCCACCTGGCAGCGCATGGGTTCAGCGAGGTCGAGGCGTCGCGGGGTGAGTCGGCCTATGTGGTCGACGTGGGGCCGTTCTACCTGGCGTCGATCGTGGAGTGCCTTGGGTCGAAAGCACTCGTCGCCGACGAGATGATGACCCTCACGGGCAAGAGCTACTACGACAGCATCGCGCAGGACACCATCGCGATGGCGATCAACGACCTCATCACCGTGGGCGCCACGCCGCTCGTGGTTCAGGCGTACTGGGCCGCGGGTGGCTCGGACTGGTTCTCAGACGCCCAACGCGCGCAGGCCCTCGTGGCCGGCTGGAAGCGCGCCTGCGATGTCTGCAGCGTGTCGTGGGGCGGTGGTGAAACGCCCGCGCTCGCGGGCATCGTGGCCGAAGGCCGCATCGACCTTGCGGCCAGTTGCACCGGCATCATCAACCCGAAGGAGCGGCTCTCGGTCGGCGACAAGCTCGCCCCGGGCGATGCCATCGTGTTGCTCGCCTCCAGCGGCATCCATGCGAATGGCCTGAGCCTCGCGCGCAAGCTGGTAGAACGCTTGCCCCAGGGCTACCTGACCGAGGTGGAACCGGGCCTGAGCTATGGCGACGCGCTGCTGGCACCGACGGTGCTGTACTCACCCGTGACGGAAGCCCTCTACAAGGCCGGCATCACGCCGCACTACTGCGCCAACATCACGGGCCACGGTTGGCGCAAGCTCCTGCGCCACCCTGCGACGCACACCTACCGCATCCACACCGTCCCTGACGTGACGCCTGTACTGAAATTCATCCAGCAACACGCCAAGCAAGATGACCAAGAGGCCTACAGCACGCTCAACATGGGTGCGGGCTTTGCGCTGTTCGTCAAGGCCGAAGACGCACAGTGCACCGTCGAGGTGGCGCAAGCGCAAGGCGTCAACGCAGTGATCGCAGGTCAGGTGGAAACGGGGCCGAAGAAGCTGATCATCGAGCCGCTGAACATCGAGTTCGGAGACGACGCGCTGCAACTGCGCTGAGCTCGAAGGCCTTTCAAGCGCGAGGCCGCGATGGCCTCGCCTACAATCCGCGTTGACGGGCCTCCCCGCATGGGAGCGCGCCCAAACGGGTCAGGTGGGGAACCAAGCAGCCCTAAGCGTTGCAACCAGTGCCGGGGGTAAGGCTCGTCAACTCTCCCTTCCCCTTCTTGTCTCGCGCGGCCCACTCGGGCCTCTGGGCTCAACCCAGCGCGAAGCACCTCATCTCGAACGCCGCAGGCTCGGCCGCCACCAACTGGCGGCACGCATCCAATGCGATGTCCGTCGGCGCCGCACAGGCCTTGCCGAAACGCGTGAGGTTCTCAATCACCATTCCGTCGTCGTCGATCACTTCGGTCAGGTACTGGTGATCCATGCCAAAGAGCAGTGCCCTTTGCGTGATGCGACCGGTAGTGCAAGCAGCAGTGCGGTCACTCAATAAAACGAGGAAGCGGGCGTTGTAGCCACTGTCTTGTTCTGTCGGTCGATTTTTAGATATGAACTTCACCTTCGTTCGCTCTTCTTTTCTTTGGTAGGGGTCTTCTGCCGCTGATAGGCGGCATCCATGGGCACGCCTCGATCGGTATCGACCTTTCCGGAGACCACATCGGCATGGGCCTGATGCATCTCGGGCCGCTCGACTTCGCTCACCTGGCTGTCGGACGACTCGTCGTGCTCATGTGGCAGGCGCGGCGCCGATTCGGTCTCGACGACCGGCTTGGTCTGCCCGCGGGGGCGCCGGCTCACCACCGTTGTCCGGTTGACGCGCCGCGCGGGTGCGAGCCGCCGAGTTCTTCTGCATCCATCAGGTCCTCGGCATCGCGCGCATTGCGGGGCCAAGCCTTGCGGGAGTCCTCTCCCATTCGGGCACCATTTGCCATGCCGTGCCTCGATTTCTCGTGGCGGCGGCCGGTTTCGCGGTCACGCTCGCCATGTGCGCGGTTCTTTCGAATCGACTCTCTCATGACTCGTCTCCCAGGATGGGTGTGAACATGGGCGAGACGATAGGCGTCATGCGCGGCGTGCACCACGTATGAGCAGCGCGGCTACGGGTCGGATCGGGTGCCTGCGTCCGGTAGGAACTCTCCGACGCGGCTTGCGCACGCAAGTAGCGGGGCCTCAGGTCGACATCACACAGCGGGTGACCATCTGCAGGAACGCGTCGACGGCGGGTTCGCCTTCGAGTGCGAAGGGGCCACAAAAGATGTCCAGCCCTGCGTCGTCGCAATACCCGCTGCGCCACTCGCCCATGCGACGTGGCACAGGAGTCAGCGCCACGTAGAGCATGCGCACCCCGAGGTGGCGCGTGTCGAACTCAAGGTCACGACACACCTCGGACAAGGCTTCGCTGCTGCCCTCGAGCAACTCGCAGAAACGTTCGCCGTCGAACACCATGGCGCCTGTGAGACCGAGCCGCGCATTGCGCTCGCGCGCGGCGCGCCAGATGGGAGACACCGCACTCACATGCAGCAGCGGCGAAAGGTGGCTGAGCCACAACACACAGCAAACCGATTCGTCTCGAGACACGTCATCCCCACCCGGAAGCCCGCGCGAATCTAGCGCCAGTGCGAAACCGCCGTTATGTCGTTTGACACATACTTCAGGCGGCAAGATTCAAGCGGGAGGACGAGATGACGCCTGTGCCCTGCAAGGACTGCCCCTTGCGCACACTCACGCTGTTCACTCCGCACACCGATGCCGAGTTGAACCTGATCCAGTCGCTCAAGCGAAGCCAGATCTCCGTGCGCGCCGGGGCCGACATCATTCGCGAAGGCGAGGCCGATTCGGCGCTCTTTACGCTCTGGTCCGGTTGGGCGTTTCGCTACAAGACGCTGGCAGACGGGCGGCGGCAGATACTGAACTTCCTGTTGCCGGGGGATTTCATCGGCGTGCAGCAGAAGATGTCCGACGCACTGAGCCACGGCGTCCAGGCGCTAAGCGACACACAGCTCTGCGTGTTCGCACGAGACGCGCTCTGGGAGTTGCACCGTGCGCACCCGCTGATGGGGTTCGACATCACCTGGATCACCGCACAGGAACAAGCCCTGGTCGACGAGGGCCTGCTCTCCGTCGGGCGGCGCAACGCCGAAGAACGGGTCGCCGCACTGCTCATCCTGCTGTTCAAGCGCGCAGCCGCACTGCTGCCCGACGGCGGACGCGGCGGCGTGCCCTTCCCTCTCACGCAGCAGCACATTGCCGACGCCCTTGGGCTCTCACTGGTGCACACGAACAAGACGCTGCGCAAGCTCGAACGCCGCGGCCTGCATCACATCGAGAGCGGCCTGCTGTTCCTGAAGGACAGCCAGGCACTGGCGCAGACGGCCTCGCTCTACGGAGATGGCCAGCCGTCGCCACGGCCGCTCGTCTGACCGCCGCCCACAAACGCCAACGGCAGGCCGCAAGGCCTGCCGTTGTCTCACCACAGGCGATCGAACGCCCGCAGCGAAGGAGAGTCAGCGCATCCAGCGGCCGCCAGGGCCCACGATGGTGATCTCGACCCAGTTGGAGCCGTGATGCTTGTTCGGCCCATAGCTGACGCTGTAGCCACCCAGGTCGTAGCGGGTCATGCCCTCCATGGCCCGGGTGATGTTGGCTGGCGTCACCGACTTGCCGGCGCGGCGCAGGCCTTCGATCAGGATGCGCATGTTCATGTAGCCGAACATGTAATCGTAGGCCGGCTCCAGCTTCTCGCGCGACAGCGCGGCCCCCAGATCACGCGTGAGTGCCGTGGTCTGGCGATACGGGTAGGGCACGAGCTGCGTGAAGGCCAGGCCGCGAGCGTCGTCGCCCAGCGCCTTGAGGATCTGCGGCGAGTTCGAGATGGACACGCAGTAGATCGGCACGCCAACGTGCGCGCGTACCGCCTTCACCATGGGGATGATCGACGGGCCGAACGCCATCACGATGACAGCCTGAGGGCGGCCGACTGCGAGCGACTGGGCGCACGCCACGGCGTCGCTGCCGTTGGCTTCCAGCGGAGACTGAGCGACCAGGTGGGCGCCCTGCTCCTTGACGACCTCTTCAACCACCGGCTTCATGAGCTGGCCGAAGGCGGCGTTCTGGTAGACAAGGCCGATGTCCGACTTCTGCAGCGTGACCAGGTTGCGCACCATCTGCACGACTTCGTCGCGGTAGCTGGCCATCGTGGTGAAGAAGTACGGATGCTGCTTCATGCGCAACACGGGCGAGCCGGTGTACACGCACACCAGCGGCACCTTCTTCTCGGTGAGGATAGGCAGCGTGGCCATCACGTTCGGCGTGGAGGCCAGGCCGTACAGCGCCACGACCTTCTCGTCGTCGATCAGCTTGTTCACGTTCTCCACGCACCTCTTGGTGTCGTAGGCGTCGTCGAGCGTGATCAAGCGGAGCGGTCGGCCGTTGATGCCGCCCTTGCGGTTGATTTCATCGATGGCCAGTTGCTGGCCCTTGATCACCGGAACAAGCGCGGGGCCGAGCGGGCCGGTCAAGTGCGCGCTCTGGCCGATGCGAATCTCATTGCCGCTCGCAACCGCGATGGCGGGCGCACCCGATGCAGCAGCAGCGGGCTCCTTGGCGTCTTGCGCACGCACTGGCAGTGCGGCCACGGCACTGGCTGCGGCCACAGCGTTCAGCGCTTGGCGACGGGTCCATTTCGTTTGGGTCATTTTCTTCTCCGTGGATGGATGGGCTGTTGACGGCGCGATCCTGCATGCGGCCTCAGACCCACACAAGAGGGCCTTCATCGAGTCCACCCTACACAGACAGAACAAGCGTGACCGGCATCACGACATTGCGTCGCGCCGTGTTGCGTGGCTGTTCAATTCGCCTGCGCGATGGCTGCGAACGACTCGCAACTCGCCGCGCTCCGCGGTGAGAGTTCCCTCTCACTTTGCGTGATGGCCGCGTGGCAGCGCAGGGGCTGCGAGCAGCGGAACCAGCCTCGAGCCCCTATCGCGTGCCGCGTTCAGCGATCAGCGCCGAGAACTCGGTCGTCCCCGGGTCACCCTGCGGCACGTCTTCACGCTTGGGCGCCTGGGGCACGGGCGCAGACGCCCCACTCCTGAGGGCAGCACGCGCTTGCTGGAAGCCCTCGGTGAGGTCCTTCACCGTGATTGACAACGGGCGTGCGTAGCGCTGTGCGATCTGGTTGAGCGCAGCACCCAGGCGTTGAGCGGGTTGCTGTGTCATCGCGTCGATGACTTCGTTCGCCGCGCTGGCCGTCAGGCGCAGCATTTCGCCGTCGGTGTCGGCCACGCGCACGGGGCGATCCACCGGCAGACGGCGGATCATGTGAAGCACCTCCTCGGCCATCCCCCAGTGCTTGGCGACAGCGGCGCCCAGTTGCTCCGTCGCTGCGCCGAGCACGGCGAAGGATGCTGCCTCTTCCGTCATGCCATGCAGGTCGGGCTCGCCTTCTTTCTCGGCGGCGTGGTGCTTCATCAGCTGGCGAATCTGTTCGGCCTCGTCCGGGAAGTGGTACTGGACCATCAATCGGCCAAGGTTCTGCATCACGGCGATGAGATAGACCACCTCGGGGTCGTAGCCCGCGGGGCGCAGCGCCTGCGCCATGTGGCCGGCCAGCCGAACTTGTTGCATAACCCGCTGCATGACCGCAGCGTGCACATCGTTCAGCGGCCCGGGCCATGCACGCAGCGTTGCCGCCGCCTGCCGAACACCTTTGAGACCCACCAGCGAAACCGCGCGGCGAATCGTGAGCACTGGCCCGTTTCCGGCGATCTGCGTGCCCTGCACTTGGGCAGAGTTCACGGAGCGGAGCAACTCGAAGCTCAGGCCGAGGTCTTGAAGGATCTGCTCGGCCATCTCGTCGGTGCGCTGCCCCTCGGCCACCGCCAGCCGCGCCACACGTGCCCCCACGCCAGGCGATGCGGGCAGATGGCCGATGCTGCGTAGGCGGTCGATCAGCAGCCCGAGCGCTCCGTCCTTGTCCTGCGCGTTCGCGTCGGTCCAGCCGCGCAATGCGGCCAGCAGCGTGCGTGCGTTGTGGTACCGCTGGCGTTCTTGCGTGGTGGTGCTGCGATTGACGATCGCCCGGAGCGCCTCCGGCACGGGCTGAGGCGTCGTCCACGGCAGGCGCACGATCTCGCGCGACAGGCGCGGGATGACACGGGAGCCATCGTGCTCTTCGAGGGCCGGCGCACCGGCCAGCATGTGGTGCAGCACCAGACCAGCGCTGAGGACATCGCGCACGGCGGCCTCACGTGTCGCGCGCAAGTGGTTCGGGTCGAGCGGCATGGCGCGGTCATGCGCGTGCTCGGCGCCGTGCGTGGCGAGCAGGCTCGCACCCACGGCCATGAGTCGCACCGTGCCCTGCTCGCTGACCAGAACCTGGTGCAACTGCACGTCGCCATGAGCCATGCCGGCTTCGTGCGCAAAGGCCATTCCTTCGAGCAACTGCATCGCCCAGGCCACGATCTGCTCTGGCGCCGGATGGCTTGCGTCGGCAAGGCGCTCGCCCAGGGTCATGCCAAGCGCGCGATCAACCGCGACGAAGGGCCAGTGGTCATGCGCCCCCACCTCCACCACATGGGCGAGGTTCGGGTGATTGAGTTTGGCCGCGTGCCGGGCATCGGCCGCCCACAGTTCCAGGGCAGCTGCGTTGTCCGGCTGCACGCGAGGCAAGGTGAGCATCAGCTCCTGGTTCGTGCGGGGATCGAAGGCCAACCACGACATCGTGCGATCGCTCTTGCCCAGGAGCTTGCGCAGCTCGAATCGGCCGAAGGTCCGATGGGGGTTCGGCTTGGCAGCGGGTTGGTCGGTGGTTTCAAGCATGGGAGCGCATCGGCACGGGTGCGGAATGGCAGGCGTAGAGGCAAACGTACAGGCAGACGATCAACAGTCTGGCGAACGATAGATGGACAGACAGCAGCGTGATCCGATTGGATCGCGCCCCCGCGTGACGCAATGCGCGAATCAGGATCGAAAACACCGCTCTTTTCGACGGCCCGGTGCTCACGCGCCGGGTCCAATCGGATCACGTGACTTCGATCACGCTCCCTGCGCCATTCACCAGGGCGCAGCGCACTGCGTCCCCGGGTTGCAAAGCCATCACCGCCGCGCGGTAACGCTGCATCTGGTCGCGATATCCGCCCTGTTCTTCGGGCCTGAGGGCCAGCTTGTAATCCAGCACCCACCACACCCGTTCGCCGTCTTCATCCAGTTGAACCAGCCGGTCGATGCGCAACAACTCGCCGGCGTCCGACACCGGCACCTCGTTGCCTGCCCACTTCAGGGCCGGCCCGCTGAAGAACCGCTGGCAGGCTGGGCTGCGCCAGATGCCACCTGCCAGGCGCTCGACCTCGGCCATCGGTGCCCCGAACTCGGCCGCCGCCGCCTGGGCCAACTCTGCAAAGGCCGCAGCATCCCTGTGCGCAGGCGCACTCGCCGCCGCCCATTCCAGCACGCGGTGCACGGCCTGGCCGAGACGGGTGACAGCGCTGTCGGGATCGCGCGGCGGCCGCACCGATGCCGCAGGCTGAGTCCACGTGGGCAGGCCCGGCAGCTGGAAGGCAGACGCAACTGCGCCTCGTACCGCGCCGTGCGCTTCGGCAGGCACCCAGGCCCGCACCAAAGCTTCGACCCGTTCCCACCAGGATGGCCCCGAACGAAAGGGCTGGGTGCGGCTGAACACCAGCATCTCGCGCGCGCGGGTCATGGCCACGTACAGGCCGTTCAGCTCCTCGCGCCGGCGCTCGACGTGCTCCGCTTCGAGCACGATCTTCAACGAGGGCGGGCACTCCTTCTCTGAATAGATGAACGCGCAGCGCTCTGGCCGCTCGGCGTGCACGGGCCAGTCGATCAGCAGGGTGGCGTTCTCGGCCTTGGGGGCTTCGGGCTCGCTGTCCATCACGAACACGACCTTGGCCTCGAGCCCTTTGGCGCCGTGCACCGTGAGCAATTGCACCGCGTCGGCCTGTACCGGGGCGGCCACGTGGATCGCCCGGCGCTTGAGCGCACGCACGAAGTTGTAGGGCGTGGCATAACGCGCCCCATCGAGCATCAAGGCCTGGCCGAGCAACGCGGAGACTGCGTCGAGCGCCGCCACGCGCCTCTCGGCCGGCACGGCGGCCACAACGCGCTCGCGGTAGTCGCCTTCGAACACGATGCGGTCGAGCAGGTCGTGCGGTGGTAGCCGGCGCGCGGCCTCTTGCCACGCCAGCATGAGGTGCTGCGCCCGCTGCAGCGCCGGCCGACCGACGTGATCCGCCTCGGTGAGCACGGCCCACCAGTCGCGCCCGTCTCGCACCTGCAGCGCAATCGCGATCAGGTCTTCATCGCTCGCACCAAACAAAGGGCTGCGCAGGGCCTGAGCGAGCGAAAGCTTGTGCGATGGCGACGCCAGTGCATCCAGCGCCGCCACCAGGTCGCGCACCTCGGGAGCATCCATGAGAGCGAACTCCTCGACCGCGGCATAAGGCAGGTGCAAGGCCTGCAGCGCCTGCGCCAGCAGTCGCAGCGAGGCACGCTTTCGACACAGCACATAGACCTCACCGGCAGCGGCGCGGCCCGCCCTGATCAGTTCATGGATCGCGCTGGCCACCCAGCGAGCTTCTTGTTCGCGCAAGAGTTCGTCGGGTTCGTGGCGTGGTGTCGTGAGGCTGTCGCGCCACGCGAGCCCTTCCGTCTCGTCAGCTTGGTCGGGCTTGCCCGGCCGCAAGACAGGCGGCAACGCGAGCAAGCCCGCACCCGGCACGGGTGCGAGTTCGGTGGTGTGGGCCCGATAGCCGCTGTACTCACCCGCTTCGCTGGCACGCAAGAACACATCGTTGATGGCCGAGAGCACCTCGGGTGCATTGCGCCGCGTGTGGTCGCAGGCGAGCCACGTCCCGCCCAGGCCGTCGACAACGAAATCGCGCGCCGCCGCAAACACGCGAGGTTCGGCGCGGCGAAAGCGGTAGATGCTCTGCTTGGGATCGCCGACGATGAAGACCCCCGGCGGACGCTGCCCACTCGCCCCGCCACCTGCACCGGCATAGGCCGAGAGCCAGCTGTGCAAGGCGTGCCATTGCAAGGGGCTGGTGTCCTGGAACTCGTCGATCAGCACATGGCGGATTCGCGCATCGAGGCGCTCTTGAACCCACGCCGAGAGCGAACTGTCGCGCAAGAGCGCCAAGGCGCACCGCTCCAGGTCGGCCATGTCCGCGAGGCCGCGTGCGCGCTTGTAGACCGCAAGCTCACGCAGCAGCACGCGAGACAGTCGCACAAGGCGCATGTGCTCCAGGTGAGCCTCGTACTGATGTACCCGCGCGGCCAGTGCCTCGACCTCTGACTGCGTCGATTCGAGGTCTGGCACCTTGCCGAGTTGTTTGCGTGGGGAGCCGCTCTTGGTGAAGAGCGCTTCTCGCACGCCGGTGAAGGTAGCCATGGGGTCGGGCTGGGCGATTGCCATCACGAGCCCCGTGGCGGCGTCCTGCGCCTTGACGCCGCCCCGCCCAAGCGCCATGGCCAGCTCGCGAAGCGTGTGGCGCCAGGCCGCGCCATGAAGGGCGCTCGCGGGGTGGCCTTCGCCATCGGGCGCGGGCACGCTGCTTTCAAGCACGCCGGCATCGTCGGCGAGTTCCAGTTCAACCCGCTTGTTGAGCGCCGCGTGGAGCCACGCGCTTACCCTGTCGCGGCCGCGCCTTTTGACCAGTTCAGCGTAGTCGGCGCGCAGGGCATCGTCGGCCAGGATCGCCGCATGCAAACGCCGGAACACCGCAGGCAGATGCTCATCGAGATCTTCCATGAGGCTCATCCCGGGCGACAGGCCCAGCTCGCTCAGCAGATCGAGCGGCGCCGCCCGCAGGAGCTGCGAGAACCACGCGTGGAAGGTGCGGATCTCAACCGCGCGCCCTGCTTCGAGCAAGGTCTCGTGCAAGCGCCCCAAGGCCGGCGCCAGCGAGACGGCCTGCTCTTGCGGAACGCCGCGCACCTGCAGCTCTTGCGCGCGCTGCTCGTCGCTCATCTCGAGCTCGGAGAACGCGCGCAGCCAGTCGGTCAGGCGATCGCGCATCTCACCTGCGGCCTTGCGGGTAAAGGTGATGGCCAGGATCTCTTGCGGCTGCGCGCCTTCGAGCAGGGCACGCAGAATGCGCGAGACAAGCATCCAGGTCTTGCCTGCCCCCGCGCATGCCTCGACCACCACGCTGCGCCTCGGGTCGCACGCGATGGCATAGAAGGCCTCACGCGAAGTCGGCCGGCCATCGGCTTGATAGGCGGGTGTCGTCATGGCGTGTCGGCCCAGTGGTCGCGCCGGCACAGGCCACGCGCTTCGCAGAACTCGCAAACCTGCCCCTCGCCAAGCGCAGGCAGGCCCGCGCCATCGCGCATGCGCGCGAGCTCGCCCGCCAGCCCCTCGACAAGCGCACGAGCGCTCTCATCCACATCCGGGTGCTCAACGGTTTCAATCTCGCGCCCCAGGCTGAGGTACGCCGCCTGCCGCGGCGCGGCCGAATCACTGCGCATCAAGGCGGCGTAGAAGGCGAGCTGCGTGTCTTCGAGCGGCTGCCTGACCTTCTCCTTCAACCCCTGCGAGCTGCCGGTCTTGTAGTCGATCAACTCCGTTGCGCCATTGCGCAAGGTGTCGATGCGGTCGATGCGACCGAAAAGCGAGATGCCATGCCACTCGGGCGGCGCGGTCTGCCGTTCGATCTCGCCCTGCGCCCACTGCGCGCCCTCGCGGTCGCGTTCATGCACCCACGTGATATAGCGGGGCGCAAGTTCGGCGAATGCCGCCATGTACGGCAAAAAATCGGCTGCATCGAACCCATGATCAGCCTGCTGCGCGTAGGCGATCTCCATCAACCGCACGCACTCTTCCTGCGCGCTGCGCGGCTGTCCTCGCTCCTCGTGAAAGGCCATCAGCACCGCATGCAGCCAGGTCCCGTAGTCGCGCTGGGCCAGTTCGGTCTCCAGTTCATCCGCTTCGCGCAACTTCAAGAGATGCAGCGCATGGAATCGATACGGACAGGCACGCAAGGCCTCGCACGCACTCGCCGACAGTCGCGCCGGCAGCAGGCTTGCGCCGCTGGGCGCCGGCATGGTGACAGGACGCGGCTCGACCGTATGCGACGCTCGCACATCGGCCCACTCCGCGAAATCTCGCCCCGCGCGCCGCAATCGCAGCCGCAGGCGCTCGATAAGTGGGCTCGCAGCGAGTGGATCGGCACCGTCACTTCTGCGATGAAACAGGTAAACCGGCGGGCCGCTCACGGCGTGCGCGAACGCAAGCGCCTCGGACTCGCGCCGCTGCGCGGCCGTGGGCACGCCAAGCACCTCGGCTTGCGCATCGCTCAATAGAGCTTGCGGGGACGCTGCTGCACCCAGGTGGCGGTCGTCCGCACCCGGAAAGACAATGCCCGCGAACGGCCGCAGCGCAATACGTGTCAGCGGCGTGATTACCACGGTCACCGGCTCGGTGGGGGGCGCTGGCAGAAACGCTTCGTCCTCCAGCACACCATCAACCCAGGCGCTGAAGTCTTCCAGGCTCATCAGCGTCTGCGCGGCCTGCTGGCTTGCCCATGCAGGATCGGTCACGCGAAGCGCGCGCAGGACCTGGCTGCCTGCCTCGTCTTCCGAGAGCCCATCCCAGGCGTTGGCGGACTGCAGGGCCGCCCGCAGTGCTGCGAGCCAGGAAACCAGAGCCTGACGCCGTTCGACATGCAGCGGGCGCAAGACATCAAGCGCTCTGCCATAGGCCTCGGCCGCAACCGTACCCAACCGCGTCGCGTTCACATCGGTCACGCGCCGCCAGCCGTAACGTCGGCATGCGGCCTCCAGTTCAACCACGCCTGCGGTCAGGCCGGGGCCGGAGCCTGCCTTGAGCCAATCCAGTAGCAAGTCGCTTCCCGCTTCGGCTGCGGCGGCCCGCAAGAGGCTCATGACCTGCGCTGCGGCTCGCGTCGTCGACAACTTCCAGCCCGTCTCATCGACAAGGGCGACCCGCTGGCGCTCCAAGAGTGCTCGCACGCGGCGCACCAGAACGCGGTCCTGCGCCACCAGTGCGACCGGTGAAGCGCCTTGCCCCAGCGATGCCATCACCTGGGCAGCGGCGCATTCGGCTTCTTGCTCGAAACCATCACAGGCTGCGAACGAGACTTGCGAAGGCACCGCCGAACGCGCTGCAACATCACAGTCCACAACCAGGCCCGGCGCGGTGGCGAGCAGTGCACGCGCCAGGGGATCAACCCCACCCGCTTGAATGACGATCCAGGCGCTTGGCGAGAGCGTGAACAGACGATCCGTCAACCTGGGCGAGGCGAGCGCCGCCCACTCGAGCGCCAGCAGCGCCAACACGCGCTCGCTCGCACCCGGCCCGACCCCACGCCCCAAGGCGTCGCGCCCCCGCTGCCAGTGCGCAGCACGCTCCGCTGGCGCGACAGCAGAGGCCGCCTTCACCATGGCGTGGGCCGTTGCGACGACAGCCGCCACCGCTTCGTCGAAGGCCAGCGGGTCCATGCGCGCCAAGGGTTGCGATCGCAGCATGCGCGCGGCGGTCAATCGGTCGGTGCTGGCATCGAGTGTGATCTGACCGTCTTCGGATCGGGGCGCAGGCCCGAGGGCCGCCGCCAAGGTATTCGTCGTCTCGATGCGGGGCTGCCAGCCACCCTGCTGCGCCCAGGCGCGTCGGGCCGGCGCAAGCTGCTGCGCGTAGGGCACGAGCACGACGGCGGCCCGCACGTCGACGCCACCGGAACTCGCCCACTCCGAGGCACGGCGGGCGATGTCGTGCCAGGCCAGCGGCATTTCAAGTGAGTCGCTCGCTATCAATGCCATAGAAAAGGTACGGGCTGCGCAAGGGCACGCCGCAGGGGGCTTTGTGTCAGAATCATTCCGCCTTGTCGCTCGCAACGAGCGACGAAAGTAGAGGACAGGACAATGAGCAGTGACTTGATCAAACACACCACCGATGCGTCGTTCGACGCCGATGTGCTGAAGGCATCCAAGCCGGTGCTGGTGGATTACTGGGCCGAATGGTGTGGCCCGTGCAAGATGATCGCGCCGATTCTCGACGAAGTGTCGAAGGATTACAGCGATCGACTGCAGATCGCAAAGATGAACGTCGACGAGAACCGTGACGTGCCTGCGAAGTTTGGCATCCGGGGCATCCCCACGCTGATGCTGTTCAAGGGTGGCCAACTCGCCGCCACCAAGGTGGGCGCCCTTTCCAAGGCCCAGTTGACGGCCTTCCTCGACGGTCATCTATAATCTTCGGCAATCGTGGTCGGCGCTGACCGCGGGCTCAAGAGGCCCACCAGCGCTACCGCCTGAAGACATGGCCACGGCGCCCATCTGAGACGCGCCGGCTCGGCCCCAAACTCCAGCGTTTCGTTCTTCGTTAGCGTCTTTTCGCTCGCAACGCGGCTTTCCCCCTCGGCGCATTTTTCCGGCCGCTGGTGGGCTCAGCCCCAACGCCGGCCCGGCTGCACGCAGCCCACACGGCATACACCCCAGGGTCCCCGCCCATGCATCTTTCCGAACTGAAAGCCCTCCACGTCTCGGCCCTCATCACGATGGGCGAAGAGCTGGAGATCGAGAACGTCTCGCGCATGCGCAAGCAGGAGCTGATGTTCGCGATCATGAAGAAGCGCGCCAAGGCCGGCGAACAAGTCTTCGGCGATGGCGTACTCGAAGTGCTGCCCGACGGCTTCGGCTTCCTGCGCGCGCCCGACACGAGCTACATGGCGTCGACCGACGACATTTACCTCTCGCCCAGCCAGATCCGCCGCTTCAATCTGCACACCGGCGACATGATCGAAGGCGAAGTGCGCGTTCCGAAGGATGGCGAACGCTATTTCGCGCTGGTGAAGGTCGACCGCGTGAACGGCCTGACGCCCGAGGAGAGCAAGCACAAGATCATGTTCGAGAACTTGACGCCGCTCTTCCCGAAAGAGGCGTTCAAGCTCGAGCGTGACATCAAGGGTGACGAGAACATCACCAGCCGCATCATTGACCTCATCGCACCGCTCGGCAAAGGCCAGCGCGCTCTGCTGGTCGCGCCGCCCAAGAGTGGCAAGACGGTGATGATGCAGCACCTTGCCCACGCGATCGTGGCCAATCACCCCGACGTGCACCTCATCGTGCTGCTCGTCGATGAACGCCCCGAAGAAGTGACCGAGATGCAGCGCACCGTGCGCGGCGAAGTCATCAGCTCGACCTTCGACGAACCCGCGGCTCGCCATGTGCAAGTGGCCGAGATGGTGATCGAACGCGCCAAGCGCCTGGTCGAAATGCGCAAGGACGTGGTGATTCTTCTCGACTCGATCACCCGCCTCGCCCGCGCGTACAACAACGTGCTGCCCTCTTCCGGCAAGGTGCTCACCGGCGGCGTGGATGCCAACGCGTTGCAGCGCCCCAAGCGCTTCTTCGGCGCTGCTCGCAACATCGAAGAAGGCGGCTCGCTGACCATCATCGGCACGGCACTCGTCGACACCGGCAGCCGCATGGATGAGGTGATCTACGAAGAGTTCAAGGGCACCGGCAATTGCGAAATCCATCTGGATCGCCGCATGGCCGAGAAGCGCGTGTACCCGTCGATCTTGCTGAACAAGAGCGGAACGCGCCGCGAAGAGCTGCTGCTCAAGCCCGAGATCCTCCAGAAGACCTGGATCTTGCGCAAGTTGCTCTACCCGATGGACGAGATCGAGGCGATGGAATTCATCCTCGACAAGATGAAATCGACCAAGAACAACCTCGATTTCTTCGACATGATGCGCCGCGGCGGCTGATGGCCGTCGTGCTCGTGGCATAATCGCGGGTTTTCCGCATTCTGGAAAGTGCGCCAAATGGTTTGGCGTGGCTCCCGGCACTCACCAGCGTAGAGGTACCCCATGAAAGAAGGCATTCACCCCAACTATCGCGACGTCTGCTTCGTCGACCTGTCGAACGGGTTCAAGTTCGTGACGCGTTCGTGCGCACAAACCAAGGAAACCACCAAGCTTGACGACGGCCGTGAAGTGCCTCTCTTCAAGCTGGAAACCACCAGCGAATCGCACCCGTTCTACACCGGTACGCAAAAGAGCGTGGACTCGCTGGGCGGCCGCGTCGAGAAGTTCCGCAACAAGTTTGCGCACCTCAAGAAGTAAATCGACCGCGCCCTCGGGCACAGAAAAGGCAGCTTCGGCTGCCTTTTTCTTTGGCGCCGGCGATCGCCACGCCAAGTTGCTGCATCATCGCCGTCTGTTGATTCCGTGACATCTTGAACACTCCCAAGCCCGCCCTGGTCACCGAACGCGCCGCGCGCCGATTGCCGCGCGTGGCCCTGCTGCTCCTCTGCGCTGCCTATCTGCTGCCCGGCCTGTTCGGCCGTGACCCGTGGAAGAGCGCCGATCTGATCGCATTCGGCTACATGTCCAACATCGCGCAGGGGCACACGCCGTGGCTTGCACCGATGGTGGGGGGGCTACCCGCCGATGCAGCGCTTCTGCCCTACTGGCTGGGTGCGGGATTCATCAAGCTGTCGGGCGGGCTCATCGCTCCCGAGCTTGCTGCACGCGTTCCGTTTGCCCTGCTGCTCGGCCTGAGCATTCTGCTGACCTGGTACAGCACCTACCACTTGGCTCGCACCGACGCCGCCCAGCCCGTGCCCTTCGCATTCGGCGGCGAAGCCAGCCCGGTCAACTACGCCCGCGCGATCGCCGATGGCGCGCTGCTGGCACTCATCGCTTCGCTCGGCCTGTTGCAGCTGGGGCACGAGACAACGCCGGAGCTCGGGCAGCTCGCAAGCGTGTCCCTGTATCTCTACGCCCTATCGGCCAGCCCGTTTCGCGCCTGGCAAAGCCGTATCGCCGTCCTGATCGCACTGCCTGGGCTGGCAGCCAGCGGCGCGCCGAGCATCGCGCTGCTGCTGGCTCTCGCAGGCGTGATCGCCTGCTGGCGGTCCAGCTACGAGACGACCCGCCGATTCACCCTCTGGATCATGGCCGGCGCGGTGCTTGCCGCGGTCGCCGCCACCGGGCTCGGCGCCTGGGGCTTTCGGCTGGAAACGTACGATGGCGCTCGCATCGGCAGCGTGGTGCGCCTGCTGGCCTGGTTCACGTGGCCAGCGTGGCCATTGGCGTTGTGGACGCTCTGGCGCTGGCGCGCGCAACTTCTGCACCGGCATATTTCGGTGCCGCTGGGCTGCGCGCTGGTCAGCCTCGTGGCATGCCTGTCCATGGGTGGCTCTGACCGCGCCCTGATGCTCGGCCTGCCGCCCCTGGCTGTTCTGGCATCGTTCGCCCTGCCCACCCTGCACCGCGGCACCTCCGCCGCGATCGACTGGTTCTCCGTCTTCTTCTTCAGTATCTGGGCGATCGCCATCTGGGTGATCTACGCATCGGTGTACTCGGGCTTCCCCGCCAAACCCGCCGCCAACGTGATGCGGCTGGCACCCGGCTTCGTACCGAGCTTCTCTGCGTTCGCCTTGGTCATCGCAATGCTGGCGACCGTGGCATGGCTGTGGCTTGTGCAATGGCGCACCGGCCGCAACCGACACCCGCTGTGGAAGAGCATGGTGCTGCCGGCCAGCGGGGTGTCACTGTGCTGGCTTCTTGTGATGACACTCGGCCTGCCTCTGTTCGATTACGCCCGCAGCTACCGCCCCCTGATCACGCGCGTGATGCAGTACGTGCCACTGGACACGTGCATCGCCGCCCCTGGCATGACGCGCGCGCAGCTCGCCGCGCTGGAGTTCTTCGGCGGATACCGAGTAGATGGCAACGCGACCCACGACAACGCGAGTTGCGAGTTCTTGCTTCTGGCGGAGACCGTGTCGCGCCGCGCGTCCGTCGGTCCCGGATGGCAACTGGTGGCACGCGAGCAGCGCCCATCCGACAAGGAAGAGGTGATCGCCATCTACCGGCGCAGCGCTTCAGACTACCCCGAGCGCCCCTAGGGCGGCGCCAATCAAGTCCCACGCGGACGGCACAACCTTGTCTCGGGCGGTCCGCGACGTTGCAGATGCGCTCGATACCAACGGGTGTCGCTCTGCCTTGCGCCTTGCAGCCCCTCCCGAGACAAGGCACCCGCCTCGCGGGGACTTACCGGCGTCGCGCAACCGCCCGCTAGCCGGCGTGCGCCGGCTGGGTCAGCGTCGCAGCATCTCCGAGGCGAAGTCGCGCCGCCGGGAAAATGAGGCTGAAGCTCGATCCTTTGCCCGGCTCGCTTTGCACGTCGAGTTCGCCGCCGTGCCGCTGAACGACATGCTTGACGATGGACAGGCCGAGCCCGGTACCACCGGTTTCACGCGAGCGACTGCCGTCGACACGATAGAAGCGCTCTGTCAGCCGCGGAATCTGATCCCGGCTGATGCCGATGCCGGTGTCGTTGACCGTCACGACACCTGACCCATCTTCACGAATCCGCCAGGCAATGCCGATGCGCCCGCCCTCTGGCGTGTAGCGCACCGCGTTGGTGACCAGGTTGCCGACGGCGCTCAGCAACTCGCTTTCAATGCCTGCAAGTTGAGCCGACCCGGCCTCGGACACACTGAACTGATGCCGCCCCATCGACAAGGCGACGGCGTCGGCATGCGCCTGACCAATCAGCTTGCTCACGGCCACCCAACGGTCGCTCGGCGGCCGCGGGCTGCCCTCGAGCTGCGCGAGCGTCAGCAGGTCGCTCACCAGGGTCTGCATGCGCTGAGTCTGCTGCCCCATCAAGGTCAGCACCCGGCGCCGCTCCACTTCGGTCAGCGGCAGGTTGCTCATGGTTTCGATGAAGCCCGACAGCACGGTGAGTGGCGTGCGAATCTCGTGCGACACATTGGCGACAAAGTCTCGCCTCATGCCGTCAGCCTGCTCGCGCGCAGTCACGTCCTGTGAGAGCACGAGCTTCAGGCGATCGCCGTAGCCGCGCACCAGCACCGACAGCGTGCCGCGACCGCGCGCCTGCGGGATCAGGATCGCCTCGTCAAACCGCCCGGCCTGCAGGTAGGTCACGAAGGCGGGAGCCCGCACAAGATTGGTCACGCGCTGGTGCCTGTCTCGAACCGGGTCCAGGCCGAACTGGTCGGCCGCCAGCGAGTTGCACCAGAAAATCTGGTCGACCTCGTTGAGCAGCATCACACCGTTAGGCGACGCTTCAATGGCCGACAGGAATTCGGCCAGGCGGGCCTGTTCGCGTGCGACCGTCTTCTCATGGCCGCGGATGGTGCGCTCGATGCGGTACCCGATCTCACCCCAGAGGCCGCGAATCCGCGGCGCAGGCTGCTCCTGCGTTCCGCTCAGCCATCGAATCACGCGGTAGCCGCGCAAGGTGTCGATCACCGCCAGCAAGCTGACGCCGATCGCCCCGCCTGCCACCGCGCCGATCACCGGCGCATGAATGAATACACCCACCACGTAGCCCGCACATCCACCAGCCAGCATGGCCAGCACGCCGGCAAGCAATCGCGGCAGAAGCCAGTCCACGCGATCAGGCAGACAGCGTCTGCGCTTGCTGGGTCAAACGGTAGCCAGCACCGCGCACGGTCTCGATCATGCTCGAGCAGCTCACGGGGCCGAGCGCTTCGCGCAGGCGCTTCACGTGGACGTCTACCGTGCGTTCTTCGATGAACACATGGTCGCCCCAGACGCGATCCAGAAGCTGCGAGCGGCTGTGCACTCGCTCCGGGTGCGTCATGAAGAAATGCAGCAGACGGAACTCCGTCGGACCCAGGCGAACCTCTTGCCCATCGCGAGCGACGCGCCGCGTCGAGGGGTCGAGCTTCAGCGCGCCCACTTCAACGGCCGAGTCGAGTGCCTCAGGGGCCTTGCGGCGCAGAACGGCGCGGATGCGCGCCATCAGCTCATGCGGCGAGAAGGGCTTGGTGAGGTAGTCATCGGCACCCGCGTCGAGGCCGGCAACCTTGTCGGCCTCTTCGGCACGCGCCGTGAGCATGATGATGGGGAGCTCGCGCGTACGCGCCTGGGCGCGCCAGCGCTTGGCGAGCTGCACGCCCGATTGCCCAGGCAGCATCCAGTCGAGTACGACGAGGTCTGGCAGTACGCGGTCCACCTGCACCAATGCTTCGTCCGCGGTGGCAGCCACCACCACCTCGTAGCCGGCATGGCGCAGGTTGATCGCCATCAGCTCGGCAATTGCCGATTCGTCTTCGACCACCAGAACTTGGCTCATGCTCGGCTCCTGATCACTTGACCATCGATTCGACGGTCTCGACAGGGTTGTGACGTACGTCCATGCCCTTGACGATGTAGATGATGACCTCGGCGAGGTTCTTCGCATGGTCGCCCACGCGCTCGATCGCCTTGGCCACGAACACCAGGTCGATGCTCGACGAGATGGTGCGCGGGTCTTCCATCATGTAGGTGATCAGTTTGCGCATCAGGCCATCGAACTCCTGATCGATCTTGTCGTCCTGCTTGAGCACTTCGACCGCCTTGACGGTATCGAGCCGGGCAAAGGCATCGAGCGCCTTGCGCAGCTGGGCGATCGCCAGGTCGCATTCGTAGCTGAGGTCGCTGACGGGCAGACGCAGGCGTGTCGAGACACCGGTATTGATAAGGCGCTGAACCGTGCGCGCGATGCGGGCCGCCTCGTCACCGACACGCTCGAGGTTCGCGATGGTCTTGGAGATGGCGATCAGCAGGCGCAGATCGCGTGCCGTCGGCTGGCGCCGCGCAATGATGGTCGACAGATCCCGGTCGATCTCGACCTCCATCGCGTTCACGCGTTCTTCGTTGCGCAAGACCTCGGTGGCCACGTCGCCGCTGAAGTTCGTGAGCGCGTAGACCGACTGCGAGACTTGCGACTCGACCAGCCCGCCCATCTCGAGAACGCGGGTGGAAACGCCGCTCAGTTCGGCATCGAACTGTGTTGAAAGGTGCTTTTCTGACATGGTGCAGTCTCCGCCTTCAGCCGAAGCGGCCAGTGATGTAGTCCTCGGTGTCCTTCTTCTTGGGCTTCATGAACAGCTCCGAAGTCGGACCGAACTCGATCAGGTCACCCAGGTACATGTAAGCCGTGTAGTCCGAGCAGCGTGCGGCCTGCTGCATGTTGTGGGTGACGATGACCACGGTGTACTCGTTCTTGAGTTCGTGGATCAATTCTTCGATCTTGCCCGTGGAGATCGGGTCCAGCGCCGAGCAGGGTTCATCGAGCAGCAAGACCTCAGGTTTGATCGCAATGCCTCGGGCGATGCACAGGCGCTGCTGCTGCCCGCCCGACAGGCCCGACCCGCTTTGCGTGAGCTTGTCACGCACTTCGGTCCAGAGCGCGGCCTTCTTGAGCGCCCACTCGACCCGCTCATCCATCTCGACCCGCGAAAGCGACTCGAACAGGCGCACGCCGAATGCGATGTTGTCGTAGATCGACATCGGGAATGGCGTGGGCTTCTGGAAGACCATGCCGATCTTGGCGCGAATCAGCGACACATCCTGCTTGCTCTTCAGGATGTTTTCGCCGTCGATGACGATCTCGCCCTCGGCTCGTTGATCTGGGTAGAGCTCGAACATGCGGTTGAAGGTGCGCAGCAAGGTCGACTTGCCACAACCCGAAGGGCCGATGAAGGCCGTCACCTTGTTCTCCGGGATGTCGAGATTGATGTGCTTGAGCGCGTGGAAGGCGCCGTAGTAAAAGTTCAGATCGCGGATGGCCAGCTTGACCTTCTGGCCGCTTGCCGCTTCGACTTTGGTGTCCATGAGGTGAACTCCGATTCAGTACTTGTTGCGCAGGAACACCCGCGCCAGGATGTTGAGAGCGAGCACGCCCAGCGTGATCAGGAAGACGCCGGCCCAGGCCAGTTGCTGCCAGTTCTCGTACGGGCTCATCGCAAACTTGAAGATCGTCACCGGCAGGCTGGCCATCGGCGCGCCCAGGTTGCTCGACCAGAACTGGTTCGACAGCGCAGTAAACAACAACGGAGCGGTCTCGCCGGCAATGCGCGCGAACGCCAGCAGGACGCCGGTCAGAACCCCCGCCCGCGCGGCCTTCAGCGTGACGGTGGAGATCACTTTCCACTTGGGCGTGCCCAGCGCGTAAGCCGCCTCGCGCAGCGAGTTCGGAATCAGCGAAAGCATGTTCTCGGTAGTGCGAATCACGACCGGGATCACGATCAGAGCCAACGCGAGCACCCCGGCGAAGCCGGAATACGTCTGCATCTTCGCCACGACCACCGCATAGATGAAGAGGCCGATCACGATGGAAGGTGCCGACAGCAGGATGTCGTTGATGAAGCGCGTGATGAAGCCCAGCCAGCCCTTCTGACCGTACTCGGCCAGGTACACACCGGCCATCACACCCACCGGCGTACCAATGAGCGTCGCGAGAGACACCATCACGAGGGAGCCGAAGACGGCGTTGGCCAGGCCACCGGTCTCCGCTTGGGGCGGGGGCGTCATCTCGGTGAGAACCGCCAGAGACAAGCCGCCCAAGCCCAGGCGCAACGTTTCAAAGAGGATCCACGCCAGCCAGAAGAGGCCGAAGGCCATGGCCGCCATGGACAGCGTGAGCGCCACGGCGTTGATGGTCTTGCGGCGCCGTTGACGGGAAGAGCGAGCAGCGCTCTGTGCAGAGATGTTCATGTGCGTGCTCCCTCGCCCTTCTTCAGCCTGAGCAACAGCAGCTTCGAGAGCGCCAGCACGACGAAGGTGATGAAGAAGAGGACCAATGCGAGGTACAGCAGCGAAGCCTGATGCAGGCCGGGGCTCGCCTCGGCGAACTCGTTGGCGAGCACCGAGGTGATGCTGTTTGCGGCCTCGAACATCGACAAGCCCGCCAGCTGGTTGGCATTGCCAATGACGAAGGTGACGGCCATGGTCTCGCCCAGGGCGCGCCCAAGGCCCAGCATGATGCCGCCGATGACACCGGTCTTGGTGTATGGCAGGACCACCTTGAACACGACTTCCCAGGTCGTCGAGCCCAGGCCATAGGCGGATTCCTTGAGCAGGGGTGGCGTGACCTCGAAGACGTCGCGCATGACCGAGGCGATGAAGGGGATGATCATGATCGCCAGGATGATCCCGGCCGAGAGGATCCCGATGCCGACCGGAGCGCCGGATACCAACCCCTTCAGATACGGCGTGGTCCCGATCAGCGACTGCAGCGGCTGCTGCACGTAGGTGGCCAGCACCGGGCTGAAAACCAGCAGGCCCCACATGCCGTAGACGATTGACGGAATGGCCGCCAGCAACTCGACCGCAGTGCCAAGCGGCCGACGGAGCCAGCCCGGCGCGAGTTCAGTCAGAAAGAGCGCGATGCCGAAGCTCACCGGCACCGCGATCAGCAGTGCGATCAGCGACGTGGCCAGCGTGCCGTAGATCATCACAAGGCCGCCGTACTTGTCCTGTACCGGATCCCAGTCGCTGCTCCAAAGGAAGCTCAGGCCGTACTCGCGGATCGCGGGCATGGCACCGAACAGCAGTGAGAGAAGGATCCCGGCCAGCAGAGCCAGCGTCAGGATGGCTGCGCCATGCGCGAGCACCGAGAACACGGTGTCGGCCCAAGGCGACGCCCGCCGTGCGGCGGGGGGGCGCCCCATCGGGTCGGAGCGATCCATCTTGTCAGGGTCGTAGTGGGATGCGGGAAGTGTAGCGGCCACGGCTCTACTCCGAAGTGGTCGTAGGCGGCGCTCCGCTGGGGAGCGCACGCCGCTTGTGCGTCAGACGCAGGAACAACCGATGGTCAGTTCGAGGCGACGGCCTTGCCAGCGCCGTCCTTTACCTCGGCCCATTGCTTGCGGACCAGGTCCTTGACCGACGCCGGCAGAGCCACGTACTCCAGATCGGCGGCAGCCTGGTCTCCATGCACATAAGCCCAGTCGAAGAACTTCAGGGCAGCCGCGGCCTGGGCCGGCTTGTCCTGTTGCTTGTGCATCATGATGAAGGTGGCCGCAGTGATGGGCCAGGCATCCTTGCCAGGCTGCTCGGTCAGGACCTGATAGAAGCTCTTTGCCCAGTCCGCACCGGCAGCAGCCGCCTTGAAGGTTGCGTCGTCAGGAGCGACAAAGTTGCCGTCCTTGTTCTTCAACAGCACGTGCGACATCTTGTTTTGCTTGGCGTAGGCGTACTCCACGTAGCCGATCGAGTTCGGCAGGCGTTGCACGAAAGCCGAAACGCCTTCGTTGCCCTTGCCGCCCGCACCGGTCGGCCAGTTCACGGCCGTGCCCTCACCTACCTTTTCCTTCCACTCGGCGTTGACCTTCGAGAGGTAGTTGGTGAAGTTGAAGCTGGTGCCCGAACCGTCAGCGCGGCGCACCACGGAGATGGCGGCATCCGGCAGCTTGACGCCCGGGTTGAGGCCCGTCACAGCTGCATCGTTCCACTTGGTGATCTTGCCGAGGTAGATGTCACCCAGCACCTGGCCGGTCAACTTGATCTGGCCGGGCGTGATGCCGGCGATGTTGACGACGGGCACCACACCGCCGATGACGGTCGGGAACTGGATCAGGCCGCTCTTGGCGAGATCGTCGTCCTTCAGGGGCGCGTCGGAGGCGCCGAAGTCGACCGTCTTGGCCTGGATCTGCTTCATACCGGCGCTGGAGCCGACGGACTGGTAGTTGATCCGGGCGCCGGTGGCCTTGTTGTACGAGTCGGCCCACTTGGCGTAGACAGGGGCCGGGAACGAGGCGCCGGCGCCGGTAACGTCTTGCGCCAGGGTGGCAAACGGCACGAGGCCCAAGGCTGCGGAAATGGCTGCAACGCGCAGCGTGATCTTGTTCATGTGAGCACCTTTCCAGACGACTGGTTGTGGAATGGCGCCACTGTAAGAATCACATATGACAGCGTCGTGACACGCCGGAGCGACTTGTCATCGTCACGCAAACGTCATGCAACAGTCACAAGCCCCGTTCGGTCAGCGAAACAAGGCGGCGAGCCGATCCGCACAAGCCCTGGCCTGGGCCGAATCTCGGGCTTCGACCATCACGCGGACCAGCGGCTCCGTGCCAGAGGGGCGGATCAGCACACGGCCTGCGTCACCCAGGTCGCGCTCCACTTCGGCCTGGGTCTCGGCCAAGCGAGGGGCCAGCTTCCAGTCCTGGCCAGGCTGCAGCTTCACATTGACGAGCACTTGCGGAAAAAGCCGCACCGGCGCCAACAACTCGGCCAGCGTCTTGCCACTGCGGCTGACGCTTTGCAGCACCTGCAGCGCGCTGACGATGCCGTCGCCCGTCGTGTGCTTGTCGAGCGCCAGCAGATGGCCGGAGCCTTCGCCGCCGAGAAGCCAGCCACGGGCGGCGAGCTCTTCGAGCACGTAGCGGTCGCCAACCTTGGCCCGCACAAATTCGACATCCAATGCCTTGAGGGCAAGTTCCACGGCCTTGTTAGTCATCAAGGTGCCCACGGCACCCGGCACCCGCTGCCCTTGCGCAAGGCGGTCGACCACCATCACGTACAGCAGTTCATCGCCGTTGTAGAGGCGGCCAGAGCTGTCGACCAGTTGCAAACGGTCGGCATCACCGTCGAGCGCCACGCCGTAATCCGCCTTGTGCTCCTTGACCGCTTGCACCAGCGCGGCCGGTGCCGTGGCACCGAAACCGGCGTTGATGTTGATCCCATCGGGGCTGCAGCCAATGCCGACCACCTCGGCCCCGAGTTCGTGAAAGACCTCGGGCGCGATCTGGTAGGCCGCGCCATGCGCCGCATCGACGACGACCTTCAGCCCCTTCAGCGACAAATCGTTGGCAAACGTGCTCTTGCAGAACTCGACGTAGCGCCCGCGGGCGTCGTCGATCCGTCGGGCCTTGCCCAATTGAGCGGATTCCACGCAGCCCAGGTCCTGCTCCAGGGCCGACTCGACATCGCGCTCCCAGGAGTCCGGCAGCTTCTCGCCCGCGGCCGAGAAGAACTTGATGCCGTTGTCGGGGTAGGCGTTGTGCGACGCACTGATCACGACGCCCAGGTCCAGCCTCAAGGCGCGAGTCAGGTACGCGACCCCCGGTGTCGGGAGCGGCCCGGTGAGCAGCACATCGACACCGGCAGAAGCGAACCCGGCCTCCAGCGCGGATTCGATCATGTAGCCCGAGATGCGGGTGTCCTTGCCAATCAGCACGCTCGGGCGCGCGATCTTCGCCTTCAGCACGCGCCCCACGGCGTAACCGAGGCGCAGCATGAAGTCGGGCGTGATGGGTGACTGGCCCACGGTCCCGCGAATGCCGTCCGTGCCGAAATAGGTTCTGCTCATATAAGTACGCCCCTCGTTGGGGCCCGATTGTGTCAGTGCGAGCTGGCCGGTTGCGCGCTCAGCAAACCCGCCGCCGTCACCACCTTGAGGGCATCGACGGTGGCGCCAACGTCGTGAACTCGCAGGATCTTGGCGCCGCGCTGTGCCGCCGCCACGGCCGCCGCCACGCTTGCGGCCAGACGGTCGCCAGGTGGCCTGCCCGTCAGTGTGCCCAGGCTGCTCTTGCGCGACCAGCCGAGCAGCAAGGGGTAGCCCAGACGCAAGAGTTCGTGCTGACGCGCAAGCAATTCGAAGTTGTGCTCGACGGTCTTGCCGAAACCGATCCCGGGATCGAGTGCGATGCGTTGGGAAGCGACCCCCGCAGACAGAAGGCCACGCGCCCGCTCGTCGAGAAACTGCGCCACCTCATCCAGCACATCGCCATAAATCGGCTTCGCCTGCATCGACAGCGGCTCGCCTTGCATGTGCATCAGGCAGACGCCACACGAATCGTGGGCCGCCACCGCTTCCAGAGCGCCAGGCCATCGCAGGGCGTAGATGTCGTTGACGATGTCTGCACCGAGGTCGAGCGCTGCGCGCATGACCTCGGGCTTGTAGGTGTCGATCGAAATCGGGGCGCCAAGCGTCACCGCCTCGCGCAGAACCGGGAGCAAGCGATCGAGTTCCTCGTCCAACGGCAGGGCCTCCGCCCCCGGACGGCTGGACTCGGCCCCCAGATCAAGGATGTCTGCCCCCTCTGCAAGGAGCCGCTCGCAATGAGCCAGCGCACCCGAGGCCGTGGCGAATCGGCCGCCGTCCGAGAACGAATCGGGCGTCAGGTTGACGATGCCCATCACCTGCGGTCGACTCAGGTCGATGCGAAATCGAGTGGTCTGCCAAGCTGACATGCGGCCTCGCTGCCAAGAAGGGTCGCGCTGGAACGTCGCAACAAACAAAAACGGGGCCGAAGCCCCGTGGTCACTTCAGATGCCTGAGCGCATCAGGCCGCTGCCGGTGCGCCGTCCGGCTTGACCGGGGGCGTCGGGCCGCCGGGCTTGCTGGTCGTCGACGACCAATCCTTCGGCGGGCGCGGCGGCTTGTCGCTCATGATGTCGTCGATCTGATCGCTGTCGATGGTTTCCCATTCGAGCAGGGCCTTGGCCATGGCGTGCATCTTGTCCTGGTTGTCCTCGATGTGCTTGCGCGCAACGGCGTATTGCTCATCGATGATGCGGCGCACTTCCGCGTCGACCTTCTGCATCGTCTCTTCAGACACGTTGGTCGTCTTGGTCACCGAGCGGCCCAGGAAGACTTCGCCTTCGTTCTCGGCATACACCATCGGGCCCATGGCCTCGCTCATGCCGTAACGCATCACCATGTCACGAGCGATCTGAGTTGCTCGCTCGAAGTCGTTGCTGGCGCCGGTCGTCATCTCATTCATGAAGACTTCTTCGGCAATGCGCCCACCGAACAGAATGGAGATGGTGCTCAACATCCGCACCTTGTCGCTGCTGTACCTGTCACCCTCCGGCAACTGCATCGTGACGCCGAGCGCGCGTCCGCGCGGAATGACCGTCACCTTGTGCACCGGATCGGCCTTGGGCATCAGCCGGGCAACCAAGGCGTGACCCGACTCGTGGTACGCCGTGTTGCGGCGCTCTTCTTCGGCCATGGCCATGGACTTGCGCTCCGGGCCCATCATGATCTTGTCCTTGGCCTTCTCGAAGTCGACCATGTCGACCACCCGACCGTTGCGACGGGCAGCGAACAGTGCCGCCTCGTTGACCAGGTTCGCCAAGTCGGCACCCGAGAACCCCGGGGTACCGCGCGCCAGGATGTCAGCACGGATGTCTTGCCCGACAGGCACCTTGCGCATGTGCACATTGAGAATCTGCTCGCGGCCGCGCACGTCGGGCAAAGTCACGTAGACCTGACGGTCGAATCGGCCCGGGCGCAGCAGCGCCGGGTCGAGGATGTCGGGCCGGTTGGTCGCCGCCATCACGATCACGCCGAGATTGGTCTCGAAGCCATCCATCTCGACCAGCATCTGGTTCAAGGTCTGCTCGCGCTCATCGTTGCCGCCACCCAGGCCCGCGCCACGATGGCGGCCCACAGCGTCGATCTCATCCACGAAGATGATGCAAGGGGCACTCTTCTTGGCCTGCTCGAACATGTCGCGCACGCGAGCTGCGCCCACGCCGACGAACATCTCGACGAAGTCGGAGCCTGAGATGCTGAAGAAGGGTACCTTGGCCTCGCCGGCAATCGCCTTCGCAAGCAAGGTCTTGCCGGTGCCCGGAGGGCCGACCAGCAACACGCCACGAGGAATGCGCCCGCCCAGTTTCTGGAACTTCTGGGGGTCCTTCAGGAAGTCGACCAACTCCTTGACCTCTTCCTTGGCCTCGTCGCAGCCAGCGACATCGGCGAACGTGGTGCTGTTGTTGGCCTCGTCAAGCATGCGCGCCTTCGACTTGCCAAAGCTGAATGCACCGCCCTTGCCGCCACCTTGCATCTGGCGCATGAAGTAGATCCAGACGGCGATCAGCAACAGCATCGGGCCCCAGGAAACCAGCATGCTCATCAAGATGGAGGGTTCTTCGTCGGCCTTGCCGGTGACTTGAACGCCGTACTTCATCAGGTCGCCGACCATCCACAGGTCGCCCGGTGACGCGATGGTGTAGGGCTGCCCGTCCCCAGGCGTGACCTTGAGGTTGCGGCCTTGAACTTCGACGCGCTTGACCTTGCCCGCCTTGGCGTCGTCCATGAACTGCGTGTAGGTCACGCTTTCCACAACGCGAGGCTTGTCGAACTGTTTGAAAACGGTGAACAGCACAAGCGCGATCACCAACCAAACAGCGACTTTGGAGAACCATTGATTGTTCACCGCGGCTCCTTTAGCAAATCAATACTTCCGCACAGGCGCACGACGTGCTCCTCGTCCACGGCATATGGGGCGGATTCTAGTTCAGACAAGGGGATTCGCCGGTTGACAGCGCCCCTGCCCTTCAAGGGTGAAAGCGGGTCGAATCGCAATTTGTCACGTTCAGCTTTCGGATGGGGTCGCAATTCTTTTCAGACCGATTCCGACGAGAAAGGTTTCGGCCGACTTGTCTCGCGAGGCCTTGGGTTTAATGGGTTTCACGACCCGGAATGTGTCTTTGAACAGTTCGGTCAATGTGGTATGGCTGCCGCCATGGAACACCTTGGCAACCAGCGCGCCACCCGGGCGAAGGCGATTCTGGGCAAAGTCCACCGCGAGCTCCACCAGATGCTCGATGCGCGCCGCATCCGTCGCGCCGATTCCTGACAGGTTCGGAGCCATGTCGGACACCACCACATCGACCGGGCGCCCGCCCAATACGGCGTCGAGCTCGGCGAGGATGGCTTCCTCGCGGAAGTCCCCCTGGATGAAATGCACACCTTCGATCGGCTCCATGGGCAGGACGTCGAGGGCAATGATCGTGCCGTTGAGTTCGCCCACCGCCGCGCCGCCACTGCCGACGAACTTGCGGCGCACATACTGGCTCCAGGCACCGGGCGTCGAACCGAGGTCGACCACCAACTGACCCGGGCGGATGAGCTTCAGGGTTTCGTCGATCTCCTTGAGTTTGTAAGCGGCACGAGCGCGATAGCCATCCTTCTGCGCCAGCTTCACATAGGTGTCGTGGACATGGTCGTGCAACCACGCCTTGTTCACCTTCTTGCTTTTTGTCTGTGTTTTCATGTGTGTGCTCTGCGCCGGTCGATAATAGAGCCATGCCTGCCCTCGAACTCCGCCCTGCACAACGCAAGGAAAAGCGCGCCGAAGCCCATCACCTCGAACCCGTGGTTCGAGTTGGGGGCGACGGTCTGACACCCGCCGTGATCAAGGAAGCCGATGCGGCGTTGTCTGCGCACGGCCTGATCAAGGTGCGCGTGTTCTCCGACGAGCGCGAGGTTCGCGAGGCCATGTTGGTCAAGTTGAGCGATGAGCTGAACGCCGCGCCCATCCAGCACATCGGCAAGCTGCTGGTGTTGTGGCGGCCGATCCAGCCGAAGGAAAAGGTCGAACGCGAGGACCGTGGCGCTGGCCCCAAGGTTGTGAAGGTCCTCAAGTTCTCCAAGAGCGGGAACAACCGGCCGCAGATCAAGAAGATCAAGCTGCTGGGCAACCAACGGCTCGCTGCCGGCGGTGAAGTGAAGCGTGCTCGCAAGCGCGTGACCAGCGTCAAACGCACGGCCGCCGAGTAAGTCTGTTCTGGGGTGTTCAGCGCGTTGACGACAAGCGCCACGCCAATGCCAAGGCCAGTAGGCCCTTAAGGCCAAAGAACACCACCGAGACCGCGTGCAGGGCAGCAAACGACCACACCCCCTGCCCGGCGCGAGCCGCGGTCATCATCGGCTGCACGGCGAAGTAGCCAAACAGCGTGCAGAACAGCGACCCCAGCGCCAGAACCATGTTGGTGCTGAAGACCGATCCACGGCCGCTCTGCGCATCTGCGCGCGCCAGCGACTTGGCGATCAGCAGCAAGACGACCGATACCGCCAAGCCTAGGTAGGCCTCGTGCTTGAACATCCTGCCGACAATTCGCCCCGCATCCGCGGCGGCGACGTTGGCAAACACCGCCGGCGCTGCGATCGCGGCGATGGCGACAATCAGGCCGGCCCAAAGCCCGGCCAAGCAAGCCCCCAACCGGCGCGTGTCGAGGCCTGCCATCCGGCGCGACATCAGATGTAGCGCACCTTGACGACTTCGTAGCTCTTGATGCCGCCGGGTGCCTGTACTTCGGCCACGGCGCCTTCTTCCTTGCCGATCAGCGCCCGCGCAATCGGCGAGCCGATGGAGATGCGGCCTTGCTTCAGGTCAGCCTCATCCTCGCCGACGATCTGGTACGTGACCTTGGTGCCGGTTTCCTCATCTTCGAGATCGACCGTTGCGCCGAACACTACGCGGCCTTCCGCATTGAGAGCCGCCGGATCGATGACCTGCGCTGCCGCCAACTTGGCTTCGACTTCGAGGATCCGGCCTTCGATGAAGCCCTGCTTGTCTTTGGCCGCTTCGTACTCGGCGTTCTCGGACAGGTCGCCTTGTGCGCGCGCTTCGGCAATCGCCTGGACGACGGCATGGCGCTCAACCGTCTTCAGGCGATGCAGTTCTTCCTTCAGCAGTTGGGCTCCGCGTACGGTGATGGGGATGGTAGCCATGGTGAAACCTTGAAACTCAAAAATGGAACCGCCGCCCACTCCCTTGCGGGAGGGTTGGCGGCGGCCGATGGATGAAAGATCGGAAAAGTCTAGTGCAGTTCCGCGTGCAGTTCTTGCAGGGATAGCACCACCAGATCATCCTGGTGCTTCATGCCCTCCACCGCTGCCTCGCAGCCGGCCATGCTGGTGTAGTAGGTGATGCGGTTGGCCAGCGCAGCCTGGCGGATGTGTCGCGAATCGGCAATTGCCGTGCGCGTTTCATCGACCGTCGTGAACACCAACTGGATCTCGCCAGCCTTGATCATGTCCACGATGTGCGGTCGGCCGTCCTTGACCTTGTTGACAGCAGTAACCGGGATCCCACCTTCGGCGATGGCCGCAGCCGTCCCCTTGGTCGCCACGACCTGGAAGCCAAGTGCATGCAGGTCGCGTGCGACCGCCACGGCGCGAGCCTTGTCGTTGTTCTTCACGGTGATGCAGACCGTGCCCTTGGTCGGCAGGCGCGACCCCGCGCCAAGTTGGCTCTTGAGCATGGCTTCGCCAAAGGTCCGGCCTGCGCCCATCACTTCGCCGGTCGATCGCATCTCCGGCCCGAGGATCGGGTCCACGCCAGGGAACTTGTTGAACGGGAAGACCGCCTCCTTGACCGAGAAGTACGGCGGGATCACTTCTACCGGCGCGCGGCCGCGGCGATCCTTCTGGTCAGCGAGTTTCTGCCCCACCATGCAGCGCGCTGCAATCTTGGCCAGCGGCTGGCTGGTGGCCTTGGACACAAAAGGAACGGTGCGCGAGGCACGCGGGTTCACTTCGAGCACATAGACGATGGCGCCTTCACCCTCGCCCTGGATCGCAAACTGCACGTTCATCAGGCCCTTGACCTTGAGGGCCTTGGCCATGGCGATCGTCTGGCGACGCAACTCGTCCTGCAGCGATTTGGGCAGCGAGTACGGAGGCAAGGAGCAAGCCGAGTCGCCTGAGTGGATGCCGGCCTGTTCGACGTGCTCCATGATGCCGCCGATCATGGTGGCCTCACCGTCGCTGATGCAGTCGACATCGACCTCGATCGCGTCATCCAGGAATCGATCCAGCAGCACGGGTGACTTCTCGCTCACCTTGACGGCTTCGCGCATGTAGCGTTCGAGGTCCTTGTCGCCGTGCACGATTTCCATGGCGCGCCCACCCAGTACGTAGCTGGGCCGCACGACCAGCGGGTAGCCGATCTCCTGCGCCAACTGCAGCGCCTGCTCCTCGGTGCGCGCGGTGCGGTTGGGTGGCTGCTTCAGGCCGAGCTCGTGCAACAGCTTCTGGAAGCGCTCGCGGTCTTCTGCAATGTCGATGCTGTCGGGCGAGGTGCCGACGATGGGCACACCGGCACGCTCCAGGTCGAGCGCGAGCTTCAGCGGGGTCTGCCCGCCGTACTGAACGATCACGCCGACCGGCTTTTCCTTGGCGACGATCTCGAGCACGTCTTCCAGCGTAACCGGCTCGAAGTACAGACGATCCGAGGTGTCGTAGTCGGTGGAGACGGTTTCCGGATTGCAGTTGACCATGATGGTCTCGTAGCCGTCCTCGCGCATGGCGAGCGCAGCATGGACGCAGCAATAGTCGAACTCGATGCCCTGGCCGATGCGGTTCGGTCCACCGCCCAGCACCATGATCTTCTTCTTGTCCGTGGGCTCGGCTTCGCACTCCTCGTCGTACGTGGAGTACATGTAGGCCGTTTGCGTGGCGAATTCGGCGGCGCAGGTGTCCACCCGCTTGTAGACCGGGCGCACGTTCTTCGCCCAGCGGGCTTCGCGTACGGCGTGCTGGTTTGTGCCCATCAGCTTGGCCAGACGCTTGTCGGAGAAGCCCTTCTGCTTGAGATAGCGCAGCTCGTCGGCGCTCAGGCTGTCGAGCGCTCGGCCCGTGATGGCCTTTTCGATCTGCACCAGTTGCTCGATCTGCGCGAGGAACCAGGGGTCGATGGCTGTCTCTTCAAAGATCTCGTCCAGCGACATGCCGATGCGGAAAGCGTCTCCCACGAAGAGGATGCGCTCCGGGCCTGGCTCGCCGATCTCTTCGATGATCTCGTCGCGATCCGTGCTGCGCTCAGTGAGGCCGTCGATACCGGTTTCCAGACCACGCAGCGCCTTCTGGAAGCTCTCCTGGAAGGTGCGGCCCATCGCCATCACCTCGCCCACCGACTTCATCTGCGTGGTGAGGTGGGAGTCGGCAGCCGGGAACTTCTCGAATGCGAAACGCGGAATCTTGGTGACGACGTAGTCGATGCTGGGCTCGAACGATGCCGGGGTGGCACCGCCAGTGATGTCGTTCTTCAATTCGTCGAGCGTGTAACCCACTGCCAGCTTGGCCGCCACCTTGGCAATCGGGAAGCCGGTTGCCTTGGAGGCCAGCGCAGACGAGCGGCTCACACGCGGGTTCATCTCGATCACGACCATGCGACCGTTGTCGGGGTTGATCGAGAACTGCACGTTTGATCCGCCGGTGTCCACACCGATCTCGCGCAGGATAGCGACCGACGCGTTGCGCAGCAGCTGGTATTCCTTGTCGGTCAGCGTTTGGGCGGGGGCCACGGTGATCGAATCACCGGTGTGGATGCCCATCGGGTCGAGGTTCTCGATGGAGCACACGATGATGCAGTTGTCGGCGCGGTCGCGCACGACTTCCATCTCGTATTCCTTCCAGCCGATGAGGCTCTCTTCAATCAGCAGCTCTTTGGTGGGCGAGAGGTCGAGGCCGCGCTTGCAGATCTCTTCGAACTCTTCGGGGTTGTAGGCGATGCCGCCGCCCGTGCCACCCAGGGTGAAGCTCGGGCGAATCACCATCGGGAACCCGGTGCCGCCAATGTCTTGCATGATGCGACGCTGCACCGCAAGTGCTTCTTCCATCGAGTGCGCAATGCCGCTCTTGGCCGAGTGCAGACCGATGCCGGTCATCGCATCCTTGAACTTCAGGCGGTCTTCGGCCTTCTCGATCGCCTTTTCGTTGGCGCCGATCATCTCGACGTTGTATTTGGCGAGAACGCCGTTCTTGTGCAGGTCGAGCGCGCAGTTGAGCGCTGTCTGGCCGCCCATTGTGGGCAGCACCGCATCGGGGCGCTCCTTGGCGATGATCTTCTCGACCACCTGCCAGGTGATGGGTTCGATGTAGGTCACATCGGCCATCTCCGGGTCGGTCATGATCGTCGCGGGGTTGCTGTTGACGAGGATGACGCGGTAGCCCTCCTCGCGCAACGCCTTGCAAGCCTGGGCGCCGGAGTAATCGAACTCGCAAGCCTGGCCGATGATGATCGGGCCAGCTCCGATGATGAGGATGGACTTGAGGTCTGTGCGCTTAGGCATTCTTCTTCTCCATCAGCGCAGTGAAGCGGTCGAACAGGTAGCCAATGTCATGCGGTCCGGGTGAGGCCTCGGGGTGGCCCTGGAAACAGAAAGCAGGTTTGTCGGTGCGGGCCAGGCCCTGCAGCGTGCCGTCGAAGAGGCTGACGTGCGTGGCGCGCAGGTTGGTGGGCAGCGTCGTCTCGTCCACGGCGAAGCCGTGGTTCTGGCTCGTGATGCTGACGCGGCCATCGTCCAGGTCTTTCACCGGATGGTTTGCACCGTGGTGGCCGAACTTCATCTTGAATGTCTTGGCGCCAGAAGCCAGCGCGAGGATCTGGTGCCCCAGGCAGATGCCAAAGGTGGGAATGCCGGTCTCGATCAACTCCCGCGTGGCACGGACGGCGTAGTCGCACGGCTCAGGGTCACCGGGGCCGTTGCTCAGGAAGATGCCATCGGGTTTGTAGGCGAGCACATCAGCGGCCGAGGTCTGCGCCGGGACCACCGTGACCTTGCAGCCACGGCTTGCGAGCATGCGCAGGATGTTGCGCTTGACGCCGAAGTCAAACGCCACCACATGAAACCTGGGGGATGCGAGCGAGCCGTAGCCGCCTTCGAGCTCCCACTCTGTTTCGGTCCATTCGCTGACACCGGTCTGACTCACCACCTTGGCGAGGTCAAGGCCGCTCATCGAAGGAGCCGATTGGGCCAATTCCACCGCCTTGTCGGCGTGCGCAGCAGTCAGCGACTCGCCTAGTGGCAGGGTGAAGATGCAACCGTTCTGGGCGCCCTTACTGCGCAGGATGCGCGTCAGCCGGCGCGTGTCGATGCCGGCGATCGCGACCGTGCCTTCATCGCGAAGATAGTCGGACAAACCGGACGTCTGACGGAAGTTGCTGGCGGCGATCGGCAAGTCCTTGATGATCAAGCCGGCGGCGAAGACCTTCGAGGCCTCGACGTCTTCAGGATTGACGCCGTAGTTGCCGATGTGCGGATACGTCAGCGTGACGATCTGGCGGCAGTAACTCGGATCGGTAAGGATCTCCTGGTAGCCAGTGAGCGATGTGTTGAACACCACCTCACCAACGGTGTGCCCGGCAGCGCCGATGGACACACCTTTGAAGACCGTTCCGTCCGCAAGTGCTAGGAGAGCCTGAGCTTGATTTGGCAGCAATGGCGGGGGCACACGATTCTCCGATTTGTGCGCGCCCAGCTCTGCTCTGCAAGCACGAGTCCGGTTGAGAAAACTGGGGGAGTTTTCGGCAAGAAACAGCGAGAGTTCGCTGGGCGGTGGGGGTTGCGGGTAAACCTTCGAATTGTACCCGAGGGTTGCCCCTCAAGTCCCCTCCACGACTAGGAACGCTTATCGTTTCTAGAGCCCTGCGGCCACTCTGGGGCAACCATCCTTTGTGCAGGGTCGGCTTCGATAATCGGCGGTGATCACAACCTACCGGAGAGAACAATGAAGGGCGACCCGCGAGTCATCGAACTGCTCAATGCTCAACTCAAGAACGAGTTGACGGCGATCAACCAATACTTCCTCCACTACCGCATGTTCAAGCACTGGGGCCTGGACAAGCTTGCCGCGAAGGAATACGCGGAATCCATCGGCGAAATGAAGCATGCCGACAAGCTCATGGACCGCATCTTCACGCTGGACGGCCTGCCGAACCTGCAAGACCTCGGAAAGTTGCTCGTTGGTGAAGAAACGGTCGAAATCCTGACTTGCGACCTCACCTCCGAGACGGCCGCGCAGGCGACCATCAAGGAGGGCATTGCCCACTGCGAATCGGTTCGCGACTATGTCTCTCGCGATCTTCTCCAGGAGATCCTCGACGACACCGAGGAGCACATCGACTTCCTCGAGACTCAACTCGACCTGGTCACCAAAGTGGGGCTGCAGAACTATCTACAAACCCAGATGGGCGAGATCCAAAGCTGACCGGGCGGCCCAAAGCGTGCAAAAGCCCCACCCCCTCGCATGGGCGTGGGTGTGACGCTTGAATTACGAATCATTCCCATTTAAGATCGCACCCAGCGGCCTGCAATTTGGGCCGGGAGCGATTCGAATGATCGTCTGCGTGTGCAACAGGGTTTCAGACCGCGACATTGAGCGCCATGCTCATAACGGCTGCGCCAGCTTTGACGACCTCCAAATGGACAGCGGCGTCGCCTCGTGCTGTGGTCGCTGCACCGATTGCGCCCGCAGCGTGTTCGAGTCGGCTCGCGCTGCCGGCGGCCGCCCCCACCACGCGGCAACCTTTGCGCTGATTCCCGTCGCTGCCTGAGCGGGAGCTGGGCAGCGCTTAGCTGCTGGCTCCCAGTGCGGCAATACCAGCCTTGGCCACTTGCGCGTCTTCGACTGCCTTGACGCCGCTCACGCCTACAGCGCCTACGCACTGCCCCTGCACCAGGATGGGAACGCCGCCCTCGAGCAGGCCGTCGACCGTCGGGACGCTCAAGAAGGCGGCACGCCCCTGGTTGATCATGTCTTCGTACACCTTGCTTTCGCGCTGACCCATTGCCGCCGTACGCGCTTTCGCCGGCGCAATATGCGCCGAGATCGCTGCAGCCCCGTCGAGACGCTGTAGCCATAGCAGGTGGCCGCCGTCATCGGTGATCGCTATGGTCACCGGCCAGCCCTGCGCGACCGCTTCGGCCTCCGCCGCAGAGGCGATCCTCTTGATGTCTTCCAATTCGAGCACCTGTTTCGTCTTCATGAACACTCCTTCAAGTACCCTTTAGCCAGCATGGGCTGTGCCAAGAATCCGCCGAATTCGGGTTTCGTTCAGACCCGTGCAAGGAACTAGAATCTGTTACGTCGACTCCCAGTCCCGGTAGTCCATTCCCTTAGGAGGCTTCATGAACGACAACCTGCAGAACGCGTACGGTTTCACCGGCACGGTCTCGTCCACCGCCCAGCGCAACCGTGTTCTGCGCAACACGTACTGGTTGCTGGCACTCTCCCTCGTCCCCACCGTGGCTGGCTCGTGGGTCGGCCTCCAGATGGGGTTCAGCTGGTTCGGTGCCAACCCATTCATCGGTTTCATGGTGTTCATGGGCGTGGCGTTCGGCTTCTTCTTTGCCATTGAAAAGACCAAGAACTCCGGTCTGGGCGTCGTCCTGCTGCTTGCCTTTACGTTCTTCATGGGGTTGATGTTGTCTCGCCTGCTTGGCGGGATTCTTGGCAACTTCCGCAACGGCAGCCAACTGATCACGATGGCTTTCGGTGGCACGGCGCTGGTCTTCTTCGGCATGGCCACCTTGGCATCAACCATCAAGCGCGACATTTCGGGCCTTGGCAAGTGGTTGTTCGTGGGGCTGATCGGCATCATCCTGGCAAGCGTGGCCAACATCTGGCTTCAAATGCCCGCGCTCATGGCGACAGTCTCGGTGTTGGCCATCCTGATCTTCTCAGCCTATCTGCTGTATGACTTGAAGCGAGTCATCGACGGCGGCGAAACGAACTACGTCACCGCCACGCTGGCGGTGTATCTGGACGTCTACAACATCTTCACGAGCCTGCTGAGCCTGCTCGGCATCTTCGGCGGGGAACGCGACTGATCTCGAGGCGCTGACTGTCCATTGAAAAGGGGCCCGTCGGGCCCCTTTCTCGTTGTCCACCACGTGTGCTCGCCACCCTGCTCAGGGAGTGTCAGCCTTCTCGAAGACAGCCATGCTCTCCACATGCGCAGTGTGAGGGAACATGTTCACCGCACCCGCCGCTATGCAACGGTAGCCCGCTTGATGCACCAGAAGGCCAGCGTCGCGCGCCAAGGTGGCCGGATTGCAGCTGACGTAGACGATGCGCGAAGGCAGCACATAGTTCGCAGGCAAGCTGGGGGCGTTGTGCAGATCGGCCAGCGCCTTCGCCAAGGCGAATGCCCCTTCTCGCGGTGGATCGACCAGCCATTTGTCCGCGGGGCCGTAGCGCACCAGATCTTCCGGTGCCATCTCGAACAGATTGCGGGCCACAAAGCTCGTCTTTGCCTCCAGCCCGTTGGCGAGCGCGTTCTCGCGCGATCGCGCCACCAATGCCTCGCTCCCTTCGATACCCAGCACCTCGCGCGCCTGCGTGGCGATCGGCAAGGTGAAGTTGCCGAGACCACAGAACCAGTCGATGACCCGCTCATGGGGCTCGGCCGCAAGCAAGCCGAGTGCGCGACTCACCAGGACTCGGTTGATCTGGTGGTTCACCTGCGTGAAATCGGTCGGCTTGAACGGCATCGTGATGCCGAACTCGGGCAGCGAGTACGACAGTGCCGCGCCCCCCTCATCCAGCAGGTGGACCGTGTCGGGCCCCTTGGGTTGAAGCCACCACTGCACCTGGTGCTGCCCCGCGAAATCCCGCAGGCGCTTGAAGTCGGCATCACTCAGCGGCTCGAGATGGCGCAGCACAAGTGCGGTCACCCCTTCGCCCACGGCGACTTCGATCTGCGGCAGGCGATCGCGTTGGTCCATGCCAGCCACCAAGTCCCGCAATGGGATGAGCATCGCGCTCAGGCGCGGTGGCAGAACCTCGCAGCTGTCCATGTCTGCCACGTAACTCGACTTCCGCTCGTGAAAGCCCACCAGCACCTTCTGCTTCTTGACGACATAGCGCACCGAAAGTCGGGCGCGATAGCGATAGCCCCAGGCGGGCCCTTCGATCGGGCGAAGCATGCGCTCGGCCTTGACCTTGCCGAGATGCCAGAGAGCATCTTCGAGTGCGCGCTGCTTGGTCGCCACCTGCGCACCCACATGGAAGTGCTGCATCTTGCAGCCACCACACGTGCCGAAATGTCGGCATGCGGGTTCGACGCGCTGCGAGCTCTCGCGGCGCATCGCCACCGGTGTGGCCAGTTCCCAGTTGTTCTTTTTGCGCTGTACGCTGACCTGGACCTCTTCACCGGGCAATGCCCCGTCGATGAAGACCACCTTGCCTTCTGCGTTGTGCGCCACGCCTTGCGCTTCGAGGTCGAGCGACTCGACCTTGAGCCATTCATCTGCTGCTGTCATGGGGCCGATTGTCTCAGCCCCGAACGGCAGCTAGAACACCGAGTCGCGATGGATTCCGCTACGCGCCATGCGGCGCTTCAGCTTGACCAGAGCTTCCTGCTGGATCTGGCGGATTCGTTCGCGCGTGAGCCCGAGGCGCTCCGCCAGTACCTCCAGCGTCTCAGGTTCACGGTCTCGCAACCCGTAACGGCCTGCCAGCACTTCGCGCTCCCGGTCGTTGAGCTCGTCCAGCCCGTGCTGCAAAAGCACGCCCACTTCATGACTCAATGTCAGGCTGACCGGATCGCTGGCGCCCTCGTCGGCGACGCTGTCGAGCATCGACTCGGTGCCGTCGCGGTCGAGCGGCGCATCCAACGAGGCAGGGGATTCCGAAAACTTCAGGAGTTCCGCCACCTCTTGCACAGGGCGTCCGATGCGCGCAGCGATGTCTTCGACCCGCACCGCCTGATCGCCGCCCTGGAGGTGTGACACCTCGGCCTCGATGGCACGCCGTGCTCGCAGCACCTGGTTCAGTTCGCGCACGACATGCACCGGCAGACGCACGAGGCGCGCCTGATGCATGATGGCCCGCTCGATGCTCTGGCGTATCCACCACGACGAGTAGGTCGAGAAACGAAACCCGCGTTCTGGCTCGAACTTGCCGATGGCATGCATCAGCCCGAGGTTTCCTTCCTCGATGAGATCGGTCATTGGCAAGCCGCGCCCGAGGTAATTCTTCGCGATGCTCACGACCAGGCGCAGATTGCGCTCGATCATCGCTTGGCGCGCTGCAAAGTCGCCCGCCCGCGCCCGCGTGGCCGTCTCGAACTCTTCTTGTGGCGTCAGGAGCGGCGCGCGACGGATCTCGCGGAGATAGGTCTGGAGCGTGTTCCCGACTTCTCCCTCGCCCGCGGCCAGCTCGATGTTGTTCGGCAGGTCTTCGGTCGGTGCTGCGTCTGCGCCATCGGCACGGTCACCGCGATCGGCCGCCGGTTCGATGCCGACTTGCAGCACCGACTGCAGGCTCAGCGGCGCAAAGGGCGGCAGTGGCGCACCTTGCGCGCCCCCGGTGGCCAGACCGTTCCCCGTGGTGCTGCGTCGCTTGCTCATCGTTGCGCACAGTGGGGTCAGGCCGCAGCGTCAGTCGCTCAGCGCGGCGGGAGAAGCTTGGCCGGATCGACCGGCTTACCTTGCTTGCGGACCTCGAAGTGCAGTTGCACCCGTTCCGCGTCCGTCGAGCCCATCTCGGCGATCTTCTGACCGCGCTTCACCGTCTGCTCTTCCTTGACCAGCAGGGCCTGGTTGTGGGCATAGGCCGTGAGGTAGGTGTTGTTGTGCTTGAGGATCACGAGATTGCCGTAGCCGCGCAGGCCAGACCCGGCATACACAACCTTGCCGTCGGCAGCGGCCATGACGGGGTCTCCCGCCTTGCCGGCGATCGCCACGCCCTTGGTGCGCGATTCGTCGAAACTCCCGACGATCGGCCCGCTCGCGGGCCAGAGCCAGTTGACGTCGTCATCACCGTCGCGTGGTGCAGGTGCGGTCGGCAATGAGGACGGCGCGGCAGCGACCGACGCCGTGGGGGTCACGGCCACCCCAGATCCGGCCGCGGCTTGCGGCTTGGGAGCATCGAGCCCGCGCGATTCAACCTTGGCCGAGCTCACACCTCGCGTCGCCACCGCGTTGGGGTCGACACCGGGCGGCACCACGCGCAGCACCTGCCCCACCTCGATGACATTCGGGTTGTCGAGGTTGTTCCACTTGATGATGTCTTTCCAGTTCTGGCCGGTCTCCAGGCCGATTCGGATCAGCGTGTCGCCGGGCTTGACGGCATAGAAGCCCGGCTTGCCCGCGTTCTCGGCACCGGGCAACGGCTTGACGTCCGGAGCTGCACTTGCGGCACTCGCCGCGGCACCAGGTGCAGGTGCAGCGCGGCTGGAGGCGGCACGGTCCTCGACCGGCGCGCGGTACTTGTTGGGCGATGCGCAGCCCACGAGCGCCAGTGCGGCCAACGCACCGATTGCGAGCCGCACGAAGCCAGAGACGCGCTCACCGCGCACTGTGCTTGTTCGGTATCCCATCATGGCCAATGTCATCAATCCGTTCCTGATTTTAGAGGGACGAAGTTCACGGCCTCATGCACTGAGCGCTCGTAAGCTTCTTCTGTTCGATCCACCACCACCAGCACCTGACGGCGACCGCTGGCATCGTGCACGGGTGCCACGAGACGGCCACCGATTGCGAGTTGCGCGAGCCATGCGTCGGGCAGAGACTCGCCTCCTGCGGCGGAGATGATGCTGTCGTACGGTGCGTTGGGGGCATGCCCTCGCATCCCGTCACCATACACTAGGCGGATGTTCGTGAGACGCAACGGCCCCAGCAACTCACGTGCTTTGTCGTGCAGCGGCTTGAGTCGCTCGATGCTCATGACCTGGCGAGACATCTGCGACAGCACGGCCGCCTGGTACCCACAGCCCGTACCGATCTCGAGCGTGTGCCCGAGCGAGCCGCGAGCGCGCGCCGATGCACCAGCCATCAGGAGTTCGATCATGCGGGCTACAACCGACGGCTTGGAGATCGTCTGGCCAAGCCCGATCGGCAGACTCGTGTCCTCATAGGCCTGCGTCGCAAGCGCGGTATCCACGAAGAGGTGCCTCGGGACCTTGCCCATCGCTGCGATCACGACCTCATTGCGCAGACCAGCCGCCTGCAGGCGCACCACCATGCGCTGCCGCACGTCGGCCGAATCGAGGCCGATGCCCGAAGGCCTGACGGCACGTGCCGAGTCGGTAGCGGCCTGATGCAAGGGTTGCTGCGGTCGAAGCAGCGCACGCTTCTGCGCCGGCGGACTCAACCCGTCGAGCTGCAGTGGGAAGCGGGGGCGCGGACGCTCTGGCTTGTTCATGCGCGCACCCCGCCTGCCCAGTCGCGCCAAGCGCCCAGCCGTGCATGGTCGGTCAAGTCGATCTGCAAGGGCGTGATGGACACGCTGCCGTGCGCCGTGGCATGGAAGTCGGTGCCGTCGGCTGCGTCGCGCGCGTCGCCAGCCGGGCCGATCCAGTAGATGGGTTCGCCGCGCGGGTTGGACTGGCAGATCACCGGCTGGCTCGCATGGCGCCGGCCAAGTCGCGTCACTACGCGCGGCAGGCCCGGCGCATCGGGGCGGTTGGGGATGTTGACGTTCAGCAGCCAAGGGCCTGCCGCGGGCGGGGTGGCCAACACCTGTTCGACGATGGAGCGCGCCGCCTTGGCCGCAGCGTCCACATGCGCCCACCCTTTCTCAACCTGCGAGAACGCGATCGCCGGGATGCCGAACAGGAAGCCCTCCATCGCCGCGGCCACCGTGCCCGAGTACAGCGTGTCATCACCCATGTTCGCGCCGTTGTTGATCCCAGAGAGGATGAGATCAGGCCGATGTTCGAGCAAACCAGTGAGCGCCACGTGAACGCAGTCGGACGGTGTGCCGTTCAGGTAGCGATAGCCGTTGCTTGCCGCGTAAACCGACAGCGGCCGGTTCAGCGTGAGTGAATTCGACGTTCCGCTGGCGTTCTGCTCCGGGGCCACGACGTCAATATCGCCGAGCCCTTCGCAAGCCTTGACGAGAGCCGCGAGCCCAGGTGCCAGGTAGCCGTCGTCGTTGGCGATGAGAATGCGCATCCCGAAGATTGTAAGGACTCGTCACCTCCGGGACGGGCTCATCAATCACTGCCTGCTTATCATCGGCAGCGATCAAAACCTCAGTGGAGACGAACATGAAGGCATGGCTTTGCGAGAACCCGACCGGCCCCGACGCACTCGAGTGGAAGGACCTGCCGACACCTGAGCCCAAGGCGGGCGAAGTGCGCATTGCAATCCGGGCCGCAAGCCTGAACTTTCCGGATCTGCTGATCGTCCAGAACAAGTACCAGTTCAAACCACCCCTGCCCTTCGTGCCCGGCTCCGAGTACGCCGGTGTGATCGAAGCCGTCGGCGAAGGCGTCGCCAACTACAAAGTGGGCGATGCCGTGGCGGCCTTCGGCGGCGGCGGCGGATTCGGCACGCACGTGGTCTCGAAGCCTGCGATGCTGATGCCGCTGCCGCAAGGCTTCGCCTTCGACGACGCCGCAGCCTTTCTCTGCACGTATGGAACCACCCACCATGCGCTGATGGACCGCGGCGAACTCAAGGCCGGCGAAACGGTGCTGGTGCTCGGCGCGGCAGGCGGCGTGGGCACCGCAGCCATCCAGATCGCCAAGGCCGCGGGCGCCAAAGTGATTGCCGCCGCATCCACCGACGAGAAGTGCGCGCTTTGCAAGGAGCTCGGCGCCGATGCCACCATCAACTACAGCACGGGAAACCTGCGCGACGAGTTGAAGGTGCTCACCGAAGGCAAGGGCCCCGACATCATCTATGACCCCGTGGGCGGCGACATGGCCGAACCGGCCTTCCGTTCGATCGGCTGGCGCGGGCGCTACCTGGTGATCGGCTTCGCGCAAGGCGGCATTCCTGCGCTGCCGCTCAACCTCGCCCTGCTCAAGGGCGCATCGATCGTCGGCGTGTTCTGGGGTGAGTTCGCCCGCCGCGAACCTCAGAACAATGCAGCCGCACTGGCGGAACTGGCGACCTGGTATGCCCAAGGCAAGATCAAGCCCGTGATCGACACCCGCCTGCCGATGACTGGCCTGAAGGACGCCTTCACCCGGATGGGCAGCCGCCAGGTTCGCGGCAAACTGGTTCTGGTCAACGAGTGACGGCCCCGACGGCGCACCGCTGATAATCCGCCGCGCGAGCTTCTTCGCGGAGGACGATTTCCGGTGCGCCGACTGTTTCTCCATCTACCGCTCATCACGTTGTGGCCGCAGGTCGTACCGGCCCAATTCCGCAGCGAGCCACTGCACTTCGGTGTCATCACCACATCCACGGTCGAAGACTCGCGTAGGACCTGGGAGCCCTTCTTCGCCGACATGCGCGCCGCCACCGGCGTGAACGTGCAAGGCTGGTATGCCAAGAGCTACAGGGACGCAGCCGAAGCGCTGGTAACCAACCAGGCGCAACTCGCATGGGTATCGAGCAAGGCAGCGCTCGAGTGCATCGAACGCGCGAACGTGGAGGTGTTCGGCCAACTGGTCGACTCGAACGGCTCGCTCGGCTACCGCGCACTCGTGATCACCCGGCGCGACTCCGGCGTTCATTCGATCGAGCAACTGCTGTCGCGGGCCAAGGTTCACAGTTTCGCCCTTGGTGAAGATATCTCAACCAGCGGGCACCTGATGCCGTCGTACGCCCTGTTCGTACCTCGCAACATCCGGCCGGACATGTTCTTCAGTTCGCTGACACGAGGAACGCACGCACAGACGGTCGAGGCCGTGCTGTCAGGCGGCGCCACCGCGGGCACATACAACACCGAGGAGCTCGACCGGCTCAAGATCCGCCAACCCGCCCAGGCCGCCCAGATCCGCGTCTTGTGGGAGTCGGCCTTGATCCCCAAGGACCCATTGCTCTGGCGCACGGACCTGCCGTTGTCGGTGCGTACGCGCATCGCGAACTTTCTCTTCTCGTATGGCAAGAACGCTCAGGAGAAAGAGCGGCTCGCGCAGATGTTCGACCTGGCGGGCTTCAAGGCCTCGAGCAATCAGCAGTTGAAGTTCGTGTTGGAAATCGAAGACTTCAAGCTGCGATCTGAAGTGCTCCTCGACAGCCGGCTGAGCGAGGCGCAGAAGAACGAAAAGCTGCTCGATTTACGCGATCGTTACGGTCGCCTCGCCAAGGCGCTTCAGCCCAGTGCAAACGGCCCCCGTCCCTGAGAACTGAGGGATATCCGCTCCCGGGTGTCTGCGCTACGATGGACGCTCCCTTTCGAGAGCACCCTACGGCATGGCCATCAAGGTATTGATCGTCGAGGACAACCCGGTTGCCCGGAGCTTCCTGTGCCGCGTCGTGCGCGAGAGCTTCAGCGACGTCATCGTCATCACCGAAGCCGGTGATTTGGAATCCGCACGCCGCCAGGTCGGCGTACTCGATCCGCAACGCGGCGAGCCGCCGTCGGATCACTTCAAACTGATCCTCGTCGACCTCGAACTGCCGGACGGCAACGGCATGGAGTTGCTGGCCGAGCTGGCGCGCTATCCGGCCACCAAGATAGTCACCACGCTGTACTCCGACGACGACCACCTCTTCCCTGCGCTGCAATGTGGTGCCGATGGCTACCTACTGAAGGAAGACCGCTTCGAGGTCCTCGTCGAAGAGTTGCAGAAGATCGTACGCGGGCAACCACCGTTGTCTCCGGCCATCGCGAGGCGCCTGCTCGGCCACTTTCGCCAAGGGCCGGGCAGCGTGAGCGGCTTGTCCGAACCCGGTTTGGCAGGCAGTTCGGGCTTTCAGAGCAGCCGTCCCATGCCTCTGGGCCGTGGCGCACCTCTGGATCACGAACGACTGACGCCCCGCGAAAGCGAGGTTCTGACGTACCTCAGCAAGGGCTTCACCATCAAGGAAATCGCAAACCTGATGGGCATCAAGTGGTTCACGGTCAATGACCACATCAAGTCGATCTACAAGAAGTTGAACGTCTCGAGCCGCGCCGAAGCGGCCGTGCTGGCCAGCAAGCAAGGCCTGGTCTGAGCGCCAGCGCCGCTGAAACTCATCAACATGGAGATGCGCTCGCGCGGTGAGCTCGGATCGATTCCGAGTTCCACCCTTGGCGAGCCGAGTGGTTTCGGCGTTACCCCGGAGGGCGACGCCACAAGCGTCGCGGCGGATTCCCGCGCCCTCGAAAGCCTTGCCAGCGGCGACGAACCCTTGTCGCGCTGGATGGGCTGGCGACTGCGCCTGCTGGTCGGCGCTGCATTGATCGGCTGTGTCGGCGTGCTCTTGCTGGCGCGCTGGCTGGCGGAATCGCCTCGCATCGACGCCCGCTGGAAAGCAGGATCACAAGGCCAGCTCGAACTCGTCAGCTCGCCCGACGCTGCGCTCAATCTCCAGGCCGGCCGCGCCCTCATAGGCGTGATCGGCGGCGCAAACAGCGTCGCCGTTGTCGATGGGCTCACGCTTCAGCGCTCCTCGCGGTGGCTGAGCGACGACGTCGAGCGTGACCGCCACCGCGCCATGCACCAGCAACTCGACGCCACACTGTCAGGCGAGAGCGTGAAGCTCTTCTTCTCGGAAGGAGCCATGGTCGAGCAGCCGCTGCACGCGCGAGGCTTGGGCTCGCTGGGCATCACGTTCTGGCTGATGTGCGCCTTGGCGCTGGTGCTCTATCTCGTCGCGATGGTGGTGCTGCTGGCGCGCCCTTCGGCGCGCAACTGCCTGTATTCGCTGGCGTCCTTGTGCCAGGCAGGCAATCTTGCCTTCATCGCAGCCGAGTCGACCATGAACCTCGCCCTGCCCTGGCCGATGCCAGCCCTGGATATGCCCGTGCGGACCAGTCTCGATCTGGTCACGGCTGCGGCCGTCGTTCACGTCTCAGCGTTGCATCCGCGGCATGTACCCGGGGCCACGAGCATCGCGTGGGTCACTTGGCTGGCTGTGGGCGCACTCATCGCATCGATGACGCGCGGTGAGCTGTCCAACGGATGGTGGTGGGCCCAGGGTGGCGTCACAACCTTGTGCCTCGCCACGATCGCGATACAAACGCTCTCGCACCGCATCGAGCCGCATCCCTTTGCCATCGTGATACGGCGCCTCAGTGTGCTGGCCGTAGCCACCTGGGTGCTGCTTACGGTCTCGCTCACCACTGCGTCGAGCATGCCGAGCGTGCAGCAGCAGATCGCCGCGGTGGGACCGACGATCTGGTATGTGTTCCTGGCATCGCTGCTGTTGCTGCTGCCCTTCCTGTCCAAATCGCAGCAGGTCATGCGTGAGTTTTCGCTGCTGGCCGCCATCAGCACGATCGCCACGTCACTCGACCTGCTCTTCGTCGCTGTCTTTTCGCTGGGCCAGTTCGCCTCACTCACGTTGGCATTGTTTCTATCGCTCGGCCTGTACTCGGGTGCCCGGCAGTGGTTGCTCAACCAGTTGCGAAACCAGAACGTGCTCACGACCGAGCGCATGTTCGAGAAGCTTTACCGCATAGCCCGGGAGGTCGAGGCTCACCCCGAGCGCACGCCCGCCCTGCTGACACAGTTGCTGAAGGAATTGTTCGAACCGATGGAAGCCTCGGTGATCGAGAAGCACAGCCCTGGCGCACGCGTCAGCGGCGGCGGTTCGACACTGCAGATCCCCGTCCCTGAGCTGGCCGGTAACACGTCGGAAGGCACCTCCATCGTCATTCGGTATGCACATCATGGGCGTCGCCTCTTCACAACCGAAGATGCACGCTTGGCCGAGCGCGTCGTCGAGCAACTCCGCCGCGCGGTCGCGTTCGACAAGGCCGTGGAGCAGGGCCGCAGTGAAGAGCGCCTGCGCCTGGCGCAAGACCTGCACGACGACATCGGCGCGCGCCTGCTCACGCTCATGTACAAGGCGCAGTCGCCGGAGATGGAGAACTACGTTCGCCACACCCTGCAAGACCTGAAGACGCTGACCCGAGGCCTGGCCGCACCCAGCCACCCGCTCTCCCACGCCGCAGCCGAGTGGAAGGCCGATCTGACCCAACGCCTCACCGCAGCCCACATCTCCCTCGGTTGGGACTTCAGTGCCGACCGGGACATTTCACTCAGCGTGGTGCAGTGGTCCGCCCTCACCCGCGTGATGCGTGAGTTGGTCAACAACGTGATCTCACACTCGCAAGCCCGCCGCGTGGAGATCGCCTTTCAGCTCGAAGGAGACCGCCTCGATCTCAGCGTCAGCGACAACGGTGCGGGGCGCAATCCTCAGGCGTGGGCGCACGGACTCGGCTTGGGCGGTGTCCGCAAGCGCGTGAAGCAACTCGGGGGAGAGGTTGAGTGGCGCGAGGTCCCCGGCGGCGGAATCTGCTGCCGGGTCTGCATCCGACAGCTTTCTGAGCCCATCTGACCCACGGGGAGCCCCAGAAAGCAAAAGGCCCTCAGCGAACTGAGGGCCTTGCTTATTCCTTGGGGTGGCTGATGGGACTCGAACCCACGACGACCAGAATCACAATCTGGGACTCTACCAACTGAGCTACAGCCACCGCAGAGCCGCAGATTATAGCGGACCGCGGCGCCCACTCATCATTACTTGCCTTGGGCCCCGTCGGCCGTGCCGGGAAGATGTTCTTCGACCTTGAAGCGCGCCTTCAGCGCTGCGTAGTAGGCCTGAGCCTCCGCGGCGGCCCAACTTTGCGAATACTGCGCTTCAGTACGCGCCTGATCGGCAGCGACCGGATCACGCCCGAGCACCTTCAGAACGCGAACGACAGCAAATCCCTGATCCGCCAGGTCGACCCCCTCCACAGCCGGCAATGACGTTGTCGGCGCCTTGAGTGAGGCCTCGATCAGCGGGCGCGGGACATCCCTCGCGGCAGCGCGCGAGACCGTTTGCGTGGGGGTACCCAAATCCGTCGCAGGCGCCTTGCGCAGTTCAGCCAGGCGTGCCTCGCCTTCCTTGCGCGCCATGGCAGCCGCCTGAATGGCAACGACCTTCTCCCGCACGCGCGCGCTGACCTCGGACAGCGGCGGCGTGGCGGCCGGGCTGTACTCGGTAATGCGGGCCGAGACCAGGGTACTCGGGCCGGTTTCGACGGCTTCGGTATTGCGCTTGTTGCGCAGCGAGTCGGCATTGAACAAGGCGTCGAGCAGCTTGGGCGAGGCGAGCGGGCCTTGCGCGTCTGGCGCAGGCGCACGCGTCACGCCCTTCGCCGTTTGCAGTTGCAGCTTGAACTTGTCGACCACAGGCTTGAGGCTGTCGGCCTGTTCGTAGACCATGTTGCCGAAATCGCTGGCCGCCCTGGCGAACTCCACCTGTGCCAACTGCTTCTTGCGCAGCGCCTCGATCTCGCTGCGCACGCTTTCAAAGCTGCGCTTCTCGCCGCCCCGTACACCCTTCAGCTGGACGATGTAGTAACCCTCCTTGGTCTCGGTCACGGGACTTACGTCGCCGGCCCTCTTCAGTGCGAAGAGCGCATCTTCATAGGCCTTGTTCGTGTCGCCGCGAGCCAGGAACAGACCGAGCTCGCCGCCCTTCTCTGCCGAGCTTGCGTCTTGCGAGTTCTTGCGCGCCGTATCGGCAAAGGCGGCGGGGTTCTTGACCAACTCCGCGTGAAGCGCATCCGCCTTGGCTCGGGCTTTGGCACGCTCATCGGCAGAAGCATCCGGTGCTGCTTTGATGAGGATGTGACTGGCCTGGCGCTCCTCGGCCACGGTATAGCTCTTCTCGTTCTCGGCGTAGTACTTCTTGAGCTCCTCTTCCGGCACCTTGATGTCCTTGGAGATGCTGTCGAGGTTCAGTACGACGTACTCGATGTCGGCTTTCTCCTGCGTTTGAAACTCCGCCGCATGCGCCGGGTCCTTGTAATAGGCCTCGAGATCTGCCTCGCTCGGGGTCACCTTGCTCAGGTAGTCCTTGGTGGCGAAGCGTTGAACCTGCACTTCGCGTTGCTGGAACATCGCGTCGATGGCAGCCGATGCCGATGTGGCCGGCGCGATGGCGCTGCCGAGAAGGCCCATCTGCACCTGACGCATCATGAGTTCTTCGCGCTTCAGGCGATCGAAGCCCTGCTTCGTGAGGCCTTGCTGAGAGAGCGCCATCTCCAGCGCCTCGATGTTCAGGCTGCCGTCGGGCCGACGGAAGGTGTCGAACTGCCTGTCGGTCTGGTACTCGCGCAGCAGGCGATCGTCGGTCGTCACGTACCCGGCCTTTTCAGCCGCCGTCAGCATCACACGTTCGCGCACGAGGTTGTCGAGCGTGTTGCGCTTGGCCTCCGGCGTATCGAAGAGCTTGACGTCGACGGTGGGCATCTGCGCACGCAGCATGTCGACCTGGCGACGATGCGCCGCATCAAGCTCGGCTTGCGTGATCTTGTGACCCGCCACATTGGCTACCGCTGTGTTGCCGGCCTCGCTGCGGCTGTAGCCCTGGATGCCGAAGAAGACGAACGACGGGAAGATCAGCAGCACGAGGACGAACTGCAGGATGCGCGTGTGCTTGCGGACAAAATCAAACATCAATGACCTCGAACGTTGGGGTCGCGAAGCGAGAAACTGAAGCACCCCAGATGCAACAAAGGCGAACCAAGGTTCGCCTTTGAGGGGTGGACACTGACAATTTTAGCGGATGGCCCGAAGCCCAATTTCAGCTGGCCTGGCGTCTCGCTGGTGGGTGCTGAGGGGCTCGAACCCCCGACCTACGCCTTGTAAGGGCGCCGCTCTACCAACTGAGCTAAGCACCCGAGAAACCGATATCAGTTGACCGCGTCCTTCAGGGCCTTGCCCGGACGGAACTTCGGCACCTTGGCCGCCTTGATCTTGATCGTGGCGCCGGTGCGGGGATTACGACCCGCACGAGCGGCGCGCTTGCTGACGCTGAAGGTGCCGAAACCCACCAGCGACACGCTGTTGTTCTTCTTGAGCGTTGATTTCACGCCACCAATGACAGCTTCCAGTGCGCGCGTCGCTGCCGCTTTGGAAATGTCAGCCTGCTTGGCGATGTGTTCAATCAATTCGGATTTGTTCACGAAGGTTACCCCCTCTAAAAAGGTGTCTCGAAAGATTCGGTTGGGATGATCTGGGCCGCAGATCAGGTGGCACGATGGCTCAATTGATTACAGCCTCGCACTCACCCAGTGTCAAGCGCGGAAGCGGATTCTATGCGTAATCAACTGCTTCCTCGGGGCGCTGTGCCGCGTGCTTCCTCGCTTGACAAGGTAGGCCCCCCTGCCTAACCGGGGGGCCTTGTCGCCGAGGCCTCTTCGGGCTTTCCCTCGGCTCCAACTACCAACGAGACTCCCACCGCGGTCAACGCCACACCGACCAGCATCGCGATGGTGATGGGCTCACTGAACAGAGCCCAGGCCATCAAGGCGGTGGTGGGCGGCACGAGGTAGAGCAAGCCCGTGACCTGGGTCGCCGCGCCGCGCTGAATCAGTAGGTAGAGCAAGGAACTGCCACCCAAGGTGAGGCCGATCACAGACCAGACCATGGCACCAATGAAGTGCGGGTGCAGCACGATGGTTTCAGACTCCAGCAGCGCGAGTGGCACGCTCACCAGCAGCGCAGCGATCAACTGGACCGTGTTCGCCGTGCGCACGTCGCACGGCGCCACGAACCGCTTCTGGTAGAGCGTGCCAGCCGTGATGGAAAAGAGTGCCAACGCCGCGAGCGACAGGTTCACGCCGGACAGTTCGCCTCCACCCAGCTTGTTCCAGAGCACGAGAACCAGGCCGCCGAACCCCAACAACAGGCCCAGCCACTGCCTTGGCGACACCCGCGTACGCGCCATCGCGCTGAGCCAGACAGCCGTCAGCACGGGCTGCAAACCGACCAGCAGGGCCACGGTGCCGGCTCCCATGCCTGCCTTCACTGCGGCCCATACGCCGCCGAGGTAGCCAGCATGCATGAGCACGCCAGTCAGACCGAGGTGAGCCCACTGCGCGGGCGTCGTCGGCCATGCGGCGCCGCTGAGCGCGATCCAGACTCCGAAGCACAACACCGAGAAGAGGTAACGAAGGCAAAGGAAGCTGATCGGCGGCGCGTACGGCATGCCATAGCGCGCGACGATGAACCCGGTACTCCAGATCAGCACGAACACCACCGGCATGGCACGCAGCAGCGCGCTGCGTTGGTCCTGCGTCACGACGTGCTACCGGGCCTTGGCCCGGATCTCCGGCAGCGCCTTCTGGAGGTAATAGACCATCGACCAAATGGTGAGCACCGCCGCAATGTAGATGAGCACCGTGCCCCAGAGATGGGTGTCGATGAGACCGAACAGCGTGCCGTTGTAGAGCAGGAACGGTATCGCCACGAGCTGAACCGTCGTCTTGAGTTTGCCGAGCATATGCACGGCCACGCTGCGCGATGCGCCGATCTGCGCCATCCACTCGCGCAAGGCCGAGATGGCGATCTCGCGGCCGATGATCACGAGTGCCACAAAGGCACCCACACGGTCGAGCTGAACAAGGATCAGCAATGAGGCGCAAACCAGGAACTTGTCTGCCACCGGGTCGAGGAAGGCGCCAAACGACGATGTCTGGTTCAGCTTGCGTGCGAGAAAGCCGTCGGCCCAATCCGTAAGGGCCACGACGATGAACAAGACCGTGGCCACCAGGTTCTTGGTCGGCTCATGGCCTTCCCAATAGAAGATGCCGACGATCAGTGGAATCGCGACGATGCGAGCCCATGTCAGCAGAGTCGGCAGATTGAAGAACATTCAGGGATTGTGCCCAAGTTGCCCGTCATGAACGGGCGTGTGCTCATTGCGAAGCGCGATCAGCGGACGTCGAGCGTGCGCGGCTTGAAGCGGCGATCATCGTTGAAGAGGAAGACCTCCGAAAACTTCCAGGGTCTGGGCAAGGCGCTCACATCACCAAAGGGCGCGGCGCGCTTGACCGCATCGATCGCCATCTGAAGCGTTTCAGGGGCCTGCCCAGGGCGGCGCATGACGTCGATGCGACGGATGCTGCCATCGGCATTGAGTTCGACTTCAAGCACCGGAATGGCCAACAGAACCTGCGGCACCTCACCCAGGTACACGCCGTTGGGGTTGGTCTGAACGAGGCGGTTCGCCGCGTACACCTTGAACTCGTCCCACGTGCGGTGTGCCTTGGGCGACGCACTCGTCGACTGGCCGGCAGAGGTGGGCGAGGCGGGCAGGAGCGGCACGCCGCCACAACCAGCCAGCGCGAGCGTCAATGCAAGAAGCACCGACCAAGCCGTGCCATTGCGGCGTACCGGGAATGTGACGTCAGTGAAGCGCACGGTAGATCTCCTCCGCAAGTTCTCTTGATATGCCATCCACGCTTGCGAGATCTTCCACGCTTGCATGACCCACGCCGCGAGCCCCTCCGAAGCGCTGGAGCAGTTTCGCACGCTTCTTCGGGCCGATACCCGGGATGTCTTCGAGCACGCTGCTGCCCGTACGCACGCTCGCTCGCCTCGCGCGCATGCCTGTGATCGCGAAGCGGTGCGCCTCGTCGCGGATCTGCGCCACGAGCATCAGCGCCGCCGAATCGTGGCCAAGGTAGACCTTCTCGCGCCCATCGGCGAACACGAGTTCCTCCAGGCCGACCTTGCGGCCCTCGCCCTTCTCCACGCCCACGATCAAGCTGAGGTCCAGGCCGAGCTCTTCGAAGACCTCTCGCGCCATGCTCACCTGGCCCTTGCCGCCGTCGACCAGCACCAAATCGGGCAGGCGCGACTCGCCGGCCTGCGCTGCAGCGGCCAGCTTGCTGTAGCGACGCGTGAGCACCTGGCGCATGGCGGCGTAGTCATCGCCGCCCGTCACGCCTTCGATGTTGTAGCGGCGGTACTGTGAGTTCTGCATCTTGTGGCCCTCGAACACCACACAGGATGCCTGGGTCGATTCGCCCGCCGTGTGGCTGATGTCGAAGCACTCGATGCGGAAGGTGTCGAGGTTCTCCGCCGCCAAATCCAGCGCGTCGACGAGGGCCCTGGTGCGCGCCTGCTGCGAGCCCTCTTCAGACAACAGCCGCGTGAGCTTGATCTCCGCGCCCTGGATGCACATGTCCAACCAGGCCCGGCGTGCGTCACGCGGCTGGTGCTGCATGGTCACCTTGTTGCCGCTGTGCATGGAGAGCGCCTCGATCAACGCCTTGTCCACGGCATGGCTCACCACCAGCAAGGGCGGCACCGCACTTTGCAGGTAGTGCTGGGCAATGAAGGCTTCGAGCACCTGCACCTCTGGCGAGGCGCGCTCCTCTTGCTGCTCGAGATCCACCGTGGTGCCCTCGTCGACGTGGCTAGGGAAGTACGGCCGGTCACCCAGATGGCGCCCGCCGCGCACCATGGCAAGGTTGACGCACGCACGCCCGCCCTGCACCTTCACGGCGAGGATGTCGGCGTCCTTGGTCGAGACACCGGTGTTGTCTTCGACCGCCTGCTGGTGCAGCACCTTGGACAAGGCACCCAGCTGGTTGCGGATCTCCGCGGCCTGCTCGAACTGCAACGCGTCGGCATGCGCCATCATCTGCGCCTGCAGGGTGTCCATGACCTCCTGCTGCTCGCCCAGCAAGAAGCGTTCGGCATGGGCCACATCGCGCGCGTAGTCCTCTGCGCCGATGTACTGCACGCAGGGGCCTGAACATCGCTTGATCTGATACAGCAGGCACGGCCGGGTGCGGTTGTTGAAGACCGTGTCTTCGCAGGTGCGCAGCCTGAACACCTTCTGCAGCAGCTGGATCGATTCCTTCACCGCCCACGCGCTCGGGTAGGGCCCGAAGTAGCGGTGCTTGCGATCCACCGAACCACGGTAGTACGCCATGCGCGGATAAGCGTGCGAGGCGATCTTGAGGTACGGGTAGCTCTTGTCGTCGCGGAACAGGATGTTGTAGCGCGGGTTGAGCGTCTTGATGAGGTTGTTCTCGAGCAGCAAGGCCTCGGCTTCAGACCGCACGACCGTCGTCTCCATCCGAGAGATCTTGCTGACCATGTGCCCGATGCGCGTTCCGCCGTGGTTCTTCTGGAAGTAGCTGGACACGCGCTTCTTGAGGTCGCGCGCCTTGCCCACATACAGAACACCGTCCTGCGCATCGAAGTAGCGGTACACGCCAGGCCGTGCAGGCAGCGCGGCGACTTCGGCCAGCAGCCGCTCGTGTGCCGGATCAAGCGCGTCGCCGTTGTCGTTAGGGGGGGCTTCACTCATCGCGACGGCGATTGTGCCGCCTCGATAATCCACGCATGCAATGGGATGTGTTCTGTCGCGTGGTCGACAACTTTGGCGACATCGGCGTGTGCTGGCGGCTTGCGGCCGACCTCGCGGCGCGCGGCGAGCAGGTGCGCTTGTGGACGGACGACAGCTCGGCGCTTTCATGGATGGCTCCCGGCGGCCAGCGCGGTGTGACCGTGCACCACTGGGAAGAGGCTTATCACGCAGAGCAAGTCGGCCAGGTCGTCATCGAGGCCTTCGGTTGCGAGCTGCCTGACGCATTCGTGACGCGCATGGCGCAGTCGCGCCCGGTGTGGGTCAACCTCGAATACCTGAGCGCCGAATGCTACGTCGAGCGCAGCCACCGACTGCCATCTCCGCAGTCGACCGGGCCCGGTCGCGGGTTGGTCAAGCACTTCTTCTACCCCGGGTTCACTCCGGCCACGGGCGGGTTGATCCGCGAAGAGGGTCTGATGCAGGCACGGCACGCCTTCGAGCGCACGACCTGGTTGCGCTCACACGGCGTCGAGGTGCGCGAGGGCGAACGGCTGGTCAGCATGTTCAGCTACGCCAACCCCGCCTTACCCGCCATGCTCGAAGCGCTGACCGACGCGCCCACCCTGCTCCTGCTGACACCTGGCACGCCCGAACCCGCGCACCTGCCGCCTGGCATGCGCCGCGAGCGGCTGCCGTACCTCGCGCAGCCCGACTACGACCGGCTGCTCTGGAGTTGCGATCTCAACTTCGTGCGGGGCGAGGATTCCTTCGTTCGCGCACAGTGGGCCGGGCGCCCGTTCGTCTGGCACATCTATCCGCAAACCGACGACGCGCACTTGGCCAAGCTCGCTGCCTTCCTCGATCGCTTCCCCGGTGTTCCCGGCCTGCGCGAGACCTGGAGCGGCTGGAATGGACCGGCGCCCATCCCTCTCCGCTTGCCCCCGCTGGATGCCTGGCAATCGGCTTGCGAGGCGTGGCGTGAACAGTTGCTCTCACAGGTGGACTTGAGCACCCAACTGATGGGTTTCGTCGCTGAATCGGGCTAAAATGCTCGGCTTTGCGCGTTCTGGTGAAGAAACCCGGTGCGCGCCCCAACAGCTCCCGCATCGGAAATCGCTATGAAGATTGCTCAAGAAATTCGCGCTGGCAACGTCATCATGCAGGGCAAGGACCCGATGGTCGTGCTCAAGACGGAATACAGCCGCGGTGGCCGAAACGCCGCCACGGTGCGCATGAAGCTCAAGAGCCTGCTCAACAACTCGGGCACCGAAGTCGTCTTCAAGGCCGACGACAAGATGGACCAGATCATCCTGGAAAAGAAGGAGTGCACCTACTCCTACTTCGCCGACCCGATGTACGCGTTCATGGACGCCGAGTACAACCAGTTCGAGGTCGAGGCCGAGAACATGGGCGACGCCATCCAGTACCTGGAAGACCAGATGCCCGTGGAAGTGGTGTTCTACGAAGGCAAGGCCATCTCTGTCGAGTTGCCGACCAGCCTGGTGCGCGAAGTGACGTACACCGAACCCGCCGTCAAGGGCGACACCTCGGGCAAGGTGCTCAAGCCCGCCAAGCTGGCCACCGGCTTCGAGGTCTCGGTGCCGCTGTTCGTTGAGACCGGCGACAAGATCGAAATCGACACCCGCACGCACGAGTACCGCAAGCGCGTGTAACGCCTGTCGGCGTGAGGGAAGGTGGGCCCGCTCTGCGGGCCCTTTTCGTTTTCTGGGCATGATTTGCGAATGGCCTTTGATTTCGCGAGCGTCAGCGCCCCGTTCCGCATGCAGCCCGGATTGCGCCGGCTCGCGCCCGGCGCGGCTCAGCTGACGCCCAATGCACCCGGCGATCGGGCCCTGCGCGAGAAGCTGGCCGTGCTCAGTGCGTATCCAGAGCAGGCCTTGCTGCAGGTGAGCGGCTTTGACGCGCAACCCGCGCTCGAGGCGCTGAGCAGGCAAGCGGCCGTCGAGCATCCGTCGGCTTGGTCCATTGGCCCTGATGGCGCACTGCATGCCCTGCGGCTGGGCTGTTCGCTGCACGGTGACGACGTGGTGCAGCATGGCGCCGCCATGCCAGAGGTTGTCGCGTGCGTGAAGGCGCTGCCGCCGCCATGGCGCCACGCTGCCCTGCTCTGCCTGGCCTTCGCCGAAGACTTCGCCATCATCGATGGCCGCCATGCCACGATCCCCTGGTTGGCCGTGTGCCTGCCGTCGGGGTGGGCACCTGAAGAGAAGATTGGCCGCCACTTCGCCGAGGTGCACGCGCCTGTCGCCGACAACCAAATGCTGCTCGGCGCGAGCGAGCATCTGGCGCGGCTCGTCACGGGCCCGGAGCGGTGGGAGCGCTTCGTGTGGACGATCACGCGCCACCCACGCTTGCACGCACACCCCGCGCGCAAGGAGCACTCTGCCTGGCCGGCGAACGCATCGCCCGATGAACTCGTGCGCGAGACTCGCTTCCGCACCGAGCGCCAGACCTTCATTCCATTGCCTCAGTTGGGCCAGGCGGTGTTCACCATCCACGTCGAACTGACACCCTTGACACTGGCCTTGTCGACGGCCGAGCAACGAATGCAGGTGCACGACGCCCTCGCGAGCATGAGCGCAGCCGTGCTCGCCTACCGTGGCCTGACAGATGCTCGCGCTCGCCTGCTGGAGTGGCTGGGCCGATGAACTCGCAGCCGATCATCCCGGCCCTGCTGAGATTCACCGATGAAGGCCTGCCGTATTCACCGGAGTTCCAGGACGTCTACAACCCGCAGGCCGACGCCTTCTCGCAGACGCGACATGTGTTCCTGAACGGCAACGACTTGCCAAGGCGCTGGCATGGCCGCGAGCGATTCGTCGTGCTCGAGACGGGCTTCGGCCTGGGCAACAACTTTCTCGCTACCTGGCAGGCGTGGCGCGAAGACCCGGCGCGCTGTCAACGACTGGTGTTCCTCTCCATCGAGAAGCACCCGTTTCGCGCGAGCGACATGCGCCGAGCCCACGAGCGCTCCCCGCTCGCGTCGCTCGCCAGCGAACTCATCGCAGCCTGGCCGCCGCTCACCCACAACCTGCACACGATGCACTTCGAAGGCGGTCGGGTGCAGCTGATGCTGGCACTGGGCGACGTGCAGGCGTGGTTGCCCGAACTCACCGCACGCGTCGATGCCTTCTACCTCGATGGTTTCAAGCCTGCGTGCAATCCGCAGATGTGGCAACCGCAAGTGCTGAAGGCGCTGGCGAGATTGGCCGCGCCCGACGCGACCCTGGCCACCTGGACGGCCGCCGCCGCCGTACGAACGGGGCTGCGCACCGCCGGCTTCGAGGTGCGCAAGGCGCCGGGCAGTGGAGGCAAACGAGACATCACGCTCGCCCGATACGCACCGGCGTTCGTGCCGCGAAGCGCGCCGGTTCGGCGCGGTTCGAGCAGCACTGAACAACGCGCACTCATCGTCGGCGCGGGGCTGGCCGGCAGCGCCACGGCCGCGGCGCTTGCGAAGCAAGGCTGGCACAGCGTCGTCTGCGACCGCCACGCGCACGCCGCGCAGGAAACCTCGGGCAACCCGGCCGGTCTCTTCCACGGGGTCGTCAACTCGCAAGATGGCACGCACGCGCGCTTCAACCGTGCGGCTGCCCTGCTTGCGCAACGCGGGATTGCAGATGCGCTGCAGGCTGGCGCTGTCGCAGGCTCAGCGACCGGCCTGCTGCGGCTGGACGATGGCGACCCCGTCACCATGGCCGCCACCTTGACCCGCCTCGGCCTGCCCACCGACTACGTGCGCGCCCTCTCGCCCGGCGAGGCCAGCGAGATGTCCGGCCTGCCACTCGATCAGGCGGCCTGGTTCTACCCCGGCGGCGGTTGGGTCGACCCTGCCGCGCTGGCCCGCCACTGGCTCGATCGCGCACGCCCCTGGGCGCTTCTTCGCGGTGACACGCGGGTCGAGGGGCTGCGCCGGCACGGCCCCCGCTGGCAATTGCTCGATGCGCACGGCAGCGTCATCGACGAGGCCGAGGTCGTGGTCCTGGCCAACGCCGGCGACGCACAACGCCTGCTTGGCCACGCGCTCTGGCCGATCGCCCCGCTGCGTGGCCAACTCAGCCAGATCGACGCCACCCGGTTGCCGCGCACACGGCTGCCTATCGCGGGTGCCGGATACCTGCTGCCGCCCGTCGATGGCCGCACCACGTTCGGCGCGACCTCGCAAGCACACGACATGGACCCCGCGGTGCGCGAGATCGACCACCGCGCCAACCTCGAACAACTGGCGCGGCTGCTGGGTGTACCGGCCATCGAACTGCCGATGTCCGAACTGGATGGCCGCACCGGCTGGCGCTGGTCGACGCCCGACCGCCTGCCCTTGGTCGGTGCGGTGCCAGACATGCAGGCGACCTCTGCCATGGCCCGCCCGCTGGACCAGCCTCGTTTCGTACCTCGGTTGGATGGGCTCTATGTGCACGCCGCGCTCGGCTCGCGCGGCATCACCTGGTCAGCCCTGGGCGCTCAGACCGTGGCGGCGCTGATCTCGGGCGCACCCTGCCCGATTGAAACCAGCCTGCTCGATGCGATCGACCCCGCGCGCTTCATCAGCCGCGCGGTGCGGCGCGCGTCGCGGCCGGGAGATGCGGCGCCGGCGGCGTCGGCGGACTGAGCCGCCGGCCGACGCAGCCCACGCTTCAGACCTGGTTGGGCGGCGGCGCGGCGCCTTCCTCGGTCGTCTCGGAGCCGGCTTCTTCGCCCGGCTCGGCCTCGTCCTGCCCCGGCCCGCCCGATTTGCGTTCGGCGCGTTCCTTGATCTTCTCTTCTTTCTTCTTCTTCTTCGCCAGTTCTCGCTGGCGCTTCTCGAACGAATAGTTTGGTTTGGCCATGGGCCGTCCTTCCTCTGAGCGCAGCTCGGTTCGCTGTGAAACAGCCCCGAGGGTACGCGGTGTTGGATCGCGCTGGAAGTGCGCGATCAGAAAGTCAGCGTTTTCACGCCCTGCGCCGTGCCCAGGAGGCACACGCTCGCCTTGTTGCGCGCAAAGATGCCCACGCTCACCACGCCCGGCCACTGGTTGATGTCGCGCTCCATGGCAGTGGGGTCGGTGATCGACAGCCCGCGCACATCGAGGATGTGGCACCCGTTGTCCGTCACCCCGGCGCGGAGCTGCGCGTCACCACCCAGCGTGCGCAGCCGACGGGCCACTTGCGCTGCCGCCATCGGGATCACCTCCACCGGCAGCGGGAAGCGCCCCAGTGTCTGTACGAGCTTGGACTCATCGGCGATGCAGATGAAGCGCTCGGCGATGTCGGCCACGATCTTCTCGCGCGTGAGCGCCGCGCCACCACCCTTGATCATGTGGCCGCCGTGGTCGATTTCGTCGGCCCCGTCGATGTAGACCGGAATGCTGTCGACGCCGTTGCTGTCGAGCACCGAGATGCCATGCGCGCGCAGGCGCTCGCTGCTTTTCTCGCTGCTGGAGACGGCACCGGCGATGCGGTCCTTCATGCCGGCGAGTGCGTCAATGAAGCAATTGACGGTCGACCCGGTACCGACACCGACCACACTGCCGGGCACCACGTAGGCCAGCGCGGCCTGGCCTACCAGGGCCTTGAGTTCGTCTTGAGTCATGGGGTTGCGTGGCACCGGTGGGGCCACGGGCGTTTGAGACAATCCGGTGATTATCCAAGACCCCTTCTGCGTCGCCTCGGCATGTCCTTCGTTCCCTACGCCCTCACCCGCCCTTTCCTCTTCGGCCTCGATCCCGAGCAGGCCCACGACCTGACCCTGGGTGCGCTCGCACGCATCCAGCACACCCCGCTGATCTGCGCCGTGGCGCAGACGCCGGTGGAGGACCCGCTGACGCTGGCCGGCCTCAAGTTCCGCAACCGTGTGGGTCTGGCCGCGGGGCTGGACAAGAACGGCCGCGCGATCGACGCGTTCGGCGCCATGGGGTTCGGCTTCGTCGAAGTGGGCACGGTCACGCCCAAGGCGCAGCCGGGCAACCCCAAGCCGCGCATGTTCCGCCTGCCCGAAGCCCAGGCGCTGATCAACCGGCTGGGCTTCAACAACGAAGGCCTCGACACCTTCGTCGCCAACGTCAAGCGCAGCCGCTTCCGCCAGCAAGGCGGCATCCTGGGCCTGAACATCGGCAAGAACGCCGCCACGCCCATCGAGCGGGCAGTAGACGACTACCTGATCTGCCTCGACGGCGTGTACCCGCACGCCGACTACGTGGCGGTCAACATCTCGTCGCCCAACACCAAGAACCTGCGCGAATTGCAAAGCGATCAGGCACTCGATGCGCTGCTGGCCGCCGTGCAGGAGCGCAAATCGAAGCTCGCCCAGACGCACGGCAGGCAGGTGCCGATCTTCGTGAAGATCGCGCCCGATCTCGACGAGTCGCAAGTGGCGGTGATCGCCACCTCCATCCGCGAGAACGGCATCGATGGCGTGATCGCCACCAACACCACGCTGGCGCGCGATGCCGTGAAACACCTGCCGCATGGCGAAGAGACTGGCGGCCTCTCTGGCGCGCCGGTGTTCGAGGCCAGCAACCGGGTGATTGCGCAATTGCGCGCCGCCCTGGGTGCCGGCGTTCCGCTCATCGGCGCCGGCGGCGTGATGAGCGGCGCCGATGCGCAGGCCAAGCTTGCGGCCGGCGCCGACCTGGTGCAGCTCTACACCGGCTTCATCTACAAGGGCCCGCCGCTCGTGACCGAGGCTGCGCAGGCCATGAAAAAGGGCCGCTGAACGCGGCCCGTCTTCGTGGGTTTGGGCGTAAGCGGCTCAGTGCAGCGGCACGCCGGTCTTGCTCTGCAACTCTTCGCGGCTCACACCTGGAGCCATCTCTACGAGCTTCAGGCCTTGAGGGGTGACGTCCATCACCGCCAGGTCAGTGATGATGCGGTTGACCACGCCGACACCGGTGAGCGGCAGCGTGCACTTGGGCAGGATCTTGAGGTCGGTGCTGCCGTCCTTCTTCTTGGCCACGTGCTCCATCACCACCAGCACGCGCGGCACGCCGCCCACCAGGTCCATGGCGCCGCCCATGCCCTTGACCATCTTGCCGGGGATCATCCAGTTGGCGAGGTCGCCCTTCTCGCTGACCTGCATGGCGCCGAGGATGGCGAGGTTGATCTTGCCGCCACGGATCATCGCGAAGCTGTCGTGCGAGCCGAAGATGCTGGTGCCGGGGATGGTCGTCACGGTCTGCTTGCCGGCGTTGATGAGGTCGGCGTCGACTTCGTCTTCGGTCGGGAAGGGGCCGATGCCCAGCATGCCGTTCTCGCTTTGCAGCCACACCTCGATGTCGGCCGGCACATGGTTCGCCACGAGCGTGGGGATGCCGATGCCGAGATTCACGTAGTAGCCGTCCTTCAGCTCGGAGGCGGCCTTCGCGGCCATTTCGTCTTGGGTCCAGGGCATGTCGTTCTCCTTCTTGTGCTCAGGGTCAGGCCGCCGGGCGGGTGAGGCGCTTCTCGATGCGCTTCTCGGGCGAAGCGTTCACCACGATGCGGTGCACGTAGATGCCGGGCAGGTGGATGGCATCCGGATCGAGCGCGCCGGTCTCGACGAGTTGCTCGACCTCGACGATGGTGATCTTGCCGGCCATCGCGCACGCCGGGTTGAAGTTGCGTGCCGTGCGGCGAAAGACGAGATTGCCGCTCTTGTCCGCAATGTGCGCCTTGACGAGCGCCACATCGGGCACCAGCGACTTCTCCATCACGTAGAGCTGGCCGTCGAACTCGCGCGTCTCCTTGCCTTCGGCGACCATCGTGCCGACACCGGTGCGGGTATAGAAGGCCGGGATGCCCGCACCGCCTGCGCGCAGCTTCTCGGCGAGCGTGCCCTGCGGCGTGAACTCCAACTCCAGCTCGCCGGCCAGGTACTGGCGCTCGAACTCCTTGTTCTCGCCCACGTAGCTGGAGATCATCTTCTTGATCTGGCGTGATTCGAGCAGCAGGCCGAGGCCGAAACCGTCGACCCCCGCGTTGTTCGAGATGGCCGTGAGGTCCTTCGCGCCGCTGTCGCGCAGCGCTGCAATCAGTGCCTCGGGGATGCCGCACAGGCCGAAACCGCCAACAGCCAGCAACTGGCCATCCTTGACGACCCCTTTCAGCGCCTCGGCGGCACTGGGATAGACCTTGTTCATGTCCTGTCTCTCCTCACGGTGGATTGCAGCCGGCAAGGGTACTACTTAACGAATTACGTAGTCGTTACGTAGAATTCATTACACACATACCCGGCACCTGGCCGGCGAAGCGGTGCCTCACACGATGACTCTGAACGCCGACGACTACCGAACCGCCTTCGACCTCGCCCCCGTGGGCATGGTCTTGTCGCGCAACCGGCTGATGGTGGACTGCAACCAGCAGCTGCTGGAGATGTTCGGTGCGTCGATCGAGCAACTGCTGGGCCAATCCTTCGAGATCCTCTACCCCACCCACGACGAGTTCGAGCGCACCGGCGCGCGCATCGTGGCCAGCCTCAACGCCAACGGCTGGTATGCGGACGAACGCGTCATGAAACGGGTGAGCGGCCCGCAGGGTGGCGAGCTGTTCTGGTGCCACGTGGCAGGCCGCGCGCTCGACCCGAAACAGCCCCACGCCGCAGGCATCTGGACGTTCGAAGACCTCTCGCCGGTGCGCCAGCTCAAGGCCGAACTCACGGCACGCGAACGTGAGATCGCCGCCCTGTTGATCGACGGCCTGACCAGCAAACTGATCGGCAAGAAGCTGGGCATCAGCCCCCGCACCGTGGATGTCTATCGCGCGCGGTTGATGCGCAAGTACGCCGCCGCCACCACACCCGAACTGGTGCACAAGCTGCTCAGCGTCTGATCGCGAGCGGCACCCGGACGGTGAACACCGCCCCTTGACCGGGCGTGCTGCGTGCCTCGACGCGCCCGCCCATTGCCACAACAATCTGGCGCGCGATCGCCAGGCCCAGGCCCGCGCCATGGCGCAGCCGCAGCCCTTCGGCACCCTGCGCGTAGGGCTCGAATATGCGCGTGATCTCATCGGCCGACATGCCGGGGCCGTTGTCGGCCACGGTGATCTCGAAGTCACGCAAGATGGAATCCGCGTTGCCGCTCACCCATCGCCCCCGAACACTGACGCCACCCTTGTCGGTGAACTTGACGGCGTTGTGCAGCAGGTTGCTCATCACCTGCTGCAGCCGTGGGCCGTCAACGTTCACCGTTTCGCCATGGGCTTCGCACCGCGACTCGAAGCCGATGCCCTTCTGGTGCGCCGCCAGCTGGCCCGGCGCGACCATGCGCGTCCACAGAACCGACAGGCTCTGCAACTGCGCTTGCAGTTCGATTGGCTTGGCCAGCGTCTGCTCGTAGGCCAGCGTGGACTCGAACACCTGGCTCAGGCCGTGCATCGATTCGGACATCGCATCGAGCAGCGAGCCCCGGAATGTCTCGTCGGGGTGGTCCTTGGCCATTTCCGCCGCGCTTGCCACCGTGCCCAGGGTGCCGCGCAACTCGTGCGCCAGGTAGGACAGGAACTTGCTGCGCGTCGCCGCCGCGTCCTCGGCCAGCTTTCGGCCCTGCGCCTCGATCGCGCGCGCCGCCGCCATCTTGCGGCGGCTGTGCCAGAGCAGCGCCATGCCCACGAGCGCTGCCAGCAGGATCGGCGCGCCCCAGGTGATGAGCTTGCGCAGCGAGACACCGGGCTGCACTTTCACCACCAGCCAGCGTTCGGCGATGTCGCTCGACTCGGCTTCGCTCACGGCGTCGAGCCCCTTGCGCAGGATCTGCTTGAGTTCCGGCTGGCCGGCGCGCACCCCGAAGTACAACTCGCTGTCACCCCCCGCGACCGTGCCGGTGATGCGCAGCACGCCACCGAAGCGGCGCTCGATCAGCTCGTTGACCACCTTGACGTTGCCCAACGCCACGTCGGCCCCGCCCTCGGACAGCGCCTCGAGCACCTGATCGATCCGCTCCAGCTCCACGAGATGGATGCCCGGGTAGCGCGCCTTCAGTTCGGGGATCAGAAAGTGCCGCTTCATGACGGCCACCTTGCGAACGCCGAACTCGCGCACATCGCTGAGCAGGCTCGGGTCGTCTGCGCGCATCACGATGGCCGTGGGCACGCGCGAGAAGGGGCCGACGAAGTCGTAGTCGGGCCGACGCTGCGGGATGCGGGCCAGCCCCACGAGGACGTCGAACTTGCTGGCCACCCCGTCGGAATAGATGCTGGTGAAATCACCGCCCTGCTCGGTCTGTATCGACAGGCCGGTCTTGCGCGCCACCAGCCTCATGTAGTCGATCGCCAGGCCCTGGGCCTCGCCCAGGTCACCTTGCCGCGAGATGGGCGAGAAGTTCGCGTCGTAGCCGATGCGCACGCGGCCATTGCGGCCCACCCAGTCAGCTTCGGCCGGCGTGAGCTCGGCCTTGGCGCCGCTCGGCGACGCCAGGCGACTGGCTGGCAACCAGCGTGCAGCCAGGGCCGATCGGTCGGCGGCGGTCACCGTACCGATGGCCTTGTCCAGCACCTCGCGCAGCAACTGCGCGTCGCGCCGCACTGTGGGGCCGATGACGACGCTGCCGGGCCCGAGGTTGCGGCGGATCACCAGGTTGGCCAGAAAGAGCTTCTCGACGTGGTAGACCACCACTTGCTGGTACCCGATGAAAAGATCGGCTGTACCGGACGCAACGGCCCTCAGCGCATCCTCGGGCGTTGCAAACAATGCGACCTTGGCGCCCGGGTAGCGGGTGGCCAGCATCGCCGCAGCCGGCGAGCCCTCGACAACGGCCACGCTGTGCTGGCCGAAATCGCCGTTGGCCGAGACGTCGGGCACGTCACGCCGCGCGACCAGCACCTGGTCGGCCGAGAACACCGGCAGGGTCGCCAGCGCATTGCCCGCCTGCGGCAAGGCGTAGGGGACCATGTCGATCTCGCCTGCCAGCAAGGCACGAACGGCTTCGTCGTTGTTCTCGAAACGACGCAAGTCGACCGACATGTCCAGCCGCTCGGCCCACAGGTCGATCATGCTGATCACGAACCCATGCGGACGCTCCGGCGCTGGCGGCACAAAGTAATACGGCGGGTATTCGCGCGACACACCGACTCGCAGTTGCGGATGGGTCTGCACCCAGGCACGCTGCACGGCCGTGAGGTCGATTCCTTGCACTGGCTCCTGGGCCCGCGCGGCGGCGGCCAGCGCCATCACAGCCATGAGCATGAGGGCGCGAAGGAGCGGCATCGTGATCACACGGTCGGGTCGATCAGAGTGCGCAGGCGATCGGGGAACGGCATCGACTTCTGTTGCGGAAAGTTCACCCACACGATGGTGGCCCCGCCCGCCGCGCTGACCACGCCGGGTTGATCGAGGCGCTCCAGCGTGGTGAAGGAATCGAAGCTGCTGCGGCCGAGATTCGCCGCGTAGGTCTTGGCGAGGATCTCGCCGGGATACTCGAGCTGCTTCAGGAAGTTGCAGAAGGCATTGATGATCACGAAGCCTTCGCCGCCCGGGTCGGGCTGGAAGCCCGCTTCATTGAGCCACTCGATACGTGCCGTCTCCAGGTAGCGGAAGTAGCTCACGTTGTTGACATGGCCCATGGCGTCCATGTCGCCCCAACGGATGGCAATCTGCATCTGGTGAACCAGTCGCTTGTGCTCCGGGATCTCGATGCGCATGCGCCCTCCCTCTCCTTGGCCTCAAGTCTTACCGACGCCCAGCTCGACGTAAAGCCTTTCCACGAGGGATCGCAGGTCGTGTAGTTCGCTCTGCATGGCTTGCTGCTGCGCGCGAAGCGCGGCCAGCTCCGTCGCCGCGACGAAATCTTCAGGCGCGGCCGACACCGCAATCGCTGCCACGTCGACCTCACCGCACAGCAGGTGTGTCCAGCGCGCTTCGCGGGCGCCTGGCGCGCGCGGCAGCTTGAGCGCCAGGGCGCCGCCCTTCTCGTCGGATCGATTGGCCAGTTCGTCGAGAAAGGCCTCCACCGACGACACGTCCGCAAAGCGATGCAGGCGATCGCAGTTGGCGCGCAATTCGGCGCTGGTCTGCGCCCCGCGCAGCATGAGCACAGCCAGTATCGCGACCGATTGCGATGGGAGCGCGAGCGTGCGGCCGAGGTTGTGCTCATAACGAGCTACCCGGGAGCCGCTGGACTCGAATACCAGGTGCAGCTGCTTCAACGCATCGACGGCCACCTGCACCTCGGCGTCGGTCGCGTTCATCACCGGGTCGCGTGCGGTCTTCTGGTTGCAGCCCGACGCCAGCGCGTTGAGCGAGAGCGGGTAGCTGTCTGGGACGGTGTGCGCCTTCTCGATCAGCACGCCCAGCACGCGCGCCTCAAGCAGCGACAAATCACGCATGCGCGCCGCCCAGCGCCGGGTCGCCCCAGTCAAGGCGGCATCCCCTCGCGGGATCGACGGGTGTACTCATCCGGCGACGGCTCGCCATCAGAGCGCGAAGCCGTCGTCGGCCTGGATCACGGCGCCGTTCACGAAGTGACTCTGGTTGGAGCAAAGCATCATCAGCACCACGTCCAGGTCCTGCGGCTGGCCGACGCGCTTTCGCGGCAGCATGCTGATGAGTTTCTGGCCCTGGTCGGTATGCCAGTGGTGGTGGTTGATCTCGGTGTCGATGTAGCCGGGGCAGATGGCGTTCACGTTGATGCCGTAGCGGCCCCATTCGAGCGCCATGGCGCGGGTCATGTGAACCACCGCGGCCTTGCTCATGCAGTACACGCCGATCTGGCCGAGCACCTTGAGCCCCGCCATCGACGCAATGTTGACGATGCGCCCACCCGTGAAGGTGCCGGGGGCCGCGCCCCGGGAGCGCGCGATCATCCGCTTGCCAACCTCTTGCGCCACGAAGAAGGCACCCTTCGTGTTGGTGTCCATCACGTGGTCGTAGTCGTCGGGCGAGACCTCGGTGAGCTTCTGCGTGGTGCTCACACCCGAGTTGTTGACCAGGATGTCGATGGTGCCCACCTCGGTCTCGGCGTGCGCCACGGCTGACTTGATGCTGTCGTGGTCGGTCACGTCGAGTTCGACCACGTGGGCATCGCCGTCCGAGGCTTCGATCTCGGCGCGCAGCGCTTTCAGCCGCTCGACGCGGCGACCTGCGAGGACAACTGCGGCCCCTGAAGTCGCCAAGGTCTTCGCGAATTGGGTGCCCAACCCACTCGAAGCACCGGTCACCAGGGCCACACGGCCCGACAGATCGATGGTGTAGCCCATGTCGTACTCCTCAACGTCGTCTTCGGAAAGTGGCGATGAAGATATCACGCAGCCACGACATCACTGGCCTCGCGCCTGCACAGCGAAACAGAAACGAACGACCGTTCTTTTCGGTCTTCTCCGCAATTAGAATGCGCGGTGATGCTTAATCAAGGAGACTGCATGACCCCCGCCGAAATTCTTGCCCAGTACGGTCCTCGCGAGGCCATGGAATATGACGTGGTCATCGTCGGCGGCGGCCCGGCGGGCATGGCAACGGCGATTCGCATCAAGCAACTCGCGGCTGCCCAGGAGAAGGAAGTCTCCGTGGTCGTGCTCGAAAAGGGCTCCGAGCCCGGCGCACACACGCTGAGTGGCGCGGTGATGGACCCGAAGGCCCTCACCGAACTGATCCCAGACTGGAAGGAAAAGGGCGCACCGCTCAACCAGGCGGTCACCGGCGACAAGCTGCTGTGGCTGACGCAGGGCGGCGCGTTCGACACGCCGCAGTTCCTGATTCCCAACTGCTTCCACAACGAAGGCAACTACATCGTCGGCCTGGGCAACGTGGTCAAGTGGCTCGGACAGCAGGCCGAAGCGCTCGGCGTGGAGATCTTCCCCGGCTTCGCGGCCGCTGAGGTGCTCTACAACGAAAACGGGTCGGTCAAGGGCGTGGCCACCGGCAATGTCGGCATCGGCAAGGACGGCCAGCCCAACGAGAACTTCCAGCTCGGCATGGAGCTGCACGGCAAGTACACCGTGTTCGCCGAAGGCTCGCGCGGCCATCTGGGCAAGCAGCTCATCGCCAAGTTCCACCTCGACGAAGGCCGCGACCCGCAGGCCTACGCGATCGGCGTGAAGGAGCTGTGGGAGATCGCCCCGGCCAAACACAAGGCCGGCCTCGTGATCCACACCGCTGGCTGGCCCATGAAGGACGACACCTATGGTGGCGGCTTCATGTACCACCTGGAAGACAACAAGGTCACGCTCGGGCTCGTCACAGGCCTCAACTACAGCAACCCCTGGCTGAGCCCGTTCGAGGAGATGCAGCGCTGGAAGACGCACCCGCGCATCAAGCAGTTCCTCGAAGGCGGCAAGCGCCTGAGCTACGGCGCACGCGCCATCACCACGGGCGGCATCATGAGCCTGCCCAAGACGATCTTCCCGGGCGGCGCGCTCGTGGGCTGCGACGCGGGCTACCTGAACGGGGCGCGCATCAAGGGCAGCCATGCGGCGATCAAGAGCGGCATGCTGTGCGCCGAATCGTTGTTCAAGGCTGTGACGGCTGGCCGCGAGGGCGACGAGCTCACGGACTACCCGCAGGCCTTCGAGAAGAGCTGGCTCAAGCAGGAGCTGGAGGGCTCGCGCAATTTCAAGAGCTGGTTCAAGTTCGGCAACCTGTTCGGTGCGCTGATGGTGGGCATCGAGCACTGGGTGCTGCCGCGCCTGGGCTTCAAGGCGCCGCCGTGGTCCTTCCACCGCGAGAAGGCCGACCACCTGTACCTCAAGCCGGCCGCCGAGTGCGAGCAGATCGCCTACCCGAAGCCTGACAACAAGATCACCTTCGACCGCCTGGGCTCGGTGTTCGTCTCGAACACCAACCACGAAGAGCACCAGCCCTCGCACCTGACGCTGAAGGACCCCAGCGTGCCGGTGCAGATCAACCTCGCCAAGTACGCGGGCCCGGAGAGCCGCTACTGCCCCGCTGGGGTGTACGAGTTCGTCAAGAACGCGGACAACACCGACCGCCTGCAGATCAACGCGCAGAACTGCGTGCACTGCAAGACCTGCGACATCAAGGACCCGACGCAGAACATCGTCTGGGTCACCCCGGAAGGCGGCGGCGGCCCGAACTATTCCGGCATGTAAATCGCCGCGGGGGGACTACACTCCCCCAGCCAGGAGAGAGCTTCCCCGAGAAGCCGCCGAAGGCGCAGGGCCCAGCAAATGCCGGGCTCGAACGCTCAGGCAAAAGGACTGGCAAACGCTTCGCGTCATGTGCACGACGTGTGGCGTACCTCGCTGGAGAGAGGCCCACCCCGAGTGGGCCCACCGAAGGGGCAAGTGCGAAGCCGGTCTGACCGGCCCGCATCAATCTCTCAGGTAGAGCGGACAGTGAGGGCATTAAGGCATTCATCGCGCAGGCGATGGATGCTTTGACAACAACAATGCCCTCGGAGATCGTCATGTCCGCCCAACCCTTGCCGCATAGCCCCGCCCTGCTGACAACGCCGCTCTACGCGCTCCACGTCGAACTCGGGGCCAAGATGGTGCCTTTCGCTGGCTACGACATGCCGGTGAACTACCCCGGCGGCATCATTGCGGAGCACAAGCACTGCCGAGAATCGGCGTCGCTGTTCGATGTGTCTCACATGGGCCAGGTACGACTCGTGGGCGCCGATGCCGCCAAGGCGCTCGAATCGCTGGTGCCGGTCGACGTGGTCGATCTGGCGGTCGGCAAGCAGCGCTACGGCTTCTTCACCAATGCCAGCGGCGGCATCCTCGACGACCTGATGATCACGCGGCGCGAAGACGACCTCTTACTCGTCGTCAACGCCGGCTGCAAGGCGGCCGACGTCCGCCACCTCACCACCCACATCGGTCACCGCTGCAGCGTGCAAGCGTTGCCCGACAACGCCCTGCTGGCGCTGCAGGGGCCGAAGGCCGTGACGGCCCTGCGCCGCCTTAACCCGGCCGTGGCCGATCTCACCTTCATGACCGGCATGCACGCGCACATTGCCGGTGCCGATTGCTTCGTCACGCGGTCCGGCTACACCGGCGAAGACGGCTTCGAGATCTCGGTGCCGGCCGACGTGGCCGAGGCGCTGGCACGCGCACTGCTTGCCCTGCCCGAAGTCAAGCCCGCCGGCCTGGGGGCACGCGACACGCTGCGCCTGGAGGCCGGCCTGTGCCTCTATGGACACGACATCAACGACAGCACCACACCGGTCGAAGCCGGTCTCACCTGGGCGATCCAGAAGGTGCGCCGTGCCGGCGGCGCCCGCGCCGGTGGCTACCCCGGGGCCAACGTGATCGACAGCCAGATGGCGCATGGCGCCAGCAACAAGCGCGTGGGCCTGCTCGGCCTGGAGCGCGTGCCGGTGCGCGAGGGCGCCAGTCTGGTCGACGCCAAGGGTCACAAGCTCGGCCACGTGACGAGCGGCACGCTGTCGCCCACCGTCAATCAGCCCATCGCGATGGCCTACCTCGCCAGCAACCATGCGCTGGCGCACCACGAGGTGTTCGCCGAGGTGCGCGGCAAGGCACAACCCATGCGGGTGACCACAATGCCTTTCACGCCACACCGCTACCACCGCGGTTGATCGGCTTTCCTCTTTCTTTCCAGCCCTCTTCGTTTCTTCCCATACCAGGAGCACCCATGACGACCATGTACACCCCCGATCACGAGTGGATCAACATCGAAGACCACGAGGCCGCCACGGTGGGCATCACGCTGCATGCGCAGGATGCTCTGGGCGACGTGGTGTTCGTGGACCTGCCCGAGGTGGGCCGCAGCTTCAAGAAGGGCGAAGTGGCCGGCGTGGTCGAGTCCGTCAAGGCGGCCGCCGACCTGTACATGCCGGTCAGCGGCGAGATCGTCGAAGTCAACGAGGCATTGCGCGCCGACCCGGCCCTGGCCAACACCGATCCGCTGGGGAACGGCTGGTTCTTCAAGGTCCGCGTGGCCGACATGGCCGAGTTCGAGCACCTGCTCGATGCGCCCGCCTACGACGAGCTCGTCAAGAACGCCTGATCCTTCTTTCTCCGACAGCTATTCCCCTGCCCTGCACCGCCATGTCGACGCCTGCGCTCCAATCTCTCGGTGAGCTCGAGAACTCCAGTGAATTCGTTGCCCGCCACATCGGCATCGAACCCGAGGACGAACGGCGCATGCTGTCCGCCATCGGTGCGGCCTCGCGCCAAGCACTGATCGAGGCCATCGTGCCGCGCGCCATCGCGCGCCCCAAGCCGATGGATCTGCCGGCGCCGCTCACCGAGGCCCAGGCGCTGGCCGAACTCAAGGCATTGGCGGGCAAGAACAAGGTGCTGAGGAGTTTCATCGGCCAGGGGTACCACGGCACGCACACGCCGGGCGTCATCTTGCGCAACATCCTCGAGAACCCCGCCTGGTACACCGCGTACACGCCCTACCAGGCCGAGATCTCGCAAGGGCGCATGGAGGCGCTGGTCAACTTCCAGACCATGGTGTGCGACCTCACCGGCATGTCGATCGCCAACGCGTCGATGCTCGACGAGGCCACCGCCGCCGCCGAGGCCATGACGCTGGCGCGCCGCAGCGTGCGTGCCAGCGGCAACGTGTTCGTGGTGTCGGGCGATACCCACCCGCAGACGCTCGAAGTGCTGAACACCCGCGCGCAGCCGCTGGGCATCACCGTGAAGGTGGCGAATTCGCACGACGAGTGGACGGCTGCCGTCAACGCCGACGACTACTTCGCGGCGATGGTGCAGTACCCGGCCAGCAGCGGCTGGATCTACGACTGGACGGCTGAAGTCGAAACGGTCCACGCCAAGAAAGCTGCGTTCATCATGGCGGCCGACCTGTTGGCACTGACGCTGCTCAAGACCCCGGGCGAGATGGGCGCAGACATCGTGCTCGGCACCACGCAACGCTTCGGCATGCCCATGGGCTGCGGTGGCCCGCACGCGGCCTACCTGGCCACCAAGGACGAGTTCAAGCGCTCGCTGCCCGGCCGGCTGGTCGGCGTGAGCGTCGATGCGCACGGCAACCCGGCCTACCGCCTGGCGCTGCAAACGCGCGAGCAGCACATCCGCCGCGAAAAGGCCACCTCCAACATCTGCACGGCGCAGGTGCTGCCCGCCGTGGTGGCGAGCATGTACGCCGTCTACCACGGCCCGCAGGGCCTCACGCGCATCGCGCAGCGCGTGGCGCGCTACACCGCGATCCTGGTGGCCGGCCTGCAAAAGCTTGGCCTCGACCTCTCGACCACGGCCACGCACCACCTGGAGCGCGGCACCTTCGACACCTTGTGCATCCGCACCGGCGACAACACCGAGCGCCTGATGCAGCGCGCCGTGTCGCTCGGCGCCAACCTCCGTCGCGCATGGGACGGCTGGGTCTGCATGTCGCTCGACGAGACCACCACACGCGACGACCTCGCGCTGCTCTGGCGCGTGTTTGCCGACGACAAGCAAGCGCTGCCGAGTGTGGACGACCTGGCCGGCGCGCCCGACCTCATCCCGGCCGCGATGCGCCGCAAGACGCCTTTCCTCACGCACCCGGTCTTCAACACCCACCACTCCGAGACCGAGATGCTGCGCTACATCCGCAGCCTGTCGGACAAGGACATCGCGCTCGACCGCAGCATGATCCCGCTGGGCTCGTGCACGATGAAGCTCAACGCGACCAGCGAGATGATCCCCATCACCTGGCCCGAGTTCGCCAACGTGCACCCCTTCGCGCCGCAGGATCAGCTGCAGGGCTACGCCGAGCTTGACCAGCAGCTGCGCGACTGGCTCTGCCAGGCCACCGGCTACGCCGGCATCAGCCTGCAGCCCAACGCCGGCTCGCAGGGCGAGTACGCCGGCCTGCTGGCCATCAAGGCCTTCCACGAGGCCAAGGGCCAGGGCCACCGCAACATCTGCCTGATCCCCGAATCGGCCCACGGCACCAACCCCGCCAGCGCGCAGATGGTGGGCATGCAGGTGGTGGTGACCAAGTGCGACGCCGACGGCAACGTCGACCTCGCCGACCTCAAGGCCAAGTGCGAGCAACACAGCGCCCACTTGGCCTGCGTGATGATCACCTACCCCAGCACTTACGGCGTGTTCGAGACGCGCGTGAAGGAGCTGTGCGCGCTGATCCACCAGCACGGCGGCCGCGTCTATGTCGACGGCGCCAACATGAACGCGCTGGTCGGCATTGCTGCGCCGGGCGAGTTCGGCGGCGACGTGAGCCACCTCAACCTGCACAAGACCTTCTGCATCCCGCACGGCGGTGGTGGCCCGGGCGTCGGCCCCGTCTGCGTGGTCGAAGACCTCGTGCCCTATCTCCCGGCGCACCGCGCGGCCGGCCTGGGTGCCGAGACCAACGTCGGCGCCGTCAGCGCCGCACCACTCGGCAACGCAGCCGTGCTGCCGATCAGCTGGATGTACGTGCGCATGATGGGCGCCGATGGCCTGAAGCAGGCCACCGAGACCGCCATCCTGAGCGCCAACTACATTGCGGCGCGCCTGGCCGAGCACTACGACATCCACTACAGCGGCAACATCGCCGGCGTGAAGGGTGGCGGCGTGGCGCACGAGTGCATCCTCGACCTGCGCCCGCTGAAGGACAGCTCGGGCGTGACCGCCGAAGACGTGGCCAAGCGCCTCATCGACTACGGCTTCCACGCGCCCACGCTGAGCTTCCCGGTGGCCGGCACGCTGATGGTCGAGCCGACCGAGAGCGAGCCTCTGGTCGAGCTCGATCGCTTCTGCGACGCAATGATCGCCATTCGCCAAGAGATCGCACGCGTCGAACAGGGCCAGTGGCCGCAGGACGACAACCCGCTGAAAGCCGCGCCGCATACCGCACCAGCCTTGCTCAAGAACGAGTGGCCCCACCCGTACACGCGAGAAGAGGCGGCCTACCCGGTGAAGAGCCTGCGCCTGCAGAAGTACTGGGCGCCGGTGGGTCGTGTGGACAACGTCTACGGCGACCGCAATCTCTTCTGCAGCTGCGTGCCACTCAGCGAGTACGAGGGCTGACGCAGCTCAGGCGTTGTTCGCCCGGGCCAGCTCCAACAGGCGCTGCAGCAACTGGCCCATGTCGTCCTGTGAGTCGACGACGAAGCGCGCCTTGCTCGGGTGGCCGTCGTTGCCGACCTTGATCGTGAGCCAGTCGGACGGCACGCGCTCGAAGACGGGCTCGTCGTTGATGTCGTCGCCAGCGAACAGCGCGGCATCCACGCCGCTGCGCCGCACGAGCGACATCACCGCATCGGCCTTGTCGTCGGCATCGTCGGGGGCGATGTTCAGAACACACTTGCCGTGGAACAGGTGCAGCCCGGTGTGCGCCCCATCGAGCAAGTTGTCGATCCACGCCCGAGCGGCGCGCTGGTCAGGCGCCTGACGGTAGTGCAAGGCGAGCGAGAAAGTCTTGTCTTCAAGCGAGATGCCCAGGGCGTGCCATTCAGACGAGAGCGCCCCCAGCTTGCTGCGCACATCGTTCAGGCGGTGCAGCGAGCCCGCCGCCATCGCGCCGTGCGGGTCTTCGGCGCCGTGGTTGCCGAGGATGTAGCGCGGCGAGAACGGCAGGCGGGTGGAGACGTCGGTCACGGACCGGCCGGTGACGATGGCTGTGGGCAACAACGTGGCCAATTCGGCGAGCGTGTCCGACCAATCCGCAGGCACGCGCGCGCGCTCCGGGCGCGTGACGATGGGTGACAGCGTGCCGTCGAAATCAAAGGCCAGCAAAGGCTTGCGCCGCATCAGTTCGACCAGCGCCTGATCGCCTTGTGGCGAGAACATCGGCTCCATTCAATCCACCCGATGCTTCAACATGCGCGCCTCGACACGGCTTCGCAGGCGCAGGCGTGCCGCGTGCGACAGCATCCGGCCGGCCCAGCGGAAGACGTTCGACTCGCGCACCGTGGCGCGCATGTTGGCCATGCGCTCGCGCTGTTCGGCGGGCGGCATGTTGATGGCGCGGTACAGCGCTTCGGCCGTCTCCTCGACGTGGTACGGGTTCACGATCAAGGCCTCGCCCAACTCGCGCGCTGCGCCGGCGAAGCGGCTGAGCACGAGCACGCCCTGCTCGTCGTCACGTGCAGCGACGAACTCCTTGCACACGAGGTTCATGCCGTCGTGCAGGCTGGTCACGGCACACACGTCGGCCGCGCGGTACAACTCTGTCAGCGCCTGGTGCCCGTGGTGCTTGGCCAGCAGGTGCACCGGCTTGTAGCCCGTCTTGCCGTAGCGGTCGTTGATGCGCTGCGTGACCTGCATGATGCGGTCCTGGAAGACGCGGTACTCCTCCAGCGACGACCGCGTAGGCGCAGCGACCTGAACGAATGCGAACTGACCCACGCACTCGGGGTGCTTGGCCAGCAGGTTCTCGACCGCGTGCAAGCGCTCCAGGATCCCCTTGGTGTAGTCGAAGCGATCGACGCCCACCGCCAGCTTCAAGGTGGGCGCAAAACCCATGCGTGCGAACACCTGCTCGCGGCACACCGCGGCCGGCGCCACGGCCTGACTCTCTTCGATGCTCGGCCATGCGATCGAGATGGGGTAGCTCTCGATAAGTGTCTCGTCAGCCTGGTACGAGATGGTTGAGTGTTCGTGCTCGATGCGCGCTTCGAGGTTGCGGTCCACCGTCTCGATGAAGTTCTTGCAGTGAAAGCGCGTGTGAAATCCAAGGATGTTGCTGCCGAGCAGGCCCTGCAGCAACTCCTGCCGCCACGGGCAGATGCTGAACGACTCGGGGTTGGGCCAGGGGATGTGCCAGAAGGTGATGATGGTTGCGCGCGGCAGCTTCGCGCGCACCATGGCCGGCACCAATGCGAAGTGATAGTCCTGCACCAGCACGATTGGGTCTTCACCACGCGCCTCGGCCACAACAGCGTCCGCAAAGCGCTGGTTGACCTCGCGGTACATGCGCCAGTCTGATTCGCGGAACACAGGGCGCACGTGCGCCACGTGACACAGCGGCCACAGGCCTTCGTTGGCAAAGCCGTAGTAGTAGCCCTGCTCTTCTTCCTGCGTGAGCCAGATGCGGCGCAGCACGTACTCGGGCTTGCCGGGCGGCACCTGCACACGGTCGTTCTCATCGACGGTGCTGCGGTCGGCATCGCCGCTGCCATGCGCGATCCAGGTACCCGCGCAGGCTCGCACGACCGGCTCCACTGCCGTCACGAGGCCGCTGGCCGGTTGCTCGATGACGATGCCATCGGGCGTATTCACATGGATGTAGGGCTCCCGGTTGGAGACGACGATGACCTGGTCATCGCGCATCTGCGTCTGCAGCAGCGAGCGAAGGCGATCGGGGTTCCATTCTTCGTCGCTGCCGAGGGCGCGACGGTACTCGTCTTCGAGGTCACGCAGCCGGGCGCGCACGTCGGCCGCCAGGGGCGCAAGCTCGGGGGGCGCGCCGCCACCCGGCAGCGGCTTGATCAGGCCTTCGCCGCGCAGGATCGAGCGCATGCCCTTCACCCAGCCATGCCAGCTCAGCTGCGCCACGACCATGGTGATGATGGCCATCATCACGCCGATGGCCACGATCAGCAGGATGAGGTAGCGCCGCGTGTCCTGGCTGCGCCTGTCGATGAAACTCAGGTCGTGCAGGAGGATCAGGTCGGCGACATGTCGCCCCTCGTTGTCGACAGGGTAGAGCCCCACCTGCAGCGCGCCGCCGGAGACTCGCAGCAGCGGCTCCTTCGACGACGCCGTGTCCTGTGCCGCGCGACAGTCGAGCGTCTTCGGGTAGCCCGACGTGTGTTGCAGCAAGCGGCCGTCCTCGGCACACAAACCGACGGCCACCAGGCGCTCGTCTTGCACTGCGCGATTGAGCAGCGTCTGCACGCGCGAATCGCGGCCCTGCTGGAGGGCGTCTTCGATGGATTCGGACAAGGCGCTCGCGACCAGCGCGCCGCGCATGTTGAGATCGCGTGCGAACCATCGCAGCGTCAACTTGTCCATCAAGGGCAGCGCGATGTAGGCCGCGGCCGTGAGCGTGAGCACCAGCGGGACCAAAAATCGCAACTGCAACCGCAGCGTTTTCAATGAGAATAAATCGGACAGCAGAGCGAGCCTTTCGAAAGAGGGGCACCTTACCACCAGCAACAAATGCAAGACCTATTCCCACGAAGGAAGCCATGAAGAACTCTGCATCTCTTTCGCTCGGCGTCATCGGCAATTGCGCCATCAGCGCGCTCGTGGACAAGCAAGGCCGCATTGGCTGGTGCTGCTGGCCGCGCTTCGACGGCGACCCCATCTTCCATTCACTGCTCAATTCGACAGAAGGTCTTGCCGATTCCGGCAGTTTTTCCATCGAGATCGAGGAGTTCGCCCGCAGCGATCAGGCCTACGACGCGGGCACGGCGATTCTTCGCACGCAGCTGCACGACACCCACGGCAACGCCGTCGAGATCACCGACTTCGCGCCGCGCTTCTTCAACCGCGACCGCGTGTTCCGCCCGGCCCAACTGGTGCGCCGCGTGCGCGTGCTGGCCGGCCGGCCGCGCATCCGCATCGTGGTGCAGCCTGTGGGCCGGTGGGGCACCGTTGCTCCGGTGCTCACCCACGGAAGCAACCACATCCGCTACGTCGGTCCCGACCAGACGCTGCGCCTGACCACCAACGCGCCGCTCACCTACATCGGCAAGGAGAACTGGTTCGCGCTGCACGTGCCCATCAGCCTGGTGTTCGGCCCGGACGAGACTCTCGCCGGCGGCATCGAAGAAACCGCGCGCGACTTCGAGGAGCAGACCGCCCTCTACTGGCGCACCTGGACACGCCGCCTCGCGCTTCCGCTGGAGTGGCAAGACGCCGTGATCCGGGCGGCCATCACGCTCAAGCTGTGCCAGTTCGAGGACACCGGCGCCATCATCGCCGCCATGACCACCAGCATCCCCGAGGCGCCGCACAGCCAGCGCAACTGGGACTACCGCTACTGCTGGCTGCGCGATGCGTTCTTCGTGGTGCGGGCGCTCAACAGCCTGTCCGAAGTAGGCACGATGGAGGAGTACCTGCGCTGGCTCAACGACGTCGTGCGCGGCTCCAACGGCGATCACGTGCAGCCGCTGTACGGCATCGGCATGGAGAAGGAACTCCCCGAAAGCATGCTCACCCACCTGAGCGGCTACCGCGGCATGGGCCCGGTGCGCGTGGGCAACCAGGCGGCAGAGCACTTCCAGCACGACGTGTACGGCAACATCGTGCTCGGCGCGGCGCAGGCCTTCCACGACCACCGGCTCTTCCGCCGCGGCGATGCCAACGATTTCGCCCTGCTCGAAGGCATGGGCGAGCAAGCCTGGAAGCTGCACAACCAGCCCGACGCCGGCATGTGGGAGCTGCGCACCCGCTCGCGCATTCACACCTCGTCGTCGCTGATGTGCTGGGCAGCCTGCGACCGCCTGGCCAAGATCGCGCGCACGCTGGGGCAGGCCGAGCGCGCCGCCTTCTGGGGCGGGCGCGCGACGATCATCCGGGACACCATCCTCGTCAACGCCTGGAGCGATTCGCGCCAGGCGTTCGTCGAGAGCTTCGGCGGCAAGGACCTCGACGCCAGCGTGCTGCTGATGGCGGAGGTGGGCTTCATCGACCCCCGCGACCCGCGCTTCGTGAGCACCGTCGAGGCGCTCGAGAAGTCGCTGTGCGACGGCCCCTTCATGCGCCGCTACGAGGCACCCGATGACTTCGGCCTGCCCGAGACAGCCTTCAACGTCTGTTCGTTCTGGCGCATCGATGCGCTTGCGCGCATCGGCCGCACCGCGCAGGCACGCGAGATCTTCGAAGCCTTGCTCGCGAGCCGTAACCACCTGGGCCTGCTGTCCGAAGACCTGCACACCACCACGGGTGAGCTGTGGGGCAACTTCCCGCAGACCTACTCGATGGTGGGGGTGATCAACGGCGCGGTACGGCTGTCCACGCCCTGGGACACGGTGGTCTGACTCACGGCGGCCCGATCAGGCCATCGCGCGGGGTTGCGCGGCGCGGCGCAGGCAGGTGAACTGCAACTCGGCGAACACCAGCACCGCGACGATCTGCACGCCAAGGAAGGCCTGCCCCAACGCCGTGGGCGTGAATGCGCCGCCGAAGCCGACCACGCCGCACTCGACAGCCCAAGCGGTGTTGCCGACAACCAGCACCCACAGCACCGGCCGCGGAAGGCTCTCGCGGCGCGAGAGCCAGGCGAGTGCCGCTGCGTAGCCGAGCAGGAACACGCCCGCCGGCATCAGCAGCGCACCGGGCAGGCCGAGGAGCGACAGCAACGCAGCGCCACCGAACACCATCAATGCACCGGCTGCGGCGCTCACGCCAGCGTCGGCGAGCAGCACGTTGCGAACGAAACGGGTCACGAGAACGTGGGACATGGTGGATCTCCTTGGTGAATCGCCACCGCGAAGGCGATGGCAAGGCCCGCATGCTGCGCATCGGCTGGCGCAAGGTCCATGACCTGCGAGGTCATGGGCTCGGCGCAGCGCCTGCGCTAAGGTTGCTTCCATGCAGACCGTACACACCTCCGTCTCGGCCCCCGTGGGCACGCTGCTGCGCGAGTGGCGCCAGCGCCGGCGTTTGAGTCAGCTCGATCTGGCCACCGACGCCGACATCTCCACCCGCCACCTGAGCTACATGGAGACCGGCCGCGCCACGCCCAGCCGCGCGATGGTGTTGCACCTGGCCGAGCAGCTCGAGGTGCCGCTGCGCGAGCGCAACGCCCTGCTCACCGCCGCGGGTTACGCGCCGCTGTACCCCGAGCGCAAGCTTGACGACCCTGCCTTGCAGGTGGCGCGGCAGGCGGTGGAGCAGTTGCTCAAGGCGCACGAGCCCCACCCTGCGCTGGCCGTCGACCGCCACTGGAACATGCTGGCGCACAACCAGCCTGTGCTGCTGATGCTCGATGGCGTGTCGCCCGAACTGCTTCAGCCGCCGGTGAACGTGCTGCGGCTCAGCCTGCATCCGAAGGGCGTGTCGCCCCGCATCGTCAACCTGCGGTCGTGGCGCGATCACCTCTTTGAGCGCTTGCGCCACCAGATCAACGTGAGCGCGGATCCCGTGCTCGCCGACTTGCTGCGAGAACTTCAGTCCTACCCCGCCCCGGACGAGGGCGAATCCCACGCGCCCATCGCCAGCGACGCGGTGGCCATCCCCTTGAAACTGCGCTCGCCGCAGGGCGTGCTGTCGTTCCTGAGCACCACCACCGTGTTCGGCACGCCGGTCGACATCACACTGTCCGAGTTGGCGCTGGAGACCTTCTTTCCGGCGGACGCGTTCACCACCGCAGCGCTGCGTCGCCTGAGCGACGGACGGGCGGGCTCGCCGCAGGCATAACGCCGCATCGGAACAGGACCCAAAGCGCAAGGCACAAGGCACAAGGGAGACCAACATGAGTACGACGCACCACCACATCTGCCCCGTCTGCGAAGCCACCTGCGGCCTGGAGGTGCAGGTGGATCACGGCAAGGTCATCGCCATCCGCGGCCAGGCGAGCGACAGCTTCAGCAAGGGCTACATCTGCCCCAAGGGCGTGGCGCTCAAGGATCTGCACGACGATCCGGACCGCCTGCGCACGCCGCTCATCAAGCGCGATGGCCGCTTCGTCGAGGCGAGCTGGGCGGAAGCCTTCGACGAGATCGAGCGGCGCCTGATGCCGCTGCGCGCAACCCACGGCAACGACAGCGTCGCCCTCAGCGTGGGCAACCCGGCAGGCCACAAGTTCGGTGTGATGCTCTACCTGGGGCGGCTGGCCAAGGCGATGGGCTCGCGCAACATCTTCTCCGCCTCCACGCTCGACCAGATGCCCAAGCAGCTCTCGGGCGGGCTGATGTTCGGCCACTGGCTCACCATCCCCATCCCCGACATCGAGCGCTGCGACTTCCTGCTGATGCTGGGTGCCAACCCGATGGCGAGCAACGGCAGCCTGTGGACGGTGCCCGACTTCCGTGCCAAGGCCAAGGCCCTGCGCGAGCGCGGCGGGCAGTTGATCGTGATCGACCCGCGCCGCACCGAGACGGCCGAGATCGCCAGCCGCCACCTCGCCATCCGCCCCGGTGGCGATGCCTTCCTGATGCTGGGCATGGTGCACACGCTCTTCGCCGAAGGCCGGGTGCGGCTGGGCCGCATCGCAGAGCACGTGGCGGGTGTGGATGATCTGCAGCGGGCGGTGAAGCCCTTCACGCCTGAAGCCGTGTCGGCTCGCTGCGGCATTGCGGCGGATGACATCCGCCAGCTGGCGCGCGACCTCGCGAAGGCCGAGCGCGCGGCGGTCTACGGCCGGCTGGGCACCTGCACGCAGGCCTACGGCACGCTGGCCAGCTGGCTGATCGACGTGCTCAACGTGCTCACAGGCCACCTCGACGAGCCGGGCTGCGCGATGTTCGCCAAGGCCGCGGCCTTCTCGTCCAACACCGAAGGCACGCCGGGCATCGGCAAGGGCGTGAGCACGGGCCGCCACCGTTCGCGGGTGAGCGGCGCGCCCGAGGTGTTCGGTGAGATCCCGATGGGTTGCCTGGCCGAAGAAATCGAGACCGGTGGCCCCGGCCAGGTGAAGGCGCTGATCACCTTCGCCAGCAACCCGGTGCTGTCCGCGCCCAACGGCGCGCGGCTCGCGCAGGCGCTCGACCAGCTCGACTTCATGCTCAGCTACGACATCTACCTCAACGAGACCACGCGCCACGCAGATGTGATCCTGCCCGGCCTCGCGCCGCTGGAAGATGCGCATTTCGACGTGGCGCTGCCCCAGTTCGCCTACCGCAACCACGTGCGCTACAGCGCCCCGGCCCTGCCTGCCCCCACGGGCCACCTGCGCGACTGGCAGATCATGGTCAAGCTCATTGGCCTGTTCAACGGCAAGGGGGCGCGTGCCGACGTGCAGCAGCTCGACGACGAGATGGTCTTCGCCGAGCTGCAGCGTGGCTTCGGCGAGCAGGCACAGGCGGTTATGCGCGAGATCTCGGCCCACACCGGCCCGGAGCGCAGGCTCGATCTGTCGCTGCGCAGCGGGCCCTACGGAGACCGCTTCGGGCAGAACCCAGAGGGCCTGACGCTCGCCAAGGTGGCGGCGGCCGAAGGCGGCATCGACCTCGGGCCCCTGCAGGCACGCATCCCCGAGGTGCTGCGCACGCCCAGCGGCAAGGTCGAACTCGCACCGCCGCTGCTGCGCGACGACCTGCAACGCGCAGCCGCCGATCTGACTGCGCCGCTGCCCGAGATGGTGATGATCGGCCGCCGCCACGTGCGCTCGAACAACAGCTGGATGCACAACCTGCCGCTGCTGGCCAAGGGGCCGTTCCGCTGCACCGCGATCGTGAACCCAACCGATGCGGCGCGGCTTGGCTTGTCAGACGGTGCGACCGCACGCATCGCAGGCCACGAGGGCGCAGCCATCGAGGCACACGTGGAGGTGAGCGACAGCGTGATGCCCGGGGTCATCTGCCTGCCGCATGGCTGGGGCCACCACCTGCCCGGCGCCCGCCTGGGCGTGGCAGCCGAGCGCCCGGGGGCAAACTTCAATGCGGTGCTGGACGAGCGCTTGCGTGATCCGCTGTCGGGGAATGCGGTGCTGGGAGGGGTGGCGGTGGAGGTTTCCGCGGCGTAGGTGTGCGGCGTAGGTATGCGGGGTTGGTGAAGGGGTTGGCGTGGGGCTTCGATACCTCAGCCTGAGCGGGTGGTGATGCGCGAACGCTCTTCTTCGAGCACCTCTGTCCGCTCAGGCTGAGGTATCGAAGCCCCGCTCCACCTACCGCCCCACCACCGAGAACTGCCCCGCGTTCTCCTTCAACCACGCCTGCGACAAGGCATCGTCCTGCTGCCGCGGGTGAAAGTCTTCGCGCAGATACGCCTTCCACGGCCCATACGTCTTGCGCACCAGCCCGCTCTTGCCGAACAGGTAGCCCCAGGCGCTGCGCCAGGTCTTGAAGCTGAAGAGCGCCCCGTCGTGCCACAGGTTGCGCACGGTCTGGCGCGCCACATCCGTGAGGAAGAGCGTGGTCACGCGCTTGAACCACTTCACGCGCCATTCGTGGTTGCCACCCAGCGCCACGTAGACATCGAACGCGGTGCTGCGGTGCTCGCTTTCTTCGGAGGCGTGCCACATCCACATCGTGCGCAGGCGCGGTTCGGCATCGGCCAGTGCCCAGGTGTTCTCGAGCATCCATTCGGCCAGGATGGCGGTGAAGTGCTCGGTGGCCGCGGTGGTGGCGACCACGTGGCGCGCATCAACCTGATCGAAGATCGGCGTGCGCTTCGTGATGCGCTGTTCCCAGGTGTTGGTGTAGCCCTGCTTGTCGAGGTGGCCGTTGAAAAGGCCGTGGATGCGCCGGTGCGTGGCCTCCTGGCCGATGAAGCCCTGCACTTCCTTCTCGAAGCGCTCGCGCTCGTTCTCGGGCAGCTGCTTCATGCCTGAGCGCAGCGAGTCGATGAAGAACTGCTCGCCCACCGGGAAGCTCATCGACAAGGCATTGAACAAGGCGGTGCGAAAGGCGTCGCCACCGCACCAGCGGCGCGGGATGGGGGCTTCCAGGTCGATCAGCAGGCGGCGAACCACGAGGTCGGTCACGTTCAGTCTCCATGATCTGGTACGCGTGGGTACCAATGCCGTGAATCTGCCGGCCACCCGTGGTACTGTCAAGTACCAATTTCGACCGATCGTGATCTCATGCCTCATTCAGCCGCACCGGATGCCAGCCACCGCCGCCGCCTGCTCGACGCAATGGGCGAAGCCGTTGCCCGCAAGGGTTACGCCGACACCACCATCGCCGACCTGGCCGCCATTGCGCGAGTGTCGCGGCGCACCTTCTACGAACACTTCGCGAGCAAGGAAGACTGCTTCGTGGCGCTCTACGAGGCCGCCAGCAAGCAGGCGCTGGGCGTGCTGCGCGATGCGCTCGACACGACCCAGGACCCGCTCACCCAGGCCGAGCGGGCGCTGACGGCGTACCTCACCACCATGGCCAGCGCCCCCGGCCTGATCAAGACGTTGTTCATCGCCATCCTCAGCCTCGGCCCGCTCGGGCTGCAGGCGCGCCGACGCGTCAACCAACAGTTGGCCGACTTCATCGTCGAGGTGGTCAACCGCCCGCACGACGGTCGCCAGCACCCCCCGCTCTCAGGCGAACTGGCCATGAGCATCGTCGGCGGCGTGAACGAACTGGTGCTGCAGAAGGTGGAGCAAGACCGCGTTGACGAACTGCCGCAACTCGGCGCCACCACCGCCGAGTTCATCCGCGCAGTGGTGTACGGGTCGCGCTGACCACTCAGCGTTTCTGGGCGACCTGGCTCTTGTCGAAGCCCGCCACCTGCTTGTAGCGGGCGGCGATGCCTTCGAGTTCTTCGCGCGGCATCACGTCGTGGATGTGCTTGAAGCCCTCGGGTGCGCGCTGCTCGGCGATGGCCATCACCTGCTCGGGCCCGTTCTGGCGGTTGAGCAGCACGATGTTGGCCGTCTTGGGCAGGCGCTCGGCCTCGTAGGCGTCGAGCGCGGCTTCGATCTGGCCCTTGCCGGTCAGCGCGTCAGCGAGCGCCCGCACGTCGAGGATGGCCTGCGAGGCACCGTTCGAGCCGATGGGGTACATGGGGTGCGCCGCATCGCCCAGCAAGGTGACGCGGCCCTGGCGCCAGTGCGGCAGCGGGTCGCGGTCGACCAGCGGGAACTCGTAAACCTTCGAGGCGCCGCGGATCAGCGCCGGGATGTCGATCCACTCCCACTTCCAGCCCTGGAAGGGGCCGGCGAAGACGCTGGGGTCGACCTCGCGGTTCCAGTCGGTGCGCGACGGCATTTCGGGGACCGACAGCTCCGCGATCCAGTTGATGCGCGAGCGGCCCTGCTCGGCCAGCTTGCGCGAGATCGGGTAAGCGACGAACTTCACGTCGGGGTGGCCGGCCATGAACATCGAGCGGCCGTCGCCAAACGGCTCGCCCTCGGTGATGGCGCGCCACAGCACGCGCTTGCCGTAGCGCGGGGCGCCTTCGTCCGTCCACATCTGCTTGCGCGCGGCGGAGTGGATGCCGTCGGCGGCGACGAGCGCATCGGCTTCGACAGTCACCGCAGTCCCATCGCTCAGGCGCTGGAAGCTCGCCTGAACCTTCTGCCCCGCATTCAGGAAGCCGGTGAGCTGGTGGCCCAGCACCACGCGCTCTGATCCCAGACGATGCAGCACCGCCTCGAGCAGGATCATGTGCAGCTCGCCACGGTGGATGGAGTACTGCGGCACCGGGTAGCCCGCGGCCAGCCCGCGCGGCTCGCTCCAGATCGTGTGCCCGAACTTGTTGTAGTAGGTGAGCGATGCAGTCTCGATGGCAGTCGCCGCCAGCGATTCCTGCAACCCCAGATCGGCGAGCTCCTTCACCGAGTGAGGCAGCAGATTCACGCCCACGCCCAGCGGGCGAAGCTGCGGCGCGGCCTCGTAGACCGTGCACGAGATGCCACGCTGATGCAATGCGAGGGCCAGGGTCAGGCCGCCGATGCCACCACCGGCAATTGCGATGTCCATGGGCTCAGACGTCCAGCGTGAAGACCTGTGCTGCGCGGCGTTCCGGCTCGCCGTGGCCCACCAGCACCTTGGCCCAGGTCGCGTTGTTCGCGTCCTTGGCCGGGGTGAGGCCCTTGGTCATCACGGCCACCTCTTCGGAGCCGGCGTCGATGTCGTTCACGTGAACGAAGGCGCTGTCGTAGAGCTTGGCGACCATGGCGCCATCGGATTCGATCAGGACCAGGTACTTGACCGGCGTCTTGTGCATGAAATCTGTCTCCCTGATTTGATTCAATCGGCCCAGCGACGGGCATTGCGGAACATCTGCATCCACGGGCTTTGCTCGCTCTTGTCGCCCGAGGTCCAGCTCATCAATACATTGCGGAACACACGCTCGGGGTGCGGCATCAGCACGGTGAAGCGGCCGTCGGGCGTGGTCACCGAGGTGAGGCCGTCGGGGCTGCCGTTGGGGTTGGCCGGGTAGGCTTCGGTGGCTGCGCCGGTGTTGTCGACGAAGCGCATGGCGCGGTGCACTGCCTTCGCGTCGCCGCGTTGCGAGAAATCGGCGAAGCCCTCGCCGTGCGCCACCGCGATGGGCAGGCGGCTGCCGGCCATGCCCGTGAAGAAGATCGACGGGCTTTCCAGCACCTCGACCAGGCTCAGGCGTGCCTCGAACTGCTCGCTCTTGTTGCGGGTGAACTTGGGCCAGGCCTGCGCGCCAGGGATGATGGGCGACAGCGCAGCCATCATCTGGCAGCCGTTGCACACACCGAGCGCGAAGGTGTCGGTGCGCTGGAAGAAGGCGGCGAACTGCTCGGCCAGCACGGGGTTGAACATCACCGAGCGCGCCCAGCCTTCTCCGGCGCCCAGGGTGTCGCCGTAAGAGAAGCCGCCGCAGGCGATGAAGCCCTGGAACTGGTCCAAGCGTGCGCGACCGGTCTGCAGATCGCTCATGTGCACGTCGAAGGTGTCGAAGCCGGCCTGGTCCATCGAGTAGCTCATCTCGATGTGGCTGTTGACACCCTGTTCGCGCAGGATCGCCAGCTTGGGGCGCGTGGCCTTGATGGCCGGCGCCGCGGGCGTGAACGTGAGGTGGACGTGCAGGCCGGGGTCGTCGGCACGGCCCGCGGTTGCGTGCTCGGCATCGGCGCAGGCGGGGTTGTCGCGCAGCTGGGCGATGCGCCAGCTCACCTCGTCCCAGGCTTGGTGGAGATCGCGCAGCGGCGCATTGAAGATGGATTGCGCGTCGCGCCAGACCTCGACCACGCCCTTGTCATTCGGCTTGCCGACGAAGTGGCTGTGCTTGGACAGGCCGTGCTCGCGCAGCACCTGCATCACGTCGTTGCGCACCGCGGTCGGCACCTGGATCAGGGCACCGAGTTCTTCGTTGAAGAGCGCGCGCAGGCTAAGCTCGGCGCGCCGCGCACTTACCTGGCCAGCCCAGTTCTTGGAGTCGCCGAACTCGGCGCGGCTGTCGCTGATGCCATCGCCCTCGGTCACGAGCATGTCGATGTTGAGGCTGACACCGAGGTGGCCGGCGAAGGCCATCTCGCAGGCCGCCGCCCACAGGCCACCGTCGCTGCGGTCGTGGTAGGCCAGCAGCTTGCCTTCGCTGCGCAACTGGTTGATGGCATCGACGAGCGCCTTCAATTGCTGCGGTTCGTCGAGGTCGGGAACTTCGTTCCCGAACTGGTTGAGGACCTGGGCCAGCATCGAGCCACCCATGCGGTTCTGGCCATTGCCGAGATCGATCAGGATCAGCGTGGTGTCGCCCGGTTGCAGTTGCGGCGTGAGCGTGGGCCGCACGTCGGAAAGCGTGGCGAAGGCCGAGACGATCAGGCTCACCGGGGCGGTGACCTGTTTGCTCGCGTTGCCGTCGCTCCAGCGGGTGCGCATCGACAGGCTGTCCTTGCCGACCGGCACGCTGATGCCCAAAGCCGGGCAGAGATCCATGCCGACGGCCTTGACCGTGTCGTACAGCGCGGCGTCTTCGCCCGGCTCGCCGCAGGCGGCCATCCAGTTGCAGCTCAGCTTCACACGCGGCAGCTCGATCGGCGCCGCCAGCAGGTTGGTGATCGCCTCGCCCACCGCCATGCGGCCCGAGGCCGGCGCGTCGAGCGCGGCCAGCGGCGTGCGCTCGCCCATGCTCATGGCCTCGCCGCGGAAGCCGCTGTAGTCGGCCAGCGTGACGGCCACGTCGGCCACCGGCACCTGCCAGGGGCCGACCATCTGGTCGCGGTGATTCAGGCCACCCACCGTGCGGTCGCCGATGGTCACGAGGAAGCGCTTGCTGGCCACGGTCGGGTGGCGCAGCACGTCGAAGGCCACCTTGTCGAGCGACACGTCGTTCAGGTTCAGCGCGGGCAGCGTGCGGGTCACGCGCTCCACCTTGCGATGCATCTTGGGCGGCTTGCCCAGCAGCACCTCCATCGGCATGTCGATGGCGCGGTCGTCAGTGTCGGGCTGATCCAGCGTGAGTTGCTTCGCATCGGTGGCGATGCCCACGATGGCAAACGGGCAACGCTCCCGCTCGCACATGGCCTGGAACAGCGGCAGCGCGTCGGCGCGCACCGCCATGACGTAGCGCTCCTGGCTTTCGTTGCACCAGATTTCCTTCGGCGCCAGGCCGCTCTCTTCCAGCGGGACCTTGCTCAGGTCGAAGCGCGCGCCGCGGCCGGCGCCGTCTACCAACTCCGGGAAGGCGTTGGAAATACCGCCCGCACCCACGTCGTGGATCGCGAGGATGGGGTTCACGTCACCCAGCGCCCAGCAGTGGTTGATGACCTCTTGCGCACGGCGCTGGATCTCGGGGTTGCCTCGCTGCACCGAGTCGAAGTCGAGCTCGGCGGCATTGGCGCCTGCCGCCATCGAGCTGGCTGCACTGCCGCCCATGCCGATGCGCATGCCGGGGCCGCCCAGCTGGACGAGCAGCGTGCCAGCCGGGAACTCGATCTTTTGCGTCTGCGAATCCGAGATCGTGCCCAGGCCGCCCGCGATCATGATGGGCTTGTGATAACCGCGCACCAGGTCACCGACCTGCTGCTCGTAGACCCGGAAGTAGCCACCCAGGTTGGAGCGTCCGAACTCGTTGTTGAACGCCGCGCCACCCAGCGGGCCGTCGACCATGATCTGCAGCGGGCTGGCGATGTGCTCGGGCTTGCCGTAGCGCACCTGCTCCCAGGGCTCCTTGGTGCCGGGCAAGTGGAGGTTGGAAACGCTGAAACCGGTCAAGCCCGCCTTGGGCTTGGAACCCCGGCCGGTGGCGCCTTCGTCGCGGATCTCGCCGCCAGCGCCGGTGGAAGCGCCCGGGAAGGGCGAGATGGCCGTCGGGTGGTTGTGCGTCTCCACCTTCATCAGCACGTGCACCGTCTCCTGGCGAGCACCGTACTGCGGGGCGTTGGTGTAACCCTGCGGCAGCCAGCGCTCGGTGGGGCCGCCCTCCATCACCGAAGCGTTGTCGCTGTAGGCGATGACCGTGTGCTGGGGCGCGAGCTGGTGCGTGTTGCGGATCATGCCGAACATCGACTTCTCTTGCGCCACGCCGTCGATGGTGAACTGCGCGTTGAAGATCTTGTGACGGCAGTGCTCGCTGTTGGCCTGCGCGAACATCATCAGCTCGACGTCGGTCGGGTTGCGCTTGAGGCCGGTGAAAGCGCTGACCAGATACTCGATCTCGTCGTCGCTGAGCGCCAGGCCGAACGTGGTGTTGGCCTGTTCCAGCGCGGCACGGCCCCGGCTCAGCACATCGACGTGCTCCATCGGTTTTCCGGGTTGTTCGTCGAAGAGATGCGTGGCGTCATCGCGGGCCAGCAGCACGCTTTCGGTCATGCGGTCGTGCAGCAGCGCGGCTGCGGCCTGCAGATCGTCGGCGCTGAGGGGCTTGGTGCCGCCGAGCAGCCCGCTCTTCAAACTGAGCCGGTATTCGGTGACGCGCTCCACCCGCTTGATGGCCAGACCGCAGTTGTGGGCAATATCGGTCGCCTTGGAAGCCCAGGGCGACACGGTGCCCAGGCGCGGTGCCACCACGATCAACGCGCCGTCCTGCGGGCCTGCGTAGGCATCGCCGTAGGCCAGCAAGGCAGCCAGCTTGTCGCGGGCAGATGCATCGAGTGCCGACTCGCTCCAGACCCAGTGCACATGCCGGGCGTGGACGCCGGTGATGCGCGGGTTCACCGCTTGAAGCCTTGGCAGCAAGGCCTGGACGCGGAATGCGGACAAGGCGTTGCCGCCCTCGAAATGCAGCAGATGCTTGGGGGTGGAAGTCACGCTGGGGCTCGGGTGCGGTTGGGTGGCCCGCCCGGGGATGGGGCTTGGCCGTGGAAACCCTGCATTTTACGGGGCCGGTGAGATAATCCCGCCCCATGACGATCACGATCAAAACCGCAGCCGACGTCGAAGCCATGCGCATCGCCGGACGGCTCGCCTCCGAAGTGCTGGACATGCTCACGCCGCACGTCAAGCCCGGCATCAGCACCGAAGAGCTCGACCGCCTCGCGCACGACCACATCGTGAACGTGCAGCAGGCCATCCCGGCGCCGCTGCACTACCAGCCGCCGGGCTACACGCCCTACCCCAAGTCGATCTGCACCTCGATCAACCATCAGGTGTGCCACGGCATCCCGAACGACCGGCCGCTGAAGAACGGCGACATCGTCAACATCGACGTCACCGTCATCAAGGACGGCTGGCACGGCGACACCAGCCGCATGTTCGTGGTGGGCGACGGCTCGATCGCCGCCAAGCGCCTGTGCGCGATGACGTATGACGCCATGTGGAAGGGCATCGCCAAAGTCAAGCCTGGCGCTCGCCTGGGCGATATCGGCCACTCGATCCAGACCTTCGCCGAGAACGCGGGCTTCACCGTCGTGCGCGAGTTCTGCGGCCATGGCATCGGCCAGAAGTTCCACGAGGAGCCGCAGGTTCTTCACTACGGCCGCCCCGGCACGCTCGAAGAGCTGGTGCCGGGCATGGTGTTCACCATCGAGCCGATGATCAACGCCGGCCGGCGCGACATCCGCGAGACGGGCGACGGCTGGACCATCGTCACGCGCGACCGCTCGCTCTCGGCGCAGTGGGAGCACACGGTGCTCGTCACCGAGACCGGCTACGAGATCCTCACGCTGTCCGCCGGCAGCCCGCCCCCGCCGGCCTTCGTGACGGCGCCTGACAAGGCAGCGGCCTGAACGATGTCCGCTGTGCCGGAGTCGGGGGCGCCTCCCGCAGGCGTTCGAAGCATCAGCGAGCAGCGCGCTCGCTTTCGTGAAGGCAAGGCAGCGCTGCTGGATCATTTCCGGCAGTCGCGGGCAACGGCACCGGCGGCTGCGCGGCTCGTGCGCGCACTGGCACGCCACGTCGACCAGACCCTGAACCAGCTCTGGGAGCACGCGATGATGCCCCCCGGCGCGGCGCTGGTGGCGGTTGGTGGCTACGGCCGTGGCGAGCTCTACCCGCACTCCGATGTCGACGTGCTCGTGCTGCTGCCCCCCGGCGACGCGCTGGCAAACGCGCGGCTGGCGGGCTCGTCGAACGACGCACTCAAGTCCTCCGTCGAAGGCTTCATCACCGCCTGCTGGGACATCGGCCTGGAGATCGGCTCCAGCGTGCGCACGGTCGACGAATGCGTGGCCGAGGGGCTGGGTGATGTGACTGTGCAGACGGCGTTGCTCGAATCGCGCTTCCTGTGCGGATCGCGGCGCCTGTTCGGCACCTTCCGGCGCGCCAACGACGAAGCCATGGACCCCAAGGCCTTCTTGCGCGCCAAGACGCTCGAGATGCGCCAGCGCCATCAGAAGTACGAAGACACGCCCTACTCGCTGGAACCCAACTGCAAGGAAAGCCCGGGCGGCCTGCGCGACCTGCAGATGCTGATCTGGGTCGCCCGCGCTGCAGGCCTCGGCAAGAGCTGGACCGAACTGGCCGCCAAGGGCCTGATCACGCCCTTCGAAGTGAAGCAGTTGCAGCGCAATGAAGGCCTGCTTCGGCTGATCCGCGCGCGGTTGCACATGGTGGCGGGCCGGCGCGAAGACCGGCTGGTGTTCGACCTGCAGACCGCGGTGGCCGAGAGCTTCGGCTACAAGGCGACCAAGGGCCAGCGAGTCTCCGAAGTTCTGATGCGCCGCTACTACTGGGCCGCCAAGGCGGTGGCGCAGCTCAACCAGATCCTGGTGCTCAACATCGAGGAGCGTGTGTACGGCTCGCAGGATGCGCCGATGCGGCCGATCAACGAGCACTTCCTGGACCGCGCCGGCATGCTCGAAGTGGCCAGCGACGACCTGTACGAACGCAACCCGCACACGATCCTGGAGACCTTTCTCGTCTTCCAGCAGTCGCACGGGGTCGAAGGCCTGTCGGCGCGCACGCTGCGTGCGCTCTACAACGCCCGCGAGGTGATGGACAGCGAGTTCCGCCGCGACCCGGCCAATCGCGACACCTTCATGCAGATCCTGAAGGCGCCCGAAGGCCAGACGCACGCCTTTCGCCTGATGAACCAGACCAGCGTGCTCGGGCGCTACCTGTGGGTGTTCCGCCGCATCGTGGGACAGATGCAGCACGACCTGTTCCACGTCTACACGGTCGACCAGCACATCCTGATGGTGCTGCGCAACGTGCGCCGCTTCTTCATCGCCGAGCACGCGCACGAATACCCGTTCTGCTCGCAGCTAGCCTCCACCTTCGACGACCCGTGGGTGCTGTACGTGGCCGCCCTGTTCCACGACGTGGCCAAGGGCCGCGGTGGCGACCACTCCGACCTGGGCGCGTTCGAGGTGCGTCGCTTCTGCCGCGATCACCTCATCGGCCGCGAAGACGCCCTGCTGATCGAGTTCCTGGTGAAAGGCCACCTCACCATGTCGCGCATCGCCCAGAAAGAAGACCTGAGCGACCCCGACGTGATCGAGTCCTTTGCCAAGCTGGTGGGCAACGAGCGCCGGCTGACGGCGCTGTACCTGCTGACGGTCGCCGACATTCGCGGCACGAGCCCCAAGGTCTGGAACGCCTGGAAGGGCAAGCTGCTGGAAGACCTGTACCGCCTCACGCTGCGTGCGCTGGGCGGCTCGCGGCCCAACCTGGACGCCGAGATCGAGGCCCGCAAGCAGGAAGCACGGCACACGCTCAACCTGTACTCGATGCTGCCCGACACCGAGACGGCGCTGTGGAAGACGCTGGAGCTGAGCTATTTCGTGCGCCACGATGCGGGCGACATCGCCTGGCATGCGCGCTCGCTGTTCCGCCACGTCAGCACCACCGAACCGATCGTGCGTGCGCGGCTGTCTTCGCTCGGCGAGGGCTTGCAGGTGCTCGTCTACGCGCCCGACCGGACCGACCTCTTCGCCCGCATCTGCGGTTACTTCGAAAGCGCCGGCTTCAACATCCTGGACGCGAAGATCCACACCACCACCGCGGGCTACGCGCTCGACACCTTCCAGGTGATCAGCCCGCAGGTCGATCAGCAGCACTATCGCGACCTGATCTCGCTGGTCGAGACGCAGGCCACTCTCGCGCTCAAGGCCGACGGGCCCCTGCACGAACCCTCGCGCGGGCGGCTCTCGCGGCGGGTGAAGTCCTTCCCCGTCACGCCGCGCGTGACGCTGCGGCCCGACGAGCGCGGGCAGCGCTGGCTGCTGGGCGTATCAGCCAGCGACCGCTCGGGCCTGCTCTATTCCATCGCGCGCGTGCTGGCGCGCCACAGCATCAACCTGCAACTCGCCAAGATCACGACGCTGGGCGAACGGGTCGAAGACACCTTCCTGATCGACGGCTCGGCCCTGCAGCAAAACAGGGCCCAGATCGAGATCGAGACCGAACTGCTCGACGCCATCTCCGCCTGACCCATATAGGCCCGCTGGCTAGAATTCCGCCCCTTTCCTCACCTTGGGTGACCGCCTTGTCCGACCGCCTCGCCGTCCTGCCGCAATACCTCATGCCCAAGCAGGCGCTCACGGCCCTGGCTGGCCGGGCGGCCCGCGCACAGGGCGGCACGCTCACCACCCAGGTGATCGACTGGTTCGTGAAGCGCTACGGCGTGAACATGAACGAAGCGGCCAACCCCGACACCGCCAGCTACCCGACCTTCAACGAGTTCTTCACGCGTGCGCTGAAGCCAGGCGCGCGACCGTTGCTCGACGCCGACCTCACCTGCCCGGTAGACGGCGCCATCAGCCAGTTCGGCGCCATCGAACGCGACCTGATCTTCCAGGCCAAGGGGCACCGCTACACCACCACGGCGCTCGTGGGCGGCGATGCCGCGCTGGCCACCCGCTTCGACAACGGTCATTTCGCCACGCTGTACCTGAGCCCGCGCGATTACCACCGCATCCACATGCCTTGCGACGGCCGCCTGACTCGGATGATTCACGTGCCGGGCGCGCTGTTCTCCGTCAACCCGACCACCGCGCGCGGCGTGCCGGGGCTGTTCGCGCGCAACGAGCGCGTGGTGTGCGTCTTCGAGACGGCAGGCGGCCCGTTCGTGCTCGCGCTGGTGGGTGCCACCATCGTGGGCAGCATGGCGACGGTGTGGCACGGCGTCGTCAACCCGCCGCGCCCCGGCCATCTGCGTGAATGGCACTACCCTGAATCGAACCAGGGTCAGCAGATCACGCTCAGGCAAGGCGAGGAGATGGGCCGCTTTCTGTTGGGCTCCACGGTGGTGATGCTCTTCCCGCAAGGGCCGCTGCAGTTCAACCCGTCATGGAAGCCCGGTGGTGCCATCCGCATGGGCGAGGCGATGGCGGCTCTCAAATCGGCGTAGTTCGCCGCTGATCGGGTCGGTGAACGCGAGCGAGCGAGCCAGCAACTGCAAGGGCCGCGTGTAGTCGGGCACCGCGGCCTCGGGCTGCAGAGTCGGATAGATCTGGTCGTTGACGATGGGCACGCCCAGTGCCGCCATGTGCGCGCGCAACTGATGTCGCTTGCCGCTCAAGGGGCGCAGGCCGTAGCGCGCCAGTGCGCCATGGCGCTCCAGCAGCTCGACGGTCGTTTCGGCATTCGGCTCGCCGGGCGCTTCATGCATCGTCATGAATGAATCGCCCTCTTCCAAGCGGCTGCGGTAAATCGAAGGCAAGCCTGCCCGCCAGGGGGCGATGGCTTCGTAGCGCTTTTCAGCCGCGCGCTCGCGAAACAGCGCCTGGTAGCGGCCCCGGGTAGCGGGTTGCACCGTGAACAGCACCAGGCCGGCCGTCTCGCGGTCGATGCGGTGCACCGGGGCCAAGGTGTCGATGCCGAGCTTGCGCTTCAGGCGCACCAGCAGCGTCTCTTGCAGGTAGCGGCCCGATGGCGTGACGGGCAGGAAGTGCGGCTTGTCGGCCACGACGATGAAGTCGTCCTGGTACAGCACCGCCTCGTCAAAGGGAATGCGCGGCTCGGCGGCCAGCCGCCGGTAGTAGTACAGCTTGCGATGCGGGGTAAACGGCGACTCTGGCCTAACAGCCGCGCCGGACTCATCGACCACGTCACCGCTTTCCACCCGAGCCAGCCATTCGCTGCGCGCGATCTGCGGAAAGCGGTGAGCAAGAAAATCGATCTGCGTGGGCCAGTCGCCATGCCCCGGCAGGGCCACGCAACTGCGACCCACGCCATCGCGCACCTCGTCAACCGGCGGCATCGAGGCGCCGTGCGCGCTGCAGACGCCATTCGCCGTCGGGTTCATCGGCATAGACCTGTTCAGCCGTGGTGTCGGTCTCTTGCAGGCGCGTGTCGAGCGCAATGCGGTTGTCGAACACGAAGCACTCGCCGTCCCACTCGCGCTCGGCATCGGGCAGGCTTTGAAAGTAGTTCAGGACGCCGCCCTCGAGTTCACGCACGCGCAGCCCCAGGCCCTGCATCCATGCACTGGTCTTCTCGCAGCGAATGCCCCCGGTGCAGTACATCGCCACCGTCTTGCCTTCGGCCTGCCACTGCGCTGCGTGCGCCTGCACGTAGCGCGGGAAGTCGCGGAAGTTGGTGACGCCCGGGTCGATGGCGTTCCTGAAGTGGCCCAGCCGGTACTCGAATCTGTTGCGGTTGTCGAGCACGACCACATCGTCTCGCGCGATCAACTCGCGCCAAGCTATCGGGTCGACGAGGGTATCGGCCGACGCCCCTCCGCCAGGCACACCCACGGCCACGATCTCCGGTTTGACGTGAACCTTCAACCGCGCAAACGGCGGCGTGCGGCAGGCACTGCGTTTGAAAACGATGCCGGCGAAACGAACGTCTTGCTGCAGCCCGCGCTCGAAGGCGTCGAGCGCGCCAGCGGGCCCGGCAAGCACGCCGTTGATCCCTTCATGCGCCACCAGCACGCTGCCCAGCAGATCGGCGGCGAGCAGGCGAAGGTTCGCCGCGACAGCATGCGGGTCATGCAGCGCGGCGAAGCGGTAGAACGCAATGTGAAAGGTGGCAGACATGCAATCGGTGCGGTGTCCCGGCGATCGCCGGGCCCCGCATTGTCGCAAGCCGTGCCTGCAGCAGGCCCCGGCATGCGCCGGGGCGACGCCGCATCAGCCCATGTGCAGGCCGCCGTTGACCGAGAAGTCGGCCCCGGTCGCAAAGCCGGATTCGTCGGAGGCCACCCACGACACGATGGAGGCGATGTCGTCCGGCGTGCCCAGGCGCTTGACCGGGATGCCGGCCACGATCTTGTCGAGCACGTCCTGGCGGATGGCCTTGACCATGTCGGTCGCGATGTAGCCCGGGCTCACGGTGTTCACCGTCACGCCCTTGTTGGCCACCTCTTGCGCGAGCGCCATCGTGAAGCCGTGCATGCCCGCCTTGGCCGCGGAGTAGTTGGTCTGTCCGAACTGCCCCTTCTCGCCGTTGACGGACGAGATGTTGATGATGCGGCCCCAGCCGCGCTCGAGCATGTCGTCGATGACCTGCTTGGTCACGTTGAACAGGCTGGTCAGGTTGGTCTCGATGACCGCGTCCCAGTCGGCGCGGCTCATCTTGCGGAACATGCCGTCGCGAGTGATGCCGGCGTTGTTGACCAGCACGTCGATCGGGCCCAGCTCGGCCTTGGTCTGCTGGAAGGCAGCGACCGTGGAATCCCAATCGCCGACGTTGCCGACCGAGGCGTGGAAGGAGTAGCCGAGTGCCTTCTGCTCGTCGAGCCACTTCTTGAAATCGCGGCTCGGGCCGCAACCGGCCACGACCGTGAAACCATCCTTGTGCAAACGCTGGCACATGGTGGTTCCGATGCCACCCATGCCCCCGGTGACGTATGCGACCTTCTTGCTCATTGTTTTTCTCCTTTAAAGATTCGATTCTGTAGCGTCGCGCCCGGCGACAACCCGGTCAACCGGGTTCCCCCCATAGCAGTGCAATTCCGCGGCTCAGCGCTCCACCGTCAGTGCAACGCCCATGCCGCCGCCGATGCACAGGCTGGCGATCCCCTTCTTGGCGTTGCGGCGCTGCATTTCGTGCAGAAGCGTCACCAGAATGCGGCAACCCGATGCACCGATGGGGTGCCCGATGGCAATCGCACCGCCGTTGACGTTGACCTTGCTCACGTCCCAGCCCATCTCGTTGTTGACGGCGCACGCTTGTGCAGCAAAGGCTTCGTTGATTTCGAGCAGGTCGAGATCGGCCGGCTTCCAGCCAGCGCGTTGCAGCGCCCGCTGCGACGCCGGGACCGGGCCCATGCCCATGAGGGAAGGATCGAGCGCGACCGTGGCAAAGCTCTTGATGCGCGCCAGCGGCGTGAGGCCCAGCTGATCGGCCTTCTTGGCGGTCATGACGAGCACCGCCGCGGCACCATCGTTGATGCCTGAGGCATTGCCGGCGGTCACGCCGCCGGCCTTGTCGAAGGCCGGGCGCAGGCCCGCGAGCGCTTCGGCATTGGTCTTGCGATTGATGAACTCATCGGCCGCGAAAACCAGCGGATCGCCCTTCTTCTGCGGGATGACGAACGGCACGATCTCGTCCTTGAACTTGCCGGCGTCCTGAGCGGCCACCGCCTTCTGCTGCGAGGCCAGCGCCAGCGCGTCCTGCGCTTCACGGCTGATGCTGTACTTCTTGGCCACGTTCTCGGCCGTGATGCCCATGTGGTACTGGTTGTACACGTCCCACAGGCCGTCGGTGATCATCGAATCGACGAGCTTCCAGTCGCCCATGCGCTGGCCGTCGCGCGAGTTGGGCAGCACGTGGGGCGCGAGGCTCATGTTCTCCTGGCCACCGGCGATGACGATCTCGGTGTCGCCGTCGCGGATAGATTGGGCCGCGAGCATCACGGCCTTCAAGCCCGAGCCGCACACGGCGTTGATCGTCAGGGCGGGCACCGACTGGGGCAAGCCGCTCTTGATGACCGATTGGCGCGCGGCGTTCTGGCCGGAGCCGGCGGTGAGCACCTGGCCCAGGATCACTTCGCTGATCTGGTCGCCTGTGAGCTTGGTGCGCTTGAGCAGGTCGGCGATCACGGCGGCGCCCAGTTCGGGCGCGGGCACCTTGGAGAGGCTGCCGCCGAACTTGCCCACGGCGGTGCGGGAGGCTGCAACGATCACGATGTCAGTCATGGTGTTCTCCTGTTTGTCGGGTCTGGGTGTGAGAGGTCTCTGCAGGAAGCGGGCCGGCTTGCGTCAGGCCTTCTGCTTGACGTAACGCCCCGGTGCGGGTTCGGTCGGTTTGTATTGTCTGTTGCCGGGTGACTTGGGCGCAGTCACTTGCTTGCCGGAATGGCCTTTGAGCCATGCGTCCCAGTCGGGCCACCAGCTGCCAGCTGTCTCGGTCGCCTTCTCGATCCACGCCTGGTGCGTGGCCGGCAGCGTGGCGCCGCCAATCCAGTGGCTGCGCTTCTTCTTGGCGGGCGGGTTGATGACCCCTGCGATGTGCCCCGAAGCGCCGAGCACGAAGCGGCACTTCGCGCCCTTGAGCACCTGCGTGTTGCGGTAGGCACCGTCCCACGGGACGATGTGGTCCTCCTTGGAGCCATACACGTACGTGGGTGTGGCGATGCGCCCCAGATCGACCGGCACGCCGCACACGCTGGTCTTGCCCGGTTTGACGAGGTTGTTCTCGAGGTAGGTGTTGCGCAGGTACCAGCAGTACATCGGCCCCGGCAGGTTGGTGCTGTCGCTGTTCCAGTAGAGCAGGTCGAAGGCAGGCGGCGTCTCGCCCTTGAGGTAGTTGCCCACCACGTAGTTCCAGACCAGGTCGTTGGGCCGCAAGGCACTGAAGGTCGAGGCCAGCTCCTGGCCCTTGAGCAGGCTGCCGCCGCCCGCGCTGTCGGGGCCGAGCGTGAGCTCACGCATCTGCACCATGGCTTCGTCGACGAAGAGATCGAGGACACCCGTGTTGGTGAAGTCCAGGAAGGTCGTCAGCAGGGTCATGCTGGCGGCCGGCTTCTCGCCGCGGGCGGCTAGCACGGCCAGCGCCGTAGCGAGGATGGTGCCCCCCACGCAGAAGCCGAGCGTGTTGATCGTCTTGGCGCCGGTGATGCCCTGCACCACACCGATCGCCGCGAGCGGGCCTTCGGTGATGTAGTCGTCCCAGGTCTTGCGGGCGATGCTCTCGTCAGGGTTGCGCCAGCTCATCACGAACACCCGGTGCCCCTGGTCGACCGCGTGGCGGATGAGCGAGTTCTCGGGCTGCAGATCGAGGATGTAGAACTTATTGATGCACGGCGGCACCATCAGCAGTGGCCGCTCGTAGACGGTCTTGGTGGTGGGCTTGTATTCGATGAGCTGGAACAGCTCGTTCTCGAAGACCACGCTGCCTTCGGTGACGGCCACGTTGCGGCCCACCTCGAACACCGATTCGTCCGTCTGCGACAGGTGCCCCTGCTGAAGGTCTTGCCACAAGTGCTTGATGCCCTGCGACAGGCTCTCGCCTTGCGTCTTCATGGCCAAGCCCATGGCCTCGGGGTTGAGCGCGAGGTAGTTGCTCGGCGAGGCCGCGGCCAGCCACTGCTGTACGGCGAAGCGCACACGCTGGCGCGTTTTCTCGTCGCCCTGCAGGCTCTCGGCCAACCGGGTCAGGGTGCGTGCGTTGAGCAGGTACAGCTCGGCGTTGAATGCCGACATGGGGTTGCTCGCCCACGACGGGTCGGCAAAGCGCTTGTCTTCGAGGTTCGGCTTGGCCGACGCCGCCTTGGCCGGGTTGACCACCCGGTTCCAGAGCTCGGTCGCCTCCCTGAGGTACTCGCCCTGCACTTCACTCAGGGCCGGGAATGGCAGGTTCAGATCGGTCAGGGCCTTGAACGCGACACCCACCGTTGAACCGTAGGCCTGCGCCGCCGGGCGTTCACTCGTTGTCTTGTTGCTCATGTGTCTCCTTGCGGGCTCGTATTGGCGGTGCCGGCAACGCTACAGTGTGCGCCGCAGCCTGCGTCACTTTCATGATCAGGCGGGTGAAAGAACAAAAATGTATCTCGTGGCCATCGGTTGGATGTTCGTGGTTGTGATGATGGCGGCCGCCGAAGCGATGAGCCCCGTCGGCACGGTATTGGGCGCCTTCTTCACGCTGATGCTGTACGGCGTGCTGCCGCTGTCGATCGTGCTGTACGTGATGGGCGCGCCCATGCGGCACCGCGCCCGCAAGGCCGCCGAGCGTGCGCAGGCCGATGCGTCGGCCGAGGCGGCGTCAGGTTCGCCAGATGGCAGCGGCCATGCGGCCGGTGATGCCATCGCGTCGGAACGAAAAGAACCTTGAGCGGCCGCCGTGGGTGTCACCGACGGTGCACCACTGGCCACCCGTGACCTGCCCCACGCCCAGCGCGGCCAGGCGGTCACGCGCGAGTAGCGGCAGGTTCGCAAGCCACTTGCCGGGCCGCAAGGGCTTGAAGCGCAGCTCATCGGCCTGCGCCGGATCGGCATTGAAACCTTCGAGAACATCGGCCCCCACTTCGAACGATGCAGGGCCAATGCAAGCTCCGAGCCAGGCGTCGATCTCGCTCGAGGCGCAGCCGCTTGCATCGCACATTGCCCGCACCGTAGCTTCGATCACGCCACCGGCCAGGCCTCGCCAGCCCGCATGCGCGGCCCCCACCACGCCAGGGCCGCACAGCAGCACGGGCATGCAATCGGCGATCTGCACCGTGCATGCCAAACCGGCCTCGGTGGTGATGCAGGCGTCGGCCTCTTGAACGGGCCGGCCGAGGTCAGCCTCGACCAGGCGCAGCACGCGCGTGCCATGCACCTGCTTCATGAATACCGGGCGCGCGCCGCCGAGCGCCTGCTCGAACCGCGCGCGGTTGTGCGCCACGTGAGCCGGGTCGTCGCCCACGGCGACCCCGAGGTTCATGCTGTCCCACGGGGCTGCACTGCAGCCGCCCGAGCGCGTGCTCATGAGGCTCGCGACGCCGGGTTGGCGCCAATCGGCCCTCAGCCAGTCTGGATCAGGCTGCATCGGGGCACGCCGAGGGCTGCGCCGCCTTGAACGCCTCGTGCTTCATGCACTCGTCGAACACGCGCATCACCTCGGGGACGTGATCGGTGCGGCAGTCCACGCGCTGGGCATTGAAGATCTGCGGCACCAGGATCACGTCGGCCATCGTGGGCGTGTCTCCGTGACAGTAGCGGCCAGTGGCAGGGTTGGCGGCGAGTTGGCGCTCCACCGTCTCCAGACCCGACTCGACCCAATGCCGGTACCAGGCGTTCTTCTGCTCCTCGCTCAGCTTCATCTCGTGCACGAGATAGCGCAGCACGCGCAGGTTGTTGAGCGGGTGGATCTCGCAGGCGATGTCGAGCGACAAGGCCCGCACTCTGGCGCGCCCCAAGGCATCTGCCGGCAGCAACGGCGGTTCGGGGTGGGTTTCGTCCAGGTACTCGATGATCGCGAGCGACTGCGTGAGAAGCTCGCCGCCGTCTTCGAGCGCGGGCAACAGATGCGCTGGCAGGAACTTGTCGTAAGGCGCCTTGAGATGCTCGCTCCTGACCAGGTGCACCGGAACATAGTCGTAGCTCAGGCCCTTCAAGGCCAGCGCAATGCGAACGCGGAACGACGCCGACGAGCGAAAGTAGTTGTAGAGCTTCAAGACAGGCCGCTCAGTTGGCGCTGATCTTGACCTGCAGCGTGCCCACACCGTCGATGCGGGCATGCAGCACATCGCCTTCGAGCACCGCAGCCACGCCTTCGGGCGTGCCGGTGAAGATGAGGTCGCCGGGCGCCAAATCCCACGCGGTCGAGAGCTGCTCGATGATCTCGGGCACGCTCCAGATCAGCTTGCCGATGACACTGCCCTGCCGGGGCGTGCCGTTCACGTCGAGCGCAATGCGCGTGGCCGAGTTGACATAGCACTGCGCCGCCGGGCGCACCGGGCCGATGGGCGCTGATTGATCGAAGCCCTTGCCAATGCACCAGGGGCGGCCGAGCTTCTTGGCCTCGCCCTGCAGATCACGCCGGGTCATGTCCAGGCCCACGGCGTAACCCCATACATGGCTCAGCGCGTCGGCCGCGCGGATGTCTCGCCCGCCCTTGCCGATGGCCACCACCAGCTCGACCTCGTGGTGCAGGTCGCGGGTGAGGCTCGGGTAGCGCATCTCGCCCACCTCGCCCTCGGCCACGGGCAGCACGGCGTCGGCCGGCTTCATGAAGAAGAACGGCGGCTCGCGCCCGCTGTGTCCCATTTCGATGGCGTGGTCGACGTAATTGCGGCCGACGCAGTAGATGCGGTGGACAGGGAACTGAGCCCCCGGCTCGGTGCCGGCAACAGGCACGGCGGGCGTGCGGGGCACTTGCAGCACGTAGGTCATCGGCGGCGACTCCAGGGTGGGCAGACGCATTCGATGATGCCACGCGGGCACACACGTTGCCGAGGCAGGGCTTGCGCCTACACCCATTCCTCGCACACGCTCTAAACTGCCCCGATGTTCACCCCACGCAGCTTCAAACACTGCAAGGCCTGCGGCTCGGCAGTGGAGTACACGATCCCCGCCGACGACAACCGCGAACGCGCCACCTGCACGGTGTGCGCGACGGTCCACTACGAGAACCCGCTGAACGTAGTCGGCACCGTGCCGGTGTGGGGCGAACAGGTGCTTCTGTGCCGCCGCAACATCGAGCCGCGCCACGGGTTCTGGACGCTGCCCGCAGGTTTCATGGAGATCGGCGAGACCACCGAAGAAGGCGCCGTGCGCGAGACCGTCGAAGAGGCGGGCGCCCGCATCGAGCTTCAAGGCCTGTTCAGCCTGCTGAACGTGGCCCGCGTCGGGCAGGTGCATTTGTTCTACCGCGCGCGCCTGCTCGACACCGAATTCGACCCCGGCCCCGAGACCATCGAGGTCCGGCTTTTTGCTGAAGACGAGATCCCATGGGAAGAACTCGCCTTCCGTACTGTGCGCGAAACCCTCAAGAGCTATTTCGAGGACCGGCGGCAAGGCTGCTTTGGTCTGCATTGTGGCGACATCGCCTGAGCGAACACACCCCACACGATGCCCAATACCGGACCTGGACCCCACCCTTCGCAAGCCGCTGCTGCAGGCGGTGCCACCACGCACCTGCGCGAAGACCTCATCAACCCCGACCCGCTTCTCGACTGCCTGGTCGAGGTGTGCCGCCTGCACGGCCAGGCGGCCTCGCGAGCTTCGCTGTCGGCGGGGCTGCCGCTGGGCAACAACGGCAAGGGCCTGCTCACGCTCGATCTGGCCGAGCGCGCCGCCTCGCGCGCCGGCATGTCGGCCAAGCTGCAGCGTCTGTCGCTGGACCGGATCAACGCGGCCTCGCTGCCGGCGATCCTGGTCCTGCGAGACAACCAGGCCTGCGTGCTGATGGGCTGGGAGGCCGGTGGCGAGATCGCCCGCGTGCTGCTGCCCGAGACCGGCCAGGGCACGGTCAGCATCGGCCGAGGTGAACTGGCGGCGCTCTACACCGGTGTGGTGCTGTTCGTGCGCCCTCATTTCCGCTTCGATGCGCGCACGCCCGAAGTACGCAACGTCAAGGTCAAGCACTGGTTCTGGGGCGCGATGGTCGGCCAGCGATTCGTCTACCGCGACGTGCTCTGGGCCGCGCTGCTCATCAACATGTTCGGTCTCGTGTTCCCGATGTTCAGCATGAACGTCTACGACCGCGTGGTGCCGAACAACGCGACCGAGACACTCTGGGCGCTGTCGGTCGGCGTGGTGCTCATCATGTGCGCCGATGTGTTCATGCGCAGCCTGCGCAGCCACTTCGTGGACGAGGCGAGCGCGCGCATCGACGTGCAGATCTCCTCGCGCCTGATGGAAAAGGTGCTCGGCATGCGGCTCGAGAACCGGCCCGAGTCAGTGGGCTCGTTCGCATCGAACCTGCGGGGCTTCGAGCAGATGCGCGACTTCATCGCATCGTCCACCGTCACGGCACTGATCGATCTGCCCTTTGCGCTGATCTTCATCCTGGTGCTTGCATGGATCTCTCCCTGGCTGGCGATCCCCGTGGTGGTGAGCTTCGCTCTGATACTCATCATGGGTTACGTGCTGCAGTACCGCCTGCACGAGCTGGCCCAGACCACCTACCAGGCCAGCGCGCAGCGCAACGCCACCCTGGTCGAAAGCCTGACCGGCATCGAGACCATCAAGTCGCTGGGCGCCGAAAGCGTGGTGCAAGCCAAGTGGGAGCGCGCGAACATCTTCCTCTCGCGCACCAACGTGAAGATGCGCGAGATGTCGTCCACCGCCACATCGCTGACCGGCTGGCTGTCGCAGGCCGTCACGGTGTCCATCGTGATCATCGGCGTCTACCTGATCGGCCACCGCGAGCTGACGATGGGCGCGCTGATCGCAGCGTCGATGCTCGCCGGCCGGGCGCTCGGCCCCGCAGGCCAGATCGTGGCCCTGCTGATGCAGTACCAGGGCGCACGCACCGCGCTCGAATCGCTCGACAAGATCATGGAGAAACCCGTCGAGCGGCCGGTGGGCGGCAACTTCATCCAGCGCCCCCTGCTGCGCGGCGACATCGAGTTCCGCAACGTCAAGTTCAGCTACCCCAACCGGCAGGATTCAGCACTCGACGGCCTGAGCTTCAAGATCACCGCCGGCGAACGCGTGGCGCTGATCGGCCGCGTGGGTTCGGGCAAATCGACCATCCAGCGGCTCATCATGGGCCTATACCAACCGACCGAAGGCGCGGTGCTGCTCGACGGCATCGACCTGCGGCAGCTCGACCCGGCAGACGTGCGGCGCAACCTGGGCTACGTCTCGCAGGACGTGACGCTCTTCTACGGCACCCTGCGCGAGAACGTGACCTTCGGCCTGCCCTACGCCGACGATTCCGCGATCGTGGCAGCGGCCGAACTGGCGGGCATGTCGAGCTTCATCAACCGGCACCCGCGCGGCTTCGACATGCCGGTGGGCGAGCGGGGCGAATCGCTCTCGGGCGGGCAGCGCCAGGGCATCGGGATCGCCCGCGCCGTGCTTCACAACGCGCCCATCCTGTTGCTCGACGAACCCACCAGCGCGATGGACTTCACCACCGAAGCGCAGATCACCCAGAACATCACCCACTTCGCGCACAACAAGACCGTGGTGCTGGTCACGCACCGCACCTCGCTGCTGTCGCTCGTGACGCGTGTGATCGTGATCGACGGCGGCAAGATCGTGGCCGATGGCCCGCGCGACCGGATCATGGAAGCCCTCTCCACGGGCCGCATCGCGAGGGCCGCATGAGAATGACCGCCACCCAGTCGCTCCGCTCCTGCCCGGCAGGCCGTGCTGGGCCAGAGGCCCAGCTCTTCGCGAGGTGCAACGCATGAGCCCAGAGACTCCAGAGCAGCCGCAAGGCCGCACCTACGCGCAGCTAAGCAGGGCCGGTAACCGGGTGCTGGCCGTGCTGGAGAAGGTGCGCGTCGCCATCACGCCGCTCACCGATCGCGTGTTCGGCGGTTCGGCCACCGACCCCAACGCCGCACAGGCAACTGGTTTTCGCAGCTTCGAGAACCAGGCCGACGAAGTCATGTCGCGTAGCAAGACGCAGCGCGCCCAGAAGATAGTGCGGGCTTCGGTGGTGGTGGTACTGCTGCTCCTGCTCTGGGCGGGGCTCGCGCAGGTGGACGAAGTGACGCGCGGGGAAGGCAAGGTCGTGCCGTCGCGCCAACTGCAGGTGTTGCAGTCGCTGGATGGCGGCGTGGTGTCGGAGATCCTGGCCAAAGAGGGCCAGGTGGTCGAAGCCGGCCAGTTGCTGCTCAAGATCGACGAAACGCGTGCCACGTCCGGCGTGCGCGAGAGCGCGGCGCAGGGCTTCGCATTGCGTGCGCGCCAGGCCCGCCTGAGCGCACTCGCCGACGGCGCCGAGTTCCAACCACCCGCGCTGACCAACAACGACCCCGAGGAGGCGCGAATCCTCCAGGGCGAGCGAGCCTTGTACGAGGCCAAGCGCACCGAGCTGTCGACCATGCTGTCGATCAACAACCAGCAGTTGCAGCAACGCCAGCAGGAGCTGGCCGAGATGCGCTCGCGCAAAAGCTCGGCCGAACGCTCGCTCGATCTCGGGCAACAGGAGCTGGCCAAGACACGCCCGCTGCTCGCCACGGGCGCCGTGAGCGAGGTCGACATCCTGAGGCTGGAGCGCGAGGTCTCGCGCAGCCGTGGTGAAGCCGAACAGTCCACGGCGCAGATCGCCCGCGTGCAGGCCGCCATCGGCGAGGCGCAGCGCAAGGTCCAGGAGACCGAGATCGCCTTTCGCAACGAGGCGCGCAAGGAGCTGGCCGAAGTGGTGGGCAAGCTCAACGCGCTGAACGAAGGCCAGGTGGCGCTGACGGACAAAGTGGAGAAGTCGCAGGTGAAGTCGCCGGTGCGGGGCCGGGTGCAGCGCCTGCTGGCCAACACGGTGGGCGGGGTGGTCCAGCCCGGCAAGGACATCGTCGAGATCGTGCCGCTCGACGACCAGCTCGTGCTCGAAGCGCGCATGGCGCCGAAAGACATCGCCTTCATCCGCCCCGAGCAAAACGCGCTGGTCAAGTTCACCGCCTACGACTTCTCCATCTACGGCGGGCTCGAGGCCAAGGTCGAGAACATCAGCCCCGACACCGTGATCGACGAGAAGGGCAACGCCTACTACCTGGTGCGGGTGCGCACCACGCGCTCGAACTTCAGCGAGAAGCTGCCCATCATCCCGGGCATGACGGCCGAGGTGGACGTGCTCACTGGTCAGAAGTCGGTGCTGTCGTACCTGCTCAAGCCGGTACTCAAGGTGAAGGCCTACGCGCTGCGCGAGCGCTGAGCTGCACCGGCCGTGCCGGCGAGAACACAGCGGTTGCGGCCGGCGTCCTTGGCGGCATACAAGGCAGCATCGGCGTCGGAGATGAACGCCGAGGCGTCCTGGTTCGGCTGCGCGACGGCGGCCTTCACACCCAGACTCACGCTGAGCGGCACGCGGCCACCGCGATAGATGAACTCGATGCCCTCGACCGCCTTGCGGATGCGCTCGGCCACGTCCATGGCATGCGCACCGTCCGTGGCGGGCAGTACCACCACGAACTCCTCGCCGCCGTATCGAGCCACGAGGTCGGTGGAGCGGCCGACGCAGGTGGTGAGCGCAGCAGCGACCAGCCGCAGGCATTCGTCGCCACCCAGGTGGCCGATGCTGTCGTTGATGCCCTTGAATCGATCGATGTCGATGAGCAGCAGCGCCAGCGGCAGGCCAGTGCGCGCTGAGCGGTCGAGCTCCTTGCCCAGCACCTCGTCGAAGTAGCGGCGGTTGTGCACCTTGGTGAGTGCATCGGTCACGCTGAGCTTGGCGAGCTGCACGTTGGCAAGCTCCACGTTCTCCATCGCGCGCTTGAGTTCGGCGGTGCGGTCGAGCACGCGCAGCTCCAGGTCTTCGTTCGCCTTGCGCTGCACGTCCAGCGCGTGGTCCTGCGCGCGGATCTTCTCTTCACGCTCTTGCTCGACCTTGCGCGCCAGCACCAGGGCTTCGCGCTGCGCACGCATGCGGCTGCTGCGTTCGCGCTTGATGCGGTCGGCCAGCGCGATCGACAGCAACACCGTCTCGACGACGAAGCCGATGTGCTGCGAGTTCGTCACCAGCAGGTTGCCCTCGATCACACCGGTCAGGAACAACAGCGTGACCGAGGTCGCCGCGATGAGCGCGCCCCAGGCGATGGCGAAGTACAGCGCGATGCGGCTGCCGCGCACGGCGAGGTAGACGGTGGTGTACAGGGCGAGCACCCCAGACACCAGGCCACCGACGCTGACGCACACCGACAACGCCATGCCGCTCGTGAACGCGCTCATCACCGTGCAGCCCACGAAATAGCACAGCAACCCGAGGTTGATCACGTTCAGGTGCCGCTTGGCCTGCCGCAACTCCAGCAGGTGGCGCACGAAAACCGTGGCGGTCAGGAAGCTCATGCTGGCAAAGAACAGATAGCCGCGCTCGCGCAGCGGCTCGATGCCACCCCAGACGTAATGCAGGCCGTACCCGGTGACCGCCAGCTCGTACAGGATGATCGAGATCAGGTACGCGCTGTACCAGCCGTAGCTGGCGTCGCGCGTGAAGACGAAGAGGCTGAGGTTGTAGAAGAACATCACCCCCAGGATGCCGAACAGCAAGCCCATGAACAGGGCATCGTTGCGGCTCTCGGCGTTGAAGGCTCGCTCTTGCCAGACCTCCATGGGTGCCGCGATCTGCGCCTCTGAATCGAGACGGATCAGCAAGGTGGCTTCGGCCCCACTCTCGAGCGCGAGCGGGAATGGTGCCTGCGGGCCAAAGAGCGTCTGGTGGGTGGGCGGCCGCGCGCTGCCGGCCTTGAACGACGCCAGTTCGCGGCCACTCGCCGCATCGAACAGGTGGTAGTCGACCCACTTGATGAGCGGTGAGCCGATCGAGAGCAGCCAGCGCACCTCGGGCCCCGCCTCGTTGCGCAGCTTGAACCGTACCCACACGGGGTGGGCCTGGATGCCCAGGTTGAACCGCTCGTTGGCGTAAGTCAGCCACCGGGACTCAAGCTCGGGTGACAGGACCCGACCCGGCGTCAGCCCTTCATCGGGTCCTTCCATCAGGTACTCGATCCCGCGGCCGATGGGCCGGGAGGTCTCGCCCTGCTGGAGCACCACGGTCAGCGCGGGGGCCGCGAACGCCCCGCCCGCACCCGCCAGGGCTGCCAGCGCCAGAACGAATACCGCGGCCATGCGCAGCGCACCACGCACAGACCGATTGATTGCAGGGACGAACAATGCCACCCCAGGATTGTCTGGCGGTCGCGCCGGGCAGGCCAGCCACTACTTCACGCCAACACCGACAGCGAGAAGGTGAAGACCCTAGTTACAAGTGCGGCTCAACAGAACGCCCCTGCACGACGGGCCTCAAGTTCTTCAAACTTTTGCCGACAACCGAATCTGAGGGTTTGCGGCTGGGTATTTGTTCACGCGCCCAGTTCAGCCGGCCGGGTTTCTTATACGACCCGATCCCTGGCAAGACGGTGATTCAGTTCACGCAATCTGCCGGTTACAAAGCACATAAGGCGGGAGCCCGCCGGTATCCTGCCCAAGCACTCTGAGTGATATCTCGACCGAGGTCTATGCGCATGCCCACCATCTTTCAAACTGCCAACGGGAAAATCGTCGCTATGTGGGGCACCGCCCTGCGCAGGCTTCCCAACGGCAAACTGGTTCCGCTGCAGATCGGGGACGAGATCCATCGCGGCGACGTGATCCTGACCACGCAGGCAGGCATCGTCGAGATCGGCCCGGCACCCGAGCTTGAGACCAAGGCCGCAGCGGCCCCCAAAACCGACGACGACGACATCGATCGCGTCATCGCCGGCCTGAACGAATCCGACGAAACCACCGCGCCTGGCGCCGGCGTCTACGGTGGCGACGGCTCGGGCATGCAACCGGGCCTGCGCGTGGAGCGCGTGTCCGAGAACGTCACCGCCGCGTCGGCCTTCGTGCAGACCAATGAGCTCGCGCGTACGCAGTTCGAGCAGACGCGTGCCGTCAACGGCGATCAAGCCGCGCCCGCACCCGGCCCCGACCCGATCACGCCTGTACCGCCGCCCCTGCCGGACCCGAACGTGGCGCCAACCGCCAACGCCGGCACCGCCACCGGCCTGGAAGACAGTTCGCTGCCTATCCCGCTCACCGGTCAGGACAGCGACGGCAGCATCGCGAGCGTGCGCATCACCGCGATGCCCGCCGCTGGAAGCGTGTTCCTTGCCGATGGCACCACCCCCGTCACGGTGGGCCAGGTGCTCACCCCCGCCCAGGCCGCCGGCCTGGTGTTCGTGCCTGCAGCCGACTTCAATGGCGGCACCGTGATCAGCTTTGTCGTCACCGACAACGAAGGCCTCGATTCCGCCCCGGCTTCGGTCCAGATCAACGTGACGGCCGTGAACGACGCGCCGGTCGCGCGTGCCGACAGCTTCACCACCGACGAAGACACCGCCCTCACCGGCAACGTGCTCACCAACGACAGCGATGTCGACGGCCCGGCCGCCCTGAGCGTGGTGCAGTTCAGCGTCAACGGCGCCAATCAGGCGGCCGGCACGGCCGCCGCCCTGCCCGGCGTGGGCACGCTGCTGATCAACAGCGACGGCAGCTTCGTCTTCACGCCCGCCGCCAACTACAACGGCCCGGTGCCCGTGGTCACCTACACGGTGAGCGATGGCAGCCTCGCCACCACCTCCACGCTCACGCTCGGCGTGGGCGCGGTGAACGACGCCCCGGTGGCCGGCGACAGCACGGTCGCCACGCCGATCAACACGCTCACCACCATCAGCGTGGTCGCCACCGACGTCGACGGCGACCCGCTGACGGTCGGCAACGCCACGTTGAGCGACCCGACGCAGGGCACCGTGACGATCAACGCCAATGGCCAGATCGTCTACACGCCGGCCAGCAACGTGACCGGCCCGGTGACCATCACCTACACCGTGACCGACCCCTCGGGTGCGAGCGACACCGCCACCGTCACCGTCAACGTGGGAGCCAACACGCTGCCCACCAGTGCGGATGTCAGCCGCACGATCGCCGAAGACACGAGCTACACCCTCCAGACCAGCGACTTCGGCTTTGCAGACGCCGACGCGAGCCAGAGCTTCGCCGGTGTACGCATCGACAGCCTGCCGGCTGCTGGCAGCCTGCTGCTCAACGGCGCGGCCGTCGTGGCCGGCCAGGTGGTCTCGGCCGCCGACATCGCCTCGGGCGCCCTCGTCTACAGCCCCGCTGCGGATGCCAACGGTGCGCCCTACGGCAGCTTCGGCTTCAGCGTGCAAGACAGCGCGGGCGCCTTCGACGCCAGCCCCAACACCGTCACCTTCAACGTCACTCCCACACCTGATGCACCGGTCATTGCCGGATCGCTCACCGGCGCCGTGACCGAAGACGGCACGCTCGCCGCCACGGGCGCGTTGACCGTCACCGACCCCGATGCGGGCGAATCCAGCTTCGTTGCACAAAGCGCGACCGGCACCTACGGCGACTTCAGCATCGACGCAGCGGGCAACTGGTCATACACCCTGCGCAACGCCGACGCCAACGTGCAGGCGCTCACCAGCAGCCAGCACCCGACCGAGGCGTTCACCGTCAGCACGGCCGACGGCAGCACGCGCGTCATCACCATCACGGTGAACGGCGCCAACGAGGCGCCCACGGCCACCGTCACCGCCGCCAGCGGCGACGAAGACACACCCATCGCCGTGACCCTCGCGGCCAGTGACGCCGATGGCTCGATCGCCAGCTTCACCCTCACCGCCCTGCCCACCAACGGCACGCTCTACTTCAACGGCACGGCCGTGGCCGTCGGCGACAGCATCCCCGCAACCGCCGGTGCCGCAGTCCTGAGCTTCGTGCCCACGGCCAACTGGAATGGCAGCACCTCGCTGAGCTTCAGTGCCACCGATGGCGAAGGCGCCAGCTCGCCTGCCGTCAACCAGTCGATCACGGTCAACCCCGTCAACGACGCACCCGTCGCCGTGGCCGACGCGGCTTCGACCGCCATCAACACGCCGCTCACCAACATCGACGTGCTGGCCAACGACAGCGACATCGAGGGCGACACGCTCAGCGTGGTCTCGGCCACGCTCGCCAACGCCGCACTCGGCACCGTCTCCATCAACCCCGACGGCACGCTGAACTTCACCCCGGCGCTCAACGTCGTCGGGCCGGTGCTCGTCAACTACACGGTGCAAGACCCGGCCGGTGCCAGCCACACCGCCACGCTGACCGTCACGGTAGGCACCAACACGCTGCCCGCCGGCAGCGACGCCACCATCACGCTGCTTGAAGACGGCTCGCGCGCCTTCGCACCTGCCGACTTCGGCTTCGCAGACCCCGACGTTGGCCAGAGCCTCGGCGCGGTGCGCATCGACACCCTGCCCGCGGCAGGCAGCCTCACCTACGGCGGCGCGCCCGTCACGGCCGGCCAGCTGATCCCGGCTTCTGACCTCGCGAACCTCGTCTTCACCCCGGCCCCTAACGCCAACGGCACCGGCTACGCCACCTTCAGCTTCAGCGTGCAGGACAGCGCGGGTGGCTTCGACGCCACGCCCAACACCGTCACGCTGAACGTGACGCCAGTGAACGATGCGCCGGTTGCCAACGCCGATCACTACACGATCGACGAAGACCAGCCGCTGGCGATCACCCTGCCCGGCCTGCTGGCCAACGACACCGATGCCGATGGCGACACCCTGGTCGTGTTCTCGGCCGGCAACATCCAGCACGGCACGCTCAGCTATGTCGGCGGCGTGCTGACCTTCACGCCCGAAGCCAACTACAGCGGCCCCGCCTCGTTCACCTACGGCATCCACGACGGCCACGGGGCCACCGCCTTCGGCACCGTCAACATCACCATCAACCCGGTCGACGACCCGAGCGTGCTCGTGGCCGACACGATTGCCATCAATGAAGACGGCGGCCCTGCCACCGGGAACGTGCTGAGCAACGACTCCGACGTCGACAGCGTCTTGAGCGTGGACGGGTTCCAGATTGCCGGCCTCTCCGGCAGCTACACCGCCGGCCAGGCGGTCGCCATCCCCGGCGTCGGCACCTTCACGCTCGGCGCCGATGGCGCCTACAGCTTCACCCCGCTGGCGAACTGGAACGGCACGGTGCCGCTGGTCACCTACACCACCAACACCGGCGCCAGCAGCACGCTGACCATCGACGTGACGCCGGTGAACGATGCACCGGTCGCCAACGACGACGCCTACACGATCAACGAAGACCAGCCGCTGGCCATCTCGCTGCCCGCCCTGGTGGCCAACGACACCGACATCGACGGCGACACGCTGGTGGTGTTCACGGCGGGCAACGTCCAGCACGGCACGCTCAGCTATGTCGGCGGCGCGCTGACCTTCACCCCTGACGCCAACTACAGCGGCCCGGCCTCGTTCACTTATGGCGTGCACGACGGCCACGGCGGCGTCGACTACGCCACCGTCAACATCACCGTCAACCCGGTCAACGACCCGGCCGTGATCGGTGGCGACGACAGCGGTGCCGTCACCGAAGACGTGGCCGTGCTGGCCGGCCTGCTGAGCGACAGCGGCGCGTTGACCGTGAGCGACGTCGACACTGGCGAAGCCGCGTTCAACGCCGGCCCCGCCACGCCGGTCGGCAGCAACCTCGGTGCGCTCTCGGTCACTGCCGGCGGCACATGGACCTACACCGTGGCCAACGCCGACGTGCAGTACCTGGCCGCCGGCCAGACGCGCACCGAGTCGTTCACCGTGAGCAGCCTTGATGGCACCACGCACGTCGTCACCGTCACCATCACCGGCACCAACGACACGCCGGTGACCACCGGCAGCAGCTTCACCGTGGCCGAAGACGCCGCGCTGGTGAGCGGTGCCGTCACAGCCACCGACGCCGACACCGGCGCCACGCAGAGCTTCGCCTTGAGCGGCGCGGCGCCCGCCGGCTTGGTGTTCAACACCAACGGCTCCTACAGCTTCGATCCCTCGAACGCGGCCTACCAGTCGCTGGGCGTGGGCCAGTCGCGCGTCATCACCGTGCCCTACACCGTGACTGACGACCAGGGTGCCAGCAGCACGGCCAACCTCGTCATCACCGTCACCGGCACCAACGATGCGCCGGTCGCTGCGGCCTCCAGCTTCACCGTCGCCGAAGATGCCGCGCTCGTGACCGGCAGCGTCACCGCCAACGATACCGACGCCAACACCACCCTCGGCTTTGCCCTGAACGGCACGGCCCCGGCCGGTCTCGCGTTCAGCAGCAACGGCAGCTACAGCTTCGATCCGTCCAACGCCGCGTACCAGTCGCTCGGCGTGGGCCAATCGGTCACGCTGACCGTGCCCTACATCGTCACCGATGACCAGGGCGCCACCAGCAGCGCCAACCTCGTCATCACCGTCACCGGCACCAACGATGCACCGGTCGCTGCGGCCTCCAGCTTCAGCGTGGCCGAAGACAGCGCCGTGGTGAACGGCAATGTGAGCGCCACCGACGTCGATGCAAACGCCAGCCTGAGCTACGCACTGAATGGCACGGCACCTGCCGGCCTCGTGTTCAGCAGCAACGGCAACTACAGCTTCGACCCGTCGCATGCGGCCTACCAGTCGCTCGGCGTGGGCCAGTCGCAGGTCATCACCGTGCCGTACACGGTCACCGACGACCAGAGCGCGACCAGCACTGCCAATCTCGTCATCACCGTTACCGGCACCAACGATGCGCCGGTGGCCCAGCCTGCTTCGTTCGCGATCGCCGAAGATGCGGCCACCGAGACGGGCTCGGTGCTCGCGACCGACCTCGACGCCAACGCCAGCCTGAGCTTCGCGCTCAACGCCAGCGCCCCCGCGGGCCTGGTGTTCAACACCAACGGCACCTACAGCTTCGACCCATCGAACGCGGCCTATCAGTCGCTGGCCCGGGGCCAATCCCTGACGTTGACGGTGGCCTACACCGTCACCGACGACCAGGGCGCCACCAGCAGCGCCAACCTCGTCATCACCGTCACCGGCACCAACGACACGCCAGTGGCGCAGGCAAGTTCCTTCACGACGGCCGAGGACGCCGCGGTGGTCACCGGCTCGGTGCTCGGCACCGACGTCGACGCCCTCGCCACGCTCACCTACGCGCTGACCAACGCTGCGCCGGCCGGCCTGGTCTTCAATTCGAACGGCACCTACAGCTTCGACCCGTCGAACGCCGCCTACCAGTCGCTGGCCGTGGGCCAGTCGACACAGCTCACGATCCCGTTCACCGTGAGCGACCAGTACGGCGCCAGCAGCACGGCTGATCTCGTCATCACCGTCACCGGCACCAACGATGCCCCCGTGGCCGTCGACGACGTGCCCAGCTTCGGCGGCTCGCCGCTGCTGGTGCCCGAGGGCAGCAGTTTCGTGACCGTGCGCGCCACCGGCGTGCTGCGCAACGACAGCGACATCGACAACGGCGACACGCTGCAGGTCTCGGGCGTGTCGATCGGCGGCAACACCGCCAACGTGGGCGACACGCTGGTCGGCACCTACGGCACGCTCGTGATGCAGTCCAATGGCGCCTACCGCTACGAGGCCACCACCGCGGCGGCCGATGCGCTGCGCGCCGGGCAGACCGGCACCGACGTCTTCACCTACACCGTGCGTGACACCGCCGGCGCCACCGCCACCGCCACCCTCACGCTGACGGTTGCCGGCAGCAACGACGCCGCCGTGATCGGCGGCGTGAGCAGCAGCGCCGTCACCGAAGACCTCGGCGTGCTCGCCGGCCGCCTGGCCACGGGTGCCGCGCTGACCATCTCTGACCCCGACACCAGTGAAGCCGCCTTCGTGTCAGGCACGGCCACGCCGATCGGCAGCAACCTGGGCACGCTCACCATCGCCAGCAACGGCGCCTGGGGCTACAGCGTGGCCAATGCCGATGTGCAGTACCTGGCCGAGGGCCAGACACGCACCGAATCCTTCCGCGTGAGCAGCATCGACGGCACCACGCACGTCATCACCGTCACGATCAACGGCACCAACGATGCGCCGGTGGCCGCAGGCAGCAGCTTCTCGGTGGCCGAAGACGCCGCCGTGGTGAGCGGCGCCGTCAGCGCCACCGACGTCGACACCGGGGCCACGCTCAGCTTCGCCCTGAACGGCGCAGCCCCGGCTGGCCTGGTGTTCAACACCAACGGCAGCTACACCTTCGATCCGTCTGCCGCCGCCTACCAGTCGCTGGGCGTGGGCCAGTCCCGCGCGCTGACGGTGCCCTACACCGTCACCGACGACCAGGGCGCCACCAGCACCGCCAACCTCGTCATCACCGTCACCGGAACCAACGATGCACCGGTGGCCGCGGCATCGAGCTTCAGCGTGGCCGAAGACAGCGCCGTGGTGAACGGCAGCGTGAGCGCAACCGACATCGACGCCAACGCCACACTCGGCTACGCACTCGATCTTGCCGCCCCGGCAGGCCTGGTGTTCAACGCCGACGGCAGCTACAGCTTCGACCCGTCGCATGCCGCCTACCAATCGCTCGGCGTTGGCCAAAGCGCCGTGCTGACCGTGCCCTACACCGTGACGGACGACCGCGGCGCCACCTCGGGCGCCCAACTCGTGATTACCGTCACCGGCACCAACGACGCGCCGGTCGCCCAAGCCGCCGCCTTCAGCGTGGCCGAAGACGCCGCCGCCATGACCGGCTCGGTGCTCGCCACAGACACCGATGCCAATGCAACGCTGACCTACGCGCTGAACAACGCCGCCCCGGCAGGCCTGTCATTCAACACCGACGGCAGCTACAGCTTCGACCCTTCGAACGCCGCCTACCAATCGCTGGGCGTGGGGCAGTTCCAGATCATCACCGTGCCCTACACGGCCACCGATGACCAGGGCGCCACCAGCACCGCCAACCTCGTCATCACCGTCACCGGAACCAACGACGCACCGGTGGCCGCCGCCTCGGCCTTCAGCGTGGCCGAAGACAGCGCCGTGGTGAACGGCAGCGTGAGTGCAACCGACATCGACGCCAACGCGAGCCTCAGCTTCGCGCTCGATGGCACGGCACCAGCCGGCCTGGCCTTCAACGCGGACGGCAGCTACAGCTTCGACCCATCGAACGCCGCCTATCAATCGCTGGCCGCAGGCCAATCGCTGCAGCTCACCATCCCCTACACCGTGACCGACGACCGCGGCGCCACCTCGGGCGCCAACCTCGTGATCACCGTGACGGGCACCAACGACGGCGCCACCATCGGCGGCATCGTCGCGGGCAACGTCGTCGAATCGGGTGGCGTCAACGCGAGCGTGCCCGGCACGCCCACGGCCAGCGGCACGCTCACCATCGCCGACGTCGACGCCGGCCAGGCCGCGTTCGACACGCCGGTCAGCCTCAATGGCACCTACGGCAGCTTCAGCTTCAACACGGCCACCGGCCAGTGGGTCTACACGCTCGACAACACCCGCGCTGCCACGCAGGCCCTCAACGCCGGTGACACCGCGCAAGACACCCTCACCGTGGCCAGCCTCGACGGCACGGCCAGCCGCACCATCACCGTCAACATTGACGGCGCGAACGACAACGCCAGCATCTCCGGCAACGCCAGCGGCAACGTGACCGAATCGGGTGGCGCGAACGACGGCACGCCGGGCGTGCCGGCTGCAAGCGGCCAGCTCGCCGTGAGCGACGTCGACGACGGCGAGAGCAGCTTCCAGGCCCCCAACACCGCGCAGCTCGACCGCATCTACGGCAGCTTCAGCTTCGACGCCGCCACCGGCGAGTGGACGTACACCCTCGACAACACCCGCGCCGCCACGCAGGCCCTGGGCAACGGCGACGTGGTCTACGACACGCTCACCGTGACCAGCCTCGACGGCACGGCCACGCAAGTGATCACCGTCACGATCAACGGCAGCGACGACGACGCCACCATCGACGGCACCGCCACCGGCACCGTGATCGAAGCCGGCGGCGAGAACAACGCGCTGCCGGGCACGCCCACGGCCAGCGGCCAGCTCACCGTGACCGAGCTCGACGGCGCCCACACCGGCTTCCAGCCGCCGCCGTCGCTGAACGGCACCTACGGCAGCTTCAGCTTCGACGCCGGCACCGGCGAGTGGACTTACTCGCTCGACAACGCGCGCGCTGCCACCCAGGCGCTCGCGGCGAACCAGCAGGCCCACGACACCTTGACCGTCTACAGCGCCGACGGCACCGCCTCGCGCGTGATCGACGTGACCGTGGTCGGCTCGAACGACAACGCGTTCATCGACGGCAGCATCTCGGCCACCGTGACCGAAGCCGGCACCGCGAGCGCGGGCACGCCCACCGCCAGCGGCACGCTGAACGTGCGCGACGTGGACACCGGCGACGAAGGCTTCCGCACGCCAGCCGGCCTGACCGGCACCTACGGCGCGTTCACCTTTGACACCGCCACCGGCGAGTGGACTTACGCGCTCGACAACACCCTCCCCGCCACGCAGGCGCTGATCGCCGGCCAGTCGGTCAGCGACACGCTCACCGTCTACAGCGACGACGGCACCGCGTCGCAGGTCGTCACCATCACCGTCAACGGGACCAACGACGCCGCGAGCATCGGCGGCACCGCCACCGGCGACGTCACCGAGGCCGGGGGGCTGAACAACGCCAGCGCCGGCACGCCGACCACCGGCGGCACGCTCACCATTGCCGATGCAGACGCCGGCGAAGCCGCCTTCCAGGCACCCGCGAGCCTTGCGGGCAGCTACGGCAGCTTCACCTTCAACGCCAGCACCGGCGCTTGGACCTACGCGCTCGACAACAGCCTCGCCGCCACCCAGGCGCTGCGCGCCACCGACACCGCCACCGACTCGATCACCGTGACGAGCCTCGACGGCACCGCCACGCAGGTGATCAGCGTCACGGTCGCGGGTTCGAACGACACGGCCAGCATCAGCGGCACCGCCACCGGCACGGTCACCGAAGCCGGTGGCCTCAACAACGCCAACGCCGGCACGCCCACCGTGAACGGCACGCTGAGCGTGGCTGACGTGGACTCCGGCGAGGCCGCGTTCCAGACGCCGGCCAGCCTGAACGGCACCTACGGCAGCTTCAGCTTCGACGCCAGCAACGGCACCTGGAGCTACACGCTCGACAACAACCGCATTGCCACGCAGGCGCTCGTCACCGGCCAGAGCGTGAGCGACTCGCTCACCGTGCGCAGCCTCGACGGCACTGCCTCGCAAGTGATCTCGGTCACCGTGCGCGGCAGCGACGACACCGCCACCATCGGCGGCACCGCCACCGGCGATGTCACCGAGGCCGGCGGCGCCGGCAACGCCAGCGCCGGCACGCCCACCACGGGCGGCACGCTCACCGTCGGCGACGAAGACGCCGGCCAGGCCCTCTTCCAGGCGCCGAGCAGCCTGAACGGGCTGTACGGCAGCTTCAGCTTCGACAGCGACACCGGCGCGTGGACCTACACGCTCGACAACACCCGCCCCGCCACGCAGGCCCTCAACGCGGGCGACGTGACGCACGACACGCTCACCGTGGCCAGCCTCGACGGCAGCGCCACCCAGGTGATCGACGTCACCGTGCGCGGCAGCAACGACAACGCCAGCATCGGCGGCACCGCCACCGGCACCGTCACCGAAGCTGGCGGCGTCAACAACGCCACGCCGGGTACGCCCACCGCCACCGGCACGCTCACCGTCAGCGACGTCGATGACGGCGAAGCCGGCTTCGGCACGCCCACGACACTGGCAGGCACCTACGGCAACTTCAGCTTCAACACCGCCACCGGCGTGTGGCAGTACCAGCTCGACAACACCCGCGCTGCCACGCAGGGCCTCGCGGCCAATCAGTCGGTGCAGGACACCCTCACCGTCACCTCGACCGACGGCACCGGCTCGCAGACCGTCACCGTCACCATCGTCGGCACCAACGACGCGGCGCTCATCACACCGGCCGTGGTCAACCTGACCGAGACCAACGCGGCGCTCAGCACCGGCGGCACCCTGGCCATCACCGACGTGGACAGCCCGGCCACCTTCACGGCGCTGACCAACGTGGCCGGCTCCAACGGCTACGGCGTGTTCAACGTTGCCACCGATGGCACCTGGACGTACACCGCCAACTCGGCCCACAACGAGTTCGTGGGCGGCACCACCTACGCCGACCAGATCACCGTCACCTCGGCCGACGGCACCACCAGCACGATCACCGTCAACATCCTCGGCACCAACGACGGCGCGGGCATCACGCCGGCCGTCATCGGCCTGACCGAAACCGATGCAGTCCTGACCACGGGTGGCACGCTCGCCATCGTTGACGTGGACAGCCCTACCACCTTCACGGCACTGAACAACGTGGCCGGCTCCAACGGCTACGGCGTGTTCAACGTTGCCACCGATGGCACCTGGACGTACACCGCCAACTCGGCCCACAACGAGTTCGTGGGTGGCACCACTTACACCGACCAGCTCACCGTCACCTCGGCCGACGGCACCACCAGCACGATCACCGTCAACATCCTCGGCACCAACGACGCCGCTGTGATCACCGGCACCGCCATGGGCAACGTGACCGAAGACAGCACCGCCACCGCCACCGGCACGCTCACTGCCACCGACGTGGACAGCACGGCCACCTTCACCGCTGCCTCCGCCACCGGCACCTACGGCGACTTCTCGATCAACGCCGCCGGCACCTGGACGTACACGCTGCGCAATGGCGACGCCAACGTGCAGGCCCTCACCAGCGCCCAGCACCCGACCGAGAGCTTCACCGTCACCACGGCCGACGGCACGCAGCAGACCATCACCGTCACGGTGAACGGCGCGAACGAGGCGCCGACCGCCACCATCACCAACGCCAGCGGCAACGAAGACGCAGCGGGCATCCCGGTCACGCTGACCGGCAGCGATGTCGACGGCTCCATCGCCAGCTTCACCGTCACCAGCCTGCCGACCAACGGCACGTTGTACTTCGGTGCGACCGTGGTCACCACCAGCACCTTGATCACCGCCACCAGCGGCTCCGCCACGCTGAGCTTCGTGCCGAATGCCGACTGGAACGGCAGCACCACGCTGAGCTTCCAGGCGGTTGATGCGGAGAACGCCTCCTCGCCGGTCGTCAGCCAGACCATCACGGTCCTCGCCGTCAACGACGCGCCGATCGGCGCCGACAACAGCGGTGCCGTGGCGGAAGACGCCACGCTCAACACCACCGCCGCCACCGGCGTGCTCGCCAACGACAGCGACGTGGACGGCAACCCGCTCAGCGTGAGCGCCATCCGCACCGGCACCGAAGGCGGCACCGGCTCGGCCGGCAGCGTGGGCTCGGCCCTGGCCGGCACCTACGGCTCGCTGACGCTCAACGCCGACGGCTCCTACACCTACGTGGCCGACAACGCCAACAGCCTCGCAAGCGGCCAGACGGCGACCGACACTTTCACCTACACCGTCTCCGACGGCCAGGGCAGCACCGACCGGGCACAGCTCACCATCACCATCACCGGCACCAATGACGCTGCCGAGATCACCGGCGCCGCCACCGGCAGCGTGACCGAAGACGGTGTGGTCACGACCACCGGCGCGCTCAGCGCCACCGATGTGGACAGCCCCGCCACCTTCACTGCGGCGTCTGTCACCGGCACCTACGGCAGCTTCTCGATCAACGCCGCCGGGCAGTGGACCTACACGCTGAACAACGGCGCCGCCAACGTGCAGGCGCTCACCAGCAGCCAGCACCCGACCGAAAGCTTCACCGTGCGCACGGCCGACAACACGGCGCACACCGTCACCATCACGGTGAACGGTGCGAACGAGGTGCCCACCGCCACCATCACCGCCGCCAGTGGCAACGAGGACACCTCGATCGCCGTCACGCTGGCCGCAAGCGATGTGGATGGCTCGATCGCGAGCTTCACCGTCACCAGCCTGCCCACCAACGGCACGCTGTACTTCAACGGCAGCGCGGTGACCACCGCCACCGTGATCACCGCCACCGCCGGCGCGGCAGCACTCTCCTTCGTGCCCACCGCCGACTGGAACGGCAGCACCTCGATCAGCTTCCGCGCGGTCGACGGCGAAGGCGCCACCTCGGCGCCCGTCAGCCAGTCGATCACCGTGAACGCCGTGGCCGACATCGCGGCCGACGCCTTCACGCTGAACGCCAACGGCAGCGCCACGCTGAACGTGCTGGCGAACGACAGCTTCGAGAATTCAGGCCACAGCATCACAGCCATCAACGGCACGACGATCACGTCGGGCGGCTCGGTCGCGGTAAGCAACGGCACGGTCACGCTCGCCGCCAACGGCCAGTTGCTCTTCACGCCGACCGCCAACTACACGGGCCCGGCCAGCTTCAGCTACACCGTCAGCAGCGGCGGCACGACCGAAACGGCGAACGTCAGCCTGACAGTCGCACCGGAAACCAATACCCCGCCGATCAACAACGTGCCGGCATCGATCACTGCGCGTGAAGACGTGTCCACGCCCATCAGCGTGTCGGTGAGCGACAGCAACACCAGCAGTGGGCTGCAGGTCAACAGCGTGCAACTCAGCGTCTCGAACGGCACGCTGAGCGTGGCACTCACCGCTGGCGTCACGATCAGCGCCGGCACCAACGGCAGCGCCAGCTTCACGCTCTCGGGTAGCCAGGCCGGCATCAACGCCACGCTGGCGTCACTGAACTATCGCGGCAACCCCAACTACAACGGCGGCGACACGCTGGTCATCGGCACCACCGACGGCGCCAGCGGCAACGACTGGGACAGCGTGCCCATCACCGTCACGCCGGTCAACGATGCGCCCGCCGGCACCAACGCCACCGTCACCCTGCTCGAAGACGGCATTCGCACGCTCACCGTGGGCGACTTCGGCTTCCACGAAGCGGCCTCCAACGAGTACAACAACCTGCTCGAAGTGCGCCTGAGCGCACCGAGCGCAGGTGTGCTCACGGTCAACGGCGTGGCAGTCACCGGCACCGTGACCATCACCCCTGCCCAGCTCTATGCAGGCCAGGTTGTCTTCACGCCGGCAGCCAATGCCAACGGCAGCGGCTACGCCACACTCAACTTCCAGGTGCGCGATGACGGCGGCACCGCGAACGGCGGCGTCGACACCGACCCCACCCCGCGCACGCTGACCTTCGACGTGACACCGGTGAACGATGCACCGGTGGGCGTGAACGACACCGTCAGCACGCCAGAAGACACGCCGCGCACCGGCAACGTGCTGGCCAACGACACAGACATCGACAGCACGCTGAGCGTCACGCAGTTCGTCGTCAACGGCACCACCTATACAGCCGGCAGCACCGCCACCATCACCAACGTGGGCACATTGCTCATCAACGGCAACGGCAGCTACACCTTCACCCCGGCGGCCAACTACAACGGCACGGTGCCGGTGGCGACCTACACGCTCAGCGATGGCAGCCTGACCACGACCGCCACGCTCGCCATCACCGTGACACCGGTCAACGACGCACCGATTGCGGCGAATGACAGCACCACGACCGCCGAAGACACGGCCGTGTCGGGCAACGTGCTCGCCAACGACAGCGATGTCGAAGGTTCCGCGCTGAGCGTCACGCAGTTCGTGGTCGGCGGCTCCACCTACGCCGCCGGCGCGTCCGCTGTACTGGCGGGAGTCGGAACGCTCGTCATCAACGGCAACGGCAGCTACTCCTTCACGCCGGCCGCCAACTACAACGGCACCGTGCCGGCGGCGACCTACACCGTGAGCGACGGCAGCCTCACCTCCACCGCCACGCTGGGCATCACCGTCACCGCCGTGAACGACGCGCCGGTCAACACCGTGCCGGGTGCGCAGGCCACCGCCGAAGACACCTCGCGCGCCATCACCGGCCTGAGCGTCTCCGACGCAGATGCCGGCTCCAACCAGGTGACAGTCACGCTGGCCGTCACGAACGGCACGCTGAGCGTCTCGGGTGGCACGGCATCGATCACGGCCAGCGGCACGAACAGCGTCACGCTGACCGGCACCCTGGCGCAGATCAACGCCACGCTGGCCGCCAACGTGACCTACGTGCCCACCGCCAATTTCAACGGCGCGGCCACGCTGACCATGACCACCAACGACGGTGGCAATGCCGGCACGGGTGGTGCGCTCAGCGACACCGACACCGTGGCCATCTCGGTCACGGCCGTCAACGACGCGCCCGTCAACACCGTGCCGAGCTCCATCACCCTGGTGGAAGACACCCCCACCGCCATCACCGGCATCAGCATCAGCGATGTCGATGCCGGCTCGAGCACGATGACCGTGCAACTGGGTGTGCCCTCCGGCACGCTCGCCGCGGTCTCGGGCTCCGGTGTCACGATCACCGGCTCGGGCACCGGCAGCCTGTTGTTGAGCGGCTCGTTGGCCAGCATCAACAGCTTCATCGCTGCGTCGGCCGTGATCTATACGCCGGCGGCCAACGCCAACGGCAACGTCACGCTGACCGTGACCACCAGCGACCTGGGCAACACCGGCGCGGGCGGCACGCTGACCGACGTCGACACTGTCACGCTGGCCATCTCGGCCGTGAACGACGCGCCGATCAACATCGTGCCGGTTGCGCAGGCCACCGCCGAAGACACCCCACGTGCCATCACAGGCTTGAGCATCTCCGACGTGGACGCGGGCTCCAGCCAGATGAGCGTCACGCTCGGCATCACCAACGGCACGCTGACGGTTTCGGGTGGCACCGCCACCATCGCCAGCTCGGGCACGAACAGCGTCACTCTCACGGGCACGATGGCGCAGATCAACGCCACGCTGGCCGCCAACGTGACCTACGTGCCCACGGCCAACTTCAACGGGTCGGCCACGCTGACCATGACCACCAACGACAACGGCAACACCGGGTCGGGTGGGGCACGCACCGACACCGACACCGTGACGATCACCGTCACCCCGGTCAACGACGCCCCGGTGGCCGGGAACGACGCTCGCACCACCGCCGAAGACACACCCCTGACGATCACGACCGCGTCCCTGCTCGCCAACGACTCCGATGTGGACGGCGACACGCTGAGCATCACCAGCGTGCAAGGCGCCGTGAACGGCACCGTGAGCCTGAGCGGCGGCAACGTGGTCTTCACCCCCACGTCCAACTACAGCGGCCCGGGCTCCTTCACCTACACCGTGAGCGACGGCCGCGGAGGCACCGCCACCGCCACAGTCAACGTGACGGTCACGCCGGTGGTCGATGCCCCGAACCTGGTCATCGGTGCCGCAGCGGACATCGGCGGCACCTTCACGCCCCCGGCCAGCACCGGGCTGACGCGGCAGTTCTACGACAACGTGGCCACGGTCGGCAGCAACAACGCAGCCAATATCTCGGTCGTCGAGGCCAACATCGAGGCGACGACGCCCACCTCGACCACCATCACCACCGGCTCGGTGGACATCGCCGACGTCGGCACCGACGACGCCTACCGCTACACCGGCTACATCTACCTCGCCGCCGGCAGCAGCTACACCGTCACCGGTTCGCGCGACGACACGCTGCTGGTGAAGCTGGGCGGTACCGCGGTCTACAGCGTTGGCTTCAACAACTACGGCAACTTCACCGCCACGACATTCACGCCAACTGTGTCGGGCTACTACAGCCTTGAAGTCATCGCCTACAACGGCGACGGCGTCGGCAACCTGGATCTCAACGTCTCGGTGAACGGCGGCGCAGCGCGCGACCTCAGCAGCTCCAACTTCAGCCTGTACGCGGTGAACGTGGACGTCGTGAACAGCGGCACCACCACCGGCAGCGCCGTGACCAACGGAGACGGCAGCTACTACACCGTGGTGGCGAACGGCACGGCCACCGAGGCCATCGCACTGAACGCCGTCTCGGCCACGCTGCGAGACACCGACGGTTCGGAGTCACTGGCCGTGTCGATCTCGTCGATCCCGGTGGGCGCCCTGCTCAGCGACGGCACGCGCAGCTTCACCGCCACGACCACCAGCACGACAGCATTGGTGACGGGCTGGAACCTGTCGACGCTCACGATCACCCCGCCCGCCAGCGCGGCTGGCACCTACGCGCTGACGGTCACCGCAGTCGCCACCGAATCGGATGGCACAACGGCAAGCTCCAGCGGCACGCTCACCGTGCAGGTGAACCCGGCTGCCGACACGCCCGCACTGGCCGTGCCGAGCGCCGTGATCGCCGTGGGCCAGGGCAGCGGCGCCTATTCCGTCGATCTGCCGATCATGGCGGCGCTGCGCGATACCGATGGCTCTGAGACGCTCAGCATCCAGGTCAGCGGCCTGCCCACCGGTGCCACGCTCAACCACGGCAGCGTGAGCGGTGGCGTGTGGACAGTCGCCGCAAGCGACCTGCACGACCTGACGCTCAACCTGGCCTCGGGCTACAGCAACGACGCCACCAACGGCACCACGCTCACCATCACCGCCATTTCCACCGAATCGGTGGGCGGCGACACGGCGACGACATCGTCGACGGTAACGCTGTTCGCGGACTACACGACCACGTCGACGACGGTGTCCGTCTTCCAACCTGACGGTACCGTCACAGGCGGGGGCACCGACGACTACATCGTCGGCCGTGGCGGCGCCAACACACTCACCGGTGGTGACGGCAACGACCTGATCTACGGCCGCGCCGGCAACGACTCCATCACTGGCGGCAACGGCAACGACGTGCTGTTCGGTGAAGACGGCATCGACCGCATCTACGGCGGCGCCGGCCGCGACCGCATCGTCGGCGGCGCCGGCAACGACATCATGACCGGCGGCACCGGTTCGGGCGCCGACAACATGACCGACGTGTTCGTGTGGAACCTCGCCGACAAGGGCACCACCAGCGCCCCGGCGACCGACACGATCACCGACTTCGACAACACCACCGGCCGGGGAGACACGCTCGACCTGCGCGACCTGCTGCAGGGCGAAACCTACGCGATGAGCGGCTCCAACGGCAGCTACAGCGGCAACCTGGACCACTACCTGCACTTCTCGTACAGCGGGACCGACACCACCATCCAGATCAGCTCGGCCGGCTCGTTCGCGGGCAACGGCGTGGTGAATGGGTCGGTGTCGTCGAACACGGTCGATCAGACCATCGTGCTGCAAGGCGTGAACCTGACGAGCGGCTTCACCACCGACACGCAGATCATCAACGACCTGCTGCAGCGCGGAAAGCTGATCACCGACGCGGGTTGATCGGGCGAGGGAGCCTGTGTCACTCCGGCCCATGCCGGGGTGACACAAGCGCAGGCCTTTCGCTCACCAGCCGCGCGGCCTCGTGTGTGAGGCTACGGCCGTACGCTCACGCCCGCTGCTGCGCACTCACCCACGGCCCGGTGACGCCATCGATGCCGCACTGCCACAGGCAGGCCGCGTCGGCCGCGTCCGTCACGCCCTCGGCATAGACCTGCAGCGACAGGCCGTGCAGCAGCGTGACAGTGCTGCGCACGAACACCTCGCGGTTCTGGTCGGCAGCCACGCCGCTGGCCATGGCGGCGTCGAGCTTCACGTAGTCGAGCCCGGCTTCGAAAAGGCGCGGGATCATGCCCAGGCGCTCGCCCGCGTGCTCGAGCCCCAGGCGCACGCCGGTGGGTCGCAACTGGCGGCTCAACTCCTGCAGCAGATCGAAATGCTCCACCGCGGCGATCTCCGAGACCTCCAGCGAGATCAGGCGCGCCACGCGCGGTGAATCCCACAACAGGGCACGCAGGCGCGAGGCAAAGCTGCTGTCGGCGAGCGACGCCGGCGAGAGGTTCACGCAACGCGGCTGGCCGTCGCTGCCGGATTCGGCCAGCGCCAGTGCCAGCGCGCGCTCGTCGATCTCGACCGTGAGCTTGCTGCGCATGGCCAGCGGCAGCCAGCGCGCGGCGGGCTCGAACCCGCCCTGCTCCTCGAGTTGGAGGCGCAAGGGGCATTCGAGGTGGATGAGGTCGTTGCGCGCATTGACCACCGGGTAGCTGACCAGGTGCACGCGCCCCTGCGCGAGCGCCTCGCGGATGCGCAGGCGCCAGGCGCCCTCGCCCTGCATCACGACGTCGTCGACCGCCTCGTTGCCCAGTTCGACGGCGTAGGCCCCGCGGGCCTCGGCGCGTGCGAGCGCAGCGTCGGCGGCGCTCATCACCTGGCCCGGCGTCATGTCGCGCCTCAATTCGACAGCCCCCACGCTGACCGCCACGCCCGAACCCAGGCTCGGCAACACGCTGGCCAGCGCATCGGAAAGTGCCTGCGCCGTTTCGCGCGCCATGCCGGCCACCGGCAGGCACATCGCGAAGTCGGAGCCGTTCAGGCGGCCCAGAAAGCAGCCTTTGACTCGCTCGGCGTAAGGCACCAGCGACTGGGCGATGGCCGTGATCACCCGATCGGTGGCCACATGGCCGAGGTTGCGGTTGATGCCCGCCAGATCGAGCACGCGCAGCAGCACCAGGCCGCCTTCGGCCGTTCCGTCTTCGCGCTGCAGCGCCGTGCCGAGCTGGCCGAGAAAGTGCGCACGGTTCGACAAGCCCGTGAGCCGGTCGCAGTTGGCCTGCCTGCGCAGGCTGTCGAGCTGCTCGGCCTGCGCCTGGAAGGTCACGCGCAGGCGGCCCACCATGCTGTTCATGGCACGCGTGAGCCGCTGCAGCTCGGGCACCCGCGGCTCGGGCACGATGCGGAACTCGCCCTCGACCAGCGCGTGCGCCTGCTCCACCGTCGAGTCGAGCGGCTTGCGAATGCGCCGCACCACGAGCATGGCCACGCCACCCGCGATCAGGCCCACCCCCGCCAACGCGAGCGCCGACCGCAGGCTGCTGGCCCAGAGCTCGTCGTAGGCGAAGTAGGTGTGGCTCACCACCTCGACTTTGCCGAGCGCACGCCAGCCATCCGACACCTGCGCGAGGCCCGGCTCCGACTCGATCGGCACCAGGTTCACGAACCAGGCCGGCGCCCGCGTGGCCGTGGGCTGTGCCTCGCGAACGAACCCGACCTTGCCATCAGCCGCGGTGAACTTCACGCGGCGGTAGAACCCGGTATCGAACTGGGCCGACATCAGCAAGCCCATCAACTCGCTGTCGCCCTTTTGCTGCGAGAGCGCCAGCGCCAGCGAATTGGCGTTGTCGGCGTTCTTCAGCCGAAGCTGGGTCTGCAGGTAGCCGCGCGCCGATTCGACCGCCACGGTGACGCTGCCCACGAAAGCCAGGAGCACGGTGCCCAGCAACAACAACCAGATCTGTCGGATCAGCGACATGCCGTCTCCTTGTTCTCAACCCTCGACATCATTGGAACCCCTCCGCCCGCGCCTTCTCGAGCACGCCCCGCCAGCGCGAGAGGCGCGCGCTCGGGTCACCGGCCGCCTGCGCCCCCACACCTTGCCACAAGCCTTCGCTGTTGAAGCTGAACACGGGCACGAGGTCGGGCCGGCGCGAGGCGGGCCGCACCTCGGTGATGAGGTTGTCGAGGATCAGCGGCTCGGCCCCCGGCGCCGCATAGTAGGCCAGCACCATGTGCGCCTGCTGCACGCCATGAGGCCCACCAATCTGCGCCCGCACGTATACGAGCCGAAGCTTGTCGATCGGCATGCCGATGGCCAGCAGGCTGAAGTACTTGGCGATGGCAAAGTCCTCGCAGTCGCCCTGGCCCTTGTCCAGCGTCTCGAGCGGGCTGGCCCAGTAGTCCACCTGGCCCCAGGCCTCGGCGTCGTCGCGGAACAGCACGCGGCGATTGAAGAACTCGTTGACCGCCTGCAGTTGCACCACCTCGCCCTGGTCGGCCGCCTGGGCGATCAGCGGCTGCAACGCCTGGGCGCCGGCCACGGCCCGCGGCGACATGCGCTTGGCCGCCGCCAGCATGCGCACCGAATCCCAGGCCTGCAAAGGCGCGAGCGGGCCGCACAGCAGAACGAACAGCACCACCGCCACCCGCAACGGCGCCCCGCGCCACCGACGCCGCAACGCGCCGGCCATGCAGGGTCTGCGCAGAGAGGGGGGCGAAGGGGGCACGGGCTGTGAGCGGATGGCCGGGTCAACGTCTCGTTGTCGACAGCGGCGCTGCCGACTTGAGCTCGCCGCACCTCGTGGGGACCCAGACCTTCCCCGAAGCTGCATTCGGTTGCAAGTTGCGTGAAATAGTCCCAGGCGCGCACATGGACAGGGGGGCGTTGGGGACAGGGGCCGATGGCTAAACTCGACCGCCAGTGAAGGAACCCCTCACTACGCAGTACTTTTCGACCCTGAGAGAGATCCGAAACTGATGCCGTTCAAGACCCAAGCATTGTTCGTCGCGGCCATGTTGGCGTGCGTCCCTCACGCCCAGGCCCAGACCAACGAGGTCTTGAAGGCCGCAGCGCAGAAGGCCGTCAACGTCAACCCGGACGTCACCGCCCGCTTCAATGCGTACCGTGCCGCTGTCGATGCGGTCGATGCCGCCCGCGGCGGCTACTACCCCCGTCTCGACCTGAATGCTGCCGTCGGCCAGGACCGCGACAGCATCAACTCGCGCACACCCGAAGACCAATCGATCAACCGCAGCGGCGCAGCGCTCTCGCTCACGCAGCTTTTGTGGGACGGCTTGGCCACCAAGAACGAGGTCGGCCGGCTCGACCACGAGCGGCTTGCGCGCTACTTCGACGTGATCGAGATCACCGAAACCACCGCGCTCGAAACCACCCGCGCCTACTACGACGTGCTGCGCTTCCGCCGCCTCGTGCAATTGGCCGAAGACAACTACGTGCAGCACAAGAGCGCGTATTCGCAGATCCAGTCGCGCTTCAAGGCGGGTGTCGGCCGCGGTGTCGACCTCGAACAGGCCGGGGCGCGCCTGGCGCTGGCCGAGTCGAACCTCAGCACCGAGTTGTCGAACCTGCACGACGTCTCCACGCGCTACCAGCGCATCGTGGGCGATGTGCCGCCGGCGAGCATGCCGCTGCCAGTGCCGCTCAAAGACGGCATCCCCGTGAGCGCCAGCGATGCGTCGACCGAAGCCGTGCGCCGCAGCGCCGCCGTCAGCGCCAGCATCGAGTCAATGCGCTCGGCACGCTCGCTCGCATCGGTGCGCGAATCGGCCTACCAGCCCAAGGTCGAGGCCCGCGTGCGTTCGGGTGCCGGCAACAACTTCGACGGCGTGCGCGACCAGAGCCGCAACTCCACCGGCGAGATCGTGCTCACCTGGAACCTGTTCAACGGCGGCAGCGACATGGCACGCGTGCGCCAGCAGGCCAACCTGGTGAACCAGGCCGCCGACGTGCGCGACCGCGTCTGCCGCGACGTGCGCCAGCAGGTCGCCATCGCGTACAACGACACCCGCAAGCTGACCGATCAACTCACCTACCTCGACCGCAACACCATCGCGATCGAGAAGGCACGCGACGCCTACCGCCAGCAGTTCGGCATCGGCCAGCGCAGCCTGCTCGACCTCTTGAACTCCGAGAACGAGCTCTACACCGCCCGCCGCTCGTACGCCAATGCGGAGTTCGATCTGGGCATTGCCTACGCGCGCACGCAGGCAGGCATCCAGCGCCTGGGCGCTCAGCTGGGCCTCATGCGCGGCGACGACACCCCCGTGCCGCCCGACGCGCTCGACAACTGGGGCGCCGGTGAAGACGGCCCCGGCCGCTGCCCCACGCTGGCCATCAGTACGCCCGAGATGGACTACGCACGCCTGGACAAGCGTGCCGCCGACATCACACCGTCAGCCACCGTGGTGCCCGTGTCACCCGCGGCAAGCACGCCAGCCGGCGCGCGGCCGGCCGTTGCGCCCGGCTCACCCGCCGCCCAGACGGCGCAGCGCCTGAACGCCTGGGCGCAAGCCTGGGAGGCCAAGGACGCCACCCGCTTCCTGAGCTTCTACGCGCCGAGCTTCGTGCCCAGCAGCGGAGACCTCACCACCTGGAAGGCCCAGCGCCGCACCCTGATGAACCGGCCGGGCAACACCACCGTGCGCCTCGAAGACGTGACCGCCAACGTCGTCGCACCCGACCGCGTCGAAACCCGCTTCAACCAGATCTACCGTTCGCAGAACATGGACGACGTGACGACCAAGCAGGTGACCTGGCAGCTCATCGACGGCGAGTGGTACATCGTCAGGGAATTGACCCGCTGAGCTTGCACCCGCGATCTACAGCGCGAGCGTGCGGTCGAAGAAGGCCCGCACCGCGGCGTTGAGATCGCGGTGGAACGCCACCCGATCGAAGCCCGGCGCGCTGGCGCACAAGGGCGGCGCGAGGGCCGCGAACGCAGCCGAGCACGGCGCCAGGAAGTCGAAGTGCCCCGCATTCGGCACTTCGCGGTAATCCACCGACCGCACCGGCAATCCGGCCCGCACGGCCTCCGCATACCAGGGATGCGGCAACACCTCGTCGTTCTCCGCACGCCATAGCTGCACCGGCAGATGGATGGCGTGCAGTGATTCACGGCTGAAGGTGAAGCCCAAGGCCGGTGCCAGCGACACGATGGCTTTCACGCGGGCATCACGCACCGGCTTGGCCGGGGCTTCCGCAGCCGCCCGCGCCACCTCGGCATTGCGTTTGATGACGGCGCAGGCGTAGTGGCTCGGGTGTTCCGTGCAGTGCGGCACCACGCGCCGCAGGTCCGCATCGCCACCGGCGAGCGCCAGCACGGTGAAGCCACCCGACGAGAAGCCCAGGGCACCCACGCGCGAAGGGTCGATCCGCTCGCGGCCCGGCCAGATCGCCAGCATCCCGTCGAGCGCACGGCTGAGATGCACCGGCCGCTCGAGCACAGCCGCCGAGCGGCTCTGGTCGGCGTGGTTGTCCCCCGGGTGTTTGACCGCAGCGACCACGTAGCCCGCCTCGGCCAAGGCCACCGCCGTGTCGTGGTGGCTGAGCGCCGAACCCCCGTTGCCGTGCGACACCAGAACAAGAGGCAGACTGCTGCCCACGACCGGCGCGTTGCGCGCCACCGTCATCGTGAAGGGGCCGAACTCGCCGGCCGACGCCGGCGCGTCGGTCGGGTACCAGACCGACACCTCGATGGCCGGACCTTCAGCGGTGGCCGGCAGCGTCAGTTGCGCATAACCGGCCGAACCGGCCCACGCCGACAGACCGGCCCACGAGAGGCCCACGGCCCCGAGGAATCGCGCGGTGCGACGCAGAATGGATTTGTTCATGGCGACAGGCCGTCGTGGAGGAGAGGCGCATTGAAGCATCCCCCTCCGTGGCCTGCATGCGGATCGCGACGAAACGCCGCACCGGAGCGTGAACTGCAGTCAGCGCTTCGTCGGCGGCAGGTCGGTGCAGACGCCCTCGGCGGCCTCGGCAGCCATGCCCAGGCTCTCGCCGAGCGTGGGGTGCGGGTGGATGGTCTTGCCGATGTCCACCGCGTCGGCGCCCATCTCGATGGCGAGTGCGACCTCGCCAATCATGTCGCCCGCGTGCGTGCCGACGATGGCACCGCCCACGATGCGGTGCGTCTCTTCGTCGAACAGCAACTTGGTGAAGCCTTCGTCACGCGTGTTGGCGATGGCGCGGCCCGAGGCCGTCCACGGGAACAGGCCCTTCTTGACCTTGATGCCTTGCGCCTTGGCCTCGTCTTCCGTCAGGCCGACCCACGCGACCTCCGGGTCGGTGTAGGCCACGCTCGGTATCACGCGGGCATCGAAGGCTGCGTGCGCATCACCGGCTGCCACCTCGGCTGCGACGTGCGCCTCGTGCACCGCCTTGTGCGCGAGCATGGGCTGGCCGACGATGTCGCCGATCGCAAAGATGTGCGGCACGTTGGTGCGCATCTGGATGTCCACCGGGATGAAGCCGCGATCACTCACCGCCACACCGGCCTTGTCGGCCCCGATGCGCTTGCCGTTGGGCACGCGGCCCACCGCCTGCAGCACCAGGTCATAGAGCTGCGGCTCCTTCGGGGCGTTTTCGCCCTCGAACTTCACGAGGATGCCCTTCTTCGTCGCCTCGGCCCCGACCGTCTTGGTCTTGAGCATGATGTTGTCGAAGCGCGGCGCGTTCATCTTCTGCCAGACCTTCACCAGGTCGCGGTCGGCGCCTTGCATCAGGCCGTCGAGCATCTCGACCACGTCGAGTCGCGCGCCCACGGTGCTGCTGTAGACCGTGCCCATCTCCAGGCCGATGATGCCGCCGCCGATGACGAGCATGCGCTTGGGCGCCTGCCGCAGTTCGAGTGCGCCGGTGGAGGTGACGACGCGCGGATCATCCTTCGGCAGAAACGGCAGCTTCACCGCCTCGGAGCCCGCCGCGATGATCGCGTTCTTGAACTTGATCACCTGCTTGCCGCCGTCGGCCTTGGTGACGCCCAGGTGATAGGGGTCGAGGAACTCGCCCGTGCCCTGCACCACCGTGACCTTGCGCATCTTGGCCATCGCGCTGAGGCCGCCGGTCAGCTTGCCCACCACCTTGTCCTTGTGGGCCTTGAGTTTGGCGATGTCGACCTTGGGCTCGCCGAAACTCACGCCGAGCGCGTCGAAGTGCTTCACCTCGTCCATCACGGCGGCCACATGCAGCAGAGCCTTCGACGGGATGCACCCGACGTTCAGGCAGACGCCGCCCAGCGTTGGGAAGCGCTCCACCAGCACCGTCTTCAAACCGAGATCGGCCGCGCGGAAGGCGGCGCTGTAGCCGCCGGGGCCTGCGCCGAGCACGAGCACGTCGCACTCGAGGTCGGAGCCGCCGCTGTGCGTGGCGGCGGGGGGCGCGGCCACGGCGGGAGCCGCTGCGGTGGCTGCCTTGGCAGCGCTTGCGGGCGATGCCGGGGCGGAAGCCGCGGGTGCGGGTGCGGCTGCGGGTGCCGGTCCAGAAGAAGCGCCCTCGCCTTCGAGCACGAGAAGCGGCGAACCCTCGCTGATCTTGTCGCCGATCTTGACGCGCATCTCCTTCACCACGCCGGCGTGCGACGATGGAATCTCCATCGAAGCCTTGTCGCTCTCGACCGTGACGAGCGACTGGTCCTTGGCCACGGTGTCGCCGGGCTTGACCAGCACTTCAATGATGGCGACGTCTTTGAAGTCACCGATGTCCGGGACCTTGATCTCGATGGCGGGCATGGCTTGTCGTCTTTCTCTTGGGTGTCTTATGTGTCGAGTGCGAGCGTCTGCACCTTCACCGGGCCGGAGGAGTTCTTGTCGAACTCGCAGCCGGCGAGCACGCCGATCTCGGCCAGCTCCTTCGCGCTCGCGGTGCGGTCGAACGCGGCGTGCATCGCGCCCAGCGCAAACGCGCGCCCGGAGCCAATGGCCCAGAAGCGATCGAACTCGAACACCTCGCGGTACGAGTACACGCCGTAGATGCCGCTGGCGTTGGCGATGAGCGCGGTGAACTGCGAGCTCTCGTAGGGGTCGGCGTCTTCTTCCTTGGGGTTGAGGTAGAAGACTTCCTTCAGCTTCGGGTGGATGCGCAGAAAGGTGTCGAACACGTCGTCGCGCGAGTGCAGCTTGAGTTCTTCGGGCGTCAGCCAGTTGAGCGCGCGGCGCAGCACCGGAAAGTGCGCCGTGCTGCCCGCCATGCCAATCCACGAGTCGGCCACCTTGAACAACTTCTCGTTGTTTTCGTAGCCATGCGGCAGGCGGGTGTCGCCGAAGGTGACGAGGCTGTCCCCGGCGATGGCCACCTGGCCGGCTTTGCGGACGACGACGACTGTCGTCACAGCCCGATCCTCCGCAGGGCCGCCCCAAGGAGGATCGCGCCCCCTCGGGGGGCAGGAGCGAAGCGACGTGGGGGCATCATGAAATTAGAGAATCACGCGCCGGAAGTCGGCGAGCACCTGCGCCAGGAAGGCGTTGAAGCGTGCAGCCGCCGCGCCATCGATCACGCGGTGGTCGTAGCTCAGGCTCAGCGGCAGCATCAGGCGCGGCTGGAACGCCTTGCCGTCCCACACCGGTTCCATCACGCCACGGCTCAGGCCGAGGATGGCCACCTCGGGCGCGTTGATGATGGGCGAGAAATAGCGCCCGCCGATGCCGCCCAGCGAGCTGATCGAGAAGCAGCCGCCGCTCATGTCGGCCGGGCCCAGCTTGCCGTCGCGCGCCTTGGCGGCCATCTCGCTCATCTCCTTGCTGATCTGCAGGAGGCCCTTCTTGTCGGCGTCTTTCAGCACCGGCACCACCAGCCCATTCGGCGTGTCGGCGGCGAAACCGATATGAAAGTACTGCTTGAGCACCAGCGCGTCGCCATCGAGCGAAGCGTTGAACTCAGGGAACTTCTTGAGGGCCGCCACCACCGCCTTGATCACGAACGCGAGCATGGTCACCTTGACGCCGCTCTTCTCGTTCTCCTTGTTGAGCTGCACGCGCAGGGCTTCGAGCTCGGTGATGTCGGCGTTGTCGTGGTTGGTGACGTGCGGGATCATCACCCAGTTGCGGTGCAGGGCTGCGCCGCTGATCTTCTTGATGCGGCTCAGGTCCTTGCGCTCGATCGGGCCGAACTTGGCGAAGTCGACCTGCGGCCAGGCTGGCAGGCCCGGGAAGTTGCCACCACCCGATGGCGCAGCCGCGCCGCCCTTGGCCGATTGAGCCTTGGTCTGCACCTGGCCGGCCATCACGCCCTTGACGAAGCCGTGCACGTCGTCGTGCGTGATGCGGCCTTTGGGGCCACTGCCCTTCACCTCTTCGAGCGGCACGCCGAGTTCACGCGCGAGCTTGCGAATCGTGGGCGAGGCGTGCGGCAGATCGCCGCGCGGGGCGGTCGGTTCGTGCGCTGGCAACGCGGCGGTCGGCAGCGTGCGTTCTGCTGCGGGCGCCGCCAGCGGGGCCGGTGCGGGCGCCACGGCGAGCTCCACGGGCGCGACCTTCTGCGTCGATACATCGGGCTCGGATTGCGGTGCTGGTTCAGGCGCCGCGGCTGGAGCGGTCGCCGCACCGGAAGCCGCTGCGCCACCGGCCGCTTCGATCATCAGCAACAGAGAGCCTTCGCTGATCTTGTCGCCGAGCTTGACCTTCATCTCCTTGACCACGCCGGCGTGCGTCGAGGGGATCTCCATCGAAGCCTTGTCGCTCTCGACCGTGACGAGCGATTGTTCGGCCTTGATCGTGTCGCCGGGCTTGACCAGCACCTCGATGATCTCGACGTCCTTGAAATCACCGATGTCCGGGACCTTCACTTCCACCAGGGCCATGTTCTTGTCTCTTTCTTGCGTGTTGTCTGGAGGTCGGTCGCGTCAGGCGTACAGCGGGTTGACCTTGTCGGCGTCGATACCGTACTTCTTGATGGCCTCGGCCACCTTGGCTGCCGGGAGAGTGCCCTCATCGGCCAGGGATTTGAGAGCAGCCACGACGATGTAGTGGCGATTCACCTCGAAGTGCTCGCGCAGCTTGCTGCGGAAATCGCTGCGGCCGAAGCCGTCGGTGCCCAGTACCTTGTAGGTGCGGCCCTTGGGGATGAACGCGCGGATCTGGTCGGCGTAGTTCTTCATGTAGTCGGTGGATGCGATCACCGGGCCGGCGTACTTGTCGAGCTGCTGCGCTACGAACGGCACGCGAGGAGTCTCGGTCGGGTGCAGGAGGTTCCAGCGCTCGCAATCCTGGCCGTCGCGGGCCAGCTCGTTGAAGCTCGGGCAGCTCCAGATGCTGGCCGACACGCCCCACTCCTTGGCGAGCAACTCCTTGGCGGCAATCGACTCGCGCAAGATGGTGCCGCTGCCCAGCAGGTTCACGCGCGGGGTCTTCTTGGCACCCTCGTCGAGCAGGTACATGCCCTTGATGATCTGCTCCTCGGTGCCCACCTTCAGGCCGGGCATCGGGTAGTTCTCGTTGAGCAGGGTCAGGTAGTAATAGACGTTGTCCTGCTTCTCGACCATGCGCTTCAGGCCGTGGTGCAGGATCACGCCCACCTCGTGAGCGAAGGTCGGGTCGTAGCTGATGCAGTTGGGGATGGTGCCGGCCAGGATGTGACTGTGGCCGTCTTCGTGCTGCAGGCCCTCGCCGTTGAGCGTGGTGCGACCCGAGGTACCGCCGAGCAGGAAGCCGCGCGCTTGCATGTCGCCGGCCGCCCAGGCCAGGTCACCGATGCGCTGGAAGCCGAACATCGAGTAGTACACGTAGAACGGGATCATGATCCGGTTGTTCGTGCTGTACGAGGTGGCCGCCGCGATCCAGCTGCTCATGCCGCCGGCCTCGTTGATGCCCTCTTGCAGGATCTGGCCGGCCTTGTCTTCCTTGTAGTACATGACCTGGTCCTTATCGACCGGCGTGTACTTCTGGCCTTCGGGGTTGTAGATGCCGATCTGGCGGAACAGCCCTTCCATGCCGAAGGTGCGCGCCTCGTCCACCAGGATGGGCACGGCGCGCGGGCCGATCTCCTTGTCGCGCAGCAGCTGCGTCAGGAAGCGCACATAGGCCTGCGTGGTGCTGATCTCGCGGCCCTCCGCCGTGGGTTCGAGCACTGCCTTGAAGGTCTCCAGGGCCGGCACGGCGAGCGTTTCATCGGCCTTGGTGCGGCGGTGCGGCAGGTAGCCGCCCAGCTCCTTGCGGCGCTCGTGCAGGTAGCGCATCTCGACCGTGTCGTCGGATGGCTTGTAGAAGGGGATGCCCTTGTCGATCTGCTCGTCGCTGACCGGGATGTTGAAACGGTCGCGGAAGCTCTTGATGTCGTCGTCGGTGAGCTTCTTGGTCTGGTGCGCGGTGTTCTTGCCCTCGCCGCTCTTGCCCATGCCGAAGCCCTTGACGGTCTTGATCAGCAAGACCGTGGGCTGGCCCTTGGTGTTGACGGCCTTGTGGTACGCCGCGTACACCTTCTGCGGGTCATGGCCGCCGCGCTGCAGGCGCCAGATGTCGTCGTCGCTCATCTTGGCCACCATCTCCAAGAGCTTGGGGTGCTGGCCGAAGAAGTGCTTGCGGACGAAGGCACCGTCGTTGGCCTTCATGGCCTGGTAGTCGCCGTCAATCGTGTCCATCATCACCTTGCGCAGGATCTCTTCCTTGTCGCGGGCGAGCAGCGGATCCCAGTAGCTGCCCCACAGCAGCTTGATGACGTTCCAGCCCGAGCCGCGGAACTCGCCTTCGAGCTCCTGGATGATCTTGCTGTTGCCGCGCACCGGGCCATCGAGGCGCTGCAGGTTGCAGTTAACGACGAAGATCAGGTTGTCGAGCTTCTCGCGCGCTGCGAGGCCGATGGCACCCAGCGACTCGGGCTCGTCCATCTCGCCGTCACCGCAGAAGACCCAGACCTTGCGGTTCTCGGTGTTGGCGATGCCGCGTGCGTGCAGGTACTTCAGGAAGCGCGCTTGGTAGATCGCCATCAGCGGGCCGAGGCCCATGCTGACCGTGGGGAACTGCCAGAACTCGGGCATCAGCTTGGGGTGCGGGTAGCTGGAGAGGCCCTTGCCATCCACCTCTTGCCGGAAGTTGATCAACTGCTCTTCGCTGATGCGGCCTTCAAGGTAGGCGCGGGCATACACGCCGGGTGAGCTGTGCCCCTGGATGTAGAGCAGGTCACCGCCGTGGCCCTCGCTCTCGGCGTGCCAGAAGTGGTTGAAGCCCGCGCCGAACATGGTCGCCAGCGAAGCGAACGACGAGATGTGCCCGCCCAGATCGCCACCATCGGCCGGGTGAAGGCGGTTGGCCTTGACCACCATCGCCATCGCGTTCCAGCGCATGTAGGCGCGCAGTCGCTCCTCGATCTCGACGTTGCCCGGGGTGCGTTCTTCCTGGTCCGGCGGAATGGTGTTCACGTAGGCCGTGCGGGCTGAGAACGGCATGTCGATGCCGGCCTGGCGCGCATGGTTGATCAGCTCTTCAAGGAGAAAGTGGGCGCGCTCGCCCCCTTCGGTCTGGATCACGGCGGAGAGGGCGTCCAGCCACTCACGGGTTTCCTGCGAATCGGCGTCGTTTGCGGACGCGCCAAGAAACGCCTCGGGCATTGCAGACATGCTTGTCTCCTTGTGATTTGGCTGTACTTGAACTTGCGCGGCAGTGTCGCATAAGGCAAGAAATTTTCAAATAGCGCCAATCGCTTTCATATTGCGAACTTCTCGTTTCGTCAGACGCATCGGGGTGGCCACCGTAACGGCCCATCGGCCCCACCCTCGATAATTCGCGCCATGCCTTCGTCACCCGCGCCTGCCTCCCGAAAACCCATCTCCACCTGGGTCCGCCGACTGTTCGGCGGGTGGTGGCGCCGCCAGTCGCCTTCACGCCAGGACCGCTACGCGACGCTCGGCCCGCTGGTGTCGGTGCTGCTGTTTCTCGCCGCGATCATTGCGGCCTTCTGGTATCTGCGAAACGAGGAGTTCGAACGCGAGCAGGAGTCCGTACGACGCGATACCGAGATCGCGCAGCAGCAGATCCGCCTGCGCCTGATCGAGAACCAGGAGCAGCTCGTGCGAATCGCGCGCGAGATCGTCACCCGCACCATCGACCAGGACGAGTTCCTCGGCCAGGCCGCCAGCTTCACGCGCGAGCGGCCCGAGGTGACCAACCTCATCTGGGTCACCGGCAACGGCACGCGCCGGGCCAGCTACTCCACGCTGATGGCGCAGACCGAACTCGGCATGCCGGTGGCCGAGATCGGCCGCTCGCTGCCCGAGCAGGCCAACAAGGAAGCGCACGACGCATTCAAGGCCGCACGCGAACTGCGGCTGCCGGTGTACTCGCGGACCTTCGCCGACTCCTACGGCAACACGGTGTTCCAGGTGCATGTGCCGCTGCTGGATCGCAGCGCGTTTTCGGGCTCGCTGATCGCGGAGTACTCGATCGACTCGCTGGTGCGCTACTTCATCCCGACCGAAGTTTCGCGCCGCCACACCATGACCCTGCTCGACGCGCAGGACCGCGTCGTCGCGAGCACCATGCCCGTGACGCCCGGGCAGGCCGCCAAGCCCGCGTCCATCCTGTACGACGTGCCGCTCGCACCCGCCAGCAATGGCCTGGTGCTGCGCGGCCAGGGCCACCGCACCTCCATCGGCCTGATCAGCAACACCCTGTTCTGGATGGTGGCCGCGCTGAGCGTGCTCACCGTGTGGATGCTTCTCGGCACCTGGCGCCACATGCGCCGGCGCCTGCAAATGCAGAACACGCTGGTGTCGGAGACGAACTTCCGGCGCGCGATGGAGAACTCCATGCTCACCGGCATGCGCGCCATGGACATCGAAGGCCGCATCACCTATGTCAACCCGGCGTTCTGCGCGATGACCGGGTTCAGCGAGTCCGAACTCATCGGCCGCACGTCGCCCTTCCCGCACTGGCCGCCTGATCGCTACGAAGAGAACATGCGCCTGTTGCAGCAAGAGCTCCAGGGCCGCAGCCCCGCCGGCGGCATCGAAGTGAAGGCCATGCGCAAGGACGGCACCCTGTTCGACGCGCGCATGTACGTCTCGCCGCTGATCGACCCAAAGGGCATGCAGACCGGCTGGATGACGTCGATGACCAACATCACCGAGGCCAAGCGCGTGCGCGACCAGCTCTCGGCGTCGCACGAGCGCTTCACCACGGTGCTCGAAGGGCTCGACGCGGCGGTGTCCGTGCTGTCGGTGCAGCAGGGTGAACTGCTGTTCGCCAACCGCTCCTACCGGCTCTGGTTCGGCGCCGATGCGCGCGGCCACGGCCTGCTGGCCGGCGGCGAGGCAGGCCTGCCGCTGATCGCCGACCTGGGCGACTCCGTGGACAGCTTCGGCGGCATCCCCACGCAGGAGCTCACCAGCGCCGGCTCCGACCCACGCGAGGTGTTCGCCGAGCCGCTGCAGAAGTGGTTCGACGTCCGCGCGCGCTACCTGCAATGGACCGATGGCCGGCTCGCGCAAATGCTCATCGCAACCGACGTGACCTCGCGCCGTCAGGCCGAGTTGCAGGCGCAGCAGCAGGCCGAAAAGGCGCAGGTGACGAGCCGCCTCGTGACCATGGGCGAGATGGCGTCATCGGTGGCGCACGAGCTGAACCAGCCGCTCACCGCCATCACCAACTACTGCAACGGCATGGTGTCGCGGGTGAAGAGCGACGCCATCGCCAAGGATGACCTGGTCGCAGCGCTCGAAAAAACGGCCAAGCAGGCCGAGCGCGCGGGCCAGATCATTCGCCGCATCCGCGCCTTCGTGAAGCGCAGCGAGCCGCAGCGCCAGGCGTCGGAGGCGCGCAACATCGTCGAAGACGCCGTCGAACTGGCCGGCATCGAACTGCGCCGCCGCAACGTGTCCATCCATGTGTACGTGGCGCAGCGCCTGCCCACGCTGATGTGCGACCCGATCCTGATCGAACAGGTGGTGCTCAACCTGCTGAAGAACGCCGCCGAGGCCATCGACATGGCCGGCCTGCCCCCGGCGAGACGCAACATCGAGCTGCGCGTGGTGCCCAAGCACACGCCCGAAGAAGGCGGCGTGATCGAGTTCGGCGTCACCGACACCGGGCCGGGTTTGAAAGAGGAAGTCATCTCGCGGCTCTACGAAGCCTTCTTCTCGACCAAGGCCGAAGGCCTGGGCATCGGGCTGTCCTTGTGCCGCTCGATCATCGAGAGCCACCGGGGCCGGATCAGAGCGCAGAACTTATACAATGGCGACCTCGCTGTCGGCTGCCGTTTTACCTTTACGCTGCCGGTCGAAACCGCCAAATCCACAGGCCTTGAACCGGCCATGACATGAGACAGCACCCATGAGCTTGATTCCGAAAAAAGGCACCGTGTACGTTGTCGACGATGACGAAGCCGTGCGAGATTCGCTGCAATGGCTGCTGGAGGGCAAGGATTACCGCGTGAAGTGCTTCGACTCCTCCGAGTCGTTTCTCTCGCGCTTCGACCCGCGTGAAGTCGCCTGCCTGATCGCCGACATCCGCATGGACGGCATGAGCGGCCTGGAGCTCCAAGACCGCCTGCTCGAGCGCAAATCGCCGCTGCCCGTGGTTTTCATCACAGGTCATGGCGATGTGCCGATGGCCGTGAGCACCATGAAGAAGGGCGCGATGGATTTCATCGAGAAGCCCTTCAAGGAAGAAGAACTGCTCAGCCTCGTGGAGCGCATGCTCGACCAGGCCCGCAGCGCCTTCTCGCACCATCAAGAGGCAGCCAGCCGCGACGCCCTGCTGTCGCGCCTGACCACCCGCGAGTCGCAAGTGCTCGAGCGCATCGTCGCCGGCCGGCTCAACAAGCAGATCGCCGACGACCTGGGCATCAGCATCAAGACGGTCGAGGCGCACCGCGCCAACATCATGGAAAAGTTGAACGCCAACACCGTGGCCGACCTGCTGAAGATTGCACTCGGCGCCCAGTCCAAGGCCTGACGCACCGCAAACCCCGAAGGGCCGCTCGCAGCGGCCCTTTTTAGTTTCAAAGGACCATTCCCATGACTGCACAACTCATCGACGGCAATGCACTCGCCAAGAAGATCCGCGCCGAAGTGGCCGAACGCGCCGCTGCACTCACCGCCAAAGGCCACCAGCCCGGCCTGGCCGTGGTGCTGGTCGGTGACGACCCGGCCAGCCAGGTCTACGTGAGCCACAAGGTCAAGGACTGCGAAGGCAGCGGCGTGCATTCGGTGCTCGACCGCTACCCCGCCGACATGCCGGAAGCCGCGCTGCTCAAGCGCATTGCCGAACTGAATGCCGACACGAGCATTCACGGCATCCTGGTGCAGATGCCCGTGCCCAAGCACATCGACCCGCAGAAGGTCATCGCCGCCATCGCGCCCGAGAAAGACGTAGACGGCTTCTCGATCCTCAGCGCCGGCGCCCTGGCCAGCGGCCTGCCCGGCTTCAAGTCTTGCACGCCGTATGGCTGCATGAAGCTGATCGAAACCACCGGCATCGACCTGCGAGGAAAGCACGCCGTCGTGATCGGGCGCAGCAACACCGTCGGCAAGCCGATGGCGCAATTGCTCTTGCAAGCCAATGCCACCGTCACCATCTGCCACAGTGCGACCGCCGACCTCGGGCACCACACGCGTCAGGCCGACGTCGTGGTGGCCGCCGTGGGCCGCCGCAATACCTTGACGGCGGACATGGTGAAACCCGGTGCCGTCATCATCGACGTGGGCATGAACCGCAATGACGAAGGCAAGCTGTGTGGCGACGTGGACTTCGCCGGCGTCTCGCAGGTCGCCGGCCACATCACCCCCGTACCGGGTGGCGTGGGCCCGATGACCCGCGCCATGCTGCTCGCCAACACCATCGAAGCTGCGGAACGCGTCGCCGCCAACTGATTCATATTCATCCATGAGCAACCCTCTCCTCGCGTTCGACGGACTGCCCCATTTCGCCGAGATCCGGCCCGAGCATGTGGGGCCAGCGATCAAGCAACTGCTCGCCGAAGCCGACGCGGCGCTGGAGAAGGCCACCGGGGCCGATGTACCCGCCGACTACGACGCCATGTCGGCCGTGCTCGACGTGGCCACCGATCGCCTGCGCAGCGCCTGGGGCGCGGTCTCGCACCTGACCCAGGTGGCCGACACGCCCGAGCTGCGCGCGGCCTACAACGAGAGCCTGCCGGCTGTCACCGAGTTCTACACGCGCCTTGGTGCCGACGAGCGGCTCTACGCGAAGTACAAGGCCATCCACAACAGCCCGGCCCACGCCCAGTTGAATCCGGCGCGCCGCCAGGCGCTGTCGAACGCCATGCGCGACTTCGTGCTCTCGGGCGCTGAGCTGCAAGGTGCCGCGCGCGAACGCTACGCGCAGATCCAGGAGCGTCTGGCTGCGCTCTCGCAATCCTTCTCCGAGCACGTGCTCGACGCCACCGATGGCTACGCGCTGTACGTGAGCGAAGACGAGCTGTCGGGCGTGCCGGCCGACGCCAAGCAGGCCGCCCGTGAGGCTGCCGAAGCGCAGGGCAAGGAAGGCTACAAGCTGACGCTGCACTTCCCGAGCTACTTCCCGGTGATGCAGTACGGCGAGAACCGTGCACTGCGCGAGAAGCTCTACACCGCCTATGCCACCCGCGCAAGCGAGCTCGGCCCGGCCGAGCAGGACAACGGCGCCGTGATGCGCGAGTTGCTGGCGCTGCGTCAGGAAGAGGCCCGGCTCCTCGGGTACGCCAACTACGCCGAGGTCTCGCTGGTGCCGAAGATGGCCGACTCGCCCCGGCAGGTGAACGAGTTCCTGCGCGACCTCGCCCAACGCGCCCGCCCCTTCGCCTTGAAGGATCTGGCCGAGCTGCGCGAGTTCGCCCGCGCCGAACTCGGCCTCGCGGAACTGCAGTCGTGGGACCTCAGCTACGCCGGCGAGAAGCTCAAGGAGGCACGCTACGCCTTCAGCGACCAGGAGGTGAAGACGTATTTCACCGAGCCCAAGGTGCTCTCCGGCCTGTTCGGCATCATCGAAACGCTGTTTGAAGTCAGCATCCGGCCCGACACGGCCGAGGTGTGGCACCCCAGCGTGCGCTTCTTCCGCATCGAGCGGGCAGGCCAACTCGTCGGCCAGTTCTATCTCGACCCCTACGCCCGCCCCGGCAAGCGCCCCGGCGCCTGGATGGACGACGTGCGCGGCCGCTGGGCCCGCCCGGAAGGCACGATGCAAACGCCCGTTGCGCACCTGGTGTGCAACTTCACGCCGCCCGCGGGCGGCAAGCCGGCGCTGCTCACGCACGACGAAGTAACCACGCTGTTCCACGAGTTCGGCCACGGCCTGCACCACATGCTCACGCAGGTGGATGAAGTGGGCGTTGCCGGTATCTCCGGCGTGGAGTGGGACGCCGTCGAGCTGCCCAGCCAGTTCATGGAGAACTTCTGCTGGGAATGGGAGGTGCTCAAGCACCTGACGGCGCACGTGGACACCGGCGAGCCGCTGCCCCGTGCCCTGTACGACAAGATGCTCGCGGCCAAGAACTTCCAGAGCGGTCTGCAGACGCTGCGCCAGATCGAGTTCTCGCTGTTCGACATGCGCCTGCACGGCGAACCGGGTACCGAAGACCGCATCCAGGCCATCGTGGACGAAGTGCGCTCCGAAGTCGCGGTGTTCCCGCCGCCCGCGTTCAATCGCTTCCAGCACTCGTTCTCGCACATCTTCGCGGGCGGCTATTCGGCCGGCTACTACAGCTACAAGTGGGCCGAGGTGCTGAGCGCCGACGCCTGGGGGGCCTTCGAGGAGACCGGCGCGCTGGACCGCGGCACCGGCCGGCGCTACCGCGAAGCCATCCTCGAGGCCGGCGGCAGCCGCCCGGCGATGGAAAGTTTCAAGGCATTTCGCGGCAGAGAGCCACGAATTGACGCACTTTTGCGGCACCAGGGGATGGCCTGATGCATAGAATTTCCGGCGCGCGCAGTATCGAGCGCACACGGAGCATCCGCATGACCTCACGTAAGCAAGCAGTCTTCACCTTGGCCACTTCGGTTGCCGCAGCCGCGCTCTTCACGGCCACGCCGGCCTTGGCGCTGTACAAGGTGGTCGGCCCGGACGGCAAGGTCACCTACACCGATCAGCCGCAGGTCGCCCCCGAGAACAAGGTCCAGACGATGGGCACCCGGGGTGGCGTCGCCAACGATGTCTCGCTGCCCTACGAGCTGCGCCAGGTGGCCCAGCGCTACCCGGTCACGCTGTACGTCGCAAGCGAATGCGGCCCCTGCGACTCCGGCCGCCAGTTTCTGCGCCAGCGCGGCATTCCCTTCGCCGAGAGGCTCGTCACCACCGCAGACGACAGCAAGGCGCTGGAGCAACTCACCGGCGGCAACAACCTGCCGGCCATGACCATCGGCGGCCAGGTGGTGCGCGGGTGGCAACGTGAGCAATGGGCGTCGTACCTCGACGCGGCCGGCTACCCGAAGGAGTCGCGCCTGCCGGCCAACTTCCCACAGGGCAAGGCCGAGCCACTGACTGAAGCCAAACAGGCCACGCCACAGCCGGCGCCTGCAACTCGCCCGACTCCCGCCCCGGCCGCCGAGCCTGCACCGGCACCGCCGCCCTCGGGCATCCGCTTCTGACGCACCCGGAGGGCGGCTGAGGCGCTAGCGCTTTGGCCCACGCCCCGCCGCGCTCATACCATCCCCGACAGCTCGATCTCGCGCAACACCAGGCGCGTGTAGGTATCGCTCACGCCTGGGTGTTTGCGCAGCGCCTCGGTCACCTGCATCAGTTCATTGCTGTTCTCGCAGGCCACGCGGATCGCATAGTCGAACGACCCCGTCATCAGCGCAGCCTCCATCACCTGAGGCATGTGCCGCAGCGCGTTCTCGAATTCGAGCGCTGAAGTCTGCGCACTCAACTTGATCTCGATCTGGGCTTCCAGACTGCGGCCCATCGCCTGTGGGTCGAGCACGGCTCGGATGTGCCGGATGGTGCCGCTCTCTTGGAGGCGGCGGAACCGCTCGGCCACCGCGTTGGCGCTCAGGTGCACGGCTTCGCCGAGCTCGCGGAAACTCAGGCGGCCATCCCTCGTGAGGTGTCTGAGTATTTCGTTGTCAATTCTGTCCATGGCAGCGTTTAGCTCCGCTCAGTTACGCCATTTGACCTGATAACCGCATTTCCGGAATCAGCAATCTCCATAAAGTTTGAAGCATTCCTTCACAACGACCCGGATGCGCGCTGGCCCGCAGCACGCCGTATGAGCTCCAGACGACGCCCTCCCTCCGAATCGACTCGCATCAGCCGCCGTACCCTGCTCGGCTGGGGTGGCAGCAGCGCACTTCTGACCGCCTGCGGCGGCGGCGGTGGCGACGGGGACGGTGGTTCGCCATCGCTGCCTGACCCACCCGAGCCGACGCTCCCTGCCGCCCAGCGCCTGCTGGCCCTCCAAGCCGTGGCCGCCGAGTACCAGCGCCTGTGTGACGGCGCCATCAGCGCCTCCAGCGAGACCGTAGCGGCGTTCATGCGCACCCGGCCGGAATACCGGCGCGTCACCGTGATGCCCGACGGTTGCGTGTGCGGTGAGTTCACTGATGGCCAGTTGCACGTTGTCGGCAACAACCAGCGCAGCGGCCAGCCCCAGGCGCGCACCACCGCAAGAGCCTATGCAGAATCGCCGGCACGACGCCGCGAGGCCCTGCGCAGCGCCGACTCCGGAGACACCCGTGCCACCGCAGTGGGCGATGCCGCACTGACGGGTGTGCCGTCATCCGCAGCCGGCGTCTCGACCAGCAGCTTCGGTGGCTACGCCAGAACCGACGGATCCGATGGCGACATCGACCGCTACACGAGCCTGTTGACGGCCGCAGGTCTCGATCTGTTGCCCGACTGGTCGCCCACCGTCGAGAACCTCAAGTACTTGCCCGAGTTGGGCTTCTTCAATTGGATCACGCACGGCGGCATGCTGCGGGCCGACGGGGGCATCACCCACGCCCTGATGACGGACACCCTGGCCGACATCGAAGGCATCGTCGCGCACCTGCTGGACCTGCAGGCAGGCAACCTCGTCTACTACACCGCGCAGTACACGTTCAATCGCGGCAAATGGTGGATCGACACCTACCTCGCCATCACGCCGGCCTTCATCCAGCGCTACGCATGGCGCTTCAGTGCCAACAGCATCGTGCTCATCCATGCGTGCGCGAGTGATTTCGTGGGGTTTCGCGACGCGTTTCGCGGTGCAGGGGCCGGCGTCTATGGCGGATGGTCGAAGCCGGTATTTGTTTACGCGGCCGTCGACGCCATGCACTGGATGCTCGACAAATTCGTGGCCAGCAACCTGGCCGTTCCCACACCGTCACCGCGCAATCGTCCGCACGACTACGAAGTCATCAAGCGCACCGGCGACGAAGCAGGCTACCTGACCTATGACGACCCGAGCGAAGGCGGCGCGGTGGAATTCCGCTTCACGCGCGTGAACGACACCCCCGGCGGTCTGCTGCCGAGCATGGTGCGCATGGCCGTCAACGAAACCCTGGGCCAGCTCGTGCTGCACGGCAGCTTCGGCCAAGTACAGGGCAAGGTCGTTGTCGGCACCTCGCTCGCGACCGAACCGAACGGGCTCCACAATTTCTTGCCATGGCGCCCGGCCGAAACGCTGACCGAACTGACAGTGATGCAATGGGCCTCCGACGAAGTGATCGTCGAGCTTCCTCGCACCGGCGCCGGGTCAGCCGGCCATGTAGCCGTTCAGGTCGGCAGGCGCTTCAGCAACGCGCGCGCCCTGACCCGCTGGAACGGCGAGATGCTCGTGCGTTCGCAAGGGCCTGGCAACCTGCTGTTGACGCACACGCTGCAGTACAGCGCGCGCTGCGACATCGGCCTGTGGCGAGACGAGCCCGACGGCCCGCTCCAAGACGCGCCAGCGGCCTGGACCGCCACACCCGACGAAGCCCCGTCGAGCTGGACGTGGGCCGCTTCCGGGCAGCATTCCCACACCGAGCCGGGCCCGGTGACGACCACGGTGAGCTGGAGCGGCACACAGCGCTTCGACTTGCCCGCAACGCCCGGCTCCACGCCGACGCAGTACTACAGCGTGTTCGGCGTCGTCGATCGCACGCTGGGCCAGTTCAGGTTTGCGATCTCGGGGGGCGCTTTGGGCGCGATGCCTGCCACCCTGGTGATCACGACGCCGGACAGCAGCACGCGGCTCGACAACCTCGTCAACATCGGCCTTCCCCTCGCTCTCTCGCCCACCACCTACCCACCGGGCATCGCATGCGCGCTGGCCGCAGACTATTCCGTGGCGGGCGGCGCCCTCGACGTGTCGGAGCCCACTTTGCTGCCCCTGGCTGACCCGGCGCTCAACCGCCTGAATCACCGCATCGACTGGGATGAGATGAGCGCGGAGTACCCACCGCAACGCTTCGGCGGCGATTGAGCTTCGCCGTGAGAACGGCGATCAAAGAGGGGCACCGAAACGACGATCAGGGGTCGAGCAGGTCGCCTGAGCTGACTTGCCCGCCGTCGGCAGGCAGCGGCAGCACGAGCTTGGCCTTGGCTTCTGGCAGCGCCTCGACGGAGCGCAGCTCCCGCGCCATCACCCGCGCACGCGTCTCGGCCTGAGAGATGTTGTTGCTGGCCTCGTCGAGCTTCTTCTTGGTCTTGGCGAGCACCTCGCCAAACTTGCCGAACTCGGTCTTCACCGCACCCAGCACCTCCCACACCTCCACCGAGCGCTTTTCCAGCGCCAGGGTGCGAAACCCCATCTGCAGGCTGTTGAGGGTGGCCAGCAGGGTGGTCGGGCCGGCCAGCATCACGCGGTACTCGCGCTGCATCGACTCCATCAGGCCCGGGCGACGCAAGGCTTCGGCGTACAGCCCTTCGGTGGGCACGAACAGAATGCCGAAGTCGGTGGTGTGCGGCGGGGCGACGTACTTGTCGCGGATGTTCTTCGCCTCCAGGCGCAGCCTCCCCTCGATCGCCTTGGCGGCCGCCTCGGCGGCTGGCGCGTCGGCCAGCGCCTGCGCGTCGAGCAAGCGCTCGTAGTCTTCGCGCGGGAACTTGGCGTCGATCGGCAGCCACAGCGGCACGCCGTCGGCGCGCTGGCCCGGCAATCGGATGGCGAACTCGACTCGCGCGCCGCTGGCCGGCACCGTCTCCACATTGGTCCCATATTGCTCGGGCGTGAAGACCTGCTCCAGCAGCCCGGCGAGTTGCACCTCGCCAAAGATGCCGCGCGTCTTGACGTTGGTGAGCACGCGGTTGAGCGAGCCCACGTCGCGCGCCAGGCCCTGCATTTCACCCAAGCCCTTGTGCACCTGCTCCAGGCGATCGGCCACCTGCTTGAAACTTTCGCCGAGCCGCTGCTCGAGCGTGGCGTGCAGCTTCTCATCGACCGTGGCGCGCATCTGTTCGAGCTTTTGCTCGTTGCCCTGCTGCAGGGCGGTGAGGCGCTGCTCCACCGTGCCACGCACTTCGGTCAGCCGGCGCTCGTTGCCCTCGGACAGCGCCCGCAGTTGCTCGCTGAGCGTGTCGCCGAATCGCTTCAGGCTCATGTCCTGCGCATCGCGCGAGGCGGCCGATTGCGCCACCTGCGAACTCGCCGCCTGCTGCAGGGCATCGTTCACCGACTGCTGCATGGTTGCGAGCTGCACGCGGAAGCTGTCGATCTGCTCGTTCTGAAGCCGCGCGACGCCGGCCTGCGCGCTGGTGAGCGTCTGCTGCAGGTGGGCCAGCGTACTGGCCACCTCCTGGCGCGTGCCCTGCGCGCTGCGGCCAAGCTCGTCGCGCAGTTCGCGCTCCAGGCGTTCGGTGCCCGATCTCAGCTCGCTCCTGAGCGATTCATCGACCGGCGCGCGCCGCAACGCAATCCACAACAACAGCAACAGATTGACCGCGGCCAGCGCCGCCATGACCCACCAGAGTGTCTCCATCTGGGGATTGTCTCAGCCGGCCGGGCGCATCACTTCGGGGTTGAGCGGCGTGGGCGGGCGGCCTGCATGGGGGCCGGCGCCCAGTGCAGCGATCAGGTTGTCAGCGGCCAGATCGGCCATCGCCCGGCGCGTGGCAATGGTCGAGCTGGCGATGTGCGGAGTGAGCACCACGTTGGGCACCTTGAGCAGTTCAGGGTTCAGTGCGGGCTCGCCCTCGAACACATCCAGGCCCGCGGCGGCAATCTGCCCGGCGGCGAGGGCCTTGGCCAGCGCGGCGTCGTCAACCACGCCACCGCGAGCGATGTTGGTCAGCGTCGCGGTCGGTTTCATCGTCGCCAGCTCGGTCGCGCCAATGGCATGGTGCGATGCGGGCGAGTACGGCACCACGATCATCAGGTGATCGGCGTTCTGGAGCAGGTACTCCTTGCTCACGTAGCGGGCCTGGCATTGCTGCTCCACCGCCGGATCGAGCTTGCTGCGGTTGTGATAGATCACCTGCATGCCAAAGCCGAGCGCACCGCGCCGAGCGATCGCCTGGCCGATGCGGCCCATGCCCAGGATGCCCAGGGTCGCACCATGGACGTCGCTGCCGGCGAACATGTCGATCGCCCACTTCGTCCACTCGCCGCGGCGCAGGTAGTGCTCGGACTCCGTGACGCGGCGCGCCGCGGCCATCATCAATGCGAAGCCGAAGTCGGCCGTGGTCTCGGTGAGTACGTCAGGGGTGTTGGTGCACAACACACCACGCGCAGTCGCGGCGGCCACGTCGAGGTTGTTGAAGCCCACGGCGATGTTGCACACGGCACGCAGATCGGTGCAGGCCGCCAATACGCCCTCGTCGATGCGCTCGCTGCCCGTGGTGAGCACGCCCTGTTTGCCCTGCAGCCGGGCGATGAGTTCGTCACGGGGATAGATGTCGTCGGTGGCGTTCACTTCGACCTCGAAGTGTTCACGCAAGCGCGTCACCACCTCGGGCTGGATGGCGCGTGCCACCAAAACTGCGGGTCGATTCATGGCAAGAACCTCACGTTGTTGGCTACTGGCGCAGCGCCCTCGATCGCATGTGAATCGGCATGGCCCGGCGCCGTGCCGCAGAAGTGCATCTCGATCGACGACGCGGATGCCGCCTTGCATGCGAGCCTCATCGCGGCGTGATCTCCTGCAGCGCCCGGGTCAGCGCAGGCGGCAAGGGGACAGGCCGGCGCGTATCGCGGTCCACGTAGACATGCACGAAGTGTCCGCGCGCAGCGCACAGCGGCTCGCCGCCCGCGAAGATGCCGATCTCGTAGCGCACGCTCGACGAACCCTGGTGCGCCACACGGATGCCCGCCTCCACCATCTGCGGGAACTCGACCGACGCGAAGTAGTTGCAGTGCGTCTCGACCACCAGGCCGATCACCTCGCCGCGGTGGATGTCCAGCGCGCCGGCCTCGATCAAGTAGCGGTTCACCGCCGTGTCGAACAGGCTGTAGTAGACGACGTTGTTGAGGTGCCCGTAGGCATCGTTGTCCATCCATCGCGTGGCAAGCGGCGTGAAGTGGCGATAGGCGTCGCGGCCGTCGGGCTGGGGTCGGGGGGTCGAGGTGCTCATGGGCGGTCATTGTTCCACTGGCGCCAGCTTGCGAGGGCCTCGCCCAGCGTGTTGATCTGCACCTGCACGGTGGTCGCGATGTCGCGCCCGTAGCCGCCTGCCATCGACATGGCCACAGGGATGCGCCGCTCCCGGGCCGCCGCGAGCACGCGCCGATCGCGCTCGGCCATTCCCTCGGTGCTCAGCTTGAGTCGGCCCAGTCGGTCGCCTTCGTGCGGATCGGCTCCGGCCAGGAAGAAGATCAGGCCGGGTGCGCCATCGCGATGGCGGTGCCAGAGTTCATCCAGGGCGCCGTCGAGCGCCTCCAGGTAGTGAGCATCGCCGCAGCCGTCGGGCAGGTCGACATCCAGGTCACTCGGCTCCTTGCGGAAGGGGAAGTTCTTCGCGCCGTGCATCGACAGCGTGAAAACCGTCGGGTCGTCACTGAAGATGGCAGCGGTGCCATTGCCCTGGTGCACATCGAGGTCGACCACGGCCACGCGCAGCAGCCGCCGATAGAGCCGATGCCACTCGGCCTGCATCAGCCGGGCGGCCACCGCCACATCGTTGAACACGCAGTAGCCACCGCCCTTGTCCGCGCTGGCGTGGTGCGTGCCCCCGGCCAGATTCGCCGCCAGCCCGTGCTTCAAGGCCGCGCGGGCGGCCTGGACCGTGGCCCCGACCGAACGGCAGGCCCGCTCGGCCATCCGCTCCGACCACGGGAACCCGATCTCACGCTGCTGCGCCGCGCTCAGGTGGCCCTGCAGCACGGCAGTGATGTAGTTCGGCGAATGCGCCAGGGCCAGCTCGCCCTCGCTGGCTGGCAAGGCCTGCTCCAACCGAAGGCCCGGCAACTCGCTGGCCACCCGCTCGCGCAGCAGCCGGTACTTCTGCATCGGAAAGCGGTGCCCCTCGGGCAACTGCAAGACAAAGTGGTCGGCGTAGAAGGCCTGCATGCAGGTAATTTAGGGCAAGGCACCTAAATTGGTGCATTGCAGCAAAAAGTGCTTGTAATGCCAGACCAGCTCCGTATACTTTGCCTCATGGTGCAGCGCAACAAAAGCTGTGTCAGTCCCCTGAATCTAACCAATGGAGATTACGAATCATGCTGACCGCTGAACAAGTCATTGCCGCCCACAAGGCCAACGTAGAAACCCTTTTCGGCCTGACTGGCAAGGCATTCGAAGGCATCGAAAAGCTGGTGGAACTGAACCTGCAAGTGGCCAAGACCGCTTGGGGAGAAGCCGCCGAGAACACCAAGGCTGCACTGTCCGTGAAGGACGCGCAAGAGCTGCTGGCCCTGCAAGCCGGCCTGCTGCAACCGGCCGCCGAGAAGGCCGCTGCGTACGGCCGCTATGTCTATGACATCGCCGCCAGCACCAATGCCGACATCAGCAAGGTTGCCGAAGCACAAGCCACCGACGCCCAGAAGAAGTTCATGGCGCTGGTCGACACCGCCGTGAAGAACGCGCCGGCTGGCTCCGAGAACGCCGTGGCCCTGGTCAAGTCGGCCGTGGCCGCTGCCAACAACGCCTACGAATCGGTGCACAAGGCTGCCAAGCAGGCGTCCGAAGTGGCCGAAGCCAACATCCAAGCCCTGACCAGCACCGCTGTGAAGGCCACGCAAGCCGCCACCAAGACCAAGCGCGCTGCCTGATCACAAAACTTTTTGGCTGTGAGGTTGAACTTCTTGCCGAGAGCCGTATCTGAAAGATTCCACGGGCGATGCTCGTGGTCTCCCTGAAAGGTTGTCTCCTCGGTATCCACGAATTTCTTCGTTACAGATACCTTTTCGGCCCGGTGGCAACACCGGGCCGTTTTGTTTTTCAGGGCAGAACTCGGCTCTAGGCGCTCAGTGCATCTTGGCGGCGATCCGCGACTTCAGTTCCGGGAGCATCGCCAGAGCCACCTCGCGCCCCGCCTGGATCGAACGCTTGCGCGACGAGAAATCGGCGCTCGATACTCCGGCCAACTTGGGCCGCATCACCACGTCGGCCTCGCGCAGTTCGAAGCTGTTGATGCTCTTGCCCATGATGGCGAAGGTCTGCAGCAGCATGCGCATCGGGTCACCCGTGGGATTGCCGTCGGGTATGGCCGATATATCCACCGCAACGACTACCTCGGCGCCCATCTGACGGGCGAAGCGAACCGGTACGGGTGACACCAGGCCACCATCCACGTACTCGCGCGTGCCAATGCGCACGGGCGTGAACACCGCCGGCACCGCGCTGGAGGCCCGCACGGCCACGCCCGGGTCGCCCACCTGGAACAGGATGGGCTGACCGTTGTCGAGGTCGGTCGCGACGATGCCGAGCGGGATCAGCATCTGCTGGATCGATCGCCCACCGGTGTGCGTGCGGACGAAGCGCGCCAGTGCCTCGCCACGGATCAGACCGCGGCCGGGGAACGCCCAGTCGGCGAACGCCGATTCGTCCATGCTGTCGGCCATGGTCGCAAGCGCCTTGCCGTCCTTGCCCGAGGCATACAGCGCGGCCACAAGACTGCCGGCGGAGGTGCCGGCGACGCAATCGACCTTGATGCCGTTCTCTTCCAGCACCTGGATGACGCCGATGTGCGCGAACCCTCGGGCTGCGCCCCCGCCCAGTGCCAGGCCGACCCGCGGCGGCCGCAAAGTGGGGGCAACGGGCGCCGGCGCGGCGGTATCAGGAGGAGTGCTGGTTCCGACTGACGGAACGGGCGACGTGGGAGCGATGGGAGCGGTCTGACAGGCGGCCAGGGCCGCAAGGCAAAGCGGCAGGCCTATGCGCCGGGCGCTGCGCGCAAGATTCGAGCGTTCAAGCATGCGGCGGATTCTAGGTTTGTGCTTGCACGCCCAACCCGACTTATCCTCTACTGGAATAAGCACCCTACATATTTGTACTTTCTATATATATAGACGCTGAATAAAGTGCGGCCCTGCTCGCGTGCCCTTGCGCGAGCCCACCGGGCATTCCATGGACTTGATTGCGATCGTGAGCGGTTTCGGGGTTGGCGCCATCGTCGGGCTGACCGGCGTGGGTGGCGGCTCCCTGATGACGCCCCTGCTGCTGACCGTGTTCAAGCTGAACCCGGCGGTCGCCATCGGCACCGACCTATGGTTCGCGGCCATCACCAAGACCTCGGGCTCCATCGCCCATCACCGCCACGGTCACGTCGACTACAAGATCCTGTGGCAATTGCTGGCCGGCAGCATCCCGGCCGCCATCGCCACGCTGGCACTGATGCACTTCACTGGCGTGACCAAGGGGTGGGCAAGTGCACTCACCTTTTCGCTCGGCATCGCACTGCTGCTGACGGCCGTCACGGTGGCCTACAAGAAGGCGTGGCACAACGTCGGGCTGAAGCTCGAGCGATGGATCCCCGAGTCGCGCAAGCCTTATTTCACGGTCCTGTCGGGGCTGATCCTGGGCGTGCTGGTCACGCTGAGCTCGATCGGCGCGGGCGCCATCGGGGCGACGCTGATCCTCTTGCTGTACCCGCGCCTCGAAGCTCGCCGCCTGGTCGGCACCGACATCGCGCATGCCGTGCCCTTGACACTCGTGGCCGGCGCCGGGCACGCCATGATGGGGCACATCGATTGGTCGCTTCTGGCGGCCTTGCTGGTGGGTTCGATCCCGGGCATCTGGGTCGGCGCCCAGTTAACGCGGAAAATGCCGGACCGCCTGGTGCGCACGCTGCTGTGCGTTTCACTGGTGACGGCCGGCCTGAAAGTCATTCACTGAGTCTCCAACGATGTACCAGTACACCCCCTTCGACACCCAGTTCGTCAAGCAACGCGCAGCGCAATTTCGCGATCAACTCGAGCGCAATCTCGCCGGCAAGCTGGCAGAAGACGATTTCCGCGCGCTGCGCCTGCAAAACGGCTGGTACATCCAGCGCCACGCACCGATGGCACGCATTGCTGTGCCCTACGGCGAACTGAGCAGCGCCCAGTTGCGCATGCTGGCACGCATCGCCCGCGAGTTCGACCGCGGCTACGCCCACTTCACCACGCGCCAGAACTGCCAGTACAACTGGATTCCACTGCCCCAGGCAGCCGACGTGATGGACCTGTTGGCATCGGTCTCGATGCACGGCATCCAGACCAGCGGCAACTGCATCCGCAACATCACGAGCGACTGCTTCGCCGGCGTGGCGGCCGACGAGATCGTCGACCCGCGCCCGTACTGCGAAATCATGCGCCAGTGGAGCACGCTGCACCCAGAGTTCGCGCACCTGCCGCGCAAGTTCAAGATCGCCGTCAGCGGCGCCAAGGAAGACCGCGCCGCCATCGCCTGGCACGACATCGGCCTGCAGTTGCTCAAGAACGACGCGGGCGAGGTCGGCTTCAAGGTGCTCGTGGGCGGCGGCATGGGCCGCACGCCGATCACCGGTACGGTCATCAGCGAGTTCACGCCCTGGCAGAACATCCTCGTGTTCATCGAGGCGATCGTGCGTGTGTACAACCGCTACGGTCGCCGCGACAACATGTACAAGGCGCGCATCAAGATCCTCGTCAAGGCCGAGGGCCAGAAGTTCATCGACGCAGTCGCGGTTGAATACAAGAACATCCTGGAGCGCGACCTCGACGGTTCCTCGCACATCCTCACTCAGGCCGAGTTCGACCGCGTGAACGCCTGCTTCGTGCGCCCCGCCGGCGTGGCACCCATCGCAGGCAGCAAGCTCGTGGTGCCCAGCGATGCGCCCGACGCGTTCAAGCGCTGGACCGAGCGCAACGTGCACGCGCACCAGGTGACCGGCTACCGCGCCGTGACGCTTTCGCTCAAGCGCACCGGCCAAGCCCCGGGGGACGCGACCGACACGCAGATGGAACTCGCCGCAGAACTCGCTGACAAGTTCAGCCATGGCGAATTGCGCGTCTCGCACGATCAGAACCTCGTGCTGCCCTGGGTGAAAGAGAGCGATCTCTTCGCGCTGTGGGAGGCCGCACGCGCCGCGAGCTTCGCCACGCCCAACATCGGCCTGCTCACCGACATGATCGCCTGCCCCGGTGGCGACTTCTGCGCACTGGCCAATGCACGCTCCATCCCGATCGCTGCCGACATCACCGAGCGCTTCGACGACATCGACGAGCTCTACGACATCGGCGACATCGATCTGCACATCAGCGGCTGCATCAACAGCTGCGGGCACCACCACAGCGGGCACATCGGCATCCTCGGCGTGGATAAGGACGGCAAGGAGTGGTACCAGGTCTCGTTGGGTGGACTCGATGGCTCGGCCATCAGTGGCCACGCCTCCACGGCCGGCAAGGTGATCGGCCCTTCGTTCTCGGCCGACGAAGTGGCCGACGTGGTCGAAGCGGTGCTCGACACCTACCGTGCCCAGCGCAGCAGCGCGGCCGAGCGCTTCATCGACACCGTCAAGCGCATCGGCCTCGACCCCTTCAAGACCGCCGCCAACGCCCAGCGCCGCACGACCGCCCAGCACGCCTGAAAGAGATCGACAGCATGAAGTTCATCGTTACCACCCACGACAGCTGGCACACCCTGAGTGGCGAGGACGGGCCGCTCGTCACCGTGACCCCCGCCGCCAACAGCCTGCTCACCTGGAGCCAGTGGCAAGGCACGCGGGCCAGCTGGCCGCAGGGCATGCCCGTTGGCGTCATCTTCCCCAACGACGCCGACATCGAAAGCCTCGAAGCCGACCTGCCCCGCCTCAGCCTCGTCGTGCTGCAGTTCCCCAAGTGGACAGACGGCCGCGCGTACAGCCAGGCGCACATCCTGCGCGCGCGCTATCGCTTCGCGGGCGAGATCCGCGCGACCGGCGAAGCCTTGGTCGACATGGTCACCCTGATGGAGCGCAGCGGCTTCAACGCCGTCGCGCTGCGCGCTGACCAGTCGCTCGAAGCGGCGGACCGTGCGCTGCACTTCTTCCCGGGCTACTACCAGGGTGACGTGAACGAGCGCCGCCCGCTCTTCGCTCGCCCGACCGGCGAGGAGTACGCGAAGGAAGAGTTCAACCAGGCCGGTTCATCGATATGAGCGCCATCGACCTCTACGACCGGCTCACCCCCGATTTCGACCGGCGCGTGGCCAACGCCTTGACCGTGCTGAAGCAGGCCGCGGCCGAGCACCCCGGCAAGGTGGTTCAAGCCACGAGCCTCGGTGTCGAGGACATGGTGCTGACCGACCTGATCGCCCGTCACCAGATTCCCATTGCGCTGGGCACGCTCGAAACCGGCAAGCTGCACGCGCAGACGTCGGCGCTGATCCCGCGCATCGAATCGCACTACGGCCTGCAGGTCGAGGTCTACCGCCCTGAAGCCGACGCAGTGATCCATTTCGTCAAGAACCACGGCGAGAAGGCGATGTACGAGAGCATCGACCTGCGCAAGGGTTGCTGCGGCATCCGCAAGCTGGAGCCGCTGTCGCGCATGCTCGCCAACCGCACGGCCTGGGTCACCGGCCTGCGCCGCGAGCAGAGCAACAACCGCGGCGACGTGCCCTTCAGCGAGCTCGACGACAAGGGCCGCACCAAGTTCCAGCCGCTGGCCGACTGGACCTGGAACGACGTCTGGCATTACGTGGCCATCCACAACGTGCCCTACAACCCGCTGCACGACGAGTTCATGCCCAGCATCGGCTGCGAGCCCTGCACGCGGGCCATCGCCGTGGGTGAAGACTTCCGCGCCGGCCGCTGGTGGTGGGAAGACGAAAAAGCAAAGGAGTGCGGCCTTCATGTGCATGGTGCAGATGCCCTTGGCTCAGAGACGGCCGCTGTCTCGATGATCGGAGAACGCAAATGAATGCCCCCCTGACCGTGGAGCAACTGCTCCCCGAGCTGGATCACTCCCACCTCGACTGGCTCGAAGAAGAAGCCATCTTCATCCTGCGCGAAACCGTGGCCGCCTTCGAGCGCCCCGCCCTGCTGTTCTCGGGCGGAAAGGATTCGTGCGTGGTGCTGCGCCTGGCCGAGAAGGCTTTCAAGACCCGTGGCAAGGACGGCGAGTTCAAGGGCCGCCTGCCCTTCCCGCTGCTGCACGTGGACACCGGCCACAACTTCCCGGAAGTGATCGAATTCCGCGACCGCCGCGTGGCCGAGATGGGCGAGCGCCTGGTGGTGGGCCACCTCGAAGACTCGATCAAGCGCGGCACGGTTCGCTTGAGCCACCCGCTCGAATCGCGCAATGGCCACCAGACCGTCGCCCTGCTCGAAGCCATCGAAGAACACCGTTTCGACGTGCTGATGGGAGGTGCCCGCCGCGACGAAGAAAAGGCGCGCGCCAAGGAGCGCATCTTCAGCCACCGCGACAGCTTCGGCCAATGGCAGCCCAAGGAGCAGCGCCCCGAACTCTGGACGCTGTTCAACACCCGCATCAAGCCGGGCGAGCACATGCGCGCCTTCCCCATCAGCAACTGGACCGAACTCGACGTGTGGCTTTACATCGCCCGCGAGAACATCCCGCTGCCGAGCCTGTACTACGCACACGACCGGCAGATCATCCGCCGCAAGGGCCTGCTGGTGCCGCTGACCGAGGTCACGCCGCCCGAGGGCGACGAACAGATCGAGACCGCGCAAGTGCGTTTCCGCACAGTGGGCGACATGACCTGCACCTGCCCGGTCGAAAGCCCCGCCGCCAACGCCACAGACATCGTGGCCGAGACGCTCAAGGTCACCGTGAGCGAGCGCGGCGCCACCCGCATGGATGACCGCACCTCGGATGCTTCGATGGAGCGCCGCAAGAAGGAAGGCTATTTCTGATCATGAGCAGTACCGCAGCCCCCCAAGTGAAAGACCACCGCGCCCTGCGCTTCCTGACCGCAGGCAGCGTGGACGACGGCAAGAGCACCCTCATCGGCCGCCTGCTGTATGACAGCCGAGCTATCCTCGCCGACCAGCTCGATACGCTGGAAAAGCGCGCCGCCGGCGCACCGATCGACCTCTCGCTGCTGACCGACGGTCTCGAAGCCGAGCGCGAGCAAGGCATCACGATCGACGTGGCCTACCGCTACTTCGCCACCAAGCAGCGCAAGTTCATCATTGCCGACGCCCCCGGCCACGAGCAGTACACGCGCAACATGGTGACCGCCGCGGCCGGCAGCGACGCCGCCGTGGTGCTGGTCGACATCACCAAGCTCGACACCTCGGTGAACCCCGTGCCTCTCTTGCCGCAAACGCGCCGCCACGCGCTGCTCGCGCACCTGCTTCGCGTGCCCAGCATCGTGTTCGCCGTGAACAAGCTCGATGCGGCCGCCGACCCGGCGCACGCCTTCAAGGCCGTGAGCGAGTCGCTGACCGCGTTCGCCCAGCAGGCTGGCATTGCCGTCGCCGGCATCATCCCCGTCTCGGCCCTGCGTGGCGACAACGTCACCCAGCCGCTCGATGCCGACTGGTACGACGGCCCCTCGCTGCTGCAATTGCTCGAATCCCTGCCGGCGTTGCAGGAGCGCAAGGACGGTGACCTGCTCATCCCCGTGCAGTACGTCGCCCGCGAAGGCGAAGGCACGGGCAACCAGTCACGCCAACTCTTCGGCCGCGTGGCCCATGGCCGCGTGAAGCCCGGTGACGAGGTGCAGATCTTCCCGAGCGGCCAGACCGCCGTCGTCGCCGAGGTTCGGCTCGCAGGCGAAGCCGTCGGCGAGGTCGAGGCTGGCCGCTCTGCCGGCGTGGTGCTCGACCGGCAACTCGACGTCTCGCGCGGCGACTGGATTGCCACGCCCAAGACCATCCACGAAACCACCCGCTTCAGCGCCACGCTGGCGTGGCTCGACACCGAGCCCGCGCAGGTGGGCCGCAAGTACTGGGTGCGCCACGGCAACCGCTGGGTGCAGGCGCGCATCGCCAGCATCGAGAGCCGCCTGGACATCCACTCGCTCGAAGCGACCGAAGCGCACCAACTCGCGGTGAACGAGATCGGCCACGTGATCGTCGAGACACAGCAGCCGCTGCCGGTAGAGCCCTTCGAGTCCAACCGGGTCGGCGGCGCGCTGATCATCGTCGACCCGGCCAGCAACCGCACCAGCGGTGCGCTGCTGGTGAAGGGCCAGGCCTGAGCATGACCGGTCGTGTGATCTTCATCGGGGCAGGCCCTGGAGCCGCCGACTTGATCACCTTGCGTGGCGCGCGACTGCTCGCCACTGCCGACGTCGTTCTGTTCGACGCACTCACCGACCCGGCCCTGAAGGCGTTTGCACCTCAGGCCAACTGGGTCGATGTGGGCAAGCGCGGCTTTTCAGACAGCACGGCCCAGACGGAGATCAATGCCCTGCTCGTCCAGCATGCCCGCGAAGCCGCCACGGTCGTACGGCTGAAGGGCGGCGACCCGAGCATCTTCGGCCGGCTGGAAGAAGAACTCGACGCCCTGGCCGAAGCCGGCATCTCCTGCGAAGTGGTGCCAGGCGTCACAGCCGCCATTGCGGCGGCCGCCAGCAGCCTGCGCCCGCTGACGCGCCGGGGCACGGGCCGCAGCGTGAGCCTGGCCACCGCCATGACGCGCAGCGGCGACATGCACGCCACCCGCACCGCCGACACCGAGATCTACTACATGGCCGGCAAGCAACTCGCCGCGCTGTCGCGCCAGTTGCTCGACGCCGGCTGGCCTGCCGACACACCCGCCAGCCTGGTGTCGCGTGCCGGCTGGCCAGACGCCCTGCACACCGAGCACCGGGTTGACGAGCTTTCGCAGGCGAGCATGCTGCACGCCGGCCGCCCGACCGTCGTGACCGTGGGGGCTGGCGCTCGCGCCTTGACCTGCACGCCAGCCGGGGCTTCAGGGGATTCCTCCCTCTCCGTGGAAACCCTCGACCGACTAAAATACGCGGTTTCGCTCCCGGGCGAAGCATCGCCACCTGCCACTTCTACCAAGCAAGAGCCATGACCCACGTCGTCACCGAAGCCTGCATCCGCTGCAAATACACCGACTGCGTGGACGTGTGTCCCGTCGATTGCTTCCGCGAAGGCCCGAACTTCCTGACCATCGACCCCGACGAATGCATCGACTGCGCCGTGTGTATCCCCGAGTGCCCGGCCAACGCGATCCTGCCGGAAGAAGACGTGCCTGCCGATCAACTGCACATGATCAAGCTCAACGCAGAACTCGCAAAGAGCGGTTGGCCGAGCATCACCAAGCGCAAGCCCGCGCTCCCCGACGCCGATGAATGGAAAGACCGCACCGGCAAGCTCTCGGAGCTGATCAAGTAAGTCTCGCCGTCACCCGATGGACCTGAGCGTCAACAGCACCGAGGTATCGGCTGCCAGCAGCCTGCAAGGCAGCCCGATCGAAACTGACGCGCTGATCGTTGGCGCCGGCCCCGTCGGGCTGTTCCAGGTGTTCGAGCTCGGCCTGCTTGAGATCAAGGCCCACATCATCGATTCGCTCGCCTACCCGGGCGGACAGTGCATCGAGCTGTACCCCGACAAGCCGATCTACGACATCCCGGCCGTGCCCATGTGCACCGGCAAGGAACTCACCGACAACCTGCTCAAGCAGATCGAGCCCTTCGGCGCTACCTTTCACCTTGGCCACGAAGTGAGCGTGGTGCGCAAGCTCGACGACGGCCGCTTCCACGTCGAAACGAACAAGGGCACCCGCTTTCTCGCCAAGACCATCTTCATCGCCGGCGGCGTGGGCGCTTTCCAGCCGCGCATGCTGAAGATCGACGGTCTCGACAAGTACGACGGCAGCCAGCTTCACTACCGCATCAAGAACCCGGCGCAGTTTGCCGGCAAGAACCTGCTGATCGTCGGGGGCGGTGACTCCGCGCTCGACTGGACGCTCAACTTCGCGCAAGACGGCCCCAACAAGGCCGCAAGCGTGATCCTGATGCACCGCCGCGATGGCTTCCAGGCCGCGCCGGCCAGCGTGGCCAAGATGCGCGAGCTGTGCGAAGCAATGGAGATGCAGTTCATCGTCGGCCAGGTTACCGGCATCGAGGAGGCCGACAGCCGCCTCACGGGCGTCAAGGTCACCGGGAGCGACGGTGTGACGCGCGTGGTACCGCTCGACATGCTTCTGGTGTTCTTCGGCCTGAGCCCCAAGCTCGGCCCCATTGCCGAATGGGGGCTCGATCTCGAACGCAAGCAGATCGTCGTCGACACCGAGAAGTTCGAGACCAGCACGCCCGGCATCTTTGCGGTAGGTGATGTGAACACCTATCCGGGCAAGAAGAAGCTGATCCTCTCGGGCTTTCACGAGGCTGCGCTCGCGGCCTTTGCTGCGGCGCCGTACGTGTTCCCGGACAAGCGCATCCAGCTGCAGTACACGACCACCAGCCCGAAGCTGCACAAGGTCCTGGGTGTCGAGACGCCGAGCTTCGACGACTGACCGATAATCCCGCCGCTGCGCACTCTGCGCGGCACTCGCTAGGGGTGTTGAACACGGTGGCCTGCAAGGCCTCGGGTTTGACTGAGAGAGTCCCTTTGAACCTGATTGAGGTAATCCTCGCGCAGGGAAGCATGCACCGGGCCCCACGCCCCCGCGCCGAAGCGGCCTGTGCTCGCCAACCTGCCATCGCTTTCCCGGACCACACGATGGCAACGATCCGCCCGCTTCACGTCTCCCGTACACCCCTTGCCGCCGCCGCCCTGCTCCTGACCGCAGCCACTGGCGCGCAGGCCCAGAGCGCAACGCTCGCACCCGTCACCGTCACCGGCCGCATCGAGCCGGTGGCGTCGGTCGCGGGCTGGGGTGACACCCCCCTCTCAGCCACACCCGTGCAAGGCACGGTCATCTCGGCCGAGCAATTGCGCGATCGGGGCGCGCAGCGACTGGCCGACATCGTGAAGTTCGACCCTTCGGTCAGCGACGCCTACAACTCCGATGGTTACTGGGACATGCTCAGCGTGCGCGGCTTCGTGCTCGACAACCGCTTCAACTACCGGCGCGACGGGCTGCCGATCAACGCCGAGACCTCCATTCCGCTCGACAACAAGGCCACCGTTGAAGTGCTCAAGGGTCTGAGCGGTGTGCAGGCGGGCACCAGTTCGCCCGGCGGCCTGGTCAATCTGGTTGTCAAGCGGCCCACCGATGCGCCCGTGCGCGAGGCACAACTCGCCTGGCGTGAAGCGGGCTCGGTGCTCGGGAGCGTCGACCTCGGGCAGCGCTTCGGCGATCAGGGTGCATTCGGCGCGCGTGTCAACGCAGCCTACGAGCACCTCGACCCCCAACTGCGCAGCGCGAAGGGCGAGCGATACCTGTTCTCGGTGGCCGGCGATTGGCGCATCAGCCCGGCCACGCTGCTCGAAGCCGAGTTCGAGACCAGCCACCGCTCACAGCCCAGCCAACCGGGATTCAGCATGCTGGGCGCCAACGTGCCAGGCCCGACCGACCCGCGCATCAACCTCAACAACCAGCCGTGGTCGCAACCGGTCGTGATGGATGCCGACACCGCGTCTCTGCGCGGTACCCACAAGATGGACGGTTGGAGCCTGAGCCTTCACGCCGCCACGCAGCGCCTGAAGACCGATGACCGGCTCGCCTTCCCCTACGGATGCGAGGCCGAAGGCAACTGGGATCGCTATTGCAGCGACGGCACCTACGACCTCTACGACTTCAGAAGCGAGAACGAGCGCCGCCAGACCGACACGCTGCAGATCGCCGCGCGGGGCGAGGCCGTGACAGGCAGCCTGCAACACACCTGGGAAGCCGGCACACTTTTCACCCGCATCAAGAACCGCTTCGGTGAGCAGACCTACGACCGCAGCTTTGCCAACCCCTTCGAGACCGTGCCCTCGGGCATCGGCAACATCGAAGGCACACTCGCCACCTACCCGAACAACAGCCACAACGACACCGGCACCAACCGCGACGAACGATCCACCGAGCTTTTCATGCGAGACGCGATGCGGCTTACCGACAGCCTCACGTTGTGGCTGGGGCTGCGCAACACGCACCTCAAGCGCGAGTCAGTGCGTACAGATGGCACCGAATCCACCAGCTACTCGCAGTCGTTCACCACGCCCTCGGTCGCGGCCACCTATACCTTCGCGCCCGAACAGATGATCTACGGCAGCTGGGGCCAGGGGGTCGAGAGTGAAGTCGTCCCGAATCGCCCGAGCACCTACAGCAATGCGGGCCAGGCCCTGCCCGCATCCAAGAGCCAGCAGTACGAGGTGGGCGTGAAGGTCGGCACGGCCCAGGCGAACTGGGGCTTCGCCTGGTTTTACATCGAGCGGCCCGAGTGGGGCACGGTGAGCGGTGAACTCAAGGAAGACGGCGAAGCCGTGCACCAAGGCATCGAAGCCAACGCCGCGTGGCGCGCCGGCCCATGGATGTTCCAGGGCGCGCTGCAAGCGCTGCGCGCCCGCCGACACGGCAGCGTGGGCACGCCCGAGTCCAATGGCCAACGCCCGGTCAACGTGTCCGCCCAGACCGCCAAGCTGCAGGTGCGCTACGACCTGGCGGCCCTACCCGGCCTCAGCCTGCAAGCCGACGCCCTGGGCGTGAGCGACCGCATGGTGCTGCCCGACAACAGCGCCCGCATCCCCGGCTACGGCCTGGCCGACCTGTCGGCCCGCTACGAGCAGAAGCTGTCGGGCACGGCGCTCATCTGGCGTGCCGGCGTCGACAACGTGTTCGACCGCCGCGCCTGGCGCGAATCGCCCTACCAGTACGACCACGTCTACCTCTATCCTGTGGCGCCGCGCACCTTCCGCCTGTCGCTTGAATTCGCACTCTAAGCGCTGGCCAAAAGTCAGGCTATAATGCGAGGCTGTTCCTCGATAGCTCAGTCGGTAGAGCGCCGGACTGTTAATCCGTAGGTCCCTGGTTCGAGCCCAGGTCGAGGAGCCAATATTCAAGAGGGGCCCACTGCAAAGTGGGCCCCTCTTTCGTTTGGCACGTCTGTTGAGCCATGCCAGTCGGCCGCCTCGCGGCGGTCGATGCACCAACGGCAGCACTGGCCTGCCCTTTGGTGCCGCGATGGCACCGGCTCATTGACCATCCTGGTGCATGGCGCTAAAACCGGCCCCGACGCCCGACCCCTTGTTCGGGCTCAAGCCAGCCGGAGGTCCAACGTGGACGATAGCCAGCCCGTCACCAAAGCCGAAGAAGTCAAGAGCTTCCTCTTCCTCACAGCCGTGATGGCGCCCCTTCTGGCGGTGATCATCGTGGCCGGCTATGGGTTCCTGGTATGGATGTACCAGGTGTTCGCGGGCCCGCCCGGGCCCATGGGGCACTGAGATGCGCAGCATTTCCGCCGCTGCGCCCGACGCCGCGGACGAAGTCCACATCGCCAGCTTCATCGTGCACGCCATGCCCGCCCAGGTGCTGAACGTGGCCGCCAGCGTCGCCGAGATCCCCGGCGCCGAAGTGCATGCCGCCACGCCCGAAGGCAAGGTGGTCGTCACGATGGAGGCGCTTGGCAGTGGGCCGATCCTCGATGCCGTGTCAGCCATCCAGCAGTTTCAGGGCGTGATCAGCGCAGCGCTGGTGTACCAGTGCGCGGATACCGCCGAATCCATGAACGAGGAGGTTTCAGATGCCGATCGCCCGCAGGGACTTCATTAGGCAGACCGCCGCTTCCGCCGCGGCCGCCGCCGCTGGCGTGACATTGCCCGCCACGGCGCAGCAGGTGTGGCCCGGCGAAGAAGCCGGGCCGGCCAATCTCAAGTGGTCGAAGGCACCCTGCCGTTTCTGCGGCACAGGCTGCGGGGTGATGGTGGCGGTGAAAGACAACCGCGTGGTTGCCACCCACGGCGACCGCGATGCCGAGGTCAACCGCGGCCTGAATTGCGTGAAGGGCTACTTCCTCTCGAAGATCATGTACGGCGAAGACCGCCTGACACGACCGCTGCTGCGCAAGAAGAACGGCAAGTACGCGAAGGATGGCGAGTTCGAGCATGTGTCGTGGGACGAGGCCTTCGACGTGATGGCCGAGCAGTTCAAGCGCGTGCTCAAGGAGAAGGGCCCGACCGCCGTGGGCATGTTCGGCTCGGGGCAGTGGACGGTCTGGGAAGGCTACGCCGCCGTCAAGCTGATGAAGGCGGGCTTTCGCTCCAACAACCTCGACCCCAACGCACGCCACTGCATGGCATCCGCCGTGGTCGGGTTCATGCGCACGTTTGGCATGGACGAGCCAATGGGCTGCTACGACGACATCGAAGCCACCGACGCCTTCGTGCTCTGGGGCTCCAACATGGCCGAGATGCACCCGGTGCTGTGGACTCGCGTGGCCGACCGCCGCCTGAGCGCCCCGCACGTGAAGGTGGCCGTGCTCTCGACCTTCGAGCACCGCTCTTACGAGCTGGCCGACCTGGAACTGACCTTCACGCCGCAGACGGATCTGGCGATCCTGAACTACATCGCGCATCACATCATCAAGACGAACCGCGTGAACAAGGAGTTCGTCGCCAAGCACGTGAACTTCAAGCTCGGCAACGCGGACATCGGCTATGGCCTGCGGCCCGAGCACCCTCTGCAGAAGGCGGCGAAGAACGCAGGCGACGCCAACGGCTCCAAGCCGATCACGCTGGATGAGTTCGCAGCGTTCGTCTCCAAATACGATCTCGACTACACCGCCAAGCTCACCGGCGTGCCGAAGAACCGCCTGGAGGCGCTCGCCGAGCTGTACGCCGACCCGAAGACCAAGGTGGTGTCGTTCTGGACCATGGGTTTCAACCAGCACACCCGCGGTGTGTGGGCGAACAACATGGTCTACAACATCCATCTGCTGACCGGAAAGATCAGCACCCCCGGCAACAGCCCGTTTTCGCTCACCGGGCAACCCTCGGCCTGCGGCACGGCGCGCGAGGTGGGCACCTTCTCGCACCGCCTGCCTGCCGACATGGTGGTGACCAACCCCAAGCACCGCGCGCACGCCGAGGAGATCTGGCGCCTGCCCGAAGGCACCATCCCAGACAAGGTGGGCTACCACGCCGTGCTGCAGAACCGCATGCTCAAGGACGGCAAGCTCAACGCCTACTGGGTGATGGTCAACAACAACATGCAGGCGGCCGCCAACCTCTCGCAGGAGGGCTACCCCGGCTACCGCAACCCGGACAACTTCATCGTTGTGTCGGACGCGTACCCCACTGTCACCGCCGTGGCGGCCGATTTGATCCTGCCTTCAGCGATGTGGGTCGAGAAGGAAGGCGCGTATGGCAACGCCGAGCGCCGTACGCACTTCTGGCACCAGCTCGTGAACGCGCCCGGCGAGGCGCGCTCCGACCTGTGGCAGTTGATGGAGTTCAGCAAGCGCTTCAAGACCGACGAGGTCTGGCCGGCCGAGTTGCTGGCCAAGAAGCCCGAACTCAAGGGCAAGACGCTGTTCGAAGTGCTGTACCGCAACGGCAATGTCGACAAGTACCCGGCCAGCCAGATGGAAGCCGGGTTCGCGAACGACGAGTCCAAGGCCTACGGGTTTTATGTGCAGAAGGGCCTGTTCGAGGAGTACGCCGCCTTCGGGCGTGGCCACGGTCACGACCTGGCGCCGTTCGACAGCTACCACCAGGTGCGCGGCCTGCGCTGGCCGGTCGTCAACGGCAAGGAAACGCGCTGGCGCTACAAGGAGGGCACCGACCCCTACGTGAAGGCCGGTACCGGTTGGCAGTTCTATGGCAACCCGGATGGCAAGGCCAACATCTTCGCCCTGCCCTACGAGCCGCCCGCCGAGTCGCCCGACAAGGACTACCCGTTCTGGTTGTCGACCGGCCGCGTGCTGGAGCACTGGCACTCCGGCTCGATGACGCGCCGCGTGCCCGAGCTGCACAAGGCCGTGCCCAATGCCGTTTGCTACATGCACCCCGATGACGCCGAGTCGCTGGGCCTGCGGCGCGGCTCCGAGGTCGAGATCGCCTCTCGGCGCGGCGCAATGAAGGTGCGCATCGAGACGCGCGGGCGCAACAAGCCGCCGCGGGGCCTCGTGTTCGTGCCCTGGTTCGACGCGAGCGTGCTCATCAACAAGGTCACGCTCGACGCGACCGACCCGCTGTCCTTCCAGACCGACTTCAAGAAGTGCGCGGTCAAGATCTCGAAGGTGGTGGTATGAGCGCGCGCCTCATCCATATCGCCCTCGCCGCGCTTTGCCTGGTGGCCGGCCAGGGCCATGCGCAGCAGCAGGCGGCGGCTGCCGCCTCAGCGCCCTCGTTCATCGATGCCGCACGCGGCCCGACCCCCATCCCCGAAACGACCACCCCACCCCGGCTCACGAACTGGGTCAACAACGACGAGCGGCGGCCCCGCGCCTACGACATGCAGCCGCCGACGATCCCGCATCGGATCGACGGCTACCAGGTGGACCGCAATTTCAACAAGTGCCTCGACTGCCATGCGCTCGAACGCACCGGCTTCACGCAGGCGGTGCCGATCAGCCCGACGCACTACATCAATCGCGCCGGCAAGACGCTGCCGACGATCTCCACGCGACGCTACTTCTGCCTGCAGTGCCACGTTGCGCAGGAGCCTGTGCGCCCGATCGTGGGCAACAGCTTCGAGACCATCCAGACCTTGATGGGCAAGAGCCCCGCGGCCGCGCCTGCGACGGCGCCCGCGAAGACACCCGCCAACAAGTAAACGGGGGCCGACATGCTCATCAAACTCGCCAAGCGGTACTGGAAAGTCATCAGCCACCCGGCCACGCACATCAGCCTGGGCGTGCTCACGATCGCGGGCTTCGTGGCCGGCATTGTGTTCTGGGGCGCCTTCAACACGGCCATGGAGGCCACCAACACCGAAGCCTTCTGCACGGGTTGTCATGAGATGCGCGACAACGTCTTCGCCGAACTGAAGACCACCATCCACTACAGCAACCGATCCGGCGTGCGCGCCGTGTGCTCCAACTGCCATGTGCCGCACGACTGGACGTCGAAGATGGCGCGCAAGATGCAGGCGTCCAAGGAGGTGTGGGGCAAGATCTTCGGGACCATCAGCACGCAGGACAAGTTCCGCGACAAGCGGCTCGAGCTGGCGCAGCACGAGTGGGCGCGCTTCAAGGCCAACGACTCGCTCGAGTGCCGCAACTGCCACAACTACGAGTCGATGGACTTCACGCGCCAGAGCCCGCGCGCACAAGAGATGCACACCAAGTACCTCGTGACGAGGGAGAAGACCTGCATCGACTGCCACAAGGGCATTGCGCACCACCTGCCGAACATCCCGGCCGGAGAGGGGCCCAGCGACACGCCGGGGCAGACCAAGCCGACGCCCGAGCCATTCGAGCCGGCTGCGAGTTCAAGCTCCTGACGGCCGCGGCGGGGCTGGCGCCCCGTCGCTCGCCAAGCCGCTGCCAGGGATGGGGTCATGGCCCGCAGGCTGGCGGGCGGTCGCACCAGATGACTAAGCTCTCGCTCCCGGGCGAATCGGCTGCGTGCAGGTGCGCGCCCACAGCCAGCCTGCCAGCCTCACTGCGGAGCACTCATCATGGCGACACGAATCGAACGCGACACCTTCGGCCCCATCGACGTACCGGCCGACCGGCTCTGGGGCGCCCAGACACAGCGCTCGCTGCAGAACTTCGACATCTCCGGCGAGCAGCAGCCGCGCGAGATCATCCGCGCGCTCGCGCAGGTCAAGCGCGCGTCGGCCACGGTGAACCACGCGCTCGGCCTGCTCGACGTCAAGAAGAAGGACGCCATCGTCGCCGCCGCCCAGGAGGTCATCAACGGCAAGCACCCTGGCGAGTTCCCGCTCGTGGTCTGGCAGACCGGCTCGGGCACGCAGACCAACATGAACCTCAATGAGGTGATCGCCAACCGCGCGAGCGAACTGCTCGGCGGCGAGCGCGGAGAGGGCCGCCTGGTGCACCCGAACGACGACGTGAACAAGAGCCAGTCGTCGAACGATGTGTTTCCGACCGCGGCGCACGTGGCCGCCGTCGATGCGCTGACGAACAAGCTGCTCCCCTCCATCGACCTGCTCCACGCCACCTTGCAGGCCAAGGCCGAGGCGTTCGACGACATCGTGAAGATCGGCCGCACCCACTTGCAAGATGCGACGCCGCTCACGCTGGGCCAGGAGATCTCGGGCTGGGTGGCGCAGCTCGCGCACGGCAAGAGGCACGTTCAAGCCTCGTTGCCGCACCTGCAGGAGTTGGCGCTGGGCGGCACGGCAGTCGGCACCGGTCTGAACGCCCCCAAGGGCTACGCCGAAGGCGTGGCGGCCGAGATCGCCACCATCACCGGTTTGCCCTTCATCACCTCACCCAACAAGTTCGAGTCGCTCGCTTCGCAAGACGCGCTGGTACACGCCCATGGCGCGCTGAAGACCCTCGCTGCGAGCCTGACCAAGATCGCCAACGATGTGCGCTGGCTCGCCAGCGGCCCGCGCAGTGGCATCGGTGAGTTGACGATCCCCGAGAACGAGCCAGGCTCGTCGATCATGCCGGGCAAGGTCAACCCGACGCAGAGCGAAGCGGTCACGATGCTGGCCGCGCAGGTGTTCGGCAACGACGTCGCCATCAACATCGGCGGCGCCAGCGGCAATTTCGAGTTGAACGTGTTCCGCCCGGTGGTGGCGCACAACTTCCTGCAGAGCGTGCGCCTGCTGGCCGATGGCATGGTGAGCTTCAATAACAACTGCGCCGTCGGCATCGAGCCCAATCGCGAACGCATTGCCCAGCTGGTGCAGGGCTCGCTGATGCTCGTAACCGCCCTCAACCCGCACATCGGTTACGACAAGGCGGCCTACATCGCCAAGAAGGCGCACAAGGAAGGCACGAGCCTGCGTGAAGCCGCGATCGCCTCGGGTCACCTCACCGGCGAGCAGTTCGACAGGTGGGTGGTGCCGCAGCACATGGTCGGGCGCTGAACCTTCGAGCAATCCCCCAACAGGTTCACGGCACCTTGGGGCAGAAAAAAGGGCGGCGATTGTGCTCTGTAATTTCGTGAAACTGCTTGCCTCCGACCCAAACCCGTGAGGACTGTCATGGAATTGGAACTTGTCACAGGTTGGCGCTAGATTCGCACCCACCCGCCCTTCGTTTCAGGGGCCCCGCACCAAAGGGCACTTGAAATTCGGGGCCCACGGCGGCGGCGCCCAACCCAATGAAAAATGAGGTTAGCGAATGCTCGAGGCAGTGGTGAGTTCCCAGCCGAAGGAGTCACCCATCGTTCGTCTGATCGACGACGACGCTGCGTACCGTACGTCCGTCGCACGTGTCTTCCGTGGTGCAAACCTGCAGGTTGCAGAGTACGCCTCGGTCGGCCAGTTGTTGCTGGAGGGCATTGGCCACGCACCTGGTTGCCTGGTGCTCGACATCCATCTCCCCGGCCCCAGCGGCCTCGATCTGCAGCAAATGATCTCGCTGGAGCCTCAGCCTCTGCCGGTGATCTTCGTGACCGCCGAGGCGACGGTCCACGAGACCCTGCGCGCCATGAAGGCCGGCGCGGCCGACTTCCTCTTCAAGCCAGTCGACAAGCAGGCACTGCTGGGGATCGTCGAGCGAGTGGTGGAGAACGACTCGGCGCGACGCGCTTCCCAGCAGCGGCTGGTGAGCCTGCACGCCCGCTACGCCCGACTGACCAACCGCGAGCGCGATGTGCTTGAAATGGTGGTCGGCGGCGCACTCAACAAGCAGATCGGCTGGAAGCTCGGCGCGGCCGAGCGCACGGTCAAGGCACACCGGGCTCGCATCATGGAGAAGATGGAAGTGGACTCGCTCGCCGAACTGGTGCGGGCGGTCTCCATGCTCAGCCTGCAGGTGGCACCCGTGCGCAGCGTCGTCAACGCCTGAGCGCCGGCGCCCCATCGGGCGGAGTCGGCAAGACGGTCAGCGCGGAATCACCCGCGCCTGCTCGCCCGACCCCTCGATGTAGACCCGCTGCCCGACGCTCAGCTCGCGCGTGAGCGGCTGGGTCACGAACAACAGCACGCCGTTGCCGATGCGCACCACGATGTCATGGCCGTCGATGGGTTGCTCGTACCTGCGCTGGATATCGTCGCCATTGGGCGGGTTGCCCCCCAGGGCACCGATCACATCGGCCACGTCGCGCCCCGTGCCGCCCCCCACGAGGTTGCCGATGCCCAGGCCAGCCACGCCGCCGACGACAGCGCCCACCCCGGTGTGGCTGGCGCCCGCAATCTGTGTCGGCGTGATCCGCTCGATCGTGCCTTGGCGCATGGGTTGCAGTTCGGGCGAGAGCGCACTGCTGGCGCAGGCCGCAAGAAACAAGGTCGGCAACAGCGCGCCGACGAGTCGGTGGCAACGGGAGATCATCGGTGGTGCGGCTTCCTTGGCGTGGGCGTCGGGCGGATCATGGACCGAAGTGCTGGCTTCGTGAAGTGGTCGGTGCAGATTCTCTTGCCGGCTCGCAGTCTGACGTGGGCCGGGCACAGTGTCGGTCAGTGCCCTGCCCTTTGATGAAGGCCGGCGCTGCAGGCGTGCACATGGGTTCGGGAGGATCCCGCTCCACGCCCCTCAACGCCAGGCGTTGCCCACCTGGATGTAGCCGGCACCACCCTCGGGTCCGCGCGCGTAGTCGACGCCCACCCAGATGCCCAGCCGCCGCGCGATCTGGTAGCGAAAGCCAACCCCCTTGCTGACCAACGAAGGCGCCTCGTCGAACTCGACACTTCGCCCCCACACGCGCCCCGCGCCGATGAAGCCCACCACGCCCCAGCGCGGCGTCACGCTCCAGCGCAGCTCGGTTTCGAGCAGGCCGGTGTTGTCGTCCTGATAGCGCGCGGCCGGTATACCGCGCATGTCGATGAAGGGCAGCATGTAGAACGGCGTGCGCCCGCTCACGCTTCGGCCATCGGCGCGCCCTGCGACCACCAGGTCCTTCGCCGCAGGCCAGTAGGCGAATACGTGGGCGCGGTAGGCCTGGAAGCGCGTATCGCTGCCCCAGTCGGGGTCGTAGAAGCTCGCGTTGAGCGCCCCGAGCCAGCCCCGCGAGGGAGTGAAGATGTTGTCGCGCGAATCGTGCTCGAGCGTGAGGCCGAGGCCCGAAGCCTTGCGGCTGAATTCGTGAGGCAACAGGTTGGAGATCGGCCCGCCGGGCGTGTCGAAGGCGCTGTCGAGATCCAGGTAGATCCAGCGAAAGCCAAGCCAGTTGTTGGTCTGCCCCAGCCGACGCAGCACCTGCTGCATCGACATCCAACCGTCTAGCGAGTAGCCCACACTGTTGGCACCGGTGGTGCTGTTGCCGATGCCGTAGAAGTCGAGGTTCACGTCCGCCCGGCCGACGCCGCCGCGGTAGCGCCAGCGCCCTTCATCGAAGCTGGCCATGCCGCCCGCGAATCCGACCTTGGTGCCGTTCTCCGTGGCCGCACCGCCCACCACCCAGATGTCTGGCGGCTCCAGCAGGCCGGTCTCCTTCGCCTTTTCGGCGCTTTCGCGCATGGAGTTGCGCAGGAACATGAGCGCCAAGCCGCCGCCATAGCCGACGGCAGGCTCGGTGATGATGATCGGAACCGGCAGAAAGCCCTTCCGGTCAACCAACCACTCCGAGAGATCGAGTTGCTGGTCTTCGGGGTCGCGGAACGCCTCGGGGAGGGCATGCGCCACCGGAGCGAACGCCCCCTGCAGCAAGGCGGCCATCGCCACGGCGACCAGCCGGATCAAGGGACGTTTCATATGGAATGACGATTGCTCAAGGTGAGAACGGGGCGGCCCGAACGGCTACCCGCAGTCCCTCACATCATGCGGGACCCGAAAGCTCAGAGCAATCCGCTGGGTGACTCGATCGGCCTGCCCTTTGGTGCAGATCCACGTTCCCCCACCCCAAATCGACGACGGGAGGCTGTTGCCCCCTGCGCGATCAAGCGATCTGATCCGGCCGATCGCGCCCAGCCCTTACGACGGCAGGAAGTCCATCGGGTAGGTCGCCACCATCGGCTCGACCTGCTTGGCCCCGAAGTCGAACTGCTTGATGCGCGCCAGCAGCTTGCGCTCCAGGTCGGGCGAGTTCAGTTCGCTCGACTCGATGCGCAGGTCGGTCACTTCGCCCGAAGGCGCGATCGTCAGCTTGAGCACGACCTTGCCTTGCAGCGTCGGATCTTCGCGCAGGGCACGGTTGTAGATCGCGTAGATCGAGCCCTTGTTGCGCTCGAATACGAGGCGGATGTCTTCGATCGAGCGTGAGGCCTTGCCACCGGCGGCGCGCTGCAACGTGCCACCGCCACCGCCCTGGCCAGAACCGGCGCCCGTGCCGCCACGGCCACCACCACCCAGGCCACCGCCCCCACCGCCACCGGCCACGCCTTCGACCAGCGTGGTCGATCGACCCGCCAGGCCGCCGCCGCCCGTGTCGCGGCTGTAGCCGGCGGTGTTGATGCCACCGCTGCCGCCCGTGGCGTTGGAGGTGATCATGGCGCGATCGGGCACGCCGGCATCCTTGCCGGCCCCGACACCCACGCCCACACCCGAACCCACGCCAGGGCCCTGCTTCACGTTGGGATTGAGCTGCACCGCGGTGGGCGCGCTGTGCATCTCGGCCAGTGTTTCCTTCATGGCGAGCAAACCCACGCCGGCAGCCTTGCGGCGCGCACCTTCGATCTCACCCGGCGGGCGGTTCGGCTGCGGCACACGCGCCTCGGGCACGGGGGCGGCCTTCTTTGCCGGCTCGGGTCTGACTGGCTCGGGCGTACCCGGCTTGGCCTCTGGGACGGGAGCGTCGGTGTTCTTGGTGAGCTCCGGTGCCTTGGGCGGCGGCTTGGGAGGCTCGCGCTGCTCGATCAGCAGCTTGGCCACCGGCACCGACAGTTCGACCGGCGCGGCGCGGTCGACGACTGGCTTGGGCATCAGCAGCAAGAAGATGCACAGCAGCGCGACGATCGCCAGCACCACGTTCAGGATGCGTCGGAAGCGCTGGTCGTCTTCGGGCACGCTGGCCCAGGCCAGCACATCGGGACGGAAGGTGATTGCGAGAGCGGCCATGGTCAGGTCTTCCTCTGCACGGCGAACGCGATCTCGGTGAAGTTCGCGCGGGCGCTCGTGTACATCACCTTGCGCAGCAGGCTGTAGGGGATGTTCTTGTCGCCCATGATCGTCACCGCCCTGGCTGCGCCGTCCTTGTCGGCGCCGAGCACCTGGCGGCTGGCGAGCAGGTCGAGCTCGGCCTTGAGGCCGGGGATGAGGTCGTCCTTCAAGGCGCTCGCTTCGGCCACGCTCGCCACCTTGCGCCCTTCGACCACGATGTCGGTGTCGCTCACCGCCACCACGATGGTCTGGCGCGGCACCTTCTCGGACGTGGACAGCGGCAGCTTCACGGAGCGCGCGTTGGTCAGCACCTCGATGCCGGTGCTCGACATCAGGAAGAAGATCAGGATCGTGAAGATGTCGATCAGCGCCACCAGGTTCATGTCGAGCCCGGACTGGTTGCGCGCCAGCCGTGCGGCGCGCTTCTCGATCGGCGTCATTTTCATGGGAGGCCCTTCGCTATTTCTTGGCGGCGCTGACAGGCGCGTCGCCGACCGAGATGTCCGGGAACAGCTCGAAGTTCGGCGTCTTGGCCTTGGCATCGGCAGGCCGTGTCTCTCGCACCGCATCCATGACCTGCACCAGCACGTCGTAGGCGGTGTCGGGCTGCGCGAGCACACTGGCCGACTTGGTGTTCGGGAACTTGGTCTTGATCTGCTGCATCAGCGTGGAGAGCGCGGTGTAGTCATAGCCCTGCGCGTTGTTCGGGATGTGCTGGATCAGGCCGCCGATGCGGTCTCCCACGTCCATCGCGTTGGGGCGGATGACGACCTCCAACTTGAGATCGTCGACCTTCAGTTGCTCCACGCCCGAGTTCTGCGCCGGCAACGAGAGCTCCAGCGTCGACAGGTGCGAGAACACCGCCGTGGACAGCAGGAAAGGCACGAGCACCACGATCACGTTGATGAATGCGGTGACCTCGAGGTGCACCGGTTCCTTGCGCAAGCGTCTGCCAGCCATGGTCAGGACTCCGGCTGGGCCGCCCCAAGGGAGGCCTGCGCCCCCTCGGGGGGCAGCGAACGAATGAGAGCGTGGGGGCTCATCTCAGCGCGCCCCGACCTGCTGCTCGGCCTTGATGCGCCCGGTCACGTTGAGGAAGCTGATCTTGGCGGCTTCCAGCCCGTCGACGATCTCGGTGGTGCGCGCCTGCAAGAAGGCGTGGATCAGCAGGAACGGAATGGCCACCGACAGCGCGAACGCGGTGTTGTTCATCGCGATCGAGATCGATGCCGACAGCAGCTCAGCCTTCTCCGCCGGGTTGACCGCAGCCACCGCCGTGAAGCCCTTGATCAGGCCGATGATGGTACCGAGCAGACCGACCAGCGTGATCACGTTGGCGAGCGTGGCGATGTAGTGCGTGCGCTTTTCCAGGCGCGGCACGATCTCCATCATCCCTTCTTCCATCGCGGCGTCGATGTCTTCACGCCGGGCCGGGCTTTGCATGCGCTCCAGGCCGTTGGTCACGATCTTGCCGATGGCGGCGTGGCTGCCCGCAGCGGCGTTGTGCACTTCCTTGAACTTGCCGCTTTGCAGCATGGGCAGCACCTTCGCCCAGAGCTTGCGGTTCTCGCTGCGTGCACGACGCAGGAAGACGAAGCGCTCGATGGCGATCGCCAGGCCCACCGCCATGATGGCAATGCTGAAGTAGATGGCAACGCCACTGTCCTGAAAAAACTTGACTGCGAAATCGATCATGGGGCTCTCCTATTGCGGCTAATTCGGGGCATGTTCGGGGGTGATTGGGGGCTACTTGCCGGGCTGCGGCGCGGCGGGCGCTGCCGAGCCTGGCGGGGTGCCAAGCATCTGCGTGTCGTACTGCACCTGGCGGCGGAACACGTCGCGGTCGATCGGTGCCAGCGCCTCGTCGAGGATGCTGGCCATGGGCTTGCCCGCGAGGTCGCTGGGCAGCGGCTTCTTCCAGGGCACGATGTACAAGACCTTGGGCAACTCGCGGTTGCCGATGATCTTGGTGCCGTCGATGTCGGCGCGGTCTTGCGCGCAGGCCGGCGCGGCGCAGACGATCGCTGCCGCGATGGCCAGGGCCTGGGGCAGGTGCTTCATTCCTTCTCCTTGCGCGCGCCGGCGTTGGCAGCGGGTGCCGCCGCCGTTGACTTGGTGCGGTTCTTCAGGTCGGCCACCCATTTGTTCACGGTGGCGTCGCCGCCAGGCGTGAGCGCGAGGTAGCGGTCATAGAGTTCGAGGGCGCGCTTGGCGTCCCAGAGATAGAGATCGCTGAGGATGCCGAGGTTGAGCGTCGCGGCGCTGTAGTTCGGATCGAGTTCGATAGCGCGCTCGTAGGCTTCGCGCGCCTTGGCGAACTGGCCCTGATGGCGGTAGGTGATGCCCAACTGGTTGAAGTACACCGGCTGGCGCGGGCTCGCCTTGGTGGCGAGTTCGAGCTCGCTGGCAGACTGCGGCAGCTTGTTGGCCTGGCGGTAGATCACACCCAGGTTGGCGTGCGGTCCGCCGAGTTCGGGCTGCAATTGCACCGCGGCCTTGAATCCGCGCTCGGCTTCTTCCACGCGGCCGGCACGCAGGGCGCGCCGTGCGTCGTCGAACGCGCGTTGGGCGGCGGGGTTGACGACCACGTCTGCCGGCGACGCTGTCGGTGTCGCTGCCGGCACCGAGGCGGAAGACTTGGACGGGGCGGCCGCCGCGCTGGCCGGCGACGCGGTGCCATCCGCGCCGGGCATGAGGCCGCAGGCCGCCAGGCTGGCGCAAAGGGCCAGCGCCGCCGCACGGGGGGCCATGTCAGCGGATCGCATCGACCACTCCTTCTGCGCGCTCGGTCTTTCCGTAACGGGCCGGACGCAAGGTTTTGAGCGCGTCGAAACTGCGCTTGACCCAATCGTCGTAGATGCCGTCTGCCGTGCGCTTGACGTTGATCTCGTGCAGTTCGATCGACTTCTCTTCGAACGGGTAGGCCTGCTCTTCGAGCATCACGTTGTATTGCTCCAGTTCCAGCTTGGAGAGCTTCTTGGGCCGCTGCGAGCTCATCATGGCCTTGCCGAAGTCCTGGTACAGCGCCGCGATCTGGTACGTGGCCGCGGTGGCCACATCGGCCACGCCCGAATTGGCGGCCACGCTGTAGGCCTGGAGCACGTCGTCCATGCGGGCCTTCTTGAGCTTCAGGTTCTTGGCCAGCGGCTCCACCAGCGCCACCTTGCGGTAGGCCTCGTACGCGGGCTCGGCCATCGAGAGAGCGCCCAGCGCACCCAGATAGCGCGTGCGATCGGTGCGTGCGCCGCCGCCGGCCTGGTCGGCCACGTAGATCTCGCGCATCAGCGTGGCCTCGCGGGCGGTGTTGCCGTCCTTCTTGGCGATCTGGGCGATGCGGTAGCGCGCTTCGAGGTTGGTCTCCAGCGGATCGGGGTACTGCTTCAGGAAGCGTTCGTAGGCCTTGGCCGCCTGCGCACTCGCCCCGCCCTTCTCGTGCAACTCGGCGGCCTGCCACAACGCGGCACGCGCCGCCTTGGGGTCGGTGCTGCTTGCAGCAAAGCGCTCCAGTTCGCCAGCAGCCTGGCTCCAGTCGCCCTTCTCCAGGTAGATCACGCCCAGCTTGCCGCCCACCTCGGCCTGCAGCGGGTGCTTGGGGTAGCGCGTGCGGAAGTCTTCGAGCGAGCGGGCGGCGGCGTCCCAGTCCTTGAGCGCGATGAGCGCTGCCGCGGCGTCGAACTGCGCATTGGCGCGCACCGACGACTGCGGTGCCACCGTGGCCACGCGATTGAAGTGCTCGACGGCTTCGCGCAGGTTGCCGGCGTCGCGCGCCTGTTCACCCTGCTTGTAGATCGACGCCGCCAGCCGCTCGGTGAGCTCACCGCGGGCGGCATCTTTCTCGGGCGTGAGCGCGAGCACCTCGGTGTAGGCCCTCTCGGCGTGCAGGTAGTCGCCCTTGTCGAACGACGTGTGGGCGACGACCGTCCAGGCGACACGCCTCTGCCCCGCTGGAGCCGGCGGGTTGAGCGCCAGTACCTGGCTGGCCACATCGGCCGAGCGTGGGTCGCGCAGCGCAAAGAGCTTCTCTGCCGCATTGGTCAAGACGGTGGGCGTGCGGTTGTCGGCCGGGAAGCCCTTGGCAAAGCGCAGCGAGCTCTCGACACCGGTGCGTTGCAGCGCAGTGGCCTCGGAGGCCGGCGCGCGCTTCTCCAGCGCGGCGTAGCTCAGCAAGGCCGAGTAGCCGGCATCGGCGCTCTTGGCGTGCGTGGGGTATTGGTAGGCGGCTTTCTCGTACTCGACTGCGGCCTCGCTGAACCGGTTGTCTTCGTAGAGCAATTCAGCCAGCAGGAAGTTGTTCTGCGCGGCCTCGGGGTCGGTCGGGAAGGACGTGAGGTACGCGCGGTACCACTTGACGGCCTCTTGATAGTCTGCGCTGGCCTTGCTCTTTTGCGCAGCCGCGTGATAGTGGCGCGCCAGCTCGGCCATGTGCGTCTTGACCAGCGGCTGGGCGGCCTCCCAGCCTTCGGGGTTGGCCTTGCGGAAGTCACTCTCGACGCCGTAGCGGGTGACGTAGTCCTTCTTGGCATCGAGTGCGAGCGTGGCAAAACCTGTGCTCTGGTAGATGTCGATCACGCGCGCCTGCAGGATTGGCGCCTGTGCATGCAGCGGCTGGCGCTTGGCGAAGGCCCCGAAGGCGTCGGCTGCGTCTTTCGGGCGCTCCTGTCGGATGTAGAGCTCGCCGAGCTGCTGGTACACGCGGAACTCGTAGGCGCGCCGAACGTCGTTCGTGATGTACGCCGGGATCGACTCGGCGCCTTGCAGGTTGGCGAGGCTCAGGCTCGTCACCCGGAAGGTGTCTTCGACCAGTTCGCGCTCGGCGCGAGTCAGGCCTTCGATGCTGTCGAGCTCGGTGCCACCTTCGCGTTGCCCGATCTTGAGGTCGAGCACGCCGAAGAAGCTTTGCAGCGACTCCTCCATCTTGCCCTGCTTGAACTGCGACCAGCCCTGCATGTAGAGCGCGCGGTCGTGGTACACGCCGCCTTCACCCGCCTTGAGCACGATGGCGTAGGCCTGTTCGGCCTTCACGTAGTCGCGCGTGGTGAATAGCAACTCGCCGCGGCGGAACTGGGCTTCGGCCAGGTAGGCCGTGTTGGGGTACTGCGCGACCAGCACGTCGAGCGTCTTGAGTGCCGATTCGAGATCGCCGCCCTGCTCGTACGCGCGGGCGATCTGGTAGTGCACGCGGTCGTTGCCCTTGTCGTTCGGGTAGGCCGCGAGGTAGGCCTGGTAGCGCGCGATCGCGGCCTGGTAGTCGGGGTTGGTGGCGTCACCGTTGGCCAGCTTGTTGTCGGCGGTGTCCATCTCCAGGTCGCCGAGGCGACGCATGGCCTCGGAGCGCTGCGGTGCCTTGGGCGCGACCTCGAGGAATTTGTTGTAGGCGGCAATGGCCTTCTGCTCATCGCCAAGCGCCACGCCCTCATCGGGGCGCACCTCGACCTCGCGGCCCGCCAGCGTCTTGATGGTGGGCGGCTCGGGTTCGCTGCGGAAGAAGCGCTTGCCCGCACACGCGCTCAGGCTCAAGGCCAGCGCCAGAACGGCTGCGTTACTTGCGCGCATTGGTGGGCGCGTCCTTCGGCGCATCGTCGGCTTCCTTGGGCTTGCTGCCGCGGTCATAGAGCTGCGCCACGGCAAATCGCGCCTGCATGGCATATGCCACCAGGCGCTCTTTCTGGCGGGTGAGCTCGGCCACGGCTTGCTCCTGCAACGCGCCCTGCTGCTCCTTGGCGAGCGCATCCACGCGCGGCATCAAGGCCTGAACGCGTTTGTCGAGTTCGGCGATGCGTTGAGCGTAGCGATCGAACTTGGCCGGTTCGTCACGCTGCGCCTGAGCCAGCCTGCCTTCGCTCGCGCGCGCCGACTCCAGGCCGGACTGCAGCGCCTGAAGATCGCGCCTGGCATCGGCCATGCGCGCGGGGTACGACTGGGCCAGGCGCCAGATGAGCGCACCGGCGCTCAGGCGGTAGCGCTCGCGCGCCGCAGCGGTCTCGGGGGTGTCGCCCAATGCCGCCAGATTGGCTTGCACGCTCTCCAGGCGCTCGCGCAGATCGCGCTCCTGGGCATCGGCAAATGCGACGCCATCGGCACGCTCTTCGGCGGTGCTGAGTTCGCTGGCGAGGCCGGTGGCACGTTGGGTCATCTCGCCCAGGCCGGAGTTGTTGTCGCGCAGTTTGTCGAGGATGCCGGGCAGTCGCTCGGCGTAGGCCTTGCGGCGGTTGTCGAGCACCTCGCCGAATACGCCGAGGCTTTCCTTCCACTGCTGCAGGTTGCGGCCCAGGAACTGCAGGTCGCGGTAGTTCTTGAACGCCTCCTGGAACTCATGCCCCGCCAGCACCTGCGTCAGGTGACCGGCATGCGGCATCTCGGGCAGCTCGTCGATGTTCCAGAACCAGCCCATCTCTTCGCCGGGATTGCGTTCGAGCAGGCCTTCGAGGAACTTGCCAGAGCGAATCGCGGCGATGGATTCGTCGAGCCCGGTGTTTTCGCGCTCGTAAGTGGCGATCGCGTTGTTGTAGCCCTCGAGCGCCTGACCGTGCGCACCGAGTTGGCCGAAGGCGTAGGGCGCTGCGATCTGCGCTTCGAGCACGGCGGAATCGCTCGTATCGCGGCCGGCGAGTTCTGTCCACGGCACGAGCGCCTGCTTGTAGTTCTTCTGCGAGGCGGAGGCCCAGCCGAAACCCAGCAGGGCCTTGTTCGATTGCGGGCCGTTCAGGCGCACGCGTTCGAGATACGGCCCGGCCGCTTCGGGGCGATCGGCCTGCAGCGCCGTGAAGCCGAGCGCCACATTGGCCTTGTCGCGCAGGGCGCGGAACTCTTCGGTGGCGCCGTTGGGCGTCGGCGCCTTGCCCAACTGATCGAGCAAGACACTGCCGCCATCGGGGTTGCCGCTGCGCACCAGGGCCACGCCGAGGTTGTAGCGCGCATAGAGGCTGGCGGTGGTGGTGCCCTTGGAGATCTCTTTGTTGACATCGGGCAGCGCATTGAGAACCGCAGCGGCACCGGTGTAATCACCCAACGCCATCAGAACGTTGGCTTGCAGCAGCACGCGCTCCTCTTCCATCGCGGGCGGCAGGTTCTTCTCGATGCGCTGGAGTGCGTCCTGCGCCTCGGCATTGAAGCCGCGCTGGTAGCGAATCTTGGCGAGGAAGTACCAGGCGCGGTCGCGCACCGCAGGCGATGCGCCTTTCTCGATGAGTTGCGCAAAGATCTCGCCGGCCTCCTTGTGCATGCCGTAGGAGAGCAGCAGGCCGCCGCGCAGCACCTCGGCCTCGTCGGCGTGCTGCGACACGCGCTCGAAATGCTGCGAGACCATCAAACCGGTGATGGCGCTGAAGTACTTCTCCTGGAAGAAGTAGAACAAGGTGTCGCCGTAGTGCGGGTCCTTGATGGAATGGTCGGGCTTGGGGTCGGCGGCGAGCGCTGCGCCCTGGCTGGCCACGGTGACACCGACAGCGATGGCCGCGACCGCGCCCAGGCGACGCAGCAAACTGCTCGACGAGAGCGGGAGCTTCATGAAGTCGCGTTGCCCTCGCTCACTGCCAGACCTTGACCACGAACTCCGGCTGCAATTTGCCGGTGGAGTCCTTGATCTGCAGCTCGATGTACTTGGGCTCGGTGCCCTTGTCAAACTTGACGGTGGCTCCGCGCTTGTAGTCGCGGTAGTGCGGGCCGCCGCCGGTGAACAGCGCCACCAGCTCGTGCGTGCCTGCCTTCAGGTTGCCGATGTACATGCGCTGCACGCCGCCGCGGTGCAGCGCCTTCACCTCGGCGGGCGTGTAGAGGTAGTTGGCGACGACCTTGTCATCGAGCTTCACCTGCACCGAGCCGAGTTCGAACATCTTGCCCACGTCCATCGACACGAACACCGCCACCTGGGTGTTGGCCGGGAACAGGAGCTCTTCTTCGAGTACCAGGAGATCGCGGTTGAGGCGGATCACATCGCCTTTGGCCTCTTGAATACGGGTATCGAGGCTGGCCGTCGACGCAGGCGCGCTCGCAGTGGCTGCGGGCGCGGAGGCCACGGTGGTCGGCGCGCTCGCGGCAGCCGCAGGCGCATCGGCGGCCCATGCGGTGCAGGCCAGCGAGAGCGAAGCGGCGGCGAGCCATTTGAAGAGGTAATCGAGGTGCATGAAGCAAACCTTCATCATCAGAAAACGATGGTTGCGAACAGCTGAAGCACGTTGCCGTTGTGCTGATACAGCGAGCCGTCGCGAACGTCGGTGAAATCGGCGTACTTGTACTGAGTGAACTCGTAGGCCGCGTTGAGGCGGATCTCGTAGCTGCCCGGCACCTGCTTGACGGTGTAGGCCGCCTTGGCGCCGAGGCTCATCGATTTGAAGGTACTGAGCTGGCGATTGCGCGAGATGTAGGTCATGTCGCTGGTGGCGTCGTCGCTGTAGAAGAGCGCCTTGCTCTGCGAGTAGTAGCGGCCGTACCAGTCCACCAGCCAGCGCTCGCCGAACTGCCGCGTGTAGCCGGCGTCCAGCGTGTGGGCCCCGATCTCCCAGTTGTCCCAGAAGTAGCGATAGCCGGCGCGCACCGCGTTGCCCGGCGTGATCTCGCCGATGGCCGAAAGCTTGAGCGCCCGGCTGCTGCGCGTGCGAGGGTTGTTCTCGGGCACGGTGGTGCCGAAGGCGCGCGCCGCACGATACGGGTTGCCGAGGTAGCCGTCGTCGGACACCGCTTCGAGGTTCGCGCTCATCAGCCACGTGGGGCTCAAGATCTGCGTCACACCAAGGCGATAGCGCCAGTGGGTGGCGTTGTCGAAGAAGCCCTCGCCCTTGCGGCCGACGTCGTCCTGCCCGCGCGTGAAGCCGAGGTTGATCGTCGTCATGCCACCGAAAACCTCTTGCGAGATGTCGAGGCTGGTCGCGTCGGCGATGTAGTCGGGCTCCTTGCTGTGCGAGGTCTTGAGCGAAATGATCGAATCGCGCGTGAGGTAGTCGAAGCCGATGGCGTACTCGTTGCGCGTTTCCTTGTACGGGCTGGCCGTGGTCACGACGTCGATCGACGCGTTGCTGACCATGTCGACGTAGTAGCTGCCCGTGAGCGAGAGGTTGTCGGTGACCTTCTTGCGCACCAGCAAGGCTGGGCCATCGGCGACCAGCCCATCGGCGTCGTAGCGGTGGTACATCAGGTCGGCGCGGTCTTCGGCCAGCGTCGGTGCCGCATGCGCCACGCTGCCGGCCAGTGCGCCGCCGATCAGCCCGGCCGCGCGCATCGCATGCAGACGGCGCCGGCGCAACCCCGCCAGACGGCGCAGCAACTGCCGCCACACGTGCACTGCCGGTCGCCAGGTCTTAGTTGCAGCCACAGCCACCCCCTTGCACACCAGTGGCGCCGCGGGCCCCCTCGCGTACTTCGCGCACGTGCTCGAAGTGCTTGTCGGACAGGCCATCGCGCGCGGTCTGCATCACCGGTGCGGCCAGGCGCTCGCGCTCGTAGGGCTTGACCCAGGGTTCGGCGGAACTGCAACCGACAGCCAGCAGAGCGCAGCCCATCGCCGCGGCGCAGCGCATGAGGGCCGTGGAGAGTTGCGGCATGGTGATCATTCCTTCAGCAGATCGCGGATCTGCTTGTCGTAAAGGTTCTCGTAGCCGCTCTGGTAGCCGCGGTGCACGTAGCGCACGCGGCCGCTGCGGTCGATCACGAGCGTGGACGGCATGCTGCTCAGGTCGTACAGGCGGCTGACCTTCTTGTCGGTATCGAGCAGCACAGGGAAGTTGACGCCCAGCTTGGTGGCGACATCTGCCGCCTTGCGCACGTCGTCGTCGATGTTCACGCCCAGCATCACCAAGCCGGCCGACCGGTACTTGTCGGCGATGCGATTGAGGTGCGGCATCTCCTGGCGGCACGGGCCGCACCAGGTGGCCCAGAAGTTCACCAGCACCACCTGGCCGCGCTGCTCCTGCAGGCGCAGGTTGGGGCCCGAGAGCGAACGCAGCGTGAAATCAGGGGCCGCTTGCCCGACGGACGTGGCCGCGACAGCCAGTGAGCCGGCCGCGCTCAGGATCAAGGCCGTGGCCGCGAGGGCAGCGCGGCGTAGGGGCAAGGTGTTGCGGGTGGTCATGACTGCACCGGTCCGTGGAAATCAGAAGAAGAAGGTCGCACCAATCGTCATCTCGAGGTTCTGCGTGCTCTGGCTCTTGCCCAGCAGGTCGAGCGTGAAGAAGTGGTCTCGCACGTCGACCTGGAACGCCGCCCAGTCCTTGACGAACACGCGCGCACCGAAACCGAGGTTGAAGGTCTGCTTCTTCTGGTTGTTGAAGTCGGTGCTGCCGGCGCCGCCGATGATGTAGAGCGCCGAGGCCATGGCGGTGTTGCGGCCGATGAAGACCTCGCCGGGCAGCACGTTGTAGCCCAGCGAGATGTTGTAGTAGCTGAGCTTCTCTTCCTTGTCGACGAAGATGCCGCCCGGCAGGATCTGGCGGAAGGTCTCGTCGTTCACCTTGGTCTGGCCGTACGCACCTTCGACGAAGAAGTCTTCGGTGATGTGATACCCCAGGCGCACACCGCTCACGAGGTTGGAGCCGAAGTTCTGGGTGGCGTAGGTGCCCACGAACAAGCCGATCTCGAAGTCGTTCGACGGGATCTTGGGCACGCGCACCTCGCGGCGATCGACCTCGGGCACGATGACCTGTTCGTTTGCGGGCTTCGGATCCTTGGGGGCGGCGTCCTGCGCGAAGGCGGCGAGAGGCGTGGCCAGCAGAGCACCGGCCAGCAGCAAGGGGACGATGGAAGTATTAGGCATGGATGGCATCAGAAGAAGAACAAGAGCCCGGCGCTGATGGCGCGGTACTCGCCCGATCGGGTGTCGGAAAGGAAGGCGGTGTAGAAGGTGTAGTCCAGCCGCGCAACGAAGCGATCGCTGATGTAGTAGCGCATGCCCAGCGTGCCCACCGCCATGTTGACGTTGGTGGTCTGGTCGTCGACGAGGCTGTCGTTGGGGATGTTCTTGAACTTGCCCACACCGATGCCGAAGTACGGCGACCAGCGCTGGTTCGACCAAGGCTCGGAGTTGATGTTGACGTGCCAGAACTCGGTGCCCGAATACACGCCCTGCACCTGGCCGATGGTGGCTTCGAGCGCGAGCGTGTCCGACAGCCGATAGGCAGTCCAGACCTTGAACATGGGCTCCGACTTGAACTGCCCCCAGGCCGCGCCCATCTCGACCCGACGCACGAGGTAGTCATCGACGGCGATGTCGCGGAAGGTCTTGGCACTGCCCGCCGCGGTGAGCGTGGCTTCGAGTTGGCGGCGCGTGACCCAGCCTTGCTTGCCGCTGTCCGTGCGCACCTTGAACCAGTCGGTGTGGCGCAACTCCACCTCGATCGAATCGCCTCGCTCGACCACATGGAACACCGGATAGCCGCGGCCGGGGCCGGTGTGCATTTCGAGGTAGGGGTCGGCCACCGTCAGGCGCTCGAGTGGCTCCTCAGCCGCGAGCGCAGGCGTCGCAGCGCCCAAGGCCACCAGGAGCCCCAGCACGCAGGCCACGCATGCATTTCTCGAACCCGCGAACAAGGAACTCATGACGTGCTGCAGGTACCGTTGCCCGGGTCGGCGCTGAACTCGGTCTGCCCGACCGGCGCGGGGTGCGACATCCAGTAGCGCATGAGCACGACGTGCGGGTCGGCGTCGCTCGAGAAGATCAGCCCGCCCCCATGCAGCACGCCCTGCACGCGCGGCTTGGTGATGAGGCGGCTCTGGGCCACGTTGCCCATCACGACTTCGCCCTGCGCCGAGTAGAAGTTCTTGTACATGTCGCTCGCCTGGATGGCGGTGATCTGCGCCGGCGTGAGCGTCGACAGATCGGCCGGCAGCGGGATCGCCGCGGCGTTGGGGATGACGCGAAAGGCACCACCCGTGCCGTTGGTGTTGTCGTGGCAGCCCGATCCGGCGCAGGTGTTGGTGGTGGCAGTGCCGATGATCGGCAGCAGCTCCAGGAAGATCGGGTTGATGCAACGCTGGAAGTAGGCAAAGGAGAGCTTCTGCCCTCCCGTTCCTGCTTCGTTGGTGATGTCCGGCGGGTTGCCGAGCGGGCCGCCACCACCGCAGCCGGTGGCGAGGGCCGCCACGGCGGCGCATGCAGCGCCCCAGCGGATGTACGTGGGGGCAATGCGCCTGGGTGGCGTGGTGCGGGGTACTTCTCTCGTCATCGACATCCCGTGGCGATCCAGGCCGCAATCGTGTTGTAGTTGGCGCTTCCCACCGGCAGGACGGCCGTGGTCTGCGCGCCGGCACCGGCCGGGTGCGGCACGGTGGACGGCCGGCTCAGCAGGTAGTTCGATGCCGCGTTGCAGGTGTCCGAGATCATGGACAGCGTGACGCCGTAGTCACCCTCGGCGCTGCCCGTCAGCACGAAGCGGTTCTCGCGGAACGATGCACCGGCCGGCGTGGTCTGGTCGCTGCCGATGGCCTGGTGGCAGCTGGCCGCGCAGGTCGAGCGCAGGATGGGCTGGATGGTGGTCTCGAACGCGGTCTCGCTCAGGCCGTAGACAGAACGCACGCCGCCTGCAGGGTCGAACGGGTCGTTGTAGTACTGGCCTCCCAGGTCCATCCACTCGGTCAGCACGCGCTTCTCGGCGGCGTTGAGCATGGTGGCGTGGTTGGGTGCGCTGGCAGGCGGGTTCGGGTGCGCCGTGGTGGCAGCCGCCCCGGCCAGCAGGGTCTCGCCGAACATGATCTCGGCAAGGCGGCTCTTGCGCGCACCGCCAGCCGAGTTGGCGGCACTGGAGCTGGTTTCCACCAGCGCCGCACCACGCACGATCATGGGCACGCCGTCTTCGAGGCGGAACTGCGGCAGGCCGGTTGCCGAGTCGATCACCGGGTCACCGAGCACGAGTTCTTCGTAGGCGGTGACGCGGCCGGTGCCGGCGATGGTGCCGCGCAGGTCAAGCTTGGCCGGGTCGGCGTGGCAGGTCGTGCACTGATTGTCACCGCCACCCGCCACCGGACGCGAACGCGTGAACAGCGGAGCGATGTGGTCGCGGAAGTTGATGACGCCGGCCTTCACGCCGGTGGTTGCCGGCGCCGGCGTAGCCAGGTCGTCGGCCGCGTTCGCATTGCCCGTGTAACGCACCAGGTAGCTCGCGCGGGCCTGCGCCGCGTCGGCCCAGACATCGGTGAAGGTCGGGTCGGCCGCCAGGGCCAGCAGCGTGTCGTTGAGGCGCGTGCGCGTGGCGGCCATGGTCTCGCCGGAGGCGTGTTGGTCGCGCAGGGCCGCGACCAAGGCGGCGGGCATGGTGTTCACCACGGTGCCCGAGTTCAACGAGGCGCCGCGGCGTGGGCTGTGGCAGCCGTCGCACGTGCGGCGCTCGCCCGGGCGCACCTGAATCCAGTTGGTGTGGGTCTGGATCGCGCGGCCCTTGTTATCGATCACTGAAAGCGCGATCGGCGTGTCGGCCGGAACGTGCATCTTGAACGACCCATCGGGTTCGATCGGGGCATAGCCGAGGATCTGCTGCTGCTCGAAATCGGTCTCACCGATCGAGCCGCGCAGGCCGGTCATGCCAGCCGGCGGGGCCACAGCGCGCATGACGCGCACCATGCGCACCGGCGAGCACTTGTAGGCCGGGTCGGCCGGGTCTTTCATGCGCACGAGATCGGCCACCGAGCTGCGGGTTTCGTTGGGCTCGTGCGGCGGCGAGGTCATCGCGATGCCGCGGCTGCAGCCGGCCGGCAGGTCAGAGGCCGCCAGCATGCCTTCGCTCATGCGGCCAAGGCCGTCGGTGTCGTACACGCTGCGCACTTCGATCAAGGCCAGGCCTTTGGCGGCCAGCGCGTCGTCGACCGCGGTCGGTTGAGCCGCGTTGGGCTCGGCGCGAGCCTGCAGCGGGATCGGATCGGTGTACATGAACCCAGGCGGCGGCGCCGCGACCACACGCCAGGTCTGGTTGGCGGGGTTGAACATGTAGACCGCGTAGGCGGCGGGTGCGTTGTCGCGCAGTGGGTCGGAGGCGACGTCGGCGGCCATGCGGTTACGGTTGCTGACGCGGGATTTCTCTTCGGCCGTCAATGTGGCGCAGGCCACGACCACGCCATTGCGCGTGACTTCACAGGGGCGGTAGGACACCAGGATGCGGTTCGTGCCATCCCACAGCGGGTATGGCGTGGTGACGCGACCGAACTCCGACAGGCCCATGCCGTCGTTGAGGGCCTGGGCCGTCACCGACCGCTGCCCCCCGTTGCTCGGCACCGACGTGAAGGCCGGCGTGTTGTTCTCCGAATAGTTGAAGGCATCGACCACCATCAGGGCGCCGCCTTCTTGTGTGCGCGACAGCGGCATCAGCGAGCTGGCCAGATGGCCCTTGTAGGGCCCGCTCGGGTCCATGTCGCGCGGGTGCAGGAAGCTGTTGCCCGGGCTTTGCGCGCCGTAGAGCACGAACATGTCGGTGCCGTCGGGCTTGACCTTGAACACGGCGAAGCGGTTGCGGTCGCCCACGTGCTCCCAGCGGGAGAACATGATCGTGCCGTCAGGGCGCACCACCGGGTTGCGGTCGTGGCTCTGGTTGAACGAGATCTGCTTGATGTCGCCGCCGTTGACGTCCATCGTGTGCAGGTTCATGACCTGCTCGCGCTCGTACTCGTCGAGCGCCTTGTAGTCCACGCCCAGCGCCTGGTTGACCGCCAGGCCCTGGACCTGGTTGCGGCGGGCCTTCTCCTGGCGGTTGGACGAGAACACGAAGCCGCCACCCGCGGGCAGGTAAGCCGGATCGACGTCGTCGTCCTGGGTCGAGCTGGTGATGCGACGCAAGGTGCCGCCGGCCATGCCGCCGGTCGACATGTCGTACTCCCAGATGTTCCAGCGGCCGGTACAGGCGCGCGCGGAGCCGATCATCGACGTGTTCGAAGTGGGGCAGCGCAGCGCAAAGACGAGCTTCTTGCCGTCGTACGAGACCTCGGGGTCGGAGGCATCGCCCACGCCTTGCGTGATGCGCGTGGTGATGTTGTGCTCGGGGGCGCTGGGTGACGACTTCTCGCGCACCATCAGGTCGCCGCCCGGTGCGCTGGGGTCGCCATCGGTGGGGTTCATGCTGAGCGCGGTCGAGCGCTTGACATAGGCCAGCGGCACATCGCCTTCGACGGTGACGGTGTCTTCGCCGTCGGCGCTGCTGCCGCTGCCGCAACCCACCAGCAAGGTGGCCGCAACCGTGGTGCACGCCAGCGTGCAGATTCTTGCCAGGACTTTTTTCATTGTTTCCTCCATCCGGTCCGTTCGATCACAAGCTTCTTGGGGCTCATTGGCGCGGCTTCGCCGCAGACAGCAAGCCCGACGAGTAGTGCAGCGCGCCGTGCGCGTCCACCACCACTGCATCCACATTCGGTTGCGACTCGATCAGCCGCATGCCGCGTTCGACACCCATCACGAACAGGCACTTCGACAGTGCCTCGGTGGTGAGCCCGTCGTCGGCGAGGATCGTCACGCTGCGCACGCCCGTGGGCGACTTCCCCGTGCTCGGGTCGATGAGGTGGTGGCACCGCTCGCCGTCCTGGTCGAAGTAGCGCTCGTAGTCGCCCGAAGTGGAGATCGACACGTTTTCGAGTGGCAGGACCGCCACCACGCCGCCCGCTCGGCGCGGGTCGCGGATGCCGATGCTCCAGGGGCGCCCACCGCGGTCGCCCATCACGTAGCTGTCGCCACCGGCTGCCACCGTCGCATTGGCGATCCCCAGGCGGCGAAGGATGGCCACGCTGTTGTCGACCGCATGCCCCTTGGCAAAGCCGCCGAGATCGATGCGCACGCCCGGCCGGGCGAAGCGCAGCGTGCGCGCCCGGGTGTCGAGAATCAGGTTTCGGTAGCCCACCGTGGCACGCCCCGCGGCCAGGGCCTCGTCGCTCGGCTTGATGCCCAGGCGGTAGTCGTAGAGCTGGCCGACACCGGCGTATGTGATGTCGAAGGCGCCCGCCGAGAATTCCGAGAACCAGATCGCCCGAGCGATCAGGCGGGTCATCTCGTCGCTCAGGGCCACCGGGCCGTTCGCGGCTTCGCGGTTGATCGCCGACAACTCGGAGTCCGGCTTGTGCGGGCTCATGGTGCGGTCGATGCGGTGCATCTCGGCCATCACGGCGTCGATGGCCACGCGCCCGGCATCGACCGAATCGGCCCACAGCTCGACGCGAACCGCCGTGCCCATGATGGCTTCTTCGCGCTCGAACCAGCCGCCTGCAGCAATGGCGCGCGCGCCGCCCCGGGCCGCATGGGCCGGGTTGGGCAGTCGCCTGGAGGTGCCGAACAGCATGGCTACTGCGGGCGCCCCGAGTGCATGGGGTTGGTGAACACGCGTGACTCCGATCTTGTTGTCTGTCAGGCCGTGCGCGCCTCTGAATGGCGGGCGCGCCAGCTCCCTCTTCTCTCGCTCCGGCCGGATCATCGGCGTTCGCGGCCGGGAAAATAACGTCAATAGTTGGCAAACGTCAGCAGGCTTACAGACGGTCGCACAAGATACCCAGCGCGGTGATCTCGCCGCCCTCTCGCCGCCGCGACGCTGCGTCGCGGAACTCAGCAGGCCGGATCAGGCACTGAGGGGGGCCGGTAGATAATCCGGCGTTCGGCGAGACCTGCCCGTGCACGCCGCCGCGCAGAGTTCGTCACGAAACTCAGAGAGCCGTTGCTCACATGTTCAGCCCAAGCCACACCTCGCCTGGCCTCGACCAGGCCGCGCAGCCATGAAGCCCCGACACAAACGCATTGCGATCATCCTGGGGGCGCTGGCCGGCCTCGGTGTCGCCGCGGCCCTCGTGCTCAATGCCTTGCAGAGCAACGTCGCCTTCTTCTTCACGCCGACTCAGGTGTTGGCCGGTGAGGCCCCCAAGGGCCGCGCCTTCCGCGTCGGCGGGATGGTGCGCGATGGCAGCGTCAAGCGAGAGCAGATGACGGTGCACTTCGTGATCACCGACACCGCCAAGGACGTGCGCGTGAGCTACACGGGCATCCTGCCCGACCTCTTCAAGGAGGGCAAAGGCGCCGTGGTGCAGGGCAAGCTCGACGCCAACGGCGAGTTCCTGGCCACCGAAGTCCTGGCCAAGCACGATGAGAACTACATGCCGCCCGAAGCCCAGCACGCCGTCGATCAGGCGCACAAGGCGGGCAAGTCGATGAAGCAAGGCGGCGCGACGCCATACGAGGCCAAACCATGACCCCTGAACTCGGACACCTCGCGCTCATCCTGGCGCTGCTGATCTCGGTCGTGCAGGGCACGCTGCCGCTGATCGGCGCGCACCGCGGCCACACCGGCTGGATGGCGATTGCGCGCCCTGCGGCGCAGACGCAGTTCGTACTCGTCGCCTTCGCGTTCCTGTGCCTGATGCAGGCCTTCGTCGCCAATGACTTCTCGGTTTCGTATGTGGCGAATCACTCCAACTCCAAGTTGCCGCTCGCGTATCGCGCCGCGGCCGTCTGGGGCGGCCATGAAGGCTCGTTGCTGCTCTGGGAGCTCATGCTGACCGGTTGGGCCTGCGCGGTGAGCCTGCTGTCGCGCCAGTTGCCACTGGCCATGGCAGCCCGCGTGCTCGGCGTGCTCGGCCTCGTCGGCACGGGTTTCCTGCTCTTCATGCTGCTCACCTCCAACCCCTTCGAGCGGCTGCTGCCGCCTGTGGCCGAAGGCCGCGACCTGAACCCGCTGCTGCAAGACCCGGGGCTGGTCGTCCACCCGCCGCTTCTCTACATGGGTTACGTGGGCTTCTCGGTGGCCTTCGCATTCGCCGTGGCTGCCCTGCTGGCCGGCAAGCTCGACGCCACCTGGGCGCGCTGGTCGCGCCCCTGGACCAACGTGGCCTGGGTGTTCCTCACCCTCGGCCTGGCCCTCGGCTCGTACTGGGCCTACTACGAGCTGGGCTGGGGTGGCTGGTGGTTCTGGGATCCGGTCGAAAACGCCGCCTTCATGCCCTGGCTGATCGGCACGGCGCTCATCCATTCACTGGCCGTGACCGAAAAGCGCGGCAGCTTCAAGAACTGGACGGTGCTGCTCGCGATCTCGGCCTTTTCGCTCTCGCTGCTGGGCACCTTCCTCGTGCGCTCGGGCGTGTTGACTTCGGTGCACGCCTTCGCCACCGACCCGCGGCGCGGCATCTTCATCCTCGCCTTCCTGGTCATCGTGATCGGCAGCTCGCTGCTGTTGTTCGCATGGCGAGCCTCCAAGGTGAGCATGGGCGGCGCCTTCGGGCTCTTCTCGCGCGAGACGCTGCTGCTGATCAACAACGTGCTGCTGGTCGTGGCCTGCGGCTCGGTGCTGCTGGGCACGCTTTACCCGCTGTTCATCGACGCACTGGGCCTGGGCAAGCTGTCGGTCGGGCCGCCGTACTTCAACTCGGTGTTCGTGCCGATCATGGTGCCACTGCTGTTCCTGATCGCCATCGGCCCGCTGGCTCGCTGGAAGCACGCCGACCCACGCGACATGGCCCAGCGCCTGCGGCTGGCAGCCGTGCTGGCGGTCGCAGCGGGCGTCGGCCTGCCCTTCCTCATCGGCACGTGGAGCCCACTGGTGGCGCTCGGACTGCTGCTGGCGGTCTGGATCGGCGCGAGCACCGTCTTCCAGGTGCGTGAACGCCTTCGCTCGGGCTGGCCGCCGCGCTCGTTCTGGGGCATGCACATCGCGCACTTCGGCATGGCGGTGTTCGTGATCGGCGTGACCATGGTCAAGGGCTACGAGGTCGAGAAAGACGTCCGCATGGCCATCGGCGACACGGTCGAGATCGGTGGCTACACGGTGCGCCTGCGCGGTGTGTCCGAGGTGCCGGGCCCGAACTACATCGCACAGCGCGGCGACATCGAGCTGCTCAAGGGCGGCCAGTCGGTGCGCGAGATGCACCCCGAGAAGCGCAACTACTTCTCCTCGCAGATGCCGATGACCGAGACCGCCATCGACACCGGCATCACCCGCGACCTCTACGTTTCCCTCGGAGAACCGCTGGACGCCCAGGGCAGCGCCTGGAGCGTTCGCGTCTACTACAAGCCCTTCGTGATGTGGATCTGGGGCGGCTGCCTGCTGATGGCCATTGGCGGCTCTGTCGCCGCCGCCGACCGGCGCTACCGCGTCAAGGCCTCCAGCCAGCTCGCCGCGCAAGGGGCGCCGGCATGAAGCGTTTGTTGATCCTGGTGCCGCTCGCGCTGTTCATCGCGCTGGCGGTGTTCCTCGCCATCGGCTTGAACCGCGACCCGCGCGAGGTGCCCTCGCCGCTCGTTGGCAAGCCTGCGCCCGACTTCTCATTGCCGCAACTGGGCACCGAGGGCCGATTCGGCCCCAAGGATCTGGCCGGCAAAGTCTGGATGCTCAACGTGTGGGCCTCGTGGTGCGTGTCGTGCCGCGAAGAGCATCCGCTGCTGGTGGAGTTTTCCCGCTCGAAGCTCGCCCCGCTGATCGGCCTCGACTACAAGGACACGCCCGACGCCGCCATGAACTGGCTGGCGCGCCACGGCAACCCCTACGACTTGTCGGCGGTCGATGCCGACGGCCGCGTGGGAATCGACTACGGCGTGTACGGCGTGCCCGAGACCTACGTGATCGACAAGGCCGGCACCATCCGCTTCAAGCAGATCGGCCCGGTGACCCGCGACGTGCTCGACAACAAGATCGTGCCCCTGATCAAAGAGCTGCAGAAATGAAGATGCCCAAGCCGCTGGTGGCACTGGTGTTGATGCTGTCGCTGGCACTGCCTGCCCACTTTGCATACGCCGACGAGGCCGCGCCGCTGGCCGAAGACCCGGTCGTCGAACAGCGCCTGACCCACATCGCCGAAGAGTTGCGCTGCCTGGTGTGCCAGAACGAATCTCTCGCGGGCTCGCGCGCCGATCTGGCGATGGACCTGCGCCGCGAGGTCCGCTCCCTCATCAAGCAAGGCAAGTCGGACCAGGAGATCCGCGACTACCTCGTCAGCCGCTACGGCGACTTCGTTCTCTACCGCCCGCCGGTCAAGCCGACCACCTGGCTGCTGTGGGGCGGGCCGTTCGTGCTGATGGTCCTGGCGGTGGCAGGCCTGCTGATCTTCGTGCGCAAGCGCGCACCCGCCGCCGCGCCGCTGACACCCGAAGACCAACGCCGGGCCGAAGCCCTGCTCAAGGGAGATTCCTGATGACGGCTTTCATGCTGTGGGCCGCGGCGCTGGTCGCCGCCACCCTCTTGCTGCTGCTGCGTCCCTGGCGCCGTGCGGCGCAGAACGGCACCGCCTCCTCGGCCGGCGATGCCAACACCGGCATCTACCGCGATCAGTTGCGTGAACTCGACCGCGACCTCGCCGCCGGCACCCTGAGCCCCACCGATCACGAACAGGCGCGCGCCGAGCTGCAACGCCGCCTGCTCGAGGACGCCGCAGACAGCGCCGCGCCGGCATCCCCGGCCACGTCAGCATCCGGCCCGTTCGGCATGCGCCGCACCGCGCTGGCGCTGATGTTCGTTCTGCCCGTGGCGGCCGCCGGCTTGTACGCCTTGATCGGCACGCCGGCGGCACTGGCGCCGTTCGCCACCGCCGCACCCACACAGCAAGACGTCGAGCAGATGGTTTCGTCGCTCGCCGCGCGGCTCGACAAGAACCCCGGCGACACCAAGGGCTGGGTCGTGCTCGCCCGCAGCTACCGCGTGATGGGCCGCCTGCCAGAGGCCGCCGCCGCCTACGAGCGCGCCGGGCCTGAGGTCGAAGGCAACGCCACCCTGCTCGCCGAGTACGGCGATGTGCTGGCCACGCGCGCCATGGGCAACTTCGAGGGCAAACCGCAAGAGATCGTCGACAAGGCGCTCAAGCTCGACCCCGAAAACCCGATGGCCATCTCGCTTGCCGCCACGGCCGCGTACAACCGCAACGATTTCGCCGGCGCTGTGAAGCACTGGGAACATCTGCTGAAGATCGTGCCGGCCGAATCGGACGACGCCAAGTGGCTCAACGAAGCCGTGGCCAAGACACGCGCCCAGATGCCCGGCACGCCCGGAGTGAAGACCGTAGCCGCCAGCACCGACAAGCCTGCCGCGCCGGCAAGCGCCAGTGAAACCAACAACAGCCCGGTCGCCAGCAGCCAGACCGCCATCAGCGGCCGCGTGGCACTGGCGCCCGAACTGGCCTCCAAGGTGCAGCCCACCGATACCGTCTTCATCTTCGCGCGGCATGCGCAGGGCCCGCGCGTACCGCTGGCGGTGCTGCGGGTGAAGGTGTCCGACCTGCCGATGGACTTCAAGCTCGACGACTCGATGGCCATGAGCCCCGAGTTCAAGCTCTCCAGCGCGACCGAAGTGCGCGTCGAGGCCCGCGTGTCCAAGACCGGCAGCGCCACGCCCGCGTCGGGCGACCTGGTCGGTGCCGGCCCGGTTGTCAAGCCGGGCGCGAACCAGGTGACGGTGACGATCGACCAGACCCGCCCCTGAGCGGGGTACGGTCGATCAGGCGATCTCGCCTTCACCCACGGGCTCGTCGGAACTCGAGATGCGCGAGTTGTTGTAGCCGTTGTCGTTGTTGAAGAACACGGTGATCGGCTTCTCGTTTCGCAGCATGTCGATCAGGTGCGGCAACTGGCTGTGGTGGTAGTAGAAGGCGTAATAGTTGCTCGCCACCACCGAAGCCGGCGGCAGCAACGCCGACGGGTCTTCGACGAACCACACCGAGCAGGTCTTGCCGCTGCCCTTGAGAATCAGGTTGGTCTTGCCCGTGCTGCGTGACGACCAGTTGTAGTACTGGTAGGTCGAGACCTGGAAGCTGTCGGTAGCCATGGTGTGTCTCCCCTTGAATGCATTCGGCTGGCGCCGTGATCTCAGGCGACGCTGAACGGGTCCCCGCGAGGCGGCGCGCCTTGTCTCGGGATGGGCTGCAAGGCGCAAAGCACAGCGATACCCGCAGGTATCGCGCGCATTTGCAACGCTGCAGACCGCCCGAGACAAGGATGCGCAGTCCGCGTGGGACTTGTTCAGCGTTGCCTCGACTTTGGGCGCTCACCGCGTGCACTTCAACTGCCATCCTAGGGAGCCGGGCCGCGCATCCCCCGCACACAAGTGGTGTCTCGCGCGAACACGCCAGCGTCGAGCACCTGCTGCCACAGGCGCCGCCATGGCGCCCACTCGTGGCCGCCGGTGGTGATGAACGCGCGATCGTCGGGCAGCGCCTCGCGCAGCACGCTCGCATTGAAGGCGAACCGGTCGTCGAGGCCGTAGCCCAGGTAGATCGGGAGCCTCTTCCCGCCGCGAGCGGCAGGGGCGGTCTGGCCTTGCAGCCAGCGCCACACACGTACGTCGGCATCGTCACCGTTCGATTCGGGCGGCGCCACCCAGGCGCCCAGCCCGCCGGCATCGCGCACCCGCTGGGCCGTTTCGCGGCTGCCCAGGTATGGCGCCAGCAGAACGATGCCGTCGATCTCGCCCGGGTGCTCTTCAGCGGTGAGCATCGCGCCGAGACCACCCAGCGAGATGCCGATCAGCCAGATGTGTTGATAACCCGCGCGGCGTGCCGGTTCGATCACATCGGCATTCAGGCGGATGACGATCGAACGCTGCTCGTAGTAGCCGCGGTGCGCGTCCACCAACAAAACGTCCGCGGCGATCTGCCGCGCACGCACCGCCTGCACGAAGGCCTCGCGCTGGAACTCCTCGGGTTGCGAGTAGATGCCCGGCAGCATCACCAGCAAGGTGTCGGGACGCACCGGGCACGGGGCGGGTTCGGCAAGGGTGCGCAGAGGCACCGTGGGTTCTCGCGTGGTGGCGCAGCCGGTCAGCAAACCGACCGCGGCAACCACCCCTGCAATCACCCCGCGCAGGCCACTCATGCGCGCTCGAAGTCGATGAAGCGCTGCGCGGCGTCCACGCTGCGCAGTCGAACTCGCAGCGTGTCGCCCACGTCGAGCCCCTCGAAGCCGCCCACCACGCGTCCTTCGACCAGCGGCGAGGTGATGCGCACGAAGGTGCCCTTGGTCGCCACGCCGGTGACGATGGCATCGAAGGTCTCGCCGATGCGCCCCTGCAGCAAGAACGCCGCGGCTGCCTTCAAGACACGCCGCTCGATGGTCGACGCCTTGTCTTCCTGCACGGTGCAGTGCTGTGCGATGGCGTCCAGTTCGGCCAGCGAATAAGGCGAAGCCGCACCGGCCAACGCGGCCTTCAGTAAGCGCTGCGTCACGAGATCGACATAGCGCCGGTTGGGCGCCGTGGAGTGCGCGTAGTCGTTGACGGCCAGGCCAAAGTGCCCGGCCGGCGGCGCACCCGGCGACGCTGCCGCGTACGCTCCGGAACCCAGCAGCTTGACGACCGAGAGCGAGAGGTCTTCGAAGCCCGCTGCGTCGGCCTGGCGCCGCCCGGTCAGAAACCCATCGAGCGCTAGCGCATCCGGCTGCGGCGGGAGCGTGTGTCCGTACTGCGCCGCGAGTGCAATCAGCCGATCCCACCGGCGCGGCTCTTGCAACACACGGCGCAAGGACGGCAAGCCGCGCTGGGCCAGGAACCGCGCCGTGGCGCCGTTGGTCGCGATCATCAGGTCGGCAATCATGTCCTTGGCGCGGTTCTTGTGGTCAGCGCGCAGGTCGACGAGTTGGCCGCCTGCGAACACGGGGCGCGCTTGCGCGGTGGCCACGTTCAGCGCGCCGCGGCGGTGGCGCCACTGGCGCAGCGAACTGGCCACGCGGTCGTGCAGATGGATCTGTGCCTGGAGCGCCGGGCTGGCCGCCACCTCGGCGGGCGCCGCGCCCGTGCCGTCGAGCCATGCGGCCACGCTGTCGTAGGCCAGCTTGGCCTGGTTGCGCACGATGGCGCGGCAGATCTGCGCGGACTGCACTTCACCAGCACCATCGATCGCCATGTCGACCACCATGGCCAATTTGTCCAAGCCGGCATGCAAGGAGCTGCGGTCGTTGGAGAGAAGCTGGGGCAGCATCGGGAACACACCGGCTGCGGTGTAGACCGAGGTGGTGTTGGCGGCCGCATGCTCGTCGAGCGCGCCGCCGCGCGGGGCGAACACATCGACCTCGGCCACGGCCACCGAGACCAGTGCACCGCCATCAGGGCGCGCCTCGGCCCAGCTCAGCTGGTCGATGTCGAGCGTGTCGTCGTTGTCGATCGAGAACCACAGACGCTCGCGCAGATCGACGGTGCCGGGGCCTACGCCAGCCACCGGGTCAGCCGTGGCCTCGGCCTCTTGCAGCACCGCGGCCGAGAACGTCGGGCGAAGCCCTTTCGACTGCATCTCGTCGGTGGCGATCCGTGCAAGCTCGTTGGCATCCATGGGGAACGTTCGTTGGTGGAACGGGTCGATTGTGAAGGGCTTGCCCTTTGGCCTTGCATCACTCCACACTCGTCCTCATGCGCTGCGAAGACATCGGCTCCCACCCCAGCTTCCGCCGGCTGGCCTCGATCCCCGCCATCGGCGTCGACCTGCGCTATGCCGGCGTTCGCAACTTCGTCGGCCGCGATCTCTACGGCAGCCTCGATTGCGCCTGGCTCCACCACCTCGCCGCCACAGGCATCGAGCAGGCCGCCGCTTTGCTCGAACGCGAGGCTCCCGGGCATCGCCTGCTGGTGCTCGACGCCCTGCGGCCGCACCGCGTGCAGATCGAGCTGTGGGATTTCCTGGACGGTACCGGCCTGCGCGAGTACGTGGCGGACCCGGCGCGCGGCTCGATCCATTCCTTCGGCATGGCGCTCGACGCGACCATCGTCGACGCCCAGGGCCGCGAACTCGACATGGGCACCGGCTTCGACGAGATGACCGCGCTGTCGCACCCGGCGCTCGAGGCCCAGCACCTGGCCAGCGGCGCGCTCACACCCCGGCAGCATCGCAACCGCGACCTGCTGCGGCGCGTGCTGCGCCACGGTGGATTCAACGGCATCGACAACGAGTGGTGGCACTTCGACATGCTCGACCGCAGCCACGTGCGGCAGCACTTCACCCGCGTGGACTGAGTTTGGCCTCAATCCGTTCGTACTCTGAAATCACCTGCGCGCCGAACAGCAGCAGCGCGGCGGCGATCTCCAGGCTGAGCAGCACCACAATCGCCGTCGTCAGCGAGCCATAGACAATGTTCACCTGCGAGAGCGTGCTGAAGTACCAGACCAGCGCGTGGCGAGTGATCTCCCAGAGCAGGGCTGCCGTCAGCGCGCCGATCAGTGCGTGGCGCAGCGCGAGCTGGCCTACAGGCATCACGAGGTAGATCGAGGCCAGCACGAACACCTCGCCGGCCAGCCCGAGCAGGTACAGCAGCGTCCCCGAGAAGCCACTCAGGGACCACTCGCGCCCGAACAGCGACACGCTCTCCTGCCCGATGGCCTGCAGGCTGCCAGCCACCAGCGTGACCAGCAGCAGCCCCGCTCCCAGCGACAGGATGTAGGCATACGGCAGCAAGGCCGACACCATGAAGTGCCGCCGCCTCACCTGCATGCGGTGCAGAAAGATCACCGACATCGCGTTCTCGAGCACCGTGAACGCGAGCGAGCTGAAGAACAGCATCGTGGCGAGCAGCACCCAGCCCATGTAGCCGCGGTGCGTGAGGAAGTTGCCCAGCTCCCCCACGATGGCACGCGACTGGCCGGGGATCAGCCAAGCGATGTATCGCTCGATCGTGCCCAGCAACTCGCGTTGATCAATGAGGTGCGACAGCGCGATCACGAACAGGATCAGCAGCGGCACGATCGACAGCAACGCGTAGTACGCCACCGCCCCGGCAAGCAGCAGGCCCTGATTGGAGCGAAACGCCTTGAGGCAGTTCAGCAGGAACGTGCCGGGCGCTGCCAGCACATGCCTGGCGGTCGGGCCGATGATTTGCATCGGCCCACCATAGCGCAAGGCGAGAAGCCCGGCCCGCCCTCACCAGGGATGGGCATGCCCCACCGAATGGATATGCCCGAGCAGGCGTGGTGGCACGAAGATCTGCGAGGCCCCGCCGCCGCCGCCGATCTCATGCTGCCAATCGTGCGCCAGACGCGAGGCCGTGCCTTCGAGCACGGTCAGCTCGGCGCTCACCACGAAATGGTGCAACTCGCGCCCGGCCAGGCCATCGAAGATGCCCAAGCCATCGCGCCCCGCACCGCGCAGGCAGAACCAGTTGCCTACATTCAGGCCCGGCCGGCCACTCGCCGGGCGGCGCATGTACTGGTACAGGTCAGCGCCGGGTTCCAGACGTTGCTCGTACATGGGCTGCGCAGGGTCGAAGCCCGACAGCACGTTGTCCACCAGGGTCGGGTGGGCCACGCCGTTTCGCTCCAGATAGTCACGTACTGCCGCCCTGTTGACCAGCAAGGTCATGCCGCGCCCCTCTCGTGTGATGGTCCTCGGAAAGGGCACGAGTCTGCGCAGGCGGTGTCGCGCAGGCATCCATCAACGAGAGGATGCCTGAGGCGTCAGGCGGTTGACCGCAGGCGGCCGGGCGGGCGCACAGGCTGTAGGAAGACGCAACACCAAATCTCCCCACGAGCACCTCTTGGCACCATCATGGTGCACAAGATTTCGCCGGGGAAACCTCGCTCTGCACCCATCTCCGCCTGCAAGCTACGATCCTCTGACTCCTGCCGCAACCCCTCGATGGACAGCCTCGATCTCCAAGTTCTGACACAAGCCCGCGCATGGCATGCCGACGGCCACGCGGTGCGACTGGTCACGGTGATCGAAACCTGGGGCTCAGCCCCGCGCCCCCCCGGCGCCCTGCTCGCCATGCGTGGCGATGGTCTGGTGGTGGGCTCCGTGTCGGGCGGCTGCGTCGAAGACGATCTCATCGAGCGCGTGCGCGCCGGCGACGCGGTGACCGCACCCTCGCTCGTGACCTACGGCGTCACCAAGGAGGAAGCCGCTCGCTTCGGCCTGCCTTGCGGCGGCAACCTGCGTCTGGTGCAGGAGCCCGTACGCGACACCGCCTGGATCGACGAGGTGCTCGCCCGCACCCAGCGCCACGAACTGGTCGCGCGCCGCCTCGACCTGCGCACAGGGCAGGTGACCGTGGAGGCCGCCACGCGTGGGGAAGCCTTCAGCTTCGACGGCCAGGTGCTGCGCGCACTGTTCGGCCCGCGCTGGCGCATGCTGGTGATCGGCGCGGGTCAACTCTCGCGCGTGCTGGCGCAGATGGCGCTCGCCCTCGACTTCGAAGTCATCTGCTGCGACCCGCGCGAGGAATACCACCTCACCTGGGACGTACCCGGCACCCGGTTCAGCCGCAGCATGCCCGACGACCTGGTGCTGGAGCTGCAGCTCGACCCGCACAGCGCGGTGGTGGCCGTGACGCACGACCCCAAGCTCGACGACATGGCCCTGCTCGAGGCACTCAAGTCACCGGCCTTCTATGTGGGCGCACTGGGCTCGCGCAGCAACACCGCCAAGCGCCGTGAACGCCTCAAGCTCTTCGACTTGTCGGACGACGAGATCGCCCGGCTGCACGGACCCATCGGCCTCGATCTGGGCGGGCGCACACCGGCAGAGATCGCGGTGTCCATCCTGGCCGAGATCGTCGCCGTGCGCCATGGCGTGTTGCTCACGCAGAAGAAGCCGGTCCAGTCCGGCGAAACCTGCCCCGCACGAGAGGCATGAGAACACCGCAGGGCACTGGCCTGAAGGAGCCAGCATGATCCCGTGGCTGCGCCACCCGCTCGACCCGCTGCCTGACACGCAGCAGGCGCTGCCGCCCGACTCCGATGCGCCGGGCCTGCTCGCCGCCGGTGGCGAGCTCACCCCCGAGCGCCTGCGCGAGGCCTACAGCAAAGGCGTGTTCCCCTGGTACAGCGCGGGCCAGCCCATCCTGTGGTGGTCACCCGACCCGCGCATGGTGATGTTCGTGGGGGAGTTCAAGCTCGCCCGCTCGCTGCGCAAGACCGTGCGCCGCTTCGCGCTCGACAGGCACTGCGAGATTCGCATCGACAGCGCCTTTCGCCGCGTCATCACCGCTTGCGCGCAAACACCGCGCGATGGCCAGGCCGGCACCTGGATCGTGCCGGAGATGATCGACGCCTACTGCGCCTGGCATGCGCTCGGCACGGTGCACAGCTTCGAGACCTGGGTCGACGGCCAGCTCGTCGGCGGGCTGTACGGCATCAACCTCGGCCGCATGTTCTTCGGGGAATCGATGTTCTCGCACCGCACCGACGCCTCCAAGCTGGCCATGGCCGCGCTGATCTGCTTTTGCCGCAGCCACGGCATCGACCTCATCGACTGCCAGCAGCGCACCGGCCACCTCGCCTCGCTGGGCGCACGCGAGATCCCGCGCAGCGAGTTCGAGGCCCTGGTCTCCCCACGGATCAGGGAGCCTTCGGTCGATGATTGGTCCTATCATCCGGCGATGTGGGCGCAACTTGAAGTCGATGAGGCCGCCCCGCAGATCCCGCCGATGCAGGAGCCTGGCACGTGACGCACCCGAAAGAGCTTCCGCTCTCATCGATCCAGTTCTACGCCACCGCGCCCTACCCGTGCAGCTACATCCCTGGGCGCATGGCGCGCTCGCAGGTGGCCACCCCCAGCCACCTGATCCATGCCGACGCTTACTCCGGCCTGGTGGCCAACGGCTTTAGGCGCAGTGGCATGTTCACCTACCGGCCCTTCTGCGATGGCTGCCGCGCCTGCGTGCCGCTGCGCATCCCCGTCAAGAGCTTCGAGCCAACCCGCAGCCAGCGCCGCGCCTGGAAGCAGCACGCCAGCCTGCAAGCGCGCGTGCTGCGCCTCGGGTTCGTGCCCGAGCACTACCAGCTCTACCTGCGCTACCAAGCCGGCAGGCACAGCGGCGGCGGCATGGACAACGACAGCGTCGACCAGTACACCCAGTTCCTGCTGCAAAGCCGCGTCAACTCGCGGCTGGTGGAGTTCCGTGAGCCCACGGCCGACGGCACGCCCGGCGCGCTGAAGATGGTCTCCATCCTCGACATCCTCAACGACGGCCTGTCGGCGGTCTATACCTTCTACGAACCCGAAGAGCGCACCAGCTACGGCACTTACAACGTGATGTGGCAAATCGAGCAGACCAAGCTGCTCAAGCTGCGCCATGTGTACCTGGGCTACTGGATCGGCGACAGCGACAAGATGGCCTACAAGGCGCAGTTCAAGCCGAACGAATTGCTGGTGAACGAGCGCTGGGTCAGCGGCTCGAACGCCTGAGTCCCGCGCGCGCCGCGCGCTACTTCAGCCCGTAGCCCAGCGCCTGCGGCAGCCACAACACTGACTGCGGCACGAAAGTCACGATCGTCAGTGCGGCGATCAACATCCCGATGAACAACCAGCTCTCACGGATCATGGCCTTGAGCGGCACACCGGCGAGCGCGTTGATCACGAAGAGCAGCATGCCGAAAGGCGGCGTGACCATGCCCACCATCATGTTGACGACCACCATCACGCCGAAGTGAACGAGATCGACGCCCAGCAACCGTGCTGTGGGCAACAGCATGGGCACCAGCACCAGCAGCATGATCGAGGTGTCGAGAAAGCAGCCCAGCACCAGGAACAGCAGGTTCACGCCGATCAGAAAACCCAGCGGCGAAAGGTTGTAGCCATTGAGCCAGGTGGCCAATGCGTTCGGTACGTTCTCGGCAGCGAAGGCGTAGTTGATGAGGTACGCGGCCGCCACGATCAAGGTCACCGAAGCACTCGATTTCGACGACTCGACGAGCACCTGATAGAAGCGCCGCAGGCTGAGCGCGCGATACACCACCGCGGCAAGGAACAGCGCATACAACGCCGCCACCGCGGCGGCCTCGGTCGGCGTGAACACCCCCGTGTAGATGCCCCCCAGCAACAGCACCGGCAGCGAGATCGGCAGCGCGCCACGCCAGAGCACACCGGGCAGCGCCTTCGCCGCCACGGGCTCGCCGCGCGGCAGGCCACGCCGCCGCGCCACGAAATGCACGCCGAGCATGAGCGACGCGGCCATCAACAGGCCCGGGATCACGCCACCCAGGAACAGAGCGCCGACCGAGGTGTCGGACACCAGCGCATAAATCACGAGCGGGATCGACGGCGGAACGATCGGCCCGATGGTCGACGAGGCCGCCGTGATCGCACCGGCAAACGCGGGCGAGTAGCCGTGCTTTGTCATCGCGCGGATGCTCACCAGGCCGGGGCCGGCCGCATCGGCGATCGCGCTGCCGCTCATGCCGGAGAAGATCACGCTCACCACCACGTTGACCTGCGCCAGCCCCCCGCGCAACCTGCCGACCAGCGCTTGCGCGAAGGCGAACAAGCGGTCGCTGATGGTGCCGGAGTTCATGATGCCCGCCGCGAAGATGAAGAGCGGCACCGCCAGCAGCACGTAACCGTTGTACAGGCCGTTGAGCACCTGCTCGGCGGCGAGGCCCACGTCCTGCCCCTTCACCAGCAGGTAGGCCACCCCGCTGGCCAGCATGCCCAAGCCGATGGGCAGGCGCAGCAGCAACGTCAGCAGCAGCATGCCGAGCAGAACGACCAGCGCGAGGCTCACAGCGCCTGCTCCCAGTCGCGCGACAGTAGGCGGCATGCCTTGCGCAGGTACATCAGCACCACCGCGAACACGAACACGAGGAACGGCGCGAACACGTACGAGAAAGGCACGCCCAGCACCGCCGTGGGCTCACGGTGCATGAAGCTCACGTAGTCATACGCGTAGGGCAGGAGCACGCCTAAAAGGCCCGCCATCAACAAGGCGCCCAGCAGGGCCGCAATGCGCCGGCCCTGCGGGGGCAACGTGGCATAGACCAGGTCGAACATCACGTGCTCGCGCTCTTGAAGCAGCCAAGCGGCCGACCAGAACACCATGGCGATGTAGAGCACGACGACCAGTTCGTCCGTCCACGCCAGGGGGCGGTCGAAGAGATAACGTGCGCTCACCTGCAAGACGAAGGTGATGAACAGCAGCGCGAACAGCGCCGCGGCAACGGCCTGCGCCGCCTGGACGAGCCTGGCCCGCATCGACCGCCTACTTGACGGCGTTGATGCGGTCGAGCAGCCCGGCCGGCCAGGCCTTGGCCTGCTCGGACGCGACGTACCTCGCCTGTACAGCCTTGCGGAAGGCCTCGACATCCGGTGTGCTCACCTGCAGCCCCTGCTGCTTGAAGAAGGCGATCAGCTCGGCCTCGTCGCGGATGCGGTTCTCGTCGTTGTACTGGGCAGCCGCCACGGCGGCGGCGCGCACCTTGGCCTGCTGGTCAGGTGACATGGCCTTCCAGGTCTTGCTGGCGATCGAGATGAAAAGGCCATCGACCAGGTGGCTGGTGAGCACGATTTGCTTCGTCACCTCGTGGAACTTGGCGGAGCGAACGGTCGGCAGCGGGTTGTCTTCGCCGTCGATGGTGCCCGTCTTGAGCGCCAGGTACACCTCGCCGAAGGCCATCGGCATCGCGGTCGCTCCGAGCGCGTCGCCGAGAAAGAGCCATTCCTTCGTGGCCGGCATGCGCAGCTTCACGCCCTTCAGATCGGCCGGCGTCTGAACCTTGCGCGGCTCGCGCAGCGCGAGCTGGCGCGTGCCGAGGTAGGCCACGGTGAGGATCTGCACATCCATCTTGGCGGCCACGGCCCGGGCGAACTCCTCGCCGATCGGGCCGTTGAACACCTTCTTCTGGTGGGCCGGGTCGCGAATCAGGTAGCCCGCGGTGTAGATCGAGTACTCGGGCAGGATCTTGGCGATGTCCTGCGCAGAGACAGTCGCCATCTCCAGGCTGCCACGCGCCATGGCGGTCGGCTCCGCGCCTTGCTTGAAGAGCGAGGCATTCAGGTGCACCTGCACATCGAACTGACCCGGTGCGGACTTCTCCAGCTCGCCCTTGAACACCGTCCACATCTTCGCGTGCCAGTCTTCCGGCACGGCGGGCGTGGAGATGCGAAGCGGGATCTTCGTCTGCGCGAGGGCGCTGCCGGCCAGCAGCAGGCCTCCCAACGCGACTGCCCAGAGGCGGCGGCGGTTCATGGTGTCTCCTCGTTCGAGTGGTTTTGATGACAAGCCCGCGATGGTAGCGACTGGCCTGAACCGGAACGCCGATTGCCGGCCTGCGGCAGCGCCAGCCATCGCCATGCTCGAAAGCAGTCCAGAGACGCTGCCCTGACTTGCGCGCGCACCCATCACTTGAGGAGACATGCATGCCACGGAATCCATCACGCGGCCGCGCTGCAGTTCTTGCCGCACGGTCTGTCGTTCTTGCCGCTTTGTTCGCCCTGGGGCCGCTGGCGGTCCAGGCGCAAGTCCTGCCGGACTACAGCTTCAACTTCTTGCCGTCCGAAGGCGGCACCCATCTGCAGCCGGCCGACATCAACAACCATGGTCTGGTGGCGGGGACGGTCGGGCAAACCCACGTCCCGCAAGCCGTGATCTGGGACGCTCTACAGCCCTCGCAGGGCCCGCGCTATCTGCCATTTGCCGGCCCGTGCTGCGGGAACACGCAGACCTCGGGACTCGCCATCAACGACCTCGGGCAGGTCGCCGGCGTAGACGCATCCCGCGCCGCCGTCTGGACCGGGCAGAACACGCCCACCCTGTTGGCCGGGAACATGTTCATCGATTCCGTGGCCCGAGGACTGAACGAAACCGGCGCCGTGGTGGGCCGGTCTTCACTGGGCGCCACGCTGTGGGATGGCACCGGCGCACACGCGCTGGGCTCGCTCGGCGGCTCGTACAGCGAAGCCTTCGCGATCAACGAGGCCGGTGCGGCGGTGGGCATGAGCACCGTTGCCGGGCCCGACTACGAGTCCCGCGCCGTGCTGTGGCGAAACGGAGGCATCACGGACCTGGGTGAGGGTATTGCCCTCAGCGTGAACGACCACGACGTGGTGGTCGGGCAGAGCGACCAGCGCGCCGTGGTCTGGAACGGCGGTCAGGCGAGCTTCCTCGATGGCCTGGGCTCCGAGGCGTCGGACATCAACAACAGCGGCTGGGCCGTAGGCAGTTTCTACGACGAGGACGGCAGCCCAACGCGCGCCATGCTGTGGCGAGACGGCCAGGCCATCGACCTCAACAGCTTCCTGGGCCAGGCCGAGCGCGATGCGGGCTGGCAACTCGTGTCGGCCAGCGGCATCAATGACCTCGGATGGATCGTGGGCAAGGCTTTCAACAACGGGAACACCTCAGCCTTCGTGCTGTCGATCCCGGCGGTGCCGGAGCCAGCGTCGATGCTGCTGCTGTTCACCGGTTTGGGCGTCATCGGCGCTGCAGCGCGCCGCACCCGGAGGAGTCGGCCATGAGCCCGACTTCGCTTCGCTCCCTCGGCCTGTCGATGGCTCTGCTGGCCTGCGCCGCAAGCGCAGATGCGCAGCGATATCAGTTGAGCATTCTTCCTACCGACGCCTTCGGCACGGGCATGTGGGACACCGGAAGCGGGATCAACAATGCGGGACAGGTCGTCGGCACCGCCAGCGGCACGCATGAGAGATCCGGGCAGCTCTGGACCACCCCGACGACCGTCGTCGCCTTGCCCACCTCGCGCTGCTGCACGCACACTGAGACATACGCGCACGACATCAACAACGCCGGCTGGATCGTTGGAGAAGACACCTATCGAGCCGCGCTGTGGATCAACAACCAGTCCAGCCTGCTTCCAGAGCTTGCGGGCGGGCGGGCCTCCACGGCCTGGGCTCTCAACGATTCCGGCCAGGTGGTGGGCCAGACGGCTACCCCGTCCGGTACACGAGCCACGCTCTGGGCAGGGGGCCAGGCGATCGATCTAGGTACCTTGGGTGGCAATGCCAGCTACGCCTTCGACATCAACAGCAGCGGCATGGTCGTGGGCTCCAGCCGCGTGGACGCCACCAACAGCGAAGCACCCACCCTGTGGCACAACGGGACGATCACGCGCCTTGGCGCGGACGGAACGGCCACGGCGATCAACGACGCGGGGCACGTCGTCGGCAGCAGTGCCGGGGTTGCGACCCTCTGGGGGGACGGAACCATGTCCCGCATCAGCAACGTGAACTCCGCTGCCAACGACATCAACAACCGCGGCCAGGTGGTGGGCTGGGCCTTGTACGCCACCCCAGACGATGCCGAGAGCTGGGATGACCGCCAAGCCACGCTGTGGAACGGCACCCGCGCCATCAACCTGAACAGCTTCCTGAGCCAGAGTCAGCGAGACGCGGGATGGGTGCTGGAAGACGCGCTCGCTATCAATGACCTTGGATGGATCACCGGCATGGCCTACAACCCCCTGACCTTCGGGCGCGTGCCCTACCTGTTGTCGATCCCGGCCATCCCAGAGCCGGCGTCGATGATCCTGCTGCTCGCCGGCCTTGGCGTGATCGGCACGGCGGCGCGCAGACGCCGCGCCTGAAACGCGCGCCCGTGAGCTCGCGCACGGCCCTGGCGAGTGCATGACAATTGGCGGCTACGCCTCCAGCCGCCCTTTGTCGCCCCTTCGCATGACCCTCGCGCCCGCCGCCGACGACCTCGCGCACCACACGCCGATGATGCAGCAGTACCTGCGCATCAAGGCCGAGCACCCCGACACGCTCGTCTTCTACCGAATGGGCGATTTCTACGAGCTCTTCTACGAAGACGCCCGGCGCGCCAACCGCCTGCTCGACATCACGCTCACGCAGCGTGGTCAGAGCGGCGGCGAGCCGGTCGTGATGGCCGGCGTGCCGGTGCATTCGGTCGAGAGCTACCTTGCCAAGCTCATCAAGCTGGGCGAAGCGGTGGCGATTGCCGAGCAGGTGGGCGATGTGGCCACGGCCAAGGGGCCGGTGGAGCGCAAGGTGGTGCGCGTCGTGACCCCTGGCACCGTCACCGACACCGAACTGCTGGCCGACAAGCGCGATGCCTTGCTGCTGGCTGTCTCGCAGCAAACCAGGCGCGGTGTGGTGAGCTACGGTCTCGCCTGGCTGGGCCTCTCGAACGGCCAGCTGGGCATGACCGAATGCGGAGAGCGCGAGCTGGCCGGTTGGCTTGCCCGACTGAACGCCGCCGAAGCCCTGGTCGACCGCGAACAGATCCCTGTTGCATTGGCGCAGTCGCGCATCGCCCTCACGCCGCGCCCGGCCTGGCAGTTCGACACCGCCCTCGGCCTGCGCAAGCTGTGCGAGCAGCTGCGCGTGGCCAGCCTCAGCGGCTTCAACGCGCAGGACATGGCGATCGGCCAGGCCGCGGCCGCGGCCCTGCTGAGCTACGCCGAACACACGCAAGGCCAGGCACTGGCCCACGTGCGCACCCTCACGGTCGAGCGCGCGAGCGACCTGCTCGATCTGCCGCCCACCACCCATCGCAACCTCGAACTCACGCAGACGCTGCGCGGCGACGAGGCCCCAACTCTCCTCTCTCTGCTGGACACCTGCCGCAGCGGCATGGGCAGCCGCGCGCTGCGTCATTGGCTCACGCACCCGCTGCGCGAGCGCGCCGTTGCCACGCAGCGCCACGATGCCATCGAGGTGCTGCTCGACACCTCACCCGAGCCGTTGCGTGAAGCCCTGCGCGGCGTGAGCGACGTCGAACGCATCACCGCCCGCGTTGCGCTTCGCCAGGTGCGCCCGCGCGAGCTGACGGGCCTGCGCGCCACGCTGCAGGGCCTGCCTGCGCTGCGCGAGCGCGTACCGCTCGACAAGGCCGTGCTGCTCGACATGCTGGCCGAGGCGCTCACCCCCTCGGCCGAGATCGAGGCCCTGCTAGGCCAAGCCATCGCCGACGAACCTGCCGTGCTGCTGCGCGACGGCGGCGTGATCGCCACCGGCTACGACGCCCAGCTCGACGAGCTGCGCGGAATCAGCCAGAACTGCGATGCCTACCTGCTCGACCTCGAAGCCCGGGAGCGTACGCGCACCGGCATCGCCAACCTGCGCGTGCAGTTCAACAAGGTTCACGGCTTCTACATCGAGGTGACTCAGGGTCAGGCGAGCAAGGTGCCGATGGACTACCAGCGCCGCCAGACGCTGAAGAACGCCGAGCGCTTCATCACCCCCGAACTCAAGTCCTTCGAGGACAAGGCGCTGTCGGCGCAGGAGCGGGCGCTGGCGCGCGAGAAGCTGCTCTACGAAGCCGTGATCGACCAACTGCAAGCCCACATCGACGCCCTGAGCGGTCTTGCCCGCGCGCTCGCCAGCCTCGATGCGCTGGCGGCGCTCGCCGAGCGCGCCAGCACGCTCAGGTGGTGCCGCCCGCAGTTCGTGCGCGAGCCCTGCATCGACATCGAAGCCGGCCGCCACCCGGTGGTCGAGGCGCGGCTCGCCGAGACGGGCGCCGGCAACTTCATGGCCAACGACTGCCGGCTCGACGCCACCCGCAAGATGCTCGTCATCACCGGCCCCAACATGGGCGGCAAGAGCACCTTCATGCGCCAGGTGGCATTGATCGTGCTGCTGGCCGCCGTGGGGTCGTTTGTGCCGGCGAGCAGCTGCCGGCTCGGCCCCATCGACGCCATCCACACCCGCATCGGCGCGGCCGATGACCTGGCCAACGCGCAATCGACCTTCATGCTCGAGATGACCGAAGCCGCCGCCATCATCCACAGCGCCACCGAGAACTCGCTGGTGCTGATGGACGAGATCGGCCGCGGCACCAGCACCTTCGACGGCCTGGCCCTGGCCGGCGCCATTGCCAGCCACCTGCATGAGCGCAATCGCGCCTTCACGCTGTTCGCCACGCACTACTTCGAGCTGACGGAGTTCCCGGTCAAGCACGAGCGGGCGATCAACGTGCATGTGTCGGCCGCGGAGAGCGGTGACGACATCGTCTTCCTGCACGAGATTCTGGCTGGCCCCGCCAGCCGCAGCTATGGCGTACAGGTAGCGCGCCTCGCCGGCATGCCCGGTGGGCTGGTGCGGCAGGCGCGCGCCTCGCTCGAAGCGCTGGAGGCGCAGCAGAAGTCGGGGGATGCTCAGATCGATCTCTTCGCTGCGCCAATTCCTCCCGCGCAAGCTGAACCCTCGGCCGTGGACAAGGCGCTGACGTCGATCAATCCCGATATGCTTTCGCCCAAAGAAGCGCTCGACGCGCTCTACCGCCTCAAATCTCTCCAGGAAAACCTCTCATGACCTACTGCGTGGGCATCAAACTCGACGCCGGTTTGGTGTTTCTCTCCGACTCGCGCACCAACGCAGGGCTCGACCAGATCAGCACTTTCCGCAAGATGATGGTCTACGAGAAGCCGGGCGACCGCTTCATGGTGCTGCTCTCGGCGGGCAACCTGTCGATCTCGCAATCGGTGCGCGAGATCCTGCAGGTCGAGAAGCTCGACAACGGCGACCCTGAATCGACAGAGCCGCCCATCACCATCTGGAACGCCAAGAGCATGTTCGACGCTGTGCGCGTGCTGGGCAGCGCGGTGCGCCGTGTGTACGACCAGGACGGCCCGTCGCTCAAGCAGGCTGGGATCGATTTCAACGCCTCGATGATCTTCGGCGGGCAGATCGAGGGTGAGGCCATGCGCCTCTTCCTCGTGTATTCGGCCGGCAACTTCATCGAGGCCACCCGCGAGACCTGCTACTTCCAGGTCGGTGAATCCAAGTACGGCAAGCCCGTGCTCGACCGCATGATCACGCCACAGACGCCGCTGGCCGAAGCCGCCAAGTGCGCGCTCGTCTCGATGGACTCGACGCTCAAGTCCAACCTCTCGGTGGGGCTGCCGCTCGATCTGCTGGTCTACGAGGCGGGCAAGCTCGAAAGCGACCAGCTCGTGTGCATCGACGAGCAGAACCCGTACTTCCACATGATCCGCACCTCGTGGGGCCAGAAGCTGCGCCAGGTGTTCGAGTCCATCGACGACCCGCAGTGGAACGGCAGCACCTCGGAGCACCCACTGTGCGCCAGCGCCGGCCGCTACGAGCCGATGCGCAAGATCACCACCCCGAGCGAGAAGATCATCTGACGATGGCCAAGCGCGCCCACCGAGGCACCATCGTCTTCTCGCACGCCAACAGCTTCCCGGCGGGCACCTACCGCGTGCTGTTCGAAGCCTGGCGCGCCGCGGGGTACACCGTTCACGCGCTCGAGAAGTACGGCCACGACCCCGACTACCCGGTCACCGAGCACTGGCCACGCCTGCGCGATCAGCTCGTGCACTTCGCGCAGCAACATGCCAGGGAGCCGGCGTTCTTCGTCGGACATTCGCTGGGTGGGTTCTTGAGCGTGCTGGCTGCGGCCAAGCACCCCGAACTCGCCCGCGGCGTCGTGCTGCTCGACTCGCCGCTCATCGGTGGGCTGCTCACGCCCACGATCCAGTTCGCCAAGATGACCGGTTTTGCCGAGCGCTTTTCGCCCGCCAATATCTCCAAGAGCCGACGCACGCACTGGGCCGACAAGCAGGCCGCGTATGCCCATTTCGCGGCCAAGCCCAGTTTTGCCCGCTGGGCGCCCGAGGTTCTGCACGACTACATCGAAAGCGGCATCCAGCCCGATGCCGCCGGTGGCGTCACGCTGAGCTTCAGCCGCGAAGTCGAGACCGACATCTACCGCACGCTGGCGTACGACATCCCGCGATTCCTGCGCCGCCACCCGCTGCAGCATCCGCTCGCCTTCATCGGCGGCACGCGGTCGACCGAGGTAAAGCAAGTGGGCATGCTTGCCACGGAGCGCGTGGCCGAGGGCCGTGTCTCGTGGATCGAAGGCACGCACTTGTTCCCGTTCGAGCAGCCCGCTCTCACCGCCGCGGAGGTCGTGCGCTGGTTGAAGACCCTGTCCGAGGTGCCGGCGACCGCCTGAGCCTGCCGGGGTAGGCGCCTATAATCGCGCTTTACCACCAGCGCATTTGCGACACTCGCAAGTGCCACCAGCAATGACCAAGTTCGTCTTTGTCACCGGCGGTGTGGTGTCCTCGCTGGGCAAGGGCATCGCGGCTGCATCGCTCGCGGCGATTCTCGAATCGCGCGGCCTCAAGGTCACTCTCATCAAGCTGGACCCGTACCTCAACGTCGATCCGGGCACGATGTCGCCCTTCCAGCACGGCGAGGTCTTCGTCACCGACGATGGCGCGGAAACCGATCTCGACCTCGGCCACTACGAGCGCTTCATCACCACCAAGATGAAGAAGTCGAACAACTTCACGACCGGCCAGATCTACAAGAGCGTGCTCGAGAAAGAGCGCCGCGGCGACTACCTCGGCAAGACGGTGCAGGTGATCCCGCACGTCACCAACGAGATCCAGGAGTTCGTGAAGCGCGGCGCCGGGCTGGGTACCGACCACGCGGTCGACGTGGCCATCGTCGAGATCGGCGGCACGGTGGGCGACATCGAGTCCCTGCCCTTCCTCGAAGCGGTGCGCCAGATGAGCCTGCGCATGGGCCCGAACAGTTGCGCCTTCGTTCACCTCACGTATGTGCCCTATATTGCGGCCGCCGGTGAACTCAAGACCAAGCCCACGCAGCACACCGTGCAGAAGATGCGCGAGATCGGCATCCAGCCCGATGCGCTGCTGTGCCGCGCCGACCGCGTCATCCCCGACGAAGAGCGCGCCAAGATCTCGCTTTTCACCAACGTGCCCGAATGGGGCGTGATCTCGGTGTGGGATGCCGACACCATCTACAAGGTGCCGCGCATGCTGCACGAGCAGGGCCTTGATGGCCTGATCTGCGACAAGCTGCGCATCAACACGCCGCCTGCCAATCTCAAGCGCTGGGACGATCTCGTGAGCGAGGTCGAGCACCCGCAGCGCGCGGTCACCATCGGCATGTGCGGCAAGTACACCGACCTGTCGGATTCGTACAAGTCGCTCAACGAGGCGCTGCGCCATGCGGGCATTGCCAACCACGCCAAGGTCAACATCGAGTACATCGATTCCGAGACGCTGAGCACCGGCAACATCGCTCAACTGGAGCGCTTCGACGCCATCCTGGTGCCGGGCGGCTTCGGCAAGCGCGGCGTCGAGGGCAAGATCCTCACTGCCCAGTTCGCACGCGAACACAAGCTGCCCTACCTCGGGATCTGCCTGGGCATGCAGGTCGCCACCATCGAGTACGCACGCCACAAGGCCGGCCTGAACGACGCCAACAGCACCGAGTTCGAGCCCGAAACGCCACACCCGGTGATCGCGCTGATCGAAGAGTGGCAAGACGCCGACGGCTCCATCCAGAAGCGCACGGCCAACTCCGACCTCGGCGGCACCATGCGCCTGGGCGCTCAAAGCTCGGACGTGAAAGCAGGCACGCTGGCGCACGAAATCTATGGTGACGTGGTCACCGAGCGCCACCGCCATCGCTACGAGGCCAACGTCAACTACCTCGACAAGCTCACTGAAGCGGGCCTCGTGATCTCTGCCATCACGCAGCGCGAGAAGCTGACCGAAATCGTGGAGTTGCCGCGTACCGTGCACCCGTGGTTCATGGGCGTGCAGTTCCACCCGGAGTTCAAGTCCACGCCTTGGGGCGGTCACCCGCTCTTCAAGTCGTACATCGAGGCGGCGCTCAAGCACCAGGCCTCGCGCACTGAGAAGAAGGTGGCAGCATGAAGCTCTGCGGATTCCCCATCGGCGTCGACCAGCCGTTCTTCCTGATCTCTGGCCCCTGCGTGGTGGAATCCGAGCAGTTGCAAATGGACGTGGCCGGGCGGCTGAAGGAGATCACCTCCGCGCTCGGTATCCCGTTCATTTTCAAGAGCAGCTACGACAAGGCCAATCGCTCCTCGGGCACCTCGTTTCGCGGCCCGGGCATGGACAAGGGCCTGGAGATCCTGGCCAAGGTCAAGCGCGAGCTGAACGTGCCGGTGCTGACCGATGTGCACAGCGAAGCCGAGATCGCTACCGTCGCGTCGGTGGTCGATGTCCTGCAGACGCCCGCCTTCCTGTGCCGCCAGACTGACTTCATCCACGCCGTGGCGCAGTCGGGCAAACCGGTGAACATCAAGAAGGGCCAGTTCCTCGCGCCGCACGACATGAAGAACGTGATCGACAAGGCTCGCGCGGCCGCCAAGGCCAAGGGCCTGCCCGAAGACAACTTCATGGCCTGCGAGCGTGGTGCGAGCTTCGGCTACAACAACCTCGTCTCCGACATGCGCTCGCTGGCCATCATGCGCGAGACCGGCGCGCCAGTGGTGTTCGACGCCACGCATTCGGTGCAGCTGCCTGGCGGCCAGGGCACGAGTTCGGGCGGTCAGCGCGAGTTCGTCCCGGTGCTGTCGCGCGCAGCGATTGCCGTTGGTATTGCGGGTGTCTTCATGGAGACGCACCCCGACCCCAAGAACGCCATGAGCGACGGCCCGAATGCTGTGCCGCTCCAGCACATGAAAGCGCTGCTGGAACAACTGGTTGCGCTCGATCGCGTGATCAAGAAGCAGCCGCTGCTCGAGAACGACTTTTCCTGCTGAACCCGCGATACCAGCCCATGAGCGCCTACATCATTGCCGACGTCACCGTCACCGATGCCGAGAAGATGGCGAAGTACCGCGAGTGGAGCACCCGCGCCATGCAGGAACACGGCGCCGAGGTGCTGGTGCGCGGCGGCGAGTTCGAGGTGCTCGAAGGCCCTTGGACGCCCAGCCGCATCATCGTGCTGCGCTTCGCCGACCGCGCCAAGGCCAAGGCCTTCTATGCCAGCGAGACCTACACGCACGCTCGCACGCTGCGCGAAGGCGCTGGCGTCATGCGCATGATCGTTGTCGACGGCGTGTAGTTCGTCTCGACCGACAATCGCCCCACAAGATCACTGATAACTGCCAAGAGGAAGATAGATGAGTGCCATCGTTGACATCGTCGGCCGCGAGATTCTCGACAGCCGCGGCAACCCGACCGTCGAATGCGACGTGCTGCTTGAAAGCGGCACCATGGGCCGCGCTGCCGTGCCCTCGGGTGCGTCCACCGGCTCGCGTGAAGCCATCGAGCTGCGCGACGGCGACAAGGGCCGCTACCTGGGCAAGGGCGTGCTCAAGGCCGTCGAGCACATCAACACCGAGATCAGCGAAGCCGTGCTCGGCCTCGATGCCTCGGAGCAGGCGTTCCTCGACCGCACGCTGATCGACCTCGACGGCACCGAGAACAAGGGCCGCCTGGGCGCCAACGCCACGCTGGCCGTCTCGATGGCCGTGGCCCGCGCCGCAGCCGAAGAGTCGGGCCTGCCGCTGTACCGCTACTTCGGCGGCTCGGGGGCGATGCAGATGCCGGTGCCGATGATGAACGTCATCAACGGCGGGGCGCACGCCAACAACAACCTCGATCTTCAAGAACTGATGATCATCCCGACCGGCGCACCGAGCTTCCGCGAAGCGGTGCGCTACGGTGCCGAGGTGTTCCACGCACTGAAGAAGATCATCGATGCCAAGGGCATGAGCACCGCCGTCGGCGACGAAGGCGGTTTCGCCCCCAGCGTGGCCAGCCACGAAGCGGCAATCCAGCTGATCCTCGAAGCCATCGACAAGGCCGGCTACACCCCGGGCGAGCACATCGCCATCGGCCTCGATTGCGCCGCCAGCGAGTTCTACAAGGACGGCAAGTACCACCTCGAAGGCGAAGGCCTGCAGCTGACCGCGCCCGAGTGGACCGACATCCTCGCCACCTGGTGCGACAAGTACCCGATCATCAGCATCGAAGACGGCATGCACGAAGGCGACTGGGACGGCTGGAAGCACCTCACCGAGCGCCTGGGCAAGAAGGTCCAGTTGGTGGGCGACGACCTCTTTGTCACCAACACCAAGATCCTGCGCGAAGGCATCGAGAAGAACATCGGCAACTCGATCCTCATCAAGATCAACCAGATCGGCACGCTGACCGAGACCTTCGCCGCGATCGAGATGGCCAAGCGCGCCAACTACACGGCCGTGATCTCGCACCGCTCGGGCGAAACCGAAGACTCGACCATCTCCGACATTGCCGTCGGCACCAACGCCGGCCAGATCAAGACAGGCTCGATGTCTCGCTCCGACCGCATCGCCAAATACAACCAGCTGCTGCGCATCGAAGAAGACCTCGGCGACGTGGCCAGCTACCCCGGTCGCGCGGCGTTCTACAACCTGCGCTGAACATGACCCGCGCTCGCAAGTTGCTGCGCTCGAGCTCCCACTCGGGGCCGAGCAAGGCTTCTGGCGGCCGGGAACCGGGCTGATCCCTTGCGCTTCATCACCGTCACCCTGCTCGTGCTGCTCGGGCTCGTGCATGCCGAGCTCTGGCTCGGCAAGGGCGGGGTGGCGCGCGTCATGGAGCTCGAGGGCAAACTGCACGAGCAGACGGCACAGAACGATGCCGCCCATGCGCGCAACGACCAGATCACCGCAGAGGTGAACGATCTGAAGGAAGGCCTGGAGATGGTGGAAGAGAAGGCCCGCTTCGAATTGGGCATGGTCAAGCCGGACGAGATCCTCGTTCAAGTCTCCACCGCCAAGCGCTGATCCATCGCCGATGGACGCGCTGCTGCAATCGATGCAGCCCATCTTTGCCCCCGCGTTCATGCTGTGGGGAGCGCCCGTCACCTGGCTGGAGATCGTGGCCTTCGTGCTGGCCATCTGGATGGTCGTTGCGAACATCCGCGTCAACCCGATCGGCTGGCCGCTTGCCATCGCAAGTTCGCTGCTCTACTTCGCCCTTTTCTGGAGCAGCAGGCTATACGGCGATGCCAGCCTGCAGATCGTCTTCGCCGTGGTGGCGGGTTGGGGCTGGTGGCAGTGGTTGCGTGGCACCCAAGCCGATGGCTCGGCGCTGCGAGTACGCCACCTCGGCCCACGCGGGCGTTGGGCCGCAGTCGCCGTCTTTGCCGCGGCCTGGCCGGCGATCGGCCTCTTCCTGCGCCACAACACCGACACCGACGTGCCCTGGTGGGATGCGTTCCCAACCGCCGCAAGCCTCATCGGGCAGTGGTTGCTGGGGCGCAAGTACGTCGATAACTGGCCGACCTGGCTCGTGGTCAACACTGTGTGCGTGGGCCTCTTCGCCTACAAGGGCCTGTGGCTCACGACGCTGCTGTACGCGATCTTCGCCGTGATGTCAGTGGTCGGATGGCGCGCCTGGAAGCGGGCGGCAGCGCACCCATGAGCCGCGTGATCGCCATCGTCGGGGCCGAGAGCACCGGCAAGACGACGCTTGCGGCGGATCTCGCCGCTGCACTCCAGGCGCAGGGCCACAACGTTGCGCTCGTGAGCGAATACCTGCGCGAGTTCTGCGCCGCTCAATCGCGCACCCCCAGCCAGAGCGAACAGGCCGCAATCGCAGAAGAGCAGTCGCGCCGCATCGCCCAGGCCGCAGCGGTGAATGACATCGTGGTCGCAGACACCAGCGCCTTGATGACCGCCGTCTACAGCGAGATCGTATTCAACGACCGCAGCCTTTACGCTGATGCCGAGGCCACGCAGCGCACCTACACGCTCACCCTGCTCACTGCGCTCGACTTGCCGTGGGTCGCTGATGGACTTCAACGAGACGGCGCGCATGTGCGTGAACCGGTCACTAAACTGGTACGTGCCAGCCTTGCGCGCGCCGGAGTGGCGTACTCCGTCGTGAGTGGCATCGGGGAGGCCCGCCTCCGCTGTGCCCTGTCGGCGGTTCGACACACACTTTTCACTCCGCCAGAACCCGTTGCGACGCGTTGGACATGGGTGTGCGACCGGTGCGGCGACACCGACTGCGAACGGCACCTCCTGCCGCGGCTCTGACGCGCGTCAGGTCGCTGCGCCGAGCACCACCACGACAACGATCAAAGCGCCGAAGGCCAGGTTCACACCGACCCAAAAGCGAATCTCGGTGAGCGCGGCCCCGCCGGCGGGCCAATCCTGAGCCGCCACCGCCCGCTGCAGGCGGCGATAGAGGGCAAACCGGATGTGGCCGAACACGGCAAGCATCAATACCCCCAGCCCAGCCATCACCATCCAGTCGGCCGGCATGTTGAATGGGGCGCCTGTCAGACGAGTGGTCTGCGCGACACGTATCACCATGGCCACGCCGCTGGCGAGCGCCGCCAGCGCTACCCAGACCACCACAGCGAAGAACCGGCCCAAGGCATCTGCCATGAACGGCACCCTCACGGGCGGCTCCAGCTTCGCGGCCGCAGGGCGCAGGCAGTACAGCGCGAAGAACATGCCGCCGATCCACACGATGGTGGACGCGAGGTGAATCAGCTTCAGCAGTGCATAGCCCATGCTAGGACTTCAGTTGAGAGAACTCGACCCTGGCGCCTGCCGGCCGTGCGGGGTGAACAATCCGCCCACGTCGATGCTGTCGAAGTGGTACTTGGTACCGCAGAAGTCGCAGGCGATCTCGACGCGCCCCTGCTCGTCGATCACCCCGTCGACCTCTTCACGCCCCAGGCTCTTGAGCATGTTGCCCACGCGTTCGCGCGAGCAGGTGCAGGCAAAGTGCGGGTGCGTGGGCTCGTAGCGCACGACCTGCTCTTCCCAAAAAAGACGCCGAAGGATCGTGTCGGCGTCGAGGGTGAACAGCTCTTCGCTGGTCAGCGTCGACGCCAGGTGCGCGATCCGGTTGTAGTCTTCATTCGCGCCGATCTCGTCTTCGTTGCGCTGGCCGATGTTGCCTTCGCCCTCGACCGGCAGGCGTTGAATCAGCAGGCCTGCCGCGATGTCGTCGTTGGCGGCGAGGATGAGCTTGGTGTCGAGCTGTTCGGACTGCAGCATGTAGTGCTCCAGCACGTCGCTCAGGCGATGCAGCGGCTCGCGCTGGTCACCATGCAAGGCCACGACGCCCTGGTAGGGCTGCTGGCCGGGCAGGCGGTCCTTCGGATCGAGGGTGATGGCGCAGCGGCCTTGGCCGCCCTCATTCACCAGCGCGTCGAGCAAAGCCTTCTCGGGCACCTCGCCGACCACCTTGGCCGTGACGCGGAAGGCGAGGTCGGGCTGCGCCTCAGCCACGGCGAGCTTGACCGGCCCGTCCCCGTGAATCTGCATGACCAGCGCGCCGTTGAACTTGATGTTGGACTGCATCAGCACGCTAGCCGCCGCCATCTCACCGAGCAACGCGCGCACCGGCTGCGGGAACGCATCTTGTGCGTCAGCGCGGCGCTTGAGCACCTCCCGCCAGTCGCCGGTCAGGCGAACCAGCAGGCCGCGAACCGGCATGCCTTCGAACAGGAACTTGTGCAACTCACTCATGACAACCCCTCGCTCGCGGCATAACGCGAGCGATCCCCCGTGGGGATCGAGCCCGCCTTGGGGCGGCCCGGCGCCGGGCTCGCACGCATCTTCAACATGTCGTTCATACGATCTTCTTCAAACCCGCCTTGAAGCGGCTGGCGTTATCAACGTAGTGCTGGGCGCTTCGCTTCAGGCCCTCGATCTGCTCGGGCGTGAGCGTTCGAACCGCCTTGGCAGGCGAGCCGATGATCATCGATCCATCGGGGAAATCCTTGCCCTCGGTGATGAGCGCGCTGGCGCCCACCAGGCAGTGCTTGCCGATCTTCGCGCCATTGAGCACGACCGCGCCGATACCAATGAGCGAACCTTCGCCGATGGTGCACCCGTGCAGCATCACCTGGTGGCCCACCGTCACGTTCTCGGCGATCGTCACCGGGTAGCCGAGGTCGGCATGGATCACCGTGCCGTCCTGAATGTTGGAGTTGGTGCCAATGGTGATTCGCTCGGTATCGCCACGAAGCACCGCGCCAAACCACACGCTCGTGTTCTCGGCCAGCGTGACAGCCCCCATCACCTGCGCGCTGTCGGCGACCCAGGCCGAAGCCGCGATGTCGGGCGTCTCGTCGCCTAGTTGATAGATGGCCATGGGCTGACTCTCGGGGTTCGAAGCCGATAATTCTAGGGATGAACCCGAGACGACGCGCCCTGGAGGTCTTGTGCCTGCGCGACCCAGTCGCCAAGGCGCGCGAGGCGCGCGCGTTGTTCGATCAGCTTGACCCGCACAGCATCGACCCACAAACGTCGTTCGAAGCCCCGCCAGACCTGCCCGGCCGACCCGATCGGCCCGCACTGCGGCCACCCCGTGAAGTTCCGTCTCGCACGCCCTTCACGCCCGAGGGCCGCGCCGCGCTCGTCCACGCCATCGCGCACATCGAGTTCAACGCGATCAACCTGGCGCTGGATGCAGCGTTCCGCTTCGCTGGCATGCCGGCCCAGTTCTATACGGACTGGCTGCGTGTGGCGAGCGAGGAGGCGCTGCACTTCAGCCTGCTGCGCGAGCACCTCAACAGCCTCGGGCACGAGTACGGCGACTTCGATGCGCACGACGGCCTTTGGTTGATGACGGCGCGCACTGCCGACAGCGTACTTGCCCGGATGGCGCTGGTGCCGCGCACGCTGGAGGCCCGGGGGCTCGATGCCACCCCGCCGCTGCAGGCCAAGTTCGCGCGGGCGGGCGATCAACGCGCGGTCGAGATCCTCGGTGTGATCCTGCGCGATGAAGTCGGCCATGTCGCCATAGGCAACCGCTGGTACCGCTGGCTGTGCGAACGCGAGGGCTTGGACCCGGTGGTGCACTACGACGTCCTGACGGAGCGCTACGAAGCACCGAAGCTGCGCCCGCCCTTCAACCTGCGCGCCCGCGAGGCCGCGGGGTTCACGCCGGCCGAATTGGCTCGGCTCGACGAGGCCGGGCCAACCGCCTGAACGCCACCGCCGCGTGGCTCGCATCTTGCTGCCGCGAGAGCTGGCCGCCATTACACTGGTGCCCCGCAACGGCAGCCACCCTGCCAAAACCCCCAAAACCTCACACCGAGGAAGCCCACGATGACCTACCCCACCCGTCGTTTCCTGCAAGTCAGCGCACTCGTTCTCACCGGCCTGATCCTGTCGGCCTGTGGCAAGAAGGAAGAAACTCCCCCGCCATCCGCCGCGCCGGCAGTGGTCGCATCAGCGCCGGCACCGGCCCCAGCCAAGGTGTACGTGGTCGGCACCGATGCTGCCTACGCTCCGTTCGAGTTGCAGAACGAAAAGGGCGAGATCGTCGGCTTCGACATCGACGTCGTGACGGCGGTAGCCAAGAAGGCCGGCATCGAGGTGAAGTTCGTCAACACGCCGTGGGAAGGCATCTTCAACACGCTGCAGCAAGGCGACCGCGACTTCCTCGTCTCTTCGATCACGATCACCGAAGAGCGCAAGCAGACCATGGATTTCAGCGACCCGTACTTCGATGCGCAACAGCTCATCGCCGTGAAGCAAAACTCCAAGGTGAGCAAGTTCGACGACCTGAAGAAACTGAAGGTCGGCGTGCAGACCGGCACGACCGGCGACGAGGTCATCACCAAGCTGCAGGGCAAGAACAGCGCCAACATCAAGCGCTTCGAGTCGACCCCCTTGGCGCTGAAGGAGCTTGAATCGGGTGGCGTGGACGCCGTCGTGGCCGACAACGGCGTCGTCATCAACTACGTGACCAACAACGCCGGCAGCAGCTTCAAGACGGTGAACGACAAGGCCTTTGCGGCCGAGCAGTACGGCCTGGCCGTGAAGAAGGGCAACACCGACCTGCTGGGCAAGCTGAACAAGGGTCTGGCCGACATCAAGGCCGATGGCACCTACGATCAGATCTTCGCCAAGTATTTTGGTGCCGCAGCAGCTGCTGCACCGGCCTCCGCCGCTTCGAAGTAAGAAGCGCACCTGGCCGTGGGCTTGCGGTGGGAGATCCTGGCCGGCTACGGGCCGCTGTTCCTGGCGGCGCTGTTCACGACCGTGGAGCTCACGATCGTCGCAATCGGTGCCGGCCTGCTGCTGGGGGTGGTGCTCGGGCTGATCAGCAGTTCGCGCGATGCGCCTCAGCCTGCCAACCCCATCCTGGCGGCGCTCCTCGGCATCGCGCGCTGGATCACGCTCGCGTATGTCACGTTCTTCCGCGGCACGCCGTTGTTTGTGCAGATCCTGCTGGTCCACTTTGCGCTGATGCCGATGCTGGTGCAGCCCGACAGTGGGCTGCTGCTATCAGGCGAGGCAGCGCGTGAGTTCCGCCAGTCGCACGGCGCCTTCTTCTCCGGCGCGCTGGCGCTGACCCTGAACGCCGGCGCATACATCTCCGAGATCTTCCGCGCCGGCATCCAGAGCATCCACGCCGGCCAGACCCAGGCCGGCTACAGCCTGGGCCTCACCCACCCGCAGGCCATGCGCTACGTGGTTCTGCCGCAAGCGTTCCGGCGCATGCTGCCGGCCCTGGTCAACGAGGGCGTCACGCTGATCAAGGATTCATCGCTCGTGTCGGCCATCGGCCTGGCCGAACTGGCCCTGGCCGCGCGCACGGTGGCCGGTGCCTACTCCCGTTACTGGGAGCCCTACCTGGCAATTTCGGCCGTCTACCTCGTCCTGACGGTCCTGCTCTCGCTCCTGGCCAAGCGCCTCGAGGCCCCCGCGCACCAACGCGGCCGCTGAGCCTTCACAAAATCGCGTTCCAACCGTTGCCGGCGAGCAACGGCAAGAGGGGTTTTCCTGTAGCCCCGCGCATAAACTCATGTTCCGCGCACATGTGCGATCGCACATGTGCCGAGAGTTCCGTCCAGCGGAGACCATCCGCCCACACCTTTCTTATCCAAAAAGGACCTCTATGAAGCGCTCTCTTCTCGCTGTGGCCGCCCTGACTACCCTCGCAGCAGGCTCGGTTTCCGCTCAAAGCTCCATCACCGCATGGGGTCGCTTGAACACCTCCGTCGAATTGGAAGACGACAGCGCCAAGTCGGACACGATCTGGCAACTCCGCAATAACGGTTCGCGCCTCGGCTTCCGCGGCGTCGAAGATCTGGGCGGTGGCCTCAAGGCTGGTTTCGCCCTCGAACACCGTTTCAACTCCGACGACGGCCGTGCCACCAACGCTGCCTTCTGGGGTGGAGCCGGCGAAAGCTCGGTCCATCTGGCAGGCGCGTTCGGTATGTTCAAGGCTGGCTACTACACCAGTGAGTCGTACTTCGCCACGTCGGACGTTACCGACCTGATCAACCACGGTACGGGTACGTCGGCTGACGCCCTGTACAAGGACATCTCCTACTACGGCAACAAGGTGTCGTACCGCACGCCGGAGATGTTCAACGGTTGGGCGGAACTGGCCGTGATTCTGGGCGAAGGCCAGGCGCCGAACCGCGCTTACGACTTCGCCGCCAACTGGGCGCTCGGCAACTTCGGCGTCGGCCTGGGTTACCAGAAGAACGAAGTTCTGGACACGCAATACGCCATCCGCGGCTCGTACATTGCGTCAGCCTTTGCGGTCACAGGCTACTTCCAACGCTTCTCGAGCGAAGGCGGCGATGCGAGCAAGAAGATCTATCGCCTGTCCGGCCAGTACAACATCGGCCCGTTCGAGCTGCACGCGGCCGGAGGCTTCGCCGATGAACTCGACGGTGCCGGCATTGCATTCGACGAACCCGAGCAAAAGCAATACACCTTCGGCGCCAACTACAACCTCAGCAAGCGCACCAAGGTCTACACCTACTACTCCAAGCTCGAACTGGAAGGCATGAACGGCGCTTCTTCCCGCGACGTGTCGTACCTGGCGGCGGGCCTGCGCCACAACTTCTGATCTCCCCGGATCAGCCAGTGCGCATGAAACGGCCGGTCGAAAGACCGGCCGTTTTTCATTCCGGGTCGTCAGCCCAGAAAGTAGCGTTTCAAGCCGGCAAGGATCATCTCGACCGCGATCGCGGTCAAGACAAGGCCCATGAGCTTCTCGGTGGCCGAGACCACTGAATCGCCAACCCAGCGCCGTATCCGCTCACACAGCAAAAGGACGGCGAGCGATACCCCCAGCGCGCAGCTCAGCGCGGCCACCCAGGTCATCACCTTGTCGGGCTGACGCGAGGCCAGCAGCAGCACGGTGGCCATGGCCGATGGCCCCGCTAGCAAAGGTACGGCCAGCGGGAATATCAGTGGCTCCTTGCCCTCGGGCGAACCGTAGACCGTTCCACCCTGACTGAAGATCATGCGGATGGCGACCATCAGCAGGATCACGCCACCCGCCACTTCGAGCGAGCGCTCGGACAGGTGCATCACGCGCAGAAAGGCGTCGCCGAGAAACATGAACACGATCAGCACCGCGAACGCGATGCCGACCTCGCGCAGCGCCACCCTGCGCCTTCGCTGTGGCGGCACCTGGCGCATCACCGGGATGAAGATCGGCAAGCTCCCCAAAGGGTCGAGCACCAGCAACAGCAGGATGAAGGCAGACAGGAAGTTGTGGTCCATCGCGCTTGGCTGTGGATCAGCGCGTCAGCGCCCTCGCCAGAAGAGCCCGTCGAGCTCTTTCATCGTGATTTGCCGCCAGGTGGGGCGTCCATGGTTGCACTGGTCGGCGCGATCGGTGCGTTCCATGTCTCGCAACAACGCATTCATCTCGTCGAGCGTGAGCTGACGGTTCGCCCGAACGGCGCCGTGGCACGCCATGGTCGAGAGGATCTCGTGCTGGGCGCGCTGGATGACGCTGCTCGCGTCGTACTGCGATAGCTCCGCGAGCACGCTGCGAGCCAGTTCGACCACATCGCCCGCCGCCAACGCCGCCGGGCGGGATCGCACGGCCAGCGTGGTGGCTGAGAGCACCGAGATGTCCAAGCCCAAAGTGAGCAGGTTGTCGGCCTGCGCCTGCGCGGTCGCGATCTCATGCGGTGTCGCCGCGAAGGTGGCCGGGATCAGCAAAGGCTGCGACTCGATCGAAGCCACACCGAGGCTCGCCTTCAGTCGCTCGTAGACGATGCGTTCGTGGGCCGCGTGCATGTCGACCACGACAAGGCCTTGCGCGTTCTCTGCCAGCACGAAAACACCGCCGACCTGGGCGAGTGCCCTGCCCAGCGGCCAATCGCCGGCGGGAATGGATTGGGACACTGGCACCGGCGCCGGCGCCGCAGTGGCGTTGCTCTCGAACGCCCACGCGGCCGGAGCCTCCTGCGCGTACAGGACGGCAACCTGCTCCAGCCCGAGCGCCCGCTGCGACTGCGCTGGCCATGCCACCGTGGGCCTGTCGATCGCCGGCCCGCCCTGTGGTGACGCGATGGAGGCACTGCCTGTCATCGCCGCCATCGGGGGTACAGCCCCCTCGCCCGCCTGCGGCGGTGCCAGACCCGACTCCACCGCACGACGAACTGCCTGGTGAACCTCGCGCGAATCGCGAAATCGCACTTCGATCTTGGTCGGGTGCACGTTCACGTCGACCCGTTCGGGTGCGATCTCAATAAAGAGCACATAGGCCGGCTGGCGACCGCCATGCAGCACGTCTTCGTAGGCGGAGCGCACGCCGTGCGCGATCAGCTTGTCGCGCACGTAGCGCCCGTTGACGTAGACGTACTGCTGATCGGCCCGCGCGCGCGCGGCAGCGGGGGTGCCCGCACGGCCAATGATGCGCATCGGTCCGAGAACGAGCGATACCTCGCGGCTATCGCCCACGAACTCCTCGCCCATCACCTCACGCACCCGCTGATCGGCGGCCGTTGAACGCCGCCAGTGCTGCACCAGCTTGCCCTCGTGCCACACCCCGAAGCCGACATCAGGCCGCACCAGCGCGTGTCGTCGAACCGCTTCGATGCAGTGCGCCAGCTCGGTGGCATCGGTCTTGAGGAACTTGCGCCGCGCCGGCGTGCTGAAGAACAGTTCGCGCACTTCGACGCTCGTGCCCACGCCGCGGGCGGCGGGCACCATCTCGCCGGTGCGCGCGTCGATCCGCTGGGCGTGCGCCGCGCCTTCGGTGCGGCTGAGGATGCTCAACTCCGCCACCGAGCCGATGGCCGCCAAGGCCTCCCCGCGAAAGCCCATCGTGGCGACGCTCTCCAGCTCATTCAGCGACGCGATCTTGCTCGTAGCGTGGCGTCGCAGCGCGAGCGGCAGCTCGTGGGACGGGATGCCTGCGCCATCGTCTTCCACCACGATGCTGCGCACGCCGCCGGCCATCAGCTTGATGACCACCTCGCTCGCACCGGCATCGAGTGCGTTGTCAACCAGCTCGCGCACCACTGAAGCGGGGCGTTCGACCACCTCGCCGGCCGCGATCTGGCTGATCAGTTCATCGGGCAACTCACGGATCGGCCGACGGGATCGGGGCTCGGGCACGGCATTCATCGGGGCATTGTATGAAGCCACCCTGATAATGCCGACGCATGGACATCCTCGCCTTCCTGATCGATTTCATCCTGCACATCGACGTGCATCTCGCCAACTTCGTGGCGACCTACGGCATGTGGGTGTACGCCCTGCTCTTCCTGGTCATCTTCGTCGAGACCGGCGTGGTCGTGATGCCGTTCCTGCCGGGAGACTCGCTGCTCTTCGTCGTGGGAGCGCTGTGCGGTGCCGGGTTGATGAACCTGCCGATTGCGATCGGGCTGCTCGTGGTGGCGGCGATCCTCGGAGACCAGTGCAACTACAGCATCGGGCGCTACTTCGGACCCAAGGTGTTCCAGTGGGAGAACAGCCGCTTCTTCAACAAGCAGGCATTCAACCAGGCCCACGCGTTCTACGAGAAGCACGGCGGCATCACCATCATCCTGGCGCGCTTCTTCCCTTTCCTGCGCACCTTTGTCCCGTTCGTGGCGGGCGTGGCCGAGATGACCCGAAGCCGCTTCACCTTGTTCAACATCGTGGGGGCCACGATCTGGGTCTGTGGCGTGACGCTGGCGGGCTACCTGTTCGGCAACATTCCGTGGGTGAAGGAGAACCTCGACAAGATCATCTGGGGCGCCATCCTCATCCCGGGTGTCATCGTGATCTTCGGTGCCTGGAAGGCACGCCGCAAGGCGGCCACTGCCGCCTCGTGAGGCAGCGTCAAAGCTGGCGGTTGCGCGCCAGCGGCGGGTTCTTGGCGAAGTAGCGCTTGATGCCCGTGGCGAGCGCGTCTACCAGGCGGTCCTGGTAAGCGTCGCTGCGCAGCTTGGCCTCTTCGTCGGGATTGGAGATGAAGGCCGTCTCCACCAGGATCGACGGCACATCGGGCGCCTTGAGCACCGCAAACCCGGCCTGCTCCACCGCGGCCTTGTGCAGCTTGCCCACTCTGCCGATCTGCCCCAGCACTTCGCTGCCAAGCTTGAGGCTGTCCTTGATCTGCGCGGTAGTGCTCATGTCGAGCATGGTGCGCAGGACGGTGGAGTCCTTGGCCTTGAAGTTGACGCCGCCCACCACGTCGGCCGCGTTCTCCTTGTTGGCCATCCATCGAGCGGCCGAACTGCTCGCGCCCCGATCCGACAAGGCAAAGACCGACGCCCCGCGTGCCTGCGGCTTGAAGAAGGCATCGGCATGGATGGAGACGAACAGATCCGCCTGCACGCGCCGCGCCTTGTGCACGCGGTCGTGCAGCGGCACGAAGAAATCACGATCGCGCGTCAGCATCGCGCGCATGCCGGGCACGGCGTCGATCTTGTCGCGCAGCTTCAGCGCGATGGCCAGGACCACATCTTTCTCGCGCAGGCCCGAGGGGCCGATCGCGCCGGGGTCTTCGCCGCCGTGGCCGGGGTCGAGCGCCACGATGATGAGCCGGTCGATGCGCGCCTGGCTGATCGGCGGCGGCGGGGCCGACACCACCACAGGGGGCGTTGGAGGAGCCGCGGGCGCGGGGCCCACGGGCTTGTTCATCTTCTCGATGAGATCGCCCAGTGCGTCTTGTACCGCTTCGGCGGCACGCTGCTCGGCCTGGTGCTTCTCCTGAATCAGCGCCAGCAGCGGGTCACGTTCGTGCGTAGGCTTGAGGTCGAACACCGCCCGATGCTGGTAGGCGGCCACCGGTTCGAGCGTGAAGAGTTGCGGCGCCGTCGCCTGCTTGAGATCGATCACCAGACGCACCACGCGCGGCTGGTTCTGGCCCACCCGAACGCCGGCGATGTACGGGTCGTCGGAACGTACCTTGCCGACGATCTCGCGCAGCTCGGGGCTCAGCTCCAGGCCGTCGATGTCGATCACCAGGCGGCTCGGGTTCTCGGCCATGAAGTGACGCAAGGTGAGTGCCTTGTCGGACTCGAGCGTCACGCGGGTGTAGTCTTCGGCGGGCCACACACGCACGGCCAGGATGCTCGCGCCGAAGGCGATCTGGTGTGCACCGAGCAGCAGCACCACACTGCCCGCGCCACGCAGCAATTCGCGGCGCCTCAAGGCAGCAACTCCAGTCCGCGGGGGGTCAGGGCATCAAAGGTCACGCGGCGTTCGTCTCCATCCAGCGCAATGAGTTCCATCCGCAGATCGGCCTGCGGCAAAAGGCCGGCAGCCTGTTCGGGCCATTCGGCCAATTTGAGGCCGGGGCTCGCGAAGACATCGCGAAAGCCGGCGTCTTCGAACTCCTGCGGGTCCTTGAAGCGATAGAAGTCGAAATGCCAGATCGGGCCGCCCGCAAGCTCGTACGACTCCATCACCGCGTAGGTCGGGCTCTTGATGCGCCCTTGCACACCGAGCGCGTGCAGCAGGTGGCGCACAAAGGTGGTCTTGCCTGCCCCGAGCGTGCCGTGCAGCTCGATGAACGCCTCGCGGAGCGCCGGACGCTGCGCCAGCGTATGCGCGGTGGCATCGCAGGCGGCTTCATCAGCCCAGTGCACGCTACGGGTTCCTAGAATCGACGACAAATGACGGGCGCTCGCGTATTGGATGGAGAACACCTGCTCACGCAATTGCGCGAGTGGGCGGCAGCGCTCGGATTTTCCCAGATCGGTGTGGCCGATGTCGACCTGTCATCGGCAGAAGACGGGCTGCTGGCGTGGCTGCAACACGGATTTCACGGTGACATGGCCTACATGGCCACCCACGGCGTGAGGCGCGCGCGCCCTGCGGACCTGGTGCCTGGCACCGTGCGCGTGCTCACCGCACGCATGGACTACCTGCCGCGCGCGGCACTGCAGGGCGATGCGCCCAGTGAGTGGCAGGCCATCGAGTGGGCAGAGATCGAACAACCCAGACAGGCCTACGTGTCGATGTACGCGCGGGGCCGCGACTACCACAAGGTGCTGCGCTCGCGCCTGCAAAGGCTCGCAGACCGCCTGACCGAGGCGATCGGCCCCTTCGGACACCGGGTGTTCACCGATTCGGCACCGGTACTTGAGGTCGAGCTCGCATCGCGCAGCGGGATCGGCTGGCGCGGCAAGCACACGCTCACGTTGCATCGCGAGGCGGGCTCGATGTTCTTCCTCGGCGAGATCTACGTCGACGTGGCGCTGCCGCTCTCAGAGCCGGTGTCGCCGCACTGCGGCAGCTGCAGCGCCTGCATCGATGTGTGCCCCACACAGGCCATCGTGGCGCCTTACCGACTCGACGCGCGGCGCTGCATCTCGTACCTCACGATCGAGCACGACGGCCCGATCCCCGAAGACCTGCGCCCCCTGATCGGCAACCGCATCTATGGCTGCGATGACTGCCAGCTCATCTGCCCCTGGAACAAGTACGCGCAACGCAACGAGCTGCCCGACTTCGACACGCGCTCGGCGCTCACGCACCGCAGCCTGCTGCAGCTCTGGGCCTGGAGCGAGGCCGACTTCCTGCGCCACACCGAAGGCAGCGCGATCCGGCGCATCGGGCACGCCCGCTGGCAGCGCAACATCGCTGTCGCGCTTGGCAATGCCTTGCGAGCTGCGCCAGATGCCGAGATCAGCTCGGCGCTGAAGGGCGCCCGCGAAGGCGCGAGTGACCTGCTTCGCGAGCACATCGACTGGGCCCTGGCGCAAGCGCCTAGATGAACGACAGCCAGATCGGGATGCTCAGCATGCCGATCAGGGTCGACACCGTCACGAGCGCCGCCACGTAGGGCCCGTCGCCCCCCATGCGCGCCGCGAGCACGAAGGCGCTCGACGCCGTGGGCATGGCGGCAAACAGCACCGCGATGTGCCGTTGCTCGGGCGGCAGCGCCAGCAGCAGCGTGATCGCGAGACCGAAGGCCGGCAGCACCACATGGCGGATCGAGAGCAGCGTGGCGGCAAGCCAGGGCCCCTTGTTCAGACCGCCGATGCGCAAGCCGGCGCCTACCGCCATCAGGCCGATGGGCAGGGCCGCCACGCCGATGCGTTGCAAGGCCGTGGACACCGCCTCCGGGAAGCTGACACCGGCCGCATTGGCGGCCAGGCCTGCCACCGTGCTGATGATGAGCGGGTTGCGCGCTATCTCGCGCAGGTAGTTGTGGCCGCCGTGCCGCGCAAGCGACCACACCGCCGCCACATTGGCCAGCGGCACGCACAGGGCGATCACCAACGCCATCCAGGCCACGCCCTGGGCGCCACCGAGGCGCTCCGCCAGCGCAAGCGCGATGTACGAGTTGAAGCGAAAGGCGACCTGCGCGCCCGAGGCATGCAGTCGTGCATCGACGCCCGGCCAATACTTGAGCGACAGGGCCAGCACGATGCCGCACAGCATCACCGATACGCCCGCCACGGCCAGGTCGAAGGTCTGCGCAGGCTGCAGCGGCGTCTTGACGATCGAGTTGAACAGCAGCACCGGGAACAGCAGGTAGTACACCAGCCGCTCCGCACCTTCCCACACCGGCCGGCCGAGCGCGGTGTAGCGGCACAGCAGGTAGCCACAGGCGATCAGCAAGAAATCCGGCAGCAGCAAGAGGCTGTTCGACATCGCAGCAGTGTGCCAGCGGGCGTGCTGCGTAGTTTCCACAGCACCCACGCACCCTGCGGCGTGCAGCATGCAAGCCTCATTCATCTGCCCGTAAGGAGATCGCATGCATCGCAGACCGCTCGCTGTGGCCGCACTCGCCTTGTCTATGGCCACCCCGGTGGTTTGGGCTCAGGCCTACCCCGGCAAACCCGTGCGACTGGTGGTCCCGTTCGCTCCAGGAGGCACCACCGACATCGTCGCCCGCGTGGTGGCCGAGAAGATCGGCGGCCCGCTCGGGCAGACCATGGTGGTGGAGAACAAGGCCGGCGGTGGCGGCTCGATAGGAGCGAATGAAACGGCCAAATCGGCCCCCGATGGCTACTCGCTCGGCATGGCCACGGTGTCGACCACGGCGGCCAACCCGGCAATCAACCCGAAGATCCCGTACAACCCGCTGACGGACTTCACGCCCATCATCAACGTGGCGGCCACGCCGAACGTGATCGCGGTGCACCCGAGCTTCCCGGCGCGCGACTTCAAGGGCTTTCTCGCCGAACTGAAGAAGAACCCGGGCAAGTACTCTTTCAGCAGCTCGGGCACCGGCGGCATCGGACACCTGCAGATGGAGCTGTTCAAGAACCTCACGCAGACCTTCGTGACCCACATTCCCTACCGCGGTGCCGGCCCCGCACTCACCGACACCGTGGCCGGCCAGGTGCCGATGATCTTCGACAACCTGCCTTCGGCCCTGCCCTTCATCAAGGACGGCCGGCTGATCGCTATCGTCGTGGCCGCGCCAAGCCGACTTGCTGTGCTGCCCAACGTGCCCACCTTCAAGGAAGTGGGCTACGAGCCGGTCAACCGCATGGCCTACTACGGCATCTACGGGCCCAAGGGCTTGTCGAAGGAAGTGGTCGAGAAGGTCCACGGAGCCGTCAAGAAGACCGTCGAGGACCCGGCCGTCAAGAAGCGCATCGAAGACACCGGCTCGCTGATCGTGGCCAACACGCCGGCGCAGTTCGGCGAGCAGATCAAGGCCGAGTTCGAGGTGTACAAGAGGGTCGTCGCGCAACAGAAACTGCAGCTCGATTGAGGATGACCACCGCCCAGTCGCTGCGCTCCTGGCTCCGAGGGCGTTGTTTGATAGGTCGCTTTGCTGCCAACGCTCGCGCCGGTTCGGCGTTGGCTGCGATCATGCAGACATGCGCGAGCCTCATCTGACAAGCAGCCAGCAGTCCATCGACCGATTCGTCGACGCGCTGTGGATCGAAGACGGGCTCTCGCCCAACACGCTGGCCGCCTACCGCCGAGACCTCACGCTCTACGCGCAGTGGCTCGCCCAGTCGGCGGCCAAGTCGTTGAACGACAGCACCGAGACCGACCTGCGCGAACACGCCATCGTGCAGCATGCGAGCACCAAACCCACCAGCGCCAACCGGCGGCTGACAGTCTTCAAGCGCTACTTCCGCTGGGCACTGCGGGAGCACCTGGTGGGTAGCGACCCGACGCTCAAGCTGCTCAGCGCCAAGCAGCCGCTGCGCGTACCCAAGACACTGAGCGAGGCTCAGGTCGAATCGCTCTTGGGCGCGCCCGACGCCGACACCCCACTCGGGCTGCGCGACCGGACCATGCTCGAGTTGATGTACGCAAGCGGCCTGCGCGTGAGCGAACTCGTCGGGCTGAAGAGCGTGCACCTGAGTCTGGCCGAAGGCGTTTTGCGCGCCACCGGCAAGGGCGCGAAGGAACGGCTGGTCCCCTTCGGTGAAGAGGCGCATGCCTGGCTCACGCGCTACCTCGCCGAAGCGCGCGCCACGATCCTGCATGGCCAGGCGAGCGATGCCCTGTTCGTGACGGGGCGCGGTGGGCCGATGACGCGCCAGATGTTCTGGCAGATCGTCAAGAAGCACGCGCTTCACGGCGGCGTGAACGTGCCACTCTCGCCGCACACGCTGCGCCACGCCTTTGCCACGCACCTGCTCAACCACGGCGCCGACCTGCGCGCGGTGCAGATGCTGCTCGGCCATGCCGACATCTCCACCACCACGATCTACACCCACGTGGCACGTGAGCGACTGAAGTCGCTGCATGCGCAGCACCACCCGCGCGGCTGAGTGCCATGCGAGGCGCGCCGCATGTGCCTTTCGTCACGAAAGAGCGGCCTGAACCCCTGCTCTGGCTAGCATGAATCGGGGATGTGCGAGGCCCACGCACACGCGGAATATGGCGCCATGTTCACGCGGCCCCATGCACCCACCCCGAAACGCTGGCTCGATGCGCTGGAGTGCAAGCTCATCTTCGGGCCGAAGGGATCGCGGCCGAGCCAGCACAAGCGCTCGCTGCGGCGTGGCGACGACATCGGCTCGGTGTGGATCCGCTTTCACTCGGCGTGCACGCAAGGCGAGGCCGTGCTGCACGGCGAGTGGCACGCACACCGCAACCCAGACGCACCGGCGCTGCTCTTTCTGCACGGCTCGCGCTCCGACCTGCACGACAGCGCCGCGCGCATCGACCACCTACAGGCGCTCGGTTTCGGCGTCCTCGCCATCGACTACCGCGGATTCGGCCAAAGCGGCCGCGAGCTGCCATCCGAGTCCACCGCCTGTGAAGACGCCCACGCCGCCTGGCGCTGGCTCGCGGAGCACCAGCCGAACAGGCCGCGCTACATCTTCGGCCACTCGTTGGGCGGCGCGATCGCCATCGACCTCGCGGCCGACGTGGCCGACGCAGCGGGGCTCATCGTCGACAGCAGCTTCACCTCGCTGGCCGACGTGGTGCAGCACTTCAACTGGGGCTGGCCGCCGGTGTTGCGGCGAATCACGCAACGATTCGAGGCGGTGCGCAAGATCGCGCGGGTTCGGGCACCGGTGCTGGTGGTCCATGGCGACGAAGACCGGCTCATCCCGCCCGCGCTCGGCCAGGCCCTGTGTGAAGGCGCGACAGCACCCAAGCGCTTCGTGCTCGTGCCAGGCGGTTCGCACCACGACACCCACGCCAAGGGTCATGCGCCCTACCGACAAGCCTTGCAGGAGCTGTTCGGATTGCCCGCGTAGCGCGTGTTGGAGGCCGTGCGCGGCCCCTGTGCATGTTCCAATCGGTGTCGCAACTCGGACGACACCATGGCCACGCTGAAACTCAAGAAGCCCGCCGGCCCCAAGCAAGCCCCCGACAAGGCCGACCGCGCGCCGGTGCGCGGCGCCGGCACGGGGGTGAAGAAGCGGCCCACGCTCGCCTCGGCCCAGGCCGAACGCGCCGAGCGTGAGGCGCGCTACCAGGAGCAACTGCGCCAGCGCTTCGGCGACAAGCCGCCGGCTGGCTTCACGCGCCGCGGCGAACCCGAACCGCAGCGCGACGCACGCCGCGCGCCGCGTCGCGACCCCCAGCAGCAGGACACGCGTCGCGATGCGCCCCGGCCCGAGCGCAACACACGCCGGCCGGCGCCGGAGCACCGCGGCGGGCACGATCACGGCGCCCCCGATCAGCGTCGCGCACCGGCCGACGAGCGATCGATGCGTGGCGCTGCGCCACGCCCGGGCACCAACACGGCCTTCGGCGGCCCGCGCTCATCGCCTGCGCAGCCCGCGCGACAGTACGGGCGGCCGGCCGATCGAAACACTGACCGCAACACTGACCGGAGCGCCGATCGGGGCGCTCATCGCCCCTTCGACCGTGCCGCGCCCGACCGCGCCCCTTCCGAGCGCTTCCCTGATCGCTTCCCTGATCGCGCTTCTGATCGCTCCTCTGGTCGCTTCCATGATCGATCCGCGGACCGCACGTCGCCGCGCCCGCCCGCACGCCCCCCTGCCCGCCACGGCCAGCCCGACATGGCCCGCCCGCAGCCCCCCCGGCAACGGCAGCCCATGCGGCCTTCGCGAGACGATGACGACGATGATTTCGACACGCCGCATCGCCCCGAGCAGCCGGGCAGCATGCGCCTGTCCAAGCGCATGAGCGAGCTGGGTATCGCTTCGCGCCGCGAGGCCGACGAATGGATCCCCAAAGGCTGGGTGCGGGTCGACGGCAAGGTGGTCACCGAGCTGGGCTCGCGCGTGATGCCCGGGCAGCTCATCAGCATCGAGGCCAAGGCGCGCGACGCGCAGGCGCTGAAGGTCACCGTGCTCATCAACAAGCCGGTGGGCTATGTGAGCGGGCAGGCCGAAGACGGCTACGAGCCGGCCTACGTTCTCGTCACGCCACAGAACCAGTGGCGAGAAGACCGCTCGGGCATCCGCTACCTGCACAGCCACCTGCGTGGGTTGGCGCCCGCGGGCCGGCTCGACATCGACTCCGTGGGCCTGCTCGTGCTCACGCAGGATGGCCGCATCGCCAAGCAACTCATCGGCGAGGACAGCGAGGTCGAGAAGGAGTACCTGGTGCGCGTCGAACCGCTCGACGGCCAGCCACTGCCCGAGGATAAGCTCGCGCTGCTCAACCACGGCCTCTCGCTCGACGGCGAGGAACTGCGCCCGGCGCTCGTGGAATGGGTGAACGCCGACCAGCTTCGTTTTGTGTTGCGCGAGGGCAAGAAGCGGCAGATCCGCCGCATGTGCGAACTCGTCGGCCTGAAGGTGCTGGGCCTCAAGCGCGTGCGCATCGGCCTGGTGATGCTGGGCGACCTGCCGCCCGGCCAGTGGCGCTACCTGCGCGGCGACGAACATTTTGCCGAGCGCGCCCCCACGGCGCCATGAGCCGCATCGAGCTGGCCGCGCCGCATCCGTTTCGGCTCTGGAAGCTGTCGCTCGACACCTGGCCTACCGATCAGGCCGTGGCCATGCTCTCGCAGGATGAACGCGACCGCGGGGAGCGTTTCCGCTTCGACCACCTGCGCCGCCGCCACCTCACCTCGCATGTGGCGCTGCGCGAGGCGATCGAGGAGTTCTGCGGCGAGCCCGCGGCAGCGCAATGCTTCGTCACTGGCGCGCATGGCAAGCCCGCACTGCGTTCCGGGGCCTGCGCCTTCAACCTGAGCCACAGTGACGACGTGGCCCTGATCGGCGCAGCGCCGGCCGGCGAGATCGGTGTCGACATCGAGGTGATGCGCCCCATGGCCGACGGCCTGGCCATCGCCCGGCGCAACTTCACGCCCGGCGAGTGCGAAGAGCTGCTGGCGGTGCCCCCGGAGCAGCGCGACCTCGTCTTCATGCGCATCTGGACGCGCAAGGAGGCCTGCCTCAAGGCGGTGGGCAGCGGCTTCTCGATCGCGCCCGATTGCTTCGAGACCGGCGCCAGCCCGGCGCCACGCAGCCTGGCCATTCCGACACCGGCTGGCGAGGTGCGGGTTCATGTGGAGTCGCTGCCCGAAGCCGAAGGCTGTGCCATGGCGGTGGCCTGGGTGCTCTGAGAGCGTCCGCCGCGCCGCTTGGCGCGCAGAAAACGCGGTGCGTTCCAGCCCACAGAATGCAAAAAGGCACGCCCGTCCATCGATTCGTATCTGCTCGTAACCGAGTCGAACGGGGTTAACCCGGAGCCTCTTTCCCCCCTGAATTAGGGATTGAATCCCCCCTAACGCCCCCATCGCCTTGCAACAAACAGTCACGAGGTGACCCCCCATTCGAGTGGCTAATGGTCGCTTCAGGGAAACGGGAGCAGATCGTGATGAAGCGCAGAAGTCTGGTGTTCGGCGGCTTGGCGGGCGGCATGGTTGCAGGCTTTCCAGGGATCGTCCGGGCGCAACCCAACGTCATCAAGTTTGGCCAGTCGGCCGCTATGACCGGTGAGTTCGCCGATCGCGGCAACGCCATCCGCGCCGGCATCGTGGCCGCATTCGATGCCGCCTCCAAGGCCGACGGCGGCCGCGGCTACCGCTTCGAACTCGTCACGCTCGACGACGCCGGCTCCGCGGCGCGCTGTGCCCAGAACGTGAACACCTTGCTAGGCTCGAACGTCACCGCCCTCATCGGCCTGACCAGCGGCGCGGGCGCAGAGGCGTCGATGAGCGCCATCGACGCCGCTGACATGCCACTGCTCGGCCCGGCCAGCGGCAGCATGGGCCTGCGCAGCGACAAGGCGGCAGCCGCCTTCCACGTGCGCGCAGGCTACGACCTCGAGTTCAAGCGCATGGTGGCCTACGTGAAGGAACGCGGCCTGCTGCGCGTGGGGCTGGTCTCGCAGAAGGACACCAGTGCGACGAACCTCGCCGCCATGATGAGCGCGCTGGCCGCTGCGGGCATCACGCCCAAGGAAGTGATCGCGCTGGACCACACTCCGGCCGCCTACCAGGACGCCTCGGACAAGCTGATGGCGGCCAATCTCGATTGCGTGCTGTTCGTGGCGACCGCCGACCCGGTGAGTGCCGTCATCGACCACATGACCAACGCCAAGTACCGCGGCCTGTACTACGCCTCGTCGATGGCAGGCCAGGACCTGATCGACACGCTGGCCGAGCGCAAGCAGAGCGCCATCCTGAGCGTGGTGGTGCCGCGCCCGAGCGCAATCGCATTGCCGGTCGTGAGTCGCTGCCGCCAAGACTTGATGGCTATGGCCACGCCCGCCAAGCTCACCGTCACCACGCTGGAGGGCTACATCGGCGGGCGCATCGCCATCGAGGCCGCACGCAATGCCATGCGCATCGGCTCGGTCAACAAGCGCAGCCTGAAGGACACGCTCAGCACGCTGCGCGCCGACCTCGGCGGCTACACGGTGCAGTTCACGCCCGGCAGCACGCAGGGCTCGAAGTACGTCGAACTCGTCGCGCTCGACCGCTACGGCCGCCTGGTGGGTTGAGACCGGCGAGCATTCAGCCCAGCAGTTTGCCGTCGCCGCGCAGCATGGTCTGCGCGACGAACTCGCTGCCACGCGGCGAACGCGCGAAGTCGAATCGCCAGCCGTCGAGGTCGAGCGGCGGCCTGCGGCGCAATGCGGCCAGAACAGCGGCCCGGTTCGACGAGCCATCGACGCGTGACAGGGCGTGCGCCGCGAACCGCCCTGCCAGGTAGCCCGCGAGGTTCACTGGCGACGGCGCTTCATCCATGAACCTGCGCAGGCTTTGACGATAGGCACGCACGATCGGCTGTGTGTCCGATTGCGGGTTGGGTACGACCTGCGTGAGGATAAGCGGCACGCCTTTCCCCGGCCCCAACTGCGCCAGCGTGGCAATGTCGATGTCGGCCAGGCAGACGACATATCGCATCATCCCGCGCGCGGCCAGGCCCTGGGTGAACAAGGCGAGTTCGATCGAACCGCCGAAGAACAGCAGGATCGCAGGAGTGGTCACCGGCAACGCCTGGGCGAACGCGCCGGCATCCTGGCCAGCCGGTACCGCATAGCGCTGCGCGCGCAAACGCGTGCGCTGGGCGATGGCTGCCACGCCGTCGTGCAACGCGCGGGCCGTGCGGCCGTCCGCATAGACGAGCCCGACCTCCGTCACGCCGATGCCCGCCAGACTGGCCAGCGCCTTGCCGATCTGCGTCTCGCGCGAGGCGAACAGCGGCACCACGGACTCGTCGGCGTCGTAGCGTGTGTCCGCCATCCAGGGGCCGATGTGCGCGATCTCCAGCCCGATCTTCTTCGCCACGCTCATGGCCGTGAGTGAAAGGCGCTCGCCCACTGTTCCCACGAGCGCCAATCGGCTGGCATCGCCGGCCACGGCCCGCAGGGCCCGTTCGACGGATGCGTCGCTTCCGTCGGACTCCACGGTCGTGAGGCGTGGCACGCGTGTGCCCGCCTTCTCCAGCTCGGCGAGGGCCAGGCGCACGCCGGTGGAGTAGTCGCGCGACAGCTCCTGCTGGTCGGCGGAGGTATCGATGAGCTGCGTGACACGAAGCTCGCGGCCGCTCGCCTTCGCAGGCTGCGCGAGCGAGATTGCCGGGAACGCCATGCTCGCGACACTCGCTGCGACACCGAGCAAGCAACGCCGCTGCGGGTCGTGCTGGCATGGGTGAAGGTGGCGCGGTGGTCGATGCTTGGGTTGCGATTGGCAGATCGTGCTCGGTTCGAGGGGCATGGTGAAAAGTCTGCGAGAGCGGCTTTCGAAGGACAACCCGGGATGCTGGCACGCACCAATGGCGTTGCGTGCCTCCCGACACGCGTGCACCGTGCGGCCGATGCAACTTCGTGCATGCCGCACGTGGAAGGCCAGGTGACACGCCACCGTCACACGGGCGTCATCACGGGCGATGGAGCGCGGGGCACCAACCAAACCACCATGGCGGCCGGGCGAATGCGCCTTGCGCGTGCACCCTGCTCAGCGCGGCGCCAGGGTCGTCTGAAGAGATTGCGCCCGCGCACCCCAGACCGGGTCACCCAGCGCATGCCTTGCCGCATCGAGCGCTGCGTCGCGCTCCCCGAGGTCGGCCAGCACCTGCGCGAGGTTGACCCAGGCAGCCCCGCTGCCATGCGTCTCGGCCGCTGCCCGGAATACATCGGCCGCACGCCGCTTGTCGCCTGCCGCGTAGGCCGAGTTGCCGAGCCCCATGGCCAGGATCAACTGATCGGGCCATCGCTGCAATGCGCTCTCATATACCCGCACCGCCCGTTGCGGCGCCGCATTGCGCTCGAAGCCCATGGCGGCCTGCACGACCGCATCGGCCTGGGCCGTCGCGGGCCACTGCCCCGGTGGCAACGCGACGAAGGCCCAGAAGCCCGAGCGGGCCCAGGTGTGCTCGAGTGTGCGCAGGGCGGTGACGTGCCGCTGGTTTCCGCCCGACCGCAGCACCGCCTCGCCGCGATCGAGGTCGTAGCCGATCAGCACGGCGTAGTGCCACACCGGCAAGAAGCTCAGGCTCAGGTTCTGCAGCACCACGACCACATGCCCCGCAGCCACCTCGCGCAATGCGGACTCCAGCGTGGCGGGGATCTGCGTGGCCACCGCCCCGTGGCGTCGTGCGCCCGCGAGCATCTCGGTCTGCAGGCTGCCTTCGCGCGCCGGAAGAAAGACTTCCTCAGCAAGTGTCACAGGGGACGCCGTGATACCGACGGCCCCCAGCGCGGTGGCCAGCGCGGCCGGGCCGCACTGGTATTCCGTCTGCGGGTGGAACGGGGTGGCGCTCAACTCTGCGCGCCGCGGCAAGTCAGGCGGCGCACTGTCGCCGCGCAAGGCGTCGGTCTGCACGGCACAGCCGGCCAGCAGGCCAGCCCAGACGACACAGACGGCCAGCCATGCCCGCACCGCAGCGCTCCGGGTTCAGTTCGCCGGCTTGATGAACGGGAACAGGTTCGTGAAGCCGAGGATGTCGCAGAACACGAGCACCACAACGACGAGGATCACCGTGCCGATCAGCTCGCTGCCGCCGGCAGGTGCCTTGTCGATCTCTGCGGCCAGGCGCTGAACCTCGGTGTCGCTCAGCGAGCGCACGCGGCTGCGCGCCTGTTCGACACTCACGCCACGTTCGCGCAGCATCGCGGCCACGTCCTCGCGATCGAGCGTGGCCAGCAGGCGCGTGCGGTCTTGGTGTGCATCTCGCACATCGATGCTGGCTGCGAGCTCCTCCGTGCTGATCAGCCCACCCGAGGCGAAGGCGGGCCGCGCCACACCGGCGAACGCGATGCAAACGGCGACTGAGGCGGCCACGAGGCGCCGGCTTGGGGACAACATGGACAACTCCTGCACGGTCGAGAAACGTCGAGAAAGGCACCGATCCTAGCAACCGCCGGCTCAAGCAACCCCCGGAAGAGGCCGAGAATCGGCCCATGTCGTTTTCCGCAGAGCTTCTGTTCGCAGCCGCCATCGCGGCCGCGGCCTTCCTGGTGGGCGTGCTGTGGGTGCGCACCCGCGCCAGCCGCACACGCAGCGTCGGTCTCCAGCCCTCGGCCATGCCCAAGAACCTGCGCTACAAGTGCGTGGGCTGCTCGGGGCAGTTCACCCATACGCGACGCACCCTGGGTGCATGGCAGCGCGGCGAGCGCAACTTTCACTGCCGGGCCTGCATGACGAAGGCGGCCGGCACACGTGAGCTGCCCGGCAGCAAAGTAAGGCGCCGCCCATGAGCCGCGCCACGCCGATGAACCCGGTGACCGTGGTGGTGGTACTCACGCTGCTGTTGGGCATCCAGCCGGTCACGACCGACCTCTACCTGCCTGCGCTGCCCACCTTGACGCGCGAGTTGCAGGCGCCCGTGTCGGCCGCGCAGGCCACCTTGTCAGCGTTGATGGTGTGCTTTGGCATCGGCCAGCTGATCTGCGGCCCGCTGGCCGACCGCTTCGGCCGACGGCCGGTGCTTCTTGTCGGTCTGTCGATCTACACCCTGGCCAGCGTGCTGAGCGCCGTGGCGCCGACGATGGGCCTGTTGATCATGTGCCGAGCGCTGCAGGGCTTCGGCATGGCCGCGGCCGTGACAGGCGGGCGTTCGATCGTGCGCGACCTGTTCGCGCCGCACGACGGCGCGCGGGTGATGTCGCGCGCGCTCACCGGGCTGGGGTTCATCGCCATGGCGAGCCCGCTGCTGGGTGGTCTCGCCGTCCATCACATCAATTGGCACGCGGCCCTGACCGTGCCGGCTGCCTTCGGTGTGCTGGCGTGGGTCTACGTGGCGCGGCGTTTCGAAGAGACCGCGCCACGACTCAACCGCGAGGCCACGCGGCTGCGCCCGATGCTGCGCAACTGGTGGAGCGTGCTGCGCGACCGCTGTTTCCAATCGTGGGTCGCTCTATCGATGCTCACCTACGGCGGCCTGTTCTTCACGCTCGCAGGCTCGTCCTTCGTGTTCATCGAGGTGCTGGGCACATCCCGCCTGGCCTACGGCGCGTTCCTCTTCTCCAGTTCGGTCGCCTACGTGAGCGGCACCTTCCTGTGCCGCCGGCTGCTGCTCGCCCTCGGGCTGCGCGGCGCGGTGGCGGTGGGCGGCGGGCTCTCGCTGGTGGGTGGCGCGAGCATGGCGGCGTTCAGCCTCTTCGGCTGGCACAACGTCTGGGCGATCGCGGTGCCGCAGTGGGTGTACGCGCTGGGCCACGGCATTCACCAGCCCTGCGGGCAGGCCGGCGCGGTCGGCCCCTTCCCGGAGAAAGCTGGCACGGCGGCGTCGCTCTCGGGTTTCGCGATGACCTTGGCCAGCCTGTTCGTCACCTGGTGGCTGGGGCGGCACCTCGACGGCACGGTCTACCCACTGACGCTGGGCGTGGGTGTGTTCGGCGTCGGTGTCGGCCTCGTCGCGTGGACGCTGGTGCAGTGGCACGGCGACCCGCATGGGCGATCGGGGCCGGGCTCGTCGGCGCCGCCCTCCACCCTGCCCGCCGCGCCATGAGCAGCACGCCCCTGCAGTGCGTGTGCCTCGCCGGGCCCACCGCCTCGGGCAAGACCGCCGCCGCGCTCGCCCTCGCCGAAGCGCTTTTTGCCACGCGGCCGGTGGAGATCGTGAGCGTCGACTCGGCGCTCGTGTACCGCGGCATGGACATCGGCACCGCCAAGCCCAGCGCCGCCGAGCGCGCCCGCGCGCCGCACCACCTGATCGACATCATCGAGCCCACCGAAGCCTACTCTGCCGCACGCTTCGTGAGCGATGCGCGCCGGCTCGTCGCCGAGATCACCGCACGCGGCCATGTGCCCTTGCTGGTGGGCGGCACCATGCTGTACTTCAAGGCGCTGTTCGACGGCATCGACGAGATGCCCGCGTCCGCCCCCCACATTCGCGCCGAACTCACCGAGCTGCAGGCGCGCGAAGGCCTGCACGCGCTCTACGCCGAACTGCAGCGCGTGGACGCGATCACCGCTGCGCGCTTGCAACCCACTGACCAGCAACGCATCCAGCGCGCGCTGGAGGTCTACCGCGTGAGCGGCCAACCGATCTCCGCCTTCCACCAGCGCGAGAGAGCCGCGGCCGAGCCGCCCCCCGCACTGATCTCGCTCGAACCCGCCGACCGCGCGTGGCTGCACGAGCGCATCGCGCAGCGCTTCGAGCAGATGCTGGCGCAGGGCTTCGTCGACGAGGTGAGGGCCCTGCGCGCGCGCGGCGACCTGAACGCCGACCTGCCTTCGATGCGTTGCGTGGGATACCGACAGGCCTGGGAGGCCCTCGACACCGGCGACATGGCCGCACTGCCCGAGCGCGGCATCGCCGCCACCCGGCAGCTCGCCAAGCGGCAGATCACCTGGCTGCGCAGCATGCCGCAGCGCCAGGTCATCGCCTGCGACGCACCCGACGCGCTCGGGAAGGCCACCGCGCTCGGCGTGCGCCTGGCCACGGAGTTGCGGCTTGGCTGAGCTGCTCCGCGTGCACGGCCTCGCCAAGCACTATGGCGAGTCGGTGGTGTTCAGCGGTGTGGATCTGAACGTGGCGGAGGGCGAGTTCGTCGCCATCCTCGGCGAGTCGGGCGTCGGCAAATCGACGCTGCTCAACTGCATCGCCGGACTCGACAGCGTCGACGCCGGCACCGTGCACATCGCCGGCCGCTGCGTCACCGACATGCCGGAGGCCGAGCAAGCGAGACTGCGGCGCACGCAACTCGGCTTCGTGTTCCAGGCGTTTCATGTGCTGCCGCACCTGAGCGTGGCGCACAACGTCGCCCTGCCCCTGCTGCTGCAAGACCAGGCCGACGATCAGCGGGTGGATGCCCTGCTGCGCGCCGTGGGGCTGCCGGGCATGGGTGAACGGCTCCCGCAGACGCTCTCCGGCGGTCAGCTACAGCGCGTGGCGCTGGCACGTGCGCTGATGCACCACCCGCCACTGATCCTGGCCGACGAGCCCACCGGCAACCTCGACCCCACCACAGCCGAGAAGATGCTCGACCTGCTGGTCGAACAGGTGCGCGAGCACCGCGCCGCCTGCGTACTGGTCACGCACTCGGGCACCGCTGCAGCACGCGCCGACCGCGTGCTCACCCTCACCGCGCACGGCATGCGCGAGGGCTGACGCCATGCGGGGCCGCCTGCTTCGCCAGCTTTCGTGGCCCGAGGTGCGCCACCAACCATGGCGCCACGTGGCGGCCTTGCTCGCGGTGATGCTCGGCGTGGCGCTGGCGTTTTCGGTGCACCTCATCAACCAGTCCGCGCTCAGCGAGTTCAGCTCGGCGGTGCGCTCGGTCAATGGCCAGCCTGATTTCGAACTGCGCGGCCAGCGCAGCGGGTTCGACGAGATGCTCTACGCGCGCACGGCGCAGCACCCCCAGGTGGCGTGGGCGAGCCCGGTGGTCGAGATCGACACCTACGCCTTCGATGCGCAGGGCCAGCGCGTGCCGCTGCGCGTGATCGGGCTCGATGCGCTGGTGGCGGGCGCGCTGTCGCCCGCGCTGCTGCCGCAACCCGCGCAAGCCGGTGACCGGCTCGGCTGGCTGGACCCGGCCGCCCTGTTCCTCAACGCGCCCGCACGGCAACGGCTGGGGGGCGACACCTTGCGTGTGCAGACACCCCAAGGCGACGCCCGGCTGCCCGTGCGCGGCGGTGTGGCCGCTGGCGGCCCGCCGCTGGCGGTGATGGACATTGCCGGCGCGCAAGAGCGCTTCGGCTGGGTCGGCCGCCTGAGCCGCATCGACGTTCGCCTGCGCGCCGGCGCCGACCGCCACGCCGTGCTGCGCTCACTCGCACTGCCGCCCGGCGTGCGTGCCGCCTCGCCGGACGAAGCGGCGCAACGTGTCTCGAACCTGTCGCGGGCCTACCGCGTGAACCTCACGGTGCTGGCGCTGGTGGCGCTCTTCACGGGCGCCTTCCTCGTCTTCTCGATTCTTTCGCTCTCGGTGGCCAAGCGGCAGCCGCAGTTCGCGCTGCTCGGCGTACTCGGCTTGGGCGCACGCGATCGGATGCTGCTGGTGCTGGCCGAATCGGCCGTGCTCGGCGTCGTGGGCAGCGCGCTGGGCCTGGCGCTGGGAAGCGCGCTCGCCGCGCTGGCCCTGCGCCTGCTCGCGGGCGACCTGGGCGGCGGCTACTTCCCGGGCGTCACACCGGTGCTGCAGTTCAGCGCGGTTGCGGCGCTCGTGTACGGCACGCTGGGCATCGCCGCCGCGCTGCTTGGGGGCTGGTGGCCGGCGCGGGCCGCGCAGCAGATGGCACCGGCCCTCCCATCAAGGGCCTGGGCAGTTCGGGCGGGCCGGCGCACCCCGCATTCGGCCCCGCCTTGCTGCTGATCGGCGTGGTGTTCGCCTTGTTGCCACCGGTGGCCGAGCTGCCGCTCGCCGCCTACGCCTCGGTCGCCTGCCTGCTGTTCGGCGGCATCGCCTGCGTGCCGGCGGGCGTGGGCGCGGTGCTGCGCGTGCTGCCCACGCCGCGGCACGCGCTCGGCCTGCTCGCGTTCTCGCGCGCACGCCACGAGCGGCAAGCCGCCACGATCGCCGTCGCAGCGGTGGTGGCAAGCCTGAGCCTTGCAGTCGCGCTCACGGTGATGGTGACGAGCTTTCGCGACTCGATGACGCACTGGCTCGACACCGTGCTGCCGGCCGACCTGTACGTGCGCGCCGCGGCCAGCAGCAGCGCCGGCGAACTGATCACGCTGCCCGAGGCCGTGCTGCCCGGTGCGGCCACGCTGCCCGGCGTGCGCCACGCCAAGGCCCAGCGCGTGAGCAGCCTGCAGCTCGCACCCGACCGACCGCCGGTGGCCGTGATTTCGCGCGAGCTGGCCGACCCCGCGCAGGAGCTGCCGCTGGTCGGTGAGCTGCTGCCGCTACCGCCGGGCGAGACGGCGGCCTACGTGAGCGAGGCCATGGTGTCGCTCTACCGCGCCCAGCCCGGCAGCCACCTGGTGCTGCCCATCGCGCCGCAGGGCGCTCCCGTGGCGGTGTTCGTGCGCGGCGTGTGGCGCGACTACGCCCGCCAGCACGGCGCCGTCACCCTGCACGCTGCCGACTACCAACGCCTCACCCATGACGCCCGCATGAACGACCTCGCCCTGTGGCTGCAGCCCGGTGCCGACGCCGGCGCGGTGCAGCAGGGCCTGCGAGCGGTCGCCGGCCCGGAAGGCGCCACGCTGGAGTTCGCCACCGCCGGGCAGGTGCGCGCGCTGTCACTGCGCATCTTCGACCGCAGCTTTGCCGTCACCTACTGGCTGCAGGCCGTCGCGATTGCGATCGGCCTGTTCGGCATCGCGGCCAGCTACTCGGCCCAGGTGCTGTCGCGCCGCAAGGAGTTCGGCCTGCTGGCCCACCTCGGCCTCACCCGGCGGCAGGTGTTGCGCCTGGTGGCGGCCGAAGCCGCGGTGTGGACAGCCGCCGGCGCACTGCTCGGCTTGCTGCTCGGGCTGGCGGTCAGCGTGGTGCTGGTGAAGGTGGTCAACCCGCAGAGCTTTCACTGGACGATGGAGATGGCGCTGCCCTGGGGGCGCCTCGCCCTGTTGTGCACCTCGGTGGTGCTTGCCGGCACCTTGACGGCCGCTTTGGCAGCCCGCGGCGCCGCCACCCGTGAAATGGCACGCGCGGTCAAGGAAGATTGGTGACAGCGCTCCAGGAAATCCCGCGCAAGTTCTCTTCAACTTCTGGCGGCGCCATGCCGATATGACCTACACGTCAACCAGCCGCGTCATGCCAGTCGGCGACAAGAGGGAATCGGGAATGAACATCAGGGATCTTCGGGTCAAGTCCAAGCTGATGCTGGGCTTCGCCCTGCTGGCTGTCTTCGTGCTGGCGGTGTCCGCCCTGGCGCTTCGCTCCTTGGCCAGCGCCAACGATCGCTTCACAGGCTTCCTGGAGGGCGTTGCGCAGCGCGAAAGCTTGGCGCAGGACATTCGTGGTGCGGCCATGCGCCGGGCCATCGCCGCACGCAATCTCGTGCTCGTGAGCCTGCCCGCGGACCGAGACCTGGAGCACAAGGCCGTGCAGGCCTCGCACGACGAGATGAACGCCGCGCTCAAGGCCTTGCGCGAGGCGATGTCGCATGCCGCCGACCTGGGCGAGCGTGACCGCAGCCTGGTTGCCGAGATCGAACGGATCGATGCGGCCTACACGCCGGTGGCACTGGCCATCGTCGGCATGGCGCTCGAAGGCCGCCGCGAAGAGGCCGTCGCCAAGATGAACGCCGAGTGCCGACCGCTGCTGGCCGCACTCATCAAGGCCAACAACGACTTCATCGATCACAACAAGCAACTCGCCAGCGAACGCGTGGCGGCAGCGCAGGCCGCCTACGCACGCGACCGTGCACTGATGGTGTTGGCCTGCGTGGTGGCGGTGCTCGCCGCCGTGGGCCTGGGCCTGCTGATCAGCCGGGCCATCACGGGCCCGCTCACCCGCGCCGTGCAACTGGCCGAGGCCGTGGCCTCGGGCGACCTGAGCTCCCGGATCGTGGTCGATCGCAATGATGAAACCGGCCAACTGCTCGCTGCACTCAAGAAGATGAACGAGAACCTGGCGACGATGGTGGTGCAGTTGCGCCAATCGGCCGACGGCATCGCCACCGCATCGGACCAGATCGCCTCAGGCAACATGGATCTCTCGGGCCGCACCGAGCAGCAGGCGAGCGCCTTGCAGGAAACCGCCGCCTCGATGCAGCAGATGACCTCCACCGTGCAGCAAAACGCCGAGCACTCGCAGCAGGCCAACGAACTGGCCCACTCGGCCGCGCAGGCCGCCGGCCGCGGCGGCGAGGTCGTGCAGCGCGTGGTGACGACCATGGGCGAGATCACCGAATCGAGCCGCAAGATCGCCGACATCATCGGCACCATCGACGGCATCGCCTTCCAGACCAACATCTTGGCGCTGAATGCCGCCGTCGAGGCGGCGCGAGCCGGCGAACAGGGCCGAGGCTTTGCCGTGGTGGCCGCCGAGGTACGCAGCCTCGCGCAGCGCTCGGCGCAGGCGGCCAAGGAAATCAAGGGGCTCATCGGCAGCAGCGTCGAGCGCGTAGAGGCCGGCAGCCAGCTCGTCGGCCAGGCGGGCGAGTCGATGAGCGACATCGTGGCCCAGGTGCGCCGCATGACGAGCCTGATGGCCGAGATCAGCAGTTCCACCGCCGAGCAGAGCAGCGGCATCGCCCAGGTGAACCAAGCCGTGGCCTCGATCGACGTGGGCACGCAGCAGAACGCGGCACTGGTGGAAGAAAGCGCCGCCGCGGCCGAGAGCCTGCGTCAGCAAGCCCAGGGCTTGATGGCGGCGATCGGCGGGTTCAAGACGGCGGGCGCTGCGCTCGCCTGAGCGGGCTTCAGTACAGCTCGGGCACGATCAATTCGGGGGGCACGGCGCGGCGCGCGTAGTCGTCATGCCGCTCGCGCTCAGGCAGCGCGATGGCCGGGTGATCGACCTCTTCGTAGGGAATCTGGTGCAGCAGGTGGTGGATGCAGTTCAGCCGCGCCTTCTTCTTGTCGTCCGCCTGCACGATCCACCACGGCGCTTCGGCAATGTGCGTGCGCGCCAACATGATCTCCTTGGCGCGGGTGTAGTCCTCCCAGCGGCGGCGTGACTCCAGATCCATCGGGCTCAGCTTCCACTGCTTAAGCGGGTCGTGGATGCGGCCCAAGAAGCGCAAGCGCTGCTCGTCGTCGGAGATCGAGAACCAGTACTTGATCACCTGGATGCCCGAGCGCACCAGCATGCGCTCGAACTCCGGCACGGAGCGGAAGAACTCCTCGTACTGGTCGTCGGTGCAAAAGCCCATCACCCGCTCGACGCCGGCGCGGTTGTACCAACTGCGATCGAAAAGCACCACTTCGCCCGCCGCCGGCAGGTGCGCCGCGTAGCGCTGGAAATACCACTGCGTGCGTTCACGGTCGTTCGGTGCCGGCAGCGCCGCCACGCGGCACACACGTGGGTTCAGGCGCTGCGTGATGCGCTTGATCACGCCGCCCTTGCCCGCCGCGTCGCGGCCTTCAAACAGGATCACCACCTTGTGCCGGCTGCTGACCACCCAGTCCTGCAGCTTGACCAGCTCGCCCTGCAGACGGAACAGCTCGCGAAAGTAGAGCCTGCGCGCTGCTTTGGCTGCGTCATCCGGTGTAGCGTCGTAGTCCTCGTGCTCCCGGTCTTCGAGTTCGAGTTCCAGTTCTTCGTCGTAGCTGTCGCGCAGGTCTTCGTGGATGCGCAGGACGAGGTCACGGTCTTCGGTGGTCATGGGGCGCAGCCTCGGCTAGTGTGAGACCGGGCACGTTATCTGCCGGGTGTGGCAGGCGTATGACGCGACCGCCATGACATCATCTGCCGCCATGCACCCGAACAACGCCGACACCGCCCTGATCGAAACCCAGGCCTGGATCACCCGCGCGGTGATCGGCCTGAACCTGTGCCCTTTCGCCAAGGCGGTACAGGCCAGGAACCAGATTCGCTACGTGGTGAGCGAGGCGCGAGACCCCGAAGCGCTGCTCACCGAATTGGTGAGCGAGATGCACCAGCTTGCCGCCACCGACCCGAGCGTGGTCGACACGACGCTGCTCATCCACCCGCACGTGCTCGGCGACTTTCTCGAGTTCAACGACTTCCTCGACATCGCCGATGCCGCCCTGGTGGCCAGCGGCTACGAGGGCGTGCTGCAGATCGCGAGCTTCCACCCGCAGTACCAGTTCTCTGGCACCGACCCCGAGGACGTCACCAACGCCAGCAACCGATCGCCCTACCCCACGCTGCACCTGCTGCGCGAGGCGACGGTCGACCGCGCCGTGGCGGCCTTCCCCGAGGCCGAGGCGATCTTCGAGAACAACATGCAAACGCTGGAGGACCTGGGCGCCGAGGGTTGGGCAAACATCCAGCGGCAGTGCAAGGCCGACGCCGAACGCCAGACGTGAGGCGCGGCTCACCGAGCGCACCCGCTGCTCAGGCTCCGGCAATGCGCCCCAATTCGCGAAGTGCCTGCTCGGCGGCCTGATCGAACGGAAAGCCGCAGCTGATGCGCATGAAGTGGTCGTAGCGGCCCGAGTTCGAGAAGAGCGAGCCCGGCACGAAGCGGATGCCGCGTGCCAACGATGACTCGAACACCGCCTGCGCCGGGCGGCGATCGGGAAGCTCCACCCACAAGAGCAGGCTGCCTTCGGGCACGCTCAGTCGCGTGCCCTGCGGGAAGCAGCCGGCGATCGCCTCGGCCATCTGCTCGCGTTGTGACTTGAGCAGGCGGCGCAGCCGTGCAAGGTGGCGGTCGAACGCGGTGGAACCCACGAACTCCGCGGTGACGAGTTGCGGCAGCAACTCGTTGGCGCGCGACTGCGCGTACTTGAGCATCTGGATGCGCGCGTGCCAGCGCCCGCCGCTGATCCAGCCCACGCGCATGCCCGGGGCGAAGGTCTTGCGCAGCGACGCGCAGTGGATCACGCCGCCTTGCTGGTCCCAGGATTTCACGGCCTTCAAGGGCACGCCGTCGGAGGTGAGCGCGCTGTAGGTGTCGTCCTCGATGATCGGCAGCTCGTGGCGCGCGCACAGTTCGACCAGGCGCTGCTTGTGCGCATCGGGCATCACGCAGCCGAGCGGGTTCTGGAAGTTGGGCACGACCACCACGGCCTTGATGCGCTCGTGCGTCTGCAGTGCAAGGTCGAGCGCCTCGACCGACAGGCCGGTGGTCGGGCTGGTGGGGATCTCGAGCGCGCGCAGGTTCAGGCTCTCCAGCACCTGCAGCAGGCCGTAGTAGGTAGGTGACTCGACCGCGATCGTGTCGCCGGGCTGGGCCACCGCGCGCAGCGCCACGTTGAGCGCCTCGATGCAGCCGTGGGTGACGACGATCTCGTCGGCCGTGAGGGCCATGCCCGATTCGATTGCGCGCCGCGCGAGCACCGCACGCAGGCGGGCGTCGCCGGGTGATGCCGCAGGCCGCACCAGCAGGTCGGGCTGGCGGCGCAGCGCGCGCATGGCGGCCGTGCGCAGTGCTTCGCCTGCGTAGGCCTCGGGCGCAGCATAGGCAGCAGCAAAGTCGACCTTCACCGCATGGCGCTCGATTTGGGCCACGTACGCCGACACGCGGTCGTGGATGCCGACGTACTGCGCCGCATCCAGCGCCTGTGCCGGGTCGGGTTCGCGCACCGGCGCCATCGCGGCGCGCCGTGGCACGCGAACGAAGTAGCCCGAACGCGGCCGCGCTTCGAGCAGCCCTTCGTCTTCGAGGTGGCGGCAGGCCTGCAGCGCGGTCGACAGGCTGACCTGGTGCAGCCGGGTCAGTGATCGCACCGAGGGCATGCGCGCGCCCGGCGCCATCACGCCGGATCGGATGGCACCGCGGTAGTGGTGCGCAACGCGCTGGTAGAGCGGCTGGAGATCCATGTGAGCCATGTTGCACGCGCCCTGCGGCGCCGGACCGGAACAGATCGCAGCTTATGGCGCCATAACAGCGCTGACAACCGCGCGCTGATACGCAACACGCGAACCCTGGCTGTGCCTGTTCGCGCGCGCCTGCTCTGCCTACGCTTGCGGCATCGACACCACACGCCGTCCATCGACATGCTCCACCTCCTCGGCCGGGCCACTTCAATCAACGTTCGCAAGGTGCTCTGGCTGTGCCACGAGCTGGGCCTGCCCTTCGTTCACGAGCCGTGGGGCGAAGGGCCGCTCTCCTTGCAGTCGCCCGCGTTCCTTGCACTCAACCCCGCGGGCCTGGTACCCGTGCTCCGCGACGGCGATCTGGTGCTGCGGGAGTCGAACACCATCTGCCGTTACCTCGCGCAGCGCGCGGGGCGCACCGACCTGCTGCCGGCCGATGCCGCCGGCCGTGCGCGCGTCGAGCAGTGCATGGACTGGCAGGCCACCGAACTCAACAACGCCTGGCGCTACGCCTTCATGGGCCTGGTTCGGCGCAGCCCGGCCCATGCCGACCCGCAAGCGGTCGACGCCAGCGTCGCGGACTGGAACCACCAGATGCAGCTGCTCGATGACCAACTGGCCCGCACCGGCGCGTTCGCGGCCAGCGATGCCTTCACGCTGGCCGATGTGGTGCTCGGGCTGTCCACGCACCGCTGGTTCATGACGCCGATGGAACGGCCGCGGCTCGAAGCCGTGGCCGCGTACTACGAGCGCCTCAGTCAGCGCTCCGGCTTTCTTCTCTACGGCAGGAACGGAACACCATGAGCCTTCACACCCCCGACGCCTTCACCCTCCCACCCGGCATGGAGCGCCTGCTGCAATTGCCGCGCGGCTCATCTCTCGTGGCCGTGCGCGGCCGCGTGCATGTGCTCGTGGGCCCCGACTGGCTCGGCGAGCGCGCGTGGCAAGCCCGGCTGACGCTGCATGAAGGCGACGCCTACATCGCAGAACGCAGCTGCTGGCTGCGCCTGGCCGCGCAGGGCACGCAGGCCCAGCTGCGTTGCGTGGCTGCAGCGAGCCCCGATCCGACGCCCTGAACACGGGCAGCCACGCACCTCATCGGCCGCCTGCGGCGCTGGGTCGGGCTGCGCCTGTGGCAGCTACTCGGCGCGCGCGCCTGAGCGCTTGACCACGCGGGCCCACTTGCGCGTTTCGGTCTGGATGAGCCGCGCAAAGGCCGACGGGATCATGCCGCTCGGGATGGCCCCCTGCGCCAGCATCTGCTCGCGCAAGGGCGCGCCGCCGAGTGCGCGCTCGATCACCTGCTGCAAGCGGCTCACCACGTCGGGTGGGGTACCGGCCGGGGCCAGCAGGCCGAACCATGCGGTGGCCTCGTAGCCCTTGAGCGAGCCTCCGCCGGCTTCGTCCACGGTCGGCACCTCGGGTAGTGCCACCGAGCGCGTGCTGCTCGTGACGGCCAGGGCCTTCAGCCGGCCCGCCTTGATGTGCGGCATCGACGACGGCAGGTTGTCGAACATCAGATCCATGCTGCCCGAGACCAGGTCGATCAGGGCCGGCGCCGACCCCCGGTAGGGGAAGTGAACCATCCGCGTGTCCGTCAGCGACATGAACATGTCGCCGGCGAGCTGCGTCGACGTGCCGTTGCCCGAACTCGCGAGGTTCAGCGTACGCGGGTGGCTGCGGGCGTAGCGGATCAGGTCGGTCACGTTGGCGATCCTGGCGCTGCGCGCCTTCTCCGGGTTGATCACCAGGACGTTGGGCACATTGGCAATCAGGGTGATCGGCGCGAAATCCTTGACGGGGTCGTACGGCAACTTGCGATACAGGGCCGCGTTGATGGCATGCGTGCCCACGGTGCCGAGCAACAGCGTGTAGCCGTCGGGCGCCGCTTTCGCGACTTCTTCGGCCCCGATGTTGCCGCCCGCGCCGGGCCGGTTCTCCACCACCACGGGCTGCCCCAGCGTGCGCTGCAGTTCGGGCGCGAGCATGCGTGCAAGGGCGTCGGTCGTCCCACCCGGTGCGAACGGGGCCACGATGCGAAGGGGCTGGGTCGGCCAGCCCTGAGCCCACGCAGCGCCGCCAGGCCACGCCCATGCGGGCGATGCCAGCGCCGACATCAGGAGGCGGCGGCGGGCGGAGTCCTGGGTCATGGCGCGGCGCGGCGAGCGCAAGAGTCGGGTTGCAAGCCACTATGCGGGGCGGCCCGCGCACTGCACAGCCGGGTATGCCCTGAACCGGCGTGCTACCTTCGCGACCACTCGCTGAAGGAGCCATTTCGATGCTGATCGCTGCCGTCCTCGTGGGCTTGATCGCCCTCCTCCACCTCTACATCCTGGTGCTGGAGATGTTCCTGTGGGACACGCCCAAAGGCCGCAAGGCCTTCGGCACCACGCCGGAGTTCGCCGCCGAGTCGAAGGCACTGGCCGCCAACCAGGGGCTTTACAACGGCTTCCTCGCGGCCGGCTTGATCTGGTCGCTGCTGCTCGGCCTGGGCAGCGGGGGCCGGCCGATTGCGCTGTTCTTCCTTGGCTGCGTGGTGGTGGCGGGCGTGTATGGCGCGGCGACGGCCTCGCGCAAGATCCTGTATGTGCAGGCACTGCCTGGGGCCATTGCCTTGGCGGCGGTCTTGATCCTGAGCTAACGCCAGAACGCCAGGGAGGGCCGCACGCGGTTCAGCGCTTGTCGGCGGGCGGTGGCCAGATGAAGTGGGCGTCGCCGGTGTAGTCGGGGGCGCGGATGTCGCTCACCGAGAAGTACAAGCGGCTGGGCGTGAGCAGCTCCACCGCCTGCTCGCTTGCCTGGACGCTCACGCCGGCGAGATCGAGCCGGCTCGCATCGGCACTGATCGCCACCCGCCCCGCAATGCGCAGGCTGGTGCCGGTGACCTGGCTGTCCTGTGCCGACAAGCCCACGCTGTCGGCGGCGTCGATCTGGCTGTCGCTCAGCGTGACGGTCGACCCCTTCACCACCAGATTCTTGATGCGCGCACTCTCGACGCGAACGTTGGTGCAGGTGTCGAGCGTGAGTGTGTCGAAGCTGCCCGTGAATCGGCGGCCGGGCTCGTTGTGGCATCGCACGTCGCCTTGCGAGACGAGCGGGATATCGACCGCGTAGCGGGGCGCCATCGGCGCGGCCACCAGCGCATCCATCAGCAGGCGCACGAAGGCGCGCGGCTCGTCTTGCATCGGCGTGTGGCCCACGCCCTCGATTACCTGGAGCCGGGCATCGGGCATGCGGGCCGCCAGCAGTTGCCCGGTTCGCAAGGGCGCAACCGGGTCGCGGCCGCCCCAGATGATGGTGGTGGGTGCCCGGGCTTCTCGGATCGCCGCGGTGAAGTCGTGCTCGACCAGCCCGAGGCCGGCTTCGACCTGCGTGTAGCGCCCCAGCAGCACGTTGCGCACGCCGGGGTTCTGCGCGAGCCAACGGCTGAAGTCGAAGCGATCGTCGAGCCCGCCGAACATGTCGCGGCGGAACTGGTTGATGCGCTCGTCGAGCCCCTTGAGCACGCGGTCGACCGAGTCGATACCCAACTGCGGGCTGCGCATGCTGACGATGTGCTGGGCGAAGACCATCTTGAGCAGGATGCCGGCGGCATCCACGAGCACCAGACGCTCCACTTTCTCGGGCCGCGCGTGCGCAAAGTACAGGCTCACGGCCCCGCCGAGCGAATGGCCGACCACGTGGGCGCGCTGCTTGGGCGCCGTGAAGTCGAGCACATCGCCCAATACCGCGGCCATCGACTGGAACGAGTACCCCTGCGGCCCGGCTGGCGTGCCGCCGAAGCCCGGGAGATCGATTGCCACCACATGAAACTGGCGCGACAGCACAGGAATGACGTTTGCCCAGTCGCGGTGGGCGTTGTTGCCCAGGCCGTGCACCAGCAGCACAGGCGGCGCCTGCTGCTCGCCGGCTTCTCCGATCAGCACCGGCTGGCCGCTTCGCAGCTTGACGCAGGTGTAGCGCAGGCTGGGCAGGCGCGGCAGTGGCTGGCCGGTGGCGTCCACGCTGCGGTCGGGGCATGAGGGCTCGGCTGCGTGAGACGTGGCTGCAACGCAGAGCACGCAGGCGACGAACAGGTTCCACACAATCATGCGCATACGACACTTCAGGACACAAGGTCGCCAGATTCTCATGGATGCTGTTGACCGCACGAAACATCAGGCGTTCCCGGCCTCTGCATACTTGCGGCCGCAACGCACATCACGGAGCGAAGAAGACCGATGAAGACATACGCAATTGCCGCCCTGCTGACGGCCACAGGCCTCGGCGCGATGGCCCAGGGCAACGCGGGCCCCAAGATCGAACCGGGCCTGTGGGAGATCAACATCGCCATCAAGAGCCAATCGGGCAAGGCCGAGGCGGCGATGAAGAAGGCCCAGGAGCAGCTCGCGCGGCTGCCACCCGAACAGCGCAAGGCGGTCGAAGACATGATGGCCGAGCAAGGCGTGCAGCTCGGTGACTCGGGCAGCGCCGTCAAGGCCTGCATCAGCAAGGAAGACGCCGAGCGCGGCGTGGTGCCGCAGCAGGCCGGCGATTGCACGCAAGAGGTGACGGAGCGCAGCGGCAGCTCGATGAAGCTCAAGTTCGCCTGCACGAGCACACCTCCGGCCAAGGGCGAGGCGACGGTGACCTTTCAGAGCCCCACGGCCTACACCAGCCAGGCCCTCGTTGATACCGAGGTGATGGGCGAGCCCGAACGCGTGAACGTGAGCCAGACCGGCCGCTGGCTCGGTGCGCAGTGCGGCAGCGTCAAGGCGCTGGGGCGCTGAGGATCGCGTGTCGGCTGGGCGTGAAGCGCGATGGCGCGGTGAGTGCTTGGGGGATTGGCGGCTTCATCGGTTAGCGATTGGTAACGCAGGTTTGCACGCGAGAAACACGCCGATTGCGATCACTCGTTAGCCTGTTCGCCAGACCAGACGACCCACTGACGCCATGCACCACGCCTTGCTGAAACCCTCCATCGCGCTTGCGCTGCCGGTGGCCCTCGCGGCCTGCGGTGGCGGCTCGGATGACACCCCAGCGCCCGCACCCGACGTGGCCGCGCGCAGCGCTGCGGCCACAACCACCGCGCAGAACAACGCGGCTTGCACGGCGATCCGACCGTTCTACTGGGAGATCGGCGACAGAACACAGCGCCTCGCGGCGGCCTCCGTCAACCAGCCCGGCAACACCACCACCTACACCGCCAGCACCGTGATGCCGATCGCCTCGGCCTCCAAATGGCTGTACGGTGCCTACGTGGCCGAGCGGCGCAACGGCGCGCTCACGCCCGAAGACGTCCAGTACCTGCACTTCCAGAGCGGTTACGTGAATTTCGCAGCCATCGGCTGCACCGCCAACGACACCATCGACTCCTGCCTCGCACGCAGCGACAACGGCGTGCAGGCACCGGCCGCGGTCGGCAAGTTCTTCTACAACGGCGGACACATGCAGAAGCACGCGAGCCTGCCCGGTGGCATGGCACTCGGCACGCTCGACAGCGCGGCGCTCGCCACGGAGCTGCGCCGCCTGCTGGGCACCGAGATTTCGCTCAGCTACAGCCAGCCGCAGCCCGCAGGCGGCGTGCGCACCACGCCAGGCGACTACGCGATCTTTTTGCGCAAGCTGCTTGGCAACCAGCTGCGGCTGGGCGCCCTGCTCGGCAGCAACAAGGTCTGCACCAACCCCGATACCTGTGCGAGTGCCCTGAGCACACCCATCACCAACGGCCTGAACTGGAACTACTCCCTCGGACACTGGGTGGAAGACGATGCCACCCGCGGAGACGGCGCATTCAGCAGCGCAGGCGCATTCGGCTTCTACCCGTGGATCGATGCCGGCAAGGCCTGGTACGGCGTGGTCGCGCGCGTGGACCTGGCGGGCAGCGGCAACGAATCCGCAGCGTGTGGCGCTGTCATTCGCAAGGCCTGGGTGAGCGGCACCGCCCAGTGACACCGCGCGGCATCACGCCACAGCCGCTCACGAGCCGCGTATCCAGTTCTCTGCCCGAAGGCCCTCGACGCGCTTGAAGTGGCGCATGTTGTCGGTGACCAGCACCGCGCCAAGCGAGAGCGCGTGCGCCGCGATCATCTCGTCGAAGTCGCCCAGCGCATGCCCCTTCGCGCGGAGCTGAGCGCGAACGACGCCGTGGAATTCTGCGCAGTCGGCATCCCAGGGCTCCGTACGCGCCACGGCCAGAAAGGCGTCCACGTAGCGCTCCAGCTTGATGGCACTGCCCTTGAGCGCCACGCCATAGCGCAATTCGGCGGCCGTGATGGCCGAGATGCACCAGTCTTCGGGCTGCAGGCGCTGCAGTCGGCTGTCCAGCCCCGCGGTGCCGCGCATGGCGGCCGCGGCGGTGTTGGTGTCGAGCAGATACAGCATCATTCCACCCAGGTATCGAAAGGGTCGCGCCGCTGCGTGTCCTGCGCGCGCTCGCTCATGAAATCCTTGGGCAAGTCGCCGAGCTGATGACGCAAGGCCACGAACTCCAACCACGAGGGCTCGGGCCGGCTGGACAGGATCACGTTGCCGGTGCGCGGGTCGCGCCGGATGTAGACCTCATCACCCTCGAAGCGAAACTCCGCCGGCAGGCGCACGGCCTGGCTGCCCCCGTTGGTGAAGAGTTTGGCGGTCTTGGTGCTCATGAGGTCTCCTTGCGGCCACTGTATCTATTTCAGTATAGACAGCAGGTGGTCTAGGACCAAAGGCGCATTGGCGGCGCAGTCAATCCGCCCCCAGCGGCTTGAACAGCTCGTCGAAATCCTGCGAGGTGAGCGCCGCATCGCTCGCCACGCCGGCCATCAGCGCGTCGGCGAGGCCGGCCTTGCGGGCCTGCAGTTCGAGCATCTTGTCTTCGACGGTGCCGCTGGCCACCAGCTTGTAGACGAACACCGGTTTGTCCTGGCCGATGCGGTAGGCGCGGTCGATGGCCTGCTGCTCCACGGCCGGGTTCCACCACGGGTCGTAGAGGATCACCGTGTCAGCCGCGGTGAGGTTCAGGCCCACGCCACCGGCCTTCAGGCTGATGAGGAACAGCGGAACCTCGCCCTGCTGGAAGCGCGCCACGAGCGAGCCGCGGTCCTTGCTCTCGCCGGTGAGCATGAGGTAGGGCAGCTTCAATCGGCCGAGTTCGATCTCGATCAGCGACAGCATCTCGGTGAACTGCGAGAACAGCAGCACGCGCCGGCCGTCTTCGATCAGCGTGGGCAGCAGGTCGAGCAGCAGCTCCATCTTGGCCGACGGATGGTGCGGCCGCGCGGGGTCGGTCTGGCCCTCGCCGAGCTTGAGCAAGCGCGGATCGCAGCACACCTGCCGCAGGCGCAGCAGCGCATCGAGGACCATGATCTGGCTGCGCGCCAGGCCCTGCTGCGCGATCACGTCGCGCAGCTTGCCGTCCATGGTGGCGCGCACGGTCTCGTACAGGTCGCGCTGGGTGCCGTGGAGTTCAACGCGAAGTAGCGATTCCGTCTTGGCGGGCAGCTCCTGCGCCACCTGCTGCTTGGTACGGCGCAGCAAGAAGGGCCGCACGCGCCGGGCCAGCTGCTGCGCGCGCAGAACGTCGTGCCGCCGCTCGATGGGGGTGCGGTAGTGCTCGCGGAACTGCGCCTCGCTGCCCAGCAATCCGGGGCAGACGAAATCCATCAGGCTCCACAGCTCGCCCAGGTGGTTCTCCAAGGGCGTACCGGACAAACACAGCCGGTGGCGCGCGTTCAGGCCCTTCACCGAGACAGCCGCCTGACTGCGGCTGTTCTTGATGCGCTGGGCTTCGTCGAGCATGAGGTAATGCCACTCCTGCGCGCCGAGCGTGGCCACGTCACGCATGGCCAGCGGGTAGCTGGTGACGACGAGATGCGCTCCGGGGATGTTCTTGAAATGCCGCGCCCGGTGCGCCCCGTGCAGCACCACGAGCTTGAGCTGCGGCGTGAAGCGGCGGGCTTCGGTCTCCCAGTTGCCGATCAGGCTCGTGGGCACGACGACGAGGCTGGGGCGGTCGAGCCGCCCCGCATCGAGCTCGCCCTGCAGCAAGGCGAGCGCCTGCAGCGTCTTGCCCAGGCCCATGTCGTCGGCCAAGATGCCACCCAGGCGCGCGCTGCGCAGGAAGCTCATCCACGACAAACCGTCGGCCTGGTAATGGCGCAGGGTGGCCTGCACGTTCGGCGACACCTCGACCGGCGGCAGGCTCTGGCCGCTGCCCAGCAGGCGCACCTGCTCGATCAACTCGGTGAAGCTCGGTGGCGCCTTCACGCGAGCGCCGCTCGCCAGCGATTCGAGCGTGCCCAGGTCGAAGCGCGACAACCTCAGGGCCGACGCCGGCGGCCGGTCGCCCAGGCGGAACACCGTGCGCAGCCACTCCATGAGCGGCGCCACACGCACCACCGGCAGGCGCAGCAAGCGCTGGCGCGGTGCGGTTCCGGGCTGCGCCGGCGCGTCGCTGCCCCAGGGCACGAGCACGTCGCCCGTGTCGCCGTGGCGCATGGCCGCATCGACGTTCAGCCAGCCGCTTTGCACCAGGCTCACCAGCAGCGGCACCAGATTCACCGGCTGGCCTTCGACATTGACCTGCAAGCCCACGCTGAACCAGTTGCCGCCGGCTTCTTCTGAGATGTCGACATCCCACTCGTCAGGTGTGTGCAGCTCGAAGGGGAAGTCGGCTGCCACCTCGACCACCCAGCCACGCGCTTCGAGCGCAGGGATGTGGTGCGCCAGCAGTTCGGGCCAGCGCTCGCGGCGCTGAGGCACGAGCAGCATCGGCGTGTTTTCCATGGCCGCAGGCAGCACCGACGACTGAACCCGCGCGGCCTGCAAGCGGGTGAGCCTCTCCATGGCCATGCCGGCCGAGAGGCTCCAGGGCCGCATCTCCAGTTCACCCAGCAACGTGCGAAAAGCGCCCGCCTCGGCCGGCGACTGGCGCTGAAAATGCCCCATCACGACGCCCCCCGGCCGCGCCGGGTCGTTGATCTCGGCCAGCGTGGTGGTCGCGCTGCCGGCCGGGAAGTGGTAGTCCAGCGCCTTGCCGGTTGGCGGCTGGTAGCGGTAGATGAGTTGCGCCGCCCCCTGGCGAACCGTGGTGTTGCGCGACGTGGCCGAGCCATAGCGGTGGTGCAGCAGCGCCTCGGAGGCCACGTCCACACAGGTCGTGAGCCGCAGCACGGGCACGAGGGCCAGCGTGCCGAGTTCGACCATGGCCGGTGGCGGCGGGTCGGCCGGGCGCACCGTGGGCGAGGCCACACCGGGCGTCTCGGGCAGGCCCCGTTTGATGCGGATCTGCTGGGCCTCGTAGGCCATGAGCGCCGCCGCCACATGCTGACAGTTGACGCCCACGGGGCAGCTGCAGCGGCCCTCGAGCCGCAGCCCCAGGCGGCGATCGTTCACCCACGCAATGCTCTGCTGGTGCGCCGTCGGGCCGATGCCGTGCACCCGCGTCACGAGGCGCGGGCCGTCGACCTGCATGGCCAGCACCGCCTGCTGCGGCTTGAGCGCCATGGCCTTGGTGAGGGTGCTGTGATCGAAGTGTTCGCCCAGATCAAAGTCTTCGGGCAGGGAGAATTGGGTCATCGGCAGCAAGCACAGGGGAACCCTGCATTGTGATCTGGCATGCCATGCTTGGCCACATGAAACGCCGAGACCTGCTGTGGGCTCTGGCCAACGCCGCCTTCATCGCACCGCGGCCCGCCCTGGCGCAGGGCGGACCGGTGCGGCCTCGCCCGCTGGTTTTCCCCGCAGATTTCGGCGCTCACCCCGATGCCCGCATCGAGTGGTGGTACCTCACCGGCGCGCTGCAGGCCGGCGAGCGGCTCCATGGATTCCAGCTCACCTTCTTTCGCACCCGTACCGGCCTGGGGCCCGAGATGCGCAGCCGCTTCGCTGCTCACGAGATCGTGTTCGCCCACGCCGCGCTGAGCGACGTGCAGGGCCGGCGCCTGCGGCACGACCAGCGCATTGCCCGTGCGGGCTTCGGCATCGCCGAGGCGGCCACAGGCGACACCCGATTGCAGTTGCGCGACTGGTCGCTGCGCCGCAACGTGACCGGCCGCTACGACGCCACGCTCCAGAGCGATAGCGCCGGGTTTGCCCTCAGGCTCAGCCTGCAGCCCACCCAGCCACTGCTGCTGCAGGGAGACGCCGGCTACTCCCGAAAGAGCGCCCCCCAGGGCCCCCACCCCGAATCGGCCAGCCACTACTACAGCGAGCCACAGCTGGCGGCCAGCGGCACGCTCACCGTCGACGGCCACACGCAACCCGTGCAAGGCCGCGCCTGGCTCGACCACGAATGGGCCGACACCCTGCTCGACCCCGCCACCCAGGGCTGGGACTGGATCGGCATGAACCTCGGCGACGGCAGCGCCCTCACCGCTTTCCGCCTGCGCCGCAATGACGGCAGCACGCTCTACGCGGGTGGCAGCCTGCGCCGCCCCGGCGGCAGCGTGCGCGTCTTCGCAGCAGATGAGGTTCGCTTCGAGCCGCAGCGCGTCTGGCAAAGCCCTGCGTCGCAGGCCCGCTACCCGGTGGACTGGATGATCGAAACCCCGGCCGGCCGGCACACCGTGCGCGCACTCTTCGACGCCCAGGAGCTCGACAGCCGCGCCAGCACCGGCAACTTCTATTGGGAAGGCCTGAGCGATCTGCTCGACGAGCACGGCAGCGTGGTCGGGCGCGGCTACCTCGAAATGACGGGCTACGCAGCCAAGCTGATGCTTTGAGCACACTCTGTTTCGAACAGAGCGGCAAAAAGCGTGCTTATTGCCGCGACATCGCCCGATCACGCATTCGACAATTGAGCACACGCGCTCACGCATGTAGCGGGGCGCAACCCTCACGATGAACAGCCCCGCCACCGCCCCGATGCACACCCGGTCGCCAGCCCAGGCGGCCGCCACGCGCGCCGCCCCCGGTGCGCTGGCGCTCGTCGGCGCGATCGCGGCAGCGCAGAGCGCTTTCGCCGTGGCCGTGTGGGCCTCGTGCCTCGCCGTGGGCCTGATCGCACATCGCCTGGCGCGCCGCAACGCCCCGACCACGCCGGCCCTGCCCGCCATGGCCGAAACCGCGCAAGCCACCCGCCCCGCACGCCGTCGCACCGACCGCATCGAACGCACTTCCCCAAGTACCGGGCCGCGCTCGCTCACCGCAGAGCCCTTGCTCAAGGTTCATCGCGACAGCCTGACCAACGTCTGCGGCGCCGAGTCGGTCGCGCTGAGCGCCGACTATCTTTCGCAAGACCTGCAGTCGCGCGAACAGACTCTGTGCTTGCTGCAGGTGGGCTTGGACGGCTTCGGCCCCCTCATCGAGAACTACGGGCGCGAGGCCGCTCACCAGGTGCTGATCCAGACCGACCGGCGCCTGCGCCACCTGACCCGCCGAGAAGACAAGGTGTTCCGCCTCGGCGACACCGAGTTCGTGCTGCTGCTCGGCGGCCCGGCCGGCGACTGCAGGCCCTTCCTCTTTGCGATGAAGGCCCGCGTGATCGCCGAATTGCAGCGCAGCTTCTCGTACCGCACCTTGAGCAACTTGCGCATCACCTGCCGCGTGGGCTACGCCATTCACCCGCTGGACGGCACCACCGGCCAGGAACTGCTGCAGAGCGCCGAAACATCGCTCGCCGAGTCGCGCAGCGATCAGGCCCTCGCGAACCAGGCCCGAGTCGCCTGAGCATCGCGCTCCGCGCCTGCGCGCATGCGAGGGCTCAGCGTCATTCCGTGGCGTTTTGCAATTGCGAGGCCAGCACCTTGTCCACGCGCTTGCCGTCGAGGTCGACCACCTCGAAACGCCAGCCTTCCCACTCGACTGCGTCGGTCGTCTTGGGCAAGCGCCCCAGCAGCAGCATGACCATGCCCGCCAGCGTGTTGTAGCGGCCGCGATCTTCTTCGGGCAGCTCCCGCAGGCCGAGCCGGTCTTTCAGCTCCGGCACCGGGATCAGGCCATCGAAGAGCCAGCTCCCATCTTCTCGGCGAATGGCCCAGGCGTCTTCCGCCGCGGGCGTGGTGAACTCACCGGTGATCGCCTCCAGCACGTCGCGCACGGTGATCACACCCTGCACCTCGCCGTACTCGTCGACCACGAACACGAGCTGCGCACTCGATGCACGGAACTGCTCCAGCAGCTCCATGCCCGACAGCGTCTCGGGCACGAACACCGGCGGCTGCAGCTTGCTGGTGAGCGAGAGCGGTTGGCCCTGCATGAGTTGCTGCAACAGCGTCTGCGCCGAGATCACGCCCAGCACATCGCTCAAGCCGCCCCGGCACACCGGGTAGCGCGAATGCTCGGCCTGCGCCATGGCGCGCAGCAAGTCGTCGGATTCGGCATCCACATCGAGCCAGACGATGTCCGTGCGCGGAATCATCATCGAGCCCACCGTGCGGTCATCGAGGCGAAACACGTTGCGAACCATCTGGTGTTCGGTCGCCTCGATCACACCCGCGTCCAGCCCTTCTTCGAGGCTGGCGGCGATCTCTTCTTCAGTCACCGACCGGTTAGGGCCGCCGCGAATGCCCATCAGGCGCAGCGTGCCCTCGGTGCACCACGACAGCACGCGCACGAACGGCCGCGCGATCAGCGAGAGCCACTCCATCGGGTAGGCCACGAAGCGGGCCACCACCTCCGGGTACATCTGACCCAGGCGCTTGGGCACCAGTTCGCCGAAGATGATCGTGAGGAAGGTGATGCACATCACCACCAGGCCCGTGGCCGAGATGCCGGCCGCGCGCTCCGACACATGAAAGCTGTCGATCAGCCACACCGAGAGCGGCTGCGAGAAGGCCGCTTCACCGACGATGCCGTTCAAGACACCGATCGACGTGATGCCGATCTGCACCGTGGACAGGAACTTGGTCGGGTTCTCGTGCAGGTCCATGGCAATCTTGGCGCCGGCGTCGCCGGTCTCCACCATCACTTGCAGCCGTGCCCGGCGGCTTGCGGTGAGCGCCATCTCCGACATGGCGAACAACCCGTTGAGCAAGATCAGGAAGACGAGAAGCGCTGTATCCATGAACCGGGGCCCACCCGGAATGCCGTACCGAGAAGCAAGGAAGCGTATCAGAGTGCGCTTGCGCCACCGCGACAAGCCCGCAGAATGTCGCCATGAACTACCTGATCGGCGACCTCCAGGGCTGCTGCGACGCCTTGGAGCGGCTCTTTGCACGGATCGACTTTTCTCCCTCGCGCGACCACGCCTACTTTCTGGGCGACCTGGTCAACCGCGGCCCGGCATCGCTTCGCACGCTGCGCCTGCTCAAGAAGCTCGGCAGCGCCGCCACCTGCCTGCTCGGCAACCACGACCTGCACCTGCTCGCGGTCGTCCATGGCGTACGAAAGGTCGGCCGAAGCGACACCCTGGGCGAGTTGCTCGAAGCACCTGACCGCCCCGAACTCATCGAGTGGCTGCGCCAGCAGCAGATGGCGATACAGGCGCACGGGTGGCTGATGGTTCACGCCGGTGTACCACCGCAGTGGGACGCGGCCACCACCTTGCTGCTGGCCGGCGAAGTGGAGCGCTGCCTGCGCGGCGCAGATGCAGGCGACTTCCTGGCGACCATGTACGGGAACGACCCCGCCATCTGGGACCCAGCGCTTCGCGACACCGAGCGGCTGCGCTTCGCCGTCAACGCCCTCACTCGCATCCGATTCGTCTCGGCCGATGGCTCACTCGAACTCAAGTCCAAGGAAAGCGCTGCCCGTGCGACCGCCGATCACATCCCCTGGTTCGAGGCGCCCGGGCGCCAGACGCAGGGCGTGCCCATCGCCTTCGGACACTGGTCAACGCTGGGTCTCGTGAACCGACCCGACCTGCTGGCCATCGACACCGGCTGCGTCTGGGGCGGGCACCTCACCGCCGTGCGCATCGATGGTGACCAACGTGAAGTCATCCAGGTGAAGTGCGAGCAGGCACAGCGCCCGGGGTGACTACAATCGCGGGTCTCACTCACACCTGCATTCGCAGGTGTTCGATCCAGGAAGCGTGGCAGAGTGGTCGATTGCACCGGTCTTGAAAACCGGCGACGGGCAACCGTCCGTGAGTTCGAATCTCACCGCTTCCGCCAGGGCCCCCACGTTAGGCCCAGTCCCGTCAGAACACCCCCGCCTTCCCCGCCGAGGTGACCAGCACGCGCGCCAGGTCACCGAGTTGCATGTTCACGTCGTTCGACGGCGGGGCGCTTGCACGGCCCGTCCACATCACGCGGCCGCTCGCGCTGTCGGTGATCGTGCCGTTGGCCGCGTAGCCGGTCGAAACGGCGCCACCGCCCACGGGCGCGGACACGCCCATGCCGCCGAAGCCGCTGCCGCCACCGCCGCCCATGCCCAGGCCGATCGAGAAACCCGGGCTGACCACGGTGCTGTTCTGGGCCACGGTGGTCACGATCACAGCCTTGGCGCCGGCAGTTTTTGCGGCTGAAACGTACTGAGCGGACGTGACCGGGCCGGTCGCGGGCACGTCTGGCGCGTCGACTGGCGTGGCATTGAAGATGCGAAGTTGCGCGCCGATCTGGTCTTGGCAGATGCGTCGCAGCACGAGATCGGTGGCCTCGCAGACGACGAGCACCCGCGCGCCGCGCAGCGGTGCATTGGCGGCCAGTTGGGGGTCGGCCCATTGAGCGTCGAGCTGCGTCGAGGCACAGCCCGAGATGAACCCTGCCGCCACCACGGCGCCTGCCAGGGCGAGGGTCTTGCTGCGATGCACAAGGCTGTTTTCAACTGTCATGGCGCTCTCCGTGAGAAGGGTGACAGTGAATGTAGGGCAAACGGCTCACCCGACGCAGGTGCGATTCTTTCCGGTTCGTTTGGCCTCGTACAAGGCTTCGTCGGCGCGCTCCAGGGCGACTTCGATCCGTTCGCCCGGCCGATAGGCGGTGACCCCGGCCGAGAAAGTGACGAACACCTGCTTTTGCTCGTGCATGAACAGGCCGCCGCTCAGCGAGCGCTGCAGCCGCGTCAGGATCTGCTCGCCTTCGGCGACGGGCGTGTTGGGCAGCAACACGACGAACTCCTCGCCACCGTAGCGCGCCACCAGGTCCATAGGACGCAAGGCCTTGCTCACCACGGCGGCGAGCGACTTCAGGGCGGTGTCGCCCGCGTTGTGGCCGAGCTCGTCATTGAGCCGCTTGAAGTTGTCGACGTCGAGCAAACCGATCGACAGCGCCGTGCCCTCGCGTTCAAGCCGCGCCTTCTCGGCGTCGAAGGCCTGCATCAGGCCGCGGCGGTTGGCGATCTTGGTGAGCTGGTCGGTCGAGACTTCTTCGGAGAGGCGGCGAAGCTCGGTCTCGAGTTCGACCACGCGCTCCGACAGGTCGGTGGCGCGCTCGTGCTCGTACTGCATCTTGCCCTGCGCAAGCTTCACCAGAGATTGCACGGTGCGGCTTTCCTCGACCATCTCGCGCACGACGCCGGCCAGGCTTTCCAGCGAATCGGCCTTCTCGATCACGTCGGCATAGCGGCCGAGGTTGTCGTGGAAGCGGCCCGTCTGCGAGCCGAGTTCGCCCAGTTCACTGAGCATGCGCGTGATGAGCAGCTTGAGCTGCTGCTGCGCGGCCGCGCGCTCGACGCGAAGTTGCCGCTGGCGCTCGCGGGTGTTGTCGAGCAGCTCGTTCACCGAACGCACGCTGCGTGCGGTGAGGCCGAACTCGATCTCGTTCTTCATGGCCTCGCACTGGCCCTGCGCCCAGCTTTCGTCTTCGGCCAGGTCGGTGAGGCTGGCGGTGAGCTTCTCGCACAGGCCGCTCAACTGGTCGATGAGGTGATGGCGGTGTGCGAGCACGCGCGCGGCGCGTTTGCACAGCTTGTCGATCTCGTCGCTCTGGCCGATCGTCGGGCCACGGGCACGGATGCGTGCGGTGATTTCAGCCAGCTCGTCGGCCAATTCGCTGCTGGGCGCGGGCGGCGGCGGCAACGCCTGCTGCAGGGTGCCGCCTAGGTGCGCGATGAGCTCGTGCCAGATGGGCGTGGATTCGTCTGCCGCCGGCGTGGAACCCGCCGCGTCTATCAGCGGCGCCGGTTGCGTCGGGTCGGCCCAAGGTTGCTCGACAACGGCATCCATCGCTTCGGGATCGACCGCGCCCTCGATGGTGTCGGTCTCCCAGCCAGCCAACAGTTGCCCGAGCCTCTGCTGCAGTCGCTGCGGGTCGCTGCGCGAGCTCGTGAGCACGCGTTGCAGGCTGTCCTTCTTGCGGGCAGTGGTCCATTGCCGTCCGCCGCGCTGAACCCCACGCACCACGCGTTCGATCAGCCCGGCCAGCGCTGCGCCCTGCGTCGCCAGCTCCTCGCGGCTCGGTGCGGCGGAGGCTGTGGGTGTGGCAGGGGGCTGAGTGCCGGCCTCCTGGTAGTAGGCCCGGGCGTAGTTCTCCGGGGTGGGCTCCAAGCGCTCCATCACCAGGCGGCGGAGCGCGGCCTTGGCTAGTTGGGGCGGCAAGGCTTCGCCGGCAGCTCGAGGCGCAACGGCGCGTGTCGTGTCCATCGCAGTGCTATCGGCCTGAATCGGCCAGTCTTTAGCCCTGGGGGCCGAAGCGTGAGCGGGCCTCGATGGCCGCGCGCAGGGCGTCGGTGGCGTCGGCATCGTCGGCATTGACGATCCACGGCGCCTTGCGCGGCAGCACCGTCTGCTCCAGCCACTGCTCCAGCATTTCAGGGGGCTGGGCCTTGCTGAACAGGAAGCCCTGCATCACCACGCAACCGAGGCGGTGCAGCACCTCCATCTGGCGCATGTTCTCCACGCCTTCGGCGATCACACGCAGGCCGAGCGATCGGGCCAGCGCAATGATGGCGGTGACGACCGCCGAGCTCTGGGGCGTCATGCCCAGATCGCGCACGAACGAGCGGTCGATCTTCAGCTCGCTGATGGGCAACGTGGTCAGGTACGCGAGCGACGAGTACCCGGTACCGAAGTCATCGATGGAGATCTCGACCCCGATCTCGTTGAGCCGGTGCAGCGAGGGGATGACGTTCTGCAGGTCTTTCATCAGCCCGGTCTCGGTGATCTCGAGCTCGATGGCATGGTGCGACACACCGTAGGTCGTGACGGCCTGATGGATGTGTTCGACCAGATCGGTGCGCTCGAACAGCCGGTTGGGCAGGTTGACGGCAATCGAATCGGTAAAGCCGAAGCTGTCTTGCCACAAGCGCGCCTGGCGGGCCGCCTCGCGGATGGCCCATTCGCTCAGCGGGATGATGAGGCCGGTCTCTTCGGCGAGCGGGATGAACTCACCCGGCGGCACCAGCACGCTGCCACGCTGCCAGCGCATCAGCGCCTCGACGCCCACCATCTTCGCGCCACGCACGTCGACCTTGGGCTGGTAGTGCAGAACCAGTTCGTTGCGCTCGATGGCCTTGTGCAGCGCGCTTTCGAGTTCGAGCTTCTCGCGGCCCTTGCCTGCCAGCGCCGGGCGGTAAAGCAGCGCGGCGTTGCGGCCCTGTGCCTTGACCGAGTACATGGCCACGTCGGAGTTGCGCATCAGGTCGGCGACCGTGGCGCCGTCGCGCGGGAACATGGCGATACCCACGCTCGCGGTGACGAAGCACTCCTGGCCACCCACGAAAATCGGCTCGCGCATGACGGCCAGGATGCGATCGGCCACGCGCTCGGCATCAGCTTCGTCAGAGACTTCGGGCAGCAGCGCCACGAACTCGTCGCCACCCAGGCGGCCCACGGCTTCGAGCGTGCGGTGCGAGCGCGAGCCCATCGACTCGATGGAGCTTTCCATCACCTGGTCGGAGTGGCGCACGCACGAGCGCAGCCGGCGCGACACCTCCATCAGCAACTCGTCACCCGCGCCATGGCCCAGGGTGTCGTTAATGATCTTGAAGCGATCCAGATCGATCAGCAGCAGCGCCACCGGGTGGTTGAGCCGTCGAGCATGTTCGAGCGCGCGCTCGGTGCGCCAGATGAGCTGGCGGCGGTTGGGCAGGCCCGTGAGCGCATCGAAGTTCGCCAGGTGGCGGATCTTGTCTTCTGCCATGCGGCGGTCGGTCACGTCCTGGACGATGCCCGTGTAGCCGGAGAGGTTGCCGTGCTCGTTGAACTCGGGCTCGGCCTCGACATGGATGATGCGCTGCTGCCGCCCGTCTCGAAGCAGCACGGGGATGTCGGTCGCGAGCACGGAGCTGTGGCGGTACACGTCGTGCAGCACCATCATGAAACCCTCGCGCCCGTCGGCCGGGATCATGCGCAGCACATCGCGCATGCCCATGCGCTCACCAGGGCTGAGCCCGAACACGCGCATGCCTTCGATCGAGAAGATCGGGCTGCCCGTGCCCACGCGCCAGTCGAAGCTGCCCATGCGCGCCAGGTCTTGTGCGCGAGCCAGCTTGGCCTTGCTGCGTTCCAGCTCCATTCGCGTGCGCGATGAGCGCAGCAGGTAGCGCAAGCGGCCGGCGAGCAGGCTCCATTGGGTCGACTTGACAAAGAAGTCGGTGGCCCCGGCCTCGTAGGCGCGGGTGATGGAGGCGTCGTCGTCCAGCCCGGTGAGCATGAGCACGGGCAGGGACTCGAAGCCCGGCAGGTGACGCAGCTCCTGGCAGGTCTCGAAACCGTCGAGCCCGGGCATCAGGGCATCCAGCACCACCACGTCGGGCAGCCACTCGGTGAGCAGCTGTATGGCGCGCTCGCCGCTGGTGGCTTCGGTGATCGAAAAACCGCGCTCACGAAGCGCGATGGCGGTGAGCAGGAGGTTGACCTCGTCGTCGTCGACCAGCAATACCTTGGGCCGACCCAGCAGGTCTTCATCGCCCAGGGAGGTGCTGAAACTCATCTCGTCTGCGCCTCGCGCCTCAGCCCTGCACCAGCCGCAATGCGGCCCGCACGACTTCGACCTCCGCCTGCATCTCGGCGATGCGTTCGGCCATGCCGTCGGCCTGCTCGTGGCGGGCTCGGGTCTCGACCTCTGCGCAGATCTTCGAGAGCTTCATGGCCCCGATGCTGGCAGACGACGACTTGAGAGTGTGCGCAACATGGCGGATGCCCGAGAGGTCGCCGGCCTTCAACGCGTCTTCGATCTGCGGCATCAGCCGGCCAACCGAGGTGTCGAAGGCGTTGACCACCCGGCTCATGAGCTGGTTCTCGCCGGTCGGGTCGAGCTCGCGCAGGCGTTCGAGCGCCTGTGCATCGAGCACGCCGGCATCGCCACCCGCGGCCGATGCATGGGCGGGCGCTTCGGTCTGCCCTCCCCCGGACGCGCCCAGGCCACCCGATTCGGCGGCAGCAACGGGGCGCAGGCGTTTGGTCAACATGGCAAGCAATTGGCTCTGGCGGAAAGGTTTGGACAGGTAATCATCGAACCCCATGCCGAGGAAGCGCTCTTCGTCGCCCCCCAAGGCATTGGCCGTGACAGCAATGATCGGAGTATCTGCCGAAGTCAGGAAGTTGAACCGCCCCGGGCTGCCGCGACGGAACCAGTTCAGCGCCTCCACCCCGTCCATCCCAGGCATTTGTATGTCCATGAGCACCAGATCGAAGGACTTTTCGCACATGGCCCGCAAACCCGCCAGCGCGCCGTTGCAGACCTGAACCCGGCATCCCAGCATGCGGAGCATCTGCCCGATGACTTCCTGGTTGACCGCATTGTCTTCGACCACAAGGATGTGAGCGTTCAGGCGTGGCGTCAATCGGTCGGTCTCCGCAATCGTGGCAGAAATACCCAGAATGGCCTGCCGCAAGTCGACCTTGCGGATCGGTTTGGGCACGAAACGGTGGAAACCGGCCTGGTGGGCGGCCCGCACGTCGTCTGGCGCGGAAAGCGAAGACAAGAGCACCTTCTTCAGGTTGGGTTGCGTGCCGGCCGCCTGCAGGGCCAGCGCGAGCCCCATGCCATCGAGCTGCGGCATGCGCATGTCGATGAGGGCCAGATCGAAGGTCGGCGCGATCGCCGTTCGACCCTGCAGAATGTCCAGCGCCCGCCTGCCGTCTTCGGCCTGCTCCACCGCCATGCCCCAGGCGGTGAGCATGTCGAGCAGCACGATGCGGTTGGTCTCGTTGTCATCCACCACCAGCACGCGCAGGCGCGGCATGGTCACCAGATCCAGACCGAAGGCGCCCGGGCCGGTATCCGATGTGGTGTCGACCAGGCCGAAGGGCAGCACGAAGCTGAACTCCGACCCCAGGCCGGGCCGGCTGCTGGCCGAGATCTCGCCGCCCATCAACTCGACGAGTTGCTTGGAGATGCTCAAGCCCAGGCCCGTGCCACCGTACCTCCGCGACATGCCGGCGCTGGCTTGCGTGAACGCGCTGAACAGGCGGGGCAAGACCTCGCCTTCGATGCCGATGCCGGTGTCTCGCACACTGAAGGCGTAGCAGCCAGGCAGACCGCCAGGCGCCGCAGCGAGCGACACGACCACCTCGCCCTGCTCGGTGAACTTGATCGCATTGGCCACCAGGTTGGTCAGCACCTGACGCAGCCGCAGCGGATCGCCGCGCACGACCACCGGCAGCCCGGGTTCTTCTCGAAAGCCGAGCTCCACGCCCTTTTCGTGCGCACGCGGTGCCAGCAGTTCGAGCGTGTCTTCGACGACCGTGCGCAGTGCGAAATCGACCTGCGCCAGCTCCAGCTTCCCGGCCTCGATCTTCGAGAAGTCGAGCACGTCGTTGATGATTTCCAGCAACGACTCGCCCGAGCGGTACACCGCCTGCACGAAGCGCCGTTGCTTGTCGGACAACTGCGTCCCCATCAGCAGCTCCGTCATGCCGAGGATGCCGTTCATGGGTGTGCGGATCTCATGGCTCATGCTGGCCAGGAACTGGCTCTTGGCCTGGCTGGCCTGCTCTGCGGCCGAACGCGCCCTTTGCAGCTCCAGGTCGCGCTCATGGTCGGTCGTGACGTCGCGCGCCAGCAGGATCATCACGGTGGGATCGCCCTGCGCGTCGCGCAGCGCAAGGTAGCGCGTCTCGACGACGCGGGGCCCTTCAGGTGCGTTGACCTCGAAGTCACGATCGACCGAGCTCAGGCTGGCCATCGCATCGGCCATGGCCAGCTCGACCGGCTCGCGCAGGTGTTCGCCGAAGACGTCCGGGAGCGTCTTGCCCACCACGTCATCGCGCCGCACGCCGAACTCGCGCTCCGCATGGGCATTCATGCGCAGCACTCGGCGGTCTTTCAGGTCCAGCACGAAGAGGCTGGCCGGCAGATGCTCCATCAGGTCGTGAGAAAAGCCCGAAACCGGCACCTCACCAGGGTGCGCCGTCGCAGGCGCCGTCGTGCCGGCCGAGGCGGAAGTCTCGGCAATCGGCGGGCGGGATGTCAGTGAAAGCATGGAGTCGGGATACGGGATACCGCACCAGTTTTCGGCACAAACCCGCAGTGACTTGACCCCTGCTTGCAACGCAGGATGCGCGTGGGTCAGTCCTTACAATCATTTCGATGACTTTTGCGTTGCTCTCCGCGCTGGCGTTGCTCGCCCTGGCTGCAGCCGCCGGTGCGGCGACGTGGGCGTGGCAATCACAGCGCCGGCTGCAGGAGCTCGCATCCGATTTGCAGGCCAGCCGCGCCCAGGCCCAGGCACTCGCAAGCAGCGTCGACGCGTGGGTCTGGCACACCAACGCCGAACACCGGCTCATCCTGTTGCGCCCGCCGGCGTCCAGCGGGGCCGCGGGCGCACCGCTCGCAGGCAAGCCGTTGTTGTGGGAGCACTTCAAGGTGCCCGACGACAGCTTGCGCACGCGCCTGCAGAGCCAGGCCCACCTGCCGGCCGTGAGCGTTTCCCAGCCGGATGACCACGGCCGCGCCGTACCGCTGCTCCTGCGCGGCGTGCCGGTGCTCGATGCCGAGGGCCGCTACGCCGGCCACATTGGCACGGCTAGCGCACTGCCCGCCGAAATTCAATCGCCCATCGAAACGGCAGAGCCCGCCGCCGACGCCACCACTGGCGACCACGAGGCGTTCGGCTACACGATCTCGCACGACCTGCGCGCCCCGATCCGCGTGGTCGAAGGCTTCACCCGCATCCTGAAGGAAGACTACGGGCGCTTGCTCGACCGCATCGGCAACGACCACCTCGACCGTGTGCTCGGTGCCGCCGCGCGCATGAACAGCATGATCGACGCGCTGCTGGCGCTGTCGCAGCTTTCCGCGCGGCCGCTGGCGCGCCAACCAGTGAACCTGAGCCAGCTCATCGGCTACATCGTCGACGACCTGCGCCGGCAGTCACCGGGCCGCAACGTCGATGTCCACGTGCAGCCGGGCATGCAAGTCCAGGGAGACGCCACCTTGCTGCGCGTGGCACTCGAAAACCTGCTCGGCAACGCCTGGAAATACACCGCCAAGGCGCGCGAGCCGCGCATTCGCTGCGAGCAGGTGCTGCACGAGGGCCGCCCCGCCATCTGCGTGAGCGACAACGGCGCGGGTTTCGACATGCGCTTTGCCGACCGCCTGTTCGGTGTGTTCCAGCGCCTGCACAGCGCGACCGATTTCCAGGGTACCGGCGTCGGCCTGGCCTCGGTGCGGCGCATCATCCGCCGCCATGGCGGCGACATCTGGGCCGAAGGCGAAGTCGATCGCGGGGCGCGCTTTGTGTTCTGGGTGAGTTAGCCCCAGGTCGCTGCGCTCCTGCCCCCAAGGGGCTGAGCACGGACTCATCTTGCCCAGTGGACAAGATGTGGCTGGCGCCGCGCGCGTTGCTTGATGGAGGCGATTCGCTGCGCTTTCGCCTCAGGCCTCGCCCGGCTTCGAGAGCAATTCCACGGCTTCCAGCAAGCGCTCGGCCTGAACGGTCAAGGGGCGCGATTCGGTCGTTGCCAGCTTTTGCAGGCGCTGCAGTGCCGCCGCGCGCGGGAGCGAATAGCGGTGCATCAGCACGCCGACCGCCATCGCGACGGTTTGGCTCAGGGCCTCCCCGAGCGGCGGTGATTCGGCGGGGGCGTCGGTGTCGCGCAGGGCGATCTGGGCGAAGGCGGCTTCGACGGCCGGCACGATCTGGTGGATGTCGAGGGGCTTGACGAGATACGCCACGGCGCCCAGGGCCTTGACCTGCGCCACCGTGTCGTCGTCGGAGAAGGCCGACAAGAACATGAAGGGCATCTGGCAGTACTCGCGCAGGTAGGCGGCAACGTCGAAGCCGCTCTTGCCTTCCATGCGGATGTCGAGCAGCGCGAGCTGAGGGCGCTGAGAGCGAGCAAGCAGGATGGCGTCGTCGCCGTTGTCGGCGTCGATGACTTCGTAGCCGGCGGCGGTCAGGCCGTGCGCCAACGTGGCCAGCACCAGCCGGTCGTCATCGACCACGAGAATCTTGCCCTTTTGAACCGTCACGCAAACCCCTGCCGCAGAGGGACTTCATTGTGGCTGAAACCCCCTTCGCCCACCACGGGCAAAGGATGGCGCGTGTGTAAGAAGGCGCAGCCGGGCGTGCTTCGCAGCGACAGGTTCAGGCGGGTTCGAGCCGCGTCACGCCGGGCACCACGAGATGGATGCTGGCCACCACCTCGTTGCCTTGCTGCTCGATGCTCAGGCTGGCACTGCGACGCGGCAGCAATGCGCGCACGAGCCCCAGCCCCGACACGCCGCCAGGCACACGCGCCAGGTTGAAGCCGTCCGGCAGCATGCCGCGATTGGCGATCACGATCTGGATCGAGGCGTCGGCGCAGACCAGGCGGCATTGCACGTCGGGCGCCCCGAACGCGGCGCTGTGCTTGATGGCATTGGTGAGCAGTTCGTTGATGGTGAGCGCGATCGGGATCGACTCCGCCTCGGGCAGCGCCCACACATGCGGCGCCGGGCCTTCCACCGTGAGCGTGATCGTGCGGCCGAAGGTCCGCTGCACCGAGCTCGTGATGGCCTCCAATACGCTCTTCACCCGCAGCGGCCCGGTCACGCCCACCTGCAGGCCGTAGACCTGCGCGATCGCCTGCACCTGGCCCACCACCTCGGCAATGGCCGGCGCCATCTCGGGCTTGCGCGCGCCGATCTGCTGGAGCAGGCCGGCCACGCCCTGCAGGTTGTTCTTGATGCGGTGGTGAACCTCCTTGACCAGCATCTCGCGCTGCGCGATGGCGGCCTCGAAGCGGGCCTCCTGCGCGGCGCGCTGTTCGGTCACGTCCGTGGCCACCAGCAGCAACTGGTCGGGGGGCGCACCGGGCGCGGCCAGTGGGAGGTAACGCGCGTCCAGGACGTAGCTCTCGCCCCTGGCCTCGAATCGGTACTCACGCACCGTGACCTCGCTCGACGCCAATGCCGTGGTCATGTCTTCGCGCCGCTGGGCTGCCAGGGTTGGTTCGTAGATCTCCTCGGGCGTGCGGCCAACCAGGTCGTGCATGTCGCGCCCGAGGATCGTCAGCGCCGCCTGGTTGATGCGCTCCAGGCGCAGGCTGTCGGCCTGGTACAGCGCGATCCCCATCGGCGCGGCCTCGATCACTCGCTGCAGCGAGGCCTGCGCCTCGGCCGTGCGCGCCTCGGCCTGGCGGCGCCGTTCGATGTCGAGCAAGGCAAAGGTGAGCTGGCGCCCGGTGGCTTCACGACCGGTGACCACCGCATTGCCCACCACCCAAAATTCGCGGCCATCGCGGGCCTTCACTTGGCACTCGAAGGTTTCGGCCTGGCCTTCGACCAGATCATCGAGGTAGCTCGTGCGCTTGAACGGGTGGTCGTCGCCAGGCATCGCCACCGTGCTGATCGGCTGGCCGATGAAGTCGGCGAGGTCCCCACCGAACATGCGGCGCGCCGAACGGTTCATCCACTCGATGCCGCCTGCTCCCACCGTGACGATGCCCACCAGCACCGAATCGAGGATCGCGCGCGTGCGTTCGGCCTGCACGGTGAGCGCCTGTTGCGCACGGCGGCGCTCGTCCACGTTCACATAAGAGGCGATCAGACCCAGGTCGGGCCGCTCCTCGTCGACCACGCGCGTGCTGACCTGCACCCAGATCATGCTTCCATCGCGCCGGCGCAACTGGCGCTCGCCCGTCCAGCGGCCGCGCACGCGCAGGGCCTCCTGGATCACCTCGCGCGATTGCTCATGCTCGGTGGGCGTCACGTAGAGCGAGGCCACTTTCAGGCCCACGCATTCATCGGCACCGTAGCCCGTGAGCCGGCACAGCGCCTCGTTCGCGCGGTGGATGGTCGATTCGCGCACGAAGGCGATCCCCACTTCGGTGAGGTCGAACATCAGCGCACGGTCGCGCACCACGGAGCGCAGTTCGCGCTGCTGGGCCTTCAGGCGTGTGATGTCGGACAGCACCGCAATCGCCTCCGACTCGCTGCCGGCCTGGCGCACGGTCATGGCCAGCCATTGGCGCTCGCGGCCCGGCAGGTCCATGGGAATTTCGACCTCGAATACCTCATTGCGCTCGAGCGCCGCTTCGATCTCACGCACCAGCGACTGCGCCTGCGGCTGGTTGCCGAACAGCTCCTGCACGCTCGACCCGGCGGCCGTGCCGGCGGGCAGGCCCAGCAGCGCCTCGAAACGACTGTTGCAACGCATCAGCACCCGACCGCGCACATAGGCCATGCCGGCGGTCGCGCTCTCCAGGATCGTGGTCAGCTCGCGCAGCAGCATCTCGTTGCGCATCTGCGAATGGTGCTGCTCGGTGATGTCGAGCGTGACGACCGAGGTGGTTCGCTTGCCAGACGACAGCGTGGCAGGCTCCACCCGCGTGAGCAGCCAGCGCGGACCGAGCTCGGGGTGGCGGATCGCATACCGCACCTCGGCGCGCTCGGCGTGGCGCAGCGCGTATTGCAGCCGCTCGTACTCGGGCAGCGATTCGGGCAACACCAGTTCGCGGCGGATCGATTGCAGCGCGGCCGACGTCGGTGCATGGCCTTCAGCCCCCTCCCCCGCAGCGCTCAGGGGCGCCGAGTGCTGCACCCAGCCCGACGATTCCTGGAACGTGGCCAGGCCGACACCGGCCGTATCGAGCAAGGCGCCGATCTGCATCTGGGCGAGGTCGCGCTCTTCCTCGGCGCTGCGGTCCTCGACCACCGCCATGTAGCGGCGATGGCGGTTGGGCGTGAGGTAGCTGCGCACCGCGGAGCGCAGCCGGCGCAGGCTGCCATCGGCGTGCATCACCCAGGTCTGCGCCTCGTCGGGTGGTGAGCCCGGCAGCAGGGTTGGCCGCGGCGCGCCGTCTTGCCAGCACAGCAGCTTCTGCACACCCGGCTCGGCATCGCTGAGCATCACCGGCACCTGCCCGACCATCGCGTCGAAGGCCGGGTTGGTGCGAACGAGCAGGCCCTGTTCGTCGAACAGCACCATGCCCACCGGGCTCAGGTCGAACCAGTCGTCGAGCTCGCGCACCGAGCGGTCGGCCCGTTCGCGCGCGACGTGCTCGGCCGTGCTGTCCTGAAGCACGCTCAGATAGCGCAGGCGGCCCTGTTCATCGACCCAGGTGCGCCAGGCGGCGCGGTACCAACGCTCGCGGCCGTCCGGGTGCATCAGGCGACGCTCGACGAGGTGGTGCGCCTGGGCGCCGGCTTTCTCCAGCTCATCGAACTGCGCGCGGTAGGCCACGGCCAACTCGCGGTCCTCGGGCGGCAGGTCATCGATGGGGTCCCGGCCGATCAGCGACTTGGCCTCATGGCCCGTGAACTCGGCATAGGCCTGGTTGACCTGGACGATGCGGAAGTCGGCACCCTGCACGCACATGGGGTACGGCGACTCCCAGAAGAAGCGCAGCAGCTCCTGGGCGAGCGACGCATCCACTGTGGGGAGAGCGGTGTCAGCGACAGGCTTGCGTGCAATCCGCAGTGCCCAACGCTCGCCTTCGAGCGCCGTGAGCGTGAGGTCGCACACGGTGCCATCGGGGAGCGTGGCCGTGTCGGGCACGCCCGCCGCCTTGGCATCGACGCGCTGCACACCCTTGTTGAGCACCTGCTGCATCGCTTGCACCAGCGCCTCGCCCAATGTGGCCTGAAGTGACTGCAGCGTGCTGCTCGGGCCGGTGTGCAGCCAGCGCTGGGCGGCGGCATTCGCGTGGTAGACGCGAGCGCCGCGATCGATCACCAGGACTGCATCGGGGAGCGTGTCGAGAAACTGACGCAGTGACTTGGGGTCGAACATGGGGCCAGTTTAAGCAGGTGCAGCGCGTGCAGGAGCGCACTTGCTCGCAGCAGCCTCGCACCGGTGCACCACCCCGGCAGCATGCATGGCAGCGGATCCCGGTGGGCACCGGGATGGCTTCATTCAACCTGGGAGGCGAACGTCAATGCCGACAGCACGCAGCGGTTGATCTCGGACACGCTGAGCATCAGCGTATCTGCCGCCGACTGGAAGTCGTACAGCGACTCGTTCTCGACCGCTTTCACCAGGGCGAAGTAAGGCTGGTACGGCCCGGTCTGATCGACCAGTGCCTGGTATACGCGCTCAGGGACCGGGATGGTCTTGAGCAGCTCAGAGAACGACTGCTTGAACATGCGGTCGAGCAGCGAGAACACGCCGCAGATGAACATCTCGTTGCGCATCTCGTCGTCGCCGGACGAGCGCACGAGTTCTTCCATCAGCATGCCGCGCCGCACGGCGGCGAACATGACCGGCTTCATGTTGCTGTCCTTGGCCGCCGTCGCCAACAGCAGCGCGAGCCAGCGCTTGAGGCGCTGGTAGCCGAGCATCATGATCGCGTGCCGGAAGGAACTGATCTCCACCCGCAGGCCGAAGGCCGGCGAGTTGATGTAGCGCATGAGCTTGAAGGCGAGCGAAGGGTCGCGCTTGAGCGTGGCTTCGAGCTTCTCGATCGGCTCTTCCTTGTCGACACGCTGGATCAGCTCGACGATCACCTGCAGATCGGTCTGCGGCGTCTTGCCTTTGCTGAGCGCGTCGTTGATCACGTCGTCGATCGGCCAACCCAGCACGGCGGCAGCGCCGCGCTTGAAGCTGCCTTCGAGCTCTTCGATGGTGCGCACGCCCGATTGCACGTGCTGGATGTTGCGCACCACGCCGGCAGGCGCGGCGGCGCTGGTTTCGTTGATGCGGCGGTCGTCTGCCAGGTCGATCACCGAGTAGGTGAAGCACGGCAGCACCTCGCGCGGCAGCTCCTTCAGCGGGCGGCCCTTGATGAGCAGCACGGTGCCTGCGGCGTGCAGGTCCTGGAGCACGCCGATGTTGGCCGGGTCGGTGGCCATGAAGGACGGCACCTCGACCATCAGGTTGGGCGCGGGTTGGGCGCGCATCAGGTCTTGCAGCAGCGTCTCGCTGAGCACATTGAGCGACACGCGGCCGCCATTGGCGGGCCACACGCCGCCCACCGCGTGCAGCAACTGGGCCACATCGGGCGTGGCCTGGGGGTGCAGCGGGAACACGGTGAGCCGCGTGGCGGTCACTGCGCGGCTGCGGTCGATGAAGGGGGAATAGCCGAGTGCGACCTGGCCAAGAATGGAGGTGTCGTTCACGAGAAAGTCTCAGGAGATGAAAGGCTCACGAGATGTAGTTGAAGAGCGACATCTTCTGAACCATCGAGTAGCTCTTCAGCGCTGCATCGTAGCCCGTCTGCTTGTTCTGAAACTCGGAAAGAGCGCGAACCATGTCCAGATCTTCGGCATTACTTCTCTCGGTCTGGCTGGCCAGCCTCAGATCGTCGAGGCGGCCGGTGGCGCCTTCGATGCGGTTGAGCGTTTCGCCCACCTTGCTGCGCATCGAACCCAGCTGGTTCATGGCCGAATCCACAGCCCCGAGATACATCGAGTTGCTTTGCGCGATCTGCGCCGTGGTGCGCATGGGCGTCCGGAGCGCGGCCACGGCTTGGTCGATGGCATCGAAGACGTTGAGGTCAGCCGTCGACGGCGTGAAGTCGAACTGGTCCCCGGTGGCGGGCGTGCCGGTCACGGTGGCCGACAAGCCATCGACCTGGATCGCCTGGCCCGAGGTATAGGGCGCGCCGGTGATGGCCGTAGGGCTGCCGTCTTGCAGGACTGAATACGTGATCACGCCCGCGGTGTTGTCGAACACCAGGCTGTAGGTGGAGCCGGTGACGAGGCTGGGGTCGGTCACGCGGCCAGTGTCGACCCACGCGCCACCCGAGCTGACCGTGGGGGTGGCGGCGAACACGCCGTTGCCGGTGCGAGCGCTCATCCAGGCCGCGCGGCCATCGACGGTGAGCGGCAGCGGGTCGCCCGATGCGGCATCGATCTGCCCGGTGGTGCCGCGGTAGCTGACGCCGCCGCTGCCGTCGATGAACGGGGCCTGGTCTGCGGACTGGCCGCCGAAGAGATAGGTGCCCGAGCCATCCTGCCGGTTGGCCACTGAAAAGAGCTGCTGGCGCAGGCCCGCGATCTTGTCGGCCTGGGCCTTGCGCTCGGCGTCGGTGTAACTGCCATTGCCTACGGCCACCAGGGTCTCGCGGATCTGCTGCAGCAGCTCGCCGGCATCGCCGAGCGCGCTCTCAGCCAGTTGCATGGCGGTCTGGCTGGCGTTCACGGCGCGCTGCGTTGCGTCGGTGTGCAGCTCGGCGCCGAGCGCGCGTTCGGCGCGTGCCGCCGCGGCCGGGTCGTCGCTCGCCCGGTTGACCCGCTTGCCGGTGGTGAGCTGCTCCTGCGTGTTGACCAGCGATGTCTGGCGGCGCATCAGCGTCTCGATCGACGCGTCAAAGGCGTTGGCGGTGCTCAGGCGCATGGTGTGGGTCTCGTATCAAGGTTGCGATCAACGTCCTGCCGTCTGGAGCAGGGTGTCGAACACGGACTGCGCCACCTGCAGCATCTTGGCCGCTGCCTGGTAGCTCTGCTGGAACTGGATCAGCCGGGCGGCCTCTTCATCGAGGTTCACACCCGACTTGTTGACGCGCGCCGACTCGGCGGTGGCCGCCGCGGCGCTGGAGATGTTCGACGACGCGCGTGCGCTTTGCACCCGCACGCCGATGTCGGACAAGGCGCTCGCGTACGCATCGGTCACGGTGCGACCGGGCACGAGGGTGCCGCCCGCCAGTGTTTGCGCGCCCACGAAGGCGGCGCTGCCGAGCGCCACGAAGGCCAGTGCATTGCCGTTGTTCGACGCGGGTGAGCTGGTCGCTGCCACGTCGACGACATCGCCGCCGCGCGGCACGCCGCTCAACTGCAGAGAGAAGCCGTTGATGTTGATCGGCGAGCCTGCTGTCCAGGTGCCCGTTCCGCTGCTGACGACGGTGTTGCTCGCATCGAGCATGTCGTAGCTGTAGTCGCCGGTGTCGTTGTTAAACGTGATGCGCGTACTGAGCGCCGGGTCGTAGGCAGTCGGATCGACCAGGCCCAATGAGCCCGCCGTTGCGGTGCCGGTGTTGGTGACGGCAAAGCTGCTCGTGACGGCCGACGCGGCAGCAAGGCCGCGCGGGTCGCTGAGCATGGTCTTCATCTCGGCCGCGGCGGGGCCGGCGGCTTGCAGGAGGTACCGGTCACCGACGGCCGAGGCCCCGCCCGTCCATTGCAGCGTGAGGCCGTCGACCTGCACCCCGGCGGCGAGGTCAGCCGCCGCGAACGGGCTGCCCACGGCGGCCGAGCCATCGGACAGGCGCGTGATCGAGTAGTTGGCGCCGTCGAAGCGCACTTCGTAATCGCTCGCCTGCACGTGGGTGAAGTCGCTCACGCTCAGGCCGAACTGCGCGTTGCCGGCATTGCCCGCCGCCGACAGCGTGCGCGGCGCTCCCACCGAGAACAAGGCCGAGCCGGCGCCGGGCGGCGTGCGGCCATCCAGGCCGAGCGACTGTTGCTGGTTGATCGCGCCGCTGATCGACACGGCCAGTTGGCCGAGCAGGTTGCGCGCCGCGTTGAGGTCTTCGTTCTGGAAGCGGATCAGGCCGGCGATCGAGCCACCCGCGATGCTGCCGGTGGGAACGGGCCGATCGACGCTGCCCTCGCGCAGGGCAAGCTGCGTCAGCGCGGGGTCGTATTCGTCGGGCTTGCCGACCAGCTTATTGGAGGTGGATCCCAGCACCAGCGACTGCCCGCCACCGATGAACAGGCCCACGCTGCCGTCGTCGGCCTCGATGGTGCTGACATTGATGTACCCGCTGATCTGGCTGATGAGGCGATCGCGCTCGTCGAGCAGGTCGTTCGGGTTGTGGCCCGTGCCATTGAGCGCCGAGATCTGCTTGTTGAGGTTGGCCACCTGCGAAGCCAGCGTGTTGACGCTCGCGATGCTGGAGCGGATGTCGTCCGACACACCGCTCTGCAGCGTATTGATCTGGTCGCCGGCGGCCTTCATGCGCGAGGCGAGCTCCTGCGCACGCGTCAGCACCACCTGGCGGGCCGAGGCGTCTTGCGGGTTGTTGGCCACGTCGACGAACGCGTCGAGCACCTCGCGCGCCGATTGGCCGATGCCGCTTTCGCCGAGCTGGAACACATTCTCCAGTTGGGTGAGCTGCGACAGCCGCGCCATGTCGGCCGAGGCGATCGAGTTCGTGGCGGCCGCCTGCGTGGTCAGGAATCGGTCGTACGAGCGCACGACCGTGGTCACGTTCACGCCCTGCCCGAAGAAGCCCGCGCCGGTGTACATGCCCTTCGCGGTGGCGAGTTGCGTGTCCTGGCGAGAGTAGCCGGCGGTGTTGGCGTTGGCGATGTTGTTGCCGACGGTCGTGAGTGCCGCGTAGTTGGCAAACATCGCCTTGGTGCCGATGCTCATCAGGCTGGAAGCTGCCATGTCAGTTGCTCCTCGAACGAAGTAAGACTGCAGACGCGACCAGGCTGCCGCCGGGCCGCCCCGAGGCAGCCTGAGCCCCCTCGGTGGGCAGTGAACGCAGTGAGCGTGGGGGCTTCACGTTCATGCCGAGGCCCGTTGGAGGCGCAGGGTGGTGTTGATCATGCGAGTGAGCTTGTCGGCGTAAGCCGGGTCGGTCGCGTAGCCGGCCTTCTGCAGGCCTTGCGCGAAGCCCTGCGCCGACGCGCCCGACTCCACCACCTTGGCGTAGCGCGGGTTGTTCTTCATCATCTGCGCGTAATCGGCAAAGGCCTCTTCGTAGCTGCCGTAGGCGCGGAACTTGGCTTTCACCTTGCGCGCCTCGCCGTTGATCACCTCGGTGGTGGTGATCTCGGTGGTGGCACCCTTCCAGTTGCTGCCGGCCTTGATGCCGAACACGTTGTGCGAGGTCGAGCCGTCGCTGTTCTTGATCTCGCGGCGGCCCCAGCCCGACTCGTGCGCGGCCTGCGCCACCATGAAGTTCGCCGGGATGCCGGTGGCCGCCTCGGCCGCCTTGGCCGCCTCGTCGTGCAGCTTCAGGAAGCCGATCTGGCGCTCCTTGCCTTGCAGGTCCTTGCTGAGCGGCTCGTCCGTGGTCACCTTGGCCGGTGGCTTCGCCAGCGTGGTCACGTTGGCGGCCTTCGCCGCGGCTTCGGCCGCCATGTTGGCCAGCGGCTCGCCCATCTGGCGTTCGAGGTGCTTCGCGATCGCGTCCGACAACCCGCCCGGCAAGCCGGTCAGCTTGGTGGCGAACTGCGTGTCGAGCAGGTCGGTGCCCATCTTCGTACCCTCGTTGTCGAGCATGCCGGAGGACATGCTCGCCTCGCGCATGCTCTTCAACAACTGCTGCATGAAGATGCCTTCGAACTGCTTGGCCGTCTCGCGCACCGCCGCCTTGGGGTCGGCAGACGCCGTGCTGCGCAAGCTGGCCAGCGAGCGCGCGTCACCAGAGATGGATGAGCCTGAATAAATCGCCATGTCAAACCTCTCGCGCGATGGAGCGCAGGGCCTTGCCCGCGCGACTCATCAAGCAACAACGCGCGGAACGGGCTTCGCCCGGCCGCAGAGTTGGCGCCCCCTCGGGGGGCAGTGAACGCAGTGTGCGTGGGGGCAACATCAGGCCGACGCCGGGCCGCCCCAAGCCGGCCTGCGCCCCCTCGGGGGGCAGTGAACGAAGTGAGCGTGGGGGCCTCATATCACCTCGATCTCGGCATTGAGCGCGCCAGCGCTCTTCATCGCCTGCAGGATGCCCAGCAGATCCTGCGGCGTGGCACCCAGCGCGCTCAGCGCCTTCACCACGTCGGCCAGCTTGGTGCCCGAGGGCAACTGGATCAGCGCACCGGGCTCCTGCTTGATGCTGATGTCGGCGATCTCGCTCTTGACCGTCTCGCCGCGCGAGAAGGGCGCGGGCTGGCTCACGACCGGCGTGGAGTTGATGGTGACGGACAGACTGCCGTGCGCCACCGCGCAGGCACTGAGCGTGACGGCCTGGTTCATCACCACCGAGCCGGTGCGCGCGTTGATCACCACCTTGGCCGAAGGCGCCGCCAGGTCGAGCGGCAGGTTCTCGATGTCGGCCAGGAAGGCCACGCGCTGCGACAGCGACTCCGGCATGCGAACGCTCACCACGCGGCCGTCCATGGCCTGCGCGGTGCCTTCACCCATCTTCTTGTTGATGGCGCGCACCACCTCGCGGGCGGTGGTGTAGTCGCTCGACTTCAGATCGAGCTGCAGCGCCTGGCCCTGGTTGAGCGGCGTGGGCACCGAGCGTTCGACCGTTGCGCCCTCGGGCACGCGGCCGGCATTCAAATGATTGATCTGCACCTTGGAGCCGCCCGCCGCGGCACCGGCGCCGCCCACGATCAGGTTGCCTTGCGCCATGGCGTAGATCTGGCCGTCGGCGCCCTTGAGCGGCGTGGCGATTAGCGTGCCCCCGCGCAGCGACTTCGCATTGCCCATCGACGACACGTTGATGTCGATCGCCTGCCCCGGTTGGGCGAAGGCCGGCAGCTGCGCGGTCACCATCACGGCGGCCACGTTCTTGACCTGCACGTTCTGTCCCGGAGGCACCGTCACGCCCATCTGCTGGAGCATGGCGCCGAGGCTTTGCGTGGTGAAGGGAGCCGAGGTGCTCTGGTCGCCCGTGCCGTCGAGGCCGACGACCAGGCCATAGCCCACCAACTGGTTGGTCCGCACGCCCTGCACCGCGGCCACTTCCTTGATGCGGACCGCATGGGCGGTGGCAGGCCACCAGAGCGCGGCGCTGGCAGCGAGCGCGGCCATGGCGATCAGGCCGTTGACGAATGCGCGGAGCAGCTTTTCAGGTGTGGTTTCCATGGCGGTGACAGCAAGTCCTGTCACCGATTCTGGGTTTCTTTAGAACGGCATAACGTTCAAAAAGAAGCGCCCCAACCACCCTATTCCTTGGGCATCGGCCTGGGCGCCCTGGCCCCGGTGGTCCAGACGCACGTTGGCGATCTGTGCCGAAGGCACGGTGTTGCCCGGCTGGATGGACTTGGGGTCGACCTGGCCCGAGAAGCGAAGCACGTCGACGTTCTGGTTCACGCCGATCTGCTTCTCGCCGGTGATGAGCAGGTGCCCGTTGGGCAGCACGTCGGTCACGACCGCCGTGATGATCCCCGTGAAATCGTTGGTGTTTTCGGTGCTGCCCTTGCCAGCGAAGGTGTTGGTCGAGCTGCCCTCGGCGCTGGCGCGTGCGAACGCGGCCGGCTTGATGCCCGGCAAGGCGGTCACGCTGCCCGAGATGGAGCCCCCCTTGTCGATGGAGCTGGTGCTCTTCTGGCTGGCTGCGACTTTCTCCACGATCTGCACGTTGAGCGTGTCGCCCACGAGGCGTGCGCGGTGGTCTTCGAACAGCGGGCGGTACTGGGTGGACTGAAAGATCGAGCCGTTGCTCACCACCGGGGTGGGCATGGGCTGCGGGCGCGTGGTGGGCGAGCCCGTCACGTCGACCTTGGGCACCGGGTATGGCGTCTCGCAGCCGGCCAGGGCCAGGCAGGCCAGGGCGATGGCAGCGGCCGCAGCAGTGCGCATCACAGCTGGGCCAGACGCTGGAGCATCTGGTCGGAGGTCTGGATCGCCTTCGAGTTGAGCTCGTAGGCGCGCTGGGTCTGGATCATGCCGATCAGTTCTTCGACCACGTTCACGTTCGAGGTCTCGACGAACCCCTGCTGCAGCGCACCCAGGCCGTTCAGGCTGGGCGTGCCGGCGGTCGGCGCGCCCGAGGCTTCGGTCTCGACATAAAGGTTTTGCCCCTTGGCCTCGAGGCCGGCCGGGTTGATGAAGTTCGTCAACTGCAGCTGCCCCAGGCGCTGCGGCTGCGCCTGGCCCGCCATCGTGGCGGTGACGGTGCCGTCGGCGGCGATCGTCACGGTCTGCGCATTGGGCGGGATGTTGATGCCAGGCTGCACCGGGTAACCGTTGTTGGTGACGAGCTGGCCCTGCGAATCGACCTGGAAGGAGCCGTCGCGCGTGTACGCCGAGGTTCCGTCGGGCATCTGGATCTCGAAGAATCCCTGGCCGCGCACGGCCACGTCGAGCGTGTTGCCGCTTTGCTGCAGGTTGCCCTGCGTGAAGCTGCGCGACGAGGCCACCGCACGCGTGCCCAGGCCCACCTGCAAGCCGGTGGGCAGCGTGGTCTGCTCGCTGCTGTTGGCGCCGGCCTGGCGCAGGTTCTGGTACATCAGGTCCTCGAACACGGCGTGCGACTTCTTGTAGCCGTTGGTCCCCGAGTTGGCGAGGTTGTTCGAGATGTGGTCCAGCTGGGTCTGCTGAGCCTCCATGCCGGTCTTTGAGATCCACAGGGAACGCATCATGGTGATTGCTCCTTCTTCGTACGACTGATCAATTGGTGGAGAGCAGCTGCGCGGCTGCCTTCTCGCCGCCTTCGGCGGTCTGCAGCATCTTCATCTGCGTCTCGAACTGGCGTGCCGCGGCAATCATCGAGATCATGGTCTCGACCGCGCTCACGTTCGAGCCTTCGAGCGCGCCGTCCTGCACACGGGCGTTCTCGTCGGCCGGCAGATCGCCATCGGGCGAGCGGAAGAGACCATCGACGCCGCGCTCCAGCCGCACCTCGGGCGTGACGAGCTTCAGCTTGCCGACGGTCGTCACCTTGCCGGTGATGGTGCTGCGCGCACTCACGGTGCCGTCTTCGCCAATGCTCACTTCGTTGTCGGGCGGCACCTGGATCGGGCCGCCGTCGCCCATCACCGGCAGGCCGCTGCGGGTGACGAGGTTGCCTTCGGCGTCCATGTCGAACGCGCCACCGCGGGTGTAGGCCTCGGTGCCGTCGAGTGACTGCACGGCAAGCCAGCTGTTGCCCTTCACGGCCACGTCGAGGTTGCGCCCGGTGTTGGTGACGACGCCCGGCGCCGGGTTGTAGCCCGGCGTGGTTTCGAGCGCGTAGACGCGGGTGCTGGCGCCGCTGCCCTGCACGGGCACGGCGCGAAAGGCGTTCAGCTCGGCACGAAAGCCCACCGTCGACACATTGGCCAGGTTGTTGGCCAGCGTGTCCTGGCGCTGCATCATCGCCTTGGCGCCGGACATCGAGAGGTAGATCATGCGATCCATGCGGTCGCTCCTTGGTGTGCTTGGATTGAGCGGGGCTTCGATACCTCGCCCTGAGCGGGGGATGGCATGCGGGCATCCAACAGCCCGCGCGTCGCAGGCCGCTCAGGCTGAGGTATCGAAGCCCCGCTCATCAGCATCCCCATCACTCAAAACTCATCAACGCAGATTCACCAAGGTCTGCAACACCTGGTCCTGCGTCTTGATGGTCTGAGCATTCGCCTGGTAGATGCGCTGCGCGGTGATCATGTTCACCAGTTCGGCGGTCAGGTCCACGTTCGACTCCTCAAGCGCGCCCGACTGCAGCACGCCCAGGTTGCCCTGGCCCGGCGTGCCCACGATGGGGTCGCCCGATTCATACGTGCGCGCCCACAGGTTGCCGCCCAGCGGCTTGAGGCCCTGCGCGTTGCGGAAGGTCGACAGCTCGATCTGGCCGGCCGGCTTGGATTGGCCGTTCGAGTAGGTGGCCATCACGGTGCCGTCCTTCTCGATCGACAGGCCCGAGAGCTGGCCCGGCGCGTAGCCGTCCTGCGTGAGGTTGGTCACGCCGAAGGGCGCACCGAACTGCGAGGCGGCCGAGAGGTCGAGCTGGATGCCGGGGATGGCCAGCGTGGTCGCGCCGGCCGCGTTGGTCGAGGCCGGCACGTTCAACGTGATCGGGCCGGCCGGTGCGGTGGGGGCGCCGCCATTGGGCGGGAAGGTGATGGTCGTCACCGGGGCCGGGTCGCCGGCGCCGTTGGTGGCGACCGAAGTGCCGTTCGCCGTGACGTACACATTCCAGTTGTCGGTGCTGGTCTTCTGGAAGTAGTAGGTCAGCGCCACATCCTGGCCCAGGTCGTCGTAGACGGTGAGCGAGGTGGCGTTGTTGTACGTGGTGGCGTCGGTGAGGTCGATCATGGGCGCCGTGGCCGGCAGCGTCACGCCGCTGCGCGAATCCAGGTTGAACTCCATGTCGATCGCGCTCGTCGCGTTCGGGTCGATGCCGGCGGTGGGCAGTTGCAGCGGCACTGCGAGGCCCGGCTGGATCACGCCCTGGTCGTCGGCCGGGTAGCCGAGCAACTGGCCGCCCTGGTTGGTGACGAGGTAGCCGTCCTTGTTGACCTGGAACTGGCCATTGCGGCTGTAGAGCGTCTGGCCGCCCTGGCTCACCTCGAAGAAGCCCGCGCCATTGATGGCGATGTCGAGCGAGTTCGCGGTGGTGGTGATGTTGCCCTGCGTGAACTGCTGCGTCACCGCCTGCAGGTTCACGCCGATGCCGATGTTGCTGGAGCCGCCGGCCGACAGCGCGGCGGCGTACATGTCGCCGAACTCGGCGCGCGATGCCTTGGCGCCGAAGGTGTTGGCGTTGGCCACGTTGTTGCCGATGACGTCGAGGTTCTTGCTCGCCGCGTTCAGTCCGGAGAGACCTTGCTGGAAGCCCATGGAATGTCCTTTCTAGGTGCCGAAGCGGCGGATATCAGTTGAATGCCTTGACCTGGCTGTAGGGCACCGCGCCGGAGCTTGCGAGCTCCAGCGTGAGCGTGTCGCCTGCCGTGCTGACCGCGTTGACGCGGTCGCGCATCAGCGGTGTGGCGGTGAGTTGCGTGGCCCCGCTGGTGGCCGTGACGCGGAAGGTCACGCCGCTGGCCGTGGCGTTGTTTCCGGCGATCCAGTCGAAGCTGTTCATGCCGGCCGGCGTGGCGCCCAGGTTCATGGTCTCGAGCACCTGGCCGCTCGGGCCCAGCACCTCGACCTTCACGTTGTCTGCCGCACTCGTCAGCTCGAAGCCACCCTGGCCCACGCCTTCGCTCATGCTCATCTTGTTGCCCGGCACGATGACGTCGTGCCCGACCAGGCTCGCGCCCTGCAGCGCCTGCATCTGAACGAACTGGCCCGACAGGCCCTGCACGGTGCCATTGAGCCTTTCGATGCCGGTGACGGTGTTGATCTGCGCCATCTGGCTCGTGACCTGCGCGTTGTCCATCGGCGAAAGCGGGTCCTGGTTCTGCATCTGGGCGACCAGAAGCTTCAGGAAGCGGTCGGCAGCCTCCGAGCTGTTGGCAGCGGCGACCTCGTTCTTGCTGTTCAGCGCCGCGTAGGTGGTTTGAACGTTGTTGACGGCCATGGTGGGTGCTCTCTCTCAGTTCACGAGGGTCATTGACCCATCTGCAGCGTCTTGAGCAGCAGCGTCTTGGCCGTGTTCATGACTTCGATGTTGTTCTGGTACGAGCGCGAGGCCGAGATCATGTTGACCATCTCCTCCACCGCGTTCACGTTGCTGTAGGTCACGTAGCCCTCGGCATCGGCCTGCGGGTGGCTCGGGTCGTGCACGCGCCGCCCAGGCGTCTGGTCTTCGCTGATGCTGCTCACCTTGACGCCGGCCATGCCGGCGTCGGCCACCTGGCCGGTCTTGCCCATCAGCTCGGTCTGGAAGGTGACCTGCCGCGCCTTGTAGGCCTGGCCATCGGGGCCTGCCACCGTGTCGGCGTTGGCCAGGTTCGAGGCGACGACGTTGAGCCGCTGCGATTGCGCAGAGACCGCGCTCCCGCTCACGTTGAAGATCTGGAACATGCTCATGACAGCCCCTCGTCCGATGATTTGACGGCCGCTTCGCTACGAATGCCGTTATTCATGATTGCCCCCTGATTGCATCGAGCATCGTGCGCACGCCGCCGTTGATGAAGCGAAGCGTGGCCTCGTAGCGCACCGAGTTGTCGGCGAAGCTCGCGCGCTCACGGTCCATGTCGACGGTGTTGCCGTCGAGGTTGGTCTGGCTGGGTTGCGCGTAGACCAGGTTCGATTGCACCGCCCCGGCCGCTCCGCTCGGGCCTGCGATGTGCCCGGGCTGGCTGGCGGCCAGTGCCGGTGCGCCCTGCACCTGGCCTGTGGCCTGGCGCAGCGCAGCGGCAAAGTCCATGTCGCGGGCCACGAAGCCCGGCGTGTCGGCGTTGGCGATGTTGCTGGCGAGCAGGCGCTGGCGCTCCGAGCGCAGGCTCAGCGCCTGGCCTTGGAAATCGAGCGTACTGGTGAGTCGGTTCAGCATTTGGCGTGTCCCACTTGACCCATGGGGTGATGTCAATGGATTGTGGGCAGCGCCTTCAAAAACATTAGCGGGAATAGGCCGCCCTTTCTGCGCCAATTCCGGGCCTCGCGGGTGCAACGCCACTTCTAAAGTGTCAGCGTGGAAAAGACCCCCTTGTATGTGCTGCGCATGTTCCTGCTGGCCGGGCTGATAAGCTTGGCGGGGCTGGCGCGCGCGCAAGGGAATGCCAGTCTTGAAGAACAACTCGTTGAGGCCGCACAGAAGTTCTTGCAGCAGCGTCTCGGCGAGGCGAGTGCGGCGCGCACCGAGATCGTCCCAGGTCGGGTGGACATCCGCCTGCGACTGAACCCCTGCGAGCAACTCAAGCCCTACCTGCCCAACGGCGCGCGGCTCTTCGGCAAGACCCGCGTGGGCCTCAAATGTGAGAAAGGCGTCACGCCCTGGAACGTTTACCTGCCGATGACCGTCAAAGTCTTCGGCCCGGCGTTCGTGGCTTCAGGTGAGCTGCCCGCCGGCCATGTGCTTGGCGAAGACGATTTCCATCAAGCCGAGGTCGATCTGGCCGAAAACCCGAGAGACCCGCCGCTGACGGACAGCAGCCTGCTGCTCGGGCGAACCCTGAGCCGCGCCCTGGCGGCCGGCCAGAGCCTGAGCGGCAACGCGCTCAAGTCTCGCCAATGGTTTGCGCCCGGTGACCCGGTGCAGATCCGCGTGGCAGGCAAGGGTTTTGCAATTGCAGGCTCGGGCCAGGCGGTGACGGCAGGGGTCGAAGGCCAGACGGCCCGGGTGCGCACGGAAAGCGGGCGCGTGGTCACAGGGCGGCCCGTGGCAGACCGGCAGTTGGAGATCGCATTGTGAAATTTCGACCCTCAAATCACAATTCGCAAAAATTTCCTAAAGTTTCGTTCGGGACGGGCCGATACACCGTCCATGTTGAGAGCTCGGGGCGGTTTCCCGGCCCAAGGAGTACATGATGAAGATCGGCAACCCCGTAGACAAACCCGCAGGTGTTGGTGGCGTTGCGCCCACCCGTGGCACGCAGGCTGGCGAAACCGCCAAGTCTCAGGAAGCAGCCCAGGAAGCCGCAGCCCAGCATGACGCCAGCGCCAAGGTGGAGTTGTCCAACACCGCCTCCACGCTGCTCTCGAGCGATGCGAGCGCCGAGTTCGACGCCGACAAGGTGGCGCGCATCGCGCAGGCCATCGCCGACGGCAAGTTCGAGATCAACGCCGAGAAGATCGCCGACCGCCTGATCGCCAACGCCCATGAGGTGTTGGGCAAGACCCAGCACTGATCTCGCGTTCTCCGCCCGGTTGCCTTGACGCCTCGCTCGATGTCCACGTTCCTTCAACAGACGCACAACCCCATCCTCATGAACACGCCCGACGCAGGCAGTTCATCAGTACTCGAATCCACCCTTGCAGCGGTGGAGAGCCAGCTTCACGCGCTGGGTGAATCGCTGCGCGCCAACGACAGCGTGGCGATCGACCGGCACGCAAGCGAGCTGCACCGCGCCCTGGCGCGCGCGATCGAACATTTCACCCTGGCCGCACGCAGCGGCCCGGTACCGCCGCCCCTGCGAGAACGCCTCAAGCTCGCCGGAGGCCTGGTGGCCTCACAGCGCGAGTCGCTCGCACGCGCCACCGCCGCGCTCGACCGCGCAATGGACGTGCTGATGCCGCGCGAACGCGTCTCGGCCGTTTACTCCGCAAGCGGTGCCGACCGCAGCGTGCGCAGCGGCGCCGTCCAGGCCTGAAAAGAACGACCGCCTCTCGTCCGGCGGGTAGGTCGGACCGGCGTGGGCGCGGCGCGGCGCGTCAGCCTGAACCCTGCACCAATGCGACACTGCGGCCCCACTGAGGGCCGCTTTTCATTTCATGGGCACGACACAACTCGCGATCTTCCTCGCCGGCACCGGCTACTTCGCCTATGTCTCGCGCCACGCCTTGCGCAACCCGCGATCGCACGGCTTCTACCGCTTCATTGCGTGGGAGTGCATGCTCGCCTTGGTGCTGACCAACTTCCCGATGTGGACCGTCGGTCCGTTCTCGCCACGGCAGATCGCATCCTGGGTGCTGCTGCTGCTGTCGGTCATTCTGGTGATCGAGGCCGTGAAGCTGCTCAAGAAGGTCGGCCGCCCGAGCGATGGCCGCGCCGACGCCGAACTGTTTGCCTTCGAGAAGACCTCGACGCTGGTGACGAGCGGCATCTTCCGATTCATCCGTCACCCGATGTACGCCGCCCTGCTCTACCTCACGTGGGGCGCCTACCTGAAAGACATCACGCTGCCGACCACGCTGCTGGCCGCCGTGGCCAGCCTTGCGCTCTGGATCACCGCGCTGCGCGACGAGGCCGAATGCCTGCAGCACTTCGGTGACGAGTACGCGCAGTACATGCGCGCGAGCAAGCGCTTCGTGCCCTACGTGTTCTGACGACAAGCCGACCCCGTCTGCAGGCTGCCCCTCTCGTGACCACCCCCGGCCCCATCGACCCCCTCGCGCCGGTCTTCCGCCGATTCAAGGCGCAGGCGCGGCAGTTCCAGGCCGGGCCGCTGTGCGGTGCAATCCAGTACGGCGATGAGAACGGCCTGGCGTTCTTGCATGTGCTGCGCCAAGGCCGGCTCGAGGTACGCCATCGTGATCGCGCGCCGGGCCTGCCCGAGACGCTGGTCGTCGACGAACCTTCGCTCTTGTTCTACCCGCGCGCGTGCCTGCATGAGTTCGTGAACCCGGTGGACGTGCGCAACGACTTCGTCTGCGCCACCGTGGCGTTCGAAGGGCGCGAGCTGCACCCCATCGCCCGCGCGCTGCCGCCGCTGCTCGTGCTGCCCCTGGCTCACTTCGAGGGCGGCGCGCTCACCTTGCAGATGCTGTTCGCTGAAGCCGACCGCACCGGCAACGCGCCGTCGCTTCTGGCCGACAAGCTGTTCGAGGTGCTGCTGATCCAGGTGCTGCGCTGGGTGATCGAACGCGATGGCCCCAAGGCGGTGTCGGCCGGGCTGCTCGCTGGGCTGGCTCACCCTGCGGTGGCACGCGCGCTGCACGGCATGCACACGCAGCCACAGTCGCCCTGGACGGTGCAAACCCTCGCCGAGGCCGCCGGCATGTCGCGCAGCGCCTTTGCGCAAGCCTTTCGAGAGACCGTGGGCGACACACCGGTGGACTACCTCGCGCGCTGGCGCATCTCGCTCGCGCAGCAACTGCTTGGGCAGGGCAGGCCGTTGAAATCCGTGGCGAGCGAAGTTGGCTACGCCAGTTCGGCCGCGTTGTCGCGGGCGTTCACGGCGCACTTGGGCGTGTCGCCGCGCGTGTGGCTGCAGCAGCACCGCGCTCGCTGATCGGCAGGCTGCGCACGGAGTGCCGCTCGCGTGGCGCTAGCGGATCAGCAGGCTCTCGTATTCGTTGCGAAACTGCGTCAGCGAGCTCGCCACCACGGTCACCGCGCCGTCGATGAGGCCGCAGCGGCCGCTGCCCGGCAAGAGACCGCAGAGGTTCTCGATCGCTTCGAGGTCGGCCGGCACGCCGCGCCCGGTGTCGATGCGGTTGAGCAATCGCGTGAGCTGAAAGGTACCGCCCTTGCACGGCGGGCACTGGCCGCAGGAGCCGTGGGAGAAGAAGTCGACGTACTCGGCCACCTTGCGCACGATGCTCGTACCTTCGGACACCACGATCATGGCCCCGGTGCCGAGGCGAGATTGCCGCGCGCGCACGGAATCGAAGTCGAGCGGCACATCAAGATCGCGCCGCGTGAGCAGCGTGTTCGATGGGCCGCCGGTGAACACCGCCTTGAACTCCTTGCCCAGCAGCATGCCGCCACCGTGCTCGAACACGAGTGACTGCAGCGGCGTACCCATCGGAAGCTCGTAGAGCCCGGGGCGCAGCACGTCGCCCGAGAGCGAGTACAGCTTGGTGCCCGCCGCGCCGCCCAGGCCAAGGCCGCGGTACCAGGCGGCGCCATGACGCAGGATGCCGGGCACGTGCGCCAGCGTCTCGGTGTTGTTGACGATGGTGGGCTTGCCGTGCACCCCCTGCTCGGCCGGGAACGGCGGCTTGCGGCGCGGGAACGGGAAGCTGCCTTCGACGCTTGAGATCACCGCAGTCTCTTCGCCACCGATGTAGAGACCCGAGCTCGGCACCACCTCCAGTGACAGCGGCCCGCCAAGCTGCGCCTCGATCGCCGTGAAATGGGCATGCCCGCGCCACTGCTGCACCGCCTCGCGCACCACGGTCATCGCTCGTTGCTCGTGGGGGTTGATGTAGAGAACCACATGGTTGGCGCGGGTGGCGAGCGCCGCGATCAGTGCGCCTTCGATCACCGTGTGCGGCGTGTGTTCGAGCAGGAAGCGGTCCTTGAAGGTGCCGGGTTCGTCTTCGTTGCCGTTGCAGATCACGTACTTGTCGGCACTTGCGGAGGCCGCCACCGGTGCCCACTTGCGATGGGTGGCGAAGCCAGCTCCGCCCATGCCGCGCAAATCGGCCTGCTCGATGGTGGCGAGAATGCCTGGCGGGTCCTGCAAGGCGTTCGCCAACCCCAAGCCCCCGCCGTACGCCAGCCACGCGGAAAGATCGGCACCGACGCGGGCTTCCTCTCTCAGCAAGACCTGATTCAACACAGCCGCGCTCACCGCAGGCCCCCCATCATCGGCATCGAACGGCGCGTGCCCAACCCGGCGTCGGCCGCGAGATCGAAGTTCGCATAGCTCGGGAAGAGCAAGGGCGCCTTCACACCCAATGGCAGCCCCGCGAGCGTCAACTCGCGCTGCCAGGCGTGCACGTGGCCGATGCCCGCGCGGCCGAGCAAGGGGTTGCCCGGGCCATGCGCGGCCGCGGAGCCGGCACGGCGGCCCATGCTGAGGATGTCGAGCAAGGCATTGCCCATCAGGCGGTTGCGGCCGTGGATGCCGCCGGACACTTCGCCGACGCCGTAGAGCCCTTCCACACGTGTTGCGCCGGTCTTGTCGATCGACACGCCACCGTTCTGGTAGTGCAGCGTGGGGTAGACCATGAACGGCTCCACGGCAGGGTCGTGCCCGCATTTCTTGGCCAGGTGCCCCACGGTGACCAGGCGCTTCTTCAGGATGCCGGGTTGCTGCGCCTCCAGCGTGGGGATGTCCAGGAACACGCCCACCTGCCCGCCGCGTTCAATGCCGCGCCCTTGCGCGCATTCGCGCAGGATCGCCGCGGCCACCACGTCGCGCGGCTGCAGTTCGTCCACGAAACGCTCGCCCTCGCCATTGAGCAGCTTGGCGCCGGCCGAGCGCGCCGCCTCCGAGATCAACCCGCCCGACAGATGCGGCGGGTAGGCGATGCCGGTCGGGTGGTACTGGAAGGAGTCGAGCTCGCGCAGATGCGCGCCGGCCCGGTAGGCCACGACCAGGCCGTCGCCCGTGGCGCCGAAGTGGTTGGAGGTAGGGAACTCATTGAAATGCAAGCGCCCTGTTCCCCCGGTCGCCAATACGACCGAGCGCGCGCGCACGAGCACGAAGCTGCGCCATTCCAGGTTGTAGACCACCGCACCGGCGCACCGGCCATGGTCGTCGGTCAGCAGCTCCAGCACGGGGCTGCGGTTCCACAGCGAGATGCCCGGGTCCAGGTCGACCGCCTCGCGCAGCACGCGCATCAGCTCCAGGCCCGTGTAGTCGCGGTACGAGAGGATGCGCGCCGCAGTGGCACCACCCGGCTTCTTGCGCAGCAGCTTGCCGCCGAAGGAGTTGTGGCCGTCCTCCAGGTCGAACTGCATGCCCAGGCGAATGAGCCAGCGGATCACGTCCGGCCCGTCCATCGCCATCTGCGCCACCAGTTCGGGCACGCCGGCGAAGTGGCCGGCGCGCAGCGTGTCTTCGAAGTGCCGCTGTGGGCTGTCGTCGGCACCCACCGCCGCCTGGATGCCGCCCTCGGCCATCACGGTGTTGCTGTCGCCCAGCCGAAGCTTGGTCGCGAGGATGACGCGCGCACCCTCCTTCGCAGCCGTGAGCGCTGCGGCGCAGCCGCCCCCACCGCCACCTACCACGAGCACATCGGTGCTCACGAGCTGGGCGCCGGCGATGTCGACATCGTCGACCTGTGCGTTCGCCTGCAGCAGCTGCGCCAAAGCGGGCTGGCAGGCGTCGCCACGGTTCACGCCCACGGCGAGTGCCACGCGGGCATTGGCGCCATGGTCGGGGTGGTAGGCCTTGAGGAGATCGGCGACGCTGCCCGTCTCTCCGCGCAGGGCCGGCGTGGCACCCACGCAGTAGCGCTGGCGGGCAATGTCGTAAGGGATGCCGTTGACCATGAGAGACCGCCGCTCAGGGTGCAGGCGGCTTCGCGCCGGGCGCGTCGAAGTCGATCGTCTGCTCACCGCGCTCGATCTCGTCCAGCCGCAGCAGCAGGTCGGAGGGCCGCAGCGACATCGACGCCCGCATGCGCCGCACGAAGACGCCCAGGTGATTGGGGCTGATGTGCTCGGGGCAGGCCAGCGTGCAGAGGTTGCACATCACGCACTCGTCGAACACCTCGCTCGCCGCCGCCAGCTCGCCCGCGGCGGCGTGGTTCACGCCGCGCTGCACCTCCAGCCCCTTGGGGCAGGCGCGGTCGCAGCCGCTGCAATGGCGGCAGTGGGCCGCCTCCGGGAAGACCTCGTTGATCTGAGGCATGGCCCGCCAGCTGTCGGTGATGTCTTCGATGCGGTAGCGATGGCGCACCGCCGAGGTGAAATAGTCGATAAAGGCCACTTGCATGCCCTCTTCCACCAAGGTCTCGCAGGCGAGCGCGGTGTTCACGTCGCGCTCGCCCGAGCGTCGAACCATCACGCGGCAAGAGCCGCACACGCCCTGGCCCATGCAGCCCACGCCTTCCACCAGCGTCAGCCCCGCATGCAGCATGGCCTGCAGGATGGAGCTGGTGGCCGGCGCCTGCAACGTGCGGCCGTCGATGCTGAGCTGGACCATTTGCTGCGTGGTGCTCATGGCCGTGTCACCAGTAACCCAGCACCTTCCACCACGCCGCGCCGACGAACACGTAGACCAGCAACTCGAGCACGCTCATGATGAAGCCGACCCGCCACCACACGCCCAGCGTGACGTAGCCGCTGCCGAACACGATCGGCGAGGTGCCGGTGGCGTAGTGCGTGAGCGTCATCATGATGGTGGAGCTGGCGATCATGATCAGCACGAAGAGCCCCACGTACTGCGGCGGCATCAGGCTCACACCCACTGTCAGAAAGGCCAGCATCATGGCGCTGACGTGCGCCGTGGTGCTGGCGAAGAGGTAATGCGAATACAGGAAGGCCAGCACCAGCACCGCCGCCGTGGCGCCCCAGCCGATGCCGCTCGAGACGATGACGTCCTTCATGCCCTCGGAGAACCACTTGATGACGCCGAGCTTGTTGAGCTGCTCGGCCAGCATCACCAGCGCACCGAACCAGATCAGCGTGTCCCAGGCAGACTTTTCACCGAGCACGTCGTCCCAGTCGATGGTGCCGGTGATGATGAGCACGAACACGCCAAGAAAGGCGACCACCGTGGGGTCGAGGTTGTAGGCGGTGCCGAAGATCATTTCGGGCACGTTGGCCCAAAGAAGCAGCAAGAGGCCGAAGGTGCCCATCATCACCTTCTCCTTGGCCGACACCGGGCCCATGCGCGCCAGCTCGCTGCGTGCGTAGTTGATGGCATCGGGCGTGACCTTGAGCTCAGGCGGCTTGAGCAGGTAGATCACCATCGGCATGGCCAGCAGGCACAGCAGGCCGGGCACCAACATGCACAGCGCCCAATCCGTCCACGACAGCGAGATGCTCGAGTTGGTGACCTTGGCCACGTAGTCGACCACCAGTGGGTTGGGCGCGGTGGCGGTGATGAACATGCCCGAGGTGATGGTGTTGGCGTGGTAGTTCACCAGCGCCAGGTAGGTGCCGACCTTGCCCTCGGTGCCCTTCTCGGGGTCGGAGTCGAAGGCGTTGGCGATCGACTTCATGATCGGGTGCACGATGCCGCCGCCGCGCGAGGTGTTGCTCGGCGTGAAGGGCGCAAGCAGCAGGTCGCAGAAGGCCAGGCCATAGCCGATGCCGATGGTGCGTTTGCCCAGCGCCCTGATGAACAGCAGGCCCATGCGCTGGCCGAGGCCCGTCTTCTTGAGGCCGCGCGAGATCAGGATCGCTGCCACGATGAGCCAGATCAGCGTGCTGTCGAAGCTGCTCAGCGCATCGGCGATGGCACCTTTGGAAGTGTCGGACGTGACCTCCGACAGCGATACGATCACGATCGCCATCAGGGCCATCACGCCGATCGGCATCACCTTCAGGATGATGGCCACGATGGTGGTCAGGAAGATCGCTACCAGCGCCCAGGCATTGGGCTTGAGGCCTTCGGGGGCGGGGATCAGCAGCAGGATCACCAGCACGGCCGTGGCGATGAGCGCCGGGACCAATCGGAACGGCACTGCGCTATTGAAGTAACGCAGCATCGCTGTCAGCTTCGCAAACATCCGGACTCCCTCCGTCGTTGTCGCCGCACAAACAGCCAGCAGGCCCGCGCATTAGAGACCCGCTACGGATGGTTTGGCAATAGGCGGTAGGCAATAGGCGACAGCGGATCGGCGAGCGGCTGACGCGCTGCCGATGACCCAACCACGAGAGCGCCGTGCGGCCCGCTCAGGCTCGTGCGTGGGAGTCGCGCAACTTGAACGGCGCCTGGTACAGCCACAAGGGGCGGCCGTCGGCGCACTGGTGCACGGCCGTTGGCTGCAGGTCGGTCGCCTCGAATTCGAGGCTGGCCATCCAGGCGCCACAGCGCAGCTCGCGCGCGGCCTTGCGCACGGCGCGTTGCATGCTCTCCGGGCGCTGAAACAGGTAGACCATCGCGTAGGGCTTCCAGTCGGCCTTCCAGATGTCGCCGCGCTTCACGCGTGCAGGCACTCGCAGCAGGCGGCATCGGATGGCACAGGCCATGCGCAGCGGCCAGCTCCATTCGATGCCTTCGAGCCGTGCCTGAGGAAACTGCGTGTGAAGCTCGCGCAAGCCGTCGCCGAGGCCGCAGCCGGCATCGACCACGCGTGGCGATTCGCCGTCGAGCCAGACCACGCGCGACAGCCCCAGCAACGCGCCCGATGGCGTGGGGAACATCGGCGCATCGCGCCACGCGTGCAAGGGGTACACGGTGAGCAGGGCCAGGAGCGGCAGCAGCCAGGCCCACGCCGGCACGCTGCCGGCCATGCCCGACGCAAGAACGGAAACCGGGAAGCCCAGCGCCATGATGATGCGGCGCCACCGGCGGCTGCTCAGGATGCTGAGCAGCGCTCCGATCGACGTGGCCAGCAGCAGTGCGGCCCAGTCACGGGCGCCGGCCTCCTGCATGCCCAGAAAAGCTCCCCAGCAGGCCGCCCACAAAAGCAGCGCAGGCAATGGCCACATGGTCGGTCAGAAGTTGAAGGCGAGGCGCAAGCCGCCCCAGTGCCTGCCGTTCACCGTGATCGGCGCGGCGGCTTCCTTCAGCAGCACGAACTTGCCACCGCCCATGTCGCGGCGATAGGTCTGCAGCAGGAACGGGCGTTCGTTGCGCGCCGAGGCGAGCCCGGTGCGGTCATTGAAGATGCGGCGATAGCGGCTGTTGGCGGTGTCCCAGGCCACATCGCCACGCTGCGGGTGGCAATAGACCTTGTTGTGCGTGGCCACGTAGCCGTTGCGGTCCACCGAGATGCAGAACACGATCTTGGCGTGGCTCGCAAGCACGCGCTCCTGCACCTGCGGGAAGAGGCGGTCGGCCAGGTCCACGAAACGCGTGGTGCATTGCGCCGGGTTCGTGCGTGGGATGGGCTTGTACTGCTCGTCGAACAGCTCGGCCTCGGTGATCGTGCCGGTGCGCACCGCGTCTTCGAGCAGCTTCGAGATCTGGCCTGCGGCCTCCTTGGCCGACTGGATGAACGGCGTGTCTTCGGTCTCGAAGCCGCACTCGGCCACGAGTTCGATCAGGTGCTCAGACACTTTCAGGAAGGATTCGCTGCGCACCAGGGCTGTGTCGAGCGAGCGCGTGGCGCTGTGCATCTCGCCTTCGATGGCCGACATCTGGCCGTTCAGCCCGTTGCAGATGGTGCGGCTTTGCGCAGCTGCGTCGTTGATGCTCGACACACCGCCTTCGAGGTCGGCCAGCGCGCGCTGGAAGGCGCCCTTCTCGGCCGAACCCGGCTGGGCCTGAATCTCGCGCGACAAGGCTTCGATACGCCCGTCGAGCTCGGCCACGGTGCTCATGATGGCCTTGGACGAGGCCTCGACCTTGCCGGCCAGGTCTTTCACGGCATCGGCCACCACGCCAAAGCCACGACCGGCCTCGCCGGCGCGCTTCGCCTCAACGGAAGCGTTGAACGCCACGAGCCGCGTCTGCAGCGCCACTTGGGTGATCTGCCCGGCGGCGTCCGACACATTGCGCAAGGTGTCGACGATGCGGCTGACCTCTTCGCCGATGCCCTCGACGGCCTGGCGCGCACGCGCCACGGCATCAAGGCTGCCGGCCGTCACACCGCGGATGTCGTCTTGTGCCTGGGTGACGCTCCTCACCTGCTCAGCGAGAGCCGCCACGGCCTGGGCCTGGCGTGTCGCGCCCTTGGCGGTGTCGTCGAGCTGGCCCCGCACTTCGGCCACTTCGCGGCCCATCGACGATGCCTGCTTGCCGATGGACTGCACGGCGGCGCGCAGATCGGTCTGCGGCGCCACCACGGGCTCGGCGGATGTCACGGGCGCCTGGCCGCGCGACGACTTGAATACCTGGAACAGCATGGGGCCCCGCCTCTCGCTTACTTGTCGCGTATCAATCGCCTGACACGTGCCTCACACGCGCCTACCACTCGCGCAGCTTCACGCGCAGGCGCGCGATCGACTGGCTGTGCAGCTGGCACACGCGCGATTCGGTCACCTTGAGCACGGCGGCGATCTCTTTCAGGTTCATGTCGTGCTCGTAGTACATGCTCATCACGTACTGCTCGCGCTCGGGCAGGTTCTTGATGCCTTCGACCAGGGCCTCGCGCATGCGCTGGTCTTGCAGTTGCGCGAGCGGGTTGAAGCTTTCGTCGGCCACGTGGCGGTCGAGGTAGTCGTTGTCGCCATCGTCGCCCGACATGTCTTCGAGGTAAACGAGCTGGGTACCACGCACCTTGCCGAGCAGCTCCTGGTATTCGGTGAGCGTGACGCCCATCTCGCGGGCGATCTCGCTCTCGGCCGGCGCACGGCCGAGCTTTTGCTCCAGCTTGTGCACGGCGCCCTCGATGCTGCGCTGCTGCTTGCGCACGCCGCGCGAGAGGTAGTCGTTGCCGCGCAGCTCGTCGAGCATGGCGCCGCGGATGCGCTGGGTGGCGAAGGTCTCGAACTGCACGCCTTGCGCGGCATCAAAGCGGCTCAGGGCATCGGTGAGCCCGATCATGCCGACCTGGATCAGGTCGTCGAGCTCGACGTTGGCAGGCAGCTTGGCGATCATCTGGTGGGCCAGGCGGCGCACCAGCGGGCTGTACTGCTTGAGCATCGAGTTGACGTCGAGTTGGCCTTTGGCGGTGTACATGGGTCGGCTCCGAGAGGTCAATTCATGGCGTGTTGTGGCGCCCAGGCGCTCGCAGCGCCCGGCAGCGGCTGCGGGCCGGCCGGTGCGTTGACGAGCGCTTCGCGGGCCCAGCGGCGCAGCGCGCTCGTGGGGGCCTCGCGGGCGTCTGACGCGGGGTCGATCTGCAGCCAGTCGCGCAACACGGCACCGATGTAGCTGTCGGCGCAGGTGGCGAGTTGCAGGGCAATGCGCTCGGCGCGCGGCGAGGTCGGCGCGGCGCACAGCAGCAGGTCGAACACCACCAGCCCGGCGCGCTGCGTGAGCAGCTTCATCGCGGCGTAGGCGTGCGTCACGCTGGAGGGGCGGTCGTCGGCCAGCAGCAAGGGGCGCGCTGCACTGCGCGGGAAGAGACGGCACAGGTCGGTTTCGGTCGCGTGCACGAGCACCACGTCGGCCTGCGGCGCGGCATCGGCCACGGCCTGCAGAAAGCCCGCGGTCGAACCCTGCGCGTCCACATAGCGCACCGGCAGGCCGCGCGCGGCGAGGTAGGAGACCTGCGGCGACAAGGTTTCGATGCACACGCCCAGGTCGAGAGCGGCCATCTCGGCGGGCGTGGGCGCGCGGTCGCTGGCGTCGATCACCAGCACGTGCGCACCCATCTCGCCAAAGGCGGTGCAAAGCCGTTCAAGCATCACGCCGCCGAACGCGACGTGCGGGTTGGCGACGACCGGGACGTAGCGCACGCGGGCGTGGGCGAACATCTGGCGCAGGCCATGGGCCTGGTCGGCCGGGTAGGACGAATCGAATGCGTCGTGCATGAAATTCTGTTCGGGTGGTGGCTCGTTCAGATCGAATGCGGAATCAAACCTGCAGCGAAGGGCGCGCACGTTGCGCCTGCTGGCGGGCCGTGAAGATGAGGTTCACGTCGCCGGCTTCCACGCGGTAGGCCGGGTTCACGTTCACGCGCATGGCGCGGTGCACCAGGGCGTGCGACGAGAGGCGGTGCCAGTCTTCGGGCACGCGCTGGCCGTTGGCCACGCCCACCACCTTCAGCTTGTGGCGGATCAGCGCGTCGAGCGCCGGGGCGAGCTTGACGGCTTCGTCCATCTTCGAGAGAACGATGCCCTTGCAGGCGGCGGCGCGGTACGAAATCATCACGTCTTCGATCGTCTCGCCTTGCGCCGAGGCGTTGATGACGAGCAGCTTCTGGATCGAGCGGTGCGAGAGCATCTCCAGCAGCTCGCGGGTGCGGGTGTCGCGTTGCGCCATGCCGGCGGTGTCGATCAGCACCATCTTCTTGCTGGACAGCAACTCCAGCAGGTCTTCGAGCGAGGCACGATCGTGTGCGGTGTGCACCGGCACGCCCAGGATGCGGCCGTAGGCGCGCAGTTGTTCGTGGGCGCCGAGGCGGTAGGCGTCGAGCGTGATCAGGCCGAGCTGGTTGGCGCCGTGCTTGGAAGCAAAGGCGGCCGCGATCTTGGCGGCGCTGGTGGTCTTGCCCACGCCGGTGGAGCCGATCAGGGCATAGACGCCGCCCTGGTCTTCGAGCGCGTGCTCGGCTTCGCCGGTGAGCAGGTTGCGCTCAAGCACGCTGGCGGCCCAGGCGGATTCATCGGGCACGTCGGCAGGCAGCGATTCGACCAGCTTGCGCGTGAGGGCCGGCGAGAAGCCGCAGTCGAGCAGCTTCTGGATCAACTGGGCCTGCTGCGGCTGGCGCTGCATCTTCTCCATGAAGGCGAGCGCACCGAAGCGGTCTTCGATCAGGCCCTTCATCGAGCGCAGCTCATTCATCATGTCTTGCTGCTCGCGGCGCGCGGCGGCCTGGTTGACGGCGCTCGATGCATCGGCCAGAGAAGGCACGGCGGCAGGCGCTGACATGGGTGCATGCATCGGCGCATGCACAGGGGAAGTGGCGGCGTGCTGGACGGCTTCGCGCAGAACCGGCGGCTCGCGCAGCGCGGCGCGTTGCGGCGCGGGCTGTGCGTGCATCGCAGGCTGGGGCATCTCCTGTTGCGGCATGACGGCATTGCGAACCGCCAGGCGGTGTTCGAGCGCGCCGGGCAGGTCGGGGTCGAGGTCCTGGCGCGAATCGGCAAAGCCCGAATCGGGCTGGCGCGCGGTCTGCGCGTTCATTGCGGCCTGGCGGCGCTTGAGCATGCGCTCACGCACGTAGTCCTGGAACGAGAGCGTGCTCATCGACAGGCGAGCGACGTCTTCGGTCACTTCCTGCTCGGCCACTTGCACGGGCGCGGCGGCACGGGCCGGTGCGGCAGCACGGCCGGCAGGCTGCTGGGGCTGGCTGCGAGCGGCGATCGACGAGGCCGACAGGCGCTCGATCTGCTGCACGCTTTCGGGGGCCATGGCGAGCACCTCGACACCTTCCGGGCAGGGCTTGGTGGACAAGACCACGGCGTCTTCGCCGAAAGCCTGGCGCACCAGGGTCAGGGCGTCGCGCGAAGTGCGCGCTGTAAAGCGTTTGACGTTCATGGCTTGCTCCGCTTGGCCGGGCCGCGGGTGCGGGCCTGGCATGGCATCAAGTGTGTAAGAGGGTGTGCCTCGACGGTCGGGCGATCAGCGAGCCGAAACCCGGCCAATTGGTCGGCATGGGCTGGCAGTACGGCGTGTTCAAGGCATCGGGTCATGGGAACGGTCGCCGTGGTTGTGGCGCTGACTCATTGTTCCGGTGCGCCGAAAAAACTTGAGCGCGATGAAGGGGCGGGATCCGGGGCTTTTCCGGCTTTGAACCGCCAGGTGTGACGCCGCGCACGAAATGCGGCCTGGGCCTGGGGTTCGCCCGCACTCAATTCCGCGGGTTACGTGTCGATACAGATGCAGCTGTCCCCAGCGCGACTACCCCTGCGCCGGACCACTCCACAACAAAAGAGGTGATGTGTGACAACCCAACACGGCGCAACCCAGGCTGCTGGCGACAACACCGAGACCGTTCTCTACAACAACGACCATGCACGCGTGTCGCGCCGCGCGCTGCCCGGCGGTGGCCATGTGGTGATCAAGCAGGCCATCGGCGTGCAGGCGATCCGCCGGCTGAGCCATGAGGCAACCATGCTCGCCCGGCTGGCGCGGATCGAGGGCGTGGTGAAGCTGGCTGTGGGCGTGCCGGCCGAACCCAACACACTGGCGCTGCAAGATGAAGGCGGCGAGTCGCTGGCCGATTTCTTGCGCGGCAAGACACTGGGTGTGGCGCAGGTGCTGGCCTACGGCATCGCCGTGGCCACCACGCTGGCCAAGGTGCACAAGGCGGGCGTGATCCACAAGGACATCTGCCCGGCCAACCTGCTGATCCACCCGCAGACGCTGGCGCCCACGCTGATCGACTTCAACATCGCCGCCGAGCTGAGCGCGCAGCAGGCCGCCACCGACGAGCAGGCCGGCGGCATGGCCGGCACCTTGTCCTATATGTCGCCCGAGCAGACCGGGCGCACCGGTCGCACACCCGACCAGCGCTCCGACCTGTATTCGCTGGGCGTCACGCTGTATGAGTTGTTGACGCAACGCAAGCCCTTCGAAAGCACCGACCTGCTGGAACTGGTGCACGACCACCTGGTGCGCGTGCCTGACGCGCCCGAGACCGTGAACGCGGCCGTGCCGCCCATGCTCTCGGCCCTGGTGCTGCGCCTGCTCGAGAAGGAGCCTGACCAGCGCTACCAGAGCGCCGAAGGCCTGATCCAGGATCTGAGCCTCATCGCCGCGGGCCTGGCTGCCGGTGGCGTCGAGCCCTTCACGCTGTGCCGCTACGACTTCGGCGCGCGCCTGCAGGCGCCGGCCCATCTGATGGACATCGAGCCCCAGCGCGCCGCACTGCGCGAAGCCTTCGAGGCCGCGCGCCGTGGCGAAACGCCCATGGTGCTTCTCGAAGGCTCCACGGGTGCCGGCAAGACGGCGCTGATCGATGACTTTCGCAGTGCCATTGCGGCCCACCGCCCGTGGGTCGTCTCGGTCAAGTCGACCGCCGAACTGCAACGCAGCGAGGGCAGCGGGCAAGACACGCTGCAAGCCCTGGGGCGCCAGCTGCTGGCCCTGCCCGAAGAGCAACTCGCGGTCTACCGCGCCCGCATCCTGAAAGGCCTGGAAGGGCACTTGGGCGTGGGCCCCTCGCTGCTGCCCGAATACCAGATGCTGCTGGGTGAGCACCCTGCCGTCGAGCTGGCCCCCGAGGAAGCGGGCAAGCGCGTGGCCCTCGCCACGCTCGCGCTGCTGCGCTGCATTGCCAGCCCAGAGCGCCCGCTGGTGCTGATCTATGACGACGTGCACTGGGCGCCCGCGCTGTCGCTCAAGTCGCTCGACTCCAGCTTCATGGGCAAGCAGGCGGTCGCCAGCATGATGCTGCTGTGCAGCGTCAACACCGACGCCATGGCCGCCGACACCGAGCTGGCCACCCGCATCGCGCGCTGGAAGACCGGCCCGCGCACGCGAGCGGCGCTGGCACTGGCGCCGCTCAGCCCGGCGTCGTCGGGCGAGTTCGTGGCCGGCATCCTGCGCCTGCCGCAGGCCGAGGCCCGGCTTCTCGCCGACGCGCTGGCACTGCGCGCCCACCACAACCCCGGCCGCAGCCTCGCGCTGCTCAACGCCCTGCGCGACGACGGCGTGCTGGTACAGCACCTGGGCGAGTGGCGCTGGAGCGCCGACGCCTTGCGCCGCTACGCCGGCCAGGCGAGCCCGGCCGAGTTGGCGCAGCGCATCGCCAGCCTGCCCCAAGACAGCATCGCCTTGCTGCAGGCCGTGGCCTGCCTGGGCGGGTTGCGCTCTGCGGCCACGCTGGGCGCTGCCACCGGCTGGCGCGATGCCGGCCTGAAGAAGCGCGCCGCACCCGCCATCGACGAAGGTCTGGTGCTGCAAGGCGACGACGGCCTGCAATGCGCCAACGAGCGCGTGAGCCGCGCTGCCCTCGCGTCCATGAGCCCCGACGCGTGCGCGGCCCTGCACCTGTCGCTCGCCCGCAAGCTGTCGGCGAGCAAGAAGGTGGAGTTCGAGAGCCTCGCAACCGAGCAATACCTGCTCGCGCAAGACGCCCTCGGCGACGAATCCGAGCGGCGCCACGCAGCCGCCCTGATGGAAGCCGCGGCCAAGCAACTGCGCCTGAGCAACCCACCCGCCGCCGAGCGCTACCTTGCCGCCACCATCAAGGCGCTGGCCCCGGTGAGTGGTGCGAACGATGCCGAGCACCTGCTCGCGCTCAAGATCGACCACCACCGCGCGCTCTTCGAGCAAGGCCGCCTCGCCGACTGCGATGCCTTGTACGAAGACCTGCAGGCGAGCGTCACCGACCCGACCCCGCTGCTCGAAGCCACGCGCGTCCAGATCTACAGCCTGATGAACCGCCGCCGCATGGGCGACGGCATGAACCTCGGCCTGGGCGTGATCGACCGCCTCGGCCTGAGCAAACCCGAGAACGTGTTGCCCGCCCTCGGCGAAGGCTTCAAGCGCGTGACCATCTGGTACCGCGGCGAGGCCAAGGAACGCGAGATCAGCGAGCTGGCCGAGATCGCCGACCCGCGCCTGGTGGCCCTGACGCGGATGCTGCCGGAGACCACCAACCCGGCCTACTTCGTCGATCTCACCACCTGGGCATGGCTGACCCTCGAATGCCACCGCATGTGGGTCGAGTACGGCCCCTCGCCGCGCCTGATGAGTTCGCTCGGCGCGATCCAGATGATGATGGTCGGCACACCGCAGGACTACCGCGGCGCCTACACCATCGGTCGCCATCTGCTGAAGGTGGGCGAGGCCCGCGGCTACGAGCCCTCGACCTCGTTCGTGCGCGCGCTCTTTGGCATCTCGGCCGCGCACTGGGTCGACCCGATCGAATCGGTCGTCGACACTTTCTTGCGTGCCCGCGCCGACCTGCGCGCACAGGGCGACGAATCCTTCATCGCCTACACCCATGTGGTGGTCGATCCGATGATCGACTGCAAGCCCACGCTGGAGCCGGCGTGGAAGGACCTGGAAGAAGGCCTTGAGATGGCCGAGCGCACCAAGAACATCGAGTTCGAACAGCGCTACCTCCCGCGCCGCCAATTCATCAGGACACTGCGCGGGCAGACCGAGAAGCCCGGCCACTTCACCTGCGAGCTCTTCGATGAAGACGCTTACGTGGAGAAGCTGAAGGCCGACCCGACCAGCGCGACGGCCGCCACCTACCGTGCCTTCCGCGCCATGAGCGCGGCCATCTTCGGCGACATGCCCACGATGGCTGGCAACGTGGCCGCCGCCATGGCGCTGTCAGCGCGCCTGCCTGGCTACTACATCACGGGCATGCTGCGTGCGCTGCAATGCCTGGCGCTGGCCGACAAGGCCCGCAAGCTGTCGGCCGACGAACGCGCCCCGGTGCTGGAAGAGTTCGACAAGCACTTCGCCTGGCTGGCCGCCCGCGCCGCCGATGCGCCCGACAACTTTTTGCACCTGCAACGCTGGATCGAGGCCGAACGCGCCTGGGCCGCCGACACGGTGTGGGCCGCGGGCGCCGCCTTCGACGCCGCCGTGAAAGAGTCGACCCTGCACGCGCGCCCTTGGCACACCGCCATCATTCACGAACGCGCCGCGCTCTTCCTGCTCGCCCAAGGCATGGAAGAAGCCGCCCGCCCGCTGCTCGCCCACGCCTCGGAGACCTACGAAGCCTGGGGTGCCTCGGCCAAGGTGAAGGAACTGCGCCGCCAGCACGCTTTCCTGCGCGCCACCAGCAAGCTCGGCAAGGGCGGCGGCGGCACGCAAAGCACCGTGGTCGACACCGAGATGGTCGACATGATGGGTGTGCTGCGCGCCTCGCAGGCGCTGAGCTCCGAGACCAGCCTCTCGCGCCTCACCGCGCAGGTGGGCAAGGTGCTGGGCGCCATCACCGGCGCCACCGGCGTCTACCTGGTGGTGCGCCCCGAAGAAGGCAGCCATGCCTGGGTGATGGCCAGCTCGCTTGGCGAAGGCCTGGACGCCGTCACGGTGGAGCAGGCTGGCACCGACGGCCTGCTGCCGCTGTCTGCCTTCCGCTATGCCGAGCGCACCAAGGAAGTTCTGGTCATCGACGACGCCCCGAGCGACGACCGCTTCGCCAACGACCCGTATGTGGAGAAGTTCGCGCAGTGCTCGCTGGTGCTCGCCCCGATCCTGAAGCAAGGCAACCTGAACGCCATGCTGGTGCTTGAGAACCACCAGCGCCGCGCGGCCTTCAGCGCGGAGCGGCTCAATTCGGTGTCGATGATCGCCGGGCAGCTGGCCGTGTCGCTCGACAACGCGCTGCTCTACGCCTCGCTCGAAAAGCGCGTGGCCGAGCGCACCGCGCAGCTGCGCCAGAAGACCAACGACATCAACGCCATGCTGCAGAACATGCCACAGGGCGTGCTCACGGTGGTCAACGGCGGCGCCATCCACCCCGAATACTCGGCGTACCTGGAGACCATTCTCGAGACCAGCGACATCGCCGACCGGCATGTCATGGAGCGGGTGTTCGGCCAGAGCAGCCTGGGCGCCGATGCGCTCTCGCAGCTCGACGCCACCATCGCTTCGGTGATCGGCGAAGACGCGATGAACTTCGAGTTCAACTCGCACCTGCTCGCCACCGAGTTCGACATGACGCTCGCCGACGGCCGCGTGAAGTCGCTCGCACTGAGCTGGTCGCCCATCACCAACGACGAGGCCGGCACGGTCGAGAAGCTCATGCTGTGCGTACGCGACGTGACCGAACTCAAGCGCCTGGAGGCCGAGGCCACCACCCGCAAGCGCGAGCTGCAGTTGATCGGCGAAGTGCTCGCCGTGACGCAAGAGAAGTTCCACGAGTTCATCGACGGCTCGCGCGCCTTCGTCGACGAGAACCAGCGCCTGATCGAGGCGGCCCCGGTGCGCGACCTGGAGACGGTGAACCTGCTGTTTCGCAACATGCACACCATCAAGGGCAACGCCCGCACCTACGGCCTGCTGGGCCTGACCAACCAGGTGCACGTGGCCGAACAACGCTACGACACGCTGCGCAAGGACGAGGCCACCGAGTGGCAACCCGATGCCCTGCTGGCCGAGCTGGCCGAAGTGCGCACGCTGCTCGACACCTACTCGCACGTGAACGACACGGTGCTCGGCCGCAAGGGCCCGGGCCGCCGCGCGAGCGTCGACAAGTACCTGATGGTCGAGCGCGACACGCTGCGCCAGGCGGTGCAGATGCTGATGTCGGTCGACCGTGAAGACACCACCGCCATGCGCGACACGCTGGGCCGCGTGGGCTCCGCGCTGCACATGATCGGCACGCAGCCGCTCGGTGAGATCCTGGCCGGCCCGCTGGAGTCGCTGCCCTCGCTGGCCCGAGAGCTGGGCAAGGAGGCGCCGCAGATTCGCATCGAAGACCACGGCATTGCAATTCGCACGCAAGCCGCCGGCCTCTTGAAGAACCTCTTCACCCACCTGCTGCGCAACTCGGTCGATCACGGCCTCGAAGCGGCCGAGGACCGACAGGCTGCCAACAAGCCGGCCGCCGGGCAGATCGGCATGCAGCTCTCGGTGGACGACGGCAAGCTGTGGATCCGCTTGCGCGACGACGGGCGCGGCCTGGCGGTCGCCAAGATCCGCCAGCGCGCAGCCGACCAGAACCTGCTGACGCGCGGCGCGAGAACCAGCGACGACGAGGTGGCGCAACTCATCTTCCGCTCAGGTTTCTCGACTGCGGAGCAGGTGACCGAGATCTCCGGCCGCGGCGTGGGCATGGACGCGGTGCGCGGCTTCCTGGAGAAGGAAGGCGGCAGCATCGCCATCCGCTTCCTCGACGACCGCGAAGACGCGGACTTCCGCGCCTTCGAAACCGTGATCGCGCTGCCCGACAAGTACGCCGCCTCGCTCAGCGCCGCGATGTCGTTCGATGCGCTACGCGCACGCCTGCAATCCGGCCAGGGTCACCCCGACTACAGCCTGGGCAGCGGCGGCCGATAGAACTGCGTAGAACCCGAGAAATCAGCCCATGATCTCCACCCTCTCCTTCATCGCCATCGGTGTGCTCGCCGGCGTGCTCGGCACGCTGTGGTGGGCGCACAGGCGCACCGCGACCGCCGTGGCCCAGGCCCGGCAGGCCGCCACGAGCGAGGTCGAGCGCCATGCCCAGGCCAGCATCGCCGAGTTGCAGTCCCAGATCGACGCGCTGCACGAGGCGGCCGAGCGTGAGCGCGCCGGCCTGCAAGCCCAGGCCCATGAGCAGCAGCGCGCGCACGAGCAGATGCTCAACCGCGCCACGCATGGCGTGAAGGCCCTGCGCAACCAGGCGCAAAGCGGCTACACCCAACTCGGCGCGACCATCGACAAGCTGCTCGGCCTGATCGTCACCTTCGAACGCTGGAACGGCGAGCTCGACCAGCTGCTGCGCCACAACCGCGAGATGCACGACAAGAATGACGAGTTCGCGCAGATCGTCAACCAGGTGATCATCGTGGCGCTCAACGCCTCGATCGAAGCCGCTCGCGCCGGCGAGCAGGGCCGCGGCTTCGCGGTGGTGGCCTCCGAGGTGCGCGCACTTGCCACGCGGGCCGACAAGCTCAGCAAGGACTACCGCAGCAACCTCTACAAGAACGACCTCATCACCGGAGCCACGTTCCAGGACCTGCAGGCCGGCGGCAAGATGATCGCCGGCGCCCTGGCCGAACTGCGCCTGCTCAACGGCAAGGCTCGCCAGTCGGTGATGGCCGAGGCCGCATGAGAGCCATGAGAGCCGTCGCCCACGCCCAGGTAAGCGAGCGCGCCAGCGCCGGCTTCGACCATTTCATCGCGCAGGCGGTGAAGGGCTCGCTGGCCGGCAGCAGCGCCAGCAGCGCCAGCAGCTTCAGCGTGCAGCCCAGCGACACGGCTGTCGCGGTGGGGCGTGCACCGGCCGAGGTGGTGATGCTCACCATCTCGTCGTACATGTTCCGGGTGCTGCTGCTGGTGCACTGCGACCGCAGCCCTGCCATGCGCGCCCACCTCGCATCGCTCGCGCATGTGGACCCGAGCGCAATCGACGACGCCCGCTTCACCGACGAGTTGCTGGAGCACGGCAACCTGTGCTGCGGCGCGCTCAATCGCGATCTGTCGCAACACTTTCCGCACATCGGCATGTCCACGCCCTGCGTGCTCGAACACGGTTCGGTGGACCACCTCACGGCGGTCCACCCAACCTTGCTGCGGCACTACCACGCCGATCTGGGCGATGGCGTGGGCATGGGGCTGAGCCTCGCCGTGTGCGCGTTCGAGGACCTGGACTTCCCATTCGACCCTGCCAGCGCCGCAGCGGAGGAAGACACCGCCGGCGAACTCGAAATGTTCTGAACCTGCATCCACCCACCTCTCACCCAGCTATCACCCACTATCAAGAGATCAAAACATGGCTCAAATCCTGGTTGTCGACGACTCGAGCACCGTGCGTGTCGAAGTGAGCGACTTTCTCAAGAAGAACGGCCTGGCCGTCGAGACCGCGATCGACGGGCGCGACGGCCTGAGCAAGCTCAAGGGTGACCCTCAGATCAAGCTGATCGTGAGCGACGTCAACATGCCCAACATGGACGGCCTGACGATGGCCGAGAAGATCCGCGGCGAGCTCAACAACGCGGCCGTCAACATCGTGATGCTGACCACCGAGAACTCGCCCATCATGAAAGAGCGCGGCAAGGCTGCCGGCATCAAGGGCTGGATCGTCAAGCCCTTCAAGGGCGACGCCGTGCTGGCCACCTTCAAGAAGCTCGCCGGAGCCTGATCGACCATGAACGCGCCGATGCCCCACCCCACCCTGGCCGGCCCGCACCCCACGGTGCAGCAGCTCGGCTCCTTGCTGCGGGAAGCATCGCGCCTGCAGGCCGCTCAGTACTTCGACGATGAAAGCGTCACCCTCGCCGAACCCGAAGACGGCCTGCGCCTGGGCCAGGTGCTGCGCCGCTACATGTCGATGGTGATCCTGAACAGCCACGACCTGCGCATCGCGCTCAAGCTGCACTTCGACCTGGAGCACATGCAGAAGTACCGCGAGGCCAGCGGCGCGAGCGGCCACGACCTCGAACCGGCGCAGGTGATCGACTACCTCAAGGAATTGAGCAACCAGGTCGGCGGGCGGCTGTGCCGCGCCTTCGATGCCAGGCAGCTGCCCATGGGCATGAGCGTGCCGCTGTGCACCCGCGGCATCTACGAGATCTACGCCGACTACAGCGAGCGCAACGGGGCGGTGATCAAGGGTGGCGACGTGTGGCGCCTGAGCGGCAGCTTCGGCACGCTCTACTGCAGCTGCTACTGCGAGGTGCCCCCGGGCGCCGACTACACCGCCGTGAGCTGCGAAGACGACACCGCCGACGCGGGCGAACTGGATTTCTTATGAGCGCGCCCGGCCGCTCCCTCGCATTCATGCCGCGGCACACCGCGCGGGGGGCTCGCGCATGAGCGCCAAGAACGAACTGCTGGCGTCGCAACGCATCCTCTCGATGCTCGAGGGCGCCTGCGAGCACAGCGAACAGGTGCTCGACAACGTGCCGAGCGTGTTCGTGGTGATCAACCAGGACAACCGCATCATCCGCAGCAACCGCCTGTTCTGCGACCTCGTGGGTGCGAGCATGGGTGGGGTGCTGCACCTCGATTTCGCCTCGTTCTTCAGCGACGAGAGCCGCGCGATGCTGCTGCATCACTTCAACGAACTGCGCGCCAACACCGACCCGCGGGCCCAGGCCAATGCCAAGCTGGAGATCCTGTGCGAGGGCGAAGGCGGCGCCAGCCGCCCGTTCTTCTGGCGCATGCAGCGCATGGAAACCCCGGGCAGCGCCGAAGGCGCAGTGATCTCGGTGATCGGCAGCGATCTCTCCGAGCTGTATCAGTCGGAGCTCAAGCTCATGAGCATCTTCTCGAGCATCCCGCTCGGGCTGCTGCTGATTGCCCCTGACGGCACGGTGATGGAGGTGCTGTCGGAGTACTGCGCCGTGCTGCTCAACCAGAAGGAGCTGAACGGCTGGTCGTTGCGTGCGCTGCTCCAGCGTGACAACGAAGGCCGCCTGCGCGAGATTGACGGCGTGTTCGAGCGCCTGCGCGGCCACGCGCATCGCCCGGCACTCGAGTTCCAGGAGCTAGCGCCCCACTCCGACCAGATCGATCGCCTGTGCATCCAGCAGAACGGCGGCAGCCCGCGCTGGCTGCGCGTTCGCTTCCAGCCCATCGTGCGCAACCAGGTGATCGACTACTACCTCGCGGTGCTCGAAGACATCACCGCGAGCCAGCAGGCGCAAAGCGAGATCGAGAAGGCCGCGATGCTCGGCCGCCAGGCCAAGGCCATGTACGAGAGCGCCATCCGCGACCCACTGTCGGGCCTGTACACGCGCCTGTTCATGACCGACAGCGTCAGCCCGCTGATCGCATCGGCCAAGCGTGGCCACCTGATGGAGCTCGCGGTGGTGATGCTCGACATCGACCACTTCAAGAAGATCAACGACACCTACGGGCACGACGCCGGCGACACCGTGATCCGTGCCGTCGGCCAGGTGATCAAGTCGTGCGTGCGGGCCACCGACATCCCCATCCGCTTCGGTGGCGAGGAGTTCGTTCTCGCCCTGCCCAACAGCGACGCGGCCGGGCCCGGCGGCGCGGTGGTGGCAGAGCGCATCCGCGCGCATCTGGAGGCGCACCCGATCGACATCGGAGGCGGCCAGCGCGTGCATGTGACCACCAGCTGCGGCGTAGCCTTCTGCCAGAACATCGACACGCTGGATTCACTCATCCAGCGCGCGGACAAGTACCTGTATCAAGCCAAGCACAGCGGCCGCAACCGCGTGTGCGTGCAACCCAACTCCGGAGCCTGACCATGCCACGCATTCTTGTGGTTGACGATGCACACGCCATCCGCAGCGCCTTGCGCAACCTGCTCACCCAGCACGGCTACGAGGTCTTCGAGGCCGAGAACGGCGAGAAGGCGCTCGAAGCCATCACCCAGCAGCCGGTGGACTTGGTGATCTCCGACCTCAACATGCCCGGCATGGATGGCCTCACCATGTGCGGCCACTTCAAGCAGCAAGGCATCACGGTGCCGATCTTCATGCTGACCACGCAATCCAGCCCCGAGCTGAAGGCACGTGGCAAGGACAGCGGCGTGGTGGCCTGGATCGTCAAGCCGCACAAGGATGAGATCCTGCTCAAGGGCATTCAGAAGGTGTTGAACCTCCCGGCTTGAGCTGCAAACGCGAGGCGGGAAGCTCAATCCCGGCCCGACGGTGGCTCGTTGCTCTCCCGGTCGTAGTAGTCGACCGTGTCTTCGGAGGAGAACATCTTCCACAAGCCATGCTCACCGCGTCGACCTGCACTGATCATGATCTTGTTGGAGTCCGGGTACTCGCAGGTCTCGATCTCCACCACGTTGGAGACGGCCAGGTACCGCAATGGCTCCGTTCCGGTGTTGATGATCTGGTGCGCCACCTCCGGCCCGCCCGTCGGGCAGGCGATGACGTCGTGCTTGCGGATCGGGTAGCGGTCGGCACCGAAGCGCAGCTCCCCCTGCCCTTCGAGGATGAGGAACATCTCCTCTTCGCCATGGTGGTTGTGAAAGGGGCACTGCGCCTTGCCGGGAGGCAGCACCGTCAGGTTGTAGCCGAGCTTGCTGGCACCGATTCCATCGCTGAACTGAGCACGCTTGGACGTGAAGTAGCCGTTCTCCTCGATGTCGGTGAACTCCACTTCGTCGAGGTTGGCGATGGGCTTGGGCATGGTTGGCTTCCTGAGTGTTGGCGCGCGAGGCGACAGCGTAGACCATCTGCCCAGGACGAGCGAGCAGCGCTTCAGCCCTGAGCGCCAATGATCGAGCCGATGCGGATCGAGTGCGTCTCGGGGATCTCGCTGTGGCCCAGCACGCGCAGGCGCGGCGCGGCGCGCTTGAGCAGGCGGGCCATGGGCGCGCGGATCATGTCGGGCACCAGAAGGCAGGCCGGGTGGCCGAGGTCTTCCTGGCGCTTAGCGCTTTCTGCGGCGCTGCGCGTGAGGGTGTCGGCCACGCCAGGGTCGAGCGCGGCGCCGTGCGGTGAGTTGAGCGCCTGCGTGACAAGCCGCTCCAGTTCGGGTTCGAGCGCGATCACTTCGAGCTCCTGCGTGGGGCCATAAATCTGCTGCACGATCGCGGGGGCGATGTGGATGCGGATGCGGCGTGCCAGCTCGGCCGGGTCGCTCACGGTGGTCGAGTGCTCGGCCAGGCACTCCACGATGCTGCGCATGTCGCGGATGTGCACGCCCTCTTCGAGCAGAAGCTGCAACACCTTTTGCAACGCCGGGATGCTCACCATCTTGGGCACCACGTCTTCGATCATCTTCGGGGCCAGCTTGGTCACGTGCTCGACCAGTTGCTGCACCTCCACCCGGCCCAGCAGGCGCGCAGCGTGCATCTGCATCAGGTGCGACAGGTGGGTGGCGATCACGGTGGAGCAATCGACCACCGTGAAGCCGCTCATCTGCGCGGATTCGCGCTGCCGCTCCTCGATCCACACCGCCGGCAGGCCGAAGGCGGGGTCGGTGGTCTGGGCGCCGATCAGCTTGGTGGTGGCACCACCCGGGTTGATCGCCAGCAGCATGCCGGGGAAGGCTTCGCCCTCGCCCACCACGGCACCGCGCAGCGTGAGGCGGTACATGCTGGGCTTGAGTTCGAGGTTGTCGCGGATGTGCACCGGCGGCGGCAGGAAGCCCACGTCTTGCGCGAACTTGCGGCGCACGCCCTTGATGCGCTGGAGCAGGTCGCCCTGGCGCGCCTTGTCCACCAGCGCGATCAGGCGGTAGCCCACTTCCAGGCCCAGCGTGTCCACGGGCTGCAGGTCGTCCCAGGTGGCTTCGGCGTTCGGCTCGGGTGCGGCCACGGGTGCGGGTGGGGCAAGCTTGGCGCGCTGATTGCGCTTGTGCATCGCCCACGCACCGTAGCCCAACCCGCCCGAGATCATCAGGAATACCAGGTGCGGCATGCCCGGGATCAGGCCGAGCATGCCGATCACACCCGAGGTGATGGCCAGCGTGCGCGGCGAGTTGAACACCTGGTTGCCGATCTGCGTGCCGACGTCTTCTTCCTTGCCGACGCGCGAGACCACCATCGCCGCCGCCACCGAGATCAGCAGCGCCGGCACCTGCGCCACCAGCGCGTCGCCGATCGCCAGCAGGATGTAGCTGTTGGCCGCCTGCCCGGCCGACAGGCTGTGCTGCGCCACGCCGATGACGAAGCCGCCGATGATGTTGATGAAGAGGATCAGCAGGCCCGCGACCGCATCGCCGCGCACGAACTTGCTCGCGCCGTCCATGGAGCCGAAGAACTCGGCCTCGGCACCCACCTCGGCGCGGCGGCGCTTGGCTTCCTTGTCGTCGATGAGGCCGGTGTTCAGGTCGGCATCGATGGCCATCTGCTTTCCCGGCATGGCGTCGAGCGTGAAACGCGCCGCTACTTCGGCAATGCGCTCGGCACCCTTGGTGACCACCACGAAGTTGATGACCACCAGAATGGCGAAAACGATCAGGCCGACCGCGAAGTTGCCACCAATCAGGAAGTGCCCGAACGACTCGATCACCTTGCCCGCCGCGCCCGGGCCGGTGTGGCCCTCCATGAGCACCACGCGCGTAGAGGCGATGTTGAGCGACAGGCGCATCAGCGTGGAGAGCAGGATCACCGTCGGGAAGGCCGAGAAATCGAGCGGCCGCACCATGTAGGCCGCCACCACCATCACCATCAGCGCGATGGCGATGTTCACGGTGAAGAGCATGTCGAGCGCGAACGACGGCAGCGGCAGCACCATCATCGCAAGCACGAGGATGATGAACACCGGCGCCATCAGCGCCTTCATCGCGCCAGCGTGCTGCGGGCCCAGCCACGACTGGATCTGTTTCATGAAGCCGTTCATTCGAGCACCTCGTCAGGCACGAAGCCTGGCTTGTTGTGCGGGTCCAGCTCGGGCGGCACGAAGAGCTCGGGCAACTCGCCCGGCATCGCCACGCGGCCACTCATGGCCGCGCGCAGCTGGTACACGTAGGCGAGCACCTGGGCCACGGCCGAGAACAGCGCGGCCGGGATCTCGCGGTCGAGTTCGGCGTGGGCGTAGAGCGCACGCGCGAGCACCGGCGCCTGCAGCACCGGCACTTGTGAATCCTTGGCGATGTCGCGGATCTTCATCGCGATCAGGTCGGCACCCTTGGCCACCACGCGCGGCGCGCCCATCTTCACTTCGTCGTACTTGAGCGCCACGGCATAGTGGGTCGGGTTCATCACCACCAGATCGGCGTTCGGGATGGCGGCGAGCATGCGCTTGTTGCTCATCTCGCGGGCACGGGCGCGCTGCTTGGACTTGACCTCCGCATTGCCTTCCATTTCCTTGTGCTCTTGCTTCACTTCCTGGTGGCTCATCTTGAGCTTCGAGGCGTGCATGTGCTTCTGCAAGGGCAGATCGATCGTGGCGAACGCGGCCAGGGCCAGCAGCAGGAGCAGCAAGCCGCCGACGATCGCGCTGCCCGCGTGCGACAGCGCCGCAGGCAAGGCCATCGCCAGCGAGCCGCCAAAGGTCTCGATGTTGGCGCGCAGGTAGAACCCGCCGATGGCAAACAGCACGAGCGCGAGCAGCGAGGCCTTCAGCGCATCCACCAGCTGCTGCTTGGACAACAGCCTCGGCAGGCCGGCAATCGGGTTGAGCTTCTCGAAACTCGGCATCAGCGGCTTGAGCGACCACACCCAGCCCCCGGCGGCGATCGCCATGGCCAAGGCCACAAGCGCCATCAACACGCCCAGCGGCACGACGATCCACATCATCTGCACCACCAGCTCCGAGAGGCGCTCGGTCATGAAACCGGGGTCCTGCACCGAGGCCGCGTTGAACCGCAGCCCGCGCGAGAGCAACCCGGCCGACCAGTGTGAAATCTGCGGTGCCAAGGCCACCAGCAAGGCGCCGCCCACCGCGATGGCCGCGAAGTGCCCGAGATCGCGCGAGCGGACGACCTGGCCCTCTTTGCGGGCCTTGTCGAGCTTTCGCTGCGAGGCAGGTAAGTTGCGGTCTTGGTCGGAGGCGGCCATGGAGGAAGGTTCTGGGCTTCCTCCCATTGTTCGCGGCGCCGGCGCGAACTTGAGCCGGATTAGAGGGGGATCAAGGGGTCAGTTCATGGCCTCGGGAGCGGGGCCTGGCCTGCGGGCGAGCTCAGCTACCTGCCTGCCGGTCAAAGCGTGAAATCGTTCGCAGCCTGCGCGGGTCAGGTGTCGGAAATGAGCCGCTTGCCAAGAGGTACGGCTTCATCGGCCGCGTAGCCCAGGCGGCGGTAGAACGCGAGAACGGGTTCGTTGGTCGCTCTGACCAACAGGTTGACCTTGGGGCAGCCCGCGGCGGTGAACTTCTCTTCGACCAACTTCATCAGGGTGGCACCGTAGCCACGCCCGCGCATCTCGGGCGCCACGGCCAGGTAGTTGACCCAACCCCGGTGCCCCTCGAACCCCGCCATCACCGAGGCAACGACCATCCCGTCGGTTTCACCCACAAAGAAGAGTTCGCGTTGAACCGTGAGTTTGCGGGCAATGTCCTTGTGCGGGTCGTTCCATGGGCGGGTGAGGCCGCAGATGTGCCAGAGCGCCACCACGGCTTCTTCGTCGGACTCGCGGTAGGTTCTGATCTGCATCGGGTAATCGGGGAGTTGCAAGCCATGCGAGATTAGCAGCCGGTCCGTCAAGGAATGGCCTCGACCTTGAACTCGAAGCCGCCGCAGAATCGGCCCTGAGGAGAACGCCCATGGACCTGCCCACACTCTGCCGCTTCCTGCTCTGGTGCCTGGCATTCAACTACGCGCTTCTGTTCGTCTGGTTCTTCGCCTTCGTCTTCGCCCGCTCCTCGATCAAGCGCCTTCACGGGCGATGGTTCGCGCTGTCGGATGGCGCCTTCGCCGCCGTGCACTATGGCGGCATGGCCTTGCTCAAGATTCTGATACTGGTGTTCAACCTGGCACCGCTGTTCGCGCTCTGGATGATGCAAGGCCGTTGATCACCGCAGGAGTACCGATGCGACACGAAAAGCTCTTCGCCATGAAGTTCTCGGCCCTGTACCCGTTCTACGTCAAGAAGGCGCAGTCGAAGGGGCGCTCGCAAGAAGAAGTCGATCAAGTCATCTGCTGGCTGACGGGCTACAGCGAGGGCGGGCTGCGCGATCAGCTGGCGAGCGCCAACGATGTGGAAGCATTCTTCGCGCAGGCGCCCGAAATGAACCCGAACACCTCGCTGATCAAGGGGGTGGTCTGCGGTGTGCGGGTCGAAGAGGTGGAGCACCCGCTCATGCGCAAGATCCGTTACCTGGACAAACTCGTCGACGAACTCGCCAAGGGCAAGGCGATGGACAAGATACTTCGGGTTTAACCCGCAACCCACACCGCGATTCGATGCCGGCCGCGTCGAACACTTCACCCCTCCGAGGACCCACATGACCATCGAATCCCAAGACGACATCGACGCCCTCAAGCGGATCGGCCGCATTGTTTCGTTCACCCTTCAGCAGATGCTCGACGCCGCACGGCCCGGCATGCACACGGCCGAGCTCGACGAGATCGGCGAACGCCTGCTGGCCGAGCATGGCGCCCAGCCGGCACCGCGGCTGGCCTACAACTTCCCGGGCGCCACCTGCATCAGCATCAACGAAGAGGCGGCGCACGGGATTCCGGGCGACCGCGTCATCCAGGCGGGCGACGTGCTGAACGTCGACGTCTCGGCCGAACTGGGCGGCTACTTCGCAGACACCGGCGGCACGGTCGTCGTGCCACCGGGCAATGCGCAGAAGACCCGCCTGTGCCACGCCACACGCGCCGCACTCGCTGAAGCCATGAAGGGCGCGCGTGCCGGGCAACCCATCAACCGGATCGGCGCGGCGATTGAACGCACCGCCAAGGCCTATGGCTTCAAGGTGATCGAGAACCTGGGCAGCCACGGCGTGGGCCGCTCGCTGCATGAGGCACCCGAGCACATCCCCGGCTACTTCGATCCGGCCGACAAGCGCCTTCTTCACGAAGGCATGGTCATCACGATCGAGCCCTTCCTGTCGACCAAGAGCCGCATCGTGACGGAAACATCCGACGGCTGGACCCTGGTTGGTGCCGACGGCAATCTCTCTGCCCAGTACGAGCACACGATGATCATCACCAAGGGTGCGCCGATCGTCGTCACGCAGCATTGATGCGCCGACATGCGAGTCGGTGACACCGGGAGCACATCTACGTGGCGCAAATCCTCACGAGCATCGAGATCAACGCATCGGCCGAGACCGTCTGGCGGCACCTGACCGACTTTGCGGCCTACCCCTCGTGGAACACCTTCATCCGCAGCATCTCGGGGCCGCTCGAACGCGGGGCGGAGCTGCGCGTGACCGTGCAGCCCAGCGGCGGCAAGCCGATGTCATTCAAGCCCCGCGTGCTGATCTGCAATCCGGGCGTGGAGTTGCGCTGGCGCGGCAAGTTCTTTCTGCCGGGCGTGTTCGATGGCGAGCACTTCTTCCAGATCAGTGAGTCGAAGACAGGCAAGCTGCTCTTCACTCACGGCGAGAGGTTCAGCGGCCTGCTGGTGCCGATGGTCTTCCAGGGCAGGATGAAGCAGACCACCGAGGCGGGCTTCGAGGCCATGAACCGCGCATTGAAGCTGCGCGCACAGGGCAGCGACACCGCCCCTGCCCCCGCGGCCTGAACCATGTGTTCCAACTACCAGCCCGTGACCCGCATGGACAGGCTGCTGTCGTTCTTCGGGATCGAGCGCGCGCCGGGCCAGCCCACGCCGCCCGAGATCTGGCCGCTGGGCCTCGCGCCTTTCATCCGTCTGCATGAAGACGGCTCGGGCAACAAGGTGATCGACGACGGGGTGTTCGGCCTGCTGCCGCACTTCGCCAAGGAGCTGGCGTACGGGCGCAAGACCTACAACGCTCGCAGCGAGACCGTCGACAAGCTGCCGAGTTTCAAGGCCGCCTGGGCACGCGGGCAGCGCTGCATCATCCCCGCCGAAGCCATCTTCGAGCAGTGCTACGAGACCGGAAAGGCCGTGCGCTGGTGCGTGCAGCAGCCGGGGCAGATCCCGATGGGCCTCGCCGGCATTTACCAGACCTGGCGCGCACCCGATGGCGCACAGCTCTTCAGCTTTGCCATGCTGACCGTCAACGCCGACGGCCACCCGGTGTACCAGCGGCTCCACGCCCCGGGCGAAGAAAAGCGGATGGTGGTCATCCTCGACCCCAACGATTACGACGCGTGGCTTCGCTGCACGCCGGCAGAGGCCAAGCAGTTCTTCAGGCGCTGGATGGGGCCGCTGGACGCGTCACCTGCGCCGCTCCCGCCTCGGCGCCCGCGCTGAAGAGGCCCTGCGAGATCAATGCGTGTCGCGCCGCCGACCCGCGCCGGGTGATTAGCGGATTGCGCTCCACGCCGCCCCGACGACACCGGCGGCCAGCGCCATCCACAGCCAGCCCACCAGGCGAAGCGGGCCCACCATCGCGTACATCAGCGAGTCAACCGCGTGCAGCGAGACGGCCTCGATGCCGAACAGGCTCATGACGGCGGCGCCCGCCACTGCGGCGTAGCGCACTGGCCGGCCTGCCCCGCGCAAGCTGCGAAGCCACCAGACTGCGCGCGCCATCAAGAGTGCCCACAAGAGCAGAAGGCCGGCCTGAACAGTCGACCGCCCCGCGTACAGATCCATCGCCTGCAACGACTGCCCCGCGATGTCGTGCACCTTGTGGCGGATGCCCACGATCGTTTCGACCCCGCAGAGCGCGAACAGCACGGACAGCACCCACCAGGGCGATTCGCGCGTGGCCACAGCAGCCCGCGCACAGGCCCCGCACGCGATGCCGAACGCAAAAAGACCCGCGAGTTGGGTGGGGTTGATGTCATGGAGTTCATTCATGATCTGGCGCGATGAATACGGAACTGACCTACTTGCTGTTTGCGGGAGTCGCCCTCGGCGTCTTCCGATTGTTGCCGCCCGCCGTGGCCGTGCTGACCGTCGTTCTGGGGGGATGGATCGTTCTGCCGGTGGGTATCTACCCGGCGGGCTCGTCGGCGGTCGACTTCCCGTACTGGATCACCGGCCTGGCGGTGCCATCGGACATGCAAATCGCCAAGTCGTGGGTCGCGCCTTCGGCCGCCCTGCTCGGCGCCTTGCTGTTCGATCGCGGCGCCTTGCTGCGCCTGCGGCCCGTCTGGCCCGATGCGCCAGTGCTGCTGTGGTGCCTGTGGCCCTTGCTTCAATCGGCCCTGGTGCCGGCTGCCCAGCCGGCGGGCTGGGTGTCAAGCGCCTACCTGGCTGCCAGTTGGGGTGCCACCTATCTGCTCGGGCGCATGTATTTCGGCACGGTGCAGGGCCAGTGGCTGCTGATCAAGGGCCTGGTCTGGGCCGGCGTGGCCTGCCTGCCGTTCAGCCTGATCGAGGGCGTTCTGGGGCCCGTCACTTACGGCTGGGTGTATGAGCTTCACCCGTTCCGCACCGACGGCGCATCGCGCTACCTGGGCTTTCGACCGATCGGCTTCTTCGAGCACGGCAACCAGTTCGGTCTGTGGATCTCGCTGTGCGCGCTCGCCGCGGTGTGGCTGGCCTGCACGGTCACACAGGGGCGCGCCGCGGCGGTCTACCGTGCACTCGCCGTGCTGACGGTCGCCATGGCCGTGATGGCGCAGTCGGTGGGCGGGATCATCATCTTGGGCCTTGGCGCTGCCCTGCTGTTGGCCAGCCGCTGGGTCAGGCCGCGCTACATGCTCGCCGGGGCCTCCGCGGCGCTGGTACTCACGGGCGCCGTGTACGTGTCGGGCGTGGTCCCCGTCACCCGCCTCGCCAAGGAAACCTACATCGGCCAACAAGCAGTCAGCGCCTTCAAGAAGATCGGGCGGGGTTCGTTCACATGGCGCATCGCCCTCGACCAACGCCTGATGGGCGAGGCGACGAAAAAGCCGTTGACGGGCTCTGCCGATTGGGCCTGGTGGCGTGCCAAGGAGATGCGCCCCTGGGGCCTCACCGTGCTCGTGGTCGGCCAGTTCGGCCTGCTGGGCCTGGCAGCCTGCCTCGGTACGCTGCTGTGCCCGGCGTTCGCTGCCGCGTGGCGTGCGCCGAAGGGCGACCCGTGGCATGAAGCCGGCCTGCCCTATCTGCTGGCGCTCATCCTGGGTCTGACCGTGACCGACGCCCTGATGAACTCGTTCATCTTCTTCCCCGCGCTGCTGGTGGCCGGCGGCATGGCTGCGAGCGGGCGACTGACTGCGCGAGCGAGATAGCGCGCGACCCAGGCCGCTACTGGAACCGCGCCAGCATCTGCTCCAGCGCCATCGTGAAGGGCCCCTGCATCATCGGCAGGGTGAGCAGCACGCCGATCAGGCCCACGCTGAGGGTGATCGGGAAGCCGATCGCAAAGATGTTCATCTGCTGCGACACGCGCGAGATCACGCCGAGCACCATGTTGACGAAGAGCAGCATGGTGACCATCGGCAGCGCGATCCACAGGCCGAGCTTGAAGACTTCGGCGCCCCAGGTCTGGGGTTGCAAGGCGCGTAGCAGCGAGAACGGCTCCGGGCCGACCGGGAAGGCCTCGAAGCTTTGCACCAATGCCAGCACGATCAGCAAGTGGCCGTTGATGATGATGAAAAGCCACGACACCGTGATGCCGAAGAAACGGCCGAGCGCGGTGCCTTGCCCGCCGGTGGATGGATCGAAGAATCCGGCGTAGTTGAGGCCCATCTGCAGGCCGACCAATTCACCGGCGAACTCGATCGCCGCGAACACGATGCGCGCCGCAAAGCCGAGCGTGGCGCCGATGATGACCTGCTGGATGACCACCAGCACCGCCACCGGCGAATCGAGCGCGATCACCGGCATCTCGGGCAATGAGGCCTGTGCGCACACCGTGATGAGGAATGCCAGCCCCACGCGCACGCGCAAGGGGATCTCGCGGCGCGAGAGCACCGGCACCGTCATGAACAACGCGAGCACACGCAGGAACGGCCACAGCAGTGGCGCGATCCAAGCGGTGACCTGGGCTTCGCTGAAGGTCAGCATCGCGCTGCGCTCGAAAGGCCGGGCCGGCGGGAGCTCAGCCCACTGCCCCGGGGATGGAGGTCAGCGTGCGCTGCAGGTACTCGACGAGCGTCGTCAACATCCAGGGGCCGGCCACGGCCAGCACCGCCACGGCCGCGATCATCTTGGGCACGAAGGACAAGGTGGCCTCGTGGATCTGCGTGGCCGCCTGGAAGATGCTGACGATCAGCCCGACACCGAGCACCACGAGCAGCACGGGTGCGGCCACCATCAACAAGAGGTAGAGGCCTTGCTGGCCAAAGGTGAGGACTTGTTGCGAATCCATGTTTCGATCTTTCCAGTTGCACCAGCTTCTCGACGAACCTCAGTCCGCGCATCCATACCGCTCGCCTGACCACGTGGTTCGCGCATCTCATACCGCTCAGCCTGAGGTATCGAAGGCCCGCTCGGCGCCCGCATGGCGCGGGGCTTCGATACCTCAGCCTGAGCGGGTGATATGTGTTCGTGACCCCGTCAGAGCTAAGTCGCAAAGCTCGCCGCCAGCGACCCCAGCAGCAGGTTCCACCCATCGGCCAGCACGAAGAGCATCAGCTTGAACGGCAGCGCCACCAGCACCGGGCTGAGCATCATCATCCCCAGGCTCATCAGCACACTGGCGACGATCATGTCGATCACCAGGAAGGGAATGAAGATCAGGAAACCGATCTGGAACGCGCTCTTCAACTCGCTCGTCACGAAGGCCGGCACCAGCACCTTGAAGGGCACGTCGGCGGCCTTCACGCTCGGGTCGACTTTGGCGAGCTTGGCAAAGAGCGCCACGTCGGACTGGCGCGTCTGCTTGAGCATGAACTCGCGCATGGGCACCTCGCCGCGCTTCAAGGCTTCGTCGAAGGCGATCTTGTTCTCGCTGTAGGGCTGGTAGGCCTGCGCGTAGACCTTGTCGAGCGTCGGGCTCATCACGAAAAAGGTGAGGAAAAGGCTCAAGCCCACGATCACCTGGTTCGGCGGCGCCGACTGCGTGCCCAGGGCCTGGCGCAAGAGGCTCAGCACGATCACGATGCGGGTGAAGCCGGTCATCAGCAGCAGCACCGCCGGCAGGAAGCTCAGGGCGGTGAAGAACAGCAGCGTCTGGATCGGCACCGAGTAGCTTGTGCCGCCGGCCGACTGGCTCACCACCAGCGGCAGGCTCGCGCCGCCACCGGCCTGCTGGGCTAAAGCCACGCAAGGAAGTGCCGACAACAACGACAAGCCGGCGATGCGCGCCACGCGGCTAGCGCGGCACAAAAAGAAGTTGCGGTCAGAGTTCACCGCGGGTCCCTTGGTTGTCACGGCGCAGCTTCGACAGCAGTTGCGCAAACGGCGGCACGGGCGCACCGGCCACGGGCGAGGCGTCGGCCTGCGGCGCCATGGTGTGCAAGGTGGTGATGCTTTGCGGGGTCACGCCCAGCACCAGCCATTGGCGATCGGCGCCCTGCCCCACCTCGATGGTGACGATGCGCTGGCTAGGCGACAGCGGCAGCATCGCCACGCTGCGCATCACACCCTGTGCAGCCCCGCCGCCCATCGGCGTGCGCTTGAGCAGCCAGAGTGCCAGCGGGATCAACGCGATGATCGCGATGAACCACAGCACAGACGTGATCCCTGTAGAAACCATGGGATCAGGCGCTCTTGCTCAGGCGGCGCATGCGCTCGCTCGGGGTCACGATGTCGGTGAGGCGGATGCCGAACTTGTCGTTCACGACCACCACCTCGCCTTGGGCGATCAGGTAGCCGTTGACCAGCACGTCCATCGGCTCGCCGGCCAGCGCGTCGAGCTCGACCACCGAGCCTTGCGCGAGCTGCAGGATGTGCTTGATCGGGATGCGCGTGCGACCCAGTTCCACGGTGAGTTGCACCGGGATGTCCAGGATCATGTTGATGTCGTTGCCCGCACCCGCCGCCGCCGTGGCGTTGAAGTTGGTGAAGGCCACCGGCGCGGCGCTCTCGGCGGCGCTCTGCACCTCGGATGCCACTTCGGGTTTGGACTCGGCCAGCGCCGCGGCCCACTCCGCGGCCATTGCGTCCTCAGCAGACGACGCGCCTGCGCTTGCTTCTTCAGCCGACATTGTTCTCTCCTAGCCAACCCATGTTCGAGCTGGACAACATTTGATCGATCTTCAAGGCGTACTTGCCGTTGGAGGTTCCGTAGTGGCAATCGAAGATGGGCACGCCCACCACCTTGCCCTGGATGCTGGCGTCGAGATCGAGCTCGATGAAGTCGCCGGCCTTGAACGCGAGCAACTGCTCCACTGTGGCCGGCGCGCGCGCCAGTTCGGCCACGATCTCGACCTCAGCAGACTGGATCTGCTGCTTCATCAGCGTGACCCAGCGGCGATCTGGCTCGTTGCTGTCGCCCTGGATGGTCGAATACAGCACGTCGCGGATCGGCTCCAGCGTGGCGTACGGAATGCAGAAATGGATCGTGCCGCTGGTCTCGCCAATCTCGAGCGTGAAGCTCGTGGTGACGACGATCTCGCTCGGCGTGGCGATGTTCGCGAACTGTGGCTGCATCTCGGAGCGCTGGTACTCGAGCTCCAGCGGGTAGATGCCCTGCCAGGCCTTCTTGTACTCGGCCGTCACGACCTCGACCAGCCGCGTGATGATGCGTTGCTCGGTGGGCGAGAAATCACGCCCTTCAATGCGGGTGTGAAACTTGCCGGCGCCGCCGAACAGCGCGTCGATCACCGCGAACACCAGCGTCGGGTCGCACACGATCAGGCCCGAGCCGCGCAAGGGGCGCACCGACACGATGTTGAAGTTGGTCGGCACCACGATCTCGCGCAGGAAGGCGCTGTACTTCTGCACCTTGATGCCACCGATCGAGATCTCGGGGCTGCGGCGGATGAAGTTGAACAGCCCGATGCGGATGTTCCGAGCGAATCGCTCGTTGATGATCTCCATCGTGGGCATGCGCCCACGCACGATGCGCTCCTGGCTCGCGATGTCGTAGTCGCGGATGCCGCCAGTCGGCACTTCTTCCTGGTCGAGCTTCTGGCTCTCGCCGGTGATGCCTTGCAGCAGCGCATCAACTTCGTCTTGCGAAAGGATTTGCTGATTCATGCCAAGGCCTTCACATCACTACCCGCGACAACGCCGAAGGCGTTGAACGCGGACATCGGGCCACACCCGAGGGACGGGTTTCCCGGCCTAATGGGTGGCGCCCCTTGGGGGCAGGAGCGAAGCGACTGGGGGGCCATTTACTGGACGATGAAGTTGGAGAAGTGCACGTGCTTGACCGGGTTCGGTGGTGCAGCCCGGCGGCGCTTGCGCGGCTTCACCTCGTCCTGCACTTCGTCGTCCACCTCGATACCCAGCGGCAGAACCGCCTCGCGCATGATTTCGCGGGCCAGGTCGAGCTTTCCTTCGCGCGACAGCAGCTGCGCCGACGTCTTGTGCGCCAGCACCATCAGGATGCCGTTGCGGATGGCCGGCATGTAGGCCTTCATCTCTTCGGCGAACTGCGCGTCTTCGACCTCCAGCGTCACGCCGACCTGCGCAAAGCGGTCGGCTTCCTTGTCGGCCAGGTTGACGACGAAAGGTTCGAGCGGCACGAACACCGGTGGTGTCTTGGGGTGGTCGCGGCGCTTCTCGACCGCCGCCACGGGCGCATCGCCCTCTTCGTCATCTGCGGCGGCCGCGGCAGCGGCCCGTTGCTTCATCACGACCACAGCCGCTGCGCCCCCAGCCAGGACGATGGCGAGAACGATCCCGATGATGATGATCAGCTTCTTGTTGCCACCCTTGGGGGCGACATCGGCGACGGCTGCAGTGGACATGAATGTTCCTTGAATGGCAGGGCGACGAGAGCCCTGCGTGCAAGGAAATTATGAAAACTGGCCCCGATTCCGATGGCTCGATAAGCGGGTGGAAAGCCTGCCTTCAACGCAGCCGGCGGCGGGGTGCCAGGCCGACCAGCGAGCCACGCGCCGACCCAGGCGGCCTGATGGCGTCAGGCGTAGAGGTCCACCCCACCGGCCGACACACGGGCCTGCGTGCGGCGCGGTGTGACTTCCGTCTCAGCCGTGGCGCTTGCGCGACCCTGCGAGCCATCGTTGCCGCCCGAATTGCCACCTTCGTCACGCCCACGGGCCTGGCTGTGCACGCCACCGCCCGAGAGCGTGAAGCCGGCATCGCGCAGTGCCGCGGCGAGCTCAGGCAGGCCGCTTTCGATGATCTGCCGCGTGGAGGCCGAATCTGCACCGAAGTTGACCTGCGCCTGCGTGCCATCGAGCGCGATCTGAACCGAGATCGGCCCCATGTCAGCCGGATTGAGATGCAACTCGGCCTGCTGGATGCCATCGCGTGCCAGCACGCTCACCTGCACACCGAGTGCCTGCGAGAAGTCGGGCGCGGTGGCGGGCGTGGGCACCGTCACGGCCACCGGGGCGGCCATGGCTTCGCTGCGCGGCGTGTGGCCGGTGCCAGGCGCGGCCGCCGGGATGCCGTTCACGCCGGGCGCCTCTGGCTTGCCGTGAGCCACTTCTGTGGCGCCGGCGTGCTCCAGGGCGGCTTGCCAGTCGCTGCGTGCGGATTCAGCCGCCGCTGCGGCGGGGGTGTCTTCGCCAGCTTGCCCGCGTGCCTCGCGGGCGGCTTGGGCTGCATCGGCTGCCGGGTCGTTCGATGCGGCGCTGCGTGCGTCCAGGCGCTGGAGCGAGCCGCCGGCTGCGTCGGCCTGGTCGCCTTCGCCCTGCGCGGCGCCCAGCTTGCCTTTGCCCGCCGCGCGCTCAGTGGACACGGGCTGTGCCGGCAGGTTGAGTGCGGCCATCCATTCGGCAATGGCGGGGTCGATGGGCTCCTGCTTGTCTTGCGGCGCAGACTCTTCGGTGTCGGCAGTTGCCTCGGCGTTGGCTGGCTTGGCTTCTGGCTGCGCCGGCTTGGCCTTCTCAGGTCTGGCGGGTCGATCGTCGGGCGTCTCGGTCTTGGCCTGTGGGCGCTGGACCTTTGGCGCCGCCACTTCGGAGTCTGGCTGCGTGGGCGTACCGGCGCCATGCTGTGGGCCGGTGGCGTGCGCCATGGCTTGCCGCTGGCTGAGCATGCGCGCGAAGCCTTGGCCGCCCTGCGGCGCGGGAGCCGGCGCGGGCGCGGCTTGTGGGGTGACGGGCGGCGCGAACGAAAGAATGGCAGCGGTCATGGCAAGTTTTTGCTGTGGATCGATCAGGCGGCCGAAGTCATCGAGCGCGCCTGCAGGTTGTTCCAGGCGGCACGGGCCGCAAACTCGTCGGTCTGCTTCTGGTCGCGGCGATCGGCCGCCACGCGCAGTTCGGTCAGGCGGCGCTCGATCAGCTTGCGCACCGAGGCGACACGCATCTCCTGGTCGAGCAGCGCAACGCGAGCCTTCTCGAGCCGCAGTGCGGCGTGCGCCACCACCTGCTGTTGCTGGTCGATGGCCTGCCCAAGGCGATTGCCGAAACCCTGGTAGCACTGCAGGATTTCGATCGCGCCCTGGCGCGAGAACTGTTGCCGGTAGCGCGCTTCGTACTCGCCGCGGTAGGTCACGAGTTGCTCGGCCTGGCTCTGCGCGGCGAGATGGCCTTGCGCGCATTGCTGCATCGCTGCCAAGGCATCGTCACGCTCGCGTTCGGCTTGGCCGAGAAGTGCCATCAAGGGGTCGAGTGCCGGATTGGTCATGACAGCACCCCGCTCGCCGAGTACGTCGATCGACCCTCCGGGAGGGTCGGGCCTTGCTTGGGGCGGCCCGGCGCGGCGGCCAGGAATGACAGCACCCCGCTCGCCGAGTACGTCGAGCGACCCTCCGAGAGGGTCGGGCCTTGCTTGGGGCGGCCCGGCGCGGCGGCCCGTGCGGTGTTCGTGATCGTCATGTGCGATTCCTCAGGGAAGTCATCGAGAAACGAGCTCGTGCAACTCGCGCAGGCTCTGTGTGAGTGAAGCGGGCTTGTGCATGCCCTGCTGGAGCAGACTGACCATCTGCGGGTGCAGGCGCACGGCGGTGTCGAGTTCGGCGTCGTGGCCGGGCGTGTAGGCGCCGAGCTGGATCAGGTCGCGCGCCTTGTTGTGGCGGGCATAAAGCTGGCGGAAGCGGCGCGCCGCGTCGATGTGCTCACCGTCGCTCACGTTGTTCATCACCCGCGAGATCGAGCGCTCGATGTCGATGGCGGGGTAGTGGCCGGCCTCGGCCAGATCGCGGCTGAGCACGATGTGCCCGTCGAGGATGCCTCGCGCTGCATCGGCGATCGGGTCCTGCTGGTCGTCACCCTCGCTCAGCACCGTATAGAAGGCGGTGATCGAGCCCGCGCCGTGCATGCCGTTGCCGCTGCGCTCCACCAGCTGCGGCAGCTTGGCAAAGCAGCTCGGCGGGTAGCCCTTGGTGGCCGGCGGCTCGCCGATGGCGAGTGCGATCTCGCGCTGCGCCATCGCGTAGCGGGTGAGCGAATCCATCAGCAGCAGCACATGCTGGCCGCGATCGCGGAAGTGCTCGGCGATGGCCGTGGCGTAGTTGGCGCCCTGCATGCGCGTGAGCGGCGGCGCGTCGGCCGGTGCGGCCACAACCACCGAGCGGCGCAAGCCCTCTTCGCCCAGGATGTCCTCGATGAACTCTTTCACTTCACGGCCGCGCTCGCCAATCAGGCCGACCACGATCACGTCGGCCGCGGTGTAGCGGGCCATCATGCCCAGCAGCACCGACTTGCCCACGCCGGTGCCTGCGAACAGGCCGATGCGTTGCCCACGGCCTACCGTGAGCATGGCGTTGATGGCGCGCACGCCCGTGTCGAGCGGCTGGCGGATCGGATCGCGGTCCATCGCGTTGATGGCGCGGCGAATCAGCGGCTCCTTGTGCACGTGGTCGAGCGGGCCCTTGCGGTCGATCGGGTGGCCGTGCGAATCAATCACTCGGCCGAGCAGGCCATCGCCCACCGGCAAGTGCTGCGTGCGGTCTTCGCCGCGGCGCCATGGGTGGTGCGGTGTGCCGAGCTTGAGCGGCACGATGGGCGAGGGGCGCGGCACCACGCGGGCGCCACTGGCCAGGCCCTGCACGTCGCTCGTGGGCATGAGGTAAGCGCGGTCGCCCGAGAAGCCGACCACTTCGGCGAGCACCGGGGGTTGGCCTTCGGCGCCGCGCTCGTCCATGTAGATCTGGCACACCGAGCCCACCGGCACGCGGATGCCCGCCGCTTCGAGCACCAGGCCGGCCACGCGAACCAGGGTGCCTTGCGTTTCGAGTGACACGGGTTCGGCCGAGAAAGATTGCAGGTCGCGCAGGTAGCGGTGCCAGTTGTCGGCACTCGCCAGGGCATGCGCTTCGATGGGCGAAGTGATCATTCGGCAGCCTCGCGGTCGTCGGTGTCGCCGGGTGCGCCGTTCCAGCCTTCGTCGATGCCGATGGACGCCGCCGCCCGGCGCCAGCGCGCCTCCAGGCTCGCGTCGACGGCACCGATGTCGGATTCGACGACGCAGCCACCGCGCGAGACGGCGGTGTCGGCGAGCAGGCGCGCTCCTCGCGCGGCGAGCACGTCAGCCGCCCCCTGTGCCACGAGCGCGTGGTCATCGGGGTGGACGCGCAGCGTGATGTGGCGTGCGCTCAGCAGCAGTGTGTCCACGGCCTCCTGGGCCACCCCAGCCACCAGTTCGGGGCGCAGCACGAGTTCGCTGCGCACCATCTGGCGGGCCAGGTGGGTGGCAGAGACGGCCAGGGCACGCGCCATCTCCTGCTGCAACTGATCGAGCTGCGTGGTGTACGACTGCATGAGAGCGCCGATCTGTGCCGTCATCTGCGTGGCAAAGCTCTGCTTGAAGCCTTCGAGCGCGACCAGGCCGTCACGGTAGCCATCCTGATAGCCCGCGTTGCGCGCCAGACGCACGTGTTCGGCCAGTTGCTCGGCCGGCGACGGCTGCGGTGGCGCGGGTGGGGGCGGCGGCTCGGCGCGTTGCACCGGGGGCACGGGGTTGTCTTCGCCACCCGAGAGCGCACCGGGCTTCCATGCCGCGAAGGAATTGAGCTCCTCGCGCGGGATGAAGCGGCTGTACGGCGCAGCGGCCTTGGGGGCACCGGCACCGGTACCCGGTGGCGGGGGCGCGGGTCGGGTCGGCTTAGAGGAACTCATCGTCCCCACCCGAGGCGAGCATGATCTGGCCTTCGTCGGCCAGGCGTCTCACGATCTTGAGCATTTCCTTCTGTTCGGCCTCGACCTCGGAGACACGCACCGGGCCGCGGCTTTCCAGGTCTTCGCGCAGCGTTTCGGCAGCGCGGCTGGACATGTTGCGGAACACCTTCTCGCGCATCTCGGGCGTGGCGCCCTTGAGTGCGATGACCAGCGATTCGGACTGCACTTCCTTCATCAGCAACTGGATCGCCTTGTCGTCGATCTTCTCCAGATCGTCGAAGGTGAACATGTTGTCCATGATCTTCTGGGCGAGCTCGTTGTCGGCCTCGCGGATGTAGTCGAGCACCGCGGTCTCCACGCTCGCACCCATCAGGTTGATCATCTCGGCGGCGGTCTTCACGCCACCGAGCGAAGCCTTGCGCAGCTTGTCGCCACCGGCCAGCACTTTGCTCATGACCTCGTTCAGGTCCTTCAGCGCCGAAGGCTGGATGCCGTCGAGCGTGGCCACGCGCACCAGCACCTCGTTGCGCTGGCGTTCGGTGAAGCACTTGAGCACACCCGAAGCCTGGTCGAAATCGAGGTGCACCAGGATCGCGGCCACGATCTGCGGGTGCTCGTTGCGCAGCAGTTCTGCGACCGAGCTCGCATCCATCCACTTCAGGCTCTCGATGCCGGAGACGTCGCCGCCCTGAAGGATGCGGTCGATCAGCAGGTTGGCCTTGTCGTCGCCCAGCGCTCTGCGCAGAACGGTCTTCACGTATTCGTCGGTGTCGGTCACGAGCATGCTCTGCTCGGAGGCGACGGTGGCGAACTTCTCCAGCACGGCCTCGACCTTCTCGCGCGGGATGCTCTTCAGCTTGGCGATGGTCTCGCCCAACCCTTGGACTTCCTTCGGGGTGAGGTGCTTGAAGACCTCGGAGGCTTCTTCCTCCCCGAGGGACATCAAGAGAATGGCTGAGTCTTCCAGACCTTGTGCGTCCATGTCTTGTTCTCGTTAGCTCTTCATGGTGTCGCCATGCACCCAGCCGCGCACGATATTGGCCACTGCGGTCGGGTTCTCCTTGGCGAAGGTGCGTGCGCTGCTGAGCTGCGCGCTCACCTTGGGAGACTCGATACGCAGGATCTCTTCTTGCGGCGCAGGCAGCAGTTCGTCATCGGCCACGACGGCGTCGAGCGTGCTGCCGCGCGGGTCGACCGGGGGCGGCGGCTGCAGCGCGGCCTTGAGTGCCGGGCGGATCAGCGTGAACACGATCACCAGCGCGACCAGGGCGAGCGCTGCAGGCATGGCGGCGGCGCGCAGCATCTCCAGGGTTTGCGGCTGCTTCCACAGCGGCGTGTCGTCCTTCGGCGTGGCATCGACCTTGAACGGCGCGTTGATCACCTTCACCGAGTCGCCACGCTCCTGCTTGAAGCCGATGCTTTCCCGCACCAGGGCGTTGAGCTTGTCGAGGTCGTCGTTGCTGAGCGGCACGTTCTTCGTCACGCCCTTGGCGTCGGTCACGCTGCGGTGGTTCACCACCACGGCGGCGTTCAGGCGTCGCACGGTGCCGGTGGCGTTGCGCGTCACCTTGACCGTCTTGTCGACCTCATAGTTGGTGACGGCATTGCGGCTGCTGGTGCTCTGGCCTGCACCACCGTTCTGGGCGGCCTGCAGCGGCTGCGAAGCGCCGGTGAGCGGCGCAGTGGCGGCCTGCGGCGGTTGGTTGGAGGCCGCACCCGGGATGCCCGAGGGGCCTGCGCCATTGCTGCCAGTCTGCTCGCTCGACTGCGTGCTGCGCACGCTGACCTCGGCATTCGGTCCCTGGTTGGGCTTGAACTCTTCCGAGGTCGATTCGGTCTGCGAGAAGTCGATGTCGGCCGTGACCTGGGCGCGCAGGTTGTCGCGCCCGACCACCGGCTCCAGGATGTCGAGGATGCGCTTGTTGTAGCTCGCCTCGATCTGGTTCACGTACTGCAGTTGCTGCGCGTCGAGGCCGGCGCCGCCGTTGCCTTCGGGCGAGCCGGAGATCAGCGTGCCGGTCTGGTCGAGCACGCTCACCGCCTTGGGGTTCATCTCGGGCACGCTGCTGGAGATGAGGTGCACGATGCCCGCCACCTGCGCGCGATCGAGCGTGCGGCCAGGGTAGAGCGTGAGCATCACCGAGGCGCTGGGCTTTTGCTGCTCGCGAAAGAAGCCGTTCTGGTTGGGCAGCGCCAGGTGCACGCGTGCGTTCTGCACGGCCGGCATGGCGGTGATGGAGCGGGTGAGCTCGCCCTCCAGGCCGCGCTGGAAGGTCAGGCGTTCCTGGAATTGCGTCTGGCCGAAACGAGCACCGTCCATCAGCTCGTAGCCCACCACCGAGCCCTTGGGCAGGCCAGCCGATGCGAGCTTGAGCCGCAGATCGTGAACTTGTGCCGCCGGCACGAGGATCGCCCCGCCGCCTTCTGTATAGCGGTAAGGCACATTCATCTGCGAGAGCTGGGCAATGATCGCGCCACCGTCCTTGTCGGACAGGTTGGCGTAGAGCACCTTGTAGTCACCCTGGCTGCTCCACATCGTGAGTGCCACCAGCACCGCCACCAGGGCGGCGGCGCCCACCGCCAGGCCGGCGCGGCTCTTGGCCGGCAGCGCAGCCAGGCGCGCACCGAAACCTGCCGCCGGGTTCGCGAGGGGGGTTGGGTTGGCAATGGCGATCGCGTTGTCCATGTGATTCTTGGATTCGTGTCCACGACGAGCAGGCAGACCTCGCCCGAATGGAAACGATTATTTGGAAACTTGAGGGGCTCAGATGGCCTGAACAGGCGCCCAATCCGCGGCCAGTTCCAGACATCACCGCTTACACAAACCCCTAAAGTTCGATCCCATGGAAGTCACCCTCAAGCCCTTCAACTTCGCCCAGGCCGCCGCCCGCGCCGGCCTCGGGACGAACGGCTTGCCGCTGACCAAGGGCGCCACGCAGGCGGTGGAGGCCGGCGGCTTCCAGCAGCAGTTCACGCAGGCGCTGCGGGCCGTCAGCGACAGCCAGAATCAGGTGACCGAAATGCAGCGGCAGGTGCAGCTGGGCAACCCGACCGTGAGCCTCGAAGAGACGATGGTCGCGATGCAGAAGTCACAGATCGGCTTCCAGGCCACGCTGCAGGTGCGCAACAAGCTGGTTCAGGCGTACTCTGAAATCATGAACATGCAGGTGTGATGCCTGCACGGAGCGGCACGGCCGCTCCGGCATTGGCGGCCACCGATCGCCTCGGCAGCAGCCTCTGGGCTCTTACTCGCCGCCCACGAGCCCGTTGCGGATCGCGTACACAGTCATCTCGGAGTTGTTCGAGAGCCCCAGCTTCTCGAGCACGCGCGCCCTGTAGACCGACACCGTCTTGGGCGACAGCGTCAACTCCTCGGCGATGTCCGACAGCCGCTTGCCCGAGGCAATCATCACCAGCGTCTGCAATTCGCGGTCGGACAGCTTCTCGTGCGCGGCCTCAGCCCCCGGCGTGGTGAGCGACTCCACCAGCATCTGCGCGATCTCGGGCGTGACGTACTTGCGCCCCTGCCCCACCGTGCGCACCGCCTGCACGATGAGCTGCGGGTCACCGCCCTTGTTCACGTAGCCAAACGCGCCGGCACGCAGGGCGCGGATGGCGTACTGGTCTTCGGGGTACATCGAGACCACCAGCACACGCATCGCCGTGCCTTCGTCCTTGAGCACGTGCAGCACGTCGAGGCCGCTGCGCCCGGGCAGGTTGATGTCGAGCACCAACACGTCGGCATCGCCCACGCTGCGCATGAGCGAACGCAGTTCGCCATAGTCGGCAGCCTCGCCGATGACCTGGATGTCGGGCGCGTCTGAGAGGGTGTCCCGGATGCCACGCCGGATGAGCGCGTGGTCGTCGCAGATCAAGACTTTGATCATGTTGGTGAGGCGAGGTGGGTGGCTGATCGATCTTGTGGGATGTCGTTCTGGCGTTCTGGCGTTCTGGTGCTCAGAGCCCCCCCCACACCGTCGGGTCGTACGGTCCGGCCGAAGGGGGTGGTTCATCGTGCTGTGACAAGGCGTCGCCGTCCACCCCTACCTCGGGGCCCAGCGGCACAGAGAGAATCAGCGTGGTGCCACCGGGCCCGCTGCTCAGGTCGACCCAGCCGCCCACCGTGCCGGCGCGCTCGTGCAGGCCGCGAATGCCGAACGAGCGCTCCTTGGCCAGGTCGTCTTGCACCAGGCCGCGGCCGTTGTCGCTGATCTCGAGCGAGAGCACGCCCCCCGCCAGCGACAGGTCGACATGCACCTGCGTGGCGCCCGCGTGCTTGGTGATGTTGGTCAGCGCCTCCTGCGCCGTGCGGTAGGCCACCAGCGGCACGCCGGCGGGCAAGCTGAGGTGATCGTGGCGGGTGCGGAACTCGCACATCACGCCGGTGCGCCGCTCGAAGCGGCTTGCCATCCACTGCAGCGCCGCCACCAGGCCCTGCTCCAGGATGGCGGGGCGCAGGTTGTGCATCACCCGCTGGCTGGCCTCGATGGCATGGTTGACGGTTTCGAGCGCCGAGTTCACCCGCGCCACCACCTCGGGCGTGTCGCAATGGCGGGCGATCCAGGCCAGGTCGAACTTGATGGCGGTGAGCGAGCCGCCCACGTCGTCGTGGATCTCGCGGGCAATGGCCGCGCGTTCGTGCTCCACGCTGGTCTGCAAGTGCTGCGCGAGCTCGTGCACCCGGCGCTTGGATTCACCCAGCTCGCGGTCGGTGCGCTGGCGGTCGCGCATCAGCTCGTAGGTCTCGACGGCGTGCAGCACGGCCGGGCCCAGGCGCATGAGGTTGTTCTTGAGCAGGTAGTCGCTCGCGCCATTGCGCATGGCCTCGACCGCGGTGTCTTCGCCGATCTCGCCCGAGACCAGCACGAAGGGCACCACGTGCGAGCTGGCCTTGAGCAGGTCGAGTGCCACCAGGCCCGAGAAGCCGGGCAGGTTGTAGTCGGAGATGACCACGTCCCAGTGCTGGCCGGGCTCGATCGCCTGCAGGAAATCCATCTCCGAATCGACACGCACCGAATCGGGCTCGACGCCGCTGCGCCGCAGGTGCGCCAGCATGAGCTGGTGGTCCAGCTCCGAATCCTCCAGGTGGAGAACGCGCAGCCGCTTCTTCGACAGGGGTGTCATGCCACCCAGTATGCCAACTGCGGCCCGGCGCGCCAGCCCGTGCGGGCTTCGCGCTTGGCGGGGCGCGACGCGGCCTCATTTGGCGGTCGCACGAATTGGCGGCAGGAAAGGGGCGTGATTCCCCTAATGAATCTGAAGCCGCTGCCGAAAATGACTTTCAGATGAATCCGTCATGTGCAGCAGACCCGCCGCACGCGACACCCCGGAACGTGGAGATCCGACGCTGATGGACAACGCGAACGAAGCTCAGCTGGCCCCGTCAGCCAGTAGCGGCATGCCCCTGCTGGCGGCCGCCGACCTGCAAGACCACCTGATGACCGCGAGCAACGATCTCGACCGGCTGCAGACCCTGCTGTCCGACGCCTGCGACACGCTGATGCAACGCTTTCATGGTGCGACAGAGCACGTGCGTGCACTGCGTGCCGGATCTCACACCACCGACGACAGCGAGGCGACCTACGCCGACCTGATGCACAACCTGGGCGGTGCCGTCACGGCGCTGCAGTTCCAGGACATGGCCTCGCAACTGATCAACCACACGCACAAGCGCCTGCGCAGCTGCGTGGACCGCCTGGCCCGCGAAACCTTTGCCGACGACGAGGACGGCATGGCCGCAGCGGAAGAAGTGCCCCTGCGCCCCAACCCCGTGACCCAGGCCGAGATGGATGTCGGATCCATCGAGCTGTTCTGAACGACACCCCTTCCCCGACATCCACCCCCTTCGAACTCAACGAGAAATCCCGGAGAAAGCCATGCATTCCATCCTCGCGGTCGACGATTCCGCCTCCATGCGCCAGATGGTGTCCTTCACGCTCAAGAGCGCGGGCTACAACGTCGTGGAGGCCGTGGACGGCCAGGACGCGTACGAGAAGTCCAACGGTCGCGATTTCGACCTGGTTCTCACCGACCAGAACATGCCGCGCATGGATGGCATCAGCCTGACCAAGAAGCTGCGCGACAACCCCAAGTTCAAGAGCACGCCGATCCTGATCCTGACCACCGAGTCCAGCGACCAGATGAAGCAGGCCGGCCGCGCCGCGGGCGCCACCGGCTGGCTGGTCAAGCCCTTCGATCCGGCCAAGCTGATCGAAGTGATCAAGAAGGTCGTGAAGTAAGCGTCACTGCTCCTTCCTCTCATCCAGACAACAGAAATCCAGCAGGAGCACGACGCCATGGGCGAGATGACTTCCGAGGGCTCGAACCTGAGCGCCGGCATCGACCTGAGCCAGTTCTATCAGGTCTTCTTCGAAGAGGCGGGCGAGAACCTCGACCGCATGGAGCAGTTGCTGCTCGACTTCGACGTGGACGCGGCCGACGACGAGGAGATGAACGCCATCTTCCGCTGCGCGCACTCGATCAAGGGCGGCGCCGCCACCTTCGGCTTCAAGGACGTGGCCGAACTCACGCACCAGATGGAGACGCTGCTCGACAAGCTGCGCCGCCACGAACTGGCCCCCACCTCGGCCATGGTCGATGTGCTGCTGCAATCCGGCGACGCACTGCGCGCCCAGCTCGCACGCCACCAGACCGGCGGCGCGGGCGATGAGCCCGATACCACCGAGCTGCTGTTCAACATCCGCGCCATGGTGGCCGGCGAGACGCCCGTTGTGGCGGCTGCGGCGGCCCCGGCGCCAGCACCGAAGGCGCCCGAACCTGCGGCTGCAGCATCCGCCACGCCGGCTCCTGCAGCCGGGCCGGCCGCCCGCGCCATCGAACTGCGCGTCGGGCCGATGGACAAGCCCGAGCAGGCCGACAACGTGGTCGACCTCTTCAAGGAAATCACCGACCTCGGCACGATCGAACCGCTCGACAACGGCATGCACGCCGATGGCGTGCGCCGCTTCAAGGTCGTCACCACCAGCACCGACAGCGACCTGCTGGACCTGCTGACCTTCCATGTGGCGCGCGAACAGGTGACCATCCTGCCGCTCGGCCCCGGCTTCGGCTTCCACAGCGGCGCGCCCGGTGCACCCGAGCCCGAACAGGCCGAGGTGGGCTACGGCTTCTTCGACGACGCTCCGGGCTCGCCCACGCAGGCCACCCCGACTGCAGCCGATGCCGCCAGCGCCGCACCAGCAGCCGAATCCACCGCCGCCAAGCCGCCTGCCAAGACAACTGCGCGCACCGACAAGCCCGCCGCCGCGGTCGAGACATCGACCCTTCGCGTGTCGGTCGAGAAGGTCGACCAGCTCATCAACCTGGTGGGCGAACTCGTCATCACCCAGGCCATGCTGGCCCAGAACACACAGGGCATGGATCCGGCCCTGTACCAGCAGCTCGCTGCCGGCCTGGCCGACCTGGACCGCAACACGCGTGACTTGCAAGAGTCGGTGATGTCGATCCGCATGATTCCGATGTCGGTGGTGTTCAGCCGCTTCCCGCGCATGCTGCGCGACCTGGCCGCCAAGCTCGGCAAGAAGGTCGACTTCGTGACGCAAGGTGAAGCCACCGAGCTCGACAAGGGCCTGGTCGAGAAGATCACCGACCCGCTGACCCACCTGGTTCGCAACTCCTGCGACCATGGCATCGAGCTGCCGGCAGATCGCCTGTCCAAGGGCAAGCCCGAAACCGGCACCATCACGCTCGCCGCATCGCACCAGGGCGGCTCCATCGTCATCGAGGTGCGCGACGACGGCCGCGGCCTCTCGCGCGAGAAGCTGCTCAAGAAGGCACGCGAGCGCGGCATCCCCTGCTCCGACTCGATGAGCGACCAGGACGTGTGGAGCCTGATCTTCGCGCCCGGCTTCTCCACCGCCGACGTGGTGACCGATGTGTCCGGCCGCGGTGTGGGCATGGACGTGGTCAAGAAGAACATCACCGCACTCGGCGGCTCGGTCGAGATCGACTCGGCCGAGGGCTACGGCATGAGCGTCAAGGTGCGCCTGCCGCTCACGCTGGCCATCATGGACGGCATGTCGATCGGCGTGGGCGAAGAGGTCTACATCCTCCCGCTCTCTTCAGTGGTCGAGTCGTTCCAGGTGCAGGCCGACATGATCAAGACCATCGGCGGCAGCGGCCGCGTGGTCGAGGTGCGCGACGAGTACATGCCGGTGCTCGAGATCGAGCACGTGTTCAACGTGCCGAGGTTCGACTTCGAGCATGTGAGCGGGATCATGGTCGTCGTCGAAGCCGAGGGCGGACGTGTCGCATTGCTGGTGGACGAACTGCTCGGCCAGCAGCAGGTGGTGGTGAAGAACCTCGAAGCCAACTACCGCAAGGTCAACGACGTGTCGGGCGCCACCATCATGGGCGACGGGCGCGTGGCCTTGATCCTCGACGTGGGCAGTCTCGTGCGCCGCACCCGCCACTGACACGCTGCCGTTCGAAACAACGCTTGGACAGGGACACTTCGAATGAACGCCATTGATCGCCTGATGCGCCAGCACACCATCCGCCTGCGGATGGTCAGTGCGATCGCCATGGTGGTGGTGCTCCTTGTCGGCCTGGGCAGCATCGGCCTGTACGGCATGAAGCGCACGCAGGTCGACGCACAGCAGATGGCCGAACACAGCGTGACGCTGAACGGCCACCTCAGCCAGTTGTCGGCGCAGATCGGCCAGCTTCGCCGCCACGAGAAGGACCTGATCATCAACTATGAGAAGCCCGAAGCGATCGCCAAGGTGAAGCTTCGCTGGCAAGAGTCTCTCAAGGGCGCGAACGACGAACTCGCGGCCATGACATCGGGTACGGTCAAGTTCGACGGCGAGGCGCTGGGCAAGGTGCAAGAGCGCATCAAGGCCTATGAGGCCGCCTTCCTGCCGGTGCTGCGCCAGATCGAGGCCTCGTCGTACGACACGGCCACCGCCATCAACCGCGTGACCGGCCCTGCCGTCAAGGAGATCGAGGCCGCAGAGGCAGGCATCGCCGCCATGCGCCAGGCCAACGCCGACCAGGCGCTTGCCATGCAAGCCGACATGGACAAGGTGGCCAACCGCGTGGTCTACGGGTTCTGCGCTGCGCTCGCCGCCGCCCTGGTGCTCGTGGTGCCGCTCACCATCGCGAACTTCGGTTCCATCCTGCGCCCCATCGGCCGCGCCAACGAACTCGCCCGCGCCATTGCAGGCGGCGACCTCACGCGCCACGTCGAAGAGACGGGCCGCGACGAGACCGCCGACTTGATGCGCTCACTCTCGGCCATGCAGGCACAACTGCGCAACCTGGTGGGCCAGGTGCGAGGCGCCACCGACAACATCTCGGTGGTCTCTTCGGAGATCGCCCATGGCAACCAGGACCTGAGTGCGCGCACCGAACAGACGGCGAGCAACCTGCAGCAAACCGCAAGCTCGATGGAGCAACTCACCGGCACGGTCAAGCAAAGCGCCGACTCGGCCCGCCAGGCCAATCAACTCGCCGCCTCGGCCGCCGAAGTTGCCCAGCGTGGCGGCAGCGTGGTCTCGCAGGTCGTGACCACCATGGACGAGATCAACGCGAGCTCCAAGAAGATCAACGACATCATCGGCGTGATCGATGGCATCGCCTTCCAGACCAACATCCTCGCGTTGAACGCGGCAGTTGAAGCGGCCCGCGCCGGTGAACAGGGACGTGGCTTCGCGGTGGTGGCAAGCGAGGTGCGCAGCCTGGCCGGCCGCTCGGCCGAAGCCGCCAAGGAGATCAAGGCCCTGATCGGCGCGAGCGTCGACAAGGTCGAGACGGGCTCGCGCCTGGTGGCCGAAGCCGGCACCACCATGGGCGAGATCGTGGGGTCGGTGCAGCGCGTGAGCGACATCATCGGCGAGATCACCGCAGCTGCCAGCGAGCAGAGCGAGGGCATCGGCCAGGTCAACAGCGCCGTCAGCCACCTTGACCAGATGACACAACAGAACGCCGCACTCGTCGAAGAGTCCGCAGCTGCCGCCGAAAGCCTCAAGCAGCAGGCCGTGAGCCTGACGCGGGTGATCGGCACCTTCCGTCTCAACGCTTGAGACGTTCATTCATTCAATCGATTCAACATGAAGACCCTCAACAATCTCAAGATCGGCACGCGCTTGAGCGTGGGCTTCGGTGCCGTGCTGGCCCTGCTACTCCTCTTGATGGCCGTGGCCTACTCGCAGATGGCGGCAACCACGCGCGCCATCGACAAAGCCGAATCGATTCAGCAAATTGCCAACCGGGTCGACGACTGGAAGGGCAAGACGCAGCTCAACCTGACGCGTACCGTGGCCATCGCCAAGTCGGCCGGCCAGCCCGACATCGAGGCCTACTTCACGCCGCTGATGAAGGCGACCTCGAAAGAGATCAGCACGCTGCAAAAGACGATCGACGACGATGTGGCGAGCGAAGAAGGCCGTGCACTGATGGCCAAAGTCGCGAAGCAACGCGACGTCTACATCGGGCTGCGCGGACAGCTCTACGAACACCTGAAGAACGCCGACCCACTGGCCGCCGACAGCCTTCTCAAGGAGAAGGTGCTGCCCGCGTCCGACACCTACCTGGGCGCGATGACTGCCATGCAGGAGTACCAGCGCAAGCAGGCCGACGACGGCAACGCCGCGCTGCGCAAGAGCCTGGCCACGGCCAAGATCATCCTGGTGGCGCTGGCGCTCATCAGCCTGGCCGTAGGTGCCGCCATGGCCTATGCGATCACCCGCTCGGTCACCGCGCCGATCGGTGAGGCCGTGCAAGCCGCCCGTGTGGTGGCAGGCAACGACCTGTCGCAACGCATCGAATCCAACCGCCGTGACGAGCTCGGCGACCTGCTGCGCGCGCTGTCCGACATGCAAGGCTCGCTGCAGCGCGTGGTGGGCCAGGTGCGCACCGCCACCGACAGCATCTCGGTTGCATCCGCCGAGATCGCCACCGGCAACTCCGACCTGTCGGCCCGCACGGAGCAGACCGCGAGCAACCTGCAGCAGACGGCTGCCTCGATGGAAGAACTGACCGCCACCGTGCGCCAGAGCGCCGATTCGGCGACCCAGGCCAACCGCCTCGCGGCGTCGGCCGCCGAGGTCGCGCAGCGCGGCGGCTCAGTGGTTTCGCAAGTGGTGAGCACCATGGACGAGATCACTGCCAGCTCCAAGAAGATCAACGACATCATTGGCGTGATCGACGGCATCGCTTTCCAGACCAACATCCTCGCGCTGAACGCCGCGGTGGAAGCCGCCCGCGCCGGGGAACAGGGCCGCGGCTTCGCGGTGGTGGCCTCCGAGGTTCGCAGCCTGGCCGGCCGCTCGGCCGAAGCCGCCAAGGAGATCAAGAGCCTGATCGGCGCGAGCGTCGACAAGGTCGAGACCGGCTCACGCCTGGTGGCCGATGCCGGCGCCACGATGAACGAGATCGTGAGCAGCGTGCAGCGCGTGACCGACATCATTGGCGAGATCACCACCGCCGCCAGCGAACAGAGCGATGGCATCGGCCAAGTGAACGTGGCCGTGACCAACCTCGACCAGATGACGCAGCAGAACGCCGCACTGGTGGAGCAATCCGCCGCCGCCGCCGAATCGCTGAAAGACCAGGCCACGCGCCTGACCCAGGTCGTCTCCACCTTCCGCCTGCACGCCTGAGCGTCGCACGTACCCAGCTGACCCATTTCCACCCGGAGTTCATTCCATGCTTGGCCGACTCACCATTCGCACCCGCCTCTTCGCCGGGTTCGGCACTGTCTTGCTGTTGTCCTTCCTGCTCGCATCGCTCGGCGCGTTCGGCCTGGTGATGGTGCAAAAGGCCTTCCAGGGCATCACGATGAAGATCCAGCCAGCCAACGCCGTGGCGGTGGGCGGCAAGTTCAGCCTCCTCGACGCGCGCACGGCCGGCGTGACCATGGTGGCCCGCATGGGTGACGAGGCCGCGATGAAGCAGGCCAAGGCCGCATGGGACGCATCGCAGGCCGAGCTCGACACCGCCATGGAGAAGTACGGCGTGCTGGTCGCCGGCGATCCCGAGTCGAAGGGCAAGCTGGACCAGTTTCGCGGGCACGTGCTGGCCTACCGCCAGGCATTCACGCCCGTCGCCGACAAGCTGCTGAACGGCGGTTACGCCAACCCCCGCGAAGCAAACGCTGCCCTCCAGGCCGCCGATGCGTCGTATGCCGAGGCAGGCAAGCTGCTCGCCAACGTGCAGAACGCCGTCGGCGAGGTGAGCGCCAAGGTCTTCGGCATGGCCGGCAACATCATGCGCAACGTGCTGATCGCGCTGGTGGTGGGCATCGTCGTGTGCACGGCCATCGGCATGCTGATCGCGTGGTCGATCAACCGCTCGATCCTGAAGCCGGTCGCACAGGCGCAGACACTCGCCAGCCGCATCGCTGACGGCGATCTCACGCACCAGATCAAGGTGCATGGCAACGACGAAGTCGCTCAGATGACGCTTGCGCTGCAACGCATGCAGCAGTCACTGGTCAGCATCGTGGGCCAGGTGCGCGAGTCGTCGGAGAACATCCAGGTCGCCAGCACCGAGGTGGCCGTCGGCAACCAGGATCTGTCGGCCCGCACGGAGCAAACCGCGAGCAACCTGCAGCAGACCGCCTCGTCGATGGAGCAGCTCACCGGCACGGTCAAGCAAAGCGCCGACTCGGCCCGCCAGGCCAATCAACTCGCCGCCTCGGCCGCCGAAGTGGCCCAGCGTGGCGGCAACGTGGTCTCGCAGGTGGTGAGCACCATGGACGAGATCAACGCAAGCTCCAAGAAGATCAACGACATCATTGGCGTGATCGATGGCATCGCCTTCCAGACCAACATCCTTGCGCTGAACGCCGCGGTGGAAGCGGCCCGCGCTGGTGAACAGGGCCGCGGCTTCGCGGTGGTGGCCAACGAGGTGCGCAGCCTGGCCGGCCGCTCGGCCGAAGCCGCCAAGGAGATCAAGAGCCTGATCGGCGCGAGCGTCGACAAGGTCGAGACCGGGTCGCGCCTGGTCGCCGATGCCGGCGCCACGATGAACGAGATCGTGGGCAGCGTGCAGCGCGTGACCGACATCATTGGCGAGATCACCGCCGCCGCCTCCGAACAAAGCGACGGTATCGGCCAGGTGAACCTGGCCGTGACCAACCTCGACCAGATGACGCAGCAGAACGCGGCGCTGGTGGAAGAGTCGGCCGCCGCCGCTGAAAGCCTCAAGCAACAAGCCGTGACGCTCGCAAAGGCCGTCGGCATCTTCCGCCTGGACGCGGATCAGGCCACCCGGCCTGCCCCAGCCCCTGTGCCGGCCCCGCAGCCCGCGGCCAAGACCGCACCTCTCAACCCGCCGATCGCCCGCAAGGCCATGGCCACACCGGCCGCCAGGCCTGCAGCCAAACCTGCCGCTTTCTCGGCACCTCAGGCCGACGCAGTCAAGCCTGCTGCGTCGCCCGCCCCCATGTCGACACCAGCACCGATGAAGGCCCCGGCCGCCACCGCCGCGAGCAACGACGACTGGGAAACCTTCTGATCACGAGGCGAGCCTTCTCGACCCTCCACGCCTACGCGCCTTCACTTTCCCTCTGACGAGCATGAACTTCCGCAACGTGAGCATTCGAACCAAGCTGATGGGCGGCTTTGGCATCGTGTTGGTGATCGCCCTGCTGCAAAGCCTGGTGTCGCTTTACCAGCTGAGCAACGTGAACGACAAGTCCAGCGAGATCGCGGGGGACTGGTTGCCCACTGTGAAGGTACTCGGCGAAATGAACGCCGACCTCGTCAACTACCGCTACACCCGTTTCCAGCTGGTGTCGGCCGAGGCCAGCGTGGCGCTGCCGGAGATCGAGCGCACGCTCGCCACGCTCGAAGGGCGCATGGAGAAGAATCGCCTCGCCTACGAGAAGCAGCTCAACGGCGCCAGTGAAGAAGCACTGTTCAAGGAGTTCGATGCGAGCTGGAAGCAGTTCCAGTCGATCAACCCCCAGCTCGTCAGCTTGATGCGCTCACTGAACTCGCTCGAGGCCAAGCAGCTCATGAACGAGGGCGGCCGCCAGGCGTTCGATGCGACGAGCGCGGCACTCGCCAAGCTCACCGAGTTCAACACCCGCGGTGCCGATGCCGCCAGTGCCCAGGGCGATGTGATCTACGGCCGGGCCCGCGTGGTCCTGTTCGGCAGCCTCGCCGTGATGATCGCCGTGGGCCTGAGCATCGGCTGGATGGTGTCTGGCAACCTGCTGGGCGCCACGAACAAGGCCATGAACGCAGCGCGCCGCATCGCCGATGGCGACCTGAGCCAGGACATCGTGGCCTACACGCGCGACGAGATGGGCCTGCTGATCGACGCACTGAGCAAGATGCAGGTGAATCTGCGAGGCATCGTCTCCGGCGTGCGCCAGAACGCCGACGGCGTGGCCACGGCCAGCGCCGAGATCTCGCAAGGCAACAACGACCTGAGCGCGCGCACCGAGCAACAGGCCAGCGCACTCGAAGAGACCGCCGCCTCGATGGAGCAGCTGGCCAGCACGGTCAAGCAGAACGCCGAGAACGCGCGCCAGGCGAACCAGTTGGCGATGAGCGCGTCGAGCGTCGCCGTCAACGGTGGCGAGGTGGTCGATCGCGTGGTGGACACCATGAAGGGCATCAACGATTCGTCCAAGCGCATCGCCGACATCATTGGCGTCATCGATGGCATCGCCTTCCAAACCAACATCCTCGCGCTGAATGCGGCGGTGGAAGCCGCCCGCGCCGGCGAGCAAGGTCGCGGCTTCGCGGTGGTGGCAAGCGAAGTGCGCAGCCTGGCGCAGCGCTCGGCCGACGCCGCCAAGGAGATCAAGAGCCTCATCTCGACCAGCGTGGAGCGCGTCGAGCAGGGCACGGCCCTCGTCGACCAGGCCGGCAGCACCATGCAGGAGGTGGTGGCCTCGATCCGACGCGTGACCGACATCGTGGGCGAGATCAGCACCGCCAGTGCCGAGCAGTCGGCCGGCGTCGCGCAGGTGGGCGAAGCCGTCTCGCAGATGGACCAGGCCACGCAGCAGAACGCCGCGCTGGTCGAGGAATCGGCCGCAGCGGCCGAGAGCCTCAAGTCGCAGGCTCAGCAACTGGTGGGCGCGGTGGCGGTGTTCAAGCTGAAGCAGGGTGAGGCCGTGCGAACGGCCACTGCCCCGGGCAGCGCACTGGCCTCAGCACCCGCCGCCCCCGCACGCGTTGCCACGGCCGCGCCGCTGGCAGCGGCGCCCCTGCCTGCACCCCGCGCCACGCCCAAGCCGGCGGTCAAGGTGGACAAGCCCACGCCGCCCGCAGTCGAGCGCGACAAGGCGGTGGCAGGCGCCGACGACTGGGAAACCTTCTGAGCGCCCAAGCCGCTCGTGAGCGATCCCATGAACTGACCCGCCCTGCCCCGCGATATCCATCCTTCAGTTCTCGACCAGAACGCCGATAGTCAACTCAGCAAAGCCCCGTAGCTGGCACCCGATTCAAGAGGAACCCCATGGAAATGATCAACGAAGCCGCCCACGTTGCGCGGCACGAAGCAGCCCGCGCCGCCCTGGCTTCCCAGTCGGGCAGCGAGTTCCTGACCTTCCGCCTCGGCGCCGAGGAATACGGCATCGACATCCTCAAGGTGCAGGAGATCCGCTCCTACGAAGCGCCGACCCGCATCGCCAACGCGCCGCAGTTCGTCAAGGGCGTGGTCAACTTGCGTGGCGTGATCGTCCCGATCGTCGACCTGCGCCTGAAGCTCGGTTGCGAGACCGCCGAGTACAACAGCTTCACCGTGGTGATCGTGCTCAACGTGAAGGGCCGCGTGGTGGGCGCTGTGGTCGACTCGGTCTCCGACGTGCTCGAACTCTCGGCAGACTCCATCAAGCCCGCACCTGAGATGGCATCGGCCGTGGATACCAGCTTCATCACCGGCATCAGCAGCGTGAACGACCGCATGCTGATCATGATGGACATCGAATCGCTGATGGCCAGCCCCGACATGGGCCTCATGGACGCATCCGTCTGACCCGCACACAGGCCCGAACGCGGCCTCCGAGCAAGACCCACGACGCCGGGCACGACCCGGCGTTCTTACAAGCGCAAGGGCACTAAGTGGAAACCCCAACTACGTCAATCAATGGCTCGGTCGCCCGCAAGGTGTCCGTGACCGGTGCGCTGTGCCTGGGCGTGGTGCTGGCCGCGATCGTCGTGGCCATGAGCGTCATCGCGGCCGATCGTTCACGCGATCGCCTCGTGACCTGGGTGGCCGACAAGACGCAGTCGGTGGCCGATTCGGTCGACGCCTTCGACATGACCAGCCGCGTGCTGGTCGAGAAGTTCTTCCAGAGCTTCAAGAGCGAGTTCAAGCAGCCATTCAGCCTGGACCAAGCCACCACCACCTTGAAGGTGGGCGACACCACCCTCAACGGCAACTTCACGGAAGTCGATCGCTTCGCGGCCGCGAGCGGCGGCGTGGCCACGGTGTTCGCGCGCAAGGGCGATGACTTCCAGCGCGTGACCACCTCGCTCAAGAAAGAGAACGGGGATCGCGCCATGGGCACCCTGCTCGGCAGCGCTCACCCGGCGCACGGCCTGATGCTCGAAGGCAAGACCTATACCGGTCGCGCCGTGCTCTTCGGCACGCCGTACATGACGCGCTACGAGCCCATCAAGAGCGCGGACGGCAAGGTCGTGGGCATTCTCTTCATCGGCTTCGACATCAGCGCTTTCCAGAATGCCATCGAGAAAATCGTGGCCGACACGCGCTTCTTCGACTCCGGCGGCGTGTACGTGATCGACCCGAAGAAGGCACCCGCCGACGCCGTGTTCGTGACGCACCCCACCGCCAAGGGCAAGAAAGTACTCGAGACCTACCCGCAGGCCGCGAGCTTGCTGGAGCGCCTGGCGTCCGCACCGGCCGACGGCTGGGTGCGCGAAGGCGGCGCCGTGTTCGACAGCCAGCACAGCGACCAATGGGCCGTGGTGCGCAAGCCGCAAAGCACGCCCTGGCTGGTGGTGGCAGAGGTGTCCGACGCCGAAGCCATGCGCACGCACTGGGCCACGATCATCCCGTTTGCCGCGTTGTTGGGCGTGGCCACGCTGCTGCTCGGCGGCGGCCTGTTCTTCATGATGAACCGCTCGGTCGGGGCACCGCTCAAGCAGCTCTCGGGCGCCGTGACCGTGCTGGCCAGCGGCGACCTGAGCAAACCCTTCCAGAGCGATCGGCGCGACGAGATCGGCCAGTTGATGCGTGACGTGGAAGGCATGCGCCAGCGCTTTCAGCACATGCTGGGCGCCGTGCGCAACAGCGCCGACTCGATCGGCGTGGCCAGCACCGAGATCGCCAGCGGCAACCTCGACCTGAGCCGCCGCACCGAGCAGACCGCAAGCAACCTGCAGCAGGCCGCCTCTTCGATGGAGCAACTCACCGGCACCGTCAAGCAAAGCGCCGATGCGGCGCGACAAGCCAACCAGCTTGCGTCGTCGGCCGCCGAAGTGGCGCAGCGTGGCGGCAACGTGGTCTCGCAGGTGGTGAGCACCATGGACGAGATCAACGCGAGCTCCAAGAAGATCAACGACATCATCGGCGTGATCGATGGCATCGCCTTCCAGACCAACATCCTCGCGTTGAACGCGGCAGTTGAAGCGGCCCGCGCGGGCGAACAGGGTCGTGGCTTCGCGGTGGTGGCAAGCGAAGTGCGCAGCCTCGCGCAGCGCTCGGCAGAGGCCGCCAAAGAGATCAAGAGCCTGATCGGCGCAAGCGTCGACAAGGTGGAAAGCGGCTCGCGCCTCGTGGCCGATGCCGGCGCCACGATGAACGAGATCGTGGGCAGCGTGCAGCGCGTGACCGACATCATTGGCGAGATCACCGCCGCCGCCTCCGAGCAATCCGACGGCATCGGGCACGTCAACACCTCGGTGACGCAGCTCGACCAGATGACCCAACAGAACGCCGCGCTGGTGGAGCAGAGCGCGGCGGCCGCAGACAGCCTCAAGGACCAGGCGCACAAGCTGGCCGAGGCCGTTGGCAGCTTCCGTCTCTGATCCTCCCTAGACCTTTTCCTGAAGACCTGGACACATCATGAACCTGAACAACATCCCCATCGGAAAGAAGCTCTGGGGCGCGATCCTTTTCCTTCTCGCCTCAATGCTGGTCATTGCGCTGCTGACCGCGCGGCAGGCCAGCGCGATCCAGGCCGAAACGCAGGCGTCGCTGTCGACCATGCAGGACGTGATCGAGCGCTCGATCCTGTGGAAGGGCCTGACCGACACCGCCGTGGCGCGCGGCATGGCCAACGCGATCAGCAGCGACCCGGCCGTGGGTGAACTGTTCCGCCAGAACCTGGACAACGACACCGCCAGGATCGCCAAGCTCCGCAGCGACCTCGCCAAGCAGGCCAACACCGACGAAGACAAGGCTGTGCTGAAGGACATCGTCGTCAAGGGCACCTCCTTGATCGCAGCAAGCAAGAAGGCCAACGACCTGGGGGCCGCGGGCGACCGTGCCGGGGCGGCCGCGCTCGTCAAGACCGACTACGCGACCAGTGCCGCTGCCTACTTGGCCGCCATCGACGACTTCGTCGCGTTGCAGCGCAAGAAGGGCGAGCAGGCACAGGCAGATGCCGCAAGCCAGCGCAGCAAGGTGATGGCACTCGGCGCCGTGGGCGCGGTGGTCGTCATCGCGCTCGGCATGCTGGTCGCCACGCTGCTCGTGCGCAGCATTCGCCAGCCGCTGAAAGAGTCGATCGAAGTCGCCCGCGCCATCGCCGAGGGCGATCTGACCCGCCGCATCACCTTCGAGCGCCGCGACGAGTTTGGCGCGCTGATGGGCGCCCTGCAGCACATGAACGAATCGCTCGGCAAGGTGGTGGGCAATGTGCGCTCATCGACCGACAGCATCAGCACCGCATCGACCGAGATTGCCACCGGCAACCAGGACCTGTCGGCCCGCACCGAGCAGACCGCGAGCAACCTGCAGCAGACCGCCTCGTCGATGGAGCAGCTCACCGGCACCGTCAAGCAAAGCGCCGACTCGGCCCGTCAAGCCAATCAACTCGCCGCCTCGGCCGCCGAAGTGGCCCAACGTGGCGGCAACGTGGTCTCGCAGGTGGTGAGCACCATGGACGAGATCAACGCGAGCTCCAAGAAGATCAACGACATCATCGGCGTGATCGATGGCATCGCCTTCCAGACCAACATCCTCGCGTTGAACGCGGCAGTTGAAGCGGCCCGCGCGGGCGAACAGGGTCGTGGCTTCGCGGTGGTGGCAAGCGAAGTGCGCAGCCTCGCGCAGCGCTCGGCAGAGGCCGCCAAAGAGATCAAGAGCCTGATCGGCGCGAGCGTCGACAAGGTGGAAAGCGGCTCGCGCCTCGTGGCCGATGCCGGCGCCACGATGAACGAGATCGTGGGCAGCGTGCAGCGCGTGACCGACATCATTGGCGAGATCACCGCAGCAGCATCGGAGCAATCGGATGGCATCGGCCAGGTCAACATGGCCGTGACCAACCTCGATCAGATGACGCAGCAGAACGCAGCGCTGGTGGAGGAGTCAGCCGCCGCCGCCGAGTCGCTGAAAGAGCAAGCCCGCCGCCTGGCCGACGTGGTGTCGGTCTTCAAGCTGGCGCGCGCCTGATCGCGCGGGTCAACCCGCTCAGCGGTTGGCCAATGCCTCGTGGATCGCCGCCGTCGTGTTGACGGCGTGATCCGCGATCTGCTCCGGGTTCATCGCCAGCACCTGCAAGGGATAGGTGCCCGAGACGATCCCGGCGTAGGCCACCTCCACGGCCACCACCTCGGGTGACAGGCCCTCCACGGCTGCCACCAGGCAGTGCATCACCGAGCTGAAGCCGGTGTCGTCGAACAGCAGTTCGGACTCGTGGGTGACGCGGTAGTCGAAGGCCTCGGGGCCGGTCTGGTCGATGTCGATGCGCGGAATCATGGCCGCGATTGTGCGCCGCACTGGATGAACGGCGCCCCGCCCCCGGGCCAACCCGTATGGAAGTGGGATTGCCCATCCAATTAGCATGGTCGTCCACTTTTTGGACTGCGATGGACGACCGGCAGATCCGCATCACGGTAGGCAACCAGGCGGTGCCGCTCGGCGGCCCGCATGCCGAAATGCTGCCTGGCTGGACAGGCCTGCGCATCGTGCGCTACCGGCCGCTCGAAGAGGCCACCGTGCGCCGATGGATGGTGCACCACCCGATGGTCACGCTGGTCTGCGCCGGGCAGGTGGACTCGTACCTTCGCATCGGCACCGATGAAATGCGCAGCCATCTGCGCACCGGCGAGATGATGTTCTACAGCGGCAGCAAGGAGGTCGACTTTGCCCACTGGAAGACGCACGACGCGACGCTGATCTCGGTCGAACTCGACCCGGATCGGCTGCGCCCCTGCTCGCCCGACGACACGCACCGCCTCTGGAAGCACCTGCAAGGCGTGCCCTGCTTCGCCGACCCCGAGCTCGCCGCCCTGATCCACCTGCTGTGGGGCGAGGGGCAGGCGGGGTTTCCGCACGGCCAGTTGTATGCCGACAGCCTGTGTCTCGGCCTCGCTGCGCACGTGCTGCATCGCTTCCAGCATGCCGAGGTCGGCACCAAGCTCAGCCTGAACCAGCTGCGCTGCATCAACGACTACATCGACCGGCACCTGGACCAGAACATCGGCCTGGACGACCTGGCCCAGGCCGTGGGCCTGAGCCGCTTCCACTTCAGCCGCGTGTTCAATAGCACCGTCGGCTGCAGCCCGTACCAGCACGTGATCCGCAAGCGGCTTGAACGCGCCCGCCATCTCCTGCTCAGCAGCGACCTGCCGGTGGCAGTGGTGGCGCTCACCAGCGGCTTCTCGAGCCAGGCGCACCTCAGCGCCCTGTGTCGGCGCGAGCTCGGCACCACACCGCGCCGCCTGCGCGAAGGCCTGGCCTGATTCGATCGGTAAAAAAGACGGGCGCACAAAAATTGCGCGAACCTGAGCAAGCTTATGAAAGACCGCGCCCGAGCGCACTCCTAGAGTCCGCCACTGACTGACCCCGCCCGAGGGTCGGCGGCCCCCCTCAGGAGACAACGTTCATGTCAGCGCGCTTTGCCGCGGCCACCGCCGTGGCCCTTTCACTCGCCCTCACCCAACTGCTGACCGCCTGCGGCGGCGATGACGACGACGGCACCCCCGTGACTGCGCAGACGCAGAACGGCACCGTCGAAGGTGAGCTGCACAGCAGCCGCACCATGAAGCAGTACCTGGGCATCCCCTACGCCGCGCCACCCGTCGGTGATCTCCGCTGGCGTGCACCCACCCCACCGGCCAACTGGAGCGGCACGCGCAGCGCCAAGGCCTTCGGCAACCACTGCCCGCAGAAGGACACGCTGCCCCTGTCCTACTACGGCAGCGGCGGCGGGCAGGAAGACTGCCTCTACCTCAATGTGTTCACCCCCACCACCGCCGGCCCGCACCCGGTGCTCGTGTGGATCCATGGCGGCGCCTTTCTCTACGGGCGCAGCAACGGCTACATCCCGACCCGGCTCACCGCACAGGGTGTGGTCGTCGTGACGATCAACTACCGCCTGGGTTCGTTGGGCTTTCTTGCGCACCCTGCCCTCGTCGACGGCCAGGGCCACTCAGGCAACTACGGCGTGATGGACCAGACGGCGGCGCTGCATTGGGTGAAGAACAACATCCGCGCCTTCGGCGGCGACGCGAACCAGGTGACCATCGCAGGCCAATCGGCCGGTGCCGCGAGCGTGCTCACGCAGCTCAACACCAGCAAGACGCTCGGCCTGTTCCACAAGGCCATCCTGCAAAGCGGTCCCGTGTCCGACATGCCCACCGGCGCCGCCGCGCAAACCAGCGGCGCCACCGTGGCAGCCACCAGCTTCGGCTGCCCGAACGATGCCAACGCCGCGGCTTGCCTGCGCGCACTTCCGGTGAGTGCCATCGTCGCCAACCAGCCGTCGGCCACGTTCTCGCCTACCAACTCGCCCAATGTCGATGGCGACTACCTCGTGCGCTCGAACCTCGCGGCCGTCAATGGCGGGCTGTTGGCCAACCGCGTGCCCGTGCTGATCGGCAGCACCACGGACGAGTACACCTCGTTGCTGGCCGGTGAAGAGACCGCGCTCAACAACCCCACCACCACGCCCAGCACGCCGGCGAGCACCCTGGTGCTGCCGGGCGCGCCGGGCTACCAGAACCTGATCGCCACCGACGCGGCGCTCACCGCACGCATGAGCGCCACCTTCGGCCCGGCGGCTGCAACCGCCGCCACCTTGTACCCGGCGGCCGCTTACGGCGGCTCGCGCCCGCTGGCGCTGAGCGCAGCCGTCACCGACTCGGTCTTCGCCTGTGCCGGCCGCCGCGCGGCCAAGCAACTGCTCGCCGCGGGCCATGCCGTGTACGCCTACGAGTTCAACGACCCCGCCGCGCCGATGGCGCTGCAGCCGCCGGTGAGCTTCCCGTTCAAGTCGTACCACGCCGCAGAGATCCAGTACCTGTTCGATCTGCCATCGACCGCCCTGCTCAATGCGCAGCAGCGCACGCTGGCCGATCAGATGGTCAGCTACTGGAGCACCTTCACCAAAAGCAGCACCGGCAACCCCAACCCCACCGGCACGAGCAACTGGCCTGCGTACGGCAGCGCCGAGCCGGTGCTGCAGTTCGCGCCGGCAGGCTCGGTGGTCATCAACAACTTCAGCACGGCCCACAAGTGCGCCTTGTGGACGCCCGGCGTCTGAGCCCGACCCACAACAACCAGGAGACAAGCATGCATTCGACTACCTTTCGCTGGCTGCGAGTTGCAGCCACCACTCTCGCGGCCGCGCTGAGCTTCGGCGCGGCCCAGGCGCAGGTCGTTCTGCTGCAGCAGAACTTCGCCAGCGGTCTGGGCAGCTTCACCTCGGCCGGCAGCGTCAGCACCGGCAGCGCCGGTGCGCGCATGACCGCCGCGCTGATCAGCGCCGACGGCGCCATCACTTCGGGCGCCATCAACACTCAGGGGTTCAACAACCTGTCGCTCAGCTTCACCCGCAGCACCAGCGGGCTGGACAGCGGCGAGGCCGGCATCGCCGCCTTCTCGACCGACGGCGTCAACTACACGAACCTCGAATCGGTGCAGAGCGCAAGCGGTGCCGTCACCGTGTCGCTGCCCTCGGTGGCCAACAACCAGAGCGCGCTGCGCCTGCGCTTCCGCGTGAGCGCGAACAGCGCCACGGAGAGCTACACCGTGGCGAGCCTGACGCTGCAAGGCGCGACCGGCACCGACCCGCAACCGCCGGTCGGCAGCCTGCCGCCGGTCAACAGCGTCGCCGCCGATGGCCCGTTTGCCACCACGGTGGCACAACGCACCGGCCCGAGCCGCGACGGCTGGGTCGTCTACCCGACCAACCTCGGCGCGAATGGCTTGAAGCACCCGATCTTCATCTGGGGCCCGGGTGCCGGCACCGGCCCGGCGGAATATGAGTTCCACCTGCGCCGACTGGCCTCGCACGGCTTCGTGGTGTTCTCGCAGACCTCCAGCAACAGCGGCAGCGAAATGACCGCAGCCATGACCTGGCTGATCAGCGAGAACGGCCGCGCCGCCAGCCCGTACTACGGCAAGCTCGACACCACCAAGATCGCCGCCGGCGGCCACTCGCGCGGTTCGATCGCAAGCTTTGCCATCGCAGCCGACCCGCGCCTGACAACCACCATCCACGTTTCGGGCGGCTCGTTCGACGGCAACGGCTCCAACAACCTGCGCAAGCCCGCCGCCTACTTGTGCGGTGGTGGCGATTCGTTGGCCCTGCCCAACTGCGACCGCGACTACCAGAACACCGACGTGCCGGTCTTCTACTCGGTGGTGGGTAACGCGAGCCACACGCAAGCGGCACGCGAAGCACTGCCGGCGATCACCGCCTGGCTGCGCTGGCACATCGGCGGCGAGAGCTTCCGCCGCAGCAACTTCCTCGACCGCAACTGCTCGTTCTGCACCGGCCAGTGGGTGTCGAAGAGCAAGAACTGGTAAGCCGAGATGCGCGGGCTGTGGTTGCTGGCGGGCGCAGTGGTCGGGATCGGCCTCGGCCGCCTGAGCGTGCCCGAGCCGGACACCGCTCCCGCGCTTGCAGCGCCAGCGGCAGAAGCAGCCACGGCGCCAATTGCGCCGGTAATCTCAACCGCCGCCTGCCCGCCCGCCGCGTTGCAAGCGGTGGCGGAGCCCAGCGACGCCGAATCGAAGCGGGCAGAGCGCGAGGCACTGTCGCAGGCCGCTGCAGCCAAGGCCGCGGCCGTCAAGGCTGCGCAAGATGCGCTCGCGCGCGAATCCGACCCGCAGCGCAAGAGCGAGCTCATCCGCGAGGTTGCTGCCTACAAATCGCAAGACGATCTCGGCGGCGCATGGGGCTGGGTCACGCAGCACCGCACCGACCCCGGCTATGCCGAGAACGTACGCAACCTGCTCTATCAGTGGTCTTACGACAAGCCGGAGCATGTGGCGGCCTTGCTGCCCCAGGTCGGCAGCCCCGAGGCGCAATCCGCTGCCGCGCAGCAGCTCGCGCAACTCTGGAACAAGAAAGACCCCCACGCCTATCACGCGTGGGTGGCGTCGCTGCCCGACGGCCCGTTGAAGGCCGCGGCACGCACGCCGTACTGACCCCGGAGCGCTTCGTCACACCGCGACAACACGAACACCCACGACACCCCTTTTTCCACACCGTCATGGCCAACGTCGACCACATCACGACGGCACGCGAAGCGTTGCCTGCAATGACCTCATGGCAGCGTTGGCACCTGGCCGGTGAAACCTTCCGCCGAGACGACTTCCTCTCGACCAACTGTGCGTTGCGCACCGGCAAATGGTCGTCGAAGAGCAAGAACGGGTAGCGAGCCCGGCACCTTCCAAAGACCCATTCAGGAGAGAGTTCATGAAGAAGCACTTGATGGCCACGGCCGTGGCCTTGGCCGCTGCATTGCCCGCGTTCGTTCAACCCGCCGCTGCCGCGCCGGTCTGCAACACCACGACGCAGGCCGCCGGCAACACCAGCTACACCATCACTCACGGCGGGGTCACCCGCACCTACCGGCTGCACGTGCCGGCCAATCTCACGACCCCGGCCGCCGTGGTGCTGAGCCTGCACGGGCTGTCCAGCTCGTCGTCGTCGCAGCAAACGGGCAGCGGCTGGGACGCCGTCTCGAACAGCTCGCGCGCTTTCGTCGTGGCCTATCCGGACGGCGTGAACGCACGCTGGAACGTGGCGGGTTTCAACCCGACCGTGGACGACACCGGCTTCATGAAGGCCATCGTCGACCACATCTCGCAGCGCGTGCGCATTGCGCCGAACCGCGTCTACATCAGCGGCACCTCGTTGGGTGGCGGCTTCTCGCACAAGATGGCCTGCACCCAGGCCAACTACTTTGCGGCGGCCGCACCGGTGGTCTTCCATCTGCACAGCAGCCCGCAAGACTATGTGTGCGCGCCGCAGCGCCCGATCAGCGTGCTCGAGTACGCCGGCCGCAATGACCTGCTGGTGCGCTACAGCGGCGGCACGAGCAGCGTGCAGGGCCAGACGGTCACGCACCTCTCGGCCAATGCGAGCTTCGAGAAATGGGCGCAGTTGAGCGGCTGCACCGGGAGCCCCACCACCGTGTGGTCGCGCCTCACGTCCAACAACAAGCAGTACCGCAATTGCCCGAACGGCGTGGTGGTCGGCCTGGCGAGCCTCTCGTGCGGCCACGGTTATTGCGCAGACACCTCGTTCGGCCCGCCGCCGGTCGATGCCTGGAAGGTCTTCCAGACCCAGGTGACGCCAGGCCTCAGGGCCGACGCCTGCGGCGCCTGACGTTCCAACGGAGGCCCCAGTGAAGATGAATCTCCATCAACATCTGCGCCGGGGTCTCCTCGGCGCGGCGCTGAGTGCGTGCGCATTCGCGGCACAGGCGGCGGTGCTGCTCGAACAGCAGTTCGCAAGCGGCTTGGGCAGCTTCGCCGCCACAGGCAGCGTGTCGCTCGTGTCGGAAGGCGCGCGGCTACGCGGCGGCAGTTCGCCCGGGCGACTCAACTCGCCCGCCATCAGCACCACCGGCCACAACGGCCTGGTGCTCACGGTCACCCGTGCCACCTCCGGCCTGGACACGGGCGAGAGCGCGGTGCTCACCGCCATCGTGAATGGCCAGACGCGCACGCTCGAATCGACTCGAAGTGCGTCGGGCTCGGCGAGCTTCAACCTCGGAGACGGTGTCAGCTCGGTCAGCCTGCAATTCGCGCTGAACGCCAGCAGCGTGCTCGAGAACTACACCATCGCTTCGGTGAAGCTCGAAGGCACCCCTGCGGGCGGTTGCGAGCCCAACTGCAACCCGAACCCGAGCGCCGGCACGACCATCGTGCCCGACGCAAGCTGGGCCTGCGGGCTGCCGGGGGGCATCCCCGAACCCACGGGTGGCACGCCGGTGTTCACCGCCACATTGGCGCGCGGCACGCCGCTCGCCGTGGGCAACACGCCCTATGGTGCGCGGCGCTTCACGCCCAACAGCGGCGGCAGCGTGAGTGGCTCGCGCGTGAGCGGCAGCATCCAGGGCGGCTCGATCGACTTCGACCTCACGCTGCCCAGCGGCGCGGTCGAGCACGAGAGCCGCTACGTGCTGCGGTCGAGCAGCGGTACCCTGGTCTACATGCGCAGTTGCGGTGTGGCCGACGGCAGCGATGTGCGCTTCGTGGCCGACTTCGAGGCGCCTTCGAGCAGCAGCCTGCAGTGGCTCAATGCCGGTACCTACGTCGGCAAGCGCCGCACGCTGGCCAATGGCAGCGTGGAGGTCTCGGTGTACGCGGTGTCCGCCACGCCCAACCCGGCCCACGCCATCGTGCGCGTGCCGGCCGACAACGGCGTGCGCCAGCAGGCCTGGAACTGCAGCTACCCGCCGGCCACCGCCACGCAAGGCAGCGAGGTGCTGCAGGCGCGCGTGAGCATCGGCAGCTCGCAGTCGGTAGGCAGCTCGAAGTCGGGGTCGCGCAACATCATCCCGATCACCGGCGGCAGCTTGAGTGGCTCGCTCGTCGGCGGCTCAGTGAACGCCGGCGGGGCCGACTACCAGCTCAACCCGGGCGGCGGCCTGCAGATCGAGGCACGCTACACGCTCAAGGCGAGCAACGGCGAAACCATCGTCGTGCGCAATTGCGGCAACTTCGCGGGCGGTGACCTCACGCAGGTGATGTTCGAGGCGAGGAGCGACGGCGCGTATGCCGCGCTCAACAACCGGCAGTTCGTCGGCACCATCACGCCCGGCTTGGGGCGGGTGACGATCCGGGTGTACGAGCAACGCTGAGGCCGCAGCTTCAGGGAACGGTGGCGTGCGTCTGTCCCGACGCACGCCACCTCATTGAGTTGCCTCAGTGCGCCCCGCCCGCATCGGCGGCCACACCGCCCTTCTCGGGCCGCGCCAGCCACACCACCGCGATCAGCGCGAGGAACAACATCGACGAGATCCAGAACAGATCCGTCGCCGCCATGGTGTAGGCCTGCTGGTCGATCAGGCGGTTCACGGTGCCGAGCGCCTGTTCGCGCGTGTAGCCGCCGGCTTCGAGCTGGGCGAGTGTCTGCACCGCCGTACCGCTGCCGAGGTTGATGGTCTCGGCCAGTTGCACATGGTGCAGCGTCGCGCGGCTGTCCCAGATCGTGGTGAAGAGCGATGTCCCCACCGCGCCGGCCGTGATACGCACGAAGTTGCTCAGACCGGCGGCCGAGGGCATCTCGTGCGGCTTCAGGCCCGAGAAGGTGATGGCCTGCAGCGGGATGAAGAAGAACGCCATGGCCGCGCCCTGCATCAGGGTCGGGATCATGATGGTCCAGAAGTCGGCCTGGGTGTTGAAGCGCGAGCGCATCCACAACACCAGCCCGAAGCCCAGGAAGGCCACGGTGGTGAGCTTGCGCGGGTCGATCACGCGCACGTTCTTGCCCACCCAGGGCGAGAGCACGATGGCCAGCAGGCCCACGGGCGCGAGCGCGATGCCTGCCCAGGTGGCCGTGTAGCCCATGAACTGCTGCAGCCACAGCGGCATCAGCACCACATTGCCGAAGAAGAGACCGTAGGCCAGCGACAGCGACACCGTGCCGATCCAGAAGTTGCGCCGCGCGAACAGGCGCAGGTTGACGATCGGGTGTTTCTCGGTGAGCTCCCACGCAAGGAAGAACAGAAAGCTCACCACCGCCACCACCGCCAGCGCAACGATCTCGCTGGATTCGAACCAGTCGAGCTCCTTGCCCTTGTCGACCATGATCTGCATCGCGCCCACGAACAGCACCAGCAACACGAGGCCGATGGTGTCGAGCGGCACGCGGCGTGGCCCCGGGTCGCGGCTGCGGTAGATCGACCAGGTGAGGCCTGCGGCGATCAAACCCACGGGGATGTTGATGTAGAAGATCCACGGCCATGAGATGGCATCGGTGATCCAGCCGCCGAGCAGGGGCCCGACCACGGGCGCCACGAGCACCGTCATGGCCCACATCGCCATCGCGATGCCCGCCTTGGCGGGCGGGTAGCTGGCGAGCAGGAGGGTTTGCGACAGCGGGATCATCGGACCTGCCACCAAGCCTTGCAGCACGCGGAACCCGATCAGCATCTCGATGCTGGGTGCGAGGCCGCACAGCCACGAGGCCATCACGAAGAGCAGGATGCTCGCCGTGAAAAGCCGCACCTGCCCGAAGCGCTGCGTGAGCCACCCGGTGAGCGGCACCGAGATGGCATTGGCTACGCCGAACGAGGTGATGACCCAGGTGCCTTGCGTCGGGCTCACACCCAGGTCACCCGCAATCGCCGGGATGGACACGTTGGCGATGGAGCTGTCGAGCACGTTCATGAACGTGGCGAGCGACAGCGCCACCGTGCCCAGCACAAGCTGGCCGCCGGTGAGCGGCGGGAATGACACGTGCGCAGGCTTGGCGGCCGATGCCGGCGGCTGAGCCGGCTCCGCGCTCGCGCTGCTCTGTGTGACTGCCTGATCGGCCGTGGTGGAAGACATGCTCAAGCCCTGCTGCGGTCCGGTTTACTTGGCGGCGCCGATGACACCCGCGGCACCGGCCGACGAGCCAAGCGCGGCAACAGGCGCCGGCGACGAGCGGTGTGTGCGGGCGGTGTCGCCGCCCTTGGGAGCGCGGCCGAGGTTGGCGGCGATGATCTTGCGCACTTCGGCATCGGCGTCAGGTTGGGCACCTTCGAGCGCCTGGCCAGGCACCACCGGGTGCGCTTCGTTCGCGCTGGCGAGCGTCTTGCCGCTGGTGTCGCTGATGTCCACGCGCGCTTCCATCGACAAGCCCACGCGCAGCGGGTGCTCGGCGAGCTGGGCCGCGTCGATCGACACGCGCACCGGCAGGCGCTGCACCACCTTGATCCAGTTGCCGGTGGCGTTCTGTGCCGGGAGCAACGCGAACGCTGCGCCCGTTCCCGCGCCCAGGCCTTCGACCTTGCCGTGGTACTCGACCTTGCTGCCGTACATGTCGGCGGTGAGCGTCACGGGCTGGCCGATGCGCAGGTTGCGCAACTGGCTTTCCTTGAAGTTGGCGTCGACCCACACATCGTTCAGCGCGATCACCGACATCAGCGGCGCGCCGGCCGGCACGCGCTGGCCGAGCTGCACGCTGCGCTTGGCGATGAAGCCATCCACCGGGGCGGTGAGTTCGCTGCGCTTGACGGCGAGGTAGGCCTCGCGCACGCGCGCCGCGGCGCGCTGAACGCTGGGGTGGTCTTCGACCGAGGTGTTGTCGGTGAGCGCCTGGTTGGCCGCCAGCTGCTCGCGCGCCGCGGTGATGGCCGACTGCGCCGCCGCCACCGCGCTCTTGGCGGCGGTGAGTTGCGATGTGCTGTGGTTGAACTCTTCCTTGCCGACGGCGCCGGTGGCGAGCAGCGGCGTGCGGCGGGCCACGTCGTCTTGCGCGCGGGCAACATCGCTCTGCGCGCGGGCCAGGTCGGCCTCGCGCAGTGCGATCTGCGCCTTCAGCGTGCCGTTGTTGCCGAACAGGGTGCGCACCTCGCGCACGGTCTGTGCGAGCTGGGCTTCGGCCTGGTCGAGCGCCACGCGGGCATCGGCCGGGTCGAGCTTCACGAGCACCTGGCCGGCCTTGACGAAATCGGTGTCGTCCACGCTGATGGCCTGCACCGTGCCACCCACCTGCGGCGTGATCTGCACGACATTGCCCTGCACGTAGGCGTTGTCGGTGTGCTCGTAGTGGTTGAGCACGAGCGCGTAGTAGGCGCCATAGGCCAGGCCGCCGACGGCGACGAGGGCGGCCACGGCGGCCAGCGCCTTCTTGCGTGCGGGGTTGCCGGCGGGTTGGGTGGTTTCAGGAGCGTTCATGGGTGGTTCTCCGGGGATCTGCGTTGTCTGCTTGTGGCAACTGAGGTTTTCTGTGGAAGGTCAGCGTGCGGCCGTGGCGATGCGGGTGTCGGGCGTGGAATAGCCACCCCCCAGCGCGCGGATCAGCGTCACTTGCGTGTCGATGGCGCGGGCCTTAAGGTCGGTGCCGTTGCGCCGCTGCGTGAGCACGTTGGTTTCGGCGTTGAGCACGGTGAGGTAGGTACCCAGGCCGGCCTTGTAGCGCTGCACGGCGAGGTCGTAGGCCGCCTCCGATGCCGTGCGCGCATTGGCCTGCTCGGCTTGCTGGCGCGCGATCGATTGCAGCGATGCGATCTGGTCCGAGACATCGCGCACCGCGTCGATCACGGTGGCGTTGTAGCTTTCGACGGCCGCGTCGAGATCGGCGCGCTTGCCGCTCAGGTTGGCACGCAGGCGGCCCGAATCGAAGATGGGCAGGCGGATCGCCGGGCCGATTCCGTACTGCTCGCTGCCGCTCTTGAAGAGGCGATCCAGCCCGATGCTGGAGACGCCCACGAAGGCGACGAGATTCACGTTCGGATAGAACTGCGCTCGGGCCGATGCCACGTCGCTGCTGGCGGCCTCGACGCGCCAGCGTGCGGCGCTGATGTCGGCGCGGCGGCCGAGCAGGTCGGCGGGCACGCGCGCCGGCAGCGGCACGGCCTGCACAGTCTGAAGCGGCGGCGCGAGCGTATCGAGCGCCTGCTGGGGCTGCGCGGTGAGCGCGGCCAGGGCGTGTCGGGTGAGCACGATCTGCTCGTCGAAGGCTTCGAGCGCCACGCGCGTCTCGGGCACCAGGCTCTCGCCCTGGCGCAGTTCGACCTGGGTGTCCAGGCCCGCCTGCACGCGCTGGCGGATCAACTCGAGCGTTTCTTCGCGTTGCGCGAGTGCGCGTGCGGCCACGTCGCGCAGCTCGACCAGCCGGGCAAGCTGCAGGTAGGCGTGCGCCACGTTGGTGGAAAGCAGCACGCGGGCTGCCTGCACGTCGGCTTCGGCGGCGCGTTCGGTGCCGATGGCGGCATCGAGCGCGGCGCGGTTGCGGCCGAAGAAGTCGAGCTCCCACGAGCCGCTGAGCTGCACCGTGGCGGTGTCACGCATGCTGCCGCCCAGTGGTGCGGGGATCATGCCGTTGGCGGTGTAGTGCTGGCGCGTCGCGTCGGCGCTGGCGTTGATCTGCGGGCCGTTGAGCGAGCGGGTGATGTCGGCACCGGCCTGGGCGCGGGCCAGGCGGGCTTGCGCCACGCGCAGGTTCGGGTTGCCCTCGAGCGCCTGCGTGATCAGCGCCGACATCGTCTCGTCGCCGAAGGCTGTCCACCAGTCGCCGGCAACGGCTTGGGCAGTGTCGGCGTCCGACAGGCCGAGCTTGGTTGGCGTGACCGGCTGCGCCGCCGAAGGTGGCAGGCCGGCGGTGCTGGCGCAACCGGCGAGCGTGAGCACCAGCGTGGATGCCAGGGCCGTCACCAGGGCGGTCAGCGCGGGCCAGTCGGCTCGCAAGCGGGCGAGGGTCAGGGTGGGTTTGTTCATGATGAGTGATCGATAACTTTGTTTAGGCTTTATTTGCTTAGGCATATAAATGAACGCAAACTGACACAAGCACTTGCTCAACAGTCAGGATTGGCCGCGCAGGGCCTCGCCGTTGTCCAGCATGCGCTGCAGGTAACCGAGCAAGGCCTGCCATTCGGTCTTCGAGAAACCGGCCAGGTGCTGGTTCATCACCTCGGACAGCACACCGGGGATCTGGTCAGCCACCTGCTCGCCGTCGGGCGTGAGCTCCAGGTTGACCACGCGGCGGTCTTCGGTGGAGCGCACCCGTTTGCACAAGCCCTTTGCCTCGAGGCGATCGAGCAGGCGGGTCGTGGCGCCGGGGTCGGTCTGCAGCTCGCGTGCGAGCTCCGCCACAGTCGACGCCGGGCCCTTGCGCAGCTTGAACAGCGGCTCCCACTGCGCGTGGGTCAGGCCGTGAGGCTCGAGTTGCTTGTCGGCCTCTTGACGGATCGAGATCAGCACGCGGCGCACGAGGTAACCCACGCTCTCGTCCGCGCCATAGGCGTTGGGGCGGTAGAACTCGGCGGGAGTCGGGGCTTTGGGCATGGTGAATGCAATCTCCTGCGCTCAATATACTTGCCTAGGCAACTACTGTCAAGGCGAATACTTGGCAAGCCAAGGTCGGCATGTGCATTCATGCACGCGCCGCCTAGACTCGCCAGATGCCTGAACTCCAATCCGCCCCCGGCCGTGCGCCCGGCCCCGAGCGCAACGTGCGCTCACTCTCCGGCCTGTGGCCCTTCTTGCAGCCCTACCGGTGGCAGATCGGCCTGGCGGCGCTGTTCCTGGTGCTGGCAGCGGGTGCCACGCTGGTGTTCCCGCTCGCGCTGCGCTCCTTGATCGACCAGGGCTGGGTCGCCAACGACCCCGGCGAACGCGCGATGGCGATGCAGGGCCACTTCTTCGCGCTCTTCGGCGTGGGCGCCGCACTGGGCGTCTTCTCGGCCGCGCGCTTCTACGCCGTGAGCTGGCTCGGCGAGCGCGTGACCGCCGACCTTCGCAATGCCGTCTACAGCCACGTGCTGCGTCAAAGCCCGGAGTTCTTCGAAACCACGCAAACCGGCGAGGTGCTGTCGCGCCTGACGACCGACACCACGCTCGTGCAGACGGTCGTCGGCTCCAGCCTGTCGATGGGGCTGCGCAACACCGTGATGGGCATCGGCGCGATGGTGGCCTTGATCATCACCAACCCGTACGTGATGTCACAGGTGCTGGGCGTGCTCGTGATCGTGGTGTTGCCGTCGCTCTACTTCGGGCGGCGCGTGCGCAAGCTCAGCCGCGCCAGCCAGGACCGCGTGGCCGATTCGGCCGCGATTGCCTCCGAGGTGCTGAACGCGATCCCCGTGGTGCAGAGCTACACGCAAGAGCAGCGCGAGGCCGCCCGCTTCGACCGCGCCACCGAGCATGCGTTCGGCACCGCCATCAAGCGCACACGCATGCGCTCGTTCCTGGTCGCCTTCATCATCACCGCCACCTTCGGCACCTTGCTGTGGGGCCTGTACCAGGGCACCCAGTCGGTCATGCGCGGCGAGATCTCGGCCGGGCACCTGGGCCAGACGGTGGTGTTCGTCATCATCCTGGTGAGCAGCGTGGCCGTGCTCTCGGAGGTCTATGGCGACCTGCTGCGCGCAGCCGGTGCCACCGAACGCCTGATGGAGCTGCTGGCCGCGCGCTCGCCCATCGAATCGCCCGCGCAACCCACCGCCCTGCCCGCACCGCGCAGCGGCTCGACGATCGCCCTGCGCGACATCAGCTTCCACTACCCGTCGCGCCCGACGCGGCCTGCGCTCTCGCACATCGACCTTGCTGTGCAGCCGGGCGAGACCGTGGCCCTGGTGGGCCCGAGCGGTGCCGGCAAGAGCACGGTGTTCCAACTGCTGCTGCGCTTCTACGACGCCGCCCAGGGCGAGATCACGCTCGACGGCGTGCCGCTGCGGCAGATCTCATTGCACGACCTGCGCGAACGCATCGGCATTGTTCCGCAAGAGAGCGTGATCTTCTCGGCCAACGCGATGGAAAACATCCGCTATGGCCGCCCCACCGCAACAGACGAAGAAGTGTTCGCGGCGGCGCAAGCCGCGTTCGCCGATGACTTCATCCGCCAATTGCCCGAGGGCTACAGCACGTTCCTTGGCGAGCGCGGCGTGCGCCTGTCGGGCGGCCAACGCCAACGCATCAGCATCGCCCGCGCGATCCTGAAGAACCCGCCGCTGCTCCTGCTCGACGAAGCCACCAGCGCACTCGACGCCGAAAGCGAACGCATGGTGCAGGCAGCGCTCGAATCGGCCATGCAGGGCCGCACCACGCTCGTCATCGCGCACCGCTTGGCGACCGTGCAGCGCGCTAATCGCATCGTGGTGCTGGAGCACGGCCACATCGTCGAGACCGGCACGCACGCCGAACTGGCCGCGGCCGGCGGCCTCTACGCCCAGCTGGCGGCCTTGCAGTTCGAGCTGTGACGGCATGCCACCCTTGTAGGCCTCACCTCACAGCGCCAGTTCGGGGTTTCTGACAGACACCCCCTCTGTGGCCCCGGCACACTTGAGAACAAACCCACAACGACTCTGAAGGAGATCGACATGAACACCCGTTGCATGCTGCACCCGCTCGTCGCCGCCCTCGCCGCCTCGTCCCTGCTGCTCGCAGGCTGCGAGAGCATGACCGCCGAGCAAAAGGGCACGGCCGCCGGCGCAGGCATTGGCGCGGCCACGGGCGCTGTGATCAGCGCAGCCACCGGTGGCAAGGCCGGCGTCGGTGCCGCCGTGGGCGGCGTGGTCGGCGCAGTGGCCGGCAACATCTGGTCGAAGAAGCAGGAAGAGCGCCGCGTAGCGATGGAGCAGGCATCCAAAGGCACGGGTGTGGAGGTGGAACGCACGGCAGACAACCAACTGAAGCTCAGCGCGCCGAGCGACATCTCCTTCGACACCAACCGGGCCGACATCAAGCCCGAACTGCGGGGCCTGCTCGATTCGTTCGCCACCAGCCTGCAGGGCGATCAAGGCGTGCTCGTGAACATCGTTGGCCACACCGACAGCACCGGCTCCGATGCGATCAACAACCCGCTCTCGCTCGAGCGGGCCCAGAGCGTGCGCGACTACCTGGCAGGCCGCGGCTTCCCGAGTTCGCGCGTGAGCACCTCAGGCCGGGGCTCGCACGAGCCCATCGCCGACAACAACAGCGCCGCGGGCCGCGCCAAGAACCGCCGGGTGGAGATCTTCCTGCGCGAGCCGGCGCAAGGCTGATCACGCCTGTCGCACAGCACGGGCGCCCAAGCGGTGCCCTGGAATAGCGATCGCAGCGCAGGCGCGAGAACGCGCTGGAGCACATCGCTTTGGAGCGCCCGTCGCACGCGCCGCGCCCGCCGTCATCAAAGTGTCATCAGTATTCTGCGACTTCCCTGGTAATGTCGCGGCATGGAAGAATTCGTTGTCGTGCAGGCCTTGAGCGGCCTGGCCCATCCCGTCAGGCTGAAGGTATTTCGTGCGCTCGTTGCCTCAGGCAGCCAGGGCTTGACGCCAGGGGTGATGCAAGAAGGGCTCGGCATTCCCGGAACCACGCTCTCCTTCCACTTGAAGGAGATGGCGACAGCCGGCCTGGTCACGCTGGAGCGGTCCAGCCGCAATCACATCTACCGGGCTGCCTTCGAGCACTTCAACGACGTCCTGAAGTACCTGACCGAGAACTGCTGCGACGGTGCCGCCTGCGCCATCGTGCCCGCCTCTGCTACGTGTGACTGCTGAGAAGCTCCATGGCCGACGACATCAAGCCCTACAACGTACTCTTCATCTGCACCGGCAACTCGGCCAGATCCATCCTTGCGGAAGCCCTGCTGAACCACGTCGGGAATGGCCGCTTCAAGGCTTATTCCGCGGGGAGCCAAGCCAAGGGTGAGGTGAACCCCTTCGCGCTGAGCGAGCTTCGGTCCCTGGGCATCCCGACGGATGGCTTGCGCAGCAAGAGCTGGGAAGAGTTCGCTGCTCCCGGCGCAGTGCACCAGGACCTCGTCTTTACGGTCTGCGATTCGGCCGCTGGCGAGGTGTGCCCGGTCTGGCCCGGTCAACCCCTGACGGCGCACTGGGGCATGCCCGACCCGGCAGCTGTCGTAGGCTCGGACGCGGCGAAGGCCAAAGCGTTCCACGACGCCGCCGTCACACTGAAACGGCGCATCGAACTGATGATGGCGCTGCCATTGGCAAGCCTTGACCGGTTGGCCATCCACAAAGAATTCAAAGACATCGGCAGGGCCTGACATGACCACCCACGTTCTCATCCTGTGCACGCACAACAGCGCACGAAGCGTCCTCGGCGAGGGCATGCTCAATCACTTGGCGAAGAAGCTCGGCAGGGACGTGCGCGGCCATAGTGCAGGCAGCACGCCGAGCGGCCGCATCAACCCGTACGCATTGGAAGCATTGGTCAACGCCGGGGTCGACGTCACCGAATTCCGTTCCAAGAGCTGGGATGAATTCACTGTGGCGGGCAGCGTGCCCCTTCGCGTGGTCATCACGGTGTGCGACAGCGCCGCCGCTGAGCAGTGCCCCGTCTTCTTCGGTGGCAATGGGCAGCCAGTCAAGGTGCATTGGGGTTACCCAGACCCTTCAAACGCGCCGGAGGCTGACAAGGCGAACGCGTTTGAGCTCACTCGCCAAGCCATCAGCTATCGGCTGCTTCAGTTGCTGCAGCTGCCGCTTGAGACCCTGAGCGACGCTGACCTCAAGCAGGCGCTCCTCGAAATTTCGGAAAGCTGAGCATGAGCACGTCAGAGCTAGTACGCACCAGCGCGCCGAATTCCGCGGCACCGGCGATCAGCTTCTTCGAGCGCTACCTGACCGTCTGGGTGGCGCTTTGCATCGTCGCGGGCATCTTGCTGGGCCAGGTGGCGCCAACGTTCTTCCAAGCGGTGGGCGCCCTTGATGTGGCCAAGGTCAACATCCCGGTAGGCGTGCTCATCTGGGTGATGATCATTCCGATGCTGCTGAAGATTGACTTCGCTGCGCTCGGCCAGGTCAAGGCCCACGCCCGCGGCATCGGCGTCACCCTCTTCATCAACTGGGCCGTCAAACCGTTTTCGATGGCGCTGCTGGGCTGGGTGTTCATCCGCCACGTGTTTGCGCCCTACCTCCCGCAAGACCAGCTCGACAGCTACGTGGCGGGCCTCATCCTGCTGGCGGCAGCACCTTGCACTGCGATGGTGTTTGTCTGGAGTCAGCTCTGCAAGGGCGACCCCTACTTCACGCTTTCCCAGGTCGCGCTCAACGACGCCATCATGGTCGTGGCCTTCGCGCCCATCGTCGCGCTGCTTCTGGGCCTGTCGTCTATCACCGTGCCCTGGGACACCCTCTTGACTTCGGTCGGCCTGTACATCGTCATTCCGGTCATCCTGGCGCAGCTGTGGCGAAAGCGCCTGCTGAGCAAGGGCACCCAGCACTTCCAGTCCGTCGCATCGAAGCTGGGGCCGTTCTCCATCGCTGCGTTGCTGCTGACCTTGGTGCTGCTGTTCGCCTTCCAGGGCGAGGCCATCATCAAGCAGCCGCTCGTCATCGCGTTGCTGGCGGTACCTATCCTCATCCAGGTCATCTTCAACTCGGGGCTGGCCTACTGGCTGAACCGCAAGCTCGGCGTGCAGCACTGCGTGGCCGGCCCATCGGCTCTCATTGGTGCCAGCAACTTCTTCGAGCTCGCAGTCGCCGCGGCCATCAGCCTCTTCGGCTTCCAGTCCGGCGCCGCGCTCGCAACGGTGGTGGGCGTTCTCATCGAGGTGCCCGTGATGCTGGCGGTCGTTGCGGTCGTGAATCGTTCGCAGGGGTGGTACGAGAGAAAAAACACCTAGCGTCCTGCAGCCTCGTTGACACAATTCAATGCTTCAAGTATTCTTGAAGCATATGCACAAAGACCAAGTCATCCGAGCACTCGGCGCCCTGGCGCATGAGATCCGACTCGATGTATTCCGGGAGCTGGTTGTCGCCGGGCCCGAAGGGGTGACGCCTTCCGTTCTGACCGAACGGCTTGGCGTCCCGCCCAACAAGTTGTCCTTCCATCTGAAGGAGCTGGCCATCGCCGGCTTGGTGACGTCCGAGCAAAAGGGACGCTACCTGCATTACCGCGCCGCCTACGAGCTCATGGACGGCGTCATCGGATTCCTCACCAAGAACTGCTGCAGGGGCTTGCCCGTCTCCAAAACCACGGACGCGGCCTCCTGCTGCTGAACCCACCTCTACGCCGGAGACACTTCATGTCGACCCCACTCGCGCATCTTCCTGTTGCCGTCCTCGGCGCCGGCCCCGTCGGCCTGGCCGCTGTTGCCAAGCTCATCGACCGCAGGCTGCCGTTCGTCGTACTGGAAGCGGGTGGCCGCGTCGGTGCGAACCTCATGGAGTACGGCCACGTGCGGCTGTTCTCGCCTTGGCAGTACAACGTCGACCACACGATGGCGGAGCTGCTGGAGCCGACCGGCTGGAAGCCTCCCGAGTCGAGCGAGCTGCCGCTGGCTGGCGAGGTGGTCGAGCGTGTGCTGCAGCCCTTCGCGCAACTGCCAGAGGTCGCCGCCGCGCTGCAACTGCGAACGAAGGCGGTCTCCGTGTCCCGCGAGGGCTTCGACAAAGTCAAGAGCAAGGGACGGGAGACCGCGCCCTTCGTCATCCGAGCAGTGCGCGACGGCAAGCCTATCGAGCTGAGGGCCCGCGCCGTCATCGACAGCACGGGCACCTGGAACTCGCCGAACCCCGTCGGTGCGAGCGGTCTGCCCGCCATCGGCGAGCGCGAAGTCGCGTCTCGTATCTTCTATGGCATCCCAGACGTCCTAGGCGCCCATCGGCCGCGCTACGAAGGCAAGAAGGTGCTGGTTGTCGGTGCCGGCCACAGCGCCGCCAACGCCCTGCTGGCATTGGCCGAGCTTTCACAGCAGACATCGACTACCAGGCTGGTCTGGAGCGTGCGCACGCCCGTTCTGACGCGCGTCTTCGGCGGCGGCGATGCGGATGCGCTGCCGGCGCGCGGCGCCTTGGGCGCTTCACTGCGGCGTCTGCGTGACACAGGCGCTTTGAAGTTCAATGCAGGCCTGCGCATCACCGAAATCACCCAGGAAGGCGGGAAGCTTCTCGTGTCTGGGCTCGACCGCAACGGCGAACCCAGGCACATCGACGCGGTGGACGAGATCGTCTGTGCCACCGGCCAACGGCCCGACCTGTCGCTCACGAGTGAACTGCGGGTGAAACTGGACCCATGGCTGGAGTCGACCGAAGCACTGGGCCCGCTCATCGACCCGAATGAACACAGCTGCGGGACGGTGCGCCCCCATGGCCATCGCGAACTCTCGCATCCCGAACCAGGCCTGTACACCGTCGGCGTCAAGAGCTACGGACGCGCGCCCACTTTCCTGATGGCCACCGGCTTCGAGCAGGTCCGCTCGGTTGTGGCCGCCATCGCCGGCGACCTCGAAGCGGCAGACCGCGTGGAACTCGAGCTTCCGCAGACCGGTGTCTGCAGCATTGGCGCGAGTGCCACGGCCAGCGCCGGCAGTGGTTCGCACAGGGGGCCAAGCGCCGCGCTCGACGTCGGTCTGCCCGTCAAAAAGGCGCCCGGCGGGTGCGGGACGTCTTCTTGCAGCACGCCAGCACCGGAGGCCGAACCTGCGGCCGTCACGGCCTCCGTGGCCCCAGCATCGGGCTGCTGCGGCGGCCCCGCCAAGGCGGACGCAAGTGCTTGTTGCGTGCTCGACGAGCAGAAGAAGTCCAAGGGCCTGAGCGGCTGCGGATGCAGCTGAGACCACGAAAGATTGAGCGTGTTCGAATCTGACCCGACCTTCCCGGCACTCCAGTCGGACCTCTTCGATGTGCCCGACCAGGCGCGGCTGACCGTCGCCGAGCCCTCCAGGCACCGCCCACGCTTCCTGCTGCTCTATGGCTCGCTGCGGGCCAGGTCATACAGCCGACTGCTGACGTTCGAAGCTGCGCGACTGCTTGAAGCGATGGGCGGGGACGTGAAGGTGTTCGACCCGTCCGGCCTGCCACTGCCCGATGATGCCCCGGACACGCATCCCAAGGTTCAGGAGTTGCGGCAGCTCGCAGCTTGGGCCGAGGGGATGGTGTGGTGCTCCCCTGAACGACATGGCGCCATGACCGGCATCATGAAAGCGCAGATTGACTGGATACCGCTCGCGGTCGGCGCCGTGCGTCCCACCCAGGGCAAGACGTTGGCTGTCATGCAGGTCTCAGGCGGCTCCCAGAGCTTCAACGCCGTCAACCAGCTCCGCGTGCTGGGTCGGTGGATGCGCATGCTGACCATCCCAAACCAATCCTCCGTCGCAAAGGCGTACGACGAGTTCACCGAAGACGGCCGAATGAAGCCCTCGGCCTACTACGACCGCGTCGTGGACGTCATCGAGGAGCTGTTCAAGTTCACGCTGCTTACACGAGACCTGGGACCGTACCTGCTGGACCGCTACAGCGAGCGCAAGGAAGCGGCTGAGAAGTTGTCCCAACGCGTCAAGCAAGCCGCCATCTGACGAGCATACATGGCTCTCGGGCGTTCGGGCACCGTCGCGGCACTGGGAACAGCGCAAACACTCGCCTGGGCATCCACCTACTACCTGCCGGCGATGCTGGCGATGCCGATGGCCAGGGACCTGGGTGTCTCCACGCCGACAGTGTTCGCCGCCTTCTCGGTTGCTCTCATCGTCTCGGCGCTCCTGGGGCCAAGGGCAGGCGCTGCCATCGACCGTCTCGGTGGCCGTCCAGTGCTCATGGGCAGCAGCCTCGTCTTCGCCGCTGGGCTGGCCGGCCTCGGCTTGGCCCAGGGCCCGATGGGCTTGTTCGCTGCCTGGGTCGTGCTGGGCCTTGGCATGGGGAGCGGTCTGTACGAGGCGGCCTTTGCGGCACTCGTGCGTCTCTACGGCAAGGACTCGCGAACGAGCATCACCGGCATCACGCTGGTTGCCGGGTTTGCCAGTACCGTGGGCTGGCCGCTGTCTACGTTTCTCGATGCGCAGTATGGGTGGCGAGGGACCTGCTTCGTGTGGGCTGGCTTGCACCTGCTGTTGGGCCTCCCGCTGAATGCCTTCCTCCCCAGAGTCGCGCCGCGAGAGCCGCACATTGCCCAGGTCGCGGAACCGTCGACAGCGGTGGAACCGCAGTCGTCGCTGCGTGCCACGCTGGCGCTGTCATTCGTGTTTGCGGCGACGTGGTTCATCAGTACCGCGATGGCGGCCCATCTGCCCCGGTTGCTGCAGGCGGCCGGAGTCTCGCTCGCTGGCGCCGTGTTCGTGGGGGCGCTCATCGGGCCGGCTCAGGTGGGTGCTCGATTGCTGGAGTTTGGTTTCCTGCGCAAGGTGCACCCATTGCTGTCAACCCGGCTGGCCGCGGCGATGCACCCACTCGGCGTGGCGCTGTTTGCCGTGTTTGGCGCGCCCGCGGCTGCCATCTTCGGAGTCCTCCACGGCGCCGGCAACGGCGTTCTCACCATCGCCAAAGGCACGCTCCCGCTGGTCATCTTCGGGCCGAAGGGTTACGGACACCGGCAAGGGCTGCTGATGGCCCCCGCGCGCATTGCACAGGCACTTGCGCCGTGGCTGTTCGGCTTGGCGCTTGACCGCTGGGGCAGTGGCGCCCTCGCAGTGTCGGCGACGATTGGTGTGTTGGCACTCCTGGCGCTGTTTGGCGTGCCGACGGCTGGCACGCACGGGTCGTCTACCCCCGCCGCCACCCGAACTTGATCATGTCCATCCGCGCCACATCGACTGCAATGCCGACCGAGTCGGTGGTCGAAGGCCGATCCTCATCGACCACCCCCAGCCATAGGGCGTGCGCGATACTTGTGGTCGCAGCCCCCGCCTCTACGGCGTTCCGCGTGGCTGCCTCTCATAGGACACCACCCTGATGCACACCCCAGAACAGCAGTACTTGGACCTGCTCGACCGTGTCCTCCGCTTCGGCGACCCAAGAGTCGACCGAACTGGAGTCGGAACGCGAGCGGTCTTCGGAGCGATGGCACGCTTCGATCTGTCAGAAGGCGACCTACCTGCCCTGACGACCAAGCGCGTGTACTGGAAAACGGCAGTCAAAGAGATGCTGTGGTTCCTTACCGGGAAGACCAATATCCGGGAGTTGCTTCAACAGAACGTTCGCATTTGGACTGACTGGCCGCTTCAGCACTACAGAAAGCAGGTCGACGCCGCCATCACACAGGAAGCCTTCGAGGCACTCATCCTTGCTGACGAAGCGTTCGCAGAGAAGTGGGGGGACCTGGGCCCGGTCTACGGGAAGCAATGGCGTCGCTGGTTGGGCGCCGACGGCAAGGAGCACGACCAGATCGCAGGGGTGATCGACGCCCTGAAGAACAACCCGGCGAGCCGTCGTATCTTGTTTCACGGGTGGAATGTTCCCGACATCGCTGCGATGTCGCTCCCGCCTTGCCATCTTCTCTATCAGTACCACGTGTCCAGCACCGGCAAATTGAGCTGCATCCTGTACCAGCGCAGCGCAGACGTTCTTCTGGGCGTCCCCTTCAACTGGGTCGGCGCCGTCGCACTGCAACACATGCTGGCTCAACAGGCGGGGCTCGAGTTAGGGGAGTTCATCTGGATGGGCGGGGACGTTCACCTGTACCAAAACCATGTGTCGCAGGCGCAAGAGCAGCTGTCCAGAGCCTTGCGCCCTACGCCGAAGATGCGGCTGGTGACCAAGCGCGATCGAATCGACGACTACACCATCGACGACTTCATCGTCGAGGGCTACGACCCGCACCCGCCAATCAAGGCAGACGTCGCAGTGTGATCGCATAGCTCGCGGCCTGAGCGCACTTCCGAGAGAGCACTCTCTGATGCGACCGACAGAGGACGCGCAACGTCGCCGCTCGCAGAGACGGACATCTGACATGCCGAAATCTCGCAATGCCGTCGTCGTGGCCATCTTGTGGCAGCTCGTCGCACGCCTGTGCCGCCCCGTGGCTCAGCGCAAAGGCGGCGCCGCATGACCCACCCGAATCGCTTCACGGCGCGCTGCGTGCTGGCTTTCGCCGCCGTGGCTTCTTACGCATCGGCCCTGGCGAGCGACAGCCCCTACATGCCTGCGCTGGAAGCCCCTGCCACGCCGCCGGCCCACACCTTCACACAGGAAAGCCAACTCGTCGCCTGGCCCACCTGGAGCGACATCGAGGCCGCCACGCTGCAACGCGCCGAGCTCACGCGCAGCAGCTTCGCTGGCGCAGGCGGCGCGAAGATCCACTATCGCCTCTACCGCCTGAAACCCGGCGGCAACGTGCCGCGCCGCGGTGGCATCGTGATCTCGTCGGGGCGCACCGAAGGCCTGGTGATGTACCAGGAGTTGATCCACGACCTGGTGCGCAACGGCTACTCGGTCTACATCCACGATCACCGTGGCCAGGGCTTCTCGCAGCGCTTGATCACGTCGGACACGACGATGGGCTATGTCGACTCGTTCGACAACTATGTATTGGACCTGGCGAGCTTCATTCAAGGCCCCGTGCGTGCCGCGCACGCCCCCGCCGATGGCCCGCTCTTCCTGCTGGCGCATTCGATGGGCGGCACGATCGCGAGCCTGTACCTCGAAGGCGATCCGGCCACCCCCGTCGCGGCCGCTGCGCTGGTCACGCCCATGATGCAGCCATGGGTCGCGCCACAGACCGATGCCAGCGTAGCCGTGCGGCTGGCCGACGCGTACTGCGAGAACCACAGCACGCCGGGCAGCGGGCCCGTGCTGTCGCTGGTGGACACGCACTATGCCGATGGCACCGACTTCGACACCGCCTACGCCGCCGTTCGGGGCCGCCGGGCCGACGCGCACAACGATCTCACGCACAGCGCTGTTCGCTTCGCTCGCCACTGGCAGGCGCGCAACGAAGCGCGCTGCGAGGGTACCGACTGCGGCTCACCGCACGCCAAGATCGGTGGTGTGTCGTACCGCTGGCTCAACGAAGCCTGCGCCGCATCGCGCCGCGCTCATGGCGAAGCGGCCCGCCAGATCACCCGCCCCGTGCTTCTGCTGCAAGGCGAGCTCGATCGCGTGGTCAAGCCGGCCGAGCAGAAGGAGTTCTGCGAGCGCCTGAACAGTGGCAAGGAGCCGGGCTATTGCGTCGGCCGCACCGTGACGCAGGCGCGGCACTCGGTCTTCATCGAGGCCGACACCTACCGCGAGCCCGCACTGCGGCGCGTGCTGGGGTTCTTCGACTGCATCCGAGCCGGGAGCGGGCGCTGCGAGTAGCGCTCGATCCACGCCGCTCGTTCAACCCAGCGCCGCGATCACCTCGGGCGGCGACTGCACCAGTTCGATCAGCACCCCTTCGCCGGCAATCGGGAACTCGTCATTGCTCTTGGGGTGCAAAAAGCAGATGTCGTAGCCTGCCGCTCCCTTGCGGATGCCACCGGGCGCGAACCGCACGCCTTGCGCTGTCAGCCACTCGACGGCCTTCGGCAAGTCGTCGATCCACAAACCCACATGGTTGAGCGGCGTGGTGTGCACCGCGGGCTTCTTCTCGGGGTCGAGGGGCTGCATCAGATCGACCTCGACCTTGAACGCACCCTTGCCCATGGCACAGATGTCTTCATCGACGTTCTCGCGCTCGCTGACGAAATTGCCGGTGACCTCGAGCCCCAGCTTGTCGACCCACAAGGTGCGCAGGCGCTCCTTGCTGGGCCCGCCGATGGCAACCTGCTGGATGCCCAGCACGCGAAACGGACGCTTTGTCACGAACATCTCCTCGGTATGCCGCAGCGTAGCGACTGGGGGATCGTCACTGAAACTTGATGATGACCTGGTCCACCGCCAAGCTCTCTCCCTTGGCGGCGGCCACCTCGGCCACCACGCAGTCCTGCGTGGCGAGCAGGATGTTCTCCATCTTCATCGCCTCGATGACCGCCAGCTTCTCGCCGGCCAGCACCTTCTGCCCAGGTGTGACCGCCACTTCGACCAGCAAGCCCGGCATGGGCGACAGCAGGAACTTCGACAGATCGGGCGGCTGCTTGAACGGCATGAGCGCGTTCAGTTCAGCCGCACGCGGCGTCAGCACTTTCGCCTGGATCTGCGTGCCGTTGTGCGAGATGCGGTACGACAAGCCCACGACTTCGATCTGCGCGCAGAACGGTTCACCGTCGAAGCTGCCGTGGATCACGATGTCGCGCAGCGGTGACTGCAGGGCAACACGGTAGGTCTTGTCGCCCACGGCAACGTCGAACCCGGCGCCCTGCGCCACGATGCGAACGGGCAACTGCTCGAACTGCCCTTCACCGAGCGAGGTGACCACCACATAGTCGTCACCCGGCTCGAACTCGTGGCCCGGCATCTGCCCGCTGATGCGCGTGACACGCTTGAGCAACCTGCGGTGCGCCACGGCGGCGAGCACCCGCAGGAACATCGGGTCGGCATGCGGCACGGCTTCCGCGGTGAAGCCCTTGCCATAGTGCTCGGCGATGAACCCGGTGTTGAAGTCGCCCGCCACGAACTTGGGGTGCGCCAGCAGCGCCGCCTGGAACGGGATGTTGGAGCTCACGCCACGGATGGCAAATGCATTCAGCGCCGCGCGCATCTTGGCGATGGCGTCGGCGCGGTCCTTTCCGTGCACGATCAGCTTGGCGATCATCGAGTCGTAGTACATCGGGATCTCACCGCCTTCGTAGACGCCGGTATCCACGCGCACGCCGTTGCCCTCGGCCGGGGGCGCGTACTTCACCAGCCTGCCGGTCGACGGCAGGAAGTTGCGGAACGGGTCTTCGGCGTTGATGCGGCACTCCATCGCCCAGCCGTCTCGCTTCACGTCGGCCTGCGCGAGTGGCAGCTTCTCGCCAGCCGCCACGCGGATCATCAGCTCCACCAGGTCAAGCCCGGTGATGCACTCTGTGACCGGGTGTTCGACCTGCAGGCGGGTGTTCATCTCCAGGAAGTAGAAGCCCTGGTCCTTGCCCACCACGAACTCCACCGTCCCCGCGCTCTGGTAGTTCACAGCCTTGGCCAACGCGACAGCCTGCTCGCCCATGGCCTTGCGCGTGGCTTCGCTGATGAAGGGCGACGGCGCTTCTTCGATCACCTTTTGATGGCGGCGCTGGATCGAGCACTCGCGCTCGTTCAGGTAGATCACGTTGCCGTGCGCATCGCCCAGCACCTGGATCTCGATGTGACGCGGCTCCTCGACGAACTTCTCGATGAACACACGGTCGTCGCCAAAGCTGTTGCGCGCCTCGTTCTGGCACGCCTTGAAGCCGTCGAACGCCTCCTTGTCGTTGTAGGCCACACGCAGGCCCTTGCCACCGCCGCCGGCGCTGGCCTTGATCATCACCGGGTAGCCGATGCCCTTGGCGATCTCCACCGCCTCTTTCGCGCCGGGGATGGCCGCGTTGTGGCCGGGAATGGTGTTGACGCGGGCTTCGCCGGCCAGCTTCTTGGACGCGATCTTGTCGCCCATGGCCGCAATGGAGGCGTGCTTCGGGCCAATGAAGACGATGCCTTCTTCTTCCACCCGCCGCGCGAACTCCTCGTTCTCGCTCAGGAAGCCGTAGCCCGGGTGGACAGCCTGCGCACCGGTCTGCTTGCAGGCCGCAATGATCTTGTCCATCACGAGATACGACTCGCGCGAAGGCGGCGCACCGATGTGCACAGCCTCGTCGGCCAGCTCGACGTGGCGCGCATCGCGGTCGGCGTCGGAGTAGACAGCCACCGTCTGGATGCCCATCTTCTTCGCGGTCTTGATGACACGGCAGGCGATTTCGCCACGATTGGCGATCAGGATCTTTGTGAACATGTGGATGTCTCGATGAGCAGGCAGGCGAGCAAAGCGAAGCCTTGATCAAGCAACGCCCGCGGATCCGGCTTTGCCGGTCCGCTGGGTGGCGCCCCTCGGGGGCAGGAGCGAAGCGACTGGGGGGCCCACATCAAAGCGGGATGTTGCCGTGCTTGCGCCACGGGTTCTCGATCTTTTTAGTGCGCAGCATGACCAGCGAACGGCAGATGCGCTTGCGCGTTTCGTGCGGCTGGATCACGTCATCGATGAAGCCGCGTGCGCCGGCCACGAAGGGGTTCGCAAACTTGGCCTTGTACTCGGCCTCGCGCGCCGCGAGCTTGGCGGGGTCGCTCTTCTCCTCGCGGAAGATGATCTCCACCGCGCCCTTGGCGCCCATCACCGCGATCTCGGCGTTGGGCCAGGCGAAGTTGACGTCGCCACGCAGGTGCTTGGAGGCCATCACGTCGTACGCACCCCCGTAGGCCTTGCGAGTGATGACGGTGATCTTGGGCACGGTGCATTCGGCATACGCGTAGAGCAGCTTGGCACCGTGCTTGATGATGCCGCCGTACTCCTGGCTGGTACCCGGCATGAAACCCGGCACGTCGACGAAGGTGACCACCGGGATGTTGAAGGCATCGCAGAAGCGCACGAAGCGCGCCGCCTTGATGCTGCTCTTGATGTCCAGGCAACCGGCCAGCACCAGCGGCTGGTTGGCAACGATGCCCACGGTCTGGCCTTCCATGCGGCAGAAGCCGATGACGATGTTCTTGGCGTACTCGGGCTGCAGCTCGAAGAACTCGCCGTCGTCGGCGGTCTTCACGACCAGCTCCTTGATGTCATAGGGCTTGTTGGGGTTGTCGGGCACCAGCGTGTCGAGCGAGAGGTCGATGCGGTCGGCCGGGTCGTTGCTCGGGAGCACCGGCGCCTTCTCGCGGTTGTTGAGCGGCAGGTAGCTGTAGAGCCGGCGCAGCATCAGCAGCGCCTCGACGTCGTTCTCGAAGGCCAGGTCGGCCACGCCGCTCTTGGTGGTGTGCGTGCTGGCGCCACCGAGTTCTTCGGACGTCACCTCTTCATGCGTGACGGTCTTCACCACGTCGGGGCCCGTGACGAACATGTAGCTGCTGTCCTTCACCATGAAGATGAAATCGGTCATCGCCGGCGAATACACCGCGCCGCCGGCGCTCGGGCCCATGATCATGCTGATCTGCGGGACCACGCCAGACGCGAGCACGTTGCGCTGGAACACCTCGGCATAGCCACCGAGCGAAGCCACGCCTTCCTGGATGCGCGCACCGCCCGAATCGTTCAGGCCGATGACCGGCGCGCCGACCTTCATGGCCTGATCCATCACCTTGCAGATCTTCTCGGCATGCGCCTCGGAGAGCGCGCCGCCGAAGACGGTGAAGTCCTGGCTGTACACGAAGACCAGCCGGCCGTTGATCATGCCGTAGCCGGTCACAACGCCGTCGCCCGGGATCTTGTTCGCCTGCATGCCGAAATCGTGGCAACGGTGGTCGACGAACATGTCCCATTCTTCGAACGTGCCTTCGTCGAGCAACAGATCGAGCCGCTCGCGCGCGGTGAGCTTGCCCTTGCCGTGCTGCGCGGCGATGCGTTTCTCGCCGCCGCCCAGGCGTGCGGCCGCGCGCCGGCGCTCCAATTCTTGAATGATGTCGTGCATGAGTTCTCCGGAGACGAACGCGGTGGTGGTTTGTGTCAGAGCCGCTGCGCAGTGCGGGACTGCCGGGCCCAGGTGTGCAGGAAGTTCATCGCGCGCGACGCTGAAGCCAGGTCGCGGCCCCACTTCGCACCGCTTGGCAGGTGGCGCATCCAGCCCATGCGGCGGGCGATCTGGCGCAGCACCACCAGCACCGGCTGCGCCTCGGCGGCCAATGCCTCCTGCCACACGCGCAAAGGTCTTGCGCCATTGGGCAGCAGCATCACGCTGGATTGCAGGTAGGTGAGCCAGTCTCGCGCCTGTGCCTCGGGCAGGGACATCACTTCGAGCGGGTCTTCCTCGAAATCGATGCACACCACGCGCTCGTCGTGCCACAGCATGTTGCGCGCGAAGGATTGGCTCAGGCACTGGTTCTTTCGGTGCACCCGAACAAGCGTGTCGAGGCCCGCGCGCCACAGCCGGATCACGAGCTCGGGTTCGTCGGCGGCTTCTTGCATCGCGCTGCGCAACTCGGGGCCCGACACGTACTCCAGGACCAGCCGGTCGGACCCTTCCAGGATCACACGCGGTACGTCGATGCCCGCCTCGCGCAACTCGCGCAAGCGGCGCACCTCGATGGCTTGCGCCTCGGCGCCACTGTGCGGCGGCACGCCGCGCAAGGCCGCGTTGCCAGCCACCTTGGCGATGGCGTCGAGCAGCTTGTAGCTGGCGCGACCGCGCTGGTCGCGCTGGGTCTTGACGACTACCGGGTCGCCTTCGGGTGTGTAGACGAGTTCGACGCGCGCATGCTGCGGGCGCGTCACCACATACTGCAAGGTTTCCTGGCTGATGCTGCCTAGCATGTCGTTGATGCTCCCTGTGTGGCTTCGGCAAGACCGGCCAGCGCGAGCAGGCGGCGTGCCGCGGCCGAAGGCGCGGTAGCGCCTTCGGCCACCTCTTGTCTCAATCGTGGCAAGGCTTCGCGCACTGCGGCGTGCCCGTTGAAGGCATGGCGCAAACCGGCATCGATGCGCTGGCCCATCCAGGCAAGCGCCTGGCGCGTGCGGCGCGCCGCCAGGGCGCCACTGTCGGTGCGGCGGGTGCGAAAGTCCTCGATCACGGACCAGAACTGCCCGACGCCATCACCGCGCAGCGCGCTGAGCGACATCACTTGCGGCGAGGCGAGTGCGCCGTCTCGCGCATGCGCGCCGAACAAGTGCATCGCGCTCGTGATCTGCGCCTGCGCGCGGGTCGCGGCGTCGGGGTCGATATCGACCTTGTTGATCACCACCAGATCGGCCAACTCCATGACGCCCCGCTTGATGGCCTGCAGGTCGTCGCCGGCATTGGGCAGTTGCAGCAGCACGAACATGTCGGTCATGCCGGCCACGGTGGTCTCGCTCTGGCCGACACCAACCGTCTCGACGATCACCACGTCGTAGCCCGCCGCCTCGCAGACCAGCATGGCCTCGCGCGTCATCTCGGCCACGCCGCCGAGCGTGCCCGAGGCGGGGCTGGGGCGGATGTAGGCTTCGGGCCGCGTGGAGAGCTGCTCCATGCGTGTCTTGTCGCCCAGGATGGAGCCGCCCGAGATGCTCGACGACGGGTCCACTGCCAGCACCGCCACCCTCGAGCCCCGGCCGATGAGGTACAGCCCCAGCGACTCGATGAAGGTGGACTTGCCCACGCCCGGCACGCCCGAGATCCCCAGGCGCAAGGCATTGCCGCTGTGGGGCAGCAGCGCGTTCAGCAGCGCATCGGCACGCAGCCGATGGTCACGCCGCGTGGATTCAATCAGCGTGATCGTCTTCGCGAGCGAGCGCCTATCGCACGCGCGAACGCCATCGAAGAGTTTCTGGTCGTCAGCCGGGAGCACGTTGCGTCAGGCTTTCGCGGCGAGGTTCGCCTTGATCTGTTCGAGCACGTCCTTCGCGCTCGCGGGGATCGGTGTGCCGGGCCCATAGACGCCCTTCACGCCGGCATCGAACAGGAACCCGTAGTCCTGGCGCGGGATCACCCCGCCGACGAAGACGATGATGTCTTCTGCGCCCTGCGCCTTGAGCGCCTCGATGATCGCCGGCACCAGCGTCTTGTGGCCGGCGGCCAGGGTGGACACACCCACCGCGTGCACGTCGTTCTCGATCGCCTGGCGCGCGCACTCCTCGGCAGTCTGGAACAGCGGCCCCATGTCGACGTCGAAGCCGAGGTCGGCAAAAGCCGTGGCCACCACCTTGGCGCCGCGGTCGTGGCCGTCCTGGCCGAGCTTGGCGATCATCACGCGCGGGCGGCGGCCCTCCTGCTCGGCGAAGGCGTTGATCTCGTGCTGGAGCTTCTCCCAGCCCTCGGCACTGTCGTAGGCGGCTGCGTACACACCGGTCACCTTTTGCGTATCGGCGCGGTGGCGCCCCCAGACTTTTTCGAGTGCATCGCTGACCTCGCCCACCGTGGCTCGCAGGCGGATGGCCTTGATGGCCAAGTCGAGCAGATTGCCCGAGCCACTGTCGGCGCAAGCGGTCAGCGCGTCAAGGGCGGCCTGCACGGCCGGCGCGTCGCGCCGGGCCCGGATGTTCTTCAGCCGTTCGACCTGCGCGTCGCGCACCGCGTGGTTGTCGATATCGCGCGCTTCGATCGGGTCTTCCTTGGCGAGCTTGTATTTGTTGACGCCGACGATCACGTCCTGCCCCGAATCGATACGTGCCTGCTTCTCGGCCGCGCTGGCTTCGATCTTGAGCTTGGCCCACCCGCTTTGCACGGCCTTGGTCATGCCACCCATGGCCTCGACCTCTTCGATGATGGCCCAGGCCTTGTCGGCCATGTCCTGCGTCAGCTTCTCCATCATGTAGCTGCCGGCCCAGGGGTCGACCACGTTGGTGATGTGCGTCTCCTCCTGGATGATGAGCTGCGTGTTGCGCGCGATGCGGGCCGAGAAATCGGTAGGGAGCGCGATGGCTTCGTCGAACGAGTTGGTGTGCAGCGATTGCGTGCCACCGAACACCGCGGCCATGGCCTCGATGGTCGTTCGCACCACGTTGTTGTACGGGTCCTGCTCGGTGAGGCTCCAGCCCGAAGTCTGGCAGTGGGTGCGCAGCATCAGGCTCTTGTCCTTCTTGGGATTGAACTCCTTCATGATGCGCCACCACAGCAGGCGCGCGGCACGCATCTTGGCCACTTCAAGATAGAAGTTCATGCCGATGGCCCAGAAGAAGCTCAGGCGACCGGCGAACTCGTCTACATCGAGCCCCTTGGCGAGCGCCGTCTTCACGTACTCGCGCCCATCGGCCAGCGTGAACGCCAGTTCCAGCGCCTGGTTGGCGCCAGCCTCCTGCATGTGATAGCCGGAGATGCTGATCGAGTTGAACCTCGGCATGTTCTTCGCCGTGTACTCGATGATGTCGCCCACCGCCCGCATGCTTGGCTCGGGCGGGAAGATGTAGGTGTTGCGGACCATGAACTCCTTGAGGATGTCGTTCTGGATGGTCCCCGACAGCTTGTCCTGCGGCACCCCCTGCTCCTCGGCCGCGACCACGTAGCCGGCGAGCACGGGCAGCACGGCGCCGTTCATGGTCATGGACACGCTGACGGTGTCGAGCGGGATGCCGTCGAACAGGATCTTCATGTCCTCCACGCTGTCGATTGCCACGCCGGCCTTGCCCACGTCACCAGTCACGCGCGGGTGGTCGCTGTCGTAGCCGCGGTGGGTGGCGAGGTCGAAGGCCACGCTCACACCCTGGGCGCCCGCAGCGAGTGCTCGGCGGTAGAAGGCGTTGGACTCTTCGGCAGTGGAAAAGCCGGCGTACTGTCGGATCGTCCAGGGCCGAACCGCGTACATGGTGGCCTGCGGGCCGCGCAAGAACGGCGCGAAGCCCGGCAGCGTATCGGCATGCGCAAGGCCTTGCGTGTCGGCCGCGGTGTAGAGCGGCTTGACAACGATGCCTTCGGGCGTGTGCCAGTTCAGCGCTCCGACATCACCACCAGGGGCGGATTTGGCGGCGGCCTTTTCCCAGGCGGCAATCGCCTCGGGGGTGAGCTTGGCGTCTTGGTTGGACATTTCCATCTCTTTGCAGAAAGCGGGTTGCGCGGCTGAACGTTCGGGCGATTTCCGGCGCGCGCTGCCATCGTCCACCCGCCAGATTCTGGACGACACCAGCCGCCGCGTGCCCCGGCGCACGCGGGGCGCACACCAGTGTCTCGGAACAACGCCCAGCACGCACATGGACCGACCTGACGGCCAGCGAGAAATCGGCAGAGATCGCTATGATAATGCAAAATTGAATTATATACTTCAGATCCGTCCAAGCCCGCCATCCCATGCCTGTCCAGCCGCTCGCCTCGCCACCCGCCCCCGCGCGCCTGCGGGAAAGTGCGCTGTATGAGCAAGTGGCCGAGCGCCTGCGCGCCAGCATCCTGGCCCACGACCTGGCGCCGGGCAGCTGGATCGACGAACAGGCGCTGACCACCGAGCTGGGCATCAGCCGCACGCCGCTTCGCGAGGCGCTCAAGGTGCTTGCCGGGGAAGGCCTGGTCACCATGAAGCTGCGCCGCGGCGCCTACGTGACCGAGGTGTCCGAGCGCGATCTCTCCGAGGTCTTCCACCTCCTCGCGCTGCTCGAAGCCGACGCGGCATCCCAGGTGGCCGCACAGGCCACGGAGGCCGAACTGGCCGAGCTCGAAGCCCTGCACCACGCGCTCGAGAAGACGGTCGACGACCGCGAGGCCTTCTTCCGGGCGAACGAGCACTTTCATATCCGCCTGCTCGAGATCGAGAACAACCGCTGGCGGCTGCAAATGGTGAACGATCTGCGCCGCGTGATGAAGCTCAACCGACATCACTCGCTCTTCAAGCAGGGGCGGCTCGAGGCCTCGCTCGCCGAGCACCGCGCAATCGTCGCCGCCCTCAGGGCACGCGACGGCTCGAAGGTGCGTGAACTGATGCAGCAACACATTCATCAAGGCCGTGCCGCCGCCACGCTCTCGTGACGTCCACAATGGCGGCATGAACCGCCCTGCCCTCAGCTTGATCGCCGCAGTCGCCCGCAACGGTGTCATCGGCCGCGACAACGCCTTGTTGTGGCGACTGCCCGAAGACATGCAGTTCTTCAAGGAGACAACCCTCGGCCATCCGGTCATCATGGGCCGCAAGACCTGGGACTCGATCCCCCCGCGGTTCCGCCCGCTCCCCGGTCGGCGCAACATCGTCATCACGCGCAACGCCCAATGGCGCGCCGAGGGCGCCGAGGGGGCGACATCGCTCGACGCGGCCCTCGCCCTGCTCGATGGCACCCCGCACGCCTTCGTGATCGGCGGCGCACAGATCTATGCCGAAGCCTTGCCGGTGGCCGACCGGTTGCTCCTCACCGAAATCGACCGCGACTACGACGGCGACGCGCACTTCCCCCGCTGGAGCCGAAACGACTTCGCAGAGGCTGCCCGCAAAAGCCACCACAGCGGTGAGCCGAATGACTTCGACTACGCGTTCGTCACTTACGAGCGCAAACGCTGATTCAAGGTTGCCGGCACGCCCAAAAAGAAAAGGCCCGCATCTGCGGGCCTTTCCCTTCAACAGAGAGATTGAGCGACAAGCCGTCGATCAGGACTTGCCGAACTTGGCCTTGGCTGCAGCCACGCAGCTGTCCTTCGCGTCACCTGCCAGCGCGTCGCAACGCTCTGCGGCTGCCTTGTAGTCGGCATCACGAACGTCCTTCGCCGCATCCTTGCGGACTTCGGCGGTTTCCTTGTTGACCTTGGCGCTGGCCATGGCCTGTTCCTTAGCGGCCTTGGCATCCTTCACGCAGACGTCCTTGTCGTTGCCGGCCTTGTCATCGCACTTCTCCTTGGCGACCTCGTAGGCAGCATCGGCCTTGGCCGTGGCGATCTTGTGCTGATCGCTCGCCTTGCCGGTGTAGCTGTATTCGAGTTCAGCCTTGGCAACCTTCTCCTTGCCGTCCGCTTCGTCCTGGCAAACGTCCTTGGCGTTGCCCGAGAGCGCATCACAGGCCTTCTTGTCGGCCTTGTGCGTCTCGCTGATGCGATCCTTGCCGGCCTTGTACTCGTCCTTCGAGATGTTCGCGGCGTGAGCCAGCGGCATCGCGAGCATGGCAGCAACGATCAGCGAGCACTTGAGCGTGTTGGTTTGATTCATGTCTCTGTCCCTTCAATGGTTTGTCAACACATGAGGGGCCTTGGGCTCCTCACGACGAGACCGAAGTATCAGAAGCGAGGCGCCTCACGCACAGCAGACGGCACCGCGGTGTGCTGTAGTGCCTGTCCTACGGCCACAATCCGTGCCCCGCTCCAGGAAAAAGTGACATCCCCGTGTAGGCTCTGTCCGACAAGGATTCGGGGCGTCGTTCAGATGGTCTGGCCGGGCGCCAGCAGTCACACTCACAAACAGAACTTTCGTCTTTCATGTCTTACGTTGCGCATGCAAGGAATTCCTCACCCGTCTGGGGTCTTGGCGACCCTGGGCCAGCCGCAGGCTCGCGACTCCAAGAAAGGTAGCCCGTCCATGCAGCCGCTCAGGACCTACATCGTCGAAGACAGTCAGGTCATCCGCGAGAACCTGATCGCCACGCTCGAGGAACTGGTCCCCGTCGAAGTCATCGGCACGGCCGAAGACGAAGCGAGTGCAGTGCAATGGCTTTCCAGGCCCGAGCAAGAGGTCGATCTCGTGATCGTCGACATCTTCCTGAAGTCGGGTTCCGGCCTGGGGGTTCTCAAGGCCACGAGCGAACTGCCACAGCATCACAACGTGGTGGTCCTGAGCAACTACGCCACGCCCGACATCCGCCGCAAGTGCATGGAACTCGGCGCGAGCAAGGTGTTCGACAAGTCGAACGAAATCGACGCGCTGATCCAGTACTGCGGGCGCCTCGCCACCGGTGAAACCGGCTTCGGCTCACTCGCCTGATCGCGCCATTGCGGCTCGACGCTCGGCATGAGTGCCGTTTCAAAGGCAAGGCCACAAAGGCACCGCGCGCCCACCGGGCGCACCGCCCGTCACTGGATCAAACCATTCTTCAGCGCGTAATAGGTCAGGTCGCTGTTGGACTCGAGCTTCATCTTCTCCATCACACGCGTGCGGTAGGTGCTCACCGTCTTCACGCTGAGCGACATGCTGTCGGCCATGTGGCTGATGGTCTCGCCCTTGGCCAGACGCAAGAAGACCTGGAGTTCACGCTCCGACAACTGCTCGTGCAAGGGCCTGTCGCCTCCCCCACCGAGGCCATCGGCAAGGCGTTCGGCCACGCCCGCAGTGATGTACTTGCGGCCGCGAGCGATCGTCCGGATGGCCTTGACCAGTTCTTCCGGATCGCAGTCCTTGTTGAGGTAGCCACTCGCGCCCTGGCGCAGCAGAGTCGTGGCGTAGTGCTCTTCAGGGAAACCACTCAGGATCAGCACCGGCAGATCGGGTGCGCGGGCCTTGATGCCGGCAAGGGCATCGACGCCGCTCTGGTCGGGCATGGAGATGTCGAGCAGGATCACGTCGACGTCGCCGGCCCGCACGATGTCGAGCGCGTCGCGGCCGTTGGCGGCTTCGGCCACGACGGTGAGATCGGGTTGATCCGCAAAGAATTGGCGCAGGCCTGCGCGAATCATGGCGTGGTCATCAACAATGGCGATTCGAATCATGGTGCGCCTCTGTGCTCATTCAATGCATGATCCCATGTTATCGGACGGACTAGGACCATGAGTATTTCGACTGTCGTCAGGCAAAACCCCGTCGTCTTTCCACTGGCCTGCCTGGCGGTGATGGCGATTCTCGCTGTCAGTGAGACGTCTTACTGGCGGTCCATATCTAGCATCTCCAATTTGACCGAGGTGGGCGCGGCGCGCGCCAATGTCCAGACCTTGGCGCAAGGCATGCTCGATGCCGAGAGTGGTCAACGCGGCTACCTGCTCACCAATCGAAAGGAATATCTTCTGCCGTACGACCGGGCCCTTGCGAAGATCAACGATTCGTTCAAGTTCCTGGATCAGTACTACAGCAAGGACGAAAGCTCCACCGCCATCCTGGGCAAATTGCATGCCGTTGTCGAGGGCAAGCTGTCAGAGCTGTCCGAAACGAACCGCCTGTACGACGAGGGGAAGCTCGAAGCGGCCATGCAACTGGTGCTGAGCGACATCGGCAAGGAGAAGATGGAAGCCGTGCGCCAACTGACCAACGAGTTGGTCGCGCGCGAGACCAGCAATGCCAACGCCACGCGGCTCGAAGTCGAGCAGACGCTGTGGCTCGCCCGCTGCGGCCTGGCGGTGCTGAGCCTGTTGAGCCTGCTGTCTCTTTTCATGTTCCTGCGCCAGCGCAGCGCGCTCGAAGCTCAGCGCGACGAGCAGCAGCGGCTCGTTCTCGGCGAACGCAACCGCCTGGAGCGCGAGGTCGAAAAGCGCACCGCCCAGCTGACCGAGTTGACCGCCCACTTGCAGACCGCCCGCGAAGACGAGCGCCACCGGCTCGCGCGCAATCTTCACGACGACCTGGGCGCCCTGCTCACCTCGGCCAAGCTCGACGCGGCACGCATTCGCCCCCGCTTGGTGGGCGCGGCACCCGAGGCGATGGAGCGTCTCAACCATCTGGTCGACACACTCAACAGCAGCATCGCGATGGGGCGTCGCATCATCGAAGACTTGCGCCCTTCCACGCTCGGCAACCTCGGCCTCATCCCCACGCTGGAGATCCTTTCACGAGACTTCGAAAAGAACACCGGCATCGACGTCCTTTGCATGCTCAAACCCGTGCGGCTTCTCCCGGATGCCGAACTCGTCGTCTATCGGCTGGTCCAGGAATCCCTCACCAACATCGCCAAGTACGCGCAGGCCAAGGCCGTGTGGATCGACCTCGATGCACACCACGGCTACGCGCAGATCAAGGTGCGCGACGACGGCGTGGGCTTTGACGTGACAGCCCAGCGCCGCTCGGCATTCGGCCTGGTGGGCATGCAATTCCGCGTGAAGAGCGTGGGCGGCACGCTGCGGCTGACCTCGGCGCGCGGCCGCGGCACGACAATCGAGGTCAACCTGCCCGAGGCGCACCAGGCCACGGCCTGATTCCCAGTCGCGCCATTTGGCGCGCATGCGGGCCCGTAGGCGTATTCCTACATGCCTGTGCAGGTTCGCCCGACATACGCAGGGCGACGTCACCTATCGCCGCGGCCTGCTCCTGTGCAGACACTGGCATCTCGAACTTGCCACCAACTCTCATCAGAGGAGCCAACCATGCTGCACTACGCCGTTGTCTTTTTCATCATTGCCCTGATCGCCGCGTTGTTCGGCTTCGGTGGCATCGCCGCCGGCGCCGTCGGCATCGCGAAGATTCTATTCATCGTGTTTGCCGTACTTGCGGTGGCCAGTTTCCTGGCCGGCCTGTTGCGAAAAGGCTGAAAACAGCGCATCGTTGCCGCTCTGCTTTCTCGCAGCGCGCCTTCACCTCGATCACCACTGAAAGGCTGACACCATGAAGACTGTCGAACAACAAACCAACTCGCTCACCGACGCCGCTGCAGAAAAGGCGGAGCACGCCATCCGCGCCACGCAACGGGTCACCAACGATGCCCTCGACGGGCTGTCGAACTCGGTGAGCACCACGCGCGATCGCGTCTCGCCGGCCATCACGCGCGCCACTGAACAGGCGGCTGCCTACGCCCATCGCGGCATCGACGCGGTGCGCAATGGCACGAACCAGGTTCGTGAACGCGCCGTGCATGCGACCGATGTCACCGCCGACTACATCAAGCACGACCCGATCAAGTCGGTTCTGATCGCAGCCGCTGCTGGCGCCGCGCTGATGGCCCTGGTTGGCTTGCTGAGCCGCCCGCGTCGCGATTGAACTTGCGCCGAGCGATTCAGTGATCCACCCCCTGCTTCGCCTGGTCGCGACGAAGCCGCAGCTCCTGGCCGACCACGCCGAGGCCTACGCCAATCTGATCGGCGAAGAACTCGGCGCGGTTTCAGTCATCTGGAAGCGCAGCGTTGCGTTGAAAGCGCTGGCCCTCTGCCTGATCGGCGTCTCAGCCGTTCTCGCCGGGGTGGCCCTGATGCTCTGGGCGGTGATCCCGCCCGCCGATATTCAAGCGCCTTGGGCGCTGATGGCCGCACCCGCTGTACCGCTCGTTGCCGCCGTGCTGTGCTGGCTGGTCAGCCGCAATGACGCGGCCAAGAGCGCCTTCAACGGCATCCGCCGCCAGGTCCGTGAAGACGTGGCCATGCTGCGTGAAGTGAGCACGCCTTGAGCCCGAACACCGACACCCCCGGCGGCACGCCCGCCACTGCCGCCGCTGAAGACCCTCTGGTCCAGGCATCGGCCGCCGAGCGCCTCGCGTTGTCCCGCGAGCGCATGCGCCGCGTGATGCACAGCTACATGCCACCCGTGTCCCGCCGGGGCGAGGAATCAGGCGCGCTGCCCGAGTGGCTGCAAGGCATGGCCGACACGCCCGTCGTCGCTGCGGTGATGGAAGCCACGCGCTCCTGGTGGGCGCACCATCCGCTGCGCCTGGCTACCCTGGTGGCCAGCGACGCAGGCAAGACGGTGCTCAAGCCGCTGGCCCAGAAGCACCCCTTCGCCGTCGTTGCCGGTGCGGTCCTTGTCGGGATCGTCGTCGCGCGCATGCGCCCGTGGCGCGGGCTCGTGAAGCCTGCCCTGCTGGTCGGTCTGCTGCCGCAGGTCATGTCCAAACTGGTGGCGCATGTGCCAGTGCAGTCGTGGCTGTCGGTGTTGAGCAGCTTCACCGACACGGTGAGGCAAGCGACCGGCAAGCCAGACGATATGAAAGCTGGTGGCGCCGAGCCGGCGAGCGCCCAGGCTGCGGCCGCGTCATCGGCCGCTCAGCAACCCACCGCGGCGGGTTCCGGCACGCCAGGAGCTGCGGGCATGAAGCCACCCATCGTGCCGACCGACGGCGGCGGCGGCACCTTGCACTGATTCAGCAGTCACTCATGCCGCCCAAAGTGGCCGGCATATCCCCACTCTCGCGCATCGAAAACGCCCCGCCTGCATGACGCAGCCGGGGCGTTCTTCTTGAGGCACTTCTGTCGTCTGCGCCTCAGAGCCAGTACTCCCAGATTCGAGCGAAGACTTCCTTCAGGCGCAGGCTGATTGCGCGCTGCTCCCATACATCGAGCGTGATCTCGTCAGATTCGGCGAGATCCCGATCGAACAGCGACCGCATCTGGCGGCCGAAGTCGGCACCCAGAACCACCGCGTTCAATTCGTCGTTGTGCAGGAAGCTGCGCCAGTCGAGGTTGGTCGAACCGATGGTCGACCACACACCATCGATCAGCGCCGTCTTGGAGTGCAGGATGGCACCGCGGCGCTCATAGAGCTTCACGCCAGCCCGCAGGAGTTCGTCGTAGTAATTGCGCCCGGCGTGGAAGACCAGCCACGAGTCGGTCTCACTGGGCAGGATCATCTTGACCGTCACGCCGCGCTGCGCTGCGGATTCGAGCGCGGCCAGCAGCTGCGGGTCAGGCGCGAAATAGGCATTGGTGAGCAGGACGCTGTGCTCCGCCGAACCTATGGCCGACATCAGCGTCACGTAGATCAGGCTGAACGGATCGTCGGGGGAACTGCCGATGGCGCGCACCACCTCCTGGCCCTCCTGTCGCGGCGGCGGGAAGTAATTGCGCCGCGGCAGCGCATCGCCCTTTTGCTTCTCCCAGCTGGAAAGAAACAACTTCTGCAGCTCGGCCACGGCCGGGCCACGGATCTCCAGGTCGGTGTCGCGCCACGGCAGTTCGGGCTCCTCGGTGCCATCGCCCTTTTGCTTCTTTTTTCCCGACGACGATCCGCGCGAGCCCGACGACCCGAACGAGCCACCGGAGTACACGTCACTGATGTTGATGCCCCCGAGGATGGCCACGCGGCCGTCGGCAATGAGCAGCTTTCGGTGATCACGCTGGTTCACCTCCCACCCCTTGCGCGCCTTGGCCGGGTTGACGGGGTTGAACTCCAGCACCTTGATGCCGGCGTCGGCCATGCGCTGGAAGAACTCCTTGGGGGTGCCGAGCGTACCCACACTGTCGCGGATCAGGTTCACCTGCACGCCTTGGCGCTGCTTCGCGATTAGCGCCTGCGCAAACTTGTGGCCTGCGTCGTCGTCGTCAAGGATGTAGGTCTCCATGTTGATGTGGTCGCGCGCGGCCTCGATTGCCGCGAACATGGCGCGGTAGGTCGCCGGGCCATCGACCAGCAGCGTCACCTTGTTGCCGGTGCTCAGTGGGCTGCCCACGACGGATTGCTCGACCTTCAGGTGCTTGTCGAGCACGGCGCTCTCTTCCTCGCCGGGAGCCAGGCTCTTGATCACCGCCGCGCTCTGAGCCACAGACATCTCCCCACGCGCGTTGTCGAGCCTCACCGGCGTCGGTGGTGCCACGGCGATGCTGCCTCCATCGGGCGGCACCTCCGGCAAGCTGCTGCAGCCGATCAGCGCGCTCATGAGTGCCCCGAGGCAGATGAGCGCGCCGTGGCGAAGCCTTTGCGATACGTGTTCGCTGTCCATCACAGCCTCGCGGCTGCCGAGACAGCGTCGCTCATATGTACCCCAGCAGCAGCAGAACGATCAGAACGACCACGATCAGGCCCAGGCCGCCCGTCGGGCCATAGCCCCAGCTGCGGCTGTGCGGCCAAGTCGGCAACGCGCCGATCAGCATCAGGATCAGCACGATCAACAGGATGGTTGCGATGCTCATGGTCACTCCTTTTTTGTGTCGAATGGTTGTGGAGCGGCCGGCTCGTGGGTGTTGCTGAGTCCGGGCCCGCGGAACGGATCGTCAGCGCAGAGCGCGCTGCGCACCATCAGCGCGCATGCGCTCACGCTGTGGGCCGATACCTACACACGCAGCATGGCGATCGACGTGTAACCACCGTGTAGGTGAAGTCCGACAAGGGCCGCAGGCCCCGTCCGAGGGACCGCGAAGGGCGCCGGCCATAAAGTGAGCCGATACACACACAAGTTGCATCGAGACTCATCTGGAGACCTCGCCTGCCCCTGCTTTTCTGGCGCGTTTTGCGTACGCGCACCCGTTCCTGCTTTTGTTCCGCACACGTTCTGCATCGATTGATTCACTGGAGCCCCACATGACCGCGCCGACGTCCGCTACACCCACCTGGAGCACCTCGTCTTTCGGCGACCGACCACACACCCTGCCCATGGACCTGACGGCCCTCGGCGAACACGTGCTGTCGTGCAGAGGTGCGCAACACCGGCTCTTCGACCTGCAGTGCGCGGGCGAGGTACTCAACCGCTTCTTCGCCGCACGATTCGTCACCACGCTCCTGATCGCCACCTGCGTCCTGGGTGCCGCCACCGCGTTGGTGTCGTGATCCATGGGCGACTCCGCGCTAGCGCGTCTGCTGCCCGAGGCGCCTGAGGCGCTGCAGCGCATCCTCGACGGCACGCGCGGCCCGGTCGACCCACCCATCCGCTCCGAGATCTTCGGCCCCGAGCGATTTGCTCAGCATGGCCGCAGCCTGGGCGAAACCCACCGCAACGCACGGGCGAGCTGGCGTTCGGCCACGTTCTACCCACGCGTTCGCAGCAACATCCGCACGCTGCGCGAAGCGCACAACTACATCGGCCTGCAGGCCAGCAGCGGCTACGACATCAGCCCGGCGGGCGAGTGGCTGCTCGACAACTTCCATCTGATCGACGCGCAGCTCAAGGAGATCCACGAGGGCCTGCCGCGCAGCTACTTCCGCACCCTGCCCCTGCTGGTCGACGAGCCCTTGGCTGGGCTGCCGCGTGTGTACGGCGTTGCGTGGGCGTTCGTCGCACACACCGACGGCGCCTTCGACGAAGGCCTGGCGCAGCGCTTTCTCGGCGCCTACCAGGAGACCTGCCCGCTCACGCTCGCCGAGATGTGGGCCATGCCGACCACCTTGCGCGTGGTGCTGATCGAAAACCTGCGCCGGCTGTCGGAGCGCGTGGCGATCACCAAGGCCGCGCGCGAGGCTGCCAACCTGTGCTGCGACCACATCGAGCGCTACACGGTGCCGAAGCTCGACGAACTGCTCGCCGAACTCAACCGCCGCGGCGTGGGCCAGGTCTTCCTGATCCAGATGGCGCAGCGCCTGCAAGACCGCCGCACCAGCGGCAGCGATACCGACGCCAGCGACTACCAGGAGTGGTTGCGCCAGGCGCTGCCCGACGTGGCCGTGCTGCGCGAGCAGCAGGCCGCCGACTTGGCAGCCGACAACCTGAGCGTGAGCAACGCAGTCATGTCGCTGCGCACGATCGGCGACGCCGACTGGCCCGACATCATTTCCCACACCAGCACGCTGATGCGCCTGATGCTCGGCTCCAAGGTGTTCGAGGCCGAGCACCCACGCACGCGCGACCAGACGCTGCACGGCGTGGAAGTGCTCGCGCGCCGCGCCGGGCGCAGCGAGGTCGATGTGGCCCACACGCTGCTGGGCCTGATGCGCGAGCACGAATCCACCGACCCGTCGGCCTCCGTGGCCAGCCACTGGCTGCGGGGCTCCGGCCGGCCGGTGTTGCTGCAGGCGCTGGGGCTGAACGAAGACCCGATCGCCGCACTGCGCAGTGCGGCATTCCGGTGGGCTTTGCCGATGTACTTGGGCTTGTTGCTCGCGACGCTGTGCGGCGTGGCCTGGCTGCTGCTGCGACACACGCCCACACAGACCGCCGCGGGCGCGCCACTGTGGCTGGGCCTGTGCGCGGCGGTGCTGCTGGTCTTCCCGGTGTCCGAAGCGGTGGTGGCGGTGATCAACCGACTCATCAGCGAGTCGGTGCGGCCGCAGCATCTCGCGCGCTATGCATTGAGCGAGGGCATCCCAGCGGAGCACCGCACGCTTGTCGTCATCCCCTGCATGCTGACGAACGAAGCCGTGTGCCGCGAACTGGCGCACCGGCTCCTGCTGCATCACCTGGCCAACCCCGAGCGGCATGCGCAGTTCGCGCTGCTGAGTGATTGGGCCGATGCACCCTCGCAACGCCTGGAGTCGGACGACGCCCTGCTCAATGTGGCACGCGGCCAGATCCGCGAACTCAACGCGCGCTATCCCACGGCCGAGGGCGATGCGCCGCGCTTCCTGCTGCTGCATCGCGAGCGCGAGTTCAATGCGAGCGAGCAACGCTGGATCGGCTGGGAGCGCAAGCGAGGCAAGCTGGAGCAGCTCATCGCCGCCATGGCCACCGGCACGCGCGGGCCCTTTCTCGACCTGGGCACCGAATCGCAGCTCATTCCCAACACGCCCTACATCCTCACGCTCGACAGCGACACGCAGCTCCCGCCCGGGCGTCTGCGCGATCTGGTCGGCGTGGCCGCGCACCCGATCAACCACCCTCGGGTGGACGAGCGCACACGCACGGTGAGCAGCGGCTACGGCATCTTCCAGCCCCACATCGCCACGCCGCTGCCTTCGCCGCGCGACATGACGCTCTTTCACTGGCTCTTCGCAGGCCAGTGCGGCATCGACCCTTACAGCATCGCCAGCTCGGAGGTCTACCAGGATCTCTTCTGCGAAGGCACCTTCACCGGCAAGGGCCTGTTGAACGTGCAGGCCATGCATGCCACCTTGCACGGGCGGTTGCCCGAATCACTGGTGCTGAGCCACGACCTGCTCGAAGGCTCGATGGCGCGCTGCGCCACCGTCACCGACATCTCGCTGATCGAAGACGCCCCCTTCCACGCCGACGTGGCCGCCTCGCGCGTGCACCGCTGGGCGCGCGGCGACTGGCAGTTGCTGCCGATCTTCTTCCGCCCGGGCAGCCACGCGATCGGCGCGCTCAATCGCTGGAAGATGTTCGACAACCTGCGCCGCTCGATGGTCGCGCCGATGTCGCTCGCGCTGCTGCTGCTGTCGCTCGCCACCGCAGTCATCTCGCCCTGGATGGCGCTGCTGGTGGTGCTCGCCGCCTACTGCGGCGGGCCCTTGATGGGCTCGGTGGCAGGCTTTTCGCCGAGCCGAGACGATGTCGCCATGCGCCACTTCTATGCGCGCGCTTCGGCCGACCTGCTGCGCACCGTGTGCACAGGGCTGTGGCACCTGGCCCAGCTGCTGCAGCACGCGCTGATGTCGCTCGACGCCATCGGCCGGTCGATCTACCGAATGACGGTCAGTCACCGCCACCTGCTGCAATGGACGACTGCGCAGGCCGCTCAGGCTGCTGCACAAACCACGCTGCCCGGGTTGCTGAACGCGCACCGGGCGGCACCGATTGCCGCCGTCGTGTTGCTCGCAGGGCTGCTCGCGATCGGCACCCCGCACCCGGTGCTGGCAACTGTGTTGTGCGTGCTGTGGGCGCTGTCGCCGGTGTGGACGTGGTGGGTCAGCCGCCCGCGCCCCGGCCGTGAAGAAGCCCGGCTACCCCCCTTCGAGCGCGCGCACCTGCGTGGCGTCGCGCGTGACACCTGGCGCCTGTTCGAGCGATGCGTCGGCCCCGAAGACAACCACCTGCCGCCCGACAACCTGCAGACCGTGCCGGGCGACATGGTGGCGCACCGCACCTCGCCGACCAACGTCGGGCTGTACCTGCTGAGCACCGCGTGCGCACGCGCCTTCGGCTGGATCGGCACGCAAGACATGCTCGCGCGGCTCGAGGCCACGATGGGCACGCTGCACAAGCTGCAACGCCACCGCGGCCACTTCCTCAACTGGTACGACACCCAGAACGGCGCGCCCCTGCTGCCGATGTACGTGTCCACCGTCGACAGCGGCAACCTCTGCGGCCACCTTCTGGCAGTGGCCCAGGCCTGCCTGCACCTCGCCCGCGACCCGAACGACACCAAGGCCAGCGAGATCGCCCTGCTCGCCTCGCGCCGCCGCCTCGAACCTCTGCTCGCCCATGTGCCCGAGCTGTTCTCGCCCACCTCGACGAGCGCACTCGCACGCGCGCTGGCCTGGCCCGACCCACTGGCCGAAGCGCAGCGCGATGCCGCAGGCGTTCAGCAGGTGCTCGACGCCGCCCAGGCCGAACTGGCCACGCTGTGGCCCGAGTCGGCCGCGCCCAATACAGCGGCCTTGCCCGGCTGGCGCGACGAACTCGCCTGGCTGCTGAGCGATCACCTCGCCACGCTGCGTTCGGTGCTGCGTGACGCGCGCGCCGACACAGCGCCCGTCGAAACCATCCGCCGCCTGCAGGCGCTGGCCTACGCCTGCGAGCAGCTCGCCTGGAGCGCGGAGTTCGGCTTCCTGTTCCATCGCAAACGCCATCTCTTCCACATTGGCTACCGCGTGGCCGAGCAGCAGCTCGACGCCGGCTTCTACGACCTGCTCTGCTCCGAAGCGCGGCTGACCAGCCTGCTCGCCATCGCCAAGGGCGACGTGCCGGTGCGCCACTGGGCCTCGCTCGGGCGGCCGTTCTACGCCGTGGGCACCCAGGCCGGCCTGCGTTCGTGGTCGGGGTCGATGTTCGAGTACCTGATGCCCAGCCTCGTGCTGAACGAGCCGCGCGGCAGCGTGCTGCGCGACGCCGGGCATGCGGCCATCCACGAGCAGATCGCCTTCGCCAAGTCGCACGCGGTGCCATGGGGCATCTCGGAATCGGCCTACGCCGGGCGCGACCATACGCTGGCCTACCAGTACGCGCCGCAGGGCGTACCACGACTCGCGCTGCGCCGCACACCCACCGACGAACTGGTGATCGCGCCCTACGCCACCGCCCTGGCATCGTTGATCGCGCCGCGCCGCTCGGCCTCGAACTTCCACCTGCTGGAGACGCTCGCCGCACGATCGCGCTACGGCTTCATCGAGGCGCTGGATTTCTCACCCGCCCGCCTCTCGGGCGGCGAGAGCTTCGCACCCGTCGGCACCTTCATGGCCCACCACCAGGGCATGAGCATCGTGGCGCTCACCAACGTGCTGCTCAACGGGCTGGTGCAGCGCTGGGGCATGGGCAACCCCTACATCGAAGCCGTGGGCTCCCTGCTGCACGAACGCGCGCCACGCGAGGTGTCGAAGCTTTACGCGCCGCTGCCGCTGCCGCCGCAAGACCTGCAGAAGCGCGGCCCGCGCATGTTGCGCGAGGTGGTGCCCGGCACCTCCGCGCTCGAGCCCACGCACGTGCTGTCGAACGGCCGCTACAGCGTCACGCTGCGCGCCAACGGCGCGGGCTGGAGCCGCCGCGGCAACACCGGCATCACGCGCTCGCGCGACGACGCCCTGCGCGATGCGCTCGGCAGCTTCTTCTACCTGCGCCGCGGCGCGCAGACGCACCCCGTCTCCATCACGCAGCATCCGGCGCCCGACCCCCAGGCGCACTACGAGAGCACCTTCCACGCCGACCGCGTGAACTTCGAGGCAATCTGGCCGACGCTGCAGGCGCACACCACGGTGTGGGTCAGCCCCGAAGACGACATCGAGTTCCGACAGGTCGAGCTGCGCAACCTGAGCGACGAGGCCATCGAGATCGAACTGATGTCGGCCTTCGAGGTGACGCTGGCCGACCCGCGCGCGGATGAAAGCCACCCGGCGTTCTCGAACCTCTTCATTCGCGCGCAGTGGCTTGAGGCGCACAGCGCGTTGATGTTCGAACGCAAGCCACGCCTGGCCACCGAACGCGGGCTGCTCGCGGCGCACTTCATCGCCGAATCCGACGCGAAGATCACGAGCCTTGGCGTGCAGACCGACCGCCAACGTTGGTGGGGCCGCAACCAGAGCGCCAGCCGCCCGGCCGCGCAGTTCGACGAGCCCCCGCAGCCGAATCAGTCGCCCCTGCCCGACGCGAGCGCTTCCTCGGACGCGGTCACGCTCGACACCGGCCTCGACCCGGTGTGCGCCATGTCGCTGCGCCTGTCGATCCCGCCGCGTGGCAAGGCCCGGCTGACCTTCGCGACGGCGGCGTCCGATTCCGAATCGACGCTGCGCTCGGTGATCGACAAGTACCGCCAGGCCATCCACGTGGAGCGGGCGTCGCTGATGTCGGCCACGCTCACCGGCATCCGCCTGCGCACGCTGGCGCTGAGCGCCGAGAACTTCGCTGCCATCCAGACACTGAGCACCGCGCTCGTGCAGACCGTCACGCGCCCGCAGAGCAGCCTGGCGCGACATGAGAGCGCACCGGTCGAGGTGTGCGACAGGCGTCTGCTGTGGCGCTTCGGCATCTCGGGCGACCGGCCCATCGTGCTCGTATCGGCCGGTGTGTCGCAGTCGCTCGGCCTGCTGCGCTCGCTCGCGCAGGCGCTGCGCGTCTGGGCATGGGGCAACATCCCGTGCGATCTGGTAGTCGTCAACTCGGAGCCGGCCTCGTACCTGATGGCACTGCACCACGAGGTGGCCGCACTGCGCGACCGCCACCTCGCCGAGGGCGGTGGCCAGGCCGGCCCGGGCAGCACCGGGTTCCACCAACTGCGCATCGACGAGATCTCGGCCGACGAGTTGAGCACCTTGCACTGCATGGCTCGGGTTCGATTGCATGCCGACGGCCGCCCGCTGGTGCACCACGTGGCCGAGTGGCAGGCACAGCATGAGCTCGCCAGCAACCAGCGCGACTCGACCTCGGCCGTCTCGGTGGCCGTGGCACCCGGCCCGCTCGCACCCACCGAACACCGCGGCGAGTTCTCGGCCACGACCGGTGAGTTCCGCTTCGATGCGGGCGCCGAAGGCCGGCCGCCGCGGCCGTGGATCAACGTGCTTTCCAACCCGCGCTTCGGCGGGCAGATCTCCGAAGCGGGTGGCGGCTACACCTGGGCGGTGAACAGCCGCCTGAACCAGCTCACCGGCTGGTCGAACGACCCGGTGGCCGACCCGCCATCGGAATGGTTCCTGCTGCAGGACCGAAAGACGCAGGAAGTCTGGAGCGTCACGCCCTCGGCCTGGGGTGGCGAGCAGTTGCACTACCGCGTCGCACACGGCCAGGGCTACAGCGTGGTGCGGCACCGCCGCGGCGACCTGGAGGTGTCGGTCACCTGGTGTGTCGACCCGGAGACCTCCATCAAGCAGGTGCGCCTCCACCTCGTGAACCGGGGCCACAAGACCCAGCAGTTGCGCGCCATCGGCATTGCCGAATGGGTGATGGGCGCCGGCCGCGCCGACCGCATCAGCGTGCGCACCGCGCTGCATACGAGCACCCAGGCCGACCGCCGGCTGACCGCCCTGATGTGCACGCAGCTCGATCGCTCGGCCGGCTTCGGCGAGGGCACCGCGTTCCTGGCGACGGCCACGAGCGACGAAGACTTCGCCGACTGGACCTGCGACCGCCGCGAGTGCTTCGATGCACGCGGGCGCTTGCGCATCCCCAGCCACTTCGGGCTGCAGCAGGGGCTGGGCCTTGACCCGTGCGCCGCGCTGAGCACGCGAATCAACCTCGCGCCAGGGGCGTCGGTGGAGCAGGTGTTCCTGCTGGGTTATGGCGACACGCCGGCCGAGGCACGCCAGCTCGCATCGCAGGCCGGCGGCGTGGATGCCGGGCAGCGCATGGAAGACGCTCGCGCGCAATGGGACAAGCTGCTCGGCGCGGCCGTCGTCAAGACGCCCGACCCGCTGTTCGATGCGATGGTCAACCGATGGCTGCTGTACCAGGCCGTGGCCTGCCGGCTGTGGGCCAAGGCCGGCTTCTACCAGGCCGGGGGCGCCACCGGCTACCGCGACCAGTTGCAGGACTCGATGGCGCTCGCCTGGGCCGCGCCGCAGATGCTGCGTGCGCAGATCGTGGTGGCGGCGTCGCGGCAGTTCCCCGAGGGCGACGTGCAGCACTGGTGGCACGCACCGCTGGGCGCCGGTGTGCGAACGCACTTCTCCGACGACCTGCTCTGGCTGCCACATGCCTGCGTGCACTACCTGCGCAGCACCGGTGACACCAGCGTGCTCGACGAGCAGGTGCACTTCCTCGCCGGCGCGGGCATCCCGGAAGGCGCCGAAGACGCCTACTACGTGCCCACTGTGGCGGAGCAGCAGGCGAGCGTCTATGAACACGCCGCGCGCGCCATCGATCGCAGCCTGCGCGTGGGCGCGCATGGCCTGCCACTGATGGGCACGGGCGACTGGAACGACGGCATGAACCGCGTGGGCCACGAGGGCCGCGGTGAGTCGGTGTGGCTGGGCTGGTTCCTGCTGCAGGTGGTGGAAGACTTCGCACCCATTGCGCGCGAACGTGGCGACGAGCCCCGCGCCCAGGCCTGGGAGGCCGCGGCGCGCGGCTGGCACACGGCACTCAATGGCGCCGCGTGGGACGGCAAGTGGTTCAAGCGCGCCTTCTTCGACGACGGCTCGCCGCTCGGCACGCACACCAACCCCGAGGCCAGCATCGACCTGATCGCGCAGGCCTGGAGCGTGCTTGCCGACGGCGCGCCCCTCGACCAGCAGACCATGGCCATGAGCTCCGTCGAAGAGCTGCTGGTGGACCACGATGCCGGCCTCATCAAGTTGCTGGACCCGCCACTGGCGCACGCCGAGCCGAGCGCCGGCTACATCCAGGCCTACCCACCCGGCATCCGCGAGAACGGCGGTCAGTACTCGCATGCGGGGGTATGGACGCTGATGGCGCAAGCTCGCCTCGCGCAAACCCAGGAAGGCGCACACGCCGAAGGCATGCGCGAAGCCGGCGACATGGTTTACCGCTACTTCACCTACCTGAGCCCCGCGCACCGCGCTCAGCACCCGACGCACGGCGCGGCCTATGCCATCGAGCCGTACGTGATGGCCGGCGACGTGTACACCCAACCGCCCTACGTGGGCCGCGGCGGCTGGAGCTGGTACACCGGCGCGGCCGCCTGGCTGCACCGCGCGGCGATCTCGTCGATGCTCGGCCTGCGACAGAGCGCCGAGACACTGAGCTTCGCGCCCTGCCTGCCGTCGCACTGGCCACAGGCCGAACTCACGCTGCAGCGAGATGGCCGCAGCATGCGCTTCATCTTGTTGCGCGGCCCGGAGAGCGCGGCACGCGAGATGGCCACCATGCTCGGCGCGCATGTGCTGCGCCCCGGAGAGTGGCTGCGCTGGCGCGGGTTGCCGCCGCAAAGCACGCACGTGATTCCGCTGGAGCGCGAGACGGCGGCACCACCGCAGCCGCAACCGCAAGTCACCGCCCACACCTGACATAGCGCTGAACAAGTGCCTGCATGCATGGCCGCGAATGCGCCGTGCGCGCGGGTCTTGTTCAGCGTTTCCCAGAGGCTCCGACATCGCACCGCGGTGCCGTCCTACAGCGGCTGAGGCGGCGCGCCGATGGGCGATCTGCAGCGTGATTCCTACAGTGTGTCCATGGCATCCATCGCACTCGCTTACCGCGCGGCGACAGACGCAAACACTGAAGGACCGTCACCATGCAAACCCATCAGCCTGACAACGTGAAGCAGCTATCGATCGCGGGACACGCGCCGATGGAGCTTGACGAGTCGGCCATCGAAGCGGCCAAGCGCAGCCTGGATGAAGCGTCCGTCACGCCGAGCTACGGCCCCTGGCGCACGGAGATCTGCAAGCTGTTGAACGATGCATTGGCCACTGAGTTGGTGTGCATCCTGCGCTACAAGCGCCACCACTTCACTGCGGTCGGCTTGGCCTCGCCCAAGATTGCTGACGAGTTCCTCGTTCATGCGAACGAAGAAGAGGCCCACGCCGACCGCATCGCCAAGCGCATCGTGCAGTTGGGCGGCAAGCCCGACTTTTCACCGGATTCGCTCACGGCCCGCAGCCACGCCGACTACGACGAGTCGGAAGACCTGAAGGCCATGATCAAGTCGAACCTGATCGCCGAGCGCGTGGCCGTCGAGGCCTACACGCAGATGATCGCGCTCGTCGGCGACAAGGACAGCACGACGCGCCGCATGCTCGAAGACATCCTGAGCGACGAGCAACAGCACGCCGACGAACTCGCCGACTGGCTGTCTTGAAGTTTTGAAGCCCCCTTTTGAATCACCCGCCACCCACGTCCAACCAAGAACCCTTGAGGAGCCACACCATGATCATTCGCAACACATTCATCGCCGCTGCCGCCGTACTCGCCCTGTCGCTGGGTGCCACCGGGTGCGCCGTCAAGCGTGACCAGCAGAGCGTGGGCGCGTATGTCGACGACGCATCCATCACCACACAGGTGAAGGCGCGCTTCGTGGACAACAAGCAAGTTGATGCCAGCAGCATCAAGGTCGAAACGCTCAACGGAACCGTGATGCTCTCGGGCTTTGCCAAGAACGCCACCGAGAAGGCGACCGCCGAGCAGCAAGCATGGAAGGTCGACGGCGTGAAGGCCGTCAAGAACGTGATCGAAGTGCGCCCCTGAGGCTGATGCGGGGCTCGCCTCGCCTCACTCCGCTTCGACATGGGTGACTGACCTCACCCGACCAAGCCCCGGGGTTCGACACGGACGCCGGGGCTTTTTTTCGTCAGGACATCTCGCCACCACATCATGAACGCGCGACAGAACTTCCCGGAAGAGGACGAATGCGCACCCTATGCCCGCGGTGCACGCAACCGCATCCGTGCGAGCCCCGCCATCAATCTGCTTGCCACACTGGCTGTGATTGCGGCGCTCTGGTGGGGCCAGAGCTTTCTGATTCCCGTCACCGCAGGGCTGATGCTCGTCATGCTGGTGGCGCCGTTGTCGGTGTGGCTGGAACACATGCTGCGCAGCCGCCTGGCCGCCACCCTGATCACGCTCGTCGTGGTGATGGGCGCCCTGGGCACGGCAGGCGTGGCCTTTGGTGGCCAACTGGTGCGCGTGGTCGAGCGCGTGCCCGAGATGATCAGCATGGCAGCGCAAAAGCTGGTCGAACGCGACCCGGCGGCCGAATCGGTGCTGGCACGAGCACGCGATGCGATGCACGAACTGGATCGTGCGGCCGAGCGCGTGATCGTCGGCAAGCCGCCCAGGCCGCAGCGCCGCAGTGCGGCAGCCGCTGCCGCTGCCGCCGCAGCGGCAGCCGCATCCGCACCCGCGCCGATCAGCACGAGTGCCACGGTGGTCTTGCGCGAAACCGCCGTCACCGGCTCCGGTGCGCTGTTCGGGTTCGCCGCCACCATGGGCATCGTGATGCTGATCGCCTTCTTTGTGCTTCTCGGCGGCAGGCCCTTGTCCGACCGCTTCCTCAATCTGTGGGGCGCGCGACCCGACACGCTGGCGCGCGCCGAACATGCCCTGCTCGCCTGTGCACACCAGGTGCGCATCTATGCGGGCGTGCTGCTCGTCACCAACATGCTGATCGGTCTGGCCGTGTGGGCCGCGTTCATGGCATCAGGGCTGCCTGACGCCGGGGGCTGGGGCATCGCGGCCGCGGTACTGCATGTCATCCCCTACCTGGGCATGGCGGTACTCACCGGCCTGGGGTCGGCCGAGACCTTTCTCGCGCACGGCACGCTCGGCTCAGCCTTCGCGATGGCGATCTTTCTCGTGACCATGTCGACCGTCATCGGCACCGTGGTGACTGCCTGGCTGCAAGGCAAGGCCGCCAAGATGAACCCGGCCGCCGTGTTCATCGGACTCGTGTTCTGGGGCGCGATCTGGGGGATGTGGGGCCTGTTTCTGGGCCCTGCGCTCGTGGTGGTGGTGAAGGTGGTGGCCGAACACACCAGCAGTGGGCAGCGGCTCGCCCATCTGATGAAGGGCTGAGCACCGCGGCACCGCCGCGGGTCCCTTGTGCCACACCAGGTCAGTCGTCGAGCCCGAGTTCCTGGATCTTGCGGGTGATGGTGTTGCGCCCGATCCCCAGCTTCTGAGCCGCTTCGATGCGGCGGCCGCGCGTGATCTCGAGCGCGGTGTGGATCAGCTGCGCCTCGAACTTGCGGGTGAGCGTGTCCCACACCTCGGGCACGCCGGCCTGCAGCATGGTGCGCGACTCGCGCTCCAGGTCGGCCAGCCACGTCGGGCTCAGCGCAGCGCCATCGGCCATTGCCGCCGCAACGGGAACGGGTGCCGGTGCGGACCAGGACACAGGGGCAGGCGAAGGCGAAGGCGCCAGTGCGGCAGGCGCGGCCACCGGTTCGCTCAGGATCTCGACCGGCGCGGGCGCACTCGGCACCGGCACGACGGCAGGCATCTCGCCGAGAAACTCTGGCGGCAAATCCTTGGGCTCGATCACCTGCGCTGGAGCCATCACGGTCAACCAGTGGCAGATGTTCTCGAGCTGGCGCACGTTGCCGGGGAAGTCGAACTTGACCAGCCGCGCCAGTGCCGCCTCGGTGATGCGCTTGGCCTCGACGCCCAGTTCCTTGGCACTCTTTTGCAGGAAGAAGCGCGCCAGCGCGGGCACGTCTTCGCGCCGCTCACGCAGCGCAGGCAAGCGCAGGCGGATCACGTTGAGGCGATGGAACAAGTCTTCGCGGAAGGCCCCGAGCTTGACGCGCTCCTCCAGGTTCTGGTGGGTGGCTGCGATCACACGCACATTGCTGCGCAACGGGTTGTGGCCGCCGACACGGTAGAACTGCCCATCGCTCAGCACGCGCAGCAGGCGCGTCTGCAGGTCGAAGGGCATGTCACCGATTTCATCGAGGAAGAGCGTGCCGCCATCGGCCTGCTCGAAGCGGCCGCGGCGCGTGGTCTGAGCACCGGTGAAGGCACCGCGCTCGTGGCCGAAGAGTTCGGATTCGAGCAGGTCCTTCGGGATCGCCGCCGTATTGATCGCCACGAACGGGCCATTGGCGCGCGGGCTGTGCTTGTGCAGCGCGTGCGCGACCAGCTCCTTGCCGGAGCCCGACTCGCCGGTGATCAGCACCGTGACGATGCTCTGGCTCAGCCGGCCGATGGCGCGGAAGACATCCTGCATGGCTGGTGCCTGCCCGAGCATCTCGGGCATCTGCGCGATGCGCTCGTCGCGCACCTCTTCACGCATGCTTTCGTCAAGCGCACGGCGAATCAGTTCCACCGCCTTGGGCACGTCGAATGGCTTGGGCAGGTACTCGAAGGCCCCGCCCTGGAAGGCACTGACGGCGCTGTCGAGGTCGGAGTAAGCCGTCATGATGATGACGGGCAGGCCGGGGTGGCGCTCCTTGAGCTTGGTCAAAAGCTCGATGCCCGAACCACCCGGCATGCGGATGTCCGACACCAGCACCTGGGGCACTTCGTCTTCGAGTGCGAGCAGCACGTCGCGGGGGTTGGTGAAGCTGCGGACTGCGAGGTCCTCGCGCGCCAGCGCCTTCTCCAACACGAATCGGATGGATTGGTCGTCGTCAACGATCCAGATGGGTTTCATGCCCTGCCTGTGGTTGGGCCGCCGACGAGAACCCGTGGATTCAGGGCAGCGGTATCACGATCTTGAAAAGTGTCTGGCCCGGTTCACTCACGCATTCGATCACGCCATGGTGCTGCTGCACGAACGTTTGCGCCAGTGTGAGCCCCAGACCCGACCCGCCGTCGCGCCCCGACACCAAGGGGTAGAAGATGCGATCGCGGATCGACTCCGGAATGCCCGGGCCGTTGTCCACAATATGCAATTCCAGTGCCAGTCGATAGCGCTGCTTGCCCAAGGTGACCTGGCGAGCGATGCGGGTGCGCAATGTGATGCAGGCATCGCCCTTCTGGATGCGATCGACCAGAGCCTGCGCCGCGTTGTGGGCGATGTTGAGCACGGCCTGGATGAGCTGCTCGCGGTCGCCGCGGAAGTCGGGCAACGAGATGTCGTAGTCGCGCTGGACGGTAAGGCCACGAGGGAACTCCGCCAGGATCAGCGAGCGAACCCGCTCGCAGACCTCATGCACGTTCACGTCGCTGACCACATGCGGCTTGCGGTGAGGCGCCAGCAGGCGGTCCACGAGGGCCTGCAACCGGTCGGCCTCCTGGATGATGACCTGCGTGTATTCGGTCAATGCCCGCGATTCGACCTCCATCTCGAGCAGCTGCGCCGCACCGCGAATGCCGCCGAGCGGGTTCTTGATCTCATGCGCCAGGTTGCGGATCAGTTCCTTGTTGGCCGCCGCCTGGTCGAGGGCGCGCTCCTCGCGGTCCTGCCGGGTCTGCTGCTCGATTTCGAGCAGCTCGATCACGACCTGATCGGCCCGGTCCATCTGGTTGACGATCACGTGAACCGGCAGCGGGTCGGTGTGGATGGACGCGGGGCGCTTGAGCAGGGCCTCGAAGCGGCTGCTCGAAAAGTCGTTGCGGGCGACGGCGCCCACGGTCTCGCGCACGACGCTCGCGTCCACGAACCAGTCGAAGATCGAGCCTCGCAGCACGCTGCGCCGCGACAAGCCCAGAACCGACTCGAATGCGGCGTTGGCGAAGACGCAGCGCCCCTCGAAATGAACCACCGCCACCATCGTGGCGAGGTGGTCGAAAGCCTGAAAAGCCGCCGGCGAGCTGGTCGTCGCGAGGCTGCGGGTGGGGGCGGGGCTCACTGGCCTTGCTTGGGCGCGCCAGACGGCAGGTTGCCCAACTCACGGCGCAGCGCGGCCACGTCGCCTTCCTTGCGGGCGATGGCGGCCTTCATGTCGGACACGCGGTCCAGGTACTTCTGGTAGTTCTTCTCGTCGCCCAAGCGCTCGGGCTCGCCGTTGTTGTAATCCTTCTTGAGCGCAGCCAGCTGGTCTTCTTCCTTGCGCAACTCGCTTTCGAGAATGCGGCGCGCATCGGTGTCGCGCGCACGTTGCTCGCTCGCGTCGACCTTCGGCCCCTCGGAGCGCGCGGTGGAACTGGGCACCGGCGTGCCGCCGCCACGCGGCCTGGACGACTGGATGACCGTGATCGGCGCGCCTTCAAGCGTGCGGCAGCCCTTCTCCTTGGCCTCCTTGGCCGACAGGGAGTCGGTATAGAGCGGCGGGTTGCCCGGGCAGCGATAGACCGCCTTGTCTCCTTGTGACCAGGCAGGTGCCGCGGCGGCGATGCTCGCAGCCGCCAGGATGTACTTGAATTGCGCTGATGTCATTCGTTCACCTTTGGCCCAGTAACGCTCACTCTACTGCGCGCGGCGACAGGGTTCGCCACAAAGATTGTGGCCGATTGCCGCGCCCTGGCGCCAAACGCCGGGCCGAACCGGTGCATCGCCAAAGAAAAAGGGACGGCCTGGGCCGTCCCTTCGATACACGAGAACCCGAAGAGGTTCAGAGCGTGTAGTACATGTCGAACTCCACCGGGTGGGTCGCCATGCGGAAGCGCGTCACGTCTTGCATCTTCAGGTCGATGTAGGCATCGATGAAGGCGTCGGTGAACACACCCCCCTTGGTCAGGAACGCGCGGTCCTTGTCCAGGTACTCCAGAGCCTGGTCCAAGCTGTGGCAGACGGTCGGGATCTTCGCGTCTTCTTCCGGCGGCAGGTGGTACAGGTCCTTCGTGGCGGCTTCGCCCGGGTGGATCTTGTTTTCCACGCCGTCAAGGCCAGCCATCAGCAGCGCCGAGAAGCCCAGGTACGGGTTCATCAGAGGATCGGGGAAGCGCGCCTCGACGCGGCGGCCCTTGGGGTTGGCCACGTGCGGGATGCGAATCGAGGCCGAGCGGTTCTTCGACGAGTAGGCCAGCTTCACCGGGGCTTCGAAGCCCGGCACCAGGCGCTTGTACGAGTTGGTGCCCGGGTTCGTGATGGCGTTCAGCGCGCGAGCGTGCTTGATGATCCCGCCGATGTAGAACAGGGCGTACTCGCTCAGGCCGGCGTAGCCGTCACCGGCGAACAGGTTCTTGCCGTCCTTCCAGACCGACTGGTGCACGTGCATGCCCGAACCGTTGTCACCGACGATCGGCTTGGGCATGAAGGTCGCGGTCTTGCCGTAGGCATGGGCGACGTTCTGGATCACGTACTTCTGGAGCTGGACCCAGTCGGCGCGCTGAATCAGCGTGCTGAACTTGGTGCCGATTTCCATCTGGCCGGCGTTGGCCACTTCGTGGTGATGCACTTCGCAGGGGATGCCCAGCGATTCGAGCACCAGGCACATCTCGGAGCGCATGTCTTGCATGCTGTCGACCGGCGGGGTCGGGAAGTAGCCGCCCTTGACGCTCGGGCGGTAGCCCGAGTTGCCATGCTCGTATTCCTTGCCCGTGTTCCAGGCGGCTTCTTCGGATTCGATCTTCGAGAAGCAGCCCGACATGTCATTGCCCCAGCGCACGCTGTCGAACACGAAGAACTCGGGTTCCGGGCCGAAGAAGGCGGTGTCGCCCAGGCCGGTCGACTTCATGTAGGCCTCGGCGCGCTTGGCCAGCGAGCGCGGATCGCGCTCGTAGGGCTTGCCGTCGGCGGGCTCGACCACGTCGCAGGTGAGGATCAGGGTCGGCTCTTCGAAGAACGGGTCGATGTTGGCCGTGTTCGGGTCGGGCATGAGTTGCATGTCCGAAGCTTCGATGCCTTTCCAGCCGGCGATCGACGAACCGTCGAAGGCGTGGCCCGACGTGAACTTGTCTTCATCGAAGTGAGAGACAGGCACGGAAACGTGCTGCTCTTTGCCGCGGGTGTCGGTGAAACGGAAGTCAACGAACTTGACTTCGTTCTCCTTCACCATCTTCATCACGTCGGCAACGGTCTTGGCCATCAGGAAACTCCTAGCGAGGTGCTGTGTATGAGGTTGGTTCGGGGTGTCGCTTGCAGGTTTTCGAGCGCAGCCGGCCTCGAAAAAGCGCACAGGAATGTAGCAGAAAGCATGCCTGCGACAGCCGCAGGAACGCCCCCTTAGCAGGGACTCACCCGGGGAACAGCCAGCGTGCGCGCTTGTTGGTGCATGGTTGGCCGACTACGCCGTCGAATCGGGCCGCCTTGGTGCATCTGAATGCACCAATGTGGGGTCATCTTGGTGCTGTCAGCGCACCAATTCTGGGCCAAGCTGTGCTCCGTGCGCGCGCAGGCCCGCGATCAGCGCCGCGTACGCGGCCATGGTTCGATCCAGGTCAAGCCCCTTCACGCCCAGTTCGATATGGCGACCCCATTCCGGGTGATCGACGCTTGGCAGGCTGAACACCTTCACGCCTACGTGATCGGCTTCGATGCGCTCCATCAGCGGCGTGAGCGCAGCCTCGATGGCGCCGAACACGATCACCGATTGCTCGCGTTGCGCCTGCGTGCGGTGCAGATGCGGGTAGTGCTGGTCGAGCACCCATTCGATCATTGGCCAGGCCATCACCGGGAACCCCGGCACGAAGTAGACGCCGCCTGGGCCAAAGCGCATCGCGAAGCCAGCGATCTTGTTGTACGGGTTGGGGATGATCTCCGCGCCCGCCGGGAACACACCCATGTTGAGGCGGTGAACGTTGTCATCGCGGTCCGGCTCGTAGGGTTCGCCGCGTTCAGCCGCAATGTCTCGCATGCGCTCCAGGATGAGATCGCGCGCCTGCGGGTGAAGCTCGAGCGGCCGGCCCAGGGCGCGTGCCGCGCACTGGCGCGTGTGGTCGTCGGGCGTGGCACCGATGCCGCCGCACGAGAAGATCACTTCGCCCCGCTCTCGAGCAGCCGAGAACGCGTCGCGAAGATCGGCGGTGATGCGGTCGGGATCGTCGCCCACGTTGCGCGCCCAGCTCAGCGACAGGCCGCGCGCCGCCAACAGATCGATCACTTTCGGCAGGTGCTTGTCCTGGCGTTTGCCCGAGAGGATCTCGTCGCCAATGATGATCAGCCCGAAGCTCATGCGCCCTCCAGTTCGTCTGCCGGCGGCAGCGCCGGCGCGGGGGCGGGCATGGGCATCGGGACGACAGGCGCGCCCTGCGCCACCCTGAGCTCTTGCAGCGCGGTCAACAGATAGTGGGCGAACCACAGCGCCGAGAACGCGAAGACCAGCGTGTAGACCCAGATGGCAACCGGAACGAGCACCGGCGCGAGCACGATGAACATCGCACCGGAGGCCCACAGCAACGACGGCGCCACACCCAGGTAGCCGGTAACGACGCCCAGCAGGAGCAGGTTGAAGCGATGACGCCGAATCAGCTCGCGGCGTTCGTCCTTGCTGGCGTGTTCGGCCAGCATGTCGTAGCTCATCACCCGGTAGGTGAGCCAGCCCCAGATCAACGGCGGCACCACGAGCATCACGGGCGGGATCAGCCAGAACGGGATGGACGCGACCAGGCACACGACCGCGATCACCGTCGAGCTGAGGCTGACGAACAGGCTGCCGATGAACGACCCGCCCTGGCGCCGCTCCAGCGCTGGAAACCGGCGCTTGGCCACGAGGTTGAGCATGGCCGGCGCCATCAGGAGCGCCACCGCGAGCAGCGAGAGCACCACCAGCGCCGGTGTGGCGAGTGCAATCACGACCAGGGGCCCCATAACGGTCTTGAGGCCGCCCATGCCTGCCGTGTCGAGCCAAGAAAACAGCGGGGCGAGCAGATCCCAGTTCTCCAAGGTGGCACGAACGCCATCGATCGCGGCGACCCAGAAAAAATATCCGAGGCCGAACGCCAGCGCGACCAGCAGCGCCAGCGGCAGCAATGAGTAGAAGATGACGACCGGATGCACGCAGTAGGCCGCGGCGCGCCAGGCTGAATCGAACAGGCTCTTCATGCCCGCAGGATACGTGAGCCGGCCTGTTGCTCGCGCTCAGCCGCGCCCGAACACCCGCAAGAGACCGAGCCATTGCTGCGACCAGAACCCTCGTCCGTAGTCGCGCCCGCCCTCTTCTGGCAACTGGTCGCGAATGCCGGTCGGGTCGTACCGCCGCTCGAAGTTGGCGGTGCCGAAGGCCACGTCCCAGATGGGGAACAACACTGCAAAGTTGTGCCCCCCGAGCGTGCCACGGCCTTCGGATTCGTGGCCCAGGCCGATGCTGTGGTGCAGGCGGTGGAAGCGCGGGCTCACGAGCACGCGCTCGACGACCGGGCCGAACCACAAACGCACATTGGTGTGCGCGAGGCTCTCCAGCAACTGCGTGCAGGCCACCACCGCAATGAACTGGCCTGGCGCGATGCCGATCAGCCGCGCCACGATCACGATGACGCTGTCGCGTATCAGGTCGTCGAGCAGGTGGTTGCGGTTGTCGCTCCAGAGCGTCATCTGGCGCTGGCTGTGGTGCAGCGCATGCAGGCCCCACCACCACCCGAACCCGTGCTGCGCCCGGTGCAGCCAATAGGCGATGAAGTCGAAGACCAGCAGGTAGGCGAGGAAGGCAAACCAGCCAGTATCGGTCACGCCGCGCCAGAGCGGCGCCAGCCACTCGTCGAGCTGCCACCCCGCCACACCGTGGTACGCCATGGTGCCGAACATCGCGTCCCACAGCGGGTCGATCGAGAAGAACAGCGCCAGCCGGAACAGGCCCAGGCGATGGATCAGCGTGTAGAGGATGTCGATGCGTATCGCCGCCCGGTCGGTGACCGGCTCCGCCGGCCGCCAACGCTCCAGTGCGCGAAAGCCAAGGACCATCACCAACAGTTGCAACAGGCCGACGAGCAGCCAACCCGTGGCATCGAAGGCGTCTTCAACGAGGTTGCCCATGCCCAGGCCAAACGCGATCGGCTGCACCACGCCCTCGAACAAGGCGAGTTGCGCCTGGCCGAAGAGGTCGGTGAACTTGTCAACAAGCTGGTCGATCATGGGTCGTGCGGCATCAGCGGCTTGCCGCTTCGCGGTAGGCGGGGTGCTCTCGCAGAGTGGCAAAGCAGAAGCCCTTGGACTTCAAACCCTGGATCAAAGGTTCCAGAACGGCGGGCGCCCACGGGTCCTTGCGTGACCAAATGCCCAGGTGCATGAGCAGGATGTCACCGCTGCGCACGCGGTCGAGTGCGCGCTGCAAGAGTTGCGCGTTCGGGTAGCGATCGCTCGGCAGTTCGTCGCCCAGAAAACCCGCCGGGCTCCAGGGCACGTGAGCCCAGCCGCAGGCCTGCGCGGCCTTGAGCAGCTTGGGCGATGTCTTGCCGCCCGGCGCGCGGAAGATATGCGGCATGGGCTGGCCCGTCATCGCCTGGAAGCGGTCGGCCGAACGCTGCAACTCGGCGCAGTACTGGGCTGCCGTCATCGAGCGCTCGCGGCCCGAGTCGGGGCCGGCGCTCGCCTTCACGCGAAAGCCGGTCGGCGTGTCGGCCATCCAGTAGGTGTGGTCGTAGGTGTGCGATCCGAACACATGGCCGTCCCCGGCGCGCGCCTTCCACCAAGGCGCCCAGTGGTCGTCGAGGCTGCTGCCGCCATCCAGGGTCTTCTCGTTGGCGAGGAAGAACGTGGCCTTCACCTGCTGTCGGGCCAGCACCGCGGCCACCAGCGGGGCGACGCCCATGTGGCCGGTGTCGATGGTGAGATAGACCGGCTTGTCGCAGGCCGCTCCGAACGCCGCCCCCGACAACAGCGAGAGCAGCAATGCGGCAGCGTCAGCGGCGCGACGCATGGTCTAGCGTCCACACGCCGTGCGGCGAACGGCCTACGCTGACCTGGCGAATGACCTGCTTCTTGTCGATGTCGATGAAGGTCAGCTTGCGCGCCCAGCGCGAAGTTACGAGCAGAGTCTTGCCGTCGGCGAGCACGTCGATGCAATCCGGGCCGCCCGGCGCGGCGAAGCTGGTCACCACGCTCAGGCTCGCGATGTCGATCATGCTGATCGTATTGGCCACGCGATTGCTCACGAACACATGCTTGCCATCGCCACGGCTACGAAAGGCATGCGCCCCGGCACCGGTCTGAATGCGCTTGACCAGTTTCGGCATGGGCAGGCTCACGTCATAGACCTCCACGAACTCGTCACCCGTCAGGGCCACCATCAGCAGCCGGTCGTCGGGCGTGAGGTACACGTCGGCCGGCATCTTGCCGATCGGGATCTTCCAGCGCGGCTTCTGCGTGTTCAGCTCGATGGCCATCAGCTCGTCGCTGTCCTGCATCGATGCATAGACGACCGTGCTCTTGCTGTCGATCGCCAGGTGGCTGGGCGTACGCGCCGCACGCACACGGCTTGCCAGCTTGAGCGGCGTGGAGGCATCCGCCGGTTGCCACTGATAGATGTCCACATGGTCGAGCCGATTCGCCGCGATCACGAACCATTTCATGTCCGGCGAGAAACGCAGGTGGTAAGGGTCGATGATCTTGGTGATCGTCCGCTGCACTTCACCTGTCTTCGGGTCGACCAGCGTCAGCGAATCACTGAGGGCATTGGCCACCACGAGCGACTTCTCGTCGGGCGTCAGGTAAAGGTGGTGAGGCTCCTTGCCGGTCGGGATGCGCCGAAGCTCGGCGTAACTCACCGGGTCGATCATGCTGATCGAAGCGTCGAGCGAATTGAGCACGAAGATCGGGCTCGGCGCCTTGTCGGCCGCCTGCGCGGCCGTACACGCCAAGGCGGCCACCAAAGCCAGGATTGCAGACAGCAGCTTCAAATCGAGCCCTCCCCAGGGCAAACCGTTAGTGTAGGTGGGCCACCTGCCGAGCACTGACGCAATGCGCTTACTCCTCGTCGCCGCCGAGGATGCCGCCCAGCAGCCCGCCCGCGCCGAAGCCACCCAGCACAGAGCCTTCCTCGCGACTGCCACCCCGCTGGGGTGCCGCAGCGAACACACGCGACGCCAGGCGGGAGAACGGGAGGCTCTGCAGCCACACCGTGCCCGGGCCCGTCACTTTGGCCAGGAACAACCCCTCACCGCCAAAGAGTGCCGTCTTGATCTTGCCGACGTACTGGATCTCGAAATTGACATTGGGCGTGAGCGCCACGATGCAACCCGTATCAATCAGCAGCGTCTGGCCCGCTGCAAGCTCCCTGCGCACCACGGTGCCGCCGGCATGCACAAAGGCCAGGCCGTCACCCTCGAGCTTTTGCATGATGAAGCCTTCGCCACCGAAGAAGCCGGTGGAGATCTTCTGCTGGAAATGAATGCCCAGCGACACCCCCTTGGCGGCGCACAGGAAGGCGTCCTTCTGGCAGATCAGCATGCCGCCAAGTTGCCGCAGATCCATCGGCAGGATCTTGCCGGGGTAAGGCGACGCAAACGCAACCCGCAACTTGCCGCGCCCCTGGTTGGTGTAGATGGTCGTGAACAGCGACTCGCCCGTGACGAGACGCTTCCCGGCGCCGAGCAACTTGCCGAACAAGCCGCCTGATTGGTTCTGCGAGCCATCGCCGAACACCGTGTCCATCGAGATGCCCGCATCCATGAACATCATGCTGCCGGCCTCGCCCACGGCCGCCTCGCCCGGATCGAGCTCGACCTCCACAAACTGCATTTCCGAGCCCTTGATCTCGTAGTCCACCACGTCCATTGCCACGGCCAAATCTCCTGTGTGCCAGCGAAGCGCAACCTGCGCCCGGGCGGGATTCTGACACCCGCCGGCGTCACCCATCGGGTCGGCAAGCTGGGCACCAATCTCGTCACCGGCAGGGTCGCAGAGACCTGGGTCCCGGGGCCTCAATCCGGCAAAAGCCGGCGATAGACTCGGCCTCATGCAACACCTGCTGAACCTGCTGGCCGCCATCGCACTGCTCGTCTGGGGAACCCACATCGTGCGCACCGGCATGCTGCGCGTGTTCGGCGAGAACTTGCGTCGCGTGCTGTCGGTCAGCTTCAGCAACCGGATCAGCGCCGCCCTGGCGGGGCTGGGTGTCACAAGCATCGTCCAGTCCAGCACAGCCACTTGCCTGATCGTGGCCTCGTTCGTGGGAAAAGGTCTCGTCACCACCGGCCCGGCACTCGCCGTGATGCTCGGCGCTGACATGGGCACGAGCCTCATGGCGGTCGTGTTCTCGTTTGACCTGTCGTGGTTGTCGCCTCTGCTGATCTTCGTCGGCGTCGTCCTGTTCATCTCGCGCCAGAACAGCGCGCCCGGTCGGATCGGTCGGGTTCTGATCGGGCTGGGGCTCATCACGCTGGCGCTGCAGCTCATCGTCGCAGCAACCAAGCCGCTGACGGAATCCCCTGCGGTGCGCACTCTGCTGGTGTCCTTGCCCAACGAAATCATGCTCGACATCGTGGTAGGCGCGCTACTCACGGTGCTGGCGTATTCCAGTCTGGCCATCGTCCTGCTGACGGCCACGTTGGCAGCTTCGGGGATGCTCACAGCCCAGGTGGCGCTGGGCATCGTCCTGGGCGCCAACCTGGGCAGCGGCATCCTCGCGATGATCGCAACCAGCGGCGCGGCGCCCCAAGTACGCCGGCTGCCACTTGGCAACCTGATCTTCAAGCTCGTGGGCGTGTTGCTCGTGATCCCGCTCATGCCACAGGTGCACGTCATGCTGCAGCAGCTGATACCCACGGTGCACCAGCAGGTGGTGGTGTTTCACCTGGCGTTCAACGTGGCGCTGGCGCTCTGCTTCATCAGCTTCACCGGGCTCGTCGGGCGAACGGTCGACCGGTGGCTTGTCGAGCGTCACACGGGCACGAGCACGCGGCCAAGGCACCTCGACCCAGTCGCGCTCGCCACGCCCTCGCTGGCCATCAGCTGCGCAGCCCGCGAGGCCCTGCACCAGGCCGATGTGGTCGAGACCATGCTGCGCGGCGTACTCCCGGTCATCCGAAACAACGACATCGACCTGGCCCATCAGCTGCGCCAGCTCGACGACACCGTGGACGAGCTCTACTCGGCCATCAAGTTCTACCTCACGCAAATCTCGCGAGAAGCACTCTCCGAACGCGAAAGCCGGCGCTGGACCGACATCGTCTCGTTCACCATCAACATGGAGCAGGTGGGCGACATCATCGAACGCGTGCTCCAAGACGTGGAAGACAAGAAGGTCCGCAAGAACCGGAGCTTCTCCGATGCAGGCATGGCCGAGATCGTGCACCTTCACGAGCGCCTGCTGTCGAACCTGCGCCTGAGCATGAGCGTGTTCCTCGATGGCCACGTGCGCGACGCACACAAGCTGCTCGAAGAGAAGGCGCGCTTCCGCGACCTGGAGCACGAGTACGCGGCCGCCCATATTTCACGCCTGCAGGACAACACAGCACAAAGCATCGAGACCAGCTCGCTGCACCTCGACCTCATCAGCGATCTCAAGCGCATCAACTCGCACATCTGCTCGATCGCGTACCCGATTCTCGAAACGGCAGGGGCGCTGTCCAAGACGCGCATTCGCGAGTCCCGCCTGTCGGCTCTGTCGGACGAACCTTGAGCGAACGAGGGTCCTCCCCGGTCAGCCGCGGGCACAGGAGCCCGGCGCAAATGGAAAAGCCAGCCGCGAGGGCTGGCTTTGGGTTTGATGGTGGAGCCGGCGGGAATCGAACCCGCGTCCGCAAGCCATTGCCGGACAGTTCTACATGCGTAGCTGTCTGATTTGGATTTAAGGCCTCAGATCGCGCAGCAGCACGCTATCTGAACCCCGAGTCACTTGATTTAGCTCTGTGCTGAGTGACCCAACTCAGAGCGAGCCAATGTGTATGACTTCGCAGCCTTCGGGTTACCCCTCAAGCCCGGCCCATCGGCCAACCGTTGCGAAGCTCACCGGTTTTAAGCGGCGAGGGCGTACGTAGAGTCGTTCGCAGTTACTTTGTTTCCAGATGGATTTACGAGGTGACTGGTCCTCGGCATGCCCTGTTCCAACTCCGCACCCACGTCGAAGCCAGGTCGGCCCCAGAAAGGACTAGTTTAGGCCAATCCAAGCAAGTTCAAGAGTTGACCCGGAGTTTCGATGACCCGCTCTGCTCCCCATCGCTCGATAGGTTCACCGTCGCCGAGGTAACCCCAGGTGGCCGCCACCGACCTCATGCCCGCGGCCTGTGCGGCCTGCGTGTCGCGAAGGTCGTCACCGACATAGATGCAGGCCTGTGGTTCGATACCCATGCGACGGGCCGCTTCAAGTAATGGGGCCGGGTGCGGCTTGGCGTGCGCGGTCGTGTCGCCGCTGATGACCGTCGCCGCTCTCGCATCGAGGCCCAAGTGCCGGACCAGCGGTTCCGTGAACCGCGCGGCCTTATTAGTGACGATTCCCCAAGGCATCGCAGCGGCTTGCAGGGCCGTCAGCACGGGCTCCATGCCTTCGAAGACGTGCGTCGAGCGCACCATGCGCGCCTCGTAACGCTGAAGGAACTCGGCACGCAGCGCCTCAAAGTCGGCGTCTGCAGGAGTCACACCCAATGCAACACCCACCATGCCTCGCGCGCCTGTACCAACCAGCGGGCGGAAGCTTTCATAGGGGAGCGTAGCCATGCCGCGGGCGATCCGCATGTCATTCCCGGCGCCAGCAAGGTCTGGCGCACTATCGATCAAAGTGCCATCAAGATCGAATAGAACCGCCTTCGTCGCGCCGACCATCATTGCGGCTTGCGGCAGGCGATGAGGTAGTTCACGCTGACATCGCCGGACAACCAGTAGCGCTTGGTGAGCGGGTTGTATTCCATGCCGCGCGTCGCGGTGAGGTCCAGCCCGGCATCCCGCGCCCACAGGGCCAATTCGCTCGGCTTGATGAACCGTGCGTACTCGTGCGTACCCTGCGGCAGGAGTTTGAGCATGTATTCAGCCCCGACGATTGCGAACAAAAACGCCTTGGGATTCCGGTTGATCGTCGAAAAGAACACCCAGCCGCCAGGTTTCGCCAGGCTCGCACAGGCGCGAACGATGGATGAGGGGTCGGGCACATGCTCCAGCATCTCCATGCATGTCACGGTATCGAACTCACCGGGCATCTCAGCGGCCAAGTCTTCGGCGGCCACTTCCTTATAGGCAACGCCTGTAGTACCCGCTTCTGCTGCATGGAGTTGAGCGACCTTCAGTGGCTTGGTGGCGAGGTCGATGCCAAGCACCTGCGCTCCCTTGCGCGCCATGGAGTCGGCCAGGATGCCGCCGCCACACCCGACGTCGAGTACGCGCCGGCCCTGGAGCGGCGCCATTCCATTGATCCAATCCAACCGAAGAGGGTTGATTTGATGGAGTGGCCGAAATTCACTGTCCGGGTCCCACCAACGGTGGGCCAGTTCACTGAACTTCGCAAGTTCTTGGGGATCGGCGTTCGTCATCATGAGATGGTAATCAACTGAAGCAGCCCGGCACCAGAAGGCCCGCCTGAAAACAAAAAACCCCGCCGAAGCGGGGTTTCGAGAAAGTGAACGCCGCGGCGTTTACTTCTTGGTGCGAGTACCGACCACTTCGATTTCGACGCGGCGGTTCTTGGCCTTGCCTTCCTTCGTCTTGTTGTCGGCGATCGGCGACTTCTCGCCCTTGCCTTCGGTGTAGACGCGGTTGGCTTCGACACCCTTGCTCACCAGATACGACTTGACGGACTCAGCGCGAGCAACCGAGAGCTTCTGGTTGTAGGCATCCGAGCCATCCGAGTCGGTGTGACCGACAGCGATGATGACTTCGAGGTTCACGCCCGAGGTCTTGCTGACCAGGTCGTCCAGCTTGGTCTTGGCGTCAGGCTTCAGAACCGACTTGGCGGTATCGAAGAACGCGTCGGCGGCGAAGGTGACCTTCTCGCTGACCGGTGCCGGCGGAACAACGACCGGAGCGGGCGTAGGTGCCGGAGCAGGTGCCGGCGCAACGGGGGCAGCCGGCGGCTTCAGGGCGCCATCGCACTCGGCGCGAGCCGTGGCGGGGGTCCAATAGGCATCACGCCAGCACAGATCACCAGCGCCGTTCTTCCAAACTTGACCGGAAGAGTTGACCCAGTTGTCTTCGCCCGTAGGAACGGGCTTTTGCGCGAAGGCAGCAGACATCGTGGCGGCGAGGGCGGCCGAGGCAAAGAGCGATGCAACTTTATTCAGATTCTTCATGATTCTCCTCTCAAGGAAAGGTGCAGATGTTCTAACAAAACGTCCAAACCGGAATCGGAAAGTACTGGCAAACCCCAAGTATCCCGGGCGTTTCCCACCGACGCGCGATTGTGCCATAGGGTATTCGGTGAATAGAAGTTTGCCTTCGTTGCATGAAATGACCAGCGCTGATGTTGCGCGACTGCTACAGCCATCCGCAGCAACTAGAATCGTCGTTTGCGCTCGCGGGCCCGCCTGGGCCTGTCTCTTCCGCTCAGACACTCATCACGCATGACCCAGTTCGCCAAGGAAACCTTGCCCATCAGCCTCGAAGAGGAGATGCGGCGCTCGTACCTCGACTATGCGATGAGCGTGATCGTCGGGCGCGCTTTGCCCGACGCCCGCGATGGCTTGAAGCCCGTGCATCGCCGCGTGCTGTACGCGATGCACGAACTGAACAACGACTGGAATCGTCCGTACAAGAAGTCGGCCCGTATCGTGGGCGACGTGATCGGCAAGTACCACCCTCACGGTGACCAATCGGTCTACGACACGGCGGTGCGCATGGCGCAGGACTTCTCCATGCGCCACATGCTGATTGACGGACAAGGCAACTTCGGCTCTGTCGACGGCGACAACGCCGCGGCCATGCGGTACACCGAAATCCGCCTGGCGAAGATCGCACACGAGATGCTGGCCGATCTCGACAAGGAGACGGTGGACTTCGGCCCTAACTACGACGGCTCGGAAAAGGAGCCGCTGGTACTGCCCACGCGCCTTCCCAACCTGCTCGTCAACGGGTCGGGTGGCATCGCCGTCGGCATGGCCACGAACATTCCGCCGCACAACCTCAATGAAGTCGTCGATGCCTGCCTGCATTTGCTGAAGAACCCGCAGGCCACGATCGACGAGCTGATCGAGATCGTCCCAGCGCCCGACTTCCCCACCGCCGGCATCATCTATGGCACGAGCGGCGTGCGCGATGGTTACCGCACCGGCCGGGGCAAGGTCGTCATGCGGGCGAAGTGCCACTTCGAGGACATCGACAAGGGCCAGCGCCAAGCCATCATCGTTGACGAGATCCCCTATCAGGTGAACAAGAAGAACCTGCTCGAGCGCATGGCCGAGCTGGTTCACGAGAAGAAGCTGGAGGGCATCAGCCACATTCAGGACGAGTCGGACAAGTCCGGCATGCGTGTGGTGATCGAACTCAAGCGCGGCGAAGTGCCCGAGGTGGTGCTGAACAATCTGTACAAGCAGACCCAGCTGCAAGACACCTTCGGCATGAACATGGTTGCGTTGATCGACAACCAGCCGAAGCTGTGCAATCTGAAGGATCTGATTGCCATCTTCCTGGAGCACCGACGCGAGGTCGTGACTCGCCGGACCATCTTCGAATTGCGCAAGGCGCGTGAGCGCGGCCATGTTCTGGAAGGCCTGGCTGTTGCGCTGGCGAACATCGACGAGTTCATCGAAACGATCAAGACCTCCGCCACCCCCCCTGTGGCCAAGGCAGCGTTGATGAGCAAGTCTTGGGATTCGTCGCTGGTCCGCGAGATGCTGGCACGCGCCGAGAACGAGACCCCGGGCGGCCGCGAGGCCTTCCGCCCCGAGGGGCTCCCCCGTGACTTCGGCATGCAGTCCGATGGCCTGTACCGCTTGTCGGAGGACCAGGCTGGCGAGATCCTGCAGATGCGCCTGCAGCGCCTGACCGGGCTGGAGCAGGACAAGATCGTCAATGAGTACAAGGAAGTGATGGCGCAGATCGCCGATCTGCTCAACATCCTGGCAACTCCTTCGCGCGTCACGACCATCATTTCCGACGAACTGCAAGCCATCAAGCTCGAGTTCGGCCAGACCAAGATCGGGGCGCGCCGAAGCACGATCGAGCACAACGCCCAGGATCTCGGCACCGAAGACCTCATCACGCCCACCGACATGGTGGTGACGCTCTCGCACACGGGCTACATCAAGAGCCAGGCGCTCGGCGAGTACCGCGCTCAAAAGCGGGGCGGCCGCGGCAAGCAGGCGACGCAGACCAAGGAAGACGACTGGATCGACCAGCTCTTCATTGCCAATACGCACGACTACATCCTGTGCTTTACCACCCGCGGCCGGGTGTACTGGCTGAAGGTCTGGGAAGTCCCGCAAGGGTCACGCGCCTCGCGCGGGAAACCCATCGTGAACATGTTCCCGCTGCAGCCCGGCGAGAAGGTCAACGTGGTGCTGCCACTGACCGACGGGTTCCGCAGCTTCCCGGCAGACCACTTCGTGTTCTTTGCCACCGCGCAGGGCGTTGTCAAGAAGACCTCGCTCGATGAGTTCAGCAACCCACGCAAGGCCGGCATCATTGCGGTCGATCTCGACGAGGGCGACTACCTCATCGGCGCCGCCCTGACCGACGGCAAGCACGACGTCATGCTCTTCAGCGACGGCGGCAAGGCCGTGCGCTTCGATGAAGACGATGTGCGCGCGATGGGCCGTGGCGCGCGGGGCGTGCGCGGCATGATGCTGGAAGAAGGGCAAAGCGTGATCGCCATGCTCGTCGCCGAGGACGAATCCCAGAGCGTGCTGACCGCCAGCGAGAATGGCTACGGTAAACGCACCAGCATCGTGGAATACACCCGCCACGGTCGTGGAACCAAAGGCATGATCGCGATCCAACAGACCGAGCGCAACGGCAAGGTTGTTGCTGCCACGCTGGTCCGCCCCAATGACGAGATCATGCTGATCACGGACACCGGGGTGCTCGTTCGGACCCGCGTGGCCGAGATCCGTGAACTCGGCCGAGCCACCCAAGGCGTGACCCTGATTGCGCTGGACAACGGCGCCAAGCTGAGTGGCTTGCAACGCATCGTCGAGAACGACGCCAACTCCGAATCGGGCGACGAGCCCACCTCTGAAAGCACTGAAGAATGAAGCGACTCATCGGAATCATCTTGCTCGCCGGCGCCAGCACCCTGGCCCAGGCTCAGGGCATCCCTGGCGCACCCGCAAGTGCCGCCAAGAAGGACCTGATCCAGCGTCTGCTGACGCTCCAACAGCCGGCATTCGAAAGCCTGGGGCGCGACCTGGTCGAGCGCCCCGCCCGCCAGATGCTCGGCGCAGCAGAGCAGGTTCTGCAGACCCGCGTCGCACCCGAGAAGCGCGAAGCGGTAGCCAAGCAGATCCAGGAGCACGTGCGCAAGTACCGTGACGAATCGAGCGCGATCGTTCGGGATCGCGCCGGCAAGATCGGCCAGGAAAGCCTGGGCCCGATCCTGGAAGACAAGTACACCGAGGACGAGCTTCGCCAGTTGCTGGCCGCGCTCGAGAACCCGGCCTACAAGAAGTTCCAGCAGGGCCTGCCCGAGATGACCAACGCGTTTGCCCAGAGCTTCGTAAAAGACCTGGAGCCCTCGGTCGAGCCCAAGCTCAAGACCCTGGAGAAGGGCGTGGCCACCGCACTCGGTGTGCCGGAAGCCGCGTCCGGCCAGAGTGGCAACAAGCCCGCCGCGTCAGCACCCGCCAAACCCGCCAAGAAATGACGTCGATCGCGCCTCGCACGGCCAGTTGCACTCGCCTGGCCGGCTAGGGCGCGTGCGAGAATTTGCCCCACGCCATGGCTGATTCCCCCTCCCACCCTGCCGCTGATTTGACGGGCTTGCGCTCGCAGATCGATGCGGTCGACCGCGAACTGCTCGCTTTGCTCAATCGCCGGGCAACGCTCGCGCAGCAGGTGGGTGAAGTCAAGAAGAAGGAAGGCTCGGTTGCCTTCCGCCCGGAGCGCGAAGCCCAGGTCATCGACGGCATGAAGGCGGCCAATCCGGGGCCGTTGATGACGGACAGCGTGGCCCCGATCTGGCGCGAGATCATGTCGGCCTGCCGCGCCCTGGAAACACCGACGCGCGTGGCCTATCTCGGCCCGGCCGGCACCTTCAGCGAAGAGGCGGCCCTGGGTTTCTTTGGGTCGTCGATTGCCAAGGTCCCCTGCGCCAGCTTCGATGAGGTGTTTCACGCCACGTCGACCGGCGCGGCCGACTTTGGTGTCGTCCCCGTGGAGAACTCGACCGAAGGTGTGGTCACCCGTTCGCTCGACCTTTTCCTCACGACCCCGTTGTTCATCATCGGCGAGACCAGCCTTTTCGTGCAGCACAACCTGCTGCGAAAGGAAAACTCTTCGACGGGCATCGACATCGTCTGCGCTCACCCGCAGGCCCTGGCGCAGTGTCACGGCTGGTTGAGCACGCACCTGCCCAACGCCGAGCGTCGGCCAGTCGCGAGCAATGCCGAAGGCGCACGCCTCGCGGCTGCCGACAGCAAGATTGCGGCGATTGCCAGCGCTCGCGCGGGCAGCGAGTTCGGCTTGCACCTTGTCACGCCGGCGATACAGGACGAGGCCAACAATCGCACCCGTTTCGCCGTCATCACCCATCCGCAGCGTCATCCGCAACCCAAGGCATCGGGGCACGATTGCACGAGCCTGGTCGTGTCGGTCACCAACCGACCGGGCGCCGTGCACGACATGCTTGTACCGCTCAAGGTGCATGGCGTGTCGATGACGCGATTCGAATCGCGCCCTGCCCGTTCTGGCCAGTGGGAGTACTACTTCTACATCGACCTGCAGGGCCACCCTGACCAGCCCCATGTCGCCACGGCCCTGCGCGAATTGCGCGAAGCCTGCGCATTCTTCAAGTTGCTCGGCACTTATCCGATCGACGCGCACTGAACGAGAGTACGAAGCACGATGTTCAACCAGCTTGGCGTGATTGGCTGTGGCCTGATGGGCGGCTCGTTCGCGCTCGCACTCAAGCGGGCCGGGCTCGTCAAGCGCGTCATTGGCTATAGCAAGTCGCCCTCCACCACCGATCGCGCCAAGAAGATGGGCGTGATCGACGACACCGCAGAATCCGCTCTGCTGGCAGTCTCCGGCTCCGACATCGTGCTGATGGCAGTGCCCGTTTCCGCAAGCGAGGCCACGTTCAAGGCGATCCGTCACATGGTGGAGCCGGGCGTGCTGTTTATGGATGTCGGCTCGACAAAGCGCGATGTGGTTGACGCCGCACGCCGCGTGCTCAAGGAGCGCGTGGGGTCGTTTGTCCCGGCCCACCCCATCGCCGGCAAAGAGGTCTCCGGCGTGACGCACGCCGATGCAACGCTGTACGCAGGCAGGCAGGTCATCCTCACGCCGCTGCCACAGACCGACCCAGATCTCGTGCAGAAGGCCACCGACGTGTGGTCGGCCATCGGCGCTCAGGTGCTGCGCATGACGCCCGAGAACCACGACGCGGCCTTTGCCGCGGTCAGCCACCTGCCGCACATGCTGGCGTTCGCGTTCTTCAACTCGGTAGCCAAGCAACCGGCCGGGCGAGACTTTCTCTCGTTGGCCGGCCCCGGCTTTCGCGATTTCACGCGCATCGCCGCGGGCGACCCAGAGATGTGGCGTGATGTGCTGATGTCGAACCGCGAAGAGATCCTCAAGCAGTCGATGCGGTTCCGTCATACGCTGGACGCGCTCGAGCATGTCATCAAGACTGGCAACGCCGAGGCACTCGAAGACCTGATCCGCAGCGCCTCCGACGCCCGCGCCAGTTGGCAGATGGGCGCCGCCAAGCCCGGCTCGTCGCGCTGAACCTTGGGCCCTCACCGGGCCCCGCTTGCATGTTCACCACGCCGTTCATCGACATCCCCCCCCTGCAGTCAGCCCATGGCACGGTGCGCCTGCCCGGCTCGAAGAGCATCTCCAACCGCGTTTTGCTGCTCGCCGGACTGAGCGAGGGCACTACGGTCGTCCACGACCTGCTGGAGTCCGACGACACCCAGGTCATGTTGGCCGCCTTGCGCGAACTCGGCTGCGGCATCGAACAATCCGGCACCGACCTGAGCATCACAGGTCTGGGGGGCCGGCTGAAGGTTCCCAAGGCCGACCTCTTTCTCGGCAATGCTGGCACCGCCATGCGGCCGCTCACGGCCGCACTTGCCGTGATGGCGGCCACACAGAGCGGCAACTTCAAGCTCAGCGGTGTTGCCCGCATGCACGAGCGCCCGATCGGCGACCTGGTCGACGCATTGCGCCAGTTGGGGTGCGAGATCGCGTACTTGGGCACCGACGGCTTTCCGCCGCTGCAACTGGGTGCCGGCACCCTCGACACCGAGGCGCCCATTGCCGTGCGCGGCGATGTTTCAAGCCAGTTCCTAACGGCGCTGCTGCTCGCCTTGCCGCTGGTATCGGCGCGCAACGCCATCACGATCGACGTCATCGGCGAGCTGATTTCCAAGCCCTACATCGAGATCACGCTGAACTTGCTCGCCCGCTTCGGCATCGAGGTACACCGAGAGGGCTGGCAGCGCTTCGTCATCCCCCAAGACAGCGTCTACCGCTCGCCGGGCCACCTCCACGTGGAGGCCGACGCCTCCTCCGCCTCGTACTTCATCGCGCTCGGTGCCATTGGTGCGCACGACGGGCAAACGATCCGCATCGAAGGCGTGGGCAGAGACTCCATCCAGGGCGACATCCGATTCGTGGAGGCGGCTCAGGCGATGGGCGCTCGCATCCGCAGTGGCGATGGGTGGCTTGAGGTCGAACGCGGCGAATGGCCGCTGCGAGCCATCAACCTCGACTGCAACCACATCCCCGACGCCGCCATGACGCTGGCCGTGATGGCGCTGTACGCCAAAGGCCGCACGCGCTTGACGAACATCGCGAGCTGGCGCGTGAAGGAAACCGATCGCATCGCGGCCATGGCCACCGAACTGCGCAAACTGGGTGCCGATGTACTCGAAGGCGCCGACTTCATCGAAGTTGAAGCGCCGCGGCGGTGGCAGCCCGCGGCCATCCATACCTACGACGACCATCGCATTGCAATGTGTTTCTCGCTGGCTGCGTACAACAGCGACCAGGTGCCGGTGCGCATCCTCGATCCGCGCTGCGCGGGCAAAACGTTCCCGGACTATTTCGAGACCCTCTTTGGTGTGGCGCAGACCGTCTCGACCGCCGTGCCCGTGATCACGATTGACGGCCCGACGGCGTCCGGGAAAGGAACCCTGGCCAGCGCCGTGGCGCAGGCGTTGGGCTACCACTTCCTGGATTCGGGTGCGCTGTACAGAGCGACGGCCCTGGCCGCCATGCGCGCCGGGGTTGCGGAGACTGACGGCGACGGCCTGGCGCGCACCGCCTTGGGCCTCAAGCTCCGATTCGCCGACCAGCGGATCTGGCTCGGTGACGAAGAAGTGAGTGATCAACTCCGGCGGGAGGACGTGGGCGCGATGGCGTCCAAGGTGTCCGTCTGGCCAGCGGTGCGGGCGGCGCTCCTGCAGCTTCAACTTGCCTGCCGACGCCTGCCCGGGCTGGTGGCCGACGGGCGCGACATGGGTACCGTCATCTTCCCGGCTGCCAACCTCAAGGTCTTCGTCGTTGCGAGCGCGGCAGTGCGCGCCGAGAGGCGGCATAAGCAGTTGATTTCTAAGGGAATTTCATCTAATATCGACAGTCTTCGCGCCGATTTGGAGATGCGTGACGCCCGTGACCAAACACGCAGCGTTTCGCCCTTGAAGCCGGCAGAAGATGCGTTGGTGCTCGACAACTCGGCACTCACCGTCGACGAATGCGTCGCCGTGGTGCTGGATTGGTGGCGGCAACGCCAGCCGTTCGGCTGAGCTGACTGGGCCTCCAGGCGGCGTCCGAACAACAGCCCGCTGCTTTCCCTCCTGTGCCTTTCTTGCCTCACAAGTTCAGGGCACGCTGAAGCAGCGGTTTTCGCAACCTAACCCGCAACTCTCCAGTTGCACCGAAAGTCCAAATGCCTCAAACCCAAACTACCGCCCCTGCCGGGATGGAATCCTTTGCCGCTCTGTTCGAAGAATCTCTGAACAAATCAGAGATGCGCGCCGGCGAAGTCATCACGGCCGAAGTCGTGCGCGTGGAGCACAACTTCGTGGTGGTCAACGCAGGCCTCAAGTCCGAAGCCTACGTTCCCATTGAAGAATTCAAGAACGACCAGGGTGAACTCGAAGTCCAGCCTGGCGATTTCGTTTCGGTGGCCATCGACGCCGTCGAAAACGGCTACGGCGACACCATCCTGTCGCGCGACAAGGCCAAGCGCCTCGCCTCGTGGCTGTCGCTCGAGAACTCGCTCGAATCCGGCGAGTTCGTGACCGGCACGGTCAACGGCAAGGTCAAGGGTGGCCTGACGGTCCTCGTGAACGGCATCCGCGCCTTCCTCCCCGGTTCCCTGCTCGACACGCGCCCTGTCAAGGACATGAGCCCGTTCGAAGGCAAGACCATGGAGTTCAAGGTCATCAAGCTCGACCGCAAGCGCAACAACGTCGTGCTGTCGCGCCGTGCCGTGGTCGAAGCCTCGATGGGCGAAGAGCGCAGCAAGCTGCTGAGCACCCTGTCCGAAGGCGCCATCGTCAACGGCGTGGTCAAGAACATCACCGAATACGGTGCGTTCGTTGACCTCGGCGGCATCGACGGCCTGCTGCACATCACCGACATGGCCTGGCGCCGTGTCCGCCACCCGAGCGAAGTCGTTCAGGTCGGCCAGGAGCTGCAAGCCAAGGTCCTCAAGTTCGACGCCGAGAAGAACCGCGTTTCGCTGGGCATCAAGCAATTGGGCGACGACCCGTGGCACGGTGTCTCGCGCCGCTACCCGAACGGCACGCGCCTGTTCGGCAAGATCACGAACATCGCCGACTACGGCGCGTTCGTCGAGATCGAGCCGGGCATCGAAGGCCTGGTGCACGTCTCTGAAATGGACTGGACGAACAAGAACGTCGCCCCGAGCAAGATCGTTTCGCTGGGTGACGAAGTCGAAGTCATGGTGCTCGAGATCGACGAAGACAAGCGCCGCATCAGCCTGGGCATGAAGCAGTGCAAGGCCAACCCGTGGGAAGAGTTCTCCGGCACGGTGCAGCGCGGCGACAAGGTCAAGGGCCCGGTCAAGTCGATCACCGACTTCGGCGTGTTCATCGGCCTGGCGCAAGGCATCGACGGCCTGGTTCACCTGTCCGACCTGTCGTGGAACGAGCCTGGCGAAGCCGCGGTTCGCAACTACAAGAAGGGCCAGGAAGTCGAAGCCGTCGTGCTGGCTGTCGACGTGGAACGCGAGCGCATTTCGCTTGGCATCAAGCAGCTCGACTCCGATCCGTTCACCAGCTACACCTCCGTCAACGACCGCGGCCAGACCGTGACCGGCAAGGTCAAGACGGTTGACGCCCGTGGCGCCGAGATCCAGCTGAACGACGACGTCACCGGCTACCTGCGTGCTTCCGAAATCAGCCGTGATCGCGTCGAAGACGCTCGCAACGTGCTGAAAGAAGGTGACGAAGTCTCGGCCATCATCATCAACGTCGACCGCAAGACGCGCTCGATCCAGTTGTCGATCAAGGCCAAGGACAACGTCGACCAGCAAGAAGCCATGCAGCGCCTGTCGCAAAGCAACGAGCGTGAAACGGCTGGCACCACCAGCCTGGGCGCTCTGCTGCGCGCCAAGCTCGACAACAAGGGCGACAACAACTAAGTCGCCGACAAACCCCGGAACTGGATCGACAGAAAAGAATGACGCGCTCCGACCTCGTTGCCCGTTTGGCCGAACAATTCGGCCAGTTGACGCACCGCGATACGGAGTTCGCCGTCAAGACGATTCTGGATGCGATGTCCGACGCGCTCGCGCGCGGGCACCGCATCGAGATCCGCGGTTTCGGGAGTTTCTCGATCAACCGCCGCCCGCCGCGGATGGGGCGCAATCCCCGTTCCGGCGAGCAGGTGGTGATCCCCGAAAAGCTCGTACCTCATTTCAAACCTGGCAAGGCCCTGCGGGAAGCAGTGGACGCACAGGTCAAGCTTGAAGATCCGGTGGCCCACCCTCAGGCCCCCACGGGTACCGATAGCTGATTCACTCCCTGGCGCGTGGGTCCCCTGACCCTAGAATCCAAGCCAGGAGTCGTGATGAAAATCATTGTTTGGCTCTTTCGGGCCGCCCTCTTTTTCGTATTGCTTGCCTTCGCGCTGAACAACCAGCACGAAGCGACCATCAAGTGGTTCTTTGGCCAGGAATGGCACTCGCCGATGGTGTTTGTGGTGCTGGCCGCCTTCACCCTGGGCTGCGCATTCGGCGTGCTCGCGATGGTGCCGAGTTGGTGGCAACACCGCCGTGCCGCCCGCAAGCAGCGCGACACCGATCCGCTCGACAACTCGCCAGAACCCCCTCGCCCCGACCCCTCGCTGCCGAGCGACGCCAAGCTACTCCAACATGAACTTTGATTTGCAGTGGTTGCTGCTCGGCTTGCCGATCGCATTCGCTCTGGGCTGGTTGGGCTCGCGCCTGGACCTGCGGCAGTGGAAGCGTGAGCAAACGGACTCGCCCAAGGCCTACTTCAAGGGCCTGAACCTCTTGCTCAACGAGCAGCAAGACAAGGCCATCGATGCGTTCATCGAGGCTGTTCAACACGACCCCGACACCACCGACCTGCACTTCGCGCTAGGCAATCTGTTCCGGCGGCGCGGCGAATACGAGCGCGCCGTGCGCGTACACGAGCACTTGGTCAGTCGCGCGGACCTGCCTCGCTCGGAACGCGACCGTGCTCAACATGCACTCGCGCAGGATTTCATGAAGGCCGGTCTGTTCGACCGCGCAGAACAGGCCTACAAGGAGCTCGAAGGCTCGGCGTTCGACACCGAGGCGCGCCTGGCACTGCTGACGCTGCACGAGCGCTCGCGAGACTGGCGTGCAGCTGTCGAGACCGCGCAGCGGCTCGAACGCAGCGGCACTGCATCGTTCGCTTCGCGTATCGCGCACTATTGGTGCGAGATCGCCCTCGAAGCCGACGCGCAGAAGCGGACCCAAGAGGCCGACGATGCTCTGATACAGGCGCGTGCTGCTGCGCCCAATGCGGCGCGCCCCAATGTGCTGGCCGGCCAGCGGGCTCATGCGCGCGGCGATCACGAGATTGCGCTGAAGGCCTGGGGTGACCTGATGACAGCTCACCCGGCCGCGTTCAATCTCGTGGCGCGCGACTACGCCGTCAGCGCCATGGCCTTGGGTGACACGTCCGACGCGCTGGAACGGCTGCAGGCGATCTACCGACGCGCACCGACCATGGACCTGCTCGCGGCCATCGCCGTGCTCGACCCCGGGCCAAAGGCACAACGCCAAAGGCTGCTCCACCATCTGCAGGAACAGCCCATACTTTCTGCCGCGCAGGAGCTGCTGCGCCAATCTGCCAGCGAAAGTGCGCCGCTCGACGCCGCCGAAACCCAAAGCCTCAGCACGGCCGTGACACGCGCCGCCAAGCCGCTGCAGCGCTACCGCTGCGCGGCCTGTGGCTTCGAGGCGCAGCACTATTTCTGGCAATGCCCCGGCTGCCTGAGCTGGGACAGCTACCCGCCGCAGAGATTGGAGGACATGTGATGAGTGCAAGCGCAGCCGTGAGCCGCGAGAGATTGGCCGCCGCGCGCGTGTTGGTGGTTGGGGATGCCATGCTCGACCGCTACTGGTTTGGCGCCGTGGAACGCATCTCGCCCGAAGCGCCGGTGCCTGTGGTGCGCGTGAATCGCGAAGAAGAGCGTCTGGGTGGTGCTGCCAATGTGGCCTTGAACCTCAAGACGCTCGGCGCACAGGCCACCTTGCTCACCGTAGTCGGTGAAGACGAACCCGCCCGCAAGCTGCAGCAGCTTCTGGAGCAAAAGGGCGTGAAGACGCTGCTTGGTCACGACCCGCAGCTGTACACCATCGTCAAGTTACGCATCATCGGGCGCTCGCAGCAACTGATCCGCATCGACTTCGAGAATGCGCCCGACCACGAGGTGCTGGCCGGCATGCTGCCGGAGTTCGAGAAGGCGCTGACCGTGCACGATGTCGTGCTGTTCTCCGACTACGGCAAGGGTGGCCTCGAGCACATCCCACGCATGATCGAGCTGGCCCGCAAGGCCGGCAAGCCCGTCCTGATCGATCCCAAGGGAAGTGACTACGCGCGCTACGCGGGAGCCACGACCATCACCCCCAACCGAGCCGAGTTGGCCCAGGTCATCGGCGACTGGACCAGCGAGACCCAGTTGCACGAGCGCGCCGAAGCGCTCCGGCAAAAGCTGCGCATCGACAACCTGGTGCTCACCCGCTCCGAAGAAGGCATGTCGCTTTTCGAAGCCACCGGCGAGACGCGGTTCCATGCGCAGGCGCGCGAGGTGTTCGATGTCACCGGCGCGGGCGACACGGTGATCGCAACGCTGGCGGCGATGCTCGCCTGCGGCTTGTCGACGCGTGATGCCGTGCCCGTTGCCAACAAGGCCGGCGGCCTCGCGGTCGGCAAGTTCGGCAATGCGACCCTGACCTACGAGGAGCTGTTCGAATGAGCACGAAGATCGTTGTCACGGGTGCCGCCGGCATGATCGGCAGCAACATCGTCCACGGCCTGAACGCACTGGGTATCGACGACGTGATCGCCGTCGACGACCTGACCGACGGTCCCAAGTACCGCAACCTGCTGGGCGCGAAGATCAGCGACTATTTCGACAAGAGCGAGTTCTACAGCCGATTCGCGCGCGGCGAGTTCGGCAACGTCGAGGCGGTGCTGCATCAAGGCGCTTGCTCCGACACCATGGAGCACAACGGGCGCTTCATGCTCGACACCAACTACCGCTGCTCGAAGGACCTGCTCGACGCCTGCCAGGCGCAGGGCGTGCGATTGCTCTACGCGTCTTCGGCCGCAACCTACGGTGGAAGCGACACCTTCCGTGAAGAGCCGGCGTTCGAGCAGCCGCTCAATGTCTACGGCTACTCCAAGCTGCTCTTCGACAATGTGGTCCGCCGCATGCTCGGTGGTGCGAAGGCCCAGGTGGCCGGCTTCCGGTACTTCAACGTCTACGGGCCGCGCGAGCAGCACAAGGGCCGCATGGCCTCGGTCGCCTTCCACAACTTCAACCAGTTCAAGGAGACCGGCAAACTCAGGCTGTTTGCCGAGTACGGTGGCTACGCGGCCGGCGAACAGTCGCGCGACTTCATCTACGTCGACGACGTGGTGGCCGTGAACATGTGGTTTTTGCAGCACCCCGACAAGAGCGGCATCTTCAACCTCGGCACCGGTCGGGCACAGCCGTTCAACGATGTGGCCATGGCTGTCGCGAATGCTTCGCGCGCACTCAACGGTGAAGAAGCGCTGGCGCTCGATCAGCTCGTGCGCAAGGGCCACATCGAATACATCGACTTCCCGCCTGCCCTCGTCGGCAAGTACCAGTGCTACACGCAGGCCGACATGTCGCGCTTGCGCGCAGCCGGCTGCGAACACCAGTTCGCCGATGTGGCCACGGGCGTGTCGCGCTACGTGGGCTGGCTCGCGCAGCAAAGGGCCTGACCCGCTCCGCCCCTCGCACCCTGCCCTCACACCCTCCCCTCACGCTCGCCCGCCCCACCCTCCCATGGATGCCCCTCTTCGGCGGCCCACCTCAAGGGGACTGTCAGAAGCAGGTGGCCTGACTACAGTGCCGCCAGGGATGCAGGAGGTCTGTGTCCCGCCAACAAGACTCCAGGGAGGAATCAATGATCAAGAAGTTTCTGTGCATGCTCGCCATGCTGATGGCGACCGCCACGGCGTGGGCCGCGGTGGAAGTGAACAAGGCAGACCAGGCCGCGCTCGAGTCAGTCAAGGGCATCGGCGTCAAGATGTCCGAACGCATCCTCGTCGAGCGCAAGAAGGCGCCGTTCAAGGACTGGACCGATCTGATGGGCCGCGTGAAGGGCGTCAAGGAAGCCACCGCCACCAAGCTGTCGAAAGAAGGCCTGACCGTCAACGGCACGAGCTTCAACACGCAAGCGGCCGTCAAGCCACCCGCGAAGAAGGCCGCCGACACGAAGAAGTAATACAACGCATCACACCGCGTCTCCGCTTGGCCTGCCGGCATCCTGCCCGCAGGCTTTTTTCTTCAGTCGAGTTCGGTGGTGTGAAAGTCGATAGCCCGCCCGGGTAGGTAAGCCAGCCGCGCGGCTCCAGGAAGGCACCGCACGGCCGCGGGTCGCAGCCTCAGTTCGGCTTCAGCGCATACGCCAGCACGTAGTCCCCCCGGTCCGGCGACTGGCGTGCGCCGCCCGCGGTGATCACCACGAACTGGCGGCCGCTCTTCGGTGACTGGTAGGTCATCGGCCCGCCCTGGCTGCCCACGGGCAGGCGGCCCTTCCACAGCTCCTTGCCGTTGCTGCTGTCGAAGGCGCGCAGGTAGTAGTCCTGCGTGCCGGCGATGAACACGAGTCCGCCCTGCGTGGCGAGCGTGCCACCGAGCGTAGGCATGCCGATGGGGACCGGCAGGTGCATCTTGATGCCCAGCGGCCCCGTGTCGCGCACCGTGCCTACCGGCACCTGCCATGCGATCTGGCGCGTCTTCAGGTCGATAGCCGACAGCGTGCCGAACGGCGGCGCCTGGCACGGGATACCGGCCACCGACAGGAAGCGGTTCTTGTTGACGGCGTATGGCGTGCCCTTGAGCGGCACGGCCCCCATGCCGGTGTTGACCGCCTCGCCACCTGCCGACGTGCCGCCCCGGTTCGCCGACGGGATCATCTGGACCCACAACCCGAGGCGCATGTCGTTGACGAAGATGAAGCCGTGTACCGGGTCGGTGGAAACGCCGCCCCAGTTCATGCCGCCCAGAGAGCCGGGGAAGCTCAGCGAAACGTCGGTGCCGGGCGCGGTGTAGAGGCCCTCGTAGCGCATCTTCCGGAACGCGATGCGGCACAGCAGCTGGTCGAAGGGCGTGGCGCCCCACATGTCCGACTCGGTCAGGTGCTGCGCGCCGATCTGCGGCATGCCGACAGACAGAGGTTGCGTGAGCGCGTACGGCTCGTCCGGGATGTCCGCCTTCTTGACGGGCACTTCGCGCACCTCGGTCAACGCCTGCCCCGTGGCACGGTCGAGCACGTAGAGCTGACCGGCCTTCGTGCCCACCACCAGCGCAGGCACGGTGCTGCCGTCCGCCTTGGCGAAGTCGACAAAGCTCGGCTGCATCGGCAGGTCGAAGTCCCACAGGTCGTTGTGCACGGTCTGGTAGACCCACTTCTGCGCACCGGTGGTGGCGTCCACCGCCAGGATCGAGGCGCCGTACTTGTGATCCAAAGCCGTGCGCTTGCCGCCGTACAGGTCGGTGGACGGGCTGCCCATCGGCAGGAACACCGTGTTGAGGGCGGCGTCATACGACATCGGGGCCCAGGAATTGGGCGTGCTGCGCGCGTAGGTCCGGCCTGGGGCCGGGGGCTCCTTGTCGGTTGGATGGCCCGGGTCGAAGGCCCAGCGCATCTGCCCCGTGATCACGTCGAACCCGCGAATGACGCCGCCAGGCATGTCGGCCTGCACGTTGTCGGCGACTCGGCCACCCACCACGACGGTGGTGCCCGCCATCAACGGAGGCGAGCTCAGTTGGTAGAGCGGATCGGGCGCTTCACCCAGCCCGGCCTTCAGGTCCACCTGGCCGTTCTGCCCGAAGCCGGCGCACAGCGCACCGGTGTCTGCGTCGACGGCGATCAGGCGGGCGTCGATGGTGTTCGTCAACAAGCGGCGCACGCAGGGGCCGCTCGCCGGCGACATGACCGGCTGGACCGGCGTGGCTCCTGACGCCACCGGCGGCAGCGGGGCCGTGCCATCGAAATACGCCAGGCCGCGGCAGCGCTGCCAGACCTTCGACGTCGCGGCGATCGGCTGCTTCCAGAGCTCCTTCCCGGTGTCGGCGTCGAGCGCGATCAGGTTGTTGTGCGGCGTGCACAGGAAGAGCTTGTCGCCCACCTGCAGCGGCGTCAGCTGGTCCTCCGCGCCGTTGCCGTCGCTCAATGCGACATCGCCCGTGCGATAGGTCCAGGCCACCTCCAGGCGGTCGACGTTGTTGCGCTGGATCTGGTCCAGCGCGGCGAAGCGGCTGCCGCCAACGGTGTTGCCGTAGTGCAGCCAATCCTTTTGCGCCTTCGCCGGATCGACCGGCGTCAGGCCGGGGCCAAGGCCCGTGGCCACCGTTGGGTGCGGCACGAACATCCCCGCGAACGACCCCACCAGCAACACGGCGAGCACCGCCGACACCCACTGCGCACCGCGGCGCCGCACACCCGCGAGCGCCGGGCTGACCAGAGCCACCAGGAGGCCGAGAGCCCCGAGCGCGAAGAGGCGGGAGAACAGCGGCCAGAAGTTCAGGCCGGCATCGACCAGCGCCCACACCGTGCTCGCGACGAGGATCGCGGCGTAGAGCCCTGCCCCGCTGGCGCGGCCTCGCCACAGCAACACGCCGGACACCAGCAGCGCCACCCCCGCCGCGGCGAAGTACCAGGTGCCGCCAAGCGTCAGCAGGTAGCCGCCGGCGACGAGGAAATAGAGCCCGAAAAGCAGGCAGAGCGCCGCCACGACTCGGCAGATCGCGCCCGACCCACGGCCCGAGTGGCGCGCACTTGCATCGTTCTTCACGCTGGAAACCATGGTTGACCTCGCAGAAGAGCCTTCAGCCATGACAGGCGGGGCCGTGACGACACGGCGTTAGGTCTTCCGCGGCCCCGGGGCCCGGCGCCGCTGAAAGGCCCCTGATACGGCGACGGAATGTTATGCCGGAGCTACCCGCCACGGCCATCCACGGCACGCGACACCCTGACGCGCTCCGGGTCGGATCGGCGCGGTGTCGCCAAGAGGGCGTACGCTCCCGACGCAAGAAAGGAAGCCGGCAAGTACTGAGAGGTGCGTGCCGGCGAACCCGGCCGCCGTTATTCGAGCTCGGCCGTGTAGAAACCGCTGTCGGGCACCGGCCCGCCACGGGGCTTCGAACGGCGCTCCCAACCAAAGAATGCGGTGACCTCGTCGCGCCGCGACATCGTGTCGGCGTAACCCAAATCCACCAGTTCGCGGGTGTAGCTCGACTCGAACAGCAGGTAGCTCGCGAGCGCCGCACCCCGTGTGTCGTGGCCCTTGCCGCTGACCCCCACGCCGCGCAGCAGCGCACGTATCGACGTCGGCAAGGCATTCACATGCTTGGTCGCCAGATCGTCGAGCCGCTGGGACGGCGCAATCACCAGCACCTGGATCGGCCGCAAACTCGTCGATGCGAGCGCCTCGGGCGGCAGCAGCGACAGCGTGTTGTTGATGCGCTGCAAGCGCTCCACATCGACCGCCAGCGCATCCAGAAAGATGTTCGACAACGCATGCCCGGCAATCTGCGCGAAGTTCGGGTACGCCCCGCTCACCTTGCGGCGGCCCGGAGGCTCGTGCATGCGGCCCGCACCGACCACCAGGATGCGCGAGGCCCCCAAGTGGACGGCCGGCGAGATCGGCGCCGATTGCCGCATCGACCCATCGCCAAAGTACTCGGTGATGCCGTCGAATTCGAGCGGCACCGCCGGGAAGACAAACGGGATCGCCGCCGAGGCCAGCAGATGCTGCACCGTGATCGGGCTTCGCACCGCCACGCGTTGCGAGCGGCTCCACGGCGCGAACTCCTGCCGCGAATCGTAGAAGGTGACGTGCGTGCCCGAGCTGTAGCTCGATGCCGTGACCGCCAAGGCCTGCAGATGGCCCGCCTGGATCACCTCGGGCAGCCGATCCACGGCCACCATGTCGCTCAGCAGCCCTTCGAGCGGGGCGTTGTCGAGCAGCGAGCGCAAACGAGCGCGCCGCCAGCGCGCGATCACCCAGCCGAGCGACATCATGGTGAGCCAGCGCGCACCGGTGCGGATCACGCCGATGGCATCGCTGCGATAGACCTGCTCGGCGCGAAAGTTCTCCCACACATGGGCCATCTGGGCGATGGCACCGTCAAAGTCATCGCAGTGCGTGGCCAACGCCGCAGCGTTGATCGCGCCGGCCGATGTCCCGGTGATCACCGGGAACGGGTTGCTGAAGTCCCACGGCGCCGCATCACGGCGGATCTTCGCAAGCGCCTTCAGCACCCCGACCTGATACGCCGCCCGTGCACCGCCCCCAGTCAAAATCAAGCCCGTCGTTGGAGTTGTTTGAGGCATGCGCGCTAGTGTAGATAGGCAGGCGGCCCCGGATCTCGGCGTTTGCATGCTTGCCAGCTCGCCGTTCCAACAGCGATTTGGCCGCTCCCCACAAGAGCGGTGGCGTCAGATTCTTGAGCAAGAGCTTGACGCGATCGGCCGGGGTCTGGTGAAGAAAAATCGTCGGCCTGCGACCTTGGTCGATCAACGGCACACGGTTGGAGTAGTAGTAGCTGGCCAACGAACGGCGGGCTCGATGGGAAGGCAGAGTCAGCGGTGCCTCGTGTCCGTGATAGCTGCGCGGTCCGTTGGGCAAGACGACGGTGCGACCGAACTCTGGCTGGATTGACTTGGCGCAGCGGCGCTCAACGGCGTCCCACAGATCCAGGGCGCCTTGCCACGCGGGGTCCCAGCCGCGGTTCAGGTAGGTGAGAAGCACCAACTCGTTGGCCAGGCCGGTGTGAGGGTGCTGATCAAAATCGCGGTGGATCTGGAATCGCCCACCGTTGCGTGACTCATGCAATCCGCCACCATGAAGCAAGGGATCCGGCACCAGGCCGGCGATACCCACGATCCGCGAGATCGCCTGAATGAACCAACCGCTGTTGACCAGGCTGAAATACAGGCTGGTCGCAGGCCCAAACCGCGCCGCTTGCGAGCGATAGGTCGATTCCCGCCTTGTGTGCACGTGCTGCAGTTGCGCCTCGGCATGGAGATCGAACTCCTCGTGCACCAAGTCCAGCAAGACAGGGTTGAAACAACCGTCGAGGACCAGATGCGGGAAAGGTGACGCAGCGAACAAGCGCTCCCGCAGCACCAGCAGGTACGCTTCGTCGAAGAAGCGCCGGTCCACCATGTCGTTGAGAGGCAGCTTCCTACCGCGGATCTCGACGCTGTCCTGAGGGGGGCTCACGCAATCACCGCAGGCTCAGCGGCTGCGACCAGGAGAGCACGGGCAAGGTTGTACATGACCTTGCATGAGCAAAGTACAGGCCCGAAATTGACGCGCTCAAAAGAGCGCTGGCAGGCAATTTGTGCAATGACCCCGGCAAACTTGCCGCACAGGCTTTCGCTTGGGCCCTGGCCGGACCTACGCCCTAGTCGTACACAACGCTCGCCTTACCGTGGCTGCCTTCGCGCCAACGCGCCAGCGCATCGTCGGTCGGGAAGAAGCGTCCGTCCTCCCCCAGATCGAGTTCGCCGCTGGCGGCATCGCGTTGCAACACCAGGCGCACGCCCAGCCCCTGCGCCACCGCGCCCTGTTCGGTGTCGATGCGCCGGCTCGGGAAGTCACGCAGCACCTCGGCCACCGGCGGTACGCTGCCGTTGACCTCCACACGCAGGTACTTGCCGAAGCGGCAGCGCGCGGTGGCCAAGTCCCACACCTGCTGGATGTTGAAACGCATGCCGCCCGAGAAGCGATCGGGCTGCACCTTGCCCAGCGCCACGATCAGCTCGTCGTCCTTGAGCAGGTCCTTGTTGGCGTTGAGCAGTTCTTCATTGATCACCGACTCGATCGCCTCGCTCTTGTCATCGAGCTTGAAGATGGCGACGCGGCCGCGCTGACCATTGATCACGCGCAGGTCGCCGATGATGCCGGCGAGCACCTGCGGCTCGCGTGAGTCGATCAGGTCGGAGATCTTCCGTTTGGCGAACTGCCGCACTTCGCCTTCGCACTGATCGAAGAGGTGGCCTGAGAGATAGAAGCCGAGGGCGACTTTCTCCAGGCTCAGACGCTCCTTGATGCTCCAGGGTCGCGCCTGCACCAGCTCCGGCTCCTGCGTCGAAGCGGCATGCGAATCGCCGAAGTCGAACAGCCCACCTTGATCGGCGTGCGCGGCCTGGGTTTCGGCAAAGTCGAATGCCAACCCGACGCTGGCCACCATCATCGACCGCTCGGCATGAAGCAGGTCGAACGCGCCGGCCTTGATGAGCGCCTCGACCGTGCGCTTGTTGATGCGGCTGCGATCCACGCGAGCGCAGAAGTCGAAAAGGCTCTTGAACGGCCCGCCTTCGGCGCGCGCGGCGATGATGGCTTCGATCGCGCTTTGCCCGGTGCCCTTGATGGCACCCAGGCCATAGCGCACAAGCTTGTCGCTGACAGGCTCAAACCGGTAGTTGCCAGTGTTGACGTTGGGCGGCTCGAACTCCAGGCCGAGCATCACCGCGTCGTCGTGGAAGATCTTCAGCTTGTCGGTGTCGTCGAGCGCAACGCTCATGTTGGCCGCCGTGAACTCGGCCAGGTAGTGCACCTTCAGGTAGGCCGTGTGATAGGCCAGCAAGGCGTAGGCAGCGGCGTGCGACTTGTTGAAGCCGTAGCCCGCGAACTTCTCCATCAGGTCGAAGATCTCGTTGGCCAGCGGCTCGGCGATGTTGTTCTTGGCCGCGCCAGCGGCGAAGGTGGCGCGGTGGGCCACCATTTCTTCGAGCTTCTTCTTGCCCATGGCGCGGCGCAGCAGGTCGGCGCCGCCGAGCGAGTAGCCGCCCAGGCGCTGCGCCACCTGCATCACCTGCTCCTGGTAGACCATGATCCCGTAGGTCTCCTTGAGCACCTCTTCCATCAAGGGGTGCGGGTACTCCACCTCTTCGCGGCCGTGCTTGCGCGCGCAGAAGCTCGGGATCAGGTCCATCGGGCCCGGGCGGTACAGCGCAACCAGAGCGATGATGTCTTCGAACACGCTCGGCTTGGCATCGCGCAGCATGCGTTGCATGCCGGTGGATTCAAGCTGGAACACGGCCACCGTCTTGCCTTCGCTCATCAGCCGGTAGGCTGCGCGGTCGTCGAGCGGGATGTTCTCGAGCAGGAAGTCGCGCTGGTCGGCGTGGCGCGCGCGGATGTACTCCTTGGCCAGCTCCAGGATGGTGAGCGTGGCCAGGCCCAAGAAGTCGAACTTCACCAGGCCGATGGCTTCGACGTCGTCCTTGTCGTACTGGCTCACCGCCGAATCACTGCCCGGCTGCATGTAGAGCGGGCAGAAGTCGGTGATCTTGCCGGGCGCGATCAGCACGCCGCCGGCGTGCATGCCGATGTTGCGCACCATGCCTTCGACACGCTCGGCCAGGGCCAGCAGTTCGGCCACTTCTTCTTCGTTCTTTTCGCGCTGCTCGATCTCGGGCGCTTCGGTGCGCGCGTAGATCAGGCCCGGGTCGGGTTTGTCGCCGGGGCGGGCCAGCGTCACCGTCTTGCCCGGCGGCGCGGGTACGAGCTTGGCGATGCCGTCCACATGGCCATAGCCCATGCCGAGCACACGGCCCACGTCGCGCAGCGCGGCCTTGGCCGCCATGGTGCCGAAGGTGGCGATCTGGCTCACCGCGTCGCGGCCGTACTTGTCCTTGACGTAGTCGATCACGCGATCGCGGTTGCCCTGGCAGAAGTCGATGTCGAAGTCAGGCATCGACACGCGGTCCGGGTTCAGGAACCGCTCGAACAGCAGGTTGTAGCGCAAGGGGTCGAGGTCAGTGATCTTGAGCGCGTACGCGACGAGCGATCCCGCACCCGAGCCCCGGCCCGGGCCCACCGGGCAGCCGTTGTTCTTGGCCCAGTTGATGAAGTCCGCCACGATCAGGAAGTAGCCGGGGAATCCCATCTTCAAGATGGTGTTGAGCTCGAACTCCAGGCGCTCCACATAGCGAGGCATCTGCCGCTCGCGTTCGCTCGCGTCGGGGAAGAGGTGGAGCATGCGCTCCTTCAGACCCTCGTGCGACGCGTACCGGAAGTACGCCTCCGGCTCCATGCGATCACCGTTCACCTCGGGCACCGGGAAGTTCGGCAACTGCGGCTTGCCGAGCACCAGGGTGAGGCTGCAACGCTTGGCGATCTCGATGGTGTTTTGCACTGCGCTCGGGATGTCGGCGAACAGCGCCTCCATCTGCGCCTGCGTCTTGAAGTACTGCTCACGCGTGAAACGCTTGACGCGGCGCGGGTTGGTGAGCGTCTCGCCCTCGGCGATGCAGGTGCGCGCTTCGTGCGCCTCGAAGTCTTCCGGCGTCTGGAACTGAACCGGGTGCGTGGCCACCACCGGCAACTTCATCTGCGCCGCGAGCGGCACCGCGGCGCGCACGTATGCCTCGTTGGTCGGCAGACCCGCGCGTTGCAACTCGATGTAGAAGCGCTGTGCAAAGGTGGCCGACAGGCGCGCAGCCACGGCCTGGGCCCGGCGCGGGTCTTCGGCCAGCAAGGCCTGGCCGATGGCACCCAGGTCGGCACCCGACAGCGCGATCAGACCTTCGTTCAGGGCGTCGAGCCACTCCCACTTGACGCACGCCTGGCCCCGGGCATTCGGTTGCAACCAGGCCCGCGACAGCAGTTCGCAGAGGTTGAGGTAGCCGGTCGTGCTCTGAACCAGCAGCAAGAGACGGCTGGCCTGCTTGTCGCCTTCGGTCGGCTCCAGCCAGACGTCGGCGCCCACGATGGGCTTCACGCCCTTCTTGCGCGCGGTGCTGTAGAACTTGACGGTACCGAACAGGTTCGACAGGTCGGTGATGGCCAGCGCGACCTGCTTGTCCTTGGCCGCCGCGCCGACCACTTCGTCGATCCGCAAGGTGCCATCGACGACGGAGAACTCGGTGTGGGTGCGCAGGTGAATGAAGGCCATCCGGGCATTTTAGGGAGGCACCGGCTCCGTAAAATCACGTTCGTGAACGCCGTCCTCAACATCTCTGCCTACTTGTTCGTCCCCTTGACGGACACACTCGCCCTGCGCGAGAGCATCCGCTCACAAGCTCAGGGTTTTGCCTTGAAGGGAACGGTGTTACTGGCCGAAGAAGGCATCAACCTGTTTCTGGCCGGCGCGCCTGAGAAGGTGCATGCCTTCGTGGCCTGGCTGCGCAGCGACGCGCGCTTTGATTCGCTCGCCCCGAAGGAAAGCTGGTCGGAAGCGGTGCCCTTTCGCAAGCTGCTTGTGAAGATCAAGCACGAGATCATCCGCATGAACCACCCGACCATCCGCCCGCAGACAGGTCGCGCTCCGGCCGTGGACGCGAAGACGCTTGCGCGCTGGCTCGACGCCGGCCGAGACGACGAGGGCCGCCCGGTGGTCACGCTCGACACGCGCAATGCGTTCGAAGTCGGCTACGGCAAGTTCAGCGACGCCATCGACTGGCACATCGACAGGTTCAGCGAGTTCCCGGCACAGGTGGCCGCGCACCGCGACGAGCTGCGTGGCAAGCGTGTCGTGAGCTACTGCACCGGCGGCATCCGCTGCGAGAAGGCGGCAATCTACATGGCCGAGGCCGGCATCGAGAACGTCGTGCAACTGGAAGGCGGCATCCTCAAGTACTTCGAGGAGGTCGGCGGGCGGCACTACGAGGGCAGTTGTTTCGTGTTCGATGAGCGCGAGGCGCTGGGCTCCTCGCTCGCACCCGACACCAGCCCCGTCCAGCCACCCACCCAGGCGCCAGCTCAGGCATTCAACGCGCCTAGCACCTCGGAGTGAAACTCGCGTTGATAAAGGATGTAGATCACCGCGGCCGTCGCGATGACGAAGATCAGCGGTGAGAAGAACCAGCCCACCGTCGCCAGAGCGAGGTAGTAGGCACGCAAGCCGTCGTTGAAGGTCTCGGCTGCCATGCCGACCACACGGCCGGCCTTGTCCGCGAAGGCCTGGCGCTTCGCATCGCCCTCGGCACCCAGCGCCTCGAACTGTTTCGCCTCAGGTGCGGCTGCGATCATCAGCGCGCCGAAGGTGTACTGGCGCATCGACCATGTGAAGCGAAAGAAGGCGTAGACGAACACCATCAGCAGCAGCACCAGCTTCAGCTCGAAGATGAGCACCGAGGTGCGCGCTGCGAATGGCAGGTCGCGCACCAGCTCGCTCGCCTTGTCCCCGGCACTCAAGGCGGCGAGCACGCCACCGATCAGCAGGATGGTGGTAGAGGCAAAGAACGAGGGGCTCGTCGACAGGCTCTGGATCACCACGCCATCGACGACGCGAACATCGCGGTAGGTGGTCTGCATCATCCAAAGCCGGCGATAGCGGTTGGTGGTGGCGAGCACCGAAGGCCGTGTTTGCGCGCGAGTCTTGGCGAATCGCACATAGCCCGACCAGGACACGAAGAACGTGGCCAACGCCGCCCAGTCACCCCAGGGCAGGATGCTGAAGACCTTGATCAGTGATTCCATGCGGTCACTGTATCAAGGCCCTCTTGCTCAGGGAGCGAGGTCAAACACCAGCACTTCGGCCTCTCGGCCCTGGTCGATCCGCAGCACGTCTTCGCTCGTCAGCAAGACGGCATCACCCGCCTCGGCTCGCTTGCCGTTGACCTGAACGGCACCGCGTGCCACATGCACGTAGGTCTTGCGCCGCGGGTCGAGCTGAAGCTCGGCGCGCTCATCGCCGTCGAACAGGCCGGCCCGCAAGGACGCATCGGCGTGGATCGTGACCGAGCCGTCGCGCCCATCGGGGCTGGCCACGAGCGCGAGCTTGCCTCGCTTGGCTGGCGCGTCGAAGCGCTTTTGCTCGTAGCCCGGCGCAATGCCGCGTTGGTCGGGGATGATCCAGATCTGCAGGAAGTGCGTGGTCTCGCCTTTCGCATGGTTGAACTCGCTGTGCTGCACGCCGCTGCCGGCGCTCATGCGCTGCACGTCGCCAGGCACGATCTCGGTGCCGTTGCCCATGCTGTCGCGGTGGCCGAGCGCGCCCTCGAGCACATACGAAATGATCTCCATGTCTCGGTGGCCATGGGTGCCGAAGCCTGTGCCCGGCGCAATGCGGTCTTCGTTGATGACGCGCAGGTTGCCCACGCCCATGCGCGCGGGGTTGTGATAGTCCGCAAATGAGAAGCTGTGAAAAGACTTCAGCCAGCCGTGGTCGGCGTAGCCGCGCTCGGACGATCTGAGAAGGCCGATCATTGAATGCTCCTTGTTTGAGTTGCCTGTCGAACGAGCCTCAATTTAGGTCGTGCAGCTGCGTCTGAAGCCGCAGCGCGGTGAAGCGTTCATTCAAATAAGATGAACGCGCTTCCTTCACAGTCGACCCCGCGCCCATGATCAGTGCCCGCAACGTGCTCACCCCCGAAGCCCTGGCGATGATGGATGTGATCGCGCGCACCGGCAGCTTTGCCGCTGCGGCGCGCGAGTTGGGCAAGGTGCCGTCGGCACTCACGTACAACGTGCGCCAGCTCGAAGACGCGCTCGACGTGCTTTTGTTCGACCGCCGTTCACGGCAAGCCAAGCTGACCGCCGCGGGCGAGGAGCTGCTCTCCGAAGGCCGGCGCCTGCTGGAGCAGGTGGACGCCGTGGCCAACCGCGTCAAGCGCGTCGCCACGGGGTGGGAGACCCAGCTCACCGTGGCCGTTGACGGGGCCATCTCGCGCGTGACGGTGTTCGAGATGTGCGAAGCCTTCTACGCGCTCAAGGCCGAAGGGGGCGACCCCGAACGCAGCGGCCCGGGAACGCGGCTTCGCTTGCGTACCGAGACGCTCGCTGGCACCTGGGAGGCCCTTATCAGCGGACAGGCCGACCTGGCCATCGGTGTGGGCGCCGACCAGCTGCCGCCCGCGGGCATCCAGATGCAACCGCTCGGGACCATCCCGTTCGTCTTCGCGGTGGCGCCACACCACCCGCTCGCAGCCGCCGCGGCGCCGATCAGCGACGCCGAGCTGATGCGCCACCGCGCCGTCGCCGTCGCCGACTCGGCACAACGCCTGGCGCCACTCACAGTCAACCTGCTGCCCGGGCAGGACGTGCTGACCCTCTCGACGATGCAGCTCAAGATCGAAGCCCTGCTGCGCTGCATGGGCTGCGGGTTCATCCCCGAGCCGATGGCGCGGGAGCACATCGCCGCGGGCGTCCTGGTGGCCAAGAGCGTCCAGCGCCCCCCGCTCATGGCGCGCATGGGATACGCCTGGCGCGGCGAGCCGCTGGGGAAGTCTCAGCGCAAGGCCCCCCAGGGCATGGCTCTGCGCTGGTGGCTCGCGCAACTCGAAAGCCCCGCCACCCGCAAGGCGCTGCTCGAGCGGCACACGGGCCGCATGCCGCTGGGCGGCGCCTGACGGGCGCCCGCAACGCCCGATTCCCCGTGTACCGCGGACGTTTCGCGCCCTCTCCCACCGGCCCCCTGCATGCCGGCTCGCTGGTGGCCGCACTGGCCAGCTGGCTGGACGCGCGCGCGCACGGTGGTCGATGGCTGGTGCGCATCGAAGACGTCGACACGCCGCGCTGCGTCGAGGGCGCCGATCGTCACATCCTCGCCCAACTCGCCGCCTGTGGTCTGCACCCGGATGAGCCGCCGGTCTGGCAATCCCGTCGCGGTGCGCTCTATCAATCGGCACTTGATCGGCTCACACGCGCAGACCTGGCCTACCCCTGCGGCTGCACCCGGCGCGATATCGCCCTGGCGCTGGCCGCGAGCGGGCTCCACAAGGAGCGACACGGCGATCTCGTCTACCCCGGAACCTGCCGCCACGGCCTCCACGGCAAACCGGCCCGGGCCATGCGGCTGCGCACCAGCGCTCAAGATGGCGGCGATGTGCACCTTACATGGGCGGACCGCCGCCTGGGCGAACAGTGGCAGAACCTCACGCAGGCAGTAGGCGACTTCGTCCTGCACCGTGCCGACGGCCTGTGGGCCTACCAGTTGGCCGTGGTCGTGGACGATGCCGAGCAGCGCATCACGCATGTGGTGCGCGGTCAGGACCTGGCCGACAACACCGCCCGGCAGATCCACCTGCAGCGCGCGCTCGGCCTGCCCACGCCGAGCTACCTGCATACGCCCTTGGTGCTCAACGCACAGGGAGAAAAACTCTCCAAGCAATCGGGCGCGATGGCGCTGGACATGCAGCAAGCTTTGCAGGCGCTGGCCGCCGCCGGTCAGGCACTCGAATTGCCACAGTCCGATGCCCCTGATGTGGGAGCCTGGCTGGCAAGCGCCGTGCTGTCATGGCGTGCGCAACACGGAGTCGCTAGCATCACAGGCTTTCAACCAAGGACCACCACCATGCAAACCACCGCCTCCGGCCTGCAATTCGAAGACACCACTCCCGGCACCGGCGCCGAGGCCTCGGCCGGTCAGAACGTCACGGTGCACTACACCGGCTGGCTCTACAGCGACGGCGTGAAGGGTGCCAAGTTTGACAGCAGCAAAGACCGCGGCGACCCCTTCGAATTCAATCTGGGTGCCGGCATGGTGATCCGCGGCTGGGACGAGGGCGTGCAAGGCATGAAGGTCGGCGGTACGCGCCTGCTCGTGATCCCGCCCACACTTGGCTATGGCGCACGCGGCGCTGGCGGCGTGATCCCGCCCAATGCCACCCTCATGTTCGAAGTCGAGCTGCTCGGCGTCTGACGCCCGGCCGAACGCGCTCGGCGATACCCCCCAACAACCCATCGCCGAGCGAGAACCCATGTTTGTCCAGTACGCCATCACCCACACCACCACGTACCGCTACACCAAGCCGGTGAGCTTTGGCGAACACCGGGTGATGTTCCGGCCGCGTGACAGCCATGACCTGCGCGTGCTGGCCACCGACCTGTCCGTCAGCCCAGAGGCCGACGTGCGGCTGATTCAAGACCCGTTCTCGAATTCCATCGCGCTCGTCCGGCCGCTGTCGGACGCGAGCGAGTTGAAGATCGTCTGCTCCTTCACCATCGAGCACGCGCACAGCAACAACCTCGAACTGCCGCTTGCGCCTTCTGCGGAGCACTATCCCTTCGCCTATACGGTGGAAGAACGCTTCGACCTCGAGCACTACCTCAGGCCCCACTACGACGACCCGGACGGAAAGCTCACGAGCTGGGCACGCCAGTTCATCCGCACCGATGGCCCGACGGCCACGCGCGACCTGCTCATCCAGATGAACCAGCACATCCGCGAGAACTTCACCTACGCCGCGCGCGACGAGGAAGGTACGCAGTGCCCTCTGGTGACCCTGGAGCGAGGCAGCGGCAGTTGCCGCGACTTCGCCCTGCTGATGATGGAAGCCGCCCGTCGGTTGGGCGTGGCATCGCGCTTCGTTTCGGGCTACCTGTACGACGCGGCGCTCGACCCTTCGGCCACGACCGGCCAGGCTGCGGTGACAGGCGCCGGCTCCACCCACGCCTGGCTGCAGACCTACCTGCCGGGGGCCGGTTGGGTGCCCTTCGATCCGACCAACAACCTGCTCGGCGGCTACCAACTCGTGCGCGTGGGTGTCTCCCGCGATCCCAAGCAGGCCGCGCCCGTCTCGGGGAGCTGGTTTGGTGAAGCCGATGCGTACCTGGGCATGTCGGTCGAAGTCGACGTCCGGCGCCTCTGAGCCGTCCGCTGGCCGCTACCGCCAGCGCATGAAAAAGGGCTCGCCAAGCGAGCCCTTCTTTTTCAGCCGATCAATGCAGATCAGCGGCTGAAACCACCCTGACGCGAACGCTGCGGCTTGGCAAACCCGCCCTTGCCGCCGGGCCCACCGGCAGGCTTGCGCGGTGCGAAGCCTTCCGAGTTGCGATCAGCCGGTGCACGGTCGAATGCGTGACGCTGCGCTGGCTGGCCATGCGGTGCGAAACCACCGTGGTGGCGCTCTTGCGGGCGCTCGGCATTGAAGCGGTGCGGTGCATTGCCACGGTCGAATGCCTGGCGCTCGAAGGGCGGGCGATCCTGCGACTGGCGCTCGAAAGGCGCGCGATCGCGTCCGAAGAACCCATCACCACCACCACGGTGATGCGCAGGCTTGCCGAACGGCTTGCCGCCAAACCCGCCCTTGCCCATGCCACCGCCACGGTGGGCACCGAAGCCCGGCTTGCCCTCGGGGCGGCCGGTGCCGCGCGGCGCGTGCAGGCGCGGCTCGGGCTGCTTCGGCTCGAGGCCAGCAATCGTGGTGACAGGAATGTCCTGCGTCGTGAAGTGCTGGATGCGGCGGATCATGCCCGCGTCCATGCGCTCAGCCAGGGTCACGGCCAGACCGTTGCGACCCGCACGGCCGGTGCGGCCGATGCGGTGAACATAGTCTTCTGCCTTCATGGGCAGGCCGTAGTTGATGACGTGGCTGATGGACGGCACGTCGATGCCACGCGCGGCCACGTCGGTGGCCACCAGCACGTTAAGTTGCCGGTTGCGCAGGCCTTGCAGCACGCGGGTGCGCCGGCCTTGCGGCATGCCTCCGTGCAGCGACGCCACCTTGTGGCCCATGTCGGCCAGGCGATCGGCCAGCCAGTCGGCGTCGCGCTGCGTACTGGTGAACACCACGGCCTGCTCCATGGCCTTCTCGGTCAGGATGTGGTCGAGCAACGCGTCCTTGTGGCCCTTGTTGTCGGCCCAGTGCAGGCGCTGTTCGATGTTCTCGTGAGTATCGGTGTGCGAGGCCACGTCGATGCGCATCGGGTCGCGCAGCAGGTCTTGCGCCAGGCGGCCCACGTTGCCGCCGAAGGTGGCGCTGAACATCACGGTCTGGCGGCCTTGCGGCAGTTGGTCAACGATGTGCTGGATGTCGTCGATGAAGCCCATGTCGAGCATGCGGTCGGCTTCGTCGAGCACGAGCATCTCGACGTTCTCGAGAATGGCCTTGCCCGAGCTCATGTGATCCATCAGGCGGCCGGGGGTTGCAATCAAAACATCGAGCGGGCCGCGCAGCGCCTTGAGCTGCGCGCCGTAGGGCACGCCACCGACGACGGTCGTGACGCGCAGACCTTGCACATGGCGGCCGTAGGTCACGGCGGCCTTGTCGACCTGCATCGCCAGTTCGCGCGTAGGCGCCAGCACCAGGATGCGCGGGCCGTAGACCACGCCCTTTTCGCGGCGCTTGGTGTTGTCGCCACGGGCGGCGAGGATGCGCTGCAGCGCAGGCAGCACGAACGAAGCCGTCTTGCCGCTGCCGGTGCTGGCCGAGACCATCAGGTCCTTGCCTTCAAGGGCTTGCGGGATGGCTTGCGCCTGCACTTCGGTGGCAGAGGTGTAACCAGAGTCGGTCACGGCGCGCAGGAGGGCCTCATTCAGGCCAAGGTTTTCGAAACTCATCGTCTACTTTCTTCACAAAACGGTGCCCGCGCGCCCGGCATTCCATGCAGGGCACGACAAAGACACCACAGGCTCACGGGCCTGGGGTCAGTCGCTGGGGAGAAGGTCCGAACCCTCACCGGCGCCATTGCGCCGGAGGACGGGTACCAAGGAACAGTCAAAGCGACGGCATCGCCGCCAACCGTTCCCTGGCCATTTGCCATGGGTTTCGAACAAAGCGCACAAGCCAGAACGGCTTGTGGCGAGACTCGATGAGGTCAGAGGGGATGAACGAATTGCTGAGTGCACGCAGGCACTTCAGCCAAGCCTATGATTGTAGCAAGAATCGGGGTTTTCCCCAAATCCTTTCGAGAGCACCCGGCTATTTGGCGAGAAAGTGCTCGCGGTAGTACACCAGTTCGTCGATCGACTCGTGGATGTCAGCCAGGGCCGTGTGCGCCTGCGCCTTCTTGAAGCCACCCAGGATGGCAGGCTTCCAGCGCTTGGCGAGTTCCTTCAGCGTGCTGACGTCGAGGTTGCGGTAGTGAAAGAAAGCTTCGAGCTTGGGCATGTAGTTGGCGAGAAAACGCCGGTCCTGACAGATGCTGTTGCCGCACATCGGCGAGGTGTTCTTGGGAACGTACTGCTTCAGAAACTCGATCACCTGGGCTTCGGCGGCCAATTCATCGACGGTTGATGCCTTCACGCGATCGATCAACCCGCTCTTGCCGTGCGTACCCTTGTTCCACGCATCCATGCCGTCGAGCGTGGCGTCGCTCTGGTGCACTGCGAACACGGGGCCTTCCACGCGCACCGTGAGGTTGGCATCCGTGACGACCACGGCGACTTCGATGATGCGGTCCTTGTCGGGGTACAGGCCGGTCATTTCGAGGTCGATCCAGATCAGGTTCTGATCACTGCTGGCGAGCGTGGCGGCGGCGGTTTCGGTCATGTGTCGGTTCTCCTAGGGGGCATTCTCGCAGCCTACACTTGCGGGCTATGCAAAGTACCGCGCTCACGCTGCTGTTTGCGGCGGCCCTGATGGCCTCGCTGCTCGTCAAGTTCTGGCTCGCGACGCGGCAGATGCGCCACGTCGCGGCTCACCGTGGCGAAGTCCCCGCGCCGTTCGCGCACACCATCACGCTGGCCGCTCATCAGAAGGCGGCCGACTACACGCTCGCCAAGGGGCGCCTGGGGATCCTGAGCACGGCGTTCGGCGCTGCGGTGCTGCTCGGTTGGACGCTGCTTGGCGGTCTGGACACCTTGAACGCCAGCGTACGCGACGCCGTCGAGCCACGGTTCGGCGCCATGGCCTACCAGTTGGCGCTCTTCGCCGTGTTCGCGCTGATCGGCGGCCTGCTCGATCTGCCGTTCGAGCTTTACAACACCTTCCGGCTCGAACAACGGTTCGGCTTCAACCGCATGACCTGGCGCCTTTACGTGACCGACGCGCTCAAGGGCCTCGTCGTCGGTGCGCTCATCGGCCTGCCCATTGCGGCCCTGATCCTGTGGCTCATGGGCGCCGCGGGTTCGATGTGGTGGCTGTGGGCGTGGGGCGCATGGATGGCATTCAACCTCGCCGTTCTGGTGCTCTACCCGACCGTCATCGCACCCCTCTTCAACAAGTTCAAGCCGCTCGACGATGAATCACTGAGGGATCGCGTGCAGACGTTGATGGCACGCTGCGGATTTCAGGCCAAGGGCCTGTTCGTGATGGATGGCAGCAAGCGCTCGGCGCACGCGAATGCGTACTTCACCGGCATGGGCGCGGCCAAGCGCGTCGTGTTCTTCGACACGCTGCTCTCGAAGCTGACCCCCGGCGAAGTCGAGGCCGTGCTGGCACACGAGCTGGGGCACTTCAAGTACAAGCACGTCACCAAGCGCATCGTGTCGATGTTCGCGATGAGCCTCGCCGGGTTCGCCCTGCTGGGTTGGTTGTCGAACCAGCTGTGGTTCTACACAGGCCTCGGCGTGCAACCCTCGCTTGGCACGCCGAACGATGCGCTTGCCTTGCTGCTCTTCCTGATGGTGGTGCCGGTGTTCGCGTATTTCGTCTCGCCGCTGTTCGCGCAACTCTCGCGCAAGCACGAGTTCCAGGCCGACGCCTACGCCTGCGAGCAGGCCCGAGGCAGCGACCTCGCGGCCGCGCTGCTCAAGCTGCACGAGGACAACGCCTCGACGCTCACACCCGATCCGATCTACGTGCGCTTCTACTATTCACACCCGGCGGCTGTGGAGCGCCTGGCCGCCATCCGACAGGCGGGCTGACCATGAACAATCTGCTCAACATGAAGTGCCAGGCTCTCTCGGGCGCCCCTATGGGTGAGACGGTGGTCAAGGACCACCTCGCGCAAGTCAGCGGCTGGCACCTGAGCAGCGGTGCGATCGAGAAGACCTTCACATTCAAGAACTACCACGAGACCATGGCCTTCGTGAATGCGCTGGCCTGGATCGCCCACACCGAAGACCACCACCCCGACCTCGCGGTGAGCTACAGCCGCTGTGTGGTGCGCTTCAACACGCACTCGGTGGGTGGCATCTCGATCAACGACTTCATCTGCGCGGCCAAGGCCGACGCGCTGGTGGCCTTTGTCGGCTGAGTTCGATCAGGGCCTGGTGGTGGCGGGCTACGGCCGCCACTACATCGTCGAGACACCCGAGGGCGAGCGAATCACCTGCCATCCGCGCGGCAAGAAGAGCGACTGCGTGGTCGGCGACCGGGTTCGCTGGCAGCCCACCGGTGATGAAGGCGTGATCGAACACGTCGAGCCGCGCCGAAACCTGCTGTACCGGCAAGACGAATGGAAGACGAAGTCCTTCGCGGCAAACCTTGACCAGATCCTGGTGATGGTTGCAAGCGAACCCGTGTTCAGCGAATCGCAACTCGCGCGCGCTCTGATGGCCGCCGAGAGCGCAGGCATCGCCGCGCGGATCCTGCTCAACAAGGCCGACCTGCCGCAGATTGCCGCCGCGCGCGAGCGCCTGCTGCCCTACACGCGCATGGGCTACGACGTCATCGAGGTGGCACTGAAGGCCCGGCCCGACGATGCCCGCTGGCAGTTGAGCTCACTGCTCGCCAATCGGGCCACGCTGGTTCTCGGCCCGAGCGGAACGGGCAAGAGCACGCTCATCAACCTGCTCGCGCCAGATGCCAAGGCGCAGGTGGGTGAGATTTCTCAAGCCCTGAATTCCGGCAAGCACACGACGACCTCCACACAGTGGTACTGGCTGGATACGGAACGTCGCACCGGGCTCATCGATTCGCCCGGCTTTCAGGAGTTCGGCCTGCGCCAGATCTCATCTCAAGAGCTGCCCCGCCTGATGCCGGACCTGGACGACGCCTCCAAGCTGTGCAAGTTCTACAACTGCACTCACTTGCACGAACCGGGATGTGGCGTCAGGGCGGCGCTTGAGCGCGGTGAGATCACTGAGTCGCGCTATCGCATCTACTCGGAGCTGTTCGCCGAACTCTCGGCCACGCGGTACTAGGTACTCGGCTCAGTGCCCGCGGCTCAACCCACCAGGTTGGCCACTGAGAGCAGGGCCAGCAAGAGCATCCACAAGATCACCGAGCGCCAGACCAGGCCCACGATGCTGCGCAGATGCCCCGGCTGCGGCAAGGCGCCCGGCGTGGAGCCAACGGCTCCCACGGTCTCGTCTGCAATGCCGCTGTCGAAAGTCTTCGAGCGATCAGGTGTGACGCCTGGTGCTGCGCTGCCGCCGAGTTGAACTCCCACGGCGCCAGCAGCCGCGGCGAGGATGATCCCTTCGTTGGCATGCAGCCACAACCCTGCATCGCGCCGCCAACACGACACGGCCTCTTCAAAGTTGCCGACGACCGCGAACCCGAATGCGGTCAGGCGCGCCGGGAGGTGATCGATCAGGCCGAACAGGCGCTGCGACAAGGCCAGCAGCCGCTCGTTGCTCGGCAGCCCGACCACGCGACTCTTGAACGACCAGTAGCGGCTCGCGAACTCGGCCATGCGATACATCACCGCGCCCGCCGGCCCGAGGCCCAGGGTGGACAGCACCACGAACCAGAAGAACACACCGAACACATGACGGTGCGCGGCGAGCAAGGAGTGCTCGATCACGTGACGCAAGAGTTCGGTGCGCGGCAACTCGCTCGCGTCCAGATGGCGCCATTCCGCCAGAAGGCTGCGGGCGCCGACCTCGTCACCTCGCTCCAGGGCATCGCGAATGTCGGTGAAGTAGTGGCTGAACTGCCGAAAGCCCAAGGTCACGTAGAGAACGGCCACGTTCCACGCAAGCGCGGCCATCAGGCTGTAGTGAGCAATGGCGAAATGGATCGCCCATGCAAGCAGCGCCGGCAGCAGCACCGAAATGCACCACACGACCCATGCGTGATGCTCCTTGCCAGCATCGAAATTGCGCCCGGTCCAGCGTATCCACCCCGTGAGCGCGTCGTGCACGAAGTTGTGCCGCGGCAGGGGCTTGAGTTGCTCGATCAGCAGGGCGAGAAAGACGGCGAAAAAGCTCATGTGGCGCGATGATAACGGCGCGCTTTTCGTGCCCGTCTATGCGGCGAGAAACCGATACAGATTGCGCAACATCGCGGCAGTGGCCCCCCAGACAAAGTAGCGGCGCGGCCGGCCGGCGGCATCGACACCCGTCCAGGGCATGGACAGGAATTCACGCGTCACCCCGCCCATCTCGATCGCATGCCAACGATGGTTCGCGGGGTTCATGAGGAACGCGAGCGGCACCTCGAACACTTCCGCCACTTCGAATGGGTCGAGGCGCAGATTCAGATGGGGCGGGACCAAGCCGACGACGGGAGTGACGACGAAGCCCGTGCCGGTTGTGTAGGTGGGCAACTGCCCGATCACATCAACAGAGGCGGGAGGCAAGCCGATCTCCTCCTCGGCTTCCCGCAGCGCCGTGGCCACTGCATCGGCGTCTTCGGGTTCCGCGCGCCCGCCGGGGAAGCTGACTTGGCCCGGATGATCGGTCAGGTGATCGGTGCGCTGGGTGAGCAGCACGCTCAAACCCTCTTCTCGTTGCACCAGGGGCACGAGCACCGAGGCCAGCGTCGAACGCCGCTCTGTGAACTGGCGCTCGACGGCAATCTCCGGCGACCACACCGGTGGCTGAACGAAACGGCGGCGAAGGGCTTCTGCCAGCAACTCGTCGCTACGCACGGAAGGCAGGTGGTCGTCCACCGACGCCACGGGCAACTCTTGGGGATCGAAGCTCAACGCCATGGAAATGCATTGGAAACGAAAAAGCCGCCTCGTGAGGCGGCTTTCGGAAGCAGCGAGGCTGACGAAAAGGTCAGGCCAGCTTTTCCTTGATACGTGCCGACTTGCCCGAACGCTGGCGCAGGTAGTACAGCTTGGCACGACGCACGTCGCCGCGGCGCTTGACCTCGATCTTCGAGATCAGCGGGCTGTACAGCTGGAAGGTACGTTCCACGCCTTCGCCGCTCGAGATCTTGCGAACGATGAAGCTGGAGTTCAGACCACGGTTGCGCTTGGCGATGACGACGCCTTCGTACGCCTGGACGCGCTTGCGCGTGCCTTCGACGACGTTGACGCTGACGATCACCGTGTCACCGGGGGCGAACGGCGGGATGGTCTTGTTCAGACGAGCAATTTCTTCTTGCTCAAGGGTTTGGATCAGATCCACAGGCTTTCTCCTTGTGATCGTGCCAGCTCGGGTGTTGAAATGTGGGGCCGGTCCGCAGACCAAGCCTCTCCGGGGCAGAGGATCGAAAAGCCTTTGATTATAGCCCAAGTGAGAGCAGGTACTTCTCGTCGGCCTTCGAGAGGCCTCCGCGTGCACGCAGCGTCTCGATCAGTTCAGGCCGCCGCCGCGCCGTGAGCGCAAGCGACTGCTCACGGCGCCAGCGGGCGATGTCTGCGTGGTGGCCTGAGAGCAGCACCGCCGGCACGGCCGCATCCCCTTCAGGCGTCGGAAGAACTTCAGGGCGGCTGAAATGCGGGCAGTCGAGCAGACCGTTGGAAAAGCTGTCCTGCTGGTGTGACTGCGCGTCGCCGAGCACGCCGTCCTGCAGGCGCGCCACCGCATCCATCAAGGCCAGAGCCGGGAGTTCACCGCCCGACAAGACGAAGTCGCCAAGACTGAGTTCGATGTCCACGTGTCGGTCGATGAAACGCTGGTCGATGCCCTCGTAACGACCGCACAGGAGCACTGCCCCTGGGCCTTGGGCGAACTGAGTGACCAGATCCTGGTCAATGCGCCGCCCGACGGGTGTGAAATGAATCACAGGGGCCGCGTCCGCTCGCGCCGATCGAATGGCCTGAAGCGCCCGCTCCAGTGGCTCGACCAGCATCACCATGCCCGGACCACCGCCGTAGGGGCGGTCGTCCACACGCCGATAGGCGTTGTCCGCGAAGTCGCGCAGCGGCCAGAGGTGCACATCGACCTGGCCGCTCTCGTACGCGCGGCGGGTGATGCCCTGCGTCAGATGCGGCGAGAACAGGTCGGGGAACAGGGTGATGACGTCAAAACGCATGCCGCCCGTCCGGATCAGTAATCCAGCCCCCAGTCGACCGTGATGCGCTTCTCGGCGAGGCTCACGGCGTCGACGTACGCCGCCACGAACGGAATCAGACGCTCGTCTGCCTTGGCATCCGCGGGCTGGGCTCGCAGCACGCTGTGCGGGCCGGTGTCGATCAGGCCGACCACTGTACCCAGGTCTTCGCCCTGGCGATTGACGACTGACAGGCCGATCAGATCGACCCAGTAGTACTCGTCAGTGTCTGCAGTGGGGAAACTCGCGCGGCTGATGAAGATCCTGGCCCCGCGCAGCGCCTCGGCGCCGCTGCGGTCTTCGACCTCTTGTGCCTGAGCGACGACGATGTCGCCATGCTCTTTGGCCTGGGTGATCTTGAGCAGCGCCGGGTAACGGCTGGCTTGGGCGCCCAGCCGCTTCAGAACGGCGTCTTCCGGCGGCTTGATGAACCAGCGGCGGGAAGAAAAAAGCGCCTGGGGGTCAGATGCAAAGGGCTGGATCTTGACCCAGCCCTTCACGCCCCAGGCGTCTACGATGCGGCCGACTTCGATCGCGTCCTCAGGCCAGGCCGGATCACCGGACCCGGCAACCGAGGGCGTCTCGGCCACGATCGATGTCAGGCCGCAGCCTTGGCTTGCGCAACCAGGCGAGCCACCGTCGGCGACAGTTGAGCGCCGTTGTTAGACCAGAAATCGACGCGGTCGAACGCAACGCGCAGCGGCTGCTCGGCACCGGAGGCCACGGGGTTGTAGAAACCCACGCGCTCGATGAAGCGGCCGTCACGGCGATTGCGGGAATCGGAGACGACGATGTTGTAGAAAGGACGCTTCTTGGCGCCACCACGTGCGAGTCGAATCACGACCATGTTGTTTCCTTGAGTATTGAAAACATCCACCGCACCAGGAGACACTCAGGGCGAGCAGATCAAAGGGCAGCAACCACACGTTCCTGCCGGGAACTCGATGTCGTAGATACGCCGGCCATCGGCCAACCGCCATCGAAACCGCGCATTATAAACTCAAGCGCAACTTCTGAGTGCAAACTTGACGCCCCCCTGCATCCGCCCCAGCCAGAACGCCGATCTGGCACGAATTACCGAGATCTACGCCTGGAACGTGCTCAACGGCACCGGAACGTTCGAACTCGATCCGCCCGACTTGGCCGAAGTGACCCGCCGGCGCGACGACGTGATCGCAAAGGGGCTGCCCTGGCTCGTTGCAGAGCAACACGGCCAGGTTCTGGGCTACGCGTACGCGAACCACTTCCGCCCGCGAAAGGCGTATCGGTTCTGCCTGGAGGATTCGATCTATCTGGCCGATTCCGCACGCGGCCGAGGCATCGGCAAGCTGCTTCTCGCCGAGTTGCTGGCTCAGTGCGAGGCGCTGGGCGCCCGTCAAATGCTCGCCGTGATCGGCGATTCGGCCAATGCCGGTTCGATCGGCGTGCACCAGAGTCTCGGCTTCGAACACACAGGTGTTCTCAAGGCCAGCGGCTGGAAGTTCGACGCCTGGCGCGACGTCGTCATCATGCAGCGTGCCCTCGGCGCAGGTGATGGCAGCGCGCCGGCGAGCGACGCATGACCCACTACAAATCAAAGACGCTCGCCACCTGGATCGCGCTGATCGGTGGCGGCCTGGGATTGCACCGCTTCTACCTGCATGGCTTTCGCGATGCCTGGGGGTGGCTGTGGTGGGTGCCGACGCTGCTGGGTGCCTATGGCGTGAAGCGCGTGCTTGACCTCGGCCAGGATGACCAACTTGCCTGGCTGCTGGTGCCCCTGCTGGGCATCGCCTTGTCATCGGCGATGCTCTCGGCCATCGTCTACGGGTTGATGCCAGACGAGGCATGGAACGCGCGGTTCAACCCAAATGGTCGAGCGCATGCGAGTGGCTGGGGGGTCGTGATCGCACTCGTCATCTCGCTGCTCGTGGGAGCGACGGTCCTGATGTCGACCATCGCGTTCAGCGGGCAGCGCTACTTCGAGTACCAGATCGAAGAAGGCCGAAAGATCAGCCAGTGACCCACGCGGGGGTCAAGTGAAGAGCGAAAAGCTGACCCAGTAGAAGACGCCTGCCACGAAGGCGGACGCGGGGATGGTAAAGATCCAGGCCCAGACGATGTTCCCGGCCACTCCCCAACGCACGGCCGACGCGCGGCGCACCGACCCCACGCCGACGATGGCACCGGTGATGGTGTGGGTGGTCGAGACGGGAACCCCCAGCGCCGTGGCCAGGAACAAGGTCAGAGCACCGCCTGTCTCGGCACAGAAACCGCCCACGGGTTTCAGCTTGGTGATCTTCTGACCCATGGTCTTGACGATGCGCCAGCCACCGAACATCGTCCCGAGGCCGATCGCGAGATAGCAGCTCCAGATCACCCAGGTCGGTGGCAGTTTGTCGGCATTCGACGCATAACCAGTGGCGATCAGCAGCATCCAGATGATGCCGATGGTCTTTTGCGCATCGTTGCCGCCATGACCCAGGCTGTAGAGACCTGCCGACAGCAACTGGAGGCGCCGGAACCAGTTGTCCACACGCATCGGAGACGTTCGCCGGCAGATCCAGGCCACCGCCACCATCAGCAGTGAACCCAGCACGAAGCCGAGCAACGGTGACACGAAGATGAAGGCAACGACCTTCATCACGCCAGAGCCCACAAGCGAAACGACACCCGCCTTGGCGATCACCGCCCCGCAGATGCCCCCGATCAACGCGTGCGATGAGCTCGACGGGATGCCGTACCACCAGGTGATGACGTTCCAGATGATCGCCCCCATCAGAGCTCCGAAGACCACGTGGTGATCCACCACACCGGGCTGGACGATGCCTTTGCCCACGGTGGCCGCCACGTTGAGGTGGAAGACCAGGATCGCCAGCACGTTGAAGAACGCGGCGAACAAAACCGCCTGCTGGGGCTTGAGAACGCCTGTCGATACAACGGTGGCGATGGAGTTCGCCGCGTCGTGAAAGCCGTTCATGAAGTCGAAGATGATGGCCAGGACGACCAGCATCACCACCACCCAGAACGCTACCTGGATCGATTCCATCCGAGGCTCCGGGAAACGATCAGGAGTTCTCGAGGACGACGCCCTCGATCAGGTTCGCGACGTCTTCGCAACGGTCTGAAATGGATTCGAGCTGCTCGTAGATCGCCTTCAGCTTGATCAGCTCGCGCACATCGTTCTCTTCGCGAAAGAGCTTGGACATCGCCGAGCGCATCACGCGGTCGGCATCGGATTCGAGCTTGTCGATCTCTTCGCAGGTCTTGATCGCAGCCTCGGCGGAATCTGCCTGGTTCAGCTTGGGCAACAACGAAACCGCATGCTGCACACGCTCGCAGCACTTGGCGCTGAGGTCGCCCAGGCGCATGACTTCATCGGTCATGGTCTTCACGTCATACAGCTGCATGGTTTCGGTGGCGTCTTGCAGCAAGTCGACGATGTCGTCCATCGCGTTGATCAGGCCGTGGATCTGCTCGCGGTCGATCGGCGTGATGAAGGTCTTGTGCAGCAGCCGGTTGACTTCGGCCGTCACCTTGTCGGCCGCGCGCTCTGCGGATACCACGGCGTTGGCGTGCTTCTCGCGCAGGTCGACGTCGCCGTAGTTCTGGATCATCGCCATGAAGGCGTGCGCGCCTTCGACGATGAAATTGGCATGCTGGTTGAAGAGCTCGAAGAAGTTGCCCTCACGTGGAAGCAGCTTGCCAAAGAGCATGGTGTTATCTCCAGGGAATCAGCGGCATCGCGCCGCCTTGTCACAGTTCTGTCACAACGACAAGGCGCGAGTGTAGCGCCGCGTATCCGGCAAATCAGTCGGGAGACAAGTCAAAGACGGCGCGCGAACCGTCAAACGCATTCAAGGCGTCAAGCAGTGCGTCAAAGTCGTCGGCGCGATCGACCGGGTTGAAATGCTCGCTGTTGACGATCATCAAAGGCGCCGCGTCGAAGGCTTGGAAAAACTCGCCGTAGGCATCGCACAAGCGCTCCAGGTAGCCGGGCTCGATGCGCTGCTCCATGGCGATGCCGCGCCGCTGGATCCGCTGCACCAACGTGGCCGGCGTTGCCCGCAGCCACACCACCAGATCGGGTTGCGGCAGCTGCTGCGAGACCTGCGCGTACATCTGGCTGTACAGGCGGTACTCCTCGTCGCTCAGGTTCATGCGTGCGAACAGCGCATCCTTGGCCAGCATGAAGTCGCTGACGATCGCTGGCGAGAACATGCCCGGCTGGGCGAGCTCTCGCACCTGTCGCACCCGCTGGAACAGGAAGAACACCTGTGTCTGGAAGGCATAGCCGGGGCCGTCGGCATAAAAGCGTTCCAGGAACGGGTTCTCATCGGCCCGCTCCAACAGCAGTTCCGCCCCGAGGTGCGCCGCCAGGCGCCGCGCGAGCGAGCTCTTGCCGACGCCGATCGGGCCCTCGATGGCGATATGGCGAAAGCGCTCGAGCCGGTGAGTCTGCGCAGGCTGCATCAGGTTCGGAAGATGAAATACACCGCACCCACCAGGCACAGCCCAGCCCACACGTAATCGAGCTTGAACGGTTGATTCATGTAGAACATGGCGAACGGCACGAACACCGCCAGGGTGATCACCTCTTGTGTGATCTTGAGCTGCGCGAGCGTGAACCCACCGCCATAGCCGATGCGATTGGCGGGCACCTGGAGCAAGTACTCGAAGAGCGCGATGCCCCAACTCACGAGGGCCGCCACGTACCAGGGTTTGTCGGCAAGGTTCTTGAGGTGGCCGTACCACGCAATCGTCATGAAGACGTTCGATGCCACCAGCAGCGCAACGGTCTGCAGGGGGATGGTCAAGTTGCTGCCCACGTCAGTCTCCCAATGCGGCGTACACGAGATTGCGGAACTTCGTGCGAACCTCGTCCGACTGCCCGGGCGCCTGCGCCATGAAGACGGCGTACATCTCCTCCTGGGGATCGATGAAGAAGGTGGTGCAGGCCATGCCACCCCAGTAGTACATGCCCGGCGAGCCCGCGCTCGGCGACAGCCCCGCTTCTCGACGCACGGCAAAGCCCAGGCCGAAACCGAACCCCGGCGGCAGCACCTCGCACACGTTCGGGATATCGCCCAGGTGGTCGCTGGTCATGAGCTCCACCGTCTTGCGCCCAAGCAGGCGGTAGCCGTCAAGTGAGCCCCCGTTGAACATCGCTTGGCAAAAACGTGCGTAGTCGGCCGCGGTCGACACGAGGCCGCCGCCGCCCATGTCCATCGCCACCGGTTCGTGCACGCCGATCAGCCTGACTTCATTTCCGGTGTCGGGATCGGTGGGGAAGGGTTCGGCCAGGCGATGGTGATCCGGCGCCGGCACGTGAAAGCCGGTGTCGACCATGCCCAGCGGCTCGAAGATGCGCCGCTTGAAGAACGCGCGCAAGGGTTCACCCGCCACCACCTCGACCACGCGGGCCAGCACGTCGGTGGCGCGGCTGTACTCGAATGCCGTGCCGGGCTGGTACATCAGCGGCAAGGCAGCCATCGCCTGGCAGAACGTTTCATTGCTCCAGTCGCGGCGGTAGATCTTGGCGCGGACATAAAGCGTGCGGATGGGAGAGGGGGCCAGGATCTCGTACGTGAGCCCTGCGGTGTGGCGCAACAGATCGTGCACCGTCATGGCGCGCTGCACGGGCGCATGCCCGATGCTGCCGTCACCCTGGACCACGCCCACCGGCGTGTCGGCGAATTCGGGAAGGTACTTGGCGACAGGGTCCGACAACAGCAGCCGCCCCTCTTCGAACAGCATCATCGCTGCGACCGAGACCAGGGGCTTGGTCATCGAGTAGATGCGAAAGACGGTGTCACGCTGCATCGGGTCGGGCCGCTGCGGATCGCGCCTCCCATGCGCCTCGAAGTACGCCAGGCGGCCGCGCCGCACGATCAGCGCCACGCCTCCAGGAATGCGCTGCCGCTCGACCTGATCGGCCAGGAAGCCATCGAGCGCATCCAGCCCCGCGGTGGTGAACCCGATCGACTCAGGCGTGGCAGCACGATCGGGCAAGCGTGGCGAACTCATGGGGACTCCTGGCGGTCGATGCGTTGGCCCGCAACGGCTGGGAGCAGCTCGCTCAGCCTGCCGCGCCCCGGCACGTCGAGGGTGGCAGGCGCCACCTCGGCCAGGGGGACCAGGACGAAAGCTCGCTCGTGCATGCGGGCGTGAGGGACGGTGAGTGTGGGGGTCTCGATGACCGCGTCACCATACAGCAGCACATCGAGATCGAGCGTGCGTGGGGCATTGCGATAGGGGCGCTCACGCCCGTGCCGGGCTTCAATACCTTGGAGCCGCTGCAGCAGTGCCTGCGGGTCGAGGCCGGTCTTGATCTGGGCGACGGCGTTGAGGAAGTCTGGCCCCTGGGCATCTACCGGCGCGGTGCGGTAGAAGGACGAGGCCTTGATCAACGCGGTGTCGGGCAGATCGCCAATCGACTGAAGCGCCATCGTCAGCGTGTCTTCGGCATCGCCCAGGTTGGCGCCCAGGCCGACGTAGGCCAGCACGGGCGCAGGCTTCATCGACTGCCCGACGTCACTGCTCGCCGCTGGGCGCCGCGCCGGCACCTGTGCCGGCGGGCTTGCGGCGGCGGCGGCGGCGCTTCTTCGGGGCGTCGCCCTGCTCTTCTGATTCTGGTGCGTCCGCAGGAGACGGGGCGGATGAACCCGCCGCAAAAGAACTCGCGGAAGAACTACCGGCGGCAGAGGCAGATGGCGCACGGCGGCGCGGCGCATCGGTCGTGCGCGCCTGCGCGATCATGCGCGTGCGCTCGTCGGCATCGGCCAGGGAGAAGGCCTCCCACCACTGCGCTAGCGCGGGCTCGATCTCGCCCGCATCGGCACGCAGGCGAAGGAAGTCGAAGCCCGCGCGGAAGCGCGGTTGCTCAACCAGCGTGAGGGGTGCCTGGCCGGTGCGGCGCTCGAAGCGCGTTTGCATGAGCCAGATCTCGCGCATGTCGGCCCCGAGCTTTCCGCGGCCTGAGATGTCGCCGATGCGCGCGTCGAACACCGCGTCGACCGCCTGCTGCAAGGCCGGGTACGGCGCCTCTCCGCGCTTCTTGAGTTTGGCCCAGCCGTCGAGCACGTCGTGCCACAGCATGCAGGCCAGCATGAAGCTCGGCGCCACGGGCTTGCCCTCGCCCACGCGTCGGTCGGTGTCGGACAGCGCCAACTCGACGAACTTGGCGCGCTCGGGGTGCTTCTTCGCGTCATCGAGCACCACGTCGAGGATGGGGAACACGCCCGTGCGCGCACCGACCAAACCCTGCTTGCGCAATTCTTCGATGCTGGACAGCGCGTGGCCGGTCTGCAACAGCTTGATCATCTCGTCGAAGGTGCGCGAGGCGGGCACGCTCTCGAGCAGCGCCGCCATCTCCTGAATGGGAGCGCGAGTCTTGGGATCGATGCTGAAGCCGAGCTTGGCGGCAAAGCGCACCACGCGAATGATGCGCACCGGGTCTTCGCGGTAGCGTGTGACCGGGTCGCCGATCATGCGCAGCACCTTCTTCTTTGCGTCCTTGATGCCGCCGTGGTAGTCGACCACGATCTGTTTCTGCGGGTCGTAGTACATGGCGTTGACGGTGAAGTCTCGCCGTGCCGCGTCTTCGATCTGAGGGCCCCAGACGTTGTCGCGCAGCACACGCCCACTTGCATCCACTGCGTGGTGCTTGTCGACCAGGTCGGCCTTGGACGTCTTTTCATTGCCCTTCACGGGCTCGGCGCCCGCCGCGTCGACCAGCGCGCGGAAGGTCGAGACCTCGATCACCTCATGCTCGCGGCCGCGGCCGAACACCACGTGGACGATGCGAAAGCGCCGGCCGATGATGAACGCGCGTCGGAACAGGCCCTTGACCTGCTCGGGCGTGGCGTTCGTGGCCACGTCGAAATCCTTGGGACGCAGGCCGAGCAGCAGGTCTCGCACCGCACCGCCGACGATAAATGCCTCGTAGCCGGCATCGGCCAGCGTCTTGACGACGCGGATGGCGTGCTCGTCGACCAAGCCGAGGTCGATGTTGTGTTCGGCGAGAGGCACTTCGACCCGCTTGCCCTTCGGATGGGCCGCCTTGGCCGCGCCGGGCTTGCCCAGCAGCTTGTCTATGAGCTTTTTGATCATCAGGAAAACAGCCGAAGAATGCGCCAGCCGCGCTCACGGGCGATTGCCTCGAGCGGCGCGGATGGGTTGGTGGCCACGGGATCGCTGGCCAGTTCGAGCAGGGGCAGGTCGTTGGCCGAATCGCTGTAAACGCTGATGCGTTCAAAGTCCTGCAGCCGGTGGCCCAACTGGGCGAGCCACTGCTGCGTTCGCACCGTCTTGCCTTCTCGAAACGACGGCGTCCCCTGGATCCGGCCCGTGATGTTACCCGCGTGGCCCCGTTCGAGCTCAACGGCCAGCAGATGCTCAACGCCGAAGGCCCGCGCGATCGGTGCGGTGACGAACTCGTTGGTCGCCGTCACGATGGCCACCAGATCGCCCTGCGCCTGGTGGTGCCGGACGAGATCGGCCGCTTCGGGCCGCAGGGGCAGGATCACTTCGCCCATGAAGCGCTCCTGCGCCTGCGCCATGTATGCCGCTGGGTGTTCGCGCCACGGCCGGGTGGCGAACTCGATGTAGGCGTGGATGTCGAGCGTGCCGGCCTTGTATTGCTCGTAGAAGGCGTCGTTGTGGCGCGCGAACTCAGTGGCGTCGACCCACCCCTGGCGCACGACGAACTCGCCCCAGGCGTGGTCGGAGTCGAATGGCAGCAGGGTGTCGTCGAGGTCGAAGAGGCAAAGGTTCATGAGGGGGTTTGCTCCTCGGCAAGCATCTGCTTGAGCAAGGGCACCGTGATCGCGCGCTTGTGCACGAGCGCGAACTCGTCGAGCCGGTCGAGGATGGCCATCAGGTGCTTGAGGTCGCGGGCAAAGCGCGTGAGCAGGTGGTCCATGACGTCGTCGGACAGAAAGAGCCCGCGCCGATCGGCCTCGCGGCGCAGCGCCGCTCGCGCCTCGGGCTCGTTGAGTGGCTGCAGGGCGAACACGTGGCCCCAGCCCAGGCGCGTGCGCAGGTCGTCGCGCAGGGGCAGATCGACCGGCGGAACGTTGCCGGTCGCCACGATGGGGATGCCGTAGGGCGCCGCCTCAACGAACAACGCAAAGGCGGCGTGCTGTTGGGAGGCGTCGAACTGGTCGCAGTCGTCGAGCAGGATCAGCCCGTTGCGCTCCTCGAACGGCCAGGGCGCCGCCACGGCTGCGCTCAGGCAGCTCGCGCGACCGCCCTGCTGCTGCACCTGCCCCGCCAGGGCGTGCAGAAGATGGGTCTTGCCCACGCCAGAGGGGCCCCACAGATAGACCGGCGCTGCCGGCTGCGTGAGCGCACGCAGGTGCGTGACCGCGGGCAGATTGGAACCCGCCATGTAGTTTGCGAACGATCGCAGCGGCTCGCTGCCGATCGCCAGAGGAATCTGCTTCATGCCCGGGACGGCATGCGGTGGGCGCCGAGGGGGCGCAGCCGCGTGGCGAAAGTGAGTTGCATGAGCGATCGTCGGTGGGGGTGCCAGTCAACCGGCCGGTGGATCTGATTCGCAGGGAATGGCGGATTCTAAAGGCAGGCCACCCGCTGCTGGCCATGCATACAGGTCAATGGAGCGGTCCTGAACCGGGCGCTCGAAGCGCCAGGAGCCGCTCGCCGATGGCCGTTCGGTCGGCAGCGTCCGGTGCGTGGGCGAGGTAGTCGCCCAGGTCGTGTGCGGCGGCATCGAGCGAACCCAGTTCGGCCTGCACCAGCCCGCGGTCGCGACGCTCTTCCCACGCCTGAGGCAAGAGCACGACCAGGCGATTCAACACCGCGAGCAGGCGCGGCCAGTCGGCCGCGGCGCGGTGGATTTCCTTCAGATTGCGCAGCATGCGCGCCAGCACGTCCCGAGGCGCGGCCGCCTGGAGGAACAGGCCCAGCGGCACGTCGTAGTCGCCGGTGAGGCCTTGTTGACGGCGGTAAGGCGTCAGGAGTTCGTCGAGTTGCTCGCGCGAGAGCGACTGCCCGGTGAAGGGGTCGATCACGACCTCGCCTTCGGACAGACGCAGCTTGACCAGAAAGTGCCCCGGGAACGAGACGCCACGGGCGGTGAGGCCGATCTGCGTGGCCAGTTCGATGTAGAGCACGGCCAGCGTGATGGGGATGCCACGGCGCGTCTCCAGCACCGTGCTGAGCAGGCTGTTGCCGGGGGCGTAGTAGTCGTTGACATTGCCCGCGAACCCCAGTTCGTTGAAGAAGAACTGGTTCATGAGGCGCAAGCGCTGGCGCGGCCCGGCATCGGCCGGCACGCGCTGCTTGAGCCGCGCCGCGAGGCCATCGATCTGTGCGAGCACCGCCTGGGTGTCGAGCTGAGGATCTTCGTCCTGCCCGATCGCAACCGCCGCCTCGACGAGCGGCAGACTCGCATCGTCGGCCACCAAGGTGGCGAAATACTCGAGCGGCGTCGGGGCTTGGAACTGCAGGCGGCCGGGCATGGCGCAGGATTATCCGCGCCGCATGAACTGACGGAAGTTCAGGCCGCTGCCCAGCAGGGTCGCAAAGTAGACCGCCACGCCGGCGACCAAGCAGCCCGTCATCAGCAGCACACGGCGCCCGTCTTGCGCCTGCATGCCGACCCAGGGCACGGCACCCGCCGCCCACCACAGGAACCCACCCAGAACGGCACTGGCCACCACGACACGCAGCCCGAACGCCAGCCAGCCCGGCGAGGGCTGGTACGCCCCGGCGCGGCGCAGCCCGACGAAAAGCCAGGTGGCGTTGACCATGGCCCCGAGGCTGATCGACAAGGCCAGGCCGGCATGGCCCAGCCGCGGCACGAGCAGCAGGTTCAGCAACTGCGTCAGCACCAGCACCGTCACGGCGATCTTGACCGGCGTGCCCACGTCCTGGCGGGCGTAGAACCCTGGCGCGAGCACCTTGATGGCGATCAACCCGAGCAGGCCGACGCCGTAGGCGATCAAGGCGTGTTCAGTCTGGACCACGTCCACAGCCGTGAACGCCCCGCGCTGGTAGAGCACCGCGACCAGGGGCTGCGCAAAGACCAGCAGCGCCACGGCGCACGGCAAGGCCAGCATCAACACGAGGCGCAGGCCCCAATCGAGCATCGCCGAGTAGTCGGCGGTCGCGCCCTTCCCCTGCGCGGCCGAAAGCTGCGGGATCAGAACCACACCGAGCGCCACGCCGAGCAGGCCGGTCGGGAACTCCATCAGACGGTCGGCGTAGGTCAGCCACGAGACGGCACCGACGCCGATGTGCGAGGCGATGTGCGTGTTGATGATCAGCGAGAGCTGCGCCACCGACACGCCCAGCAGCGCCGGGGCCATCTTCTTGAGCACGGTGTGCACACCGGGGTGGTGCCAGGCAGCTTGCAGCTTCGACCACGTGAGGCCGATGCGCGGCAGTTGCCCCACGCGGCGCAACGCCGGGATTTGCACCGCCAGTTGCAGGACCCCACCCAGCATGACGCCGGCGGTGAGCGAAAAGATCGGCTCGATGCCCCACTGCCTGAACCAGGGCGACAGGCCCCAGGCGGCAGCGATCATCGACAGATTGAGCAGCACCGGCGAGGCGGCCGGCACGGCGAAGTGCTTCCAGGTGTTGAGGATGCCGGCCGACAGCGCCACGAGGGAAATGAACCCGATATAGGGGAACATCCAACGCGTCATCAGCACGGCGCCGTTGAACTCCTTCAGCCCCGAGGCCATCAGCCACACCACGACCGGAGCTGCCACGACGCCCAGAACGCAAGTCAGCAGCAGCGCCCAGAACAGCACCGTCGCGACCGCGCTCACCAGGAGGTGGGTGCCTTCGTCGCCCTCTTTGGCTCGGGTGTGGCCGAGCAGCGGAACGAAGGCCTGCGAGAAAGCGCCCTCGGCAAACAGCCGGCGCAGCATGTTGGGGATGCGAAAGGCGGCCTGGAAGGCGTCCGTCCAGGCGCCGGCGCCGAACAGGGCGGCGACGATCAGCTCCCGGACCAGGCCCGTGATGCGTGACGCCAAGGTGAGCAAAGAGACGATCGAGGCGGCGCGCAGCAGGTTCATGGGCGGCGGGATTATGCCTGCGTGAGATAGCGCCCGCTCACGTATTGGGGCGCGATTTGCGAGCTAGGGGCTTGCCCTGCTATACTCGCGGACTTCGCTCAATCTGGGTACAGATCCAACATGGCCACTTCTTCCAAAGCCAAAAAGACGGTCCGCATCGCTTCGGGCCGCAAGCGCGTTCGCCAAGACGTTAAGCTGAACGCCGCCAACACCGCGCTGCGCTCCAAGTTCCGCACCGTCATCAAGAATGTCCAGAAGGCTGTTGTCGCTGGCGACAAGGCCAAGGCCACCGAACTCTTCCAGTCTGCCCAGAGCGTGATCGACTCCGTGGCCGACAAGGGCCTGTTCCACAAGAACAAGGCCGCTCGCCACAAGAGCCGCCTGTCGGCCAAGGTCAAGGCGCTCGCCGCCGCCTGATTGCCCCCCAGATCGCGAAGACAAAAGCCCGCGCAAGCGGGCTTTTTTCATGGCGCGCCGCCCGCCTTCGTGGGTGCCACCTCCGGCAGCAGGCAGGCCTCGCTCACCTGGAGTTGGTTGTCCCGAGCGAAATTCATCACGAAGTCCCAGGCCATGGGCTCGATCCCGCGCAGCGCCTCGTTCACGATCACGCACCTCACACCGTTGATCGTGCGTGGCACGCAGTACGGCGAATACCCGATGAACGCGCCACGCCCGGGCGCCACCGCGCCCTGCGGACGAAAGCACGACATGGCGCCCGCGAGCCGCTCGGCCCAATCGCTGGGCCGGAAGGTCTTGCCATCCAGGGTGACGCCCTGGATGAAGATTTCTCGGGTGGACGGGCTGCTCATTCGGTGCGCGGGCGGAAGATCAGCATTGTGCCGCTTAAGTGCTGCAGCGCAGCACACGACGCCGTGAACTAAACCCGTCTGCCGGCCGGGTCGCTACGCGGCGCCGAGATAGGCCCGCTGAAGCACCACATCAGCCGACATCTCCGCGGCCGTGCCGCGCGCAACCACCTGCCCGCCTTCGATGACGCAGGCATGGTCGGCCAGCGCGAGTGCGAGCGCCGCCATCTGGTCGACCAGCACGATGGTCATCTGCTCCTCGCGCAGGCGGTCGAGGGCCTGGAACAGCTCCTCGATCACTTTGGGTGCCAGCCCCAGCGAGGGCTCGTCCAGCAGCAGCACCGTGGGCTGTGCCATCAGGCCGCGCGCCACGGCGAGCATCTGCTGCTCGCCGCCCGACAGCAGGCCCGCGCGCTGGTGCAGGCGCTCACGCAATCGCGGGAAGCGCACCAGCATCTCTTCGACCCGCTGCTCGCGCCCTTCGGGCCGCAGGAACGCGCCGAGGCGGATGTTGTCGAGCACGCTCAACTCCGCAAACACCTGGCGGCCTTCGGGTACCAGCACCAGCCCACGCGCCACGACCTGCTCCGCGCCCAGCGGCACCAGGTCTTCACCGGCCAGCGTGATGCCGCCGCGCAGTGGCCGGTGCAGGCCGGCCAACGCGCGCATGAGCGTGGACTTGCCCGCGCCGTTGGCCCCCAGCAGCGCCACCATCTCGCCGCGGCGCACCTGCAGATCGATCCCGCGCAGCACCGGCGCGGCGCCGTAACCCGCGACGAGAGCGCCTACATGCAACACCTCGGGCGCCGATTCGCCCCCCTTGCGCGGCGTGACGCTGCTGCGCTGCAGGCTCAGGCCGCCTTCGCCCAGGTACGCCCTGCGGACGGCCGCGTCGCCCTGCACCTGCGCCGGAGTGCCCGCGGCCAGGCGCTGGCCTGCGTCGAGCACCACGATCTGGTGCGAGATGCCCATCACCAGCGACATGTCGTGCTCCACCAGCAGCACGCCGATGCCCGCCTGTGCAATGCGCTGCAGCAGTGCGGCCAGCCGGGTCTTGTCTTCGGTCGACAGGCCCGCCGCCGGCTCGTCGAGGAGCAAAACTTCAGGGTCGGTAGCGAGCGCCCGCGCGATCTCGACCACGCGGCGATCCACATGCGGCAAGTCGCCAGCGGGCGTGTGCAGCGCGCCCGCGTAGCCGCATGCCGCAAGCAGCGCTCGGCTGCGCGCGCGCACCTCTGCCCGCCGGAACGACTTTGCCCCAAGCAACGGCCCCAGGCGGCCACGGCAGACCGCCAGTGCCACGTTGTCCTCGACGCTGAGCGAGGCGAACAACTGCGAGGTCTGGTACGTGCGCGCCACCCCGCTGCGCGCAACACGGTATGCCGCCAGGCCATGCAAGGCCTGCGGACCCAAGTGGAACCCACCGCCCGACGGTTGGTAGAAGCCGCTCAGCATGTTCAGCGCCGTGGTCTTGCCTGCGCCATTCGGCCCGATCAGGCTGGTGATGGCCGCGGGCGGCGCGGCGAAGCTGAGTTCGCTCACCGCACGCACACCACCGAACACGCGCGACAGGCCCTCGGCGCGCAGCACCTGCCGCCCGCGAGACGACACCGGTAGCGCTTGGCCAGCATCCGCAGGCGGCGGTGTCTCACGGGGCGCCCGCACCCAGCGCGACCACAGGCCAGCCACGCCGTCCGGCGCCACCCACAGCACCACCAGCAGCAGGCCACCAAAGAACAACAGGCGGTATTCCTCCAGCCCGGACAGCAATTCGGGCAGCACACCGACGATCACGGCACCGATCACCGGGCCGAGCACCGAACCGCCGCCACCGATCACGACCACCAGCACGAAGAGGATCGACTGGATGAACGCAAAGCTGTTCGGCGTGACAAAGCCCGACAGCGGCGCGAACAGCCCGCCCGCCAGACCCGCGAGTGCGGCCGAGAGCGCGAAGGCGACCGTCTTCACCTGAAGCGGGTGGATGCCGATCGACTCGGCGGCCGTCTCGCTGTCTTTCACCGCCCGCATCGCCGCGCCCCAGGTGCCGCGCGCGAGGCAGGCGTAACCCACCAGTGCCACTGCCAAGGCCAGCAAGGCAATGACCGCCACGGCACGCTCACCTTCGAGCCAACCGAAGAGACGGGGCTGCGCGATGCCCATGAGGCCGTTCTGGCCGCCGGTGAGGGAGCGCCACTCCACCGCCCCGTGCTCGACGATGAAGCCGAAGGCGATGGTCACCATCGCGAGGTACGGCCCCTTGACCCGCAGCGCCGGCAGCGAAAGCAACCACCCTGCCGCGCCCGACAACAACACCGCCAACGGCCAGGCCAGCCAGAAGCTCAGCCCCGCCTTCAAGGTGAGCGTGGCCACCGCATACGCACCGATCGCATAGAAGCCCACGTGCCCGAACGACACCTGCCCCGTGAGCCCCAGCAGGATGTTCATGCCGACGCCCACGATCGCCAGCAGCGCCACGTTGGCCAGCACGAACACGTAGTAGCCGTTGAGCTGCGAGGCGAGCGCCACGCTGGCGATCAGCGCCGCAGCAGACAGGGCCCACTGCGCGAACCTCCAACCGCCCCTCATACCTTCTTCACGTCCATGCGGCCGAACAGCCCGTTGGGTTTGGCGGCCAGCACCACGATCACCAGCGCGAATGTGATGATCTGGGTGTAGCTTGACCCGAGCGTGGCGGTCACCAAGGCCTCGCTCGCGCCGAACAGCAGACCGGCGAGCATCACGCCCCAGGCGCTGCCGATGCCGCCGAGGATGGCCACGGCGAATGCCTTCAGGCCGAACAGAGTGCCCATGTGCGCCTCGACATTGAAGAGCGGCGCAATCAGCACGCCGGCCATGCCGGCGAAGAGCGTCGACAGCGCGAACGCGCCCGCGACCACGCGCCGGATCGGGATGCCCATCAGCCGCGCCGCATCGCGGTTCTGCACCACCGCGAGCATCGCCACACCCCATCGCGTGCGGCGCGCCACCGCGTGCAGCACGGCTGCGAGCGACAGGCCCACCACCGGGATTAGCAACTGCAGCGGGTACACGCCCAGGCCCACGTCACCCAGGGCAATGGGCGTCTGCGCCAGCGGCGAAGGCAGGCTGCGCGGCTCCTTGCCGAAGGTGAACATCACCACGTTGTCGAGCACGATGCCCAGGGCCACGGTGGACATCAGCCAGGCGTTCGAGCCCCGGTCGGCAAACGGCCGCACCGCAAAGAACTCGACCACCAGCCCGTAAGCCGCGCACAGCAGCAGCGCCAGCGCGATCGCCGGCACCAGGGGCCAACCCAGCGTCTGGGCAAAAGCATAGGTGAGCACGGCACCGAGCATCATCGAGCTGCCCTGCGCGAAGTTCACCGTGCCCGAGACCGCGTAGGTGACGTGAAAGCCCAGGGCCATCAGCCCATACATGCTGCCCAGCCCGAGGCCGCTGATCAGCGCAGAGAGCAACAGCACGTCAGTTGGCCATGCCCACCGGCAGGATGCGGTTGTCGATGAACTGCGCCCACACGTAGTCGTCGGCCGTCACGGCGTCGTGCACCGTCGGCGTGAAGGGCTTGTCGTAGCTCTTGATCAGGCCGTCGTACTTGCCGATCTTGTAGAAGCCCTGGCGCACGGCGTCGCCCTCGGTCGACCCGGCCGCGGCGATGGCGAGCGCCGAGAGCTGCAGGGCGTCGTACGCATTGGCCACGCCCACGGCGGGCGTGATGTCGTCCGGGCCCTTGATGTTGGGATACTTGGCCTTGAGCGCAGCGATCACCTTCTCGCCCACCGGCGACTGCTTGCCGAAGAAGCTGTAGGTCTGCACGAAGTGCACGTTCTTGCCATTGGGGCCGGCCAGCTCAGTGAAGCGGCCGCCCGCCGGCCCCCAGTGCGAGACGATGGGCACCTTCCAGCCCATGCGGTCGAGCGACTTCACCACCTGCGCCGAGGGGCCCACGTTGCCGACCATGAAGAGCACATCGGCACCGGCCTCTTTCAGGCGTGTGAGCTGCGGCACCACATCGACGTCGTTCGCCTCGAACTTCTCCACGCCCACGGCCTTCATGCCCTTGGCCGCGAGCGCGGCATTCAGACCCTTCTCGTTCGACTCGCCCCAGGGGTTGTTCACGAGGATCATCCCGGGCTTGGTCGCCTTGAAGTTCTTCTGCGCGTAGGCCAGCATGCCGATGTCGACGATCTCATCGACCGCCGACACGCGGAATGCGAAGTTCGGGTTGGCGCCGTTCTTGGTGATGGGCGTGCCCGCGGCCCACGGGCCCATGAAGGGCACCTTCTCCTGGTTGGCGATGGGCACGATGGCCATCGAGACCGGCGTGTCCAGCCCACCGAAGAGCACTGCCACCTTCTCCTTATAGATCAGCTCGCGCGCGGCCAGCACGCCCTTGGCGGGGTTGCCTTCGTCGTCGCGACGCACCAGTTCGAGCTTGCGGCCGCCCAGCAGGCCACCTTTGGCGTTGACTTCGTCGATCGCGACCGTGACGCCGCGCGTGATCGCCTCGCCCGCCAATGCCGATTGGCCCGACAAGGCCGTGACCAGGCCGATCTTGATCGGCTCGGCCGCGCGCGCGGCGCTTGCGAACAAGGAGCCGCACGTGAGGGCCGCAGCCAATGCCAGCAGGCCACGACGGGAAGCAAGGAACGAAGAACGCATGAGGAGTCTCCAGAGTCGGCAACAAGGCGATGCCGCGCTCGACGCAAGCTCTGTGCCACGATCGTCCACACCGCGTGTCTGCACCGTGGCTTCGTTCTTGCTCTCACCGATCTATATAGATTGTTGACAATCTAGCCATTCGACTGCGCACCAAAACCAATACCCCGCCGCACCAGACATGAGCCCGCGATTTGCCACGCTGCCCCACCATGGGCGCTTCGATTACTCGGCCATCACGCGCCGCCCCGACTACGACTGGCCCGGTGGCAAGCGCCTCGCGGTGTACCTGGGGCTGAACATCGAACACTTCGCGTTCGGCACCGGCTTGGGCGCCAATCTGGCGCCGGCCCTGCCGCACCCCGATGTCCTGAATTACGCATGGCGCGAGTACGGCAACCGGGTGGGCGTGTGGCGCTGCCTGGAGCTGTTCGACGACCTCGCGCTGCCCAGCGGCGTGCTCATCAACACCTCGCTCTACGACCACTGCCCCGAAGTGGTGGAGGCCTTTGCCGTGCGTGGCGACGAGCTCATCGGCCACGGCCACACCAACGCCGAACGGCAGGGCGAGATGTGCGAGGCCGACGAGCGCGAGTTGCTGCGCCATTGCCGGGAACGCATCGCCACGCACAGCGGCACCGCCCCCACCGGCTGGCTGTCGCCATGGATCTCGGAGAGCCACGCCACCCACGACCTGCTGGCCGAGACCGGCTACCGCTACACCCTGAACTGGTGCCACGACGACCAGCCCGTGCGCCTGCGCACGCGCGATGGCGGCTCGATCTGGTCGATCCCCTACCCGCAGGAGCTGAACGACATCCCCATGATCGTGGCCCGGCAGATGGATGCCAAAGACTTCGCGCAGATGATCATCGACAACTTCGACGAGATGCTCGACCAATCCCAACACCAGCCCCTGGTGATGGGCATCGCCCTGCACCCCTACCTCGTGGGCCAGCCCTACAGGCTGCGCCACCTGCGGCGTGCGCTGCAGCACTTCTGCAACCGGCGCGACGAGATCTGGCTCACCACGCCGGGCGCCATCTGCAATGCGATGGACACTCTTGCCACCTCGACCGCCTGAGCCCGACACATGGCCACCACCACCCGACGAGCCTCCGCCAAGACCACCGCCACGCGGGCCCACGCCGCATCCACCGGGCCGGCGCCTGTGACGCTGCCGGGCCAGGCCAGGGGCACCGACATCGAGCAGCGCATTTACCAATCGGTGTTCGAAGGCGTGATGACGCAGCGGCTCACGCCCGGCACCAAACTGCCCGAGGCAGCGCTGTGCGAGCTGTTCGCGGTCAGCCGCTCGGTGGTGCGCAAGGTGCTGCAGCGCCTCGCCCACGATCGCATCGTCGAACTGCGCCCCAACCGGGGCGCGGTAATCGCGGCGCCCTCGCCCGAAGAAACTCGCCAGATCTTCGAGGCGCGGCGAGCGCTCGAGGCCGCGCTGCTCGAACTCGCGGTGCGCAACGCCACCAAGTCCGACCTCGCCGCGCTGCGCCGCCAACTCACCGAGGAGCACGAGGCCATGCACCGCTTCGACCAGCCCTCGTGGGCCCGGCTGGCAAGCGGATTTCACCTGCGGGTGGCAGCACTGGCGCGCAACCCGATCCTGGAGCGCTATCTCACCGAGCTGATCTCGCGCTGCTCGTTGATCGTGGCGCTCTACGAGCCGCCCGGCAATGCCCATTGCGAGCACCAGGAGCACGCCCAGATCGTCGATCACATCGAGAAAGGTGACACCCGGCGCGCCCTGCACGCCATGGACGCCCACCTGCGCGAGCTGGAGCGTCACATCAGTCTCGAACGCACGCCACCCATCAAGAGCCTGGCCCGCATGCTCGGCCTGGACTGACTTCTCCGAGCGCCCCATGGACATCGACTTCGCCACCCTCACCGAGTACCAGCGCTACAAGCTGATGGCCAGCCTGATCGTGCCGCGGCCGATCGCCCTCGTGACGACGCTCAGCGAGAGCGGCGTCGTCAACGCCGCGCCTTTCAGCATGTTCAACATGCTGGGCGAAGAGCCTCCGATCGTGATGATCAGCATCAACCGCCTGAAAGACGGCGCGCTGAAAGACACGGCCGCCAACATCGCACGCACGAAGGAGTTCGTGGTGCACATCAGCGACGAGGCCATGGCCGAGAAGATGCACCGCTGCGGCGAGCGCATGCCGCCCGACGTGAGCGAACTCGCGGTGGTGGGCCTGCACACCGCGCCCTGCAACGCCGTCAAGCCCTCGCGCATCGTCGAGGCGCCGGTGGCGTTCGAGTGCACGCTGTGGGAGACGCTCGAAACCGACAGCCGGCAGATCTTCATCGGCCAGGTGCGCTGGCTGCACGCGCGCGAGGGGCTCATCGACACCGAGCTCTGGCGCGTGCGCCTGCAGGAGTATTTCCCGGTGGCCCGCTTCGGGGCGAGCTTTTACGTCAATACCCGCGAGCGCTTCTCGCTCGAAGGCCGCAACGAGCCCGGTTCGGCCGCCACCGGCCCGGCCTCGACCACCACGGCCATCGACGAGATGTAGCCTCACGGAGCTGTCATGCAGGGGCATGGCATGCGACCTTAGAATCAAACGCCCCAGGGCCCGCAGATCCTGCGGGCCTTGTCTTTTTCCGAATGGACTTTTCTGCCTGGAGCTCCCCATGAACGCCCCCGACAAAGCCCCCGTTGCCCCCGACCCGCACGTGATGCAAACCTACGGCCGTCTGCCGATGGCGCTCGCGTACGGCCGAGGCTGCTGGCTGTGGGACACCAATGGCAAGAAGTACCTCGACGGCCTGGCCGGCATCGCCGTCAACACGCTCGGGCACGGCCACCCGCGCCTGGTGCCCGCGCTGCAGGAGCAGATCGCCAAGCTGATCCACACCAGCAACTACTACCAGGTGCCGCTGCAGGAGCAGCTCGCCGCCAAGCTCACCGAGCTGTCGGGCCTGACCAACGCCTTCTTCTGCAGCACCGGCCTGGAAGCCAATGAGGCCGCCATCAAGATCGCGCGCAAGTATGGGCACGACAAGGGCATTGACCGCCCCGAGATCGTCGTCTACGAGAAGGCCTTTCACGGCCGCTCGATCGCCACGCTCTCGGCCACCGGCAATGTGAAGGTGCAGGCTGGTTTCGGCCCACTGGTCGAAGGCTTCGTGCGTGTGCCGCTCAACGACGTGGCCGCGATCGAAGGCGTGGCCAAGAGCAACCCGAACGTGGTAGCGGTGTTCCTGGAGGTGATCCAGGGTGAAGGCGGCATCAACGCCGCCACCGTCGAGTACCTGCGCGAGGTGCGCCGCGTGTGCGACGAGCAGGGCTGGCTGCTGATGCTCGACGAGGTTCAATGCGGCATGGGCCGCACCGGCAAGTGGTTCGCTCACCAATGGGCGGGCATCAAGCCCGACGTGATGCCGCTCGCCAAGGGCCTGGGTTCCGGCGTGCCGGTGGGTGCGGTGGTCTGCGGCCCGAAGGCGGCCAACGTGCTCGGTGCCGGGAACCACGGCACCACCTTCGGCGGCAACCCGCTGGCCATGCGCGCAGGTGTGGAAACCCTGCGCATCATGGAAGAAGACGGCCTGCTGGAGAACGCCGCCACCGTGGGCGCTGCGCTCAAGGCCAGCCTGCAAAGGGAACTGTCGGGCGTGGCCGGCTTTGTCGAAGTTCGCGGCCAGGGCCTGATGCTTGGAATCGAGCTCGACCGCCCCTGCGGCGAATTGCTGGGCCAGGCCGCAGAAGCCGGGCTGATGCTCAGCGTGACGGCCGAACGCGTGATCCGCCTCGTGCCGGCGCTGATCCTGAGCGCCGAAGAAGCCAAGCAGATCGTGGCCATCCTGTGCCCGCTGATCAAGACCTTCCTGGGGGCCAAACCGTGATGCCTGGCTCCTCGTTGATCAAGCACTACCTGCAGTTCAAGGACCTGCGCCGCGAGGAGTACGCCTACCTCTTCGAGCGCACAGCGGTCATCAAGAAGCGCTTCAAGAACTACGAGAAGTACACGCCGCTCGTCGACCGCACGCTGGCGATGATCTTCGAGAAGGCCAGCACACGCACCCGCGTGAGCTTCGAGGCGGGCATGTACCAGATGGGCGGCTCGGTGGTGAACCTCACCACCGGCGACAGCCAGCTCGGCCGCTCCGAGCCGGTCGAAGACAGCGCCCGCGTGATCAGCCGCATGGTCGACCTGGTGATGATCCGCACCTACGAGCAGACCAAGATCGAGGCGTTCGCGGCCAACTCGCGTGTGCCCGTCATCAACGGCCTGACGAACGAGCACCACCCGTGCCAGATCCTGGCCGACATCTTCACCTTCATCGAGCACCGCGGCAGCATCGCCGACAAGGTGGTGGCGTGGGTGGGTGACGGCAACAACATGGCCAACACCTGGCTGCAGGCTGCCGACATCCTCGGCTTCACCTTGCACGTGAGCACGCCCAGCGGCTACGAGATCGACCCCAAGGTGGCGGGCGTGTCGAACAGCCGATGCATCAAGGCGTTCAAGAACCCGCTCGACGCCTGCCGCGGCGCGCATCTCGTCACCACCGATGTGTGGACGAGCATGGGTTTCGAGGCCGAGAACGCCGAACGCATGAAGGCCTTCGCCGATTGGTGCGTCGACCGCGAGATGATGGCCGCCGCGCAGCCCGACGCACTCTTCATGCACTGCCTGCCCGCCCACCGCGGCGAAGAGGTCGAAGCCGAGGTGATCGACGGCCCGCAGTCGGCCGTATGGGACGAAGCCGAGAACCGCATGCATGTTCAGAAGGCGTTGATGGAGTTCTTGCTGATCGGCCGCATTGGCTGAGCTCATGACGACCCTCGCATGGCTGCGTTCCTGGCCCCAAGCTGGGCCGGCCCGGCGCTCGGGCGAGTAGTCTTCGTCAGATGAAGCTGGCCCTCATCACCGACCTGCACGCCAACCGCGAGGCGGTCGAGGCCGTGCTCGCGCACTCCCGATCGCAGGCGGCCGAGCAGTACGCCTTTCTCGGGGACTTCGTCGGCTATGGCGCCGACCCCGGCTGGGTCGTCGATTGCGTGCGCGAGCACGTGGCGCAGGGCGCGTTCGCGGTGCGCGGCAACCACGACGCCGCGGCCGTGGCTGGACCGCAGCCATCGATGGTCGAAGACGCGCGCCAGGTGGTGGCCTGGACGCACGAGCAACTCGAGGCGTCGCAGCTCGACTTTCTTGCGTCGCTGCCGCTTACGGCCATCGACGACACCCGCCTGTACGTCCATGCCAACGCCTACGCTCCGGGCGACTGGGGCTACGTGCACTCGCGGCTCGAAGCCGTGCACAGCATGCAGGCCACCGCCGCGCGCGTCACGTTCTGCGGCCACGTGCATGAGCCGCAGCTCTACCACCTGGCCCTCACCGGCAAGGTGGGCGAGTTCGCGCCGGTGCCCGATGTGCCCATCCCGCTGTCGCCACAGCGCCAGTGGCTGGTGATCCCCGGCTCGGCGGGCCAACCACGCGACAACAACCCCGCAGCCTGCTACGCCATGTTCGACACCGAGACGGGCGAGCTCACCTTTCACCGCATTCCCTACGACCACGACACCGCGGCCGCCAAGGTGGTCGCGGCCGGGCTGCCCGCCCGACTGGCGCAGCGCCTAAAAGATGGCGGCTGAGTTCAACGCCACGCCCCCGCCCTCCACCCACCCGCTGCGGCAATTGCACGCGGGCCTGGAGATCGATGGCTTTCGCCTCGAGAAGCACCTGCATCAGGGCGGCATGGCCCACCTGTGGCAGGTAGGCACGGTCGAAGAAGACAGCGCGACCGGCATGCTGCCGGGCGCCGACAACCTCATGCCGCTGATCATGAAGGTGCCCCGCATCCACGGCGGCGAAGACCCGGCCAGCATCGTCGGCTTCGAGGTCGAGCAGATGATCCTGCCGCGCCTGTCCGGCGTGCATGTGCCGCGCTTCATTGCCAAGGGCGACATCACCCGCCAGCCGTACATCGTGATGGAGCGCATCCCCGGCGATTCGCTGCGCGCGCGGCTCGATTCGGCGCCGCTGCCGCTCGACGAGATCGTGAGCATCGGCACCCGCGTGGCCACCGCCCTGCACGACCTGCACCGCCAGCACCTGGTGCACCTGGACGTGAAGCCCAGCAACATCATGTTCCGCCCGATGGTCGACGGCAAAGGCGGCGAGGCGGTGCTGATCGACTTCGGCCTCTCGCGCCACGAGCACCTGCCCGACCTGCTCGACGAAGACTTCGAGCTGCCGCTCGGCACCGCGCCCTACATGTCGCCCGAGCAGGTGCAGTTCGTGCGCAACGACCCGCGCAGCGACCTCTTCGCGCTCGGCGTGATGCTCTATCACCTGACCACCGGCGAGCGCCCGTTCGGCTCGCCCGACAGCGTGCGCGGCCTGCGCCAGCGCCTCTACCGGGACCCGACACCACCCGCCATGCTGCGGCGCGACTGCCCGCCCTGGCTGCAAGAGGTGATCCTCAAATCGCTGGAGCCGCTGCCCGCCAACCGGCAGCAGACGGCCGCGCAGTTCGCCTTCGAACTCCAGAACCCCGAGCAGGTGGTGCTCACCGAGCGCGCCACGCGGCGCGAGCGCAGCGGCACGATGAAAGTGCTGAGCCGCTGGTTCTCGGCCCTCGGCAACGAGCCTTCGCCACGTGCCAACGCCACGGCCCAGCTGGCGCGCAGCCCCATCGTGCTGGTGGCGGTCGACGTCGCCGGCGCGGAGCGCGAACTGCTCGAAACCCAGCGCCTGGCCGTCGAGCGCCTGATGCAGACCGTGCCCGGAGCACGCCTGGCCTGCATGGCCGTGCTCAAGGTCAACCGCATCGGCATGGACGAACTGATGGAAGCCGACGGCAGCAGCAAGCACGTCAACCTGCTGGTGCAGCTCAAGCACTGGGCGCTGCCGCTGAGGCGTTCGCTCAAGCTGACCGCCGACGCGCAGGCCGGTCGCGTGACCTTCCACGTGCTCGAGTCGCCCGATGCGGCGGACGCCATCATCGAGTTCGCGCGCAAGAATCAGGTCGACCACATCGTGATCGGCGCGCGCAGCAGCGGAGGCATCACTCGCTACCTGGGCAGTGTGTCCGCGCAGGTCACGACGCAGTCAGAATGCAGCGTGACCGTGGTGCGCACACCCCGGTCGACGTAGCCCCCCTGGCCCCAGGAGCAAAGCATGACATCTGCCAAGCGCCTGATCGACATTTCGCCCCCCATCGGCCCCGGCACGCCGCCCTTTCCCGGCGACCAGCCCTACACGCAAACCTGGACGGCGCGCATCGGCCCGGGTTGCCCCGTCAACCTGAGCGCAATCACGATGTCGCCGCACGTCGGTGCCCACGCCGATGCGCCGCTGCATTACGCGAACGACGCGGCCGCCATCGGCGAGGTTGATCTCGACCCGTACCTCGGCCCCTGCCGCGTGATCCACGCGATCGGCCCGGCGCGCCTGATCCAGGTCGCCGACCTCGCCTCAGTGGCTCATGGACTGCCGCCGCGTGTGCTGGTACGAACCTGCCAGCGCGCACCCACGGCCTGGTCACCCGAGTTCTCGGCCTTTGCGCCCGAGGCGCTCGCCTGGCTGGCCAGCCTGGGGGTGCGGCTCGTCGGCATCGACAGCCAATCGGTCGACCCCGCCGAGAGCAAGACACTGGACAGCCACCAGCAACTGCTTCGCCACCACCTGCGCGTGCTCGAGAACCTGGTGCTCGACGAGGTGCCCGCCGGCGACTACGAACTCATCGCGCTGCCCTTAAAGCTGACCCAGGCCTGCGCCTCGCCCGTGCGCGCCGTGCTGCGCGAGCTTTGATCGCCGAACAACAAGCCTTCGGGGAGACTCGATGCCCATAACCCGCCAAGACTGCCTCGCGCTCGACGCGCAAGACGCACTCGCCCCCCTGCGCGCGCAGTTCGACCTGCCCGAAGGCGTGATCTACCTCGATGGCAACTCGCTCGGCGTACTGCCCCGTGCCACGGCACCGCGCTTGCAAGAGGCCGTGCGGCACGAATGGGGCCATGGCCTCATCCGGAGCTGGAACACCGCCGGCTGGATCGACCTGCCGCGCCGCGTGGGCGACAAGATCGCGCGGCTCGTCGGTGCGGGAGAAGACGAACTCGTGGTCGCCGACTCCACCTCGGTCAATCTGTACAAGGTGCTGAGCGCGGCCTTGCGCATTGCCCGATCTGACAGCCCCGGGCGGTGCAAGATTGTCTCGGAGCGCAGCAACTTCCCGACCGATCTCTACATCGCCGAGGGCCTTGCGCGCGAGCACGGGCTTCGGCTGGTCCTGGTCGAACACGACGAGATCGCGCAACACCTCGACAGTGACCTGGCCGTGCTGATGCTCACCCAGGTGAACTACCGCACCGGCCGCCTGCACGACATGGCCACCATCACCCGCGCCGCGCATGCAGCAGGCGGCCTCACCGTGTGGGACCTGGCGCACAGCGCCGGTGCCCTGCCGGTCGACCTGACAGGCAGCGGTGCCGACTTTGCCGTGGGCTGCGGCTACAAGTACCTCAACGGCGGACCCGGCGCACCGGCCTTCGTGTGGGCGCACCCGCGCCACGCCGATCGCTTCTGGCAACCGCTGTCGGGCTGGATGGGTCACGCCGCGCCGTTCGAGTTCACGCCCGACTACCGGCCGGCGGCGGGCATCGGTCGCTACCTGTGCGGCACGCCAGCCGTGCTGTCGATGACTGCGCTGGAGTGCGGCGTCGACACCGTGCTCGCCGCCGACATGGCCGCCTTGCGACTCAAGTCCACGGCGCTCACGGAGTTGTTCATCAAGTTGGTCGAATCGCGCTGCGCCGGCCTGCAGCTCGCATCACCGCGCGAGCCCAGCCTGCGAGGCAGCCAGGTCAGCTTTGCGCACCCTGACTCGGGCTACCCGATCATGCAGGCGCTGATCGCGCGCGGGGTGATCGGGGACTTCAGGGGCGGCGACAAGTCTCACCCAGCGGGCGCTCAGGACATCCTGCGCTTCGGCTTCACCCCGCTCTACACCCGCTACACCGATGCGTGGGATGCCGTCGAGCACCTCGTGCAGGTACTGCACAGCGGCGAATGGCGCGAGCCGCGCTTCAATCAACGGGCAGCGGTCACATGAGCGCCAATACGCCGAAAGGCGAGCACGACGAGCAGCGCCACGAAGGCGCGCAACTCGATTTCTCGCGCGACATGAGCTACAGCGACTACCTTCACCTCGACGAGGTGCTGAACGCCCAGGTGCCGCTCTCGCCCGATCACAACGAGATGCTCTTCATCGTGCAGCACCAGACCAGCGAGCTGTGGATGAAGCTGATGCTGCACGAGTTGACGGCTGCGATCCGCTGCGTGGAGAACGACCAACTCGCCAGCGCCTTCAAGATGCTCGCTCGTGTGAGCAAGATCATGGAGCAACTCGTTCATGCCTGGGATGTGCTCGCCACCATGACGCCGCCCGAGTACTCGGCCATCCGCCCCTACCTGAGCAACAGCAGCGGCTTCCAGAGCTGGCAGTACCGCTGCATCGAGTTCAGCCTGGGCAACAAGAACGCGGCAATGCTCAAGCCGCACGCGCACCGGCCCGACCTCCTGGCCTCGGTCGATGCGGCATGGCGTGCGCCGTCGCTGTACGACCACTCACTGCGCCTGCTCGCACGCCGCGGCATCGCCGTGCCCGCCGACCGCATCGAGCGCGACTGGACGCAGCCATACACCGCCAGCCCCGATGTCGAAGCCGCCTGGCTCACCGTCTACCGCAAGCCGCAGCAGTACTGGGATCTGTACCAGCTCGGCGAAGAACTCACCGACCTCGAAGACGCATTTCGGCTCTGGCGCTTTCGCCACGTGACCACGGTGGAGCGTGTGATCGGCTTCAAGCGCGGCACCGGTGGCACCGGCGGCGTGAGCTACCTGCGCAAGATGCTCGATGTGGTGCTCTTCCCAGAGATCTGGTCGCTGCGCACGCAGCTCTGATGAACGGCCTTCGCGATGTTGCTCTCACGCTGCCCCATCGCACCCCTGGCCACCTTTGTCGACACCTTGTGGACCTGCGAACGCGCGCCGCTGCCGCACGCCCGAGAGCGCAACCTGCCCACAGGGCGGGTTGACCTCGTGATCCCCTTGCTCGACGAGCAGCGAATCGGCCGCTTCCGCGATGTCGACGACCTCGTCGGCGAGCACTTCAGAGGCGGAGTCGTCCACGGCGCGCAAGACCGCAGCAGCCAGCGCGCGACGCAGGGCGCCTCATTGGTGGTCGGGGTTCATTTCAAGCCCGGCGGTGCGGCCGGCTTCTTCGGCCCGGTCTTGCCCGAACTGCGCAACACGACCGTGCCGCTCGATGCGCTCTGGGGCCCCAGCGCGCAGCGGTTGCGCGAGCAGCTTCAGGCCATCGCGAACCCGCAGGCACGTCTGCAGCACCTTGAATCCTGGCTGCTCGAACGGCTCAAGCGCGCGTCCGCCGCCGATGCGATGGTGCTGGCGGCACTGGCAACCATGCAGCGCGATCCCGCCTCGGCGGCGGTCGAGCGTATTCAGCGGAGCAGCGGCTTCGGCCCCACGCAGTTCATCGCGCGCTTCGAGCGTGCCGTAGGCCTCACACCCAAACGCTATGCGCGGGTTCTGCGCTTCAACACCCTGATCGACAGGCTGGCGCAGCACATGCCGGGCGACTGGGCGCTGGCCGCGCTCGACGGGGGCTACGCCGATCAGTCGCACCTTGCCAACGAGTTCAAGCGCCTCGCCGGCATCACACCCGGTGCTTACCGGCCGGTGTCGCCCCAGCAGCCGACGCATGTGGCCGTGCGCGCAGCCTCCGCAGCTGTGAGCGAAAAAATCTCCAATACACGGTGAGGCGGGCGGCCTAGCATCGCTCGGTCTGCAGATCGAACTCAAGGAGACGGACATGAGCCAGCCGGATACGACAGCGCACAACGCCGTTCACGAGATGTACCCGTATCTTTGCGTGGGCGATGTACCCCGGGCGGTCGCCTTTTACACCGAGGTGTTCGGGGCCGTGGAGCTTTTCCGCCTCACCGAGCCGTCAGGGCGCGTCGGCCATCTTGAACTGCAGCTGGCACCGAACATGGTGCTGATGCTCAGCAGCCCTTACCCGGATCTGGGCTTCGTACCGCCAGACGCAGGAGCGCCCCGCAGCCTGACCATCCACCTGCACGTCGACAACTGCGACAAGATGCTCGAACGCGGGATCGCGGCAGGCGCGACGATGTTGCGCCCACCTGCGGACCAGTTCTACGGCGAGCGCAGCTGCCTGATGCGCGACCCCTTCGGCCACGTGTGGCTGCTGGGCCATTCGATCGAGAACCTGCAGCCCTCCGAAATGCAGCGACGCTACACCGCTCTGCTGGCGGCGAGCGGCAGCTGATCCCGACTGCGGCGCTCGCGCGCAATCAGCGCTGCGAGACCTGCTGAGACTCAGGCGTGAAGACGAAGATTGCACGCGTCGACCGGCCGCTGGCCACCGACACGCGTTGCTCCTTGGTCACGCCATTGAGCGTGGTCGCCACCTTGTACTGGCCCGGGGGCACCTTGGCCCAGAGGTAAGGGCCGTCTGAGCGGGTGTCGACCAGCACCTTGCCGCTGCGGTCCATCAGCTTGACCTGCGCGTCGGCGGTGAACTGGTTGCGCGCACCGGCCTTCTCGTAGATCTCGATGTTGAGCGGGTACTGCGTGCGCGCCTTGTTGAAGGCCGGCAATTCTTCGTACACCACGCCACCGGTCACGTAGGCCACGCCGCCTTCGCCTTGCTGGGCATCCGGCAAAGGCACGGCCTCACCGGGGGCGACGGACTGTGCCGCCTGGCCCGGGCCCGGTGCAGGCACGGCCTCTTGGGCCCATGCCGACGTTCCGGCGAGGAGAGCCGCGGCGGCCACGGCGGAAAGCAGGTGTTGGGACTGAAACTTCATGACGAGATCCTCATGGTTGATGAGAGACGTTCATCAAATCACAGCCCGATCGCCCTGTGTCGCCGCCGAAGCGCCTTGCGCTCTTGTCCTACGCGAACTCAGCCCAGGCTTACCGGCACGAAGATGCGTTCTCCGTCACGCTCGATCAAAAGGGCCACGCTCTTGGGCTTGGAGGCCATCACGCTCTTCACCAGATCGACCGATGTGACCGGCTTGCCGTTGATGGCCACCAGCACATCACCCGCCTCGACACCCGCCCGCGCGGCCGCACCGCTCACGTTCTCGATCACCATGCCGCCATCGCCCTGGACCTCGCGGCGCTCGTCGCGCGTCAGCGGGCGCAGCGACAAGCCGAGCTGGTTGGCTTGCTCCGCGGGGTCTTTGCCAGCCGCTTGCTTGGATGGCTCGTCGGCGCTGCCGAGCTTGGCGTCGATGTCGATCGACTTCTGATCGCGCCAGACCTTCAGCTTGACCGACTCGCCCGGGCTGCTCATGCCGATCGTGCTGCTGAGCGAGCCCGAGCGGACGATGGGTTCGCCGTTCACCTCGGTGATCACGTCACCCGGCTTCAGGCCTGCCTTGGCCGCCGCGCTGTTGCGCTGCACGCTGGCCACCAGCGCGCCATCAGGGCGCTTCATGCCGAAGGATTCGGCCAGCGACTGGTTCACGTCCTGCACCGTCACACCCAGCCGGCCATGGCTGGCCTTGCCGGTGGCGACGATCTGGTCCTTGACCTTCAGCGCCACGTCGATCGGGATCGCGAACGCGAGGCCCTGGTAGCCGCCCGAGCGCGAGTAGATCTGCGCGTTGATGCCCACGACTGCCCCGCTGCCGTCGAACAGCGGGCCGCCGGAGTTGCCGGGGTTCACCGCTGCATCAGTCTGGATGAAGGGCACCACCGAGTCGCCGGGCAGCGAGCGGCCCTTGGCGCTCACGATGCCTTGCGTGGCGGTCTGCTCGAAACCGAAGGGCGAGCCGACGGCGAGCACGGGGTCGCCCACTTCGAGCTGCTTGGGGTTGCCCAGGCGCACGGTCGGCAGATCCTTCGCGCTGATGCGCAGCACGGCGATGTCCGTCGTGGGGTCGGCGCCGAGCACCTTGGCCGAGAACTCGCGCCGGTCGCTCAACTTGACGGAGACCTCCTTGGCCTCGCGCACCACATGAGCGTTGGTCAGGATCAACCCATCGGCGCTGATGATGAAGCCCGAACCCTGGCCGCGGAACGGCTCCGACGGCGCACCGCCCCGGCCGCGCGGGGCCTGCATGCCCGGCAGGCCACGGAAGAAGCGAAAGAACGGGTCGTTCTCCATGCCCGGCGGCAGGCCCTGCAGGGGCTGCTCGTCGTCCGACACCTTGTGCTCGCCCGACACGGTGACACCGACCACGGCCGGTCCGGCCTGCGCAAAGATGGCGCGGTAGTTCGGCACTACGCTTTGCGGCGGAATGGGCGCCACCGGCGCCACGGCAGCAGCCGCCGCGACGGGCGTGCTCAGCGCGGCCACGGATGTGGCTGGTACGGGCTCGTCCTTCTTCATCCAGTTGGGCAGACCAAAGGCACCCGCGGTGCCCATGGCCAGCGCGCCAGCCGCCACGAGGGTTGCGTTCAGGGGATTGAGTTTCATGGTGAGCCTTTCTTCCGATGCGGCGGGGGAAACATGTGCGGCAGGTTGCCGCGCCTGCAGCGAAAGATAGGCACGCGCGGTGAAGCGTTCATTAGCCGAGCGTTAGGCCAAGGTTAAGACGGCGGCAGAGAAGACGCCGCGGCGCCCGTGTGTGCGGCCAGCATCCCTGTCAGGCGGGTCTGCCCTATGCTGCGCAGCCAATGGCCTCCCTCACCGACCCTGTTCCCCTGCCCGCCCTCGCTCGCCGCGCGCTGGCCCTGCCCGCGCATGTGCTCAACGGCATCACGGTCGGCATCGGCATCGGCCTGCTGCAGTTGCTGTTCGGCCTCGCCTTCGGGGCGCATGTGGCGGCGCTGGCGGTCAGCGGTGCGGTGTATTCCAGCCTGGCCGACATCCCCGAGACGCCCGCGCGCTCGTGGCGGCGGGTGCTGAGCGCGGGCGTCGGGGGCACGCTCGCGGCGCTGGTGATCTCGCTGCTGATGCCCTACCCGCTGTGGCTGGGGCTGGGCATCTCGCTCGTGGTGTTCATCGCGATGATGATGATGGCCTGGGGCCCGCGCGCCGGTGCCGTGTCGTTCGCACCGATCCTCGCAATCGTCTTCACCATGGGCCTGCCTGCGGGCCACGACACATGGCAGGTGATGGGGTGGCACGCCGCGGGCGTGCTGGGCTACCTGCTGTGGTCGCTCGGTGTCGTGAGCGTGCTGCAACGGCGCTATCGCCGCTTGGTGCTGGCCAATGCACTGGGCGCCATGGTGCGGCTGATGCGTTCGCGCGCCGACCTGCTCGACGCGGTGGAAGACGACCAGAGCGGCCCTTCGGCCAGGTTGCAGACCTGGGTGCTCAACGAGGCGGCGCTCGCCGACCGCTTGCAAACGGCGCGTGACCTGAGCTTTCCGGCGGCCGAAGGGCGCCATGCCAGCCGCGAGATTGCGGTCTTGCTGCACACGCTGGAGCTGCGCGACCTGCTGCTGGCCAGCCAGCTCGACATCAACCTGCTCGGGCAGGACAACGCGGGCCGCCAGGTGCGCCGCGCACTAGGTGCGCGGTTGCGCCGCATGGCCGACGAACTCGAGGGCCAGCGGTCGGCTGTGCTGGGCGGCGCCGCACTGGCGCCGCCCAGCACGCCGCGCGAAGCCTGCACCGTGGGCACGCTGTTCGGCGGCGTCACCCTGCCCACCGGCGACGCCCGCGCGCGGCTGCTGCCGGCGCTTGTCAACCGCGTGCTGCACATGGAGCGCGAGCTCGATCAGATGCAGGCCGCGCTGCGCGGCGCGCCCGTCGCGCAACCGTTCTCGAACAAGGAGCTCGCGCAATTCGTCGGCCCCGCGGGCTGGCCGCTCGCAGCGCTGCGGCCACATGCCACGCTGAAGTCACCCGTGATGCGCCACGCACTGCGCGCAGCACTCGCGCTGGGCTCGGCATACTACATCGCGCTGGCCCTGCCCTGGGCCTCGCACCCGCAGTGGCTGGTGCTCAGCGTGGCGGTGGTGCTGCGCGGCAATCTCGGGCAGACGCTCGCCCGCCGCAACACGCGGGTGCTGGGCACGCTGGCGGGCTGCCTGCTGGTGCTGGTGCTCGCACATGTGCCGTCACAGGCCATCATGGGCCTGGTGTTCCTGCTGGCGGTGAGCCTTGCGCATGCATTCGCGGTCGAGCGCTATTTCGTGACCGCCGTGGCCGCCACGGTGATGGCCTTGCTGCAGGCGCACCTCGCCAACCCCGGCGCAGGCTTCCCCATCGCCGAGCGCGTCGCCGACACCGTGCTCGGCGCGCTTCTCGCGTGGGCCTTCAGCTACGTGCTGCCGTGGTGGGAGCGCCGCAGCCTGCCGCAGACGGTGCAGCGCTGCGTGCGGGCCCTTCACGACTACGCGCGTCAGTCGCTCGGCAACCTCGACGCCGCCGCGGCGGTCGATCAACGGCTGGCGCGGCGGCGCGCGTACGACGCGCTTTCTGCACTGGCCGCCGCCTTGCAGCGCAGTGCCGCCGAACCGGCCACCGTGCGCCCGCCCGTGCAAGACCTGACGGTGCTGCTCGACCACGGCCAGCGCCTGATGGCCCACGTGGCGGTGCTGCGACTCATGCTCGCGCGCAACGCGGCAGAACTCGACCGGCCCGAAGCCGCTGACGCCATCGAGCAGGCCACGCGCGTGCTGAGCGAGGCCCTCGCCACGCCGCCCACAAGCGCCACAGCCGCTGAAGGGCCTGGCAGCACGCCATTGGCGGCACCGAGCATCGAGCTTCTGCCAACTGAGCCTCCGACGCAGGCGATGCTGCCGTGGCTGATCTGGCGCCTGCAGATCACGGCACACGACGCACGCCTGACCGGCCAGGCGGCGAGCCGCGTACTGGCCTTGCTGTCGGCTCGGTGAGCTTCGGCCGCTGAGCGGCTCAGCTCTTGTCCGCTGCGCCGGGAATGGCGGCTTCGTGATCGTGGCCGTCGCGTATCCACGCAGGCAGGCGCGCACCGCAATCGCGGCAGAAGCGCGCCTCGGGCAGGTGGCCTTCGCTCAGGCACTCGTGGCAGGTGCGCGTGGTCGGGACGCCGCGGCGCATGCGCTGCGCGGTGAACTCGGCACTCACGATGCCGGTCGGCACGGCCAGGGTGCCCCAGCCCAGAAGCATCATCACCGAGGCGATCAGGCGTCCGAGGTCGGTTTGCGGCGTGATGTCGCCGAAGCCGACGGTGGTCATGGTGGTGATTGCCCAGTACACGCTCATCGGGATGCTGGTGAAGCCGTTGTCGGGGCCCTCCACTACATACATCAGCGTGCCCATGATCAGCACGACCAGCATCACGAACGAGATGAAGACGAAAATCTTGCGACGTGACGCGGCCAGCGCGTGGCCCAGCGCGCCGTACTCCGCCACATAGGCGCCCAGCTTGAAGATCCGGAAGACGCGCAATAGGCGTAGCACCCGCACGTCGATCAACGCGTGCAGGCCGGGCACCAGCACGGCAAGGTAGGTCGGCAGCACCGCCACCAGGTCGATGATGCCGAACACGCTGCGCGCGTAGCGGGTCGGGTGGCGCACGCAGGCGAGCCGCGCGATGTACTCCACCGTGAAGGTCGCCGTGAACACGACCTCGAGCACATGGAAGAGGTCGCCGTACTGCGCATGCACCGACGCCATGCTGTCGGCCATCACCACGCCCACGCTCGCCAGGATCATGACAAGCAGCGCCACGTCGAAGGCACGCCCCGCGCGGGTGTCGGCCTCGAAGATGATCACGTAGAGGCGCAGCCGCCAGCCCTGCAACGGGCGGCCGAACTCATCGGGGACGGACATCGGCTGCCCTGCGTGGGCGGAGCCGGAAGGCACCTCGCTCGACACGGCCCGCGGCTCAGCCGATGCGGCTCAGCGCATCGTCAAGCGTCTGCACGCTGCGCTGGACGTTGCCGAGCTTTTCCAGCCCGAAGAGGCCGATGCGCCAGGTCTTGAAGTCAGCGCCTTCGTCACACTGCAGCGGCACGCCGGCGGCTGTCTGCAGGCCCAGGCCCGCGAACTTCTTCGACGACTGGATCTCCGGGTCGGTGGTGTAGCTGACCACCACACCCGGCGCCTCGAAGCCGGGCGCTGCCACGCTCTTGTAGCCCTTCTTCGCGAGCAGCGCACGGACCTTGTCGCCCAGCTCCTGTTGCGCCTTGCGCGCGTTCTCGAAGCCGAACGCCTTGGTTTCGAGCATCACGTCGCGCACGCGCGTGAGTGCATCGGTCGGCATGGTGGTGTGGTACGCGTGGGCATTGCTCTCGTAGGTCTCCATGATCTGCAGCCACTTGCGCAGATCGCACGCGAAGCTCGTGCTGGTGGTGTGGTCGATGTGCTGGCGCGCACGCTCGCTCAGCATCACGAAGGCGCTGCCGGGCGAGCCGCTCCAGCCCTTTTGCGGCGCACTGATGAGCACGTCCACGCCATTGGCGACCATGTCGACCCAGATCGCACCCGAGGCGATGCAGTCGAGCACGAACATGCCACCGACCGCATGCACCGCCTGGCCGACCGCGCGCAGGTAGTCGTCGGGCAGCAGCATGCCGCTTGCGGTCTCGACGTGCGCGGCGAACACCAGCGCGGGCTTCTCGCGCTCGATGGTGGCGACCACCTCGTCGATGGGCGCTGGCGCAAAGGCCGATTGCGGCTCAGCAGCCAGCGGGCGTGCCTTGAGCACCGTGGCGCTGGAGGGGATGGACCCCATCTCGAAGATCTGCGTCCAGCGGTAGCTGAACCAGCCGTTGCGGATCACGAGCACCTTCTGGCCGGTGGCGAACTGGCGCGCCACGGCTTCCATGCCGAAGGTGCCGCTGCCCGGCACCACGACGGCCGACTTCGCGTTGTAGGCCTCTTTCAGCGTGGCCGAGATGTCGCGCATCACGCCCTGGAACTTCTTGGACATGTGGTTGAGCGCGCGGTCGGTGTACACGACCGAGTACTCGAGCAGGCCTTCGGGGTCGACGGTGGGCAGCAATCCGGGCATGGTGTCTCCGCTGTGCGAGTTCTGTGAACAGCCGGGCAGCTTAGCAGTCCACGCCGCAACCTGCCTGCATGCTGGAACGCCCTGGCCGACAATGCCGCGCACCTGCCCGCCCGCGCCTCGAGCGCTGCTTCGCATGACAACGCCCACGCCTTCCAGCCCCCCCGCCCTACCCGCCCGCGAGCGCGCCCGCGCCTGGCTGCGCGACTTCATCCCTGCGCCCATGCAAGTGGACAACCGCGAGCGACTGCGCGTGGCCGGCGGCGCGGCGGTGGGCCTGCTGGTGTCCGGGCTGCTCGGCATCGTCTTCGCCGGCCAGAGCGCCCACACGCCGTGGCTGATTGCGCCGATCGGTGCCAGCGCGGTGCTGGTCTACGGCCTGCCGGCCAGCCCGCTGGCGCAACCGTGGTCGGTGGTGGGTGGCAACACAGTGTCCGCACTGGTGGGCATTGCCTGCGTGCTGGCCTGGGGCATCACGCCCTGGGTGGCCGCGCTCGCTGTGGGCCTGGCGATCGCGGCAATGTTCGCGCTGCGCTGCCTGCACCCCCCGGGCGGCGCTAGCGCGCTGCTCGTGGTGCTCTCGGGCGTGCACGACCCGGCGTTCGCCGCTGTGCCGGTGCTCACCAATTCACTGCTGCTGGTGCTGGTGGGCATCGCCTACAACAACGCGACGGGGCGGCGCTACCCGCACGGGCAGTTGCTCGCCCCGGCCGCGCCGAGTTCACCCAAGGCGGCCATCACCGACGCCGATCTCGACGCCGTGCTCAAGCGCTACAACCAGGTGCTGGACGTGAGCCGCGACGACCTGCAGGCCCTGCTGGCTCAGACCGAGATCGAGGCCTACCGCCGCCGGCTCGGCGAACTGCGCTGCACCGACATCATGTCCACCGACCTCGCCACCGTGGAGTTCGGCACGCCGCTGCAGGAAGCGTGGTCGATGCTGCGCGAGCGCCGCATCAAGGCGTTGCCGGTGATCGATAAGGTGCGCCGCGTGGTGGGCATCGTCACGCTGGCCGATTTCATGCGCCATGCGGATCTCGACTTCCACCAGGGTTGGGCGCAGCGCCTGCGCCATTTCATCTCTCCCACGTTGACAAGCCACAGCGAGAAGCCCGAGGTGGTCGGCCAGATCATGGTGCGCCAGGTGCGCGTGGCCAGCGCTGACCGCCCCATCGCCGAGCTGGTTCCGCTGTTCGCCGACACCGGCCACCACCACATCCCCATCATCGACGCGGAGCGCCGGCTTGTGGGGATCATCACGCAATCGGATCTGGTGGCGGCGCTCACGCGCGCGGGTTGAGCGCGCGCGCTTGGTTCTCGCGCGCCGGCTGAGCGCACTCACTCGTCGGGGATCTCGGCCTCGACCAGCGCAGCCAGCAGCGCGAGCGATTCCTGCCAGCCGAGCATGCAGCCGTCAGCCGGAATCACGGCGGGGATGCCTTCCTGCGTCACGTGAACCGCCGTGCCCACGCTCACCTTCATGAAGGTGATGCTGGTCTTCATCTCGCCCGGCAGGTTCGGGTCGTCGAACACATCGGTGTGCACCAGGCGCTCGCCAGGTTTCATCTCCAGGTAGTTGCCACCGAAGGAGTGCGTGTTCCCCGTCGTGAAGTTGGTGAACGACATGCGGTAGCGCCCGCCTACGCGCGCGTCCATCTCGTGGACCTTGCCGGTGAACCCGTTCGGCGGGAGCCACTTGGCCATCGCGTCAGGGTCGATGAACGCGCGGTACACGCGATCGGGCGGCGCGCGCAGCACGCGGTGGAGGTGGACGGTATGCGTGGAGATGTCCATGGAGGTGGCCTTTCCTTCTGGTTGATCGGGGGCGCGAGCGCGGCCCTCTGAAAGCACGACGAATCGGCATCGCGATGATCGACATCCTCTGCCCAGAAATGCTCGGCCACTGACAAGGCCTGACAGATCGCAGGGTGCAACCCGGCACGGCGATTGCCGACTAGCATGGCTCGACCCACTCCCCGGAGGCCATCATGGAAACCAACGAACTCCACCGCGGCCGGATGCTCGACCACCTGCAACTCGTCGTGCGTGACCTGCCCGTGAGCCAGCGCTTCTACACCGCCGTGCTCGAGGTGCTGGGCATACCGATCGGCGGCACCGGCGACGGCTTCTTCTGGGCCGACGAACTGTTCGTCTCGACGCCCAGCAGCGACGCAGCGCTTGGCGAGCTGACAGGCCGTTGCCACTTCGCCTTCCAGGCCAAGGACCGCGCTGCGGTCGATGCCTTTTACAAGGCTGCGCTGGAAAGCGGCGGGCGCGACAACGGTGCGCCCGGCGAGCGGCCCTACCACCCGGGCTACTACGCGGCCTTCGTGCTGGACCCGGACGGCAACAACGTCGAGGCCGTCTTCCATGGCCCCGCCAAGCGCAGCGCTGAATCGGTCAAAGTGACGTTCTGAACCGCCGTCGCGCCCGGCGCAGCTACCCCGCCTCGGGGTGGCGCGCCTTCCACGCGCGCAAGGCCTGCCGGTACTGATCCATCGCCATGTCGTGCAGGTCGAAGATGCACGGCTCGCAGCCGTTGCCGCAGCACTGCTCGAAATCGGGTGCTACCGGCGGCTCGGGGCGGGGGTCTTGATCGGGCGAATCCATGCCCCGATTGTCTTGTACCTGTGCGCATCGGCGACTCCCCGCTACCCTTGCGCGGTGGACTCCCTCATCGCCGCCTCGGCCCGCGCCCTCGCGTCGGGCGACGCACTCAACGCACTCAAGCGCATCAGCCTGCGCGACGATCCCCCCGCGCTCGCGCTGCGTGGCATCGCGATGGCGCAATTGGGCGAGCTGCCGCGGGCGCGCGAACTTTTGCGCCGCGCGGCACGCGCCTTCGGGCCGCATGAAGAACTTGCACGCGCCCGCTGCGTGGTCGCCGAGGCCGAGGTGGCCCTGGCCCTGCGCGAGTTCGGCGGCGCACCGCGCGCGTTGGGCGACGCCGTGGCAAGCCTCGAAGCACATGCCGACCATGCCAACGCGCTGCACGCGCGTCTGATCGAAGCGCGCCGCCACCTTCTGCTCGGCCAGTTGGACCGGGCCGCCGATTCACTGCAGGCGCTCGACGGGCGCAGCCTGCCGCCCCCGCTGCGCGCGATTGCCGAGCTGGTGTCGGCCGAACTCGCCTTGCGTGCCCTGCACACCACCCATGCACACGGCGCACTGGCTCGCGCACAGTCCGCGGCCGAGCGCGCCGACGTGCCCGCACTAGTGGCCGAGGTCGCCGAGGCACGCAACGCGCTCGATCGGCCGGCCGCGCGGCGCATCGGTGCCGACGGCGAGACGCCGATGCGCCTCGATGAAGTAGAAGCGCTCTTCGACTCCGGCGCACTGGTGCTCGACGCCTGCCGCCACGGCCTGCGCGCAGGCGAGGTCTGGCTGCCGCTCGCGCGCCGGCCCATCCTCTTCTCGCTGGCGCGTACGCTCGCCGAGGCCTGGCCGCACGACATGCCGCGCGACGAGCTGATCGCCCACGCCTTTCGCACCCGCAACCCCGATGACACGCACCGCGCCCGCCTGCGGGTGGAGATCGGTCGCCTGCGCAAGCTTGCGGCCCCGGTGGCCCGCATCGACGCCACCGCACGGGGCTTCGCGATCACACCGCTCGCCGACCGACCGCTGGTTGTGCTGGTGCCGCCCATCCACGGCGAACAGGCGTCGCTGCTCGCGCTGTTGGCCGATGGTGCCGCGTGGTCAACCTCGGCGCTCGCGCTCGCGATGGACACCAGCCAGCGCACGGTGCAGCGCGCGTTGGCCGAGCTGGAGGCCGCAGGCCGCGTGCGCGCCATCGGCCGCGCCCGCGCGCAGCGCTGGCTCGCCCCGCCCCTGGCCGGATTCACGACGATCTTGTTACTCCCGTCTTCGCTGCCACTCGCCTAAATTGCTTTCACGGCGCCGCGATTCGCAACCCCACACAGGACGCACCAGGAGCAACACCATGCCCATAACTACCCCGCAAACCGACACCCCGCCCGATAACCTGAGGGTCAGGCCGCAGCCCGCGCAAGTCACGCGCGAGTACGGCCCCTACGACGGCCACAACTCCGTGGCTGGCGTCACCCACGACGGCGAGCGTGTGTGGGCCGCCGTCGGCACCCAGCTGATCGCCATCGCACCGGCCAGTGGCCAGATCGAGCGCACGCTCGACTGCCCCGCCGATGCCGGCACCGCGTTCGACGGCAAACACCTCTATCAGATCGCCGAATCGCACATCGACAAGATCGACCCGAGCAGCGGCCGCGTGCTCGGCTCCATACCGGCGCCAGGCCAAGGCGGCGATTCGGGCATGGCCTGGGCCGATGGCAGCCTGTGGGTCGGCCAGTACCGCGACCGCAAGATCCACCAGATCGACCCCGCCACCGGCCGCGTGCTGCGCACCATCGAATCGAACCGCTTCGTCACCGGCGTGACCTGGGTCGACGGCGAGCTGTGGCACGCCACCTGGGAAGGTGACGAGAGCGAGTTGCGCCGCATCGACCCGCACGACGGCGACGTGAAGCAGCGCCTGCGCATGCCGCCCGGCGTGTTCGTGAGCGGCCTCGAATCCGATGGCGCCGACCTCTTCTATTGCGGCGGTGGCGGCAGCGGCAAGGTCCGCGCCGTGAAGCGCCCCAAGGCACAGGCCGCCTGATCCCGGCTCGTTGATCCCCGCGCGCGCCGCACCGCCCTGCGTCGCGCCACATCCGGTTCCCCGTTCGAGCGCGCCCCGCGAGGGTGCTGGGCAGCGCTTTGTCTCAACCCAAGGAGTCCACCACCATGAGCACCACCACCACCGTCACCCCCTCTCAACCCGTCGTCACACCCGACCGCTGGATCGCCGCGCGCAAGTCGCTGCTGGCTCGCGAGAAGGAGCTCACCCGCCTGCGCGACGAGATCGCCCGCGAGCGCCGCGCCCTGCCGCGCGTGCGCATCGAGGCACCCTATGTCTTCGACGGCCCGCACGGCCCGCGCACGCTGGCCGACCTGTTCAACGGCCGCCGCCAATTGCTGGTGCAGCACTTCATGCTCGCCCCCGGCTGGGAAGAAGGCTGCCCTAGCTGCTCGTTCATGGCCGACCACGTCGATGGCGCCCTGCCGCACCTTGCCCAACGCGACGTGAGCTTCGCGGCCGTCTCGCGCGCACCCATCGCCGAGATCGAGCGCTTCCGCACGCGCATGGGCTGGCAGTTCCCCTGGGTCTCTTCGTTCGGCAACGACTTCAACCGCGACTTCCACGTCAGCTTCTTCCCGGGCGAGCGCATCAACGGCGAGGTCTACTACAACTTCGGCATGACGCCCTTCCCGCAGCAAGAGGCGCCCGGCATCAGCGCCTTCCTGCGCGACGATGCGGGGAACATCTTCCACACCTACTCGACCTACGGCCGCGGCGTGGAGCTGATGATGGGCACCTACGAGCTGCTGGACATCACGCCCAGGGGCCGCGACGAAGACGGGCAGCCCTACGCCATGGCGTGGGTAAGGCACCACGACCGCTACGAGACCGCCGGCCAGCCTCACGGCGGTTGCGGTTGCGCCCGGTCATGAGCCGCATCGCCAAGGGTGCCGCGGCCTGTGCGGCGCTGGTGCTCGGCCACTGCGGCCTCACCCTGTTGGTGGCATCCGTCAACGGGGCGTGGATCGCGCTGGTGCCCTTGCTGGCGCTGTGCCGGGCCTGAGGCGCTGCCGAGAGCGCATCAGTTCTTCAGCCGATAGCCGGTGCGAACCATCCACGCGACGACGCCCAGGCACACCACGAGCAGCAGCGTCGTCGCAGCCAGGCTCCAGCCCACGCCCACGTCGGCGCTGTCGACGAAGCTCCAGCGGAAGCCATCGATCAGGTACACCACCGGGTTGAAGAGCGTGACGGTGCGCCACAACGGCGGAAGCATGTCGATCGAGTAGAACGCCCCACCCAGAAAGGTCAGCGGCGTGATCACGAGCATCGGGATCAGCTGCAACTGCTCGAAGCCCTTGGCCCAGATGCCCAGGATGAACCCGAAGAGACTGAACGTGACGGCCGTGAGCACGAGAAAGCCCAGCATCCACAGCGGGTGCGCGATGTGCAGCGGCACGAAGAAGGCCGCGGTCGCGAGCGTCACCAGGCCGAGCGCCACCGACTTGGTGGCCGCCGCGCCCACGTAGGCCAGCACCATCTCGTAAGGCGAGACCGGTGCGGACAAGATCTCGTAGATCGTGCCCGTGAACCGCGGGAAGTAGATACCGAATGAAGCATTCGACAAACTCTGCGTGAACACCGACAGCATGATCAGCCCCGGCACGATGAAGGCGCCATACGGCACGCCATTCACGTTCTGCATGTGCTGCCCGATGGCCGAGCCGAAGACCACGAAGTACAGCGAGGTGGTGATCACCGGCGTGACCAGGCTCTGGCCCACGGTGCGAAAGAAACGCGCCATCTCGAAGCGGTACAGCGCCCACACGCCGTGGCGGTTGAATGTTCCGACCTGGCTCATGCTGCGGCCCCTTCCTTGTTGTCGTGCACGAGGCTCACGAAGATGTCCTCCAACGAACTCTGCTGCGTGTGCACGTCCTTGAAGCCGATGCCCAGTTCACCCAGGCGCCGCAGGATCGGCGCCACGCCGGCACTCGCTTCGCTCGCGTCGAACTCGCGCAGCAAGGTGTGCCCACCTGCCTTGAGCGTGAGGTGGAGCGCCATCAGTTCGGCGGGCAGATCTGAGAGGGGCTGCTCCAGCTCGATGGTGAGCTGCTTCTTGCCCAGCTTCTTCATCAACGCAGCCTTTTCCTCGACCAGGATCAGCTCGCCCTTGCGGATCACGCCCACGCGGTCGGCCATCTCTTCGGCCTCTTCGATGTAGTGCGTGGTAAGAATGATGGTCACGCCGTCTTCGCGCAGGCGGCGCACCATCTCCCACATGTCGCGGCGCAGTTCCACATCCACGCCGGCAGTGGGCTCATCGAGGAAGAGGATTTCCGGCTCGTGAGACAGCGCCTTGGCGATCATCACGCGCCGCTTCATGCCGCCCGAGAGCGCCATGATCTTCTCGTTGCGCTTGTCCCAGAGCGACAAGTCGCGCAGGACCTTCTCGATGCGCGCCGGGTCGGGTGCGCGGCCAAAGAGCCCGCGGCTGAAACTCACCGTGGCCCACACGGTCTCGAAGGCGTCGGTCGCCAGCTCCTGCGGCACGAGGCCGATCTTGCTGCGCGTGGCGCGGTAGTCGCTGACGATGTCGTGCCCGGCCACCATCACGCGGCCGCTGCTTGCCGTGACGATGCCGCACACGATCGAGATCAGCGTCGTCTTGCCAGCGCCGTTCGGCCCGAGCAGGGCAAATATCTCGCCCCGGTGGATGTCTAGGTCCACGCGCTTGAGCGCCTGGAATCCACCGGCATAGGTCTTGGTCAGGCCTTCGATGGAAACGGCGGCTGCATGGGCGGTGCCGGTGACCTTGGAGGCGACGGGGCTGGGCAGGCGGTCTGTCATGGGCGCTTCGTGGGGGTTGAGGCGCGCATGGTAGGCACAAGCCGAAGACCTTGCCGGACTCCGCAGCGATGGCGGGAGGCTGCAGCAGGTGCTGCGAGGTCAGGTCACGGCGCGCAGGCTTCGCCCGCCGCGCTCGGCAAGGCCCCGGCTCCCGCCGGGGCCCTGCTGCGCTCAGCGTTGAGCGCAGCTCGCGTACTTGCCGCCCGAGTAGCACACCGCCCGCACGTTCGACAGCTGCGCGTTCGTCAGCAGGAAGGTGCTGCGGTTGCAGTCCGATCGGAAGACCGCCTCGGAGATGTTGCTGAGCCTTGCGCGGTTGACCGTGACCTTCACCGGGTAGCACTTGCCGCCGTTCTCGCGCACCAGCTTGCCCGCTGTGTTGACGACGATGTTGTCCACCGTCACCGTGGCAGCCGCATTGATCTGGAAGAACTTGTCGCTGGCCGAGTTGCCGGTGATGTTGCGGATCGTCACGGTCGCCGGCGCCTTCACGGTGAGGGCGTCTTCGCCCACGTCGGTCCAGGTGATGTTGTCAATCGTCGCGTTGCCGTACACGTGGATGCCGTCGGCCCCGTTGCCGCCGATGATCACGTTGCGCAGCACGCCACCGGCCTCGACGCGGAACACCGGGTCCTGGCCTTCTTCCTGACCACCGCCGCCGAAGCTCGGGTTGTAGGTTCGGCAACCGCCGTCGAAGGTTTCGCCGGCGCGGATGACGCGGGTTGCGGTGAGCGTCGTCGAGCCAGTCGAGCGGCAGCTCGCACCCGTGGCCGCACCCGTCGTGGGCGGCGTTGGGTCGCCATCGCCAGGTGGCGGGGTCGTGGTGCCGGAGTTGTAGACCTCGAACTCGGTGATGCGCGGGATGGCCGCAGCGGTGTCGATGTACAGATCGAGCTTGCTCGAGTTGACGGCGGCGAACGAGATCACCTTCTGTGCACCCAGCGTGGTGCCCGAGGCCAAGACGCGCCCGCTGTTGTTGTTGATGAGGCGCCAGCTGCGAACGGCGGCGCTCGGCTCATCGACCATCACCGTGTCGACGGTCGCCGAAAAGCCCTTGATCGAGATGCGCTGGCTGCGCAGCCCGGTCGGCGACCAGAAGGTCCCGTCGTTCGAGTCGACCACGTTGCCGTAGCTCGTGCCCGTGGCCTTGGAGGTGCCATCGGCGGCGGTCGCGAGGTTCGTCCCGCTCGAGACGGCAGCCAGCGCTGCGGCCGAGCGCTCGCGCTCTTCGCTGCCGGCATCGGCCGCGCTCGCCGAGGCGACGGTCGACGTCTCGCCACCGAGGTCGCCCCCGCCGCAGGCGCCGAGCATGGCGCCAAGCAGGGCGGCGGACAGCGCACCGCACAAGCGGTTCTTCCGGATCTTCATCATGTATGTCTCCTGGGTCATTGAGAGGGATGCGGCGCAACCCCGACGGGGCAGCGCGAGACCGTGAATGGAAACGCCGGATACCTGATGCGCGTGGTCTGTGGGCCAGACGTCTTCTTGTCTCCTCCACCGCCTTCCGCTTCACGCAACGCCGCGCCGGGTGGCGGGCGAAGAAAATCATTTCAGCACTGGCGTGCATTTTTGATTCGCGGGTATACCCCATTGGAGGTAGGTCGAGAACGGAACGCCTGGATGACTGCTGCCGAGCCTCCCAGAGCAGCACGGTGGCGTGGCGGGCAAGCCGCCGCGCCACCGACGGCCGTCAAGTGGTGCGTGCCCGCCCGGCCCTCAGGCGCCAAACGCCCCACGCGAGCAGGCCGCCGATCGGCCCGATGACAAGCACGTTCCACACAGGCATCACCACCAGGCCCAAGGCTGCCGTGGAACTCTGAGGTGCGACGAAGACCGTGTAATGGACGTACAGATCGGCCAGCAGACAAGCCGCTGCCGCGCCGAGCGCAAAAACGGCCAGACGCGGTTTGATCGTCAGCAGAACGGCAATCACATACGGCAAGGCCGAGAACGCCAGCAGCCCCACCCTGAAGGCGCTGAACCCGCCCTGCGCCAGAAATGCGACCTCGTACACGTGAAGGGCCGCCCCAAGAAGGCAAAGGACAAGAGCGGCCCGGGCTCCTGAGGCATGGGTCATGGGTTCGTCCTCCAGGTGCGTGTGAGTGGCGCGGCCAATCTGCCGCGCCCCCCGAGTATTGCCGGCAACAATCCAGAGCATGACGACAGATTGGTTCTCTGCGGCTCAGTGCGTGGGTTACGTCGCGTTCGTTCTGGGTGTGGGTTGCTTTCTTCAGACCGACGACAGGAGATTCAAGCTCTTCATGGTGAGTGAGTGCGTGGCCTACGTGGCGCACTTTGCCTTGCTGGGCAACCCGACTGCCACGGCCAGTTCGGCGATCTCGACCCTGCGCTCGCTGCTCGCGATGTGGACGCGATCGCTCTGGATCGTCGGGGCGGTTCTCTCAGCCAATATCGGCTTCGGTCTCGTCGTGGCCGCCACCTGGAGCGATTGGTTGCCACTGACGGCCTCGTGCATGGGAACGGTGGCTCTGTTCCTGATGAGAGGCATCCCCATGCGTCTCGTGATGCTGTGCGGCACCGCCTGCTGGCTCGCCAACAACTTGATCGTGGGGTCGATCGGCGGGACAGCACTGGAGATCGTGGTCGCTGCGACCAATATCGCCACGATCGTGCGCATGGCACGACAACAGCCTGCGCAGGAAGCGCGCGTGCCTTGACGACGCGGCGCACACCGCGCCGAGACACCCTGGTCGCTGCTTGCGTGATCCGCGCTACGGAGCCGCGGTCGCCGGGCACGCGGCGTCGCTGCCCTGCCGGCCATTGCAGAACCGCACGCGGCAGCTGGCTTCGGCTTCACCGCTCAATTTGCCGCATCGCTTCTCGTAAGCCGGGCTGGTGGGCTCGCCTGACAGGCGCGTGAGGTGGGGCAGCATCGCCGCGAGCAAGGCCGCGTCGGACTCGATCGACGGATTGGCCTTTTTCGCTGCCGCCTTGGTCTGACCGCGTGAGGCTTCCTTGGAACGCGCCGGTGCGGGCGAGGTGCTTGCTGTGGACTTGCCGGCACCTTTGCCAGGCGCATTGCCAACGGCGACATTCGCCGGCTTGGCTGCGGCTGCCTGCGCAGTCTGGGTGTCGATCTGGGTTGCATTGCCGGACGACCCCTCAAGTGCAAGCTGCAGGCTGCTCGTCGCACCTGTTGTTGCCGAGGCACTTGCCGCGGTCCCGGCCGGTTCGGACACCGTGGGCTGCGGTGCCGGCACACTCACGATGCTGGCCGCGCCTTGCTGTGCGTCGTCGGGCAGTGTGGGCGCGATCTCGGCCGCATCGGTGGGCGCTACCTTCGCTGCAGAGGGTGCTGGCGTGCGTGTGCTTGTCGCGACGGCAACGATCTCGTCCTGCGGGTTGGCGGATGCACGCGCCTGGTTGAACTTGATCCCCATGTACACGGCCGCGATCACCAATGCGAACACGGCCAGCAGCAGCACGCGCCTGACAGGCGATGCGTCGGGCCGCCTCGATGCGCGGCCCTGATCACCGTCGATGGTGGCTAAGATGCTCGGCCCGAAGTCGGCCTGACCCTTGCTGGCGCCCTCGGTGGCATGCGCAGCGTTCGGTGCTGCAAACAGCTGGGGGCGCGCGGCGCGTGAGGGGATGGGTGGGTTGGGCTGGGACATGGCACGGGTTCCGGGCACGGCCGCAAAGTGCCGCCGATGCGCACGCAGGCGCAAATAGGCGGGAATTCTAGAGACGCCCTTCAAGGGGGCAACGCCCTCTTGGGGGACATTGCAAAGCCTGCTTACAACATGATGTGGATCGCCATCGCGGCGTACTTCCTGCTCGCCTGCGTGCTTTCGGCGCTGCTATTGCTCCCCTCGTTTCGTGAGGCAGTGCTGCAGCGCATCGGGCAACTCACGCAGCGCCTGGGCAACGCTCAGCTGCGCGCGCACCGCTCGGCCAGCCGCCGTGCAAAGGACGGCATCTCGCACGCGAGCGGTGCCGCGCGTGGCGGGTCGCAGTGGCTGCAACGGCACTGGGTGATCGTGTGCGTAGCCGCAGCGATCCTGATCGTGCCGCCGCTCGCGGTGTTCTCCCTGCGCAGCCTGCACACGCTCGACGCCTACGACGACAGCGTGACCGCACGCCACGAAGACAACGTGATCGCCGCCTTGCTGCAGGGCGAGCAGCTGGTGCCCCCACCGCCGTTGCCGCCCGAGGTGTTCACGACTGCCGAGGTCGAACTCGTTCGCCCGAAGCTCGGCAGCGCCGATCGCCGATGGGATGCGCTCGACCCCGACTTCCGCCAGCGCCTGCTCCTCGCCTACCGCTTGATGCGCGACGAGTACGGCTACGAGATGGCTTTGATCGAGGGCTATCGCAGCCCCGAGCGACAGAACGATCTCGCGCGGCTCGGAACGCAGGTGACCAACGCCGCTGCATGGCAGAGCTACCACCAATACGGATTGGCGGCCGACAGCGCATTCATGCGCGACGGCAAGCTCGTGATCAGCGAGCGCGACCCATGGGCCGCCAAGGGTTACGAGTTGTATGGCGTTGTTGCGCAACGTGTCGGGCTCACATGGGGCGGACGCTGGCAGAACGCGGATCTGGGCCATGTGGAGCTGCGCAAGGCCATGCCGGCACGCCCGAAAGTGGGGGGCTGAAACACAAGCCCAGCCAGTAGACTCGCCCGCTAGTTTCAAACGGCGAATCGGCCGGAGATTGTTCACAGAGGGAGTAGATGATGGGACGACCTTTCATCGTGCTGGGAGACAAGACCGATCACGGCGGCGAAGTCATCGAAGCATCTGGCGTGACCGACACGCACGGCAAACGCATCGCACGCCTGGGAGACAAGGTCAGCTGCCCCAAGAAGGGCCACGGCGGCACCACCACCATCGTCTCGGGTGATCCCACCATGATCATCGACGGCCAAGCTGCCGCACGCCATGGCGACAAGACCGCCTGCGGCGCCACGCTGATCTCGTCGCAGTCGGTCACCACCGACGCGTGCTGAAGCCCGCATTCATCCGCATCCCCGTCGGGGCCACTCACGCATCGGCCCGCCCGTTGTAGGCGCCCACAGCGCCAGCAGTTCAACCCATGTCCAAAGTCTGGAAGATCCTCGCGCTGCTGCTGGTGATCACCGCGCTCGTGTGGATCACGACGATGTGGCGTTGGCAGTCAGCGCAGGTCGACCCGAGCGCGAGCGATCTGGTCTGGACACTCGGCGTGCTCCCCGTGGCGCTCACTGTGTTGCTGGTGAGTGTCATCTGGTCGGTCGGACGCTTGCGCAGCTACGCGGCCGCGCCCACCATCCCCGTCGCATCGGGGGCCACGCCACAGGCTGCCGCCACCACACCAGAAGCCCCACGCAGCCCGCGCTTCCATGTGTTGGCCAGCGCAGCGCGGGTGCGCGCGGGCACCGAATGGCGGGCCGCGCAGTCGAACATCGCCACCGGCATCTGCAAACCCGATCTTGATCAGCAACTCAAGGACGACGACGGCATCGCGGTCTTCACCGCGCCCATGCCCGACCTGTCGACCGACGGCGTCGCCACGGCGTTGGAAGAGATCGTCGCCCGGTTGCGCGCAGCGCAGACCGCCGAACAGGCCAGCGCCTGGGCCATGTACGAAGCCCCACCCGAAATGCTGCGCGCGCTGGCCCTGCTCGAAGCGGTGGCGCATTCAATGGGCGACACACTCGAGGCGCAATGGCCTGTGCTGAGTGCGCCACCGCCCCCGGTGCGCAGCAAGGCCGCAGCCCCCAGCCTGCCCCCTTGCGTGTCGATCCGCGTGGCGATCCCTGGCCGTTGGTCGGCGCAGTCCCAGCAACTCACTCAAACTTGGCTCGAACAGTCCTTCGAGCCCTACGTCGAAGCCGGGCTCCAGGCGGCTGGCCAATCGCGCGCCATGGCGCACAGCGCGCGCCTTGCGGTGCAACTGCACCTGCACCCCGTGGAAAGCGCCGAAGCCTTTTCGCAATTGCTCGATCAGCAACTGATGCAGTGGCAGCGCGAGAAGGAACCCGGCCTGCTGTGGGTTCTCGCGGCCGACAGCCTCATCAGCGAGAACGACACCACCGCGATGGCCGCGATGCAGCAGCTCTTCTCGGGCGCCAACCAGCGTGGCCGCGTTCCCGGCGAAGGCGCCGCCGGGCTGCTGCTGGCCTCGCCCGACTGGCCAACGCCTGACGAGACCCCCGCGCCGATGGCTCAGCTCCACCGCGCCAACATGCTGCGTCGAGACAAGTCCGCCGATGCCTCGGGCCGGGTTAGCCCGCAGACACTGCTGCAAAGTGCCACCGACGTGCTGCGCGCGAGCGGCTGGCAACCGGCTCAGGTACAGCATGTCACAAGCGATGCCGATCACCGCGCCTCACGGACCGGCGAGGTCTACGAGACGCTGCAAGACCTGATGCCTCACCTCGACACCAGCGAAAACGCGTTGCGGCTCGGGCTCGGCTGCGGTGATCTGGGTGTCGCACGCCTCACCGCCTGCCTCGCCCTGACAGCCGGCCAGGTGAGCGAGTCGCAACAGCCGGCGCTCGTGCTCGGTGCCTTCCACCCCTTTGATCGCTTCGCGGCCGTGCTGACACCGCATGCGGAGCCACCCGCCGCGCCCCCTGAAGCCGCCACCGCATCGGCCGCGCAGCCCGCCTGAATCGAGAGACCCACCGGAAGTACCCATGCAACGAATCTGGCAGTTCCTCCTGAACGCCCGCACCTTGGCCGTGATCGGCCTGTTGGCGCTGGCCGCCCTGCTCTTCATGAGCGCCGACGCACTCAGGCTCGGGGCGATCTGGGTCGTGGTCATCCTGGCGGCGCTGATGCTCGGGTGGCTCACGGTGTGGGCCGTTCGGCGCTACCGCGCTCGCAAGGCCGGACAGCGCCTCGAAGCGGCCATGGATGCCGAGGCCGACCGCGCGATCAAGAGCGCCCCCGACCGCGAGAGCCGTGCCGAGATGCAGGCCGTGCGTTCGCGAATGCACGACGCGGTCAAGACCATCAAGACGTCCAAGCTCGGCCAGACCTCGGGGTCTTCCGCGCTCTATGAACTGCCCTGGTACGCGGTGATCGGCAACCCCGCGGCCGGCAAGAGCACGGCCGTCGTGCGCTCGGGTCTCAACTTCCCGTTCTCGGACAAGACCTCGTCGGTGATCCAGGGGATCGGCGGCACGCGCAACTGCGACTGGTTCTTCACCACCGAGGGCATCCTGCTCGACACCGCCGGGCGCTACTCCGTGCACGAAGAGGATCACGCCGAGTGGCTGGGCTTCCTCTCGCTGCTCAAGCGCTACCGCCCGAAGGCGCCGCTCAACGGCGTGATCATCGCGGCCAGCCTGGCCGAGCTGTCGAGCAATCGGCCAGAGTTCGCCATCACGCTCGCCAAGCAACTGCGCCAGCGCGTGCAAGAGCTCACCGAGAAGCTCGAAGTCTTCGCGCCCGTCTACGTGGTGTTCACCAAGGCCGACCTGATCTCCGGCTTTGCGGAGTTCTTCGAAGACCGCGACCGCGACGAGCGCGAGCGCGTGTGGGGCGCCACCCTGCCCTACGACCCCGCCGCCAAGAGCGATGTGGTGGCGAGCTTCGACCGCCATTTCGACGAACTGCACGACGGCCTGAAAGAGGCCTCGATCGTGCGCATGTCCATGCACCGCGGCGAGAAGCTTCCGCCGGGGGTGCTGACGTTCCCGCTCGAGTTCAATGCGCTGAAGGCGCCGCTGCGCACCTTCATCACCACGCTGTTCGAAGACAACCCGTACCAGTTCCGCCCCGTTTTCCGTGGCTTCTACTTCACGAGCGCCGTGCAAGAGGGCCAATCGACCGGGCGCGCCAGCCAGCGCGTGGCAGAACGTTTCGCGCTGACTCCCGCCGCGAGCTTGGCACCGACCGCCGCCGTGGTCGCCCAGAACGGTTTCTTCCTGCGCGACCTGTTCTCCAAGGTGATCTTTGCCGACCGCTCTCTGGTCCAGCAGTACACGAGCCGCAACAAGCTGCGCTGGCGCTACGCCGCGTTCTTCGGTGGCGCGTTGCTGCTGGGTTCGCTGCTGGCAGGCTGGACGTGGTCGTACGTCGGGAACCGCCAACTCGTCGCCAATGTGCAAGCCGACCTCAACAAGGCCATCAAGCTTCAAGAGGGCCGCATCGACCTGCAATCGCGCCTCGAAGCACTGCAGATCGTGCAGGACCGTGTCGAGCAGTTGCAGCGCTACCGCGACGAACGCCCGTGGACGATCAGCCTCGGCCTCTACCAGGGCGATGCCGTCGAGCAGAAGCTGCGTGCCACCTACCTCGCCGGCCTGGAGGAGGTGATGCTCAAGCCCACCGCCGCCGCCATCGCGGGCTACCTGGGCGAGGTGAACGCCAATGCCGCGCACCTTCAGCCGCTCATCCGCGCCGCCGATGGCAGCCCCACGCCGAGCCGCACGGCCACGACTGCAAGCGCCGAACCTCTGGGCGTGTACTCCGCCGCATCGGCCACCAGCGTCTCGGACGCCTACAACGCGCTCAAGACCTACATCATGCTGGGCGATCACAGCCGCATCGAGGCGGGCCACATGGGCGACCAGATCACGCGCTTCTGGCGTGGCTGGCTGGAGGCCAACCGCGGTTCGATGCCACGTGAAGAACTGATCCGCTCGGCCGAGCGCATCCTTTCGTTCGCGCTCACGCAGGTGTCTTCTCCTGACTTCCCGCTGACCCAGACCAACCTGGCGCTGCTCGACTCGACACGCGAGAACCTGCGCAGGGTCGTCAAGGGCATGCCGGCGCGCGAGCGGGTGTACGCCGAGATCAAGGCACGCGCCGCCACGCGCTTCCCGCCCATGACGGTGGCACGCATCGTCGACGACGCAGACCGCGACATCGTGGCCGGCAGCTATTCCATCTCGGGCACCTTCACGCGCGAAGCCTGGGACGGCTTCATCGACGACGCGTTCAAGGAAGCATCTACCAAGGAGAGCAAGGCCGACGACTGGGTGCTCAAGACGGCCACGCAGGACGACCTCACGCTCGAAGGCAGCCCGGAGCAGATCCGCAAGTCGCTCACGCAGCTCTACAAGACCGAGTACGTGCAGGAGTGGCAAAAGTTCATGCAGGGCGTGAGCGTCAAGGAGTTCGGCAGCTTCGAGCAGGCGGTGGCGCGGATGAACCGGCTGGGCGATCCGGCGGCCTCGCCAGTGGGAAAACTGATCCAGACGCTCTACGACCAGACCTCGTGGGACAACCCCAGCCTCCTCAACGAACGGCTTGCCAAGGGGCAGAAGAGCTTCGTTCAATGGTTCAAGCAATCGATTCTTCGCATGTCGGCCTCGCCCGTGGAGGTAAGAGTCGACGTGGCCACGGGCCAGGCGGCCATTCCGATGGGTCCGATCGGCAAGGAGTTCGCGGGGCTCACGCGCTTGATGATCAACCGCGACAACAGCCCGACGCTGCTGCGCAACTACCTTCTCTCGCTGTCGAAGATCCGCACCCGTTTCAACCAGATCAAGAACCAGGGTGACTACGGTCCGGCAAGCCGCCAGCTGATGCAGCAAACGCTCGACGGCTCCTCCGAGTTGAGCGAATCGCTGCGGTTGGTCGAGGAGCAGATGCTCAATGGCCAGACCGAGGCCGCCAAGGCCACGCTGCGGCCCCTGCTCGTTCGCCCGCTGATCCAGTCGTACGCGGTGATCGTTCCGGCCGCAGAAGACGAGCTCAATCGCATCTGGGTGGCCCAGGTGCACGAGCCCTTCCTGCGCACACTCGCCGGCAAGTACCCGTTCGACAAGGCCTCTCGGCTTGAAGCCACCAGCGGTGAGATTGCCAAGATGTTCGGCCCCGAAGGCAGCGTCGCGAAGTTCGGCAACGATGCCATCGGGGCGCTCGTAGTGCGCCGCGGCGACACCGTCTCACCGCGCACCTGGGCCGACATCGGCCTGCGCCTGCGGCCCGAGTTCTCCAGCGGGTTCCCGACCTGGGTAGCGCCGATCGGCGGCCAGGCGGGTGGTGGTGGGGGCAACGGTGGTGGATCGGGCAGCGGGTCTGCATCTGCAGCCGACCAGCAGACGCACTTTCAGATGCTGCCCACGCCGGTGCCCGGTTTGTCCGAGTACACGATCGAGGTCGATGGCCAGCAGATGCGGTATCGCAATGCGATGGCCGAATGGAACAACTTCGTCTGGCCGGGCCAAGGGCAACCCGGCGTGCGCATCAGCGGCATCACGACCGAGGGGCGCACGATCGAGTTCCTGAGCGAGCCCGGCGGCTACGGTCTCGAGAAGATGATCGGCAAGGCCAAGCGCCGCAAGCTCGACACCGGCGCGTTCGAGCTCACCTGGGCGAACGGTGCCCATGCGGTCACGGTGCAACTGCGCCTCATCTCCAGCCCGGCGGTGGGTTCGCCCACGGCAGCCGGCTCGCCGGATACGCCCAGCGCATCCGGCGGTCTGAAGGGCGTGCAGCTGCCGCCTCTGGTGGTCGGCGTGAGTACCGACCTGCCGAAGGCAGCGGGCGCGCCAACGGCGAACGGAAACTCAAGCAGCAACACAAGCGGCATCAGCAACGGAGCGCGCCCATGAGCGCAGTCATGGCGCAATCGCTCTACTTCGGCAAGCTGCCTTCGCGCGGCGATTTCGTGCGCAGCGCGGCAGGTTCAGCGCTCATCCACAGCATCGATCAGTGGATGTCGCAGACCATGGAGCTGCTGGCCGGCGAGACACGATGGAAGATCGTGTACGACGCGGCGGCCCCGGTTCACTTCGCGATTCTCGGCGCACAGAGCCGGGCCGGGCTGGTCGGCCACATGGCGGCGAGCCAGGACGCATCGGGCCGTCGATTCCCCTTCGTGATGGCGGCGTCGTTCGAAGTGAACGACCCGGCGAGCTTTCTGCCTTACAGCCCGCAGGCGCTGAGCCCGATGTGGGGGCGCCTGGACATCAACGTGCGCCAGGCCTTGCAGGCGGATGACTTCGCTCAGGTGCAAGAGCAACTCAGCTCCCAAGCAGTTGAAATGGAGCAGCGCCGCGAGATCCTGCTGGGCGCCTACAAGGAGTTCGCGCAGCAGTTCACCCTCGAACGGCTCGAAGCTGCGGTGTCACCGCCTGGCGAGCCGATCTCGTTGCGCCAAACCATGCTCGCGCTGGGCTTGCTGTTGCAACCCGTTCTCTCTCAAGGCCACAGCGATCTGACCAAGGGCCTGTTGTTGCCGTTGCCACGCGACCCGCTGCACCTGCCGCAGGTGCTCACGCTGTGGGTCGATCTGGTGGCGCGCTTCTTCAAGCGCACCTCGGCCGAGACCGCCATCTTCGTCACCCTGCATGGTGACAAGCCGGTGCTCGTGCTCGGCTTTCAGGGCGCCTCTGCGGCCACGCTGCGCTCGGTGCTCGACCCCGAGGTGTCGCGCGCCGAGAACGTGGCGATCACCGAGGCCGAATGGGTCGAAGACTGGATCGGCAACGACTACGGACTGCGAAAGCTTTCCAACCATCTGCGCGACCCCTCCTTGTCGGTCGCGGCCGCGGTCGACATGTTCCGCGAAACCTTTCTGGGGGAATGACACCATGAGCATGCCGCGATGGATGATGCGCGCTGCACCGGCGTTGGCGCTGTACTGCTTGGCCTGGGCTGCAGCAGCGCAGCCCGGCGCGAACACGATCGCCACACCCAACCAGGTGGTGGTGGCAGGCACGGTGCCCGACGAGGCCACGCGCAACGCGATCCTCGCGCGAGTGCGCGAGGTGTACGGTGCCGAGCGCGTGGTCGACCAGCTCGGCGTCGGCTCGGTGGTCGCGCCACCCAACTGGAGCGGCTACGTGCAGAAGATCGTGTCGCCGCAGCTCAAGCAGGTGTCGCGCGGCCAGTTGTCGATCAACGGCAACAACATCGAACTGAAGGGCGAGGTCACCAACGAAGCCCAACGCCAGCAGGTGGCTGCTGACATGGCCACGTCGCTCAACCCCACCTACGCGGTGCGCAACGCCCTGCGCGTGGCCGTGCAGGAGCAGGCGGTACTCGACGCCACGCTGGGCAACCGCATCATCGAGTTCGAACCGGGCAGCAGCCTGCTGCGACCCACGGGCGAGGCCATCCTCAACGAGATGGCCGTCACCTTGCAGAAGATGGGCACTCGGCAGGTCGAGGTGATCGGCCACACCGACTCGGTCGGATCGCGCGACGCCAACATCGTGCTCTCGCTCGCGCGGGCCGACACGGTACGAAGCTACCTCGCGAGCAAAGGTGTCCCGTTCACGCAGATCAGCACCTCCGGCTCGGGGCCCGACCGACCCGTGGCAAGCAACGACACGCCCGACGGGCGCGCGCGCAACCGGCGCATCGAGTTCCGCCTCGGGCAGTAAGGGCCGATTCGCTCAGGCGCTCGGGCTGTCGCCTCGCGGCTGGAGCCCGAGTAGCTCTTCGACGTGCGCGAGCGCTGCGCCGTCCTTGACCACGGCGCGCAGCCACTCGTGCAGGGGCATGTCGCCCCAGTGCACGGCCTTGTCGGCCAGGTAGGCGACGGGGCTGTGCGGCTCCGTGGCGCGAAAGAAGGCCGCCACCTCGCGCAATTGCGCCAGTGCCTGCTCCCGCGTGCGCAGCGGGCCCGCCACCTGCGATACGCCAACCCCGGTACGGCTATCTGTGCTGCCGGCCGCACCATGCGCAGCGCCTGGTGCTGCGGGCGAGAGCGCACCCACTTCGCGGGCCAGGCCCTGCGCCTCGTGGAGAGCACTGGCCAGCGCCTCGCGCGCCGGCACGAAGCTCGGCCCGTCGGCACCCAACTTGGCATCGATCACCTGCTGCCACGCAGCGAGCGCCTCGATGCTCGCCTGGATGCTTGCCAGCACCTGCCGAATGTCGTCCTTGGGGCTGTCGCGCAGCGCACGGTTGAACTTGTCCAGCGTGACGGCATCGGCCGGCACCTGGGCCGCCTTCTCGGCGCCGCGCTCGATCGCAGATTGCAGCGAGCGAGCCTGATGCAGTTGCTGCAGCGAATAGACCGCGGTCTTGCCGCGCACCAGCGGGGCCGCTGCGGCCAGCGTGACCACGCGCCCGAGGAACCAGCTGACGTTGCCCACGCGCTGGTCGATGTCACCGTCTTCGATTTCGGGGTAGAGGCCGTCCCAGAACTGCTCGCACAGTCGCGAGCACAGCACGAGCCCCTGCTGCAGGCCAGGGTAGCCGTCGGTCAACGTGGCGGCTTCGGCCCACCACATGGCCAGGCGCAAGTCCTTGGAGCGGTTGGACAGCAATTCGGCGCAGCGCTCCTTCACGGCAGGCCAGTCGGCCGTCTTGAGGGCCGTCACCCACTCGCCCTGATCCAGGGTGGGATCGTCTTCTCGGCGCGACTCGGCGATCTGGTCGAACTCGCTCGAGAACGACAGGTCTTCGCCGCAAGGGGCCGCCTCGGACATGGGGAGAAGGAGTGCATCGATGTTCATCGGGCCAGTTTAGCGGCGCCCCCTGCGCACGAACACCGCCAATCCGGGCGTGTCCAGGCGCGCAGGTGTGAACGTTTGTGAGCGGAGCCTGGGAGCGAGTTCAAGCACTGGAGGCGAGCGCGGCGCGCAGGCCGTCCACCCGCGCGCGATGGGCGAGCACGCCGGCGGCGAACCTGGCCTCCAGCGCATGCACCTCCAGCTCGCACCCAGCGGCGTCCTCGGCCAACCACAGGCACTCGGCCAGGCGCAAGCGTGCCTCGGCTTCGCCTACCGGCGACCCCAGCTCGCGCCAATGTCGGATGGCTTGCCGCAGCTTCTGCAAGGCGAGCTTGAACTCGCCGTCGTGGATGGCGACCTCCGCCTCGGCGCTGCAATGCATGGCCTTGAGCGCATCGGTGGCCAGCATCTCCGGGTCGGTGGCCAGGGTGCGCAATGCCAGGCGCGCGCGCTGCGCATCGCCGCACAGCACGGCGGCATGCGTCAAGAGGCACAGCAACTGCCCGCGCCGCTCACGCAAGATCCAGTCGGTTTCCTCCAGTGCACGCTCCAGTTCACGCTGGGCCAGCGCGGCACGGCCCGTGAGCAGGTACAGGCGCGCCAGGCCGGGCTGAGGGTCCCAACCCAGCGCATGGGCCTGGCGGAACGACGCCTCGGCGCCTTCGAAGTCACCGTGGCTGATCTGGATGTTTCCCAGCACGCAGTAGGCATCGCCTTCGGCCCAGGGTGCGGCGCGCGCCAGCAATTCGGCAGCGGCGCGCACTTCGGAGGTGGCCCGATCGAGCTCGCCTTGCACGCCCAGCACCGCGGCGCGGTGCAACTGGCACGTGCCCGGAAACGCCGGCATCTGGCTCGCTTGCGTCCATTCGACGAATGCCTCCGCGAACTGCGCGGCACGCAGCCAGTCGCAACGGTTGCGCGCGGCGTAGAGGATCGAGCACAGGGCCCACCCGGCCACCCAGGAGCGCACACCGCCGAGGCGGATCACGGCCGCGGCCTCTTCATGCTGCGCCAGCCCAGATGCCACCTCGCCCTGCGCCATCAACGCATGCCCGCGGTAGACGAGGCCCAGGCACTCGACATCGGGGTCGCGCAGGCTGCGCCCGAGCTTGCAGGCTTCGTCGGCGAGCGCGAGTGCCAACGCGGCATCGCCGCTGCCGATCGCCATGCGGCTCGCCATCCAGGCGAAGTGGCCGCGCTCCATGCTGTCGGCCCGGCCCTCGAGATAACGAGAGGCGCGCTGCAGCAGGCCACGCGCGAGGGCGGCCTGCTTGTGGTCGATCCGGATCTGCACCAGCAACAGCGTGGCACGGGCCGCAGCGAGCACGTCGCCGGCTGCATCGCACTGCCCCACCGCGCGCTCCAGAGCAGCCACGACGCTCGGGCCGAGGCCGGCGCAGATGGCGGCACGCGCCCATTGCTCCACGTCGTCGGGCGGCAGCGCCGACTGAGCATCGGCGGCGGCATAGGCCTCGCACGCGGCCACCCAATCCTGGCGCTCGCCGGCACGGCGGGCCTCGCCCAGGCCGGGCGCACCCTCGCCGGGCTCGGTGCTTTCGTCGAGACAGAAGCGGTAGCCGTGCCGCGGATACGTTCGCACCGCCTCGCCGAGCCCCACCTCGGCCAAGGCCGCACGCGCCAGACTCACCACGCGCTGCAAGGCGTTGTCGACCACCACCGTGCCGGGCCACAGGGCGTCGAGGAGTTCGTCCTTGGTGACGACGCGATCGCGGTGGCGCGCCAGGTAGCACAGCACGTCGAAGACGCGCGGCTGCAACTTGATCTCCTGCCCGTGCGCGAGCAGAAGGCGCCGCGCCTCGTCGAGTTCGCAGGGGCCAAAACGGAAGATCGTCGCGTTCGTCACGAGCACCATCGCAGGGGCAGCCACGGGGGTGGGCGAATTGTGCCGCAGCGTGCGCAGCGCAGCCATGCTCACTGCGCGCTCCCGTCCTGCCACAGGCCGAGCAGGGCGCCGACGGCATCCTCCACGAGCGCGATGCGGGCCATGCCGCCCACTTCGAAAGGCGCCACCACCAGTCGACCGCCCGCCTCGACCACGTGCCGCACCGATGCATCAACGCGCTGGCAACGCAGATAGGGCGTCCAGTGCGAGGGGGCGCCGAGATCGAGTTGCGCTCGCTGCATGGGGTAAAGCGATGCCACGTCGTGGCCGCCGGCCTGGCACACGGTGAAGTGCCCGCCGTTGGCCCGCCGCTCTTCGAAGGTCCAGCCGAAGGCCTCGGCGTAGAACCGCCGCGCCCGCGAGGCGTCGGTGGCCGCGAGGTCTAGCCAGCAGAAGCCTCCCGGCACGCGCGCGGCTACCACGCTCACCGCCGAGCCTCACCGTGCCGGCCGCCCACAGCCGACTCGCCGCCGTTGCGTCGCAGTATCCGTGGCAGCAGCATGCCCACCTGTTCGCGGTAGTCGCGGTAGCGTTGGCCGAACTGCGCCACCAGATCACGCTCCTCGAACCAGATCCCTACCAGGATGTAGGCCGTGGTCACCCCCGCGAACAGCAGGTGGCCGGTTGTCATGCGCGGCGCGCCCCAGAACGCGAAGATGAATCCGAGGTAGATCGGGTGCCGCACGTGACGGTAGAACAGCGGCGTGCGGAACACCGGCAGCGCCGCGTAGCGCCCGGTGAGCCGGTGCCAGACCTGCTTCAGGCCGAAGAGCTCGAAGTGGTCGATCTGGAAGGTGCTGATCAGCACCAGTGCCCAGCCCAGCACGTACATCAGCGAGAGCAAGGTGCCGCCGGCGTTGAGCGAGGCGTCCCAGACCACGGCGCCGAGTGGGCGCCACTGCGCAAAGAGAAGAGCGAGCGCCAGGCTGGCCAGCAGCACGAAGGTGCTGCGCTCCATGGCCTGCGGCACGAATCGCGTCCACCAACGCTTGAAGGCGGGGCGCGCCATCACGCTGTGCTGCACGGCAAAGAGCGACAGCAGCAACAGGTTGACGAGCAGCGAGGTACCGAGCGGCTCGCCGGCTGCGCCCGCAGGCACGCCGATGTCGACCGACTTGGGCACGAACAGGTTGCCGGTGAAGCCGGCGGCATAGACGAAAGTGGCAAGGAAGATGGCATACGCCACCACGCCGTAGAGAGCAATGAGCAGGCCCATGGCGAGCACTCCAGAAAGAGGGATGAGGAAGGGGGTGAAGCAGAAGCTGACGGAAGAGACGGGCCGCCCCGCGCCGAAGCACACGGGCGGCCCCGCGGACCGTGCCGGTGTCAGATGGCAGTCATCGGTTCGATGATGGTGCGCACCTCGGTCACCTTGTTGGCAGGGAAGCCGCTCAGCTTGGCGTGCTCCTGCACATCGGCTTCGTGGTCAGCGAGGTAGATGCAGAAGGTCTTGTCGTCGACGACGTACGAGTGAACCCACTGCACCTTGCCCGAGAGCTTGGTCAGCGCGGCGTTCGAGGTGGCCGAAGCCTCCTTGAGCTGCTGCGCGGTCATGCTGCCCACGGCGGGGATGTGGCGTTCGATCAGATAGCGTTTCATGGTGTGTTGCCTTGAAGTGAATCCCGCAGAGAAATGAAGAACCTGTGAGCCGCGCTGCGGGGTCGCGGCCATGGGTTGTGGCGCCTTGCAGGCTGCGCATCGGCAGGTGATCGGGCCATGGGGAAATCGTAGGAAGCGGGGGCGTTGGCGTCCTCTGCGCAAGCTGATCGTTTCCTGATCCATCGCCCCTACGCGATCAGGCCGACGCGCTGCCGGCGGCCTCGGGCAGGCCTTGCGCCTGGGCGCGAAACACGATGCGACCCAGCACCGGATGGATGACGTCGGCAGGGATACCGGCGCGTGCCGCGTGAGCGCCCAATGCGATGGCGCTCACGCCCTGGTACAGGCACACCGATCCGAGGCTGCCGTCGGGCTCGCGCACGGCGTAGCTGTGCAACCAGCTCACCAGGCGCGGCATGTGCTCTTCGGCCACATGGCGGGCGGCGGCTCGAGCCAGTTCGAGATCGGACATCGTCGACCAGCCTCGGCGGCGCCGCACCAGATGCACCAGCGCCGGTGCGAAGGCACGCTCTTTCTGCAGGCTGGCCACGGGGAGGATCTCCTGCGCAGGCAGCTGGCACCGCTCGGCATGGCGGTGCAGGGTGCCGAGTTCGTCGGCGCGGAACACACAGGCCAGGCCGAAGCGGCCGTCGGGTTCTCGCAGCACGTACGAGTGCAGCCACTGCGCGCGCAGTGCCGAGGGCGCTTCTTCGAAGTCGCGCAGCCGCATGAATGCGGCGTCGAGCTCGCACGCGTTGGCGGCCACGCCGACGCGCCGAACGATGAAGGTGTGCATGGTCAGATTGGCTTCGTGGTTCACGGATGTGCTCAGCCTAGGCAGCGACGCCGTGCCTGTCCTTGTCGGGCGCTGATCGATTCCTGATGCTTCGGGCCCGCATCGCAACGGCTGTCGGGAATCAGCAATCGATCAGCGCCAGCGCAGGACGCCACGCGCGGCCCTGCCTAGGCTGGAAGCTCATCGTTCAAGGAGCTCTCTCATGGCCAACGCCACCCTTGCCGCCACCCGCGCGCGCAGCCCTCTTTCCACCCTGCGCCCGGCCACCGGCCGCAGGCTCGACAACAAGGTCATCCTCGTCACCGGCGGCAGCTCAGGCATCGGCCGCGCCACCGCCGAGGTGCTGGCGCGCGAAGGCGCCACGGTAGTGATCGCCGATTTGGACGAAGCCGGCGGCGCGGCCGTGGCGCACGCGATTCGGCAGGCTGGCGGCGAGGCGCACTTTCGCGCCATGGACGTGCGCGATGCGGCGCAAGTGCAGAGCACGCTGCAGTACGTGATCACCCACCACGGTCGGCTGGACGGTGCCTTCAACAACGCCGGCGTGCTGGACGGCACCTTTCTCGCGTCGGCCGACCAGGCCGAGCCGGTGTGGGACCGCGTGATCGACGTCAACCTGAAAGGCGTGTGGCTGTGCATGAAGCACGAGATCCCGCTGATGCTGGCGCGTGGCGGCGGCGTGATCGTCAACCACGCGTCGGTAGCCGGTCTGTTTGCCAACCGCATCGTCGGGGCCGCGTACATCGCCAGCAAGCACGGGGTGGTCGGCCTCACGCGGGCCGCGGCGCTCGAGTACGCGAACCAGGGGCTGCGCATCAACGCGGTGTGCCCAGGGATCATCGACGACACCACCATGAGCGACGTGATCTTCGGGGGCGATGCCGAACGCGAGGCGCAGATCAAGGCGCTCTACCCGGCCGGGCGCGTGGGCGCGCTCGCCGAGGTGGCCGAGGCCGTGGCCTGGCTTTTCTCGGACGCCAGCAGCTTCATCACCGGCCACGCGCTGCCGATCGACGGTGGCCTGCTGGCGGCATGACGAGCGGGCGCGCATCACCCACGCGAGAGTGCGGCGCACGACCCCGCTCCTAGAATGCCCCATGCCTTTATCCACCCCCTCGGCGACGGAGCTGCCGCGCGGCATCCACGTCATCGACACCGCCTTCCATCGGCCGGGTTTCGATGCGGCCTATCTGCTCAGCCACCAGGGCCGCGCCGCCTTCATCGACACCGGCACCAGCCACAGCGTGCCGCGGCTGCTCGATGCCTTGGCCACCGCGGGCTTGCGCCCCGATGCCGTCGACTGGGTGATCCCCACCCACGTGCATCTCGACCACGCTGGCGGCGCCGGCGCACTGATGGCTGCCCTGCCCGCGGCGCGCCTGCTGATTCACCCGCGCGGCGAGCGGCACATGGTCGACCCGGGCGCACTGATCGCCGGTGCAAGCGCGGTCTATGGCGCCGAGGAGGTGCAACGCTCTTACGGCACCGTGGTGCCAGTGCCCCAGGAACGTGTCGTCGTCAGCACCGATGGCATGACCATCCACCTGGGTGACCGCCCCTTGCAAATGCTGCACACGCCCGGCCACGCCAAGCACCACCACTGCGTCTGGGATGCCACGAGCCGCGGCTTCTTCACCGGCGACACCTTCGGCCTGAGCTACCGCGAGTTCGACACCGTGCGCGGCCCCTGGATCCTGCCCACCACCACACCCGTGCAGTTCGAACCCGAGGCGCTGAAGCAATCGATCCAGCGCATGCTGTCGTACGCGCCCGAGGCCATGTACCTCACCCACTATGGCCGCGTACAGAACGTGGCCGCACTCGGCGCCTCGTTGCTGGCGCAGATCGACGAACTCGTTCACCTTGCGCACGCCGTGCGCGGCGACCCGGATCGCCACGATCAATTGAAGGGCGCGCTGCGCGCCACCTACCTGCGCCGCGTGCGAGCACACGAATGCGCCTTGCCTGAAGCGCAGGTGCTCGACTTGCTCGCCAGCGACATCGAACTCAACGCCCAGGGCCTTGCCGTGTGGCTGGATGGAGGAGCACGCCCATGAGCCGCGTTCATTTCGGTTTGCAGGATCAGGTGGTGATCGTCACCGGCGCCGCACAGGGCATCGGTGCGGCGTGTGTGGATCGCCTGTCGCAAGATGGCGCGGCGGTCTCGCTGTGGGATATGGACGACGTGCGCGGCCAAGCGCTGGCGGCATCGCTCGTCGCACAGGGGCGGCGCGCGGTGTACGTGCACTGCAACGTCGCGTCCAAGGCCGAGGTCGATGCAGCGGTGGTGCAAACAGTGTCGGCCTTGGGCCGCATCACCGGGCTGGTCAACAACGCGGGCATCTTCAAGGCCGCCGAGTTCCTCGACATCACCGAATCTGACTGGGATGCCGTGCTCGACGTCAACCTGAAGGGCTCGTTCCTGGTCGCGCAGGCCGTGGCACGCGAGTTGGTCCAGACGGGCGGCGGTGCCATCGTCAACATGAGTTCGGTCAATGGCGTGATGGCCATCCCCAGCATCGCCAGCTACAACGTGAGCAAGGGCGGCATCAACCAGCTCACGCGGGTGATGGCCTTGTCGTTGGCCGACCGCGGGATCCGCGTCAATGCCGTGGCGCCAGGCACCATCGCCACCGAGCTGGCACGCAATGCCGTGCTGGGCAGCGAGGAGGCCAAGGCCCGCATCATGAGCCGAACACCCATGAAACGCCTGGGCGAGCCCGACGAGATTGCTGAGGTCTGCGCCTTCCTGTTGAGCAGCGCGTCGAGCTACATGACGGGTGAAATCGTGTACGTCGACGGCGGGCGCATGACGCTCAACTACACGGTGCCGGGCAATTGATGGCCTTCGATGCGTTCCTGACGTCGACCGGCATCGTTGCGATCAGCGAAATCGGCGACAAGACCCAGTTGCTCGCCCTGCTGCTGGCCGCGCGCTACCGCAAGCCTGTGCCCATCATCCTCGGCATCCTGGTGGCGACTCTCGCCAACCACGCGGCGGCGGCGGCTCTGGGCTCATGGATCGAGAGCCTGATCGACCCGACATGGATGCGCTGGGTTCTCGGCGGCTCCTTCCTCGCCGTGGCGACATGGATGCTTGTGCCCGACAAGATGGACGACGACGGCGAAAGCGCGAGCGCCGGGCGCTGGGGGGTGTTCGGCGTCACGGTCATCGCGTTCTTTCTTGCCGAGATGGGCGACAAGACCCAGGTGGCCACGGTGATGCTCGCGGCGCGATTCAAGTCGTTGCTGTGGGTGACGCTCGGCACCACCTTGGGCATGATGATCGCCAACGTGCCGGCCGTTCTCTTCGGGGAGCGGGCCGTGCGCTTCGTGCCGCTGGCCTGGGTGCATGCCGTGGCCGCCATCGTGTTCGCCATCGTCGGGGTGCTGGTACTGCTCGGCGTGGGCCTCTGAAGAGTCGATTGCCATGACCGAACCCGCCACCCTCTTGCCCGCCGTGACAGGCGGCTGCCTCTGCGGCCATGTGCGCTACAGCGCCACGCCCACGCACCGCGAGGGCTACTACTGCCACTGCCGCATGTGCCAGCTCGCCATGGGCAACACGCGCGCCACGTTCTTCAACCTCAAGCAGGCGCAGGTGGTGTGGACGGGTGCCGAGCCGAGCTACTACGCGTCGTCACGGCTCGCGCAACGGGGCTTCTGCAATCGATGCGGCACACCGCTCAGCTTCAAGTACCTCGATTCCGAGAACATCGACCTCACCGTGGGCAGCCTGGACGAACCGGCAGCCTTCAAGCCGACGAGCCACTTCGCGGTGGAGACACGCGTCGAGAACTGGCACACCGACGACGGCCTGCCCGGCCAACGCCTCGACGAGTACGCGCCCATCGTTTCGCGCTGGAAGACCGCCTACGGTGAGGACGTGACACCCGGGCTAGACGCCACGCGTTAGAACTCAGGCCTTCGCAGGCTGCATCGCTCGCGGCGCCGCGGCCTCGCGGATCGGCAGGTGGATCAGCGCCGCACCGATGGCGAGCACGATGTCGACGTACCACATCCAGTTGTAGCTGCCGGTCCACTCGAAGGCCTTGCCACCGAAGTACGCACCCAGAAAGCCGCCGATCTGGTGCGCCAGCATCACCAGGCCGAACAAGGTCGCCATGTGCGACGGGCCGTAGAACTTGGCCACCAGGCCCGCCGTGGGCGGCACGGTCGAGAGGTAGCTGACGCCGATGACGGCGGCGAACACGAGAAAGGTGAGCTCGGTCTTGGGGGCGATCAGGAACAGCAGCACGGCCAGCGCCCGGGTGGCATACACGAGCGACAGCAGAGACTTCATCCGCCAGCGCCCGCCCTGGAACGACACCGCCCAGCCCATGGCCACGCTGCCCACGATGTTGAACAGGCCCACCGTGCCCAAGGCCCACGCGCCCAGCGCAGGTGGCAGGTTGCACGATGCCACGACGCCCGGCAGGTGCGTGGCGATGAAAGCAACGTGGAAGCCGCACACGAAGAAGCCCGCACACAGCATGCGGTAGCTTGGGTCGCGCACCGCGCGCGCGATGGCCTCGCGCGTGGTCTCGCTCTTGGTGCTGCCGGCCCCCGCGCTGGCCGCGCCAAGCTGCCTGGCATTCCCGCGCAACACCCAGGCGGCCGGCAGGGCCAGCAGGGTGATGACGGCCATGCTCTGCAACGCGGCCACCCAGCCTGCGGCGGCCGTGATGCCGGCCGCCAGCGGTGCAAACACGAACTGCCCGAATGAGCCACCCGCATTGACGATGCCCGACGCCATGCCGCGCTTCTCCGCGGGCACGAGACGCGTGGTGGCGGCCATCAGCACCGCCGGGCCCGCCATGCCGGCACCACCCGCTGACAAGACGCCGATGGCGAAGATCAGCCCGAGCGTGGTCGTCATGAACGGCACCAACGCCGTGCCCACCGCGATCAGAACCACGCCAAGCACCAGCACGCGCGCCGCACCCACACGGTCGGCCACCATGCCGGCGAAGGGCTGCGTGAGCCCCCACCAGAGCTGGCCAAACGCGAAGGCGAGGCTGATGCTCGCGATGCCAAGCCCCGTGTGGCTGTTCAGCGTGCCAAGAAAGAGGCCCATCGACTGGCGCGCACCCATCGTGAGCGAGAAGGTGCCCGCTGCGGCCAGCAGGACCAGCCAGACGGCGAGCTGGCGTTGCGGCGCCATCGCGCCTCCGGTGGCGTTAGTCATTCGTGTCTCCTTGGGCGTCTGCGGCCATGAGGGTCATGCATTCGTCGAGCAGCGCGTGCAGGCGTGCCACGCGTTGTGCACCCAAGTGCGAGTTGATGTCGAGCTGTGCCTGCTTCCACAGGCGCTTCGCCTCGGCCCACTTGGCACGGCCCGCTTCGGTGATCGTGACAAGACGGCTGCGCGCGTCGGCGCCGGCGCCGAGCTCCAGCCAGCCCTGCGCCACGAGCGGCTGCAGGTTGCGCGTGAGGGTCGAGGCATCGAGGCTCATGCGGTCCGCCAAATCCGAAGGCCGGATCGGCCCCAGCAGCACCACATGGTTGAGCAAGGAGTACTGCGTGGTCTTCAGGCCACTGGCACCCACCGTGGCATCGAAGCGCCGGCTCACGCTGCGCGACAGCTGCTTCAGCTTGAAGTGGGTGCAGCCGCGCGGGGCGGGGTCGCTGGATGGCGGGGGCGGTGTGTCGGGCTGCGAAGCGCCCGACGAACGGTGTCTTGCTTGCATGCATTAAGTGTATCTACAATCGTTGTAATTGCAATCATCAAGGAACTCACATGTCGCAGGATCTCGACACCGCCGCCAAGACGCTCGCCGAATGGGAGGCCGACGAAGCCGCCGTGCGCGCGCGGCGCAGCGCCATCGGCGTGATCCGCCCCGATCAGGTGGCAGGGAAATCGGGCATCGAAGTGTTCAACGCCATGTTCTCGGGCGAGTTGCCGCAGCCCTTCATCGGCGAGACGCTCGACTTCCTTCCCGTGCTCATCGAGCCGGGGCGCGCCATCTTTCAGGGGCGCCCGCGCCGCGCGCACTACAACCCGCTGGGCACGGTGCATGGGGGCTGGTTTGCCACGCTGCTCGACTCGTGCGTGGGTTGCGCAGTGCACTCCTCACTGCCCGCCGGCAAGACGTACACGACGGTCGAACTCAAGATCAACATCGTGCGCGCGCTCACGGAGCATGTGCCGTTGGTTCGCGCCGAAGGAAAGGTCATTCACATGGGCCGCAGCATGGGCACGGCCGAGGGGCGCCTCTATGGGCACGACGGCAAGCTCTACGCCCACGCCACGACCACCTGCTTCATCATGGACCTGACGCCAGCCAAGGCATCCAGCGCTTCCTAGAATGGCGCGATGAAGTACCTCCACACCATGGTGCGCGTCACCGACATCGAACAGTCGCTCAAGTTCTACCGCGACGCCCTCGGCCTTGAAGTACTCTCCCACAAGGAGAACGAAAAGGGCCGTTTCACGCTGGTCTTCCTGGCTGCGCCCGGTGACAGCCAGGCGCAGGTCGAACTCACCTACAACTGGGATCCCGAGCCCTACACCGGGGGCCGCAACTTCGGGCACCTGGCCTACGCGGTCGACGACATCTACGCAAGCTGCCAACGCCTGCAGGAGCACGGCGTGACGATCAGCCGCCCACCGCGGGACGGACGCATGGCCTTCGTGCGCTCGCCGGACCAGATCTCGATCGAGCTGCTGCAGAAAGGCGAGGCGCTGGCGCCCGCCGAACCCTGGGTGTCGATGCCGAACGTCGGCGCCTGGTGAGAACTCTCAGGCCCGCAGGCGAGTCGCCGCGCGGGCCAGTTCGGTAATGCGCACCCAATCGCCGCTCGCCACCGCATCGGCCGGCGTAAGCCATGAGCCACCGCAGACCTTCACGTTGGGCAGCGCAAGAAACTGCGGCGCCGTCTCGGGCGTGATGCCGCCTGTGGGGCAGAAGCTCACGTCCGGGAAGGGGCCGTTCAGCGCCTTGAGCAACGGGATGCCACCCGCAGCCGTGGCCGGGAAGAACTTGAGAAAGTCGTAGCCGTCTGCGTTCGCCTGCATCACCTCGCTGCCGGTAGACACGCCCGGCAAAAGCGGCAGACCGATCTCGCGGCAGGCATGGCCAATGGCGCTCAGGTAACCAGGGCTCACCGCGAACTGGCAGCCCGCCTGTTGGGCCGCCTGCGCATCGCGCACGCTGCGCACCGTACCGGCGCCGACGATCGCGCCCGGCACATCGCGCGCAATCGCTTCCATGCACTGCAACGCCACCGGCGTGCGCAAGGTGATCTCGAGCACCTTCACGCCGCCTTCGACCAGCGCGCGTGCCAGGGGCACAGCGTCGGCCACACGATCGAGAACGATCACCGGGATCACCGGTCCGTGCGAGGCTAGTTCGAGTGGGTTCATGGAGGATGGCGTATTGAGGGTGTCTGGTTGGCGCGCTCCCGGCACGCCGATTCACAACCAGGTGATGGCGCCCTCTTCGGCGCTCAGCACATTGCGACGCATGCCGCCGAAGAGATCTCGGCCGAGGCCGTGGCTGTTGTCGGCGCGGCGGGCGTCGCTCAGATCCACACCCGAACGCGCAGCCCATTCGGTCGCATCGACAAGGGCGTCCAGCGTGCCGACGACGGAGTCAAGGCGGATCACATCGCCCGTGCGCACCTTGCCCAACGGGCCATCGGCCAGCACCTCGGGGCTCACGTGGATGGCAGCCGGCACCTTGCCCGATGCGCCGCTCATGCGGCCATCGGTCACCAGGGCGACCTTGAAGCCCTTGCCCTGCAGCACCGACAAGGGCGGCGTGAGGTGGTGCAGCTCAGGCATGCCATTGGCACGCGGCCCCTGGAATCGCACCACGGCGACCAAGTCGCGTTCGAGTTGCCCCGCCTTGAAGGCCGCAAGCAACTCTTCCTGATCGTCGAACACCACCGCGGGGGCCTCGATCACATGGTTGGCTTCCGGCACGGATGACACCTTGATGACCGATCGCCCCAGGTTGCCGGTGAGCAGCTTCAGGCCGCCGGTGTCACTGAATGGCTCCGTGGCGTGGCGCAGCACTGTGTCGTCGCTGGTGTGGTCGGGCAGGTCACGCCACACCACGCCGGCATCGCCACGTGCGGGCAGCCGCGCGTAATCGCGCAGCCCACCTGGCGTGACGGTGGCCACATCGGCGTGCAGGCAGCCGGAGTCGAGCAACTCGCGGATCACGAAACCGGGGCCACCCGCCGCCTGGAACTGGTTCACGTCGGCGCTGCCGTTGGGGTACACGCGCGCCAGCAGCGGCGCGGCGTGCGACAAATCAGAGAAATCGGTCCAGTCGATCAGGATGCCGGCCGATCGCGCCACGGCCACCCAATGGATCAGGTGGTTGGTCGAGCCACCAGTTGCGAGCAGCGCCACCATGGCGTTGACGATCACGCGTTCGTCCACAAGGCGGCCGATCGGCGTGAAGCGCGGGCCGCCATTCACGATGCCGAGCACATGCCGCACTGCCTGGCGCGTGAGCTGCTCGCGCAGCTCGGCGTGCGGGTGGACGAAGGCGGCCCCCGGCACGTGCAGGCCCATGGCTTCGAGCAGCATCTGATTGCTGTTGGCCGTGCCATAGAACGTGCAGGTGCCCGGGCCGTGGTAGGCCGCCGATTCGGCGTGCAGCAACTGATCACGCCCGACCAGGCCCTGCGCAAACTGCTCGCGCACCTTGGCCTTGGCGTTGTTCGACAAGCCGCTGCTCATCGGCCCCGCCGGCACGAAGACGCAGGGCAGGTGCCCGAAGTGCAAGGCACCGATCAGCAGGCCGGGCACGATCTTGTCGCACACGCCGAGCAGCAGGGCCGCGTCGAACACATCGTGCGTGAGCGCGACTGCCGTGCCCATGGCAATGGTGTCGCGCGAGAACAGGCTCAGTTCCATGCCGGGCGTACCCTGGGTCACGCCATCGCACATGGCCGGCACGCCACCGGCGACTTGCACCGTGGCGCCTGCGCGATGGGCCTCGTCGCGGATGACGGCCGGGAAGCCCTCGTAGGGCTGATGCGCCGACAGCATGTCGTTGTACGCCGTGACGACCGCAATGTTCGGGGCTCGCTCGACCACCACGCGCAGCTTGTCATTGGCAGGCAGCGCCGCGAAGGCATGCGCCACATTGGCACACCCCATGCGATCGGCGCCGCGTTGGCGCGTGGCCAGCGCGTCCACCCGCTGCAGGTAGGCCGACCGCAGCCCCGCGCTGCGCTCACGGATGCGCTCGGTAACGTCGATCAGGGCTTGCTTCATGCGGGCTGGCCTCGGGCAGGAACGCCGTAACTCGTTGGTCGATTATTAGGTAACCAAGTTACACCGTCAAGAAAGCCGTCTGGCCGGACGCGGGCAAGGGTTGCAAGGGCCCTCAGCCGCTGCGCGGCTTTTGCAGTCGCCCCGCTTCGCGCGCTCGATCGAGCAGCTGCACGCAGTTGTCGTGGCCGTCATCCTTCTTGCCAGGGTCGACGAAGGGGATCAGCGCCGCCAGTGGGTTCACGAACGACAGGAGCACCGCCGCTCCAACGCGTGCAGCCACCGGGGCCTTTTCGATGGAGACGCTGGGCGAGCCGAAAGTGCCGGTCACCTTGAGGGGTGAACGAAGCGACATCGGGCTGAAGTCCTTGGGGGCAACGACGACGCGCAAGTCGATACCCTCGTCCTTCATCGAGACCGAGCCGTCGGCCCAGATGACGGAGTCACCCGTTTCGAGCACGAAGGCGCGCGGGCGCATGACACCCTGATTCGCCTGCATGTCGGCGATGGCGCATTCCACCGGCATCGCGTTGTCGCCCTTGACGAGCACGCCAAGCGCCTGCGCCACGTCGAGGCCCATGCCTTCGACCACAAGGTGAGAGATCTGCCCGCGCCGCAAGGTGGTGGCCACTGCGCCCTCGAAGCTGCCGAGGATCTGCGCCGTGGACTTGCCCTGACCCTTGAGCTGCGCCCGGCCGGCGAGCGACCCACTGACGTAAGGCGGTGCGTTGCCACCTCGCTCCTGCTTGAGCCAACTCTCGAGGCGCACGCCCCACCAGCGCAAGTCGGTGCCCCACCGGGCGACGTCCTGCGTACCGTCGAGCGACACGCTGCCCGCCAGATTGCCATCGGCCGTGCCGGCGCGAAGGTCGTCGAGGCGCAGCACACCGTCCTTGAGCACGAGATGGGTCTGCAGCGGCTCCAGCGGGCGCGCAAACAGGCTGCCGAGTTCGACGCGATCGAATGACATGAGTACATCGGCATTCATCACCCGCAAGGACGGGAGATCGAATTCCTTGTCGGGGATCACGCGTGCCGCGGCCGGTGTGCTCGAACTCGCGGGCAATGCCGCGCTCGCGTCGGGGTCGCCACCGATGGTGGGCGCCAAGTCGGCGAGCAACAAGCGCGAACCCGTCACGCGGCCGGACAGCATCGGCACGCGGGGGCGCATGTCGTAGGTCATCTCGGCCTTGAGCTTGCTGGCGCCCACGGTCGCGTCGTCGGCCACCACATGCCAGACCTGGCCCTTCTTGACAACGCGGCCACGCAGCTTGAAGGCGCCGGTGGACGGCAAGGTCACACCGAGCGGGTCGCCAGCCGCCGCAAGAGAACTGCCCGACACGCGGAACTCACCACGCATGTCGGTGAGCTTGAAGACATCGGTCACCGTGCCGTTGAAATCGAGCCCGGCGGTGCCGGCCTTGAGTTCGAGCACGATCGGTACGGGCATGGCCTGGTCGCCCTCTTGCAGCAGCGGGGCGACACCGCTGGTGCGCAATTCGGCCGTCAGCCTGGCTGGCCCATAGGTGCCCTTCGCAGTGGCGACCAGGCCCTTCACGGCCTTGCCGATCGGCTGCGCCTCGGCTGAACCTTCGGACACCTGCAACTTGGCGTCGATGTTGGCCCTGAGTGGTGCATCGACAAAACTCAATTCGCCCTGCAGCACGCGCAGATCACGGATGGCCGGGAACACAGCCGCTTTGTCGGCCTCGGCAGGCGCCGGCGCAGGTTTCTTGTCGGGGTCGCCAAAGGCCCACGAAGCCCGGCCGTCGGTCAGGCGTTCGGCATGCACGTTCAGCGTATCGGCATGCAGCCGCTCGATGGCCAGCGGGCCGCGCCGGCTCGCGCGCCAGATGTCACCGTACGACAAGCGCATTTCGGCCTGGCTGGCATGCAGAAAGAAGGGTCGCTTGCTCCATTGCGGCGCAGCGATCTGCAACTCGGGCACCTTGACGGTAAGGCCGCCCAAAAAGCGCACAGTGGCATGCTCGTTGGCGCCTTCACTCGAACTGGACTGCGCGTTGAGCTGAACCTCGCGGTCGAGTGCCTTGCTCAAGGCTCGCTCCACCGGGCCGGCGAGAAAGGGCCAGCCTGCGATCTCGCAGGCCCCGATCCCCAGGACCACCAGCCCCAGCAGCCCAGCTGCCACGACCCAGCCCTTGCGGCCGCGTCGGACGGGTTCATCCATGCAGTACCTCCAGCCTATCGACGTCGACCGACCTTAGGCGCGAAGGGGGCCCACCCCTATCAGCGGCAACCCTCAGCCGCTGTGGGCTATCTCCTACGGCGCAGGACTCAAGCGCTTACGCCGTTCAGGGGGCTGTGACAGTGATGTCGACGCGACGCGCCTCGCGCGGATCGGCGCCGCCGGTGGTCACGGCGGGCTTGTCCAGTTCGGTCTGGGCGCTGGGCACGCCGTTGGCTTCGAGTGCGTGCTGAACCATCTGGGCGCGTTGCTTGGCCAGTTCGGCGTTGGCCGCGGCGTCGCCCGATGCGTCATGGAAGCCAGAGATGCGCACGCGAGCCTGCGGATGCCGGCGGGCTTCTTCGGCCACTCGCACGATCAGGGCTTCGCCCTCGGGCCCCAACTTGTCCTGGCCGAGTTCAAAGTAGACGTGCTGGGTCGCGCCCAGCAGCGAAGCAGACGTGGCTGTGGCCGTCGGCGCAGCCGTCGGCGCAGCCGCAGGCTTGCTGTGCAACTGGCGGTAGACGCCCAGGCCGACCACGCCGGCCACGACCGCGCCCACGATGAGCCAGATGATGCCCAGCACATAACCCTGCAGATCGTCGTCTTGTGTACTCATGAGTCCTCCTTGAATGGAACAAACCATTCTAGAGTGGCAGCCCATGAATCATGTCGAACCGCTGCGGCCCTTGTCACCCGATCGCGAGCCTGCGCACCTGCTCGCGCAGACCCATGCCGCATGGGGCGGCCACAGCGATCTGTGGGTGTTCGGCTACGCCTCGCTGATCTGGCGGCCCGAGTTCGAATCGATCGAGCAGCGGCTAGCCCGGGTGCATGGTTGGCACCGCGCCTTGGAGATGCGCTCACGCATCAACCGCGGGACGCCCGAGTTCCCCGGGCTGGTGTTCGCGCTCGTGGGTGGTGGGTCGTGCCAGGGCATGGTCTATCGCATTGCCCGCGACCGCGTCGAAGAAGAACTGCCAAGGCTGTGGGCGCGCGAAATGCCCAACAGCGTCTACGACCCTCGCTGGCTGTCATGCCGCACCGCGCAGGGCGACGTGACGGCACTTGCCTTCACGCTGAGGCGCTCCAGCCCCAATTACACCGGGCCGATGGACGATGCCCAACTGGTGCAGGTGATGCGCCGTGCGAGCGGGCGGTACGGCACCACACTCGCTTACGTGCTCGAGACGGCGAATGCGCTCTCCACGCATGGCATTCGCGACAAGAAGATCGAAAGACTGGTCGCGCTCGCACGCGAGCACGCCCTCATGACCTGAACGCGCTCGGCCAGCGCGTTCAGCGCGCCTCGCGCAGGTGCATCTGCTGCTGCGCCACGCGGACGCGGGCCAGATCGTCCTCGGTGTCCACGTCGAGCAGCACGCCGGGGTCGTCGACCTCCACGCCCTGCGAAGGGTAGCGGGCCAGCAGGCGGCGTGCGCCTTCATCGCCCGTGAGCATCACCAGCTCGGAGTACAACTCGGCACCAAAGCCAACCGGGTGGCCGCGCCGGCCCCGATGCTGCGCGTAGGCCACAGGGTGCGCGTCGAGTTCGCTCGCCACAGCCAGCAGCGTGCTCGTTTGCACCATGGGCATGTCGGCCGGGAGGATCAACCAGCCCGACGCATCAGAACTCGAGGCGACACCGGCGGCGATCGAATAGCCCATGCCCAGCGCGAGGGTGGCAACCGACTGCACGCTCGGCAGCACGACCATGTTCCGACGGGCCACATGGCGACCGACCAGTTCGGCCAGCGGCTCGGTCGTCACGACGAGCACGGGCAGCTCGGTGGCCAGCGCATTCGACAGTGTGGTCGCGAGCACCGTGGACGCGCCCAGGCCCTGCATCAGCTTGTGCTGCAGCCCCCGAAAGCGCGAGCCCTGGCCCGCCGCCAACACCACCACCACCGGCCGTGCGTTCATGCGGCCTTCTCCCAACTGTTGTGTAACAAGCAGGCCGCACCCAGCGACCGCCCTGAGCCAGAGCATGGAAGCTCGCGGCTTTGCGAGGTAGTGGGGGCTTCACTTAAGGCCTTCCCCGTAAGCTGTTTTCTGGACTCGCGTGCGATCTGATCAGAACAGGCCCAAACGGTTCACGCAGATTGGAAACTCCATTCAGGTTCACCCGGATGGCGCCCCGGGAACCCTGGAACGCGGCGATAAAGTCCCTGCATGAGCACGCGCCGCCGTACATCACCCCCTGCCCCCGCGGAGCGTGGCCTGGACTCGCTGGCTGCCATCAAGCGCACGCTGGAGGATCAGCGCCGCGAGGCTGAACACCAGTTGGCCTTGCAGCGTGAGATCGCGGCTCGCGAGAGGCGAGAGCGCGAACTCTTCGCCACCTCGGTCGGCCCGGTGCAGGCCCTGCGACCGACCGGCCGCGTGCCGCAGGCCGCTTCGGCGGCATCGACCGAGCCCTTGCAGCGCCAGCGGGACGAACGCGAGGCCCTGCGCGAGTCGCTCTCCGACGAGTTCAACGTCGATACCCTGCTCGAAACCGACGAGACGCTGTCGTTCCGCCGCCCCGAGATCGGGCTGGACGTCGTGCGCAAGCTGCGGCGCGGCGGCTGGGCCATCCAGGCGCAGCTCGACCTGCACGGCTTGCGGCGCGACGAGGCCCGCTTGCAACTCAACCGCTTCATTCACGACGCCGCGGAACACAGCCTGCGCTGCGTGCGCGTCGTGCATGGCAAGGGCCACGGCTCGCCGGGCCGCGAACCGGTGCTCAAGGCGCGCGTACGCAGTTGGCTGGTGCAGAAGAACGAGGTGCTGGCCTTCGTGCAGGCACGCCCCGCCGATGGGGGCAGCGGCGCGCTGGTGGTGCTGCTGAAAGCGCCAGCGGGCTGATCAGACGCCGTGCGCAGTCTTGCGCGGGGCCACCCCAATCCAGGCGGCGCACCTCGGGGGCGCGAGGGCAGCGACCTGGGGTTAGACGTTGCGCATCCAGTCGGCGGTCTTGAAGAATGATTCTTCGAGCCGCTGCACCAGCACCGGGTCAAGCGCCACATCCACCATCGCCTGCTTCATGCAGGCCATCCACTGGTCGCGCTCCGCAATGCCAATGGCAAACGGCAGGTGCCGTGCGCGCAGCATCGGGTGGCCAAAGCGGTCGGTGAAGTACGACGGCCCGCCGAGCCAGCCGCAGAGAAACCAGAACAGCTTGTCGCGCGAGCCTTCCATCGTGCTCGGGTGCAGCGCGCGGATGCCGGCGTAGGCCGGCTCCAGCTCCATCAGGTCGTAGAAGCGGTCGACAAGCGCGCGCACGGCGTCTTCGCCACCGACCCACTCGAACGCGGTCGCCGGCTTGGAGATTTCTTCAGTCATTCGGGCATCGTAAGCCGGGAGGCAATAGCGAGCACGCCCTTGGCCGCCTCGCTCCCAGGCAGGCTCTCCAGCAGCAACTGGCGCTTCTGCACGGCCTCGCGCACGGCGGGGTCGACAGGGATCTCGCCGATCATCTCCAGCTTGACCGGTGCACTGCCCTCGCCCAGCATCGGCGACACGAAACGATCCACCACCTGCTGCAACTGGCCCCGGATGACGCGCCCCTCGCCGACGCGGTTCACCTGGTTCACGACCAGCGAGATGCTCGTGCGCTGCTGTTGCGTGGCAAGCACCTTGATCGTGGCGTAGGCATCGGTGAGCGAGGTGGGTTCGGGTGTGGCCACCACCAGCACCTCGGAGGCGAGCGAAACGGCAAACAGCACCACGTCGGAGATGCCGGCGCCAGTGTCGAGCAGCACGCGGTCGAAGCGCGGCGCCACGGTCTCGATGATCTTGAGCAACTGGTCGCGCACCTCGATCGTCAGTCGCGAGTACTCCACCAGGCCCGAGCCCGCGAGCAGCACCGAGAAGCCACCCGGCGCGGGCAGGATGGCGTCTTCCAGCCTGGCCTTGCCGGTGAACACGTCGTGCAGGGTGATCTTGGGGAAGAGGTTGAGCACCACGTCGAGGTTGGCCAACCCGAGGTCGGCATCGAGCACCAGCACGCGCTCGCCGCGGCGGGCCAAGGCGGCCGCCAGGTTGGCCGACACGAAGGTCTTGCCCACCCCGCCCTTGCCGCTCGTGATGGCCATGATGCGCGCGGTCATGACAGCACCCCGTTCGCCGGAACCGGCAAGCGCCCTGCGGTGAGGGCCTGGCCCTGCAGGGAACGGCCCGGTGCGTTGCGTGTCGAGAGGGTCGTCATGGGCTTACTCGAGTTCATGGAGCTGGGAGTGGCCGAAGAGCATGCCCTTCTCCTCGGCACTGACGAGAGACACAGGCGGCGACTCCAGGCAGGCGCGATTGCGGCCCTCGGCCTTGGCGCGGTAGAGCTGCTGGTCGGCGCGCTCGATCCACAGCGGCGCGGACGACCGCACCCACTGCGGCGCGAACGCACCACCCAGGCTGATCGTCACCTTGAGCGACTCGCTCGGGTTGATAGGCACCTCGCGCTGCTCCACCTTGCGGCGGATTCGCTCCGCCACGGTCTGACCGAAGGCCGGCGGGCAGTTGGGCAAGATGACGGCGAACTCTTCGCCACCGAAACGCGACACCGTGTCCATCGGCCGCACGCAGTCCATCAGGCTCTGCGCCACGGCCTGGATCACCAGGTCGCCTGCGGCATGGCCGTGGGTGTCGTTGACGGCCTTGAACCGGTCGATGTCGATCATCAGCACCAGCGCCGGCTCGCCGGCGCGCGCCACGCGGTCGATCTCGCGCGCCAGCGCCAGCTCGAACTGGCGTCGGTTGGCCAGGCCCGTCAACGGGTCGCGGCTCGACAGATCGCACAGCGCATCGATTACCGCTTGCAGCCAGACCGTGCGGCCGACTTCGTCGCGATTGGGCAGGGGGTGGCCAGATTGACGCAGCAATTGCAGCGCCGCTCCCAGCTTGAGCTGCGAGTGTTCGTTGGGTGCGGGCGGCTGGGTCACGTGTGTGCGAGATGGACCACAAGGGGTTCGATCCAGTCTAGCAGCGGCCCCTTCGCGCACAGGGCACGAGATGCAACGTGAATCCCCGCCAACTTGGCCCTTCGTCTCGACTCAAGCCCAGCAGACTTCCTACCGATAAACCCGATAGACCGCTTCGACGGCCCGGCAGCGCTTGCGCAGGCCACCCCGCCGACCCCTACACGCCTGGAGCCCGAATGAGTGCAGCCGCCTCCCCCGCCGAACTCGCCGCCCTGCGCAGCGCCGCTGGCGCCGACCGCGCGGAGCAGGAGTTCGCCTTCAGTGCTGCCGACTTCGATCGCGTGCGCCAGTTGATCTACCAGCACGCCGGCATCAGCCTGCATGCCGGCAAGCAGGCGATGGTCTACAGCCGCCTGTCGCGCCGCCTGCGCGAGACCGGGCTGCGCTCGTTCGGCCAGTACCTGCAGTCGCTCGAGAAGGCCCACGCGGCCGACCCCGAATGGCAGGAATTCGTGAACTGCCTCACGACCAACCTGACGGCGTTCTTCCGGGAAGACCACCACTTCCATGCGCTGGCCACCGAACTGAAGGCACGCGCCAGCGGCCAGGGCCTGCGGGTGTGGTGCAACGCGGCATCGACCGGCGAAGAGCCGTACTCCATCGCCATGACCTGCGTGGAGGCGCTGGGCGCCAACGCCTCGATCAAGATTCTGGCCAGCGACATCGACACCAAGGTGCTCGCCACCGCGGGCCGCGGCGTCTACGGCGCCGACGCGCGCGGGCTGTCGCCCGAGCGGCTGCGTGCTCACTTCCTGCGCGGCAAGGGTGCCAACAGCGGTGCGATCCGCGTCAAGCCCGAACTGGCGCGCCTGATCGAGTTTCGCGCGCACAACCTGATGGATGCGCGCTGGTCACTGGGCGAGCCCTTCGACATCGTGTTCTGCCGCAACGTGATGATCTATTTCGACGCCCCGACGCAGCGCCGCGTGCTGGAGCGCATCCACGGCGTGATGAAGTCCCGAAGCCTGCTCTTCGTAGGCCACTCCGAGAACTTCACCGAATCCAAAGACCTGTTCCGCCTGCGTGGAAAGACGGTTTACGAACGCGTTTGAGTGAGCACTTGTCAGCACCGCTCAAGCCCCTGCAGATCCACACCGATATCGGGACACCATGGCTTTGATCTCTTCCTCCCACGCGGCCCCGGGCTCACGCCTGGACCGGCTCAAGGCCCAGCCCCGCAAGCCGGGTGAAGCGTCGTTCTTCTTCTACGACGCGCACTTCAAGAACGACGCCGTGAAGATCCTGCCCGGCGAGTACTTCGTGCATGACGAAGACATGCTCATCATGACCACGCTCGGCTCGTGCATCGCAGCGTGCATCTACGACCGCCAGGCCAAGGTCGGCGGCATGAACCACTTCATGCTGCCCGATGGCGCGGGCGACTCGGGACGCTATGGGTCGTATGCAATGGAACTGCTGATCAACGAGATGATGAAGCGCGGCGCATCGCGCCTGACCATGGAAGCCAAGGTGTTCGGCGGCGGCCAGGTGGTGAGCGGCATGACCACCATGAACGTGGGCGAGCGCAACACCAACTTCGTCATGGACTACCTCAAGACGGAGCGCATCCCGGTCGTCTCGAAGGACGTGCTCGATGTGTACCCGCGCAAGGTGTGCTTCCTGCCGAGCAGCGGCAAGGCGATGGTCAAGCGCCTGGCGCCGACCAACACCGAGGCCCTGGTGGCCCAGGACCGCGCCGCGGCGCAAAAGGCCGTACCGGCCACAACCGGCGGCGGCTCCGTCGACCTGTTCTGAGGCTCGCCGACAAGGACGCAAGGGAGAACAACATGGCCAAGACCCGCGTGGTGGTGGTGGACGACTCTGCGCTCGTGCGCAGCCTGCTCACCGAAATCATCAATCGCCAGCCCGACATGGAATGCATCGGCGCCGCAGCCGACCCCCTGGTCGCGCGGGAGATGATCCGAAACCTCAACCCGGACGTCATCACGCTCGACGTGGAGATGCCCCGCATGGACGGCATCGACTTCCTGTCCAAGCTGATGCGCCTGCGGCCCATGCCGGTGGTGATGGTCTCCACCCTGACCGAACGCGGTGCCGACGTGACGATGAAAGCGCTCGAACTCGGCGCCATCGACTTCGTCGCCAAACCCAAGATCGGCGTGGCCGATGGCCTGCGCCTGCTCGCCGAAGACATCACCGACAAGGTGCGCGTGGCGTCCAAGGCGCACATCAGGAAGTTGGCCGCGCCCGCACCGGCCACCCCGGGCGCCGTGGCTGCGGCCCGCCCGCCAGTCACGCTGAGCTCGATCGGGCGCCTGTCGACCGAGAAGATCATCTTCATCGGCGCATCCACCGGCGGCACCGAGGCCACGAAAGAGGTGCTGATCAACCTGCCGCCCGATTGCCCAGCGGTGGTGATCACGCAGCACATGCCGCCCGGCTTCACGAAAAGCTACGCCGCGCGCCTCGATGGGCTGTGCAAGATCCGCGTGGCCGAGGCGCGCGATGGCGAGCGCATCCTGCCCGGCCATGCCTACATCGCACCGGGCGGGTTCCACCTGAGCGTGGAGCGCAGCGGCGCCAACTACATCGCCCGCGTGCAAGACGGCGACCCGGTCAACCGGCACAAGCCGTCGGTCGAGGTGCTGTTCAAGTCGGCCGCGCGCGTGGTCGGCCCCAATGCGTTCGGCATCATGCTCACCGGCATGGGTGCAGACGGCGCCAAGGCCATGAAAGAACTCCACGACGCCGGCAGCTACAACTACGTGCAGGACGAAGCCACTTGCGTGGTCTTCGGCATGCCGCGCGAAGCCATCGCAGCGGGCGCCGCGCACGAGGTGCTGCCGCTCACGCAGATCGCGCCCAAGCTCATCGATCGACTTCGCAGCACGGCCGGCATGTCGATGAATCGCGTCTGACGACGCATCAGCCGCCGCGCCACTGGCGCAGATCGAGCAGCCGCAAGCCGTCCAACTCGCGTCGGCGCGCGGAGCGCTCCACCCATTGCTCCGGGGCGCCGATATCGCGCAGGGTGTCGGCGTTGAGTTGGCTCATCAACTCGGTCTCTTGCCGCTGACGCATCGCCTCGAGGTGTGCCGACCAGCGCGCAGCCAAGTCGTGCCACAACTGCCATGTATGCGAGGGGCGGCCGGCAGAGGCATTGAGGTGCGCGGGTGCTGCGGTACATGTGTTCATGTCGGCTCCAGATGTCGTTCGGTTCGTGCTGGTAAGCATAGAAGCCCAGCTTTCGCAGAGGAATCGATTTGTTCTCGCCTTTTTGGTAAGCCATACTTACCAGCTATGTCGCGTCTTTCGTTGCACACCCTGCCCACCTTCCAGGCCGTCGCTCGCCTGCAGAACCTGCGCGCGGCGGCTGAGACGCTGTACATCACCCACAGCGCGGTGAGCCAGCAGATCCGATCACTCGAAGACCAGATCGGCTTCCCGCTTTTCGACCGCCGTGGGCGCCGCGTGGTGCTCAACGCGGCGGGCCAGGCGCTGCTGCGCAGCGTGGAACCCGCCCTCGCACAGATTCAAGATGGCGTGCAGATGGCCGCGGCAGCGGCCAGTGGCTCCGCCCAACGGCTGCGCGTGACCATGCTCCCATCGTTCGCCAACCGCTGGCTGCTGCCGCGCATGGCGCGCTGGCGCGAGCGCCACCCCGAACTCGCGATCGAGATCGACGCCACGCCACAGGTGGTCGATCTGGTTCGCGAAGGATTTCATGTCGCACTGCGCCAAGGCATCGGCCCGTGGCAGGGCCTCGTGTCGGAGCGCCTGTTCGACAAGCCCATGCCCTTCGTCGTGGTCGGCTCGCCATCGGCCGCCACACGCTTGCGCGGCGCCTCTCCCGAGATGATCGCGCGCGAGCCACTGCTTGGAGACAACGATGTATGGGAGGCCTGGTTCACGGCTGCCGGCGTGCGCGCGCGCATCGTGCCGATCGCGAGCTTCAATGACGCAGGGCTGATGCTGCAGGCCGCCGAGCAAAGCCTGGGCCTTGCCGTTGCGCGCGAGCTGCTTGCCGCCGATGCGCTGGTTTCAGGCCGCTTGATTCAGCTCTCGCCGCTGACGATCAACTTCGAAGCGGCCTACGCCTATCACCTGGTCTACCCGGAAGCCTTGCAAGACTGGCCACCGCTGCATGCTTTGCGCAGTTGGCTGCGAGAGGAGCTGAGCCTGTCGATGCTGGCCTTGCACCCGCAGCCCACCAAGCGCACGCGGCGCCAGTGATCAGTCCGCGAGAAACAGCGCCTGCAGGTCCGACAGGAAATCGAACCCGCGCACCGTCGGCCTGACACGGGCAAAGTCGCGCTCGATGAACCCGCGCGCTTGGGCTTCGTCGAGCGGCTTGGCGATCGCCGACAGGGGCAGGCCGGTGCGTTCGGTGAATCGCGCGAGCTCGAAGCCATCGCGCAGGCGCAATGCGTTGAGCATGAATTCGAAGGCGAGCGCATCGCGCTTCACCTCTTCGTCGTTCGACACCGCCAGGCCCTGCGCGGCCTTGTCCATGTAGGTTTGCGGTTCGCGCCAGCGCACCTGGCGCACCACGCGGTGCGGAAAGCTCAGCTTGCTGTGCGCGCCCGCGCCAATGCCCAGGTAGTCGCCGAACTGCCAGTAGTTCAGGTTGTGCTGGCAGTGGTGGCCGCGCTGCGCAAAGGCCGAGACTTCGTAGCGCGCCAGGCCGGTGGCTTCGGTCTCGGCGGTGATGATGTCCAGCATGTCGAATGCGGTGTCGTCGTCCGGGACGATGGGCGGGTGCTTGGCGAACCAGGTGTTGGCCTCGATCGTCAGGTGATAGATCGACAGATGCGGCGGTTTGAAGGCGAGCGCCTGGGCCAGGTCCTCGCGCAGCTCGTCGGGGGTCTGGCCCGGCAGCGCATACATGAGGTCGAGGTTGAACGTCTCGAAGGTATCGCGGGCCTCTTCCACCGCAGCACGGGCCTGCGCGGCATCATGCACGCGGCCGATCGCGTGCAGCTTCTCATCGTTGAAGCTCTGCACGCCGATGGACAAGCGCGTGACGCCCGCCTCGCGGTACCCACGGAAGCGATCTCGCTCGAACGTGCCCGGGTTGGCTTCGAGCGTGATCTCGCACCCCGGCTCCAGCGGCAAACGCGCGCGCAGGTCGGCGATCAACTCGCCGATGGCACCTGGGGCAAACAGACTCGGCGTGCCGCCACCGACGAAGATGCTGTGGATGCGGCGGCCCCAGACGAGAGGCAACGCGGCTTCGAGGTCCGCGCGCAAGGCGGCGAGATAGGCGGCCTCGGGCACACCACCCCGCTGTTCATGGGAGTTGAAATCGCAGTAGGGGCACTTCTTGAGGCACCAAGGCAGGTGCACATAGAGCGACAGTGGCGGCAGCGCGCCAAGGTTCATCACGCCGGGGCGCATGTAGCGCGCGACAAGATCATCCGTGCGGCCGGGGCTGGCTGGTTGAACTGGAATCACGGCCCGAACCTCTGATCGCGCGGCTGCCGCGGGCCCGGCGTTGCCGGGCGGCTCGTCCGCTCAGCCAAGGCGCCACACGTCGCGCATCATCGCGAGCATCTGGCGCGATGCGATCGCGCGGTGGCTGTGCGCGTTCTTCGTAGCGGGGTCGAGCTCGGCCACGCTCTTGTCCAACGACGCAATGAAAAGCAGCGGGTCATAGCCGAAGCCGCTTGCGCCGCGTGGAGAACTCAGCACCTCGCCGTCCCAGCGACCGAAGGCGATCAGCGGCTCCGGGTCGTCCGCCGAGCGGACCGCGACGAGCGCGCTCACGAAGCGTGCACGGCGGTCAGCCTGGACGGCCATGTTTTCGAGCAGCAGGCGGTTGTTCTCGTCGTCGCTCTTGGGTCGGCCGAAGAGCGTGGCGTAACGGGCCGAGAGCACGCCGGGCGAGCCACCCAACGCATCGACGCACAGGCCCGAATCGTCGGCAATCGCCGCGGTCTTGGCGTGCCCGGCGGCGTGGCGCGCCTTGGCAAGCGCGTTCTCGACGAAGGTGACGTGCGGCTCCTCGGCCTCGGGGATGCCCAGGCTGCCCTGCGTGATGAGCTCCACGCCGAGCGGCGAAAACAAGGCCTGCAACTCCACCAGTTTCTTGGCGTTGTTGGAAGCCAGCACGAGGCGCATCGTCAGGCCTCCAAAGCCGCCCGCTGCGCAAGCACGAGTTCGCGAATGCCCTTGTCGGCCAGCGCGAGCAACTGGTCCATGTCACCGCGCGAGAAGGCCACGCCCTCGGCCGTGCCCTGCACTTCGACGAAGCTGCCGGCGGCGGTCATCACGACGTTCATGTCGGTGTCGCACGCCGAATCCTCGACGTACTCGAGATCGAGCAAGGGCGTGCCTTCCACGATGCCCACAGAGATCGCTGCCACCGCCTCGCGGATCGGTGACTCGACCAGCAGGCCCTGCTTTTGTAACCACTTCACGGCATCGGCCGCCGCCACGTAGGCGCCCGTGATGGCGGCTGTGCGCGTGCCGCCGTCAGCCTGGATCACGTCGCAATCGAGGTGGATGGTGCGTTCGCCGAGCTTCTTCAGGTCGAACACGCAGCGCAGCGAACGGCCGATGAGCCGCTGGATCTCTTGCGTGCGGCCGCTCTGCTTGCCGCGCGCAGCCTCGCGGTCGCCGCGGGTGTGCGTGGCACGCGGCAGCATGCCGTACTCGGCCGTCACCCAGCCTTCGCCGCTGCCGCGCTTGTGCGGGGGGACCTTTTCTTCGACCGAGGCGGTGCACAGCACCTTGGTGTCGCCAAAGGCGATCAGGACGGAACCCTCGGCATGCATGGTGTAGCCGCGGGTGATGGCGACGGGGCGCAGCGCGTCCGCCGCTCTGGATTGGGTGCGTTGGAATGTCATGGGCCGTATTGTCCGCGAAGGGCGGTCCGCGCCACTCGGCGGATCGCTCCCGCACTCGGGAGCGAGGGGCTTCCCAGCCCCTCAGGACTTCTTCTGCGACGAGCGCCGGATGGCCTCGTTGATCTCGCGGATCGAGCGTTCGATCTCTGCTTCGTCGAGCTCGTCCGGCGGCTCCTGGCCCAGCACGCTTGCCTGAATGGTGGATGCGAACACCTCTTCGCCCAGCGATTGCGTGGAGATCGCGCTCTGGCTGTCGCCGTCTTCGGCCGACTCCCACTCGACCGCCAGCACCGAGACGTTGTCGCTCTTCGGGCCGCCGTTGCGCAGGGCTTGCTCGACCAATTCAGGGACGGCATCGGCGATGGTGTTCCTGCCGAGCTGATCGGTGATCTCAGTATCGGAAACCGTGCCCCACAAGCCATCGGAGCAGAGCAGCAGGCGGTCCCCGCGTTGCAGCACCAGCGGGCCGACCGTGTCGACCACCGGCTTGCCTGGGCTGCCCAGGCAGGTGAACAGCACATTGCGGTTGAAGCGCTCGCCCATGGGCACGACGTGGCTCATGGTCTCTTGCAACTCGGAATACGAGTGGTCGCGCGTGCGGGCGACGAGCTTCTCGCCGCGCACCAGGTACAGGCGCGAATCGCCGCAGTGCGCCCAGTAGGCGTTGTTGCCCTGGAGCACGCAGGCCACGATGGTCGTGCGCGGGGTGTCGATCAGCGCCTTCTGCGTGGCGTAGCGCAGCAACTGGTGATGCCCGGCGATGATGGCTTCGTGCAGGAAGCGCATCGGCTCTTTCAGCGTGGGCTTGGCATCGCGCTGGAACATTGCGGCCAAGGTCTGCAGTGCGAGTTGCGAGGCCACTTCACCTTCGGGGTGGCCGCCCATGCCGTCGGCCAGGGCGAACAAACCGGCATCCCGCGTGTAGCAATAGCCCATGCGGTCTTCGTTCTTCTCGCGGCCGCCCTTGCGGCTGACCTGATAGACCGTGAATTGCATGATGCGTTAGGCCTTCGCGCCGGTGGTCAGGTTCTCGAGCTGCAGCTTGAGCCGCTCGCTGAAACTCAGTTTGGTATAGCGGCGCTCGGTCTCGCGCGCCAGTTCCTTTTGCAGCGAGAACACGCTCTGCGGGCGCGACAGCGGGTCGAGGGACATGCACCACTCGGTCACTTCGATCAGGTTGTCTGAGTACACGTTGCGCAGGCGCGAGAGGCTCAGCGCGAGGCGGTCCTTTTCGATGCGCTGCGGCGCATCATTGGGCGGGTAGCCCTGCATGCAGGCGTAGATGCAGGCGCCCACCGCGTAGATGTCGGTCCAGGGACCGAGCGTGCCGTCGCGGCGGTACATCTCGGGCGCGGCAAAGCCGGGTGTGTACATCGGGCGAATGAAGTTGCCCTCTTTGCTCAGCACTTCGCGTGCGGCGCCGAAGTCGAGCAAGACCGCCTTGTTCTCGTTGGTGATGAAGATGTTGGCGGGTTTGATGTCCAGGTGGAGCATCTTGTGCTGGTGCACGATGCGCAAGCCGCGCAGGATCTCGTCGAACAGGCTGCGGATGGTCGATTCGCGGAAGACCTTGTCGCGCTTGAGATCACGCGCGGTGACGATGAAGTCCTGCAGGGTGTCGCCCTGCAGGTAGTTCATCACCATGTAGACGGTGTCGTTCTCGCGGAAGAAGTTGAGCACCGAGACCACGCTCGGGTGTGAGATCTGCGCGAGGTTGCGGCCTTCTTCGAAGAAGCTCTTCAGGCCCAAACGATAAAGCGGCTGCTTCTCGGGCTTGACGCGGGGCATCAATTCGCCAGGCGCGCGTTCGGCGAGCGACGAGGGCAGATACTCCTTGACCGCGACCAGATGACGATCGGAATCTTCGGCCAGATAGACCACGCCAAAGCCGCCGGCTGCCAGTTTCTTGATGATCTGGTAGCCGCCGACCACGGTGCCCGAAGGCAATGGCGCTGGTTTCGGCTTTGACATAATCTCTTTTTGCAATGCGATAAGTCGAATGCCAGTCTACAGCATGACCGGGTACGCAAGCGCCACCGCCGGGGCGCAATCTGCGACAGAAACCACAGGCGCCGCCGAGGCTTCGAGCGCGCGATCAGGTGCCAGCGTGACGGTGGAGTTGCGCTCCGTCAACGGGCGATTCCTGGACCTGGGGTTTCGCTTGCCCGACGAGCTCCGCGCCTTGGAGCCCGCCTTGCGCGATCTCATCACCGGGGCGTTCCGCCGCGGCAAGATCGAACTGCGCCTGAACGCGAAGAGCGAAGCCGACAACGCCTGGCCTTCGCCTCAGCCCGAACAACTGAACCGGCTGGCGCGCCTGGAAAGCACCGTTCAGGGGTGGCTGCCCAAGGCACAGGGCCTGTCGGTGCATGAGGTCATGCAGTGGTGCAAGGGCGGCAGCGCAACCGAGAAGCTCGACGAGGTGGCCCTCGACGCCGCGCGGCGGTGCATCGTCGGCCTGCGTGAGGCGCGCCAGCGCGAAGGCGAGAAACTGGTCGCGATCCTGATGGAACGAGTGAACGGCCTCCGCGAGCTGGCGACCAAGGCCGAGCCTTTGGTACCGGCTGTCGTGCAACGCCAGCAACAGCGCTTCGTCGAGCGCTGGCAAGAGGCGCTGGCGGCCACGGGCGGTACGCAGAGCGTGTCTCAGGAAGCACTGCAGGAACGTGCGCTGAACGAAGCGGCTGCCTATGCCATCCGCATCGACGTGGCCGAAGAGCTGGCCCGCTTGCGCGCCCACCTCGACGAGATCGCCCGCCTGCTCAAGGCAGGTGGTGAGGTGGGCAAGCGCCTCGACTTCCTGATCCAGGAGCTGCTGCGCGAGGCCAACACGCTGGGCTCGAAGGCGTCGTCGCTGGAGTTGACCAACATCTCTGTCGAGATGAAGGTGCTGATCGAGCAACTGCGCGAGCAAGTGCAGAACCTCGAGTAGGCGATTCTCGGCACAGCCCGCATAGCGCGGCGCTGTGTTTCTCTCGAATGTGCGGCGGCATCTCCTAAACTGCCCGGCGATGCCTCTGCTGATTCTCCTGCTGTTGCCCTTCGTCGGTTGCGTGGTCGCAGCGCTGCTGCCGACGAACGCACGCAATCTCGAATCGTCCTGGGCATCGCTGGTCGCGCTGGCCGTGGCCGTCCCCCTCGCGATGCTGTACCCGCAGATCGCGGCAGGTGAGGTGGTCTCGGAACGCCTGCCCTGGCTCACCAGCCTGGGCATCGACCTCATCGTGCGCATCGACGGCTTCGCATGGATGTTCGGCATGCTGGTCAGCGGCATGGGCTTGCTGGTTGCCATCTACGCGCGCTACTACCTCTCACCTGAAGACCCTGCGGCGCGCTTCTATTCGCTGCTACTCGGCTTCATGGGCGCGATGCTCGGTGTGGTGCTGTCGGGCAACCTGGTGCAGCTCGTCGTGTTCTGGGAGCTGACGAGCGTCTTCTCCTTCCTGCTCATCGGCTACTGGACGCACCGCAAAGACGCGCGCCGCGGTGCGCGCATGGCCTTCACCGTCACGGCGACAGGCGGGCTCGCGCTGCTGGCAGGTGTGCTGCTCATCGGGCACATGGCGGGTAGCCTGGAACTCGATGCCGTGCTCGCGGCCGGCGACCGCGTGCGAGCCCACGCGCTTTACCCGTTGGCGCTCGTCTTGGTGCTGCTGGGCGCGCTGACCAAGAGCGCGCAGTTCCCCTTTCACTTCTGGCTGCCACATGCGATGGCGGCGCCGACGCCTGTGTCGGCGTACCTGCATTCGGCAACCATGGTGAAGGCCGGCGTCTTCCTGCTCGCGCGGCTGTGGCCGGTGCTGGCCGGCACCGACGCCTGGTTCTGGATCGTCGGAAGCGCAGGCCTGGCCACCTTGCTGCTGGGTGCGTACTCGGCGATGTTTCAGAACGACCTGAAGGGCCTGCTCGCCTACTCCACCATCAGTCATCTTGGGCTGATCACGCTGCTGCTGGGCCTGAACAGCCCGCTTGCCGCAGTCGCGGCCGTCTTTCACATGATGAATCACGCGACCTTCAAGGCCTCGCTCTTCATGTCGGTGGGCATCATCGACCACGAGACCGGCACGCGCGACATGCGGCGCCTCGACGGCCTGTACCGCTCGATGCCCATCACCGGCACGCTCGCCATCGTGGCCTGCGCGGCCATGGCCGGTGTGCCGCTGCTCAACGGCTTCCTGTCGAAGGAGATGTTCTTCGCCGAGACCGTATTCATCACCGGCACCCCGTGGCTGGAATGGGGACTGCCCGCCGCCGCCACGCTCGCCGGCGTGTTCGCGGTCGTGTACTCGCTGCGATTCGGGCACGACGTGTTCTTCGGTGCGCCACCCGATTGCCCGCGCCGCCCGCACGAGCCAGTGCACTGGATGCGCGTGCCGATCGAGTTGCTGGTGATCGCCTGCGTGGTCGTGGGCACGCTGCCGGCGTGGTCGGTCGGCCCGTTGCTCGCCACGGCAGCCAAGCCGGTGGTGGGAGGGGTGTTGCCCGAATACAGCCTCGCGATCTGGCACGGCTTCAACACCCCGCTCGTGATGAGCCTGGTGGCGCTGGTCATCGGCACCGCCATTTATCTGGTGTTCGCGGAGCGGTTCAAGCAGCGGCGATCGCGCAGTGCCCCGCTGCTGCTCGGGCTGGACGGCAAGCGCATGTTCGAGGTGTCATTGGCCTTCGCAACGCGCTCGTCGTCGTGGCTGCTGCGCCACTCGAGCACCAAGCGGCTGCAACCTCAGCTTTTCGCGATGGTGCTGATCGCCGGTTTGGCCGGCCTGGGTTCGGCACTGATCGTGCCGCTCGAATGGGGCGATCGCGCGCGCGTGCCGGCCACGCCGGAGTTCGTACTGATCTGGATCGTCGGCTGCGTGTGCGCGGTGGGTGCGGCGCAACAGGCCAAGTTCCACCGCCTTGCAGCGCTCGCGATGCTGGGCGTCGTCGGACTCGTGCTGTGCGTCACGTTCGCATGGTTCTCGGCACCCGACCTCGCGCTCACGCAGCTCGCGGTCGAGGTGGTGACGCTGGTGCTCTTTTTGCTGGGGCTGCGCTGGATGCCCAAGCGGGTCGCGCAGGACGACCCGCGCATCGCCACCCGCGTATGGTGGCGCCGCCGCCGCGACGTGATCCTGGCCGTGCTCATCGGCGTCGGCCTCGCCACACTCTCGTACGCGCTGCTCACACGAACCGCGCCGCTGTCGATCGCGCCGTTCTTCATCGAGCAGGCGCTTCCAGGCGGCGGTGGCACCAATGTCGTCAATGTGATGCTGGTGGACTTCCGCGCCTTCGACACCTTGGGCGAGATCACCGTGCTGGGCATCGTCGGCATCACGGTGTACGCACTGCTGCGGCGCTTTCGGCCGCCACAAGAGACCATCGAGCAGCCGGCCCAGCAGCGCCTGCGCGGCATGGGGCGTGATCTCGTCGACCGCGCCGACGACACCGACCGCCTTCAGGAGTACCTCGAGGTGCCCTCGGTTCTCGTCCGGTTGCTGTTGCCGGTGGCAGGCGTCTTCGCCTTCCATCTCTTCATGCGCGGCCACAACGAGCCAGGTGGGGGCTTCGTGGCGGGGCTGGTGGTTGCCATCGCGTTCATCGCGCAGTACATGGTGGGCGGCACGCGCTGGGTCGAGGCCCGCATGCGGTTGATGCCTCCGCGGTGGATCGCCTTCGGCCTGCTGATGGCGGTGGGCACCGGCCTGGGCTCGATCGTGCTGGGCTACCCGTTCCTGACCACATACACCGCGCACGTGCACTGGCCGCTCGTCGGAGAGGTGCACCTGCCCACCGCGGCCCTCTTCGACCTCGGGGTGTTCGCCGTCGTGGTGGGGTCCACCCTGCTGCTGCTCACGGCCATCGCCCACCAGTCGTTGCGCGCGCAACGCCGACAAGAAGCGGGCGACGACGACAAGGACTCACCATGAACGCGATCGACTCGCCTCGCGCCGAAGGGGGCCGCTGATGGAATCCGTGGTCTCGATTGCCATCGGCGTGCTCGCCGGCGCAGGCGTGTGGCTCGTGCTGCGCCCACGGACCTTCCAGGTACTGATCGGGCTGTCGCTGCTGTCGTATGCGATCAACCTCTTCATCTTCAGCGTGGGCAGCCTGGCCATCGGCCGCGAGCCCATCGTCAAGCTTGGCGTGCCTGCCGATCTGGCCCACTACAGCGATCCGGTCCCGCAGTCGCTGGTGCTCACGGCCATCGTCATCGGCTTTGCGACGACGGCCCTCTTTCTCGTCGTGCTTCTCGCGCTTCGCGGCCTGTCTGGCGGAGACCACGTGGACGGCCAGGAGGAGCGCCCTTGATCCACGTCGAGTACCAGGCCAACCACCTGGTCGTTGCCCCCGTCCTGTTGCCTCTTGCAACGGCCGCGCTGATGCTGATGCTCGGCGAGGGCCGGCGCGGCATCAAGAGCGTGATCAATCTGGCGTCTACCGCAGTCGGCCTCGCGCTGGCGGTGCATCTCCTGCTGAACGCCGCGCATCAAGGGCCTGCGGCCTTCGGCATCTACTTGCCGGGCAACTGGCCGGTGCCGTTCGGCATCGTGCTCGTGGCTGACCGCCTCTCGGCCCTGATGGCCGTCTTGACCGGCTGCATCGGATTGGCCACGCTGCTGTACGCGCTTGCGCGCTGGCAACACGCGGGGGTTTACTTCCACGTGCTGTTCCAGCTGCAGCTGATGGGGCTGTACGGCGCCTTCCTCACGGCCGACCTGTTCAACCTGTTCGTCTTCTTCGAGGTTCTGCTCGCCGCAAGCTACGGGCTGCTGCTGCACGGGGGGGGCATGGCGCGTGTCCGCGCCGGGCTGCACTACATCGCCATCAACCTCATGGCGTCGCTGCTGTTTCTCATCGGCGTGGCGGTGCTCTACGGCGTGACCGGCACGTTGAACATGGCAGACATCGCCAACAAGTTGCCGCTGGTGCCAGCGAGCGACCGTGGCCTGTTGCACGCGGGCGCCGCCATCCTCGCGGTGGCTTTCCTCGCCAAGGCGGCACTGTGGCCCTTGAATGCCTGGCTGCCTCCGGCCTACGCCGCAGCGAGTGCGCCGGTGGCGGCGCTGTTCGCCATCCTCACTAAGGTCGGCGTCTACGCGGTGCTGAGGCTGTGGACCTTGTGCTTCCCCGCCAACGCAGGCGACTCGGCGTCGTTCGGCGGCGACGTCCTCGTGTGGGGCGGCCTGGCCACGCTCGCCTTCGGCGCGGTCGGCATGCTCGCCTCGCAGCAGGTGTCGCGGCTCGCGGGGTTCAGCGTGATCGCATCGTCGGGCACCCTGGTCGCCGCGGTCGGCTTCGACTACCAGGTGCTGACCGGCGCGGCCTTGTTCTACCTCGCCAGTTCCACACTCGCGGGTTGCGCGCTCTTCTTGCTGGTCGAGTTGCTCGAGCGCAGCCGCCAGGTCGAACTCGGCCCACAGGAAGTCGATGCCGGCGGCGACGCCCTCCCCGCGTTCATCGACGCCGAGCCGCCCCAGGGCGCCAACCTCGACGACGACGAACAGGCCCTCACCGGGCGAGCGATCCCCGCCGCGCTGGCTTTCCTGGGCGTGGCGTTCATCGTGTGCGCCATGGTGGTGGCGGGCCTGCCCCCGCTGTCGGGCTTCGTCGCCAAGCTGACCATGCTGACCGCCTTGCTCGACCTGCAGAACCTGCCGGCGTGGGTGCTCTTCGGCTTGTTGATCGTCTCTGGGCTGCTCGCCGCCATGGCCATGATGCGCGTGGGCATGCGCCATTTCTGGGCGGGTACTGAACGCCCATCGCCCCGCCTGCGCGTCGCAGAGACGCTTCCGATCGCCGGACTGCTTGTCGCTGCGGTGGCCCTGGTCGCGCAGGGCGACCGCGCATTGCACTACACGCAGGCCACGGCTGCCGCCCTGCACGCGCCACAGCAGTACATCAAGGCGGTGATGGATGCGCGCCCCGTCACGCGCAATGTGGAGGCCGCACGATGAAGCGCCTGCTGCCCTCACCCTGGCTGTCCCTGGGACTCTTCGCCGGCTGGCTGCTGCTCAGTCGAAGCGCCAGCCCGGGGCAGTTGATCCTCGGCCTGGTTGTGGCGTGGGCACTGCCGCTGCTGATGGCTCCGCTGCGGCCGGCACCCGGACCACTGAGGCGCTTCGTCACGCTCGCCGGGTTGGTGCTGCGCGTGGGCCGCGATGTGGTGCGCTCGGCGATCGAGGTGGCGATCGGCGTCTTCATGGCGCGGCGCCGGCCGCCGCGCAGCGCCTTCGTCACGGTGCCGCTCGAGCTGCGCGACCTGCACGGGCTGGCCGCGCTCGCCATGATCACGGCCGTGATCCCCGGCACCGTGTGGTGCGAACTCGCGCCCGACCGCAGCGCGCTGCTGCTGCATGTCTTCGACCTGGATGACGAGGCCGCCTTCGTGGCCCATCTCAAGACCGAATACGAACAACCGCTGAAGGACATCTTCGGATGAGCACCCTGCTGTCGATGGCCATCACGGCCACGCTGCTGATGTACGTGGCCGCCATGGGCCTCGGGCTCGTGCGCATGCTGCGGGGCCCCTCCGCGCAGGACCGCGTTCTGGCACTCGATTTCATGTACATCGTTGCGATGCTGCTGATGCTCGTGCTGGGCATCCGCTACGACAGCGACATGTACTTCGAAGGCGCCTTGCTGATGGTGCTGTTCGGCTTCGTGGGCTCGGTGGCGCTCGCCAAGTTCCTGCTGCGCGGCGAGGTGATCGAATGAGCTGGCCCCCGATTGCCGAAGCCGTTGTAGCGGTGCTGCTGCTCGCAAGCGGCGTCGTCGTGCTGGTAGCTGCGCTCGGCCTGGTGCGCCTGCCCGATTTCTTCGCGCGCATGCATGCCCCCGCCTTGGCTTCCACCCTGGCCGCGTGGATCGTGAGCCTGGCGTCGATCGTGCACTTCAGCACGCGCGCAGGAACACTGTCGCTGCATGTGTGGCTGATCATCATCGTGCTGTCGATCACGGCCCCGGTCACCACCATCGTGCTGGCACGTGCGGCACTGTTTCGCCGCCGGCAGGCCGGTGACGCCCTGCCAGCCCCGCTGGACGGCGAAGCCTGACTTGCCGCCGCGCCGCGGTGTGATATCCGACTGCCTCACGGGCGTTCCGGTGTCGCCCGCGCGCACCGGCCGACCCTGCCCCCCCCGTGTTCGGGGCAAAATCGCGCGCATGGACTATCCCGGCAACCTCTTCGTGGTCGCGGCGCCCAGCGGCGCCGGCAAGTCAAGTCTGGTCAAGGCCCTGCTGGAGCTCGATTCGCACCTGGTGGTGTCGATTTCGCACACCACGCGCAAGCCGCGTGGGCAGGAGCAGGAAGGGCGCGAGTACTACTTCATCGACGAGCCCAGCTTTGCCGGCAAGGCCGATCGTGGGGAGTTCCTCGAACACGCCGAGGTGCATGGCAATCGGTACGGCACCTCGCGGACCGAAGTCGAAAAGCGCATCGCCGGCGGAGAAGACGTGATCCTGGAGATCGACTACCAGGGCGCCCTGCAGATCAAGCAGATCTTCCCGAACGCCGTGCTGATCTTCATCCTGCCGCCGAGCTGGGAAGAACTCGCCCAGCGCCTCACCCGCCGCGGCGAGGACCACCCCCACGTGATCGCCGAGCGGCTCCACAATGCCCGCATCGAGGTGGCTCAGGCCCGGCATTTCGACTTCGTTATAATCAACGCCCTGTTTGAAACGGCGCTTTTTGACTTGAAAGCGATCGTTCATTCACAGCGACTCAAGTACGCTGCGCTGCGAAGAAGCAAATCCGGCGTCTTCGCAGCTCTCAACCTCAGTTAGACCGCCTGCAATATCGGAGCATCCATGGCCCGCATCACCGTTGAAGACTGCCTCACCAAGATCCCGAACCGCTTTCAGCTGGTGCTTGCCGCCACCTATCGCGCACGGATGCTGAGCCAAGGCCACGCCCCCAAGATCGAGACCAAGAACAAGCCTGGCGTGACCGCGCTGCGCGAAATCGCCGCCGGCGAAGTCGGCCTCGAGATGCTGCGCAAGGTGCCGGTCTGAACGAAACGCTCCACGCACACTGAACAAAACGGCCCCACGCGGGCCGTTTCCTTTTGGCAAGCCCCAGGTCGCCTGAGCGCGATCCGCGATAAATTCGGGGCATGGCCAGCCAGATCACTACCTGGATCCGCGATGCCGCGTCTGGCGTCGGTCGACGTGTGCGCGAGCCCGCCGCACCGCCGTCGGCTACAGGGGACGCGGCCGCTGCGTCATTTGCCACGCTCACCGACAAGCTGAGCTACCTCGGCGCGCCGGACATCAAGCGCGTGCGCGAGGCCTATCGCTTCGCCGACGAGGCTCACCTCGGCCAGTTCCGCGCAAGCGGCGAGCCGTATATCACCCACCCCATTGCAGTCGCCGGCCTGTGCGCCGACTGGAAGCTCGACGCCCAGGCCATCATGGCCGCGCTGATGCACGATGCGATGGAGGACTGCGGCGTCACCAAGGTCGAGTTGATCGAGCGATTCGGCGCCGCCACCGCCGACCTGGTCGACGGCCTCACCAAGCTCGACAAGCTGCAGTTCTCGACCAAGGAAGAGTCGCAGGCCGAGTCCTTCCGCAAGATGCTGCTGGCGATGGCACGCGACGTGCGCGTGATCCTCATCAAGTTGGCGGACCGCCTGCACAACATGCGCACCATGGAGGCGGTGGCCCCGGCCAAGCGGGCGCGCATTGCGCGTGAAACGTTGGACATCTACGCTCCCATCGCCCACCGGCTGGGCCTGAACCAGACCTACCGCGAGTTGCAGGAGCTCTCGTTCCAGCACATCCGCCCCTGGCGCCATGCGGCGCTGTCGAAGGCGGTGCTGCGCGCCCGGGGTTACCGCCGCGACATCGTCGACCGCATCCAGCGCGAGGTGGAGAAGGCCTTTGCCGACACCCGCCAGAAGGTGCAGGTCTACGGCCGCGAGAAGACGCTGTTCTCCATCTACACCAAGATGCGCGAGAAGCACCTCAGCTTTGCCCAGGTGAACGACATCTTCGGCTTTCGCATCGTGGTCAACACGCTGCCCGAGTGTTACCTCGCGCTCGGCGTGCTGCACCAGCTCTACAAGCCACTGCCGGGCCGCTTCAAGGACTACATCGCCATCCCCAAGGCCAATGGCTACCAGTCGCTGCACACCACGCTGGTGAGCCCGCTGGGCACGGCGGTGGAGTTCCAGATCCGCACCGAGCCCATGCATGCGGTGGCCGAAAAAGGCATCGCCGCACACTGGATGTACAAGATCGGCGGCTCCGGCCAGCCACAGGATGCGCAACGACTGGGCGCGCTGTGGCTGCAGTCACTGGTGGACATCCAGGACGAGACCCGCGATGCGACCGAGTTCCTGGAGCACGTGAAGATCGATCTCTTCCCGGATGCGGTCTATGTGTTCACCCCCAAGTCGAAGATCATGGCCTTGCCGCGCGGCGCCACACCGGTGGACTTCGCGTACGCGATCCACTCCGACGTGGGCGACCACTGCGTGGCGGCCAAAGTGAACGGCGACCCGGTCGCGCTGCGCACCGAGCTGCGCAGCGGCGACGTGGTTGAGATCGTCACCGCGCCCGGTGCACGCCCCAACCCGGGCTGGCTGAACTTCGTGCGCACCGGCCGAGCGCGCTCCAAGATCCGGCACTACCTCAAGAACATGGAGCAGGAGGAGTCTCAGCAGCTCGGCGAGAAGCTCCTGGCCCAGGCGTTGCGCAGCGAAGGTTTGTCGATGCCGCCGAGCGACCCGTCTGACGGCGCGGCCGCGGCCCTGTGGCAGGCGCTCACCAAGTGGAGCGGCAACCGCACGCGCGCCGACCTGCTCACCGACATCGGCCTGGGCCGCAAGATCGCGATCATCGTGGCCAAGCGGCTGGCGCAGCTCATGCTCGAGCGCGGCGCCAAGGTCGACCCACTCACACTCACCATGGGGCGCTACGCCACCGCCGAAGACACGCCCACGCAAGGCCTGGTGGTGATCGACGGCACCGAGGGCGCGTCGGTTCAGATGGCGCCCTGTTGCCGGCCGATCCCGGGTGACGGCATCGTGGGCTACCTCGGCCGTGGCGAGGGTCTGCTGGTGCACACCGCCGAATGCGGTGTCGGCAAGCGGCTGTTCGAACGCGACAGCGAGCGCTGGATCAGCGTGGAGTGGTCCGAAGAACCGGCGCGTGCCTTCGAGACCGGCATCACGCTGCTGCTCACCAACGGCAAGGGCGTTCTCGCCCAGGTGGCCTCGGCGGTCAGCAGTGCCGAAGCCGACATCACGCACATCGACATGGACGACGAACCGGCCGCCAAGACCACCGAGCTTCGGCTGCTGGTGAGCGTGCGCGACCGCCTGCACCTGGCCGACGTGATGCGCACGCTTCGCCGTTCGCCTGCGGTGCTGCGCGTGACGCGGGTCAGGCCCTAGCGGGGCCCGACCTTTCATCGACTCCTTCAGCGAGGGATCGGTGCCACGGCCGCTTCGGCCAGCGCCTTCGCGTGGTCGGCCGGCAGCAGGTAGCCGGCCGCCAGCGCCGCATCTGCCGCTGCCTTGTACTTGCTGTAGTAGCTGGCGCGGTCCGGGTAAAGCGACAGCAACCTGGATGCCGAGAAGGGCTCCGTGCTGCCGCTGGTCACGCAGGCGAACAGGTCGAGGAAATCGCGCGAGCCCGTCGTGGAGTTGTCGATCCCATAGGTGGCAAACGGCACGTTGATCTCGGGCAGGCGCAGGCCGCCGAGGGCGTTGCCGCTGCTGTCACGCTGGATGCGCCCGGTCAAGCGGCTGCGGGTGATGCGCGGTGCGGTTGGCGGCGGGGTGCCTTGCGTGGACCACTTCACCAGGTGCGAGTACATCGCGTTCATGGCGCGGTACGAGGGCATCGCATTGGCCGGCAACTCGCACTGCGCCGGCGGCCGCGTGCTCACGGCGTAGATCGACTGCAACATGTAGGCATCGGAGTGCGAGCCGCCGGCGATCTCCCAGTAGCGGATCTTGGCGGTGTCCACGGCTTTCGAGGTGTCGGGCTGCGAGTCCACATCCATCTCGGTCTGGAACTGGAACACCGGCTCCTGCAGGTCGTTGCGGATCACGGTGCTCGAAGGCGTCCCCCGCAGGTCGGTCGACGAGATCTTCGTGCCCGAGTTGCCGCGGCCGTGGATCACGAATCCGTCGAACACGCGGTCGAGCGGGTGGATGGCGTTCACGTAGGTCGTCAGGCGCAGCGCCGATTGCGAGTGCCCGGTGGCGAACACCTTGTTCGGTACCAGACCGCCGAGCAACACGCCGTACTGGTCACGCACCGCCTTGGCGGCCTGCGACAGGATGTCGTAGGAGATGTTGTCGTTGGGCAGGTTGCCGGTGGCGTAGCGCGTCGGGTTCTTCTCCTGCAAGCCCTCCATGCCGGTCTTCTGGTTGGTCAGGCCGACATAGGCGTAGCCCGCCCGCAGGAACTCCTCTTTGGACATGGCCCAGTCGATGTCGAGGATGTAGCCGGAGCTGACGTTCAGCCACTCGACGATCACGATGCCGTTGAAGCGCGCCGGGTCGGCGGGCCTGCGCACCAGCATGACCGTCGCGTAGGGCGTGTTGGTCGAGACGACGGTCGCGCTCCACTTGCCGTCAGAGCGCAGCGTGCTGGCCGCCCGATAGGTCTTGGCAAGGCCGGACATGCGGAACTCGCGGTCGGTGTAGCCCGCTACACCGATCTGGCTACTGCGATCCAGGAAGTGGGCGCCCGCAGGAGCAGGCTGGATGGCAGCCTGCGAGACGGCGGCAAGCGCTCCGCTCGCGGCAGTGATCAGTAAGGAACCGGCCAGAGCCAGGCGACGCAGGCGCGACAAGGTGCCGCGGCCGCCATTCAAGGCAAGGTGATGCATGTGGTCTCCTTCGAATAGTGTGAATTACTGCACGACTGTGCGGCATTCATCCTAAAGTGGAGGCTCGTGCATTTCTTGTATTGGGTTGCCGAGAAAGCGCGGGTAAGCCCCTAATTTGCCCTCACGCCACTGGAACGTCCGGCGCCGGGTACTGCACTTCGACCACCTCTAGCTTCTGCAATCCGCCGGGCGTCATGAGGGACACCTCGTCCCCGACTCGCGCCTTGAGGAGCGCGCGGGCGATCGGCGATACCCAGCTCACCTCCCCTTGCAGGTTGTCGGTTTCGTCGATGCCCTTGATGGTGATGGTGCGCTCCTGCCCCTGCGCGTCGGCGTAGGTGACGGTGGCGCCGAAGAAGATCTGGTCGCTCCCGTGGTGCACCGACGGATCGGCCACTTCGGCGATGTCGAGCCGTTTGGTGAGGAAGCGGATGCGGCGGTCGATCTCGCGCAGGCGCTTCTTGCCGTAGAGGTAGTCGCCGTTCTCGGAGCGGTCGCCGTTCTTGGCGGCCCACGAGACGACCTCGACCACCTTGGGCCGCTCCGCGTCGAGCAGGTTCATCAACTCCTCGCGCAGCCGCTTGTAGCCGGCAGGCGTGACGTAGTTCTTGCCGCCGGGCGGCAGCGCGGGCAACGCGATGTCGTCGTCGTCTTCGTCGCCGTCGCTTTCCTTGGTGAATGCCTTGTTCATCGCCCGATTGTCGAAGACGACGAAGCCTCCCTGGCCTGCAGGGTTTCGGCCTGGCGCCCGAGTGACCACGCAATCGCCACCCAGGCCATCGCGACCGGCACCGAGAGCCACGAGATCTGCACGCCGGTCAACCCGAGCGCGCGCAGGCCGGCAAAGACCCAGCCCGAGGCGGTGTCGCCGGTGCGGTGCACCAGCGTGTCGATCACGTTCTTGGCCTTGTACTTCTGCTCGGGCGGGAGCACGTTGAAGAGCGTCTCGCGCGCCGGTTTGCTCAGTGCGTACTCGCCGGCCCGGCGCAACACGCCGAACGCCACCACCACCGCTACCACGGGGTACAAGGCCAGCGCCACGAAGCCGAGCACCGACACGATGGGCAGCAGCATCAGCGTCCAGCGCGTGCCCAGCCGCGTGATCAGGCCCTTGAAGGCCAGCACCTGCAGCAGCAGCGCGAGCACATTCACCACCAGATCGATCTTGGCGAGGAGCTGCGTGCGTTCGGTGGGGTCGGTGTAGTGCTGGGGGATCAGGTCGACGCTCTGGAAGTACAGGAACGTCGACAACAGCGCGTAGCTGAAGAGAAAGAAGCAGATGCCCAGCAGGTAGCGCGAACGCAGCACATCGGTGACCCCGCTCCACACCCCACCTTTCAGGCCCGCGTGCTCTCCGTCGTCGGGTTCGGGCCGGCCCGCTTCACGTTCACGCGCCAGCCCGCGCAGCTTGAAGATCGCCACGATCGCCAGGCACAGGAAAGCCGCCGACACCAGCACCAGCAACTTCGGCCCGAGCACCCGCACCAGCCCGGCCGTGATGAGCGGCCCGGTCAGCGCGCCGAGCGTGCCGCCGGCCGAGATGAAGCCATACAGGCGCTTGGCCTGTTCGGTGTCGAACAGGTCGGCCATGAAGCTCCAGAAGACCGAGATCACGAACAGGTTGTAGACGGCCACCCACACGAAGAAGGTGCGCGCCACCGCCGGGCTCTGCGTGCCGCCCCCCTGGAACACCACAAAGAAGCCGAGCAGGTTGACGGCGAAGAAGCCATACAGCCACGGCAGCAACTGGCGCCGGGCGAAGCGCCGGCTGAGCCAGCCGAAGGCCGGCACGAGCAGCAGCATCACGATGAAAACCGCGCTGAACAGCCACTGCAGCGATTGCGCGCCGAGCTGCAGCCCCATCTCGTCGCGGATCGGGCGCAACACGTAGTAGCCGGCGAGCAGCGCGAAGAAGTACACGAACGACCAAAGCACCGCCGCCAGCTCGTGCGGCATCGCCTGGGTGCGGCGCAGCAGCCAGCCCGTCATGCCGGGATGGTTTCAGCGTAGTGGCACGCCACCTCGCGCCCGTCCACCGGGCGCAACAACGGCACCTCTTCGCTGCAGCGCGCCTGGGCGTAGGGGCAGCGCTTGTGAAAACTGCAGCCGCTCGGAGGGTTGAGCGGCGAAGGCAGCTCGCCGACGATGCGGATATTCTTCGCCCGCCGGGCCGGGTCGATGCTGGGCGTGGCCGACAGCAGGGCCTTGGTGTACGGGTGCAGCGGCTGCGCGAACAGCGTGGCCTTGGGTGCGAACTCGACCACGCGGCCCAGGTACATCACCATCACCCGATCGGCGATGTGCTCGACCACGCTCAGGTTGTGCGAGATGAATACGTAGGCGACCTGCGTGCGCTCCTGGATGTCCATGAACAGGTTCAGGATCTGCGCCTGGATCGACACGTCGAGCGCCGAGGTGGGCTCGTCGGCCACCAGCAGCCCGGGCTGCAGCATCATGGCCCGCGCGATCGCGATGCGCTGGCGCTGCCCGCCCGAGAACATGTGCGGGTAGCGTTGCGCATGCTCCGGCCGCAACCCCACCTGCGTGAGCACATCAGCAATGCGCTCGCGGCGCTCGGCGGGGGTGAGCTGCGTGTTGAGCAGCAGCGGCTCGTCCAGCATCTGCGCCACACGCTTGCGCGGGTTGAGCGAGGCGTACGGGTTCTGGAACACCATCTGCACCTGGCGGCGCAGCGCACGGGTCTGGTCTGCCGAGGCGCTGGCCGCGTCGGTGCCGGCGAGCCGCAGGCTGCCGCTGGTGGGCTTCTCGATCAGCGTGAGCGCACGCGCAAGCGTCGACTTGCCGCAGCCAGACTCCCCGACCACCGCCAGCGTCTGCCCGGCGTCGAGCGTGAAGCTCACGCCGTTGAGCGCCTTCACAGTCGCCGGGGGCTTGAACAGGCCGCGTGACACGCGGTAGTGGCGCGCGAGGTCGCGGGCTTCGAGCAAGGGGGCGGTCATGGCGCGGTGTCGACGTTGAGCGGGAACAGGCAGCGCGCGCTGCCACCGTCGGGCATGGGCTGCAGCCCGGGGTGGGTCACGCGGCATGCCTCGCGCACGTGCGGGCAGCGCGGTGAGAGCAGGCATGCGGCGGGCCGGTCATGCAGCCCGGGCACCACGCCACTCAGCGTGGGCAGGCGCTTCGCGCCGCGGCTGTGTTCTGGGATGGAAGCGAGCAGCGCTTCGGTGTAGGGGTGGTGCGGCCGGTCGAACAAGGCCGGCACGGTCTGTACCTCGACCACCTCGCCTGCGTACATCACGGCGATGCGCCTGGCGTGCTCGGCCAGCAGCGCCAGGTCATGCGTGATGAGCACGAGAGCCATGTCCTGCTTGCCCTGCAAGGCCACCAGCAGGTCGAGCACCTGGGCCTGAATGGTCACGTCGAGCGCCGTGGTGGGTTCGTCGGCAATCAGCAGCTTCGGCGCGCAGGCCAGCGCCATGGCGATCATCACGCGCTGGCTCATGCCGCCGGACAACTGGTGGGGATAGGCATCGAGGCGCGACTCGGGGTCTGGGATCTCGACCAGCTTGAGCAGCTCCAACGCGCGGTCGCGCAGCGCGCCCTTGCTCCCCTTCTGGTGCACCTTGAGTGTCTCGATGATCTGGAAGCCCACGGTGTAGCTCGGGTTCAAGCTGCTCATCGGGTCCTGGAAGATCATCGCCATGTCGCGGCCCACGATCTCGCGGCGCTGCCGTGGCGCGAGCGTGAGCAGGTCGTGGCCATCGAAGCGCAGCACGTCGGCCGTCACACGCCCGGGGGCCTCGATCAAACCCATCAGCGCGAGCATGCTCACGCTCTTGCCCGACCCCGATTCGCCGACCAGGCCGAGCAGCTCGCCGCGGTCGAGCGTGATGTCCAGGCCCTGCACCGCGGCAAAGGCGCCGAACTGCACCGAGAGGTTGCGTATCTCCAGCAGGTGACTCATGCCTGCCCCCAGGGCGCTGCGCGCCGGCCCCCCGAGGGGGCGGAGCAAGTCTTGAGGCGGCTCGGTGACTTGCTCATCACAGCCTTTTCATGCGCGGGTCGAGCGCGTCGCGCAGGCCGTCGCCCATCAGGTTGATGGCCAGCACGGTGACGAGGATCGCCAGGCCAGGAAAGGTGACCACCCAGTTGGCACGCTCGATGTAGTCGCGTGCCGAGGCGAGCATGGTGCCCCACTCCGGCGTGGGCGGTTGCGCGCCCAGGCCCAGGAAGCCGAGCGCCGCCGCGGTGAGGATGGCGTCGGAGAAGCCGAGCGTGGCCGTCACGATCACCGGCGCCATGCAGTTGGGCAGCACGGTGTTGAACATCAGACGCATCGTGCCGGCACCCGCGAGGCGCGACGCCACCACGTAGTCGCGCGTGAGTTCGGTCATCGCGGAGGCACGCGTGAGTCGCACATAGCTCGGCACGGCCACGATGGCGATCGCCACCATCGTGTTCACCAGGCCGGGGCCGAGCACCGCCACCACGGCGATCGCAAGCAGCAGGCTGGGCAAGGCGAGCATCACGTCCATCAACCGCAATATCGCAGTGCCGACGCGAGGGAAGAACGCCGCGGCGAGGCCGAGCGCGATGCCCGGCAGCATCGACAGCAGCACGGCCACGAAGCCGATCGCCAGCGAAAGCCGGGCACCGTACAGCAGGCGCGAAAGCACATCGCGGCCGATGTCGTCAGTGCCGAGGATGAACCTGGCGCTGCCACCTTCGGCCCACATGGGTGGGGTGAGCAACGCGTCGCGGTACTGCTCGATGGGGCTGTGCGGTGCGATCACGCCGGCGAAGACGGCGCACAGCAGCACGGCGAGGAAGACGAACAGGCCGGCGACAGCGCCCTTGTTGTGGGAGAAGGTGCGCCAGAAGTCGCGCAAGTCGGAGCTGGCGAGGTGAGGGGTGTCGGGGGTGAGGACGGCGCTCATGGTTTGTTGCCTTCCGCCAAGGCGGGATTCCTCAGCACGCGCGCACTCTCATCCGGTCGGCCTGACCCTTCGACAGGCTCAGGACAGGGTCCGCTTCGCGGATCGAAGGCTCGTGCTGCTCTTCGCATGGCTTGTTCACTGCGTGAGGCCGCGCCGGGGTTTCGGCCCGGCGGCCGACCCCCTTTCTTTGTGTCGACAAAGAAAGGGGGCAAAGAAAGCGACCCTGCCTCCTCGGCCCTCGCTGCGCGAGGGCTGCCTTGCGCTGCTCGGTCTTGGTGGGCGGGGCAGAAACTCGCTTCGCGGCCTGCGGCCGCTGCGCTCAGACATCTGCCCCAAGTCAGTTTTGGTTGATGCGCGCTGCGCGCGCGCCCACCAAGCCCTGCGCTGCTCAGCTCGTCCGAAGGGCCAACCGGCACGGCGCGTCGCTGCGCTCGCGCCCGAGCATGCCGATGCGAAGCGAGGCGAGTGGGGAAGAAATCGCAGCAGGTGTTCGGCGGCTCGCTCGGGCATGGCAAAGACAAGTCGCGTCTTGCCGCCACGCAGTTCGGCCAAATGAAGGGCCCTTTGCTTTGGTTACTTTCATTTGGGCCAGCAAATGAAAGTGACCCGCCCGCCGGGGCGGACTCCCGGCGCACCCGCGCGAAGTACGAAGAACAAACCACGCGAAGCGCCACAAAAGGAGCAGGCCTTCGATACCTCAGGCTGAGCGGGTTGTGATGCGCGCAGGCACTGAGCGGCCTGTGATGCGCGTCGATGCAGGGCAAGTCACTTCGCATGACGAATCCGCGGGTTCACCCACCCGTACATCAAATCCACCAGCAAATTCACGGCGATCACCAAGCTCGCCACGATCAAGATCCCCCCCTGCACCACCGGGTAGTCCCGACGGCTGATCGCATCGATCAACCACTTCCCCACACCCGGCCAGGAAAAGATCGTCTCCGTCAGCACCGCCCCACCCAGCAAGGTCCCTACCAGCAAGCCGATCACCGTGATCACCGGCACCAGGGCATTGCGCAGGGCATGGACGAACACCACACGTGCAGGCGAGAGCCCCTTGGCGCGCGCGGTGCGCACGTAGTCTTCGCGTAGCACCTCCAGCATCGACGAGCGCGTCATGCGCGCCACCACCGCCAGCGGCACCGTGCCCAGCACGATGGACGGCAGCACCAGGTGCTTCGCGGCCGAGACGAAAGCGCCCGGCTCACCAGACAACCATGAGTCGACGAGCATGAAACCCGTGCGCGGCGTGATGTCGAACTCCAGCGCCATGCGCCCCGACACCGGGAGCGCCCAAGCCGGCGCCCACTCGCGCATGTAGACCGAGGCAAACATGATGAGCAGCAGCCCCCACCAGAAGATCGGCATGGAGAACCCGGTGAGCGACAAGCCCATCACGCCGTGGTCGAGCACCGAGCCGCGCTTGATCGCCGCCACCACGCCCGCCAGCACGCCAGCGGTGACTGCAAACAACATGGCGCACACCGACAACTCCAACGTGGCCGGGAAAAGCTTCAGGAACTCGCTCCACACCGGCTCGTGGGTGACGAAGCTCTCGCCCAGATCGAGATGCAGCGCCTTCCACAGGTACACGGCGTACTGTTCGTACAGCGGTCGGTCCAGGCCGAGCCGGTGCAGCACCTCGGCGTGGAAGGCCGGGTCGAGGCGGCGCTCGCCCACCATCACCTGCACCGGGTCGCCGGGGATCAGGTGAATCAGCGAGAACGCAAGCAGCGTGATGCCGATGAAGGTCGGGACGATGAGCGCCAGGCGCCGCAGGACGAACGCGAACATCAGGGGCGCACGCTCACGGCACGGAAGTCGTTGTTGGCGAACGGGTTGGGCACATAGCCCTGCACGCGCTTGTTCACGGCCGTCATGTTGACGGGGTACACGGTCGGGATCACGGCCACGTCGTCATAGATGAGCTTCTGCGCCTTGGTGTACAGCTCGGTGCGTTTCTTCACGTCGGTGGCCTTGCGGGCCTGGTCGAGCAAGCTGTCGAATTCCTTGTTGCACCACTGGCTCTTGTTGCCACCGCTCACGACCGAAGCACATGCCAGGTTCGGCGTGAGGAAGTTGTCGGGGTCGCCGTTGTCGCCGGCCCAGCTCAGGAAGGTGATGTCGTGCTCGCCCTTGCCCACGCGCTTGAGCAGTTCGCCCCACTCCATCATCTGCAGGCGCACCTTGATGCCCACGCGCGCCCAGTCGGACTGCATCAACTCGGCGGCGCGCTTGCCATCGATCGAGCCGCCGATGCGCGTGACCAGCACCAGCTCGCTGCCGTCGTAGCCGCTCGCCTTGACGAGTGCCTTGGCGCGCTCGGGGTCGTAGCGGTTGGCGAGCGACTTGTCGTGGCTCCAGATCGAAGGCGGCAGGAAGCTGCCCGCGATGGTCGCGTTGCCGCCATACACCGCCGCGAGGTACGTCTTCTTGTCGAGCGAGAGCCACAGCGCCTCGCGCAGGCGCTTGTCGGAGAGGAACTTGCGCTTGGCGTTGGGTGCGATGTAGGCCGTGAGCAGCGGGCTGTTGCGAACGATCTTCACGTTGGCGTCGTTGTCGAAGGTGCTCACCGTCTCGGGCTTCATGTTCGTGCCCACCAGGCACTCGCCCGCCTTGAGGCGCTGCACGCGCACGTTCGGGTCGAGCGTCACCGCGAAGATCAGGTTGTCTACCTTCGGTGCGCCGCCCCAGTAGGCGGTGTTGGCGGTGTAGCGAATCACCGCATCTTTCTGGTAGCTCTTGAAGACGAAGGGCCCCGTGCCCACCGGCTGGGTGTTGATCTGATCCAGCTTGCCGGCCTTGAGCAGTTGCTCACCGTACTCGGCCGAGTACACCGAGCCGAGGGCTTCCATCGCCATGTCGGCGAGGAACGGCGCTTCGGGCCGCGTGAGGCTGATGCGCACGGTGTGGGGGTCGATCTTTTCCACCGCCTTGATCAGCGCCGACATCCCCATGCCCTCCCAGTACACGTAGCCGTTCTTGGCCACGCCATGCGCCGGGTGCTTCTTGTCGTTCACACGGTTGATGGACCACAGCACATCGTCGGCGTTGAATTCGCGCGTGGGCTTGAACCAAGGCGTGGTGTGGAACTTGACGCCACGGCGCAAGTGGAAGGTGTAGACCAGACCATCGTCGCTGATGTCCCACTTTTCGGCCAGGCCGGGTCGGATCTCGGTGGTGCCGGGCTTGAAGCCGAGCAATTGGTCGTAGATGGTGCGGCCCGCCGCATCGTTGGTGACGAGGGATTCGTACTGCGCAATGTCGAAGCCATCGGGCGAGGCCTCGGTGCAGACGGTGAGGGTGCCGGCCGCATGGGCGGCGCTTGCAGCGAGGCCGAGCGCCAGTGCGGCGGCCTGCATCAGGGAGTGCGTTTTCTTCATGGCGTCGAGTGTGAGCAAAAGGCCTGCCGATGGCGAGGGGAGCAACCCCTGTGCCCGGCGGCGGGCCACAAGTTGGCGACCAGATATCTACCAGCGCGCTACCAGATGCGAATGCGCTGCTTGCTCGGTTTGTACATGCGATCGCCGGGCTGCGTGCGGTAGGCCTTGTGGAATACATCCATGTTGACCACCGTGCCGTTGGCGCGCGTGGCGGCGGGTGCGTGCGGGTCGCTCACCAGCAACTCCAGCATGCGCTGTTCGCGCATGTTCTCGCGCCACGAGATGCCCCAGGCCAGGAAGAAGCGCTCGTCGCCGGTCAGCCCGTCGATCACCGGCGGCTCCTTGCCCTTGAGCGAGAGGCGCCAGGCCTTGTAGGCAATCTCGAGGCCCGACAGGTCGGCGATGTTCTCGCCCAGCGTGAGGCGACCATTGACCTTGCGGCCCGGCACGGGCTCGTAGGCGTCGAACTGCTTGGCCAGGCGGTCGCCGAGCTTGTCGAAGGCCTTGCGGTCGGCGCGCGTCCACCAGTTGTTCAGCTTGCCGGTGCCGTCGTACTGGCTGCCCTGGTCGTCGAAGCCGTGGCTGATCTCGTGGCCGATGGTGCCGCCGGTGGCCGCGTAGTTGGCGGCGTCGTCGGCTTCGAGGTCGAACAACGGCTTGTCGAGGATGGCTGCCGGGAACACGATCTCGTTCATCGTCGGGTTGTAGTACGCGTTCACCGTCTGCGGCGTCATGCCCCATTCGGTGCGATCGACCGGCTTGCCGATCTGCACCGCGGTGCGCTCGTGCTCGAAGCGGCGCGCACGCGCCAGGTTGCCGAGCGCGTCGCCGCCGATGACCTCGAGCCGGGTGTAGTCACGCCACTTGTCGGGGTACCCGATCTTCACCATGTAGCTCGCTAGTTTCTTGTGCGCCTGCTTCTTGGTGGCGGGTGTCATCCAGGTGAGCGTGTCGATCGACTGACCGAAAGCGACGAAGAGGTTGTCCACCAGGATCTTCATGCGAGCCTTGGCTTCGGGCGGGAAGTGCCGCGCCACGTAGACCTGCCCCACGGCTTCGCCGAGTGCCCCATCGATGGCCGCCGTGGCCTGCTGCCATCTCGGGCGCGGTTGCTCCAGGCCGCGCAAGGCCTTGCCTCGGTAGGCGAACTCGGCGTCGCGCCAGGCTTGCGGGAGCACCGCGGCCATGGCGTCGTACAGGCGCACGCGCTGGTAATGCCGCCAGGTGGCGATGGGCTCGCGGTTGACGAGCCGCGCCAGCGCACGCGCGTAGCTGGGCTCGTGCATCGAAAGCCGGTCAATCTTCGGCATGGCAGCCGCCTTGTAGTAGGCCGCCCAGTTGAGCCCCGGTGCGCGGGCGCTGAGCCCCTTCACCGTCATGGGGTTGTAGGTCTTGAGGGCATCCTGCGCGTCGACCTGGTCCCACTGCGCCTTGGCAATGCGGGTCTCCAGCGCCATCACATCGCGTGCATGGACCGCCGCGTCGGCATCGCCGCCCAGGCGAAGCAGCGTCTCCATGTAGGTGAGGTAGGCATCGCGCGCCTTGACGAAGTTCGCCTCGTCTTTCAGGTAGTACTCGCGGTCGGGCAGGCCCAGCCCCGATTGATAGGTAGCGACGCGGTTGATGGCCGGCTGCTTGGGGTCGCCGCCCACGTAGGTCGCGACCGGTGCCTCGACGATGCCCGCCCAACGCCCCCACAACGCGGCCAAGTCAGCCGTTGTGACGACTGCATCGATCTGAGCCTGCCATGGCGCGAGTGGTGCCATGGCGGCGGTGTCGATGGCGGCCACGTCCACATAGCCGCGGTAGTAAGAACCCACCTTCTGCTCGATGCTGCCCTGCGCGGCGCGCGCATCGGCGAGCTCTTCGCAGATGGCACGCACGCGCGCGTCGGCGCGGTCTGCCAGGATCTGGAACAGGCCATAGGCCGACTTGTCCGCCGGGATGGGTGTGTCCTTCAGCCACTGGCCGTTGGCTGCCAGAAAGAGGTCGTCCTGCGGGCGCACGCTGGCGTCGAGCCCCGCGCGTTCGATGCCGCTGTGCAGAGGCGGTGCCGCGAGCGCGGCAGGGGCCGAGGCGAGCAGCGCGGCGGCGAGAGCGAGTTGCCTGAAGCTGTGTCCTTGCATGGGTCACCAGATGCGGATGCGCGCGTCGGCCGGCTTGTACATGCCATCGCCGGGTTGGGTGCCGAAACTCGAGTGGAAGCCGTCGTGATTGACGGCTGCACCGTTGGCGCGGAACTCCGGCGGCGAGTGACTGTCGACGGTCAGCAGCATGGCCTCGCGCTCGGCGCGCGACTTGAGTCGCCAGGCCTTGGCCCAGGACAGGAAGAAGCGCTGGTCACCCGTCATGCCGTCGACCACGGGTGCTGTCTTGCCGGCCAGCGCCAGGTGGTAGGCCTTGTACGCAATCTGCAAGCCTGAGAGGTCGGCGATGTTCTCACCCAGCGTGAGCGTGCCGTTGACCTTCTTGCCGGGCAACGGCTCATAGGCATTGAACTGTTCCACCAGGCTCGCGGTCAGTTTGTCGAAGGCCTTGCGGTCGTCTTCGGTCCACCAGTTCTCGAGCTTGCCTGCCGCGTCGAAGCGGCTGCCCTGGTCGTCGAAACCATGGCTGATCTCGTGGCCGATGATGGCGCCGATTGCGCCGTAGTTGGCCGCGTCGTCAGCGGCCATGTCGAAGAACGGCGGCTCCAGGATGGCCGCAGGGAACACGATCTCGTTGGCCAACGGGTTGTAGTAGGCGTTGACGGTCTGGGGTGTCATCTCCCACTCGCGGCGGTCGACCGCGTGGCCCGCCCGCAGCGCGCGGAACTCGTAGCTGAAGCGCCCGGCGCGCATGGCATTGCCGACCGGGTCGCCATCGCGCACGGTGAGCGCGCTGTAGTCACGCCACGCATCGGGGTAGCCGATCTTGGTGGTGTAGGCGGCGAGCTTCTCCTTGGCGCGCAGCTTGGTCTGCGGGCCCATCCAGGTGAGGCCGTCGATCGAGGTGCCATAAGTGGCGAGCAGGTTCTTCACCAGTTCGCTCATGCGCGCCTTGTAGGCCGGCGGGAAATGCCGCGCCACGTAGATCTGGCCCACCGCCTCGCCCAGCGCGCCGTCGAGTGCCGCCGTGGCCTGCTGCCAGCGCGGCAGGGGCTGCTCCTTGCCTTGAAGGGCTCGCCCTCTGAATTCGAAGTTGGCGTCGCGGTAGGCCTTCGGCAACACAGGCGCCACGTCATCGAGCAGGCGCGCGCGCAGGTAGAGCTTCCAGTCGTCGAGCGGCACCTCGGCCACCGCTTTCGCGAGAGCACGTGCATAGCTCGGCTGGCCCACGATGAACCGCTCGCCCGCCGGCAGACCCGCGTGCTGGAGCATCAGCGCCCAGTCGAGCCCCGGCGCCTCGGCCGTCCACGCGGGCAACTGGTACGGGTTGTACATCTTGATCGGATCGCGCACGTCGACGCGCGACCACTGCGCCTGCGCCAGCCGCATCTCGATGGCATAGATGCGCTTTGCGTTCGCCGCTGCGGCCGTGTCGCCGCTCAGCGTGAGCAAGGTCTCCAGGTACTGCATGTACGCCGCACGGGCCTTGTCGAAGCGCTCGTTCTTCTCGACCAGGTAGTAGTCGCGATCAGGCAGGCCCAGCCCACGCTGCCAGAAGTACACGCGGTAGACCTCGGGCTGCTTGGCGTCGGGTTCGACATCGGTACTCAAGGGTGTGGGCACCCGCCCCTGCCAGCGGCCGAAGAGCGCGGCGAGATCGGCGCGGGTCTTGAGTGCGGCGATCTCGGCCAACCAGGGCGCAAGCGGCGTGAGGCCTGCCTTGTCGATCGCCGCCTCGTCCACGAAGCTGCGGTAGTAGGCGCCGATCTTCTGCTCGTTGCCCGCCGCATCTTTCTTGGCAGCAAGCTCTTCAACGATCTGGCGCACGCGTGCGTCGGAGCGGTCGCTCAGGACGTAGAACGTGCCGTAGCTGGACTTGTCGGCGGGGATCGGCGTGTCCTTCATCCACTGCCCGTTCACGGCACGGAAGAGGTCGTCTTGCGCGCGCACGCTGGCATCGAAGCCGCTGCGATCGAGGGAAGCCTTGTTCTGGGGGGGCGTGCTGCACGAGCTCGCCACCAGGGCAAGCGCGGCGAGCGCCAGGGTCGTCAAACGCATCGGGAGTCCTCGTCAGGAAAGGGGAGGTTCATGCGCGCCGTGCACCCGCTACGGGCGCACGGCGTTCGTGGGTTCACTTCAGGCTCACGCCGTAGAACTGCACGGTGCCGAAGGGGCTCATCTTGTAGCCCTCGACGTTCTTCTGCATCGGCTGGTACACCACCGAATGCGCCATCGGCACCCAAGGCGCCTCGCGCTTGAAGACCACCTGCGCCCGCTCGTAGAGCTTGGTGCGTTCGGGCAGGTTGCTCGTCTGCTTGGCCTTGTTGACGAGGTCGTCGTATTCCTTGTTGCACCACTGACCGTAGTTGGAGCCCCCCACCGCCGCGCAGCTCAGCAGCGTGGCCATGAAGTTGTCGGGGTCGCCGTTGTCGCCGGTCCAGCCGAACATGCCGATGTCGGCCTCGCCAGCCTTCGCGCGCTTGAGGTACTCGGCCCATTCGTACTTGACGATCTGCGTCTTGATGCCGATCTTGGCGAGATCCGCCTGGATCAGCTCGGCCGCCTGCTGGCCGTTGGGGTTGTAGGGCCGCTGCACCGGCAACGCCCAGAGCTTGGTCTCGAAGCCAGTCGGGTAGCCCGCCTTGGCCAGCAAGGCCTTGGCCTTCTCGGGGCTGTACTCATAGTCCTTGATCGACTTGTTGTACGACCACATCGTGGGCGGGATCGGGTTCGTGGCCGCTGCACCCGCGCCCTGGTACACCGCCTCGACCAGCGACTTCTTGTTGATCGCCATGTTGATGGCCTGGCGCACCTCCAGGCTGTCGAACGGCTTGTGCTTCACATTGAGAACGAGATAGCCCACGTTCAAGCCCTGCTGCGACATGAGCTTGAGGCGGGGCTCCTTCTTCAGCGCTTCCACCTCGGCCGGCTTGGGATAGGCAGACATGTGGCACTCGCCCGCCTTGAGCTTTTGCGCACGCACCGCCGAGTCGACGGTGATCGCGAAGATCAGGTTGTCGATCTTGGCCTTGCCCTTCCAGTAGCTCTCGAAGGCGGCGTAGCGGATCTGTGAATCCTTCTCGTAGCGGCGCAGCACGAAGGGCCCGGTGCCGATCGGCTTCACGTTCAGCTCGGCGCCCTTGCCCGCCTTGAGCAACTGATCGGCGTACTCGGCCGAATGAATGGAGGCGAAGTCCATCGCCATGTTGGCCAAGAATGCGGCGTCCACTGTCTTCAGCGTGATGCGCACCGTCATCGCATCAGGCTTCTCCAACTTGACGACGTTGGTGTTGAGCCCCATGTCGGAGGCGTAGTCGAACGACGCGGGTGACGCCTTCTGGAAAGCGTTCTCCTTGTTCGTCATGCGATCGAACGTGAAGATCACGTCGTCGGCGTTCAGCTCGCGCGTGGGCTTGAAGTAGTCGGTGCTGTGAAACTTGACGCCCTTGCGCAGATGGAAGGTGTAGACCAATCCATCCGGGCTCACCGTCCAGCGCTCGGCCAGGCCCGGCACGATGTTCGTGCCGCCGTCCTCGAACTCGACCAGCCGATTGAATAGCGGCCGCGAACTCGCGTTGAACGTGGTGCCAGCGGTGTAGCGCCCGGGGTCGAACCCCTCGGGGCTGCCCTCTGAGCAGTAGATGAACGTGGTGGCGGCGTGGGCGCCGATGGCCGTGCCTGCCACCACGGAAACCGCCAGGGTACGGCGGGCGATGCGAATCAGTTTCTTCATGAGCCACCTTTTGGATGACGAACGAGCGGCGAGTCTAAGGCAACGCTGAGCAAAAACCGTGCGAGGGACCACCGCCGGGCGGCGTCCTTGGCGGTAGCGAAGTGCCGCCCTATATTCGGCGGTGAAGCAGCCATCGGCGAAGGCGCTAAAGAGCCCGCGCCGAACATCCGCATTGAAAGGAACCCCGTGACCATCGCTACGCTGCCCACCTGGCACCAGCTCGTCGCCTCTCGCAACGCCGCCGGCCTATCCGAACTGTTGGCCGACGACGTCGTCTTCCATTCGCCAGTGGTCCACACGCCGCAGGTGGGCAAGGCCATCACCACGCAGTACCTCGCGGCCGCATTTCGCGTCTTCTTCAATCCGAGCTTCACCTACGTGCGAGAGATCTCGGGCCCGAGCGACGCCGTGCTGGAGTTCCAGGTCACCATCGACGGGATCGCCGTGAATGGGGTCGACATGCTCAAGTGGGACGAGCAAGGCCGCATCGTCGAGTTCAAGGTGCTGATCCGCCCGCTCAAGGCCGTCAACCTGATTCATCAGAAGATGGGCGCCATGCTCCAGGCACAGCAGTAGCGCCGCCACGGCATGCGCTACCTGAGCTTCGACCTCAGCGACAACACCGAAGGCGTCACGACACTGGAGGCCATGGCCTCGACGCAGCTCGAGCACCACGAACGACTCATGCGTGAAGTACAGCAGGTGCTCGATTGGGCCTGGCAGCACTATCCGCACACTCACGGGCCTGCAGACGAAGGCATGGATTGGGACCACGACCTGCAAGTCAACGTGGAAGCCGGCGGCTGGCACACCGTCACGCTCACCCTGACCGGGTCGCCGAGCTTCATCGAGCAGTTCTCGCAGGCGTGGCGAGCGGAGTGAACCGGGCCGCCAATCCACCAATCGGTGCGGCCAGCGGCATTGGCGCTACCTTGATTTGCGAGGGGACGGCCCGAGTTGCCCGGTGCGCCCGAGCTTGAGTCATGTGACCAGCCTTGAGGGCCAGCGGGCGCAGGCAGGCTCTTTATCCCCAAGAGCGTGGAAGGCGTAGGCAGAAAGAAAAACAGCCTAGGGGCTTGGCGCCTCTAAGCTGTTGATCCATTTCTTATTGTTTGGTGCGGCTGGCAGGATTCGAACCCACGACCCCTTGGTTCGTAGCCAAGTACTCTAATCCAACTGAGCTACAGCCGCGAAGACCGAGAGTGTAGCACGGATCTGCAGGCGTCTACAACTTGGCCGCAGCCTCGTAGCAAATCGCGGCGCGTTCGGTGTTGGACTGCTCTTCGGCCATGCGTGCCAGCAGGAGCCATGCATGCCGACGCGCGTCACGCGGCAGCTCACGGGCTACGGAGGCTTGCTCCAACAACAATCGGGCCTTGCCCCACAACTCGCGTTCGGCCAAGGCGCAGCCGACTGCGTAGGCGACCGCCGCCTCTCGAGGGTGCGCCTGCGCGGCGGATTCGAGCCGCGCCAGCCAATCCGGCGACAGGCCCGCCATGCTCGCCACCAGGCCATGCGAGAGCGCCGCGCGCTCGTCAGCGCTCAAGTCGCCGAGGCGGTCCCAGAACGGGCGCAGCCAGGCTCGGCCTTCTGCGCCTGCACCGTGCTGCGCGAGCGTGGCAGCAGCCCGTGCGGCCACAAAGGGATCACGCCGGTCGGCGCCGTCGAGCGCGAACCACATGCTGCGCACCTGGTCGGCGTCACGGGCAGCGTCTAGCGATTCGAAGGCCAGCGATCGCAGCAAACCTTGCGCAGCACCTTTCGAGAAGGCCTGATGCTTGGCCAGAAGCCGGGCGGTCTTCAGGGCTTCCTGAGGCTGATCGGCGAGGCGGCTTGCCTGCAGCTTCATGCGCAGCGCGTGGGTGCGCCGGGCCACGCCCGGGGGCAATGCGGCGAGCAGCTCCAGGGCGCGCGGCGCGTCGCGGTCTTCGAGCGCCCATTCGGCGGCAAGAAGCCGGGCCCCTTCCTCTGCAGAACGGGCCAGCATGCTGCGGCTGCTGAGTTCGAAGGCGCGCTCCAGCTGATCATCGCGCCGCGCGCGATCCTGCAGCCGGTGCGCGCTGCCTGCGGCAAGCAGGTGGCCCAGCACGGTGAACTCGTTGTCCTGCACGAGCTCGGGCGTTTCGGACTGGATCAGCAAGGCGCGCTGCGCAGATTTCTGCGCCCGCGTGTAGCGGCCGCCAAGGTACTGCGCCAGCGCCTCGCGCAACGAGGCTTGCGCCGTGCGATCCCGGCGCGCCACACGCCATTCGTGGGCACGGCGTGGCAGGCTGATCAACCCACCTACAGCCTGGATGGCCGCCACGAGGGCGAGGCACACGCCCAGAAGCACCAGCAGGAACAGGTTCATGGAGACATCCATGCGCCAACCGTTCCAGTAGATCGACACGAGCCCGTCGTTCGCACCGAAAGTGGTGGCGGCCACGACGGCCACCGCGAACAAAAGAATGAACCAGATGACTGCGCGCATGGAAGCGATCAGCGCCCAGCCGTGGCCGCCGCCAGCGCAGCGAGTGTGTTGTCAGGACGCGGCAGGCTCACCTGGCGGGCGCCCGCCGCCACTTGCTTGCACAGCTCGGCGGCAACCGCCGTGCGGCGTGAGCTGCGATCGAAGTAGCGGTCGAGGGTCTGCTGCGCGCTCTGCAGATCGGTCTGCACGGCGTCGAACTGGCGGCTCAACAAGGCAAGGCGCGCGTTCAGCAAGCGCAGCTTGAGGTTCTCGCGCAGGAAGAACGCCTGCTCAGGTGCCAGCAGCATGGCATCGTGATGCTCGATGCGCGTGACGCGGACCAGGCTGCGCGTTTCACCCCACACGCGCTCCATAAATGCGGCCCAACCGCGCGATACGGCCGACGACCAGCCGGATTCGGGCTGCGATGCACCTGACGCGCTGCGCGCCATCGGCTTGGGCGCCGCGGCAGATGCTGCCTTGGCAGGCTCCTTGCGCGGCTCGGCCTGCGACACCAGTGGCAGTTCATCGATCAGGCGGATGGCTTCGTCGAGCTTGAGCGACAGCGCCGCGACATCGGGCACGCCCACGTCGCGTACGCGATCGATGTCGCGCGCGATGGCACGCCGGACGCCTTCGAGCCGCGGTTGGTTGTAGCGCGAGACACGCTCGTCGGCCTGCTTGAGCGCAGCCACGAGGGGCTCCGCGCTGCCGGTGATCGTGGCCTGCTGCTGCGCCAGGCGCAGACCGGCGTCGATGTCGACCAGCACATTCTCGTCACGAGATCTTGCGAGCGATTGAATGAGGTCTTCGAGCTGCGTGCGCTGCATCGAGACTTCTTGCAGGCGCGATTCGAGCAGCGACACCTTGGAGGCGCTCTCACGTGCCGTCTCGTCGGCGCGCTTGGCCAGCAAGCGGGCCTCGGCGGACACCGTCTGCATGTCTTGCTGGCGCCGCACCAACTCCTGTTCGAGCTTGCGGATTCGGCGTTCGGCAGACCACGCGAGCGCAAGCGCCAGAACGACCAGAAGGGTGAGCACACCCGCAACGATCCATGCGACACGCTGCTGACGCGCGTTAGCCGGTGCAGCCACTGCAGGCGCAGGCGGCGGGCTGGCAGGGGTTTGTGTGACGTCGCTCACGATGCGAACGATTGTATGCACGCGATCACGGCTTCGTGCGATGGCCGCGCTTCGGTGACATGGGCTATGCCGAGACGACGCGCACGCTCGGCGATGCGCGAATGTGTCGCGATCGCCCGGGTCCGGTCCCATCGTGCGCGCGGCGCCAGGGGTTCGAGGTTCGTGATCGCCTCCGAGCTGCTGAAGAACCACACGTGACCCGCGGGATCTGCCAGCGCCTCGCTCAGCAAACCCTGCTGCGGCGTGGTGAGGCTCGGCGCGCCACGCGAATAGGCCGTGACGAACTCGACGTGCGCACCCTGCTCGCGAAGCCGCGACGCCAACCAGTCACGCCCGCCGTCGCCTCGCACCACGAGCACCTGCCGGCCAAGCCAGTCGTGCGATTCGAGCTGCAGCCACAGCGCCTCGGAGTCGAACTGCGGCGAGTCGGCGGCGGGCTCGACGACCTGGGCCACACCCAAGTCGCGCAGCGCGCGGCTCGTACCGGGGCCGGGGGATGCAGCCCAAACGTCGTCAGGCCAGACCTGCCCGGCGGGTCGCGCCGCGAAGAATTCCGTGACGGCGTTGGGGCTCACGAATACCACCATGGTGTGGGCCGCCAGCTTTGACCACGCACGGCCCACGGCGATGGCATCGGGCGCCGGTGCGATGTCGATCAAAGGCAGAGCTTCGGCCTCGATGCCCGCGGCGCGCAGGCGCTCGACCCATTCGCGGGCCTGTGCAGCAGGCCGTGTGACGAGCACGCGCATCGTGCCTACGGCGCGGCCAGGTAGTCGGCGGCGCCCTGCTCGCGCAGCATGGTCGCAACCTGCTCACCGAGCGCGCGCGCCGCATCGTCGTCGACGACGCTGGACCGCAACTCGGCACGGAGCAGCGCCCGGGTGGTGTCCTGGCCGTCACCCAGCGCGGCCACGATGTGCAACACATCGGCGCGCCACACCGCGTGAGCGGCGAGCGGCATGCTGCAGCTGCCGCCCAGCGCACGCGAAACGGCCCGCTCGGCCTGCACCGCCAGCCAGGTGGGGCGGTGAATGAGTTCGGCGAGCTGCTGTCGCAGAGGCATGGCGTCGGCCAGCACTTCGATGCCCAATGCGCCCTGCCCGGCCGCGGGGATCATCTGATCGGGCTCGAACGTGGACCGGATGCGATCGGCGAGCCCCAGCCGCTTGAGGCCCGCGGCCGCCAGCACGATGGCATCGAACTGTCCTTCATCGAGCTTGCGCAGGCGCGTGTCGAGATTGCCGCGCAAGGGCTCGATGCGAAGGTCCGGCCGCAACGCGCGCAACAGCACCACGCGGCGCAAGCTGGACGTACCCACGCAGGCCCCCTCGGGCAGGTCGGACAGCGATGCGTAGTTGTTGGACACCAGCGCATCACGCGGGTCTTCGCGTTCAAGCACGGCGGCGAGCGCAAAACCGTCGGGCAGCTCCATCGGAACGTCCTTGAGCGAGTGCACTGCGAGGTGTGCTCGGCCTTCTTCTAGCGCTGTTTCAAGCTCTTTCACGAACAAGCCCTTGCCACCCACCTTCGACAGGCTGCGGTCGAGGATCTGGTCCCCGCGGGTGGTCATTCCGAGCAGTCCCACGTCGAGGCCAAACTGCTGCTTCAGCAGGGCGCGCACATGCTCGGCCTGCCAGAGCGCGAGGCGGCTTTCACGCGTGGCGATCAACAAGGGAGTGGGCTGTGGATGAGGCATCGGGCGATGCTAGCAGGGGGCCTTGCGCCCGCCTCACCACCGCAAGAAACCGGTACCATCACAAGGGTGTAACCAAATTACGGGGACGGGTCCCCGCCAGCGTTTCTGCACCGCCCCTGTTCACAAAGGATGACCATGCCCCGCGCCCAGCCTGACGATGCCAAGAACCTCCCCCTGGTCACCGACATCCGCTTGCTCGGCCGCATCCTCGGCGACGTGATCCGCGAGCAGGAAGGCAAGGCGGCCTTCGAGCTGATCGAGCGGGTTCGCCAGCTCTCGGTAGGCTACCGCCTGAAGCGCGACGCGCAAGCCGGCCGCTCGCTCGACAGGCTGCTGAAGAACCTCTCGGGCGACCAGACGGTGAGCGTGATCCGCGCCTTCAGCTACTTCTCGCACCTGGCCAACATCGCCGAAGACCGGCAACACGTGCGCCGCCGCGAGCACCACGATCGCCAGGGGCACCTGCAAGAGGGCTCGCTGGCCATGTGCCTGGAGCGCCTCGCCGAGGCCGACGTGCGCGCCTCGACCATCGCCGAAACCCTGCAGCACGCCTATATCTCACCCGTTCTCACGGCGCATCCGACCGAGGTGCAGCGCAAGAGCATCCTCGACGCCGAACGCGCCATCGCCGAGCTGATCGGGGTGCGCGACACGCTCGTCACCGCGCGCGAACTCGCCGAGAACGAAGCTCTGCTGCGCGCCCGCGTGACGCAGCTGTGGCAAACGCGCATGCTGCGCTACACCAAGCTCACCGTGGCGGACGAGATCGAGAACGCGCTGAGCTACTACCAGACCACGTTCCTGCGCCAGATCCCGCGCATGTACCGCGAACTCGAAGACGCCCTGCCCGGCCACGGCATTGCCTCCTTTTTTCGCATGGGCAACTGGATCGGTGGCGATCGCGACGGCAACCCCAACGTGACCGCCGAGACGCTGCAGATGGCCCTGCGCCGCCAGAGCGAAACCGTGCTGCGCTTCTACCTGACAGAAGTGCACGAGCTGGGCGCGGAGCTGTCGATCTCGGCCATGCTCGCACCGGTCACTCCCGCAATGAAGGCACTGGCCGAGGCGTCGCCCGACCACGGCGTGCACCGTGAGGACGAGCCCTATCGCCGCGCGCTGATCGGCATGTACGCGCGCCTGGCTGCCACGCTGCACAAACTCACGGGCACAGAAGCCCTGCGCCATGCGGTTGCGCCGCAGGCACCCTACAGCCGCAGCGAAGACTTCCTGCACGACCTGGGTGTGATCGAGCAATCGCTGCAAAGCCATCATGCGCACGCGCTGATCGCGCCCCGCCTGCGCCCTCTGATGCGTGCGGTGCAGGTGTTCGGCTTTCACCTGGCCACGGTGGACCTGCGCCAGAGCTCCGACAAACACGAGGCCGTGGTGGCCGAGCTGCTCCAGGTGGCGCGCATCGAGGCCGACTACAGCGCGCTCGACGAGCCCGCGCGACGCGCGCTGCTGTTGCGCCTGCTCAACGACGCGCGCCCGCTGCGGGTGCGTGCGGCGAGCTACTCCGAGCATGCGCAGGGTGAACTGGCCATCTTCGAGGCCGCGGTGACGATGCTTCAGGCCTACGGCCGCCAGGCGCTGCGCCACTACATCATTTCGCACACCGAAGAGGTGAGCGACCTGCTCGAAGTGCTGCTGCTGCAAAAAGAGGTTGGCCTCATGCGTGGCACGCTGGAGGAGAACGCCGAGTGCGACCTGATCGTCTCGCCGCTGTTCGAGACCATCGGCGACTTGCGCAATGCCGGGCCGATCATGCGCGCCTACTACGCGCTGCCCGGCATCGCGGCGATGATGCAGCGCTCCGGCGGCGAGCAAGACGTGATGCTCGGCTACAGCGACAGCAACAAGGACGGCGGCTTCTTCACCAGCAACTGGGAGCTGTACCGCGCCGAGATCGCGCTGGTCGACTTCTTCGGCGCCCTGCGCGCCGAGCACGGCATCACGCTGCGGCTTTTCCACGGCCGCGGCGGCACGGTCGGGCGCGGCGGCGGCCCGAGCTACCAGGCGATCCTCGCGCAGCCCCCGGGCACGGTGAACGGGCAGATTCGCCTGACTGAACAAGGCGAGGTGATCGCCTCGAAGTACGCCCACCCCGAGATCGGGCGGCGCAACCTCGAAACGCTGGTGGCGGCCACCCTGGAGGCCACGCTGCTGCACCCCACCAAGAGTGCGCCCAAGAGCTTTCTCGAAGCGGCCGATGCCATCAGCCACGCCAGCATGAGCGCCTACCGCAAGCTGGTGTACGAGACCCCGGGCTTCACGGATTACTTTTTCGCCGCCACGCCCATCCGCGAGATTGCAGAACTGAACATCGGTTCGCGCCCCGCTTCACGCAAGGCCACGCGGGCCATCGAAGACCTGCGTGCGATCCCGTGGGGGTTCAGTTGGGGCCAGTGCCGCGTTGCACTGCCCGGCTGGTACGGCTTCGGTTCGGCGATCCAGGGTTTTCTGTCGGAGTCGCGCAAGGAGCGGCTCGCACTGCTGCAACGCATGCACCGCCAGTGGCCCTTCTTCCGCACCCTGCTCTCCAACATGGACATGGTGTTGGCGAAGAGCGATCTCGGCATCGCAGCACGCTACGTCGAGCTGGTGGAAGACAAGCGCCTGGGCAAGCGCATCTTCGCGGCCATCCAGGCCGAATGGCAGGCCACCTCGGCCGCCCTCGCACTGATCACTGGCGAGAAACAGCGCCTGGCCACCAACCCGTCGCTGGCGCGTTCGATCGAACACCGCTTCCCGTATCTCGACCCACTCAATCACTTGCAAGTCGAACTGATGCGCCGCTACCGCCGTGAAGGCGAACCCGTCAACGAGCGCGTGCAGCGCGGCATTCACATCTCGATCAACGGCGTCGCGGCGGGCTTGCGCAACACGGGTTGAGGCCGACCGGGCGCACCAAATGTCACTTGTATGAGCCGGATCTGAACAGGCGTGCCAAAAGTTGCCTCATACGGTGGCAAAACCGCCCAGACCGCGCGTATTCCCGGGGCTCGATTAGCAACTGAATTCAAGTTGCACGGCTAAGCTCCCACGAAGATGCACACGCGTTCACTTCTTGATGAACGCACGGTTTGCCAAGAGCCACACGTCGTGTGTGCCGCGGCAAGCCGACAACAACTTCGTCGGAGACAGCATGACTCATATCACTCGCCTTATCGCCCGCGTCGGCGTGGCGCTTGCGATCACCTCGATCGCTTCGATCGCGACCGCGCAGACCTCATTCACCGCGTCGTACAAGGGCGGCAGCACCGCCTCGTGCGGCACCACCTACGCCATCAGCGGCGCCGAGCCCAGCGCATCGGGCAAGTACCCGGTGTACGTGCACATCGGTGGCACTGGCGAGTCGTACACGAGCAACTGGGCCAAGGCCGCAGTGAACGCCATGGCCGCCAAGGGATTCGTCGCCGCATCGATCCAGTATGACAACGGCAGCTTCGGCACCTGCTCGACCATCGGCACGCGTGCCAAGTGCATCTTCGATCAGAGCAAGGCCACCAGCGCCATCCAGACCCTGTGCTCGCGCGCCAAGGCCGATTGCTCCAAGGGCATCGTGACCGGCGGTCTGAGCCAGGGCTCGATCATCTCGGTGCTCTCCAAGAACTACGACAGCCGTATCCGCGCCTCCATGGGCCAGGGTGCCGGCGCCACCTATACCGCGGCTTACAACCTGGGTTCGTGCATCGCCAGCGGCAAGTACACGCAATCGCCTGATCGCGTGCGCATCATCAATGGCCAGACCGACATGTTCGTGGGCGGCACCGTCACCACCGCAGGCAATTCCGGCAAGCTGGTCACCGGCAAGAGCTGCACCACGGGCTCGACCTCGTGCCTGAACAGCAACGGTTCCGGATGGCTGGTGGTGCGCAGCATCGAAGTGAGCGACCTTGACGCCGACCATTGCTTCATGGGCTACGGTGGTGTCATCGGCATCCAGTGCTCGGGCGCCTTGGTCGACCCGATCTACCAATCCGGTTCGGCGGCCTGGGCCTTGCCCGCCACCGCGAACTGGCTGGCAAGCTTCGTCACACCGTAACGGGTGTTACCGCAGGGGCCGCATGACGATGCACCCCAGCGGCATGTAGAGTGAAAACGTCTGAGTTCGCCCTGCGCTCCGAATGGTCCGCAGGGCGCCTCGCGTCTGGGGCTGGCGATTCTCGCCCCACCGTAGTGCAGCAAAGAGGGTGACGTGATGGGCGGGATCATTCACGCTGAAACCAAGTCCAGGCCCGGGCGGGCGGCCTTGATCACACTGTGCGCAGCCGCGCCCGTTGCGGCGCTGATCTGGTGGCTCAGCGGTACCGGTGAGCCTGAACCCATGGCGCCGGTCACGATGACAACTGCCGCCTCGCCCCTGCGGGCCGATGTGCCCGACCAGCCAGACACCGACGCTGCCCTGCCGATGCAGGCAGCCGCGGCGTCAGGGGGATTCACGCAGGCACTGCCGGAGTCTTCTGCGCTGGCCGACATCGCCGAACGCAATGCCAAGGTCGATGTTCAGCTGCTGTCGGCCACGCGCCAGAACGCCGCGCGCGCCTTTTTGAACGAAGTGCACCTGCAGCCCAGCCCGCAAGGCGGGTTCGTCGTGGCAGAGGTCATGCCCGAGAGCCGCTACGAGAAGCTCGGCCTGCGCCCGGGTGACCGCATCTACACGCTCGACACGCCCAAGATGACGGCGATCGACGACAGCTCGATGATTGCGCTCACGCAGCAAAGCGAGATCGAACTCGAGGTCTATCGCAACGGGACGCTGACGCGGCTGTACTACAACTACGGCAGCCAGCACGAGACAGACGACGAGGGGAAAAGCAACGGGGAGACGGCCAAATGACCATCCAGGTTGACGACACGACCGCCACCCCGTCCAACAAGTCGCAGGTGTTCGTGTTTTCGGGCGGCTTCATCTTCTCGAGCCAAGGTGTGGTGACCACCCCCACCGAGCGCTTCTACGCAATGCTGCTGCTGACCACCGGAGAGCCGCAGTTCGAGATCGACGTGAACGGCCGCAAGGAGCGCCTCGGCGCGGTCGCGATCAAGCCCTTCATGATGCGCAGCCTGAACGCACACAAGGTGCCGTTCGTCTCGATCGGCATCAGCCCGGCTCACTCGGCCTACCGCACCTTCTCGCTGCTGGACGAGCCCGGGTTCATGGCGCTGCCGCGCGAGCTCTTCTTCGATCAATTGCAGGGCTTGCGCGAACTGATCGAAACGCGTGCCGGCCTCAACCACGCCATCAGCATGTTCCACGAGTGCATCGGCGTGGCCACCGCGCTGCTGCCGCCGCCGAAGCCGATGGACGCCCGCATCGAGCGCGCCCTGCAGTGGCTCAAGCAAGACCCGGCGCAGGGTCTGGACACGCTGTCCCACCGGGCGTGCCTTTCCTATCACCGCCTGTCGCACCTGTTCACGCAGGAGATGGGCGTGTCGCTGCGCCAGTACCTGCCCACCTACAAGATCATCGCGGCAGTGCGGGCGCTGGGCCAAGGCATGAGCGTGACCGACGCAGCGCACGCCTCGGGCTTCAGCGATTCGGCCCACCTGTCGCGCGTGTGGGCCAAGGCTTTCGGCGCGCCGCCATCGTTCTTCTTGAACAGCAACTCGATCTCGTTGTACCCGCCGTTGAAATCGGGGCCGTCGACCGTTCCGATCTCTCACACCGGCGTGGCTCGCACACAGGCGCCCGACAGCACTCGAACGCAGGGCAGTTTCGCAGACAGCGTCTACTGACCTTCTGCGTGTTCAGCGCTGCCCGCGCAGCGCGAGCAACTGCGCGACCACGCTCACGGCGATGACCTCCGGCTCCTTGCCGGCGATGCCCGGCAGGCCGATGGGGCACACCATGCGGTCGATCGCCGATGCGGGCACTCCCCGCTCCTGCAGGCGATGCACGAAGCGCTGCTTCTTGGTCTTCGATCCGATGAGGCCGAAGAACGCGAAATCGTTGCGGCGCAGGATAGCTTCGGTGATCCGCAAATCGAGGTCGTGCTGGTGCGTGAGCACGAGGTAGCACGCGCCGGGTGGCGCGTGGCGCACCTCGGCCTCGACCGCATCGACGGCGAGTTTGCGAATGTGCGAGGGCCAGTGGTCATCGATCAACGTGCGTGGGAATTCTTCATCGCGCTCGTCGATCCAATCCACATGCACCGGCAGTGTGGCGAGCAGCCGAGCGATCGCCCGGCCCACATGACCGGCGCCGTAGAGCTGCAGGTGCAGGCGCGGCGCCTGTGCCGGCCAGGCCGCCAGGTGGGCCGCCTGCAGGGGCTCAAAGCTCAAGGTGACGGCGCCGCCGCAACACTGGCCGAGCGCCGGCCCCAAGGGGTAGTGAATGGTTTGTGGCGGCTGCGCGGGGTCGCCAAGCAGCTCGCGGGCCCGCGCGATCGCCTGCCACTCGAGGTGCCCGCCGCCGATGGTGCCGAGCGTCTCACCCACAGCCACCAGCATGCGCGTACCGGCCTCGCGCGGCACCGACCCGCGCGCGTCACACACCTGTACCAACACGGCGGCACGCCCGGCGCCCAGCCAGGCTTGTGCCGCGTCGCGCAGTTCATCCATGTCAGGCAGCAGCAGCCTGCACCGCGTCGATGGCGCGCAGGATCGCCTCGCTCGTGGCCGGCGCGCTCAAGGGCGGGTCCACGCGATGCCCGCCCACCGACGAGACCGCATCGCGGATCGCGAAGAACACCGAGAACGGCAGCAGCAGCGGCGGTTCGCCCACGGCCTTGCTGCGATGGATGGTGTCTGCGGGGTTGTCGGCGTCGAACAGGCGCACATTGAACACGGGCGGGCAGTCGTTCGCCGTCGGGATCTTGTAGGTGCTCGGTGCGTGGGTGGTGAGCATGCCGGCTTTCGGCGAGCCGTCGGCGGGGTGCCACACAAGCTCTTCGGTCGTCAGCCATCCCATGCCCTGGATGAACGCGCCTTCGACCTGGCCGATGTCGACCGCCGGGTTGAGCGAACGGCCCACGTCGTGCAGGAGGTCGGCACGCAGCAGCTTCCACTCACCCGTGAGCGTGTCCACGACCACCTCGCTCACGGCAGCGCCGTAGGCAAAGTAGAAGAACGGCTTGCCCTGCATGGTCTCGCGGTTCCAGTGCAGGCCCGGGGTGGCATAGAAGCCGTCGGACCACAGTTGCACGCGCGCCATGTAGGCCTGCGTGACGAGCTCGCAGAACGAAAGATCGTGCGGCTTGGTAGCCACCTTCTTGCCACTCTTGGACTTGGCTGCGCCGATGAGCACGCGGTCGTTCGCGAACTGCACCTCGTTCGGCTTCACCCCTGCCTGCTCCGCCGCGAAGGCCGCCAGCCGATCGCGGATCTGCCGCGCGGCGTCTTGCGCGGCCTTGCCGTTCAGGTCGGTGCCGGTCGACGCTGCAGTTGCGGATGTGTTGACCACCTTGTGCGTGTCGGTGGCCGTCACGCGCACACGCTCGAAGCTCACGCCCAGTTCATGCGCAACCACCTGCGCCACCTTGGTGTTGAGGCCCTGGCCCATCTCGGTGCCGCCGTGGTTCACGAGGATGGAGCCGTCGTTGTACACATGCACCAACGCACCGGCCTGATTGAAGTGCGCCACATTGAACGAGATGCCGAACTTGACGGGCGTGAACGCGATGCCGCGCTTGAGCACCGGGCTCGTGGCGTTGAACTGGGCGATGGCATCACGGCGGGTGCGGTACTCGCTCGTCACTTCGAGTTGGTCGCTCAGCTCCTGCAGGATGTTGTCCTCGATCACCTGCCCGTAGGGCGTGATGTTGTGGCTCTCCTTGCCGTAGTAGTTGATACGGCGCACATCGAGCGGGTCCTTGCCCAGCGTGCGCGCGATGCTGTCGAGCACGTACTCGATCGCGATCGCGCCCTGCGGGCCGCCGAAGCCACGGAACGCGGTGTTGCTCTGGGTGTTGGTCTTGCCCGAGTAGCCGTGCAGGGCCACATCGGGCAGCCAGTAGGCGTTATCGAAGTGGCACAGCGCCCGCGTCATCACGGGCCCTGACAGATCGGCCGAGTGGCCGGCGCGCGAGACCATGGTCACTTCGCCCGCGAGCAGGCGCCCGTCGTCGTCGAAGCCGATGTCGTACTCGTACCAGAAGCAGTGGCGCCGGCCTGTGATGAGGAAGTCGTCGTCGCGGTCGAGGCGCAGCTTCATCGGGCGATTCAACTTGCGCGCCGCCACGGCCGCGATGCAGGCGAACGGCGCCGATTGCGACTCCTTGCCGCCAAAGCCGCCGCCCATGCGGCGGCATTCGACCTGCACGTGGTGCGCCTGCAGCTTGAGCGCATGGGCGATCAGGTGCTGCATCTCGCTCGGGTGCTGCGTGGAGCAATGCACCAGCATGCCGTCGTTCTCTTTCGGGATCGCGTAGCTGATCTGGCCTTCGAGGTAGAACTGCTCCTGCCCGCCGACGTCGAGCGTGCCCTTCAGGCGCCGGGGGGCGCGCGCGAGCGCTGCCGCCGCATCGCCACGCACGAGATGCATGGGCGGCAGAACATACTCGCCCGCGGCATGTGCGGCCTGGGGCGTCAGCACCGGGGGCAGGGCTTCGGCTTGAATCACGCTCCTTGCACGCGCCGCAGCGCGACGGGCGGCGTCGCGCGTGTGCGCCACCACCGCGAACACCGGTTGGCCGAGGTAGCGCAAGTCACCATCGGCGAGTATGGGCTCGTCGTGCACGATCGCGCCGCAGTCGTTGGGGCCAGGGATGTCACCGGCGGTGAGCACATCCACCACGCCAGGCAGCGCGCGCAGCGCCTCGAGGTCGATGGCGACAAGCCGGCCACGCGCCACAGGCGACAGGCCGAGCGCGATGTGCAATGTGCCGGCCAACTCGGGCAGGTCGTCGATGTAGGCCGCTTCACCGGCCACATGCAGGTGGGCCGATTCGTGCGGCCGGCTGATGCCCACGCGCGCCCCAGCGCGCAAGGCCTTGGCTTCGTCGGGCGCGTGCAGAAAGGGTTCGTGCGGCTTGTTCATCGCCGTCCTTCCAAAGAGGGCTGCGCGTGGGGCATGCTGCTCCACACGCTCATGGCCTGCGCCGTCAAAGGGTTCTGCCGGCGGGTTTCGAGCCAGAAGCGCTGCAGCAGGTTCTGCGCAACGCGCAGCCGGTAGGCCGCACTGGCTCGCATGTCGGTGAGCGGCTTGAAGTCTTCCGCCAAGGCCGTTTGCGCCAGCGCCATGTTCTCTTGCGACCAGGCCCGGCCGCTAAGTACCGCCTCGGCAGCGGTCGCGCGGCGCACGGTGGCGGCCATGCCGCCGAACGCGAGGCGCACATCCTTGACCGTGTCGCCCGCCAGTTCGATCGACAAGCCCGCGCACACGGCCGAGATGTCGCAATCGAATCGCTTGCTGATCTTGTAGGCACGCACCTGGCGCATGGCCTGCGGCACGGGCAGCGTCATCGCTTCGAGAAACTCGCCTTCGTGCAGCGCGTTTTTCATGTAGTCGAGGTAGAAGTCCGTGAGCGGCATGCGGCGCAGGCGCGTGCCCTTGCGCAGCACCACCTCGGCGTCGAGTGCCATGAGCACGGGTGCGGTGTCGCCAATGGGCGAGCCGTTGGCGATGTTGCCGCCCATGGTGCCGGCGTTGCGGATCGGTGGCGCTGCAAAGCGCAGCCAATGGTCGGTGAGGGTGGGCCAGCGCTGCGCCAGCGCACGCCACGCGTCTTCGAGCGAGGCGCCGGCGCCGATCCACAGTGCGCCTCCGCGCTCTTCGATGCGCTTGAGCTCGGCCACCTCGCCGACGTAGATGATGTCGCCCAGCGGCCTGAACTGCTTGTTGACCCACAGGCCGACGTCGGTGGAGCCGGCCAGCAACTGCGCATGCGGGTGGCGCTCACGCAGCGTGGCGAGCGCGTCCAGCGTGCGCGGCGCATGGAAGTGATCGATGCGGTGCTGCCCTTCGACCTGCCGGTTGAACGCCGCATACAGCATGCCTTCGGTGCGCCGCATGGCTTGCAGCGCCTGCACCACGGGTGCGGTGTCGAGCGTGGCCGCGGGCAGGTCGAACATGCGCTCGCCGGCATCGAGGATGGGCCGGTAGCCGGTGCAGCGGCACAGGTTGCCCGAGAGCTCGTCGGCGAGTTGCTGGCGGCTCGGCCGCGCGCTGCAGGCCATCTGCCGCTCGTAGGTGGACCACAAGGACATCACGAAACCCGGCGTGCAGAAGCCGCACTGCGAGCCGTGGCAGTCGACCATCGCCTGCTGCGCAGGGTGCAGGCCTTGGGCGCCTTTCAGGTCTTCGACGGTGAACAAGGCCTTGCCATCGAGCGTGGGCAGGAACTGGATGCAGGCGTTGACTGCCCTGAGCGCGAGGCCGCGCACGGCCGTGCTGTTTGAGTTTGCGTTTGCGTTTGCGTTTTCGTCTGCGCCTGATGCCTCAGCCAACTCGCCGATGACCACAGTGCAGGCGCCGCAGTCGCCTTCGTTGCAGCCCTCCTTGGTCCCGGTGCAGTGAGCGTCTTCGCGCAGCCAGTCGAGCACCGAGCGCGTGGGGTGGGCGCCATTCACTTCAACGATGGCACCACGGTGATAAAAGCGAATGGCTTGCGGGTTCATGCAGGAAAGCTTATGTCAGCGCTTGGTGTTTGTCACAGCGCAGACGTAGCATGCAACGTGCCGCAGGTACGGCACTTGCTCGACACACCCACATGCCCCCTGCTACCCATCCTGTTCGCCTGGCTTTGCGTGGCGACCTGCTTGATTTCACCGGCGCGCCGGCCTGGGGCGCGATCGACACCCCTGTGGTGCGCTTTCGGCCCGACCACTGGCTGCTGATCGAAGACGGCCGCATCGTCGGGGCGCAGGCCGACGCGCCCGACTCCACCTGGGCGCACCACGACCACAGCGGCCGGCTGATCCTGCCGGGCTTCATCGACACCCACGTGCACAGCCCGCAGCTCGACGTGATCGCAAGCTACGGCACCGAACTGCTCGACTGGCTCAACAACTACACCTTCCCCGCCGAGCAGCTCTACGCCAACGGTGCCGAGTCCGCCGCGGGCGCGGCGCGGTTTCTCGACGCCCTGCTCGCCCACGGCACCACCAGTGCGGTGGTGTTTGCCACCGTGCACAAGGTCAGCGCCGAATCGCTCTTTGCGGCCGCGCAGGCACGCGGCATGCGGCTCATCACCGGCAAGGTGTTGATGGACCGCCACGCCCCCGAAGGCCTGCGCGACGACGTGGCCAAGGCCGAGCGCGATTGCGTCGAGCTCATCGAGCGCTGGCATGGGCGAGACCGCCTCGCCTATGCCGTCACCGTGCGCTTCGCGCCCACCAGCACGCCCGAGCAATTGGCCATGGCCGGTGCGCTGTACCAGGCCCACGACGGCCTCTACATGCAGACCCACGTGGCCGAGAACCGCGCCGAGGTCGCCTGGGTGCGCGAGCTCTTCCCTGAAGCACGCAGCTACCTCGACGTCTACGCCCGCGCCGGCCTGCTCGACGAGCGCAGCGTGCTCGCGCATGGCATCTGGCTCGACGACGACGACCGCGCCGCGCTGCGCGACAGCGGTGCGCAGATCGCACACAGCCCCTCGTCGAACCTGTTCCTCGGCAGCGGCCTGTTCGACTGGCGCGCCGCCGAGGCCGCCGGCGCCGCGGTGAGCGTGGCCAGCGACGTGGGCGGTGGCACCAGCCTGTGCCAGCTCAGGACCCTGGCCGACGCCTACAAGGTGCAGGCCATGGCGGGCCAGCGGCTCACGGCATGGAAGGGCCTGCACGCCATCACGCTCGGCGCCGCCCAGGCACTCGGCCTGGGCCACGAGATCGGATCGCTCGAACCCGGCCGCATGGCCGATGTGTGCGTGTGGGATTGGGCCGCCGGCCCCGTCGCCCAGCGCCGGCTTGCCGTGGCGCGCGACCTGCACGAGAAGGTGTTCGCGTGGATGACGCTCGGAGACGAACGCAATCTGGCCGCCACCTACATCGCCGGGCAGCGGGTGCAGCCCTGAGCCGGGGCAACCCTCGACGAGCATTTGCGATAAAGACTGCGCAAAGTTTGCTCAATACAGGGAGCGACGAACAATGAAAAGGGCTGCTGCGCACGCTTCTTGCGAACCACTTTGGGTGGCCCACAAGCCTTGACCTTCATCAACTCTCACGAGACAAATCAACCCATGATGCTCAGCAAACGCTCACTCATCGCCACCCTTTGCGCAGGGCTTCTTGCCGCTGCACTGCCTGCGGCCCATGCCCAGGAGACACCGGTCAAGTTCCAGCTCGATTGGCGGTTCGAAGGCCCCGCCGCGCTGTTCCTGGTGCCCGAGACCAAGGGCTACTACAAGGCCGAGAAGCTCAAGGTGACGGTCGACGCCGGCAACGGCTCGGGCGGCACCGTGACACGCGTGGCCTCCGGAACCTACGACATGGGCTTTGCAGACCTGGCGGCGTTGATGGAGTTCCATGCCAACAACCCGAACGTGCCCAACAAGCCCGTGGCGGTGATGATGGTCTACAACAACACGCCGGCCGCCGTGCTGGCGCTCAAGAAGTCGGGCATCAAGAGCCCCGCCGACCTCAACGGCAAGAAGCTCGGCGCACCGGTGTTCGATGCCGGCCGCAAGGCTTGGCCGATCTTTGCCAAGGCCAACAACGTGACCAACGTGGCCTGGACGGCCATGGACCCGCCACTGCGCGAAACCATGCTCGTGCGCGGCGACATCGACGCCATCACCGGCTTCTCGTTCACCTCGCTGCTCAACCTCGAAGCGCGCGGCGTCAAGGCCGACGACATCGTCGTGCTGCCCTACCCCACCTACGGCGTAAAGCTCTACGGCAACGCCATCATCGTGGGCGAAGACTTCCTCAAGAAGAACCCCGAGGCTGTCAAAGCCTTCCTGCGCGCATTCACCAAGGGCGTGAAGGACGTGATCGCCGATCCCAAGGGAGCGATTGCCACTGTCAAGGCACGCGACGGCATCATCAACGAAGAACTGGAGACCCGCCGCCTGAAGCTCGCGCTCGAAGCAACCGTGCTCACGCCGGACGCCAAGGCCGAGGGCTTCGGCGAGGTGAACCCGGGGCGTTTGTCCCTGATGGCCAGCCAGGTGTCGGATGCGTTCGGCACGAAGGAGCGGGTGAATGCGGGGGCGGTGTGGAGCGGTGGCTATCTGCCGGCGGCTTCGGATCGGGACATCTTCAAGGCGGCTAAGAAGTGATGTAAGGGGGGTGGTAGCGTGAACACGGGATCGCACAGCCCGTGGGATTGAGGTCCTCCAGTTCGCACGCCACCACCCGCTCAGCCTGAGGTATCGAAGGCGCGTGGCGCTATTCGCGTGATGCAGTTGTTCACTGCGTGAGGCCGCGCCGGGGTTTCGGCCCGGCGGCCGAGTTACTTCTTTTGCTTCGCCAAAAGAAGTAACCAAGAAAAGGCGACCCTGCCTCCTCGGCCCTCGCTGCGCAAGGGCTGCCTTGCGCTGCTCGGTCTTGGTGGGCGGGGCAGAAACTCGCTGCGCGGCCTGCGGCCGCTGCGCTCAGACATCTGCCCCAAGTCAGTTGTGGATGCGCGCTGCGCGCGCGCCCACCAAGCCCTGCGCTGCTCAGCTCGTCCGAAGGGCCAACCGGCACGGCGCGTCGCTGCGCTCGCGCCTGATCAAGACGAGAAGGGTCGAGCCCATGCGCAGCGAGGCGAGTGGGGAAGAAATCGCAGCAGGTGTTCGGCGAGTCGCTCGGGCATGGCAAAGACAAGTCGCGTCTTGCCGCCACGCAGTTCGGCCAAATGACGGGCCCTTTGCTTTGGTTACTTTCATTTGGGCCAGCAAATGAAAGTGACCCGCCCGCCGGGGCGGACTCCCGGCGCACCCGCGCGAAGTACGAAGAACAAATCACGCGAAGCGCCACAAAAGGCGCGGGCCTTCGATACCTCAGGCTGAGCGGTCTGTGATGCGCGTGGACTCTGAGCGGGTTGTGATGCGCGCAGGCCCCGAACAGCCCCTCACCGAATATCCACAGAAAACTGGAACATCAACGCCGAGTTCCCGAGAAAGTTCAGCTGCATCGAATACATCGGCGTGAACTGCCATCCGATGGCCAACACGACCCCCGGCGAAAACCCGTTGTGATTGAACGGCACCTTGTCCTTGTACTCACCCTTGTAGCCGTACAACAAACCGGCCGTCCACTGGGCAAACAGCTCCGGGTAAGCGCTCCAGTTGTTGAGCCGCTGGCCGGCGTACACATACCCGCTGGGTTGCCCGAAAGAGTTGCTGAAGTACGTGCCACCCCACAGGAAGCCGGAGTCGTATTCGCGCTCCACCCCGACCATCCAGACTGGGCGGTGCTCCGGGTCCATTGAATAATGGATCGAGAACGGCGAGGCCATGAGACGCCATATGCCATCGGATGGCGGGGCCGGCTCGGCGGCAGGTGCGGCGGCAGACGGCGGCACCTCGGCCGTGGTCGACTGAGCCAGCGCAGGGACACCACACACGAACAGGCCAGCGGCCAGAAGCAAAGTAGAAAGGGTTCGCATGCGCGCGATTGTCGCGGGGTTTTTTGAGGCTTCCAGCCGAGGTGGGCGCGCCATCGCGGGCTTGTGTGTGACCATTTGCATGCTGTCTGCGCTCGGTGGCTGCGCATGGTGGGACCGCAAGGAGCGCCAGCTCGTCTACCGCCCAACGCCCGGGCGCATGGCCGACTTCAACGGCCTGCGCCCCGAAGACAAGGCGTATTTCATCAACGTTCGCGGCCCGAACGACACGCCCCAGAAGCTGCAGATCTGGTGGCTGCCTCACGCCGACCCCAAGGCGCCCACCCTGCTCTACCTGCACGGCACCTTTCGCAACCTGTTTCGCAACTACCCCAAGATCGAGGCACTGCGCGAGGCCGGCTTCGCCGTGGTGGCAGTCGACTACCGCGGATGGGGTGAGAGCGAAGCCATCATCCCGTCGGAGGCGAGCATCCTGGCCGATGCCGACGTCGCCTGGACGGAGCTGGTGCGACACCAGCCCGATCCGGGCAAGCGGGTGATCTTCGGCCACTCGATGGGTGGCGGCGTGGCGGTCGACCTGGCCAGCCGCAAGCACTACCGCACCGACTACGGCGCGCTGATCCTCGAAGCCACCTTCACCAGCCTGCCGGATGTGGCGGCGGCCAACGGCGTGATCGGCACCATCGGTTCGTGGATCACGAGCCAGCGCTTCTATTCGATCGACAGGATCGGCATGGTCGACGCACCCATCCTGATGATGCATGGCGACGCCGACCAGACGGTTCCGATCGCCCTGGGCCGGAACTTGCGTGATGCAGCCCGCCCCGGTGTGCACTGGGTGGAGTTCGCAGGCGGCACCCACAGTCGGTTGCACAGCGAGTTCCCCGAGCCGTACCAGCAGTCCGTGAAATCCGTCATCCAACAGCTTCCAAGTCCATGACAGCCTTTGTCGATTTTCGTAACGTCTGGCTCGCCTACAACGATGAACTGCTCGCCAAGAAGCAGTTCGCCGTCGAAGACATCACGATGCAGGTGGAGCAAGGCGAGTTCATCGCCATCGTCGGGCCCTCGGGCTGCGGCAAATCCACCTTCATGAAGCTCGCCACCGGGCTGAAGATGCCCTCGCAGGGCAGCATCCTGATAGATGGGCGCGAGGTCTCCGGCCCGCTCAAGATCACCGGGATGGCGTTCCAGGCCTCTTCGCTGCTGCCCTGGCGCACCACTTTGGACAACGTGCTGCTGCCGCTCGAGATCGTCGAGCCCTACCGCACCAGCTTCCGCTCGAAACGCGCCGAGTACGCCGAGAAGGCGAGAAAGCTGCTCGGCGCCGTTGGCCTGGCCGGCTACGAGGACAAGTTCCCCTGGCAGCTCTCGGGCGGCATGCAGCAGCGGGCGTCGATCTGCCGCGCGCTCATCCACGAGCCCAAGATGCTGCTGCTCGACGAGCCCTTCGGCGCGCTCGATGCCTTCACCCGCGAAGAGCTGTGGTGCATCCTGCGCGACCTGCATGCCGCGCAGAAGTTCAACGTCATCCTGGTCACGCACGACCTGCGCGAGGCCGTCTTCCTGGCCGACACGGTGTACGTGATGAGCCGCAGCCCGGGGCGCATGCTGGTGCGGCGCGAGATCGAGATACCGCGGCCTCGCCCGCTGGAGCTCACCTACACCAAGGAGTTCACCGACCTCGTGCTCGAACTGCGCGAACACATCGGCGCCATCCGCCAGCCCGCAGGCCAAACCACGAAGGTGGTGGCATGACGAACGCACAACGCATGAAACTCGCGCCGTGGGTGCTGCTGATCGGCGTGCTGCTACTGTGGGAGCTGCTGTGCCGCGGCTTCAACGTGTCGGAGTTCATCTTCCCGGCGCCCACACGCATCGCCGAGCAGCTGTGGGAGTTCCGCGGCGTGATTGCAGGCCACGCCTGGCGCACCTTCTGGGTCACGATGCTGGGCTTCGGCATTTCGATCGTCGTGGGCACGCTGCTCGGCTTTCTCATCGGCAGCTCGCGCCTGGCCTATGCGGCGATGTACCCGCTGATGACGGCCTTCAACGCGCTGCCCAAGGCGGCCTTCATCCCGATCCTGGTGGTGTGGTTCGGCATCGGCGTCGGCCCCGCGGTGCTCACCGCGTTCCTGATCTCGTTCTTCCCGATCACCGTCAACATCGCCACCGGCCTGGCCACGCTGGAGCCCGAACTCGAAGACGTGCTGCGCGTACTCGGCGCCAAGCGCTGGGACGTCCTCATCAAGGTCGGCTTGCCGCGCTCCATGCCCTACTTCTACGCGTCGCTCAAGGTCGCGATCACGCTCGCGTTCGTGGGCACCACCGTGTCGGAGATGACGGCCGCCAACGAAGGCATCGGCTACCTGCTGATCTCCGCCGGCTCGTCGATGCAGATGGGCCTCGCCTTCGCCGGTCTGGTGGTCGTCGGCGTGATGGCCATGGCGATGTACGAGCTGTTCGCGGTGGTCGAGAAGCGCACCACCGCCTGGGCACACCGGGGGTCTGCAGGGCACTGAAAGTACCGAAGGCAACGCCCCTAAACTCGGCGCTCCTTCGGCACCCCGACACCGACATGGGCTGGCACGGCCACCTGCAACTCCGCTACCGCAACGACACGCAGCGCACCGTTGTCCACGACAAGCACAACGGGCCGCTGCGCATCCTGCAAAGCCTGTATCCCGAGGGCGATGCCATCTGCCACAACGTGCTGGTGCATCCCCCCGGCGGTGTGGTGGCGGGCGACGTGCTCGCGATCGACGTGGGCGTTGGCGCGGGCAGCCATGCACTGATCACCACGCCGGGGGCCACCCGCTTCTACCGCAGCACCGGGTCGCCGGCGCTGCAGACGCTGGCCGCGCGTGTCGAGGGCGGTGCTCGCTTCGAGTGGTTGCCGCTGGAGACCATCCTCTACCGCAACACGCTGGCTGAGAACCGCATGCGTTTCGATCTGGCGCCCGGCGCCGAGATGATCGGTTGGGACGTGCTGGCACTCGGCCTGCCCGCCAGCGACGAACGCTTCGACGCCGGCCGCTACACGCAGCAGATCGAGTTGCCCGGCGTGTGGCTGGAGCGCGGCACGATCGACGGTCGCGACGAACGGCTGCTTCACTCGCCGCTCGGCTGGGCGGGACACAGCGTGCTCGCGACGATGTGGTTCGCCACCGGCACGGCGCTGACGGCTGGGCGGCGCGATGAGATGCTCGATGCGGCGCGCGATGCGATCGCGGCCGACCCCCTGCGCGCCACCGCTGGCTGCACCTCTCCGCACGGCGAGGTGGTGGTGCTGCGTGCCCTTGCGCACCGCGTGGAACCGGCCATGCACCTGCTGATGGAGGTATGGCGGCGGTGGCGCAAGACGGCCTGGTCGCTGAGCGCAGCGCAGCCACGCGTGTGGCGCACCTGACATCGGCCGCACCCAACCATTGATCGCGCGACACAGTACGGTTCAATGACCGCAGGCGGGGCAAGGTCTGGTCACAGGCGAGCTTCTAAACTGCAACGCTCTGCCAGCAGCACGCACCTTGCACGCCAGCCGATGACCCACCTTGGTTCGAACCTGCGCATGAAGACCACACTGCTCATCTGCCTTGCCGCGCTGCTGCCTGCCACCGCGATTGCCGCCGGCCCGGCAGCGTCTGCCCCTGCTCCCACCGCCCCGCAGCGCTACACCTTCTCATGGCCGCTCGGTGCGGACTCCCCCAAACCCCGCGGCGGCACCACGCGCGGTGTGCCGGTGGTGGCCGACACCTCGCCCTCGGCCGAGTGGAAGGCCCTGCAAGCAGAGGGCCTCACGCCGCAGGAGCGCGACCGCCGCGCGATCCTCGCGATGGCCGGCACCTACCGCGTGAATTTCGACTTTCTCGAAGTGGCTTCGTATACCGTTGCGTCCGACGACGCACCCAAGCTCGGCCCCTATCAATCCTGGGGTACCGAGAAGGTGTACGTCGATCGCGACGATCCGGGCTTCGTGAGTCTGGTGCACATCCTCGAGATGCGTATCGTGCAGAAGGACGGCAAGATCAGCGACGCGATGGTGACCAAGCACTGGCGGCAGGACTGGCGCTACGAGCCCGAGGCCATCGTCGAGTACCAGGACCGTGACCGCTGGAAGCGCCGAGCCGTTCCCGATGCCGAGCGCCGCGGTGCATGGATGCAGGCCGTCTACCAGGTCGACGAATCACCGCGCTACGCGAGCCTGGGCCGCTGGCAGCACAACGCGAGCTTCTCCACCTGGATCAGCGCCGAGACGCGGCGACCCCTGCCGCGCCGCGAATGGAGCGTGCGCAAGGACTACGACACGCTGATTGGCACCAACCGCCACACCGTGACGCCCACGGGATGGACGCAGGAGGAGAACAACCTCAAGGCACGGCTCGACGCACAACGCGAGCCCGACGCCGGCTTCCCCTACCTCGGGCGCGAGTACGGTATGGCCCGCTACGAGCGCCTGAAGGGCGCCGATTTTTCTGCGGCCGACCGCTACTACTCAGCCACCAAGGCCTTCTGGGACGAGGTTCGGTCGGCCTGGGATGCATCGTTCGCCAGGCACGGAAGCATCACGCTCAAGGGGCCCGTCGACAAGCTGGGGCTTTTTGTGCCGCTGTTCGAGCGGGCGGACTTGATCGAAGAGGGCAAGGCGCCAGGCGGGATGGGAGATGCGGAGGTGATCCGCAAGGCGCTTGCGGATATGGGGGTGGTGCAGTAGCCGGAGTTGGGCACTGCCTGTGTGTCCGCGTCGTTCGGTCGCCTGCCACCGCCCCTCCCTGGGCATGAGATGGCGCGCCGATCGCGCTGGCATCAATTCGCACGCCATCACCTCCTCGGCAGACTCGCACGCCACGACCCGCCCAGCCTGAGGTATCGAAGGCGCGTGGCGCTATTCGCGTGATGCAGTTGTTCACTGCGTGAGGCCGCGCCGGGGTTTCGGCCCGGCGGCCGACCCCCTTTCTTTGTGTCGACAAAGAAAGGGGGCAAAGAAAGCGACCCTGCCTCCTCGGCCCTCGCTGCGCGAGGGCTGCCTTGCGCTGCTCGGTCTTGGTGGACGGGGCAGAAACTCGCTCCGTCGCCTGCGGCGACTGCGCTCAGACATCTGCCCCAAGTCAGTTGTGGATGCGCGCTGCGCGCGCGCCCACCAAGCCCTGCGCTGCTCAGCTCGTCCGAAGGGCCATTCGGCTCGGCGCATCGCTGCGCTCGCGCCTGATCAAAACGAGCAGGGTCGAGCCGATGCGCAGCGAGGCGAGTGGGGAAGAAATCGCAGCAGGTGTTCGGCGGCTCGCTGTGGCATGGCAACGACAAGTCGCGTCTAGCCGCCACGCAGTTCGGCCAAATGAAGGGCCCTTTGCTTTGGTTACTTTCATTTGGGCCAGCAAATGAAAGTGACCCGCCCGCCGGGGCGGATTCCCGGCGCACCCGCGCGAAGTACGAAGAACAAACCACGCGAAGCGCCACAAAAGGAGCGGGCCTTCGATACCTCAGGCTGAGCGGTCTGTGATGCGCGCAGGCACTGGGCGGCGAGTCGAGTTACCTAGACACGCCTGCACAAGCACGTTGACCAATCAGCGCCTCACCAGCACCCCCCACAACCCTCAATCATTCGCAAAGCTGTAAGGCCCGCCCCTCTCCAACGCCCGCCGAAACGCCTCCCGCCCGTGAATCCGCTTCAGGTACGCCATCAGCCGCGGCCATGACCCATTCAGCCCCCCACGCTGCGCCGCCGCTTCAATCGGAAAGCTCATCTGGATGTCAGCCACGCTGAATTCATTTCCCGCAAACCATTCGCTCTTGCCCAACTCCGCTTCCATGAAGTCGAACTGCCGCTTCAGGTTGGGGTCGACCAATGTCGATTGCACCTTCTTCGAGATGCCCACCACGATCGGCTTGATGAAGAACGGCATCTTGCGCTTCTCGACGGTCATGAACACCAGCTTGAGCAGCAGCGGTGGCATGGCCGAGCCTTCGGCGAAGTGCATCCAGTAGCGGTAGCGAAGTTGCTCAGGCGAGCCATTCGCCGGCACGAGGCGGTTGTCGCCATGGCGCTCGGCGATGTACTCGAGGATCGCACCGGATTCGGCGACCGTGGCTGACCCGTCGGTGATGACCGGCGACTTGCCCAGCGGGTGCACCTGCTTCAGCGACTCCGGCGCGAGCATGGTCTTGGGGTCGCGCTGGTAGTGCTTGATCTCGTAGGGCACACCGAGTTCTTCGAGCAGCCACAACACACGTTGCGATCGGGAGTTGTTGAGATGGTGGACCGTGATCATCGGGGCGCCTCGCAGGGTGATCGGAAGGGCGTTCATTGTGGCGCGCAGCAATGCATCGCGCTTCAACGCACGAAAGTTCCCTCGACGTCTGCGCGATGCCTGGGTCGAACCGCGAATGGCGGCGTTGTCTGACAAGCATCTCAGGCTCGGACGACATGCCGAACCCTGACCGTCCGACATTCAAGCGCCGGCCGCGACCCTAAATTTGCTCCCACTTGCAGGCACTGCTTCACGTGTTCTTGGTGGGGCCAGCAAGAAGAACTCGAACACATTGCCCACAACTCAGCTCTACAAAGGTGACAGACCATGAAAACATACTTGAAGCTCCTGCTGGCCGCCGCTCCCATCGCCCTCGTCGCTGCCTGTGGCGGCGGAGACGACAGCCTCGATGACCGCCTCGACATTGCGGACCCCAAGGTCCGCTTCGTGCACGCCATCCCCGCCGGCCCGAACGTCGATCTGCTGCGCAACGGCACCGTCGTCGGCAGCGTGAGCAACACCTCGTACAAGTACGCATCGAAGTACTTCGATGTGGACACCGCGCCTGCCGAATACGCGGTGCGCGCAACCGGCACCACCACCACTGTCGGCGCTGTGAACTTCAACCCGACGCGGGGCAACAAGTTCACCGTGGTTGCGATGCCAGGGCAAACGGCCACCACGTCCAACATCCTCCTCATCGACGATCCGTATGACAAGGAACTGACGGCCAACAACGCCCGTGTCCGCGTCGTGAACGGCTCATTCAATGCGAACAACGTCGACGTCTACCTCACGGCCTCCAACGTCGACATCACCACGGTGGCGCCGAACTTCGCGGCGGCTGCGTACGGCACTGCAGTGCCAGCGAGTAGCTCGAATTCGAATGACTTCACCGCCGGTGCGTACGTTCTGCGCGTGACCGCGGCCGGTAGCAAGACGCCGCTCTTCACTGCACCGGTGAATGTGCAGAACAACGCCGACCTGCTGCTGATGACGCTGCCCAACAGCCTGCTGCCCGGCGACGTGAAGATCCTGTCTGTCGTTGCCGACAGCGGCCAGGAGAGCACCGAGATCCTGAACCAGCCGTAACGGTTTCAGGCTCGTGCAACGGCCTCGCTTCGGCGGGGCCGTTCTACGTGGTGCAGGTCAGATCGACATGCGCTCGCGCACGCCTTCGGCTTCCATGTTGTCGCCGTGGCCACGTTGCACGATCTCGCCGCGTTCCATCACGATGTACTGGTCGGCCAGTTCGGCCGCGAAGTCGTAGTACTGCTCCACCAGCACGATGGCCATCGTGCGCCGATCGGCCAGCATGCGGATCACGCGGCCGATGTCCTTGATGATGCTCGGCTGGATACCTTCGGTGGGTTCGTCCAGGATCAGCAGCTTCGGGCCAGCCGCCAGCGCCCGCGCAATCGCCAACTGCTGTTGCTGGCCACCGGAGAGGTCGCCGCCACGGCGACTGATCATCTGCTTGAGCACGGGGAACAACTCGAACAGCTCCGGCGGGATCGGTGTGCTGCCCTTCTTGTAGGCCAGCCCCATGCGCAGGTTTTCTTCCACCGTGAGGCGGCCGAAGATCTCGCGCCCCTGCGGCACGTAGCCCACGCCCTTGCGCACCCGGTCGTACGAGGTGTCGCGGGTGATGTCTGACCCATCGAGCTGGATCGTCCCGGTCTTCACCGGCACCACCCCCATCAGGCTCTTGAGCAGGGTCGTCTTGCCCACGCCATTGCGCCCGAGGATGACCGTCACCTCGCCGATGCGCGCCTCGAACGAGAGGTTGCGCAGGATGTGCGAGCCGCCGTAGAACTGGTTGATGCCTTCGACTTTGAGCATGTTGCTTCTTTCTGTTCACCTGCCTGCGCCCACTCACCCTGAGCGGATGAGGATGCGCCTATCTCCCCAGATAAACCTCGACGACCTTCTCGTTTGATTGCACATCGGCCAGCGAACCCTCGGCCAGCACGCTGCCCTCGTGCAGCACGGTCACCTTTTTCGCAGCGTTGTCCCGCGTGAGTTCGTGGATGAACTTCATGTCGTGCTCCACCACCACCAGCGAGTGGTTGCCTTCGAGTGAGAGAAACAGCTCGGCGGTGCGCTCGGTCTCTTCGTCGGTCATGCCGGCCACAGGTTCGTCGAGCAACAGCAGCTTGGGGTCCTGCATCAGCAGCATGCCGATCTCGAGCCACTGCTTCTGCCCGTGGCTGAGCAGGCCTGCGGTGCGCTGCGCGCTGTCTTTCAGGTGGATGAGCGTGAGCACCTCGCCAATGCGGTCGGCCTGCACGCCATTCAGGCGGAAGAACATCGACGAGCTGACGCCGCGCTCGCCCTTCAGCGCCAGCTCCAGGTTCTCGAACACGGACAACTGCTCGAACACCGTGGGCTTCTGGAACTTGCGGCCGATGCCAATCGAGGCGATCTCGTTCTCGCGCATGCGAAGCAGGTCGATGGTCGACCCGAAGAACGCCTTGCCCACATCGGGCCGGGTCTTGCCGGTGATCACGTCCATCATCGTGGTCTTGCCGGCACCGTTGGGCCCGATGATGCAGCGCAGTTCGCCCGCGCTGATGTTGAGGCTCAGTGCGTTGAGCGCCTTGAAGCCGTCGAAGCTCACGGTGATGTCGTCGAGGTACAGGATGGCGCCATGCGCCACGTCCACCTCGCCCGGTGTCACCACGCGGCTGTAGCTGTGCTGGCGCCCGCCCGACGTGCCGGGGCCGATGTTCTTCTTGTCTTCGAGGGCCTGGCGCGTGCGCGCGCCGGCCTGCATCAGCTCGGGGGTCATGGCTTGCCTCCGCGCGCGTTGGCTGCCCGTGCCGCTCGTCGCCGGCTCAACTCTGCTGCAGCACCTCCGCCGGGCACGATCAGCGCCGCGGCAACCAGCAGACCGTCAACCAGAAGGTCGGTAAAGTACTTCTTCTTTTCAGCCTCGGCCGCCAGCCCATCGGTCACAGCGGTCTTGCGGAAAAGGCCGATGATCCCCTGCGGCAGGAAAATCGTCACCGCGATGAAGAGCGCACCCAGGAAGTAGAGCCAGAACTCAGGGAAGGCCTGCGTGAACCAGCTCTTGGCTCCGTTGACGAAGAACGCACCGACGATCGGCCCGATAAGCGTGGCGCGCCCACCTACCGCGGCCCAGATGGCCATCTCGATGCTGGCCGCAGGCGACATCTCGCTCGGGTTGATGATGCCCACCTGGGGCACGTAGAGCGCGCCGGCCACGCCGCACATCACCGCCGAGATGACCCAGATGGTGAGCTTGTAGCGCAGCGGGTCATAGCCGGTGAACATCACGCGGCCTTCGGCGTCGCGGATGGCCTGCAGCACGCGGCCGAACTTGCTGGCGATGAGCCAGCGCGCGAAGACGTAGAAGCCGATCAGCGTGACGCCCGTCAGCACGAAGAGGAACATCTTCATCTGCGGCGTGGTGATCGTGACGCCGAGGATGCGCTTGAAGTCGGTGAAGCCGTTGTTGCCACCGAAGCCCGTCTCGTTGCGAAAGAAGAGCAGCATGGCCGCGAAGGTCATGGCCTGCGTGATGATCGAGAAGTACACGCCCTTGATGCGTGAGCGAAATGCAAAGTAGCCGAACACATAGGCCAGCAAGCCCGGCACCAACACGACCATGGCAGCCTGGAACAGGAAGCTGTCACTGCCCGCCCAGTGCCACGGGAATTCCTTCCAGTTCAGGAACACCATGAAGTCGGGCATGTCGGACTGGTATTGCCCGTCTCGGCCGATCTGGCGCATGAGGTACATGCCCATCGCGTAACCGCCGAGCGCGAAGAACAGCCCGTGGCCAAGCGAGAGGATGCCGGTGTAGCCCCAGATCAGGTCCATGGCCAGCGCGCAGATGGCGTAGCACATGATCTTGCCGACCAGCAGCACGGCGAAGTCGCTCATGTGGAAGACGCTGTCGGGCGGCACCACCAAGTTGAGCACCGGCGCGACCACCATCACCACGAGCAGTGAGACGAGCACGCCGGCCCAGCTCTTGAGGGACATCAGTCGCGTGGGCGACGGCACGGCGGGAATCGCTGATACGTTTGGAATGACTGCACTCATGCTTCAGCGCTCCGGCCTTTCATCGCAAAGATCCCTTGCGGACGTTTCTGGATGAACACGACGATGAACACCAGCACCATGATCTTGGCCAGCACCGCACCGGCCCAGCCTTCGAGAATCTTGTTGAGCACACCCAGGCCCAGCGCCGCATACACCGTGCCGGCCAACTGGCCCACGCCGCCCAGCACGACGACAAGAAAGCTGTCGACGATGTAGCTCTGGCCGAGATCGGGCCCCACATTGCCCACCTGCGACAAGGCACAGCCCGCCAAGCCCGCGATGCCCGAGCCGAGCGCGAACGCGTAGGTGTCGACGCGGGCCGTGTTGACCCCCACGCAGGCGGCCATGCGGCGGTTCTGCGTGACGCCACGAACGAACAGGCCCAGGCGCGTCTTTGCCACCAGGAAGGCCAACCCGCCCAGCACCAGGACCGCGAAGACGATGATCGCGATGCGGTTGAATGGCAGCGTGAGGTTCGCCAGCACCGAGAAGCCGCCGGACAGCCACGCCGGGTTCTCAACCGGCACGTTCTGCGCACCGAAGAGGCTGCGCACCGCCTGCATCAGCACGAGGCTGATGCCCCAGGTGGCGAGCAGGGTCTCCAGCGGCCGGCCGTAGAGCCAGCGGATCACGCTGCGCTCCATGGCAGCTCCGACCAGGGCCGAAGCGAGGAAGGACAGCGGGATCGCGGCGAGCACGTAGTAATCGAACGCGCCGGGCAGGTAGTTGCGAAAGGCCGCCTGCGTCACATAGGTGGCGTAGGCGCCGATCATGATCAGCTCGCCATGCGCCATGTTGATGACGCCCATCAACCCGTAGGTGATGGCCAAGCCGAGCGCGGCCAGCAGCAGGATGGAGCCCAGGCTGATGCCGGTGAAGACCACGCCGGCGTACTCGCCCCAGGCCAGTTTGGTGCGGATGCTGTCCAGCGCCTTGACGATCGCACCGCGCACTTCGACGTCGGTCTCGCCATCGGCGGCCAGGCGCTCCTGCAGCAGGCTGGCCACCGCGGGCTCGCCGCTCGACGCGAGGGCGTCCACTGCGGCGAGCCGCTTGGCTTTGTCGGGCGAGGTCACGAGGATGGTCGCGCGCATGCGGCCAAGCTGCTGCTTGATCGAGGCGTCGGTCTCGGTTGCCACGGCCTTGTCGAGCAGCGGCAACTGCGATTCGTCGAGCGACTGCTTGGCGAGCTCCGCGACGGCGCTTCGGCGTGCGTCGATGTCGGGAGAGTTCAGTTGCAACGCAGCGAGCGCGGCCTGCAAGGCCCCGCGCATGCGGTTGTTGTTGACCACGTCGTCCGCACTCTCGGGCAGGTCGGCTGGCGCGCCGGTGGCGGCGTCGATCGCCTTCTCGTCGCGCACCACGTAGACCTTGTCACCCGAGATCTTCACCGCGCCGTCGAGCAAGGCCTGCACGAAAGGCGCGAGGTCGCTCGCGCCATCGGCCGCGGCCTGGTTCAATGCGGCGATGCGCTCGTCGCTGTCGCCCTCGGCGATGGCCTTGGCCTGCTGCGGGGTGAGCGCGCGCGCGTGACCGAAGGCCATCAGCAGCAGCGCGAACAAGGCACAGGCGAAAAGTCTGGATGTCAGGGACATGGCTTTTTAGGAGTGCCCCGCCCTCCGCGGGGTCAAACATGAAGAGGCCCCGCCTGGGCGGGCAGGGCCTCCGCGGCTATGCCGGCCCGCGCCCCGTCAGGGGCGCGCTCGATGCGTGCATCGAGCGCCGGGCCGTCACTTCTTCTCGGGCACGTTCTTCTTGCCCTTGTTCTCGGGGATGTAGTCGCTCCACGGGTCGGCAGCCACCGGGCCCTTGGTCTTCCACACCACGTTGAACTGGCCATCGGCCTTCACTTCGCCGATGAACACCGGCTTGTGCAGGTGATGGTTCTCCTTGTCCATCGTGGAGGTGAAGCCACCCGGCGCCTTGAAGGTCTGGCCCGCCATGGCCGCGATCACCTTGTCGGTGTCGGTCGACTTGGCCTTCTCGACTGCCTGCGCCCACATGTGGATGCCGATGTAGGTGGCTTCCATCGGGTCGTTGGTCAGCGGCTTGTCCTTGTGGCCAGGGATGTTCCTGGCCTTGGCGTAGTCCGACCATGCCTTGATGAACGCATCGTTGGTCGGGTTCTTGATGGACATGAAGTAGTTCCAGGCGGCCAGGTGGCCCACCAGCGGCTTGGTGTCGACGCCGCGCAACTCTTCTTCACCCACCGAGAAGGCCACCACCGGCACATCGGTCGCCTTCAGGCCCTGGTTGCCCAGTTCCTTGTAGAAGGGCACGTTGGAGTCGCCGTTGATGGTGGATACGACGGCGGTCTTCTTGCCTTCGGACGAGAACTTCTTGATCTTGGCAATGATGCTCTGGTAGTCGGAGTGCCCGAACGGGGTGTACTCCTCCATGATGTCGGCGTCCTTGATGCCCTTGCTGTGCAGGAAGGCGCGCAGGATCTTGTTGGTGGTGCGCGGGTAGACGTAGTCGGTGCCCAGCAGCACGAAGCGCTTGGCCGAGCCGCCATCCTTGCTCATCAGGTACTCGACGGCGGGGATCGCCTGTTGGTTGGGGGCGGCACCCGTGTAGAACACGTTCTTGCTGAGCTCTTCACCTTCGTACTGCACGGGGTAGAAGAGCAGCGAGTTGTTTTGCTCGAAGACCGGCAGCACCGACTTGCGGCTCACGCTGGTCCAGCAGCCGAAGACCACGGCGACCTTGTCTTGCGAGATGAGTTGCTTGGCCTTCTCGGCGAAGAGCGGCCAGTTCGAGGCCGGGTCGACGACCACGGGCTCGAGCTTCTTGCCCATCACGCCGCCCTTGGCGTTGATCTCGTCGATCGTCATCAAGGCCACGTCCTTGAGCACGGTCTCGGAGATGGCCATCGTGCCGGACAGCGAGTGCAGGATGCCGACCTTGATGGTCTGGGCCTGGGCGAAAACCGGCAGGCCAATTGCGGCCACGCCAAGCGACACGGCGCTGAGGGCCTTCGCGAAAGTGCGACGGGTGGAAGTCATGAACAGATGCTCCTTGGGTTGTGTCTCACACGTCCCCTCCTGGGGTGGACAGAACGCAGATTACGGAGCGGGGCGGCGCCGGCATATACGCCAGAAGGCGTAGGGCTCCGACAGATGTGCGCCGGGCGCCGGGCTCAGCGGGTGCGAACGACCGACTCTGCCGCGTCGGCAATGAGGCGGGTCAGGCGGGTCGAGTCGAAGCCGCCATGCCGCAACGCCAGAGAGCGGGCGCTCGCCGTCCAGGCATTGCCGTCGGCCAGCATCGCCTCGAGCAAGGCGGGGTACCCCACCGGTTGTGGGCGCACGGCGGCGTTCACGCAAACGCCGGTGCGTTCGAGCTGACGAGCCAGCAGGAACTGCTCGGCATGCACCGGCAACACGAGTTGCGCCACCCCGGCGCGCACGCCCTGGGCCAGGGTGGCGTGGCCTGCATGCGAGATCAGAAGCGCGCAGCGGTCGAGCGCTCCGCGCATGTCGAAGGCCTGCCTGCTCAGCACGAGGGTGGGCGACGCCTTCAGCACGTCGAACTCAGGGGGAGCATCGGGCACGAAACACAGCGCGGGCACGCCAAGCGCGGCCAGGGCCTGCAACAGCGGCAGGGTGTCGGGGTGCGTGGCGCGCAGGTAGGCAAAGACACGCGGCCCGCCCGCATCCGGCCATGCAGCCGGGGCGCCAGGCATCACCTCGCAATCCGGGCCCACAAACTCTTCGGGGTCTCGCCCTCGCCCACCGTAGTGGTCGAACTCCGGCCAGCTGCACAGCAGTGTCGATGGCGGGTGAAAGATGTCGCACAACGCCGCGTACGGCTCGGCCCCGCGTGACACCAGCGCGGCATTCACATGCGCGAGGGCCTGCGCGTCGGCGCGCGCCGCATGGTCTTGAGCACTGGGTACCCAGTCGCGGAACACCGGCAGAGGCGAGACCTTTGGCGGCACGGAGAAGCCATGGCCCACATGCACCACCGGCAACCCGCGCACACGCGCAGCCAGCATGGCAGTGGGCGCGTGGTCAATGACCAGGGCGTCGCAGGCGCTGGCCTCCAGCAGCGACAACCAGCCGTCGACCAGCGCGCCCAGCCCCTCGGCGCTGCCGTAGCCGCAACTGAGCAGCACATCGGCCATCGTCCACGCGGTGCGGGGCACCGCACTGATCGCCACCGGCGCCTGGTACATCCGGCGCGCGAGCGGCTTCAGCAGGGCACGCGCTCCGGGCAGGTCGCGCACGGCGGCGTCCACCTCGTGGCCACGCTGGAGCAGCGCCTCGCCCACCGGGCGCAGGCGCGTCGCGTGGCCGAGGTTCGCGCCCAGCTCCCAGGCAAAAAGAAACCGCGCCATGCCAGCGAGCCGTTGCGCGCCTCAGAGCTCGAACCGCATGCCGAGCGACACGCGCTGCGCCTTGTAGCCCGTGAGGCCGAAGGCACTTTCGAAATCGGCGAAGAAGCTCATGCCACGCTGGTTGAGCGTCGACAGGCCGACAGCGATGCGCCCGAAGTCGGTGTCGAGTTCGGAGCCAGTAGGCAGCAGCATCGTGGTGTTGTCGGCCAGCAGCGTGATGGTGGCGCCTTCGCGGGTCTTGTCGCTGCGCCGGGTGTATTCGAGTCGCGCGTAGGGCAGCACGAGACCCCAGGACACCGGCAGGGCCACCTGCGCCTGCGCACCGAGGTTGACGCTGCGCGAGCGGAAGCGCTGCTCGCTCACCGCCAGGGGCGACGAGCCGCCGCTCTCTTCGAAGGCCTCGATGCGGGTGTCGATCTGATCGAGGCGCAGGTACGGGCCGACCGACCAGGCATCCAGCACGAAGTCGTGGCCGGCCGACACGCTGAGCGCCGTGGCTCGCCCCTTGGGCTCGGAGTACGACAGATCGCCCGCGCCGTCGTCGCGCGACACGTCGGAGCGGCTCGACTCCATGCTGAACGTGGCGCTCGCGTACGTGCCGGTCGAGGTGCTCCAGCCTGCATAGGCGGCACCTTGCGTGGCGCGCGTGGTCTGGCGGCTTTGCAGGTCCGAGAAGTTCAGCTTGGAGCGGGATGTGCCCAACGTGGCTCCGATCACCCAATCGTCGCTGACGCGGTAGTCGGCACCCACGGTGAGCGCCTGCGTGCGCAGCGCGAACTCGTCGCGCTCGGCCGTGCGGTCCTGACGGAGATAGTCGCCCAGGCCAAGGATGTAGACACCCGCGCGTGACCGCTCCTGCGCCTCGCCCTTGGCTTGCGCGGGCAGGGGCACACCTTGCACGTCGAGCGTGGGCATGTCGGCCTGCGCGCGCAGGCGGCGCAATCGGTGATCGACCGCCTGCAACTGCTGTCGCATGCGCTGCGTCTGACCCGCCATGAGCGGCGCGCTCAGTTGGGTGGCGCGGGCCGAGACTGCCTCCAGGCGGCAGTTGTGCGAAAGCGGATTGACGCGGCGGCGTGCGGCGGCGAGTTCGGGCTCCGCCGCAGGCGCTGGTGGCGCGATGCTGCATGAGTTGCGCACCGTGACGCTCGGGTAACTGCCCCCCGTGCCGAGATCGACCAGGCCGCCGTAGCCACCGTAGCCCGTGTCGACGGCCGAGATGTAGTAGCTGTTCTCACCCGGCAAGGCCGGCACGACCAGCGGGCCGCTGCCGATGCTGCGCGAGCCTATCGACGACACCTCGCCGTGGTCGTTGAGGTTCCAGATCTCGGTGCCCGAGGTCAGCGCCATGCCGGTGTCGGTGTCCATGCAGTTGCCCTGCAGGGCGATCTCGCTGCCCGAGACGGTGGCGGTCGGGCTGCAGACGATCGCGGCAGACGCAACGTCCGACAAGGCGAACAGGCAAGGCAATGCGACAAGTGATGACAGTTGGGTGATCGTTGCTTTTTTCATGTGACGGTGAAGCACGGTCCCTCTCCGTGCGCGGGGTTGTGAAAGGCAAAGCCCGCCATCATCCGCAGGCCGCTCCGCTCGCAACATCCCCTTTGCGGGGGGCGAGCCGTGATGTTTCTTCTTGTTGCATCACGACCCACCGAACCCCCTCCGACGTGGGTCTCATCACGCACATGCTGCGTGTGAGAATCCGCGCCCTGATCAGGGAGTGAAGATGCATACCAAGAACAGTCGCAGCGCCACACGTGCGCTCGCGTGCATGGCGCTCGCCGCGTGCGCGCTGCTCGTCTCGAACGCCGCGCGCGCGCAGGCCGTGATGGTCTATGACGAGGTTCAGAAGCCGTCCGCGCAAGACATTGCCGACATCCTCTCGCGCGGCGCAAGCGAAGCCATCAAGGAGCGCGGCCTGGGTGGCACGAATGGCCGCTCGCCCTTCGCCGCGCTCGAACAGACTCCCACGCGCAACGTCTCCGAAGCGAGCGCCGTCTCGGTACCCGTTCACTTCGAGTTCGACTCCGCCGTGTTGTCGGCCCAGGCCCGCGAGCAACTCGACGTCATTGCCGAGGGCATCCGCCTGACCGAAGGCACCGTGAAGGTGGTGGTCGAGGGCCATACCGATGGCAAGGGCAATGTCCGCTACAACGAGAACCTCTCGTACCGCCGGGCCGAATCGGTGCGCGCCTACCTCGTCAACGTCAAGAAGCTGCCCGTGCAGCTGCTCACCGTCGAAGGCAAGGGGCCGCACCGGCTGCTCGACAAGTCGAATCCCTACAACGCCGTCAATCGCCGCGTGCAGTTCCGCGCCGGTTGATCGGGCGGCAGTTCCTTCTCATGAACAACCACCCGACACCGCGCGCCCGCCGCGGCGTGGTGCAAACCATGGCCACCGTCGGCTTGGCGTGCCTCGCGAGCTTCGCGTCGATCGTGCCAGCGTCCGCCGCCGACGAGCAAGGTGCCGAGGCGCCTGCCGACGGCCTCGTGCATTGCATGCTGCCCGGCCAGGTGCGTCGCATGGGCGCGTTCGCCACCACGGTGACGCCGCGCCGCGCCACGCGCACCTCACCCGCGCAATGCCGGGCCGCCGGGGGTGAGTACGTCGAGCCGCAAGACACCAATGCGGCCGTGAAGATGTGGCTGCCGATGGCCAACGAGGGCCTCGCCGAGGCACAGACGACCGTCGGCGAACTCTTCGAACAGCGCGGCAACCGTTCGATGGCGCAATCCTGGTACGAGAAAGCCGCGGCCCAGGGAGACGCCCGCGCGCTCATCAACCTCGCTGGCCTGTTGCTGCAGCCCACCGCGGCTGCAGTGGGCGCCACCGGGCTCAAGGCCAGCGCATCGGTCGAGGCCTTTCAACGCGCAGGAGACCTCGTGCAAAAGGCCACCGGCGGGCTCGTGGCCGGCCTGGCCTTGCAGCGCACCGAAGCCTTGCGCGTCGACTTCGTGTCGCCGGTGGGCGCTTCGGCCTTGCCGCGGACGCAGAAAGAAAAACTCGTCGTCGAGCACACGGGCGGTCCGCTCGACGTGGTGGTGCGCGTCGCCGCGCCCGCCGGCCTGAAAACACTCAAGGTGAACGGGCAGGCCCAGACACCGGACGCGCAGGGCCTGCTCAGTATCCCGGTCACGGTAGGTGAGGCCAAAGCCACCGTGATCGTCGAAGCCGAGGATCAGGCCGGTGCCCAGGCGCACGCCGAGCTGGCGCTGGTGCAACGCGCCGCGGCCACGAGCATCGCCAAGACGCCCGATTCACCCGCGCTCGCACCACCCCTGCTGACTGGCAAGCGCCACGCGCTCGTCGTCGCCAACCAGAAGTACCAGCGCTGGGCGCCGCTCGCAACGCCACGCGCCGACGCCCAGGCCGTCGCTGCGGTGTTGAAGGAGCGGTTCGGCTTCCAGACCACGCTGATCGAAGACGCGAACCGCCAGCAGCTGATCGCGGCACTCGGGCGGCTGCGACAGCAGGTCGGCCCGCAGGACCAGGTGGTCGTGTTCTACGCCGGCCACGGCCAGATGGACCCCGTGACCGCCCGCGGCTACTGGATTCCAGTCGATGGCGACGAGAAGGACATCTCGCAGTGGGTGTCGGTGATCGATGTGACCGACCAGCTTTCGGCCATGAGCGCGCGTCACGTTCTGGTGATCGCCGACTCGTGCTACTCCGGCACGCTCACGCGTTCGCTCGTGCCCAGCATCGACCAAGCGCTCACGCTGGAGCAGCGGCAAGCGCCGCTCAAGCAACTGAGCACCCAGCGCGCACGGGTCGCAATGACGTCAGGCGGTCTGGAGCCGGTGGTCGACGGCGGCAGCGTCAACCACTCGCTCTTTGCTCGCAGCCTGCTCGACGTGCTCAACCAGGTGAACGCCCCGGTGGCCGCACAAGAGCTCCACAACGCGGTCGCGGCACGGTTCACGCGCCTTGGCCGGCGCATGAAGATCCAGCAACAGCCGCAGTACGCCCCCATCGGCTTTGCCGGGCACGAGGCGGGTGACTTCGTGTTCGCTCCGATCTGAGGCCGCGCGGCGCGGCCGTACGGCAGAACGCTTGGCGGGATCTACTGCTGGACGATGTCGCCAATCTCGATGTGCAAGCCGGCCACACCGGCTGACACCGGCGCGGAGCGCCCCTCAAGATCACCCGCACGCGGCTGGCCGTCGCCGCTGCGGCTCACGCGGGCGGTGACCACCACCTTCGGATAGGCCGACACGACCGCGGTGGGCCACGTGGCCATGCTGTCATCGAGCCTGAAGCTGTAGGGCAGGTCTTTCACCTGCTTGCGGATCACCGCGAGCGGCATGGGCGGCCCATCAATGGCACGCGCGAAGATGAACAACGTGTCCTGCGGCTGCACGCGATCCGTCATGCCCGGAGCGAGCGCCACGGTGCCGCTGATGGCCGAAGCCGCCGGCGCATCAGCCGCCGCCGAAGCACCGGCCTCGATCACCGCCCCCTGGTACGGCGCGTCGGCGGGTGGCGCTGTCGAACCCACCTGCACGGCAGGCGCCACGTCAGCCACGCCTGCCGATGGCGGCGGGCGCGTGGACACCGCCCACCAGTAGGTGAGCGCCGCCAAGGCCAGGGCGACACCGCCCACGCCCAGCGCCCAGCGCATGCGGCTTGGCGCGGGTGGCATGGCAAAGGCCGGCACCGGTGGCATCGGGATGCCGTCGGCGCGCATGTCGCCCATCAGCACGGTGGCGGGCCACTCGTCGTCGTCCTTGTCATCGACGGGGCCGCGCATGACCGCATCGACGAGCCTGCGCTCGAGCAGCGCGCGGCTTTGCGCGAACTGCTCGTCGTTGACGAAGCCGGTGAGGTGCTTCTCGTGGAGGTCTTGCAGTCGCTTGCGCAGCGACTCGACTTCTTCGTTCATCTGCGTATTGCATCACGCCGGACGCGAACGGGCAGCCCCTCAAGGCGGCGATGCAGCGCGATCCCCCTTTTCGGTGGTGCGGGGTGTGCGCAAAGCGCGACGCCCCGCCCCGGGGTAGTTCGACTCACTCGGGTTCGATCTTCGCGGCTCGGATCACCGCGCCCCAGCGCTCGATCTCGCTGGCGAGCAGCTTCTCCAGCTCGTCGGGTGAACTCGGGGCGACTCGCATGCCCAGCCGGGCTAGTTTGTCGCGCACGGCCGGCGTGGCCACCGCCTCGCGGGCGGCGCGGTTCAGCGTGTCGATCACGATCGCCGGGGTGCCGGCCGGGGCTGCCAACGCATTCCAGGAGGCGACGTTGTAGCCCGCGACGCCACCTTCGATGGCGGTGGGCACCTCGGGCAATGCCGGGTTGCGCCTGTCCGATGTGACGGCCAGCGCCTTGACCACTCCGGCCTGCAATTGCGGGAGCATGGGGCCGAGGATCTCGATGGCGAGGTCGATCTCGCCAGCGCGCAGCGCCGTCAACACGGCCGGGCTGCCTTTGTAGGGGATGAGCACCATGTCCAGGCCGGCCACGGTCTCGAACATCTTGGCAGCGAGATGCTGGGTGCTGCCGGCAGAGATGGTGCCCACATTCAGCTTGCCCGGGTTGGTCTTGGCGTAGGCAATCACATCCTTGAGCGACGCGAATCGAGAGCCGGTCGCAACGAACACCCCGAGGTCGAAGTAGCCGAGCGTGCTGATGCCGACGAAATCCTTGCGGGTGTCGTAGGGCAGCCTCTTGAAGAGACCGACGCTCACGGCATTGCCATTGCTCATCAGCAGCAGGGTGTAGCCATCAGGCTTGGCGCCGGCCACCGCCTGGCTGGCCACGATGCTGCCGGCGCTGGGCCGGTTGTCGACGACCATCGGCTGGCCGAGCCGCTGCGCCATCACTTCGGTCACCGCGCGCGCGGTGATGTCGGCGATGCCCCGGGGGCGAAGGGCACGATCACGGTGATCGGCTTGTCGGGAAACTTGCCCTGCGCCCGTGCGAGCCCGGGCAGCGCGGAAGCGCCAAGCAGCGCAACGGTGTGGCGCCTGCGGATTGAAATCGGAGTCTCGCGCATGACTTTCAGTGTCTCGATGAGTCCCCAAACGTGGGCAGCGATTCAGGCCACGGAAGGGTCGAAGAAGCGGATCGGCAGCCCGGCACGGCCGGGGTACCACTTGAAGAAGGGGCGTGCGCCCTCGACCGCGCGGACCACCGAGGGCCGGGCCATCAGCCGCTCGAAGTAAGCCGTGAGATGCACCCGCTCGCTCGGCCAAGGCACATAGGTCGCCGCATAGAAAAGTGACGGCGCCGCGGCGCAATCGGCCAGAGTGAAAGCATCGCCCATCACCCAGCTTCGGCCGTCGAGGCGGCGGTCGATGAACTCATAGGCGATCAGCAGGCCGGCACGCGCCTTGGCCACGGCGGTCGGGTCACGGTCGTCAGTGGCGCGCAACAGGTCGTTGGTGTGGGCCTGCATCGGCGTCATCACGTATTGGTCGAAGAGGCGATCCCACAGCCGCACATCGAGCGCCGCTTCGGGGTCGGCGGGGATGAGTTCCCGGCCCGCGGGCGCGTGATGCTGCTGCAGGTACTCGATGATGATGCTGCTTTCGGGCACCACCTTCTCGCCGTCCACGAGCAGCGGCATCTTGCCGGTGGGCCAGAGCTTCAGGTAGGCATCGCGCTCGGCCGGGTCGCCGAGATTGAGCAGTCGCAGGCCGGCCTCGATGCCCAGTTCATCAAGTGCGATCAACACCTTCTGGCAGTAGGACGAGAGCGGGTGGTAGTGCAGTGTCAGTTGGGGCATCGCGCGGCCTGGTGATTCTCGGTGGCATCACCATAGCCGCAGACCGGCCCCGACCGCAACAGGCCGGTGTGGGTCGACCCGAGATACAGCGCTGCCCTCGTTCCCAGCGTCAACCCGCCAGCAGCCGCACCTTCTTCATGGCCAGCGACGCCGCGGCGTTGCGCGTCTCCACGCCGAGCTTCTCGAACACATGCTCCAGGTGCTTCTTCACCGTGGCCGGGCTGCTGCCGAGGATGTCGCCGATGTCGCGGTTGGTCTTGCCCTTGACCACCCAGTACAGCACCTCGGCTTCTTTCATCGTGAGCTTGAAGGCCTGTAGCACCGCCTCGACCACGGCGGCATCGGAGACCTCGCGCATCACCATCAGCCAGTCGTCGTCGCTGGTGCGCTCCTGCAGCGCGAAAACGAGTTGACGCTGCTCTCGGGACACCGTGCGCGCCACCGTGAGTGGCTGGGCGTCGCGGCCCGCGTCGGCCAGAGCCGATTGTTCGCGCAGCCACTGCAGCACGTCTTCGGGCACGTGGCCCGGTTCGACCGCGAAGTAGGCGTGCATCAGCTGGCGAGCGAGCGGCGTCTGCCATACCGCCTTGCCGCGAAGGCGGTCGTTGCTCACGTGCACCGCCATCGTCGCGTGGCCGAACGCATCGAGCGCATTGCGTGCCTGCCGCGCCTGGCGCGCGCTCTGCATGTGCACCGCCATGCGCGCGAGCACCTCTTGCGGGCGGATGGGCTTGGTGACGTAATCGGCGCCACCTGCGCCGAAGGCCGCCACCACATGCTCGGTTTCAGTGAGGCCGGTCATGAAAAGGATCGGGATGTGCGCGGTGTCGGGGTCGGCCTTCAAGCGCCGCGCCACCTCGAAGCCGTCCATGCCGGGCATCACCGCGTCTAGAAGCACCACGTCGGGCACGGCCTGGGCCGCGCGCTGCAGAGCCGTCTCGCCGCTGGTGGCCACGAGCACGGTGTAGCCGGCCTCGTCGAGCGCGTCGTGCAGCAGCGAGAGGTTGTCGGGCACGTCGTCGACGATGAGCACCACATCGCTCGCGGCGCGATCGGGCAGCATCGGGTCGTCAGAGTGTCGCGGGGTCATTCAGGGCTCGGCTCAGCAACGCGCTCATGGCATCGAGTTGGAAGTTACGCGCCAGGCCGCGCAAGTGGGCGACGAAGCTGGCGCATTCGGCATTCTCGCCTTCGATCTCGTCGAGCTTCTTCACGATGCCGCGGAAGTACCCCAGCTGCACCAGCTCACCGAGCGCCTTGAGTTGCGCATCGTCGGGCAGCACCCAGCGCATAGGCGCGGGCACGTCGCCGGCCTGCAGCGTGGTCAGGGGCGCCTCCAGCCACTCGAGTCGCAAGCGCGAGCCCAACCAGTCGAGGAGTTCGTTCACGCGCACGGGCTTGAGCACGAAGTCTTGCGGGGTGATGCCGACGTCGTTCTCCAGGTCCTTGTCGAAGGCATTGCCCGAGACGATGGCGATGGGCGCGCTGCTCAGGCCCTGTGTGCGGATCGCGCGGATGGTGGCCCAGCCGTCGATGCCAGGCATCGCGAGATCCATCAGGATGGCATGCGGATCGAACCCCGCCACGACCGCCAGCGCCTCGTGGCCCGACGCCGCCTGCATGAGCTCGAAGCCGAGCGGCTGCAGCACCGTCACCAGCAGCGAGCGGTCGACTTCTTCGTTGTCGACCACGAGGATTCGGCGGCGTTCGCCACGGTAGCCGGTGCGCACGGCGCGCGGCACCTCGAGTGCCGCCACGGCGCCGCGCGCTTCGGGCAGGAAGAGCTTGATCCTGAACACCGTGCCCTGACCCACCGTGCTCGACACCGTGAGCTCGCCGCCCATCAGGTCGGTGAGCATCTTGGCGATGGTGAGGCCGAGGCCCGTGCCACCGATGGTGGTTTCGCTGCCGCGCGCGAAGGGCTCGAAGATGTGGTCGAGCTCCTCGGGCGCGATCCCGGGGCCGGTGTCGTCGATCTCGAACACCGCCATCTCGCGCGCGTACCGCAGGCGGAAAACCACGCGGCCGGCCTGCGTGAACTTGACCGCGTTGCCCAGCACGTTGATGAGGATCTGGCGCAGGCGCTTTTCATCGGCACGCACCACCTCGGGCAGCACATGGCCGAGGTCCGCGATGAACTCGATGCTCTTGGCCGACGCCTGCAGCTCGAACATGTGGGCGATCTGCTGCAGCGCCTCTCGGAAGCGCAGCGGGCGCGGCTCCAGGCGCAGCTTGCCGCCTTCGATGCGGGCGATGTCGAGCGTGTGCTCGATCAGCGACAGCAGGTGGTCGCCGCCGCGGCGGATCACGCTCACCGCCTGTCTGCGGTGTGGTGGGATCGCGGGATCTTCCTCCAGCAACTGCGCATACCCAAGGATGCTGTTGAGCGGCGTTCGCAGCTCATGGCTCACGTTGGTGATGTAGCGGCTCTTGGCCTGGTTGGCGAGCTCGGCCGCGAGCTTGGCCTCTTGCAGGCGCAGGTCGGTCTGGCGGTGCGAGTCGATCTCGCGGCGCAGGGCCAGCGTCTGCTCGTTGGCGGCGTGGGTCTGGCGGTTGGACTCCTCCTGCGCGACCTGACGGCTCTGGTGCGTGAGCACCAGCCACCAAGCCACGATGCCGCTCACCACCAGCAACGCCGCGAAGGCCTTCAGAAAGCCCAGGCGCAAGGTGGGCCCGAAGGTGAGCGCGCTCTCGCCCATGGCGCGCAGCTCCTGGTAGTACAGCAGGCCGAAGGTGCCTGCCAGCACCGGCACCACGATCGCCATCAGAAGCAGGTAGTGGCCCAGGCCGGTCTCGATGTACGGCCACATGCGCCGCGGCAGCACGGCGCGCATCACGGCGGCCCATTGGGCAGACAGGCGCGCATCGGGCTTGCAGAGATCGTGGCAGCGGGCATCGAGCGAGCAGCACAGCGAGCAGATGTTGCCCAGGTAGGCGGGGCAGTGCGCCAGGTCGTCCGACTCGTACTCACGCTCGCAGATCACGCACGGCTGCAAGCGTGTGAACAGGCCGTTCCGTTGAGTGATGGCAGCTTCCGGCTTGCGGGCGATGTAGTAGCGCCCCTGGGTCCACCACGCAATCAGCGGCGAGACCACCATGGCCGTCACGAGCGCGATCAAGGCCGAGAACGCCTCGGCCAGGGGGCCGAAGAAGCCGAGGTAGGCCACCACCGAGAGCAGCGAGGCGGCGACCATGGCGCCCACGCCCACCGGGTTCACGTCGTAGAGATGCGCGCGCTTGAACTCGATGCCAGGTGGCGACAAGCCCAGCGGCTTGTTGATCACCAGATCGGCCACCACGGCCATCAGCCACGAGATCGCGATGTTGGAGTAGAGCCCGAGCACGCCGCCGAGCGCACGGAAGACATCGAGCTCCATCAGCAACAGCGCGATCATTGTGTTGAACACCACCCACACCACGCGCCCCGGGTGGCTGTGCGTGAGCCGCGCGAAGAAGTTGCTCCACGCGAGCGAGCCCGCATAGGCATTGGTGACATTGATCTTGAGTTGCGAGATCACCACGAACAACGCCACCGCTGCCACGGCCCAGCCGGGCCGAGAGAACACGTACTCGTAGGCAGCGAGGTACATCTGATTCGGGTCGACCGCGCGATCGAGCGGCACCGAATGGCTGATGGCCAGGTACGCCAGCAGCGCGCCGCCCAGCATCTTGATGACGCCCAGCACCACCCAGCCCGGCCCGCCGATCAGCACGCCGGCCCACCAGCGCTTCGTATTGCTCGGCCGCGCGGCGGTGGCGTCGCGCTTGTCGACCCGTTCGGGCATGAATCGCAGATAGTCGACCTGCTCGCCCATCTGCGTGATGAGGGCGATGCCCACGGTCATTGCCGCGCCGAACAGGTACACGTTGAACTGGCTGCCCTGGCCCTCTCGGGCGATATCGCCGCCACCGTAGTTCGCCAGTTCGCCCAGCAGGCCGGGGTTCTTGGCGAACACATAGACGTACGGCACGACGAGCATCACCAGCCACAGAGGTTGCGTCCACACCTGCAGGCGGCTGATTGCGGTGACGCCGTGCGTGACCAGCGGGATCACCACCAAGGCGCAAATCAAGTAGCCCCAGGCGGGCGGGATGTCGAAGGCGAGGTCGAGCGCGTAGGCCATGACGGCCGCTTCGAGCGCGAAGAAGATGAAGGTGAAGCTCGCGTAGATGAGCGAGGTGATGGTCGAACCGATGTAGCCGAAACCTGCACCGCGCGTGAGCAGGTCCATGTCGAGGCCGTGACGCGCGGCGTAGATGCTGATCGGCAACCCGGCCAGAAAGATGATCAAGCCCGTGGCGAGGATGGCCCAGAAGGCGTTCAGAAAGCCGTACTGCACCAGCAGCGTCGCGCCGACGGCTTCGAGGATGAGAAACGAGGCCGCCCCGAAGGCGGTGTTGGCCACGCGCATCTCGGACCACTTGCGAAAGCTGTGCGGCGTGAAGCGCAGCGCGTAGTCTTCCATCGTCTCGCGGGCGACCCAGCTGTTGTAGTCGCGCCGGACCTTGACGACCCGCTGAACCGCTTCGCCTTGCGTGCCTTCGCGCACATCATTGGTGCGTGCAACGGGTGCCACGGCGGGGCCCATGCTGGGTTCACGCGGGGGCGGCGAGGTGGCAAGCTTCATGCGTTCGCTCCGCGCAAGCACCATGCCACGGCGGCTTGCTGCGCCCTAACATGTGGCATACCTTCTGATCTGCGCACCACCATGGAACTCACTCCCCGCGAAAAAGACAAGCTGCTGATCTTCACCGCCTCGCTCCTTGCCGAGCGCCGCATGGCACGCGGCCTCAAGCTGAACTACCCGGAGGCCGTCGCCCGGATCAGCGCGGCCATCATGGAAGGCGCCCGCGATGGCAAGACGGTTGCCACCTTGATGAGCGAAGGCAAGACCATCCTCACCCGCGCCGATGTGATGGACGGCATCGCCGAGCTGATCCCCGAGATCCAGGTCGAAGCCACCTTCCCTGACGGCACCAAACTGGTGACTGTGCACCAACCTATTGCATGAGCCCGCCACGCGCTGCTCGCCACCCCTTACAGGAGACCCCTTTCATGACGTTTCGTCGCCTTGCTCTGATCGCACTGGCCGCCGCCCCCGCTGTGGCGCTGGCCCACACCGGCGATGCCGGCCACAGCCACGGCGCCGCCGGCGCGTTCGCTTCGGGCTTCACCCACCCCTTCACCGGGCTCGACCACTTGGCCGCGATGGTGGCCGTGGGCGTCTGGAGCGCGATGAGTTCGCGCAAGCCTTGGCTCGCCCCGCTGGCCTTCGCTGCCACCTTGTTGCTGGGCGCCCTGCTGGGGCTGGCCGGGGTCGCGCTGCCGGCCGTGGAGCCGATGATCGCGGTGTCGCTGCTGGTGCTGGGTCTGCTGGTGGCCACGCGCAAGTCGTTGCCGCCCGCAGCCGGTGCCGCGCTGGTGGCGGTGTTCGCGCTCTTCCACGGCGCCGCGCACGGCCAGGAACTCGCTGGCCCGACCGCGGGCTTCGCGCTCGCCGGGATGGTGCTCGCCACCGCGCTGCTGCACGGCCTGGGCATCGTGATCGGCCTGCAACTGCGCGAGCGCGCCGTGTGGATGGCACGCATCACCGGCGGCCTCGTGACGCTGTTCGGCGCCGCGCTGCTGATTGCCTGAGGGCCGCCACGTGATCCCCGGCGAACTCCTGACCGACGGCCCCGACCACGTGCTCAACGCAGGCCGGCGCACCCTCACGCTCGTGATCGAGAACAGCGGCGACCGGCCGATCCAGGTCGGCTCGCACTACCACTTTGCCGAGACCAATGCGGCACTCCGCTTCGATCGCCAGGCGGCGCACGGCATGCGATTGAACATCGCCTCGGGCACCGCGGTGCGCTTCGAGCCCGGGCAGCAGCGCACGGTGGAGCTCGTGGACTATGCCGGCGAGCGCATGGTCTATGGGTTTCGCGGCCTGGTGCAGGGCGAGCTCTGACGGCTTGCCCGCACACCTTCATCCGCTCAGCCTGAGGTATCGGGGCCCGCGCCGATCTGAGCATGCCTTCGATACCTCAGGCTGAGCGGGCTGAGTACTGACCAGAGAAGAGAAGAAGACTCATGGCAACCATCACAAGACGCGCCTACGCCGAGATGTTCGGCCCCACCACCGGTGACCGCGTGCGCCTGGCCGACACCGGGCTCATCGTCGAGGTGGAGAAGGACCACACCCTCGCCGCCGGCACCTACGGCGAAGAGGTCAAGTTCGGCGGCGGCAAGACCATCCGCGACGGCATGGGCCAGAGCCAGCGCCTCGCGAAAGACGTGGCCGACACCGTGATCACCAACGCGCTGATCATCGACCACTGGGGCATCGTCAAGGCCGACATCGGCATCAAGGCCGGGCGCATCAGCGGCATCGGCAAGGCCGGCAACCCCGACGTGCAACCGGGCGTCGACATCGTCATCGGCCCGGGCACCGAGATCATCGCGGGCGAAGGCAACATCATCACCGCAGGCGGCATCGACACGCACATCCATTTCATCTGCCCGCAGCAGATCGAAGAGGCATTGATGAGCGGCGTGACCACCATGCTGGGCGGCGGCACCGGGCCTGCCACCGGCACCTTTGCCACCACCTGCACGCCAGGGCCGTGGCACATCCACCAGATGCTCAAGGCCGCCGAGAGCTTCCCGATGAACCTGGGGTTCCAGGGCAAGGGCAACGCCAGCCTGCCCGGTGCGCTGGATGAACAGATCGAAGCCGGCGCCTATGGCTTGAAGCTGCACGAGGACTGGGGCACCACACCCGCGGCCATCGACAACTGCCTAAGCGTGGCCGAGCGGCACGACGTGCAGATCACCATCCACACCGACACGCTCAACGAATCGGGCTTCGTCGAAGACACCATTGCCGCCTTCAAGGGCCGCACCATCGCGACCTTTCACACCGAAGGCGCGGGCGGCGGGCATGCGCCCGACATCATCAAGTGTGCCGGCCTGCCCAACGTGCTGCCCTCGTCGACCAACCCGACGATGCCCTACACGGTGAACACCATCGACGAGCATCTCGACATGCTGATGGTGTGCCACCACCTCGATGCGAGCATCGCCGAAGACCTGGCCTTCGCCGAGAGCCGCATCCGCCGCGAGACCATCGCCGCCGAAGACATCCTGCACGACGTGGGTGTGTTCTCGATGATGTCCTCCGACAGCCAGGCCATGGGCCGCGTGGGCGAGGTCATCATCCGCACCTGGCAGACGGCCGACAAAATGAAGCAGCAGCGCGGCACGCTGCCCGAGGACAACGCGCGCCACGACAACTTCCGTGTCAAGCGCTACATCGCCAAGTACACGATCAACCCGGCCATCACGCAGGGCATCTCGCACGAGGTGGGTTCGGTCGAGGTGGGCAAGCTGGCCGACCTGGTGGTGTGGAAGCCGGCGTTCTTCGGCGTCAAGCCCTCGCTGATCCTGAAGGGCGGCGCGATCGCCGCGGCGGCGATGGGCGACCCGAACGCCTCCATCCCGACGCCGCAGCCAGTCCACTACCGGCCGATGTTCGCAAGCTTCGGCTCGGCCATGAACAACACCTGCATCACTTTCGTGTCGCAGGCCGCTGTCGATCTCGGCGTGGCCGATCAACTGGGCCTGACGCGCCGCGTCGCCGCCGTGCGAAACACCCGCAAGATCGGCAAGGCCGACATGATCCATAACAGCTTCACGCCCAAGATCGAGGTCGACGCGCAGACCTACGAGGTGCGCGCCGACGGCCAGTTGCTCACCTGCGAACCGGCCACCGTGCTGCCCATGGCGCAGAAGTACTTCTTGTTCTAGGCGTGATGTGCCATCAGATTCAGTTCAGGACTGGGTCAATCCGGGCGCGGTAGGCCATAATGCGAACCATTCGCAATTGCGCCCCGTGCGCAGCCACAGGGTCGCCCGCCGATGTCCGCCTCCACGCAAGCTTCACCTCTGATCGTCCTCAGCCGCATCGTCGCCGGTGTCTTCGGAGGTTGGGCCTTCACCTGGGGCTTCGTCACCCTGGGCATTGCCACGGTCGTTGCCGCGGGCATGACTTTCGGTGATGCGCGCGCGCTCTTCTTTCTGCTCGCCTTCCTGGTCTACCTCGTCGCCTTCATCTGGGCTTTCTCGGCCCAAAGCCTGCGCCTGGTCTGGCTGGTGCTGGCGGGGGGTGGCGGGCTGATGTCGCTGGCCGCGTGGGGCCTTGCACGCACCCTCGCCTGATCGTTTCGGAGACCCCAAGATGTTCCAGTCGTTTCGCCACTCGATGACCTGGGTTCACACCTGGTTCGGCCTCGTGCTGGGCTATGTGCTGATGGCCTGCTTCTTCTTCGGTTCGCTCTCGGTGTTCGACCGCGAGATCGACCGCTGGGCCATCCCGGAGACACGTTTCCCGGCGCAGCCCATGCCGTCTTTCGACCGGGTGCTCAAGCCGGTGTTCGAGGGGCTGCGCCCGCATCCGCTCGACATGGCGGCCACTGCCGAGCGCGTGATCGGCGAGCTGCCCGACCCGAACACGATGCCGATGGCCTCGCTGTACGCGTACACGACGCACCGTGACCCGGTGCTGCGCATCGGCAGCGAGTTCAGCATCCCCAACAAGCCGAAAGACGCCTCCGACGAGCATCAGCACGTGCACGGCTGGGCCACCATCGACCCGCGCTCAGGCGCCGTGCTCCCCGAAGACCGCCTGAAGATCGGCAGCGAGTTCTTCTACCCGATGCACTACAGCCTGCACCTGCATTGGATGGATCTCGGCTACTGGATCGTCGGCTTCGCCGCGCTGGTGATGCTGGTGGCGCTGGTCAGCGGCGTGGTGATGCACCGCAAGATCTTCCGCGAGTTCTTCACCTTCCGCCCCAAGAAGCACACGCAGCGCAGCGCGCTCGACCTGCACAACCTGACCGGCGTGGTCGCGCTGCCCTTCCACTTTTTCTTTGCCTTTACGGGCCTCGTGATCTTTGCCGCCATCTACCTGCCGGTCACCGACACGCCCATGTTCAAGCCGATCGCGCAGGCCTTCGACAAGGCCGAGGCAGCTCGCAAGAACCTGCCGCACGAAGCCGCAGGCATCCCCGCGCCGATTGCATCGGTCGACGCCATGGTGGCCGAAGCCAAGCGCCGCTGGGATGCGCGCGGCATGCCCGGTGAAGTGGGCTACCTGTTCATGGACCATCTGGGCGACAAGAACGGCTTCGTGAGCGTGTACCGCGCCGGCAGCGACCAGGTCGCACTCGTCGGCCAGGGCGTTCACTTCGAGGCGTCCACCGGCCGTGTATTGCGCGAAGACCCGCCGCCCAACGCCATCGAGAGCGTTCAGGAATACCTCACCGGCCTGCACCTGCAGCACTTCCGCCATTGGCTGCTGCGCTGGCTGTACGTGGTCGGTGGCCTGGCCGGCTGCGTGTGCATCGCCACCGGGTTCATCTTCTTCGTGCAAAAGCGCAAGCGGCAGCACGCCGCGAAGGGCGTGGCCGGCACGCGCGTGGTCGATGCGCTGGCGGTCACCACCGTCACCGGCATGGTGGCCGCGGCGATCGCCATGCTTGTCGCCAACCGCCTACTGCCGGCCGAGCTGCCACAGCGCGGCACGTGGGAGGAGTACGGCTTCTGGGCTGCGTGGGTATTGGCCCTGGTGCATGGGCTGTGGCGCTCCGCGCCGGTTTCGCAAGCGCGAATCGCGCCGGCGTGGCGCGAGCAGTGCTGGGCCATCGCCGCGCTGGCCATTGCTGCCGTGCTGCTCAATTGGGCCACCACTGGCGACCACCTGATCAAGACCCTCGGCAACGCCTACTGGCCCGTCGCCGGCTTGGATCTCTCCCTGCTCGTGACGGCTGGCTTGGCCGTGTTCGCCGCGCGCAAGCTGGCCCGCCGCGAGGCAGCAGACCGCAACGGCATGCCCAGCCCATCGGCCGACACGCCTGCCGAAGACGTTCGCGGCGCTGGGCTGACGCAGCCTGCGCTGCAGCGGGAGGGCGGCCATGTCTGAGCCCCTGATGCAGGCCCTGCTGCTCGCCGCAGCGCTCGCGACGAGCCTCATGGGCTTTGCGTGGCTGGCGCTCGCCATGGACGTGCACTGGGAACAGGTGCGCGGCCCGAAAGCTGCGTCGCCGGCGACTGTCCGTTTGCTGCGCGCGCTCGGCGCCATCGGGCTGGCGGCCTCGCTGGCCCTGTGCCTCGCCGCAGACCACCCGACGATGGCCGCGCTGGTATGGATCATGGCCCTGGCCGCCGGTGCCATCGGCGTGGCGCTGACACTGGCCTGGCGCCCCCGCGTGCTGGCCCCCCTGGTCGCCTGGGCGCCCGGTGGCCGTTGATGCAACCGGTGCAAGACCCCGCGCCGGCCGATTCGCCGAAGCACGCGTGATACTGACGGCCCCACACTCGGGTGCCCGTCATGCTTGCCCTGCTCGTCCCGCCCCTTCCGCTGCTGTTGGCGTTTCTTGGCGCCAGCCTGATCCTTGCCGTGACGCCCGGTCCGGCCGTCGTGTACATCCTGGCGCGTACCTTGTCCCAGGGCCGCGCCTCCGGGCTGGCGTCGGTGGCCGGCGTGGCGCTGGGCAACCTGGGCAACGCGCTCGGCGCAGCGCTCGGCCTGGCCGCACTCTTCGCCATCTCGTCGACCGCGTTCACCGTGGTCAAGTGGGCCGGTGCGGCCTACCTCGTCTGGATGGGCGTTCGCATGCTGCGCACGACGGCCACGCCGGCCGGCGGCGACGCGCTGACGACAAGCCCCATGAGGCCGTCGAAGGTCTTTCGTGACGGATTCGTCGTGGCGCTGCTGAACCCCAAGACGGCGCTCTTCTTCGCAGCCTTTCTTCCGCAGTTCATGAGCCCGACCGCGCCGCATCTCGCGCAAAGCGTGGTACTGGGCAGCATGTTCTGCGCGGTGGCGGCCTGCACGGATCTCGCCTACGTGCTGGCCGCCAGTCTGCTCGCGCCGCGCATTGCGCAACTCGGCGCGCACGCGCGCTGGGGCCAGCGCGCCGCGGGTGCGTCGTTCATCGGCCTGGGGCTGCTGACCGCGCTTTCGGGCCGTCCGGTCGGCAAGTAGGCCTACATCGCGCGGCGCTCGAAGCGCTGGCGAAACCAGTCGTCGAGCATGCGTCGCTCGTAGGCCAGCGGCTCGTTCCGGTACGGCAGGGGCAGCGTCATCATGTAGTTCATGTCGCTCACCGAGGCGTTCCCCCGGTCGGCCTTGCCGTCGGCACCCGTGATCTCGTAGCTGAACTCGATGCGCGGCCAGTCGGCGCCGCTGCCGAGAACGCGTAGGCGATTGATGGCCGTCGGCGGGATGCGCCCGGCGAGGTCGATCTCGGTGACGTTGAGCTTCAGCGTGCTGCCAGGCGCCAGCCATCGAGCACCGAGTTCCTGGAGATGTTTCGTGAGGGCCTTCTCCACGCGCGCTTCGTCCATTTGCGTATCGCCTGCGTCGAAGAAGCGCCCCCGCGGCGGCGAGTACGACACATCGACCGCGCCCGCCGCAGCCGGGGCATCACCCGCGCCACCGGCAGTGGCGACGGTCTCGGCGGGCGCACCCATCGCGCCCAGACACAGGGCGACGGACAACCAGATCTTGCTGTTCATGACGACCTCCTTTCAGCCATCGAACGGAGAAGAAGGATTCTGCGCCTCGCGGGAGCAGACTGGTTCAGAGAACGCGCCTCAGACGCACGCGACCGCGATCGCCGTGGCCGTGCCGGTGACGACACTGCCGGAGCCATGGGTCACCACGCAGACTTGCCCGGCAGGTTGCTGGTGCACGGTGACGCTGTAGGCGGTTCCGGCCGCCAGGATGCCGGGGAAGGCGAACACGCCATTGACCGCCACAGGCAACAGCGTGACGCCGTTGTTGACCAGCGTGACCGCCGCACCGGCCGCCAGCCCGCTCACCGTACCTGTGACCGATGCGGTGGTGGTGCAGGTGACCGTGACGCCGCTGACATCGCTGGCCCAGGTGTCGATCGTGCCGCTGCCGTTCGCGACCGTGCAGTTGGCACTGACCGGCTGCGTCAGCACCGTCACGGCGTACTTGCCGCCCGAAGCGATCGGGGTACTGAACGAGAACTTTCCGTCGGCCGTGACCGCGAGATCGTCTGCCGCGTTGTTCTGCAGGACCACCGTCGAGCCGCTGGGCAGCCCGCTCAAGGTGCCGCCCACCGTGGCATCACCACCGCCGCAGGCCGTGAGAAGGAACGCCGACGACAGGATGGCGACGAGTGTGGGAGCGAAGCTGATGCGCGGCATGGGGAGATCCTCTCTTCGTTGTCGAATGTTAGCTCTGCAGGGGTGCCAGGTCTGGCAGCGGCAAGGATCAAACCATGCCTGCGAAACGCTTGTTTGAAGCGCGTGAAAAGCTGCGTAAACCATGTCGCACCCTGCGGACATGAATGCCGGGCGTCGGGATGTCACACTGGCGAACAAGGCACGACTCCGATACCGATACCGACCACCATGCTCACCGTCAACAAGCTCATCTCCCAAGGCCACGGCCTCGCACCCGTGTTGCTCAAGCGCGCCTCGACCGTCGTTCTCGATTGGGACACGCGCCAGAAAAGCCGTTTCGACACCGATGACTCCGCCGGCCGCAAGCTCGGCGTGTTCTTGCCGCGCGGCACCGCCGTTCGCGGCGGCGACGTGCTGGTGGCCGAAGACGGCTCGCTGATCAAGGTGATCGCGCAGCCGCAGCCCGTGCTCGTGGTGCGGGCCTGCGCCGAACACGGAAGCCCCTTCGACCTTCTGCGAGCGGCCTACCACCTGGGCAACCGGCATGTGCAACTCGAACTTCAACCCGGCCACCTTCACCTGGAGCCGGACCACGTGCTGGCCGACATGCTGCGCAACATGCACCTGATCGTGACGGAAGAACTGGCGCCCTTCGAACCCGAAGGCGGCGCATATTCGGCGGGCGGCCACGCCCACCAGGGGCATGCCCACGATGACGGCCATGCCCACGAACACCATGGCCATGTGCACGCGGCATCGCACGACCGCTCAAGCGATCACTCGCACGGCCACAAGCACGACCACGGGCATGGCCACGTGCACGGCCCCGGCTGCAACCACGATCACTGATGAGATCCTCGCCCCGCCTGCGGCGCGAGCCGGCCCTCTCGGCCACCTCGCTGCTGCAACTGATGTGGCTCGCCTCCCCCGCCCTGCCGGTGGGCGGGTTCAGTTATTCCGAAGGACTTGAAGCTGCCGTGGAGGCTGGCCTCGTGCGCACCGAAGCGCAGACCGCCACCTGGTTGCTCGATCAGCTGCAACTCGGCCTGGCGCGCAGCGACCTTCCAGTGGCCAGCCAGGCCTTCAAGGCCTGGCAACGCAACGACATCGAGCGCATCCGCGAATTGAACGCCTGGGTGGGCCAGACGCGCGAAGCCGCCGAGATGCGCCTTCAGACCGAGCAGATGGGTCGCTCGCTCGTCGAGTGGCTCAAGAACCGCGCAGGCAACGAAGACGCGCGCGTGGGCACCCTGGCCAAGCTGCAGCCGGCTCCCACTTGGCCGGTTGCGTTCGCCCTCGCTGCCGCACAGACAGGCGCACCGCTGCGCGAGGCGCTGCTGAGCTTCAGTTTCGGCTGGGCCGAGAACATGATGCAGGCGGCACTCAAGGCCGTGCCGTTGGGCCAAAGCGCCGGCCAACGCGCGCTCGCGCAACTGAGCGCATCGATCCCCGATGCGGTCGACCGCGCCATGCGCACCACCGACAGCGAGCGCCAGGCCTTCACGCCGATGCTGGCGATCCTCTCGGCGCAGCACGAGACGCAGTACTCGCGCCTGTTCCGTTCATGAGCCTCGGCCAGGTCGCCATGACCCGCGTTCTCCTGGTCGATGACGACGCCGAACTGCGCAGCCTGCTGGGCGAGTACCTGCAGCGCTACGGCATGCAGGTCAGCGCCGTGGCCAACGGCGCGGCGCTGCGCCGCACGCTGCCGACGGGGCAGCCGGGCAGCGCGCAGCCCTTCGACATCCTGCTGCTCGACCTGATGCTGCCTGACGTGAACGGCCTGGCCCTGTGCCAGTGGGTACGCGAACACCACCCCCTGCCCATCATCATGCTCACCGCGCAGGGCGACCCGGCCAGCCGCATCGTCGGGCTGGAATTCGGCGCCGACGACTACCTGCCCAAACCGTTCGAGCCGCGCGAACTGGTCGCGCGCATCCACGCCGTGCTGCGCCGTGGCGCGCCTCGCCCGGCGGCGGGCGCTGCCGCTGCACCGGCCAGCGTGGTGCGCTTCGAGGGCTGGGCCTTCGACCGTTTGCGCCGACTACTCACCTCGCCCGCGCAGGTGGTGCTGCCGCTGTCTGGTGCCGAGTTCCGCCTGCTCTCCACCTTCGTCGAGCACCCGCGGCGCGTGCTCGGCCGCGAGCGCCTGCTCGAACTCACCCAGACGCCCGGTGCCGAGGTGACCGACCGCAGCATCGACCTGGCCGTCTCGCGCCTGCGCCAAAAGCTCGACATGCCCCGCCTCATCCGCACCGTGCGCGGCGAGGGCTATGTCTTCGACGCCGACGTCACCCCATGAAGCACCTGTTCGCCGACACGCTGTTCAAGCGGCTGTTCTTCCTGATGTGGATGGCCTTGCTGGTGAGCCACCTGGCAGGCTTCCTCACGGCCGATGCGGTGTTCGGCCCCCCCGGCGAACTGCGCGGGCCGCCGCCGCGCGACCTGATGCTGCGCGACGAACTGCCGCCCCTGCCCGATGGCCCGCCCCCCGCGGACAACCCACCACTGCGCGACGGCCCGTTCGAACGCCGCCCCGGCGAGGCACGGCCCCTGGGCCCGCCGCCACACCACACCGACTGGCTCTGGCTCGACTACCTGGTGCGCACCCTGGTCATCGGCGGCGCCGCCTGGCTGGGCGCACGCTGGCTGGCCGAGCCGATGCGCCGGCTCTCGAGCGCCTCGCAGGCGGTGGCCGTCTCGCTGGCGCAGCACCGCCGCCCGCCCCCGCTGGACGAGGGGGCCGGCACCGTCGAGACGCAGCAGACGGCCCGTGTCTTCAACCGCATGGCCACGCAGCTGCACGAACAGTTCGAGGCCGGCAACCTGATGATGGCCGCCATCTCGCACGACCTGCGCACCCCGCTGCAGCGCCTGCGCTTGCGACTGGAGCAGCTCGACAGCGGCCAGCTGAAGGAGCGCTGCGTGGCCGATGTGCAAAAGGCCGAGCAGCTCATCGCCAACGTGCTCGACAGCCTGCGACTGCGCCACGAAAGCAGTCAGCCGCAGCGCCTGGACATGCGTGCGCTGCTGCAGTCGCTGGTGGACGACCTCATCGAGCAGGGCCAGCGCGTGGACCTGCTCCCCCTGCCGCTGGAGCGGCCGCCGGTGGTGCTGGCCGATGCCTCCGAGCTGCAGCGCGCCATCGGCAACCTGGTGGGCAACGCGGTGCGCCACGGCGGATCGGCCGAGGTGATGCTGGCCGAACAAGCCGGCCGGCTGCTGGTACGTGTGGACGACCGCGGCCCGGGCATCCCCGAGGCCGAGCTCGAAGCCGTCTTCCAGCCCTTCTACCGTGTCGACAGCTCGCGCAGCCGGCACACCGGTGGCACCGGCCTCGGGCTGTACATCGCGCGCGACCTGGTGCGCCGCCACGACGGCGACCTCACGCTCGCCAACCGGGCCGAGGGCGGCCTGCGCGCCGAGCTGTCGCTGCCATTCGCCGCCTGAGGGGCCCGGTATCAACCGTGTCGGCGCCGACACAAAGCGGCGAAGCTGCGTTCACATCACCTCCGCAGACTGCAGGGTGTCCCTCACACCGGAGCCACCCATGCCACACGATCCCCGCGAGCCCCACGACCTGGGCCTGGCCCACGACCTGCGCACCCTGGCCGCCCAAGCGCAGCGCCGCAAGGCCCTTGGCTGGATGGCGGCGTTAGGCGCCATGGGAGCCGGCACCTTGTTCGTCGGTTGTGGCGGCGGCGATGACGACGACAGCAGCAGCACGTCGACCGCCACCGGCAGCGGCACCGGGAGCAGCGGCAGCACAGGCACCGGCACAGGCACCAGCAGCAGCTGCGCCGTCATCCCCGAGGAGACCGAAGGCCCCTACCCCGGCGACGGCTCCAACAGCGCCAACGGCAGCACCGCCAACGCACTCATGCTCTCGGGCATCGTGCGCAGCGACATCCGCGGCAGCATCGCTGGCGCCAGCGGCACCGCCGCCGGTGTGCCTCTCACGCTCACGCTTCGACTGGTCAACACCAAGGCCAGCTGTGCCGACCTCTCTGGTTTTGCCATCTACCTCTGGCATTGCGACCAGCTCGGCCGCTACTCCATGTACTCGTCGGGCGTGACGGCGCAGAACTACCTGCGCGGCGTGCAGCCCACCGCAAGCGACGGCACCGCGACCTTCGTCACCATCTTCCCTGGCTGCTACTCGGGGCGCATGCCGCACATGCACTTCGAGATCTACCGCAACACCAGCACGGCTCTCAGCTACTCCAACAAGCTGAAGACCTCGCAACTCGCCTTCCCCGACGACGTGTGCGACGCCGTCTACGCCACCAGCGGCTACACCACCAGCGCCAGCAACTACGCGCGCATGAGCTTTGCCAACGACGGCATCTTCAGCGACGGCGTCTCGCTGCAGATGAGCACCGTCACCGGCAGCGTGGACAGCGGCTACCAAGCCACGTTGACGTTGGGCATCTCGGTGTGAACGAACCGGGGCGCTCGATACACTGAACGCATCACCCGCTTCACCACACCGTCATGAGCACCCTGCATTCCATCCCTGGCCGCACCAAGAAACTGCCCCCCCTGCGCGTGGGCGTCGGCGGCCCGGTGGGTTCAGGCAAGACGACCCTGGTCGAGATGCTGTGCAAGACCATGCGCACGCAGTACGACCTGGTCGTCGTCACCAACGACATCTACACCAAGGAAGACCAGCGCCTGCTCACCGTGGCCGGCGCACTCGAGGCCGAGCGCATCATGGGCGTGGAAACCGGCGGCTGCCCGCACACCGCGATCCGTGAAGACGCTTCGATCAACCTCGAAGCGGTGGACCGCATGCTGGAGAAGTTCCCGAACGCCGACGTGGTGTTCATCGAATCGGGCGGCGACAACCTGGCAGCCACCTTCAGCCCCGAACTCTCCGACCTGACCATCTACGTGATCGACGTGGCCGCCGGCGAGAAGATCCCGCGCAAGGGCGGCCCTGGCATCACCAAGAGCGACCTCTTCGTCATCAACAAGACCGACCTGGCACCCTACGTGGGCGCCAACCTCGACGTGATGGAGGCCGACACCAGGCGCATGCGCCCGAACCGGCCTTTCGTGATGAGCAATCTGAAGACACAGGCCGGGTTGCAGGAGGTGGTCTCGTTCATCGAGACCAAGGGGATGCTGACGGCGGTGTGAGCGGTTGCCGCCCGTGACGGGCCGGTCGGAGCCCCTGCGCGCATGCCAAGACGATGCAGACGCAAAGGCCCGTCACTTCACCGCCATCGCCTCCTTCAACCCGCGCGCAAACTCCGCCCCGTGCTTCACCTGCGCCGTGGACGCCTTCAGCGTGGCCCCGATCGGTTCGGCGCGCCCACCCAGGCATTCGTTGAGAAAGTTCTCCGCCACCGCGTTGAACGCGATGTTGTTCACTGGGCGCGCAAAGCCATGCCCTTCGTCAGGGAAGAGCACGTAGGTCACCGGGATGTTCTTGGCCGCCATGGCCGCAACGATCTGGTCCGACTCGGCCACGTTCACGCGTGGGTCGTTGGCGCCCTGGCCGATGAGCAGCGGGCGCACGATCTTGTCAGCCGCGTTGAGCGGTGAACGCTCCTTGAGCAAGGCCTGCCCTTGGGGCGTGGTCGGGTCGCCCATGCGGCGGTACATCTGCTTCTTGAAACCCTCCCAGTACGGCGGGATGGTTTGCAGCAAGGTGAACAAGTTCGACGGGCCGACCACATCAACGCCGCAGGCAAAACGATCGGGCGTGAAGGTCAACCCGGCGAGCGTGGCGTAGCCGCCGTAAGAGCCACCCATGATGGCCACCTTGTCCGGCGTGGTGACGCCCTGCTTCACCGCCCAATCGACGGCGTCGAGCAGGTCGTCCTGCATCTTGCGGCCCCATTGCAGGTCACCCGCCGAGATGAACTTCTTGCCGAAGCCCGTGGACCCACGGAAGTTGACCGACAGCACCGCGTAGCCACGGTTGGCGAGCCATTGGTGGTAGCTGTGATAGCCGTACTCGTCGCGCGCCCACGGCCCGCCGTGCACGAACAGCACCATGGGCACGGGTTGTGGGGCCTTGCCGCTGCCGGTGGGGCCGGCTGCGCGCGGCAGAGCCTGCGGTTGAGGAGAAGGAAGAGACAGGTACGACACCATCGTCAGCCCGTCGCGGGTGCGGATCTCGTGCGGCGTCATCTGCACCAGCGGGGCGCCCTCGAGTTCGGGGCGGCTCACGAAGAGCTTCGTCAGTCGGGGTTCGGTTCCCGTGCTGCCGCGCTCGTACAGCCAGGTCGATGCCGGCGCCGTCACCGGGTCGGTGACCACCAGCCATTTGTCGTCGGCGTCGTTGCGGGAGGTGATGAACATCTGACCCGGCAAGCGCGCCGCGAGGTAGTCGAGATCGCCCTTCACTGCGGCGTCCAGGGGTACGTATTCGTTCTTGAGGTAGTTCACCGAGTAGGCCTGCACTCGCCCTGTGCGCGGGTCGAACAGCGACCCGATCACGTCGGCGCGCGGGTCTTGCGCAATCACGCTGATGCGGCCGGAGTCGACCTCTTGCGCCACGAGCGCGGCGGTGTCGCGCTCGCGTGACTCGGCCCAGTACAAGGTGCGGCCATCGGCAGTAAAGCCCACCGGCATGGTCGTCTGCGAGTCCTCGAAGCCCACCTCGACGAACGGCTTCGCCTCGACCTGATCGCCATGGACGCGGTGGTAGTGCATGCCGCCGTCGGCGCTGGGCTTGAGCGCCAGCCGCAGGTTCAGGTTCTCGTCGCTGACGAAGCCGCCATAGCCGTCGTTCTTCATCACGAGCGTGAGCTTGTCGCTGGCGAGGTCGAGGCTGTACACGTCGTGCCAGCGAGGGTCGCGGTTGTTCACGCTGACGAGGATGCGATCCGTGACGCTGCGGCTGATCTTCGCGATGGTCGCTCGGGTCTTGTCGAACGGCGTGTAGTTCTTCTGGACGCCGCTCACCACGTCCACACCGTAGAGCAAGTTGTTCTCGTCGCCGCCCTTGTCGTTGATGAAGAGCACGGTCTTCGAGTCGGGCGCCCAGAAAGCGCTTCGGATCGGACGCGTGGTCTCGTGGGTGATCGGCCGGGCCAGCGTGGCGTCGCTCACCGGCGCCACCCACACGTTGAGCACGCCATCGCGCGGCGCAATCCACGAGAGCCAACGCCCATCGGGGCTGATGCGCGCGGCGGTCTTGCTGGGGTTGCCGAAGAACTTGGCGCGCTCGATCAGCGGCGCCTGCGTGAGCGAAGCGGAAACAGTGTCAGGCGCGGTGGGAGCCTGCGAGCAAGCGGCCAGCGTGGCGATGGACAGGGTGGCGATGCAAAGACGGATCACTGGCTTCCTCCGGGGTGCGGGCGCGATGCGGGCGAGGTACGGGCGGGATGCGGTCTTCCGCGTGCCCATGTTTGTACCGCAGCCGCCATCAACCTCTCAGTCAGCGAGGCGCGCGCGACAGCAGCTTCAAGCGCGCCTGCAGGCCCTGCGCGGCGCTGTGCAGGCAGGCCACGAAAGCATCGCGCAAGGGGCTGGCCGGCCGCAGTTGCGGCACCACCAGCGTCACCGCAAACGGGATCGACACCGACAGGGGCCGCACCTGCAGGCCTGCTCCGGCCAACTCCATCGCCGTGAGCGGGTTGACGATCGCCACGCCCAGCCCCTGGCGCACCAGGGCGCAAACCGATGCGGCGCTGGCGGTCTCCAGCGCAAGCCGGCGGCGCACGCCCTCGGCCTCGAACAGGGCATCCACCTGCTGTCGGTAGGGGTCGGACGGCGCAAAGCTCACGAAAGCCTGGTCGGCGAAATCTCGCAGCTTGAGCACGCGGCGAGCCAGCAGCGGGTGGCCGTCGGGCAGCACGCAGACCTCGTCGGCCTGCAGCAAGGGCGTGAGGCTGGTAGCGGCGGGTGCATGAAGGCGCTCGCACAGGCCGATGTCGAAGCGCTGCTCGGTGAGCCACTCTTCGAGCAGGGGTGACTCCTGCGGCGTGATGGACACGCCCACGCGCGGGTGCGCCGCCACGAAGGCCTGCGTGGCCAGCGGCAGCAGGCCGTGCGCCAGTGCGGGCAGGCAGGCCACGGCCACGCGACCCTGGGTGAACTCACGCAGCGAGCGCGCCGCCGCAGCGATGCGATCCAGCCCGAGGTAGGAGCGTTGCACCTCTTCGAGCAGGGCCAGCGCCTGGGCGGTGGGCCGCAGGCGCCCGCGCACACGGTCGAACAGATTCATCTGCAGGAGATGCTCGAGGCGCGCCAGCTCGCGGCTCACGGTGGGTTGGGAGGTGTGCAGCGCAAGCGCGGCCTGCGTCACGTTGCCGGTGTTCATGACGGCGCGGAACACCTCGACTTGGCGTTGCGTGATCTTCATGCGCACAGCATATCAACAGTGAATTGATTATCGACAAATCAATACTTTTCAGAATGCCCAGCTTGGCGCACGATTCGACCCATGAACCCCTTCTCCCCCGCCACCCTGCGCGCCATCGCGCGCGACCACGGCACGCCCGTCTGGGCTTACGACGCCGCCACCATCCGCAGCCGCATCGCCGCGCTGCGCGCCTTCGACACCATTCGCTTCGCACAGAAGGCGAACTCGAACACGCACGTCCTGCGGCTGATGCGGCAAGAGGGCGTGAAGGTCGATGCGGTGTCGCTGGGCGAGATCGAGCGCGCGCTGGTTGCGGGTTACAGCACCGACGAGATCGTCTTCACTGCCGACCTGTTCGACCGCGCCACACTGGCGCGCGTTGTCGAATTGGGCGTGACAGTGAATGCCGGTTCGATCGACATGCTGGAGCAACTGGGCGTGGTTTCGCGCGGCCACGGCGTGTGGCTGCGCATCAACCCCGGCTTCGGCCACGGTCACAGCAACAAGACCAACACCGGCGGCGAGCACAGCAAGCACGGCATCTGGCATGCCGATCTGCCCGAGGCGCTGACGGCCATCCGCCGGCACGGCCTGAAGCTCGTGGGCCTGCACATGCACATCGGCTCGGGCGTCGACTACTCGCACCTGCAAGAGGTGTGCAGCGCCATGGTCGACCTGGTCAGCCGCGTCGACCTGCCCATCGACGCCATCTCGGCCGGTGGCGGCCTCTCGATCCCCTACCGGGCCGGCGAGCCTGTGATCGACACCGCGCACTACTTCAGCCTGTGGGACGCCGCCCGCAAGCGCATCGAAGCGGCTCGCGGCCACAAGATCCACCTGGAGATCGAACCCGGCCGCTACCTGGTCGCCGAGTCGGGCGTGTTGCTGGCGGAGGTGCGCGCCACCAAGCACATGGGCGCCAATCACTTCGTGCTCGTCGATGCGGGGTTCAGCGAACTGATGCGCCCGTCGATGTATGGCAGCTACCACGGCATCGAGCTGCTTGCGGCCGACGACGCGCCGCGACCACCTCAGGCCACCGTGGTCGCCGGGCCGCTGTGCGAGTCAGGCGACGTGTTCACGCAAGGCGAAGGCGGTGTAGTGCTCACACGCGAGCTGCCGCAAGCGCGCGTGGGTGACCTGCTGGTCTTTCACGATGCCGGCGCCTACGGGGCCTCGATGTCGTCGAACTACAACTCGCGCCCGCACATTGCCGAGGTGCTGGTCGATGGCGGGACAGTCAAGCTGATTCGCCGCAGACAGTTGCTTACCGAGTTGCTGGCGCTGGAAGACACCAGGAGCTGACAGCTGGGCGAAGATACGCCCCATTGGCTCCTCGAAGGAACGCTCATGCGTATCTTGCTCGCCACCCTGCTTACCCCCGTGCTCGCCGGGCTGCTCGCTGCCTGCGGTGGGCCCACGGACGACCCTGCGGCCTCGACACCCGGCACCTGTACCGGCATCACCGCCACCAACCCGGAGCTTGCGAGAAATCAACTGCTGTTCGACTCTGACCGGGCCGATGGCCGGCACGAGATCTACGTGATGCGCACCGACGGCAGCTGCGTGTTCCGGCTCACCAACAACGCGGCCTATGAGAACTGGTGGCCGCGCGCATCGCCCGACCGCCGCAAGATCCTGTTCTACCGCTCCCCTGCAGGCGACCCAGAGAACTATTTCAACGCGAGCCTGTGGGTGATGAATGCCGATGGCAGTGGCCAGACGCAGCTCATTGCTCGCGGTGCGAACGGCTGGGCTGCCCATGGCCACGGCGAGTGGTCGCCCAACGGCACGCACATCGCGATGTTCGGCGCGTTGACCAACACGCGCGCGGAGATCTTCGTGACCGATGCAAACGGGCAGAACCCGGTGCAGTACACCAACCGCAACGGCTGGAACACCGACGTCTCGTGGTCGCCCAACGGCCAGCAGTTGCTGTTCAATGGTTGCGTCTCGGCCGCCGCCTGCGCACCGGCCAACTACGAGATCTTCCTGATGAACGCCACGCCGATGGCCTTGGCGGTGCAGGTCACCAACGACAACCTGGCCGACTACGACGCCTACTTCTCGCCCGACGGCAGCAAGATCGCCTGGCTGGTCAACACAGACCCCAACGCCAACCCGCTGCCCAACAGCAATGTGCGCCTCGGGCGCTGGGCGATCCGCGTCGCCACCATCGGCCAGCCGGCCACCTACCTCATCGACGACGGCCACATCAACAGCAAGCCCGCGTGGAGCCTCGACAGCCAGAGCATCTACTTCCACCGCATGGTGCCGAGCGAGGGCTATCGCTTTCGCGTGTTCCGCATCAACCCCAACGGCACCGGGCTCACCGAACTCACGCCGGGGAACACCGGCAACAGCGAGCATCCGTCGAATTGACCGACAAGGCCCGATGACCGATCACGAACTCGCCGCCGACCTGGCCCAGCGCGCCGGTGCCCTGCTCCTGGCCTTGCGTGCTGAAGCGGGCGGCACCCGCGGCGATGCTCTCGGTGCGCGGGGCGACTTGGAGGCGAACGCGCTCATCCTCCAGTTGCTGCGCGAGGCCCGCCCCGAAGACGCCTTTCTCTCCGAAGAATCGATCGCCGACCCGGCCCGGTTGCAGCGCAAGCGCGTGTGGATCATCGACCCGCTCGACGGCACTCGGGAGTTCTCGGACACCCAGACCGATCGCACCGACTGGGCCGTGCATGTCGCACTCACCGAGGCCGGCCTGGCGACTGCCGCGGCCGTGGCCCTGCCCGCGCTCGGCTTGACGTACAACACCGCCCAGCCGCCCGCCTTGCCGCCCCCGCCTGCGGGCCGGTTGAAGATTCTTGTGAGCCGCACGCGCGCCCCCGCGCTTGCCACCGCGGTGGCCGAATCCCTGGATGCAGAACTCGTGGGCATGGGCTCGGCCGGCGCCAAGGCCATGGCGGTGCTGCGAGGCGAGGCACACGCCTACCTGCACGCGGGAGGGATGTCGGAGTGGGACACCTGCGCCCCCGTGGGCGTGGCCTTGGCGGCGGGCCTGCATGCATCCCGCATCGATGGCCAGCCGTGTGTGTTCAACCAGTCGAGCGTGCTGATGCCCGATCTGCTCGTCTGTCGCCCCGAACTTGCCGCGCCGCTGCTGGCGGCCATCACCCGCTGCTGACGCGGGCGCCCCGATTCAGCGCAGCGGTGCCCAGCTGCGCATCGCCTTGGCCGCACCGGCGCCAACCGACGCACCGAAGCGCCGCACCAGCCGCTCGGCCACGTTCTCCTTCGGCGTGTAGTCGATCACCTCTTCGGCCTTGATCACCTCGCGCGCCACGTAGTCGAGGTTGCCGAGGTGATCTGCCAGGCCCATCTGCACGGCCTGCTCGCCGGTCCAGAACAGGCCCGAGAAGGTGTCGGGCGTTTCCTTCAGCCGCGCGCCGCGGCCCTCCTTCACCACCTTGATGAACTGCTGATGGATTTGGTCGAGCATGGCCTGCGTCAGCTCGCGCTGCTTGTCGGTCATGGGCGAGAAGGGGTCGCCGATGCCCTTGTTTTCTCCGGCCGTCAGCAGACGTCGCTCGATACCGAACTTCTCCATCGCGCCGGTGAACCCGAAGCCGTCCATCAGCACGCCGATGGAGCCGACGATGCTGGCCTTGTCGGTGTAGATCTCATCGGCCGCGACGGCGATGTAGTACGCGCCCGAGGCGCAGGCCTCTTCGACCACCGCATAGACCTTCTTCTTGTGCAGCACGCGCAGGCGGCGGATCTCGTCGTTCACGATGCCGGCCTGCACCGGGCTGCCGCCGGGCGAGTTGAAGCGCAGTACCACGGCCTGCGAGCCACTGTCCTCGAAGGCGGCCCGCAGCGCCGCCACCAGCGACTCCGCGTTGGCTTCGGTGTCTTCGGCGATTTCGCCCCGCACCTCGACCAGCGCAGTGTGCGGGCTGCTGGGCGCACTGACCTGGTTGCGCGCGCCCAGGAAGGCCCAGAACGCGAGCGCAAACAAGGCGAGCCACAGCAGTCGAAAGATCAAACGCCAGCGGCGATCGGAGCGGCGGTCAGCGATGTAGTCCCGCGCCAAAGCAGCGAGGGTCGGGTCGAGTGCAACAACGGGCGCTGCAGCCGACGCAGGGCCCTGGGCAGCGGGCTGAGCGGCCACGGGTGGTGCCACCGCAGCCTGTGCAGGCGCGGGCGGAATCTCGTCTTGGGGGTTCATTCAGGAAAAGCCGGTTGGGTGTCGCGGGAAGGATACCAATACACCTGCCCGCCACGTTCTTCGACGGGGATGACCGTGAGGCGACCGCGGCCACACGGTCCGCCTGCGCAGCGCCCGCTTCGTGGCTCGTAGGCCGCCCCGTGGATCGAGCAGAGGATGAACTCGCGGCCACTGTCGAGAAACTCTCCCGGCTGCCAGTCCATCTCAGCGGGAACGTGCGCGCAGCGGTTGAGGTATGCGACCACCTGGCCGTCGAAGCGCAGCGCGAAGGCGCGCGCCGGCTGCCGGTACTGCATCACGTCGAACACGATGGCCTTGCCACGCTCTGCCAGGTCGGCCGACGCGCACAAATGTTGCGCGGGCCCAGCCTCTTGCGCCTCAGGCATGGCGGGCGAGCCAGTCATTGAGGTCCGACACGGAGTGCGCGATGTGCAGGGGCCCGAAGCTCCCGAAGGTGTCAGGCTCGTGTGCCCCATAACTCACGGCGACGCACGCGGCACCAGCGTTGGCCGCTAGCTGCAGGTCGTGAGTCGTGTCACCGATCATCAGCGTGCGCTCGGGGTCCACGCCGAACTCGCGCATGAGCTCGAGCAACATCTGGGGGTTCGGCTTCGATGCCGTCTCGTCGGCGGTTCGGGTTGCATCGAACATGCCGCGCAGTTCGACGCTGGCCAGGGCCTCGTCGAGCCCGCGACGCGATTTGCCCGTGGCCACCGACAGCCAGTGGTTGCGCGCCTTGAGGGTGTGCAGCATGTCGAGCGTGCCTTCGAAGAGCACGATCTCGTGCTGGCTCGCGAAGTAATGATGCCGGTAGCGTGCGCCGAGTTCGCTGTAGCGCTCGCGTGGCAGGCCGGGCACGGCATGCTGGAGCGCCTCGACCAGGCCCATGCCGATCACATAGCTGGCGTCCTTGTCGCTCGGCACGGCCACGCCCAGGTCGGCGCACGCCGCCTGGATGCTGCGCGAGATGAGCGCGGTCGAGTCGAACAGCGTGCCATCCCAGTCGAAGGCGATGAGGTCGAAGCGGCGGGGTCGGGTCATGGTGCGGGGTGGGAAGAAGAAAGCGCCTGGACGAAATCTGCGCACTCAGGGGGCAAGGGTGCCTCAAGCGACAACTCTTCGCCCGTGGAGGGGTGCTCGAACCGCAGCCAGCGGGCGTGCAGGAACATGCGGTCGAAGCGATGACCCTGCGCGGTCTCGCCTTTGGCCACGGCCTTGTTGACCGCGAAATCACCGTACTTCTCGTCGCCGACGATCGGGTGGCCTTCGTGCGCCAGGTGCACCCGGATCTGGTGCGTGCGCCCGGTCTTGATGGTCACGTCGAGCAGGGTGAACGGGCCGAGCGCCTGAGCCACCTTCACCAGGGTGATGGAGCGCCGGCCCACTTCTTCCCGGTCTCTTTGGGCCTGCTCACTCTGGGCCTGTCGAGGAGCGTCCACGACACGCACGCGCCGCTCGCCGTCGCCGGTCAGGAATTTGTGCAGCGGCACGTCGATGACCTTGCGCCGGGCCGGCCAGGCACCGATCACCAGCGCGGCGTAGGTTTTTCCGGTCTCGCGGTTGCGAAACTGGTCTTGCAGCGCGACCAGCGCAGAGCGCTTCTTGGCGATCAGCAACAGACCGGAGGTCTCCTTGTCGAGCCGGTGCACCAACTCCAGGAAGCGCGCCGTCGGGCGTGCGCGGCGCAGTTGCTCGATCACCCCGGAACTCACGCCGCTGCCGCCGTGCACCGCCACGCCAGCCGGCTTGTTGACGGCGATCAGGTGCTCGTCTTCGAAGACGATCGGGAACTCCCGGGCCGGTGCGGCCGGTGCGTCGGACTTGTCGGCGACCCGCACGGGCGGCACGCGCACCACATCGCCCATCGAGAGGCGTGTATCGGCCGAAGCCCGGCCCTTGTTCACCCGCACCTCACCCGACCGGATGACCCGGTACACGTGGGTCTTGGGCACGCCCTTGAGCAGTTTGACCAGGAAGTTGTCCAGCCGCTGGCCTTCCGACGCCTCGTCGATCTCCACGCGATAGACCGCGGGTTGAGGGGCCATCGGGCGGACACTTGCTGCCGGTTCAGGTTTCGCCCTTATAATGCGCCGCACCACGTTTTCGCTGTAAGTGATTGATTTTTCTGAGTTTACGCCGCGCAAGCAGCCTCCCTCAGACAAACACCCAGTACAACGTGGCCGGCCGGCTCGAAAACCCGGCCACAAGGTGATGCAACGCACGCGGCCTGCGGCGGGCCGGGTCCCCAAGTGACTCGGCGGCAAGCAGCCCGGTGCGGCAGAGAAACAAAGAACGAACCCTGCAAACAAGGTTTTCAGGCGGGAGACACCCCCGGCACAGCCTGCGCCAAAAGCGCCAGCGGCTCCGGCAAGACGTCTTCCTCCCGCGTCCAGCCATCAATTCGGATGTTGTTCCCGACCCCCACCCCACACAGCCCTCGGCGCGTTCGTTGCGCCTGCGGCGCCGTGGCCCGGTCGCGAGCGCGCGCCACCCGGCGCTCCCCTTTGCCAGCTGCCACGCACGCGCCAACGCTGCCAGACGGCCCGCCGATCGATCACTGATCGGCACCCCGTCACCACAGTCCAGGGCGATTCCTTCCGGTTCATCCACGTTTCTCGTGCATCGATGAGTCGCCCCTGAGTTTTCAGTGGCGGCATGTTGAGTGAGCTGTGCCCAGCCGCGATAGCGGCGAGTGCAGCCAAGGAGCGCACATGAAACGCATGCTGATCAATGCGACGCAGCAAGAAGAGCGTCGCCTGGCCATCGTCGATGGCCAGAAGCTGATGGACTTCGAAACCGAGATCGAAGGCCGCGAACAACGCAAAGGCAACATCTACAAGGCCGTCGTCACCCGCGTCGAGCCCTCGCTCGAGGCCTGCTTCGTCGACTACGGCGAAGACCGCCACGGCTTCCTGCCCTTCAAGGAAGTCTCGAAGAACTTCTTCCGCGAAGGCACCGACGTGCGCAACGCGCGCATCCAGGACGCCCTCAAGGAAGGCGACCAACTCCTGGTGCAGGTCGAGAAGGAAGAGCGCGGCAACAAGGGTGCTGCACTCACCACCTTCATCTCGCTGGCCGGCCGCTACCTGGTGCTGATGCCCAACAACCCGCGTGGCGGTGGCGTGTCGCGCCGCATCGAGGGCGAAGACCGCGAAGAGCTGAAGGAAAACCTCGACCAGCTCGAGTACCCCAAGGGCATGAGCCTGATCGCCCGCACCGCCGGCATCGGCCGCTCGGCGCCTGAGCTGCAGTGGGACCTGAACTACATGCTCAAGCTGTGGAGCGCCATCGACGGCGCCGCACAAGCGGGCAAAGGTGCGTTCCTGATCTACCAGGAGTCGTCGCTCGTGATCCGCGCGATCCGCGATTATTTCACCGCCGACATCGGCGAGATCCTGATCGACACCGACGACATCTACGACCAGGCCCAGCAGTTCATGACGCACGTCATGCCTGAGGCATCGTCCAAGGTGAAGCGCTACCGCGACGACGCGCCGCTGTTCAGCCGCTTCCAGATCGAACACCAGATCGAAACCGCGTTCTCGCGTACGGTGAACCTGCCCTCGGGCGGCGCCATCGTGATCGACCATACCGAAGCGCTGGTCTCGGTCGACGTGAACTCCGCCCGTGCCACGCGCGGCTCCGACATCGAAGAGACCGCCACCCGCACCAACCTCGAAGCGGCCGATGAAATCGCCCGCCAGATGCGCCTGCGCGACCTCGGCGGCCTGATCGTCGTTGACTTCATCGACATGGAAGAGTCGAAGAACCGCCGCGAGGTCGAGACCCGCCTGCGCGATGCGTTGCGCCAGGACCGCGCCCGCGTGCAGTTCAGCTCCATCAGCAAGTTCGGCCTGCTTGAACTGAGCCGCCAGCGCCTGCGCCCGGCCCTGAGCGAAGGCAGCCACATCACCTGCCCGCGCTGCAACGGCACCGGCCACATCCGCGACACCGAATCGAGCGCGCTGCAGATCCTGCGCATGGTCCAGGAAGAGTCCATGAAGGACAACACCGCGGCCGTGCATGTGCAAGTGCCGGTCGAAGTGACCTCCTTCCTGCTCAACGAGAAGCGCGCCGAGATCACCAAGATCGAACTCAAGCAGCGCATCACCGTGCTGCTGGTGCCCAACAAGCATCTGGAAACGCCCAACTACAAGCTCGAACGCCTGCGCCACGACGATCCGCGTCTGGAAAGCCTGCAGGTCAGCTACTCGATGATCGAGGAGCCGGACGACGAGGTCGGCATCACGCGCCGCGAGAAGGCCAAGGCAAAGCAGGAGCCAGTGATCAAGGGCATCCTGCCCGAAACACCTGCACCGATCGCACCGCCCAAGCCCGAACCCGTGGCCGTGGCCCCGGCGCCTGTGGCCGCTCCAGCGGCAGCGGCTCCCGCCTCCGGCGGCGGCTTCTTCGCCTGGGTCAAGAAGTTCTTCGGCGCGGAGCCGGCACCGACCTCGAACGCACCGGCGGCCCGCCCGGCGACCACCGAGAAATCGGCGGAACGCGGCGAGGGCCGTGGCGACCGCAACAACCGCGGTGGCCGTGGCGGCCGCGACGCGGGTCGCCGTGGTGAACGCGGCGAGCGAGGTGACAAGAGCGAGCGCGGCGAGCGCTCAGGCCGTGACGGTGGCCGTGGCCGCCGCAATGAGCGCGCCGACAAGCCGGAGGATGCAAGCACCGAAGCTGCCCGGGGCGAAGACCGGGGCCGCCGCCAGGAAGCGCGCGGTGGCAACGCACCTGAAGGCCGTGGTGACGCTGGGCGCCAGGAAGGCCGACGCGGCCCGCGCCCCGAGCGCAACGAGCCCCGTGAAGCGCGCCAGCCTGCACCGGTGGCCGAAGGCGCGCAGGACGAAGCCGCCGCACAAGCGCGCGCCTTTGTCGACACCGTCCCGGGTGGTGAACTGCCCGAGACCGCCGTTGAGGGCCAAGGCGAACGCCAAGGCCGCCGCCGCAACCGCCGTGGCGGCCGCGGACGGGACCGCGACGACGCTCGCCAAGGCGAAACCGCCGTCACCGACAACCTCGCCAACGCAGACGAGGTCGCAAGCGCTGCTCAGAGTGCAGACGCGTCGCAAGTCGATGCCGACGTCAACGTCTCGTCGGAGGAATCGACGGGTGAACGCAACGGCGAGCGTACCGAGCGTGGTGACCGCGACGGCCGCCGCCGGCGTGGCCGCGGTGGGCGTGATCGCCAACGCCGTGACGAGAACGGCAATGTGATCGCCCGCAGCGACGAGGCCGTTGAAGGCCAGGAGATCACCGGCGCGGATTCAGGTTCGCGTTCAGAAATCGAGACTCCTGCCGAAGCCACCTACGTGGCCCAGGCCGAAGCGCCGATCGCGAACGAGTCTGCCGTCGAGAGGGTCACGGCACCTGTCGTCGCCGCCGCGGCACCGATCGAGCCCGCAGCGGTCGAACCTGCAGTCGTCACCGCGGCTCCCGTGGTCGAAGCGACGCCCGTCGCCGTACCTGCCCCGGCCCCGGCCCCGGCCGCAGCTGCCCGCAACGAGCACTTCGAGTTGCCGACGGCGCAGCTGATTCAGGTGGCTGAATCAGCCGGCCTGCAGTGGGTCAACTCGGATGCCGAGAAGATCCGCGCAGCGCAGGAAGCCATGGCCCGCGAGCCCAAGCCGGTGCATGTGCCGCGCGAGCCCAAGCCGGTCGCGCTCGTCGACGAAGGCCCGCTCGTGTTGGTCGAGACGCGCAAGGATCTGTCGCAGATCAAGCTGCCATTCGAGACAGCGCAGGGGTCGCCATCACAGCCACAGGCTTGATGACGGTCGGCCCTCGGGCCGGTACGTGACAAGGGCGCCCCTCGGGGCGCCCTTTCTCATGGGGAGATCGTGCTTGCCCGCCTCAGGGCAAGCGCTCCAGCGAGCGCTGATATGCCGCGTCGTGCATGAGGTCGTCCCAGCCGATGGGGGGCGATTGCGGCACCAGCTTCAGACGGCGAGCCTCGCTGTCAGGGTCGGCCTGCCAGTGGCCCTGGGCCATTGCATCACTGAGACCGTCCAGCAAGGCATCGACCGCCTTGCCACCGTCGAGCGACTGGTTGCACAACAAGACCATGTCGCAGCCGGCGTTGAGCGCGGCCAGTGCAGCATCGACCTGACCGCCTGCGACCTTGGCGCCTTCCATGCTGAGGTCGTCGCTGAAGATCGCCCCCGTGAACCCGAGTTGCTGGCGAAGAATCTCCTTCAACCAGAGCGGCGAAAAGCCGGCCGGGTGGGTGTCTACCTTGGGGTAGATGACGTGCGCCGGCATCACACTGGACAAGCTGGTGCTGAGCCATTCGTAGGGCTTGGCGTCATCACTCAGGATGGCCTTGAGCGATCGCTTGTCCACGGGCACTTCGGTGTGGCTGTCGGCCTTGACAAAACCATGACCGGGAAAGTGCTTGCCGCAGTTGGACATGCCCGACAGCAGCAAGCCGTGCATGAGGCTCTTGGCAAGCATGGTGGCCACACGTGCATCGCGGTGGAAGGCACGGTCGCCGATGACGCTGGAGCCCCCGTGATCCAGATCGAGCACCGGCGTAAAGCTCAGGTCCACGCCGCAGGCGCGCAACTCGGCCCCAAGCACGTGACCCGCAGCGGTGGCCGCGTCGGTGGCCGTGAGTGCATCGCGCATCCAGAGTTCGCCCAAGGTGCGCATCGCCGGCAAGTGCGTGAAGCCGTCGGTGCGAAATCGCTGCACGCGGCCCCCTTCGTGATCGACGCTGATGAGGATGTCGGGGCGGATGGACTTGATCTCGGCCGACAGCTCGGTGAGTTGTTGACGGTTCTCCCAGTTGCGGGCGAAGAAGATCAGCCCGCCCGTGAGCGGATGTTCGAGGCGGCGACGGTCATCACGGTTGAGCGTGGTGCCGGCCACATCGAGAACTACGGGCGCGTGTGCATGCGTCATGTTTCAGTCTTTCGTTTCGACGACCACGAAACTCGCGGCATAGTCGGATTCATCGGTCACGGTGACATGGGCCACCAGCTTGCGGGCCTCGAACCACGCGGCGAGCCTGCCGTGCAAGTGGATCTCGGGCTTGCCGCTTTCGGCTTTGACGACCTCGCAGTCACGCCACGTCATCGGTGAGCGCAAGCCCAGACCGATGGCCTTGGAAAAGGCTTCCTTGGCCGAGAAGCGCGTCGCCAGGTAGCTCATGCCGCGCTCGTGCACCTTGCTGAGCCGGAAGCGGAACACTTCGATCTCATGCGGGCCCAATACCTTCTCGGCAAACCGCTCGCCACGGCGCTCATAGGCCGCCGCAATGCGGCGCACATCACAAAGGTCGGTGCCGATGCCGTAGATCATGCGGTCGCGGCATGGATGCAGCGAAGGTAGGCGCGCACCGCTTCCGTCATGCCCATCTCGAGCGTGTCGGCGATCAAGGCGTGGCCGATCGAGACCTCTTGAACTCCAGGCACCGCCCGCAAAAAATCACCCAGGTTGGCGAGATTGAGGTCGTGCCCCGCGTTGACGCCCAGGCCCGCGCGCAGAGCCGCCGCGGCGCTGTCGGCGAAGCGGGACAGAACCTCAGCCTGATGGCCTGTCCCGTGGGCGCGCGCGTAGCTCTCGGTGTAGAGCTCGATGCGATCGGCCCCCACGGCGCTCGCAGCTTCAATGGCCCCGGGCTCGGGGTCCATGAAGAGGCTGACTCGGATGCCGAGCGCATGCGCTTCGTCGATCAGCGGCCGCAGTTCAGCTGCGTCCTGCGGAAAGCGCCAGCCGTGGTCGGATGTCGCCTGCGACTCGTCGTCGGGCACAAAGGTGCATTGCTGCGGCGCCTGGCCCTTGGATGCCAACTCGCGCAACAAGCCCATCAGGTTATGCAGCGGGTTGCCCTCGATGTTGAACTCCGCCTGCGGCCACTTCACCATCAACTCGGCCAAGTCGTGCACGTCGTGCGTGCGGATGTGGCGCTGGTCGGGCCGCGGATGGATGGTGATGCCCTGCGCGCCAGCTTCGAGCGCACGCGCGGCGAGGCCCGTCACGCTCGGGAAGCCCAGCGGGCGACGATTGCGAATCTGCGCCACGAGGTTGACGTTCACCGACAAGGCGGTGACGCCGCGGTGGGCATCGAGCCCGGTGGTCATCAAGGGGTTCATGGGAGCGTGTTCATGGCAGCGCGAATCGACTCATGGCTTGAACATCGATCATCACCTGTCGAGTTCGCAACACAGGCGAGCCCAGATGATAGTGAAGCAAGCCGCGCAATGCGGGTTTGAGCTCGGGCAAGGCTTGCGCGCTCGCCTGCTGCAGTGCCGCCACGCTGCCGTGCTGCAGTGCTGCCTGCAGGCCGATCAGCATCTGGCCCTTTGCACCAGCGTCACCCGGGCGCGACACGACGACTCCGGCTTCGGCGGACAGGCCATAGCGCTGCTCTCGGTGGACGGGCTCTTGCGTGAGCGTGACGAGGCTCAGGTCCGGCAACAGGCCCAACTGGCTGAGCAGTGACACTTCGAACGCGCGCAGTGCGGCTTCCTCGTTCGCGCCGCCGTTGTCGGCCAGACTGCCCAGGGTGGCCGCATAGACGTCGAACAGCGCCGGGTGCGAGTCGCCACGCGCGGTCAACTTCATCAGCAGTTCGTTGAGGTAGAAGCCGCTGAAGAGTGCGGCACCTGTGAGCATGGGCTGGCCACCGGCCCATTCGGCCGTGCGCAAGGTCTGCACCTCGCTCGTGGCTTCACCCGTGGCATCAGTCTTGGGCGCACGACCGAGCCCTACCTGGATGCGCTGGAAAGGCAGCAGCACCGAGCGCAGCTGCGAATACGGGCGCTTGGCGCCCTTGGCGATCACCGCCACGCGACCCTGCTCGCGCGTGAAGAGGTCGAGGATCAGGCTGGATTCGCTCCAGTCGTAGCGGTGGAGCACGTAAGCAGCCAGCTGCGCCGACGCGCGCGGTGCACGCGACATTGCCATCTACTCGTAGCCGTAGCTGCGCAGATGCTCTTCGTTGTCGGCCCAACCCGATCGCACTTTGACCCACAGCTCAAGGAAGACCTTCGCATCCATCAGATGCTCGAGCTCCTGGCGCGCCTCGGAGCCGATGCGCTTGAGGCGCTCGCCCTCGTTGCCGATCACCATGCCTTTGTGGGCATCGCGCTCGACGATGATGGTGGCGGCAATGCGCCGAAGGTTGCCCTCTTCCTCGAACTTATCGATGACGACCGTCGAGGTGTAGGGCAACTCGTCGCCCGTCAGGCGGAACAGCTTCTCGCGGATCAACTCGCTCGCGAGAAAGCGGTCGCTGCGATCGGTGAGCGCATCCTCGTCGTAGAACCACGGCTGATGCGGCAGGTAGGGCTTGACGATGTCGAGCAGGCGCTGCACGTCGGCCGCCTTCTTCGCCGACAGGGGAACAAACTCCGCAAACGCGTGGCGGTCCTGCATACCCTTCAGCCAGGGCACGAGTTCTGCCCGACGGTGGACAGCATCAAGCTTGTTGGCCACCAGAATCACCGGCTTGTTGGACGGCATCAACGCAAGCACCTTGGCGTCGTCGAGGCCGAAGCGGCCAGCTTCGACAACGAAGAGCACGACATCGACGTCGCCCAACACACCTTGCACCGTGCGATTGAGATTGCGGTTGAGCGGTGCGCTGTGGCGAGTCTGGAACCCTGGAGTGTCGACAAACACGAATTGGCTGTCGTCCGCCGTGCGGATGCCCGTGATGCGATGCCGCGTCGTTTGTGCCTTGGCCGAGGTGATGCTGACCTTCTGGCCGACCAGTGCATTAAGCAAGGTTGATTTGCCCACGTTGGGCCGGCCCACGATGGCGACCAGGCCGCATCGCATGCTTTCACCGCCGTTCGCAGCGACGTCGATCTCGCCGGGTTGTTCTTCGTTCATGCGGTCACGAGCGCAAAGCGCTGCCGGGCTTGTCGCTCGCCTTCAGCGCAATCAGCATGCGGCGCGCGGCTTCTTGCTCGGCCACGCGGCGCGAACGGCCCTCGCCCGTCTCGGTGAGGCTCAACGCGGGCACCAGGCATTCCACCTCGAAGGTTTGCGCATGGGCCTGGCCTCGGGTGTTGGCAATGCGGTACACCGGCACCGGCAGCCGCCGGGCCTGAAGCCATTCTTGCAGTTCGGTCTTGGCGTCCTTGGTCCAGCTGTCGATGTCGGTCGTGGCGATCACTTCGCCGAACAGCCGCTGAACGAGGGCACGTGCCGGGTCGAACCCTCCATCGAGGAAGGTCGCGCCGATAATGGCTTCGAGCGCATCGGCCAGGATGGATGGGCGTTGCGCGCCGCCACCGCGGGCCTCGCCTTCGCTCAGGCGCAAGACCTCCGGCAAACCCATGACGAGCGCGACGCGATGCAGCGTGTCTTCGCGCACCAAGTGCGCGCGCACGCGGGTCAGATCACCTTCGTCGGACCCTGCGAAACGCTCGAACAGCAGTGCACTGATGGCTAGGCTCAGGACCGCATCACCCAGGAACTCAAGGCGTTCGTTGTGATCCGCGCCGAAACTGCGATGCGTGACCGCGCGGCTCAGCAACTCGGGCGCGGCAAACCGGTGGCCGAGGCGTTGCTGCAGTGCGTTGAGGCGTGGATCCACGGATTCGTTGCGCGAGAAGGGCCTGGGCCTTACTTCGAACGCCCCTCGTATTTGATCAACAGATAGACGGGTGCCATGAGTTCAATCTGCTTATCGTAGGCAAAGCTGATCACCACCTTTTCATTCACCTTGGTGATCTCCAGATCGTTGCCGCCGATGGACTGAATGGAGTACTCGATCTCCTTCTGCTTCTCGAAGGCGGTACGAATCTCGGGCACCGTGGTGGCACCGCTCGTGGCGATCTTCTCCACCGCGCGCTTGATGGTGAAGTATTCGTTCATCGTCGGCAGTACGCGCAAGGCGACCAGCGCAATGAAACCAACGACGATGGCCCAAAACATCAGTCCGAACAGTGTGACGCCACGCTGCGAACGTGCTTTGTAAAGCTCAACGAACATGGTTTCCTGCTCCTCTAGATGACGTGGTGTTGGATCGCGGGGCGTCACTTGAATGAACCAATGCGCCCGAGGTTACCGAAATTCATCCACACGAAAAAGGCTCTGCCCACGATATTCTGGTCCGGCACGAAGCCCCAGAAGCGCGAGTCTTCAGAGTTGTCGCGGTTGTCGCCCATCATGAAATAGTGGCCCGCCGGTACCTTGCAGGTGACGCCCTCGGCACTGTAGCGACAGTTCTCCTTGAAGGCGTAAGCGTCCGTGGGCCGGATAAACGAAGGCCGCTGCACATCCACCAGGATGCGATGGTCGACCGCACCCAACTTCTCGCTGTACTGCTTGAAGTAGCTCGTGCGATCGTCGTCGTAGAACTCGGGCAATGCCTGCGTCTCGACCAGTTTGCCGTTGAGGTACAGACGCTGGTTCAGGTAGGCGACCTCGTCACCCGGTACGCCGACGACACGCTTGATGTAGTCCACGCTCGGATTGATGGGGTAGCGAAACACCATCACATCGCCTCGCTCTGGGTTGTTGAGGTCGATGATCTTCTTGTTGATCACCGGCAGGCGAATGCCGTAGTGGTATTTGTTGACCAGGATCAGGTCACCGATCAGCAGCGTGGGGACCATTGATCCCGAAGGGATCTTGAACGGCTCGAACAGGAACGAGCGCAACAAGAAGACGACGAGGATCACCGGGAACAGCCCGGCCGTCCAATCGAGCCACCAGGGTTGGGCCTGCAGCGACTCGCGCGCCGCGCTGATGTCGCCGTCGACCTTCGCGATGCCTTTGCGAGCCAGTTCGTCGCGGCGCGCGGCGTCATGCTGTTCGAGCGTGCGAACCGCCTTGGCTCGCGCAGGAGCGAAATAGAAACGCTCGGCCAGCCAATAGACCAGCGTCACGACCGTGAGGACAAACAGAAGCAGGGAGAAGTTCCCAGTCCACTTGCCCATGTACCAGCCTCCCAAATAGACCGCGAGGAGGGCATACAGCAAACCAGTCAAAGAACCCATCAGTCGTCCACTTGGAGGATGGCCAAGAACGCTTCTTGCGGCACCTCGACGGAGCCGATCTGTTTCATGCGCTTCTTGCCTGCCTTTTGTTTTTCGAGCAGCTTGCGCTTGCGGGTGATGTCACCGCCGTAACACTTGGCAATGACGTTCTTGCGAAGGGCTTTGATTGTCTCACGCGCAATGATGTTGGCCCCGATGGCACCTTGCACCGCCACGTCGTACTGCTGGCGTGAGATCAACTCCCGCATCTTGGCAACAACAGCCCGCGCCCGGTACTGGCTCTGGGCTCGATGGACGATGATCGAGAGCGCGTCGACGCGGTCGCCATTGAGCAGGATGTCGACCTTCACCACATCGGAAGCGCGGTACTCCTTGAACTCATAGTCCATGGAGGCATACCCACGCGACACGCTCTTGAGCTTGTCGAAGAAGTCCAGCACGATCTCCGCGAGCGGCATGTCGTAGGTCAGCATCACCTGACGGCCGTGGTAGGCCATGTTGAGCTGCACGCCACGCTTCAGGTTCGCAAGCGTCATCACCGGGCCGACGTAGTCTTGCGGCATGTACAGATGCACCGTCACGATCGGCTCGCGAATCTCGCGGATCCTGCCCAGGTCAGGCATCTTCGAGGGGTTCTCGACCTGGAGCAGCTCGCCGCTGTTGAGCTCGACCTCGTAGACAACGGATGGCGCGGTGGTGATCAGGTCCTGATCGAACTCGCGTTCAAGCCGCTCCTGGACGATCTCCATGTGCAGCAGGCCCAGGAAGCCGCACCGGAAGCCAAAACCCAGTGCCTGCGACACCTCAGGCTCGAACCGCAGCGAGGAGTCATTAAGTTTCAGCTTCTCCAGGGCGTCGCGCAGCTGGTCGTATTCGCTGGCCTCGGTCGGATAGAGGCCCGCAAACACCTGCGGCTGTATCTCCTTGAACCCCGGCAACGCCTCCTCGGCCGGGCCGAGGTTGTTGGGGAGCTTCTTCTCGACGGTGAGGGTGTCGCCAACCTTGGCCGCCTGCAGTTCCTTGATCCCAGCGATGACGAAGCCGACTTCGCCAGCCTTCAGGGAGTCGCGTGACAGCGACTTCGGTGTGAACACCCCAAGCTGCTCGGCGGCGTAGGCAGCCTCGGTGGCCATCATCTTGAAGCGCTCGCCCTTCTTCAACTCACCATCGACCACGCGGACCAGCATGACCACGCCCACATAGTTGTCGAACCATGAGTCGATGATCATGGCGCGCAGCGGCGCCTGGGCATTGCCCTTGGGTGGCGGCATGCGAGAAATCACGGCCTCGAGGATGTCGTCGATGCCTTCGCCCGTCTTGGCGCTGCACGGAATGGCGTGCTCGGCGTCGATGCCGATCACATCTTCGATCTCTTCCTTTGCGCGAGCCGGGTCGGCCTGCGGCAAGTCCATCTTGTTCAGGACCGGGACCACTTCCACCCCCAGATCGAGCGCGGTGTAGCAGTTGGCCACGGTCTGGGCTTCGACGCCCTGGCTCGCGTCGACCACCAACAGAGCGCCTTCGCAGGCCGACAAGGAACGGCTCACTTCATATGAGAAGTCCACGTGCCCGGGTGTGTCGATCAGATTGAGCTGGTAGGTCTTGCCATCGCGCGCCAGATAGGTGAGCGCGGCAGTCTGCGCCTTGATGGTGATGCCACGCTCGCGTTCGATGTCCATCGAATCAAGAACCTGCGCCTCCATTTCGCGATCGCTCAAGCCGCCGCAGCGCTGGATCAGACGGTCGGCGAGCGTTGATTTGCCGTGGTCGATGTGGGCAATGATGGAGAAATTGCGGATGTGATCCATGCGAACTGCTGTGTGCTCGTCGAGAGCCCCTGCACCGCGGTCATGCCGCACCTGCACAGAAGCAAAGAGGCCTTGGCGCGGGTCGGGGGTGCGTTGCGCGAGGCGTCGCGCTGAGGCTGATTGAGGCTAAAAAAAAGGCACGTCGAATCTTTGACGCGCCTTCCAACAAAACGTATGGCAACTGCTTGTTGGGCTTTCATTGTAGCCAAAAGGGTCCGGCTGAAAACCGCGCCATTGCTTGATTTCGCGTCGTTGCAGGCCGCCAACATGAAAATCCATCAACAAGTTATCCACAATTGCTTGTGGGTAGCTTGGGGATAGTTTGAAGGACCGCAACTTGTTGCTAACAGTGAGGGTAAACGCAGCCAGAGTTTAGCAATTGCATGCCGAGTCGGGATGAATCCACCAACAAAGCGAGCACACACAAACTTTTCAGAGACCAGCGTTTCGGCCCTGAATATTTTTCCTACCCAAGCCCCCAAGCAATGCTCGACTTTGAGCCAACAGGGGTTGCGCTTCACTTCAAGACTGGAATCCGAAGGAACTGCGCCCACTCTCCGCGCAGGACCGTCACCGGAAGCGACCGGCCTTTGTCGAGCTTCGCAACGGCAGCGTCGAACTGCTTGATATCGCCGACATCGGTAGTGCCCACGGCAAGAATCACGTCACCCGTCCGCAAGCCGACCGCCTCAGCCCCAGCGGACACTGCAGTCACACGAACACCCGACACACCACGCGCAGCCTGCCGTTCGCTGTCGGACAGATTCGCCACCGTCAAACCCCAAACCTTCGCCGATGCCGAGGTACGCGCGTCGCTGCTCTCAGCACGCTCGCTGGCCACAACCTGAGGATTGAGTTCCCCCAGGTTCGGTTTGAACTCCATCAACTTTCCTCGACGACTGACCTGTAGGGCGACCGTCGTACCCGGCTTGATAACGGCCAGAGTGCGGCGCAAGTCCACGGCACCGTCTACCGCTTTGCCGTTGACGGACAGCACCACATCACCGGGCTGGATGCCGACCTTGTCCGCCGGACCGCCCGGCACCACCTGTCGTACGAAGGCGCCCTTCGACTTGCCCTTGTTCAGCCCGTACTCTTCAGCCAACTCGCGCGGCACATCCGTCGGCTGGATTCCCAGGTAACCACGCACGACGCGTCCAGCCGCTTTCAATTGATCGGCGATGCGCATGGCTTCGTCGATCGGGATCGCGAACGAGATACCGACAAAGCTGCCAACCGGGCTGAGGATCTGCGAATTGATACCCACCACCTCGCCCCGAACGTTCATGAGTGGCCCGCCCGAATTGCCGGGGTTCACGGCCACGTCTGTCTGGATGAAGGGAATATCCAGACCCGTCTCTCGCTGCTTGGCACTGACGATGCCAGCGGTCACCGTGTTGTCGAGCCCGAAAGGCGAACCGATGGCCACGACCCATTCACCCACCCGAAGACGGCTCACGTCGCCAATGCGCAAGAGCGGCAGGCCAGTGCCCTCGATCTTGACCAGCGCCACATCGGTGCGCTCGTCGGCTCCCACGATCTTGGCCTTGAACTCGCGCTTGTCGGTAAGCGTGACGTAGACTTCCGTCGCACCGTCGATCACATGCGCGTTGGTCATGACATATCCGTCAGCGCTCAGGATGAATCCCGACCCCTCGCCACGCGGCACCTCGTCGTTACCCTGCAGCGTGGGGGAACGGCGCCTAAACGGGGAACGCGCCCCTTCGGGGGCCCGCTCGGTGGTGCGAATGTTGACGACGGCAGGACCTACTCGCTCTACCAAGTCGGCGAAATCTGGCAATTCGCGCGCCTGCGCAAGGGCCACAGGCGGCACAAATGCGGCCGCAAGCAAGACGATGCCTGTCGCCAGGATCCAAACGGCGACCTGTCGCTGAAGGGCACGCTGGCCGCAAACGGCAGCACGGACGGAAAAGCCTGCACGCATACGATTCCCTCGATCCTGAATGAACTGACTCCCTGCCTCGATCGAACTGCGCTCACCGGCAGCCCGGGGCGACTGTTATTTTCGGCGCTCCACCGCTTTCGCGAATTGCCGCAACGTGGCCGGAGGTACATCGCCCATCACTGTGACCCACCAGTCGCCTTCGCGATGCATCATGGTCTGGGTGGCACCGAGCGACGCCGCCATGGGCCGGCCATGGCGCTCCGGGTGATAAGGCTCGATGAAAATCGACACGAAGGTGAGCCCGTCCGAAAAGACGGCCTGCAGCAACTGACTGGATGCGGATGGCGCCGCGTCGGGCGCACCGTCGAACTGTCGCTTCACGCAGCTGACCATCTGGAAGCCAGGCACCTTGGCCTTGATCGACCATCCTTCGGCCTCCAGCTTGGCTGGTGCCAACATCGGCTTGACCACACGGAACCCGTCGAGTCGCTTGATCGGTTGGGTGATGGCCTCGGGTTGGGCACGCACACCGATCTCCACATCCGAAAACGCAGACGATTCGAGCACTTCACCGCGCTCTCCGAGCACCTCGGTGCGCAAGAGAAGGCCCGTGGCTCGCTCGGACCAGAGCCGATAGCCGAAGCGCAGCTTGTCGCGCGGCTTCAGCAAGAGCACGTTGGCTTCATGGCCTGCCACACGCTCCACCGACATGGGCTTCAAGTCGTAGTACTCCTGAACGCGCTCAGCCCCGGCCTGCAAAAGCCCGGGAAATGACGTCATCTGGTCACGCTGCTCGACCACCGCCACGCGCCGCTTGGGCCAGACGGTGTGAACCACGTTGTTGTGACGGAAGACGTTACGCACCTGCCCGTCGAGCGATTCGATGCGCTCGAACTGGTCGCGGCCCTCGCAGTAGTGCGCGATTCGGGTGCTGGCCACTGCGCCTCCGGCACTGACGACAACCGTGCCGGCGAAGTTGCTCGTGTTGGCCGCATTCTGGATGCGAGTCAACCAGGCGCGAGTCTCTCGCGCCTCGACGAGAGGATCACCACTCGCAAGCGCGCTCTGGCCGCGGGCAAGCGGAACAAACGCAATCGTGGCAAATGCAAAGACGACGGCTGGCAGGCGCAACAGCATGGGGTATGAGGGCGTGGAACTCAGCGTCCGGCGTTGGTGGCGGCCGCGTTGCGCAGGAAGCCCGAAGGACCACCGGGAAGAGAGCTACCGCCGAACTTCTTGTGGGCAGCCAAGTACTCGTCGAGGCGCACATCACGGATCAACTGCCCGTCGAGCACGATCGGAGATTCGCCAGTGATGCCAGAGGCACCACCCGCCGATACGGGGACGATCCCCGGCGCAATAGCCGGCGCCTGCGCAAAGCCTGCGTCAACCTGCGGACCAGTCGGGGTGCCTGGCATCTGCGTCACCACCAGGACCCCCGCCACGGCCATGAACCCTGCAGCAACTGCCACTGACGCCGCCCACTTGCGAGGCGGCCTCGTGGCCACGCTGGGTGACGCGGGAGCCGCCGCAGGCGCGAGCACCACCGGCTCCTGCGCCAGCCGTTGACGAAACGCTGCCATGAAGCTTGCGTCGTGACCCGCGTCAGTGGCCAGATCGTCCGAGCGGAGAACATCCCCGATCAGCTGATAGGCATGCCACGTGGCTCGCGCTTCGCCGCTGTCGCGCCATTGGCCGAGGGTCCGACCAACGGCCGACACCTCCAACTCGCCATCCATCAGCGCAGACAAATCAGCCATCGTCGGCCGTTCACTATCAGACCGTTGAGACATCGCAACCTCCAGCACACAAACTCTTGACCACAAAAACACTCACCATCGCTCACCGTCCCGCGTATCCAGCAAGGGGCGCAAGCGTTGGGCGATGGCTTCACGCGCGCGAAATATCCGCGACCGCACGGTACCGATCGGGCAATTCATGACCTCGGCAATCTCTTCATAACTGAGGCCTTCGATCTCCCGCAACGTGATGGCCTGGCGCAAGTCTTCAGACAGCGCCTCGATGGAGGCGTTCACGGCAGAAGCAATCTCCTTGCTCGCCAGCATGGCATCGGGGGTTTCGCTGTGGCTTAGTTCAGTTTCGACGACGGAAGTTTCATCGTCGTCAGAACGCCCCAAACGTGCCGATTCCGTCACGATCGGGTCACGCTTCAGATCGACCAGCGCCTTCTTGGCCGTGTTGACGGCAATGCGGTAGAGCCAGGTGTAGAACGCGCTTTCCCCACGAAACTGGGGGATCGCGCGGTAGGCCCGGATGAATGTTTCCTGCGCGATGTCAGGCACCAGGTCGACATCACGCACCATGCGACCGATGAGTCGTTCAATGCGCCGCTGGTACTTGACCACCAGCATCTCGAACGCCTTCACGTCGCCGAGTTTCACGCGCTCGATCAGCGGGGCATCTGCATCAGTGGCGGACATTCGACGGCTTCAGAACGGCGCCGCAGTGGGCAGGGAGAGAGGTCGGGCGCAATATACCGTAGCGCGCAACGCGTGCCATTCGGTCTCGTGTCCGCGGCGCTGCACCGGCAGCCAGACGTGTCGGGCCTGTGCCAATGCGGTATCGGGTACGAACCGAAGAAGCATCCAGCCGCCCAGATCGAGAGCTACCGTCAAACGACCGACCGTGGGTTCGTGACCCGCGGTTGACGCTGGGCCAAGGTGCCAATTCTGGGTATCCCATCGCAGGCTTGAAGGCTTCAGGCGTCGGAAGTGCCTCAACGAAGCTGCTCCACAGCCAAGCAAGACGGCGAACGACGCCGCCAGCGCCAAAGGGTAGACAGGCGCTGCGCGCAACGCCCAAGCACACAGTACGGATGCGCCAACACCAAGGATGGCAGACACGGCAATCCGCCATACGCCGAAACGGCGCACAACCATCTGGAAGGGAGGTGCTGCGTGCATGCCCGCCGATCGGCGGCGGCCTCAGATGCGCTTGAAGACCAACGTGCCGTTGGTGCCGCCAAAGCCGAAGTTGTTCTTCACCGCATAGTCGATCTTCATGTCACGCGCCGTATTGGCGCAGTAGTCCAGGTCGCACTCGGGATCCTGGTTGAAGATGTTGATGGTCGGCGGAGAAATCTGCTTGTTCACCGCCAAGGTGGTGAACACCGATTCGATCCCACCCGCGCCGCCGAGCAAGTGGCCGGTCATCGATTTCGTCGAATTGACGACAAGCTTCATTGCGTGGTCGCCGAACGCCAGCTTGATCGCGTTGCTCTCGTTCACGTCACCCAGCGGCGTGGACGTGCCATGCGCGTTGAGGTACTGAACCTGGCTGCCATCGATGCCTGCATTGCGCAGAGCAGCCTTGATCGAGCGCTTCGGGCCATCGACGTTGGGGGCAGTCATGTGGTACGCGTCGGCCCCCATGCCAAAGCCGGCCAACTCAGCGTAAATCTTTGCACCGCGCTTCTTCGCGTGCTCGTACTCTTCGAGGACCAGCACGCCGGCACCTTCGCCGAGCACGAAGCCGTCGCGATCCTTGTCCCACGGACGCGATGCAGTCTTCGGATCGTCGTTGCGCGTGGACAGCGCTCGTGGAGCGGTAAAGCCACCGATGCCCAAAGGTGAAATCGTCGACTCGGCACCGCCGGCAACCATCACATCTGCTTCACCGTATTCGATGATGCGCGCCGCCTGCCCGATCGAGTGCAAGCCGGTCGTGCATGCCGTCACGATGGCCAGGTTGGGGCCCGTGAAGCCGAAGCGGATCGACACGTGGCCCGAGATCATGTTGATGATCGATGCAGGCACGAAGAACGGCGAGATGCGACGCGGACCGCGCGCGGCGTAGTCGGCGTGCGTCTCTTCGATCATCGGCAAGCCGCCGATGCCTGAACCCACCATGCAGCCGATGCGCTCGGCCTGGTCTTCGCTCAGCTGGTCGCCTGTCGGGAGGCCGGCATCACGCACAGCCTGGATCGAAGCGGCTACGCCGTAATGGATGAAGGTGTCCATGTGGCGCGCTTCCTTGCCGGGAATGTAATCCTCGACCTGGAAGCCCTTCACCTCACCCGCGAACTGGCAGCTGAAAGCCGACGCGTCGAACCTGGTGATGGTGTCGATGCCGGAGCGGCCGGCAACGAGATTGGCCCAGCCTTCTTCCACCGTGTTGCCCACGGGGCTGATCAGCCCCAGACCGGTGATGACGACGCGGCGACGAGACATGGACAACTCTCCGGGATCAGGCCTTCTGATGCTTCAGCGCGTAGTCGATCGCCAACTGGACAGTGGTGATCTTCTCGGCTTCTTCGTCAGGAATCTCGATGCCGAATTCATCTTCCAGCGCCATGACCAGTTCCACCGTGTCAAGCGAGTCGGCACCCAAGTCGGCCACGAAGGCCTTCTCATTGGACACATCGGCCTCAGGCACGCCGAGTTGTTCGGCAATGATCTTCTTCACACGTGCTTCGATATCGCTCATGACTCCTCCAGGAGGGTTTACTTAAACAGCCCGAGATTCTACGGCCTATGGGGTGTCTGCTCTAAGACACCCTGACGCGTGCCGGTCGGGCGTGGGAACCGGTTGGAAACGAACAGGAAAGCTCAGTTCATGAACATGCCGCCATTGACGTGCAGCTCTGTTCCCGTGATGTAGCCAGCTTGCGGCGAGGCAAGAAACGCCACCGCATGCGCAATGTCAGTCGCCTGGCCCAGGCGCCCCAGCGGAATCTGGCCGAGCAAGGCGCTGGTCTGCTGCTCCGACAGTTTCTTGGTCATGTCGGTTTCGATGAAGCCCGGGGCGACGCAGTTGACGGTGACACCACGACTACCCAGCTCGCGGGCGAATGCGCGAGTCATACCGGCCACTCCCGCCTTGGCCGCCGCGTAGTTTGCCTGACCCGCGTTGCCATTCGCACCGACCACCGACGTGATGTTGATGATGCGGCCATAGCGCTGCTTCATCATCGGGCGCGTTGCCGCGCGGCTCGTGCGGAACACCGCCTTGAGGTTGGTATCGATGACCGCGTCCCAGTCTTCATCCTTCATGCGCATCGACAGCATGTCGCGCGTAATGCCGGCGTTGTTGACCAACACGTGCAAGCCACCGTACTCCTTGACGATGGCGTCGATGGCGGCATCGACGCCGGCGCCATCGTTCACATTGAGGCACACACCTTTGCTGCCCGGGAACGCACCCAGGGCATCTCCAATGGCCTGCGCGCCAGCCTCGGTCGTGGCGGTGCCGATGACCTTCAAGCCCCTGCTGCCCAACTCGACCGCAATGGCACGGCCGATGCCACGCGACGCGCCGGTGACAAGCGCCACTTGATCAGACACCTGAATTTCGCTCATGCCAGTTGGCCCTTTGCTTCGGCCAAAGTGGCCGGGTCGAACATCGCGAGGCCGGTCGCCTCTGCGTCAATGCGCTTGACCATGCCGGCCAGGACCTTGCCGGGCCCGCACTCGACGATGGTCGAAATGCCTCGCGCACGGATGGCCTGAATGGTCTCGACCCATCGCACGGCACCATACGACTGGCGGTAGAGCGCATCGCGTATGGCCTGCGGATCGGTTTGAACCGCTACATCGATGTTGTTGATGAGGGGGATCTTGGGGGCGGCAATCGCGGTATCCGCGAGGCGGATCTTGAGTTGCTCCGCAGCAGGGCGCATCAGGCTGGAGTGGAAAGGCGCTGAAACGGCGAGCGGCAAGGCACGCTTGGCGCCCTTCGCCTTGAGCACCTCGCACGCGCGATCCACAGCCGCCTTGGTGCCCGCGATGACCGTCTGCTTGGGATCGTTGAAATTCGCCGCCTCCACCGGTTCGCCCGCAGCGGCAGCCGCTTCGGCGCACCCTTCGATCACTGTCGAAGCATCGAGGCCGAGGATGGCCGCCATCGCCCCCTGCCCGACCGGCACAGCCTGCTGCATGGCCTGCGCGCGAAAGCGCACAAGCGGCAAAGCCTGCGCAAGGTTCAACGAACCTGCGGCCACAAGCGCGGTGTATTCACCCAAGGAGTGGCCTGCCACCACGGCCGGTTGCGCACCTGTCTCGGCCAACCAGGCACGCAGGCACGCCACGCCGGCAGTCAACATGTACGGCTGCGTGTTCGTGGTGAGATCAAGAATGTCTTTGGGGCCTTGCTGCACGATGCCAGCCACGTCTTCACCGAGTACCTCGGAGGCTTCGGCGAGGGTCTCGCGCACGGCAGGGTGATCTCCCCACGCGTCGAACATCCCGACAGACTGAGAGCCTTGGCCCGGAAACACAAACGCAAAGGGAGTTGTCATTGGCAACGCTTTCTTGGACGTACGTAGGGCGACGATGAGATCGATCGCGAGCCGTCGGCCGCTCAGAAGTCGAGCAGCACAGCACCCCAGGTGAAACCACCACCCACGCCTTCGAGCATGAGCGTGTCACCACGCTTGATGGAACCCGAGCGCACCGCGGTATCGAGCGCCAGCGGGATCGACGCGGCCGAGGTGTTGCCGTGCTCATCGACCGTGACGACAACCCGCTCGAGAGGAAGCTTCAGCTTCTTGGCCGTGCCATGCATGATCCGGATGTTGGCCTGGTGCGGGATCAGCCAGTCGATGTCGGCCGCGGTCCGCCCCGCCTTCTGCAGAACCGAGCGCGCCACCTCTTCGAGGACACCCACCGCCAGCTTGAACACGGCCTGGCCGTCCATCTTCAGGAAGGGCAATCCGAGAATCTCGCCGCCGGACACGGCACCGGGCGTGCACAGGATGTCGACATGGCGCCCGTCGGCGTGCAACTCCGTAGCGACGATGCCCGGCGTGTCGCTCGCTTCGAGGACGACTGCACCCGCGCCATCACCGAACAGCACGCATGTGGTGCGGTCGTTGAAATCGAGCAGCCGGGAGAACACTTCAGAGCCGATCACGAGCGCCTTGCGAGCGGCGCCGGTGCGAATCATCGAATCGGCAATCGTCAGCGCGTAGACGAAGCCCGAACACACGGCCTGCACATCGAAGGCCGCGCAGCCCTGGATGCCAAGCTTGCGCTGGACGATGCAAGCGGTCGACGGGAACACCATGTCCGGCGTGGACGTGGCGACGATGATCAGATCGATTTGCGATGCGTCAACGCCCGCCGACGCAAGCGCCTGCTGCGCCGCATTGACAGCCAAGTCGCTGCCGGGGACGTCGGGCTCGGCGAAATGGCGTGCGTGAATGCCGGTGCGCGCGACGATCCAGTCATCGGATGTCTCGACACCCTTCTCTGCAAGCTGGGCAGCAAAGTCGGCATTGCTCAGGCGCTTGGGGGGCAGGTAGCTGCCCGTGCCGGCGATGCGCGAATAGCTGGCTGGAAGTGGTGATGTCATGCAGCGAGGGCGTCACCAGGATTCGTCGGATCGTCGGCGGCGTTGGAGCCGGACGGCATCGCCTCGAGCGTCTCGAGAATCTGGTCGTGGACCCGTTCAAGCAAACAATTGCGGGCCGCATCATAAGCCCGATTCAAGGCCCCTTCGAACGCAAAGGCGTCGGCGGAGCCATGGCTCTTGAAGACCAGCCCACGTAGCCCCAGCAAGGCCGCTCCGTTGTAGCGGCGAGGGTCAATTCGGCGCTTCAGGCTGTTGAGCACCGGCAAGGCCGCCACGGCCGCCAGCTTGGTGAAGATGTTGCGGCCGAACTCCTGCTTGATGAAGCCCACAAGGGTGGCGATCAAGCCTTCAGCGGTCTTCAAGGCCACGTTGCCGACAAAACCATCGCAGACCACGATGTCCGTCGTGCCCTTGAAGATGTCGTTTCCTTCGACATTGCCGTAGAAGTTGATGTGCTTGCCTTGCGCTGCCTGGCGCAACAACTCGCCCGCTCGCTTGATGGTCTCGCTGCCCTTGATGACTTCTTCACCGATGTTCAAGAGGCCGACGCTCGGGTTCTCCTTGCCCTCGACGGCCGACACCAGCGCGCTGCCCATGACGGCGAACTGCAGCAGATGTTCAGGCGTGCAGTCGACATTGGCGCCCAGATCGAGCACGGTGGTGTAACCGTCGCGCTCATTCGGCATCACGGTAGCAATGGCAGGGCGGTCGATGCCTTCGAGCGTCTTCAGCAGATAGCGCGCGACCGCCATGAGCGCGCCGGTGTTGCCTGCGGACACGCATACGTGAGCGCTCGCTGGCGCGCCATCTGCGCCAGCCTTGAGTTGATTCAGAGCAACCCGCAGCGACGAATCCTTCTTGCGTCGCAAAGCGACTTCGATCGGGTCGTCCATCTCCACCACCTCGCTCGCAGCGACGATGGTGCAGCGATCCCACTTGGCAGCCGACGCAAGTGCGTCCGGCTTGCCCACGAGGATCAAGTGGGCCTGAGGGTGAGCGTCGAGGAAGGCACGACAGGCCGGCAACGTCACCGAGGGGCCGAAATCCCCCCCCATGCAGTCGACGGACAAGCGCACGAATTCGATGGGCTTCACATGGGATGTCATGAATGCCACAAGACGAAAGAATGCGCGCAAGCACGCGCAGAAAAGCAAACACCCGACGCTGCAACGGCTTGCAGGCCGGGTGGAGGTGTCATTTCAAGCATCAGAGGCGTACGCGAGGAGTCGCGATCGGGCACCTGAAGGCACCCTGCCCCGCCACGACGATCAGGCGTCGGCCTTGGTCTTGAGAACCTTGCGCCCACGGTAGAAACCGTTGGGGCTGATGTGATGGCGCAGATGCGTCTCACCGGTGGTCGGCTCGACAGCCGTGCCCGGGGTGGTAAGGGCATTGTGTGCACGATGCATGCCGCGCTTGGAAGGCGACTTCTTGTTTTGCTGAACGGCCATGGAAAACTCCTTAGATCTCCTGCAGCTCGCGCTCTCACATTGGGAGCACAGGAGCCAGGGGGTAGGTGCCAGTGTTCGGCACCAGAACGGAAAGCCTGCGATTCTAGCATGGGCCAGCCGCGTTGTGTCTTTCGTCAGTTGGGGAGGCTGCCCCTCTTGAGGGCTGCCAATGCAGCAAACGGGTTCGGCACACCCTCACCCTCTTCGAGCTCAGGGTCGGCGCCCGGGACAGGCAATGGTGCCGGGCAGGTTTCATGACGCGGAACGAGCGGCAGGGAGAGCAGCAACTCGTCCTCGATCAACTCGACCAGATCGAGGGCTCGCGTCAGGGCCAGCACGTCATCCTCGCTGTCCGAATCGAGTTCGGCCGCGGTGTTTTCACCGTGAACGAACTGGAAAGACCGATTTGCCTCGACGACCGAGCCGACCGGCGACAGGCAGCGCTGGCACTCGAGGTTGACCTCGGCCGATGCCTGAACATGAAGCCAGACCTCGCCCGCCGCACCGCGCACCGGTCGCAACTCGCCGCGGGCGCTCCACCGGGCTGCCTGGGCCTCTTCCGGCAAAAGCGTCGACGCAGACAGGCGCTCCAGCGCAGACAGCGGCCACGCGCCCTCCAGGCTGGCACCAGCCTTTGCGAAGGCCTCCACGTCCAACTTGGCGGGGTCGAACTCACGAGATTTCATGGGCCGAAGTGTATGCCTCGCCCTGCAAGGCGAGGGCGACTGGAGGGAGAATCCCGGCCATGACCTCGCGCCCTGCTTTGATACTCGGATCGACCTCGCGCTACCGGCAAGAAATGCTGCAACGCCTGCGAATCCCGTTCGATATCCAATCCCCCGAGGTCGATGAGACGCCGCTCGACCGCGAGAACCCGGCCGCGCTCGCGCAACGCCTGGCCTTGGCCAAAGCCCGTGCCGTGGCACAGCGCTTCCCTGCCGCCACGGTCATCGGCTCCGATCAAGTGGCAGACCTGGCCGGCCAGCCCCTCGGCAAACCGGGGACGCACGATCGCGCGGTCGAGCAACTCCGCGCGATGCGCGGTCGGGCCGTGGTGTTCCAGACTGCCGTTGCCGTCGTCAACCTGAACCGCAGCTATGAAGGGGTGGCCCTGGTCCCGGTCACTGTGCGGTTTCGCGACCTGAGCGATGCCGAGATCGAGCATTACCTGCGCGCCGAGCAGCCGTATGACTGCGCCGGCAGTGCCAAGTCGGAAGCACTCGGCATCGCCTTGCTGACAGCCATCGAGTCCGACGACCCCACCGCCCTGGTGGGCCTGCCACTGATCAAGACCTGCGAGCTGCTTCGCGCGGCCGGCATCGACCCTCTGCAGCCATGACTTCGCCACGCGGCAAACTCGTGCTCGTCCCCAACACGCTGGATTTCGGCGTTTCGGCTGACACCGACCTTCAGCACGTCTTGCCACTCGGCGTGCTTCAAACGGCCGCACGCCTGAACCACTGGGTCGCCGAGAACGCGAAGACCACACGCGCCTTCCTCAAGCGCGTCGGGGCGTCCGTGCCGCTGGACCGTGCCTTGCAGGATGTGTCGATCGTCGAGTTACCGCGCCCAGCCAAGGGCACCCGCACGCCCGCCCCCGCCGACATTAAGCCGCTGCTGGCCCCTGCGCTCGAAGGCCACGACGTCGGGCTGATCTCGGAGGCCGGACTCCCCGCAGTGGCCGACCCCGGCGCGGCGGTCGTGCAGGCGGCCCACACGATTGGCATCGAAGTCCTCGCACTCAGCGGCCCGAGTTCGCTCGTGCTGGCCTTGGCCGCCAGTGGGTTGAACGGACAGAGTTTCGCCTTCGTCGGATATCTGCCGACGGACGCAGGCGCGCGCAGTCAACGCATTCGGGAGCTCGAGGCACTGTCTCGGCGTGCAGCGCAAACGCAATTGATGATCGAGACGCCCTACCGCAACGAGGTGCTCGTTTCCGCGCTTGTCTCGCACCTGCGCGGTGACACGCTGCTCTCGGTCAGTTGCGGTCTGACCTTGCCGACGGCCTGGACCCGCACGGCGACGGTGACGCAGTGGAAGAGTTCGCCCAGGCAACTGCCAGACGACGTGCCCGCGGTCTTCTGCCTACTTGCGCGCTGACGCGCGCCGACCATCAACTCGACGACTTGCCGCCGAACAGCGCGGCGACCTTCTTCTTGGGCTTGATGTTCGGAGACAGCCCCCGAGAGGGCGTCGGCGCCGCCGCCTTTACTTCCCAAGCTGGAGCCTCGGTAGGAACGCTTGGCTCGTAGGGCTTGTCGAAGAACGGATCGCGCGGCGCCTTCGAAGGCTGGGCATAGCTGCGCATGGGGCGACGCGGCTCATTGGCATCGCCGTCCTCGCGGGCACGGCGCGGCCGCTCCACATGCATCGGACGCGCGTCGTCCAACTCGAGGGCTTCGAGCTCGACCTTCTTCTTGATGAGCTTCTCGATGTCGGACACCAGGCGGGCGTCATCGCGCGTGACCAGCGTCACCGCGAGCCCGGAGGCGCCGGCCCGGCCGGTACGCCCGATGCGGTGCACGTAGTCCTCGGCATTGAACGGCACGTCGAAATTGAAGACGGCTGGCAGGTCGGCGATATCGAGACCGCGCGCTGCCACGTCGGTACACACGAGCACATCGACCTCGCCGCGCTTGAAGGCATCGAGCGCCTTCAGGCGTTCATCTTGCGACTTGTCTCCATGCAGCGCATTGGTCTTCAAGCCATCGCGCTCCAGCGAACGCGCAAGCCGCGCGCAGCCGAGCTTGGAATTGACGAACACGATGGCCTGGGTGATGCCACGCTCCTTGAGCAGTTTGATCACCGCTGGGCGCTTGTCGTCGGAGGTCACGCTGTAGAAGCGCTGTTCGACCGTCGAAGCCGTTGCGTTCGGACGCGCCACCTCGACCAGCACAGGGTTCTGCAGGTAGCTCTCGGCCAGGCGCTTGATCTCGGGCGAGAACGTGGCAGAGAACAGCAGGGTCTGGCGCTGCTTCGGCAAGTAGCTCAGGATACGCTGCAAGTCCGGCAGGAAGCCGATGTCGAGCATGCGGTCGGCTTCGTCGAGCACCACGTACTCGACCTGGTTCAACACGCAGTTCTTGGCCTCGATGTGATCGAGCAACCGGCCGGGGGTGGCCGTCAGCACCTCGATGCCGGTCTTGAGCTCCAGCGTCTGCGGCTTCATGTCGATCCCGCCGAACACCACCATGCTGCGCAGCTTGGTGTGCTTGGAATACGTCTTGATGTTCTTGGCCACCTGGTCAGCCAACTCGCGCGTGGGGGCGAGCACCAGAGCGCGCACGGGGTGGCGCGCCGGCGAGGCGCTGCTGTTCTCGTGCTTGAGCATCTTGTGCAGCAGGGGCAGAGAGAACGCCGCGGTCTTGCCGGTGCCGGTCTGCGCCGCCCCCATGACATCACGACCCGACAGGACGATGGGAATCGCCTTGGCCTGGATCGGCGTCATCGTGGTGTAGCCGGATTCGGCGATGGCCCGCTCCAGCACCGGCGACAGGCCGAGAGAGGCGAACTCCATGGTGGCCGGCGCGACAGGTTCGGCGTTGGGTTCTTGCGCTGCCGCGAGACCGAGGGGTTCAAGTGCTGGTTGGGTCATCCTACGATTATCCCCCGGGCCGTGAATACCCTTGGAACGCAGCTCCGCGACACTAGAATCCGGTCGTCCAAGCCGGTCGAAACCCCTCTACCCGAGCCACACTCATGATTCTTGTCACCGGCGGCGCCGGCTTCATCGGCGCGAACTTCGTTCTGGACTGGATTGCCGCCACCGGCGAGCCGGTCGTCAACCTGGATGCCCTCACCTACGCAGGCAACCTGGAGACCCTGAAGTCGCTGGAAGGCGATGCCAGCCACGTTTTCGTGAAGGGTGACATCTGCGACCGCCCCCTGCTGGACAAGCTGCTGGCTGAGCACAAGCCACGCGCCGTGGTTCACTTCGCGGCCGAAAGCCATGTCGACCGCAGCATCCATGGCCCAGGTGCTTTCGTGCAGACCAATGTGAACGGCACCTTCGCGCTGCTCGAGGCAGCCCGCGGTTACTGGATGCAGTTGCAGGGCGCCGAGAAAGATGGCTTTCGCTTTCATCATGTCTCGACCGATGAGGTCTACGGCTCGCTGAAGCCCACCGACGCGCCCTTCACTGAAACGCATCCCTACGAGCCCAACAGCCCTTACTCGGCCAGCAAGGCGGCCAGCGATCATCTCGTGCGTGCCTGGCACCACACCTACGGCATGCCGGTGGTCACCACCAACTGCAGCAACAACTACGGGCCTTATCACTTCCCCGAGAAGCTGATCCCGCTGATGATCGTCAACGCGCTGGCCGGCAAGCCGCTGCCGGTGTATGGCGATGGCCAGCAGGTGCGCGACTGGCTCTACGTCAAGGACCATTGCTCGGCCATCCGCGAGGTGCTGGCCCGCGGCACGCTCGGCGAAACCTACAACGTGGGCGGCTGGAACGAGAAGCCCAATATCGAGATCGTCAAGACGGTCTGCGCCCTGCTCGACGAACTCAAGCCCGACCCGGCTGGCAGCTACACACGCCTCATCACCTACGTGACCGACCGCCCAGGCCACGACCGCCGCTACGCCATCGACGCGCGCAAGCTCGAGCGCGAGCTGGGCTGGAAGCCCGCCGAGACCTTCGAGACCGGCATCCGCAAGACGGTGCAGTGGTACCTCGACAACACGGATTGGGTGAAGAACGTGCAAAGCGGTTCGTACCGCGAATGGGTCAGCCGCAATTACGCTGATCGGGCAACCTCATGAAGATCCTGTTGCTAGGCAAGAACGGCCAAGTGGGCTGGGAGTTGCAGCGCGCACTGGCTCCGCTTGGGGAAGTGATTGCGCTTGATTTCGACAGCCCCGGACCGCTGAGTGGCGACTTCTCTAAACCCGAATCGCTGGCTGCAACCGTGCGAGCGGTCGCACCACAGATCATCGTGAACGCCGCGGCGCACACAGCGGTCGACAAGGCCGAGAGCGAGCCCGAGCTGGCGCGCGCCATCAATGCATCTGCCGTTGGGGTGCTGGCCCGCGAGGCGGCGGCCAGCGGCGCCTGGCTTGCGCACTACAGCACCGACTACGTGTTCGACGGCAGTGGAAGCACACCTTGGCTCGAAGACTCACCCACCGGCCCGCTGAGCGTCTATGGCCAGACCAAGCTCGAAGGCGAAGAAGCCATCCGGGCCAGTGGCGCAAAGCACCTGATCTTTCGCACGAGCTGGGTCTATGCCGCACGCGGCGGCAACTTTGCCAAGACCATGCTGAAGCTGGCCAAGGAGCGCGACAAGCTGACGGTGATCAACGACCAGTTCGGCGCCCCCACCGGTGCCGAACTGTTGGCCGACGTCACCGCCCACGCGCTGCGTGTTGTGCAGCAGCAACCCCTGCTCGCCGGCACTTACCACGCGGTGGCGGGCGGCGAGACCACCTGGCACGGCTACGCCAGCCACGTGATCGAGTTCGCGCGCGCCGCAGGCCAGCCGATCAAGATTGCGGCGGACGCGATCGCGCCCGTGCCGACCAGCGCCTTCCCGACCCCGGCCAAGCGGCCCGGCAACTCGCGCATGAACACCCGCAAACTGCAAGACGCTTTCGGACTCACCCTGCCGCAATGGCAATTAGGTGTTGAGCGCATGCTCACCGAAGTGCTCACCTGAACTCCGAAACACACGCACACGATGAGCACCCCCCCCACCCGCAAGGGCATCATCCTCGCCGGCGGCTCCGGCACCCGGCTCCACCCGGCCACGTTGTCGATCAGCAAACAACTGCTGCCGGTGTATGACAAGCCGATGGTCTATTACCCGCTGGCCACCTTGATGCTGGCCGGCATCCGCGACATCCTGCTCATCAGCACGCCCCAAGACACGCCGCGCTTTGAAGCGCTGCTGGGCGACGGCACGAAGTGGGGCGTCAACATCAGCTACTGCGTGCAGCCCAGCCCCGATGGTTTGGCACAGGCCTTCATCCTGGGCAAGAACTTCGTCGGCGGAAAGCCGAGCGCTCTTGTTCTGGGCGACAACATCTTCTACGGGCACGACTTGCAAGGCTTGCTGCACTCTGCCGCAGGGCGGGATAGCGGTGCCTCGGTCTTCGCCTACCACGTGCACGACCCCGAGCGTTACGGCGTGGTCGCGTTCGACGCGAACAGGCGGGCACTGAGCATCGAAGAAAAGCCCAAGGCGCCCAAGAGCAACTACGCCGTCACCGGCCTGTATTTCTATGACGAGCAGGTGTGCGACATCGCGGCAAGCATCAAGCCTTCGCCACGCGGCGAGCTCGAGATCACCGACGTCAACGCCCGCTACCTGGATCAAGGCCAGTTGAACGTAGAGATCATGGGCCGCGGCTACGCATGGCTCGATACCGGCACGCACGACAGCCTGCTCGAAGCCGGCCAGTTCATCTCGGTGCTCGAGAAGCGACAAGGCCTCAAGGTCGCCTGCCCCGAAGAGATCGCCTACCGCTCAGGGTGGATCACCGCCGAGCAACTCGAAGCCATGGCTCAACCGATGCTCAAGAACGGCTACGGCCAGTACCTGATGCAGATCGTCAAGACGCAGGTGTTCTGAACATGAAGGTAACCAAGACAGCGATCGAGGGCGTGCTGATCCTCGAACCCAAGGTGTTCGGCGACGAACGTGGCTTCTTCTTCGAGAGCTTCAACCAGAAGGTGTTCGACGACGCCGTCGGGTACGAAGTGAAGTTCGTACAAGACAACCATTCGCGTTCCGCCAAGGGCGTACTGCGCGGCCTGCACTACCAACTCCCGCCGCACGAGCAAGGCAAGCTGGTGCGCGTCACGCAAGGCAGTGTGTTCGACGTGGCGGTGGACATCCGCGCCGACAGCCCTACCTTCGGTCAGTGGGTGGGCGTGGAGCTGACCGGGCAGAACCATAAGCAGTTGTGGATCCCGGCCGGGCTGGCGCATGGCTTCCTCGTCACCAGTGACAGCGCCGACTTCCTCTACAAGACGACCGACTACTACGCCCCGGCCGCCGAAGGCTGTGTGCGGTGGGATGACCCGAAACTGGCCATCCCCTGGCCGCTCGACGGCCTGGTGCCCAGCCTTTCAGGCAAGGACGCGGCCGCACCGCCGCTCGCCGACCGCCTTCAAAAGCTCGGCGGCTGACCTGGGCAAGGGTTTTCCCGCCCCTAGAGCGCAGGTATCATCCGGCGCGTTCATCGATTGAACGCACTCATGGATGACCAACGACAACCTCGACTACCAGTTGCTCAAGGAGCTGGCGAAAGAACCCACTGCCAGCCAGCGCAGCCTCGCCAGCCGCTTGGGCATCAGCGTGGGCAAAGTCAACTACTGCCTGCGCGCGCTGGTCGACAAGGGCTGGGTCAAGGCCAACAATTTCCGGCGCAGCGACAACAAGTGGGCATACACCTATCTGCTAACACCACAGGGCATTGAAGAGAAGCTGTCGCTGACGCGCACGTTTCTAGCAGCCAAGGAAGCTGAATTTGAGCGCCTACAGGTCGTGATCGCGCAGCTCCGCTCCGAGATCGATCGCGCGAACCTGCCCGAATCAAATTCCTGAAAGCCCTTCACGATCTTCTTCTCACGCCACCCAACACCCCAATGTCAAAAGTTCTCGTCACAGGTGCCGACGGATTCATCGGCTCCCACCTCGTCGAATTGCTGCTAGAGCAAGGGCACGAGGTACGCGCGCTGTCGCAATACAACTCCTTCAACTCCTGGGGCTGGCTGGAAGACATCCCTCGCATCAAGGACATCGAGGTGCTGAGCGGCGACATCCGCGACTCCCACTACTGCCGGCACATCTCACGGGGCGTGGACACCATCTATCACTTGGCTGCCCTGATCGCGATCCCGTACTCCTACATCGCCCCCGAGAGCTACGTCGACACCAATGTGCGTGGCACCTTGAACATCTGCCAGGCCGCACTGGACAACGGCGTCAAACGCGTCATTCATACGTCGACCAGCGAGGTCTATGGCACAGCCCGCTACGTCCCGATCGACGAGAAGCACCCGCTGCAACCACAGTCTCCCTACAGCGCGTCGAAGATCGGCGCCGATGCGATGGCGATGAGTTTCTTCAACTCCTTCGGTCTGCCACTCACGATCGCGCGACCATTCAACACCTACGGCCCTCGGCAATCAGCCCGGGCGGTGATCCCGACCATCATCACGCAGATCGCCTCGGGCGCGAAGCAGATCAAACTGGGAGACACCACACCCACGCGTGACTTCAACTACGTGGCCGACACCTGCCGCGGCTTCCTGGAGCTGGCCCACTGCGCTCCATCGACCGGCGAGACCGTCAATATCGGCTCCAACTACGAAATCTCCGTCGGCGACACGCTGAACCTGATCAAGGAGCTGATGGGCAGCGACGTTGAGTTCATCACCGATGACCAGCGCATCCGACCGGAGAAGTCCGAGGTCTTCCGCCTGTGGTGCGACAACTCCCGCATTCGTGCGCTGACCGGCTTCGAGCCGCGTCACGACATCCGCGACGGCCTGCAGCGCACCATCCACTGGATGACGCAGCCGGCCAACCTGGCCAAATACAAGGCCCACATCTACAACGTCTGAGGTCCAGGATGTTCGACGGCCTCGTCAGCTTCGTGCGCGACCAATACGCCACGACCGAGTTCATCCCGCTGCATGCGCCGGTTTTCCGCGGCCGCGAGCGCGAGTTGGTGCTGGACACCATCGACTCGACTTTCGTGTCCAGCGTGGGCGCGTACGTGGACCGCTTCGAGCGCGACACCGCCGCGTTTTGCGCCAGCCCGCGGGCCGTGGCGGTAGTGAACGGGACGGCGGCACTGCACATCTCGCTGGTGCTGGCTGGCGTGGAGCACAACGACTTGGTGGTGACGCAGTCGCTGACTTTCGTAGCCACCTGCAATGCGATCGCGTACTGCGGCGCGCAGCCGCTGTTCATCGACGTGGACCGTCGCACGCTGGGCCTGTCGCCAGCGGCGCTGGACGCGTGGTTGCAGGAACATGCATTGATCGACGACACCGGCGACTGCCGCACGCGAGACGGTCACCGCCGCATCCGCGCCTGCGTGCCCATGCACACCTTCGGTCATCCGGTCGACCTGGACGCGCTGGTCGAGGTCTGCGCGCGCTGGCACCTAGTGCTGATCGAGGACGCGGCGGAGTCACTGGGCAGCTACTACAAGGGCCGCCACACGGGGACCTTCGGCCGCATCGGAGTGCTGAGCTTCAACGGCAACAAGATCATGACGACCGGAGGCGGCGGCATGGTGCTGGCGGACGAGGAGCTAGGCAAGCGCGCCAAGCACTTGACCACGACGGCCAAGATCCCGCACCCGTACGAGTTCTTCCACGACGAGGTGGGTTACAACTACCGCATGCCCAACCTGAACGCGGCGCTGGGCTGCGCGCAGCTGGAGCAGTTGCCGGCGTTCCTGGAGTCGAAGCGCGCGCTGGCGCAGCGCTACATCCAGTTCTTCGAGGGCACCGACCTACAACCCATCGTCGAGCCTGAGCACTGCCATTCCAACTACTGGCTGAACGGCGTGATTTGCGAAAGCCCCGAGCAGCGCGACGCGCTGCTGAAAGCGACCAACGACGCCGGCGTGATGACGCGCCCGATCTGGGCGTTGATGACGCGGCTGCCCGCGCATGCGAATGCGCTGAGCGGCCCGCTGGAGAACGCGCAGTGGCTGGAAGCGCGCGTCGTGAATCTTCCGAGCAGCGTGCTGCCCGTCTGAGGCGGCACCCATCCCCTCACCCACGAGGCTTGACCTGAACCACGAAACAACGATCGGACCGGACATGGACCAGACGCTTGTCATCGCCGAGATCGGCGTGAACCACAACGGCGACATCGGGCTCGCCAAGGAAATGATCGCCGCGGCGAAGGACACCGGCGTCGACGTCGTGAAGTTCCAGACCTATAAGGCCGAGGAAGTCATGACCGACCAGACCCCTCTGGCCGGCTACATGAAGGATGGAGACAAGAACTTCCTCGAGCTGGCGCGCCGACTGGAGCTGTCCTTCGACGAGACGCTTTCCCTGCAGGCCTACGCCAACGACATGGGCGTGGAATTCCTCTCCTCGCCTTTTGACGTCCCGTCGACCGAGTTCCTCGGCACCATCGGCATGCGCCGCATGAAGATTCCGTCGGGCGAGACGGTCAATCCGTTCCTCCTACGTGCCGCCGCCGTGACGAAGCTGCCGCTGATCGTGTCGACCGGCATGGCAACGCTGGAAGAAGTCCGCCGGTCGCTGGCCTTCCTGAAACACCACCAGAGCGGCCCCGTCACGGTGCTGCATTGCACGACGCAATACCCCGCGGAGCCTCAGCTCTCCAACCTGCGCGCGATGGCCACGATGGCGCGCGAGTTCGGCCTGCCGGTCGGCTACTCCGACCACACGCCGGGCATCGAGATCTCGCTGGCGGCCGTGGCCCTGGGCGCGACCGTCATCGAGAAGCACTTCACGCTGGACAAGAAGCTGCCCGGCCCGGACCAAGCGGCCTCGCTGGAGCCGCATGAGCTGCGCGCGCTGGTGGACGGCATCCGCAACATCAACTCGGCACTGGGTCACGGCGAGAAGCGCCCCTGGCCGGTCGAGCTCGAAGTCGCCAAGGTGGCGCGCAAGTCCATCGTCGCCGTTCGCGCGATGTCCGTGGACCATGTGATCGTGGACGCGGACCTGACCGCCAAGCGGCCCGGCACCGGCATCCCCGCGATGGACGTCGACCAGGTCATTGGCCGCAAGCTCGCGCGCGACGTCGCCGAGAACGCGCTGATCGACTGGGCCGACCTGGCCTGATCGCCAGCCGCCCCGCAGCCTCCGACGCCATCGACGCCAAGCCCCCATCCATGTCTTCCCGGCCCCTCACGCTCGCCTCGCTCACGGTCGCGCGGTCCGACTTCGGCCGCATGGAGGCGCTGTACCAGTCGCTGCATGCGTCGCCGCGCTACCGCCTGCTGCTCGCGGCGGGTGCCGGCCACCATGACGAACGCCTGGGCCGCACCTTGCAGGATGTCGAGCGCAGCGGCCTGCCGCTGGACTGCCTGCTGCCGGCTGTCGAGGGCGGCGCCAGCGTGCAGAGCGCCGCCGTGCTCGCAGGCGTGGCGCAGTGGCTGGAGGAGCGCCGGCCCGATGCGTTGCTGATTCTGGGAGATCGCTATGAAATGCTGGCCGCCGCGCAAGCGGCGATGCTGGCGCGCGTGCCGGTGATTCACATCGGCGGCGGGCATCTGACGCTGGGCGCGCTGGACGAGCGCGTGCGGCATGCGCTGTCCAAGCTGGCTGCGCTGCATCTGGTCGCGTCCGAGGGCTGCGGCGCACGCGTCGCCGCGCTGCATGAGGACCCGGCGGCCATCCATGTGCTGGGTGCGCCGGAGCTCGACGCGCTGGTGCAGACGGCGGTCACGCCGCGCGAGGAATTCTGCGCCGTGCTCGGCCTGGACCCGGCCCGCCCCTTCCTGCTGGTGACGCTGCACCCCGAAACCAACGTCGACGACGCCACCAACGCGCGTCTGGCAGAGGCAGCGCGACAGGCCCTGCTGGCCACGCCGCGTCAGGTCCTGATCACCGCGCCCTGCGCCGACCCGGGCAACGCGCCCTTCCTCGCGCTGTGCGAGTCGCTGCCGGGCCTGCGCGCCGACGCGCGCTACGTGCCCAACCTGGGACTGCGCCGCTACGTCGCCGCACTGCACCACGCCGCGGCGATGGTGGGCAACTCCTCGTCAGGGATCATCGAGGCGGCCACCGCCGGCCTGCCCGTCGTGAACATCGGCGCGCGCCAGGCCGGCCGTGACCGTGCGGCGAACGTGCTGGACTGCGCCTTCGACGCGGCGGAGATCGGCCGCGCCATTGTTGCGGCGATCGACCCGGAATTCACGGCGCGCAGCCGCAGCGTGGTCAATCCGTATGGCGATGGCACCTTCGCCGCGCGAGCCCTGTCCCTGTTCGATCGCCTGCGCTGGCCGCTAGCCGTAGACAAGCCCTGGCTGGCCTGAACCGGCCCGCACACCCTCCGCTCCCGCCATGAACGTCTTCTTCCTCAACGTCGGTCGCCGTTGTGAACTGGTGGAGGCCTTCGCGCGGGCGCTGCCGGCGGTGTCGCCGGGCCTGATCTGGGGCAGCGACCCCAACCCGCTGGCGCCCGCGCTGGCCGTCGTCGATCGCCGCGTCGAGCTGCCGACGCCCATCGACAGCGAGGCCTTCCTCGACGCGCTGTGCGACTTCCTCGTGCGCGAGTCCATCGATCTGGTGATTCCCACGATCGATCCGGACCTGGTGCGCCTGGACCGCTGGCGTGCGCAGATCGCCGAGCGCGCGCCCCAGGCGCGCCTGCTGGTGTCGCCGAGTTCGGTGATCCGGATCGCGCGCGACAAGCGGCTCAGCCGCGACGCGTTCGCCGCGCTGGGCGCCGAGGTTCCCGAGGCGGTTGACCCGGGCGCCCCGGACCTCGTGTTCCCGCTGTTCATCAAGCCGGCGTCGGGCTCCGCATCCATCGGCGCGGTGCGCGTGAACGACGCGGACGAGCTGCGCGCGCGGCTGGCCGAGACGGCCGATCCCATGGTCGAGCGCCTGATCGGCGGCGACGAGACGACGGTGGACGTGCTGCTGAACCTGTCGGGCCAGGCGCTGTGCGCGGTCCCGCGCCGCCGGCTGCAGGTGCGCGGCGGCGAGGTCACGCGCGGCGTTGTCGAGCGGTCTCCGGAACTCGAAGCGCGCGCGATGGCGATCGCGTCGGGCCTGGGCTGCATCGGCCCGGTGACCGTGCAGTTCCGCAATCCTGCGCCGGGCCGCTGGGTGGCAATGGAACTGAATGCCCGCATGGGCGGCGGTCTGCCACTGGCGATCGGCGCGGGCGCGGACTGGCCGCGCTGGATCCTGCAGATGGCCGCCGGGCGCGCGCCGTCGGTAGCGGGCGCGACGGTGCATGACGGCATGGTCATGACCCGCACCGATCGCTCGATCTTCCTGCCCCCGGCGAGCTTGACGGTGCCGCGCGGCCTGGACGCGCCGCTGCCGGCGGTGATCGTATTCGACATGGACGACACGCTGTATCCGGAAGCCGACTTCGTGCGCTCGGGCCATCGCGCCCTGGCGGAACGCGTCTGGCAGGACCTGCGCGTGGACATCGAACCCGAACTGCGCCGGCGCTTCGCCGCCGGTCAGCGCGGCGACCTGATGAGCGCGGCGCTGGCGGCGCTGGACGTCGCGGCTCCGCAAGACTACGTCGGCCGCGTGCTGGTGCCGGTCTATCGCGAGCATGCGCCGGCGATCCGCCCGCATGTGGAGACAGTGCCGGTGCTGACCGAGTTGCGCGCGCGCGGCCATCGGCTGGCGCTGCTGTCCGACGGCTGGGCGGAGGTGCAGCGTCGCAAGCTCGCGGCGCTGGGCGTGGCGGCGCTGTTCGACGAGGTGGTCATCACCGACGAGCTGGGCCGTGACGCGTGGAAGCCGTCGCCGGTGGGCTTCGAGCGCATCCTGACCGCGTTGGGCGTGGCGGGGGACGCGGCGATGTATGTGTCCGACAACCCGCACAAGGATTTCGCCGGTCCGCATCGGCTGGGCATGTGCACGGTGCGCATCATCCGTCCGGGCACCGAGCACGGCGAGGCGCTGGCCCCGGCCCCTGAACATCAACCGCAGCGCGTGATCCACGCGCTGCAAGAGCTGCTGGCGGCCCCGGTCCGTTGAGGACCGCCGACCAACGCGAAGTCTTCCGGAACGACCGACGATGAAAAACTGGGAAACCGTTCTTATCTCCCCGCAAGCGACGTTGCATGACGCGATGGCGGCGCTGGACCGCGGCGGCCTGCAGATCGCGGTGGTCGTGGACGAGCATCGCCATGTGCTCGGCACGCTGACCGACGGCGACATCCGCCGCGCGCTGCTGCGCCAGCTGCCGATGCGCACGCCGGCCGAGGAGATCATGGGCCGGTCGCCGGAGAAGGCACCGGCGTCCGCGTCCAAGGAAGAGGTGCTGGCGCGCATGGAGCGCCGCCGCCTGCTGCAGATCCCGATCGTGGACGAGCAGGGGCGCATCGTGTCGATCCAGACGCTGCACGACCTGTTGCATCCCAAGCGCCGCGACAACGCGGTGTTCCTGATGGCAGGCGGTTTCGGCAAGCGGCTGCAGCCGCTGACGGACCACTGCCCCAAGCCACTGCTGAACGTCGGCGACAAGCCCATCCTCGAGATCATCATCGAGAACTTCGTGGCGGCTGGGTTCCACCGCTTCTTCATCTCGACGCATTACCGGCCGGAGATGATCCGCGAGCGCATCGGCGACGGCGGGCGCTGGAACATCGACGTCGAGTACGTGCACGAGGACGAGCCGCTGGGCACGGGCGGCGCGCTGGGCCTGTTGCCCAAGGACCGGATCCGCGAGCCGATGTTCATGATGAACGGCGACCTGCTGACGAATCTGGACTTCAACAAGCTGCTGGACTTCCACGACAGCCACGACGGCGTGGCGACGATGTGCGTGCGCGAGTACGAGCATCGCGTGCCCTACGGCGTGATCGAGAGCGACGGCCTGCGGGTGACGTCGATGGTGGAGAAGCCGGCGTACCGCTACTTCATCAACGCGGGGATTTACGTGCTGTCGCCGTCGGTCCTGGACGCGGTGAGCGAGGGCCAGCGCATCGACATGCCGACGCTGCTGGAGCAGCGCATGACGGCCGGCGAGCTGGTCAACATGTTCCCGGTGCACGAGTACTGGCTGGACATCGGCCGCATGGAGGACTTCCAGCGCGCGCAGGATGAAGTAGCCGGGGTGCTCCGTGGCTGAGGCGGGAGCGCGGCGCGACGCCGCCGGCCGCTACGAGGCACTGGACTGGCTGCGCGGCCTGCTGGCCGCGTCCATAATGCTGTACCACCTCATCACCTGGGATGTCGCGCCGCAGAAGGCCGACACGGTGCTGGGCCGGTTCGGTGTGTACGGCGTGTCGATGTTCTTCGTCTTGTCGGGCCTGAGCATCGCGGTGGGCTATCACCGCTTCCTGGGCAGCTGGGCAGGCGTGTGGCGCTTCGGCGTGCGGCGCATCTTCCGCATCTGGCCGCTGCTGTGGCTGGCCGTCTTCACGATCACGGTGCTGCTGGTCTCGCGCGGTGAAGCGCCCAGTTGGCGGCTGGTCGCGCTGAACCTGACGACGCTGTTCGGCATCATCCTGCCGACGGGCTACCTGAACGTGGGCGCATGGTCGATCGGCAACGAGATGGTCTATTACAGCCTGACTCCGCTGATCGTGATCCTGTATAACCGCAGCCGCCAGCTGGGCAATGCCTTACTGCTGGTGACGCTGGCGATTGGCGCGGGCTTCGCTTTCCGCTGGATGAGCCCGCAGGCGACGCTCGCGGCGCAGTGGGCGACCTACGTCAATCCCTTCAACAACCTCTTCCTGTACACGGCCGGCGTCGCGCTCTACTTCAACGCAAAGGGACCGGCCTGGTCGACGGCCCGTGTGCTGTCGGCCATGGCGGTCGCGCTGGGCGTGTTCGTGCTGTATCCGGTGGTCGGTGACCAGGCGCTGCTGGTGACGGGTGCCAACCGCTTCGTCTTCAGCGCGGCCTCGGTGCTGCTGGTGCCGGCTTTCTTCAAGTCGGCGATCGCGCTGCCCAGGCTGCTGGCGATGCCCTTGACGCAGCTGGGTCTGGCGACCTACGGGGTCTACCTGCTGCATCCGCTGGTGCGCGAGGGTTGCCGTCTGTGGCTACCCGACGTGGGCGCGGCCGTGCAGGTGCCGCTGATCGTGGCGCTGACCGTGGTGGTGTCGGTCGTGCTGTACCACCGCTTCGAACTCCCCCTGATGCAGATCGGCAAGCGCCTCGCGCGGCCGACGCCTGTGCCCGCCCATGCCGTTTGACGCCCGCCTCCTCGCCATCGTTCCCGCGCGCGGCGGCAGCAAGCGGCTGCCGCGCAAGAACGTGCTGCCGCTGGGCGGCAAGCCGTTGATCGCGTGGACCATCGACGCGGCGCGCGAGAGCGGCTGTTTCGTCGACGTGCTGGTCTCCACCGACGACGCCGAGATCGCCGAGGCGGCGCGCGCGCACGGCGCGCTGGTGCCTTGGCTGCGGCCCGCCGAATTCGCGACCGACACCGCGCGCAGCATCGACGTGGTGCTGCATGCGCTGGACTGGTACGAGCACGAGCGCGGCACCGTCGCCGGCATGATGCTGCTGCAACCCACCTCGCCGTTCCGTTCCGCGGCGACCATCCGTGACGCCGCGTCGCGTTTCCTCGCCCTGGGCGCCGATGCGCCGGTGGTGGGCGTGAGCCCCGCCGAGAACCATCCCGCCTGGACCTTCTCGGTCGAGGGCTCGCGCATGCAGCCCTTCTGCGGCTGGGACAGCCTCAAGCTGCGCTCGCAGGACCTGCCGCAGGCCTACACGCTCAACGGCGCGATCTACGTGTCCACGCCGGCGCGCCTGCGGGCCACGCAGAGCTTCTATGCCGAGGACATGCACGCGCTGGTCATGCCGGACCGCGCCGAGAGCCAGGACATCGACACGTCTGAGGACTGGGCGCGCGCCGAGCGGCTGCTGCCCTCGTCGTCGCGGAGCTGAACCGATGGACGTCCTGGAGTTCAACCGCCGCTTCATGCAGATCGAGGAAGAGCTCGCGCTCTTCCCCGACACCCGCGTGGCCGATCCCGGCTGGTGGGACGTGGTGCGCCACGATGTGATGAAGCAGGTCTACAACCAGATCGCCGGCGTAGGCCCCGAGACGCCCACCCCGCCCAGCTTCGCGATGCGTCTGCGCCATCTGGCGACGCGTCTCGCGCTGCGAGTCGACCTGGAAGTCCGCCTGTGGGTGGGACGCCATGACGTGCTGGTCTACCGCGCGCCGCGCCTAGTGCGCGACGGCCGCCGCATCGACACCGGACTGGACCAGGTGATCGCTGCCTGCCCCGGACGCAAGCTGGTCATCAACACCTTCCCGCATCGCTACGACCGCGGCTATGCCCGCGCAGGCCGACTCGCTCCGCGTCCCGCGCAACTCGATGCGCTCGAACGCCGCCTGAACGGCGAGTTCGGCATCCCGGTCGACCTCGACGCGTTCGTGCGCCAGCGTCTGGCCGACTTCGAGATCGGCCGCCGCCGCTATGCCCAGGTGCTCGCACGCGTGCGGCCGCGCCTGGTGCTGCTCAACCAGAACGGCATCGAGAAGGCGTTGTTCCGCGCCACGCGCGAAGCAGGCATTCCCTGCCTGGAAGCGCAGCATGGCCTGATCAACGCTGCGCATCCCGGCTACGCCTATCCCGCCAGCGTGCATGGCGCCGGCCGAGCGATGTTCCCGGACGTGATGTTCGCGTTCTCCCAGTTCTGGATCGACGGCTGCCATTACCCCGCGCGCCATCGCATCGCGATGGGCAACGACGTCTTCCACCCCGCGCGCATGGCCCCCACGCCCGCCGGTGGCGCGGTGCTGGTGATCAGCGCGCTGAAGTACCACGACGCCCTAGTCCGCTGGCTGCGCGAGACCGCGCCGCGCGCCCCGTCGCGCCGCTTCCTCTACAAGCTGCATCCCGGACAGGCCTCCAGCCTGGCCGCCATCCAGGCCGAACTCGCCGATGTGCAGAACGTGACCGTGCACGGCACCGACGTCACGGTCCAGACCCTGCTCGCCGGATCCTCGGATGTGCTGCTCATCCAGTCGACTGTCGCGTATGAGGCGGTGCAGGCCGGACGCCGGCTGCTGATCATTCCCGAGCTGGACTACGCCACGCATTCGGACCTGATGACGCTGGACGGCGTCGAGGTCGTGAACGACGCCGCCGCGCTGGTCGAGGCGCTGGCGCACGACCGGCCGCCGCGCGCGCCGCAGGTGTTCTTCGAGCCGTTCGACGCTGCGCGGGCCACCCGCATCCTGGAGCGGCTGCTGCGCACCGGCGAGCCTTTCGCGCCCTCGGCATCCGCCGCGCCGGCTGCCCTCGCGGCCACGCCTCGCGCCTGACACAGAGCGGCCCCCGTCATGAGCCTGAAGCGTTCCTTCGTCATCTACACCGCCAGCAGCATCATCGGCAGCGCGCTGCCGCTCGCGCTGCTGCCGCTGATGACGCGTTATCTCAGCGTCGAGGAGTACGGCATCGTCGCCACGATGACGACGCTGATCGCCTTCTTCACGCCGCCGCTGACCTGGGGCGTGCCGGGCATCGTGTCCGTCGAGCACGGCCGGCTGGACCCCGACTCCTTCCGCCGCTTCGTGGCGACGGCCTTGAGCGTGCCGCTGGTGTCGCTGGTGCTGATGACGCTGCTGGCTGCCATCGCCGCGCCTTGGGCGGCGCCGCTGCTGCAGGTCCCCTCCTCGTGGTTCGCGGCCATGCCGCTGATCGCCGGCCTGGCCGTGCTGCCGCAGGTGCTGTCGTCGATCCTGCGCATGAGCAACCGCCCCCTGTCATTCGGCTTGGTCGAGGTCGGCCAGGCGCTGGCGACGGTGCTGCTGTCGTATGCGTTCGTCGTCTCGCTCAACGGCCACTGGCAAGGCCGCATGTGGGCCTACGCCAGCGCGGGCGGTCTGGCGTCGCTGGCGGCACTAGTCTGGCTGGGCCACCACGGCTACCTGCGCCGGCCGGCCGGCGCGGAGATGCTGCGCGAGGTGTTCCGCTTCGGCCTCGGCCTGCTGCCGCACGACCTGGGCAACCAGGCGATCCGGCTCGCCGACCGGCTGTTCCTGGTGGCGCTGGTCGGCCTGACCGGTGCCGGCCAGTACGCGGTGGCCGCGCAGGTGACCGCCGTGGTCATGGTCCTGCTGTCGGCCTTCAACCGCGCCTGGGCGCCCTATCTGTTCCCTCGCCTGCGCGATCCTTCGCCCGACACGCAACGCCAGCTGGTGCGCATGTCCTACGGCGTGATGGCCGGCTTCCTGGCCTTCTTCGTGGTCTTCAACCTGCTGGTGCCGGTGGCCTTCCGCTGGTTCATCGATCCGAAGTTCCACGAGGCGATCGCCTACGTGCCGTGGCTGACCGTCGGCTACTTCTTCACGTCGGTCTACATGACGTACATCGATTACATCTTCTTCGTGAAGAAGACCTATCTGCTGTCCATGGTGACGACGCTGAACATGTCGTTGAACCTCGGCCTGAACTACCTGCTCATCCGCGAGTTCGGCCCGATCGGCGCGGCCTACGCGTTCGCCACCACGATGTTCGTCGTGATGCTCGTGGCCTTCTGGCTCAGCAACAAGGTGCACCCCATGCCGTGGTTCTGCTGGGCGCGCCGGAGGGCCGCCGCATGATCGGCCGCCTGATGCGTTTCTGGCGCCAGCCGCCCACGCGCCGCCGGCAGCGTCTGAGCTTCCTGTGGGCGGGGTGGGTGACGCGTTTCTGGCACGGTCCGCGCCTGCGCTCGCTGGGCCGCGGCACCATCATCCAGGCCCCGCTGTTCTGGACCCCCGAGTACCTCGAGGTGGGCAACGACGTGCTGATCTGGCCGGGTTGCCGCTTCGAGGGCATCGACCTCGACACGACCACCGCCGGCACCGCGCCGCGCATCGTGCTGGGCGACGGCGTCAGCTTCCAGCAGCATTGCCACCTGACCGCGGCCCGGCACGTCGAGATCGGCGCGCGGACCTCCGTGCTCTTCGGCGTGATGATCACCGACACCGATCACCGCTACGACCGCATCGACCAGCCGCCGGCGCTGCAGCCGCTGGACATCCGGCTGACCATCATCGGCGAGGACTGCTTCATCGGGGCGCGCGCCAGCATCCAGGCCGGCACGCGGCTGGGACGCCATTGCATCGTCGGCACCAACGCCGTCGTGCGCGGCACCTTCCCGGACTACTGCGTCCTCGTCGGCACGCCGGCGCGCATCGTCAAGCGCTACGACGCGGCGTCCGGCGAATGGCGCCGCACGGCACCCGACGGCAGCTTCCTCGCCGCGCCGGCCGACCCGATCGCCTCGCCGTTGAGCGAGCCCCAGGCATCCGACGTTTCTCCGAAGACCCACCCATGAACATACTCATCACCGGCGGTGCCGGCTTCATCGGTTCCAACCTGGCGCGCTCGCTCGTGGCGCGCGGCCATGTCGTCACCGTCATGGACAACCTCTCGCCGCAGATCCACGGCGAGGACTCGCCGCTGCTGGCCACCATCGCCGGCCAGGTCCGCTTCCTGCGCGGCGACGTGCGCAACCGCGAGGACTGGATCACCGCCCTCGAAGGCCAGAACTCCGTCGTCCATCTGGCAGCCGAGACCGGCACCGGCCAGTCGATGTACGAGATCGAGCGCTACGTCGACGTGAACATCCGCGGCACCGCCCTGCTGCTTGACCTGCTCGCCAACCATCCGCACAGCGTGCGCAAGCTGGTCGTCGCCTCCTCCCGCTCCATCTACGGCGAGGGCCGCTACCGCTGCGCCGAGCACGGCGTCGTCTACCCGCTGGCGCGCGAGGCCGCGCACATGCAGGCCGGCGACTTCCACGTGAAGTGCCCGCACTGCGGCACCGACGCCGAGCTCCTCGCCACCACCGAGGACAGCCGCATCCACCCGTCCTCGCTGTACGGCATCACCAAGCAGAACCAGGAACAGATGATCCTGACGCTGGGCCGGTCGCTGAACATCCCCGGGGTGGCGCTGCGTTACCAGAACGTCTACGGCCCGGGCCAGTCGCTGTCCAACCCGTACACCGGCATCCTCTCGATCTTCTCGACGCGCATTAAGAACGGCAACGAGATCGTCATCTTCGAGGACGGCGAGGAAAGCCGTGACTTCGTGTACATCGACGACGTGGTCGACGCGACCGTCGCGGGCATCGAGCTGGACGATCCCGGTCAGCATGTCGTCAACGTCGGCGCGGGTGAGCGCACCAGCGTGCTGACGGTGGCGCGTTCGCTGATCGCGGCCTACGGCGCGGACGTGCCGGTGCGCATCTCCGGCAACTTCCGTCTGGGCGACATCCGCCACAACTTCGCTGACATCGAGGCGGCCCGTGCGCTACTGGGCTTCTTGCCCAAAGTCGACTTCGCAACCGGCATCCGGCGCTTCGCCGCGTGGGTTGACGGTCAGGTTGTGCGCGCCGACACCTACGACCAGAGTATCGCCGAGATGAAAGCCAAGGGGCTCTACAAATGAGCCAGGCTCCCCGCCGGGATCTGGTCGGCCGCAGGATCCTGCTAATCGGCATCGGGTTCTACGACTATGAGCACAGCATCGCGACGCGATTGCGGGAGCGTGGGGCGCAGCTCACTGTCTTCGAGGATATGCCGTATGTTCTGCGTGAAGGCCTGCTCGCGGGCCTACTGCGCCACCTGCGCTGGACCCCCGGCGGCATTGTCGCTCGCCACGAGCAGCGCATCCTCGCCGCCGCGCATGATCGCGGTTTTGACCAAGTGCTCGTGATCAGGGGCATTGGCCTGCGCGTGCCCTTCCTCCAGACGCTGCGCGCCACTCTGCCCAAAGCCGAGTTCGTGCTCTACCAGTGGGATTCGCTTAACCGCTTGGACGGCATCGAGGAACGGCTTCCGCTGTTCCATCGCGTGCTGAGCTTCGACCGCAAGGACGCCACCGAGCGCCCCGGCATCGAATTCCGCCCGCTGTTCTTCCGCGAAGCGCCCAGGCTGGATCTGCCACAGGACATCGACGTTTCCTTCGTCGGCTGGCTGCATTCGGATCGGCTCGAGTCGATCCGGCGCATGCAGGCCGACGCGCGCGCGAAGGGCCTTACCACCCACGTCTACCTCTTCACCGGCTGGTTGACTTGGCTGAAGCTGGCGCTCAAGCGCAATGCCGCCGACGTCCACACGCGGACCCTGCCCTATCGAGAGATGCTGCGGATCAACGCCCGATCGCGCTGCATTTACGATCTGCCGCACGCGCTTCAGACCGGCATGACGATGCGCACCATCGAGACCATCGGCGCTTCCCGCAAGCTCATCACGACTGCGACGGATATCGTGAACTACGACTTCTACTGCGCAGACAATATCCGCGTGATCCAAGCCGCCGGGCCCGCGCTGGACCCTTCGTTCGTGAAGACGCCGATGGCGCCCATGAGCGACGACGTGCTTCGTCGCTACACGCTGGACACTTGGCTTACTGACGTGCTGAGGCCCGCTGCATGACCACCATTCCGCGGTTTCGCGGCGTTGGCTTCCCCGCGCCCGGTGACAAGTGGCCGGTGCTGTTGTTCTCATTTTTCGTCTACATGACACTGATCGGCCCCGCAGCCGGCATCAATAAGCTGCCGTTCGCGCTGATGTTCTTGTGGCTGCTGCTGAACATGTGGCGGCGGATGGGCGTTATCACCTTTCCCTCGTTCGCACCCACCATCATCAGCAGCATCTTCTTGTACGGGTTGGCGCTGTCGTTGATAGTCAACCACGCAGATCTAGGCATTGCGGTGCAGTTCGTGACATCCACGCTGGTCTTGCCACTGATCTACTACATCAAGGCCCACGACATCGACATGGACCGGCTTGCAGAGCGCTCGGCCTACGTGCTGCTGGCCTGTACCGTGGCGTTCTGGCTGTCCATCCTAGGTTCGGGCGACTTCCCATTCGCGGGCCCAGTCTATGAGTTCTTCACCAACTACAACTTCAGCGCGGCCTCCAACCGAGATTTTTTCGAAGGCGGAGCGACCGCGACACTGCAACTGGGCACGGCGCCCTTCCTGTTCGTGGGACTGGCCGTCGTGGGCATGCGGCTGTTCTCGCCGTGGCGCCGGCAGATGGATCTAATCAAGTTGGTAGCCATCATGACCGCGATCTTGGTGAGCGGCCTGCGCGCACTGATCGGAGTTTCAGTGCTGTACTTGGCCTTCCTCGCGCTGCGCGCGCTACGGCCTGTGCAACGCTGGCTTCTGATAGTGGTGCTTGGCGCGCTGGCCTGCTTGTTCTGGTGGGCCGTGCTAGGCGACTCTCAGGTGCTGAGCCCCGGCGAGGAATCCAACGCCGTGAAGATCGGGCATTTCAACTCCTTCATCGACGACCTCACCGTCACCAGCGCCCTATTCGGGCGCGGTCTGGCCAGCTTCTACTTCTCATCCGGCTCGGGCGTCTTCAAGGCCTACACTGAGCTCACCCCCATTGACATGACCCGCTACTTCGGCATCCCGCTGACGCTGGTGCTGTACGGTTGCCTTCTGATGCCCGTGCGCGGTCTGGGACGCTACCTGCGCGACCGAGGCGGCTACACCGTGGCCGTGCTGCTCTTCGTCCTGATGTCGATGACCAACCCCGTGATGTTCAATTCGTACGGAATGCTGGTGATTCTCTGGTACTGGTCATCCCTCTACCCGCGCGCGACGGGCAGATCCGCGTCATGAAGCTGTTCTCCGTCATCGTCACCTACCACCCCACGCCAGAGGTGCTGGAGCGGCTGACCGGCACGCTACTCGCCGCCGGCGCGCAGGTGATCGTCGTGGACAACACCCCTGGCGGATCGCCGACGCCGGCCGGCTGCGCCGGCATCTCCATGGGGGACAACGCCGGCATCGCCAAGGCGCAGAACGAAGGCGTCCGACGCGCACTCGCCGAAGGCGCGGAGGCCATCCTCTTCTTCGACCAAGACAGCACCATCCACGACCGGCTAGTGGCCGACCTGGCCCGGCACCTGGACGTGACCCGACTTGGCGTCATCGGCCCGCTGCACTTCGACGAACGCCAGGGCTTCGAATGTCCAAACTACGTGCTCAACCAGTGGGGCTACCCCCGCCAGGTCGTATCGGCGGGCCGGCGCGCGCCCTACCCGGTCGACTCGCGCATCTCATCCGGATCACTTGTTACTGCGCCGACCTTCGCCGCTGTCGGGCTGTTTGACGAATCGCTCTTCCTGGATTACGTGGACATCGAGTGGTGCCTGCGCGCTCGCGCCCGCCAAGTGCCCATCCTGGTTGACCCCACGCTGGAGATGCGCCACACCATCGGCGACAAGGTCGTGCAGACGGGGCCGCTCAAGGTCTTCATCGACGGCCCCGTGCGCAGCTACTACCGCATGCGCAATGCACTGCTCCTGCTACGTCGGCGCGAGGTGCCGACCGTGTTCGCATTCAAGGAGATCGCCGCGGAGTTCGTGCACCAGACCTTGCAATTAATCATCGCCGACCAGCGCGGCGCGCGATTCGGCGCCCTCGCCTCGGGCGTCTGGCACGGTGTCATTGGTCACGGCGGACGCCACGGCAGACAACGGAGCGAGCCATGAGGAGACTCGGTTCCACTTCCCGACCACCAGAACCAGCCCGCGATTGGCAATCTACGACCATCAGCGTCTGCATGGCCACTTACAACGGCGAGAGATTCCTCGCCGAGCAGGTGGCGTCCATCCTGCCACAGCTGGGTGCGGATGACGAACTTGTCGTGCTCGATGATGCCTCGCGCGACGGCACCATCGCCTTATTGGAGCGCTTGGGCGACTCGCGCGTGAAGATCCATCGCAACGAGCGCAATCTCGGGCATGTGCAGACCTTCTCCAAAGTGCTGTCGCTTGCCGGCAATCCAGTAATCCTCATGGCCGACCAAGACGACGTCTGGCTGGATGGCCGTGTGGCCGCGATGCGCGAGGCGCTGGCCGACGCGCTGCTGGTGTCCACCAACAGCGATTTCATGGACGGCGAAGGCCAGCCAATCGCGCCGCTGCACACCGGCCTGAACGCCGCCCAGTCCGACGAGCACGTTGCCAACATTGTGCGCATTTTCTCCGGCAAGGCCTTCTACGACGGCTGCGCCATGGGCCTGCGCGCAGAGCTTCGCCCGCTCATCCTGCCCATCCCGGCCTACGTCGAGTCGCACGACCTGTGGATCGCGATGGCAGCCAACCTAGCTAAGTCCAACGTCCACCTGCCGCGCACCACGCTTCAACGTCGCGTCCACGGCGGCAACGCCAGCGTCGGGCGCCGCCCGCTGTCACGTAAGCTCTGGAGCCGATGGGTGTTCGTGCGTTCCTTGCTGACGCTGCTCGATCGCCTGAGGCATCTCCCATCCGATCTCGCCCGCTCCGCGACCTAGTCTTCTATCCGCCCTTTTCCGCTCAGCCGATACGTACGGGACCACCGTGTCAAATCAAAACTACCGCATCTGCAGCCGCTGCATCATGGACACGTCGGACCCCAACATCCGGTTCGAAGAGAACGGCCACTGCGACTACTGCATCAACTTCGACGCCATCATCAAGCCCAACTGGCGCACCGGCCCGGAAGGGGATTACCAGCTCGCGCAGATGGCCGACGCGATCCGCGAGGCCGGTAAGGGCAAGGACTTCGACTGCGTCATCGGCCTGAGCGGCGGCCTTGACAGCTCCTACGCAGCCTACGTCGCCAAGGAGAAGATGGGCCTGCGCCCGCTGCTCTTCCACGTCGATGCCGGCTGGAATACGGATCAGGCCGTAGGCAACATCGAGAAGCTTGTCGACGGCCTCGGCCTCGACCTCTACACCGAGGTCATCAACTGGGAAGAGATGAAGGATCTGCAGGTCGCCTTCTTGAAGTCCGGCATCCCGGACCAGGACCTGCCGCAGGACGCCTCCTTCTTCTCGTCGCTGTACAAGTTCGCGCACCAGTACAAGATCAAGCACATCATCACCGGTTCGAATTTCTCCACCGAGTGCTGCCGCGAGCCCGAGGAGTGGGGCGGCTACCTGGGCATCGACAAACTGCTGTTCAACGACATTCATGGCCGCTTTGGCGAGCGGCGGCTGGAGACCTTCCCGCTCAAGGACATCATGGTCTACAAGCTGTATTACCAGAAGATCCTCGGCATGAAGGTGCACCACCCGCTCAACCTCGTGCCCTTCGTCAAGAAAGATGCCGAGGATGAGCTGGGCCGCCGCTTCGGCTGGCAGCGCTTCCAGCACAAGCACCACGAATCGCGATTCACCCGCTTCTACGAGGACTACTGGCTGCCGCGCCGCTTCGGCTTCCACAAGCGTCGCGCGCACTTCTCGAGCCTGATCATGACGGGCCAGATGACGCGTGAAGCCGCCCTGGACCGCATCTCGCGGCCCGAGATGGACGAACACTTCCTCAAGCAGGAGTTCGAGTACGTCGCCCACAAGCTCGACCTGACGGTGGATGAGCTGCAGCAGATCTTCGAGCTGCCGAAGAAGACCTACCGCGACTACCGCAACAAGCGCTGGATGATCGGCTTCGGCGCCAACGCCATGCGCTGGCTGGGACTGGAAAAGAGGTACTTCCGATGATCCGCATCGTCGACTACGGCGTCGGCAACATCCAGGCGTTCCTGACGATGTTCAAGCGCCTCGGCCTGGAGGCCACGCGCGCGCGCAGCGCCGAAGAACTGGATGGTGCCAACCGCCTGGTCCTGCCCGGCGTGGGCGCGTTCGACACGGCGATGACGCTGCTCAACCAGTCGGGCATGCGCCCGCGGCTGGAAGAGTTGGTGCTGGCGCAGCAGGTACCCGTCATCGGCATCTGCGTCGGCATGCAGATGCTGGCCGGTGGCAGCGACGAGGGCGTGCTGCCCGGTCTGAACTGGGTGCCCGGCCGCGTCAAGGCGTTCGCGAACACGCCGGCCTCGCAGGACCTCCCCATGCCGCACATGGGCTGGAATGACCTCCGGGTCCGCCCCGGCCACAAACTCTTCACCGACTTCGAGCCCGAGCCCCGCTTCTACTTTCTGCACTCGTACTACTTCGACGCCGAGGACAAGACCGACGTCGCCGCCACGGCCGAGTACGGGCTGGACTTCGACTGCATCGTGTCCAAGGGTCACATCCACGGCGTGCAGTGCCACCCCGAGAAGAGCCATCACTTCGGTGCTCAGCTCTTGAAGAACTTCGCGGAGCTCTGACCCCATGCTGCGTCCCCGCATCATTCCCTGCCTGCTCGTCCACAAGGGCGGGCTGGTCAAGACCCAACAGTTCAAGGCGCCGAAGTACGTCGGAGATCCCATCAACGCCGTCAAGATCTTCAACGAGAAGGAGTCCGACGAGTTGATGGTGATCGACATTGACGCCGCGGTGAACAAGGTCGAGCCCAACTACGCGCTGATCGCCAAGCTGGCCGCCGAGTGCCGCATGCCGCTGTGCTACGGCGGCGGCGTCACCACCGCCGAGCAGGCCGCGCGCATCATCGACCTGGGCGTGGAGAAGGTCTCCGTCAGCTCCGCCGCCGTGGCCGATCCGTCGCTGCTGGGCCGCATGGCCGAGGCCATCGGCCGCCAGAGCGTCGTCGCCGTGCTGGACGTGCGCAAGAGGGGTGGCCTGTTCAGCAAGGGCTATGAGCTCTGCACGCACAACGCCGGGACCGCGCACAAGCTCGACCCCGTCGCCTTCGCGCGCCAGATGCAGGACGCGGGCGCGGGCGAGATCGTCATCAATTCCGTCGACCGCGACGGCGAGATGAAGGGCTACGACGTCGACCTGGCCCGCCAGATGCGCGCCGCACTGAAGGTGCCGCTGACCGTCCTGGGCGGCGCCGGGTCGCTCAACCACGTCGGCGAACTGCTTGGTGCCTGCGGCGTCATCGGCGCGGCCGCCGGCAGCCTCTTCGTCTTCAAGGGCCAATACCGCGCGGTCCTGATCAACTACCCGACGCCGCAACAGAAGGACGACCTCTGTCGCGCCGCGTTGAGCTCGCACTCCAAGCTCTGATACCAACCATGTTCACCGACAAGACTCTGCTCATCACGGGTGGCACTGGCAGCTTCGGCAACGCCGTGCTGCGTCGCTTCCTGGACTCCGACCTGCGCGAGATCCGCATCTTCTCCCGCGACGAGAAGAAGCAGGACGACATGCGCAAGCGCTACAACAGCCCGAAGCTGAAGTTCTACATCGGCGACGTGCGCGACGCGCGCGCCGTCGAGACCGCGATGCGCGGTGTGGACTTCTGCTACCACGCCGCGGCTCTCAAGCAGGTGCCGTCCTGCGAGTTCCACCCGATGGAAGCGGTACGCACCAACGTTCTGGGCACCGAGAACGTGCTCGAAGCCGCCATCCATGCAGGCGTCAAGCGCGTCGTGTGCCTGAGCACCGACAAGGCCGTCTATCCGATCAACGCGATGGGCATCTCCAAGGCGATGATGGAGAAGGTCATGGTTGCCGCCTCACGCAACCTCGAAGGCACCGGCACCGTCATCTGCGGCACTCGCTATGGCAACGTGATGGCCTCGCGCGGCTCAGTGATCCCGCTGTTCGTCGAGCAGGTCCGCGCCGGCAAGCCGATCACGATCACCGACCCGAACATGACACGCTTCATGATGACGCTCGACGACGCCGTCGAACTTGTCCTGTACGCGTTTCAGCACGGCAACAACGGCGACATCTTCGTGCAGAAGGCACCGGCCGCGACCGTCGCGGTGCTGACCGAGGCCATCCTGTCGCTAATGAGCAAGCCCGAGCACGAGGTGCGCGTCATCGGCACGCGCCACGGCGAGAAGCTCTACGAAGCGCTGCTGAGCCGCGAAGAACGTGCCGCAGCCGAGGACCTCGAAGGCTACTTCCGCGTGCCGCCGGACGGCCGCGACCTCAACTACGGCAAGTTCGTCGAGCAGGGTGAGGTGAGCATCTCCGAGAGCGAGGACTACAACTCCCACAACACCGACCGCCTGGACGTCGAGGGCATGAAGCGCCTGCTGCTGAAGCTGGACTTCATGCGCCGCATCTCCGCCGGTGAAGCCGCCAATCCGGAGGACTGACATGCGCATCGCCCTCACTGGCGGCCGGGGATTCATCGGTCGCAATCTGCAGGTTCGGCTCCAGGAACTGGGTCACGCGGATCTGGTGCAGATCCCGCACGACACGGCCCTTGCAGACCTCGCCGGCCTGCTCGCGGGCGTGGACGTCGTCTTCCACCTGGCCGGCGTGAACCGGCCCAAGGACCCGGCGGAATTCGCCACCGGCAACCACGCCTTCACGCAGGCGCTGTGCGCGGCGATGGCAGCGCAGCCTCAGCCGCCGCAGGTGGTCTACGCCTCGTCCACACAGGCAGCGCTGGACAACCCCTACGGCCGCAGCAAGCGCAAGGCCGAGGACGAACTGCTGGCCTACGGCAGACGCACCGGCGCGAAGGCGTACGTGTTCCGCCTGACCAATGTCTTCGGCAAGTGGTCGCGTCCGAACTACAACTCGGCTGTCGCGACCTTCTGCCACAACATCGTGCGCGGTGAGACCATCGCCGTCAACGACCCGAACGCGTCGCTCAAGCTGATCTACGTCGACGATGTGGTGCGCCACTTCACCGCACTGCTCGACGACGCGACGCCGCCGTCCGGCCAGCTACAAGCTGGACCGGAATACGACATCACCGTGGGTGCCCTCGCCGACCAGATCCGCGCCTTCCACACCAGTCGCGACAACCTGGTGAGCGAGCGCGTCGGCACCGGCCTGACGCGCGCGCTGTACGCGACCTACGTCAGCTTCCTGCCGCTGCCCGCGTTCGAGTACACAGTGGCGCGCCACGCCGATCCGCGTGGCGTGTTCGTGGAGATGCTCAAGACACCGGACTGCGGTCAGTTTGGCTACTTCACCGCCTTCCCGGGCATCACGCGCGGCGAGCACTATCACCACACCAAGACCGAGAAGTTCCTGGTAATCAAGGGCACGGCCAGCTTCGGCTACCGCCACATCATCACCAATGAGACCCACGAGATCGTCACGCAGGGCGGCGAGGGCCGCATCGTCGAGACCATCCCGGGCTGGACCCACAACGTGACCAACGTCGGCGAAGACGAACTCGTCGTGCTCGTGTGGGCCAACGAGATCTTCGACCGCCAGAAGCCCGACACCGTCGCCCAGAAGGTGCAGCAAGCATGAAGAAACTGAAAATCGTCTCGGTCGTGGGCACGCGGCCGGAGACCATCCGCCTGTCGCGCGTGCTCGCGCGCCTGGACGAGCACTGCGACCACGTGCTGGTCCACACCGGCCAGAACTACGACTACGAACTAAACCAGGTCTTCTTCGACGACCTGGGCGTGCGCAAGCCCGACCACTTCCTCAACAGCGCCGGCGCGAACGCGGCGCAGACGATCGGCAACTTGATCATCGCCGTCGACAAGGTGCTGGAAGAGGAGAAGCCCGAGGCGCTGATGGTGCTGGGCGACACCAACAGCTGCCTGGCCGTGATCCCGGCCAAGCGCCGCAAGGTCGCGATCTTCCACATGGAAGCCGGCAACCGCTGCTTCGACCTGCGCGTGCCGGAGGAGACCAACCGCCGCATCGTCGACCACATCGCCGACATCAACCTGACCTACAGCGACATCGCCCGCGAGTACCTGCTGCGCGAGGGTCTACCGCCCGACCAGGTGATCAAAACCGGCAGCCCGATGTTCGAGGTGCTCACCCACTACCGCGACCGCATTGACGCATCCGACGCGCTGGCGCGCCTGGGCGTCGAGCCCGGAAAGTACTTCGTTATCAGCGCGCACCGCGAGGAGAACATCGAGTCCGACCGCAGCTTCAACAAGCTGTGCGCAGTGCTCAACGGCCTGGCCGAGGACCACGACCTGCCGGTCATCGTGTCCACGCATCCCCGCACGCAGAAACGCATCACCGCGGTGGGTGTCAGCTTCCCTCCGCAGGTGCGGCTGCTCAAGCCGCTGGGTTTCCACGACTACGTGAAGCTGCAGATGCACGCCAAGGCGGTACTGTCGGACAGCGGCACCATCACAGAAGAATCGTCGATCCTGAACTTCCCCGCGCTCAATCTGCGCGAGGCGCACGAGCGTCCGGAAGGCATGGAGGAGGCGTCGGTGATGATGGTCGGTCTTGAACTCACCCGGGTTCGCCAGGCATTGGGAATCCTGCAGACGCAACCGCGCGGCTCCGAGCGCTCGCTGCGCCAGGTCAACGACTACAGCATGCCCAATGTCTCGGACAAGGTCGTGCGCATCGTCCATAGCTACACGGACTACATTCAGCGCGTCGTATGGCGCCGCTACGAGTAAGGCGACGGTGCGGATACTTGTCGTAAGCCAGTACTTTTGGCCGGAGACCTTTCGCGTCAACGAAATCGTCTCGGAACTGACCGCCCGCGGGCACGATGTCACCGTTCTCACCGGCAGGCCAAACTATCCGGAAGGCGTGCTGCATCCCGGCTTCGTGGCAGACCCGGCGCGCTACTCACGCTACGCCGGTGCTGATGTGCTGCGCGTGCCACTGCGACCTCGAGGCCAAGGTAGTCTGCGCTTGTTGCTGAACTACTGCAGTTTCGTGTTCTGGGGTTGCGCGCTGGGTCCACGTATGGTGAGTGGTCGCCGTTTCGATGCAATCTTCGTCTTCGAGACCTCGCCAATAACGGCAGCTCTTCCCGCGATCCTGCTGAAGCGGATCAAGCGAGCGCCGCTTTCGATGTGGGTGCTGGATCTCTGGCCGGACACACTGCAGGCCGTCGGCATGATCAAGACCGAGTGGCACCTGTGGGCTGTCGGCCTGCTGTGCCGGTTCATCTATCGCCGCTGCGACCTGATCCTCGGTCAGTCACGCGCGTTCATTGAGCCGATCCGCCGCTGGGCAGGATCCACGGAGCGGTTTCGCTACTTCCCCCAGTGGTCCGAAGAGGTCTTCGATTCACCGGCCAACCGAATCGAACCCGCAGCCGAAGTAACCGCACAAGGCGCGGCATTCAATATCGTCTTCGCCGGCAACATCGGTGAGGCACAAGACTTCCCTGCGCTGCTTCGGGCTGCTGTGCTCACGCGCGATCGCCGCGACATCCGATGGCTGATCGTTGGCGATGGCCGCGCCGCACCACAGGTACGAGCAGACATCGAACGACTCGGACTCTCAGAGTCGGTTGTGATGCTGGGCCGCCACCCGGTCGAGCGCATGCCCAGCTTCTTTGCCGCAGCCGATGCGTTGCTGGTTGCACTCAAGGCAGAACCAATCTTTGCACTGACAATCCCGGGCAAGGTCCAGAGCTATCTAGCGGGGGGCAAGCCCATATTGGGCATGTTGGACGGTGAGGGTGCTCGCGTGATTGAGGAGTCGAACGCCGGGCTTGTGGCACCGGCGGGCGACGCCGAAGCACTGGCGCGTCACGCACGGGCTCTCGCGGATATGCCAACGGAAGTACGAGCAAGAATGGGAAACAACGGTCGACGGTTCGGCCAGACGCATTTCAAGCGCAGCGCATTGATGAACCAGTTGGAAACCTGGTTGGCGGATCCAAACGCACCCTGACTTTCCAGGACCGACACGGCGAAGCTCGCTCCGCCGCGATGCGGAATTCCAATGCTGCGTGCATACGCGGTCATGCGTATACGCCCGCTAGAATCTTGTCCCTCTCGACACAGTCGTCTGACCTTTACAAAAGTTCGGTTCGGCATCTGAAAGCGACGCAGCCCCATGAGTTTTCTGATCTTAAGTTTCCTCGCGTCGCTGATCACTACCGCATTGCTCATCCGATCCGCCGTCCGCATCAATCGCCTTGCCGACCACGATCTGAGCGGCCCTCAGAAATTTCACAAGCGCCCAGTTCCTCGCGTCGGTGGCATCGGGATCATGGTGGCGCTGGCGGCTGGGCTCGGTCACCTGACCCTTGCACAAGGCACCGACCTCGATGCATTCGCGTTGCTGGTCGTCTGCAGCCTGCCTGTTTTTCTGGTCGGCATTACCGAAGACCTCACCAAGAACGTCTCGCCCCGCCGCCGCTTGATTGCCACAGCCGTGTCCGCCACCCTCGCATACTGGCTGCTCGACGGGGTGGTCGATCGCACGCAAGTCCCCCTCTTTGAAACGGCTGTGCAATGGGCGCCGTTCGCCTTCGCGCTCACGCTCTTCATCATCGTCGGCATCACGCACGCCACGAACATCATCGACGGCTTCAACGGCCTCGCCTCGATGTGCGTGTTGATGATGGTGCTTGCCATTGCCTACGTGGCCTATCAGGTGAATGATTCGTTCATCTTCACCAGCGCGCTCATCACCGCTGGCGCCATCTTCGGCTTCTTCGTCTGGAACTTCCCTGCCGGCCTGATCTTCCTGGGCGATGGCGGCGCGTATCTCATTGGCTTCCTGCTCGGCGAGTTGGGCATCCTGCTGGTTCATCGCAACCCCAGCGTCTCACCGATCTGCCCTCTTCTGCTGTGCGCCTATCCGGTGTTCGAGACGGTCTTCACGATGTACCGCCGCAAGTTCGTGCGCGGCGTGGCGACCGGCCTGCCCGACGGCATTCACCTGCACACCTTGATCCATCGCCGGCTGGTGCGCTGGACGTTGATGAACAACGCAGAACAGCGACGGCTCACACGCCGCAACTCGGCAACCTCGCCTTACCTCTGGATCCTGTGCCTGACCTCCGTAATCCCGGCGGTGCTGTGGTGGAACAACACGCGGGTGCTGACCTGCTTCTTGTTCGGCTTCATGGGCGTCTACGTGTGGCTCTACGCGAGCATCGTTCGCTTCAGGACACCGCGTTGGATGGTGTTCCGCCGCACTCGCTGAAGACTCCAATCTCAGTGAGCCTGGTACTCGGGCACGAAGCGTTGGAGCGTTGCTCGGCATGACTGCGGGGTGAGCGCGCCGTCCATGCCCTCTACCCAGGCCAGCAAGTCGGCCAACCACGCATCGCCGGCTGGCTCATGGATCTGTGCAATGCGAAGCCTCGGATGGGCCGACGCCAGAGTGTCGTCGGCATCCGCCAATAGCTCCTCGTAGAGCTTTTCGCCGGGCCGGAGGCCACTGAAAACGACGGGAATCTCGTCGAGCCGATGTCCCGACATGCGGATCAAGTCGCGCGCCAGATCCACGATCTTCACCGGCTCGCCCATGTCGAGCACGTAGACCTGTCCGCTCTCGGCCAATGCAGCTGCCTGCAACACCAGGCGCGACGCCTCGGGGATGGTCATGAAGTAGCGCGTGATGTCGGGGTGCGTCACCGTCACCGGCCCACCCCTGGCGATCTGCTCCTTGAACTTCGGGATCACGCTGCCGCTGGAGCCCAGCACGTTGCCGAAACGTACGACCGCGAATGTGGCGGCGTGGCCTCGCGTAGAGAGATGCGACAGCACCATCTCCGCCGCCCGCTTGCTTGCGCCCATCACATTGGTCGGGTTCACCGCCTTGTCGGTGGAGATGAGCACGAACCGCTCGGCGCCCGCTTGCGCCGCAGCGTTGGCGGCGTTCCAGGTGCCCAGCGTGTTGTTCTGCAGCGCCATCCAGGCGTTCTCGTCTTCCATCAGCGGCACGTGCTTGTAGGCGGCGGCGTGGAAGACCAGATGTGGCTTGTAGGTGTTGCACGCGTGGCCGATCTGCGCGGCGCTCTTCACGTCGCCGATCAGACGCACCAGTGGCAGGTGTGGATGCACCTCGCTGAGTTGCTGCTCGATCTGGTACAGCGCCAACTCGCTCAGCTCGAACAGAACGAGACGCGAGGGGCCATAGCGCGACACCTGGCGGCACAGCTCCGAGCCGATCGACCCGCCGGCCCCGGTCACCAGCACGGTCTTGCCGGAGATCAGATCGGCGATGCCGGGCTCGTCGAGAACCACCGGCTCGCGGCCGAGCAGATCTTCTGGTTCGATGCTGCGAACACGTTCGATGCGCGCGGAGCCGTCTTGCAACTCGCTCACCGAGGGCACGGTCAGCACGGGCAGGCGGGTCGCCGTCGCGAGGTCCACGGCCTTGCGGCGTTGCGCTGCGGAGGCGCCCGGCAGGGCCACGATCACGTGGGTGGAGCCGGCATGCACATCGGGCTGTGCCACGTCGGCCAGCGTGCCCAGCACCGGCACGCCACCGATGCGCGCGCCCTGCTTGGCGGGGTCATCATCGAGCAGCCCCATCACGATCCAGCCTTGTTGGTGGATGGTGGCGAGCAGGCGCTTCGCGGCTTCGCCTGCGCCCATAATTAGGGCGCGTCGCACCTCGGCATCACCGCCCGTGATGCGTGAGCGGCCGTGCTCGTAGACCATGCGGTAGGCCACCCGCACCACGCATACGCCGATGAGCGCGATGAAAGGGTGCAAGGCCAGCACGGCGCGAGGCACTTCGCGCAAGTGGGCCATCGAGACGATCACGGCGCAAGCCGCGCCGGCCCCCAGGCAAGCGATGGTCAGGCGCTTGACCTCGTCGAAGCCCGAGAAACGCCACATGCCGCGCGGGATGCGCCCAATCACGAAGGCAACAAGGTAAACCGCCACCACGCCCAGCATGACGAGGCCGTCGTAGTGCGGGCGCGCGCTCAGCCAGCGCTCGAAGCCAAGGCGGAAGAGATAGGTGATGTTCCAGCAGACCGCAATCACCAGGCCGTCGATCATCAGAGACAGTGGCCTGCGCCTTGGCCGCACGCGGGCGAGAAGGCGATCCAGTCGATGCCAGATGCCCGGCTGGGCGTTGACGGGTTCGGTACTCATCCGCGCCCCCAGACAATGTTCACAGTGCGCATGATGAGTTGCATGTCGAATCGCAATGAGGATTGGTCGACGTACTGGGCTGCGAGCATCAGCTTGGCGGGCATCACCACCTCGACGTACTCACGCTCGGGGTCGGCGGCACGCGCAAGGCGCTCGCCCTCGTCGCGGTACTCGAGCGAGGCAATGTCGGTGATGCCCGGGCGAACACTGAGCACCTTGTCGCGAAGCGCGGCGGGGTACATCGCCACGTAGCGTGGCACTTCGGGCCGGGGGCCGACCAGGCTCATCGCGCCTTGCAGCACGTCGATCAGCTGCGGCAGTTCGTCGAGCTTGGCGCGGCGAAGGAACGAGCCGGCGCGGGTGATGCGGGCATCTTGCTCCACGGTGATCTGCGCCCCATCGCTACCCTGAAACATGGTGCGGAACTTGTGGATGCGAAACGGCACACCGAAGCGACCCACCCTCTCCTGCCGAAAAAACACCGGCCCAGGCGAATCGAGCTTGATCCAGACCGCGATGGCCACGAGAACGGGGGACAAAAACACCAGCCCCAGCGCAGACAGCAGCAGATCGAACACGCGCTTGGCCATCAATCGCATCACGCGAGGGCGACCCGAACCGCCGCGATCACGCGCGCCACATCGGCGTCGCTCATGCGCGTGTACAGCGGCAACGTGGCCATGCGTTCGTACGCCTTCTGCGACTGCGGGAAGTCATTGGGAGAAAGCCGATAGCGCTCCCGCCAATAGGGCTGCAGGTGCAGCGGGATGTAGTGCACGCTGACGCCAATGCCAGCGGCGAACAGGCGCTCGATGAAGGTGTCGCGGTCGACCCTTGCGTCATCGGCGAGGCGCGTCACGTAGAGATGCCAGGCGTGCACATCGCCCTGTGCAGACAGTGGTGGCGTGATCAGCGGCAGATCGGCGAAGGCCGCGTTGAACTGCGCCGCGATCTCTTCGCGCCGCTTCTGAAACGCTCCCAGCCGCTTGAGCTGATGCAGGCCAAGTGCGGCCGCGATGTCGGTCAGGTTGTACTTGAAGCCCGGCGCCACGATCTCGTAGTACCAGCTCGGCACCTTGGCGGTGAAGCGGTCGAAGGCGTCGCGGCTCATGCCGTGCAGGCGCATCACCTTCATCCGCTTGGCGAGTTCGGCATCGCGCGTCACGACCATGCCGCCTTCGCCGGTGGTGATGGTCTTGTTGGCGTAGAAACTGAAGACCGTCGCGTCGGATTCCAGCGTGCCGACGAGCCGGCCACCGCAGGTGGTGGGCAGGGCGTGGGCGGCGTCTTCGATCACCTTCAGGCCGTGCTTCTTCGCCAGCGGCAACAAGCGCTGCATGTCTGCCGCACGCCCGCCGAAGTGCACCGGCATGACGGCCTTGGTGCGAGGCGTGATCGCCGCCTCGACGGCGTCGATGTCAATGCACAGCGTGGCCGCGTCCACATCCACCAGCACCACGTCGGCGCCCAGGTAGCGCACGACCTCGGCGGTGGCCGTGAAGGTGTGGGTGGTGGTGATGACCTCGTCGCCCGGGCCAATGCCGCTGGCTTCGAGCGCCAGGTGCAGGCCAGCGGTGGCGGAGTTGACGGCGAGCGATTGCAAGCTCGCATCACCCAGGAAAGCGGTGAAGTCGTCTTCGAAGCGCTTGGTCTTGGGGCCGGTGGTCACCCAGCCGGAGCGCAGGGTATCGACCACCTCGGCGATCTCTTCTTCGCCGATGTCGGGCAGCGCAAAGGGCAGAAAGGGGAGCTTGTCGGTCATGGGCTCAGCGCTTGGCGATCCAGCACAGCAGGTGCGTCCGCAGAAGCGGCACGGTGTTGAAGACAGTGTAGAGCGCCGGGTGCAGGCGGCACACCCTGCGCGAGATGGGCGGCGCGAGGGTGATGCGCTGGGCTTGCACTTGGCCTTGGGGGAACAACTCGCGAACTCGCGCAAGCGGCACGCCACGCACGTCGGGGTTTTGCGGGTTGTCGTAGGTGAAGTCGTACCAGAGCACGCCACCGCCGGGCTTGACGGCGGACCACATGGCCTGCGCCAAGTGGCGCTGGAAGCCGTCATCGAGCAGCGACGAGAACACGGTCGACTGCATCACGATCTCCGCGCTGGCGGATGGCGGCGCGAGTTGCAGTGCATCGCCGAGTTGCAGGCGCACCGAGTCGGGCAAGCGCGCGCGCGCCTGGGCGTGCCGCTCGGGAAGCAACTCAACGCCCGAGAGGTGTTCGGGCGCGAACCCCATCTGCAGCAACTCCAGCAGGTTGCCACCGCTGCCACTGCCGACCTCGTGCAAGGTGATGAGCGACAGGTCGTCACGACCGAGCCGCGTGAACAGCCGAAGCAACGCGCGCTGGCGCTCCTGCCACGCCATCAACGCGCTCGGGTTGAGAAGGCTGTAGCGCGCATCGCCTTGCTCGCGGCGAGCATAGCGTTCGCGCACCAGGCCGGCTTCTCGGGATTCGTCGGACGAACTCATCGCGCGCCCTTCTCTATCGCGTCAACTGGCCGTAGCGCGCGCGTCCGCTGGCTCCGCGCAAGGCATCCCACCAGCCGATGATCGAGCCGATGCCGTAGCCGAGGTGGTAGGCCGCGATCACCGCCGGGATGCGAGCCCGCACGGCGGCCTGCTGGCCCGCACCTGCGCTCGTCGACATCGCGAGCACGGCCAGCGCGTAGACAGAAACCAGCCCCATCAAAGGCCGGGCCGACAGCGGCACGAGCAGCAGCGCCCCAAGCAGCCCCAGCACGAACACGCTCGGCACCAGGTGGCGAAGCGAGGCCGGCTGGCCATGCTTCCTCATCACATAGGGCTTCCAGTAGCCGTATTGCTGGTACTGGCGAAACACTTGGGACAGGCTGGCGCGCGGCCGGTAGGTGCTGCGGATGCGCGAGGACTGCCACACGCGCCCTCCCCCTTTGACGATGCGCAGGTTGTGCTCGTCGTCCTGGTTGCGCACGAGTTGCTCGTCGAAGCCGCCGAAGCGCTCGAAGGTCTGGCGCGGCCAGCTTCCGAGGTACACGGTGTCGGCCGGGCCGTTGTAGTCGAGCTGGCGCGACAAGGCCCCCCCCGCCACCCAGCGTGACTGGAAGGCTGCCGCCACCGCGTGCTGCATCGGCCCGGCGCCCGCATCGGGCTCGGCCCGCCACGGGCCGCCCACGTTGTCGGCACCGGTCTCGGCTTGCACGGCCAGGCACTGGGCGATGTAGTCGTCGGCGTATTCGGTGTGGACATCCATGCGCACGATGGCTTCGCCGCTTGCCTGTGTCAGTGCGGCATTGAGACCAGTCGAGACGATGCGCGCGGGGTTGTCGATCCAGGTCACGCGTGGGTCGGCTTCGGCGATGCGGGCCAACAACTCGCGCGTGCCGTCATCGCTTTGCCCATCGGCTATCACCAGCTGCAGCTGCCACTCGGGCGGCAGCTGCTGGCGCATCACGCTTGCGCAAAAGCCTTCGATGTAGCGCCGCTCGTTGCGGCAGGGCACGATCACCGACACCTGCCTGACGTTCATGGGGCCGCCACCCCGTAAGCGTTGGCCACCGCAACGTCGCGCACCAGCGCAGCCCAGCCTTGCTCGTGCTGCTGTGGGCTGAACAGCTCGCGGCTGCGGGCGATGGCTGCGGGGCCCATCTGCGCACGCAGCGCAGGTGAGGCCAGCAGCTCGATGATCGCGGCCGCCAGCGCGCTCACGTCGCCCGCGGGCACGAGCCGGCCGGTTTGGGGGGTGAGGATTTCGCTCGGCCCGGTGGGGCAATCGAAGGCCACCGCAGGCACGCCCAGTGCCTGCGCTTCGAGCAGCGCGATCGGCATGCCCTCGTAGCGCGACGAGAGCACGAACACCGCGGCCTCGCGGTAGTGGCGCTCGATGTCGGCGGTGGGCTCCAGCCACTCGACCCGGCCAGCCACGCCTAGCGACTGCGCCGCGCGCTCGTGTTCGGCGCGCAAGGGCCCGTCGCCCACGATGCGCAGGCGCACCAGGGGCACGCGCGCCGCCACGAGCACCCAGGCTCTCAGAAGCAGATCGATCCCCTTTTGCGCCACATGCCGGCCCACAGCCAGCACGATGGCGTTGTCGGGCAACGCCGGCACATCGGCACGCAACGAGGCCGCGTTGTAGATCACCCGGGTGCGCGGGTTGAGGGCGCGAAAGCGCGGTGCATCGGTCTCGGTCAAGCTGACGACGGCGCCCACCTGGGGGTAAAGCCACTGGCGCAAGCGCTGCCACAGTCGCGAGCGGGCGCTGAAGTGGTTGTGGTCGCAGCAGATGCTGCGCGCAGCGTAGCGGCGGTCGAGCGCCAGCACCGAGCAGGCGGTGGTCAGTCCATTGAGCACCACCACGTCGGGCTGGTGGGTGCGGATCAGACGGCCCAGCGACCGACCGATGCGCCACTGCGCGCGAAGCATGCGCCAGGAGCGGCCGAGCGTGGATGCGGCCTTGCCGGTGTCGGCAAACAAGCGCCCTTCCTCGCCGGTCAGCACACGCACGCTTGAGTCGAGCGGGTAGCGCACGTTGGCGCGGCGTGTGGAGACGCTGCCCACGGCCACCTCCATGCCCTCGCGCGACAGGTGGTTGGCCATGGCGCAGACAAAGCGCTCCACGCCGCCCGCGATGTCGAGGCGGTCGCACAGCAGCAACACGCGGATGGGCCGGTTCATCCTGGCTTGCGGATCAACGCGTGCACATCGACACGCTGGTAATCGGGCGCCGGCAGGCTGAGCCCGCTGCGCTGCACGGCGCGCAGGCGCTCGCGGCCGGCGCGCAGCGCGTCGATCCAGCCCCATTGCGCGAAGCGGTGCACCCACGATTGCCGGGCGCTCGGCGCCACCGGGGCGTTGGCCGCTGAGGGCCCGCTCAGCCACTCGGCCTGCGCGTAATCAGACTGCTGCGGCGCGGGCAGCGGGCCCACTTCGCGCAGCTTGCGCGCCACCACCAGCATGTAGACCTCGTGGCTGTTGCACAGGTTGACGCGGCGCTTCACGTCCATCGGGTTGGCCACCCGCCACCAGTGCAGGCGATCGCCCTTCATCGCGAAGTAGAGCCCGCGCATCTCGAAGCCGTTCTTCTCTTGATAGAGGTTGAAGAAGAGCTCGGGCGAGAACTGGTAGAAGCCGTGGCCCGACAGGTTGTTGGCCGGCAGCGAATGCAGGATGTGCCCGCCCACGCGGCACAGGTCGACGCAGTTGCGCCAGGCCACGGGGAAGTTGAAGACGTGCTCCAGACAACCGAAATCGAGCACCGCGTCGAAGGCGCCTCGCTGTTCGCTGGCCTCGGGCCAAGGCAGGTTCATGTCATGGATGTGCGTGGCCTGCTCGTACGACGAAGCATCGACGGACTCCGCCTCACGTGCGACCAGCCACTGCTGCATCAGCGGCTCGAAGTAGCGCGGCGCACCGGCCGCACGTGCCGGCTCATTCAAGGTCGGCAGGCCGCGCAGGCGGCGATGGTCTTCGAGCTCGAAGGGCTCGATGAACAGCGCCTGCCGGCCGATCGCCAGCGTGCGCCCGAAGCTCACGCCCAGGTCTTGCGCGTGGGCGAGCAGGTTGAGGTTGTGGATGTCGATACCCAAGGGGCTTGCTCTCGTCTTGTTAGTCTTCAGCGCCGCGCGCGTTCGGTGAACCAGGCACCACCGAGCGCCACAGCGATCACCAGCAGCTCCACACCGATCGCCACCCAGGCCAGGCCGGTGGCACCTGCCGCCCCACCCCACGTGGCCGCACCGATCACGCCGGCGACGCCGCCCACCACCACGCAGGCCCTGTAGGCACGGTCGTAGCGTGTGCTGCCGAGCATCCAGTAGCCGATGAATTTCCAGCCCAGCAACAGCGGCAGCATGAGGCCGAGGATGGCCATGGTGGCACGCAGATGGGCCAGGTCCAGCCCTCCCGCGCCGCCCCCCCGCAATACCAGTGGTTCGATCCACGGCCAGCAAAGGTACCCGGCCGCGAGCAACAGCCCGCCTGCCAGCACGCCACCCAGCCCCCAGCCAGCGGCATAGCGCAGCGCCGATCTCGCACCGCGCTGGAAAGCACCGACGATGCGCGGGTACACCACGGCGAACACCGGCTCGGCGGCGTTGAGCACCGCGCGCACGAGGCGATCGGCCATGAAGTACGTGCCCAACTCCGCCTTGCCCATTTGCAGCGAAGCCGCGGCCGGCAAGGCGTACGAGTACGCCGCGCCAGCGATGGAGACCGGCATCATCGTCCAGCCCAGTCGCAGGCCGGCGCTTAGCTCCGCCCGCGTCCACAGCGGCTGCGGGCCGAGGTCGCGGCGCAGCCAGTGCCAGCCCAGCAGCGCGAGCGCGGCAGAAGCCAGCACCTGCAGCAGCAGGTAAGCCTGCACGCTGTGCGCGAAGGCCCAGCACGCGCAGATCAGCAAGGCATACACGACGAACTCGATGCGTGCCCAGCGGTTGAGTTGCTGCGTGGCCTGCAGGTACCAGGTGGCGGGCCAGCCTAGCGCGCAGGACAAGGCGGCGATCGCCAGCGTGTCGGCCCGGGCGTGGCCAGGCTGCCCAGCAAGCGCCACCGCCACGCCTGCGAGCAGCACTGCGGGCACGCAGAGCACGCAACGTGCCGTGAACACCTGTTGGGCGATCTGGCGTCGACGCGGCGCGTCTGCGTTCACGGCCAGGCGCGTGGCGGCGGCGAGGAAACCGCCTTCGACAACCATCGACAGCAGGCTGGCCCACACCAGCACGAAGCTCAGGCGGCCGAACTCGTCGGCACCGACGCGCGTGGCCATCAGAGGCAACACCAGCAACGGCATCAGCAACCGCACCGCCGCGGCGGCGTACACCGCAGGCAAGGTGTGCAGCAGCCGGGGAGCGGCCGTCATGCTCAATGCTTGACCATCAGGCGCGCGGTGTAGTCCACGCGGTGCAGGAAGACCGGCTCGACGCTGCCGGCAAAGTACTCGTCCACCGCCTGGCGCGCGCCCTGCCAGTGGCCGTAGTCGTCGATGATCATCACGCCGTGGCGCGAGAGCAGCGGGTAGAGGTGCTGCAACTCATGGCGCGTGGATTCGTACCAGTCGGTGTCGAGCCGCAGCAATGCAACACGCTCGGGCAGTGTGGCGGGGAGGGTGTCTTCCACCTTGCCCTGCACGTAGTGGATGCGCTCGGCGGGGTAGCCGGTCGAAGCGAGATTGGCCTTCACGTCATCCAGGCCGGCCACCGCCCACACGTTGGCGTCGCGGGTCGTTCGAGCGAGCTGCTCCTGAGCCGAGACGCCGTCGACGCTCTTGTCTTCGTCGGTGGGCTCGCTCATGCCCTGGAAGGTGTCGTACAGATAGAGGTGGCGCGAGGTATCACCGCGCGCCATCAGCGCGAGCGCGATGGCCATCATGCTGCCGCCGCGCCACACGCCGCACTCGACGATGTCGCCCGCGATGCCGTGCTTCACGATGTGGTCGACGGCACCCAGCAGGCTGGCGCGGCGCTCCAGGCCGGTCATCGTGAAGGGAGCGACACGCGCGACGATCTCGCGGTCGTCGGTCGACAGGTCGGTCAGGGCGGCGTCGTGGTCGGCCGTGCGGCTGAGTTCCAGGCCGGCGCTGGCCAAGGCGGCCTTGATGATCTTTTTCATGCCCGATGTGATGGAGAAGCCGCCCCGCGCGCGCAGGGCCAGCCGGTCGGCGATTGTCGCACCCAGACTCTGGGCCGCGCCCCTACGGAGGGCGATCGGCCGCGCCTGATTCGGCCAGCAGACGATCCCAGCGCAAGGCAGCCTGGGCACGGTTGAGGGCTTCGGTAACGGCCTCGTGGTGAGTCTGCAAATAGTCAAGGCAGGCAAGGACCGATGTGGCGCTGCGGTCGCGCAGCAGCAAGCCCTGCAGACCGTGGCGGCGCATGAAGGCTCCCAGGTCGCCCACGTCGCTGCAGATGAAGTAGCGCCCGTGATTGAGCAGCGAGTACAGCGCGCCCGATTGCGACGCGTTCTGGTACGGCAGCAAAAACACAGCGTCTCGTGCGAGCAGCTCAAGCAAATCGCTCTGGCTCAGGTAGCCGTCGTGAATGGCGACCCCCAGACCGCTCAGCTCCTGCTTCAGATCGCGCAGTTTCGGTGCCCACGCGCCGTAGATGGCGAGCGTCAAGCCACGTTGGCGGACATCTTCGTCGCGCGCCAGGTCGCCGAACAGCTCCACACCTTTGTAGCCTTGCACGCGGCCCCAGAACACGAGCGATCGCGGCGCTGCACCGCCCCCACGGTAGGGCACGACACCCGCCTGCGGCGTGACAGGCGCGAGGCCATGCGGCAGCACGCTCGACTTGCCGCGAAACACATCGCCGTAGCGCCGCATGAAATCGTCGCGGGTGGATGCACTCACGAACACCAGCCCACGCGCACGCTGCGCCAGCCGCCGTGTCGGGGCATGCTGCGTCTGCTCGAACCCATGCGGCACCGCGTTGTGGACCGTGAATACGAACTTGCGGCGCAGCAGCAGGCCGAATACCAGCCATTCCGCCGGCCAGAAGCCGCTGAACTGCAGGTTGACGACCGCATAGCGCCGAGAGCGCCACAGCAGCGTAGCCAGCAGCTTCAGGTAAGCCCAGGCGCCCCGCGCACGCGACGCCACGCTGCTTGAGATCGCTCGGTCGGTCACGCCCACGCCGGGCAGCTCGCGCATGGCGTCGAGGAACTCGGCGTTGTAGCGCGTGCTCGATCCGTAGAAATCGGCGCGCCCCGCGAGCGCCTTGACCAACTGGTAGTCGTAGGGCAGAACGAAGGAGCCCGGGTCGACGATGGCGATGCGGTCGTTCAAGCGGGGCTCAATGCGCAAACCAGAATCGGCGCTTCAGCGTGTAGGCCGGCACGCAGCCACGCTCGCCGATATCCACGGCCGGGTTGCCGCCCACCATGCGCCCGGGCGGCACGCTTTTCGTGACCACCGCGCCGGCCATCACCACCGCAGCTTGGCCGATGTGCACGCCGGGCATCACCATGGCTCCGGCGAACACCACGGCATGGTCATCGATGCGGATCGGCGCCGCCTTGGTGGCGAAGGTGGGGTCGTGTGGGTCGTGCCCCATCGTGTAAAGCCTGGCATCGTGCGCGATCGAGACATTGCGCCCGATGGTGATGCCGCCGCGGTTGTCGAGGTACACGCCGCGGTTGACAAGCGAGCCCTCGCCTACAGCCAGTCGGCCTACGTGGAAGAAGCGGATGCCGCCCTGCAGCGTGGCGCTGCGATCGATCTGGAAACCGCAGGCCCGGTAGAGCAGCGGCCGCATGAAGAACGGCAGCCAGCCATGCACGGCGTTGATCAGCGCGAGCGCAATGAAATACAGCTGATCCAGGGCATGCCTCATGGGTCCAGGATTCTAGGGCGGACACCTACAATCGCCGGTTCCGCTCAACCGCTACAAGCCCTGCCCTGCCATGGAACATGACGACAACCAGCTCATCGCCGAACGCCGTGAAAAGCTCGCCGCGATCCGCAAACAGGGCGTGGCCTTCCCGAACGACTTCAAACCCAAGGATCACGCGGTCGAACTGACCCGCAAGTACGGCGCGCTCGACAACGAGGCGCTGGAGCCGCAGGGCGTGCAGGTGAGCGTGGCCGGCCGGCTGATGCTCAAGCGCGTGATGGGCAAGGCGAGCTTCGGCACGCTGCAAGACAGCACGGGCCGGATCCAGCTGTTCGTCACCAAGGACGCGCTGGGCGAAGAGGTCTACAACGCCTTCAAGCACTGGGACCTGGGCGACATCCTGGGCGCCGTCGGCACGCTCTTCAAGACCAAGACCGGCGAGCTCTCGGTGCGCGTGACCACGCTGCGCCTGCTCACCAAGAGCCTGCGCCCGCTGCCGGACAAGTTCCACGGCATGACCGACCAAGAGCAGAAATACCGCCAGCGCTACGTCGATCTGATCACCGACGACGACGCTCGCGTGCGCTTTGCCGCGCGCAGCAAGGCCATCAGCTCGATCCGACAGTTCATGGTGGAGCACCACTTCCTCGAAGTGGAGACGCCCATGCTCCACCCCATCCCGGGTGGCGCCAACGCCAAGCCTTTCGTCACGCACCACAACGCGCTCGGCCAGGACATGTTCTTGCGCATCGCGCCCGAGCTGTACCTCAAGCGCCTGGTGGTGGGCGGGTTCGAGCGGGTGTTCGAGGTCAACCGCAACTTCCGCAACGAAGGCATCAGCGTCCGGCACAACCCGGAGTTCACGATGATGGAGTTCTACGCGGCCTACTGGAACCACCACGACCTGATGGACTTCACCGAGCAGGTGCTGCGCCACGCCGCGCGCTGCGCCACCGGATCGGCCGTCCTCACCTACGCCGGCAAGGAGGTCAACCTCGACAAGCCGTTCGCGCGCCTGACCGTGCGCGACTCCCTGGTCGCGCACGCGGGCCTGAGCGTTGCCGAGGCTGAAGACACCGAGGTGATCCGCGCACGGCTCAAGGCGCTGGGCGAGGAAGCCCCGGCGCACTGGAAGCTGCCCGAGCTGCAGTTCGGCCTGTTCGAGGCCGCGGTGGAAGAGAAGCTCTGGGACCCGACCTACATCATCGACTACCCGGTCGAAGTCTCGCCGCTGGCTCGCGCCTCCGATACCAACCCGGCGATCACCGAGCGCTTCGAGCTCTTCATCACGGGCCGCGAGTACGCCAACGGCTTCTCGGAATTGAACGACGCCGAAGACCAGGCCGCCCGCTTCCACGCCCAGGCGGCGAACAAGGAGGCTGGCGATGAGGAGGCGATGTTCTACGACGCCGACTTCATCCGCGCGCTGGAGTACGGCATGCCGCCCGCTGGCGGCTGCGGCATCGGGATCGACCGCCTGATGATGCTGCTGACCGACAGCCCGAGCATCCGCGACGTGATCCTGTTCCCGTCGCTACGCAAAGAGAGTTGACGCCCCGGCTCGCGCACGCCGTTCATCGGCGTGCACGCTGACCGCGCTTGAATGCGGTCAGCTCGCCTCTTCCAGCTCCTCGATCACCTCGGTCACCGGCTTCTCGGTGCCACCGAGCACGCCGAACACGTGCCCGTAGATCTGCACGTTGATGTAGAGCAGCAGGAACACCATCGAGATGCGGAACACCTTGACGCCCAGGCGGCGCCAATCAGAGTTGTCGAGTGCGATGAAGAGGCCCCAGCACACGCCGCTGCCGAGTAGCAGGGCGATGGCCAGGCCGAGCATAATCCACGTGAAGATGAGCATGCGAAGGGGGTTCGGGCAGGTTCGGGCAAACGAGCAAACGAGCGAAAGAGCAAACGGGCGAACGTTAACACTGCCCGCGAGCGGCAGGCATCGGGCATGCGCCCGATGGAAAAGAAGTGCTTACTATTGTGGCCCGGGTTACCAGGCCGGAGCCAACTCGGCCAACCCGGCCGGGGCCTTGCGTTCGTCGTCGAAGGTGACGATGTCGTAGGCGCTCTCGTCGGCCAGCAAGGCACGCAGGAGCTTGTTGTTCAGCGCGTGGCCGGACTTGAACCCCACGTAACCGGCGATCAGCGGGTGGCCGAGCACATGCATGTCGCCGATGGCGTCGAGGATCTTGTGCTTCACGAACTCGTCGTCGTAGCGCAGGCCGTCGTGGTTGAGCACGCGGTAGTCGTCGACCACGATCACGTTGTCCATGCTGCCACCGAGGCCCAGGCCGCGCGAACGCATCATCTCCACGTCTTTCGTGAAGCCGAAGGTGCGGGCGCGCGCAATGTCGCGTTTGTACTGGCCCGATCCCATGTCGAAGCTGAACTGCTGCCCGGTCTGATTGACGGCCGGGTGGTTGAAGTCGATCTCGAAGGTGAGCTTGTAGCCATCGAAGGGCTCCAGGCGCGCCCACTTCAGCGTGTTGCCCTCGCCCTCTCGCACCTCCACCGCCCTCTTGATGCGCACGAAGCGCTTGGGGGCCTTCTGCACTTCGATCCCTGCACTCTGCAGCAGATACACGAACGATGCCGCCGAGCCGTCGAGGATCGGCACCTCTTCGTTCGTGATGTCGATGGTCAGGTTGTCCAGGCCCAAGCCAGCGCAGGCCGACAGCAGGTGCTCGATGGTGTTGACCTTGGGCGCACCCGGGTCGCCCTGCGGCGAGATGGTCGTGGCCATGCGCGTGTCGCACACCGCCAGCGGGTTCACCGGGATATCGACCGGCACCGGCAGGTCGACCCGACGGAAGGTGATCCCGCTGTCGGCCGCAGCGGGCCGCAGGGTCAACTCGACCCGCTGGCCGCCGTGCACGCCCACGCCCACCGCGCGGGTGATCGACTTCAAGGTGCGTTGAGCAAGCATGGCCGCCATTTTAGGAGCCACGGGTTTCCCCGTGATTTGCGATTACCTACTGCCGCCATAGCGGCCGACTGACCGCCCGGGCGGCGCAGCGAGCGGGGCGAGGTGCGCCTGCAGGAGCGCAGCCGTACAGGCGTACGGCGAGCACCTCCAGGCGCAGATCGGCCCGCGCAGCCGCTGCGCGGGGGTCAGTCTGCTTGCTTGCGAAGGAACGCCGGGATCTCGATCTCGTCCATCCCGTTCGACGCCAGCGCATCCACCTTCGCTGCCGCCGTGCGGCCATTGCGCCACACGCTCGGCACCGTCATCTGGGTGTAGTCGTGGCCGGACGGGCCCGAGTGCACCGGTTGCGTCAGCACCGGGATGTTGTCGGTGCCCGTGCGTTGCGCCACGGCGCTGTGCACCACGGTCATCGGGGCCTGTTGCTGGCGCTTGGCCGGCGACAGGCCGGTGGCGATCACCGTCACGCGCAGTTGGTCGCCCAGGCTTTCGTCGTAGGCGGTGCCGTAGATCACGTGCGCATCGTCGGCGGCGTAACGGCGGATGGTGTTCATCGCGTTGCGGCTCTCGCTCAGCTTGAAGGTGCTGCGCCCGGCGGCAATCAGCACCAGCACGCCACGCGCGCCGGAGAGGTCGATGCCTTCGAGCAGCGGGCAGGCCACGGCCGACTCGGCGGCCTTGGTGGCGCGGTCCGGGCCGGTGGCGATGGCGGTGCCCATCATGGCCTTGCCGGGCTCGCTCATCACGGTCTTGACGTCTTCAAAGTCGACGTTCACAAGTCCAGGCACGTGGATGATGTCGCTGATGCCGCCCACGGCGTTCTTCAGCACGTCATTCGCGTGCGCGAAGGCCTGGTCCTGCGTCACGTCGTCGCCCAGCACGTCGAGCAGCTTGTCGTTCAGGATCACGATCAGCGAGTCGACGTTCGCTTCGAGTTCGGCCACGCCGGCGTCTGCGGCCTTCATGCGGCGGCCGCCTTCGAAGTCGAAGGGCTTGGTCACCACGCCCACGGTCAGGATGCCCATCTCCTTGGCCACGCGCGCGATCACCGGTGCAGCGCCGGTGCCGGTGCCGCCGCCCATGCCGGCGGTGATGAAGAGCATGTTCGAGCCCTTGATCGATTCGCGGATGCGGTCGACCGCTTCTTCAGCGGCAGCGCGGCCGGCTTCCGGCTTGGCGCCAGCGCCCAGTCCGGTGCAGCCGAGCTGGATCAGGTGGTGCGCACTCGAGCGGTTGAGCGCCTGGGCGTCGGTGTTGGCGCAGACGAATTCCACGCCTTGAACGCCTTGCGAAATCATGTGATCGACGGCATTGCCGCCGCCACCGCCCACGCCGATCACCTTGATCTGGGTGCCGAGGTCGAACTCTTCGATCATTTCGATTGCCATGTTGAACTCCAATCTTTTGCAGTTGCCGTGAGTGTTGAAAGATTCGTCTTTTCTTGATGTGCCGCAGTGCTTGCGCCCTCTCGTGGGCCTGCGGTCTGAGGTGGCCAGGCGCCCGGTGGGCCGTGGCCCAGGTGGCCCGCCCGTTGGAGACGATCGTTGATCTGTGGTTGGCGATTCATGTGAGCTCCCTGTGTTCTAGAAGTTGCCGAGGAACCAGTCCTTGGCTCGCCCGAACAGTGTTTTGACCGACCCTGCCTGCTGAGCGGCCTTGATGCCGCGGGCGCGTCCGAGGCGCGCCTCTTCGAGCAAGCCCATCACCGTGGCCGAGCGCGGGCTCGCCACCATGTCGTGCAGTGAGCCGTGGTACGTGGGGATGCCCTTGCGCACCGGCTTCAGAAAGATGTCTTCGCCGAGTTCGACCATGCCCGGCATCACCGCCGCGCCGCCCGTGAGCACGATGCCGCTGGACAGCAGCTCTTCGTAGCCGCTGTCGCGGATCACCTGGTGCACGAGAGAAAAGATCTCTTCCACGCGCGGCTCGATCACGCCGGCCAGCGCCTGGCGGCTCAGCATGCGCGGCGAGCGGTCGCCCAGGCCTGGCACCTCGAGCTGCTCGCTCGGGTCGGCCAGCAGTTGCTTGGCAACCCCATATTCGACCTTGATCTCTTCGGCGTCCTTGGTGGGCGTGCGCAGCGCCATCGCGATGTCGCTCGTGATCAGGTCGCCCGCAATCGGGATCACCGCGGTGTGGCGGATCGCGCCGTCGGTGAAGATGGCCACGTCGGTCGTGCCAGCACCGATGTCGACGAGCGCCACGCCCAGGTCCTTCTCGTCGTCGGTGAGCACGGCATGGCTGCTCGCGCTCGGGTTGAGCACGAGCTGATCCACTTCCAGCCCGCAACGGCGCACGCACTTCACGATGTTCTCGGCCGCGCTCTGCGCGCCGGTCACGATGTGCACCTTCACCTCGAGCCGCCCGCCGCTCATGCCGATGGGCTCCTTGACCTCGTGACCGTCGATCACGAACTCTTGCGGCTCGACCAGCAGCAGCCGCTGGTCGTTGGGGATGTTGATCGCCTTGGCGGTCTCGACCACGCGGGTCACGTCGACCGGCGTGACTTCCTTGTCGCGCACGATCACCATGCCGGTGCTGTTCTGCCCGCGGATGTGGCTGCCGGTGATGCCGGTGTAGACGCGGGTGATCTTGCAGTCGGCCATCATCTCGGCCTCTTTCAGCGCCTGCTGGATGCTCTGCACCGTGGCGTCGATGTTCACCACCACGCCGCGCTTCAGGCCATGTGCCGACGCGATGCCCAGCCCGGCGACACGCAGCTCGCCATCGGGCAGCACCTCGGCCACCACCGCCATGACCTTCGCGGTGCCGATGTCCAGGCCAACCACCAGATCCTTGTATTCCTTGGCCATCTCTTTCCTCAGTTCTTCTTGCCGGGTGTCACCGGCAGCGCTGTCGTGATGCCTTTGAGGCGCACCGCGTATCCCTCGTTGTGCCGCAGGTCGGCGTAGACCAGGGGGCGTTGGTAACGCTCGATCACCTGCGTCACCGTGCTCACGAACCGCTGGCTGCGCGCCACCATCTCGTCTTCATTGCCGCGGCCGAGTTCGATCTCGGCGCCACTGTCGAACTCGGCATGCCAGGACCCTCGCCCGCTCATGCTCAGGGTGTCGATGTTCATGTCCAAGGTCTTGAAGACCGGCGCGAGCTTCTGGTACATGGCCAGCACCTCGGCCGCACTGCCGTCGGGCCCCTGCAGCGTGGGCAGGTCTTCGTCTTCGACATCGCCGAGGTTGGCCTGGAAGACCTCGCCCTGCTGGTTGACGAGTTGGTCGTCGCCGTCCTTCATCAGCCACAGCGCAGCCGGGCGATGCTCTTCGAGTTGCACGTCCAGGCGGTTCGGCCACACGCGCCGCACGACCGCATGGCGCACCCAGGGCACGCCCTCGAACGCGCGTTGGGCACGGCCGAGGTCGATCGTGAAGTAGTTGCCGGCGAGTTGCGGCATCGCATTCGCGCGGATGGTCGAGACGCTGTTGCGTGCCACCTCGCCCTCCACCTTGACCGCGCGGATGTTGAACACCGGCTGGCGCATCAGCCACATCAGCGCGAGCGCCACCATCAGCAGCGCGCCGACCACGTACAGCATCGACGCCGTCACATTGAGCAGGCGCACCTCGGCCGGCAAGGCGTTGGCCAGTGGGTCGCGGAGGGCAGCCTGGGCGCGCATGGTGGGTCCGTCAGGCCTTCCTGGGCGCGGAGTCGAGCGCCGCGCTGGCCAGCAGGTGCAGGCACAGGTCTTCGTAGGGCATGCCGCTTGCGGCGGCCGACTTGGGCACCAGCGAATGCGACGTCATGCCCGGCGAGGTGTTCATCTCCAGCAGGAACGCCTTGCGGTCGCTCTTGCGGATCATCAGGTCGGCGCGCCCCCAGCCACGGCAGCCGAGCGAGCGGTAGGCGGCCACAACGATGCGCTGGATCTCGGCCTCTTCGGCCGCGGGCAGCCCGCTGGGTACGTGGTACTTCACGACGTCGGTGAAGTACTTGTTCTGGTAATCGTAGGCCCCTTCGGGCGCGGCGATGCGCACCACGGGCAAGGCGCGGGCATCGGCGCCCTGGCCCAGCACCGGGCAGGTCACTTCCTCGCCGTCGATGAACTCCTCGCACAACACCTCGTGGTCGTACCTGGCGGCCAGCGCCACGGCCTCGGCCATGTCGGAGTAGCCCTGCACCTTGCTCACGCCGATGGACGAGCCCTCGTGCGGCGGCTTCACGATCAGCGGCAGGCCGATCTCGTCCGGGACGGCGCGAACCTGCTCGCGCGATTGCTGGTCGGACGGCAGGCACACGTAGCGCGGCGTGGGCAGGCCATCGGCCAGCCACAGGCGCTTGGTCATGACCTTGTCCATGGCGATGCTCGACGCCATCACGCCCGAGCCGGTGTAAGGGATGCCGAGCAGCTCCAGCGCGCCCTGCACGGTGCCGTCTTCGCCGTGACGGCCATGCAGCGCGATGAAGCAGCGCGCAAAGCCTTGCTTCTTGAGTTCGGCCAGCACCTGGTTGGCAGGGTCGAACGCGTGGGCGTTGACGCCCTTCGATTGCAAGGCGGCCAGCACGCCTTCGCCCGACATCAGCGACACGTCGCGCTCGGCCGACGTGCCGCCCATCAGCACGGCCACTTTGCCAAGGCTCTTCACATCGATGGTCATGTCTGCCCCTCGTTCGCGGAAATACCGCTCACGATCCCCCGGGGGGATCTCGTCCGGCTTGGGACGGCCCGGCGCTCGGACTCGTTCATGGCGCTTCCTTCAACAACTCCGCCACCTGCCCGGCCACCGCGCCGATCGTGCCGGCGCCCATGGCGATCACGACGTCGCCATCGCGCGCCTGCTCGGCGATCACAGAAGGCATCTGCGCGATCTCGTCCACGAAGATCGGATCGACCTTGCCCGCCACGCGCAGCGCGCGCGCCAGCGAGCGGCCGTCGGCCGCCACGATGGGTGCCTCGCCGGCCGCGTAGACCTCGCCGAGCAGCACGGCATCGGCACTGCCCATCACCTTGACGAAATCCTCGAAGCAATCGCGCGTGCGGGTGTAGCGGTGCGGCTGAAAGGCGATCACCAGACGTCGCCCCGGGAACGCACCACGTGCCGCCGCGATCACCGCGGCCATCTCGACTGGGTGGTGGCCGTAGTCGTCGATCAGCGTGAACGTGCCACCGTCGCTCGCTCGCTGTTCACCGTAGCGCTGGAAGCGGCGGCCCACGCCGCGGAACTCGCCCAAGGCCTTGACCACCGGCGCATCCGGCAACTCAAGCTCCGTCGCCACGGCCACAGCGGCCAGGGCGTTGAGCACGTTGTGCTCGCCGGGCAGGTTGAGCGTGATGTCCATGTCGGGCATCACCACGCCGTTACGGCGCTGGGCGGTGAAGCGCATCTGGCCGCCTTCGAGTGCCTGCACATTCACGGCTCGCACTTGCGCCTCGGGGCCGAAGCCGTAGGTGATGACGGGGCGAGACACCATCGGAATGATGGATCGTACGCCGGGGTCGTCGCCGCATAGGATCGCGGCGCCGTAGAAGGGCATGCGGTGCAGGAACTCCACGAACGCACCCTTCAGCCGCGTGAGGTCGTGGCCGTAAGTGTCCATGTGGTCGGCGTCGATGTTGGTGACGACCGACAGGATGGGCATCAGGTTCAGGAACGACGCATCCGACTCGTCGGCCTCGACCACGATGTAGTCGCCCGAACCCAGGCGCGAGTTGGCACCGGCCGCGTTGAGCTTGCCGCCGATCACGAAGGTCGGGTCCAGGCCCGCTTCGGCCAGCGCACTGGTCACGAGCGAGGTGGTGGTGGTCTTGCCGTGCGTGCCGGCGATGGCGATTCCCTGCTTCAGGCGCATGAGCTCGGCCAGCATCACCGCGCGCGGCACCACCGGCACGCGTTTGGCGCGGGCGGCAATCACCTCCGGGTTGTCGGCCTTCACGGCGGTGGAAGTCACCACCGCCTCGGCACCGGCGATGTGGGCCGCGTCGTGGCCGGTGAACACCTTGATGCCCAGCGAGGCGAGCCGGCGCGAGGTCGGGCTGTCGCTCTGGTCGGATCCCGACACCGCGTAGCCGAGGTTGTGCAGGATCTCGGCAATGCCGCTCATGCCCGCACCGCCGATGCCCACGAAGTGGATGTGCTTGACTGCGTGTTTCATGCCGCAAGTCCTTCCAACTCATCGGCCACATGCGCGGCAGCGCGGGGCCGCGCCAAGGCGCGCGCCTTGGTCGCCATGTTGAGCAGCGCTTCGCGCGTCAGGCCCTTCAGCATCTCGGCCAGGCGCTGCGGCGTGAGTTCGTTCTGCGGCAGATGGATGGCTGCGCCCTGCCGCGCCATCCATTGCGCGTTGTCGTGCTGGTGGCTGGTGGTGCTCACCACCAGCGGCACCAGCACGCTGGCCACACCGGCGGCGCACAGCTCGCTCACCGTCACAGCACCGGCGCGGCAGACGATCACATCGCAGTCGGCCAGGCGTTCGCTCATGTTGTCGATGAAGGGCAGCACTTCGGCATTGACCCGGGCCTGTTCATACGAGACACGCACCTTGTCGAAATGCGCGTTGCCGGTCTGGTGCGTGATCCACGGGCGTTCGGCGCCCGGCAGCAGCGCGATGGCCTTGGGCAACGCGTCGTTGAGCGCGCTGGCGCCGAGGCTGCCGCCAACCACCAGCAGGCGCAGCGGGCCACGGCGGTGTTCGAAGCGCTCCAACGGCGTCGGCAGGGTCTCGATCTCTGCGCGCACCGGGTTGCCGGTGACCACACCCTGCTTCACCTTGTGCGCCGCTTCACCGTCGAATCCGAAGGCCACCTTGTCGGCCACCGGCAGCAGGCTCTTGTTGCTCATGAGTAGGCCCGCGTCGGCGTTCACCAGCATCAGCGGCTTGCCGAGCAGCGAAGCCATCAGGCCACCGGGGAAGCACACATATCCGCCCATCCCCAGCACCACCTTCGCCCGGCGCTTGCGGATGATCTGCAGGCAGCCCCAGAACGCGAGCAGCAGGCGAAAGCCACCGGTCAGCGTGTGCACGAGGCCCTTGCCGCGCAAGCCGCTGAAGGTGATGTTGTCCATCGGGATGCCCGACGGCGGCACGAGCTTGTTCTCCATGCCATGCGTGGTGCCGAGCCAACTGATGGTCCAGCCGCGCTTTTGCATCTCGGTGGCGACGGCCAGGCCGGGGATCACGTGGCCCCCGGTGCCGGCGGCCATGATGATGAGGTGCTTCGCGCTCATGTGCGGCCTCCGCATGCGAGGCTCGGAGTGGGCCTTCGATACCTCAGGCTGAGCGGACAGTGAGGATTCAATGGCCATGGCATGCCACCAACCGCTCGGGCTGAGGTATCGAAGCCGCGCACCAGGGCTCGCACGCTCATGCCCTGCCCCCCCGCATCAACTGCCGGTTCTCGATATCGATCCGCAGCACGATCGCCAGCGCCACCAGGTTCATCAGGATCCCCGAGCCGCCGAAGCTCATCAGCGGCAGCGTGAGCCCCTTGGTCGGCAGAACGCCCAGGTTCACACCCATGTTGATGAAGGCCTGCCCGCCGATCCAGATGCCGATGCCCTGCGCGAACAGCCCGGCGAACACGCGGTCGAGTGCCACCGCCTGGCGGCCGATGTGGAAGACGCGGCGCGACAGCCAGAAGAAGGCAAAGATCACCGCCGCCACGCCGATGAAGCCCAGCTCTTCGCCGATCACGGCAAGCAGGAAGTCGGTGTGTGCCTCGGGCAGGTAGTGCAGCTTCTCCACGCTGCCGCCCAGCCCCTGGCCGAAGACCTCGCCGCGGCCGAAGGCGATCAGCGAGTGCGAGAGCTGGTAGGCCTTGCCGAGCGTGTACTTCTCGTCCCAGGGGTTGAGGTACGCAAAGATGCGCTCGCGCCGCCACTCGCTGAAGCTGATCATCAGCACGAACGCACCGACGAGCACGGCCGTGATCAGGAAGAACATGCGCCCGTTCACGCCGCCGAGGAACAGGATGCCCATCGCGATGGTGGCGATCACCATGAAGGCGCCCATGTCGGGCTCGGCCAGCAACAGCAGGCCCACCACAGCCACGCTCACCGCCATCGGCATCACGGCGCGGAAGAAGTTTTCTTTCACGTCCATCTTGCGCACCATGTAGTTGGCGGCGTACAGCGCGATCGCGAGCTTGGCGAGTTCGGAGGGCTGGAAGTTGGTGAAGCCCAGCGTGATCCAGCGGCGCGCGCCGTTCACGCCCTTGCCGATGCCGGGGATCAGCACCAGCACCAGCAGCAGCAGGGCCGCAACGAACACCCATGGCGCGCTCTTCTCCCACACGCTCACCGGCACCTGCACCATCACCACCGCGGCCACCAGCCCCACCACGATCGACACCGCGTGGCGCACCAGAAAGTGGGTCTGCGCGTAGCGCGCGAACTTGGGGTTGTCGGGCAGTGCAACCGAGGCCGAATAGACCATCACCAGCCCGAGTGCGAGCAAGGCCACCACCATCCAGATCAGCGTCTGGTCGAAGCCCTGCAGCCGGGAGGGTTGGCCGGTCGCGCCCGTCCAGTCGCGGATGGGAACGTGCGTCGACGAACCGCCGCGGTTGCGCAGCGAGGCGATGCGCTCCTTCAGCGCGGCCAGCCCGAAGCGGTTCAGGACTTCGCTCACACCACCTCCCCGCCGGAGGCCGCCAAGGCCTGCACTTCGGCCACGAAGACCTCGGCGCGGTGCGCGTAGTTGCGGAACATGTCGAGACTGGCGCAGGCCGGGCTGAGCAGCACGGCGTCCCCCGCATGCGCGCGCTGGAAGGCCCACTGCGTGGCAGCCTCCAGCGTCTCGTGGCGCTGCATGGCCACGCCGGTGTCGCGCAGCGCCTGCTCGATGGCCTCGGCGTCGCGGCCGATGGTGGCCACCGCGCGGGCATGCCTTTGCACCGGTGCGGCGAGTGGCGCGAAATCCTGCCCCTTGCCGTCGCCACCGAGAATGACGACCAGCTTGCTCGGCGCCTTGTCATCGCCCAGCCCGTTGAGCGCCGCCACGGTCGCGCCCACGTTCGTGCCCTTGCTGTCGTCGTACGCCTCGACGCCGTTCACCACGGCGACGAACGCCACGCGGTGCGGCTCGCCGGCGTACTCGCGCAGGCCGTGCAGCATGGGTGCGAGCGGGCAGCCCACGGCAGTGGCCAGCGCGAGCGCGGCCAGTGCGTTGGCGGCGTTGTGGCGGCCGCGCACGCGCAGTGCGTCGGCCGGCATCAGGCGCTGGATGTGCAGGTCTTCGGGCTCGACGACTGCACCCTTCTTCGGCTTCTTGATGGTCTCGTCGGACTCCATGGCCCGCACCAACCAGGCGATGCCGTTCTCCACCAGCAGGCCGAAATCGCCCGGGTGCTGCGGGGCGTCGAGACCGAATCGCACGACACGCCGCTCGACCGGCTTGGCGAAACGCCCCTTGCCGGGAACGGGCGGCGGGATCATCTTCTCGACCGCCGCATCATCGTGGTTGACGACCATCACGGCGTCCTTGCCGTAGATGCGCGCCTTGGCTTCGGCATACGACGCCATGCTGCCGTGCCAGTCGAGGTGATCCTGCGTGACATTGAGCACCGCGGCCGCGCTGGGTTCGAAGCCCTGCACGCCATCGAGCTGAAAGCTGGACAACTCCAGCACCCAGACCTCGGGCAGCGCCTCGAACACCGGGCCCGGCGGGGGCGGCGGGATCAGGTGGGGCGGTGGGCCACCGCCGGCGGTGTCGTCTTCGGCCGGCGAGGTTTCGACCTCGACGGCAGCCTGCGCAGCCGCTTCGACCTTCGCTTCGGCATCGGCCGGGATCTCTTGCGCGGCGAGTTGCTCCGATTCGGCGGCGATCTCATCGTCGTCGACCGGTGCGGGCGGCTCAAGCACGGGCGCCTCGGGCACCGCGTCGGCAGAGTCGGCACGCGCCTCGGACGGCTCGACGCGCTCTTCTGCAGCGTCAGCGGCAGCTGCTTCGGCAAGAGCCTCATCCACCTCGGCCTCGGGCTCGGCCGCCAGCGCCTCGGCCAGCGTCTGAAGCATGGTCGGGCCGATGTTGCCGGCCACCGCCACACGGCGGTCGGCGCGCTCGACGAGCTGCGCGGTCATCGACGTGGTCGTGGTCTTGCCGTTGGTGCCGGTGATCGCAATCACCTTGGGCGCGTAGCCGCGCTCGGCCTTCAGGTCGGCCAGGGCACGGGCGAAGAGATCGAGTTCGCCCTGCACCGGCACGCCGGTGTCACGCGCGAGCGCGAGCGTGGGCGCGATGCGCTCGTCGGCGGGCGCGAGCCCGGGGCTCTTGAGCACGAGCTGCACGCCATTCAGCACATCGGCCGGCAGATCGCCATGCAGGCGCCGGGCCTGCGGCACATGCTCGGCAAGGGCGGCGTCATGCGGCGCCTGCTCGCGCGAATCCCACACGCGCACGTTCGCGCCATGGCCTGCGCACCAGCGCGCCATCGCAAGGCCCGATTCACCGAGCCCCAGTACGAGAACGTTCGAGTCCTTCAGGTAGTTCATCGTCTCAACGCAACTTGAGGCTCGCAAGGCCCACCAGGCACAGCAGCATCGTGATGATCCAGAACCGGACCACCACCTGCGTCTCCTTCCAACCGGATTTCTCGAAGTGGTGGTGCAGCGGCGCCATCTTCAGGATGCGGCGGCCGGTGCCCGTCTTCTTCTTGGTGTACTTGAACCAGCTCACCTGCAGCATCACCGAGAGTGCCTCGACGACGAAGATGCCGCCCATGATCGAGAGCACCACTTCCTGCCGCGTGATGACGGCGATGGTGCCGAGCGCGCCGCCGAGCGCGAGCGCGCCCACGTCGCCCATGAACACCTGCGCCGGGTGCGCGTTGAACCACAGGAACGCGAGGCCCGCACCCGCCATGGCGGCGCAGAAGATGAGCAACTCGCCCGCGCCCGGGATGTACGGAAAGATCAGGTACTTGCTGTAGACCGAGCTGCCCACCACATAGGCGAACACGCCGAGCGCCGAGCCGACCATCACCACCGGCATGATCGCCAGGCCGTCGAGGCCGTCGGTCAGGTTGACCGCGTTGCTCGACCCGACGATCACGAGATACGTGAGGATGATGAAGCCGAACACGCCCAGCGGGTAGCTGATCGACTTCACGAACGGGATCATCAAGTCCGCCTTGGGCGGCAGGTCATTGCTGAAGCCGCTCTGCACCCAGCGGATGAAGAGTTCGAGCACGCGCAGGTTCGAGGTTTCGGACACGCTGAACGCGAGGTAGATCGCCGCCACGAGGCCGATCAGCGACTGCCACATGTACTTCTCGCGCGACGGCATGCCTTCGGGGTTCTTGTGCACCACCTTGCGCCAGTCGTCCGACCAGCCGATGGCGCCGAAGCCGATGGTGACCAGCATGACGATCCACACGAAGCGGTTGCTCCAGTCGAACCAGAGCAGCGTGCTCACGCCGATGGCGAGGAGGATCAGAACGCCGCCCATGGTGGGCGTGCCGCTCTTGGCGATGTGCGCCTGCACGCCGTACTCGCGGATCGGCTGGCCGATCTTCAACTCCGTCAGGCGGCGGATCACCCACGGCCCCAAGGCCAGGCCGATGAGCAGCGCGGTCATGGCGGCCAGCACGGCGCGGAAGGTGAGGTATTGGAAGACGCGCAGAAAGCCCAGTTGATCGGGGTAGAGGTTCTGCAGCCACTGGGCGAGGCTAAGCAACATGGTGCGGGCCTCCTTGTTGTTGGGTTGTGTTGTTGTGAAGGAGCGCCGCCACCACCTGCTCCATCTTCATGAAGCGCGAGCCCTTGACCAGCACCGAGGCGCACTCGGGCGCCGCCTTGAGCGCACCCAGCAGATCGGCCACGCTGTTGAAGTGACGCGCGCTGCCGTTGTGTTCGCCGCCGTAGGCATCGGCGCTGTAGCGGCTCAGGCTGCCGGCCGTCCAGAGGGCATTGATGCCATGCGTGCGTGCATAGGCCCCCACCTCGCGGTGGAAGGCCGGGCCTTGGTCGCCCACCTCGCCCATGTCCCCGAGCACCAGCCAACGCGGGCCGGGCAGCGAGGCCAGCACCTCGATTGCGGCACGGGCCGAATCAGGGTTGGCGTTGTAGGTGTCGTCGACCAGCGACACAGGCACGCCCTGCACCACGCCCTGCTTGAGTTGCGAGCGTCCCTTGACCGGCTCGAAGGCTTCGAGCCCGCGCACGACCGCATCGAGCGGGCAACCCGCGGCCAGGGCGCACGCGGTGACGGCGAGCGCGTTCTTCACGTTGTGCCAGCCAGGCATGCGCAATTGCACGGCGGCAAAGCCGGCGGGCGTGTGCAGCATCAGCGACCAATGGTCGTTCGGGCCGTCTTCATGGACCCACTGCGCATCGGCGGTGACGTCGGCCACGCCTTGGAGTGCAAAGGTCAGCGTCGGCCGTGTGCCGGCGAGCTGGTGCCACAGCGGCGCGTACTCGTCGTCGGCCGGGAAGACCGCCGTGCCGCTCGGGCCGAGGGCCGCGAAGACCGAGCCGTTCTCTCGCGCCACCGCTTCGACCGTCGCCATGAACTCCTGGTGCTCACGCTGCGCGTTGTTCACCAGCGCAACGCTGGGCGCCGCCATCGCGGCCAGCCCGGCGATCTCGCCCGGGTGGTTCATGCCGAGTTCGACCACGGCGGCGTGATGCTGCTCGCGCAGGCGCAGCAACGTCAGCGGCACGCCGATGTCGTTGTTGAAGTTGCCCTCGGTCCAGAAGGCCGCATCGCCCTGCCAGGCGCGCAGCACCGACGCGGTCATCTGCGTACAGGTGGTCTTGCCGTTGCTGCCGGTGACGGCGATCACCGGCAATTGGATGCGCTCGCGCCATGCCGCCGCGAGCGCGCCCAGCGCCTGCTTGCTGTCGGCCACCTGCAGACCCGGCAGGCCGGCTTCGGCCAGACCGCGTTCGGCCAGTGCAGCCACCGCACCTGCCGCCTTGGCCTGGGCCAGGAACTCGTGCGCATCGAAGCGCTCGCCGCGCAGCGCGACGAACAGGTCGCCCGCCTTCAGCGTGCGCGTGTCGGAGTGCGCGCGGCTGATGGGCACCTGGCCGTCGCCCACGAGCGTGGAGCCGGGCAGCATGGCGTGCGCTTGGGCGAGCGTCATCATCATGACGAAGCCCTCCCGGCCAGGGCGGCCTGCGCTTCGGCCACATCGGAGAAGGGGTGCTTCACACCGGCAATTTCCTGGTCGGCCTCATGCCCTTTGCCGGCCACGAGGATCACGTCTTGCGGCTGCGCCTGCGCGATCGCCTGCGCAATGGCAGCGCGGCGGTCTTCGACGACGATGGCGCGGTCGGGCCGCGCCATGCCGGCCACGATCTGCCGCAGGATCTCGCCCGGCGCCTCGTTGCGCGGGTTGTCGCTGGTGGCGAGCACCTGGTCGGCCTGCCGCTCGGCAATCGCGCCCATCAGCGGGCGCTTGGTGGCGTCGCGGTTGCCGCCGCACCCGAACACGCACCACAGCGTGCCCTTGCGCGCGTCGGCCAGGGGGCGCACGGCCTGCAAGGCCTTCTCCAGCGCATCGGGTGTGTGGGCGTAGTCGACCACTACCACCGGCTGTTCGCCGCCGCCCATCTGCTGCATGCGGCCGGGCACCGGAGTGAGCTGGGCACACACGCGCGCAGCGTCGGCCAGCGACACCCCGAGCGCGCGAAGCCCGCCGATCACGGCAAGCAGGTTCGACACGTTGTAGTCGCCGATCAACGCGGTGCGCACAGTCACCGGCTCGCCCCCCTCAGCGACGCTGAACACGAGGCCGCCATCGACGTAGCCGATCTCGCTGGCCTGCAGCCGTGCAGGCGGCGCATTGCGCTGCGGCGGTTTGGCGCTGTATGTCCACACGCCGAGCCCATGAGGGAGCGTGGGCGCCAATTCGGCGCCGCGTTCGTCGTCGACATTGATCACCGCCGCGCGCAGGCCGGGCCACGCGAAGAGTTCGGCCTTGGCCGACCAATAGGCCTCCATGCTGCCGTGGTAGTCGATGTGATCACGGGTGAAGTTGGTGAACAGCGCCACGGCGAGCTGCGTGCCGGCCATGCGGTGCTCGACGATGCCGATCGACGAGGCCTCGATTGCGCAGGCCTTGAAGCCTTCTTGAACGAAGCCCCTGAATGCCGCCTGCAGCGTCACCGGGTCGGGCGTGGTGAGGCCGGTGGGCTTGATCTCGGCGCCCGGCGCGGCGGCCGAGGGCGCTTCGCCGACACCGAGCGTGCCCACCACGCCACAGCGGCGACCGAGCAGGCTGAGCGACTGCGACACCCACCACGCGGTCGATGTCTTTCCGTTGGTGCCGGTGACCGCCACCACGTCAAGCGCGCGGCTGGGTTGCTCGTACCAGGCGCTTGCCAGCGGCCCGGTGGCAGCCTTCAGGCCCGACAGCGCGCCAACCTGCACGCCATCGAAGTTGAAGGCCTCGGCGCCCTTGGCTTCGACCAGGCAGGCCGCGGCGCCGGCAGCCAGCGCGGCGGGCACGAACTGCCTGCCATCGTGGGCATAGCCGGGCCACGCGATGAAGGCATCGCCCGCCTGCAGGCGCCGGCTGTCGGTGCGCAGGCTGCGCACGCCGCGGCTGCGCAGCCAGGCGACGGCGCTGCCCACGTCGTGCAGGGCGGTGAGCTGCGCCATCAGAAGCTCTCCTCCACCGCCGGCAGCTTGTTGGTGACGATCTGCTGCTTGACTTCGAGGTCGGGCTGCACGCTCATGGAGCGCAGCGTCTGCTGCACCACCTCGCTGAACACCGGCGCGGCCACATCGCCGCCGAAATACTTGCCGTTGCTGGGCTCGTCGACCATCACCGCCACCACGATGCGCGGCTTGTCGATGGGCGCCATGCCAACGAACCACGAGCGGTATTTCTTCTCGGCGTAGCCCTTGCCCTCTTGCTTGTGCGCGGTGCCCGACTTGCCACCCACCGAGTAACCCATGGTCTGCGCCTTGGGCCCGGTGCCGCCGGGGCCCGCCGCCATCTGCAGCATGTGACGAACCGCCCGCGCCGTCTTGGCCGACATCACGCGCACCCCGGGCGCCTGGGCATCGCCGGGCAGGCCGTCGGTGTGCACGATCGAGGTGGGGATCAACTCGCCGTCGCGCGCGAACACGGTGTAGGCGCGAGCGAGCTGGAACAAGCTGGCCGAAAGGCCGTAGCCGTAACTCATGGTGGCCTGCTCCACCGGGCGCCACGTCTTGTAGGGGCGCAGGCGGCCCGTGACTGCGCCGGGGAACTCGATCTGCGGACGCTGGCCGAGACCCACCTGGGTGTACATCTCCCACATCTCGCGCGCCGGCATCTGCATCGCCATCTTGACGGTGCCGACGTTGCTCGATTTCTGGATCACCTCTTCGACGGTGAGGTCACCGTGCGGGTGGGCGTCGCGGATGGTCGAGCCGGTGATGTTGATCCAGCCCGGTGCGGTGGAGATCACGGTCTTGGGCGTGACACGGCCGCTCTCGAGCGCCAAAGAGATGATGAAAGGCTTCATCGTCGAGCCGGGCTCGAAGGTGTCGGTCAACGCGCGGTTTCGCAACTGGCCACCCGAGAGGTTCTGGCGGTCGCCGGGCGAGTAGCTCGGGTAGTTGGCCAGCGCCAGCACCTCGCCGGTCTGCACGTCGAGCACGACCACGCTGCCGGCCTTGGCCTTGTGCTCGGCCACTGCATCGCGGATGCGCTGGTAGGCATAGAACTGCACCTTGGAGTCGACCGAGAGCTGGATGTCGCGGCCATCGACCGGCTGAACGCTCTCGCCGATGTCTTCGACCACGCGGCCGAGCCGATCCTTCACCACGCGGCGCGTGCCGTTGCGGCCCTGCAGCTCCTTCTGGAAGGCGAGCTCGATGCCCTCCTGCCCTTTCTCTTCGACGTTGGTGAAGCCCACCACGTGCGCAGCCGCCTCGCCTTCTGGGTATTTGCGCTTGAACTCGCGCACCTGGTGCAGGCCCTTGATGCCGAGTGCCAGCGCCTCCTTGGCGACCGGCTCGTCAACCTGCCGGCGCAGCCACACGAAGTTGGGGCTGTCGTCGAGCTTTCCCGCGAGCTCGCTCGTGCTCATGCCCAGCAGGCGCGCGAGCTGCTGGCGCTGCTTCTTGTCGGCCTCGAACTCCTTGGGGATCGCCCACAGCGAGGGCGCGGGCACGCTTGCCGCCAGGATCAGGCCGTTGCGATCGGTGATGCGCCCGCGGCTGGCCGACAACTCCAGCGTGCGCGCGTAGCGGATCTCGCCTTGCTTCAGGAAGAAGTCGTTGCCGACGATCTGCACGTACACCGCCCGCCCGGCCAGCACGCAAAAGCCCAGCCCCACCAGGCCGACGAGGAACTTGGAGCGCCAGGGCGGCGTCTTCGAGGCCAGCAGCGGGCTGGTCGAATACATCACCGAGCGCACGCTGACGGCGCCGGCCTTGTTGGCTGCCTTCGCGGCCTTGCCCTGGATCTTCATCGCGCGCCCCCCGGTGCCGAGGCGGCGTAGGTGGCGTAGTACGTGACCGCGGGCGTGGCGCTGCGCATGGCCAGGCGGTCGCGCGCGACACGCTCCACGCGCAGGTGCGTTGCCTGCGATTGCTGGTCGGCCTTCAGCCGCTCGTGATCGATCTCCAGTTGGTGCGCCTCGCTCTGCGCCTTGTGAAGCGCCGCGAACAGGCGGCGCGACTCGTACGACACGCGCACGAGGTACACGCTGCTGATCACGAGCGCGACGAGCAGGATCACGTTCAACCGGGTCATGCGAGCACCTCGGTTCGTTCGGCCACGCGCATCACCGCCGAACGCGCGCGCGGGTTGGCATCGACCTCGGTGTCACCCGGCTTGACGCGCCCGATCGATTTCAGCCGCATCGCCTTCGGTGCCGCGAAGGGTGCACGGCGGTCGAAGACCTCCTTGCTTTCCTTCGCAATGAAGGTCTTGACGATGCGGTCTTCGAGCGAGTGAAAGCTGATGACCGCGAGGCGGCCACCAGGCACGAGCAGGTCGAGCGCCGCGCTCAGACCCTGCTCGAGTTCCTCAAGCTCGGCGTTGACGAAAATCCGTAGAGCTTGAAATGTGCGCGTTGCAGGGTTCTGGCCCGCTTCGCGGGTTTTGACCGCGCCAGCCACGACCGAGGAAAGCTCGGCGGTGGTTCGAACAGGATTCCCGCTCTCGCGCCGAGCAACAAGCGCCTTTGCAACCTGTAGAGCAAACCGTTCTTCCCCATAGTTCTTTATCACCTCCGCGATAAGGCGCTCGTCGGCGCGGGCCAGAAAATCCGCGGCGCTTTCGCCCCGGGTCGTGTCCATGCGCATGTCCAGCGGCCCGTCGAAGCGGAAGCTGAACCCACGATCGGGGTCGTCGATCTGCGGGGAAGACACACCCAGATCGAGCAGAAGTCCGTGCACCTTGTCCACGCCGAGCGCGGCCAGGGTGGGCACCATGTTCGCGAAGCTTGTGTGATGGATGGAAAAACGCGGGTCATCGACCCGCGTTGCACCTGATGTCGCAGCGGCAACGGCTTGGGGGTCCCGGTCGATCGCGATCAACCTCCCCTTCGGCGAAAGCCGCGAGAGCAGCAGGCGCGAATGCCCGCCGCGGCCGAAGGTGCCGTCGAGGTAGGTGCCGTCGGGCGTGGTCACGAGCGCATCCACGGCTTCATTCAGAAGCACGGTGGTGTGTTCAAACGGGGTGGCCGGCGCGGACATGAAGGTCTCGCTCAGAAGCTGAAGCTCTTCAGCGCCTCGGGCATCGGCGACTGCATCACGCGGGCCTCGTGCTCGGCGTAGCGGGCGGCGTCCCAGAGCTCGAAGTGGCTGCCCATGCCGAGCAGCATCACGTCGCGGGTGAGGCCCGCGGCAGCGCGCAGCTCAGGGGCGATCAGCACGCGCGACGAGGCATCGATCTCCACGTCCATCGCGTTGCCGAGAAAGATGCGCTTCCAGCCGGCGGCCTCCATGGGCAGCGCGGCGACGCGCTCGCGGAAGTTCTCCCACGCGGGGCGCGGGAAGATCATCAACGAGCCTTCGGGATGCTTGGTGATGGTGAGCTGGCTGCAGCCCATCGCGGACAGGACCTCGCGGTGACGCGACGGCATGGCGATACGCCCCTTGCCGTCCAGCGTCAGCCCCGCAGGCCCCTGAAACACGATGTTTGCCACAAAAACCCACTGAAGTGCACTTAATTGCACTGTAGCTCATGGAATGAGGCAGGGTCAACGGAATCTGTAAAGAAAAATCAATGGAATCAAGCACTTAGGCACGCTTCCTCAATCGGCAAAGGCACGTAAAAAGTGCTTCATAAATAAGGACTTGCGTGATGGTCTGAAAGCGGACTCTGAGCTTGGCCGGCCCAGACCACTGGGAAAGTCCCCAGGAGTGGGGTGTGTGCAGGGCACCTCGCGCGATCCGAGACTTTTGCCACGATCGCGCTGCGTTCAAGCGATCCGCCGACACCAACCCGACGCCCATTGGAAAGTGGCGCACAGAAATGAAAAATCCCGGCACACAGGCCGGGATGCAAATGGCAACGGGAAGGATCAGGCCAGTTCGGCGCGCAGCTTTTTCGCCGCCGACACCATGTGGGTCAGCGCCGGCGTCACCTCGGCCCACTGCCGGGTCTTGAGGCCACAGTCGGGGTTGACCCACAGGCGCTCGGCGGGCACCCGCTCGGCGGCCAGCCTCATCAGCTTGACCATGTAGTCCTCGTTCGGGATGTTGGGCGAGTGGATGTCGTAGACGCCCGGGCCGATCTCGTTGGGGTACTTGAAGTCCTTGAAGGCATCGAGCAGCTCCATGTCGGAGCGCGAGGTTTCGATGGTGATGACGTCGGCGTCCATGTCGGCGATGGCGCCGATGATGTCGTTGAACTCCGAGTAGCACATGTGCGTGTGTATCTGCGCTTCGTCGGCCACGCCGTTGGCGGTGATGCGGAACGACTCCACCGCCCAGTCGAGGTACTCCTTCCACTGCGCGCGGCGCAGCGGCAGGCCTTCGCGCAACGCGGCCTCGTCGATCTGGATCACGCGGATGCCGGCCTGCTCGAGATCGAGCACCTCCTGGCGGATCGCCAGGGCAAGCTGCTTGCACGACACCGAGCGGGGCTGGTCGTCGCGCACGAACGACCAGTTGAGGATCGTCACCGGGCCGGTGAGCATGCCCTTCATCGGCTTGGTGGTGAGCGATGCGGCGTACTGGATCCAGTTCACCGTCATGGCCTTCGGGCGGCTGATGTCACCGAACAGGATGGGCGGCTTCACGCAGCGCGATCCGTAGCTCTGCACCCAGCCGAACTGGCTGAACGCGTAACCGTCGAGCTGCTCGCCGAAGTACTCGACCATGTCGTTGCGCTCGGGTTCGCCATGCACCAGCACGTCCAGGCCCAAGGCCTCCTGTTCCTTCACGCAATGGGCGATCTCGGCGCGCATCGCCTCGGTGTAGGCCGCTTCGTCGATCTCGCCGGCCTTGTACTGGCTGCGGGCGTGGCGGATCTCTGCCGTCTGCGGGAACGAGCCGATGGTGGTCGTGGGGAAGGCGGGCAGCTTCAGCCCCTTGGCCTGCTTGGCGGCACGCGCGGCATAGCCACTCATGCGCTGGCCGAGCTTCGCATCGATCTTCGCGATGGCAGCCTTCACGGCGGGGTTGTTGACGCGCGGCGAGTTGCGCCGGGCCGTGATGGCGGCCTGGTTCGCAGCGAGCGCGGCCTTGACCGAATCGCGGCCGCGGTTGAGCGCGCTCGCCAGAACGTTCAACTCCTCGATCTTCTGCAGCGCGAAAGCGAGCCACGACTTGACTTCGGCATCGAGCTTGCGCTCCTGGCCCAGGTCGACCGGCACGTGCAGCAGCGAGCACGACGGCGCGATCCACAGCCGCTCGCCCAGGCGCTGCGCCAGCGGTTCGACCCAGTCGAGCACGGCGTTGAGATCGGTCTTCCAGATGTTGCGGCCGTTGATCACGCCCAGCGACAGCACCTTGTGGGCAGGCAGCATGCCGAGCAGCGGCAGCACGTCGTCACGGCCGTTGATGGCATCGACATGCAGGCCGGCCACCGGCAGGTTGGCGGCGAGGTGGGCGTTCTCCTGCAACTGGCCGAAGTAGGTGGCCAGCAGGATCTTCACCTTGCAGCCCTTGAGGTCGTGATACGCCGTGTTGAAGGCATGGCGCCAATCGGCATCGAGTTCGGTCACGAGGATGGGTTCGTCGACCTGCACCCACTCCACGCCCTGCGCGGCCAGCGTGTCCAGCAGCTCGGCGTACACCGGCAGCAGCTTGGGCAGCAGCGCGAGGCGGTTGGAGTCGTCCTTGCTCTTGCCGATGGAAAGGTACGTGACCGGTCCGACGATCACCGGCTTGGCCTTCACGCCTTGCTTCTTGGCCTCGGCCAGTTGCTCCAGCAGGCGCGAGGCATCCAGCTTGAACTCGGTGCCCGCCTTGAACTCGGGGACGATGTAGTGGTAGTTGGTGTCGAACCACTTGGTCATCTCACCAGCGGCCACGCCGCCATGGCCACCGCAGCAGGCGTTCTCCTCGGACGACTTGGCCGAGCGACCGCGCGCCACGCGGAAGTAGTTGTCGAGCGCGTCGCCATGGAAGTCACGCACGCGGTCGGGCAGATTGCCGAGCGTGAAGCTCATGTCGAGCACCTGGTCGTAGAAGGCGAAATCGCCCACGGGCGCCAGGTCGAGGTCGATCTGGTGCACCCAGTGGCGCTGGCGCAGTTGCGCGCCGATGGACTTGAGCTCGTCGCGCGACGATTGGTTCTTCCAGTACGACTCCAGCGCGAACTTCAGTTCGCGGCGAGCGCCGATGCGGGGAAAGCCGAGGTTGTGGGTCTTGATCGTGGGCATGCTGCTTCCATCAGGTTGATGGCGCGAATGCTAGGCAGCGCAAGCCATGACGTAAAATGGTCATTTCTCACCAATGGATGAATTCTGTTCATGCTTGAGCGCATCCATCTTTCCATCGTCCGGGAGGTCGACAAGCACGGGTCGCTGACAGCAGCGGCCGGCGTGCTGTGCCTCACGCAATCGGCCTTGAGCCACACCATGCGCAAGCTCGAAGAGCAGCTTGGCACGCAGATCTGGCTGCGCGAAGGCCGCAGCCTGCGGCCCACGCAGGCCGGCCAGTACCTGCTGGCCATTGCCAACCGCGTGCTGCCGCAACTCGATCTGGCCGAGGAGCGCATCAAGCAATTCGCGCAGGGCGAGCGCGGCACGCTGCGCATCGGCATGGAGTGCCACCCCTGCTACCAATGGCTGCTCAAGATCGCCGCGCCCTACCTGGCGCGCTGGCCGGACGTCGATGTGGACGTGAAGCAGAAGTTCCAGTTCGGCGGCATCGGCGCGCTGTTCGGCTACGAGATCGACCTGCTGGTGACGCCCGACCCGCTCTACAAGCCCGGCCTGCACTTCGAGCCGGTGTTCGACTACGAACAGGTGCTGGTGGTGAACCGAGAGCACGCGCTTGCGGGCGCGGCCTATGTGAAGCCGCAGCACCTCACGAACGAGGTGCTCATCACCTACCCGGTGGACATCGACCGGCTCGACGTCTATACCCAGTTCCTGATGCCCGCCGGCATCTCACCCAAGCGGCACAAGACCATCGAGACCACCGACATCATGTTGCAGATGGTGGCCAGCGGCCGCGGCGTGGCCGCGTTGCCGCGCTGGCTTGTCGAGGAGTACACCGAGACGATGGCCGTGGTGCCGGTGAAGCTCGGCCGCCACGGCATCGCCAAGCAGATCTTTCTGGGCGCGCGCGAGGCCGACGTGCAGATCGACTACCTGCAAGCCTTTGTCGAGCAGGCGAGACACCCTCAAGGCACTGGCGGCTAGCGCGATGACGCCCCCTGCTCGACCCGCCAACCCTGCGGGGAGGGGCGGGCCACTCCCCGAGAAGCGGCCCACCCTGCGGCGCGAGTCATCCCGACTCGGCGGCGCAGGGCCAGACGGTCACTCGGGCAGGCGGCCGAGCGCGTACATCACTTCGAGAACTGGCGAGGGACGGCCCAGCGGCGCGAACCACTTGCCGTACAGCTCGGGCAGCGCGGCGCTTGCGTAGATCTGCGACAGGGCCGCATTCACCGATTGCTTGAGCGCCCAATCGCCACGCGGCAATGCGATGGCGTAAGGCTCGTACGAGAAGGCATCGGCCATCAGCGCGAGCGAGCCTGAATCCTTGGACTTGCCGGCCAGGCCGACCAGCAGCACGCGGTCGCCCACGAAGGCGTCGATGGTGCCGGCTTCGAGCTGCGCAAGACCGTCTTCGCGCGTCTTGACGGGCACCACCGTGGCGGTTACGACCTTGGCCTTGAGCGCCTCGTTCAGCGCGCGCTCGTTGCTCGTGCCGGTCATCACGCCGATCTTCTTGTTGGCCAGGGCGGACAGCGACATGCCCTCGGTGCTCTTGCGCACCAGCACGCCGGCGCCGTCGACGAACACCAGCGAGGAAAAGTCGACTTCCTTCAGGCGGCCGAGCGTCACCGTGCTGGCGCCGCACTCCATGTCGGCCTGGCCGCTGTTGACGGCGCTGAAGCGCGTCTGCAGCGTCACCGGCACCCACTTGATCTCGAGCGGCGCCACGCCGATCTGCTTTTCGATCACGCCGATCACGCGGCGGCACAGGTCGACGGTGTAGCCCGTGGGCTTCTTCTCGGCGTCTTCGAACGAGAACGGCATCGCGTCGGTGCGGTAGGCCACCGAGATGGTCTTGCTGCTCTGGATCTTCTTCAGGCGGCCGTCGAACGGTGCGGCGGCCATCTGGGCGAGTGCCAGCGTGGGCGCGAGCAGGAGCGCGGCGAGCAAGGCGGCGGAGCGGGTAGTAGCCATGGGATATGTCCTCGATGCAAAGGATGCTGTGGGCTTGGCGCCGGATGGCGCGGGCGGATTGTGCCCCCAACGAGCAGCGCGTCAGCCCTGTTGCGCAACGGGCCGCGCGCGGTGCATCGCGTCGTCGATCGCGCGGTCGAGCTCGTCGATGTCGAAGGGCTTGGCGAGCTTGATGACGCCCGGCGGCAACTCGGCCTCGAGTTCGGCATAGCCGGTGGCCAGCACGGTGGCCAGCTGCGGCGACTGCCGGCGCGCGGCCTCGACCAGGCTCGCACCGGTCATCTTGGGCATGGCGTGGTCCGTCAGGAGCAGTTGCACATGCGGCCCCGCCTGCAGCACACCCAGCGCCTCTTCGGCCGAGCCCACGCCCTGCACGTGGTGGCCCAGCTCTTCGAGCAACGCGACGGTGTTGGTGAGCACGAGGCTGTCGTCGTCCACCGCGAGCACGTTCAAGGGCTCGCGTGCGGTGCGCGGTACGCGGCCTGTCGCCGCCGCGATCGGGACCGCAGTCGCACGCGCAACATCGGCCACCGGCAACCAGACCTGGGCCATGGTGCCCTCGCCCGGCACGCTCGTCAGCACCAGCGCCCCCCCCGACTGCGAGGCCAACCCTTCGACCATCGACAGGCCCAGCCCCGTGCCCTTGCCGGGCCCCTTGGTCGTGAAGAAGGGCTCCGAGGCACGCGCGAGGGTTGGCGCATCCATGCCCATGCCGCGGTCGGACAGGGTCACGCGCACATAGCGGCCAGGTGCGAGTTTCGCGGGGCCGGCGCCGGGCCTCACGTCTTCGGCCGTGGTGTGGATGCTCACCGTTCCGCCACCGGGCATGGCGTCACGCGCGTTCACGGCCAGATTGAGCAAGGCGAGCTCGAGCTGGTTCGCATCGACGAACACCAGCAGCGGCTCGCCGCGCTTGGGGATGTCGAGCGTGATGGTGGGACCGAGCGAGCGGCGCAGCAGGTCGGCCACGCCATGCACAAGCTCCACCACATCGACCGCCGTGGGTTTGAGGTCCTGCCGCCGCGCGAACGACAGCATGCGCTGCGTGAGCGAGGCTCCGCGCTTGGCGCCGCGCACGGCGTTGTCGAGGATGCTGAGCGTCTTGGGGTCGTCACCAATGCGGCGGCGCAGCAGCTCCAGGCTGCTCAGGATCACCATCAGCAGGTTGTTGAAGTCGTGTGCCACGCCGCCGGTGAGCTGGCCGATGGCGTCGAGCTTTTGCGAATGGAAGAGCGACTCGCGCGCCTCTTCGAGGGCATGCTGCGCCTCGCGCTTGGCGGTCACGTCGCGCGTGATCTTGGCAAAGCCGATCACCTCGCCCGAATCGTTGCGGATGGCGTCGATCACCACGTTGGCCCAGAACTGGCTGCCGTCCTTGCGCACGCGCCAGCCCTCGGCCTCGTAGCGCCCCTCGCGGCGCGCCACCTCCAGCGCGCGCCCTGGGTCGCCGCGGGCCTGGTCTTCTGGGCGGTAGAAGCGCGAGAAGTGCTGGCCGATCACCTCGGCGGGCTTGTAGCCCTTGATGTGCTCGGCACCTGCGTTCCAGCTGCTCACCATGCCCTGGTTGTCGAGCATGTAGATGGCGTAGTCGGTCACGCCCTGCACGAGAAGGCGGAATTGCTGCTCGCTGCGCCGCAGCGATTCTTCGGCCGCACGGCGCTCGGTCAAGTCACGCGTGATCTTGGCGAATCCGAAGAGGCGCCCCCAGGGGTCGCGCACGGCGTCGATCACGACGCTCGCCCAGAAGCGGCTGCCGTCCTTGCGCACGCGCCAGCCTTCTTCCTCGAACTTGCCGTCTGTCTTGGCCCGCAGCAGGTTGCGCGCCGGCAGATCCGCGGCCTGGTCCTCGGGCGTGTAGAAGCGCGAGAAGTGCTGCCCGATGATCTCGCGCGCCGTATAGCCCTTGAAGCGCTGCGCGCCGGGGTTCCAGCTCGTGACGCGGCCCTCGGCGTCGATCATGTAGATCGCATAGTCGGTGACAGCCTCGATGAGCAGCCGCGCCCGACCATCTTCGGTCAGGGATGCGCCAAATTTCGAGCTGTCTTCCATGTGGAGGGGTTCCCGCGGTGGGTGTCGGTCAGATCGCGATCCATAGTACACACCGGCAGAGGTCCCTGCACATGAGATCGTGGTGTCGTCTATTCTTCTGTCCGCCCTGCCCACCCACCCGAGGACGCCCATGCCCTACATGCTGCTGATCCACGAACCCCAAGGCCAGCGCGCCACGCGCACCGAGGCCGAAGGCCGCGATCTCTACGCCCAGATGCTGCACTGGCGCGAATCGCTCAAGGCGCGCGGCCTCTTGCTCGCGGGCGAATCGCTGCAGTCGCAAGACCAGCACACCGCACGCGTGGCGGTGCGCGGCGGCAAGAAGCAGGTGCTCGACGGGCCCTTTGCCGAAGCCAAGGAGCTGATCGGGGGCTTCTTCCTCGTCGACTGCGCCACGCGCGAGCAAGCCATCGCCCTCGCCGGCGAGTGCCCGGCCGCCGCCTGGGCCACGCTCGAAGTGCGCGCCGTGGCCCCCTGTTACGAATAAATCGCCAACGGCCTGTCGAATCAGGCCGGTCCTGCTCGTCGTGTGGATGTGAACACCCCACCCACCCCGCAAGGAGAGCTGACATGCGATTCATGATCATCGTGAAAGCCACCGCCGACTCAGAGGCCGGTGTGCTGCCCGAAGAGGCGCTGATGGCACAGATGGCCGACTACCACGAGGAGCTGGCACGCGCCGGCGTGCTGCTCGACGCCAACGGGCTGCTGCCCACCGCCAAGGGCTGGCGCATCAAGTTCGGCGGCGGCCGTCGCACGCTCGTCGACGGGCCCTTCACCGAATCCAAGGAGCTGGTCGCCGGCTACACGCTGATCCAGGCCCGTTCGCGCGAAGAGGCGATCGAGTGGACGCGCCGCTTCCCTTCACCCATCGGCGGCGGGCGAGACGCCGAGATCGAGGTGCGCCAACTGTTCGAACTCGAAGACTTCAACCCCGGCGAAGCGGTCAAGCGCTTTCGCGACCTGCATATCGCCACGGAGGCCCGGCCATGATCAAGTCCATTGTTGTCATCGTGGTCGTGGCGCTGGGCGCGCTGCTGATCTATGCGGCCACGCGGCCCGACACGCTGCAGGTGGAGCGCAAGCTCGTGGTCAACGCGTCGCCGGACAAGATCCGCCCGCTGATCAACGACATGCACGCCTTCAACACATGGAACCCCTACAACCGCAAGGACCCGCAGATGAAGGGCAGCTACCGCGGCCCGAATGCCGGGCCGGGCGCGGCCTTCGACTTCTCGGGCGACAAGAACGTGGGCGCCGGCAGCATCACCATCGTGGAGCCACGCGGCCCGAACACGGTGTCGATGAAGCTCGACATGACCGAGCCGATGGCCGCAAGCAACGAGGTCGACTTTCACCTGGCACCCCAGGGCCCCGCCACCGAAGTCACCTGGGCGATGCGCGGCCACACGCCCTACATCGGCAAGCTGATGGGCATCTTCTTCAACATGGACAAGATGATCGGCACCGATTTCGAGAACGGCCTGGCGACACTGAAGACGCTCGCCGAGAAGCCCTGAGCGAAGCGAGAGGAACCAACATGACCACCAACAACCAGATCTTCGTCAACCTGCCGGTGAAGGACCTGCCGAAGTCGCGCGCGTTCTTCGAGAGCCTGGGGTACGGCTTCAACCCGGACTTCAGCAACGACCAAGGCGCGTGCATGGTCGTCAGCGACGCGATCTACGTGATGCTCTTGACCGAGCCTTTCTTCCAGACCTTCATCAAGAAGCCAGTGGCCGATGCGAACAAGAGCACCGAGGTGTTGATCTGCCTCTCGTGTGCGAGCCGAGACGAGGTCGACTCGCTGGTCACCAAGGTGCTCGCGGCCGGGGGCAGCTCGCCCGAGGTGCCCAAGGACCACGGCTTCATGTACTTCCGCAGCTTCGCCGACCTCGACGGCCACCAGTGGGAGCTGATGTACATGGACCCGAACGCCCCGCCACCGAACGCCTGATGAACGGGGCCCCCGACAGCACCACGCATGCGGCGATCGAGGCGGTCTGGCGCATCGAAGCGGCCAAGATCATCGCGACCGTCGCGCGCATGGTGCGCGATGTCGGCCTGGCCGAAGAACTCGCCCAGGACGCCCTCATCGCCGCGCTCGAGCACTGGCCCGAGCGCGGCGTGCCCGACAACCCGGGCGCCTGGCTCACGGCCACGGCCAAGAACCGCGCGCTCGACCACCTGCGCCGCGACAAGCTACTACAGAGCAAACATGAAGAGATCGGCCACGAACTCGAAGCCCAGGAGGCGTTGATCGTGCCGGACTTCGTCGACGGCCTCGACGCCCGGCGTGCTGACAGCATCGGCGACGACCTTCTGCGGCTGATCTTCACCGCCTGCCACCCGGTGCTCTCGACCGAAGCGCGCGTGGCGCTCACGCTCAAGCTGCTGGGCGGCCTCTCGACGGCCGAGATCGCGCGCGCCTTCCTCGTGCCCGAGCCCACCATCGCGCAACGCATCGTGCGCGCCAAGCGCACGCTCAGCGCGGCCAAGGTGCCGTTCGAGTTGCCACCGCCCGATGCGCTCGCCGAGCGTGTGGGGTCGGTGCTCGAAGTGATCTACCTCATCTTCAACGAGGGCTACACCGCCACCTCGGGAGACGACTGGATGCGCCCTTCGCTGTGCGACGAGGCCATCCGCCTCGGCCGCGTGCTGGCGGGCCTGGCGGCCGACGAGCCCGAGGTGCATGGCCTGCTCGCGCTGATGGAACTGCAGGCCTCGCGCACCGCTGCACGTGTCGATGCCGAAGGCAGGCCCGTGCTCCTGCTGGAGCAAGACCGCGCGCGATGGGATCACCTGCTGATCCGCCGCGGCCTGAACGCGCTCGCACACGCCGAGGCGCTGGGTGGCGCGCTCGGGCTCTATGCGCTGCAGGCCGCCATCGCCGCCTGCCACGCGCGTGCGCGCACGGCTGGTGAGACCGACTGGCCGCAGATCGTGGCCTTGTACGACGCGCTCGCGCAGACGGCGCCCTCGCCCATCGTGGAGTTGAACCGTGCCGTGGCGGTGAGCATGGCCTTCGGCCCGGCCGAGGGGCTCGCGCTCATCGACGCGATGCGCGACGACCCGGCCCTGCAGAACTACCACTGGCTCCCCAGCGTGCGCGGTGACTTGCTTGCCAAGCTCGGGCGCCGCGGCGAAGCGAGGGCGGAGTTCGATCGCGCCGCGCAACTGGCGCGCAACGCGCAGGAGAGCGCGTTGCTTGCAGCGCGTGCGAAAGCGCTCGGCGACGCGCCGTAACCGCAGCGGCTAACGCTTCACCCGCCCGGTGCGCTTCCGCACCAAAAGACGACATCTCGGCGCACCACAGCAGCGCCAAATCAGTTTCGTTCATTTTCCATTCACCAAGCAAGGGCGAGAAAGCCCATTGCGGCCCGTTCCCTCGCTCGGGAATCCCCGATTTGGCTCATTTCTTGCTGAAAGGCCGTGGCATTTCTTTTCCACGCACCAATAGAAGGATTTCCCATGGCCTACCTAGCGCCCTCAGAGTTCGTGACCAAGATGGTCGACGCGGGCGAATCGAAGATCTTCATGTCCACCCGCGACACCCTGATCCGCGCCTACATGGCGGGTGCCATCCTGGCGCTGGCTGCATGGTTCGCCGTGACGATCACGGTGAACACCGGCCAGCCGCTGCTCGGCGCCGTGCTGTTCCCGGTGGGCTTCTGCATCCTGTACCTCTTCGGCTTCGACCTGTTGACCGGCGTGTTCGTGCTGTGCCCGCTGGCGCTGATCGACAAGCGGCCCGGCGTCACCCTCGGCGGGGTGCTGCGCAACTGGGGCCTGGTGTTCTGCGGCAACTTCGGCGGTGCGTTCACCGTGGCGGTGTTCATGGCCATCGTGACCACCTTCGGCTTCTCGACCGAACCCAACGCCGTCGGACACGCCATCGGCGTGATCGGCGAGAACCGCACGCTCGGCTACGCCAAGTGGGGTGCGGCCGGCATGCTCACGCTCTTCGTGCGCGGCGTGCTGTGCAACTGGATGGTGTCGGCCGGCGTGGTCGGCGCGATGGTGTCGACCACCGTCACGGGCAAGGTGCTCGCGATGTGGATGCCCATCATGCTGTTCTTCTACATGACCTTCGAGCACTCGATCGTCAACATGTTCCTCTTCCCCTCGGGCCTGCTGCTGGGCGCGAAGTTCTCGCTGCTCGACTACCTGATCTGGAACGAGATCCCCACCGTGCTGGGCAACCTGGTGGGCGGCATGGCCTTCACTGGCCTCACGCTGTACTCGACCCACGTGCGTACCGCACCGAAGCGCAAGGCCTGATCGGCCCATCCTTCCTTTACAGTGAGCCAGCCCCGGCCCCGCAAGGGCCCGGGGCTTTTTCATGAGCGCACGATGGCCAACCAGCAACTGAAGATCTCGACGGGGCAACACTCCGACAAGGGCCACAAGGAGGTCAACCAGGACTTCCATGGCGTGAGCACCCCCGAGGGCGCGCTGCTCAACTCCAAGGGCATCGTGGCCGCACTGGCCGACGGCATCGGCAGCAGCGAGGTGAGCCAGGTCGCCGCCCGCTTCGCGGTGCTGGGGCTGATCGACGACTACTACTGCACCTCGGAAGCCTGGTCGGTGAAGAAGTCGGTCGAACGCGTGCTGAGCGCCACCAACTCGTGGCTGCACGCCAAGACGCAGCAAAGCCCGCACCGCTACGACATGGACCGCGGCTATGTGTGCACGCTGAGCGCGCTGGTGCTCAAGTCGGCCACCGCGCATGTCTTCCATGTGGGCGACAGCCGGGTCTACCGGGTGCACGAACACAGCCTGGAGCAGCTCACGCAAGACCACCGCGTGCGCATCTCCGAATCGCAGAGCTACCTGAGCCGCGCGGTGGGCTTCAACCCGCGCATCGACATCGACTACCTCACGTTGCAGGTGGCGGTGGGCGACACCTTCTTGCTCGTGACCGACGGCGTCTACGAGTTCGTCGACGACGCCTTCATCGCGCACACCATCGCGCGGCACCGCAACGATCTCGACGCCGGCGCGCGCGCGCTCGTGGACGAGGCACTGGAGCGCGGCAGCACCGACAACCTCACGGCGCAAATCGTGGTGGTCGACCAACTGCCGCAACACGGCCAGGTGAGCGAGATCCAGCAGCAGCTTTCTGCCCTGCCGCTGCCACCGGCGCTTGAAGCGCGCAGCGTGATCGACGGCTACACCGTCGTGCGCGAGTTGCACGCCAGCCACCGCAGCCACATCCACCTTGCGCTGGACAACGAGACGCAGGCGGCCGTCGTCATCAAGACCCCGTCGACCGACCTGCAGGGCGATGCCGACTACCTAGAGCGCTTTCTGATGGAAGAGTGGGTGGCGCGGCGCATCAGCAGCCCGCACGTCTTGAAGCCCTACCCGCCCACGCGCGAGCGCCGCTTTCTCTATGTGGCCACCGAGTTCATCGAGGGCCAGACGCTCGCGCAATGGATGGTGGACCACCCCCGCCCGAGCCTGGACAGCGTGCGCGGCATCGTCGAGCAGATCGCGCGCGGCCTGCAGGCCTTTCACCGGCTGGAGATGCTGCACCAGGACCTGCGGCCCGAGAACATCATGATCGACCGCACCGGCACCGTGAAGATCATCGACTTCGGCTCTGTCAGCGTGGCCGGCGTCACCGAGCGCAACGGCCCGGGCGACGCGCCCGAGCCCATCCTCGGCACGGTGCAGTACACCGCGCCCGAGTACTTTCTCGGCGAGCCCGGCACCGAGCGCTCGGACTTGTTCTCGCTCGCCGTGATCACCTACCAGATGCTCAGCGGCCGACTGCCCTACGGCGCCGAGGTGGCCAAGTCACGCACACGCACGGCGCAGAAGCGCCTGCACTACGACTCGGTGCTGTCCGAAGACCGCGAGACCCCGGCGTGGATCGATGCCGTGTTGCGCAAGGCCCTGCATGTGGACCCGCTGCGCCGGTACGAGGCGCTGTCCGAGTTCACGCACGACCTGCGCCACCCCAACGCCGAGTTCGTGCGCGACACGCGGCCCGCGCTGGTGGAGCGCAACCCGGTGCTGTTCTGGAAGTGCCTGAGCGCTGCCCTCACGCTGGTGGTGCTTGCGCTCCTGTTCGCCCACTTCGGGCGCGGGTGAGTGGCGCAGTCAAGGGGCGCACCGGGCAGCCTCAGCCGCCGAGCGCGATGATCGCCGCCGTCAGGAGCACACCCACGACCGTCATCGCCAGGCCCGCCTTCCAGCCGCCGCCACCGGCATAGCGGCCGAGCGCGATCCCGCAGGCGAACAGCATGGCGAGCGTGAGGACACGCGAGGCCAGCAGCGCGGGCTTCTCGTCGAGCAGCAGAAACGGCAGCGCCACCGGGAACGTGCCCAGCACCACGATGGCGAAGACCGCGGCGGCTGCGGCGAAGTCGCGCCCGACCAGGGTGGCGCGCATCGGCAGCTCGGGCAGCGCCACGAGGCGCCGGCGCATCGGCTCGAGGTCGGCATCGCTCACCAGGGTGCGCATCACGCTGCCCAGTTCGGCGTGGACCATCTGCGTGCCGCGCACGGCGTCGGCCTCGGCGCGCACAGCGGTGGCGAGCGCGACACGGCGTGCGCGTTGTGACAGCGTTCGCACCAGGTACATCACCGCGTCGGCCAGCCCCCAGGCGAGGTTGCATCCGAGCGCGGTGTTGAACATCACCCGCCCGGCATGCGCGCCATCACTGGCCACCGACACCGCCCCCACGAAGGTCAGCGCCATGAAGAGGCCGAAGCAGAGTTCGCAGACGCGTTCGATGGTGTCGAGCACCGGCTCGCGGGTGGCTGTCGCGGCGGGGTCACGGGCCTGTGGGGCGGCGGCGGGCGGGGTGACTGTCAATGGGTCCTCCTCAGGTTCTCGGATGCAAACTGCGCACCGGGCGGCCGAGGGCTGTGGCGTCGCCGGTGCAGGCCGCATTGTTCCGGACGATAGCCCCTCAAAGGCAAACCCCATCGACAGGAACGCGCGCGCACTGTGAAATCACCGGATGAACTCAGCGATCACTCTGGATCCCGTTGCCTCGCTGCTGGCCGCGGTCGTCGTGCTGCTGATCGGCACGCTGCTCAACCGCCGGGTCAGGCTGCTCTCGCGCTACAACATTCCCGACCCCATCACCGGCGGCGTGATGTTCGCCCTGATCGCCTCGGTGGCCTGGGCGCTCTTCGACGTCAAGCTGGTGGTCGACCAGACGCTCAAGCCCTTGCTGCTGCTGATGTTCTTCGCCGGCGTGGGCATGACGGCCGACCTGCGCCAGCTCCGGCGCGGCGGGCGCGCGCTGGTGATCTTCCTGATCGTGCTGTTCCCCTACATCCTGGTGCAGAACGCGGTCGGCGTCGGCGTGGCGAAGCTGCTCGACCTGCACCCGATCTATGGCCTGGTCGCCGGCTCGATCACGCTGGTGGGCGGCCACGGCACCGGCGCGGCCTACGCCGAACGTTTCGCCGACTACAACAACCTGCAGTCGGTGATGGAGTTATCGATGACGGTGGCGACGATGGGCCTGATCGTCGGCGGCATCATCGCCGGCCCGGTCGCGCAGTTCCTGATTACGCGGCACCGGCTGCGCTCGAGCGGCACGGCGGCCGATGCACCGGGTGACAACGGGGACGAGGCTGCACCCTCGCGCGAACCCATCGGCACAGTGGCCGTGCTGCTGGCGCTGGCCGGCATCCTGACCGCGGTGCTCGGCGGGCAATGGCTGGCCTCGAGGTTCTCGGGCGGTGCCGTCACGATCCCGGGGTTCCTGTGGTGCATGCTGCTCGGCATCGCGATCCGCAACCTGGCGCCGTTCGCCCGCGTGCGCTTCGACGATCGCGCCTCGGAGCTGCTCGCGGGCGTATGCCTGTCGCTTTTTCTGGTGACGACAATGATGGTGCTCGACGTGATCGAGGTCGCCCGCGCGGCCGGGCCGATGATCGTGATACTCGTCGCCCAGGTGGCGGTCATCATCGTGTATGCGGTCTTCGTCTGCTTCCGGCTCATGGGCCGCGACTACGAAGCCGCGGTGACCAGTGCCGCGTTCATCGGCTTCAACGTCGGCTCCACCGCGACCGCGATGGCCAACATGCAGGCGATCACAGCGAAGTACGGTCCCGCGCCGCAGAGCTACCTGATCGTGCCGCTGGCCGGGGCGTTCTTCATCGACCTGATGAACGCCTTCCTGCTGACGCTGATCCTGCCGCTGCCCTTCATCGGAGGTTGACGATGCGTTGCCTGCTGCTGGTCTTCGCACTGCTTTCGGGTCTCGCGGGTTGCACCGCCGGGCCCGATGCCGAGGTGCTTCGCAAGGATGTGACGTTGCGCCTCGCGCAGGCGCTACCACCCGGGTCGGTGACGCTGGTGGAGTTCGTGCGCCGCGGCTCGCAGGCCGACACCAAGGCGCGCAACGAAACGCGCCGCGTCGTCTATTTCGACGCGGTGCTGAAGGTCGAACGCGACATCGACTTCGGCGCATGGGACGCACCCGGCATGGCCGGCCTGGTGTCGGCGCTCGGCACCGGGCCGAAGGGCATCGTCGGCGTCCAGTCGGGCGGCAACAAGGCCGGCGATCAGGTCCGCGCCCGCGGCACCGCGCTCTACCGCCGCGATGGCGACAATTGGGTTGCCGTGGCTCCGGCGGGCTACCGGCCATCCGAAGCGCCAGCCTATGCCACCAGCGCACCGGCACGCGGCCCAGCGGCGATCCTTGACGCGATGCGCAAGGTGATCGAGTCGGTGCAGAAGGACTCGTCGCCCGACACGCTTGCGGTGGTCGAGGAGGAACTGGCGCTCGCTCACGCGACGATCAACGCCCGCCTCGCGCGCGCAGCCAACGGCTACGCCATCGCTGCCGGGCCGGAGCACGGCCAGTACCTTCGCTTTGCGCGTGCGCTGTCCGAACTCAAGCCCGGCCGCACGATGCCGCTCGTCACGCTCGGCGGGGAGGAGAACCTGGATCTGCTGCGTGCCGGCAAGGTTTCGCTGGCGCTGGTGCAGGCCGATGCTGCGCTCGCCGCCTACGACGGCAAGGGCGCCTTCGCGCACGGCGGGGCCGACCCCACGCTGCGTGCACTGGGCAGCCTCTACCCCGAACCGGTACATGTACTCGTGCGGCTCGATGCGCCCTACGCAACGCCCGCCGACCTGCGCGGCCGCCGCGTGGCCATCGGGCGGCCCGGCTCGGCGTCTCGCACGACCGCGTTGCGCGTGCTCGATGCACACGGTTTGCGATCGAGCGATGTGAAGGCCATCGAACTGCCACTGGCCGATGCGCTGATCGGCCTGCAGCGGGGCGAGGTCGATGCGGTGATCCAGGTGATCGGGGTGCCGGCCGACAGCATCCGCGACGCGATCGCGGCCATACCACTGCGCCTGCTCCCGCTCAGCGCCGACGCGGCCACGAAACTGACGGCCGACAAGAGCGGCCTGTTCGCGCACACCGTGCCGGCCGGGACCTACGCCACGCAGCCGGCACCGGTTCGAAGCGTGGCCACGGCCGCCTTGATGCTGGTCGGCAGCGATCTGTCGGACGCCGAGGTCGGCGCGCTCACGCGCTTCATCTACGACAAGGGTGGCGACTTCGCGGCGCACGGCAGCGCGCAGGGCCAGCAAGTGTCGACCGCCACGGCGCAACACGGCCTGACGGTGCCGCTGCACGTCGCCGCTGCGCGTGTGCTCAACAGGGCGCCGTCTGCTGCGGCGCCCGCACCCGCCAGCGCGCCGGTGGCCCCTTTCACCGCGGCCAGCGCGAACGCGAGCAACTCCGAGACGGCCAGTTCACCGGCGCGGTGAACGACCGCCGCGCAGCGCGCGGTGCCTACCAGCGGCAGCCCGGGTCGATGCCCAGCGCACCGGCGGCCAGCGGCAGCGCGCCGAACAGGCCTTTGTCGGCGTGGGCCGTGCGGCAATCGGGCTTGCCCGACTTCTGAATCTCCTCGCTGAGCTTGGGCCGGCGATCCGGGGGTGCCTGCAACAAGGGAAGCAGGCCCGGCGCGCGTTGCGTGCTCGTCGGGCCCATCGAAGCAGACCCCGGCAGGTTCAGGTTCAAGGGCGCGGGGGGTGCACTGGCACCGGTGGCCGGTGCGGTGGCAGCGCCGCGGGTGCCAGGGACGTCGGTGGCACCCTCGGCGTCGTAGCCAGGCACACCAGGCAGGAACGGTCGCGGCGGCTTCGCCGTGGCGGGCGGCAGCGACGGTGTGGGTACCGGTACGGGCGTGGGCGGCAGTGCCGTCACGGGTGGTGATGTCGATGTCGCCGCGGCTGGGGCCACCGCCGGCCGCGCGGGTGGGATTGGCGTCGGTGCGGGCAGCGCCGGCGGGGGCAGGGCCGGAGGCGCTGCCGGCACAACGACAGGCTCGGGCGTCGGCGCCGGGCGCACAGGAGGCGCAGGCGTCACAGGGATAGGCTCCGTCACTGCTTGCGAGGCAGCGTCCGACGGTCGGGCCACCACGGGTGCAGGTGCAGGTGCAGGTGCAGGTGCAGGTGCAGGTGCAGGTGCAGGTGCAGGCGTGGGTGCGGGTGCCGGAGCAGGCGGCGCTGGCAAGGGAGCCGGCGCGGCCTCGGCCGGCTGCGTCTCGGGCGCGGGTGCTGCCGGGACGGGCTGCGCGGTGGCTGGTGCTGGTGCTGGTGCTGGTGCTGGCACTGGCACTGGCACGGGTTCGGGCGGCTCAGGCACGGGCGCTGGAGGCAGCGGACGTGAGAACGCGTCGGGACGGCGATCCTCTGCACGGGGCAACACCAGTTCCGGCGCGCGCGGGGCGGGGGTCGGCGCAGGCGCAGGCGCAGGCGCAGGCGCAGGCGCAGGCGCAGGCGAAGGCACGGGCGCGGGCGGTGATTCGGCATCTTCCAGCGGTGCGCGCGGCGCATCGGCCCCGCGCTCCGAATCTGTCGCCGGGGGTGCCGTGCGACCCGTGCCTGGAGGCGCCGCTCGCTCCGCGCTGGGACCCCGTGGGGCGGCGCGCGCCGTGTCGGCCGCGGTCGGCTGGCTGTCGCGCGGCGCGATGGCAATCAAGAGCTCGGTGGGCGCGGGCAGACCCCCCCCACCCACCGCCGAGGCCGCGTCATCCGGTTCGCGCGCGCCTTCGAGCACCAGCTGAAGGGGTGGCGCCCCGCTCCCCTGCTGCCCGGCGCCGGAGCCGGGCGCCGTGCCGACGATCAGCACCAGCAGCACATGCAGCAGCAGCGCGAGCGTCAGGCATTGAATGAGCGGCGCAGGCCGCGGCGGGGCGGGCGGCCAGGGCTGCGCCTGTGCGTGGCCTTCGCGGGCAGGCGGGGGGCTCGGGTGTTCGGTCTCGGGGCTCACTCAGGGAGGCCGTGGCGCACGCGCCGGTGCGTGCCGGCAGGGCCGTAGGTCGCGGCGATTCTCGCAGCCAGCAGCGCGCGTGCAGCGTGTACATCGCACGAGCACAGCTTGTGCCATCGCCGATCCCGCTGAACGCCCCAGGAGTCGAACCGCACTGGCACGCCATCTGCTTTGCATCTTGCATACAAGTTTGGATGCACAAATGCAGGGCGAGCCCGACATGATCGATCCCAGAACCTTGCCTGAACTGCGCGAGGCCTTGCGCACGGGCACCTTGACGGTGCGGCAGCTGATGCTGCGCTTCATGGCCGAGCAGTCGCAGCAGTCGGCCGCCGCCTGGATCTCGCGCCTGCCCGATGACGAACTGATGGCACGCGCCGATGCCTGCGACGCGCGCCTGCTCAGCGACGGGACGCAGGTCCTCGACAGCCTGCCGCTGCTGGGCATCCCCTTCGGCGTGAAAGACAACATCGACGTGGCCGGCCTGCCCACCACCGCCGCGTGCAAGGGCTTCGCCGCAGGGCCGGCCGCGCGCCACGCGCTCGCCGTGCAGAGGCTGGTGGACGCGGGCGCCATCCCTGTCGGCAAGACCAACCTGGACCAGTTCGCCACCGGTCTGGTCGGCACGCGCTCGCCGTATGGCGCCGTGCCGAACAGCTTCGATGCAACCTACGTGAGCGGCGGCTCCAGTTCGGGCACCGCGTATGCCGTTGCGATGGGCCAGGTGCCTTTCGCGCTCGGCACCGACACGGCGGGCTCGGGCCGCGTGCCGGCGGGCTTCAACAACCTCATCGGGCTCAAGCCGACGCCGGGGCGCGTGAGCACCAGCGGCCTGCTGCCCGCGTGCCGCAGCATCGACTGCATCTCGGTGATGGCGCTCACGGTGGACGACGCCGCGCAGGTGCTGTCGCTCATCGAGGGGCCCGACGCCGCCGATGCCTACAGCAACTACGCCCCCGGCCCGGCGCGCCTGAAGCCAGTGCTGCGCGTGGGCATCCCGGCGCGGCCAATGTTCCCGGGCCCGCAGGGCGAGAGCGGCTACCGGGCCGCGTTCGCCAAGGCCGCGGCGCATGTGCAATCGCTCGGCCACGAGGTGGTGCCACTCGATTTCTCGCCGCTGCACGCCACCGCCGAGTTGCTCTATGGCGGCCCGTGGGTGGCCGAGCGCCACGCGGCAGTACAAAAGCTGCTCGACCGGCAGCCCGAAGTATTCGACCCCTCGGTGCGGCAGATCGTCGAGAGCGCGCGCAACTTCACCGCCACCGATGCCTTTCGGGGCCAGTACGCGCTGCGCGCCGCGCAACGCGATGCGCAGTCGATCTGGCAACAGGCCGACGTGCTGATGGTGCCCACCGCGCCCGTGCACCCCACCATGGCCGAGGTGGCGGCCGACCCGATCGGCGCCAACGCACAGCTTGGCGCGTACACCAATTTCGTCAACCTGCTCGGCTGGTGCGCGCTGGCCCTGCCCTTCGGCTTCGCCGACAAGCGCATGCCCTTCGGCGTGACATTCATCGCGCCGCCCAACTTCGATGCCGCACTCGCGCGCTTCGGCGCCGTGTGGCAGGCGCGGCTTGGCCTGCCGCTGGGCGCCATCGGTCGCAGCACCAAGACGCCCTGCAAGCTCACCCGCCCGCCAGCGGCCGCACCCACGCTCGCGATCGCCGTGGTCGGCGCGCACCTGAGCGGCCTGCCGCTCAATGGGCAACTCACCGAACGCGGCGCCACCTTGCGCACGCCCACCACCACCGCAGCGCAGTACCGCCTGTACGCACTGCCCGGCACGGTGCCGCCCAAGCCCGGGCTGCTGCGCGTGGCGTCTGGCGGAGCCGCCATCGCCGTCGAGGTCTGGGACCTGCCCTTCGAGGCCGTCGGCTCCTTCCTTGCGCTCATCCCCGCGCCGCTCGGCCTGGGCAGCCTGACGCTCGCCGACGGCACTTCGGTGCACGGCTTCATCTGCGAGGCCCATGCGCTCGAAGGCGCGAAAGACATCACCTCGTTCGGCGGCTGGCGTGCGTACCTCGCATCGCTCAAACCGGCCGCCTGACCTCGCTGCGTTCGCCCACGCTCCCCTTCACCGACAGCCACCAGGAGTACCACCGATGACCACCGAAGCCCGCCTCAACACCCGCCGACGCCGCCTCCTCGCCGCAGGCGCCATCGCCCTGGGCGCACCCACCATCGCGCGCGCGCAAGCCGGCCCCAAGATCCGCATCGGCTACTGGCCGATCGCCGCCGGCCTGCCGCTGTACGCCGCCGTCGAGAAGGGCTACTTCAAGGACGTCGGCCTCGATGTCGAAGCCATCAAGTTTGCCGGTGCCCAGCAGGTGATGGAGGCCATGCTCTCGGGGCGCGCGGACGGCGCCGCCAACGGCACCGGCTCGGGCAACCTGGGCGTGGGCGAGATCGCATCGCCCGGGCTCTACAAGATCATCGCCACCAACCCGAGCAACGCGAAGTACGTGCTCGACCAGTTCATCGTGCCCAAGGACAGCCCGGTCAAGAGCATCGCCGAGCTGAAGGGAAAGCGCGTGGCCTCGGGCCCCGGCATCCAGAACAAGACGCTCGCCCTCACCGTGCTCGAACGTGCCGGCGCCGGTGGCACGGCAGTGACCGAACTGCCCATCAGCCAGCACGTGGCCGCACTCGCCGCCGGCCAGGTCGACGCCTGCTACACGCTGGAGCCCACCGGCACCGTGGGCCGCATGAACGGCACCACGCGCGTGCTCGAAGCGGGCGTGATCGCCAAGTACATCCTCGGCGACCCGCTCGCACCATGGCACGGCGGCTCGGCGGCACTCACCACAGAGTTCATCAAGAAGTACCCGGCCGAGACCAAGAAGTACATCGCCGCCTACGCGAAGGGCATCGAGCTCGTGCGCACCAAGCCCGACGAGGCGCGCCAGTACCTCAAGGGCTACACCGCCATCGAAGGCCCGCTGACCGGCGAGGTACCGCTGGCCTCGTACATGCTCTACAACGAGTTCAAACCGAGCGACATCGCCGCGTTCCAGAAGTTCTTCGACCTGTTCACCGAGAAGGGCGTGTTCGAGAAGAAGCTGTCCGTGGAATCGCTGATCTTCAAGGGGTGAGCGCCATGAGTGACAGCTCTGCCGTGCCGGTGACCGCTGCTGCTGCAGCGGCCGCGCCGTGGTCGCCGCCCGACTCGGCCGCACCTCCCCTGCGCAAGAAGTTCGACTGGGGCCGCCTGCTCCCCGTGCTGGGGCCGCTCGCGCTCTTCATCGTGTGGGACATCGTGGTGCGCGCGGGGTGGATCAAGCCGATCCTGCTGCCGCCGCCACTGGCCACGCTCGAAACGCTCATCACCGGCCTGCTCGGCGGTGCGCTGCTGACGGACTTTCTCGTGACGGTGTGGCGCACGGTGCAAGCCTTCGTGATCGCCGCTGTGGTGGGCGTACCGCTGGGCGTGCTGCTGGGCAGCAACGAGAAGGCGTACCGCAGCGTCGAGTTCCTGATCGACTTCTTCCGCTCCACGCCGAGTTCGGCGTTGATCCCGCTCTTCCTGCTGATCTTCGGCGTGAGCGACATCAACAAGGTGGCGATCGCGGCGTTCGGCGCGTTCCTGATCGTGGTGTTCAACAGCGCCTACGGCGTCATCAACGCCCGCAAGCAGCGGGTGATGGCGGCGAAAGTGATGGGTGCGAACCGCTGGCAGATCTTCAAGGACGTGCTGGTGTGGGAGTCGCTGCAACCGAGCTTCGTGGGCCTGCGTTCGGCGGTCTCGATGGCACTCGTGATCGTGATCGTGGCCGAGATGTTCATCGGCTCCGACAAGGGGCTGGGTCACCGCATCATCGACGCGCAACAGGTGCTGAACGTGAAGACGATGTACGCGGCGATCCTGGCGGCAGGTGCGTTGGGCTACACGCTGAACGTGCTGTTCCTGGTGGTCGAACGCAAGATTGTTCATTGGAGTGGGCGGTGATGTACGCCACGCGCGGTGCAGGGCTTCGATACCTCAGCCCGAGCGGCCGGAGGTACGCCACGGCCACACCCCGCCGACACGAGGCCAGCGCAGCTGGCGAGCGCATTCGGGGGCCCCTGAGAGCCGTCGAGCAGCGCAGGGCTTGGGGTGGCGCGCGCAGAGCGCCTCAACAACTGACTTCGCGCAGCTGTCCGAGCGCAGCGCCGGCAAGGCGCGTAGCGAGTTCTGCGCGACACCCCAAGACCGAGCAGCGCAGAGAAGTCCGCCCTAGGCGGACCGGCGAACGGGGTGCCCTTTCTTTTGCCTTCTTTTCTTTGGGCAAGCAAAGAAATGAGGGTCGGCCGCCGGGCCGAAACCCCGGCGCAGCCTCACGCAGTGCTCAACTTTTCGCAGAGTGGCGCAGGCCTTCAATACCTCAGGCTGAGCGGACAGTGGTCCGCACACAAGGGAGCAAGACATGAACGCAGTCCTCAACGGCCCCACCTACGCCGACATCCCCCAACCAAAATTCCAACCCGGCCCCGCGGGCACTCACATCACCATCCGCGGCCTCACCAAGTACTTCGCGGGCTGGCCCCTCTACGAGAACTTCGACCTCGACATCCCCAAAGGCAAGATCGTCTCCGTCTTCGGCCCCAACGGTTGCGGCAAGTCCACGCTGATCAACATGATCGCGGGCCTGATCCCCATCGACTCCGGGCAAATCCTCTTCGACGGCAAGACGCTCGAAGACACCAAGATCGGGTACGTGTTCCAGAACTACCGCGAGGCGATGTTCCCGTGGATGCGCACCATCGACAACATCGCCTACCCGCTCAAGCTCGAAGGCCGCTCGAAGGCCGAGGTCGACCGGCGCATGGAAGAACTCGTCGCCTCCTTCGACGTCAAGTTCGACCTCAAGCGCTACCCCTACGAGCTGTCCGGGGGCCAGCAGCAGACGGCCTCGATCATGCGGGCGCTGGCGCCCAACCCCGAGGTGCTGTTCCTTGACGAACCCTTCTCGGCACTCGATTTCGAGATGACGCTCTTCATCCGCGAGAAGCTGCAAGAGGTGTTCATCAAGACGGGCACCACGATGATGCTGGTCTCGCACGACCTGGAAGAAGCCGTCTACCTTGCCGACCAGGTGCTGCTGCTGACCAAGCGGCCGACCAGGGTGGCCGAAATCTTGCACTACGAAGACGCGCGGCCGCGCACCGTGGCCACGCTGTCCGAGCCGAGCTTCATCTCGACCAAGAAGCTCAGCTTGGAGATCTTCCAAAGAGAGGTGAGGCGTTGAGTTCGACAAGCACAGCGGCAGACATCCAAGACTACGTACGCGCGACCGCGCGCTTCCTGGCCCTGCCGCTCGACGAAGCGCAGGTCGGGCGGGTGTCCACGCACCTGGCGCGCACACAGGCGATGGTGGCGCTCTTGCAGAGCGAGCCGCTGCACGCCGAGCTGGAGCCGGCGGAGATCTATTGCCCGGCACCCTTCCCGCCCGTCGACGACACCATCAACGGACCTGCGGGCGAATGAGCTTCGCACGCCGGCAAGACATGACCAACGGCCTTCCCATCGTTCGCGCGGTTCACGCTGGCGAGATGCTGGCAGTCGAAGCGCTCGAGCACTGCCTGGCGCGCATCGAGGTCACCGACCCGCGCATCAACGCCTTCACCGATGGCACCTTCGAGCGCGCCACGCGCGAAGCGCAGGCCATCGACGCGCGGCGTGCGCGCGGCGAGGTGCTGCCGCCGCTGGCCGGCATGCCCTACGCGGTGAAGAACCTGTTCGACATCGAGGGCATCACCACCCGCGCGGGCAGCAAGGTACGCAATGGCGAACCGGCCGCCACGGCAGACGCCGCTCTGGTGCAACGCATGCACGCCGCTGGTGCGGTGCTGGTCGGTGCGCTGAACATGGACGAGTTCGCGTACGGCTTCACCAACGAGAACTCGCACTACGGCCCGTGCCACAACCCGCGCCGCATGGACCGCACGTCGGGAGGTTCGTCCGGCGGCTGCGGGGCAGCCGTGGCGGCCGGGCAGGTGCCTGTGGCGCTCGGCTCTGACACCAACGGCTCGATCCGCGTGCCTTCGTCGCTGTGTGGCGTGTGGGGGCTCAAGCCCACCTTCGGGCGGCTCTCGCGGCGCGGCAGCTTCCCCTTCGTCGCGAGCATCGACCACCTCGGCCCGTTCGCGCGCAGCGTGGAAGACCTGGCCTCCACCTACGACGCGCTGCAAGGCCCCGACCCGCTCGACCCCGGTTGCCATGCCGAACGCGTGCAACCCACGCTGGGCCAGATCGGCCAGAGCGTGGCGGGCTTGCGCATCGGCGTGCTGAACGGCTACTTCGAGGAGCACGCCGGCTCGGTGGCCCGCAAGGCCTTGCAAGCCGCGGCACAGGCGCTGCATGCCACGCCGGGCGTGGTGTGGCCCGACGCCGCGCTGGCCCGCGTGGCGGCCTTCGTGACCACGGCCAGCGAGGGCGGTTCGCTGCACCTGCCGCTGCTGCGCGAGCGCGCGGCCGAGTTCGAGCCGCTGTCGGTAGACCGCTTCATCGCGGGTGCCCTGCAACCGGTCGACTGGTACCTGCGCGCGCAGCGCTTCCGCCGCATCTACCGCGACAAGGTGCAGGCGCTGTTCCAGCAGTGGGACGTGCTGCTCGCACCAGCCACTCCGGTACAGGCCACGCCGATCGGCGCAGAAAGCTTCGACCTCAACGGAACGCAGATGCCTACGCGGCCGTCGATGGGCTTGCTCACGCAACCGATCTCCTTTGCGGGCTGCCCGGTGGTGGCCGCACCGCTGTGGCCGGAGGGCCGCCACAACCTGCCGCTGGGCGTGCAGGTGATCGCGGCACCCTGGCGCGAAGACCTGGCCCTGCGCGTGGCGGCCGCGCTCGAATCGAGCGGTGTGGCGAGTTCGCCAATTGCGGGGTTGTGATGAGCGGGACTTCGATGCGCACGAAGTTCGTACCCTGTCCTGAGTTTTCGAAGGATCCGCCTGAGCGGGTGGAGTGTGTACGTAGGCGCTCGCGCACCACCATTCGCTCGGCCTGAGGTATCGAAGGCCCACTCAGATCCCCGCACGCCATGCACATCAACCACCCGCAAACCCTCGCCGAAGTCACCGCCGCCTTCGAACGCTACGAAGACGCTCTGGTGAGCAACAAGGTCGAGGTGCTCGACGAGCTGTTCTGGAACAGCCCGCACACGCTGCGCTACGGCGCCACCGAGAACCTCTACGGTTTCGACGAGATCGCCGCGTTCCGTGCCGCACGCCCTTCCGCGGGCCTCGCGCGCCAACTGCTGCGCGTCGTGATCACCACGTACGGTGACAGCTGTGCCACGGCCAACTGCGAGTTCCAGCGCGAGGGCTCGACCCGCCTCGGGCGCCAGAGCCAGACCTGGTTGAAGACGCCGCAAGGCTGGCGCGTGGTGGCCGCGCATGTAAGCTTGCTCGGATGAAATCCCCGGCCGAAAGACCGACAGCGAAAAGTGCGACCGCGAAGAGTTCGGTTGCAAAGAGTTCGGCTGCAAAGCGCCCGACGGCCACACAGGCTGCCGCCCCGGCCAAAGACCCCGAGACCAACCCGCGCGACCTCACGCGCTCCGAGATGGCCTATCGCCGCCTCAAGGCCGCCATCTTCGATTTCGTGCTGCTCCCCGGCGATGGCTTCACCGAGAGCGACATGGCCGAGCGCCTTGGCATGTCGCGCACCCCCGTGCGCGAGGCGCTGTTCCGGCTCGAACTCGAAGGCTACGTGAAGGTCGCCTACCGCAGCGGATGGAGCGTGGCACCGTTCGACTTCCGCAAGCTCGAGGAGCTGTACGACCTGCGCGTGCTGATCGAATGCGCCGCCGTGGACCGCCTGTGTGCCCTCGACCCCATGCCCGAACTCGGCCTGCTCAAGGCCTTGTGGCTCGTGCCCGAGAAGGACCGCAAGACCGACACCGCCGAAGTGGCCACGATGGACGAATCCTTCCACGCCACGCTCGTGTCCGCCGCCGGCAACCTGCAGATGGGGCGCGTGCACACCGAAGTGACCGACGGCATCCGCATCGTGCGGCGGCTCGACTTCACCCAGCCCCCTCGCATTGCCGCCACCTACGACGAGCACGCCAAGATCCTGCGCGCCATCCTCGCGCGCCGCGCCGACCCGGCCAAGCTGATGCTGCGCACCCACATCGAGGCCAGCAAGGCCGAGGTGCGCAAGATCACCATCCACAAGCTGCACAGCGCCCGGCCCGCCGCGGGCAATCTGTGAGCCTGGGCGCCTGCGGCGCGGCGGCTTGGTTTCCGTGAAATTCTGCGCAGCCTGAGAGGCCCTTTCCCCTCTACCCCGGTGCTTCTTACAGGGGCCCTATTGGGGTCATCCCGGTATGCTTTCAGCCTCAGGGTCGTGCCGTTCGGGCCACCCCTGCCTCCCTGCCGCTCGAGAACCAATGAAGCCCGTCTGGAAGCGCGTCGCCTCGCTTTCGCTGTTCACATGGGTTGCCCTCAGGGTTGCCGCCTGCGTCGCCCTCGGCATCGCCCCCGCCGCCGCATGGGCGGCCGGGCCATCCCAGCCGCCGCCGCCGCTTGCCACGGTGACCATCGTCGACGGGGCGGCCGTTCTCACGCGTGACGCAACCCGCCTGCAGCTCGCCGAAGGCGTGCGCCTGCTCAAGGACGACATCGTCGAAACCGGCGCCAAGACACGGTTCGTGCGCATCGAGTACGGCGACGGCGTCATCGTCGATCTCGGCCCCGACACGCGAGTGCTGCTCTCGCCGCGCTACAGCGCCGAACGCAGCCGCATCCCGGTGCGCCTGGGGGTGCTGCGCGGCACTCTCAAGCTGACCGTGCCTGCTCCGCTGGAGGCGGCCGCCGGCGCCTTCGCCACGCCGGCATTCGACGTGGTCAGCGTGGCGCACAGCGCGGTGTTCGTGGTGCAGCCGGGCGAGGCACAGGTGTTTGCCGAATCCGGCGAGGTCAAGCTGCAGGAACGCACCGCTGGCAAGCCGGGCTCGGCCATCACCGTGCGCAAGAGCGAGTTCTACAGCCGCGCGGGCGAGGCCAAGTCGGCCGTCACGGCACGCCCCACGCCCGCGTTCATCCAGCGCCTGCCGCGCCCCTTCCTCGACACCCTGCCCGCGCGGGCCGCGCTCTACAAGGCACGCCCGATCGAGCCCAAGTCGCTCGGCACCGTCACCTACGCCGACGCCCAGGAGTGGATCGACGCCGAAGGCCTGCGCGGGCATTTCGCCACCCGCTGGAAGGCCCTCGCACGCGACCCGGCCTTTCGCGCCGGCGTGGCCGACAACCTGCGCGCACACCCCGAGTGGGACCGCATCCTCTACCCCGAGAAGTACACCCCCCGGCCCGCCCAGGCCCCCTCGCCGAGCGCGGTCGGCTCCTACCCCGGCAGCGGCAAGTACTGAAGCCTGCGCCAACGAAAGTCAGTCATGAAGCTGCTCGTCAAGTTCAACATCGTGTTCCTGGTCGTGTTCGCGCTCGGCCTGGGCGCCTCCAGCTACATCGCGCGCAAGCTGCTGCAGGAGAACGCACACGACGAAGTGCTCGACCGCGCCCGGCTGCTGATGGAAAGCGCACTCGCCGTCAGCACGTACACCTCGACGCAGATCGCGCCGCTGCTCGAAACGCAGATGAGCTACACCTTCCTGCCGCAGTCGATCCCGGCGTACTCGTCGTCCGAGGTGCTGAACGCGCTGCGCAAGAACCACCCCGAGTACGCGTACAAGCCGGCCATGCTCAACCCCACGAACCCGCGCGACCGCGCGCAGGACTGGGAAGAAGACGTGATCCACCAGTTTCGAAACTCGCCGGAGACGACCGAGTTCATCGGCCAGCGTTCCACGCCGGCGGGGCCCGTGACCTACATCGCGCGCCCGATCAAGCTCTCTGGCCCCGGCTGCCTGCGCTGCCACAGCACGGTCGAGAACGCACCCAAGCCCCTGGTCGAGAAGTACGGCCCGGCCAACGGCTTCGGCTGGAACCTCAACGAGGTGCTCGGCGCGCAGGTGGTGTCGGTGCCGATGTCGGTGCCGCTGGAGCGCGCGGACCGCGCGTTCGGCGTGGTGATGGGCCTGCTCGCGGGCGTGTTCCTGCTGATCGGCCTGGCGCTCAACCTGATGCTCTGGAAGCTGGTGATCCAGCCCGTCAGCAAACTGTCACAGCTCTCCGACCGCGTGAGCCTGGGCGAGCTCGATGCGCCCGACTTCGCGGTCAAGTCGAAGGACGAGATCGGTACTTTGGCGGAATCGTTCACGCGCATGCGCAAGAGCATGGTCCACGCGATGAGGATGCTCGATTCGTGACGCCAGAATCGGCCAGATGAGCGCTCCGACACGCCTAGGCAAATACCCGATCACTGGCGTGCTCGGCAAGGGCGCCATGGGCGTGGTCTACAAGGCGTTCGACCCGGTGATCAACCGGCCGGTGGCCATCAAGACCATCCACAAGCAACTGATCGGGCAAGACCTCTCGGGCTCGTCGACCACGGCGCGCTTCAAGAACGAGGCCCGCGCGGTAGGCCGCATGTCGCACCCGGGCATCGTGGCGATCTACGAGTACGGCGAAGACGAGAACACCGCCTACATCGCGATGGAGTACGTGGAGGGCCGCACGCTCTCGCAGATCCTGAACGGCACGCCCCGCCCGCCCGAGTGCGACGTGCTCACGCTGATGGATCAGCTGCTCGCGGCGCTCGATTGCGCACACCGCCACGGCGTATGGCACCGCGACATCAAACCCGCCAACCTGCTCGTCACGAACGACGGCCAGTTGAAGGTGACCGATTTCGGCATCGCGCGCATCGAGTCGGTGGTGCTCACGCAGATCAGCTCCACCATCGGCACGCCTGGCTACATGGCGCCCGAGCAGTACATCGGCGAGGGTGTCGACCACCGCGTCGACGTGTTCGCCGCGGGCGCGCTGCTCTACGGCATGCTGGTCGGCCACCCGCCCTTCCAGGGCAGCGCCGAGACCGTGATGTACAAGGTCGTGAACGAGCACCCCACGGCCCCGAGCCTGGTGCCCGGCTCGGGCCGCCCCGCGTTCTACGACGAGATCGTGGCCCGCGCGCTGGCCAAGAGGCCGGAAGACCGTTACGCGAGCGTCGCCGAGTTCCGCGCCGCGCTGGCCCGGCGCGACCTCTCGGCCGAACCCGACACCGGCGAGACCACCATCATCATCGTGCGCGGCGACAGCCCGCCCGCGCCCCCGGTGGGCGTGCTCGAGCCGCCGAGCGGCATCCCGCATTCGGGCAGCACGCCCATCTCGGGCTGGGACGCCGCCACGCTGCACCAGGTGGAAGTGGCCCTCGCCTCATTCGTCGGCCCGATGGCCCGCGTGATGGTGCGCCAGGCCGCGCGCGTGCACCGCGACGCGGCGAGCCTGCGGGCCAGCCTGTGCGAACACCTGCCGACCGACGACGAGCGGCAGCGCTTTCTGGCGAAGTTCGGTGCGGTCACCGGTGGCTCGCATGCGAGCGGCGCCGGTTCGCGTGCGGGTGCGAGCACCGCGGGCAGCGGGAGCGCCACCGGGGGTTCAGCGGTGTCGCCCGAAGTCACGGCCGCGGCCACGCGCGTGCTGAGCACGCACATCGGGCCCATCGCCTCCATCGTCGTCAAGAAAGCCGCCGCCAAGGCGCGCACGCGCGAGCAGCTCTACGCGATGCTCGGCGAGCAGGTGGGCGAAGGCGCCGAGCGCGACAAGCTGCTGACAGCGCTGCGCAAGCTGGTCTGATCAGAGCGCTTCGTCGCCGGTCTGGCCTTAGGGGCTGCGCCGCAACGGTCTTGCAGCACTCATACACACGCCATGTCCTTGCCGCTGCGCTTGGCCAGGTACATGGACGTGTCGGCGGCCAGCAGCAAGGAGCGCGCGTCGCCGCCGTTCTCCGGGTACAGCGCCACGCCGATGCTGGCGGTGACGCTGACCATCGCCGCCTCCAGGTCGAACGGTTCGCGGATGGCGGCCAGGATGCGATTCGACAACACACGCGCAGCGGGCAAGGCGGCATCGTCCGTCACGATCGCGACGAACTCGTCACCACTGATCCGAAACACCTCGTCTTGTCTGCGGACCGCTTGGCGCAAGCGATCGGCCACCTCCTTCAGAAGTTTGTCCCCGGCAAGGTGGCCATGCACGTCATTGATGCTCTTGAAGCCATCGAGATCGAGAAAGAGCAGCGCAAACGACGGGCCGCCAAATCGCACCGAGGCCAGGAGGCGTTCCAGGTGCTGCTCGAGCGCCTCGCGATTGGGCAGGCCGGTGAGCGAGTCCGTATAGGCCTTCCGTTCAAGCTCTAGGTTGATGCAGGCGAGCTTGCGGCGCTCGGACTCCTGCATTGCGCGCAGGCGGGAGACATCGCGGCAGACGACGATGGTGCAGGCCCCCTGCTTCGCGTGCAGCGCCGATAGCGAGGCTTCGAGGCGAATCGTGGTTCCACCGGCACGCAGGCCGATGAGCTCATGCAGCGATTCAGACGCCGCCGCAACGAGAGCGGGAAGGCCGCCTTGGATGAACCGATCAATCGATGCCCCCGTAGCCGATGCGGACGGGCAACCGAACAGCGCTTCTGCCGACCGATTGAACAACTGAACCTCGTGCCTTGAGTCGACCACCAGCACGGCGTCCCCCACCGCCCGCACGATCTCGGTCATCTCCGCATCCTTCCGGCGGATTCGTCGCAGGGTCACGCGAATGTGCGCGGCACCCAGCGTCGACAGCACTGCGCCGGTGACCACGTTGAGCCCCAGCAGGAACACCTGCACGGTACGAGAGGCCTGGCCCAGGTCGTTCGAGAAGCCCCGCTCGAGTTGGGTCAGGCGTGCATTCAGCTCGGGAGCCTTCGCCATCAACGCGCGGACTTCGGCCGCATCGGGCTGCCCCCGGACGATGCGTCCATGGGCACCATCCACCAGGCTGCGCAACTCGGCGATGGCACCGTCGGCGTCGGTCCAGGTCTGGATGGCACGGGCCATGAACGGGACGCCCTGGCCCCAGACGAACAGGCGGATCATCCCGTCAATGTCGGCGGGGTGGTTCTGCCCTGCCAGGAAGCCATCGCGCGCCGCCTCGCGGTCGGGGAATTCGCCCTGCAGGGAGCGACGCGCCCGGGCGTCGCCCTCCGGCACAGCAAGCGCCACCAGGAAGCGCTGGTAGTCGGCATCGCTGTGCGTCCGAAAGTACGCCTGCATATGCAGCAAGGCATCCTTCTGGCCCTTGGAATACAGGCTTTCACCCGAGACATAGGCACGCACCGAAGACAGCACATCGATGGTCAGTGCCGCCAGGGCAACCTGGACCCCCACGATGAAGACGAAGACACCGATGGCCGGCCTCTGGCGAGTCTCGATGACGCTCATGAGCCCCTCAGCGCCCGCTCGAACGCGTGATCGGCCACCCGCTCATTGCAAATGCTCCTGGCCGGTGCGAAACACAGAGACCGCTTCGGCCAGGCGACCGGCCTGCTGGCTGAGGCTCTCGGACGCTGCCGCGCTCTCTTCGACCAGGGCCGCGTTCTGTTGCGTGGTCGTGTCGAGGGTGGCCATGGCAATGTTCACCTGCTCGATGCCCATCCTCTGCTCCTGCGTGTGCGCCGAGACCTCGTCGATCAACTGGCTCACGCGCCTGACCTGATCCACGATGCCGTCCATGGCCGAGCCCGCGTCACCGACAAGATCGGCGCCCACGGCCACGTTCTCGGCCGACTGCGTGATCAGCTGCTTGACCTCCTTGGCCGCTTCGGCGCTTCGCTGCGCGAGGCTGCGCACCTCGGCCGCCACAACCGCGAAACCGCGACCCTGCTCGCCCGCGCGCGCCGCCTCCACGGCGGCGTTGAGGGCGAGGATGTTGGTCTGGAAGGCGATGCCGTCGATGACGCCGATGATGTCCGCGATGCGCGCGCTCGACGCCTGGATCTCCTGCATCGTCGCCACGACGCGGTGCACCACCTCGCCGCCCCGCTCCGCGGCCCGGCTTGCGCTCAGGGCCAGTTGGCTGGCGACCTGCGCGTTGTCGGCGCTCGACTGGACGGTACCAACCAGCTGTTCCATGCTGGCCGCCGTCTGCTGCAGGCTGGATGCCTGCTCTTCCGTGCGACTGGAGAGGTCGGCGTTGCCTTGAGATATCTGCGTCGACGCCGTTGACACGGCATCGACACCGCCGCGAACCTCGCCGACCACGCTTCGCAGCGACTTCACCGTGGCTTCGAGCGCAGCGATCAACTTGCCCAGTTCGTCACCGCGGCGCACGCCGGTCTCGACCGTCAAGTCTCCCGTGGCGACGCGTTCGAGCGCGCGAACCGCCTGCTCGATGGGCTGTGTGATCGAGCGCGTGACCGTCACGGCAGCGAACACGGCAATCGCCACGGCAAGGACCGTCGCGATCACGATCCAGCGCTTGCTTTGCGCGATGCCCTGCTCAAGGTCCCGCCCCGACTGAGCCATCAGCGACTCCTGATACGCCGTGAACTCGGACAACGTCTGCATGTACTCGAGCTGGCGCGGCCGCACCTCCTGAAGAAGCCGCTTGCGAGCCTCGTCGATCTGCGCGGCGCGGGCCTCCCTCGAAAACTCGGCGACGGCCTGGGAGTACGGCGCCCGTTTGGCCTGGAGTTCGGCGAACAGTTGCTTGCCTTTCTCTGATGCGAGCATCGGGTCGAGCTTGTCGTAGATGGCCGAGATCTCGTCGCGGGCCTGTTCCACGGTCTTCAGCTCCGCCTCGCGATCGGCCGGCTTCTCGAAGATCAGCACATTGCGCGCGGAGCGCGCCTGCTGGTTGACGGCGTCCTGCACATTGCCAATCAGCTTGACCTTGGCGTAGCGGTCGTCGAGCAGCAGCTTCACGGTGTCGCCGGCTTCGTGGAGCTTCTCGCCACTGGTTGCGGCCACGATCAGCAGCAGGAACACGGTGACTCCGAATCCGAGTTTCAGGCGGAGCGCGAGGCTCAGGTCATTCAAGAATTTCATGGTGGGCTTTCGATGGTGCATGGCGCCGACCAAGTACAGATCTCGCGCGCCGTTCACCAAAAGTATCGGCAGCCACCTGGCCCCGCAGCATGCAAAAGTGCCGCATAGCGGAGCTTTGTCGAGCCCTCTGAGGCCTCGATCGGCCCGATCCGCCACCTTGGCGGGGTGCGTGGCGGAAGCTGCCTTCACCCCTCGCTTCATCTGTCACCACAGCAGCGTTTGCAGGGCTAACATCCTGCCCCGACGCTTCATGACACGCGAAGGAACCAGGGAATCCGGTCATGTCAATCTCGATGCGCTTCTATCCGGAGGTCTGGGAGACGGTCCCCGGCACGCAGGTGCTGAAGGTGGTCGAAGCCTTTCGCGTGCGGGGCGTCGATGTACGCCCGACACTGGCCGCCTTCAAGATCCCGCTGGCGATGCGGGTCGACACCGCCATCAACCTGCGCGCAGCAGTCGGCTGGTTGGACCACGTCCTGGCCACCCATCCGCATCACGGGCTCGGCCTCGTCTGCGCCGGCCTCACGAACGTGCTGGACTCGGGCCTGGTCGGCTACGTGGTTTTGTCATCCGACACTGTGCGAGAGGCCATGGCCGAACGCATGCGATTCACGGCCCTGCTGCGCCCGCCTTTCGGTGTCAGCGTGGAGGAGGTCGATGGTGGACTGGTCGAGATCGCCCTGATCGAGGGCGACCCGCCCTTCCTGGGCCCGCTCGCGCGGACATTCGGCATGGAACGCGAGCTCGCCGGCTGGGCGGGCACATGGCGCTGGCTCGTGGGCAGCCGCTTCGAAAGGGTCGAATGCGCCTACCCCGACCCGCTGCTGGGTGAACTCTATCGTGAGGTATTCGGGTGCCCCGTGCGCTTTGATCAGCCACGCTCCAGAGTATTTGTTCGACGCGAGCAGCTTGATCAGCCGATGCGTTATCCGCATTCCGAGGCGCACCAGGTGTGCGTCGAGCAATGCGAGGCACTGCTCGCCAAGATGCGCACCGGAGGGGGCACGACGGCCAGCGTCAGGCGAATGCTGCTGCAGCGCCCCAATCGCAAGCTCGATCTGAGCGAGGCCGCGCAAGGCCTCGGCCTGAGCGAGCGTACGCTGGAGCGCCGCCTCTCTGCAGAGGGCACCTCGTTTACTGCTGTGCAGCTGGAGGTCCGCATGACGCTGGCCGGTGACTACCTCCGCGGCACGCCGCTGGAAATCGCCGACATCGGGCGCCTGCTCGGGTACCGCGACGAATCCTCGTTCGCCCGGGCCTTCCGGCGCAGCTTCGGCTTGACGCCGCGCGCTTGGCGCCTGCAAGGCGCTGCGTCAGTGCCCCAGGGCACCTGCTGAGTACCTTCCCTCAGCCTTGCGCGTAGTTCTCGGGGAACAGCCGCCGCTCCACCGATTCGATCAGGATGTGGATCACCTTGATGTGCAGCTCCTGCACGCGGTCGGCGAACTTGCCGCCCGGCGTGCAGATCTCGATGTCGGCCAGACCACCGAGCGTCGCGCCGGGCTTGCCGGTGAGCGCGATGACCTTCATGCCCTTTTGCCGCGCCGCCTTGGCCGCGGCCACCACATTGCCGCTGGTGCCACTGGTGCTGATGCCCAGCAGCACGTCGCCGCTGCGGCCGTGGCCCTCGATATAGCGCGAGAACACATGCTCGTAGCCGTAGTCGTTGCCCACGCAACTCAGGTGAGAAGGGTCGCTGATGGAGGCGGCGGCCAGCGCGGGGCGGTTCAGTCGGTAACGGCCCGACAGCTCTTCGGCAAAGTGCATCGCGTCGCACATCGAGCCGCCGTTGCCGCAGCTGAAGGCCCGGCCTTCACGCGTGAACACATCGGCCAGCAACTGGCCGGCCGCGTCGATGGCGCGCAAAGCAGCTTCATTGGCAATCAGGGCGTCGAGCGCGCTGCGCGCGTCGGTGAGGGTGTGCAGGATGTGAGGGCTCATCGGGTGGGCGCTCCTGTCTCGAAAGGCGTGATTGTGCCCCTCGGCGGCGCTTCTGCTTCTCTCTGACGCCTACTGCGCCTCCCCGCTGATTCGATCGATCTGCGCCGCGAGCTTTTCGGGCCGCGTGGCCTGCGCCAGCACGGCAGCGCTGGGGTCGTCGTCGGCGATTCCCAGGTGTGCCGCGATCTTGCTCACCATGCGCAGCAGCTTGGTGTTCTCCTGCTCGGTCAGCAGGTTGATCTGCAGGTCGAGCGCATTGCGGCGCTCGGTGAGGCGGGTCTCTTCGTTCTGGCTGATGAGGATGAACGTGGACAGGAAGATCGCCTCCAGCGACACCAGCAGCGTGAGGAAGGTGAAGGGGTACGGGTCGATGTGGGGCAGCGGGCCGACGGTGTTGTAGAGCACCCAGCCGGAGAACCACAGCACGTGCGCCCACATGAAGGGCAAGGTGCCGCAGAAGGTTGCCACCGCATTGGCCATGCGTTGCATGCGGCTCTCGTTGGAGCGCGCCGTGCGTTCGAGTTCCACGATGGCGCGAATGTTCTTCTCGGTGAGTTCGCCCACGCTGCGTGCGTTGCGATAGTGGTTGGCCTGCTCATGCGTCTGCTTGGTCATCGGGTCACCTGGTCTTGCTGTTGACGTGCTGTCGCTCTCTAATCGCCCGCGCTTGCGCCTGCGCACACGGGGCTTACACCTTGAACTGCCGGGCCGCGAACGTCCACGCCATGCGCGAGGCATCGGGGCCAAGAACGTCGCTGTAGGGCTGGCGGGCCGCACCTCCGCTCCACGCGTGGCCCAGGCGGTCGACCTCGACCAGCGTGGCCACCGCGCTACCGCGGCGCTTGAATTCGGTCACCGTCATGCCGTATCGCTTGCCGCGCTGCACGCTGCGACCGGGCGATGGCAGCGCGCCGGCCGCATGCGCCCAGATCTGCGCAGCCGCCTGGCCGTTGCTGGCCGCCACGACATGATCGACGCCCCCGTGGATCACCATCAGCGGCGGCCAGGCGGCGGCCGTTGGGTCGCGCGAGGTCTGCGCGTGCACCATCGCCGGTGTGCGCCTTCGGCCCTGCATGGCGCTCACGGCGGTCACGCTCGAATGCGCCGAGCCGGGCGGGATACCCGAATGCATCACCACCGCCTTGAAGCGCTCGGGGTGGCGCGTGACCAGGAGCGCCGCCATGCTCGCGCCGGCCGACAGCCCGACGACAGCAATGCGCGTGCGGTCCACGCCGTAGAGCAGGCAGGACTGGTCGATCGCATTCATGATGAGCGCCGCTTCGCTGAAGGCTCGGCCGGAGCGGGTATCGAACCAGTTCCAGCAGCCGTGCGCATTGGCCAGCCGGTCTTGCTCCGGGTAGAGCACCAGAAACCGCTCGCGCGCCGCCACACGGTTCATGCGCGTGCTCTGGGCAAAGCTCTTGGCGTCTTGACCGCAGCCGTGCAGCATCACCATCAGTGGAAGCTGCTCACCAAAGCGCACCCCGGGCGGTCGATAGAGCCGAAATCGCCGCATGCCCTGCAGGCCGACGGCCACGCCGGCGATCCAGTCGCCGTCACCGCGAGGCGGCTGCGCCTTGGCGGCGCTCATCTTGGTGGCCTGCTTCACGGCGCGCGCGCCGGCCTTCATGCCCTGGCGGGCGAACGCGGCGTAGCTGCGCTGGAAGCTCTTGGCCCAGGCGGCGGCGTGGGATCGCTTGGCCACCTGCTGCGATCCTTATTTCATGCCGAGCTGATCGAACAGAAAGGCGAGCCGGTCGGCGTGCTCGTCGATCTCGCTCGACAGCGAACTGCCGATGCCATGCCCAGTGTCGGACGACACCCGCAGCAGCACCGGCCGCCCGTTCGGGTAGGCCGCCTGCAGGCGCGCGGCCATCTTGTAGGACATCCAGGGCTCGACGCGGCCGTCGTGCTCGCCGGTGGTGAACAACACTGCGGGGTAAGGCCGGCCGTTCTCGACGTGGTGGTAGGGCGAGTAGGCCAGCAGGGCCATGAACTGCTCGCGGTCTTTCACGGTGCCGAACTCCGTGACGTTGAACGCGCCGTTGGGCGTGAGCTCCACGCGCAGCATGTCGTAGATGCCGACGGCCGTGCTGACGGCGCGGAACAGGTCGGGCCGCTGCACCATCGCCGCACCCATCAGCAACCCTCCGTTGCTGCCGCCCTCGATCGCGAGGCGGTCGGAGCGGGTGTATTTGCGCGCGATCATCATCTCGGCGCTGGCAATGAAGTCGTCGAACACCTTCTGCTTGTTGGTGAGGTTGCCGCCGAGGTGCCACTCTTTGCCGAACTCGCCGCCGCCGCGCACATTGGCCACCGCGTACACGCCACCATGGCGCAGCCAGGCGACGATGTTGCGCGAGAAGCGCGGGCGGATCGACAGGCCGTAGCCGCCGTAGGCCGTGAGCAGCACGGGGTTGGTGCCGTCGAGCACGGTGCCCTTGTTGCGCACGATGCTCACCGGCACGCGGGTGCCGTCTTTCGAGGTGGCCATCTCGCGCAAGACTTCGGCCCCCGGCAGTCCACCGTCCACCGCGAACGCAGGCGGGTCGGACAGCGCCGTCTGCACCGGCGCGGCGGCCTTGTCGGCGCCGTCGTAGGTGTACCAGCTGAACGCGCGCACATAGCTCTGGCTGCCGAAGACGATGGTGTCGCCCTCCAGGCGCGCCCCGAAGTTCACGCTCGCCACCGGCTGCGCGCTCACCGGGCCGATGGGCTTGCCATCGAGCGTGTAGCTGCGCAGCTCGCTCGGGCCGCCAACCAGCACCTCGACGTACAGCCGCGTGTCGGTGGGCATCAGGTCTTCGATCACCGCTTGCGACTCGGGCACCACGGTGGGTGCGTTGACGAGGCTGGTGGTCGAGTCGCCGAGCTTCATCGCCACGATGCGCCCGCGCGGCGAGCCCTTCGTGGCCACGGCGTAGAGCTTGCCGTCGCGGCCGAACTCCACGCGCCGGAAGCCATCGGCGTAGTTGGCGATGCGCCGCCACGGCCCGGAGTTGCTGCGCAGGTAATAGCCGTGCTCGCCACCGTCGCCGTTGGCCACATCGGCCAGCAGGTGACGACCGTCTTCGCTGGCTTGCAGGGCGATCTCGGCGATGCGCGGGAACTCCTTGCCGATCACGTAGCGGTCATCGCGCGCTGGCTTGCCCAGTTTGTGAAAGTACACCTGCTGATAGAAGTTGGCGTCGGCTGGCGGCCGCTCCTTGCCCTGCGGATAGCGGGTGTAGAAAAAGCCTTCGCCATCGGTCGCCCAGGCCACGCTGCCGCCGCCAGTCGGGTACTGCACGCGGGGCACCACGTCGGGCAGCGGCTGGCCGGTCTCGGTGTTGTAGACGTACAGGGTGCCGTCTTCGCTGCCGTTCTTGGAGAGCGAGACCGCCACGAGCTTGCCGTCGCGCGAGGGCTTGAACCAGTCGATGGTGGTCTTGCCGCTGGCGTCGACCACCGCCGGGTCGAGCACCAGGCGTTCGCTGGCGATGTCGGTCGGCCCATCGAGCACCACCAGCATCGGCTGGCTCTTGGGCGGCTGCCGCTTCATTGCGAACAGCTTGCCCCCGGCGTACTCGAATGCGTAGCGCGAGGCATTGCCCGAGCCCACCATGGCCAGCAGCTCGGCCTTGATGGCGGCGCGCTGCGGCAGCCCGTCGAGCACCTTGCGGGTCAGCGCGTTCTGTTCGGCCACCCAGGCCGCAACCTCTTTCGAATCGGTCTGCTCCAGCCACCGGTAGTCTTCGGTGACGGCGGTGCCGTGGTAGGTGTCTTCGACCGCGCGACGCGGTGAATCAGGGTAGACCAGGGGCGCGGCCAGCGCAGCCGCCTGCAGGCCGACCGAAGTGAACGCGCACAGTGCGAACTGCCATGGCTTCATGCATGCCCCAGGAGCTACCGAGATGGGGGCATCATCCTAGCCCCCGCATCAACCGGCAAGTGGCATGCCGTGCCGCGCGGGGGAATCGGGGGCCGGTCGGCCCCCGCTCTCAGCGGCTGCGGTAGAAGCGGTTCTCGCGCAAGGGGCTGCGCACCAGTCGGCCCGCAGGCTGGCCCGCGTGGGCCGCAAGCGGCTGGGCACGCCCGCTGCCGGCCGTGCAGGTGCCGGTCTGGCGGTGGCCGAGCGCCACGGCCAGGCGCAGTTCGGCCGGGTCACCCAGCGAGCGGCTGAAGTCGTCGCTGACCGTACACGTCGGCGCCAGGCCATCGGAGTAGCCGCCCTGCCCGAGGTGGTTGACACCCTCGAACTGGATGGTGAAGTAGGTGACGTTGCAGTTGTCTTGCGCAAAGAAGCCGTAAGGCTTGCCGCAGGTCGTGTCACCGATCAGCACCACGTTCACCCCGGCACCGCGCAGGCCGTTGACGATGGCCTCGCTGGCAGAGCAGGTGTCGGCCCCCGCGAGCACATAGACACGACCGAGGTTCAGGGTCGGCAGCGCCTGCCCGTCACTCGCCGAGAAGCCTTGTGCAGTGCTGTGGAAGGGCGTGCTGCGCTGCGCGAGCGTCAGGCCGAACGGGTTCTTGTCATTGAACTGCAACATCTCGAACGTCTTGCCGGCCGTGCGTGAGGGGCCCGCAATCATGTAGGCGAGTTCGGCCGCGATGTCGAGGTAGCCGCCGCCGTTGTAGCGCAGGTCGAGCACCAGGTCGCTCACGTTCGCTGTGCGCAACTGGTTGATGGCCGCGATGAGCTGCGCCTCGGCGGTGGCGATGTGCTCGTTGAACAGCAGGTAGCCCACCGACTGGTTCGGTGCGGGCAACGTGCGAACGTTCGGCACGGGTGTCGACACCACGGTGCCTGCGGTGAGCGTCACGTTACGGGGCACGCTCGCGTTCAGGTCGAGGATGCGCAAGGTGTGCGTGCCCGCCCGCGTCGGGAAAAGACCGGCGTTCAGCGTGGCGATGCCGGCGTCGCTGTTGTCGTTGGCCACGTCCACGCCATCGACCGCGAGAATCTGCGCCCCGCGCCCGATGTTGTTGGCCGCAGCGGGCGTGCCCGGGTCGGTGTACGCCACCACGGCCTGACGCGGCGGCGTGCTGGAGATCAGCGAGATCGAGAAGCCGTAGCCGTAGCTCTCACCGCGCTGCGAGACCGCGACCCAGGTGGGCGTGTCGTACACGAAGTGGAATCGGTCCTTGTCATTGCCGCTCGCGGTCGTGGCCGGCGTGCGCAGCGACTCGAAGTAGCTCACCGGGTCGCTGAATGCGGTCGGCCCGCGGTCGACCACCTCGCGATACCAAAGGTAGGTTTCGTCATGCCAGGCCTGGACCCAGCGGTTCTCGTCCGCAACGGTGCCGGGCGTGTCGGTCGCACGCGGCGCCGCGCAATGCTGCGCAAGCGTTGAAGACGGCGCCAGGTTGCGACCACCCGTGCCGGCGATGGGGCGGCTTCCGCTGCCCGAGTCGCTGCCGCCACCACCGCATGCCGCCAGGCCGGCGGCCAAGGCCAGGCCGAGACCCGCGCGACGCACCGAGGCGCCGAGTTCGAGCCCGCCGTTCGAGCGCTGTCGCGTGCTGGTGCTCGCGCCCGTGTTCTTGTTGAAGCTGTTGTTCATCCACCCTCCCTCGTCGATTTCAAAATCGTTGGAAGGAGGATGTTCCCACGGCATCAGCCACCCTGCGTCACCCAGACGAGGGGCCCGTGAAACCTGCACACCGGGGTCAACCCGTGGCTACATCAACTGCGATGTCGGCGAGACGGGCCGTCCAGCCCACGATACCGCCCTGCGCGCGGATCATCGCCAGCGCAGATTCCTTGAACTCGGGGAAGTACGAGCCCGTCGCCTCTTCGACGATCAGGCACTCGTAGCCGCGGTCATTGGCTTCGCGCATGGTGGTCTGCACGCAGACCTCGGTCGTCACCCCGCCGAAGATCAGGTGGGTGATGCCACGCGCCTTCAGCACCTCGCCGAGCTGGGTGCCGTAGAAGGCGCCCTTGCCGGGCTTGGCGATGACGAGGTCGCCCGCCTGCGGCAACAGTGCGGGCACGAAGCCCGCGCCCGGCTCGCCGTGGATGAGGATGCGCCCCATCGGCCCCGGGTCACCGATGCGCAAACTGGGCTTGCCGCGCAGCCGCTTGGCGGGCGGGCAATCCGACAGGTCGGCGGCATGGCATTCCTGCGTGTGGATCACCAGCACGCCGTTCGCGCGGCACCAGGCGATGAGCGAGGCTGCGGCAGGCACCACCGGCGCGAGCAGCGACACGTCATTGCCGAGCGTGGCGCCAAAGCCGCCAGGCTCGATGAAATCGCGCTGCATGTCGATCATCACCAGCGCCGTGCGCGCGGGGTCGAAGCTGAAGGCGCTCGGTTGGGCGGCGACGGTGATCAATGTGCACTCCCGCCCATGAAAGCGCCGAGACGGTTGCGATCGGCTTGGCGCGCATCCGTCTCGTGCACCACCTTGCCACCACTCATCACCGCGATTCGATCCGAGAGCGCGAGGAGCTCGTCGAGGTCTTCGCTGATGAGCAGCACCGCACCGCCGCGATTGCGCACGTCCATCAGGCGTTGGTGAATCTCCGCCACCGCGGCGAAATCGAGCCCGAAGACGGGGTTGCTGACGATCAGCACATCGGCGTCGTCGCTCAGCTCGCGTGCCAGCACCGCGCGCTGCACGTTGCCGCCCGAAAGCGAGCGGATCTGCGCCGACTCACCGCGTGTCTTGACGCCGAACTCGGTGATCAGCCTGCGCGCACGTTCACGCAAGGCGCCCCCGCGCAGCCAGCCCAGGCGGGCGGCCGGCGCGACATCGAAGGCGCGCAGGCCGATGTTGTCCGAGACGCTCATGTCGCCCACGCAGGCATTGCGCAGCGGCTCCTCGGGCAGGCTGCGCACCTTGAGGCGGCGGTTCTGCGAGCGCGTGCCCGTAAAGAGCTCGGCCGAGCCGTTGTAGCCCACCTTCACCTCGCCCGAGACACGGCGGCGCTGCCCGACAAGTGCCTCGGCGAACTCGCGCTGCCCGTTGCCGGAGACGCCCGCCACGCCGACGATCTCGCCGGCGTGCACGCTCACGCTCAGGCCATCGACGGCAATCTGTCCGCGGTCGCCATCGACGGTGAGCGAGGTCACGGTGAGGCGAGGCGCACCGCGTTCGCGCTCTTCGCGCTGCGGAGCCGCGAACTCGCGCTTCGATTCACCTTCGCCGCCCACCATCTCGGCCGCCAGCTGCTGCGGCGTCGTCTCGTCGACACGGTGCGCCGCCACGAGCCGACCCTTGCGCAGCACGCTCACGTCGTCGGCATAGGCTGTCACCTCGCGGAACTTGTGGGTGATGAGGATGATGCTGCACTCGCCCGCGTGCGCGCGGTCGCGCAGCAGGCCCAGCACCTCGTCGGCCTCCTGCGGCGTGAGCACCGAGGTGGGCTCGTCCAGGATCAGCAGGCGCGGCTTGAGCAGCAGCTGCTTGAGGATCTCGAGTTTCTGCTTCTGCCCGGCAGAAAGCTCCATGGGCGTGGCGTCGAGGTCGAGTTTGAAGGGCGTGGTCTTCATGAACTCGGCCAGCGCGGCGCGCTCTTTTTTCCAGTCGATCACCGCCGGCAAGTGGCCGCGCGCGAGCAGCAGGTTTTCGGCCACCGTCATGCCGGGCACCACGGTGAAATGCTGGTAGACCATGCCGATGCCCAGGTCGCGCGCGATCACCGGCGTGGCGATGTCGTGCTCGCGGCCGTCGAGCAGCACCGCGCCCTCTTCCGCCTTCTGGTAGCCGACAACGCATTTCACGAGCGTGCTCTTGCCTGCACCGTTTTCACCGAGCAAGGCGTGGACGGTGCCGGGTCTCACCTTGAGGGAGACCTTGTCCATGGCGGTGAAGGCGCCGAAGCGTTTGGTGAGCTCGAAGGTGTCGAGCGCGAGCGCGCCGGTGGGGCGGGGGACGGGGTCGAGGGGGGCGGTCATGTCCTTGTTCCTTTCGCTGGCGCGTCGCAGACCGCTTGGCCTGTGCGTGCACCACAGTCCACTTGGCCTGTACGCGCACCACAGACCGCTCGGCCTGTACGCGCACCACAGTCCGCTCGGCCTGAGGTATCGAAGGCTCGTGCCGCTCTTCGCATGGCTTGTTCACTGCGTGAGGCCGCGCCGGGGTTTCGGCCCGGCGGCCGACCCCCTTTCTTTGTGTCGACAAAGAAAGGGGGCAAAGGTCGCGAAGCGGGGGTGCGCTCACTTGGCAAAGCCAAGTTACGCGCACACCAAAGCGACCCTGCCTCCTCGGCCCTCGCTGCGCGAGGGCTGCCTTGCGCTGCTCGGTCTTGGTGGACGGGGCAGAAACTCGCTCCGTCGCCTGCGGCGACTGCGCTCAAACATCTGCCCCAAGTCAGTTGTGGATGCGCGCTGCGCGCGCGCCCACCAAGCCCTGCGCTGCTCAGCTCGTCCGAAGGGCCACCCGGCACGGCGCGTCGCTGCGCTCGCGCCCGATCAACCCTAGCCCGGTCGAGCCGATGCGCAGCGAGGCGAGTGGGGAAGAAATCGCAGCAGGTGTTCGGCGAGTCGCTCGGGCATGGCAAAGACAAGTCGCGTCTTGCCGCCACGCAGTTCGGCCAAATGACGGGCCCTTTGCTTTGGTTACTTTCATTTGGGCCAGCAAATGAAAGTGACCCGCCCGCCGGGGCGGACTCCCGGCGCACCCGCGCGAAGTACGAAGAAAACACCACGCGAAGCGCCACAAAAGGCGCGGGCCTTCGATACCTCAGGCTGAGCGGTCTGTGATGCGCGTAGAAACTGAGCGGAATGTGATGCGCGCAGACACTGAGCGGCCTCTGAGGCGCCAGCGCACTGAGCGGGCTGCGACGCGCGACGAGCGAACTCATGCCGACACCACTTCGATCACCGACTTCGAATCCGACACCGCCCCAAACACCCCTCCCTGCATCGTCACCATCTTCAACGCCGCCAGGTGGTTCCCGTAGTCAGTTGCCGCCGTGCAATCCGACAGGATCAAACACTCGTACCCGCGATCATTCGCATCCCGCATCGTCGTGTGCACGCACACATCGGTGGTGATACCAGTGAGGATCAGGTTGCGGATCCCTCGGGTGTGCAGCACCAGGTCAAAGTTGGTCGCATAGAACGACCCTTTCCCCGGCTTGTCGATCACCGGCTCACCCTGCAGCGGAGCCAACTCGGGGATGATTTCCCAGCCTGGTTCGCCAATGGTCAGGATGCGCCCGCATGGCCCCATGTCGCCGATGCCGATGCCGTGGGTACCGATCTGGCGCGAGCGCCAGCGCTTGTTGGCCGGCAGGTCGGACAGATCGGGCTTGTGGCCTTCGCGCGTGTGAATGATCGGGTAGCCCGCCGCGCGCATCGCGCCAAAGAGCTTCTTCAACGGTTCGATCGGCGCGCGTGTGAGCGAGATGTCGTAGCCCATCTTGTCCACGTAGCCCCCTTCGCCACAGAAGTCGACCTGCATGTCGATCACGACCAGCGCGGTGTTCTGCGGCGAGAGCTGCCCATCGAAGGGCCAGCGGTATGGGTCGGCGGCGATGAATCGTTGTGCCATGGCGAACTCCTAGCGTGTGACGCCCAGCTCCATCGGCGCACCCTTGAGGCTGCGCGTAGGCGAGCAGGTCCAGATCAGGATCGCCAGCGTGAGCACGTAGGGCACGGCATTGAAGAGGTAATAGCCGCTGCTGATGCCCACGGACTGCAGCGCCGGGCCGAGCGCACCCGCGCCGCCGAACAGCAGCGCCGCGCCCAGGCAGCGCCATGGGCTCCACCGCGCGAAGATCACCAGCGCCACGGCGATCAGCCCCTGTCCGCTGGAGAGGCCCTCATTCCAGCTACCCGGGTAGTAGAGCGAGAGCGATGCGCCGCCGAGCCCGGCGATGAAGCCGCCCGCGCAGGTGGCGGCGATGCGGATGCCGTTGACCGAGTAGCCGAGTGCGCGCGCGGCGTCGCTCGAATCGCCCGCCATGCGCAGCACCAGGCCGAAGCGCGTGGCCTTGAATCCCCAGGCAAGCAGGCCCGCGAGCAGCACGCCGATCGGGAACAGCATGTTGATCTGCAACGCCGACTTGATCTGCGCCGAGCTGCTCCAGTCGCCGAGGTTGAGCGACGGAATCTGAGGCGCCTGCGGCTGGATCAGCGGTTTGCCGAGGTAGAACGCCAAGCCGCTGCCGAGCAGCATCAGCGCGATGCCGGTGGCGATGTCGTTCACGCGCGGTAGCGAGCACACGAGGCCGTGCAGCAGCGCCAGCAGCGCGCCGCTTGCGCCGGCGAGCAGCACGCCGAGCCAGACGTTGCCGGTGAGGTAGGCGCCGCCGAACCCGGCCATCGCGCTGAAGACCAGCACGCCTTCGAGGCCGAGGTTGATGCGGCCCGCCTTCTCGGTGATGCATTCTCCAAGGCTCACCATCAGGAAGGGGGTGCCGACACGGATGGCGCCGCCCAGCACGGCAACGAGCACGTTGAGGAAGATGTCCATGCTGCTCATACGTTCGCCTTGATCACCGCCGGCAGCACCGGCGCAGCCACCGCAGGCTTCGGCGCCCGCGCCACGAAGAGCTTGCCCCGCAATGCCTCGCTCGCGAGGATCAGCAGGAACGCGAAGCCCTGCAGCACCATCACCGATGCATCCGGCACATCCATGCGCCGCTGGAGCAAGCTGCCCGCGGCGCCGAACCCGCCGAACAGCACGGCGACCGGGATCACCGCCCACGGGTTGTGCCGCGCCACGAACGACACCAGGATGCCGGTGTAGCCCAAGCCGGCAATCAGCGAGGCATTGGCATTCGTGTGCACCGCCGCCACCTCGATCCCCCCTGCCAGGCCGGCACAGGCGCCGCCGATTGCACACGAGAGCACGATGATCTTCGGGCTGGGCAAACCCACGAGGAGCGCCGCCCGCGCATTGCCGCCCACGATGCGCGTGGCAAAGCCCGAGGTGGTGAAGAAGAGCCACAGCCCGAGCAGCACGCACACGACCACGCCGAAGGCGAGGCCCCAATGAACGTCCGTGCCCGCGATGCCTCCAATGCGAAGGCCCTCCGCCAATGTGTGGGTCGAAGGCTTGTTGAGGCTCGACGGATCACGCATCGGGCCTTCGACGAAGTGCTTGAACAGCGCGATCGCGGTGTAGGCCAGCAGCAGGCTGCTGATGGTTTCGTTCACGCCGCGCACCTGTCGCAACACGCCGACCAACGCGATCCACACCGCCCCAGTGGCAGCCGCGGCCAGCAACAGCAAGGCCGTGCCGAAAGCGTTCTCCGGCGGTACAAACAGGTACGGCAGGCCGGCGCACGCGAGCCCACCGAGCACCAGCGCCCCCTCGCCCCCGATCACCACCAGCCCCGCCCGCGCCGGGATGGCCACGCACAGCGCCGTGAGCATCAGCGGCGCCGCGCGCTGCAAGGAGTTCTGCCACGAGAACCAGTCGCCGAAGGCCCCCTTGAAGAGCAGCCCCCAGGCTTCGACCGGGTTCTTGCCACCCGCCCAGATGAACACGCCAAAGAGCAGCAGCGCCCCGGCCATCGCCATCACGGGCAAGGCGATGGATTCGAGCGTCTCCTGTGTGCGGGTGGAAAGCGCCATGCGAGCCTGCTCCAGAGAAGATCGATCAACCTGCCTTGCCCACCACGCCTTCGACCAGGTAGTTCATGCCTTCGAGCGCGAGGTCGGTCTGCTTGTGCACCGTGCCGGCCGGCACGACCACCTTGCCGGTGTTGTCCTTGAGCGGGCCTTTGAAGATGTCGAACTTGCCGGCGATCATCGAAGCCTTCACCTCGTCGGCGTTCTTCTTCGCCGCGGCCGTGACCATCCCGCCATAGGGCGAGGGCTTCACGAAGCCTTCCTTCAAGCCGCCACGCACGAAGTTCGGATGCGGCTTGCCGCTGCGCGCCGCGTCAATGATGGTCTTGTAGGCGGTGATCCAGTTCCACTCGGCGCCGGTGAGGTAGGCGTTCGGCGCCAGCTTGGCCTGGCTCGCGTGGTAGCCGCAGACGAACTTGCCGCGCTTGGCTGCCGTCTCGACGATGACCTTGGGGCCGTCCACATGCATCGTGAACACGTCCACGCCCTGATCGGCCAGGCTGTTGGTAGCTTCGGCCTCTTTCACCGGCATTGACCAGTCGCCGGTGAAGATCACCGTGGTGGTGATGCTCGGGTCGACCGAGCGCGCGCCCATGGTGAAGGCGTTGATGTTGCGCAGCACCTGCGGGATCGGCTTGGCCGCGATGAAGCCGATCTTCTTGCTCTTGCTCATGTGGCCGGCGATCACGCCGTTGAGGTACTGGCCCTCGTCGATGTAGCCGAAGAAGCTGCCTGTGTTCTTGGGGTGCTTGCCTTCAGTCCACATGCCGCCGCAATGCGCGAAGCGGACGTTGGGGTTCTTGGCCGCGACCGCCAGCATGTGCGGGTCGAAGTAACCGAACGAGGTCGGGAACAGCAGCGTGGCGCCGTCCTGCGAAATCATGCCCTGCATGGTCTTTTGCACCGCGGTGGTCTCGGGCACGTTTTCTTCTTCCACCGTCTTGATGCCGGCGATCTTCTTGACCTCGGCCACCGCCTCGGCATGCGCTTGGTTGTAGCCGTAGTCGTCACGCGGGCCCACGTAGATGAACCCCACCGTGATGGGCGCCTGGCCCTGCACCAACCCGCTCAAGCCACCCAGCGCGGCGGTGGTACCCACCGCGCCCAGGCTCTTCAACACCCCCCGACGTCCTGCGAAATCTGATTGCGTCATTGCGCGCTCCTTGGGCCTTTGCAGCCATTGAATGAGCCTTCGCAGGAGTCGTGCCCGAGGGCATGCACCGGGAGAAGGCCGAGTTGAACACCTTCTTGTATACAAGCAATGCGTGTGCCAAGTGGCTGAGGGTGTGGAGGCCCACAAGCGGCAGACGCGGCTGCGCCGAGGCGAACGCGACAACCGTGGCGCAGGCAGCGGGATGTGTCTGATCGAGCGGGAGGCGCAGCCGCACAAAGTCGGCGCAGGAAGGAGATGGCAGCGCACGGGCGCGGTGCGGAGTGGCAAGCGTCGGGGGCCTGCATGCACCGCGTCACTGCGTTGGGTCGCGCGCCGTGGTCCGCGTGGGCCTTCGATCCGCGAAGCGGCCTCCCGTCCTGAGCCCGTCGAAAGTTCAGGCTGAGCGGTCTGAGTGTGTTCGCGGGGCGCGCTGTTCTCCGCGGCGCGCCCCGCCCGCACAAGCACCCGCACGCCGACACGAGGCCAGCGCCGCTGGCGAGCGCATTCGGGGGCCCCTGAGAGCCGTCGAGCAGCGCAGGGCTTGGGGTGGCGGGCGCAGCGCGCATCCACATCTGGCTTCGCGCAGCTGTCTGAGCGCAACGCCGGCACGGCGCGTAGCGAGTTCTGCGCGACACCCCAAGACCGAGCAGCGCAGAGAAGTCCGCCCTAGGCGGACCGGCGAACGGGGTGCCCTCTTCTTTGGTTACTTTCTTCTGGGCAAGCAGAAGAAAGTGACTGCGCCGCCGGGCGCACATCCCGGCTCGGCCTCACGCCAGTAAACAACGCCTGCTGAGCAACACAGCAAACACTCAAGTCGCCGCCAACCTGAACGTATTCCTCCCACTCGCCTTCGCTTCATACAGCGCCTTGTCCGCCGCCGCCAACAACGCCGACGGCGCCACCTGTCCATCCGCGTGGAACGCAATGCCGATGCTCGTGCTGACGTCCCACAGCCCTTCGTGCAGCACGAAGCTGCGGTTCACCGCCGCAATGATCTTGCGCGCCACGAACTGCGGCTCGGCCGGCGTGTGCAGGCCTTCGAGGATGACGACGAACTCGTCGCCCGCCAGGCGCGCCACGGTGTCCGACTCGCGCACACTGGCCTTCAGGCGCTGCGCGAACTGCGTGAGCACCTGGTCGCCCGCCGCGTGCCCCAAGGTGTCGTTGATGAGCTTGAACTTGTCGACATCCAGGAACAGCAGGCCCAGCGCCTGGCCGCTGCGGCGGCTGCGCGCGAGTGCCTCGGCCAGCTTCTCGTTGAACGACAGGCGGTTCGGCAGGCCCGTGAGCGAGTCGGTGCGGGCCGTGAGGATGAGTTGCTCCTGTGCCGCCTCGGCCACCTCGATGGCGCGCACCAGCTCCTCGTTGGTCTGCGCCAGCGCCGCCGTGCGTTCGGTGACGCGCGCCTCCAACGTGGCGTTGAGTTCGCGCAGGCGGCTGGCGTCGACCTCCTGCCGCTGGGCATGGCGAGCCAGCGCACCCGTGAGGAGCTCGGCCTCGCGGTACAGCAGCCGGCGCTCGGGCGGCATGGGCTGGTCGCCTTCGAGCCGCTGCGTCAGCTCCCACAGCGGGCCGGCGATGCGCCGCGCCAGCAGGCGCACGAGGGGCGCGAGCAGAACGCACAAAGCTGCCGCAGCAAAGAGCGTGCGCTTTTGCAGCGCATGGAAGGGCGCCATCGCCACCGCCTGGGGCTGGCGCAGCACCACTTTCCATCCAAGGCCGGGGTAGCGCCCCGCGCCGCGCGTGGCCGATTCGACCACCAGCAGATCCGACCCCACCGCCGCCAGCTTCTTGCCCTGCAACTCCGGCGCACCCAACAGCACGGTGCCATCGGCCGAGAGCACCAGCGCCTCGGCCTGGTGCCGCGCGATGGCCTGGTCGACGAGATCGCTCTTGATCTTGCCGGCCCAGGCCCAGCTCAGGTGCGCGCCCAGCACGCCGCGCATCTCGCCCTGCGGCCCCCGCACCGGCACAGCGATGTCGACGAAGCGCCACGGCTCGGACTGCGCGGGCAGCAGCTTTTCGAGCAGCACCGCGCGGTGCACGTCACCCACGTAGCTGCCGTGCTGCGCACCGCCGAACCACGGCCGCGCCGACACATTCGCGCCTTCGAGCAGGCCATCGACCGACGCGACCACCTTGCCCTGCGTGTCGGTCAGCCCGAGCCAGGTGAACTGCGGAAAGCTCGCGCGCAACTGCTCGAGCGCGCGGCGTGCGGCGGCGGTGTTCGCGCCGTTGTCGGAACTGGAGTTGGCGGCGATCTGATCGAGCTGGGCGATCACCTGCATCTCTTCGTAGTGCTGCGCCATGCCGCGATCGAGCGCATCACGCAACGCGTCGGCATTCGTCTGAAGGAAGCGCGTGGCCTGCTGGCGCGCCTCGTCGCGCACGAAGAGGTCGATCACCAGCGTGCAGGTCAGCACGGCCGCCACGATGGCGCCCATGGCGCAGAGAAACAGCCAGGTCGAGAGGGCAGGCCGCATCAGGCGGCCGGAGGGCATGGCGGGCAGCATGAGAAGAACAGGTCGCTCAGTTCGAGCCCTTGATGAGTCGGCCACTCGCCGCCTGCACAGGGCGCGCGTTCATCGGGTACAGGCGCGAGAAGATGCCGATCTGCGCGGGCGAGATCGCCACCGGCGTGCGCATCACCATCCACAGCACGCCTTCGCTGCAAGGCGGCGTGGTCATCGATCCCATGTACGTGAAGTAGCCGCGCTCGGCCGGCAGCAAGCCGCTGGGGTCGATGGGCAGCTTGGCGGGCAGTTCTTCGCCCTGCTCCAGCGGGAGGTTGTTCCACACCTGCTGCACCACCGGCTGCGCATCGCCACGCTCCAGCGGCACCGCCACCACAGCCACGCGGCCTTCGGCGTCCTTGTGCACGAGGTGAACATCCATGTCGAACTGGCGGCCGTCGATGCGGACCTCCGACGGGCGATGAAAGTGAAGCTGCTGCAGCACGTAGTGCCGCCCCATCACCTGAATGCTGTTGCCCGTCGCCACATTCACCTGCACCGTGTGCCCGGTGTCGATCACGCGGAAGCGGCTGGGCCGGTACTCGAACTCCACCGGGTCGAGCTGCACCGAGATCTGGTCGCGGATGTCGATCGGGCTCTGGCGCTGGCCGCGCCCGCAGAGCGCGAACTCGGGCTTCATCTGCCCCCAGTTCTCGGGCCCACCTTCGCCCTGGTAGGCCCAGTCGCTGGGGTACTTCTTGGCCGGGGGTTTGGCGGGTTGCGCAATCGGGCGGCCCGCGTGCTGCGGCTCGCTCCAGCGTATTCCTGGCGCGGGCGCATCACCCGGGGCGAGTGCCATCGGCGCACCGGCCGGCCCCTGCTGCGCCGCGGGGCGCGCGACCACGCGGACCACGCCGCCATCGGCCGCTTCGCCGCGCCTCGCGGCACCCAGCTTCTCGGCCAGGCGCTCGCGCAGCGAGTCGACGGAGTCGACGTCCGCATTCAACGGCGCCTTCGCGGCCGCGCCCTTGCGGGTCAGCTTGCCGAGGTTCTCTTCGGCATCGGGCTCTGCGGCACGGTTGAGGGCCGGCCGGCCGGGCGAGGTCTTGATGCCCATGTCGGACGCGAGCAGCACCGGTGCCGTCGAACACAAGCCCAGGGCAAGCAGCGCAGCCACGAGGGGCCGAGGCAGGGATCGCATGATGAAAGGCACTCCGCAACGCAACTCCGCGAAGCCGGAGCGTCTGTGCCGGTTATCGGCCGCGTGGCCGCAGTCTTTAGGTCACGCGCGGCTTGACCCAGATCCACGCCACCACGCCGATGCTCAGCATCGCGAGCGAGGCCGCAGCAAGCGCCACCGTGGAATGCATCACGAGCGGCGCGATCACGCCCGCCACGACGCCGTTGGCCATGCTGCCGATGAACGCCTGGAAGCTCGACGCCATGCCGCGCCGCTCAGGCACCAGATCGAGCACCATGAGCGTGACTACAGGCACCATCAGCGCCCAGCCGAAGGCAAAGATCGCGATCGGGAACAAGGCCCACCACGCGCTGGGTTCGAAGAGCAGGTTCAACGCGAGGTTGAGCAGCGCGATCAGCAGCATGATCAGGAAGCCATGGCGGATCTGGTGATGCGGCTTGATCTTGCCGGCCAGGCGCCCCGAGAACCACGCGCCCCCCATGATGCCGCCGATGGTGAGCAGGAAGAACCAGAAGAACTGCGCCGGCCCGAGGTGCAGGTGTTCGCCCAGGAACACCGGCGCCGACAGCACGTAGAGGAACATCCCGTTGAACGGGATGCCGCTGGCCAGTGCGAGCATCAGGAAGCGCGGGCTGCCGCCCAACTCCCAATAGCCGCGCATCAGGTGGCGCACATTGAAGGGCTGCTTGTGCTCGTGGTGCAGGGTCTCGGGCAACAGCCTGTAGTTGGCGATCCACAAGGCCACGCCGACCGAGGTGAGAAACCAGAAGATCGCGTGCCAGTTGATGTGCACGAACAGGAAGCCGCCCACCATCGGCGCGATGGCCGGAGCGATGCCGAAGTAGATCGTCACCTGCGACATCACGCGCTGCGCATCGGCAGGTGGAAACATGTCGCGGATCACCGCCCGCGAGACCACGATGCCCGCCCCGGCCGACATGCCCTGCACTGCGCGCCAGAACACCAGCGTGCCGATGTGATCGGCCAGCGCGCAACCGGCCGAGGCTATCGTGAACAGCGCGATGCCCCACAGCACCACGGGGCGACGCCCGAAGCTGTCCGACAGCGCACCATGGAAGAGATTCATGATCGCGAAGCCGAAGAGATAGGCAGACAGCGTCTGCTGCATCTCGACCGGCGTGGCGCCCACCGACTGCGCGATGCCGGTGAAGGCCGGCAGGTAGGTGTCGATCGAGAACGGCCCGAGCATGCCCAGGCACGCGAGCAGGAAGGCCAGGGCCCAGCGCGGTGCGCGCCAGAGGGTGTGGGCGTCGGGGTTCATGGGAGGCGATGAGTGTAGGGGCCGCGATCATCCCGGCGTTGACATGGGGGATCGGGCCAACCGCTTCTTGCTCGGACGGGGCCCAAGGCGCGCTCCCGCACGGAGTTGGGCTTCGATCCCTCAGCCTGAGCGGATTGCTTGTGTTTGAAGAGAGGACGAAGCGAGAAGACCGCTCAGGCTGAGGTATCGAAGCCCCGCACAGTCTCTGCGCATGCCAGACAGCCCCTTCGCCACAAAGCGAAGGGCACTGAGATAAAAGTGTGAAGCGAGCCGATAGGCCGGATTCTGTGAACCTGGTTGCCCAGGCCTGACCGCCATTCCTCTGGGCCATGCATCGCTGCATGGCTCGATGCCACCTACCCGCCAGCTCCGCGGAGCCACATCAACGCTGGCCTATTTGGTGTTGCTGCGCGTAGAGATTGCCCGTTTCATTCACCGCACGCCCTTGCGGGCGCCGTGATTCGTTTCTGTTGCTCTGATCCTCACCTCACGGTGGACAGCCGTTAGCTGCTACGCCGCCCTGCGCAGTCCGGACCTTCCTCCAGTGCCTCGTTTCCGAGATCGCACCAGCGGCGGTCTGGCTTGCTTCACGGACGGGATTATCGCCCGCGAGTCAGCGGCGCGACCGGCGAGATCGGCGTGCGGGCTTGTCGGCAGACGGCTCGGCCGGTGATGCAGTCACCGGCGGCGCGCTCGGCGGCGGGGCGCTCGGCGCCTCTGCCGCTTGCGCTGCGGCCGGCCGGCGTCGGCGCGACGAACTCTTCTTGGCGGGCGCCGGCTGCTCTTGCGGCGCTGGTTGAGGTGCCAGTTGAAGTGCCAGTTGAGGCGCCGGCTGAGTCGCGGGCTGCGGGGCCACGCGTGCAGCCCGCTGCCCCCCGCGCTGGCCGCTCGCGCGCGGCGCGGGCTTCTGCGGCAGCTTGTGCGACAGCTCGACGAAGCTGTCGTATACGGGCTTCGCCTCTTCGCCCGTCTTGCCCTGCTGGCCGATGCCGTCGACACGGCAGCCCTTCTCGCGCAGGCGGATCACGAGCGGCGCGAAGTCGGAGTCGGACGACACGATCACCGCCACATCGGGCCGCTCGCTCACAGCGAGGTCCATCGCGTCGATGGCCAGCGCAATGTCGTTCGCGTTCTTGCCGTTCGAGAGATTGACGATCGGCCGGATCGCGTGCGTCTTGAAGAACTTCTGGTGCGCCACCGCCGTCTCGGCCGTGCAGTAGGCACGCCGCAAGTGGATGGCGCCGTGCTCGGCCAGCACCCGGGCCAGGGCGTGCTCGATCACCGCCGTGGCGACGTTGTCGGCGTCGATCAGCATCATCACGCGCTTTTTCGTCATGCGAGCTTCCAGGTGAGTGTTTCGCCACCGCGCAGTGGCTTGAGTTCGGCCTCGCCGAGGGGCACGCTCACCGGCAGAGTCCACGGCTCCCTGCGCAGCGTGACGGTGCCGGTGTTGCGCGGCAGGCCATAGAAGTCGGCGCCGTGGAAGCTCGCGAACGCCTCGAACTTGTCGAGCGCACCGGCAGCCTCGAACACCTCGGCATACAACTCGAGCGCGCTCAGCGCGGTGTAGCAGCCGGCGTGGCCCATGGCGTGCTCTTTCAGGTGCGCTGCGTGGGGTGCGCTGTCGGTGCCCAGAAAGAACCTGTTGCTGCCCGAGGTGGCGGCCTTCACGAGCGCCACGCGGTGCTCCTCGCTCTTGAGCACCGGCAGGCAATAGAAATGCGGGCGCAGCCCGCCGAGAAAGATGGCGTTGCGGTTGTAGAGCAGGTGCTGCGGCGTGAGCGTGGCGCCGGTGTAAGCGCCGGCCTCGCTCACGTACTGCGCGCCCTCGCGGGTGGTGAGGTGCTCGAAAACCACCTTCAGCTCGGGGAAGTCGCGGCGCAGCGGCGTCATCACGCGGTCGATGAACACTGCTTCGCGGTCGAAGAGGTCGATGCTCGGGTCGGTCACCTCGCCGTGCATCAGGAGCGGCAGGCCGGCGCGTTGCATGGCCTCGAGCGTGGGGTAGGTCTTGCGGATGTCGGTGACGCCGTCGTCGCTGTTGGTGGTGGCACCGGCGGGGTACATCTTGACGGCGGTCACCCCGGCCGCCTTGGCGCGGGCGATCTCTTCCGGCGCGAGGCGGTCGGTCAGGTACAGCGTCATCAGTGGCTGGAAATCACTGCCCGCCGGCCGTGCGGCCAGGATGCGGTCGCGGTAAGCCAACGCCTGCTCGGCCGTGACCACCGGCGGGCGCAGGTTGGGCATGACGATCGCGCGCGCGAACTGGCGCGCTGAATGGGGCAGTACGGCGGCCAAGGCAGCGCCATCGCGCACATGCAGGTGCCAGTCGTCGGGGCGGGTGATCGTCAGCGAGTTCACGGGAGCGTGCGGGGACGCGGTGTCGGGCGTGGAGGTCATGCGGGATTCTCGCACCCGACCCGCAGCGCCTCAGGGGTTTTCCGCAGCGCAGCACACGGCCTCAGCACTTCCCATCATTGTTGTTGCACGATCGTGCGGCGATCATGCGACCCCAGCCCCAGGAGGCAAGCCATGCTCCAACGTCGCGCACAGACATCGCATCCCGGCGCGCAGCCCGCCCAGCGCGACTGCACGTACGTGTTTGGCCACCAGGGATTCATCTACGCCGGCATGGACTTGTCGAGCGACACGACCGTTCGGCATTCGGCAACGCTGCTGGTCAGCTGTGACCACAGCGTCTTCAGCCTGGGCCTGCGCGACGGCCAGTCCGTCATCGGGCCGGCCGTGCTGGTGCCGCCGCTGGTTCCACGTACGCTGCAGGCGGCCGGCGTGCCGCTGCTCAGTTTCAACGTGATGCCATCGCACGCCTCGTTCCACACCTTCAGCGCGGTGCAACGCGCCGGCGTGATGGCGCTCGATCGGCATGCTTTCGACGCACTCGACGGCGACTTGACCTTGCTGCTGACGGGCGAACTGGGGTTTCCGCGCGCCGAAGCGCTGTTCGAGCAGGCCGTGGCCGAGGCCCAACGGCAACTTCCCCCGGCGCCACCGCCCGACGCCACGGCGCTTCAGATGATCCGCCTGCTCGACGAAAACCCGCACCTCGGAGTCGACGATCTGGCGCGCTTGCTGGGGCGCTCACCACAGGCCGTGTCGCGCCTGTTCTCGTCGACGGTGGGTATGTCGGCGCGCGACTACCAGGGCTGGCTGCGCCTGCGGCGCCTGCATGACCTGCTGTACACGCCTCGCTCACTGACCGATGTGGCCTACGCGAGTGGCTTCACCGACTCGCCCCAGCTCTCGCGCAGCTTTCAGCGCTGGTACGGCAAGACGCCTTCGTTCGCCCGCGATCCGCAGCGGGTGCGAATGTTCATCCGTGGCACCGAGAGCGAACTCCCGCCTCAAGAGCCCGACTGAGAGGCCGACGCCGACGGGTCGGGAATCAGCGATTGCTGGTCAGGCGGCAATTGGGCGCGCAGCGCGTCGATCTGCTCTTTTTTCTGCTGCGCCGAGAGCTTGGGGTCCTGCTCGATGAACGACGCCTCCATGGTCAGGCGCGCATAGGCGTCGTCCTGACCGAACAGGGCATTGGCCGTGGCATCGTCGAAATGGCGCCGGCGCACGGCGTCCATCTCGGCGAAGAAGGCGCGCGCCTCCTGGATGTTGTTGGGGATGCCCTTGGGCTGCATTTCCTGGCGAATGTCGTGGGTGTAGCCACGGTAGTCACGGAAGAGCTTGAGGGCCTTCTCGGCGTCGTCTTTCGGCAGGCCTTCGCGCAGCGTGCGCTCGAGTCGCGCCAAGTCTTGTTCGGACGGCGGGTCGGGCATCGAATTCGCCACGGCCTCGATGGCGGAGAGCGTGCTGCGGTCCACCACGAGCCCTCCCGCAAAGCCCAGCTCGAACAGGCGCGCGGCGTCGAGCGTCACTCCCATGGAATCCGACACGGTCACCGCACGCGACGCGTTCGGAACCGGCGCCGCCGACCCGCTGCCCGCCGCGTCCGCCTGTGCGCCACCGGCCATGCTTGACGCCGAGGCGCTCACGCCGGTGGTGTCGCCCACCGCTTCAGAGGTCTCACCACCGGACCACCACCACGCGGCCAAGCCCACCAGCACGATGGCCGCGGCACCGACAAATACTGCACGATTGGTCATTTTGCGATCGCTTCAACATCGAGACCCGCCTCGGGCCGGAGCCGCCAGCATAGCGTCACCTCGCCCCCGACGGCCCGGCTTGGGGGCATCGACGCCCCGCCAAGCCCGGCAACCGGGCATCTCGACGGGACTCGACATCGGTATCACAAATCCGGGCCGTCAGCTTGATCTTGACCGTAGCTGGAAAGCGAGCGCACCTTTATTTGCACGATCGGCCAAAAATAATGCACCGATGGCTTCAGCAGGTTCGCCTGCGGATTGATCAACGGATCCCGAGGGGCAAACGCCAACTCACATACCTACAACGGAGACATCATGAAACTGCACAGCCTTATCAAAGCCACCGTCCTGGCAGGCGCCGCCCTGTTCTCGGCCGGCACCTTCGCCCTCGAAATCGGCCCGGCCCCGACCAAGTCGTCGCTCGAAGCCAGCCGTGGCCCGTTCTCGACCAGCCAGTTCAACGTCAGCCGCCCCAGCGGCTACCGCGCAGGCACGGTCTACTACCCCACCAACGCTGGTGCCAAGGTCGGGGTGATCGCCGTCGTTCCGGGCTACCTCTCGTACCAGAGCAGCATCAACTGGTGGGGCCCGCGCCTGGCCTCGCACGGCTTCGTGGTCGTGACCATCGACACCAACACGATCTATGACCAGCCCGACAGCCGCTCGCGCCAGCAGCTGGCCGCGATCGACCAGGTGGTCTCGCTGGGCAACACCAGCAGCAGCCCCCTCTACAACAAGGTCGATGGCACCCGCACCGGTGTGATGGGTTGGTCCATGGGCGGTGGCGGCTCGCTGATCTCGGCGAAGAACCGCCCCTCGATCAAGGCTGCCGCACCGCAAGCCCCGTGGAACAGCTCGACCAACTTCTCGTCGGTGACCGTGCCCACGCTGATCTTTGCCTGCCAGAGCGATGCCGTGGCGCCCATCGCCTCGCACGCCGTGCCCTTCTACAACAGCATGAGCCGCAACCCGAAGCAGTACCTGGAGAAGACCCTGGGTGACCACTTCTGCTTCAACTCGGCCAATGCCACCGTGGGCCTGAAGGGCGTGGCCTGGATGAAGCGCTTCATCGACGGCGACACCCGCTACACCACGTTCGCTTGCAGCAACCCCAACGCGTCGGGCTTCTCGTCCTTCCGTACCGAGCGCTGCTCCTGAGCCGCTAGCCAGACGGGCGCGACAGCGCCTGAACGGTGACGAGACGCCCGGTTCGCCCGGGCGTTTTTCATGGTCCACGCCAATTGCCGGCCCGGTGGACCGCAGCAGACAGGTGCAAAAGTTGCACGAAGGGTTATTTTTCCGCCCGATGCACCCCAAGAGGCGACATCGGGGGTCGCTCGCACTGGCGGCCGATGGGTCTCGCCGGTCGCTTCATTTCGCGTGTTTTCATAGGTGAGCGGCCTGCTCGTCATCGCGGGTGGGCGATACACACATAACACATAACTGAATGAGATGCTTGATCGGGAGGGCCCATGGAAAGCGCTGATTTCTTAAATTGCACGGTGGGTCACTATTCGATTGCGGACAGGTGGCTCCATTCGCTGAAGCCAGCAAGGCCGCTTTCCGATACGCAAAACCCCAAGATCTACAGGAGACAGACTTGAAACTTCAGCAACTCATCAAAGCCACCGTCCTGGCCGGCGCCGCCCTGTTCTCGGTCAGCACCTTCGCCCTCGAAATCGGCCCGAACCCGACCAAGGCCTCGCTCGAAGCCAGCCGCGGCCCGTTCTCGACCAGCCAGTTCAACGTCAGCCGCCCCAGCGGCTACCGCGCAGGCACCGTCTACTACCCCACCAATGCCGGTGCCAAGGTCGGCGTGATCGCCATCGTTCCGGGCTTTGTGTCGTACCAGAGCAGCATCAACTGGTGGGGCCCGCGCCTGGCCTCGCACGGTTTCGTGGTCATCACCATCGACACCAACACGATCTATGACCAACCCGACAGCCGCTCGCGCCAGCAGTTGGCCGCCATCGACCAGGTGGTCTCGCTGGGCAACACCAGCAGCAGCCCGCTTTACAACAAGGTCGATGGCACCCGCACCGGTGTGATGGGTTGGTCCATGGGTGGTGGCGGCTCGCTGATCTCGGCCAAGAACCGCCCCTCGACGATCAAGGCTGCCGCACCGCAAGCCCCGTGGGCCAGCCTGACGAGCTTCTCGTCGGTGACAGTGCCGACGCTGATCTTCTCGTGCCAGAGCGACATCGTCGCCCCGGTGGCCACGCACGCCAACTCGTTCTACAACGACATGTCGCGCAACCCGAAGCAACTGCTTGAGAAGTCGCTGGGTGACCACTTCTGCATGAACTCGGCCAACCCCACCGTCGGCCTGAAGGGCGTGGCCTGGATGAAGCGCTACATCGACGGCGACACCCGCTACACCTCGTTCGCCTGCAGCAACCCGAATGCCTTCGGCTTCTCGGATTTCCGCACGGCACGCTGCCAGTAATGATGTCGGGTTGTAGCGGCCATCGCGGCCGCACAACCCAACTTGAAGCCCCGGTTCGCCGGGGCTTTTTTCGTTCAGACGCTCGGACCTTACGGACTCAGTGCTGCAGGATCTTCGAGAGAAAGTCCTTCGCACGCGGCGAGCGCGCATCCGGGTTGCCGAAGAACTCGTCGCGCGTGCAGTCTTCAACGATCTTGCCGGCGTCCATGAAGATGACGCGGTGGCTCACCTTCTTGGCAAAACCCATCTCGTGGGTGACGACCATCATGGTCATGCCCTCTTGCGCGAGCTTGACCATCACGTCGAGCACCTCGCCCACCATCTCGGGGTCGAGCGCAGAGGTGGGCTCGTCGAACAGCATCACGATCGGGTCCATGCTGAGCGCACGCGCAATCGCCACGCGCTGCTGCTGACCACCCGACAGCTGGCCGGGGAACTTGTCCTTGTGCGCCATCAGGCCCACGCGGTCGAGCATCTTGAGGCCTCGGGTCTTGGCATCGTCGGCGCTGCGGCCCAGCACCTTGATCTGCGCGAGCGTGAGGTTCTCGGTCACCGAGAGGTGCGGGAACAGCTCGAAATGCTGGAACACCATGCCCACGCGCGAGCGCAGCTTGGGCAGGTTGGTCTTGGGGTCGGTGATCGAGGTGCCGTCCACGACGATGTCGCCCTTCTGGATCGGCTCCAGCGCATTGACCGTCTTGATGAGGGTGGACTTGCCCGAGCCGGAGGGGCCGCACACCACCACGACCTCACCCTTCTTGATGGATGTCGTGCAATCGGTGAGCACCTGGAAGGAGCCATACCACTTCGAGATGTTCTTGATGTCGATCATGGTGCTTGCTTCCTTATCGAATGATCTGGATCTTCTTCTGCAGCCGGCGCACGAGCATCGACAGGCTGAAGCAGATCACGAAGTAGACGACGGCTGCGACGAGGTAGGTCTCTACCGGCCGGTTGAAGTTCTTGCCCGCCACCTCGAAGCCCTTGAGCAAATCGTAGGCGCCGATGGCATACACGAGCGAGGTGTCCTGAAACAGGATGATGGTCTGCGTGAGCAGTACCGGCAGCATGTTGCGAAACGCCTGCGGCAGCACGATCAGCTGCATGGTCTGCCGATAGTTCATGCCCACCGCGTAGCCCGCAGACACCTGCCCGCGAGGCACGCTCTGGATGCCCGCGCGCATGATCTCGGAGTAGTAGGCCGCCTCGAACACCGTGAAGGTAACGATGGCCGACAGTTCCGCGCCCATCGGGCGCCCGATGAGCAGCGGGATCAGCAGGAAAAACCACAGGATCACCATCACCAGCGGGATGGAACGCAATGTGTTGACGTAGGCCGCGGCCGGAATCTCGAGCCATTTCTTGCCGGACAGCCGCATGAGAGCGAGCAAGGTGCCGAGCACGATGCCACCGATCATGGCCACGAGGGTGAGTTGTACCGAGTAGATGAAGCCCTTGAGAACGAAGCTGCTGATGACGCCCCAGTTGAGGAAGCCGAAGTCGAGGTTGATCATCGGGCGGCCCCCATCGTGCCTGGGATCTGCATGCGCTTCTCGATGAAGAGCGCGATGCGGTTCACCGCAAAGGCCGACACGAAGTACAGCCCGGTCACCGCCAGGTAGATCTCGATGCCGCGCGAAGTTTCTTCTTGCGCCTGCATCGCAAACATGGTGAGTTCGGCCACGCTGACCGCGAAGGCCACGGACGAGTTCTTGATGATGTTCATCGACTCGCTCGTGAGCGGCGGGATGATGATGCGAAACGCCATCGGCAGCAGCACGAAGCGGTAGGTCTGCGGCAGCGTGAGGCCCATGGCCAGGCCTGCGTAGCGCTGGCCCTTGGGCAGCGCCTGGATACCCGCCTTCACCTGCTCCGACACGCGCGCCGACGTGAAGAAGCCCAGCGCGAACACGACCAGCGCAAAGCTAGGCACCTGGCGCAGGCTGACGAAGAACGACGGCAGCACGTGGTACCAGAGGAAGATCTGGATCAGCAGCGGGATGTTGCGAAAGAGCTCGGTCCAGGCCTCACCGAGAAACGCCACCGTCTTGTTGGGCACGGTGCGCAGGATACCGACCAGCGAGCCCACCACCAGTGCGACGACCAGGCCCAGCAGCGAGACGGACAGCGTCCAGCCCCAGGCAGAAATCATCCATTCGAGATAGGTGCGCCCGCCCCCGTCATCGAGCAGGAAGACCTGCCAGTCCCATGTTTGACCCAAGGCTCACTCCCTGTTGTGCGCTGGCGTCGGACCGCACGCCGCAAACGAGAACGCGGTGTGGCGTTAGCCTACACCGCGCTCCAATGTAAGCAAGCCCTGCGCCACGCGCGCTAGGGCTTACCTGAGTGCCGATTACTTCTTGGCGTAGTCTTCCATCGGCTTGTCGTTCGGGTTCGCCCAGGCGTCCTTGGTGGCTTGCGACAGCGGCAGGCCGACCTTGGTGTTGCTCGGCGGGATCGGCTGCATGAACCACTTGTCGTACAGCTTGGCGAGGTCGCCGCTCTTGATCATGCCCTTGATGCTGTCGTCCACCGCCTTCTTGAAGGCGGCGTCGTCCTTGCGCAGCATGCAGGCGATGGGCTCGACGTTGAGCACTTCGCCCACGATCTTGAAGTCGGCCGGGTCCTTCGACTTGCTGATGTTGCCGGCGAGAATCTGGCCGTCCATCACGAACGCATCAGCGCGGCCGCTCTCAAGCAGCAGGAAGCTGTCGGCGTGGTCCTTGCCGTACAGCTCCTTGAAGTCGACACCGTTGGCGCGCTCGTTCTTGCGCAAGGTCTGCACCGAGGTCGTGCCGGTCGTGGTGGCCACGGTCTTGCCGGCAAGGTCCTTGATGGAGGTGATGCCCGAGTTCGCCTTGGTGGCGATGCGCACTTCTTCCACGTAGGTGGTCACGGCGAAGGCCACGTCTTTCTGGCGTGCCACGTTGTTGGTGGTCGATCCACACTCCAGATCGACGGTGCCGTTTTGCACCAGCGGAATGCGGTTCTGCGAAGTCACCGGCTGGAACTTCACGTCCAGCTTGGACAGGCCGAGTTGCTTCTGCAGGTCTTTGGCGATCCGCTCAGCCATCTCGGTGTGGAAACCGGCGTACTTGCCATCGCCCAGCGTGAACGCCAGGGCCCCCGAGGATTCGCGCGCGCCCAGGGTGATGGAGCCGCTGTCCTTGATCTTCTTGAGCGTGTCTTGCGCATGGGCCGCGCCGAATGCCATCAGGGCAGCCAGGGCCAGCAGGGTCTTCTTCATGGGAACTCCTTCGGGTTAGGAATCAAACGAATGGGCGGGTGAGCCAACAACGGATTCTAGGGACAGGGGGTCTACGCGGAATCACTTAGATCGCGGCGAAAGTGGTCTGCCAAGACACCCTGCGGCCCGCTGATGCACGGTCGGCACAGCAGCGAATCACAGCTGCGAATGTACGGCGGCGCATGCTGGTGCGCCATGGGTCAGCCGGCGCGCAAGAAATCCCACAGCGCCTGCGCGCCAGCCTTGGTGTGGCGCGCCATCTCGGGCCGTTCGCGGTAGATGCGCACTTCCATCGAGAGCTCGCACGCGCCGGGTGCCGCGGCCAGCACGAGGCGGTTGTTACGCGTCTCCTTCTCGACCGAGCTCTTGGGCAGGAATGCGAGTCCGTGGCCTTCGAGCGCCATCGCCTTCAGGCCCTCGGCCATGTCGGTCTCGTAGATGGATTCGAGGATCAAGGGCGCCGGCGAGAGCTTGATGATCTGCTCGACCAGCCGGCCGAGGTAAGCGCCCGAGGCATAGCTGAGGAAGGGCACTCTTTCGCCGGGCTTGGCCGGCAGGCGAAACAACGGCTGTCCATTGACGTCGGCCTTGGCATAGGGCGCAAGCGTTTCCTCACCCACTCGCAGCATCTCGTAGCGGTCGGGATTGAGCTGCAAGGGCTGGCTGGGGTGGTGGTAGGCGATGAGCAGGTCGCAGCTGCCTTCGGCCAGCAGCATCACGGCGTCATGCACGTTGAGCGCCATCAGGCGGCTCTTGAGCGCCCCGAAGCGCTGCCGCAAGTCCATCACCCAATGCGGGAAGAAGGTGACGGCCAGCGAGTGCGGCACGGCGAACTCGATCATGTCCTGCCCCGCCACCTGGTGGCTGTGCATCATGTTGCGCGTGGTCTGCAGCGCGCCCAGGATCTCGAGCGCCTGCGAGCGGAAGGTCTCGCCGGCCGGCGTGAGCCGCGTGGGGTAGGACGAGCGGTCGACGAGGTCGATGCCCGCCCAGGCTTCGAGCGCCTGGATGCGGCGCGAGAACGCCGGCTGCGTCACGTGGCGCAACTGGGCCGAACGCGAGAAGCTGTGCGTTTCGGCCAGGCTGACGAAGTCTTCAAGCCACTTGGTTTCCATCTTGTTTGGGGTCGCCTCTGGGGTCGTCTCGGATGTCGTCTTCCTGGCTGCTCTGCTGAAGCCGCCACATTTCAGCATAGCGACCGGCACGCGCCAGCAATGCTGCGTGCGTGCCACGTTCGATGATGCGGCCGTGCTCCATCACCAGGATCTGGTGCGCGTCGACCACGGTGGAAAGGCGGTGCGCGATCACCAGCGTGGTCTTGTTGCGCGCCACGCCCTGCAGCTCGGTCTGGATGGCACGTTCGTTGGCCGAGTCGAGCGCCGAGGTGGCCTCGTCGAAGATCATCAAGGGCGGGTCTTTCAGCAAGGTGCGTGCGATGGCCACGCGCTGCTTCTCGCCGCCGCTGAGCTTCAGGCCGCGCTCGCCCACTGCAGTCTCATAGCCCTTGGGTGTGCCGACGATGAAGTCGTGGATGCGCGCCGCGCGGGCCGCGGCCTCCACCTCGGCCTGGCTCGCGCCGGTGCGGCCGTAGGCGATGTTGTAGGCCACGGTGTCGTTGAAGAGCACCGTGTCTTGCGGCACGATGCCGATCGACTGGCGCAGGCTGCCTTGCGTAACCTCGCGGACATCCTGCCCGTCGATCGTGATCACGCCGCTGTTCACGTCGTAGAAGCGATAGAGCAGGCGCGCGAGCGTGCTCTTGCCCGAGCCCGACGGGCCGACCACCGCCACGGTCTTTCCGGCAGGAATCTCGAAGCTCACGTCGTGCAGGATGGGCCGCGCAGGCTCGTAGGCAAAGTCCACATGCGAGAAGCGCACCTCGCCCCGCGTGACCTGCAGCGGCCGGGCGCCCGGCGCATCGGCCACCTCGCGCTCGCGCTCCAGCAGGCCGAACATCTTGTCGAGATCGAGCAGGCTCTGCTTGATCTCGCGGTACAGCACACCCAGGAAATTGAGCGGGATGTACAGCTGGATCATGAAGGCGTTGATCATCACGAGATCGCCCAGCGTCATGCGCCCGTCGACCACACCGGACGTGGCGCGCCACAACATCGCCACCAGGCCGAAGGCAATGATGAGCTGCTGCCCGGTGTTGAGCATGGACAGGGTGGTCTGTGACTTGAGCGTGGCGCGGCGCAGGCGCTCCAGGCTCTCGTCGTAACGCTTGGTCTCGAAGCCTTCGTTGTTGAAGTACTTGACCGTCTCGTAGTTGAGCAGTGAGTCGATGGCGCGGGTGTGGCTCACCGAATCGAGCTCGTTCATCTGCTTGCGGAACTGCGTGCGCCAGTTGGTCACGGTGATGGTGAAGATCACGTAGACCACCAGCGCGGCGATCGTGATCCACGCGAACCACGCGTCGAACTTGACTGCCAGCAGGGTGAGCACCATCGTCACCTCGATGAGTGTGGGCACGATGCTGTAAAGCGAGTACGAGATGAGCGAATGCACGGCGCGCGTGCCGCGTTCGATGTCGCGCGTCATGCCGCCGGTCTGTCGCTCCAGATGAAAGCGCAGGCTGAGCGCATGCAGGTGGCGAAACACCTCCAGCGAGATGCTGCGCGCTGCGCCTTCGGTGGCTTTGGCGAAGACGAGTTCGCGCAGTTCGGTGAAGAGCGAGGTCGACAGCCGCAGCCCCCCATAGGCCAGCAACAGGCCGATCGGCACCACCATCAGCGCCTGCGGGTCCCCGGGCTTGAGAGACAGGCTGTCCACCAGCGACTTGAGCAGCAGCGGCACGCTCACGTTCGCGACCTTGGCGCCGATCATGAAGCCTAGCGCGAGCAGCACCCGCCAGCGGTAGCGCCACAGGTAGGGGAAGAGCTTGCGCAGCGTGCCCCAGTCGGAGCGGGCGGCAGGCGGGGCCGCACCCGTGTGTGGAGTGGGCACCTCAATCACGGATGAACGTCGCATGCGGGGCAGTTTGCCAGCAGCCGCGGGCCCACAATGGCGCATCCGCCGAAGCCCACACTGCGCCGCCATGAGCAACACACCGCCCCTCAGCCTGCCCACCGACCGTGATCTCGTGATGCGCGTGATGCCCATGCCGGCCGACGCCAACGGCAACGGCGACATCTTCGGCGGCTGGATCATGGCGCAGGTCGACCTGGCCGGCTCGGTGCTGCCCAACCGCATCGCCAAGGGGCGCATCGCCACGGTGGCGGTCAACCAGTTCGTCTTCAAGCAGGCGGTGTCAATCGGCGACCTGCTGAGCCTTTACGCCAAGGTCGAGCGCATCGGTCGCACCTCGATCACCGTGCATGTGGAAGTCTATGCAGAGCGCAACCCGGCCAACCTGGAGGTGGTGAAGGTGACCGAGGCCAACCTCACCTACGTCGCCATCGACGACAACGGCAAGCCGCGGCCGATCCCGACCTGAGTCAATTCACGTCAGCGCGATGCTCATGCCGTCGCGCGTGAGCGGCGGCAACGTCTCGAAGCCATTCAGCGCCTCGCCGCCCGCATCGGCCAGCAGTCGCCGTGCACGCTGGCTCTCGTCACCCGACAAACCGCGCAGCACCCGCAGCGAGCGCTGCAGCATCCACAGGCTGTAGGGGCGGATGATGCGCTGGCCGCGCTCGCCTTCGAGCTCGAAGGCATGGCTACCGATGACGCGCGGGATGCGTTCTCCCGGGTGCTCGGCGAGCCAGGCGTTCAGCTGCTCGACCGAACTTTGCAGCACCGGCAATTGCTCGCGCATCATGCGGCGAAGCACGGGCAGCAGCGTGGCGGGCGCCTCGTCGTTCGGCAGGAACTCACCGGTGCGCGGCGCCGCCTGGTCGCGCAGGCGCTCCACCCAGCGCACCAGGTTCGGCGCGATCCGTCGCATCAGCGCGCCACTCTTGGGGTCGCGGTACTGGTGGGCATAGAGCGGACCGAAGAGGCCGAAGTCTCCGAGGCAAGGGCGCGAGCCCAGCAGGTAGTCGTGCTGCGCGAAGTGGGCGTCCAACTCGGCCAGAAGCGCCTCGTACGAGCGCTCGACCGCCGCGTGCATGTGCGGCTCGGCCCCCAGCAGCACGGCCGCCTGAGCGAACGGGCCGGCGCGCTTGGTGCCGGCGGCGATCTGCTCTTCGGGCGTGGCGTCGGGCAGGTTCAGTGCGCCAAACTCCTGCAAGGCCCACTCCCGGTTGTGGTGCCAGCGGTAGTGCATGGCGGGGATGACCAGCCATTCGTCGCCGTACAGCTCGAACAGCGCCGAGACGAGCCGCTGCACGCCGCCTGCGGGCGTGATCGAGGGCCCGCCGTTCTCGCGCTCCAGCGTGTCGATGATGTCGCTCGAATCCTGCAGCGTGCGGCCGTCGGCCGTCTCGAACACCGGGATCACCGGGAAGCCCACGCGCGCCACGATCACGTTGCGGTAGACATCGGCCGTGGCCTTGACCTCGGTGTACGGCAGCCCTTTCCAGCGCAGGTAGGCGCGGACCTTGCCGGTGAAATAGCTGACCTCGGCGCCATAGAGGGTGTGCGTGCTTGTCATTCGGTATCGTTCGATGAAGTGTGGGCGCGCGGCCTCACGCCACGGCGCGTCGGCAGCGTCTCCGGCAGGCGCGGCACGATCTCGCGGCTGATCATGCCGGCCAGCTGTTCGGCCCACAGGGCGTAGAGCGCAGGGCCGGGGTGGAAGCCGTCTTCGGCCATCAGCACGCTGGTGTCGTCGAGCTGCTCGTCGTCTTCGACCGGAAGCGGTAGCCACCAGCGGTCGGCGGTGCGGCGCACCCACGCGGCCAGGGCTTCGTTGTAGCGCTGCGCATCGGCCGCCAGCACCCAGCGCAAGGGGTTGGGCAGCAGCGGGAAGGCCTGCAAGGGCGGCACGCCGCTGTGCACCACGTGCTTCACGCCGGCACGCTTGGCCACCGTGCGATTCAGTCGGTCGAGCCGCTGCAGCCAGCGGCGCGGCGTCACCTGGGCCACCACGTCGTTGAGGCCGAGCGCCGTGACCATCACATCGGCCGGGTGCAACGAGAGCGAACGCACCGCCTGCAGCGATTGCGCGGTGGTGTCGCCGGTACGGGCGATGAGCTGCCACACCACCGAGCCGCCCAGGCGCTGCGACAGCGCCTCGCTCAGCCGGCCGGCAAGGGCCTGGGTCTGGTTGTCGACGCCGACACCCGCGGCCGACGAGTCGCCCACGATGAGCAGGCGCAGCCGCACGCGGCCGGTGCCGGCCACGCCTTCACGCGGGCCTTCGGCCTCGGGCAGGCGGGTGGCGCGGCGGCGCACCTGCCAGCCTTGCCACAGCAACAAAGGCAGCAGCGCTGCCTTGGTCGCAGCGAGCAGCCAAGGGCTCACTCCCGCCCTCCGGGGCAGGCGCTGGCTCGGCGGTGATGCGCCGTGCGGATCAAGAGAACTGCGAGAAGTCGGGCTTGCGCTTCTGGAAGAAGGCGCTGAAGGCTTCCTTCGCCTCGGGGCTTTGCAGCTGCGCGGCGAAGACGGCGTTCTCGGCGTCGATGGTCGCAAAGAAGCCGTCGGCCAGGCGGCCACGCATCAGCTTCTTGGTGGCGCGGATGGCGCCCGGCGGCAGCGCGTTGAAGCGCTCGGCCACGCGGCGCGCATGCGCCATCACCTCGCCGGCCGGCAGCACCGCGTTGGCGATGCCGCACTCCACCGCTTCGGCGCCGGTGAAAGGGTCGCCCAGCATCAGCTTCTCGGCCGCCTTGCGCTGGCCCATCAGTTGCGGAATGAGCTGGCTGGAAGCGAACTCGGGCACCAGGCCCAGGCCGACGAAGGGCATCACCAGGCGGGCTTCATCGGAGACGTAGACGAAGTCGCAGTGCAGCAGCAGCGTGGTGCCGATGCCGATGGCCGCACCGGTGACGGCGGCGATCACCGGCTTGTCGCAGTTGATGAGGGCTTCCATGAAGCTGCGCGCCGGCGAGACGGCATTGGCCTCGCCCGAGCGCTTGGCGAAGTCTTCGATGTCGTTGCCCGAGGTGAAGATGCCCGGCTGGCCGGTGATCAGCACACTGCGTGCGGCGCCGTCGGCGCGGGCGTCGTTCAGGCCCTTGGCCATGGCGAGGTACATCTCGGCGGTGAGCGCGTTCTTCTTGTCGGGGCGCGCGATCTCGATGGTGTAAACGCCGTTCAACAGCGCGGTCTTGATGGTCATGGGATGTGTCTCCAGAAGATGAGGGATTGTGGCGTCAGCGGGCCGCGGCTGTCGTCAACCATTGCGACACCTGCGGCCACAAGGTGCCGGCAAAGCGATCGCGGAAGAAGCCGAAGTGGCCGATGCGCTGGGCGCCCACATCGCGCGGGGCGAAACGGCGCATCTCGCGCGGCGCGCTGGCGTAGAAGGCATGCATGTCGGCGGTGTTGCGTGCCGACATGTATTCGTCGTCGGTGAACGAGAGCGAGAGGATGGGGGTGCGGATGGCCGCGTAGTCGGCCCGCATCGTCTCGCCGCCGATGCCCACCAGGTAGTCGCGGTGGAGGCAGGCGCGCCGCCACTGCGCCATCACGCCCAGCGGCAGGTCGCCGATCTTCTTCAGGCGCTTGCCGGGGAAGTAGCCGCAGGCCTTCATCGCCAGCGGCGCGACCACGTACCACAGCCACCACACGTAGCTGCGCACGAGCGGCGCCTGGCGCAGCCAGTAGCCGGTGCCCACGCCGATGGTGACCATGCCGGACACGCGCTCGCGGTTGGGCACCATCCCGAAGATCTGGCCGCCCAGGCTGTGACCCAGCCAATGGATGGGCGTGTCCTTCGCGACGCGGGCGTCGAGCCAGGCCAGCGCCGCCGAAGTGTCCTGCCGCGCCCAGACATCGATGTCGGTGTCGAAGCCGCGCAGCGAGTGCTTCATCTGCGCCGGGCGCGATGCGCCCACGCCGCGGTAGTCGAAGCTCATCACCGCGTGGCCCTGGCTGGCCAGCCACTCGGCAAAGTCGCCATAGAAGCGCTGCGGCACGCCCATCGCGGGCACGATCAGCAGCGCCGACTTGCAGTCGGCCGGGTTGCCGTAGAGGCGGCCCTGAAGGATGAAGCCGTCCGGGGCATTGAATTCGAACGTTTGCATGGTTCCTCCTGCGTCAGTGGTGCGGGGCGGGTTCGGTGCAGGGCTTCGATACCTCAGCCTGAGCGGACTGAGGTGTGCGAACAAGAGTCTTCGCGCATCACCCACCGCTCAGGCTGAGGTATCGAAGCCCCGCTCAATCTGTGCACGTCACTCATCCCACCACCACCTCCTGCCAATGGTTCGCGAAATGCATCAGGTGGGCTCGGCGGTAGTCATCCTTCGACAAGGCGCCGTACGCAAAGTGCGGGTGCAAGACACCATCGTGGCGCTCGAAGGCCCGCAAGGCCGCGATCGCACGGTCGGCGGCCGGGCCGAGCGGCTGGCTCGGCGCGATGTCGGGTGCGCCAGGGATGGGCTCGGTGAGCGAATGGTTCATGCGCCCGCGCGCCGAGAACACAGTGGCCGCAGCCGGACCGACACTCGCGCGGAACCAGCCGGGCTTGAGCTGCGGGAAGCCCTGCAGCGAGTACTCGACGCTCTGCGCCGCATGGTGCAGCACGTGCGCCAAGTCCCACGCGCCGGTGCTGCGCGCGGGCTGGCTCTTCAATGCAGCGAGGGTGCGCAAGGCAACCTCGAAGGAATCGAAGGCCGGCGACTGCAAGGCCGCCGGCCGCGAGGCCGCCCACAACGCAGGCGCACCGACCGCCACGGCCCCGAGGCCGAGGATGGCGATGCGGCGCCCGCGCTGCATGGGCCTGCTGCGCGTCAGTGGATCAAACGCGCTCGAAGATGCCGGCTGCGCCCTGGCCTGTGCCAATGCACATCGTGACCATGCCGTACTTCAGGTTGTGGCGGCGCAGCGCGTGCACGACCGTCGCGGCGCGGATGGCACCGGTGGCACCCAGCGGGTGGCCGAGCGCAATCGCGCCGCCCATCGGGTTGACCTTCTTCGGGTCCAGCTCCAGCGTGTTGAGCACGGCAAGCGACTGGGCCGCGAAGGCTTCGTTGAGCTCGATCCAGTCGATCTGGTCCTTGGTGAGGCCGGCGTACTTGAGCGCCGCGGGGATGGCTTCGATCGGGCCGATGCCCATGATCTCGGGCGGCACGCCGCGCGCAGCAAAGCTCACGAAGCGGGCCAGCGGCTTGAGGCCGAACTGCTTGACCGCCTTCTCGCTCGCCAGGATCAGCGCACCGGCGCCGTCGCTGGTCTGCGAGCTGTTGCCGGCCGTCACGCTACCCTTGGCGGCGAACACCGGGCGCAGCTTGGCCAGGCCTTCGAGCGAGGTGTCGGGGCGCGGGCCTTCGTCGATGTCGACGGTGCGCTTCTTGGCGATCTGCTCGCCCGTGGCGAGGTTCGGCACGCGCGAGATGACGTCGATCGGGGTGATCTCGTCCTTGAACTCGCCGGCCGCGATCGCCTTCATCGCGCGCTGGTGCGATTCGAGCGCGAACGCGTCTTGCGCCTCGCGGCTCACCTTCCATTGCGCCGCGACCTTCTCGGCCGTCAGGCCCATGCCGTAGGCGATGCCGATGTTCTCGTCCTTGGCGAAGATCTCGGGGTTGAACGAGGGCTTGTTGCCGCCCATGGGCACGAGGCTCATGGATTCGGCGCCACCGGCGATCAGGATGTCGGCCTCACCCACGCGGATGCGGTCGGCCGCCATCTGGATGGCGGTGATGCCCGAAGCGCAGAAGCGGTTCACGGTCACGCCGCCCACCGGCTTCGGCAACGCGAGGCCGGCGGCGATGCGCGCCATGTTCATGCCCTGCTCGCCCTCGGGGAAGGAGCAGCCGATGATCGCGTCTTCGATCGCAGCCGGGTCCAGGCCAGGGGCCTGGGCCAGCGCGCTGCGGATGGCGGCGATCAACAGGTCGTCGGGGCGGGTGTTCTTGAAGTAGCCCCGGCCCGAGCGGCCGATGGGGGTGCGGGTGGCGGCGACGATGTAGGCGTCTTGAACTTGCTTGCTCATGATGTGTGTGTTCCTTGTGAGGCCGCTGTTTAGTTGCGCACCGGCTTGCCGGTGGAGAGCATCCCCATGATTCGCTCTTGCGTCTTGGGGTTCTCGAGCAAGCCGCAGAAGTGCTTGCGCTCCAGCGCCATCAGGTACTCCTCGCTCACCAGCGAGCCGGCGTCGACGTCACCACCGCAGACCACGTCGGCGATCAGCGAGCCGATGTAGAAGTCGTGCTGGCTGATGAAGCCGCCGTCGCGCATGTTGACGAGCTGCGCCTTGATGGTGGCGATGCCGTTGCGGCCGGCCACCGGGAACAGGGCCTTCGCCGGGGCGCGGTAGCCGCTTTCATACAGGCTCTTGGCCTGTTGAGTGGCGACGTACAGCAGTTCGTCCTTGTTAGGCACGACCACATCACTCCACAGCATGTATCCGTTCTTGCGGTTCTCGATCGCGCTGGTGCCCACCTTGGCCATGGCCGCGGCGGTGAAGCCGTCGGTCAGGAACTTCAGCACATCGGCATTCGCGTTGCCGGCCGAGGCCATCTCGGCGGCGCGGCGCGCGATGTAGGTGAGGCCGCCACCGCCCGGGATCAGGCCCACGCCCACTTCCACCAGGCCCATGTAGCTTTCCATCGCCGCGACACGCTTGGCCGAGTAGACGGCCAGCTCGCAACCACCGCCCAGGGCGATGCCGCGGATGGCCGAGACCACCGGCACCGTGGCGTAGCGGATGCGCAGCATGGCGTCCTGCAGCTTTTTCTCCTCAGGCGCGATGCCCTTGGCGCCGCTCTTCATGAAGACGGGCATCAGCGCTTCGAGGTTGGCGCCAGCCGAGAACACGTCGTCCGGTGACCAGATCACCAGACCCTTGTACTTTTCTTCCGCGATCTCGACCGCCTTGAGCAGGCCTTCGGTCACGGTCGGGCTGATCAGGTGCAGCTTGGCAGTGATGGTGGCAATGAGCACCTCGCCGTCGAGCGTCCAGACGCGCACTTCGTCGTTCTTGAACTCCTGCGTGCCGGCCTTGAGCGGATCGACCGCCGTGGCGCCGAACAGGGTTTCGGGGAACAGCTGGCGCTCGTAGACGGGCAGCGTGCTCTTGGGCAGGTACTTGTTCTGCGAAGCGCTCCACGAGCCTTCGGCGGTGTGCACGCCATCGCGGCCATCGAACACCCAGGCGGGCAGCGGTGCCTTGGAGAGCGCCTTGCCGGCGTCGATGTCGGCCTTGACCCATTCGGCCACCTGCTTCCAGCCGGCCTGTTGCCACAGCTCGAACGGGCCTTGGCTCATGCCGAAGCCCCAGCGCAGCGCGAGGTCGATCTCGCGCGCCGAGTCGGCCACGTCGGCCAGGTGCACCGCGGCGTAGTGGAAGCCGTTGCGCAGAATGGCCCACAGGAACTGCGCCTGCGGGTTGGTCGACTCGCGCAGCAGCTTCAGGCGCTCGGCCGGGGCCTTCTTGAGCATGCGGGCGACGATCTCGTCGGCCTTGCCGCCACCCGGCACGTAGTCCTTCTTGGCGAGGTCGAAGCGCTGGATGTCCTTGCCGACCTTCTTGTAGAAGCCCGCACCGGTCTTCTGGCCGAGCGCGCCGGCCGAGATCAGGCCAGCCACCGCCGCAGGCGTGGCGTAAGCCGAGTAGAACGGGTCGTCCTTCAGGTTGTCCTGCATCGTCTTCATGACGTGGGCCATCGTGTCGAGGCCCACCACGTCGGCGGTGCGGAAGGTGCCGCTCGACGCGCGGCCGAGCTTCTTGCCCGTCAGGTCATCGACCACGTCATAAGAGAGGCCGAAGTTCTCGGCTTCCTTCATGGTGGACAGCATGTTGGCGATGCCCACGCGGTTGGCCACGAAGTTGGGCGTATCTTTCGCGCGCACGACGCCCTTGCCGACGGCGGTGGTGACGAAGCTCTCGAGCTGGTCGAGGATCTCCGGGCGCGTGGTCGGGGTGGGGATCAACTCCACCAGGTACATGTAGCGCGGCGGGTTGAAGAAGTGGATGCCGCAGAAGCGCGGGCGGATCTCTTCAGGCAGCACTTCGGAGAGCTTGGTGATCGACAGGCCCGAAGTGTTGCTCGCCACGATGGCGTGCGGGGCGATGAAAGGCGCGATCTTGGTGTAGAGATCGAGCTTCCAGTCCATGCGCTCGGCAATGGCCTCGATGATGAGGTCGCAGTCCTTGAGCAGCTCGCTGTGCTCTTCGTAGTTGGCCTGCTGGATCAGCGCGGCGTCTTCGGGCACGCCCAGCGGCGAGGGCTTGAGCTTCTTCAGGCCTTCGACGGCCTTGGTGACGATGCCGTTCTTCGGGCCTTCCTTGGCCGGCAGGTCGAACAGCACCACGGGCACTTTCACATTGACGAGGTGGGCGGCGATCTGCGCACCCATCACGCCGGCGCCGAGCACGGCGACCTTGCGGACATTGAATCGACTCACGGTGTTCTCCTTGGAACGGTTTCTTGAGGGTTGAAAGAGGAGCTTGTAGTTCTTGTGTGTGTCAGGCGGCCGACAGGAACTCACGCACGGTCGGCCAGTAGGCATCGGGTTCGTCGCGCAGGCCATGCGTGTGGTCGGCGCGCTCCAGCGTCAGGCGCGTGAGCTGGGCGCCGGCGGGTGCCGCTGCCTGCAGGCGGTCGCCATGGAACACCGGCGTCCAGCGGTCGCCCTGGCTGTGGATCAGCAAGAGGCGGGCCGATGGCTTCATGTGCTGGATGCACCACTGCGCACGCAGACGCCGCTCCACGGCCGGCGCGAAGACCTTGCCGACCTGCAGCACCGCGTGGGCAAAGGGATACGCCTTCCAGAACAGCGGCAGGGTGGCGGCGCAGCCCTCGACCACGATGCGGTCGAACGGGAAATCGGCAAAGCGCATCGCGTTGAGCGTGTTCATGCCTCCGAACGACGCGCCGAGCGCATGCACCGGCAAGCCGGGATGGTGCCGGCGGGCCCATTGGCCCACGGCCACCACGTCGGCGGGCCAGTCGAAGTTGGTCGACGGGCTCTCGCCGAATCCGTTGAAGTCGAACAGCACGACATGGAAGCCGGCCTCGAGCAGCTTCTGAGCATGGCCGTTGCGCAGCCAGAAGCCCTTGGCGGCCAGACCCATCGGGTGCGCGCAGACGACCACGCCGCGCACGGGCAGCACCGAGGTCTCGGCCACCACGGCGGCCAGGTCAGCGTGGCTGCCGCTGGCGATCATCACACGCTGCCAGCCCTCGTCCGCAACACCCTGCGGCCAGCGCCAGGGTTTCATGAAGCGGCCGAAGAAGGGCTTCTTCAGCTGGCGGTGCAGCCACCAGCGGGCGCCGGGGCGCCCGTTGCTGGTCGTGCCGTGCCAGACGGCACCTGCGTAGTCACCCATGCGCGATCACTCGACGCGCAGCCAGGTCTGCGAACGGCCGAACATCGGCGCACCGACGTAGCCGCGCATCTCCAGCTTCTTGCCGTCTTCGCTGGGCTTCAAGCGCGCCTTGTACGACTTGCCGTTGGCCGGGTCGAGCACGGTGCCACCATCCCACAGGCCTTCGGTATCGGCGTTCTTCTTGATGCCGCGGATGATGACCATGCCGACGATGGGCTTGCCCTTGTCGGAACCGCTGCACTCGTCGCACACCGCGTCTGGCTTGGCCGCCGGGTCGAGGATCTTCTCGATCCGGCCGGTGTAGACACCGCCCGACTCAGTGATGCGGACCAGCGACTTCTCGACCTTGCCCGAGTCGTCGATGGTCTTCCACAGGCCGGCCGGTGTGGGCTCGGCGGCGGCACAGGTCATTGCGAAGGTGGCGGCGAGCGCCATCAGCACTTGCTTCATCTTGTCTCCTGGCTTTTGTGTGTGCGAGCGGGGCAGCTTAGAACAATGCTTCGTCCATCTCCATCAGCGGCTTCAAGCCCGTGCGCGCGGTACGGATGAGGCTGGCGGTTTCGGGGAAGAGCTTGGCGAAGTAGAAGCGCGCGGTGGCGAGCTTGGCCACGTAGAACGTGTCGCCTGAGCCCTGCTTCTCGAGCGCCACCTTGGCCATGCGGGCCCAGAAGTAGCCCATCACCAGGTGGCCGGCCACGCGCAGGTAGTCGACCGCAGCGGCGCCCACTTCGTCTTGATTGCCGAAGGCCTTCATGCCGATCTCGGTGGTCAGCTTGACGAGCTTTTCGCCCAGGTCGGCCAGCGGGTTCACGAACTCCTGCATGGCTTCGTTGGTGCCCTCTTCCTCGACGAACTCCTGCACGATCTTGCCGAACTTCTTCAGCTTGGCGCCGTTGTCGCCCAGCACCTTGCGGCCCAGCAGGTCGAGCGACTGGATGGTGTTGGTGCCCTCGTAGATCATGTTGATGCGGGCATCGCGCACGTACTGCTCCATGCCCCATTCCTTGATGAAGCCGTGGCCGCCGTAGACCTGCATGCAGTGCGAGGTCGAGATCCAGGCGTTGTCGGTCAGGAAGGCCTTGACGATCGGGGTGATCAGCGCGACCAGGTCGCCGCTTTCCTTGCGCACGTCTTCGTCGCCGCTGGAGAGTTCCTTGTCGAGTTGGAGCGAGGTCCACATGCCGAGTGCGCGGCCGCCTTCGGCATAGGCACGGGCGGTGAGCAGCATCTTGCGCACGTCGGGGTGCACGATGATCGGGTCGGCCGGCTTGTCGGTGGCCTTCGGGCCAGAGAGCGCGCGCATCTGCAGGCGGTCCTTGGCGTAGGTCACGGCGTTCTGGTAGGCGATCTCGGTCAGACCTAGGCCTTGGTTGCCCACGCCAAGGCGCGCGGCGTTCATCATCACGAACATCGCCATCAGGCCCTTGTTCGGCGCACCGACCAGCGTGCCGACGGCGTTCTCGAGCACCAGTTGGGCCGTCGCGTTGCCGTGGATGCCCATCTTCTCTTCCAGGCCGGCGCAGAAGATGCCGTTGCGCGAACCGAGCGAGCCATCGGTGTTCACGTTGAACTTGGGCACCACGAAGAGCGAGATGCCCTTGGAGCCCGCGGGCGCGTCCGGCAGGCGGGCGAGCACCAGGTGGATGATGTTCGGCGCCATGTCGTGTTCACCGGCCGAGATGAAGATCTTGGCGCCGGTGATCTTGTAGGTGCCATCACCCTGCGGCTCGGCCTTGGTGCGCAACAGGCCGAGGTCGGTGCCGCAGTGCGGCTCGGTCAGGCACATCGTGCCGGTCCACTCGCCGCTCGTGAGCTTGGGTAGGTAGGTCTTCTTCTGCTCGTCGGTGCCGTGGGCGTGCAGGGCTTCATAGGCGCCATGCGACAGGCCGGGGTACATGGTCCAGGCCTGGTTGGCCGAGTTGAGCATCTCGTAGAAGCACTGGTTCACCACGTGCGGCAGGCCTTGGCCGCCGTACTCCGGGTCGCAGCTCAGCGCGGGCCAGCCGCCTTCGACGTACTGCGCGTAGGCTTCCTTGAAGCCTTTGGGCGGGGTGACTTCGTGCGTTTCCTTGTTGAGCTTGCAGCCCTCGGTGTCGCCGCTCTGGTTGAGCGGGAAGATCACCTGCGAGGCGAACTTGCCGCCTTCTTCCAACACCGCGTTGATCGTGTCCGCATCGATGTCGGCATGCGGCGGCAACGCCTTCAGTTCCTCCGGCACGTTGAACACTTCATGCAACAGGAACTGCATGTCGCGCAACGGGGGGGTGTACTGGGCCATGGTGTGAACTCCTTGAATGTTGGAATGTGAACGAGGGACTTTGAGAACAGAAGCGAAGGTGGGGCGCGCGTCAGCGAGCCACCGCGCGCACCGCCTTGCGCGGCGCGGCCGGCACGGCCCGTTCGGCGACGGCGTAGTAGGCAAGCACCCGCTCGAAGCCGGTGCGTGCGCGGTCGAGCGCGCCAGGCGAACGCAAGAAGCGTGCGTCGTGGTGCACGGCGAGGATGTGGCCGTGGATCTCGAACAGCATCTGCTGCGCATCGGTGTCGGCGCGCAACTGGCCTTCGTCGATCGACATGCGGATGGCGCGCTCCAACGCCTCGTGCCAGGCGCGGACCATGGTCACCAAGGCATCGCGCACCGGGCCGGGCCGGTCGTCGAACTCGACGGCGCCGCTGATGTAGATGCAGCCCGAGTCGAGCTCCATCGCCACGCGTTTGATCCAGCGCTCGAACAGCGCGCGCAGGCGCGGCAGGCCGCGGTCCTCGCTCAGCGCCGGGAAGAACACTTCTTCCTCGAACTTGGCGTGGTACTCGCGAATGACGGAGATCTGCAGTTCTTCGCGCGAACCGAAGTGGGCGAAGACGCCCGACTTGCTCATCTGCATCACATCGGCGAGCGCGCCGATGGACAGGCCTTCGAGGCCCATGTGCGAGGCCAGGGTCAGCGCGGCATCCAGAATGGCGGCGCGCGTCTGCTGGCCCTTTTGCAGCTGTTTCGGGCTGTCTTGGTTCGACTTCGAGGCGACACTCATGAGGGTCCCGGTGCAGAAATAAAACGAACGATCGTTCTATTCTTACCGACTTTTTCCCGCCGTGGGGAAAGTTTTTTAGCCCCCGCCGCATCTTTTTCTAGGTGAGACCGCCTAGACCCCAGTCGGCAGCGCTCGCCCGGCCATTCGGGACAACTTCCGCACGCTCGGCAAAGTAGCCACACGATCGATGATCAACTCATGACAATGTGGCGCAATCGCTGCTCAAACTCGCACGATGGTTGAGTGAAGTCGACGGTTTGGATTACTCTCCGGCAAGGAGATTGATCCTGTGGAAGTGCTGCAACTCGATGTGTCCGGCCGCCCGCAATCGTGGATCTCGGCCAAGGAAGCGGCGATCCTCTATGCCAGCGATGGCGTAGCCTGGACGCTGGGAGACGCCTTTTACGTGCTGCGCGGAGGCATGCAACGCCGTACCGGGCTGCAATCGCGCATCGAGGTCCACCCGATCATTGCAGTGCGCGGCGCCATCCCCAGCCGCGCGTGGCGCCAGACGCCTGCGCTTTCCAACCCCAAGCTCTTCAACCGCGACCGCATGGTCTGCGCGTATTGCGGCTGCCGCTTTCACGCCGATGACCTGACACGCGAGCACATCGTCCCGAGTTCGCGTGGCGGCCACGACACCTGGATGAACTGCATCACCGCCTGCCGCCCGTGCAACGGGCGCAAGGGCAGCCGCCTGCCCGAAGAGGCAAACATGACGCTCATGTACCTGCCCTACGTGCCCAGCCTTCACGAGGACATGATCCTGCGCGGCCGGCGCATCCTGGCTGATCAGATGGAGTTCCTGCTGGCGAGCGTGCCCCGGCACAGCCGGCTGCGGAGCTAGACGAAGGGGCGCTGCGGCGCCGGGTCAGCTCAGCGCACGGAGATCGGCCTCGACCTGCCCGGCGTTGATGAACTGGATGGCATGCCACCCGAGCGAACGCGCCATGGCGACGTTGGCGGCCAGATCGTCGATGAATACCGTCTGCGCAGGCTCGATCGCAAAACGTTCAATCGCAAGCCGGAAGATCGCCGGATCGGGTTTGATCAGCTTCACGCGCGACGAGAACACGCCGTCGGTAAAGCGCGAGAAGAACGCATGCGACGACTCCAGGTGAACCGCATAGGGCTCGGGCATGTTCGAGAGGAAGTAAAGGCGGTGTCCCAGCGCGTGCAGGTGGTGCAGCAGTTCGACCGTCTCGTGCTGAACACTGAGTTCGCCCGGCACGCCGTCGATCACGGCCTGCACCTCGTCCACCGCAAAGCCCAGCCGCTCGGCCATCAAGGGGGCGAGTTCGGGCACGGTGATCAGTCCCGCGTCGAAGCGCGCCCAATCGCCGTCGTAGTTCTGGAAGAAGTCGGCCACCAGGCGCTGCACGGCCGCCTCGTCCACGGCGCGATGCGGCAGCGCGCGGCGCAGCAGCTCATGCGGGCGCCACTGGAACACGACACCGCCGAAGTCGAAGACGATGTGCTTCTTGGCGCTCACGACCGCAGCTTCGCCAGCAGGCCCGCGGTGGAGCTGTCCAGCCCTGCAGCGTCGCCGGTGGCCAGCCTTGGCAACAGGTCGTTGCACAACGCCTTGCCAAGCTCCACGCCCCACTGGTCGAAGCTGTTGATGCCCCACAGCGCGCCGCTCGTGAACACGCGGTGCTCATAGAGCGCCACCAATGCACCCAGGCTGCGCGGTGTGAGCTTGTCGAGCAGCAGGGTCGTGCTCGGGCGGTTGCCCGGAAAGATGCGATGCCGCGACAGCGTCTGCGCGTCGATCGTCTGCGAGGCGGTCGGCACCTTCTCATTCAAGGCCTGCGCGGCGCTCTTGCCGAGCATCAGCGCCTGGCTCTGCGCGAGGCCGTTGGCGAGCAGCTTGCTGTGCTGGTCGGCCAGGCTGTGGGTCGGGTGCTTGACGAGAATGAACTCGACGGGGATCACGTCGGTGCCCTGGTGCAGCATCTGGAAGTACGCGTGCTGGCCGTTGGTGCCCGGCTCGCCCCACACCACCGGGCTGGTGGCGTACGGCAGCGCTTCGCCCGCGGTATCGACGCACTTGCCGTTGCTTTCCATCTCGAGCTGCTGCAGATAGGCCGGCAGGCGCCGCAACCCCTGGTGGTACGGCGCCACGCTGCGGCTGCCAAAGCGGTGGAAGTTGCGGTACCAGACGTCGAGCAGCCCGAGCATCACGGGCAGGTTCTGCGCGAGCGGCGCCTGCGCGAAGTGCTGGTCCATGGCATGAGCGCCGGACAACAGCTCGCGAAAGTTCTCGGCACCGATGGCCAGCGCGATGGGCAGCCCGATCGCCGACCACATCGAATAGCGCCCGCCCACCCAATCCCAGAAGCCGAACGTGGTGCTGATGCCGAACTCGGCCGCCGCCTTGACGTTGGTGGTCGTCGCGACGAAGTGCTTGCTCGTATCGCTGCCCCCCTGCGCCAGGAACCAAGCCTTGGCCGCGTTCGCGTTGGCCATGGTCTCCTGCGTGGTGAATGTCTTGCTCGCGATGACGAAGAGCGTCTCGGAAGCCTTGAGCCCGCGCAGCACCGGCACGATGTCGTGGCCATCGACGTTGGAGACGAAGTGCAGCGTCAGACCCGGGTGCGAGAACGCATCGAGTGCCGGCACCGCCATCTGCGGCCCGAGGTCGCTGCCACCGATGCCGATATTGACGATGTGGCGGATGCCGCTCGCGGCGGTGTCGCGCACCGTCTCCACATAGGCGAGCATGCGATCGAGCACCTCGTGGATCTGCTCGCTGTGCGGCCCCTGCCCGCGCGGCGCACGCAGCGCGGTGTGCAGCACGGCGCGCCCTTCGGTGCTATTGATGGCATCGCCGCGCAGCATCGCATCGCGCCGGGCCTCGATCTGGCACTCGGCCGCCAGGTCGAGCAGAAAATGGCGGGTCGCCACGTCGATCAGGTTCTTGGACAGGTCCGCGTAGACCTCGGGCGCCTGCAGCCCGAAGCTGTCGAAACGGCCGGGGTCGCGCACAAAGGCATCGCGCAGATCGAACTCGCGCCCATGCGCCTCGAAATGCCCTCCGAGGGCCGCCCAGGCCTCGGTGCGGTCACAACGCAATGTCCCGCTGACCGGGGCGCTCACTTGAGCCCCTCGATCATCTTGTCGAGCTTGGCGGCGTCAGCAGCAAAGGCGCGGATCCCCTCGGCCAGCTTCTCGGTCGCCATCGCGTCTTCGTTCAACGCATAGCGAAAACTCGCCTCGTTGTAGGTGATCGCATGGATGGGCGCCTTGCAGACCGCATCGGGGTCGAGCACGCGCGGCACATGTGCATCGGCGGCCTGCAGTTGCGCCAGCAACTCAGGGCTGATGGTGAGCAGGTCGCACCCTGCCAGCCCCAGGATCTGGCCAACGTTGCGAAAGCTCGCACCCATCACTTCGGTCGTGATGTCGAACTTCTTGTAGTAGCTGTAGATCTGTGTCACCGACTTCACACCCGGGTCGTTCACCCCCGCGTTGGCGGCTTCATCCCACGCCTCGCCGGCTGACTTCTTGTACCAGTCGTAGATGCGGCCGACGAAGGGCGAAATCAGGCGCACGCCCACGTCGCCACAGGCCACCGCCTGGCAAAACGAGAACAGCAGCGTCAGATTGCAATTGATGCCTTCGCGCTGCAGGATGTGCGCCGCCTGGATGCCCTCCCAGGTGGCGGCGATCTTGATCAGCACCCGCTCGCGCGCGATGCCGCTGCCTTCATACAAGGCCATGATCCGCTTGGCCCGTGCCACCGTGCTGGCGGCATCGAAGCTCAGCCGTGCATCGACCTCGGTAGATACACGCCCCGGCACCACTTTGAGGATCTCGCGCCCAAAGCGCACCAGCACCTCGTCAACGATGGCGTCGTGCGACCGCTTTCGGTTCTGCGCCACCGTTTCGGCCAGCAAGGGCGCGTATTCGGGCTGCTGCACCGCTTTCAGGATGAGCGACGGGTTGGTCGTCGCGTCACGCGGTGCGAACGCCGCCAACTGGTTGAAGTTGCCGGTGTCGGCCACCACGGTAGTGACCTGCTTGAGCTGATCGAGTTGGTTCATGGGGCAAGCGTACAACGGTCAGGTGTCGATGGAACCGGAGCCATCACAGCGCTGTCGCGACAGGGTCGGCAGTTTGACGCTGCGAGGAAACTTCGGCATGATTTGCATGAAACTTTATTACATCCAGGGCTCGGCGCGCGCATGTCTTTCGATCTGGTGTTCTTTGGCGGTACCGGCGACCTCACCTGGCGCAAGCTCATGCCCGCGCTGTTCCAGGCGTTCCGCCACGGCAAGCTGCCCCCCGGTGCGCGCATCCTCGCAGTCGCACGTGATGACCAGAGCGATGGCAAATATCGCGCCTGGCTGAAAGAGCGCTTTCAGGACGTCGAAGGCGCCAAGCGCCCGAGCGACGAGGAGTTCGCCCGCTTCGCCGAGCTGCTGCACTACATGCGCATGGATCTGTCGCAGCCGGCCGACTACGCCAAGCTCAAGGGCTGGCTGGAGTCGCGCAATGCCGACACGGCGGTGCTGTACCTCGCCACCAGCCCGCACCTCTTTCCGCAGATCTGTGAACAGTTGGGCGCTGTCGGCCTGAACGGGCCGCACATCCGCGTGGTGCTCGAAAAGCCGCTCGGCCACGACCTGGCCAGCGCGCAGGAGATCAACCGCGCGGTGCGCTCGGCCTTCAGCGAAGCCCAGGCTCTGCGCATCGACCACTACCTCGGCAAGCCGTCGGTCCAGAACCTGATGGCGCTGCGTTTCGGCAACGCGCTCTTCGAGCCGCTGTGGCGCCGCGACAGCATCGCCAACATCCAGATTACGCTGGCCGAAGGCCTGGGTGTGGGCACGCGCGGTGACTTCTACGACCGCACTGGCGCGCTGCGCGACATGATCCAGAACCATGCGCTGCAGTTGCTGACGATGGTGGCGATGGAGCCGCCCTCCTCGAACGACGCCGACGCCATCCGCGACGAAAAGCTCAAGGTGCTGCGCTCGCTCAAACCCTTTACCGACGAAACCGTGGCGCGCGACGTGGTGCGCGGCCAGTACCGCGCCGGCACGGCAGGCGGCCAGGCCGTGCCCGGCTACCTGCAAGAGGTGAAGGTACCGCCGGCCAGCCAGACCGAGACCTTCGTGGCGCTGCGCACCGAGGTCCAGAACTGGCGCTGGGCCGGCGTGCCGTTCTACCTGCGCACCGGCAAGCGGCTGGCCGAGCGCGATGCGCAGATCGTCGTCAACTTCCGCCCGACACCGCACAACATTTTCCCGGGACACAACCAACCCAACAAGCTCGTCATCAACCTGCAGCCTGAAGACGGCTTGGAGCTGCACCTGCTGGCGGCCAAGGGCGCGGGGCAGCAGGAGAAGCTGTCGCCCGTCTCGCTCGACCTCGACTTCGACAAGGCGTTTGCCGAGAACCGCGTGGGCGCGTACGAGCGGCTGCTGCTCGATGCGATCGCCGGGCGGCTCAACCTCTTCGTGCGCAGCGATGAGCAGGAGCAGGCATGGCGCTGGGTGGAGCCGATTTTGCGCGTATGGCGGAACGACACCACCGGCCCGCGGCCCTACGCTGCTGGCACCTGGGGACCAGCAGCCGCCAGCGCCCTGGTGGCGCGCGACGGCTTCGCATGGTCCGAGGAGCAGTGATGGCAATGCACCGCCCCCTCGGAACCCGAGTCGATCCGGCGAGCGCATGCGCCGCCATCACGCCGGCGAAAACTCCATGACCATGATCGATCGCATCCGCGCCTCCATCCCGGCCCTGCCACCCGCTGAACAACGCGTCGCGCGGCTCGTGCTCGCCGACCCACGCAGCTTCGCCACGCTGCCTGTCGCCGAACTGGCCGATCGCTCGAGCGTGAGCAAGCCGACGGTGGTGCGTTTTTGCCGCAGCGTGGGCTACGACGGGTTGAGTGACTTCAAGCGCAAGCTCGCGGGCAGCGTCAACGAAGGCGTGCCCTTCGTTCATCGCGCCGTGGACGAAGACGACAAGACCGAAGACATCGTCGTGAAGGTGATCGACAACGCGGTGAGCGCCCTGCTCCGGTACCGCAACGACGCCGCGGGCCACGCCTTCGAGCGCGCCATCGAAGCGCTCACCGCCACCGGCCGCGCCGGCCAGCGCGTCGAGTTCTACGGCGTGGGCAATTCGGGCATCGTGGCGCAGGACGCGCAGCACAAGTTCTTCCGCCTGGGTGTGAATGCCATTGCCATCAGCGACAGCCATGTGCAGGTGATGAGCGCCACCATGCTCAAGCCCGGCGACTGCGCCGTGCTCATCTCGAACTCGGGGCGCAGCCGCGACATGATGGATGTGGCCGAGATCGTGCGCAAACGCGGCGCCACCACCATCTTCATCACCACCAGCGGCTCACCGCTCGCGCAGATGGGGCAATCAGGTGCGCAGCAGATCCTGCTGACGGTCGATCACCCCGAAGACTTCGACCGATACAGCCCGATGGTGTCTCGCCTGCTGCACCTGATGGTGATCGACATACTCACCACCGCCGTGGCATTGCGGCTCGGCAAGGAGTTGCGCTCGACGCTGCAGGACATCAAGCGCAATCTGCGCAACACGCGCTACGTGGCGCAGGATTGACATGAGCCCCTCGCGGGGATGCGGCCACGGCCCACGCGTGCGGCCGGATCAATCGGCAGGCATCAGCAGCGCATCAACGCCATAGAGCCGTGCCAGATCGCGCAGCTTGGGCGGCGCGTTGCGCACGACCACGCTGCGGCCCCAGGCCACGGCTTGGCGCTGGCATTCGAGCAGCACCGCAAGCGCCGCTGAATCGAACTGCTGGAGGCCCGACGCATCGATCGTCAGTTGCGCATCCGTTTGCGTCTTGCTGTCGTGCTGCAAGGCCTGCGACAGCATGCGTTGCGTGTCGCGGGCCTGCGCAGTCGTGACGATGGTGGGTAAGACCAGCACTTGGGGATTCTCCAGCCGAGGGCTCAGCTCTTGGTCTGGCCCGCAGTCTTGTTGCGCTCCGCCAGCTTGGCAATCAGGCCGTCGATTCCGCCTGCGCTGATCTCCTGCGCAAAGGTGTTGCGGTAGTTCTCGACCAGCCAGATGCCCATCACGTTCACGTCGTAGATCTTCCAGGTGTTGGCAGACTTCTCCAGGCGGTAATCGAGCTGGATCGGGTCACCCTTGCCGCGCACTTCACTGCGCACGATCACCTCGGTATCGGTCGGGCTGGCGCGCAGGGGCTTGAGTTGCACGGTCTGGTCCTTCACCTGGGCCAAGGCGCCCGAGTACGTGCGCACAAGCAGCGTCTTGAATTCTTCTTGAAGGCGCTGTTGCTGCGCGGGCGTGGCCTGACGCCAGTAGCGGCCCACCGCAGACGAGGTCATGCGCTGGAAGTTGACGTGCGGCATGACCTTGGTCTCGACCAGGGCCATCACCTTGTTGACGTCACCGACCTGGATGGACTTGTCGGCCTTGGCCGCCTCCAGCACCTCGTTCGAGACCTGCTTGACCAGCGCGTCGGGGGCTTGCTGCGCCTGCGCGGCGCCCAATGCCGCGAACGAGAGCGCAGCGGCCGAAATCCATGATGTGAAACGTTGACGAAGCATGTGGTTCCTTCTGTATTGCATGGGCAGACCGGCCCGGTGCTGGATTGGAGCACGTCCGCAAGGACGAGTTCAGCCAGTTAACGCCGCGCAGGCCGCCCGGTTGGCAGCCTTACATCACAGCAACATTGCGCTACTGCGGCAAATCAGATGCCCGAGGCCGCGGGGGCCGGCGCCTGCGCCGGGGGGTCGTCAGCCTCGTCGGGCTGTTCGGGCGGGTTGCCATCGAACACGAGGCTGCGGCGGCGCTGCAGGTAGGCGTCGCGCACGAACGCGTACTTGTCCAGCGCAATGTCGTCGAGCATGCGCGTGGCACCCAGCAGGTTGGCTCGCTGGTTCACGACCTGCAACGTACCCACCGCCCAGACGCCAACCTGATCAGTGATGACCAACGTGGGCGTGGCCTGGATATCGAACGGCAACGCCAGCGACTCGCGCAGGGACGACGGCCCCAGCAAGGGCCACACGATGTACGGCCCGGGCTCCATGCCCCACGAGCCCAGCGTCTGGCCGAAATCCTCGCCCCGCTTTTCAAGACCGAGATCGCTGGCGATGTCGAAGAACCCGCCCAGCCCAAACAGCGTGTTGGTGCCGACGCGAAACGCGTCTTCGAACCCCGCTGCCACCTTTCCCTGCAAGAGGTTGTTCACCGCCGACCAAACATCCGACACATTGCCGAAGAAATTGGTCACGCCCTGGCGGATGGGTTGGGGCACGGCCTTGGTGTAGGCGGTCGCCACCGGCTTGAGCACGGCTTCGTCCAGCGCATCGTTGAAGGCGTAGACCTTGCGGTTCCAGCCCTCCCAGGGGTCGATCTTCTGGGCCGCCGTCTTGGGCTGGAGTGGTTCGCCCGGAGCGCTGGCACCCGTGGTGGCGCAACCGGCAAGAAATGCCAGCCCCGATACCCCGACCCCCAATACAAACTGACGCATCACTTCTTGACGGCCCCTGCAGGTGCGGGTGCCTGAGCGGGTGCTGGCGAGGCCGAGCCACCGTCGGCAGCCTTGCTGTACAGGAACTGGCTGATGATGTTCTCGAGCACCACGGCCGACTGGGTTTGCGTGATGGTGTCTCCCGCAGACAGGTTCTTCTCGTCGGCACCCGGCTCCAACCCCAGGTACTGCTCGCCGAGCAGACCAGATGTGAGGATCTTGGCGGAGCTGTCCTTCGGGAAAGCGAAGCGCTTGTCCATCTGCAATACCACACGCGCCTGGTAAGACTTGTCGTCAAAGCCGATCGATTCGACACGCCCCACCACCACGCCAGCGCTCTTCACGGCAGCGCGCGGCTTCAAACCACCGATGTTGTCGAACTTGGCGGCCACCTCATAGGTTTCACCAAAGTTCAGCGACAACAGGTTGCCGGCCTTGAGCGCCAGAAACAGCACCGCCGCCGCACCGATCAGCACGAACAAGCCCACCCACACGTCGTGACGAGAGTTTTGCATCGTCATCGCTCCATCATTCATTCAAGTCAAATCGAGAACATCATCGCCGTCAAGACGAAATCGAGCGCCAACACAGCCAGCGAGGCCATCACCACGGTGCGCGTTGTCGCAGCCGACACGCCTTCTGGCGTGGGGCGGCAGGCATAGCCCTGCAGCAAAGCGATGAAGGTTACCGTGAAGCCGAACACGACGCTCTTGACCACGCCATTGCCCACGTCGGCCCAGACGGCGACACCGCCCTGCATCTGCGACCAGAAGCTGCCGGCATCGATACCGATCATCGGCACGGCGACCAGCCACCCGCCCAGGATGCCCACCGCGCTGAACACCGCCGCCAGCAAGGGCATGGCGAGAACACCTGCCCAGAAGCGCGGTGCCAGCACGCGCTGCACCGGGTCGACGGCCATCATCTCCATCGCCGCCAACTGCTCGCCGGCCTTCATCAACCCGATCTCGGCCGTCAGCGATGTCCCCGCGCGGCCAGCAAACAGCAGCGCCGTGACCACCGGGCCGAGCTCACGCACCAACGACAAGGCCACCAAGAGACCCACGGCCTCGGCCGAGCCATAGCGCTGCAAGGTGTAGTACCCCTGCAGCGCGAGCACGAAGCCAACGAACAGGCCCGACACCGTGATGATCGACAGCGATCGGTTGCCCAAGAAGAAGAGTTGATCGACCACCAGCCCGAACCGGCGGAATGCCGGGCCGGCCAGCGCGAGCAAGCGCGCAAACAAGCGCGACCCCGCGCCGACATCCGCCAGCTTGGAGCGCACCGCAAAACCGAGCACCGCCGGGTTGAGCCAGTTCATCGACCCGCCCCGATTCGAAAGTCTTCAGCCATCGGTGAAGCAGAGTAGTGAAAGCGCACCGGCCCATCGGCCTGCCCGCTCACGAACTGGCGCACCAACGGGTCGTCGCTCGCGCGCATCTCGGCCGGTGTACCTTGTGCGGCGATGCGGCCGTTGGCGATGAACACCACATGGTCGGCAATGAGGAAGGTCTCGTCCACATCGTGCGACACGATGATGCTGGTGACCCCGAGCGCCGCATTCAAGTCCTTGATGAGCGTGGCGGCCACGCTCATCGAAATCGGGTCGAGCCCCGCGAAAGGCTCGTCGTACATGATCAAGTCGGGGTCCAGCGCAATCGCCCGCGCGAGCGCCACCCGACGCGCCATTCCGCCGGAGATCTGCGACGGCAGCAAGTCACGCGCACCGCGCAAGCCCACTGCGTTGAGCTTCATCAGCACGAGGTCGCGAATCATCGACTCCGTGAGGTTCGTGTGCTCGCGAAGCGGGAAGGCAACGTTCTCGAACACAGTGAGGTCCGTGAACAGCGCCCCGAACTGAAAGAGCATGCCCATGCGCCGCCGCGCCGCCTGCAGCCCCGCGCTGTCGAGCGTGGCCATGTCCGTGCCGTCGAACAGCACCTGGCCCTTCATCGGTTGAAGTTGACGCCCGATGAGGCGGAGCACGGTGGTCTTGCCACCGCCCGAAGTACCCATCAAAGCGAGAACTTTTCCACGTGGAACGGTGAGGTTGACGTCTTCGAGGATGACTCGGTCGCCGTAGCCGCAGGTGACGTGGCGAAACTCAATGAATGGGTTGGGCATTACAGATGTCGGTGCAAGGATCAACTCCCAATGTGCAAATTTGGGAAGTACCCACGCACGAAGTGTCGGCGCATTCTGACATGGTGATGTAGTGGCGAAGTGTGACGCGGGTCGCGTAGAACGCGCCCTTCAGCCCGAGCCTCGATTCGCGCCAAAGTTCACTTCGATGCGCATGCGAGAACGTACGGGCTGACCGTCAACTTGCCCTGGCAGAAATCGAGTCGACATGAACGCAGTCAGAATCGCGTCGCGTAGCGGCGGCGGGAGATCGGGGTCGTCGAACTCAACCCGCTTGACAACACCCTGGTCATCAATGAACAAGGTGATCCTTGTCGAGTAGCGCCCCGAGTCCTCCGCAAAGTGGGGGTAGTCGATAACAACAGGTGTTTCTGGCGTCGGACCAACCGTTTGCTCGGCGCGCGGCATGAACGGGGCTTCCGCCATGAGCGACTGGTTCGCCTGGAACTCGCGCTCCGAAGGCTCGGTGGCGAGAGCTGGGAGATCTTCAACTCTGACAGGCGGGATGGCCAAGGCCGCGGCTGGGAGGAGTGGCCCCTGAACATCAGTGGCCACCGCCACGCTCAAATCCGGCGGGGCAATTGGCACGGGAAGGGTTCTCACCTGCATGGCCACGGCCCGCGATCCTGAGTTCCCGCGCCCCAATCGTTCGCGGGAGTCCCGCTCAACATCCAACGCCAGTAGGATCGTCAGATGGACCGCCACCGCCATGAGCGCACAAGACGCCCTAGCTTCAGCCCGATTCATGGCCTCCGCGGTTCACTACCGTGCCTCAGAACCACTGCCTCACTGAGGTCGCCCTTTCAGTTGACCAGTTCACGCCAAGAAGTGCGCTTCAAATTGACGCCTCCTGGTGTAGCGCCCGGTGTGTCCGGACGCACCACGCGTCTGATTGACCGGTCACTGTTCGTCGTCAGCGTGATGGTTTGAGGGTTGGTGGTATTGGACCCTTCGATCAAGGTCGTAATACCGACAATTGGCGTCGAACTCGGAGTGCTGTCCAGCACTGCGCCATTCGCACTACTGAAGTAATACAGATAGGACGAGCCACCAGGAGAACATGCAGTCGCCGTCGGAATCGTCGTCGGAACGGTAATGATGTCCAACTGGATGTCCATATCGACATTCACCCGCTCGCCCGAACTGGGGAAATCTGCGAACCAGCCCACGTTGGAGTTCCAATCCACCGTCGGGGAGGACGCTCCGGTCGTGTGCGTTGTGGCGTCGATGGTCTGCCGAACCATTGCGACATTGGAGCGCAGCACGCCCAGGCCGCTGGTTCCCAATGAGTCCTTGATCGAATAGATGGACTGCACCTGAGTGCTGGTCAGGTCTGTAGCGCCAAGATAGCGCCCCGTGCCGACCGTGACGACAGCATAGCTATTGGTACCAGACGACACCTGATGCAAAAGCGGCTGCGTAGTAATGGGTTGGCGAGTACCGCCCGCATCGCTCGTCGCTACGCCAACCACGGTAGCTTCGTTCCCTGTCGGAGCCACGTTGTCGTCGAAGTCGAAGCGCCACACATTGCCGAGCATGTCGCCGCCATAGATGCGCAATGCCGTGTTGTCCGTTTCGCGTTCGACCCAAGCGTTGATCTTGCCCAGATTGCTCGGCGAAGTTGCGGTGCCTGCCGGCGTCGAGGTCGCGGTGTTGGTGTCAATGCGCGTGCGCACAGTGGTGCCTGTCATGGCATCGAGTACATACAGATGGCCGTTGCCGTCTCCCGCGGTGTTGTTATAGCCCGAGGTGAGCGCCACCACCCACCGGCCGGTCTTGTCCTTGGTGATCACAGGCTCGCCGTAGGTGTAGCCCATGTCTGCGTCGGTGAACTCCCACAATGCCTTGGGCGACGTCGGGTCGGTGACATCAAGTGCATAGTAGCCGCGACCACCCTGACGGAACCCAGCGACGAGAATCGTGCGCCACTTGATCGTCGCGGTGCTGTCGGGGTCGTAGACGTCGGCAACGATCGGCGAACCATCGGCAAAAAATCGGTGGTCGTTGCCGTAGTCCTCGTTGGCCAAGTGATAGAGGTTGGGCATGAGCTGCGTGGGTACGAAGGCCCACTCCTCATGACCATCCGACGCTCGAACCGCGTGCAACATGCCATCGTTGGCCGCCACATACAGCATGGCCGTCCGGCCCTGATTCGCCGCCTTGAACGCTTGGTAGCCCGCATCTGTGTATGCGAACGGTGGTAGACGCACGTATGCAGGCGACGCGTTGATGACGTCCCCGAGCGGGGTCCACACGTTCGACTTGGATTGGCGCGTGCGGAACACTCGATCAGTCGCCACTGATTGCGACATCTCGTACGCCCTGGAACCTCCCAGGTAGCTCACAACGTTGGCGCCCGTGACCTTGTTGTCGATCCCGTTAGCGATGAGTGACGTACATTGACTCAACTTGTACGGCGCCACGCAGAGATTGTTGAAATACGCTTGTTGTGCTGTCGACAGGTTGTCGAACGTGAATTGGGTGAGCCGGTTCGTCGCGGACGAATCAAAGAAGTAGATTGACCGACTGGCTTGGGCCGCCAAGGTCTCGCTCAATTTCCAGATCGATGTGTTCGACACTCCGATCCGGCCTGCGGAGTCTATGCTGAAGCGGTAGGCACCCACATCACCAACCCACGTCTGGGTTTCGTAAGACGGGATAAACACCCAGTCATCCCCCGGTACAGGACGCAGCGTACTGGTCGAGGCGGCCGACGAGGAGCCCCCAACGGCGTCGATCTTTTGTAGCGCATCAGTGAGGCCAGCAACCAACTCGCCGGGATTGCGGGCGCTGTAGTACATGCCGCCACCGTTGACAGCAGCGTGCCAAAGATCATCAATGCGCGCCTTGACGTCGTTGCTAGAGTTGGGATTCCCACTGTTCGACGAACTTAAAGGATCCGGCCAATTCTTAGTACCTGCGACGATATCAAAGTAATCTCCGGATGTCGCCGTCTTGTAATCGCTACGATAGTTCAAAACCCCAGGCACACCCAGACCAAGCGAATATGTGGTCATGAACTGAAAGATCGGTGTCGCATCGCCAGGCGTCGGATCACGGTTCGCACACACGTCGACCCCTTCAGAACCGGTGCAGTTGTTCAAAGCTGGCGTTCGAATATCCGTGGTGTAGTAATACCTGGCCATATCGGCCAATGAATTTCGCGCACCGTGAATGTCAAGCATTGGACGCGCTGTCGAACCGCCATCTTGATCTCCAATAGGCGTCGTTCCGTCCAGCCGCGTTGGCGTGAATCCTGAGCCCTCGTTCGAAGTGTTCCAGTAACCATCCGTAGACAGCAACGCATAGTTGCGCTGGCATGAGTACTGGACCGGGTCGGTCGTCTGATTGGACAGTCGCTTTGCAAAATACTTCCCAACCTTGTTCAACGCAGGTCGAAGAGGTGTTGTTCCATTTGGGTTTTGCCCATACAAAGCTGTATAGAAAAGTGCTTTCTGAGACGTCGCCCCAGAGCCTGCATCGAAGTCGCCAATGCGTAGAAACTCGGAGGTGTTAGCCGTGTTTGCACTTGTACTACTACTAATAGTAGTAAACCCGACGCGAAAACGCGATGCATCAATCCCGGCAAATACCTGGCCCGAGGCACTTCGCATCGCGAGCATGCGGGTTCTGTAGTACTGATACCAATTGGCATAGTTTTGCCGCTGGACACTGTCCGTGATTTGATAGACAGGCGTGTAGCTTGCGTCGGTGCTCGACGTACCGATCGTGTCAGTGCAAACATTGGTCGCTCCGCTGTTGAGCGTTACCCAATAGGGCTTCCCCGAAATTGTGGTAGTGGTCGTTGTGGTTGTTGTAATGGTGCAGCTGTTGTTCGTGTTGCCACATGTAAGGCTTGGCGCATTACCACGCGTCTTTGTTACCACGGTTCGCACTTCTGTTGTCAAACCATCCGATGAGCTTGAGCTTGTGCTATCGGAGCCGGCGAGGGAGCAGGCCGGTTGATTCGAGCGCCCACACACGGTTGGGCCGTTGATGATCGGTGCGGACGTCGACGTATTCAACGTCGTCGAGCTAGTACTTAGATTCGAGCGATTCTCAAGATTGATTGGCGTCCCAGTTCTGTGGAATCCATCCGAGTAAACACCTGTGAAAGTCGCTGCGGGATAGTTTGCTCCAGCACTATCCACAGGCACCGCATAACTCACCGAAGGGTCGAAGAACGCATAGTTGTATCCAGAGTACGCGAAGCACCGTCTTGCCCGCCTATCCCCGACATCTTCAGGGATGTAGTCTCTCTCCATACTCAGAGAGTCATCCAGGATGAACATCAAGTTCGATCGGACTGTCGTGGTTGTCAGAACAGTCGGTGGCACGTTAGAGAGGTCGGCTGGTGCTGCGGAAGCCCCGCTTGAGTTCATAGCCAAAACCAGACCCACAGTTCCGAGCTTGAATAGTAAGACGTTGGCTGCACTGTTCTTCATAGGGAACCTCACCTCAAACATGGCTGAGCCAGAAATCGCTTAGAAATGAACCACTGTCTCGGTAATGCTCACCGCATTGCGAGCACCGAGAACGCGAACAATGATTCGGAAGTAGGTGCTGCCGCCGCCTGAAGGTTTGAACCGCTCGTACTTCCGGTAGTCGAACCCGCCGCGCGAATTGCTTTCGCCTTCGTTGCCCATGGTGATCGAGCAATCGTTGCTGCCAGCATTTGCAGGCCCGACGCCTGGGCACAAGCGCGTAATCACGTACTGAACCTGATTGCCATTGACTGCTGTGCCCGTGTGCGGTGTCACGCATCCACCCGTGAATGTCCCCGATGGATACGATGCGCAGCTATCTCCATTCCAGTCTATGACCGCGCGGTTCGTGACACTGCTGCTATTACCTGCGGCATCAAGACGATTGATGTTGCTGGCGAAGTAACCCTCCCCCGACTGGTTGCTGTCGAGTAAGGCACCCGTCACAGAACTGCCAATGAAGGCAATGGCTTGTTCTGCACCTTGATCTGCGGCAGCCAGGGCATCACGTTTGAACCCGACGTTGCCCAGGATGAGGGTCCCCGTATCAACGGAGCGGACAAGAGCCATGGTCGCCAGCGACAACACAGCCAACGCAATCAGCGAAAATATCAACGACACCCCGCGCTGGCCGCGTGCGCGTTTCCAGATCACGAAAATTTCTCTGGTGTTCATCACGAGCCCCATAAAACGTTACGCACCGGAACGAGCGTGTCATAGACCTTGTATCGGTAGTGCGTCCAATCGGGTAACCCGTCGACCTTGAGCGTGATGCAGTTGCTCGAACCGCACGTCACTGCGCCCTCCGCCGTGACACTGCTACCCACATCCCATGTGGGCTCAGCAAAGGTCACTTGCTCCTTCTCGTACTGAGTACCGCGCGTCACGATGGCCACCCGCACCGCCAACACACGACTCCATTGAACCGCGTTCGTTGGTGTGGTGGTGTCGTAAGTGTCAACCACGCCGTTCCCGTCGGTGTCTCTCCCGTACAGGGCCTGAAAATTCACGACCTCGGGGTACAACTCTCTCGCGGCTCCCGCATCGATTCCATCCTGACTGTCGAGCTCACTCACCTGCAGAGCGCGAGAGGCGCTTACCGAGTATGTTCGCCCCATGAGGCGCCCGATATTGACCAAGTAGCCACCGGCGTCGTAGCCACCGGTCGGGAAGATCGTCGTCGATGGATCCTGGTTCCAGACGCCGGTCGTCGTGTTGACGGTGTGTGCCACGTGATACCCAGCCGCATCACTCGTGACGGCAGTGGAGCTGAAAGCGGAGCACCAGGCCGTTGCCGGGTCGATGACTTCAGGGACCGCCACCATGAGATCACCCGCGTTCAGCCCGACGGAGTTGGACACTAGGAATTCCGTCGCGTCGGCAGGATGGTTCTCGACGATTCGGGTCGGCAAGGATGGGCTGAGATTGGCGCTCCACAGCACGGAGAGTGTGTCGGGCTCGCCGTTCGCTCCACCATTGGTAATGGTCACGGGGGCCAACGTCCATGTCCTGCTGACGCCACCCCGCGATGCATGCACCGGACAGCCCAGCAGATTTCGGGTCGCTGCGAAACCGTACCCGGCCATCTGCACATCTCTTTGGAGCGCATTGAGTGCCAGTGCGCCATTGACCTGGGCTTCGGAACCGGTCGCAGTGGTCCGCTTTTGGCCTTCCGCGAGCGCGAGCACCTGGGTGATGATGACCACGGAGATCAAGCCAATGGCCATACCAACCATCAACTCGATCAACGTCACACCACGCACTGCGGCACGTGGTCCGCGCTTCAGCGAAGCGGAACTGGCGAGTCTTATGCGCATGCGCTTCACGCCTGCACCGCCGTCACGGTGACGTACCGAGATGCAACGGTCTCGTCAGGCGCAGTCCACGTGATCGTGATACTGACGGTGCCACTGCTGACCGTCACCGTCGCAGCACCGCCAGGCAATTCCCTCGCGACCTTCGCCTCCCAGTCGCCGCAGCGTCCATAACTTGCGCAGAGAGCACTGTCGTAGCTAGCGACATTCGGCAGATCGGACCACATCGCCCCGACAAGTTCACCGGCGAGCGCGGCGGCATCTGCGCGGTATTTGGAGGCCGTCTGCGCACGAGTCATCACGGACTGCACACCGACGAGCGCCAATATTCCAATCGAGAAGATCAATAGGCCAACCAACGCCTCCAGCAGGGCAAAGCCCCGAAGGCTTGAAGGTCGACGCCTCGATACATGGTGGCCTGTTCTCATGAATGTTCTCAGCAGTGTCGCGGGTCTGAAGTGGCGATGCTCGCGTTGGGATCACAGCTACGCGCCGCACCACCCGGCGCGATCAGGATTCGCAAGGGGCGTGCGTCGGCTGTGCCACTTGCCGGGCTGATGTCGATTCGAGCAATGCCGGTCGTGCCCACGATGCGACCATAAGCGTCGAATGTCACTGTGTCTGCGCCACTCGTACCGTCACCTTGAAGAGCAGCGACGGTGGCGTTCCTTCCGCCGTCACCTATCGGGTGCGCATCCACGATGAACGGATCTACGGAGTCGGAGGCCGCGGCAGCGCACTTCCCTGCTGGGTCCGCCTGGCTGATGACCCACGAACCCGACGTCGCTGACAAAGCGCAACTGTTGTCCATCACAGACGGACTAGCCAGCGAGACAAGGGAGAACCGCATGGGCGCATTGCGCCGCACTGCCTCCGTTCGCGCTCGCTGCAAGCCACTAACCAGCGATTCGGTTGCGTTGCGAGCTGAGAGGTTGTGCAGCCATGTGCCAATGCTCGGCGCAACGGCAAACATCAGAATGGCAGCCAAGGCCAAGGTGACCATAAGTTCAACGAGGGTCATGCCTCGCTGAAATGCTTGCCTGACTTGCAGGCCTAGCATTCGTCACCTTTCACAAGCCAACAGTTCTTGGTCACAGCACCACCCTTGAACTCCGATGTCTGCTTCTGGTTCGCGGAGCTCTGCGTGATATCTAGGGCGTAGACATGACCAGATGCGCGACCTGACGAGCCCGTGGCTGTAATCACGTAAGCTTGACGGCCGCCGCCAGCGGTTGCGCCGGCCAACGCGCAACTGAACGTGAAGTGGCGCGCAGCGGTCGACGAGAAGCTCCAACCGGTGGGCGTATTCACATCCACACAATCCGTCGTACCGTAGTTGCGATTGTCTTGGTAGTACTGCTCCATCTTGACCTTGTACTCAGCCAAGAAGGTGAACGCTTCGACAACCTGCCCACGCCGCAAATAGTCTGTATACGAAGGAACAGCAATTGCCGCCAAGATCGCCACAATTGCGACAACGATCATGACCTCGATCAAGGTGAAGCCTCGACGCAAATGCCGAACTCGGCCACCTCGTCGCTGACAGCGAGTACGAATGGCGAGGGCGGAGTTGGATATGGGCACCATGGTTCAGCAGAATCTGATTGCGTAGACAGATTCTGGCTAGTCGGTCACTCACCCAACGTACCGAGCGTCCCCTCAGACCCGCCGCTTGTCGGCATCACGGAAGCGGTTCGGCAGGGGGACAAACACGCGAAACGGGTGGTACCGGGGCGCCCGGGGCCGGCAAGATACTTGCCGCAAGCGAAACCTCATCGAGGCAGGTCACTCGCCCCCATCAAGAACTCGTCCACCGCCCGCGCCGCCTGCCGCCCTTCGCGGATGGCCCACACCACGAGAGACTGCCCACGGCGTACATCGCCAGCCGCGAACACCTTGGCGACATTCGTCGAGTAGCCGCCTGTGAAGTCGGTCGTGGCCTTCGCGTTCCCACGCGCGTCCTTGTCGACTCCGAACGATTCCAACATCGTCGATACCGGGTTCACAAAACCCATCGCCAGCAAGACGAGGTCAGCAGGGATGATCTGTTCGCTGCCGGCCACCTCGACCATCTTGCCGCCCTGCCACTCCACGCGCACGGCCTTCAGAGCCTTGACCTTGCCTTTGTCCTTGCCCTCGCCGGCAATGAACTCCTTGGTGGCAATGGCGAACTCGCGTTCGCAGCCTTCTTCGTGGCTGGAGCTGGTGCGCAGCTTGATCGGCCAGTAGGGCCACACGAGCGGCTTGTCTTCTTGCTCGGGGGGCATGGGCATCAGTTCAAACTGGACGACGCTCGTGGCACCGTGGCGGTTGCTGGTGCCCACGCAGTCGCTGCCGGTGTCACCGCCACCGATCACGACGACGTTCTTGCCGTCGGCGCGCAGCTGGTCTTTCAGCTTGTCGCCGGCGTTGATCTTGTTCTGCTGCGGCAGAAACTCCATCGCATAGTGAACACCTTCGAGCTCGCGCCCAGGCACTGGCAGGTCGCGTGACTGTTCGGAACCACCCGCCAGCAGCACGGCGTCGAACTGCTGCTTCAGCTCGTCACCCGAGATGGTTTCCTTGGCCCAGTTGGTGACCTTGCTGCCCTCGGGCATCTTGCCCACGAGCACGCTGGTTCTGAAGACCACGCCCTCTTGCTCCATCTGCGCCACGCGGCGGTCGATGTGCAACTTCTCCATCTTGAAGTCGGGGATGCCGTAACGCAGCAGGCCACCCACGCGATCGTTCTTCTCGAACACCGTCACGTCGTGGCCGGCGCGCGCCAGTTGCTGTGCGGCAGCCATGCCGGCGGGGCCGGAGCCCACGACCGCCACCTTCTTGCCCGTCTTGGCCTTGGGAAGGCGCGGCTGCACCCAGCCCTCGGCCCAGGCGCGGTCGATGATGGCGTGCTCGATGCTCTTGATTCCCACCGCGTCGTCGTTGACGTTGAGCGTGCAGGCAGCCTCGCAGGGCGCGGGGCAGATTCGGCCGGTGAATTCGGGGAAGTTGTTGGTCGAGTGCAGGACCTCGATCGCGTTCTTCCAGTCGCCCCGGTACACCAGGTCGTTGAAGTCCGGGATGATGTTGTTGACCGGGCAGCCGCTGTTGCAGAACGGCGTGCCGCAATCCATGCAGCGTGCGCCTTGGATCTTCGATTCATCGTTGTCCAAACCGATGACGAACTCCTTGTAGTTCTTCAGGCGCTTCTGGACGGGCTCGTAGCCCTCTTCCAGACGCTCGTACTCCATGAACCCGGTGACTTTTCCCATGATGCTCTGTCTCGTTGATCCGTCTGTCGGTCGCTGCTCGTCGCGGCTGGTGGTGGCTCAGGCCTTGGCGCGGCTCTTGCCGCCCGCCTTGTTGTCGCTGCCCTTGGCGCGAGCGATCGTGTCGCCGGCTTCCTTGGCTGCGCTCATCTCACCCAGCGCCCGCTTGTATTCGTTCGGGAAGACCTTCACGAACTTGCCGCGGGCTTCGCTCCACTGGTCGAGGATCTCGCGCGCACGCAAGCTGCCCGTCCAGCGGTGGTGGTCGTTGAGCAACTTCTTGAGGATGGCCTCGTCGGTCTCACCACGGTGCCACACCGCCTTCTCTGAGGCGCCTTCTTGCTCAGCGGCCGTCAGCACCTTCTCGAGCGACACCATCGAGGTGTTGCAACGCGAGGCGAACTTGCCGTCTTCGTCGTACACGTAGGCCACGCCACCGCTCATGCCCGCGGCGAAATTGCGCCCGGTCTTGCCCAGCACGGCCACCGTGCCGCCGGTCATGTATTCGCAGCCGTGGTCACCCGTGCCTTCGATAACCGCGGTCGCACCCGAGAGCCGCACGGCGAAACGCTCGCCACCAACACCACGGAAGAACGCCTCACCGCTGGTGGCACCATAGAGCACGGTGTTGCCGACGATGATGTTGCGTGACGCATCACCCCGGAAGTCGATGCTCGGACGCACCACGACGCGGCCGCCGGAGAGGCCCTTGCCGGTGTAGTCGTTCGCGTCACCGATCAGGTACAGCGTGATGCCCTTCGCCAGGAAGGCGCCGAAGCTCTGGCCGCCGGTGCCTTCGGTCTGGATGAACACCGTTTCGTCGGGCAAGCCTTCGGGGCGGTGGCGAATGAGTTCACCCGAGAGCATCGCGCCCACCGTGCGGTTCACGTTGCGGGCCTGCTCGATGATCTGGACCTTCTCGCCGCGCTCGATAGCGGGCTTGCACTTCTCGATCAGGCGCACATCCAGCGCACGCGCCAGGCCATGGTCCTGCTTCTCGACGTGGCGGCGTGCCACCTCGGCCGGTGCAGCCGGCAGGTGGAAGACGCGGCTGAAATCGAGACCCTTGGCCTTCCAGTGCGAAATGCCCTTCTTGGTGTCGAGCAGATCGGCGCGGCCCACCAGGTCATCGAACTTGCGCACGCCCAGCTGCGCCATGATCTGGCGCGCTTCTTCGGCGACGAAGAAGAAGTAATTCACCACATGCTCGGGGCGGCCCTGGAACTTGGCGCGCAGCACCGGGTCTTGCGTGGCCACCCCCACCGGGCAGGTGTTGAGGTGGCACTTGCGCATCATGATGCAGCCCTCGACCACCAGCGGTGCCGTGGCGAAACCGAACTCGTCAGCACCCAGCAGTGCGCCGATGACGACGTCGCGCCCTGTCTTCATCTGCCCGTCGGCCTGCACGCGCACCCGGCCGCGCAGGCGGTTGAGCACGAGCGTCTGCTGCGTTTCTGCGAGGCCAAGCTCCCATGGCGTACCCGCGTGCTTGATCGACGACCAGGGTGACGCGCCCGTGCCACCGTCATGGCCCGCGATCACCACGTGGTCGGCCTTGGCCTTGGCCACGCCGGTGGCGATGGTGCCCACACCCACCTCGGACACCAGCTTGACGCTGATGTCGGCGCGCGGGTTGGCATTCTTCAGGTCGTGGATGAGCTGCGCCAGGTCTTCGATCGAGTAGATGTCATGGTGGGGCGGGGGGCTGATGAGGCCCACGCCCGGCACCGAGTAGCGCAGCATGCCGATGTAGTCAGACACCTTGCCACCCGGCAGCTGCCCGCCCTCACCCGGCTTGGCGCCCTGGGCCATCTTGATCTGGATCTGGTCGGCCGACGCGAGGTACTCGGTGGTGACACCGAAGCGGCCAGACGCCACCTGCTTGATCTTCGAACGCAGCGAGTCGCCGGCCTTCAGGTCGTAGTCGGCCTCGACCACCTTGCCGCCAACCACGTCGGACAGCTTTGTGCCGTCGGTGATCTTGATGCCCTTCAGCTCGTTGCGATAGCGGGCAGGGTCTTCCCCACCCTCACCGGTGTTGCTCTTGCCGCCGATGCGGTTCATCGCCACCGCCAATGTGGCATGGGCTTCGGTCGAGATCGAGCCGAGCGACATCGCGCCGGTGGCAAATCGCTTGACGATCTCGGCAGCAGACTCGACCTCGTCGATCGGGATCGCCTTGGCGGGATCGAACTTGAACTCGAACAAGCCGCGCAGCGTCAGGTGACGGCGCGACTGGTCGTTGATGATCTGCGCGTACTCCTTGTACGTGTCGAAGCGATTGGCGCGCGTGCTGTGCTGCAGCTTGGCGATCGCATCGGGCGTCCACATGTGCTCTTCACCGCGGGTGCGCCAGGCGTACTCGCCGCCGGCGTCGAGCATGCCGGCCAGCACCGGGTCGTCGCCGAAGGCGGCCTTGTGCATGCGGATGGCCTCTTCGGCAACATCAAACACATCGATGCCGCCGACCTGGCTGGCCGTGCCGCGGAAGTACTTGTCGATCAGCACCTTCTCCAGCCCGATGGCCTCGAAGAGCTGCGCGCCGCAGTACGACATGTAAGTCGACACGCCCATCTTGGACATGATCTTCGACAGGCCCTTGCCGATGGCCTTCACGTAGTTGTAGATGGCCTTCTCGGCCGACAGGTCACCGGGCAACTCCTTGTGCAGCGCGGTGAGCGTCTCCATCGCGAGGTACGGGTGCACGGCCTCGGCGCCGTAACCTGCAAGCACGGCGAAGTGATGCACCTCGCGCGCCGAGCCAGTCTCGACCACCAGGCCGGCGGTCGTGCGCAGGCCTTCACGCACCAGGTGCTGGTGGACGGCCGACAGCGCGAGCAGCGCAGGGATCGCCACCTTGTTGCGGTCCATCAAGCGGTCGCTGATGATCAGGATGTTGTGGCCGCTCTTGATGGCGTCGACCGATTCAGCGCACAGCGATGCAAGTTGCGCCTCCACGCCCTCGTCACCCCAGCCGAGCGGATAGGTGATGTCGAGCGCGTAGCTCTTGAACTTGCCGTTGGTGTGCTTCTCGATCTGGCGCAGGCGCGCCATGTCGTCGAAATCGAGTACAGGCTGGCTCACTTCGAGCCGCATCGGCGGGTTGATCGCGTTGATGTCGAGCAGGTTGGGCTTCGGGCCGATGAACGACACGAGCGACATCACGACCGCTTCACGGATCGGATCGATCGGCGGGTTGGTGACCTGCGCGAACAACTGCTTGAAGTAGTTGTAGAGCGGCTTGTTCTTGTCCGACAGCACCGCGAGCGGCGAGTCGTTGCCCATGGAACCGGTGCCCTCTTCGCCGGCCTGCGCCATCGGGCTCATCAGGAACTTGATGTCTTCTTGCGTAAAGCCGAAGGCTTGCTGGCGGTCGAGCAGCGATTCGCTGAAGGATGCGGGTGCTGCCGATTCGCCCTCGATCGAGTCGAGCCGGACGCGCACGTTCTCGATCCATTGGCGATAGGGCTTGGCGAGCGCGAACTGGTTCTTCAGCTCTTCGTCGTCGATGATGCGGCCCTGGTCGAAGTCGATCAGAAACATCTTGCCCGGCTGCAGGCGCCACTTCTTGACGATCTTGTTCTCGGGGATCATCGGCAGCACGCCAGACTCCGAGGCCATCACCACCAGGTCGTCTTCAGTGACGATGTAGCGCGACGGGCGCAGGCCATTGCGGTCCAGCGTGGCACCGATCTGGCGCCCGTCGGTGAAGACCATCGACGCGGGGCCGTCCCACGGCTCGATCATTGCGGCGTGGTATTCGTAGAACGCGCGGCGGCGCTCGTCCATCGTCGTGTGTTGCTCCCACGCCTCGGGGATCATCATCATCGCGGCGTGCGCGAGCGAGTAGCCGCTCATCGTCAGCAGTTCGATGGCGTTGTCGAAGGTGGCAGTGTCGGACTGGCCTTCGAAGCTGATCGGGTAGAGCTTCTGCAGGTCGTCGCCCAGCACCGGCGACTTCATCACGCCTTCGCGAGCACGCATCCAGTTGAAGTTGCCCTTGACGGTGTTGATCTCGCCGTTGTGCGCCACCATGCGGTACGGGTGGGCGAGCGGCCACTCGGGGAAGGTGTTGGTCGAGAAGCGCTGGTGCACCAGGGCAAGCGCCGAGGTCACGCGCGAGTCCTGCAGATCCTTGTAGTACTTGCCCACCTGGTCGGCGAGCAGCAGACCCTTGTAGATGATGGTGCGGCAGCTCATGCTGGGCACGTAGTACTCATGGCTGTGCGTGAGCTTGAGGCGCTGGATGGCGCTCGAAGCCGTCTTGCGGATGACGTACAGCTTGCGCTCGAGTGCATCGGGCACGATGACATCCGGGCCCCGGCCGATGAAGACCTGGCGAATGATCGGCTCCTTGGCGCGCACGGTCGGCGACATCGGCATCTCGGCGTCGACCGGCACATCACGCCAGCCAAGCAACACCTGGCCTTCGGTCTTGATGGCGCGCTCGACAGCTTGCTCGCAGGCCAGTCGGGAGGCGTGCTCCTTGGGCAGGAAGATCATGCCGACACCAAACTCGCCGGGCGGGGGCAGCTCGATGCCCTTGGCGGCCATCTCGGCGCGATAGAACTCGTCGGGGATCTGGATCAGGATGCCCGCGCCGTCGCCCATCAGCGCATCGGCACCGACAGCACCCCGGTGGTCGAGGTTCTCGAGGATCTTCAGACCCTGTTCGACGATGTGGTGCGCCTTGTGGCCCTTGATATGGGCGACGAAACCGACACCGCAGGCATCGTGCTCGTTGGCGGGGTTGTAGAGGCCGTGTTCGGCCGCGTCACGCAATTCTTCAGGGGCAGCAGTGCCTTGGGCGGCCTTGTTCATGGCGCACTCCGTCTCATGGTGTGGATAACCCGAAGAATACTGCAGCGCACCAGGCGTCACAACTTGATTTAAATGGGGTCAGACCCCTGTTAGCTAGCTTTGTGACGCAAGATCGATTAATTGGGGTCAGATAGACGAGCGCCACTTGGCGGCCGCCCGCGGGGGAGCGGCTCGATGCGCCGGTCTGTCGCCTCGGCGAGCCGACGCTTGAATTCAGGATTGACGCCCAATGGCCAACCCTTGTCGAGCGCATCCGATATCAAATCGGCCTGATCGGAAGTCAGCGCTCGCTCAATCAGCGCCTTGTATGAAGCCTCACGTTCGAATGGCGTGTTCCCGAGCAACCAATACCCCAAGTGATCACCGACCAATGGGTCCGCCGACAAGCCCAAGTGATGTCGGGCGCTAGACCACAGGTAGCCCCTCCCCATCCCGGTGCCAAGTTCCGCAGGCTGCGCCATCCCTTCCGCGTACAGCATGCAGGCTAGCAAGTGCTGTTCCGGATCGATCACGGTGGTGCGGAAGCGCCCCCCCCACAAGCTACCCGACCGTTTGTGTCGGCGATTGAACGCTGAGCCGTATCGGCGCCCCAGGCTCTGCATCAGGCGACTCAGGCTGACGGTTTCGTCCGGCGTGGCAAGCAGTCGCACTTCGCTGTCGAACAGGCCGTAAGCATGGATGGTTACGCCCGCCTCAGCCACGGCCTCACGCAGATGCCCGACAAACTGACCTCGATCGACGTCATCGAGAAAGACCGCCTGCCGGTTGTGCCCGACTTGGCGCACCAAATGAGGCCAGCCCGGAACGCACAGGCGCGGAAGGCGTGCCATTCAACTCTCAGTCGAAGAGCCGGTGGCCGGACAAGCGTTCATGCTCACGCAACGCAAACCGATCCGTCATCCCGGCGATGTAGTCCGCCACAGCCCGAAGAGACGAGCCGCGGGCCTCCGTACCCTCGGGGGGGTGCTCGCGGTAGGCTGCAAAGAGCGCCCTGATCACGTCTTTCGCCCAATCGGTATTCGTGACCACCTGGGGATGACGATAGAGATTCGCTCGCAGGAATCGTTTGAGTTCGATGCTTTCGCGCGCCATGCCCTCGCTGAAGGAAACGAGCGGGGCGCTGCTGCGGACGTCGTCGACGTTGCGCGGGGAAGCGTCGCGAAGCCTTGCGCCCGTTGCCTCAAGAACGTCGTAGACCTGCGCCGAGAGCATCAGGCGGATACTCTCGAACAGCAGGCGGCGGCCAGTGAGATGGGGGTGCGTCGACTTCGCCTTCCGCTTGAACCGTGCAAACAACGGCACCTCGTCCACTTGCTCGATCGTGATGAGGCCCGACCGAACCCCGTCGTCGACATCGTGGGCGTTGTAGGCGATCTCATCGGCCAGGTTGCACAGCTGGGCTTCCAGACTGGGCTGGGTTCGATCCAGAAATCGGCGGCCCACGCCGTGCGGCTCCTTGGCTTCCAGCCGCTGAGCGTGCCTGAGCGAACAATGCTTCAGGATGCCCTCTCGTGTCTCGAAGCACAGGTTGAGCCCGTCGAACTCGGGATAGCGCTCCTCGAGCGAATCCACGACTCGAAGGCTCTGAAGGTTGTGCTCGAAACCGCCAGACGCCTCATCGGCTCCGCGCAAGCATTCGTTCAAGGCATCCTGACCCGCGTGACCGAAGGGCGTGTGACCAAGGTCGTGCGCGAGTGCGATGGCCTCGACCAGATCTTCGTTGAGCCCCAGCGACCGCGCTATCGACCGACCGAGCTGGGCGACCTCCAGCGAATGCGTCAACCGTGTGCGGAACAGGTCGCCTTCGTGGTTCAGAAACACCTGTGTCTTGTAGACCAGACGCCGAAACGCCGTGCTGTGCACGATGCGGTCACGGTCTCTCTGGAAGTCGCTGCGGGTCGGTGCGGGCTGTTCACGGTGCCGGCGACCACGCGTTGCCTCCGGCCAGCACGCATAGGGTTGGAGCATTGCGATCGACGCCGGCCGCCGTGGAGTCAGGCGGTGTGCGCCGCGATCACGTCACGCACCATGGCATCTGGCGCCGCGCGCAGCGACGCGCGCCCTGGCGCATCGATCACGACGAAGCGGATGTCTCCGCCCTCGGCCTTCTTGTCTACGCGCATGAGCTCCAGATACCGATCGGGGCCGAGCGCCGGGCCAATAATGGGCAACCGGGCTCGCTCGATCAGTCGAGTCAGGCGGCCTACATAATCTGCATTGATGAGCCCCAGGCGATGAGAGAGATCAGCGGCCATCACCATGCCGCACCCCACCGCTTCGCCATGTAGCCAACGACCGTAACCCAGCCCCGCCTCGATCGCGTGGCCGAAGGTGTGGCCGAAATTCAGAATCGCGCGCAAGCCCGTCTCGCGTTCATCCTGCCCCACCACCCAGGCCTTGATCTCGCACGAGCGCTTGATGGCATACGCCAGCGCTGGCTTGTCTCTTGCCCAGAGTGCATCGAGATTGGCCTCGATCCAGGAGAGAAAATCATCGTCGGCAATCGGGCCGTACTTGATGACTTCAGCTAGGCCCGCCGCAAGCTCGCGGTCCGGCAAGGAATCCAACGTGTCGAGGTCGGCAATCACACGCAAGGGCTGGTAGAACGCACCGATCATGTTCTTGCCGAGCGGATGGTTGATTGCCGTCTTGCCACCGACTGACGAGTCGACCTGCGCCAGCAAGGTCGTGGGCACCTGAACGAAAGGGATGCCTCGCATGTAGCAGGCGGCGGCGAATCCTGCGACGTCGCCCACTACACCACCGCCCAATGCGAAGACGATGGTCTTGCGGTCGCACTTCGCTTGCAACATCGCCTCAAAGATCTGATTGAGAGAACCCCATTCCTTGAATTGCTCACCATCCTCGAGTTCGATCATCTGCACCGTGCCATAGGTTTGGCGCAGCACACACTCCAGGGATCTGCCGTAGAGCCTTGATACCAGCGTATTCGTGACGATGACAGCGGTCGATGCCTTGGGCAAGTCGCGGAAGGTCCCGGCATCGGCGAGCACGCCGGCCCCGAGGACGATGCGGTAGCTGCGATCTCCCAGCGAAATGTCGACGTGTCCGGTGTGTTCTGACATGCCCGCCAGTGTAGCGAAGCAGCGCAATCAGTCCTGCGCGTCCTTGGCAGGAACGACCGGGGACGGCACCATCGCAGGATCGATCGCGCCAGCCAACTCAAGCTGCATGAGGATCATGTTCACGAGAGACGGCATCGACGAACGCCCGGTATCGACTACGAAGTGCGCAGCGTCCCGGTAGAGCCCATCGCGTGCGGCAAACAGGTCGCGTAGCCGCGCCAACGGGTCGTCTACCTGCAGCAAGGGCCTGACCGAGTCATTTCGGAGTCGGCGGTACAGCTCTTCTGGCGAGGAATGAAGATAGACGACGTGACACCGCTCGCGGAGGCGTTCGCGATTGGCCGGCCGCAGCACAGCGCCGCCACCGGTACTCAGCACAGTGCGCGGCCGCTGTGATATCTCGTCAATCAAAGTCTCTTCGAGATCCCTGAAGGCAGCCTCACCTTGTTGCTCGAAGAAAAGGCGTATCGGCATTCCGATACGCCTTTCGAGCAGAGAGTCTGAATCAGCCAGCACCCATCCGAGCCGCTTCGAGAGCTGACGTCCTGCCGTCGACTTCCCGCTCCCCGGCATTCCTACCAAGGCAACGCTGGTGATTGTTGGTACTAAGTCCGAGTCGACGATGTCCGCCTCAGCTGGCACCAGAGGCAGCGTATGAAATCTTGAGGCCTATAGTACGGCCAAGTTTGTCTTGTACCGTAACAGTAGCCGGATCCCAGCACCCTGCGATGAACACTGCGAACTGTTTGTTGCGATCCGAGACTTCGAATTGAACATGGGTCGGCGCTTCGCCGCCGCCCTCACTGAATTGGACGGCCTGCTGGTGTGGGCTAAACACGGTGTATGGCGCCACGCCGCCCGCGATCACAAAGTCACCCGCCTTGATCGGAGGGCAATCTGCAGTGGGAGATTCAATATCTAACTCGGCAGGCGACACCTGAAACTCAGCCTGTTGTCCAGCTTGATCGTCGTCGCCTCCGCCGCACGCTGAGAGCCCGATCACAAGAACGGCGATTGTGAGTACTGATTTGAATGCAATTGTCTTCATTTGAATGTCCCGGTCAGCGAGCCGCGGAGCGATCTGTAACTACCTTGGGCGTAATGAACACCAAGAGTTCAGTCTTCGACGTGGAGCGAGTTTTCGTTTTGAACAGATAGCCCAGCACGGGGATGTCGCCCAGCAATGGCACCTTAGTAACATCATCCCGCTCGTTCTGCGTGAAGATCCCGCCGATCACAACCGTGCCGCCATTTTCCACCAGGACCTGGGTCCGCACGTGCTTGGTGTCGATCGCGAAGCCCGCTGCGGTAGCACGTCCCACGCTGTCCTTATTCACGTCCACGTCCAGAATCACGTTGCCTTCCGGCGTGATTTGTGGAGTCACCTCAAGCTTCAAGTTGGCCTTACGGAACTGGAGTGCCGTCGCGCCGCTCGACGTCGCCGTCTGATACGGGAGTTCTTCGCCCTGTTCAATCAAAGCCTTCACTTGGTCGGCAGTTACGACGCGAGGGCTCGAAACGATCTTGCCCTTGCCGTCGGCTTCGAGGGCGGAAATTTCGAGGTTGAGGAATCGGTTCGCCGCTGCGCTGAAGAGCGACACAGCAAACGTGGCCGCGTTGTAGCTGTTTTGGCCCACGGCAGGCAGATTTACATATTGCGTATCCACCATGGGGATCGAGGTGCCGCTGATCTGGCCGGTCTGCAAACCGATGGCATTCATCGTACCGCCAGCCGTCACGTTATTGCCATTCCCAACTGGGTAGCCAGCAACACCGCCGTTGAGGCCACGGAGGTCGGTTGAACCCAACTTAACACCGAGCGACCGGCCGAACGTATCGCCGGCCTCGACGATGCGCGCCTCGATCAGCACCTGCCGAACCGGCACGTCGATCTTCGCGATCATCGATTGCACTTCTTCGAGCTTCGACGGGATGTCGCTGACGAAGAGTTGATTGGTGCGAGATTCGGCGATGACACTGCCACGAGACGAAAGGATCCGAGTCACATTCGACCCGCCGCTTCCACCGGCGCTCTGACCAGTCAACCCCTTGGCGATATCGTCCGCCTTGGTGTAGTTCAGCTGGAACGACTGCGTACGCAACGGCTCGAGGCTGGCGATCTGGGCTTTGGATTCCAGATCCACCTTCTCCTTGGCAGCCAATTCGTCCTTCGGCGCAATCAGGATCACGTTGCCAGATTTGCGCAGACCCAAACCCTTGGCCTGGAGAATGATGTCGAGCGCCTGGTCCCAGGGGACATCCTTCAATCGCAAGGTGACATTGCCTGTGACCGTATCGCTGGTCACGACATTGAAGTTGGTGAAGTCGGCGATCACCTGCAGCAGGGCGCGCACTTCGATGTTCTGGAAATTCAGAGACAGTTTCTCGCCGGCGTAGCCGGGGCCCTGAACCAGCTTGTTCGGATCCGTCTTCTGGGGACGGACTTCAAGAACAAATTGGTTGTCGGTCTGATAGGCACTGTGCTCCCACGATCCGCGCGGCTCGACAACCATCCGCACGCGGTCGCCGTTCTGGAAGGTCGAAATTGCTTGAACCGGTGTCCCGAAGTCGGTGACGTCGAGACGACGGCGCAGCGATTCGGGTAGCGTGGACCGCAAAAACTCGACGACCAGGCTCTGGCCCTGCTGACGAATGTCTACGCCAACCTGAGTATTCGGAAGGTCGACAACGACCCGACCGGCACCATCGGGGCCACGACGGAAGTCAACACCCTTGAGAGCAAGTTGAGACTGATTCTGGCTTTCGGCGAAGTGAACTGTGCTGGTCGTCGCTGCGGCGCTCGGTGTCGTGGTGGACGCAGCCCCCCCATCCATGACCACGAGCAGCGTCTTGCCCTGAATTTGCGCCCGATAGTTGGCCGCCTGCTTCAGATTCAATACCAGGCGTGTGCGATCACCCGCCTGCGCCACGTTCACGGAGCGCAGATTGCCTTGATTGATCTCGACATTGGATCGACCCATCGCGTTACCGACATTGGGCAGATCCAGCGCGATGCGCGGTGGCGTCTGAACCGTGAAACCCGACGGTACTGCCGGAAGCGGCTCGGACAACTCGATGCGAACCACCTCCGAGCCGGCTTGTTGCGAACTGCTGATCGACTGGATCGCGTTCTGAGCGTATGCCGCTCCCGCCCCCCCGATCAGCACCGCGAGCGCAAGGACACGAGCCCTCAACTTACCCATGATCTGTATCTCCTGCATATTCTTCATCGCGCCTTCTCCTGAAGCTGAAGGGAGTTGGTGCGTTCGATCCACTCGCCGGCCGCATCCTGAACGATCTCGCGAAACGCAATCTCGGTTTCGGAAATCTTCGTGATCTTTCCGTAGTTCTGACCCAGATAGTCGCCCGACTTGACTTGATAGAGCAGGTTGTCCACCTTCAGCAGCGCATAGGGGCGCCCCTGACGGCTGACGCTGCCGACCATCGTCATGCTGTCGATCGGATAAGCCTCTAGCGGCTCCTTCCGACGGTTGATTTCTGTCGCAAGCAATGAACTCGATTGCCTGGCTTCCTGCTTAATGGCAACGGTAAGCTTCTGCGCGCTGAACGGCTCGACGGAGTTGCCAGCCAGGTACGCTTGGGGCAGAAATTTCTTCGGGGCCGACAGTGGCGTCACGTTGGGTTTGACCTCGCGACGCTGCTGCTCAATCCATTGCTGAAGTTCTTGTTGCTCGCCACTGCATCCGACAAAGAACACAGAGAATAGGGCTGCGCAAACATACTGGCCTTGGCGCTTGGATGTCGCGGTCATTTCTTCGCCCCCGGCTTCGCTCCAGCCTTTGCGTCCCGTTGCTCCAGAATCTCGCTCGCGTCCAAGTACCGATAGGTTCGCGCCGTTGCGTCCATCGAAAGCAAGCCCGATCCTTCTCGACCAGCAGCGTCTTTCGCCGCGCTGATCGTGAGGCCGTGAAGCGTCACGATGCGTGAAAGATTCGCGACATCAGCCGCAAAGTTGCCGATATCGTGGTAACGCCCGCTCACGCGCAACGCGATTGGTAGCTCTGCGTAGTAATCCTTCACCACAACCTGTCCAGGCCTGAAGAGTTCAAACTGCAGGCCACGCCCCAACCCGGCTTGGTTGATGTCCGAAAGCAATGCATCCATCTCGGCCTTGCCGGGAAGCTGCTTCTCCAGCTGAGTCACGTACTCTTCAACCTGGAGCTTTTGCTTGCGCAACTCTTCGAGGTTGACGGCTTGCGCTAATTTGCTTCGATAGTCTTGCTTGAGTGCCGGCTCCCTGGCACGCTCTGCTTCGAGCTCGTCATTGGAGTCAGAGAGCAGCAGGAACCAACCCACAACCACCATCAAGATCGCCAGCGCGATCCAGGCCAGCACCTTGGGGAGGACGGGCCACTGCCCCGGCTCGTTTGGGTTGAGATTCCGGAATTGCGATGCCGCGGCACCGAAGACCGAGTTCAGATCGACATTGACTGATTTAGCTTTGCTCGCCATGAGATCGCTCGTTAAGGCTTCACTGGCTTGGCGACGGCGGCCGAACCTTGCGTCGCTGTTCCGGGTGCACTTGCCGCAGCAGCCGCGGCATCGACGTCCTGCGGTCTCTTGATACTGACGCGCAATGCGAAGTCAAAAAGTCGCTTTTGCTCGCGATTCGCCGTTTGAACATTGGCCGCTTTGATTTCGACGAGCTCTGGGCGCATCAGCCACTCCGAGTTGTTGCCGGTATTCCTTAGCAACTCCGACACGCGCTCGTTGGTCTGCGCGACCCCCGTCAGGCTCAATACCTGACCGTCCTGCTTGATGGTTCGGTAGTAAATGCCCTCGGGCGTCTGCTTCACAAGTTCGTTGAGTACGTGCACCGGCACATTGCGGTCGATCTGCAAGTCTTCGACCGCTTTTTGCCGCGCCTTGAGCGCGTCAATCTCAGCGCGTAGTGTGGCGATGTCTTTGATCTGCACTTCGAGCTTGCGGATCTCGCCCGACAGGAATGCGTTGCGATCCTGTTGCGCGGACGTCATTTGCTGCAGGACCGCGTACCACAGACCAACCACAGCCAATCCGGCGGCCGCAGCCATACCGAGACCGACGAAGAACGCCGCTTTGCGCCGCTTGCGCTTTTCTTCCCGATGCGGGAGAAGGTTGATCAAGATCACTGCAGGAACCTCCGCATGGCTAGGCCGCAAGCAGTCAGGTACGACGGCGCTTCGCGGCGCAGCTTGCTCTCACGAACAGCGGAGCCGAGCTTCATGTTTTCGAACGGGTTGACCACCATGGACGCGAAACCGGTCAGTTCCGTCACCCGATCCTTGAGGCCCGGTAGCGTGGCCGTGCCGCCAGCGAGCATCACATAGTGAACCTTGTGATGAGGCGTGCTGGTGAAGAAGTACTGCAGCGCCCGCCCAATTTCCTGCGAGAGGCTGTCGACGAAGGGGGCGAGGATCGATGTCTCGTAATCTTCCGGCAGATCCGACGCGAGTTTCTTTTGCTCTGCCTCTTCGAAAGAGAACCCGTACTGGCGCGAGATCAGTTGCGTGAGTTGCGAGCCACCAAAAGCCTGGTCACGGTCGTAGAGCATCTCCTCGTCACGAAGCACCTTGAGACTGGTGGTATCTGCTCCGATCTCGAACAAGGCGACCAGGGCGTCCCGCCCTTCGTTCGGAAGCGACTCCACGAGGCGGCCCATGGCAAGCCGGGACGCATGGGACTCGATATCGAGAACCACAGGCTTAAGCCCCGCCGCCTCCGCCAAGCCCTGGCGATCCTGAACCCGATCCTTGCGGGAGGCAGCGATGAGCACCTCAACGTCGCCCACCGATGTGGGGCTCGGGCCGATAACGGAGAAATCGAGGCTGACTTCGTCCAGCGAGAACGGAATGTACTGATTGGCCTCTGTCTCGACCTGAAGCTCCAGCTCTTCTTCGCGGAGCCCCGCGGGCAGCATGATCTTCTTTGTGATCACGGCCGATTGGGGCATGGCCAGCACCACGTGCTTGGTCTTGGTGCCACTCTTGGTCACCACGCGTCGGACAGCATCAGCGACCTCATCGAACTTCTCGATCTGTCCGTCCGTGATCCAGCCCTTTTCGAAGCTCTCGGCAGCGAATCGCTCGAGAACGTATTCGCCGGAAGCACTCTGCCCCAGTTCGACCAATTTGACGCTGGATGAACTGATGTCCAAGCCGATCATCGGTGGATGTTTCCGGCCCAACAACATGTCTAGGAAGCTCACGACGCCCTCTCCCAACGCTCTGTTTTTGACACGCTGGACTGTTAAGAAGTTACTTCAATGCTAGCAGTAAAGTCTTTGTACAACAAAGAAATTTCCAATTTTCACAACCCCGTCTAGTTGCGAAACTCTGACGCAAAACGTCGCCAAAAATTGGCACCTTCGGGTCTTCCCTGAAACATCCTCGGAGCATTTGCCAAGCAGTTCACACTCCAAAGATGGGCAGGGTGCGCTTCCTATAATCGCGGCGACTTTTCTGGAGTTACATGAGCGAATCCGATCGATCGGCGGCCTCTTCGTCCCGTCAGTTATCTGCACTGCCTCCTTGGGGACGCTGGCTCGCTCGCGGTGCGGCGTGGATGGGCGGCCTGATTCTGGCGGGCGGCCTGACGGTAGTCATGCTTGCCGGCTTGGCGTTGGCGGTGGCCTACCCCAACCTGCCCGAAATCAGCGGCTTGCTGGACTATCGACCGAAGCTGCCCATGCGCATCTACTCGAGCGATGGGCTGCTGCTCGGCGAGTTCGGCGAAGAGCGCCGCAACTTCACACCGATCTCGCAAGTCCCCAAGGTGATGCAGGACGCCGTGCTCGCGATCGAGGACGCGCGCTTCTATCAGCACAGCGGCGTCGACTACAAGGGCGTTCTGCGAGCCGGACTGGCCCAGTTCGCAGAATCGCGCAGCCAAGGTGCCTCAACCATCACGATGCAGGTGGCGCGCAATTTTTACCTGTCGACCGAGAAGACCTTCACGCGCAAGATCTACGAGGTGCTGTTGGCACTCAAGATCGAGAGCGTGCTCTCCAAGGAGCAGATCCTCGAGGTCTACATGAACCAGATCTTTCTCGGCCAGCGCGCCTACGGGTTCGCCGCGGCGAGTGAGATCTACTTCGGCAAGCCGCTCAAGGACATCACCGTCGCAGAGGCCGCCATGCTGGCGGGCCTGCCGAAAGCGCCCTCTGCCTACAACCCGATCAACAACCCGCGGCGCGCCACCGTGCGCCAGCAATACATCATCGATCGGATGCTGGACAACGGCTTCATCACGCCGGAACAGCATGACGCGGCACGAAGCGAGACCTTGAAGTACCGCACGCCGTCGGAAGTGGCGGTCCATGCCGAGTACGTGGCAGAGGCGGCACGCCAGATGATCTTCAGTCAGTACGGTGACGACGCTTACAACCGCGGCTTGAATGTCTACCTGACACTGAACTCGACTGAGCAGTCGGTCGCCTATCGGGCCTTGCGCAAGGGCATTCTTGACTACGAGCGGCGGCAGGTCTATCGCGGGCCTGAGGCCTACATCGATCTCCCGGCCAATGCGAAGGACGTCGACGCCCGCATCGCCGAAGCGCTTGACGAGCACCCGGACAACGACGAATTGCATGCCGGGGTCGTGATGGAAGCCAGCCCGCGCAAGGTGGTGGCCGTGCTGCAAAGCGGTGAGTCGATCACGATCACAGGCGAAGGATTGAAGCCCGCCACTTCCGGGTTGGCGGAGAAAGGCAATCCGAAAACGCAGATCCGCCGCGGGGCGGTGATCCGGCTGATCAAGGGCCCCAAGGACGCCTGGTCGATCACTCAGTTGCCCGAAGTCGAGGGGGCGTTCGTCTCTCTGGACCCGCGCACGGGCGCGATCCGAACAATGGTGGGCGGGTTCGACTACGCCAAGAGCAAGTTCAACCACGTGACACAAGCCTGGCGCCAACCGGGGTCGAGCTTCAAGCCCTTCATCTACTCAGCCGCGCTTGAGAAGGGGTTCACGCCCGCCACCGTGGTCAATGACGCGCCGCTCTTTTTCGATGCGGGTACGACCGGCAGCCAACCCTGGGAGCCAAAGAACTACGACGGCAGCTTTGACGGCCCGATGTCGATCCGCCGCGGCCTGGCCAAGTCGAAGAACATGATCTCCATCCGGATCCTGCAGTCGATCACGCCACCAGTCGCGCAGGAGTGGGTTACCCGCTTCGGGTTCGATGCGGAGCGGCACCCTGCGTACCTCACCATGGCGCTGGGCGCGGGCTCGGTCACACCCCTCCAGATGGCCACGGCCTACGGCGTATTTGCGAATGGGGGCTATCGCATAAACCCTATCCTGATCGCCAAGATCACAGACGCCAAGGGCCGGGTTCTCAGCGAAGCGAAGCTTCAGCCCCTGGATGGCACCACGCGCGCGATCGATGCGCGAAACGCGTTCGTGATGTCCAGCCTGCTCCAGGAGGTCACGCGATCCGGCACAGCAGCGCGCGCGCAAGCCATGCTGAAGCGCCCAGACATCCAGGGGAAGACCGGCACGACCAACGACTCCATGGATGCGTGGTTTGCCGGCTATCAGCGCAGCGTGGTCGGAGTGGTCTGGATCGGGTACGACAACCCGCGCAAGCTCGGGGATCGCGAAACCGGCGGTGGTCTTTCACTTCCGGTGTGGATCGACTACATGTCGCAAGCGCTCAAAGGCGTCCCCGTGGATCAGCCCACTGTGCCCGAAGGCCTCGTCAACCTAGGTGGCGAGTGGTACTACGAAGAGTACACACATGGCAACGGCGTGAGCAGTCTGGGCCTTGATGACAAACTGCCGGCCGCACCGACCGAGGAAGAGAAGAAGAGCATCCTCGATCTCTTCAAGCGCTGAGCCTCAACTCAAGGCCGAAAACTTCAACGGCTGACCCGCCTGCTCGCTTGCGCAGGCGGACAAAGCTTCGAAGAATTCCCGGCCATCGCGGGTGTCGAGCCACCGATCGGCGACATACTTGAAGTGGAAGCCACCAGATCGCGCCGCCATCCAGAGTTCGTGCAGCGGCGGCTGGGTGTTCAGGACCAGCTTGCTGCCATTGGGAAAACTCAGCTCCAGCAGGCCGCCGGTGCGGTGCGTGTCGATATCGATCACGTCGTCTTGCAGCCAACCGTCCACGGTCGACTCAACCGAAGACAGCACGGCGCCCGCCAGGGCATGAAACTGGGCGTCGGTCAGGGGGGTGGGGGCAAGTTCTGCGCTCATGGCCACTAAAATTCGCTGCATGAAGAAACCAAGTTTCAGTGTAGCGACCTCGCACTTGAGACTGCGCGCAGTAGGTGCATTGATCGCCATCGCATTGGTGACCGGTTGTGGGCAGAAGGGGAGCCTGGTACTCCCTCCTCCGGCTCCCTCTGCACCCGCCACTTCCGCATCTGCCGCGCAGTAAGCGCGTTGCCACTCAGAGGCGCCGTTCCTCGACGGCGTGGCAAGCCACCTGCACACCCGCGTGGGTCAGCAAGCTCGGTCGCTCACGCCGACAACGCTCGTTCGCGTGCGGGCAGCGTGGGTGAAATGTGCAACCCGATGGCGGGCTGAGAGGGTTCGGAACCTCTCCCAGCACGGGCGCACGTTCGCGCCTCGTGGAAGAAATATCCGGGATCGCGTCCAGCAACATGCGTGTGTAGGGGTGCCGGGGCCGCTCGAACACACTGGCCTTGTCCGACAGTTCGACGATGCGCCCCAAGTACATGACCCCCACTCGGTCACTGACATGCCGCACGACAGCCAGGTTGTGAGAGATGAAGAGATAGGTCAGCCCTTGCTTTCGCTGCAGGTCTTTCATGATGTTGAGGACCTGGGCCTGCACGGACACATCGAGCGCCGACGTCGGCTCATCGCACACGATGAAGTCGGGCTGCGCAGCCAGCGCCCGGGCAATCGAAATGCGCTGGCGCTGCCCGCCTGAGAACTGATGCGGGAACTTGCCGATGTCGCCATGCCCCAAGCCGACCGACGCCAGCAGTTCGACCACGCGCTCAGTCAACTCGGTGCCGCTGTGCACCAGCCCGAACTCGTCAAGCGGCTCACCGACGATGTCTCGGACCTTCCATCGCGGGTTGAGGCTCGCGTAGGGGTCCTGAAAGATCATCTGCATGCGCCGCCGAAGTGGCTGGGCCGCCGCGCTAGATGTGCCGGCATGCATGTCGTGCCCGTCAAAGCGAACCGAGCCGGCGCTGGGTGACAGCAGCCCGACCAGGATGCGCGCCACCGTGCTCTTGCCGCACCCCGATTCGCCCACCAAGCCGAGCGTGGTGCCGCGCTCGATGGTGAAGCTGATCCCGTCAACGGCGTGAACCCACCGACGCGGCCGGCGCTCGATCACACGCTGCAGCCACGGTGCCGACACGTCGAAACGCATCGTCAGGTCGCGGACGTCGACCAGATCACTCACGTCAGCGTCTCGCTTTCGTGAAGCCAGCAGGCGGCTCGAGTCGGACCCGCATTCATCAAGTCAGGGCGCTGCTCCCGGCAGCGAGGCATGACCTGTGGGCAACGGGGATGAAACGCGCATCCGTTGGGTATGGCGGAAAGGCGCGGCATGGCGCCATCGATCTGAAGCAGGCGCTCCCGGCTTTCCTTCATCGACGGGATCGCTCCCATCAGCCCGGCGGTGTACGGGTGCGCAGGCGCATGGATTAGCTGTTGAACCGGCCCCACTTCGACGACACGCCCGGCGTACATCACCACCACTCGATCGCAGGCTTCAGCGATCACGCCCATGTCGTGCGTGATCAGCATCACCGCCGCGCCGTGCTCTTTGCAGACGCGCCTGAGCAAGGCCACGATCTGAGCCTGCACTGAAACATCCAGTGCCGTGGTGGGCTCGTCGGCAATGATGAGTCTGGGCTCGCCGGCCAAGGCGAGCGCGATCACCACACGCTGGCGCATGCCCCCCGAGAACTGATGGGGGTACTGCTCCAGGCGTTGCTCGGCCGCGGAGATGCCAGTCTCCTGGAGGAGCGCAATAGCGCGCTCTCGGGCCTGCGACGCCGTCAGCGGCAGATGCGTCCGGATGGTTTCGATCAACTGGCGACCCACGGTGTAGAGCGGGTTCAGCGAAGTCAGCGGGTCCTGGAAGATGGCGCCGATGGACTTTCCGCGCAGTTGGCGGCGCACGCGTTCCGGCAAGTCGTCGATGCGTCGACCGTCGAAGTGAATCTCCCCCCCCGACACCTGACCCGGCGCATCGAGGAGTCCAATGACCGCAGACCCGGTCAATGACTTGCCCGCACCCGATTCGCCGACCACACCCACGATCTCGCCGGGCGCGATCGCGAAAGACACCTGATCGAGTGCGCGCAGCGTGCCGTGCCGCGACGCGAACTCGACGCACAGACCTTTCAGCTCGAGCAGCGGCGACATCATCGCGTCGTCAGCGCAGGCGCGGGTTGAGCGCATCGCGTAGCCAGTCGCCCAGCAGGTTCACGCTGAGTGAGATCAGCACGAGCGCCGCGCCTGGGAAGATCGTGAGCCACCATTCGCCCGACAGGAGGAAATCACCGCCTACGCGAATGAGCGTTCCGAGCGATGGCGACGTGACCGGCATGCCCACCCCCAGAAAGGACAAGGTGGCTTCGATGAGGATTGCCGACCCCACCTGGATCGTGGCGAGCACCATCACCGGCCCCAGCACGTTGGGCAGCACGTGCCGCCGCATGATGCGCAACGGCGGCACACCGATGATGCGGGCCGCCTGAACGTACTCCTTGTCGCGTTCGACCATGGTCGAGCCCCGAACGGTCCGCGCGTACTGCACCCACCCCGTCAATGCGATCGCGGCGATCAGCACGGCAAGCGCCAGCGAGTCGTGCATTGATGGGAACAAGGCACGCCCGACTCCGTCCACGAGCAGAGCAACCAGAATCGCTGGGAACGACAGCATCACGTCGCACACACGCATGATGAACGCATCTGTTCGACCACCGACGTAGCCTGCCAGCAAGCCGAGGCTCACGCCAATCAGCAGGGACGCCAGTACCGCCCCGATACCCACCACGAGCGAGATGCGTGCTCCGTACATGATGGCTGAGAGCATGTCCCGGCCCTGGGCGTCGGTGCCGAGCGGATAGGTGATGCGACCGTCAGCCTCCCACGCGGGGGGCAAGAGCGCATCGGCCAAGTCCAACGTCGCCAGGTCCATGGGATTGTGAGGAGCGAGCACATTGGCCAGTGCGGCGCCAAGCACACAAGCGAGCAGCACCAGTGCGGCAGCAACGGCCAGCGGCGATCGCCGAAAGCTGTACCAGAGATCGCTGTCGAGAATCCTTCTCCACCGAATGCTGCACGTCATCATCGAACAGCCACATCTGTGCGTCCAATGCGCAAGCGTGGGTCGACCGCCACATAGAGCAGATCGACGATCAGGTTGATCGACACGAAGACGAGCGATATCAGGCAGAGATAGGCTGCCATGACAGGGATGTCGGAGAAGGTCACCGCCTGAATGAAAAGAAGGCCCATGCCGGGCCACTGAAACACCTGCTCGGTGACGATTGAAAAGGCGATCAAGGAGCCGAGCTGCAAGCCCGTGATCGTGATCACGGGAATCATGGTGTTCTTCAGGGCGTGGCCGAGGTAGATGGCCCGGCCAGGCAGGCCGCGGGCACGCGCAAAGCGTATGTAATCGCTTCGCAGAACCTCGAGCATCTCGGCCCGCACCAGGCGCATCGTCAGCGTGATCTGGAATGCAGCCAAAGTCGCGGCCGGGAGCACCAGATGGCGCCAGCCGTCCACTGTAAGCAGCCCTGTCGACCAGCCCCCAAGATTGATCACCTCTCCGCGCTGGAACGTCGGAAGCCATTGCAGGACCGACCCAAAGACCAGGATCAGAAGAATCCCGATGAGGAAGGTGGGGAGCGAAACGCCGAGCAAGGACACCGTCATCAAGAACTGGGTAAGCGCCGCACGGGGGCGGATCGCCGAATAGATGCCCAGCGGAATACCGATCAGCAGCGCCATGCTCGCCGCCACGAAAGTGAGCTCCACGGTCGCAGGCAGGCGCTCCGTGAGTAGTGCAGACACGGGCCGCCCCAGACGAAGACTCACGCCGAACTCTCCCTGCACCGCGTTGGCGACGAAGTGCGCGAATTGCACCGGGAAAGGTCTGTCCAGACCGAGATCCGCACGTAGCGCTACCCGCTGGGAGGGCGTGGCATCGGGCCCGAGCAGGTGAGTCAGCGGATCGCCGACGTACTGGAACAGCAGGAACGCCAAAAAGGCCACCGCGAGCATCACGATCGCAGCTTGAACGAGGCGCCGGGCAGCGAACGCAAGCATCTAGATTCCGCCTGCGCCTAAGGGGCGGCCCCCAAGCCTATCGACCACCGGCATGCGTCAGGCCGAAGACTTTGAGTACTCATGAACAAGGGGCACCCACAAAAACAAAAACGGGCCGCTAAGCGGCCCGTCGTTTCCAATCCAAACATCGGCTCAGGCGACGGCGTCGCCCAGCCGACGCAAGAATCAGAAGCGGTGACGCAGACCGAGCATGATGCCGGTGCGGTCGGTGGCGCCGTTCGTGAACACGAGGCGGTCACCCATCTTCGAGTAGTCAACTTCGAAGTACGCATCGGTACGCTTCGAGAAGGCATAGTCCGCAACGAAGGCGATCGCGCTTGCGTCGCCGTCGGTGTTGGGGGCAATGCCATCTTGCTCAACGTACCAGTAGGTCGCGCCCAGGTTCAGAGCGGGCGTCACTTGGTAGGTCGCGCCGAACATGTACAGATCACGAGTGTCAGCGGCAGCAGCCAGCGGATTCGCGTTGCCGTCGATACGGAGCGCGCCTGCGACCGAGCCCAGCAGCGTGACATTGAGCGCGGTGTTGAAGCCCGACTCAAAGTCGTTGCGGCCCCAACCGGCGTGCACGTAGAGGGGGCCGCTCGAGAAAGCGCCACCAACGGTCATTGCCTTCACGACCTTACCGGCTGTGTCTTCCAACTCCATGTATGCACCAGCAGCGGCGAACGGGCCCACTGCGTACTTCAGCATGCCACCCCACGACTTGCCGTTGGCGCCAACGGTCGTCGGGTTGCCTTCGCCAGCGCTGACTTGCGCTTCACCGGAGAACCCACCAACAGTGATGGCGTACTTGACCATGTTGTCATTGCGCGCACCCAGCGAGAAGCCGACTTCAGGCTTGAACGCTTCGATGTACGGCGAGTACTTGAACGACGGGTAGGTGCCGGTGTAGGCATCGAACAGCACGTTGTACTGACGGCCGATCGTCACGCGGCCAAAGCCGGTTTGCAGGCCAACCCACGACTGACGCCAGAAGTCGGCGGCAGATGCGTTGCCGTTGTCCGAGTTGAAGCGGTGTTCGAAATTGGCCAGAGCACGCAGGCCACCACCCAGGTCTTCATTGATGTTGAAGCCCAGGCGGCTTTGCGACAGGCCACCAGGAGCCACCGTGGTGATCGACTCACCATTGGAAGCGGCGTCTGCGCCAGCATTGGTCGTGTAACGCACAGCGGCGTCAACGATGCCGTAGATGGTGACCGACGATTGCGCCGAAGCCGTGCCAGCGAACGCGCCCAGCACTGCGAGAGCGAGAAGAGATTTTTTCATTGCGACTATCTCCTAGGTTGGATAAAAGGCCCTCGCCTACCCCTTCTGCGTGGGGTGACTGGACCGCAAACTCCTCAGCGGAAGTTGGCGTATTGCACCAGAGGGCTCCGCGGGTTGCAAAGATTCGCGGCCTGTTTGACTGAGGTTTGTTGCGAGTCAACAACGAGGGAAAATGCCGTGCTCAGAGGCGAAATGCGCTGTGTACGCCCGTTCAAAACCCATCGCAGGCGACTCTTTTTGACTAGGGTAACCTCGGGGGCATGAACATGCCTCATGCGCGCGAACGCTCGGTTCTGGATGACTGGCTGGCGGCTGCCGACAATGCCCTGCGGACCGTCTTCGCCGCGAATTCGGCCTCGAGGCCGGCGCCTCGCGCGGGTGAACGTGAGCTTCCATTGAGCGCCGAAGAGACGCGGCTTTCAGGTGCATTGATGCGGGTGAATCACGTCGGCGAGGTCTGCGCGCAGGCGCTGTACAGCGCGCAATTGCTCGCCACGAGCAACCCAGACCTTCGCGAGAGCCTTGCGCGGGCGGCCAGAGAAGAGACGGATCACCTGGCATGGACGCAGGATCGCCTGCGCGCACTGAACTCCCGGCCCAGCCTTTTGAACCCGCTCTGGTACGCAGGTGCATTTGGTATTGGATGGGTGGCCGGCCGCATGGGCGACGAGGTCAGCCTGGGCTTGGTGGCAGAAACCGAAAGGCAGGTCGAACAGCACCTCGCGTCGCACCTCGATCGATTGCCGGCATCAGACGCCGAATCGCGCGCCATCGTGCAGCAGATGAAGGAAGACGAAGCCCGCCACGGCGCCCAGGCGCGCAAGGATGGCGCGCCCGAGTTGCCGGCGCCGGTTCGCCTGGCCATGCGGGCTGCAGCCAAGGTGATGACGACGACAGCGCACTACGTTTGATGCACCTCGCGGCGCCTCAACCCAGCACTTAGGCGTCGACCACCTCGAAGCTCGTCGTGATCTCGGCTGTCTTGCCCAGCATGAAGGTGGCTGAGCAGTATTTGTCGTGGGACATCTGCACGGCGCGCTCGACGGCCTGCTGGGGCACACCCTTGCCCGCGACGACGAAGTGCATGTGGATTTTCGTGAAGACCTTCGGATCGGTAGTCGCGCGCTCAGATGTCAGCTTCACCTGGCAGCCTTCGACGGCATGCCGACCGCGCTTCAGGATGAGCACCACATCGTAGGCCGCGCAGCCGCCGGTACCAGCGAGCACGGTCTCCATCGGCCGAGGAGCGAGATTGCGCCCACCACCGTCTGGCGCGCCATCCATTACCAACACATGACCGCTGCCGGTTTCGGCCATGAACGCCATCCCGCTTGCAGCCACCCAGTTGACCGTGCATTCCATCCTTGAACTCCAATTGCTGAAAACGTCACCAAGTTGGTGATTGTCGTGCTGCCGCCGCGAGTGCCTGTGCGCGGATGCTTATGCGGAAAAATATTGCGTCGCAGCATGGCATACCGATACAATTCGTGCACTGGCGTTCAAACGCGTTATTTGGCGCCAACCCTTTGTCTCCTCCACCTCCTCCATTGGTGGATTCAACCCAAGGCAGCAATGCCTTGGGTTTTTTTCTGCCCGGCACGCAAGGCGTGCTGCGCAAGCGCTGCCTTATGATCCGGCGCCCCGGACCCCACCAGCCTCAGGAAACGCCATGACTGCCCCCGCTCGCCGCCCGAAGTCACCCATCGGGAAGGGCCGCAGCAGCGACAAGTTGGGGCTGAGCGAGTACCTGCAGCGCATCCTTACCGCCCGCGTGTACGACGTGGCGATCGAGTCCCAGCTGGAGTTGGCGAAGAACCTCTCGACCCGACTCGGCAACCAGGTGTGGCTCAAGCGCGAAGACACGCAGCCCGTATTCAGCTTCAAGCTGCGGGGCGCGTACAACAAGATGGCCGGGCTCAGCGCCGAGCAGCTCAAGCGCGGTGTCATTTGCGCATCGGCGGGCAACCATGCTCAAGGGGTCGCGCTGGGGGCTCATCGCCTCGGGTGCAAGGCCTTGATCGTCATGCCGGTCACCACGCCAAAGCTGAAGATCGACGCCGTGCGGGCACTGGGTGGCGAGGTCGTCCTGCATGGCGAGAGTTACTCCGATGCTTACCTCCACGCGCTTGAGTTGGAGAAAAAGCGCGGCCTCTGTTTCGTGCATCCGTTTGACGACCCCGATGTCATCGCCGGCCAAGGCACCATCGCCGTGGAGATCCTGCGGCAGCATCAGGCGCCCATTGACGCCGTGTTCGTTGGTATCGGCGGCGGCGGCGTGATCTCGGGCGTGGCGGCCTACATCAAATCGGTTCGGCCCGAGATCAAGGTGATCGGCGTTCAAACGGCCGACTCCGACGCCATGGTGCGCTCGGTACGCGCCGGCAAGAGGGTGCAGCTCACCGATGTCGGGCTCTTCTCGGATGGCACGGCCGTCAAGCTGGTCGGCGAAGAGACATTTCGCCTGACTCGCGCACTGGTCGACGACTACGTGGTGGTAGACACCGACGCCGTCTGCGCCGCCATCAAGGACGTCTTCCAGGACACGCGCAGCATCCTCGAGCCGGCCGGTGCGCTGGGTGTCGCCGCGATCAAGCAGTACGTCGAAACGCACAAACTCAAGGACAAGACGCTGGTGGCAATCACCTCCGGCGCCAACATGAACTTCGACCGGCTGCGCTTCGTGGCTGAACGCGCCGAGGTTGGCGAAGAGCGCGAAGCCGTGTTCGCGGTGACCATCCCCGAGGAGCGCGGCAGCTTCCGGCGCTTTTGCGAACTGATCGGCCCGCGCGCCGTCACCGAATTCAACTACCGCATTTCGGACGAGAAGAAGGCGCATGTGTTCGTCGGCTTGGCGACGAGCAACCGCGGCGAATCCGAGAAGCTCACCCGCAGCTTCACGAAGCAAGGGTTCGCTACGGTCGATCTCACCCACGACGAACTGGCCAAGCAGCACCTGCGGCACATGGTGGGCGGGCGCAGCGAACTGGCGCGCGACGAGCGCTTGTACCGGTTCGTCTTTCCGGAGCGCCCCGGCGCATTGATGCAGTTCCTGTCCAGCATGCACCCGGGCTGGAACATCAGCCTGTTCCACTACCGCAACCAAGGTGCCGACTACGGCCGCATCCTGGTCGGAATCCAGGTGCCGCGCGGCGACAAGAAGGCGTTCAAGGCGTTCCTCGAAGGCTTGGCCTACCCGTGGATCGACGAAACGGACAATCCGGCGTACCAACTGTTTCTGCGCTGAGACTTCATCCGCGTGATGGCACGGTAAGCTGCGAACCCATCTTCCCGCCCTTCAGGCATTGCCGATGTCCGTCAGCCAATCGCTCATTGCGTCCACCGCCAACCCGCTCCTTGAGCGGGCGCTGCGCGACAAGCTGAAGCGACGCAGCGAAACCACCGGTCAGCTGGGGGAACTGGAGCCCCTCGCGATCCGCCTGGGGCTGATCCAGAACTCGCTCAAGCCGCGCTTTCGCTCCCCGCAGCTTGTCTTGTTCGCGTCGGACCACGGCCTCGCGGTCGACGGCATCGGGCCGCCGGGGCAGCCCTCGACCGAGCGGCTGGTGGACAGCCTCCTCGCGTCCAAGCTGCCGGTGTCGGTGTTTGCCCGGATCCAGGGGATGGAGCTGAGCGTGGTCGACTGCGGCGTATCGGAGGTGGTGGCGCCCCATCCCCGCCTGATGGCCCGCAAGATCGCACACGGTACTCGCAACGCCCGCGTCAGCATGGCCATGTCGCTGGATCAAGCCCATGCCGCGATCCGAGCAGGCATGGAGATCGCCGATTCGTTGCCCGGCAATCTGGTTGCCTGTGCCGGCATTGGGGTGGGCTCCCATGAGAGCGCTGCCCTGGTGATTGCGGCGCTGTCGGGCGAACTCGTGCAGAACCTCGTCGTCACACCCAACCTGTCGCCTGAGGAAGAAGGCCGCTTGCTGATGGTGCTTCAGGCAGCGCAAAGCCGCCACCGAGAGCTCAGCGACCCTGTCGAGGTGCTCGCTGCCTACGGCGGCTTCGAGATCGCCATGATGGTGGGGGTGATGCTGGTCGCCTCGAGCAAGCGCCGGCTCGTGATGGTTGACGGGTTGCCCGCGTGCGCCGCGCTGATCGTCGCTGCGCGCATCGCACCGCCCGTCACCGACTACTGCGTATTCAGCCGCAGCCACAGCCACCCAGGGCTGACGACCACATTGAGTCTGTTCAAGACTCAAGCTTTGGTCGAACTGGGCATGGAAAGCACAGACGGCACCGGTGCCACACTCGCACTGCCCTTGGTGCTGAGTTCCGCCGCCCTGCTCACCGAAGTGGCTGAAGGCGAGGACGCCGGCCCCTCACAACCCGCCGACATCGGACCGTCCGAATCAGCGAGCGGCTGAAGCCTCAGCGAGCTTGGTTCGGGTTGCCCACGCCGCCGCGGCGCTGGCGCGGGCCGGGCGGAGACGCCGGCGCGGCTTCAGGTGCCGCCTGCTGCATCTGCTGCTGAACGATCTGAGGGACTTGCGGCGGCGGGACCGGCACCACAGGTGCAGGCTGCGACGGGACGGTATCCATCGCCACACTGGGCAAGGAGCCGGTCGCCGGTGGCGGCAGCGCGGGAATCTCCAGGACGAAATTCGATCCGCTGCTCTCGGCCCCGATGGATGCGGTGCGAAGGCTCACGTCCTTCAAGAAGAGTTGGTCCTCGATTCGCGCACCCGCCGCAAAGGCGCGCGGGGGCTTTCCATCAATAGAGATCAATGCGATTCCGGGCGTCATGCCCTGCGGGCTCGGCTTGGCAGCCATGACACCGAGCAACTTGAAGCGGCTGCTGATCTCGGGCGCCAGCGCCACGGCCGTCACAGGCTCGGCACCAAGCAGGCGGGACAGGTCACCACGCAGTTGCGGGGCGTCCCCGACGACGATGGCATGGGCGGGCACCGGGGTCGGACGCACCAACAGGCGCATCCCCCAGAACACGGTGGCGGCGGCCACCAACGCCCAAATCACGAAAGCTGACAATCGCGCAATCATTGGACGATTATGATTCAACGCCCCATCCGTCAGCCATCCGTGCAAGTCATGAATCAAACATTCACTCAACGTCACGCTCCGCGCCTGGCCCGCGGCTTCACCCTGATCGAACTGATGGTGGTGCTCGTGATCATTGGCGTTCTCGCCGCCTTGATCGCGCCCAACGTGCTGGACCGTGCAGACGACGCACGCGTCACGGCGGCCCGTACCGACGTGAACAACCTCATGCAGGCGCTCAAGCTGTACAAGCTGGACAACCAGCGCTACCCGTCGAGTGAGCAAGGCCTGCAGGCGCTCGTGACCAAGCCGACGGCGGGTGCGATCCCTTCGAACTGGAAGTCTTACCTGCCCAAGCTCCAGAACGATCCGTGGGGCCACCCGTACCAGTACGCCAACCCGGGCGTCAAAGGCGAGATCGACGTCTACAGCTTCGGGGCCGATGGCCAACTCGGCGGCGAAGGCAAGGACGCCGAAATCGGCTCCTGGCAGTAAAGAACACGTCGAGCCATCCGGATCATGCAAGCCCGCCATGCGCGCCGCCGCCGCGCCGGTGGCTTCACATTGATCGAGTTGCTGGTGGTGATCACGCTGATCGCCATTGCATCCGCCATGATGACCCTGGCGATTCGCGATCCGGCCAGCACGCAGTTGGAGAACGAAGCCGCACGACTCGTCGCGTTGCTCGAATCCGCAAGGGCCGAGTCGCGATCATCGGGAATGATGGTGCGGTGGGAGCCGACCACAGCCGATGGCAAGTCGGAAGACAGCTTCCTGTTCACCGGCCTCACCAACGCCAAGGATTTCCCGATGCATTGGCTGGGCAGTGGCGTTTCGGCAGAGATCGTCGGAGCGCGAGCACTCATCCTCGGGCCCGAGCCGATGATCCCGCCGCAGCGCGTGGTGCTGCGCCTCGAAGACCAACGGCTGACCATCGCCACCGATGGCCTCAACCCGTTCGCTGTTCAAGACAGCGAGACGGTCGCCCAGCAATGACACGCGTCGCACGCGGCTTCACGCTGATCGAAGTGATGGTGGCGCTCGCCATCGTCGCGGTGGCGCTCGGTGCCGGTATCAAAGCGGCTGGAGCACTGACCGACAACGCCCAGCGCGTCACCGAAGTCACGTCGGCCCAGTGGTGCGCAGAGAACGAACTCACCGAGCGCAAGCTGACCAAGTTCTTCCAGGTGCCGACCGAGGTCGAGTTCAGCTGCGACCAGTTCGGGCTCAACTTCAAGGGGAAGCTGGTCACCAGCCGCACGCCGAACCCGAACTTCCTGCGTGCCGACGCCCAGGTCACCAACGAGGACGGCCGGCACATCCTCACGCTGTCGACCATCCTCGGGCGCTGACGAACGAATCATGCGCACCTCTCACCGCAACGAACTCTCGGGCTTCACGCTGATTGAAGTGCTGGTGGCCATGATGATCATGGCCACGCTGGCGATGATGGCCTGGCAAGGGGTGGATGGCATCGTTCGCACGCGTGCCGCCAGCCAGGCCAAACTTGAGCAGGTCTTGCGCGTGAACACCGTGCTGGCGCAGTTCCAGCAGGATCTCGAATCCGCGCAGGACAGCGGCGTGTTGCCCGACCTGCCGAGCTTCGACGGCATTGCGCTGCGCCTGACGCGCCGCACACCTGACGGCCTGCAGGTGGTGGTGTGGTCCTTGCGCGGCGGCACCTGGCTGCGCTGGGCAGGCCCGGCCGTCACCACCCGGCAGGCGCTGATCGACAACTGGATGAGCACGCAGCAGTTCATCGGCAATGAAGCGGGGCAGTTGCCCACCCTCACCGGCCTCAGCGAATGGCAGGCCTACTGCTACCGGGGCAACGCGTGGAGCAATTGCCAATCGAGCGCTGGCACCGCGGCGCAGGCGCCCGCACCGGGGGCAAGCGCCGTTGCAAACGCCGACCCGCTCAAGGCCGTGCGTGTGGTGCTGAGCTTCGCCGAGAACAGCGGCTACGCGGGCAGCGTCACGCGCGAGATCGCGCTGGGGCCGCAATGATGGTGGCCTCTTCGAACGCCCGCCAACGCCAACGCGGCGCCGCGCTGCTGCTGGCGATGATCATCGTCACCTTGATCACGACGCTGGCGGTGTCCATGGTCTGGCAGCAGTGGCGCGCAGTGCAGGTTGAGATCGCAGAGCGCTCGCGGGCTCAGTCGAGCTGGCTGCTGTCCGGCGCGCTCGATTGGGTCGGCCTGATTCTGAAAGAGGACGCTCGCCCCACCTCGCAAGGCACGCACCTGTTCGACCACCTGGGTGAGCCATGGGCGGTGCCCCTGGCGGAGGCCCGCCTGTCGACCTTCCTGGCCGCGGACAAGCAGAACACCGACGACGCGCCGGATGCCTTCCTCTCGGGCAACGTCACCGATGCGCAAGCGCGTTTCAATCTGCGCAACCTCATCGATCCGTCCACGGGCAAGGTATCCGAGGCCGACGTCGAGATCCTGCGCCAGCTCTGCACCAACATCAATGTGTCGCCCAGCGTGGCCGACGTGCTGGTCGCCGGACTGAAGGCCTCGAACATTCCGTCTGGCGGCACAGGCAGCAGTGGCGACGGCCCGATCGCTCCCAAGCGCATCGACCAGCTCAAGTGGCTGGGGATCGACCCCCAGGCCCTGCAGCGCCTGACGCCATACATCGTGATGCTGCCCGAGCGGACGACGATCAACGTGAACACCGCCAGTCGGGAGGTGATCGCTGCCGCCATCAAGGGCCTCAATGTGGGGGATGCCGAACGGCTGGTCCAGTACCGCCAACGCACGCCTTTCAAGAAGCCGGCGGACGTCCAGGCTCAGCTTTCCGGCACGCCGGCCGATGCCCTCGGGGGTGTGGACGTGCGCTCCGACTATTTCGAAGTGCGCGGCCGCTTACGTCTTGAAGACCGAGTTGTCGAGCAGCGTTCCATCGTCCACCGCAGCCAGCGCCTGATCGAGGTGCTGAGCGTCGAGCGCATCAACTCGACCGACGCCGGCAGCTGAGCCCCAACTCGCAAGGCGTTGCAACAAGCACTACAAGAACAAGCCGCAAGCTGTTGATTCGGGTAGTTTTGGACGGTCGTGCGCTTACATTTCCGCTACCCTCACGCGCTGTATGAGCACGCTTGTCGTTCAAATCCCTCCCCGCCCTCGCTTGCAGGCCCGCGATGCCGGCCCTTCTGCGCCCGAAGGCACCGAATACAGCTACGCGCTGAGTCCTGACGGCCTGGCCATGGCCGCGCAGGGGCGCTGCGCCGTAGCCCTGCTGCCCAAAGCCACCACGGCCGTGGCCGTGCTCGCCGACTCCGACGTCAGCTGGCACCGGATCACCCTGCCCAAAGCGCCCGCGGCACGCATGCCTGCGGCCCTGGTCGGGGTGCTCGAAGAGGCACTGCTCGAAGAAGCCAGCACCGTCCACATCGCGGTGGCTCCGAACGCGGTCGCCGGCCAGTCGACCTGGGTTGCCGTGGTCGACCGCGCGTGGCTGACGGGCGAACTCTCCTTGCTCGAAAAGTCCAACGTGTTCATCGACCGCGTGGTCCCGACCTCGTGGCCGGACGAGCCGCCGACCGGGCATTTCGCCGAGTTGGGCGATCCATCCCAGGGCGCGACGCTCACCTGGGCCCACACCGACGGCGTGGCGCAGGTCAACCTGCAGGGCTCCCTGACGCGCGCCCTCTTGCCCAACCCGCTGCCCGAAGGCGCGCGCTGGAGCGCCACCTCGGCGACCGCCGCAGCCGCCGAGCGCTGGCTTGGCGCACCGGTCACGGTGATGGATTGGCCGCAGCGCGCGCTGATGGCGTCGCGATCGCTGTGGAATCTGCGCCAGTTCACCCTGGCCCGCAAGAACCGAGGCACCCGCGCGCTGCGAGACGTATGGCGCCAGTTCCTGACACCCGCGTGGAAGCCCATGCGCTACGGGCTCGTCGCCTTGATCGCCGTTCAGCTCGTCGGCCTCAACCTGTGGGCTGCACACCAGCGTCACACGGTGGAAAGCAAACGCAAGGCGATGGTCGCCCTGCTGCAGGCCGCTCACCCGCAAGTTCGTGGCGTGCTGGACGCGCCCCTCCAGATGCAACGTGAAACCGACACCCTGCGCGCCGCCGCCGGCAAACCAGGGGACACCGACCTCGAACCCATGCTCCTCGCCGCCGCAGGCGCCTGGCCAGGCGATCGTCCACCGGTCGACAACCTGCGCTACGAACCTGGGAAGCTCTCGCTCTCGGCGCCGGGCTGGGACCCGCAACAGGTCGAGCAATTCCGCAATCAGCTGCGCCCCAGTGGCTGGCGCGTCGAAGCGGTCAACGGCAACGTCGTCGTGACGCGCATGCCGGCTGACGCGGGGCGTTCACTGTGAGCGCGCGCGGCATGCCCTTGCCGGCCTCCGTCAAGGCGATGACCACCGAGGCACGCCAACGCTGGGCAGCTTTGCCGGCGCGCGAGCGCTCGGGCCTGACGATTGCAGCTGTCGCCCTGGGTATCCTGCTGGTGTGGTGGATCGGCGTCGCACCGGCGCTGCGAGCGCTGCGCGAGACACCGACGCAGATCAATGCCCTCGACCTGCAACTGCAATCGATGCAGCGCCTGGCCGCCGAGTCGCGCGAGTTGCGCGGCGCCGCGCCCGTGCCCGCAACCCTGGCCGTCGCTGCGCTCAAGTCGGCCACCGAGCGGCTGGGAGACAAGGGCCGCATCGCGGTTCAGAACGATCGCGCCACGCTCACGCTCAGCGGCGTCACCGGCGAAACGCTGCGTGCCTGGTTGACCGAAGCGCGTAGCGGCGCTCGCGCGCGACCCGTCGAAGCGCAACTCACGCGGGGCCCCGAGGGCTACTCCGGCACCGTGGTGCTCACCTTCGGGGGGGCGCAATGATGGCCGTGGTTCGCAAACCCTCGCGTCGTGTCGGCCTGCGCAAGCGGTTCGCATCGAGCGCCGTGCCATCGCAATGGCAGGAGTCGTCGTACGCCGAGAAGGCGTGGGAGCAACAGCGCAGCGCCGCCTCCAAATGGGCGATCGCCGGCGCCGTGCTCGGCTTGGTCGTGAGCCTCGTTGTCTTCGCGCCCGCCACCTGGCTGGCGGGTGCCGTGTCGAGCGCCACCGGCGAGCGCGTGCAGTTGGCCGATGCCCGCGGCTCCGTGTGGTCGGGCAGCGCGGTGGCCGTGCTCACCGGAGGCCCCGGCAGCCGCGACGCGAGTTCTCTGCCCGGTCGACTCGAATGGGAACTGGGGCTCAAGGGCCTCGCACTCGATCTGCGCCTGAAGCACGCCTGCTGCCTGAACGACACCGTCAACCTGCTCATCAGGCCCGGGCTGGGGCGCATCTCGGCCACGCTGGCACCCAAACCCAATTGGGTCGGCCAATGGCCGGGGGCGTTGCTCGGCGGCTTGGGCACGCCCTGGAACACCTTGCAGCTCGGCGGGTCGCTTCGACTGTCGTCCCCCGGCATCCGCATGGAATGGGTGCAGGGCCGGTGGCTGATCGACGGCCAAGCCGACATCGACATGCTGCAGGCATCGTCCCGCGTCTCGACGCTCGAGCCGCTCGGCAGCTACCGATTCACGCTCGTGGGCACCGCCGGGGCGCCCACGCAGTTGCGCCTCACCACGCTGGAAGGCGCATTGCAGCTCTCGGGTGAAGGCAGCGCGGGCGCCAACGGCGTGCGCTTCCGAGGCGAAGCCCGCGCGGCCACCGAGGCAGACGAGGCCGCACTGAACAACCTGCTCAACATCATTGGGCGGCGCAGAGGCGCCGTGTCTGTCATTTCGATCGGATAAGAAGTATGAAAACGCGCGCTCCTCTCCGCCCCCGCTTCTTGTTGTGCTCACCGCGCCGGCCGCTCACCGCCGCACTCACCGCGACCATGCTGGCCACCTCTCTCGCACCGATGCCGATCGCCATGGCGCAGCAGCCGAAAGAATCCCGCTTCAAGGGTGAGCCGGTCACGCTGAACTTCGTCAATGCCGAGATCGAAGGCGTGTCGCGCGCGATGGGCGCGATCCTCAAGCAACAGTTCGTGGTCGACCCGCGCGTCAAGGGCACGATCACGCTCTACAGCGAAGACCCGATGGCGCCGCGCGAGGCCTACCTTAACTTCCTGGCGGCGCTGCGCGGGCTGGGCTTCACGGTGGTGGAGTCGGGCGGCCTGTTCAAGGTGGTTCCCGAAGCAGACGCCAAGTTGCAATCGAGCACGGTCTCGGTGGGCGCGGTCTCGCGCCAGGGCGACCAGGTGCTGACCCAGATCTACAAGCTCAGCCACGAGAACGCCAACAACCTGGTGCCGGTGCTGCGCCCCCTCATCAGCCCCAACAACACGATCAACGCGAACCCCGGCAACAACACGCTGGTCGTCACCGACTACGCCGACAACCTCGCGCGCATCAGCAAGATCATCGCGGCGATGGACACACCAAGCGCGGGCGACGTCGAGATCATCCCGCTCAAGTACGCCGTGGCCGCGGACGTTGCCACCATGGTGCAACGCCTCAGCGATGGCGGCGGTGGTGGCGGCGTGGCCCTGCCGCAGGGCGCGCCCGGCGCCGGTGGCACCTCGTCGGTGATGGTCGATCCGCGCAGCAACGCGCTGATCGTGCGTGCATCGACGCCAGCGCGCATGGTGAGCATCAAGAGCATCGTCGCCAAGCTCGACCAGCCGACCCAGGGCAGCAACCCCATGGGCAACATCTACGTGGTCTATCTGAAGAACGCAGATGCGACCAAGCTGGCCACCGTGCTGCGTGCGGCCTACGCGGCCGGTGTACCGAATGGAAGCGCCGGCGGCATGTCGTCGGTGGGCAGCACCAGCAGCTCGCCTTCGGCCACCCAGAACACAGCGAACAACCAGCAAACCAGCGCCACCGGTGCCTCGCCGCAGGCGACCGCACCGGTTTCGCAATCAGCGGGCCCGTCGACCGGGGGCTTCATCCAGGCTGACCCGTCGTCCAACTCCCTGATCATCACCGCGCCCGAGCCGGTCTATCGCCAGTTGCGCGCCGTCATCGACCAGCTCGACTCGCGCCGCGCGCAGGTCTACATCGAGTCGATGATCGTGAAGGTCGACGCCAACAAGATCGTCGACATCGGCATCCAGTGGCAAGGCGCGTCGGGCCAGCCGGGTGACTCCCGAATCGTGGCAGGCGGCACCAACTACGGCCAGCCGAACATCATCACGTCCACGGCGGCCATCAACAGCGGCACCAACAACATCATTGCCGCGGCCGCGGCGGTCCCGGCGGGCTTCAATATCGGCCTGTTGAAGAAGATCGGCGACCTCTACAACATCGGAGCCTTGGCGCGATTCCTCGAAACGTACGCCGACGGCAACGTGCTCTCCACGCCAAACCTGATCACGCTGGACAACGAAGAGGCCAAGATCGTGATCGGCCAGAACGTGCCGTTCATCACCGGTTCGTACACCAACACGGGTGCGGCCACGGGCGCGACCAACCCCTTCCAGACCATCGAGCGCAAGGACGTGGGCCTGACGCTGCGCGTCAAGCCGCAGATCGGCGAAGGCGGCACGGTGCGCATGACGATCTATCAGGAGAACTCCACGGTCGATCCGTCGTCCAAGAACTCGCCGCAAGGCCTCACCACCGACAAGAGCTCGATCGAGACCACCGTGGTGGTCGACAACGGCCAGTTCATGGTGCTGGGCGGCCTGATGAAAGATGAATACGGCGGATCCGTGAGCAAGGTGCCCTGGCTGGGCGACCTGCCGCTGGTGGGTGCGCTGTTCCGCAGCGACAACCGCAATCGCGTGAAGAGCAACCTGATGGTGTTCCTGCGGCCGGTCGTTCTGCGCGACCAGGCCGAAGCGAACAGCATCACGATGGACCGCTACGACATCATCCGCGCCGAGCAGATGAACCGCGGCCAGCCGAGCGGCAACATCCTGATGCCGATCCGCGAGGCACCGGTGATCGCGCCGCGCCCGGTGCCCCCGGGCATGCCGGCGACGGGTGAGGTACCCGGCGCTTCGTCGGCACCACCCCCGAGCGAGCCAGTGCCCGCGCCGACCCCGGCCCCGGCGATGCCTGTGGCGCCCGCCCCTGCGCCGGTCCCGGCCCCCACGCCGGCACCCGCACCCGCGAACTGATCATCAAGACACCATGGGCTCACGTCACCCCCTGCCCTACGCCTATGCCAAGGCGCACAGCATGCTGCTCGAGGACGACGGCGAGCGGCTCGTGCTGTGGGCGCCCGAGACCGTCGCCTTCCCCGCACTGAGCGAGGTGCTGCGGCTGTACCGCATCGACGCGCTGGAGCGCGAGTCTGCAAGCTCCATCGGCAACCGCATCGCCGCGGCTTACGCCGGTGGCGAGTCGAGCGCGGCCACCGTGATCGGCGAGGTCGAGAGCAAGGTCGACCTGAGCCGCATGATGCAGGACCTGCCGGCGGTCGAAGACCTGCTCGAAGCCGCCAACGACGCGCCCATCATCCGCATGCTCAACGCCCTGCTCACGCAGGCCGCGAAGGATGGCGCGAGCGACATCCACATCGAGCCCTACGAGCGTTCGAGCTCGGTGCGCTTTCGCGTGGACGGCACGCTGCGCGAGGTGGTGCAGCCGAACAAGGCCTTGCACGCGGCGCTGATCTCGCGCCTGAAGATCATGGCCGAGCTCGACATCTCCGAGAAGCGCCTGCCACAAGACGGCCGCATCTCGCTGCGCATCGGCGGCCGTGCGGTCGACGTGCGGGTGTCCACGCTGGCGTCGTCGCACGGCGAACGTGCGGTGCTTCGTTTGCTCGACAAGGGCGAGACCAAGTTCACGCTCGAAGGCCTGGGCATGGGCGGCGACACGCTGAAGAATTTCGACAAGCTCGTGCAGCAGCCGCACGGCATCGTGCTCGTCACCGGCCCCACCGGCTCGGGCAAGACGACCACGCTCTACGCCTCGCTCGGCCGCATCGACACCAGTACGACCAACGTGCTCACGGTCGAAGACCCGGTCGAGTACGAACTCACCGGCATCGGGCAGACGCAGGTCAATTCGAAGATCGACCTCACGTTCGCGAAGGCGCTGCGCGCGATCCTGCGGCAAGACCCGGACGTGATCATGATCGGTGAAATCCGCGACTACGAAACGGCGCAGATCGCGGTGCAGGCCTCGCTGACCGGCCACTTGGTGCTGGCCACGCTGCACACCAACGACGCACCTAGCGCGGTCACCCGGCTGACCGACATGGGCATCGAGCCCTTCCTGTTGTCGTCGTCGCTGCTCGGCGTGCTCGCGCAACGCCTCGTGCGCAAGCTGTGCCCGCACTGCAAGAAGCAGGATGCCCGCGGCCGCTGGCACCCGGTCGGTTGCAGCGAGTGCGGCCAGAGCGGGTACAAGGGCCGAACCGGCGTCTACGAACTGATGGTGGCCGACGAAAAGGTTCGCAGCCTGATCCATGCCCGCGCCGCCGAATCGCAGATCTTCGTGGCGGCTGAAGCCAACGGCATGCGCTCGATGCGTGACGACGGTGCGCGCCTGGTCGAAGAGGGCGTCACCTCGGCCGAAGAAGTGATGCGCGTCACGCGCGAATGATGACCACCCCCTCGCCCGGCCTTTCGCTCCCTTGCTGCACCCCGTGGGCGCGCAGCCGGGCCTGGGCCAGCCGGGCGCCCGCCTGAGCCACCATGCCCGCATACAAGTTCGAAGCGCTCAACGCCGCCGGCAAGACGACCACCGGCTTGCTCGAAGCCGACAACCTGAAGGCTGCGCGCGCGCAATTGCGCGCGCAGGCCCTGGTGCCGCTGGACGTGACCCAGGTGGCCTCCGCAGGCACGCAGAAAGTGGGCGGCCTGCAGCTCACGCGCCGCGTCTTCTCGTCGACCAGCCTCGCCGTGTGGACACGCCAGCTTGCCGGTCTGGTCGGCTCGGGTCTGCCGCTCGAACGCGCGCTCACGGCGCTGAGCGATGAAGCCGAAGACCCGCGCCAGCGCGAACTCGTCGCTCACCTGCGCAGCGAGGTCAACGCCGGTTCGCCCTTCGCCCGCGCGCTGGCGAGCGCCCCGCGCGAGTTCGACGACGTCTACCGCGCCGTGGTCGCGGCCGGCGAGCAAAGCGGCGCGCTCGGCACCGTGCTCGAACGCCTGGCCGACGACCTGGAAGAACGCCAGGCCCTGCAGGCCAAGCTGATTGGCGCCACGCTCTACCCGGCCATCGTGTCGCTGATCGCGGTCGTGATCGTGATCTTTCTCGTCACCTACGTGGTGCCGCAGGTCGCGTCGGTGTTCACCAACTCCAAGCGTGCATTGCCCGGGTTGACGGTGGCGATGCTGGCGATCAGCGCCTTCATCCGCAACTACGGGTGGCTGATGCTCATTGCGCTGATTGCAGGTGGCGTGGGCCTGAAGCTCGCGCTGCGCAACGAAGCATTTCGCGAGCAATTCGACGCCAGCCTGCTCACGCTGCCGCTGCTGGGCAAGCTCGCGCGCGGCTACAACGCGGCGCGCTTTTCCGGCACGCTGGCCATGCTGGCCGGTGCCGGCGTGCCGATCCTGAAGGCGTTGCAGGCCGCGGCCGAGACGCTCTCCAACCGCGCGATGCGCGCCGACGCCATGGATGCCCTGGTTCAGGTGCGCGAAGGCGCCCCACTTGCCTCGGCCCTGGCCGGCAAGAAGCGCTTCCCTGGCCTGCTCTCGATGTTCGCCCGCCTGGGTGAACAGACCGGCCAGTTGCCGCAGATGCTGGATCGCGCTGCCAAGCAGACCGGCACCGAGGTGCAGCGCCGCGCGATGGCCATGGCCACCATCCTGGAGCCGCTGCTGATCGTGGCCATGGGCGGCATCGTCATGTTGATCGTGCTCGCCGTGCTCCTGCCCATCATCCAGCTCAACGCATTCGTGAAGTAGTGGCCCAGGCCGCCGCCGCGGCCTTCGGAGCGCATCGAGATGTTCACCACGCGTGGGTGGCATATCTCGTGCATGGGAACAGGTGCGTATTTCGGGTTGTTATCGATGGCTTCGCCAGCCCCGGGTTTGCTTCAATGATCCCGAGGCTTGCGTTTTCAGGAGGTCACATGAGCGCATCCAAGGACCTGGTCACGGTGTCTGCACGGGGTGGAAGCATCCCGATCGCGCGCATGCGCAGCCTCTACCGGATCGACGAGGTCGGCCGCAAGCTCGACAAGCTCCCCGGCAAGGAACACGAAGGCCTGCGCTCCACCTACGAGCGCATGCTCGAGAAGGGACCCGAGCGCTTCCAGGTCAAGCCCTCCGGCCTGCCGGCGATGGATCACCTCTACGACGACCTGCCCAACTTCGCTGACGTACTCGACGACGTGAAGCGGCAGATCGCCCTGTGCGAAGACAGCCGCGATGCGCTGGAGATCACGCCCCTCCTGCTGCTCGGACCGCCCGGCGTGGGCAAGACGCATTTCGCGCGCGAGCTGTCGCAACTGCTGGGCACCGGCATGGGCTTCATCTCGATGAGCTCACTCACCGCGGGCTGGGTGCTCTCGGGCGCCTCCAGCCAATGGAAGGGCGCGCGGCCCGGCAAGGTGTTCGAGACGCTGGTCGATGGCCAGTACGCCAACCCCGTGCTTGTGGTCGACGAGATCGACAAGGCAGGCGGCGAGCACGCTTACGACCCGCTGGGCGCGCTGTACAGCCTGCTCGAACACGACACCGCGGGAAGCTTTACCGACGAGTTTGCCGAAGTGCCGATCGATGCGAGCCAGGTGATCTGGGTCGCCACGGCAAACGATGGCCGCAGCATCCCCGAGCCCATCCTGAACCGAATGAACGTGTACGAGGTGCAGGCACCCGACCGCGACGCGGCGCGCCACATCGCCGCCAAGCTGTACCGCAGCATCCGCGCCGACCACGACTGGGGTAAGCGCTTCGAACCCGAACCTGTCAGCGACGTGCTCGACCGCATGAGCGAGATGGCTCCGCGCGAGATGCGGCGCGCGTGGATGACGGCCTTCGGCAACGCCAAGCTCGCGCGCCGCGACCGAGTCGAAGTGAGCGACCTGCCCGATGCCGGATTCAAACGATCCAGCATCGGCTTCGTGCAGTAGCAGGCAGCCCTCGCGCGCCGCACCCGCTCAGCGTGCGCGCAACTCCCTGCGCAGCACCTTGCCGACGGCGCTCTTGGGTAGCGCATCGACAAATCGAACCGAGCGCGGCAGCTTGTAGGCGACCAGTTCCTTGCGGCAGTGCTCGATCAGCGTCGCCTCGTCCAGCGTTGCACCAGGCAGCCGCACGACAACCAGGCAAACGGCTTCACCGGTCTTTTCGTCAGGCAGGCCCACGCAGGCGCATTCGGCCACGCCGGGGCAGCTGCTGGCCACGGCCTCGATCTCGTTGGGGTACACGTTGAAGCCCGAGACGAGGATCATGTCCTTCTTGCGGTCGACGATCTTCAGGAACCCGCGCGCGTCGAACACGCCGACATCGCCGGTCTTGAAGTAGCCGTCGGCCGTGAAGGCCTGTGCATTGGCCTCGGGCTGCTGCCAGTAGCCGCGCATCACCTGCGGCCCGCGGATGCAGATCTCGCCGGCCTCGCCCACGGGCTGTTCGCGGCCCTCGTCATCGCGCAGGCTGATGTCGGTGGAGGGCATGGGCAGGCCCGTTGTCGCAGTGAACTCGCGCACGGCGGCGGGGTTGAACGACGCCACCGGGCTGGTCTCCGACAGGCCGTAGCCCTCGCGGATGAACTGGCCCGTGACCTTCTGCCATCGCGCCGACACCGCCGGCACGATGGCCGCGCCACCGCCGATCGCCAGCCGCAGGCGCGACCAGTCGACCTCGGCGAGTGCCGCCTGCTGGGTGAGCCCGGCGTAAAGCGTGTTGACGCCCGTGATCACCGTCGGCCGCGCGTTGCGCAACACGCCGACGAAGGCGTTCATGTCGCGTGGATTGGCCACCAGCCAGTTCTCGGCGCCGATGCTGAAGTAGGTGATGAAGTTCACCATCAGCGCAAAGATGTGATACAGCGGAATGGCGGTGACGATCACCTCTTCGCCGGGCCGCATGGATTCCGGCATGAAGAGCGCGTACTGAGCGCAGTTGGCGAGCAGGTTGCCGTGCGACAGTGCTGCCCCCTTCGACACGCCCGTCGTGCCACCGGTGTACTGCAGGAAGATCAGGTCATCTGGCGTCGTCTTCACCGGCGTGTAGGGCAGCGCCTCGCCGGCCTGCAAGGCCGCTCCGAAGGCGATGACTTCGCAGCCCGACAAGCCACCGTCGACCGGCGGGTCGGCAGGGCCGGGCTCGGGACCCAGGCCGAAGCCCGCCGTCAGAACGCAGCGCAGCGAGGTCTCGTTCAGCGCCTCGCGCAGCACAGGGGTCGCGGCGTTGAAGATGACCAGCATCTCGGCACCGGCGTCGTGCAGTTGGTGAGCCAGTTCTCGCGCGGTGTACAGGGGGTTGACGTTCACCTGGACGGCTCCCGCACGCAGGATGCCCAGCATCGCTACCGGAAAGGCCAGGATGTTCGGCGTCATCACCGCCACGCGATCACCGCGGCCGATGCCGCGAGATTGCAGCCAGGCCGCGAACTGGCGCGACAGCCGGTCGAGCTCTGCAAAGGTCAACGCCTGCGCGCCGAACCGAAAGGCCGGGCGCTGCGCATGGCGTTGCATCGCAGCTTCGAGCATCGACGTGACGCTCTGATGCGCCGGCTCGGGCAGTTGCGCCGGGATGCCGAACTCACGGTACGTGGCCAGCCAGGGGCGTTCTTGCATGGTGTTCTCCTCGTGATGGGCGACGACTCAACGCGCTGCAACGCCAGCCACGCCGGCTGATGCAGGAGTCACGATGTCGAACAGCGGGCTGAACGTGTCCAGGTTCGCGAAGATCGCGCCCAGCGCCTTCGGGTCGCCCTCGACCTTGGCCTCGCCGCCCTCGATGAGCTTGGGCAGCGGCACGCCGCCCAGCAGCATCTTGAAGAAGGCCGGCCGGGTGAGCGACAGCGTGACGTTGGGTGACCCGAGCTTGCGGCCCTTGGTGTTGTTCAACACGGCGTTGGACAGCTCCAGCGCATAGGTCTCGTTGCTGTCGGTGAAGTTCACCTGGATCCCGGCTTGCATGCCGTCGACCTTCTGGTGGTTCAGACGCACGGCGATGAAGTCGAAGATCAGGTCGAGCGACATGCCGCGCACCATGTCCGGCCCCTGGGTGGACAGCCGCACCGGCTTGACGCCCTCGCGCAGTTCCTTGGCCGCGACCAGGTACTCGTTGCGCCACACGCCCGACTCTGCCTGGTAACCCAGCTGCTCGAGGGCGTCGGCCTGCAACGCCCGGGCCTTCTCGTTGGCGGGTTCGGCCATCACGGCGTTGTTGTTGAGTTCGACCGCCCAGCGGTACTCGCCGGCCTCGTAGGCCGCGCGTGCCTTGGCCACGACCGCATCGACACCCCCGATGGCGGCCACGTAGCGCTTGGCCGCCTCGGCTTCGGGCAGCGGGTTCAGCGTGGCCGGGTTGCCGTCGTAGAAGCCCAGGTAGAAGTTGTACACACCACGCAGGTTGTGGCTGAGCGTGCCGTAGTAGCCGTGGGTGGAGAAGTCGTTGCGCAGGCCCTTGGGGATGTAGTCCAGGTTGGCCAGGCCGTCCATCTTCACGCCCTTGTTGGCCATGTTGAGCGCCACGTCGTTGATGTAGCGGTACAGGTCACGCTGGTTCTCCAGGTGCTTCTTGATGCGCGCACCGCCCCACACCGGCCAATGGTGGCTGCGGAAGGCCACCTCGGCTTCCGGGTGGAAGTCGATCATCTCGTTGATGTACTTGCTCCACGCCAGCGAATCACGCGCCTTCGCGCCGCGCAGGGTGTAGATGTTGTGCATGTTCGCCGTCACCACTTCGGACAGGCACAGCGCCTTGAAGTCAGGGAAGTAGAACGCGAACTCCGCCGGTGCCTCGGAGCCGTTGGCCATCTGGAAGACGATGCGGCGGCCATCGATCACTCGCTCTTCGCCGGTCTTCTTGACGCTGTCGGTCGGCGCGATGAGCCCGATGGTGCCGGTCGACAGGCCCTTGCCGAGACCAGAACCCACCACGCCCTTCTCGCCGCTGGGCAAGGGTGCCCCGAACTGGTAGTGCGCGCGACGCGTCATGGCATTGCCGGCAAGCACGTTCTCGGCGACGGCATGGTCCATGAAGCCTTCGGGCGCGATGATGGGCACCTTGCCCGAACGCACGTCGGCCTCGTCGACCACGCCGCGGATGCCACCGAAATGATCGGCGTGGCTGTGCGTGAGGATCACCGCCACCACCGGCTTCCTGCCGAGCTTCTCCATGGCGAAGTCGAGCGTGACCCGGGCCACCTCGGCACTCATCAGCGGATCGATCACGATCCAGCCGGTCTTGCCGGCCACGAGCGTCATGTTCGCCAGGTCGTAGCCGCGGATCTGCCAGATGCCTTCGGTCACCTTGAACACGCCCACCGAGTTGTTGAGCCGTTCCTGGCGCCACAGGCTGGGGTTCACGGAACTGGGCGCCTCGCCCTGGATGAAGGCGAACTGGGCGGGGTCCCACACGAGATTGCCCTTGGCGTCCTTGATGGGTGTGTCGGGAAGGCGTGCGACCAGGCCGCGCGTGGCGTCTTCGAAGTCCTGCTTGTCGGCCAGGTCGTAGGCGGCGCCGAAGCGCTTGTTGGCCTGCGCTGTGGCCGCGGTCGCATCCTTGGGAGCCTCATGGGCATGAACGGAAAGTGCTGCGGCGAGGGCGGCAACCAGGGCAAGGGGCTTGGTGGACATGTGTCTCCTGTGTGAGATGGGGTGTATGGGTTGAATCGGGTTCGTCGGGGCGCGGCGGGCCCCTGTCAGGCGGGTTGCGCCTCTCGGGCGACCGGCGCACTGCTGCGACGGGCATCGGCGCGGATCATCTCGGCGGCCTTCTCGCCGATCATGATCGTCGGCGCGTTGGTGTTGCCTCCCACCACGGTGGGCATGATCGAGGCGTCGACCACGCGCAGGCCGCTGATGCCGCGCACGCGCAGGCGTTCGTCGACGACGGCCATCGCATCGTCCGCCGCACCCATCTTGCAGGTGCCCACCGGGTGGTACTGCGTGTCGGCGCGGTTGCGGATGTCGCGCTCGATGCTTGCCGGGTCGTCGGCACGCGTCGCGTAGAGCTGCTTGCCGCGCACGCTGCCGAAGGCGCGCGACTCCATGATGCGCTGCTGGATCTGCCCGCCCTTGACGAGGCGCTTCAGGTCGCGCTCGTCATCGAAGAAGCGCGGGTCGATCAGTGGTGCGTCGTGCGCGTTGGTGCTGGCCAGGCGCACCTCGCCTCGGCTGTGCGGGCGCAGCAGGTCGACGTGGCAGGAGATGCCGTGCCCGAGGTGCTGCTTGCGGGCGTGGTCGTCGACGATCGCGAGCACGAACACGAGCTGCAGGTCGGGCACGGTCACCTCGGGCGACGAGCACAGGAAGGCCCCGGCCGTGGCGATCGAGCTGGTGACCATGCCGCTGCGCTTCTTCTTCCACTCGAACATCGCGCGCGCGAGCTTCAAGCCACCGCGCGGCGAGGCGCCGAAGGTCTCGGTGTCGCTCGGCACGCGCCAGGTCTGCACGTAGTCGATGTGGTCCTGCAGGTTCTGGCCGACGCCGGGCAGGTCGTGCACGATCGGAATGCCCTTCTCGCGCAGGTGCGCCGCCGGGCCGATGCCCGAGAGCATCAGCAACTGCGGCGAACCGAAGGCGCCCGAGCTCAGCACGACCTCGGCGCGCGCACGCACCTGCAGCTTGCGGCCTTCCTGTTCGACGGCCACGCCGATCACGCGGCGGCCCTCGAAGAGCAGGCGCGTGGTCACGGCGCGCGTCAACACCTTCAGGTTGGGGCGCGACAGGTGGGGCGTGAGGTAGCCCTTGGCGGCGCTGCAGCGTTCGCCGTTCTTCTGCGTCACCTGGTACAGGAAGGCGCCGTTCTGGTTCGCGCCGTTGTAGTCGGCGATGGTCGGGATGCCCTGCTCGGCCGCGGCCGCGAGGAACATGTCGTTGATCGGGCTCGCGTGGCGCGGGTAGGTCACGTTCAGCGGGCCGCCGGTGCCGTGGAAGGCATCGCTGCCGTGGATCTCGTTGTTCTCGGAACGCTTGAAGTAGGGCAGCACCTCGTCGTAGGACCAGCCCGCGTTGCCGAGCGAGGCCCAGTGGTCGTAGTCCCAGCGGTTGCCACGCACGTAGAGCATGGCGTTGGTGGAGCTGGAACCGCCGAGCGTCTTGCCGCGCGGCTGGTAGCCGCGCCGGCCGTTCAGGCCCTTCTGCGGCACGGTCTGGAAGGCCCAGTTGTTGATGCGCGTGGGCATCATCGCCACCACGCCCACCGGTGCATGGATCAGCACGCTGGTGTCCGGGCCGCCGGCTTCGAGCAGGCAGACGCTGACGTTCGGGTCTTCGCTCAGGCGCGAGGCCACTGCACAGCCGCCGGAGCCGCCGCCGACGACGACGTAGTCGAATTCGAGATCACTCATGGTGTTACTTCCTTGAAGGGGCAGAAGGCTGCGGGGTGTGTGCACTCAGGGCGGGGTCGCCCTGGCCGAGCCAGAGGCGCAGCACCAGGCGCTGCACGAGGTTCCCGTAGGGCGGGTAGAAGAGCCCGATCGGGTAGAAGCGGTGCCGCTTGAACACCGTCTTGGCGTGCGAGAGCTCGCGGAAGCCCTCGATGCCGTGGTAGGTGCCCATGCCCGAGTTGCCGACGCCACCGAAGGGCGCGTCGTGGTTGATCACGTGCCAGCCCCAGTCGTTGACGGTCACGCCGCCGGCGTGCGTGTTCTGCAGCACGCGCTCGCGCGCTGCCGCGTCGTGGCTGAAGAGGTACATCGCCAGCGGGCGCGGGCCGCTGCGCACGTACGCCGCCGCCTGGTCGAGCGTGTCGTAGGGCAGCACCGGCAGGATGGGGCCGAATATCTCCTCCTGCGCGATCCGCATCTCGGGCGTGATGCCGGTGACGATCTGCATCGGCATGCGCCGCCCCATGCCGGGGCCGCAGGCCAGCACGGTCGCGCCCTTGGCGCGGGCATCGTCGAGCAGCGCGGTGATGCGCGCGTGGTGGCGGTCGTTGACGAGGCCGGTGTAGTCGGGGTGCTGGTCGGCGCGATCGCCGAAGCTACGCTGGAAGGCCGCGCGCACCTCGCCCACGAAGGCATCGAGCTGCTCGCGCGGCACCAGCGCGTAGTCGGGCGAGACGCAGATCTGCCCGGCGTTGGTGGCCTTGCCGTGCGCGATGCGCGCGGCCGCCTCGGCCATCGGGTAGCCGCGGTCGACGATGGCCGGTGACTTGCCGCCCAGCTCCAGCGTGACCGGCGTGAGGTTCTGCGCCGCCGTGCGCATCACGATGCGGCCCACGGCCGGCGAGCCGGTGAACACGATGTGGTCGAAGGGCAGCGAGGTGAACGTATTGGGGTCGGTGACTTCTTCGCCGAACACGGCCACGTGGTCGGTGGCGAACACCTCGCCGAGCAGGCGGCGCAGCACCGCATTGGTGGCCGGCGTCACCTCGGGCATCTTGATCATCACCCGGTTGCCGGCCGCCAGCGCCGCGGCCAGCGGGCCGATGGCCAGGTACAGCGGGAAGTTCCACGGCACGATGACGCCGACCACGCCCTTGGGCTGGTAGCGCACGCGCAGGCTGTTGCTCAGGAAGAGCAGCTCGGTGCCGCGCCGCGAGGGCCGCATCCAGCGCTTGAGGTGCGAGATCGCGTGGTTGATCTCCAGCGTGGAGCCGAGCAGGTCGAGCATCTTCGACTCCGCGTGGGCGCGGTGGCCGAAGTCGGCACTGATGGCGTCGGCGATCAGCTCCTGGTAGCGGTGGATCTGCCGCTTGAGCGCGCGCAGGTGCTCGCGCCGCTGCGCGGCCGGGGGGTAAGGCTGGCGGGCGAACGCGGCCTGTTGGGCGGCGAATCGGTCCGCCATGAGGCTCTGGACAGCGTCCGATGGGGCTTGTCGATCGTTCATCGCATCCTCGTCTGGCCTGGGGTGAAGGGCCGGGCTGGGGGACCGGCTTGGGGGCCGGCTCGGTCGACCGCGATCGTGCGCCGGGGCCCCGGGGAAGACGAGGTTGAAAGCGGTCAGGGGGAGGGTGAAAATCTGCCAGTCGCCCTCAGGAATACCCGGATGAACGGTTCCAGCACCCTCATTTCCCGCTTGTCCAAAGACACCGATTCGGCGGTGCACAGCATGCTCGGCCTGCGCGCGTTGTTCGACGAGTTCGCCGAGCACGGCATCACCGCATCGGCCCTGCTGCAGGGCACGGGCCTCACGCCTGAGCAACTCGACGATGCGCAGGCGCGCATCTCACGCCCGCAGAAGGTCACGATCTTTGGCAACGCGAAGCGCTTGTCCGTCGTGCCAGACATCGGCCTGCGCGCCGGTGCGCGCCAACGCCTGAGCGATTTCGGCGTGTACGGCTACGCGCTGGTCAGCAGCAACACCTTCGGCGACGCAGTCGCGCTGGGCATCCGGCACGTGCACCTCGCCGGGCCTGTTCTCGAGAAGCGGTTTCGCATCGAGGGCGACACCGCGGTGTTCGAGGGCCACGACGTGATGGAACTCGGCGACATCCTCCCCATCGCCACCGAGTTCTGGTTCGCCTCCATCCTCAAGCTCACGAGCGCGGTGCTCGAGCAGCCCATGCCCTCACGCCTGCTGCTGCTGCCCTACCCGCGCCCGGCGCACGCCGCGGCCTACGAGCGCGCCTTCGGCTGCCCGGTGCACTTCGATCAGACGGTCATGGAGTGGCACTTCGATGCGAGCCTGCTCGATCTTCCGTGCCCGAACGCGAACCCGATCACCGCCGACGTCTGCAAACGTTTTTGCGAACGCATGCTCGAAGGCCTTCCGCACGAAGACACGCTGGCGCGGCAAATTCGCACCGCCTGCCTCAACAGCCGTGGCGATTTCCCGAGCGCGGAGCAGATGGCGCAGCGGCTGGGCCTTTCGGTGCGCAGCCTGCACCGCAAGCTGGCCGAGAACGAGCTTCGCTACCAGGAGATCGTCGACGACGTGCGGCGCTCGCTCGCCCTCGAGTTTCTGCGCGATACCGCCATGTCAGTCGAGCAGATCGCCGCGCGGGTGGGTTTCTCCGACGCGTCGAACTTCCGCAAGGCCTTTCGCAAATGGACTGGCAACGCTCCGGCGCACTACCGAAGCGCCCCAAGCGCCGGCAACCCGCCCTGAGCCCCAAGCCGCCTGGCGAGCGGCAACCATCGAAACAATCTACCGCGGCGCGTGAAACACCGGTGAAGCCTTCGCGTCGCACCATGGCGTCTCCATTCATCCAGAGGGCCAGACCCTCGCCCAAGGAGACTCGATGACACCGACTCAGATCGGCCACGTGCGCAGCAGCTTTGCGCTGGTCGAACCCATTGCGACGCAAGCCGCGGCGCTGTTCTACGACAACCTTTTCACCGCCGACCCCCAGGTTCGCCGTCTCTTCCAGGGCAACATGACGCAGCAGGGCGCGCGGCTGATGACGATGATCGGTGCCGCGGTCGACCTGCTCGAAGACCCTGAAACCCTCACGCCCACACTGCGCAAGCTGGGCCTTCGACATGTGAACTACGGCGTGCGTGACGAGCACTACGCCACGGTGGGCGGCGCGCTGCTCAAGACGCTGGCGCAAGGCCTGGGTGATGCCTACACCGACGAGGTGCACGCCTCTTGGGTGGCGCTCTACCGCGTGGTCAGCGAGACCATGATCGACGCAGCACGAAGCGCACCTGCGCAGGCCGCCTGAACCGCACGCCCGGCCGACTCAAGCGGCGGGCAAAGGATCAGTCGGCGAAGAATCCAGCAGTTGCGCCACGGCCGTCAGCAGGTCGCTCTTGGAGAAGGGCTTGTCCAGCCCCGCGCAATGCACCTTGCGCAAGAACTCGCTGGCACCAGGCGAAAGGGTGTCACCCGTGACGAACAGCATGCGCTGCGACAGCGCCGGGTGAAGCTGCGCGACCTCGCGCCACAGCGTCGCGCCGTCCATCTCGGGCATGTGCAGGTCGGAGACGATGGCGTCGAAGCGTGCCGTCTCGAGCAGTGCCAGCGCCACTGCGCCCGATTCCGCCGTGGCCACTTCGTAGCCAGCGCCTTCGAGCATGTCGCGCATCAGGCCGGCGATCTCGGCTTCGTCGTCAACCACCAGCAGGCGGGCCTGCGATGCATCGGCGCCCTGGAGCGGGACCGGGCTGGACTCGTGCAAGGGCTCGCCGCTGATCGGCAGGTTCAGACGGAAGCTCGCGCCGCCCTGGTGGGCCGTGGGTTCGAGCGTGAGGTCGCCACCGTGGTCGCGAGCCAGCGAGCGCGATACAGCAAGGCCGAGCCCGGTGCCGATGCCTTCGGGCTTGGTGGTGAAGAAGGGCTCGAACAGCTTGGCGCGCAGGTCCGCAGGCACGCCGGGACCGTTGTCCGAGACGCGCAGCCACACACGCGGCTCGCGGTTCTCGCGCCGTGCTTCCACGCCGCTCTCGATGTGCACGTGGCGCTCACCCTCCATGCCGCCGAGCGCCTGCTGCGCGTTGACGAGCAGGTTGAGCACGATCTGGCCGATCTGGTCGGCGTCGGCCTTCACGCTCGGGATTTCATCGAGCAGGTGCAGGCGCATCTCGACGCCGTGGCTGCGGAAGCTGTAGCTCAGCATCTCGGCCGCGGCACGCGTGAGGTCGTTGAGCGACACGCTCTCACGCGTGGCCGGCTTGCTGCGCGCCATGTTCAAGAAGGTACGCACGATGCGGCCACAGCGCTCGGCCGCTTCGCGGATGCGCTGCACGTCCTGCTTGATGCCGGGGTCGTCGCACTTCTCTTCGAGCAGGCTCGCGCGGCCCATGACGATGGCCAGCGGGTTGTTCAACTCGTGGGCCACGCCGGCCAGCAGGCTGCCCATGGCGGTGAGCTTCTCGCTCTGGCGCAACGCGTCGCGCTGGCGCTCGATCTGCTGAGCCGAGTTGTGGCGCTCGGTCACGTCGACGAGCGAGGCGGTGTAGTAGACCGTGCCGCCCACGTGCGTTCGCCACAGCACCATCTCGATCGGGAACTCGGAGCCATCGGCGCGCAGTGCGTGCAGCTCCATGCGCTTGCCCAGCACGCGCGCATCACCGCCATCGCTCAATCGGCGGATGCCGGCGTCGTGCGCCGCGCGGTAGCGCTCGGGCATGATCACGTCGCTCACAAGCTGGCCGACGACATCGACGCGCGACCGGCCGAACATGGCCTCGGCGGCAGGGTTGAACTCGACGATGCGCCCGCGGGCGTCGGTGGAGATCAGCGCCGCCAGCGCGTGGTCGACGATGGCCGCCTTGAGCGCCTCGCTCGCCTGCAGCTGCCCCTCTTGCGCAACGAGCTGCTCCTCGCGCAGCTTGAGCTCGGTGTGGTCGCGACCGAACACCACCACGCCCTGCACCTCGGCCCCGGCCGGGGCAAAGGGCATGAGCGTTTCCTGCAGGTAGCGCCGGCCGTGCCGGGGGTATTCGACCCAACCCTCCCAACTGAGCGAGTCGCCCTTGAAGAGCCGCTCGGCCCATGGCAGGTAGCCCGCATAGGCGGCGTCGCCCATCACCTTGGACACATGCAGGCCGATCACGCGCTCGGGCGGCATGCCGTAGAAGTCGAGCGCCTCTCGATTGGCGTAGGTGAAGCAGTGGTCGCGCCCTACCACCACGACACGCGCCGTGATGTTGTCGAGCAGTGCGCTCATCAGCTCGGGCGCGAGCGAGGGCAGCGCGCCGGCCTCACGGTCCCAGCGCGAGGGCCCGTTCCAGACGAACTTGCCCTCGGGCCCGGTCATGCGGCGCTCGCGTTGGTGGGTACGAACACGTAGCCCACGTTGCGAACGGTCTTGAGCACCTCGGGTTTGTCGGGGTTGGTTTCGATCTTGCGGCGCAAGCGCATCACGCGCAGGTCGATGGAGCGGTCGAAGACATCCCAGCCACGGTTGTGCGCCTGCTCCATGATCTGGTCGCGGTTGAGCGGGCGATTGGGGTTGCGAGCGAAGAGCGCCAGCAGGTCGAACTCGGCCGCGCTGATCTCGATCTCGCTGCTGTCGGCACCGAAGAGGCGGCGCTCATCCAGGTCGAGCTGGCAGTGGCCGAACTGAACGCGCTTGGCGTCGAGCGCCGCCACCGCGGCAGCGGCCGCGGGCTGAGCGGCCTGCTTGAGGCGGCGCAGCACGGCGCGCACGCGGGCCAGCAACTCGCGCATCTCGAAGGGCTTGGGGATGTAGTCGTCTGCGCCGAGTTCGAGGCCCACCACGCGGTCGACCGATTCGCCCGCCGTGGTCAGCATGACCAGGCCGACACGGGGGTGAGCGTCACGCATCCAGCGGGCGAGCGAGAGGCCGTTCTCGCCGGGCATGTTGACGTCGAGGATGGCGAGGTCGGGGGGCGATTCGGCCAGCGCGGCGCGGGCGGCGAGCGCATCGGCGGCGGTGCGCACGGCAATGCCATGCCGGCTGAAGTACTCGCTGAGCAGCGAGCGCAACTCGGGTTCGTCGTCGACCACCAGGACGGTGGTGCCGGTGCTGGCTTCACCCAATGTCATGGCCTGCGCTCCGGGCGTGTGATGTGGCAGGGCCGCATCATATCGGTCGGCCACGGGCGCGCCAGTGGGCGCGGCACGGGCACGATCGGCCTGTGCGAGCACCGCGGCGATCCAGTCGCGCGAGGGTGACGAACTCACGACGGCGGGGCGCTCAGACAGCACCGTGCGCCACCGCCAGGTCTTCGGCAAAGGCTTCGCTGCGGAACACCACGGGGCGGGTGTCGGCGAAGTCCGGGCGATGCGGGCGAACGTCACCGGAGCGGACCGCGGCGCGGCGCGGCGGGTTCGCACGGCGCGTAGCCGGCAGTGCGAACAGGCGGTGCAGGGTGGCGGCGACGATCTGGTTCATGGCGTACTCCGAAGGCTGAAAGCTGAAGGCCATGCGGCCAGTGCGAGCACTGTCGCTGCGGCAGGTATCAACGGCGTTTCGCCACCTCGGCGCTTTGTTTCGTTTGTTGCGACGGCCCTTTTATGATCGCCGCATGCCTGTCACCCTGGATGGCCAACTGGTCGTCGCCATTTCCTCGCGCGCCTTGTTCGATTTCGAAGAGGAGAACCGCCTGTTCGAAGGCGGCGACGACCGTGCCTACATGCAACTCCAGCTCGAACGCGTGGCCGAACCAGCCAAACCGGGCGTCGCCTTCTCGCTGGTGAACAAGTTGCTGGCGTTCAACGCCAAGTCGCCCGCGGTCGAGGTGGTGATCCTCTCGCGCAACGACCCGGTCTCGGGCATGCGGGTGTTCCGCTCGGCCAAGCACTATGGCTTGCCCATCCAGCGCGGCGTGTTCACGCGCGGCGAGTCGCCCTGGCGCTACCTGAAGCCCCTCAACGCGAACCTGTTCCTGTCCACCAACGAGCCCGATGTACGCTCGGCGCTCGCGGCTGGCGTGCCGGCGGCGCGTGTGTACCCGCATTCGGCGCGCGCTTCCGCCGCCCACCCCGACGAGGTTCGGATCGCCTTCGACGGCGACGCGGTGCTGTTCTCCGACGAGGCCGAGCGCGTGTTCCAGCATGCCGGGCTCGACGCCTTCCAGGCCCACGAGCGAGACCGTGCCGACCTGCCGCTGGCGGCCGGCCCCTTCAAGCCGCTGCTCGAGGCCCTGCAACTGCTGCAGCGCCAGGAGTCGCCCCGCATGCGCCTGCGCACCGCGCTCGTCACCGCGCGCAGCGCCCCGGCGCACGAGCGCGCGATCCGCACGCTGATGGAGTGGGACATCGAGATCGACGAGGCCATGTTCCTCGGCGGCCTGCCCAAGGGCGCCTTCCTGCGCGAGTTCGAACCCGATTTCTTCTTCGACGACCAGACCGGCCACGTCGAGAACGCGCTGCTGCACGTGCCCTCGGGGCACGTGGCGGCGGGCGTCACGAACCTCGAATCCAGCTGAGCCCGGCCGAGGTGCCGCCACGCGGGCGGTACTCGGCACCGATGTGCCCGCCGTAGCCCAGCGAGTCGATCAGCTCGAACAGGTACGGGTAGTTCAACTCACCGCGATCCGGCTCGGCGCGCTCCGGCACGCCGGCGATCTGGATGTGGCCCACGCGGCCGGTGGGCAGGTACTGGCGCAGCTTGGTGGCCACGTCGCCCTCGACGACCTGGCAGTGATACAGATCCATCTGCACCTTGAGATTGGGCGCCCCGACCTCGGCCACGATGGCGTGGGCGTGGTCCTGCCGGTTCAGGAAGTAGCCCGGCATGTCGCGGCGGTTGATGGGCTCGATCAGCAAATCCACCCCCAGGTCGCCCGCCCGCTGCGCCGACCAGGCGAGATTGCTGAGGTAGGTGGCCTGGTGCACCGCCCGATCGGCACCCGCCGCCAGCACGCCCGCCATCACATGAATGCGGGGCACGCCCAAGGCCTGGGCGTAGTCGAGCGCCTGGCCGATGGCCCGCTTGAAATCGGCTTCGCGCCCCGGCATGCAGGCCAGGCCCCGGTCGCCGGCCGCCCAGTCGCCGGGCGGGGCGTTGAACAGCACTTGGCGCAAGCCCTGGCCGTGCAAGGCGTCTGACAGCCGCTGCGGCGCGTGTTCGTAGGGGAAAAGGAACTCGACCGCCTCGAACCCGTCGGCACGGGCCGCCGCAAAGCGTTCGAGGAAGGGGTGCTCCCCGTACATCAGCGTCAGGTTGGCGGCAAAGCGAGGCATGGGGGTCGAAGATAGCAGGCCGTCACGGCCGTAGCAGCCACTAACACATGGCAAACAGCGCTTGAATTCGTTCAGGTTGGCGTCATACTTCGAGGGCAAGGCGGGGCGTTCCCGCCATTTCCGAGACCTCGCAATGAAACGCATTCTCCTGAGCTTGTTCGTCGCCGCACTGAGCCTGGGCGTCGTGGCCACATCGGTCGAGGCCAAGCGCCTTGGCGGTGGCAGCTCTTCGGGCATGAAGCGGCAGACGCCGCCGCCCTCGAACCAGGCACCTGGGCAGAGCGCCGGGCAAGGCCCGACCGCGCCCAACCAGGCCGCCGTGCCGGCCAAGCCGGGCGCCGCACCGGCGGCGGCCGCTGCCACGCCCAAGCGCTCGTGGATGGGCCCGATCGCCGGCATCGCGGCCGGTTTGGGCATCGCTGCCCTGCTGAGCCACTTCGGCCTGGGTGAAGGCGTGGCCAGCATCCTCACGATGGTGCTGCTCGCGATGGTGGCGATCTTCGTGATCCGCTTCCTGCTGATGCGCTTCGGCCCGAATGCCGCGGCGCGCAACACGCTGGCGCCGGCCGGCGCGGGCCATGGCGCCTTCGGCCAGGCGCCCTTTGCCAAATCGCCCTTCGGCAACCAGCCGCTCGACACGTCTGCGGGCTTCGGGTCGGGCTCGGGTGCGAGCACGCAGCCCGCGGCGTTCCAGCCGGCACAAGCCGACGTGACGGGCTCTGTCGGCCTGCCCGCTGGTTTCGACGCCCCGGCCTTCGAGCGCATCGCCAAGCTGATCTTCATCCGCATGCAGGCGGCCAACGACGCCGGCAACCTGGATGACCTGCGCCAGTTCGCCACCCCCGAGATGTTTGCGACCTTCCGCCTCGACCTGCAAGACCGCTCTGGCGGCACGCAGAAGACCGACGTGGTGCAGCTCAACGCGCAGGTGCTCGACTTCGTCCAGGAAGCCGACCAGCAGATCGTCAGCGTGCGCTTCCACGGGCTGATCCGCGAAGAGAACGAAGGCCCGACCACGACCTTCGACGAGGTCTGGCACCTGGTGAAGCCCACCGACGGCAGCCGCGAGTGGGCGATTGCGGGCATTGCGCAGAGCGACGCCGTTTGAAGCGTTCCTGACGCTCAGGGCCGGGGCAGCGGCTCCCAGCCCAGCAGCTCGGCCAGCCGCTGGATCACCCAGCCGGCTTCGGCCTCTTCCACGCCCACCTGCCCTTCGCGCAGGCCGGTGTGGATACGTTCCAGCACATCCCGCTCGGCGATGCCCAGCTCCCACAGGCGGCTCTGCGCCGTCTCGGTCAGCATGCTGGCGAGGTCTTCGCAGTACTCGTAGCGCTGCTGGATCTCGTGACGCGGGGCGGTCGGCTTGATGCGCCCCGGCGGCACGAACAGCGCGATGAACGAGGGCGGGATCTCGATCTGGTTCTCGTCGGACATCGGCGGCTGTGTGTTCAGGCCTCGCGCGAGCGTTCGTTGAACTGCCAGATCCGGCCGCCATCGACCACCAGATCGTGCGCGTTGACGAAGCTGCCTTCATCGCTGGCCAGGAAGAGCGCCGCATTGGCGATGTCGTCGGCCAGGCCCGAGCGCGGCGTCGGCGTGGCATGCGCGAGGTTCTGCTGCAACTTGGCCAGGCGCTTGGCGTTCACCTCGTCGGTGGTGGTGCTCGCACCGCCCCAGAAGATAGGCGTGGCAATGGCGCCCGGCGAGATCGAGTTGACGCGGATGTTGTCCGGCCCCAGTTGCACCCCCATCAGGCGCGTGAGGTGGCTCACCGCCGCCTTGGCGCACGAATAGAGCATGGCACCCTGTGCCAGCCGGTGCGCGGCGATGCTGGAGTTGTTGATGATGCTGCCGCCGCCCGTGGCCTTCATCACGCGCGCCGCGTGCTTGATGCCGAAGAGCGCACTGCCGTAGAGCAGCTTCATGGCGTAGTCGACCTGCTGCTCGGTCACGTCGTCGAGCGAGCCCGGCGTGTTGCCGCCGGCGTTGTTGAACATGCAGTCGAGGCGGCCGAATCGGGCCACCGCGGTGTCGGCCAGCGCAGCGACGTCGGCTTCGCGCATGACGTCGGCAGCCTGGAAGACCACGCTCTCGCCCAGCTCGCGCGCCAGCGCTTCGCCGCGCTCCACGCTGCGCCCGGCGATCACCACCTTGGCCCCTTCGGCCGCAAAACGCCGCGCCGTCGCCTCGCCGATGCCGCTGGTAGCGCCCGTGATCACCGCCACCTTGCCCTGCAATCTGTTGCCCATGAACCCGTCCTCTGTGTATTGGTATTGAGAATGCGAAGCACGGAGCCTAGCAGCGGCCGGAAATCACGCCCGACGATGAAGAAAGTGGGAACCGAGTCGCGCTCACCCGCTCAAACCCCGCTCTTCAGCAGTACCGGGAGACTCGCTTGGCCTACGACGTGCAAGTTTTGCCAGATCGCTCGCAGCACAAGCGGCGCCTCCAATCGATGCTCATCACCGGCCTGGTGGCAGCTGCCCTGGTCACCGCCGCGGCGAGCACGGCGCACGCCAAGGCCGAGCCCGCGCAAGAGCTCCGAGACCGCCACAGCCAGCTTGCCGCCCAGATCGAGCGCAGCCCCTTCCAGCGTCCCCTGGTGGTGCAAAGCAGTGATTCGGGCAACGCGCTGAGCGGCAGCGTCGATGCCGTGATGCCGCAACCTTATGCGCTTGCCCGCGAGCACCTGCAGCAACCGGCCGCGCTGTGCGAAATCCTCATGCTGCAGGTGAACACAAAGCAGTGCGTGGTCAACGGGCAAGAGCTCGTGCTGCACATCGGCCGCAAGAACGACCAGCCGGTCGAAGATGCCTACCGCGTGTCCTTCACGATGCAGCCGCAGGCGAGCAGCGGCGACTACATGAGCATGCGCCTGGGTGCCGACGCCGGCCCGTTCTCGACGCGCGATTTCCGCATCCAGCTCCAGGCGATCCCGCTCGACGGCGGCAAGCGCACCTACCTGCACCTGGGCTACTCGTACGGCATCGGCACCGCCGCCAAGCTGGCCATGCAAGGCTACTTCGCCACGGCAGGTGCCAGCAAGGTCGGCTTCACGCGCACCGAGGGCGACGACTACATCGGCGGCATGCGCGGTGCGGTCGAACGCAACACCATGCGCTACTACCTCGCGATCGAGGCCTACCTCGCGTCGCTCGCCGCCCCGCCGGCCCAGCAGCGAGCCAACCGGCTGGATCGCTGGTTCGCCGCCACCGAGCAGTACGCACGCCAGTTGCACGAGGTCGACCGGGCCGAATACCTGGCGATGAAGCAGCGCGAGTTCAAGCGCATGACGACGGCCTCGGGCTGACGGTCAACACCCGGCAACAGCACCGCAGCCGAACTGCCCCTGCCCGCGCCTGCGCTCCACACCGGCGCGCGCGCCGCGCGGCGCGATCAAGTGCAATGTCCCGAGTCATTGAGGGCCTTTCAGAACCAACCCACAAGCTGCCAAATCTTCGGCATTTCACGACGTAACTAGTGGCCCCAGTCCACCCGTCGGAAAAGGCCGCTCGATAAAATTCGCCCGCTATTCAACCCTGCCTGCCGAGGCGGCTTCGAGCCCGGCGCCATCTGCACATGACCCCATCGTTCTTCGCCCCGCGCCGCTGGGCCGCTGTCGCCGCACTCCTCCTCTGTTCGCTGGGTGCGAAGGCGCAAGCCCTCCCCGACCTGCGCCAGGCTGGCGACCCCGCCCTGCAAAAGGGCCTGGAGCAAGTGATCGGTGAACTCGGCCTGAACCAGGAAGTCGCACGCGGCAACCTCGCTGTGAGCCTGGTCGATGTGACAGAAGCGCAGCACCCGCGCATGGCCATGCTCAACGGCGACGAGATGCTCTACGCCGCAAGCCTGCCCAAGATCGCCATCCTGCTCGGCACCTTCGTCGAAGCCGAGCGCGGCCGCATCACGCTCGATGACAAGCACATCGACACCCTCACCCGCATGATCCGCGTCTCGAGCAACGAGGCCGCGAGCGAGGCGCTGCGCTGGGTCGGCGGGCAGCGTCTGATCGAGATCCTCGAGTCGCCACGCTTCCGCCTGTACGACGCGCGCGGCAAGGGTGGGCTGTGGGTCGGCAAGTCGTACGGCCCCGATGCGGCCTATCAGCGCGACCCGGTGCGCAACCTCTCGCACGGCGCCACGGCCTTCCAGGTGGCGCGCTTCTATCAGATGCTCGAAGCCAATGCGCTCGTGAGCGCCGATCTGTCGGCCAAGATGAAAAGCATCATGTCGAACCCCGGCATCGTCCACAAGTTCGTGAAGGGCCTCTCGGGCATCCCCGGCCTCGCGATCTTCCGCAAGTCGGGCAGCTGGCGCGACACCCACGCCGACAGCGCGCTGGTCGAGGCCAACGGCCGCAAATACATCATGGTCGGCCTCGCGCACAGCGATCAAGGCGGCGACTGGCTGGTGCGCCTCGCACCGAAGCTGCATCAGTTGGTGATGGCGAACGCGCCGGCGACCACCCAGGTGTCGATGCGTTGAGCGTGTACCGCGTCGATTGACGCGCCCCCGGGGCGGTCAGCGCTCCGGGCCGGCAGGGCTGTCGGCATCTGAACCGCGCACAGCCCCACCTGCCGAAGCATCGCGCGCCCCTGCCACGCTGGCGCCACCCGCACCGACGCCCAGGCCCAGCCCTATTCCTGCGGTACCAACTGCGGTCCCACCGGCGCCCCCACCGCCGCCACCGCGGGCACCACCAGGACTCGAGTCCGCACCACCGCGGCCGCCCCCTCCAGCCGAGCCAGGCCGCAGCGGGCCTTGCGCCGGGATGTCGACCGTGCCTGGAATCTCGTCAAGGTCGAGCACGTCCCGGATGAAGGTTCGCAGCGACACCACCAGCGGTGCGAGGTGCACGCGCCTCCCGGCCACCATCTCGCGCGCCGCGTGCGCCGCAAGGCCCACCTGCTCTTCGGTGCCCAGAAGGATCACGTCGGACAGCGCTGCCTCGACCGCATCGCGCACACGCCGGCGGCGATCGGACCCCAGGCCTTGCGGTCGCAGGGCTTCATCTTCCTCTCGCAACTCGCTCGCGTCCGACGCAGTGGCGCGGGTGTCGCCCTGCGCCACGTCGGGCGTCTCCAACGATCGCAGCTCGCGGAGGTGCCGGGGATCGACCGAGAGGTCGCCCGTGAACGAGCTGCCGAGCGTTTTGTACGCCGCGATCAGGGTCTTCAGTCGTTCGTTGATCTGGCGGTTCTGGCGCTCGCGCCGCTGCTGCACCCGCTGCATCACGAGCAGGCGGATACCGACGGCCACCAGCGACACGACCGCGATGCCGAACAGCGTCGACACGATGGCCTGCCAGGAACTGAAATCAAGCCCGCGCATGGCGTCTCAGCTTAGGGCAACTGCGATCTACTTGCCCGGCGTGCCGCCCATCAACTGATGGATCCGCGCCGCCAGGGCCTGGTGGTCGGCCGCCGAGTTCTTGCCGAGCACGTTGGAGATCAGCGTGACCATGTAGTACCGATCGAGCCGACCAGCCGGCGACTCGACGATGGCGATCGAGTTCATGTAGTTCTTGACGTTGCCGCGATACTGCCCGCACGCACCCTTGCTGTAGTCGCACTGGTATAGCGAGCCCGACTTGAAGTACACCGCCGAATCGTTGAGCGACGGCGCCGAGGCGTAGCGGATGCGCCGCTCGGTCACGTAGAGCAATCGCTTGATCTCGCGGCTGGACCATTCGTCGACCAGCCGGCCCTGCTCCACGCGCAACAGGTAGCGCATCAGCTCGCTCGCGGTGCCGTAGCTGTCGCCGCCGCCGGGCACGATGGATTTGCCGCCAGCGGTAAAGAAGCTCCCCTGGCGCAGGCGCTCGATGCTCAGGCCGTTGCGGGTGACAGGCTCGAAGAACGTGGTCTCGAACAACTTGGTGAGATCGGCCTTGGGCGTCTCCTTGAAGAATCGCTTGATCTCTTCCTCAGCTGGCGGGTAGGCACGGCCGTACTGGCGCAGCAGCATCGCCTCGCGCATCACCATGCCGGCAGCCGAGTTGGAGCTGGGCGAGAGCATCCAGTCGACATACTCGAACAGCGACGCCTTGTCGCCGACCTGGATGGCGCGACGCGTGAGCTTGCCGGTCTTCATGTCGTACATGCGCACGGTGTGGTGGTCGTGCTGCGAGAACGCATCGGCAGTCACCGTGGTCGTCATGAGCACACGGCGGCGCGCCTCGATGTCGTTCGGGTACAGGTCGGCCAGCGCCTGGAAGAGCGCCAGCACCACCGCCACCTTGCCGACACTGCCCACGTTCTGCTTGTAGTCGCCGCGCAGTTCGGCGTAGCGCGGTTGCTCGGGGTTGGCCAGGTCGAGCACGCCCACGGCGTAGCCGTCCATGGTGCCGCCGAGGAGGGCCTGCACCTTCTTGCTGAACTCCGCGTCGGGCGCCGGCAGGTCCCAGGTCTTGCCGACCAGACGCAGGTCGACGTCCTTGAGCGCGAGCGTGGCGCCAGCCGGTTGCTTCACGTCCTTGAACTTGCCTTCATTGGCCAAGCGCAGCTCTTCGAGCCGACGAATGCCCGTGGACTCGTAGCCGTCGAGCGGATAGGCATGCACTGCCGTCGCTGCGCACAGAGAGAGCAGTGCCGAGGTGATCGTGCGAGCGAGAAACGTGTGGCTCATTTCGCAGGCTCCTGCAGGTTGATTCGTTGCTTGCGGCCTTCGGCAAGGGCGCGGTCCATGTCGATGAGGTGCTGGTTGCCGCGCGCTTTCTGGCTCTCGTTGAAGGGCCGGATCTGCAGCAGCCACAACTTGCCGCCGACGAAGGCGAACTCGACATCAGCCGCGGCCAGCCCACCGTTTGCATCGTGCTGCGGGAACTGCTTGGGGATCTCGCGTGCAAATGCGATGAGCTCGCGGATCTCGGCTTCGGTGAGCACACGGTCGGCACCCGACGCAGGCATGAGGGCCACGCCGCCCTTGGCCTGCGGCACCATGCGCGTGGGTGCGGTGGCGCGCGCCATCAGGGTCGTCTGGCCGGTGGACATGCGCACGCGCAGCGATTCGGCCGCCTGGCCGTCGACCGCGCCGCTCACGCCCTCGTTGATGGCCACCGAGAGCACGTCGCGGTCGCCGGTGTCGACGTCTTGCGTGATCATCACGCCCGACTTCTCGGACGGCACGGTCTGCATCAGCAGCACCGCCGGGTACACATGCTCGGGGCCGCGCATGTGGGCCTGCCGCCAGGCCCACGCGCGAGGCGTGTAGGGCGAGGCCCACACCGAGGCCAGCGCCTTCATCAGGTTGTCGAAACCCACCACGTTGGGCAGCGTGAGGTTGAGGCCGGCGCCGGTGAAGCCGGGCAGGTCTTCGACGTTGGTGTCGGAGCGCACGAATACGCCGCCCTTGAAGTCGGCGCCGAACTCCTTGGCCATGGCCGCACGCAGCTTCTCGCGGAACTGCGGGCCCGGGTCGGTGGTCATGATGGTGTTGTAGATCTCGGCGCGCAGCTTCTCGGAGGCCTGAGCCGACTCGGGCGAGCCGGCGGGCAGGGCCTCGAGCGAACGAAAGCTCGCCACCATCCACTCATAGAAGGTCTTGCCGGTGTTCTTGTAGGGCCGGTCCATCACCACCTCGCGGTACAGACCGAAGGGGATGCCGACGCCACCGACCACATGGCCGGGGAAGCGAGTCTTGAGTTCACCCACCTTGGCGGCCTTGGGCCCGACGATGCGGCCCGAGTCGTCGGCGCGCAGTTGATCCAGCGTGACGAAATCGCGCCGCGAGAGATCGAGCTTCTTCAGATCGGCCTCGAAGCTCACGTTGGCCGTGGCGGCCGATGCACCGCTGCCGAATACCTTCGACCACGCGGGGCCGTCATCGGCAATCTCGACCAGGCCCGATGCGCTCACCGCGAGCACGATGGGCTTGCCTTCACGCGACTGCAGCGTGGGCAACACCGACTCGTCGATCGACACGTTGGGGATGCCCAGATTGCGCGCCAGCAATTGCACGTGCGAGAGCGGGTTGCCCGCGCCGGTGGTGAGGATGCCGCCAACCGGCGTGAGTTCGGCCACCGTTTCAGGCAGCACATAGATGTTGCTTGCACGGAAGGTGTCGAGCCGCTTCATGTCGGGCCTGGTGACGAGCACGCCGCGGGCGAGGCCGGGATTGAGTGCATGCAGGCCCACGCCGGCGGGCTGGCCAAACACCTTGTGCTGCACGCCGGCCGCGCGGTCGGCGTCGCGGCTCAGGATGTCGAGCACCTGGCTGTACAGCAGCAGCGAGCTGCCACGCAACTGGTCTTGCACGAAGAGATCGGCCTTGGGCTCGATGTCATCGAGCTTCTCCATGGCCTGCCCGAAGTAGAAGCGCAACCCTTGCGTGGCCCAGCCGGGCACGAGGCCGAGGTAGCGCAGGCGATCGAGGTAGTTGCCGAGCACCTGGTTGTCGTCTGACAGCTCCTTGAGCGCCGCGTTGGCGCTGCTCACCTCGCGATCGGCCAGCAGGCCGGCGCCGTAGGCCGAGTCGATCGCTGCGCCCAAGAGCTGCAGGTTCGCGCGTCGGCTCGCCTTGGGCACATCGGCCAGCAGCTTGGTGCCCAGCCGGAAGTTCTCGGCCTCGGCCGCGAGCGACAGGTCGATCACCGCCAGGCGGGTCGAGCCTGTCTTGACGCTGGGCAACACCGCGCGCAATTTGCTCATGAGCTGCGCACTGACGGCGTAGCGTTGCGCGTCGGTGCCTGCCTGGCCCCAGGTGCGGCTCGCGTCGTCGAGCAGGGTCTTGAGGGCTCCTTCCTTGCGGTTGGTGGCCGTGCGCGAGGTGCTGGCGATCTGGTCGCCCAGGGGCTGCGGGCTGTAGACCTTCTCGATCTCGGCGGCAAGCGCTGCGTAGCCTTGGCGCAGGTTCCCATCCGAGACGCGCTCCGCGTAGCTGCGCACACGCTGCGCATCCGAAAGCTCGGGCGTGTTGTGGATCTTGGCGCGCAAGTTCTGGAAGCCGTTGTCGCGCCCGGCCATGGTGGCGGCCATCTGACGCACCTTCTGCATCGACGACTCGTCGGTGCCGTGCGGCAGCGTGCGTGCCGAGATGCGCAGCAGCGGGTAGCGCACACCCACCCAGTCAGCGCGGCCGGCCAGGGCGGTGAGCAACTCGCGCGCGGCCTTGCGTTCGTCTTCTTCCTGCACCGCACCGCGGTAGAACTGCGCGCGGCGGAAGATCCAGCCGTCGTCTGAAGCAATCAGGAACTTCTCGATCAGCAACTGCGCCTGGCTGTCTGGCGCATCGGGCGCCGCAGCGGCCTGGGCGGCCGCCTTGGCCGCGTCACCCGACGCCAGGATGTTGGCGACCTTGTACCCATGCGCGCGAAGCTCCTTGGTGCGAGCGTTCCACTCGCCGTGCTGGATGCCGCCGCCGCGCTTGGCGCAGGCGTACTCGGTGGGTGGCCACGTGGTGCCGTCCTTGCAGTACCAGCGGATCGACTCGAAGGGCCCGCGGTCGCTGTGCTTCATCTCCTCGACCCAGGCTCGGTAGGTGGCGGCAGACCCCGAAGCGCTGTGCCCCTTCTCCTGCGCCTGCGCCCGCGCCTGCACCGCCATGCCGCTCGCAAAGCAGGCCGCAGCCAGCCAGGGGAGCGCGTGGAAACGACGAACCATCTTCATCCTCCTTGGAACAACCCGATCGCGCCTGTGCGCGGCGTGCTCAGACCGCCGGCTGTGCCGGCGCAAGCTGCTGGAACCTGCGCCCCACCCACCAGGCCAGCAACAGCCAGATGGTGACGAGCGCCATGTTGATCATCGCGAACTGCGATACCCCGAGCGACAACCACACCGCGCCGGCGTACACCGTACCGGCAGACAGCAGATCACCGATGCGCACGAAGAAGGTGTCGATCGTGGCCTTGGCCTTGTACTTCTCGTCGCGCGTGGTGGGCAGGTAGAGCATGTGGCCGGCCGTGTTCTGCAACGAGTAGTCGATCGAGTTCTCGACCGTCTTCACCCAGCGCACCGCCGCCAGCACGGGCAGCAAAGCCGCCATGAGATAACTGCCGAAGGCCATCACCGGCAGCACGCAGATCGCCCAGCGCACGCCGATGTACTTGATGAGACGCGACACCACGAACAGCTGCAGCAGCATGCCGATCAGGTTGACGAGCTGGAAGTACTGGGCGTAGAAGCCGCCGATGAACTCGCCCTGCAGGCGGGCATCGAGCGTGCCGGCGGCGATCTGCTCTTGCGCCGTCTCGCGCACGATGCGCCCGAGGATGTACTCGCCCGACGCGTTCACCCAGTTCAGGAACAGAATCACCATCGCAATGCCCAGCAGATAGCGGTTGCCGAACACCACGGCAAACGGGCTGCGCCCACCAATCTTGGCAGCGGCCTCGGCAGCATCCAACGGCTGGTTGGCCGCGCCGCGCTTGCGGGCGAGCTGGTCGATGAGATTGAACAGCACGAGGCTCGCCGCCAGCACCGCCGAGCCGATCAGCATCAGCGGGCGCACGCCGACCGCATGGATGAGCGAGCCCGAGATGAAGGCGCCGAACACCGCGCCGACCGACGCGCCGAAGGCAATCAGCGCAAACAGGCGCTTGCCCGACTCGGTGGTGTAGAGGTCGTTGCAGAAGGCCCAGAACTGGGCGATGACCATCAGGCTGAAGATGCCCAGCCACAAGAAGAACGCCAGCGCCACGTTGGCGCCCTGGCCGCTGAGTACATAGAAGCCGATCGGGCACGCCACGAAAAACAACGTGACCACATTGATGAGGGTGCGGCGGTTCATGTGCTTGGCGAGCGCCCCGTAGAGCGGCACGATCACCACCAGCAAGGCCGCCTGCGCCGCCATCGCGTAGCTCTTGACCTCGGCCCCGTGCGGCAACGCGAGGATGAGCGCCTCGCGCACCGGCTTCATCACGTAGTAGGCCGAAAGAATCAGGAACACATTGAGCGCCAGCAGCACAACCTGCAGGCCTTCGCCCTCGCGCACGTCGGCAAACAGGCGGAGAAAGCGTTCGAGCGGGCTGCGAGGAGGTTGCGGCGGCGGAGCAGAGGGCGACATCGGGCGGGCAAGGAAAATGCCCAACGGCGAAGGGCTCCGCGCCGACTGTACGGGGCATCCTGCCCCCGCTGCAAGCGCGTGCAATGTCGGCGCGCACAGCGCGCGAGCCTGGGCGGCTCAGGGTGCAGCCGGCAACCCGAACAGCGCGGCGCCGTTGTCCCAGGCAATGCGGCGCGCGGCGGCGGGTGGCAGATCACCCAGCCAGACTCGGGCTTCGCGCATCAGGCTTTCGTAGTCGCCCCAGCGGCTGTTGGTCCAGGTGTCCGACCCGACGAGAAAGCGCTCGGACCGCTCCATCAGCAGGGCTCGCCACGCCGGGCTCAGGCGACCGTCTTCGACTGTCAAGCCCGGCCGGTACGAGAGCTCGCCATACAGATCCGGATGCTTGGACATCAGCGCCCGGACGCGCTCGACCGGCACGCCACCGATGCCAGTGTGCGCCCAGATCATCGTGACCTTCGGCGCATGGGCGTAGAGCTTCTCGACCGCCACGTCATCCACATGCGCCAACACCACGAGCTTGCGCTCCTGCGCGAGTTGCATCAGTCGCCTGGCGGTCGGGCCATCGGCGTGCGCACTGTCATACAGGTGAAACTCGCCCAGCCCCCGATACGGCCCCGCCTCGGTGCCAGCCGCCAGTTCGCGCATCACCATCTCGACGATGCTCGGATCGGTGGGCCAGCCGGTGTAGTCGGCCCGGTCTCGGTAAAGGCGCACGAAGGGCACCACCGTCACACCGGCCTTCTTCGTTGCATCGCCTGCCGCGGCAAGCGCCTTCGTGCCGTCATTCGGCCGGCTGTTCGCCACGATCGCACGCACGCCACTGCGCTGCATGCGGCCGAGCACATCGGCCAGCGGGTACGGCGTGGCGGCCTCGACGTTGTAGTGCAGGTGCGCGTCGAACAAAGGGCCGGTGTAGGGCGCGCCTCGTGAAGATTGCGCCCCTGCAGGGCCGACTCCACAACCCAGCGCGAGCACCATACACGCTGCAAGAACCCGCCGACGCGTCGTCACCATGCCTGCGCCCCAAGAGATGTGCTGGTAGGCCGTGTTGGACTTGAACCAACGACCAAAGGATTATGAGTCCTCTGCTCTAACCAACTGAGCTAACGGCCCGAAGGGGTTGGATTGTAGGGAGCGGGCGGGCGCTACTTCACGCTCAACGCATTGCTGACGAGGCGCGAGGTGATGTCGACGATCTGGATCATGCGGTCGTAGGCCATGCGCGTGGGCCCGATCACGCCCAGCGTGCCGACGACCTGGCCGTTCACTTCATACGGGGCCGACACGACCGACAGCTCTTCGAAGGGCACGACCATGCTCTCGCCGCCGATGTAGATGCGCACGCCTTCGGCACGGCTGCTCACGTCGAGCAGGCGCATGAGTTGCGTCTTCTGCTCGAAGAGGTCGAACAGCTTGCGCAGGCTGCTCATGTCGCTCGAGAAATCACGCACGGTGAGCAGGTTGCGCTCGCCTGAGATCACGACCTGCTCTTCTTCGGCCACCGCATCGGCGCCAGCCTGCACGGCCGCCTGCATCAGCGTGGCGATCTCGCCGCGCAAGGTATCGACCTCGTTCTTCAGGCGCTCGCGCACCTCGTCGAGGGTGAGGCCGGCGTACTGCACGGTGAGGTAATTGCTGGCTTCAACGAGTTGACTCTGGGTGTAGTCCTGCGCTGTGAGGATGACGCGGTTCTGCACGTCGCCATCGGGCGTGACGAGGATCACCAGGATGCGCCGTTCGGACAGGCGCAGGAACTCGATATGGTGAAACACGCCCACCTTGCGCGGAGCCGTGACCACGCCGACGAAGCTGGAGAGGCTGGACAGCAGTTGTGCCGCGTTGGCGATCACGCGCTGGGGCTGATCGGGCTGCAGTTGCGTCTCGATTGGTCGGTGGGCCGTGCTCAGGTCGAGCGGCTGCGCCGTGAGCATGGTGTCGACGAAGAGCCGGTAGCCGCGCGCCGTGGGGATGCGCCCGGCGCTGGTGTGGGGGCTGGCGATGAGGCCGAGCTCTTCGAGATCGGCCATCACGTTGCGGATGGTGGCGGGCGAAAGATCGAGCCCGGACGCGCGCGAAAGCGTGCGCGAACCGACGGGTTGGCCGTCGGCGATGTAGCGCTCCACGAGCGCTTTGAGCAGGGTTCTGGCGCGGTCGTCCAACATGGTTTTCATTGTAGGCCGCAGGGGCGTCCTGACCCCGTTCGTTCACAGTCGCTGTGGTGTAATCCGCCGCATGCCTTCACGCTTTCGACACGCTGCTCTCGTTGGCAAGTACCAGGCCCGAGGCATCCGCGGGGTGCTCGAAGAGGTCGCACATTTTCTGGTTCGACAAGGCATGGAGGTCTCGCTCGAACGCGAGACTGCGCTGAATACCGGCATCTCTGATTTCCACTGGCTGAGCACCACCGAACTCGGCAAGAACTGCGACATGGCGGTGGTCGTCGGTGGCGACGGCACCATGCTCGGATTTGCTCGCCAGCTCGCGCGCTTCAACCTGCCGATGGTGGGTATCAACCAGGGCCGCCTGGGCTTCATCACCGATGTGCCGATTGGCGAACACGCGGAGGCGCTGGCGCCGATCATTCACGGTGACTACGAAGAAGAACACCGCACCATGCTCGAAGGCAATGTGCTGCGTGACGATCAGAAGATCTTCGACGGCTTTGCCCTGAACGACGTGGTGGTGAGCCGCAATGCGACGGCGAGCATGATCGAGGTGAAGGTCGACATCGGTTCCGAGTTCGTGGCCAATGTGCGCGCCGACGGCGTGATCATCGCCTCGCCCACCGGCTCGACGGCCTATGCCTTGTCGGCAGGCGGGCCGATCCTGCACCCGGGCATCGGCGGCTGGTTGCTGGTGCCCATTGCGCCGCATGATCTGTCCAACCGCCCCATCGTGCTGCCCGATCACCTGGAGATCACGCTCGAAGTGGTGACGGGCCGCGACGCGAGCGTCAACTTCGACATGCAGAGCCTGGCGAGCCTGTTGCCGGGCGACCGCATCGTGATCCGCCGCTCGGGGCACCAGGTTCGGTTCCTGCACCCACGCGGCTGGAGCTACTACGCCACCTTGCGGCGCAAATTGCACTGGAATTCTGGAGTGACCGGGTGATGTCGCCCACATCGTTTCATGCATTCCCCACGAGGGGGTGGAGGCCGCAGACATGCTGAGGCGCCTGGGGCTGCGCGATTTCGTGATCGTGACTGCACTTGAAGTCGAACTCGCCACGGGCTTCTCGGTGCTGACGGGCGAGACGGGTGCCGGCAAGTCCATCCTGATCGACGCGTTGCAGCTTGCGCTCGGCAGCCGGGGCGATGCCGGCGTGGTGCGAGAAGGCGCCGCGCGGGCAGAGATCACGGCCGAGTTCGACACACCGTCGAGCCTCGTTCAGTGGCTCGACGAGGCCGGATTCGAACCCGCCGACACCCTGCTGCTGCGCCGCGTGATCGATGCGCAAGGCAAGAGCCGGGCATGGGTGAACGGCAGCGCAGCGACTGTCACGCAGTTGCGCGAGGCGGCCGATCACCTGGTCGACATCCATGGCCAGCACGCATGGCAGAGCTTGACCCGCGCCGCTTCGGTGCGCGGGCTGCTCGATGCCTACGCCGGCGTCGACACGTCCCCTGTGTCCGCCGCATTCAGCCAGTGGAAGGCCGCTGGCGACTTGCTGAGCCAGGCACGCACGCAGCAGGCCGGTCTGGAGCGTGAACGCGAGCGCCTGGCCTGGCAGGTGGGCGAGGTCGACAAGTTGGCACCTGCCGCCGGCGAGTGGGACGAACTCAACGCGACGCACCAGCGCCTGGCAAACGCCCAGTCCTTGATGGACGCCGCACGTAGCGCGCTCGATGCCGTCAGCGACGCCGACGAAAGTGCCGACGCGCTGACCGCCCGCGCGGTCGACGTGCTGCAGGACGTCGCCGACATCGACCCGCGTCTGGCTGACGTGGCCGCGGTTCTGCAAAGCGCGCAGACGCAGCTGCAGGACGCGGCGCACACGCTCAACAGCTACCTCAGCCACGCCGAGCTCGACCCCGAGCGCCTGCAGGAGCTCGACGAACGACTGTCCGCGTGGATCGGCCTGGCCAAGCGCTACCGCCACCAACCCGCAGAGCTGCCGGCCCTGCTCGATCAATGGCGCGAGGAGCTGCGCGCGCTCGAAGCGGCGGCCGATCTCGATGGCCTGGAGCGTGCCCTGGCGAGCGCACACGCGGCGTATGCCGCCGAAGCCCGCCGCGTGTCGGCGCAACGCCAGAGTGCCGCGCCCAGGCTCGCGGCGGCCATCACGCAAGCGATGCAGCAACTCGGCATGGCGGGTGGTCGTTTTGACGTGGCCTTGGTCCAACAAGACGCGCCTCAGTCGTTCGGCCTGGAGTCGGCCGAGTTCCTGGTCGCGGGCCACGCGGGCAGCACGCCGCGGCCTTTGGCCAAGGTCGCCTCGGGCGGCGAACTCTCGCGAATCGCGTTGGCCATCGCGGTGACCACGAGCCAGCTCGCACCGGCAGGTGAAGCCGCCGGCACACTGATCTTCGACGAGGTCGATGCCGGCGTCGGCGGCGCGGTCGCCGATACGGTGGGGCGCCTGATGAAACAGCTCGGGCGCGATCGGCAGGTGATGGCCGTCACCCACCTGCCGCAGGTGGCCGCCTGCGCCGACCACCACTTCGTCGTGAGCAAGGCGCTGCGCGACGGCAGCACGCGCAGCGAGGTCAACGCGGTCATTGGTGAAGCGCGTGTGGCAGAAGTCGCACGCATGCTGGGTGGTGAGCGGCAGTCGGGCACCACACTTGCTCATGCACAGGAGCTTTTGTCCGTGGCGGCAGAGGTCACCCCCGCCCCCGCGGGGCGAAACAGCAAGCGCAAGTGAACCCACAGACGACGATGAGCGCATTACCCACCGCGGGCGAAACGCCCTCACTGGACACCTCGCCACCCGCCTCGCCACACGAGGTGGTACTCGTGACCGGCATCTCCGGCTCGGGCAAGTCGGTGGCCTTGCATGCCCTCGAAGATGCCGGGTTCTTCTGCGTGGACAACCTCCCGCCCGAGCTGCTGCGCGACTTTCTGCGCCTCGAGCACGAACGGCTGCAACGCCGCGTGGCCATCGCGGTGGACGTGCGCAGCGCCGGCTCGCTGCCGCATCTGCTCAAGCTGATCGAAGAGTTGCGAGGCGAGGGTGTGGTCATCCGCTCGATCTTTCTCGATTCGAGCACCGAGGCGTTGGTGAGGCGCTTCTCTGAATCGCGCCGGCCGCACCCGCTGACCCAGATCGCCCAGACCACCCGGACCCTGCAGTCGCCCTCGCCTGGGCGCGACGAGGAGCCCGCGGCCAACCACCACGCGCTCAATGACGCGATCGAACTTGAACGCGAACTGCTTGCCGGGCTGCGCGAGGTCTCGACCGTGGTCGACACCAGTTCGCTGCGACCGGCACAACTGCGCATCTGGGTGCGCGATCTCGTTCAGGCCAAGACCCGCGCGCTCACCCTGGTGTTCGAGTCGTTCGCGTTCAAGCATGGCGTGCCGCTCGACGCCGACTATGTGTTCGATGTCCGCGTGCTGCCCAATCCGCACTACATCCGCGAACTTCGCCCCCAAACCGGACGCGACGGCGAAGTGGCGGCCTACCTCCAGGCGCAACCCGAAGTCGGCGAAATGTTGTCGCAGATCGAGGGGTTCTTGCGCCGTTGGCTTCCCGCATTCGAAAACGACCAGCGCAGCTACCTCACCGTGGCCATTGGCTGCACCGGAGGCCAGCACCGCTCGGTCTACTTCGTCGAGACCCTGGCCAAGCGCTTCGCCCACCGCGGCATCACCTTGATCCGCCATCGAGAACTCGATGCCAGAGACTGAATTCCTGTCGATTCCCCTGTTTCCGCTGCAAGCGGTGTTGTTCCCGGGTGGCTTGCTGAACTTGAAGGTGTTCGAGGCACGCTACCTCGACTTGGTCAGCACCTGCCTGCGCGAGGGCACGTCCTTCGGCGTGGTGGCGCTTCGCCAGGGCAGCGAAGTGCGCAAGCCCGGCCAGGCCGTCGCGCTCGAAACCATCGGCACCTTGGCCGAGCTCATCGATGTCGACAGCACTCAGCCCGGCATCCTTCAAGTGCGCTGCCGCGGCACGGAGCGCTTCGAGACGCAATCACTCGAACAGCAAAGCGATGGCTTGTGGCTCGCCCAGGCCAAGCGGCTCGAAGGCGACGATAGTGTGGCGCCCGATGCCGCCCTGCTCGACACCGTGCGCGGGCTCGCCAACGCCATCGCCACGCTCAAGCAGCAGGGCTCGGAGCCATTCCTCAAGCCGTTCACCTTCGAGAGGGCCGGCTGGGTCGCCAACCGCTGGTGCGAGATCCTGCCGATCTCGGTGGCAGCCAAGCAGAAGCTGATGGAGTTGCCAGACCCGCAGGTGCGGCTTCAACTGGTGGATGAGTTCCTGCGCTCGAAGGGCGTGGTCAAGTAGCCCAACAAGGTAGCGCGGCCCGCTCGCGCGAATCAGCTCGCCTGGGCCTGCGTCAGCAACTTGCGCAGCGGCGCGGGCAGCCCCATCGCCAAGGCCTCGTCGAGCCCGAACCAGGCACCGACTGGCAGCGTGCCGGTGATGGCCGCGAGTGATTTCTTCGAGGTGCGCGCAGGCAGGGTCCAGCGCAGCGGGTGCAAGGCCCAGTCGAGATGCGTGAGCACGTGGGTGAAGCTCGGCAGCACGGAGCCCTCGCCCGGCCAGGCTGCGCATGCGGCTTCGAGCGCTTGCGGGCTCTCGAACTCGGGCAGGCTCCACAGACCGGCCCACACACCGGTGTCCGGGCGCTGGCACAGCCAGAGTTGATCATCGTGCATGAGCCACAGCCACGCGTTCGCACGCGCGCCGCGCTTGATCTTGCGGGTCTTGACCGGGTAGTTCTCTTGCGTGCCAGCGCGGCGCGCGGCGCAATGCGGGTGAACCGGGCACAGCAGGCACTGCGGAGAGCGCGCCAGGCACACCGTGGCCCCCAGGTCCATCAGCCCTTGCGTGTAGGCCTCGATGTCTTCGTGGGGCAGCAGTTCGGTGGCGCGCTCCCACAAGTCGCGCTCATGGCGAGCAACGGCCAGGTCACCATCGAACGCGAGAAATCGCGTCAACACGCGCTTCACGTTGCCATCAAGAATCGCCACCCGCTCGCCAAAGCAGAAGGCCGCGATCGCCGCCGCGGTAGACCGGCCAATGCCGGGCAGCGTCTGCAACTGCGCGCTGCTGCGCGGGAACATCCCGCCGTGCAACGCCACCACCGCCTTGGCACAGGCGTGCATGTTGCGCGCGCGGCTGTAGTAGCCCAGACCGCTCCACAGGCTCATCACCTCGTCCTGCGACGCGGCGGCCAGGGCGTTCACGTTCGGGAAGCGATCGAGAAATCGCTGGTAGTAGCCGAGCACGGTGCCAACCTGCGTCTGCTGCAGCATGATCTCCGAGAGCCACACGCGGTACGGGTCGGTCGTGCGCTGCCAGGGCAAGGTGTGGCGGCCATGCTCGCGCTGCCACGCGATCAGGGGCGTGGCGAATCGCGCCGGCTCGGGAGATAGGCTCAGGCTTGTGCCGCGTAAAGCGCGCCGGTCTCGCTCGCGCCGGCGTCATCGGCAGGCGCTTGCGGTTCGAGCCGCGCCTGCTCCTTCACGCGAACGGCCAGTTCGGCGCTGCGTGCGAGCAGGGTTTGCAGTTGGGTGTCTTGTGCTTCGAGCTCGGAGATGCGCTGCTCCAGATCACCCGACGCGGCCTGGATACGCTCCAGCGCCTCGCGCCTGCGGCGGAAGCCACGGCGACGCTCACGCAGTTGTGAATCCACCTGCGACGAAGCCACCTTGTTCCACAGCTCGAGTTCGCTGCTGGCGTTCTCGAACACCACACGCAGCTTGGACACCAGCATGCGCCGGAACTGCTCCATGAACTTGGGCTGCGACAGGCGCAGGGCCTGCGTGAGGCCCAGGTACTGAACGTAGTTGCGCTGAATGAGCTGCAACTCCTGCACGAAGCGCCCCAGCTCAGGCACCTTGCCAACCGCCAGGCTGAACCCGAACTCGGCATTCAACTTGGTGAACGAGGCGTTGAGCATGTCGTGGATCTCTCCGGCGCGCACCTGCGAGACCTCGAGCAGCTCGCGCAGGCGCGAGCACAACGCCAGGAATGCCTTCTTCGCACCCAGATTGAGCAACGAGGCATTCATCGACTTCTGCATCTCGTTGACTTCTTCGCGCAGGCGGTCGCTCGTCAGATCGACGAGCGCGTTCTTCAGCATGCGGCTGTGCACCATGCGCATGGCTTGCAGCCGCGAGGTGCACTGCTCGAACTCGGCGGTCTCGGCGTCGACGCGCTCGAGCATCAGGCGGGTCTTGGCGCTGCTCTTGCCACGCAGGCCACGCAACTCGAGCATCTGCTCGGCCGTCTGGCGGCGGCGGTCGCTCAAGCGGCGTGTCACCTGGGACTCCATGCGCTGCGTGGCGTCGGAGACCATCATCTGCAAGGTGTCGCGGCGTTGCGGCAGCAATTGCGCGCTGAGCGCGGCTTCAAGCGCCGGCAGACGGCTCTCGGCCAGCCCGCGCGAGTCACCATCGATGCGCGCGGCCAAGGCCTGGCGCGCCGACAGCGGGAACACGCGTGCAGCATCGGTGTCGAGCGTGCGCGCCGTGTTCTGGCGCTGCATCTCGATCTGGTCACGCACCTGCTCGGCGGTGGCCAGCGGGTCGAGCAGCGCATCGATCTTGTTGAGCACCACGAAGCTCGCGCCCGAAGGCGAGCCGAGGTGATCGCGCCAGATGGCCATGTCGGACTTGGTCACGCCGGTGTCGGCACCCAGGATGAACACCACAGCATGCGCCGAAGGCAGCAGGCTCAGGGTCAACTCCGGCTCGGCACCGATGGCGTTCAGGCCCGGCGTATCGAGCACCACCAGGCCCTGCTTGAGCAAAGGGTGCGGATAGTTGATGACCGCGTGGCGCCAGGCCGGCACTTCGACCAGCCCTTCGTCATTGATCGGCGGGTTGTCTTCGGGGTGCTCGTCGTCCCAGAAGCCCAGGCCCCTCGCGTCGTCCACGCTCACCCACTCGGTGCGCATGACTTCGCGCAGCGCGTCGGTGAGCTTGTCGGCCGACGACACATCGAGCGGCACGTGCGTCCAGCGCTTGGCCTGGCCACGAAGTTCGGTCAGCGAGAGGCCTTCGAGCCGCGTCGAAATGGGCAGCAGTGCGAGCGCAGGCGCTTCGCCCGCTTCGTAGCCGAGTTCGACCGGGCACATCGTGGTGCGGCCCGGTGTGGCGGGCAGCACACGGCGGCCGGTGTCGGCAAAGAAGATCGCGTTGATGAGTTCGGACTTGCCGCGCGAGAACTCCGCCACGAAGGCCACGATGAGCTTCTCGCCGGAAAGTCGCTTGCGCAGCGTGTCGAGGGATTCCTGGGCGGCGGGGTCGGCAACGTCTTGCTCACCGATGAAACGGCTGTACTCGTCAAGACGCTGCCCGAGCGTTGCGCGCCACTGGGAAAGCTCGTCAAGACTGCTTGCAAAAGAAGAAGCCATGGGTAGATCGCGGCCCAGCAAAATTAGCGTCAGGCATGGTAGCCCGAGAGTTCTTTGCTGCAGCCCAACAGAAACATCTGGACACCGGAGTGACTCTTCCGGTGTGCGCTTTTTGGCTTTATCCAGCGCCTTTTTTTCAGCGTTTCTGGCAGGTCGGGCAGTAAAAAGTAGAGCGCTGCCCCTGGATGAGCCTCCGGATGGGCGTACCGCATACATGGCAAGGCAAACCCTCGCGTCCGTACACCTGCGCCTGCAGCTGGAACTCGCCCGCCATGCCGTGGGCATCGCGAAAGTCGCGCAGGGTCGATCCCCCGAGCGCCAGGGCGCGCGCCAGCGTTTCCCGAACCGCATGCGCCAGCCGCTCGGCGCGCGGGCGGCTCAGCTTGTCGGCGCGCGTGCGGGGGTCGATGCCTGCGGCGAAGAGCGCCTCGCAGGCGTAGATGTTGCCGGCACCCACGACGATGTCACCCGCCAGCAAGGCGAGCTTCACGGCCACGCGCCGGCGCTGCAAGGCAGCGTGCAGGTAGCTGCCCTTGAATGCCGCGTCGAAGGGTTCCACGCCCAGGCCGGCGAGCAGTTTGCTCGCCATGCCTTCGCTCTGGCTGGGCGACCACACCACCGCGCCGAAGCGGCGCGGGTCGGTGAGGCGCAGGGTGCCCTGCGTGGTGACGAGGTCGAAATGGTCGTGGTTGCCGTGCGGCGCGCCGTCTTCCCGGAACGCCAGCGAACCCGACATGCCCAGGTGCATCAGCAGCCCACCGCGGGACAGCGGCAGCCACAGGTACTTGCCGCGTCGCAGCGCATCGCCCACGGTCTGCGCCAGCAGACTGTCGGGATCGCAGCCCAGGGGCCACCGCAGCGGCTTGCCCACGCGCACGCCCGTCACCCGCGCGCCGGCAATACGGTGCGCAAAGCTTTGTCGGGTGACCTCGACCTCGGGAAGTTCTGGCATGCAGGGAATTATCGTGACGATGTCGAGTCGCATCAGCTGACTAGAATCTTTGCAGCACCAGGAGCAGACCATGCGACCCCTTTTCCCGATCCCCCGCGCCACCTTGGCGGCGGCCTGTGCCTTGGTGCTCATGAATGGCGGGGCATGGGCCCAACCCGAGTCGCCCCAGCAGGTCGTGGCCAACTCGAAGCTCGACGCGCCCTTGTTCTACGAGCTGCTGGTCGGCGAGATGGAGTTGCGCTCCGGGCAACCCGGCATTGCCTACCAGGCTCTCCTCGATGCCGCCCGCAAGACGCGCGACGAAGCCCTGTTCCGCCGGGCCACCGACATTGCCCTTCAGCAACGGGCCGGCAACGAAGCGCTGACCGCAGCGCAAGCCTGGCGCGCTGCTCTGCCGCAGTCGATCGAGGCGGTGCGCTATGAATTGCAGATCCTGGTGGCGCTCAACCGATACACCGACGCGGTGGAGCCGGCACGCACGATGCTCACCATGGCGTCGCCCGCAGATCGACCGACGGCAATCGCCTCGCTGCCAAGGCTGTTCGAACGCAACCCCGACAAGGCGCAATCGGCCAAGCTGATCGAGTCGATCCTCGAGCCCTCACTCTCGACGGCCGACACACGCATCGCTGCGCAGGTGGCCATGGGTCGCACATGGTTCGCGGCAAACGATGCCCCTCGCGCCCTCGAACTGGCCAAGAGCGCACACGCGCAGGATCGCGCTGCCGATGCCCCCGCCCTGCTGGCCCTCGAGCTGATGCAGACCACGCCAGAGGCCGAGGCCATCGTCACCGACTACCTGCAGGCCAAGCCCGACACCACGCCGCTGCGCCTGGTCTACGCGCGGGTTTTGAGCAGCGGCCAACGCTATGCCGATGCCGTGCCGCAACTCGAAGCCGTCGTGCGCGGTGAAGGGGCGCCCGCCGCTGCCTGGCTGACGCTCGCGGCCATCCAGCTCGAACTGAAGCACCCCAAGGAGGCCACCACCGTGTTGCAGGACTATCTGCAGCGCGTGCAGGCCGGGACCATCGCCCCCGCCACGCCGGCCGGCCAGCCCGATGACGACGAGAACGCCGACCCCGGCGCCGCCGAAGCGGGCACGACGCAGGCCTACCTTCTGCTCGCGCAGGCGGCCGAACAACAGCGCGATTACGCCGGTGCCGAGGCCTGGCTGTCCAAGGTGACCAACCCGCAGCGCGCGCTGGATGTGCAAGCGCGCCGCGCCTCCTTGCTGGCCAAGCAGGGCAAATTGAAGCAAGGCCGCGAGTTGATCCAACGTGCGCCCGAGCGCTCTGCCGAAGATGCCCGCGCAAAGTTCCTCGCAGAGGCGCAGTTGCTGCGCGACATGAAGCAATGGAGCGACGCCAACGCCGTGCTCGCCAACGCCAACAAGCGCTTCCCTGACGACGCCGACCTGCTCTACGAGCAGGCCATGATGGCCGAGAAGCTCAACAATCTCGACGAGATGGAGCGGCTCCTGCGCCGCACGATCGAACTCAAGCCCGACCACCATCACGCCTACAACGCGCTGGGCTATTCATTGGCCGAGCGCAACCTGCGCCTGCCCGAGGCGCGCGACCTGATCAAGAAGGCACTCGAGCTTTCACCCGGTGAGCCGTACATCACCGACAGCCTGGGCTGGGTCGAGTACCGCATGGGCAATCGCGACGAAGCGCTGCGCCTGCTGCAGCAGGCCTACAAGGCGCGGCCCGATGTCGAGATCGGCGCACACCTCGGTGAAGTGCTGTGGGTGAGCGGCCGGCAAGAAGAGGCACGCCAGATCCTGCGCGACGTGCGCAAGAAGGACGACAGCAACGACGTTCTCAAGGAAACGCTGGCTCGCTTGCGGGTCGATCTGTGAAACTGGTGGCGCGCGCCCTGCGCACTTTCGCCGGCGCGTGTATCGCAGGCGTGATGGCCGGTCTGGTCGCAGGCTGCGCGACGGTGGGCGAGCAGGCGGCCGTCGGCACCGACACGCTCTCCGGAAAGCTCTCGGTACGGGTCGATGCCAGCGCCAGCGAACCCGCGCGCAGCGAAAGCGGCAACTTCGAGCTGAGGGGTACACCCGAAAGCGGCCAACTCAACCTGTCGTCACCCTTCGGCACCGTGCTCGCGCAGGCGCGATGGTCTGGCCAGCGCGCCTGGTTGACCACCTCGCAAGGCGAAACCGCGTACCCGAACCTCGACGCACTCACGCAAGAGATGCTCGGCGAGCGCCTTCCGATTGCCGCGCTGTTCGACTGGCTGCGCGGGCGCCCCTGGCCAGGCGCCCCAAGCCAGCCGAACGTCGCGCCGGCCGATGCCGGCTTCGAGCAGCTGGGCTGGTCGGTCGACCTCGCCCGATTCGACGAAGGCTGGATCGCCGCCCAGCGCAAGCTGCCACGCGCAGTCACCGTGCGCGTCCGACTCGACCCTCTTGACCGACCATGGCCCTGACCGCGCTCTACGAAGTCGCCGCTCCTGCCAAGCTGAATCTCTTTCTGCATGTGGTGGGCCGGCGCCCGGACGGCTACCACCTTCTGCAGTCGGCCTTTGTGCTCATCGACTGGGCCGACACCTTGCACTTCGAGCGCCGTACGGACGGAGCCGTCGCTCGCCACGACCTCGGTGCAGCATTACCCGCCGACGACCTGTGCCTTCGCGCCGCCCGTCTCTTGCAGGCCGAATCCGGCACCTCGTGGGGCGCCGACATCTCCATCGACAAGCAAGTGCCGTGGGGCGCGGGCATGGGCGGTGGCAGCTCCGATGCCGCCAGCACCTTGCTCGCCCTCAACCGCTTGTGGCAACTGGACTGGCCTCTGCAGCGCCTGCTCGACCTCGGGCTGAAGCTAGGCGCCGATGTTCCGTTCTTCCTGGGTGGGCACAACGCCTGGGTCGAAGGCGTCGGCGAGCAGCTCACGCCGATCGCGCTCGCGCCGCAGTGGCTGGCCGTGATCAAGCCCGCTGCCAGCATCGAAACCCGTGCCATATTTACCAGCCCTGTGTTGGCTAGAAATACCGAACCTGTTATAGTGTCGGGCTTCCTTGCAGGGACCGGCATTGATGCCCTGGTGGATGGTTTTGGTCGCAACGACCTGCAGCCTCCCGCCGAGCAGCAATGCGCTGACGTGGCGCAAGCCGCACGGTTGCTCCAGGCTCGATTCGGCAACGGCCGCATGACGGGCTCCGGCAGCGCAGTCTTCGCAAGGGCAGGCAGAATCAGCGACGCATCGGCCGCACCCACGGCGACACTCCCGGCGGATCTTCCACCGGGCTGGGTGAGCAGAATGTGTCGCAGTCTGGAGCGCCACCCCTTGTTGGGTTGGGCATCAGACTGAGCAGGTTTCAGGTGAACCGCGCAAGCGGCAAACCGGTGTAGGGGAGTCGCCAAGTTGGTTAAGGCATCGGATTTTGATTCCGACATCCGAGGGTTCGAATCCTTCCTCCCCTGCCAAAGTTTCTTGTTTCCCGGTGCCTGAGGGCCGACCACAAGGCCGGGACCTGAAGGCACGCCGGGGCTGAAGTAGATGGGCGCGTTTGCCCCCACGGAATGCGCCCAATGAGCCTCGACGGAGGGAACGTGCTTTTCAATACCGTGCTGTTTACCGGGAATGCCAATCCGGCGCTTGCGCAGGAAATGGCCGCCAATCTCGGCATCGAACTCGGCAAGGCCAAGGTCGGCCGCTTCTCCGACGGGGAAGTCGACATCGAGATCCAGCAGAACGTTCGCGCCCGCGACATCTTCGTCGTGCAGCCGACCTGCGCGCCGACGAACGAGAACCTGATGGAGTTGTGCATCATGGTCGACGCGCTGAAGCGCGCTTCGGCCCGGCGTGTCACGGCAGTCATCCCCTACTTCGGTTATGCCCGCCAGGACCGCCGCCCGCGCTCCACGCGCGTGCCGATCAGCGCCAAGGTCGTGGCCAACATGCTCGAAGCCGTGGGCGTCGAGCGGCTGCTGACGATGGACCTGCACGCCGACCAGATCCAGGGCTTCTTCAACATTCCCGTCGACAACATCTATGCGTCACCGGTGTTGTTGTCCGACCTGCAGGGCAAGCGCTATTCCGACCTCGTGGTCGTGTCGCCTGACGTCGGTGGCGTGGTGCGCGCACGTGCGCTGGCCAAGCAACTCGGCTGCGACCTCGCCATCATCGACAAGCGCCGTCCGCGCGCCAACGTGTCCGAAGTGATGCACGTCATCGGCGACATCGACGGGCGCAACTGCGTGATCATGGACGACATGATCGACACCGCTGGCACGCTCGTGAAGGCCGCCGAGGTGCTCAAGGAGCGCGGCGCGAAGAGCGTCTATGCGTACTGCACGCACGCCGTGTTCTCCGGCCCCGCCATCGAGCGCATCAAGGGCTCGGCGCTCGACGAAGTCGTCATCACCAATACCGTCCCGCTCAGCGAGGACGGCAAGAAATGCTCGAAGGTGCGCCAACTGTCGGTGGCCTTCCTGTTCGCCGAAACCATCCGTCGCATCTCCGACGGCGAGTCGGTGACCTCCCTGTTCGCGGAACAGAACAACAACTTCTGATCCGCTTGCCGGCGCACACGTTGCGCTGTTCGTGGCCGCAAGGCCGTCATCGGGAAGCCTGGTCGCGGGCTCCCATCCATCACTGGAGTACTACATGAAATTCGTCGCTTTCGAGCGCACCAAGCAGGGGACCGGAGCGAGCCGCCGCCTGCGCAATGCCGACAAGGTGCCCGGCATCGTTTATGGCGCTGGCACGCCCACCATGATCGAACTCGATCACAACGCCCTCTTCCACGCGCTGAAGAAGGAAGCCTTCCACTCGACCATTCTCGAGATGGAACTGGGTGGCAAGAGCCAGCAAGTGCTGCTGCGCGACTACCAGTTGCACCCCTTCCGCCAGATCGTGCTGCACATCGACTTCCAACGCGTCGACGGCACCACCAAGATCACCAAGAAGATCCCGCTGCACTTCGTGAACGAAGAAAACTCGCCGGCCGTCAAGACCGACAAGTGCCTCGTGAACCACGTGGCGACCGAGCTGCGCATCCAGTGCCTGGCTTCCGCTCTGCCTGAGTTCATCACCATCGACCTCGGCGAACTGACCAAGGGCCAATCGCTGCACGTGAGCGACCTCAAGCTGCCCGCCGGCATCACCGTGGTGACGCAAGGCAAGCCGAACCCCGTGATCGTGTCGACCTCGCTGCCGGTCGAGGAAGAGGAAGCCGCTCCTGTCACGCAAGTCGCAGCAGCGCCTGCCGCCAAGCCGAAGAAGAACGAAAAGCAGAACAAGCGGTAATCCCCGCGATCCGCCTGCCTGAAGGCCCCGCTTTGGCGGGGCCTTTTTCATTCTTACCCCCCACGGCTCCCTGCTTCGGCGGGATGAGTTCTCACCACTCGGGCCGGGATAATCCGCACCATCATGATTCGACTGCTGGTCGGCCTGGGCAACCCAGGCCATGAATACGAAGCCACCAACCACAACGCCGGGTTCTGGTGGATCGACGCCGTGGCGCGCGAGCTCAAGACCTCGCTTTCGCCGGAGCGCGCGTATTTCGGCCTCGTCGCCCGGGTAAACCGGCCTGGAGAACAAGGCCCCTTGTGGTTGCTGGAGCCCCAAACCTACATGAATCTGTCCGGCAAATCGGTGGCTGCGCTGGCGCGCTTTTTTAAGATCGCGCCCGAGGAGATCCTGGTGGCGCACGACGAGCTCGACCTGCAGCCGGGGCAGGTCAAGTTCAAGCGCGGGGGCGGGCACGCCGGCCACAACGGCCTGCGCGACATTCACGCGCAGCTCGGCACGCCCGACTACTGGCGCCTGCGAATTGGCATCGGGCACCCCGGTGTGAAGGCCGAAGTGGTCGACTATGTTTTGCGCAAGCCTAGCCCCACGGCGCGCGACGCGATCCACGACGCCATCACCAAGACGCTGCCTGCGCTCGACCTGATCCTCGCCGGCGAGATGGAGCGCGCCACCATGAAGATCAACGCCAAGCCGCCTCGGCCCAAGCCACCACGCGCCGACGGCCCGGGGTCCGCCTCTACGCCGTGAAGCGATCGGTCGCTGTCTGGGGCCTGATGCTGGCAGGCGCCTGTGCCTCGGCTCAGACGGTGTACCGCTGTGGCCCGGAGGGTCGCGAATACTCGCATGTCCCGTGCACTGGCGGTCGCGTGGTGAACGCCGCAGACGAACGCAGCGCCGAGCAACAAGCCGACGCGGCTGCGCAGGTTCGACGTGAGCAAGTCTTGAGCGACACCATGGCCCGCGATCGCCTGGGGCGCGAGGCGGCCGCACCGCTCGCCGCGGGCAGCTTCAACGCCAGGTCGTCACTGGCGCCGGCCGACGCACCCCCGACCCAACCGCGCAAGGGCAGCAAGAAGTCTTCACGGAATCGCGCCTCAACCCGCAACGGAACCGGTGCAGACAATGGCAACTTCAAGGCCGTGGCCCCAGGTATGGCCAATGCCAGGAAGCAAGCGCGCGGCTAAGGCTTCGCGGCTGCAGCCTGCAGTTGCTCGAACTTGCCCCACAGCATCTCGCGTGTCTCGATGTGTTCGGGGTTCACGGGGATGCAGCTCACCGGGCAGACCTGCACGCACTGGGGCTCGGGAAAGTGCCCGACGCACTCGGTGCATTTGGCCGGGTCGATCTCGTAGATCTGCGGTCCGAGCGAGATCGCCTGGTTCGGGCACTCAGGCTCACAGACATCGCAATTGATGCAGTCGTCCGTGATCCACAGTGCCATGGCCTATCGCTCCCCAGCGCTCACGCGCTGTTGCAGTCGTCTGAGCACCGAGGGTGACACGAACTTGGAGACATCACCTTTCAAGGTGGCAATTTCGCGCACGAAGGTTCCGGAGACGAACTGGAATTGATCGCTGGGCGTGAGAAAGACCGTTTCGACCTTGGGCATGAGATGGCGGTTCATGCCAGCCATCTGGAATTCGTATTCGAAGTCGCTCACCGCACGCAGGCCGCGCACCACGACCTTGCCGCCGTGGCTGGTCACGAAGTCGCTCAGCAAGCCGTCGAACGCGATGACCTCGACATTGGGGTGAACCGAAGCCAGTTCCTGAGCAATCTCCAGGCGCTCCGACAGGTTGAACATCGTGCGCTTGTGGTGGCCGGTCGCCACCGCCAGGATCAGCCGCTCGAACAGCCGGCTGGCACGAGCCATCAGGTCTTCATGGCCCAGCGTCATGGGATCGAAAGTCCCCGGGTACACGGCGGTGAGGCGGGTCGCGGAGGTCAAGGCAGCTTCCTTCTGTTCGGCTCGGGAAAGTGATGTCAGTTTAGCCGGGCATGCCGCGCTGCATCAGGTGGAAGTGCACGGCCCCAGCCCGACCTTGCCGGTGCAGGCGCAGGCCTAGTGCGGCCAAACACGCCTCGTCGGCCAGCGAACGATCGGCCTCCAGATAGGTGTAGCCACCCGGGGCGAGCACACGCACGGCAGCCTGCAACGCCGGCAGGAACAGGTCTGCTCCGAAGGGCGGGTCGATCAGCACGAGGTCAAAGCGCTCCGGGGCACAGCGCGCCATCCACCCCATCGCGTCGCCCACTTCGATCTGGACGGCAGCAGCCTGCAGGCGGTCTTTGACCGTGCGCAGGTTTCGCGCCAGACGGGCATCGCGTTCGATCAGCACGACCTCGCTGGCGCCGCGGGAGGCCGCCTCGAAACCCAGCGCACCACTGCCGGCGAACGCATCGAGGCAGCGCCAACCGGCCAGGTCCTGGCCCAGCCAGTTGAAGAGGGTTTCTCGCACGCGATCGGGCGTCGGGCGCAGGCCGGGCGCATCGGCCACCGGCAGCTTGCTGCGCTTCCATTGCCCGCCAATGATGCGGACTTCAGCCATCGATCCCGCTCAGTGGCGAACCGGGATGCCGCGGCTGGCCATGAGCGCCTTGGCTTCGGCCACGGTGTGCTCGCCGTAATGGAAGATGCTGGCGGCCAGCACGGCATCGGCACCGCCTTGCTGGATGCCTTCAGCCAAGTGCTCCAGGTTGCCGACGCCACCGGAGGCGATCACGGGGATGTCGACCGCGTCGCTTACGGCACGGGTCAGCGGGAGGTTGAAACCGATCTTGGTGCCGTCGCGGTCCATGCTGGTCAGCAGGATCTCGCCCGCGCCGTGCTCGGCCATCTGGCGCGCCCATGCCACGGCATCGATGCCGGTGTTCTTGCGACCGCCGTGGGTGTAGACATCCCAGCCGGAGCCGTCGGCCCGCCCTTTGGCGTCGATGGCGACCACGATGCACTGCGCACCGTACTTCTGCGAGGCATCACGGATGACCTGCGGATTGGCGACCGCCGCAGAGTTGAAGCTGACCTTGTCGGCCCCTGCGTTGAGCAGGCGCCTCACGTCGTCAACGGTACGCACGCCCCCCCCCACCGTCAGCGGGATGAACACCTGGGAAGCCACCGCTTCGATGATCGGCAGGATCAGGTCGCGCCCGTCGCTCGTGGCCGTGATGTCGAGAAAGGTAAGTTCGTCGGCGCCCTGCTCGTTGTAGCGGGCGGCAATCTCGACCGGGTCGCCAGCGTCGCGTAACTCGACGAAGTTGACGCCCTTGACGACGCGCCCGCCCGTCACGTCGAGGCAAGGGATGATGCGCTTGGCCAGCATCGGGTTCAGGCCGCGCCGTTGAGTTCGTCGGCGCGCTTCTGCGCGGCGGCGAAATCGAGCGCACCGGTGTAGATGGCACGCCCGCAGATCACGCCTTCCACGCCTTCGCCTTCGACGGCGCAGAGCTTCTCGATGTCGGCGAGGTTGGACAGCCCGCCCGAGGCGATCACCGGGATGCTCAGCGACTGCGCGAGCTTCACGGTGGCATCGATGTTGATGCCGGTGAGCATGCCGTCGCGGCCGATGTCGGTGTAGATCACGCCTTCGACGCCGTAGTCCTCGAACTTCTTGGCAAGGTCAATGACTTCATGGCCGGTGAGCTTGCTCCAGCCGTCGGTAGCGACCTTGCCGTCCTTTGCGTCGAGGCCGACGATGATGTGCCCGCCGAAGGCGCTGCAAGCGTCCTTCAGGAAGCCGGGGCTCTTGACCGCCGCCGTGCCGATGATGATGAAGCTCAGGCCGTCATCCAGGTAGCGCTCGATGGTGTCGAGGTCGCGGATGCCACCGCCGAGCTGCACCGGGATCTCGTCGCCGACCTCGGCGAGGATCGCCTTGATGGCAGGTTCGTTGACAGGCTTGCCTGCGAACGCACCGTTGAGGTCCACCAGATGCAAACGCCGTGCACCGGCATCGACCCATCGCCGGGCCATGGCTGCCGGGTCTTCGCCGAAGGTGGTGGAGTCGGCCATGTCGCCTTGTTTGAGGCGAACACATTTGCCGTCTTTGAGGTCTATGGCAGGGATCAGCAGCATGGCCGAAGCATGAGTGGGTGTGGAGGAGGTGGGAGGAACCGCAGGCCCGAGAACAACGCAGACGAGATGACGCCGTGAAGCGGATCAGGGATTCCAGTGCAGGAAGTTGCGGTAGAGCGCGAGGCCTTGCTCGGCGCTCTTCTCAGGGTGGAACTGGGTGGCGAAAATGTTATCGCGTGCCAGCGCACAGGTAAAGCGGGTGCCGTACACCGTTTCGCCCACGCTGTGGCGTGCGTCGGACGGGCGCGCGTAGAAGCTGTGCACGAAATAGAAGTAGGCAGCATCGGGCACGCCCGCCCAGATCGGGTGCGCATGCGCCTGGATCACCTGGTTCCAGCCCATCTGCGGGACCTTGAACCGGCTCCCATCGGGTTGCAGTTGGCCTTGCAACTGGAACCGGATCACCTCGCCCGGGATGAGATTCAGCCCGTCGGTAGGCCCTTCCTCGCTGCGAGTGAGCAACATCTGCATGCCCACGCACACGCCCATCAGCGGCTTGCGCGCGGCGGCGTCGAGCACGGCGTCTTGCAGACCGGAATCGCGCAGATCGCGCATGCAATCGGGCATGGCGCCCTGGCCAGGCAGCACGACGCGCTCGGCGGCATAGACCTCATCGGGCTTCGAAGTGACGATCACCTCGAAGCCGCTGCCCTGCGCGACATGCATCACCGCCTGCGACACGGAGCGCAGGTTGCCCATGCCGTAGTCGACGACGGCCACAGTGCGTGCCATGTCAGAGGCTGCCTTTGGTCGAGGGGATGACACCCGCTGCGCGCGGGTCGATCTCCAGCGCCATACGCAACGCCCGCGCGAAGGCCTTGAAGATGGTCTCGCACTGGTGGTGGGCGTTGTCGCCCTCGAGATTGTCGATGTGCACGGTCACGCCGGCGTGATTGCTGAAGCCCTGGAAGAACTCGTAGGCGAGCTGGGTGTCGAACGCGCCAATCATGCCGCTCTTGAAAGCGACGCGCATGTGCAGGCCCGGGCGGCCGGAGAAGTCGATCACCACGCGTGACAGCGCCTCGTCGAGCGGCACGTAGGCGTGGCCGTAGCGGCGCAGGCCTTTCTTGTCGCCCACCGCCTTGGCCACAGCCTGGCCGAGGGTGATGCCCACGTCTTCGACCGTGTGGTGGCCGTCGATGTGCAGGTCACCCTTGGCGTCGATCTCGATGTCGATCAGCCCGTGGCGGGCAATCTGGTCGAGCATGTGGTCGAAGAAGCCGATGCCGGTGGCCAGCTTGGCGGCACCGGTGCCGTCGAGGTTGATGACGACGCGGATCTGCGTCTCATTGGTGTTGCGGGTGACGTCCGCGATGCGGTCGGTCATGACAGGCTCGCTTTCATGGCTTCGATCAACAAGTCGTTTTCTTCCGGGGTGCCAACGGTCAGACGCAGGCAGTTTGACAGCAGCGGGTGCAGTTTGCTGACGTTCTTCACTAGCACGCGGCGTTGCTTCAGGGCGTCGAACAGCGAGGCCGCATCGGGCACGCGGGTGAGCACCATGTTGGCTTCGCTGGGGTAAGGCTTCACCCCGGGCATGGCGGCCAGCGCCTCGATCAGACGCGAGCGCTCGCTGCGCAGAACGGCTGCCTGGCGCGCGAATTCGTCGTCGTGATCGAGTGCGAAAAGTGCTGCCTCTGCGTTAAGCACGCTCACGTTGTAGGGCGGGCGCACCTTGTCGATCTCGTCGATCAGCGCTTTCGGGCCGAGCATGTAGCCCAGGCGCACGCCCGCGAGGCCGAACTTGCTGAGCGTGCGCATGACGAGCACGTGCTCGTGCCGCGCCACGCGGTCGACGTAGCTGCGCGAGGCAAAGGGCTGGTAGGCCTCGTCGATCACCACCAGGCCGGGTGCCGCCTGCACGACGCGTTCGATGACGGCGTCGTCGAACAGGTTGGCAGTCGGGTTGTTCGGGTACGCGATGAAGACGATGGCCGGCTGATGCTTGTCGATCGCGGACAGCATGGCGGCCTCGTCGAGTTCGAAATCAGCCGTCAGCGGCACGCCCACGAACTGCAGGCCTTGCAGCTTGGCTGACATCTCGTACATCACGAAGCCGGGCACCGGTGCCAGGACGGTGGCACCAGGCACGTCGCAGGCCATGCTCAGGAGGCTGATGAGTTCATCCGAGCCGTTGCCAAGCATCAGCTCGAAGCCCTCGGGCAAGCCCACATGGCGCGCCAAGGCTGCGCGCAGTTCGTCGATCCGGGCGCCGGGGTAGCGGTTGATCGCCACCTCACCCAAGCGCGCACCGAGCGCCTGGCGCAACGCCTCGGGCAGGCGGAACGGGTTCTCCATCGCGTCGAGCTTGAGCATGCCGCTGCTCGGCTGGATGGCGTAGCCGTGCATGGACTGCACGTCTTGCCGGATGTGGCGTGCAATGACCGGGGAAAGGGCGGAAGAATGCCTGCTGGACATGATGGGATCGCGTGGGGCAACGGGCCTTGAAAGGCCCCGTATTACATAATATATTGCATGTATCGTTCACTGGAGACCGCCATGGCAGCCGTCCTGACCAACGTGTACCTCGAACCCGGGCAACGCAAGTTCCTGGAGAAGCAGGCGAAAGCCAACGGGAGCAACCTCTCTGTCGAGATGCGCTCGGCGGTCGATTTGTACAAGGCGGGCGTTTCCAAGCCCGACCTCGACTTGCTCGACCTGGCCACACGCCGCGCCAAGGAAGACCTGGACGCGATCAACGCCACCCTCGACGCCGGCCAGCGCCGCGCCGAGCTGTTCTTCGCGCAGATCGAATCCATCAAGGCTGGCGCTCCGCAATGAGCCTGGTCGCAGAGATCCTCGACCGCCTGACCGGCGTCTCGATGCTGCGCGAGAAAGTCGCCCAGCAGGACAAGGTGCTCGAAGGCATGCAGCGCATCATGCTCGACCAGCAACGCGAGCTGGCCGAGATCAAGGGCACCTTGCGGGCCATGGTTGCCATGCAGCCGTCCTTGACCCACAAGCGATAACCCGTTTCCGTCTTCACCGCGGCTTGAGCCGCATCTCGGCGGCCTGCGCGTGGGCTTGCAAGCCCTCGCCATAAGCCAGTTCGGCCGCGATCACGCCGAGCTTCTGCGCGCCCGCTTCGCTCACCTCGATGAGGCTGCTGCGCTTCTGGAAGTCGTACACGCCCAGGGGCGACGAGAAACGTGACGTGCCCGAGGTCGGCAGGACATGGTTCGGCCCGGCGCAATAGTCGCCCAGGCTTTCGCTCGTGAACGCGCCCATGAAGATCGCACCGGCGTGCCTGAGCAGTGGCTCCCACTTCGATGGCTCGCGCGAGCTGATCTCCAGATGCTCAGGCGCGATGCGATTGCTGATCTCGCAGGCCTCTTCCATCGAGCGGGTGTGGATCAGCGCACCGCGGCCTTCGAGCGAGGCGCGGATGACGTCGCGGCGCGGCATGCCGTCGATCAGCCGATCGATCGCCGCCTTGACCTTCGCGATGTAAGCCGCATCGGGGCACAGCAGGATGCTCTGCGCCAGCTCGTCATGCTCGGCTTGGCTGAAGAGATCCATCGCCACCCAGTCGGCCGGCGTCGTGCCGTCGGCCAGCACCAGGATCTCGCTCGGGCCGGCGATCATGTCGATGCCCACCTTTCCGAACACGCGGCGCTTGGCGCTCGCCACGTAGGCATTGCCGGGCCCGGTGATCTTGTCGACCCCGGGCACGGTGGCCGTGCCGTATGCCAGTGCCGCCACGGCCTGTGCGCCGCCCAGGGTGAATGCGCGGTCGACGCCGGCAATGGCGGCGGCGGCCAGCACCATCGCGTTGCGCTCGCCCTTGGGCGTGGGAACCACCATGATGATCTCGCCCACCCCAGCCACCTTGGCCGGCACCGCCCCCATCAGCACACTGGACGGATAGGCGGCCTTGCCGCCGGGCACGTACATGCCCAGGCGATCGATGGGTGTGACCTTCTGGCCCAGCAGCGTGCCGTCGGCGTCGCGATAGCTCCACGAGCGGCCGCAGGCCTCGAGCTGGCGCTGGTGGTAGTCGCGCACTCGTTCGGCGGCGGCTTCGAGGGCGCCGCGTTGTTTCGGCGTGATCGCCGCCACGGCGGCCTGCAGCTCGGCGCGGGTGATCTCGAGCGCCGACACCGCGCTCGCCTTCAGGCCGTCGAACCGTTCGGTGTACTCCAGCACGGCCGCATCGCCGCGCTTGTGCACGTCGGCGAGGATCGCCGCCACCCGCTCTTCGATCGCATGGTCCGTCTCGGCCGACCAGTGCAGGACGCGCTGGAACTCGGCTTCGAAATCGGCGGCGGTCGTGGCGAGCTGGCGGACGTTGACACTCATGGTCTGGCTCAGGTTGGAGGAATGGCCGACGCGATCGCGTCGATGATCTGGCGGATGGGTTCGCGCTTGGTCTTGAGCGCGGCCTGGTTCACCACCAGGCGGGCCGAGATCTTCATGATCTCTTCGACCTCGACCAGATGGTTGGCCTTGAGCGTGCTGCCGGTGGAGACAAGGTCGACGATGGCGTCGGCCAGGCCCGTGAGAGGTGCGAGCTCCATGGAGCCGTAGAGCTTGATCACGTCCACATGCACGCCCTTGTCAGCGAAGTGATCACGCGCGCAGCTCGTGTACTTGGTGGCCACGCGGATGCGCGAGCCCTGCTTCACCGCCGTGGCGTAGTCGAAGTCGTCACGTACCGCCACGCTCATGCGGCATTTCGCGATGCGCAGGTCGAGCGGCTGGTACAGGCCTTCGCCGCCGTGCTCGAGCAGCACGTCCTTGCCGGCCACGCCGAGGTCGGCGCCGCCGTACTGCACGTAGGTCGGCACGTCGGTGGCGCGCACCAGCACCACGCGCACATCAGGTCGGGTCGTTCCGATGATGAGCTTGCGCGATTTCTCCGGGTCTTCGAGCACCTCGATGCCGGCCGCTTTCAGCAGCGGCAGAGTCTCTTCGAAGATTCGTCCTTTGGACAGGGCAAGAGTGATCATTTGATGCGTTCAATATCGGCGCCAATGCTGCGCAGCTTGGTTTCCATCTGGTCATAGCCGCGGTCCAGGTGGTAGATGCGCTCGACAGTCGTTGCCCCCTCGGCCACCAGGCCACCGATGACGAGGCTGGCCGAGGCACGCAGATCAGTGGCCATCACCGTCGCGCCGGACAACTTCTCCACTCCCTGGACCACCGCCGTATGGCCATCGACCTCGATCTTCGCGCCCAGACGCATGAGTTCGTTCACGTGCATGAAGCGGTTCTCAAAGATAGTCTCGGTGACCTTGGCAGTGCCGCTTGCGATGCAATTGAGCGCCATGAACTGCGCCTGCATGTCGGTCGGGAAAGCCGGGTACTCGCTCGTGCGAAACCCTACGGAACGCAGGCGACCCTCGCTTTTGACGCGGATCCAGTCGTCAGCGGACTCGATCGTGGCGCCGGCATCACGCAGCTTGTCGATCACCGCGTCGAGGTGATCGGCCCTGGCGCGGCGCAGCACCACGTCGCCCCCTGCCGCTGCCACGGCGCACAAGAAGGTGCCCGCCTCGATGCGATCGGGAACGATGCGGTGCGGTTTGGTCGCAGGCAGGCCACCGAGGCGCTCGACGCCCTGGATGCGAACCTTGCTTGTGCCATGCCCCTCGATGCGCGCGCCCATGGCAATGAGCATCTCGGCCAGGTCGGTCACTTCTGGTTCCTGCGCGGCGTTCTCAAGCACGGTTTCGCCGTCAGCCAGCGCGGCGGCCATCATCAGGTTCTCGGTGCCGGTGACGGTGACCATGTCGGTCGTGATACGCGCCCCCCGCAGGCGCTTGGCGCGCGCGAGGATGTAGCCGTGCTCCACAGTGATCTCCGCACCCATGGCCTGCATGCCCTTGATGTGCTGGTCGACCGGCCGCGAGCCGATGGCGCAACCGCCGGGCAAGGACACCTTGGCCTCGCCGAAGCGCGCCAGCAAGGGGCCGAGCACGAGGATCGACGCCCGCATGGTCTTCACGAGGTCGTACGTCGCCTCGCGCGAACTGACCTTGTCGGCATGGATGGTGACCGTCTCGGGCTGCGCGTCGCTACGCTGCGCCGCCACGCCCAGCATGCGCAGCAGCTTGAGCGTGGTATTCACATCCTGCAGGCGCGGCACATTGGTCAGCGTGACCGATTCATCGGTCAGCAAGGCCGCACACAGTTCGGGCAGGGCCGCGTTCTTCGCGCCGGAGATCGTGAGTTCGCCCGCGAGGCGGCGGCCGCCGTGAATCAGAAGTTTGTCCATGCTTGAGCTTTCTTGGCTGCCCCATGACCACCCCGGCTTTCGAACCCGCTGGCGCAGGCTCGCCAGCCGCAGTGAGCACTGCGGCGGGTATCAGTGGTGGTGGGTGGAGGCCGGGGCTGGGCTGGCAGCCCACTCGGCCGGGGTCAGCGTCTTCATGGACAGAGCGTGGATTTGCTCACGCATTCTATCGCCCAGGGCCTGGTAGACGCGCTGATGGCGCGCCACCCGGCTCTTGCCATCGAACTCGGCCGACACGATGGTGGCGAAGAAATGACGGCCGTCGCCTTCAACCTGCAGATGCTCGCAGGCCAGGCCTTGCGCGATGTAGCGCTGGACTTCGGCGGGGGTGGGATCAGCCATGGAGTCGGATTATCTCAGTGTCTGATCTTGTAGCCGATGCGAAGGAGATGCAGGCACAAGGCGCACACCACAACCAGGCTCGCGCTCACGATGAGCAAGCTCGTCCACGGCGAAACGTCGCTCACGCCGAAGAAGCCGTGGCGGAAGCCGTCGACCATGTAGAAGAAGGGGTTCAGGTGGCTCAGGCCCTGCCAGAAGGCCGGCAGCGACTTGATCGAATAGAACACGCCCGAGAGCATCGTCATGGGCATGATCAGGAAGTTCTGGAAGGCCGCGATCTGGTCGAATTTTTCGGCCCAGAGCCCCGCGATCAGGCCGAGCGCGCCCATCATCGCGGCGCCGGCCAGCATGAAGACGAAGACCCAGACCGGATGCGACACAGGTGGCGGCGCGAACCATACCGTCACCAACATCACGCCAAGGCCGACCACTACGCCGCGCGCCATCGAGGCACCCACGTACGCCACGAACCAGGCCCAGTGGCTGAGCGGTGTGACGAGCAGGAACACGAGGTTGCCGGTGATCTTGCTCTGGATCAGCGAGGAACTGCTGTTGGCAAAGGCGTTCTGCAGCACGCTCATCATCACCAGGCCGGGAATGAGGAAGCTGGTGTAGCCCACCTCGCCGAACACCGTGACGCGGCCTTCGAGCACATGGCCGAAGATCAGCAGGTACAGCACGGCGGTGAGCACCGGCGCAGCGACGGTCTGGAAGCTGACCTTCCAGAAGCGCAGCATCTCCTTGTAGAGCAGCGTACGCGCGCCCGCCAGAGCCGTCATGACAACTCCGCGATCGCCGTTGCCGGCGATCGACCCTCCGAGCGAGTCGGGCCTTGCTTGGGGCGGCCCAGCGCTGCAGCCCGCCTCATACCGCCACCTTCACCTGGTCGATCGTCTTCGGCGGCCCCTGCATGATCTCGAGGAACACGTCTTCGAGGTCGGCGCGGCCGATCTCCAGGTCTTCGGGTTGGCAGCCGGCGGCGCGCAGAATGCCTAGCACCGTCTCGACCTCGGCTGCGTCGTGCGCGGTGACCTGCACGATGCGCCCGGTCACGCGCGACTGGGCGGCGAGCTGCGTTGGCAGCGGCGCGTCCATCTTGAATCTCATCATCGTGCTCGCCGTGCCGGCCAGGAGTGCGGAGGTGCGATCGAGCGCCACCATACGACCCTGCTTGAGCATCGCGATGCGGCCGCACAGCGCCTCGGCCTCTTCGAGATAGTGCGTGGTCAGCAGCACGGTGTGGCCTTCCTTGTTGAGTCGAGCAACGAACTGCCACAGGGTCTGGCGCAGTTCGACATCCACACCCGCCGTTGGTTCGTCGAGCACGATCACGGGCGGCCGGTGCACCAGCGCCTGCGCCACCAGCACGCGGCGTTTCATGCCCCCGGAGAGCTGGCGCATGTTGGCGTGGGCCTTGTCAGACAGCCCCAGGCCTTCGAGCAGTTCGTCGATCCAGGCGCCGTTGTTGCGCACACCGAAATAGCCACTCTGGATAACGAGGGTTTCGCGCACGCTGAAGAACGGGTCGAACACCAGCTCCTGCGGGACGATACCCAGGCGCTTGCGTGCTTCGGCGTAGTCGGAGACCACGTCGTGCCCGAGCACCGAGACCGCGCCGCCACTGGCGCGCGTGAGCCCCGCGAGGATGCTGATGAGTGTGGTCTTGCCCGCGCCATTCGGCCCGAGCAGACCGAAGAATTCGCCGGGCTGGATCTCGAAGCTCACGCCGTCCAGCGCACGCACATCGCGCCCGCCGGATGAGTAGAGCTTGCTGATGTTCTGGAAGGAGATGGCTGGCATGAAGGGCTGCGATTGTAGGCAGCCGATGCAATCTTCGCTGGTGGCAAAACCGGTGTCTGGTGCTAGATTCGCCCGCAGATAACAACGAGGCATGAGAGACAAGCATGGCCCCTCCGCCCAAGAAGCCGCGCCGTACCGCCGAACGCATCCTCGAAGTGACGCTGGATCTCTTCAATCGCTTCGGCGAGCCGAACGTCTCGACCACACTGATCTCGGCGGAGTTGAACATCAGCCCCGGCAACCTGTACTACCACTACCCCGCGAAAGACGAGCTGATCAACTCGCTCTTCACGCGCTATGACGAGTCTCTGCGGCAGTTGCTGCACGCCGCCGACGACGTTCGCAATGTCGAAGACGCCTGGCTGTTCTTCCACATGCTGTTCGAGCTGATCTGGCGCTACCGCTTTCTGTACCGCGACCTCAACGACCTGCTCAGCAAGAACCGCAAGCTGGAGACCCAGTTCCAGAATGTGCTGCGCGACAAGACGCAGGCGGTGCAAGGCGTGCTCAGTGGCCTGGCGCGTGGCAATGCGATCCGAATCACACCGACCGAGGCCGAGCCCACCGCCACCGCGATGGTCGTCGTGCTCACCTACTGGCTGAGCTACGAATATGTGCGCGACCCGCGCAACGCGCTCGAGCCCGAGAGCGCCGGTGTGGCTCTGCTGCGCGGCGCTTTCCACGTGCTCAGCCTTCTTATGCCCTACCTCGACCCAGCCCAGCGCGAGCACCTGCTCGGCCTGGTGGGTCGCTACCAGAAGCCCGCCCCATAACCTGCCCACGCGCACCACACCAGCGCTCAGGAGACGACCATGGCCAAGTGGACTGCCTTCCCCTACGACGCCACCGACTACAGCTTCGACGCCGCCGCGCTCAGGAAGAAATGGGCCCGGCTCCACGCGGGTGACGCGGAGCCTCTCCCCAAAGACGACAAGGTGCTCTCCGCCTGGGCGCTGTACCACGCGGGCGAGTTCCAGAAGGCCGCCGAGGCTGGCCTGAAGGCGGGCCCCGCAGGCACGACCGTGGCCAACAAGGCCCAGGCCATCTACGCCAACTACCTCGAGAAGAGCGACAAGACCAAGTTCGCGCTCTTTCTCGAAGTGGCCGAGCGCGCCGAGGCGCAGGCCGCCGCCGAGCCCACGAACGCCAACGCGCACTACCTCATGGCCTACGCACTCGGCCGCTACAGCCAGGGCATCAGCGTCGCCAAGGCGCTGGCCCAGGGGCTTGGCAGCAAGGTCAAGACGGCACTGGAAACCGCCATCAAGCTGCAGCCCAAGCACGCCGACGCCCACATCGCGCTCGGCGCTTTCCATGCCGAGGTGATCGACAAGGTGGGGTCGCTGCTCGCCCGCACGCAAGGCGCCAGCAAGGAGGCCGGCCTGTCTGCCTTCAAGACCGCCCTCAAACTCAACCCGGCCTCCGCAATTGCGATGGTCGAGTACGCCAACGGCCTGGTCATGCTCGAAGGCGACAAGAAGATGAAGCAAGCCGAGCAGCTCTACGCCGACGCTGCCGCCTGCGACCCCGTCGATGCGATGGAGCGGCTCGACGTCGAGATGGCCAAGGCCGAACTCGACGAATAGAGCCCCACCCCTTTCCGGGGGATGAACAGGGCCTTAAGGTTGTGAATGCGAACGATTCGCATTAAAGTTCACAAACCCTGAAGCCGCCCCTGCCACCTGGTGGACGTCCTTGCTTTCAGGGCTCGCGCACAGCCAGCCATCGCCCGCCGTGCCAGACACCGAATTCGGACTGGACATGGCCCTACTCTTTCCCTCACTTGCGAGCGAACAGCACCGACACAAGCAAAGTCTGATCGCGCATCGGCGCGGCCGCAGCATCGCGCTTGGGCCGCGCATGTGGTTCCAGTTCGAGGATGCACGCACCGTCGAGTACCAGGTCGACCAGCTGCGCGCCGAGCCCGACGACGACGCCCAACGCGAGATTTCTGCCTGCGAGCACCTTGTGCCCGATGGCACCAACTGGAAGGCCACGCTTCTCATCGACCTGAGCAACGCAGCCGCGCGCGAGACGGAAACGCCCCCGCTGTCACTGCCTCCGCAGGCTCCACCCAGGATCTGCGAGGCCGTGACCCGCCTCTACGTCGAACTGCCCCACTTCGCCCGCGTGTACGCGCAAGCCAATACCGGCCTGCCCGCGCCACAGAGGGCGGGCCAAGAAGCGGCGAGTTCGCAGGTGCACTTTCTGCGCTTTGACTTTCCCAAGCCGCTACGCGTGGCGCTGCTGGCCGGTGCGAGCGCCACGCTCGGCTGCGCGCACGACCAGTACGCCTTTCGCCGCGTGATTCCGCTGGCCACGCTGGAGCGCCTGCGCTGCGACCTGGCCACGCAGTCCCCCCGCTGAACCGCATCGAACGCGGTCCGCCCCATCCACTGCTTCGCCAACCGACGCGAGGACCCATGCACCACCCCGATCCTGAACAGCACGGCCCCGGCCTGCCCCTCGCGCGAAGCGAGCTCGGCCATGTATCGATCTGCGCATGCGGCGTGGTCACCGTGACGCTGCACTACCTGAGCATGCGCTTCGAACCCGCCGCCTTCCGCGAGCTGGTGGGCATGTTGGGCCATGCGCAAGAGCGCATCGACAACGACGCCGCCTCACCTTCGGCGCCAGCACCTGCACCGCACGACGCACCGCAAGTGCATTGAACGGGAGACACCCTATGTGCCAGAAAGACCCCAACCAACTCGAAACCCTGGTGCGCCTGGCCGCCAGCCAGACCGGCGCCACTGTGTTGAGCGCTCCTGCTGCTCTGGCCAACGGTTCCCGGCGACGGCGCCTGTGGGAGCTCGACAGCCACGCCCACTGCCCGGTCGTCGGCGTGTGCCTGCCCATCAGCGCGCTGCGCCGGCTGGTCGACAAGGTGCTGGGGGGTCAGGCCATCGCCGATGAGTACGAACTGCACTGCGGCGTGATCGCCGAGTGCCGCCTGCGCACGCCGGTGGCCGAGGCCGTGCAACGCGAGCTCGACCGCCGCTGCCTGCTCACGCTGCGCCAGGCCGCCAAGGCCAAGACCACCGAGGCGCTGGCCGCATGGTGGGCCGAGGCATCCAAAGGCAAGGACCTGGCCGGCGCCTTCTGGGCCACGCTCACGCACGCACGCTGTACGCCCGCACTGGAGCATCAGGTGCTCGGTGAAGTGCACATGCTCCAGCACCAGGTGGGCATGGCGCGCCGCGTGGATCTCGCGCATTTCGAGAACCTTGTCGACGAGAACGCCGTGCTCGCGCGCGAGCTCGCCGCGACGCAGCAGCGCGGCACGCGGCAGGCCGACGAACACCATCTGCGCAGCGAGCAGCAGCAAACTCAGATCGTCCAACTGCGCGCTCAACTCATCAGCCGAGACACCACCATCGCCACCCTGCGCGACGAACTGCGCACCCTCGAAGCTGCCGCGCCCGGGCTCAGGAGCCGCTTCGACCTCGCCCGCGAGAGCGAGCGCCAGATCGAGCGCCTGCAGCAGCTCGAACGCGCCCTTCAACAGGCGCAACTAGAGACCGAACGCCAGCGCCGCCATGCCGAAGAAGTGGCCGCCGAACTGCACCGCCGCGACCATCTCGCAGGCGACGCCGCTGCACCGAGCAACGGCATCCAGGACCGCGAGCCACCCACCCGGCTCGACGACCGTTCCGTACTCTGTGTCGGCGGCCGCCCAGCCAGCGTGCCGGTCTACCGCCACCTGGTCGAGCGCACCGGCGGGCGTTTCCTGCACCACGACGGCGGCGAAGAAGACAGCCCCGCCAAGCTCGATTCCACGCTGGCCGCCGCCGACCTGGTGATCTGCCAGACCGGCTGCATCAGCCACGACGCCTACTGGCGCGTGAAAGACCACTGCAAGCGCACCGGCAAGCGCTGCGTGTTCGTCGAGACCCCGAGCACCGCAGGGCTGAAGAAGGCCCTGCTCGCGCTGGTGCCTGCGACGGAGCCCTCACCCCCCTGAGGTCCTGTTTCCACTGCCACAAACCAAACCACACCATGAAGAAGTTCGACACGAGGGAGCCTCACCAACACCACGCGCGCGCTGCGATCGCGGCAGCCGTGATTGCAGCGCTGCCGACTTTCGCCCTGGCGCAGACGAGCCCCGAGCCGGCCGCACCGGCGGCAGGCGACGCCAGCGCCCCGGCCAGCGCGCCCTTGCCAGCTACACCGGTTACCGAACCCAGCACGGTTCTCGCGCCTGTCCGCGTGAAGGCGGCCGCCGAACAGGAGACCGCCAACGGCCCGGTGCGCGGCTACGCGGCCAAACGCAGCGCCACCGCCACCAAGACCGACACGCCGCTCAATGAGGTGCCGCAATCCATCACGGTGATTACCGCAGATCAGCTGCGCGACCAGAGCTCCTTCACCATGCAGGAGGCCCTGCGCTACACCGCCGGCGTGCGCAACGAGATGTACGGCCTCGACAACCGTGGTGACTGGTTCACGCTGCGCGGCGGCAGCGAAGGCTCGGTGCTGCTCAACGGCATGCGCCAGCCGCTCACCGGCTGGTACGGCGTGATCCGCAACGAGCCCTATGCCTTCGAACGCGTCGAAGTGCTGCGCGGGCCCGCCTCCATCGTCGCTGGCCAGAACGGCCCGGGTGGCGTGGTCAACATGGTCTCCAAGCGCCCACAGGCCGATGCCACGCGCGAGATCGAGCTGCAACTCGGCAACTACGAGCGCCAGCAGTTCGCGGCCGACATCGGCGGCGCGCTGAACGACGAATCGACGTTGATGTACCGCGTGGTCGGCCTCTACAAGGAGGCCGGCAGCCAGGTCGACCACGGCAACGAGCGGCGCACCTACATCGCCCCCTCGCTCACCTGGGCGCCGAACAGCCGCACCAAGTTCACCGCCTACGCCGAATACCAGAAGGACTACTCGGCCAATCTCAACGCCTTCCTCCCGCTCGAAGGCACGCTCTACCCCGCGCCCAACGGCCCCATCCCCTACAGCACCTTCATCGGCGAGCCGGCCTGGGACCGCTACGGCGGCGAACGCGAGCGCGTCGGCTACGAGCTGGCGCTGCCAGTGAGCGACAACTGGTCGCTGCGCCACAACCTGCGCTACGACCGCATCGATGGCGGCATGCGCTCGATGTATGCCGACTGGTCGAGCTGGGTCAACGCCGATGGCACGCCCAACCCCAACGGCACCTACCTGAATCGCGTCTACTACGCCGACGACGACAGAGCCAAGATCATCAACGCCGACCTCGTGTTCGAAGGCAAGCTGCGCTTCGGCAGCACGCAGCACACCGTGCTGGTGGGCGTGGACGCCATGAAGAACACCACCGACATGGTGTACTACGACAGCGGTTTCGCAACTCCGCTCGACGTCTACAACCCGGTGTACGACACGTTCCAGGAGCCTGACTTTGGCTCGATGGTCATCTCCACCACGGCGTCTAAGCAGCGCACCGCCGGCTTGCTGCTGCAGGATCAGATCAAGATCGACGACCGCTTCGTGATCGTCGGCGCCGTACGCCGGGATCGCGCCAAGTTCGACACCGACAGCACCGACACCACCACCGGCACTGTCGACCCCACACGGCAAGACGATTCGGCCACCACGAAGAATCTCGGCGGGGTGTACCTGGCGCCATATGGCATCTCGCCCTACGTCGGCTACTCGGAGTCCTTCGAGCCTGTTGCGCCCACCATGGGAAAGATCTACCAACCCAAGCGCGGCAAGCAGATCGAAGCGGGCGTGAAGTGGGCGCCTGAGGAACAACGCTTCAGTGCCTCCGCGGCCCTCTACAAGCTGAAGGAAACGAACCGCCTGACCGAGGGCCCGACGCCCGCCGACCCACCCGGCCAGCTCGGCGAAGTCTCCGTCAACGGGTTTGAGATCGAAACCAGCGCCACGCTGGCGAACTGGGATCTGACTGCGCAGTACACCTACACGGATGCTCGCGAGACCAGCGATGCCCCTGATCGCGCGAACTACTACGACAAGCAACTCAGCGGTATCCCGAAGCACAGCGCCTCCGCCTGGGGCGTGCTCAAGTACGGCAGCTTCGGCCTGCCGGGCCTGCGAACCGGCCTGGGCGTGCGCTATGTGGGCAAGACATCGGACGGCACCGACAACAACACCGTGCCTGCGGTGACGCTGTTCGACGCGATGGTGGCCTACGACATGAACGCGTGGCGCGTGGCCTTCAACGTCAACAACCTGGCCGACAAGACCTATCTCGCCACCTGCCTGGAACGCGGCGATTGCTGGTTCGGTACTCAGCGCACCGCGGTGCTCTCGCTCGCCTACCGCTGGTAATCAAGCACGCAGCGCCGGGAGGACGTGAACCGAGAGGCCACGTACGCACCGGCCCTCGCAACCCGTCTCCTCTCCCGGTCACTGCCGGGGTGTGGCACCCCTGTCGGGTTCTACCCAACCAACCACGACAGGGGTGTTGGCCCTCGCCTCACGGCGGGGGCATTTTTTTGCTCGCCTCGAGTGGCATCGGCGCCAATCAAGCTGCCGTGCTCATGCGCACCGCGCGCTCCCACTCCTGCATCAACACCTGTGCGCGCTCGCGCGACATGGCGGGCTCGAAACGCCTGTCGACCTGCCATTGAGCGGACAGCTCGTCGAGGCTTCGGTACACGCCACACGACAGGCCCGCCAGATAGGCCGCACCGAGCGCCGTGGTCTCGATGACCTTGGGCCGCACCACCGGGATGCCCAGCAGATCGGCCTGGAACTGCATCAGCAGATCGTTCACGCAGGCGCCACCATCGACGCGCAGCTCGGCCACCGGCGCGCCTCCTGCCGCCACTGCGTCGCGGCTCATGGCCTGCAGCAGTGCCGCGCTCTGGAACGCAATGCTCTCCAGCGCCGCACGCGCGATGTGGGCCATGGTCGTGCCGCGCGTCAAGCCGACGATCGAGCCACGCGCATCGGCTTTCCAGTAGGGCGCGCCGAGGCCTGTGAACGCTGGCACGAAGGTCACACCGCCAGCGTCGGGCACGCTCTCGGCGAGCTGCTGCACCTCGCTGCTGGCCTTGATGGCCTTCAGGCCGTCGCGCAGCCACTGCACCACCGCGCCGCCGATGAACACGCTGCCTTCGAGCGCGAACTCGGGCGTGGTGGTCGGCTGCGAGGCACTCGTCGTCACCAGCCCATTCGTCGAAAGCTGGAAGTTGGCTCCGGTGTGCATCAGCATGAAGCAGCCGGTGCCGTAGGTGTTCTTCGCGAGACCAGGCTTGAAGCAGGCCTGGCCGAACAGCGCGCTCTGCTGGTCGCCTGCCACGCCGCCGATGGGCAGAGATGCGCCGAGCAGGCCAGCCTGCGTGTGGCCGAACAGGTGGGCTGACGGCTTGACCTGCGGCAGCATCTCGCGCGGCACACCGAGGATGCGCAGCAGCTCGTCGTCCCACGCATTGGTGCGGACGTCGAGCATCAGCGTGCGCGAGGCGTTGCTCACGTCCGTCACGTGCACCTGCCCGCCGGTGAGCTGCCAGATGAGCCAGGTGTCGACCGTGCCGAACGCCAGTTCACCCTTGGCCGCCGCCTCGCGCGTGCCGGGCACGTTGTCGAGGATCCACTTGAGCTTGGTGCCTGAGAAATACGCGTCGAGGATCAGGCCGGTGCGCTGCTGGAAGACCGGCTCCAGCCCCTTGCTGCGCAGCTCCACACAGGTGGGCTCGGCGCGGCGGTCCTGCCACACGATGGCGTTGTAGACGGGCTCGCCCGTCTTCCTGTTCCAGACCAGCGTGGTTTCACGCTGGTTGGTGATGCCGATGCTGGCGATGTCGGTTGCCTGCAGCTTGGCCTTTTGCAGCACTTCCTTGGCGGTGGCGAGCTGGGTGTCCCAGATCTCCTTGGGGTCGTGCTCGACCCAGCCCGGTTGCGGGTAGATCTGGCGGAACTCGCGCTGGGACATCGCAACGACGTGACCGTCTTTGTCGAAGACGATGCTTCGGGAGCTGGAGGTGCCTTGGTCCAGGGCCAGGAGGTAGGTCATGTGCTGGTTCCTTTTGCTCGCGCGGCGCAGACAGCTTGGGCTGTATGCGCACCACAGTCCGCTCGGGCTGAGGTATCGAAGCCTCGTGCTGCCTCTCGCGTGGCTTGTTCACTGCGTGAGGCCGCGCCGGGTGTTCGGCCTGGCAGCCGACCTCCTTTCTTGTACCGACAAGAAAGGAGGCAAAGAAGCGGCCCCTGCCTCCTCGGCCCTCGCTGCGCAAGGGCTGCATTGCGCTGCTCGGTCTTTGCGGGTCGGGCAGCACTCGCTACGCGGCCTGCGGCCCCTGCGCTGCTCAGCTCGTTGGGAGGGGAGGAGCCAACACCAGCCGGGCCTCGCTTGGCGAGGCTTTGATTCGATGCCAGCGAAGCTGGCGAGGTATTCCGGGGCCCCTGAGAGCCGTCGAGCAGCGCAGGGCTTGGTGGGTGCGCGCGCAGCGCGCTTCGTGATCTGACTTCGGGCAGCTGTTTGAGCGCAACGCCGGCACGGCGCGTAGCGAGTTCTGCCCGACCCACCAAGACCGAGCAGCGCAGAGCAGTCGGCCCTAGGCCGACCGGCGAACGGGGTGCCCTTTCTTTTGGTCCCCTTTCTTTGGGCAAGCAAATAAAAGGGACTGCCCTGCCGGGGGCATATCCCGGCGCGGCCTCACGCAGTGAACAACCCCTGCGAAGAGCAGCACGGGGCTTCGATACCTCAGCCTGAGCGGGCTGTGGCGTGCGCCGAAGAGCAGTAACGCCACTCACCCCGCCACCTCACACTGCACCCCCGCCTCCGCCAACAACAAAGGAAACGGCTCCGGTGGCGCCTCGTCCGTGAACAGCATGTCCACCTCGTCGAGCCCCGCCAGCTTCACCATCGCAGGCCGGTTGAACTTGGAGTGGTCCGCCGCCAGCCACACCTGCCGCGAGTGCTCGATGATGGCGCGCGCCACCTTCACCTCGCGGTAGTCGAAATCGCGCAGCGTGCCGTCGTCTTCGATCCCCGAGATGCCGATCAGCCCGATGTCGACCTTGAACTGGCTGATGAAATCGACCGTCACCTCGCCCACGATTCCCCGGTCGCGCGAGCGCACCACCCCGCCCGCCACGATCACCTCGCAGGCCGGATTGTCCGACAGGATCGCCGCCACGTTCAGGTTGTTGGTGATCACGCGCAAGCCCTTGTGGTGCAGCAGCTCGCGCGCGATCGCCTCGGTGGTGGTGCCGATGTTGATGATGAGCGAGCACCCCTCGGGCACCGCCGCCGCCACGCGCCGAGCGATACGTTGCTTGGCCTGCTCGTTGAGCTGCTGGCGCTGCCGATAGGCGATGTTCTCGGTGGTCGAGCTGGGCAGCCGCACGCCGCCGTGAAATCGCGCCAGCAGGCCGGCAGCGGCGAGTTGCTTCACGTCGCGCCGCACGGTCTGCAGCGTCACGCCGAACTGGTCGGCCAGGGCCTCGACCGAGACGGCGCCGCGGTGGCGCACCTCCTGGATCAGCAGGGCTTGTCGGGGGTTCGGGGTCATGCGTGCAGGGGCAGCGAAGCCAGGTCTGGCTGGCGAGCGTAGCGGTCGCCCCCGGAGTGGCGAGAGGGTGGAATCCGCCCTTGCGCAGTTTTCGTTTGTTGGCTAAAAAGAAAAAAGAGGAAAACAAACGAACCGAAATCGAACACGCCCGTGAAGAAGTCCGCGGCAGACCCGGGGTCTGCAGGGCTTCGATGGCAGTCGAGGGCGCCAACGGTCACCTTTTCTGATCGGAGACAGATCCGTGAACGACCGCTCCACGGGCTCGGCCGACCCGGCCGCGCCCGCTGTACAGCCTGCGCCTGAGCGCGCCTGCGATGTGCTCATCGTGGGCGGCGGCATCAATGGCGCCGGCATCGCTCGCGATCTCGCCGGGCGGGGGCTCGCCGTCACGCTGTGCGAAAAGGACGACCTCGCCGCGCACACCTCGTCGGCCTCGACCAAGCTGATCCACGGCGGCCTGCGCTACCTCGAGTACTACGAGTTCTCGCTCGTGCGCAAGGCACTGGGCGAGCGCGAGGTGCTGCTCAAGAGCGCCCCGCACATCATGCGGCCGCTGCGCTTCGTGATGCCGCACGATCCGTCGATGAGGCCGGCACTGATGATCCGTGCCGGGCTCTTTCTGTACGACCACCTCGCCCGCCGCGAGGTGCTGCCCGGCTCGAGCGCGGTGGACCTGCGCCACCATGTGACCGGCGTGCCGCTCAAGCCGCAGTTCAGCAAGGGCTTCGTCTACTCCGACGGCTGGGTCGACGACGCGCGCCTGGTCGTGCTCAACGCGATCGACGCTGCCGCGCGCGGCGCGCACATCCTCACCGGCTGGCGCTGCACCGATGCGCGGCGCGATACCACCGGCTGGCACCTCACGCTCACCGACGCGCAAGGCCACACGCAAGGCTGGCACGCCCGCGCACTGGTCAACGCCGCGGGGCCGTGGGCTGCGCAGTTCCTGCATGAGCACGCGCACCTGCACGACACCAAGTCGCTGCGGCTGGTGAAGGGCAGCCACATCGTGGTGAAGAAGCTCTTCGACCACGACCACGCCTACATCTTCCAGAACCCCGATCGCCGCATCATCTTCGCCATCCCCTACGAAGGCGAGTTCACGCTGATCGGCACCACCGACGTGGAAAGCGACAGCCCCATCGGCAAGGCGCAGATCGATGCGAGGGAAGTCGCCTACCTGTGCGAGCAGGCGAGCCGCTACTTCGCAAAGCCCGTCACGCCGGCCGACGTGGTCTGGACATACGCCGGCGTGCGCCCGCTGCTCGGCGACGAGACCAGCGACGCGTCGGCCGTCACGCGCGACTACATGCTCGAGTTCGAGGGTCACGCCGTGCCGCTGCTCACGGTGTGGGGCGGCAAGATCACCACCTTCCGCAAGCTCGCCGAAGAAGCGGCAGACGGCCTGTGCAAGCGCCTGCAGCACCGCGAGCCCGCGTGGACGGCCGACGCCTACCTGCCCGGCGGCGATCTCTCGGCCTGGGTGGGCCCGCCGCAGCGGCCCGACGCCGACTTCGAGCGCTTCGACGCCGCGCTCGCGCAGCGCCACCCCGAGTGGCCCGCCGCGATGCGCCGACGCATGGCGCACTGCCATGGCTCGCGCATCGAACTCGTGGCGGGCTCGCAGGGTCTGGGCGAGGAGATCGCCCCCGGCCTGCACGAGGCCGAACTCGTCTACCTGCACGACCACGAATGGGCGCGCAGCGCCGACGACGTGCTGTGGCGCCGAACCAAGCTCGGCCTGCACCTGCGCGATGCGCAACGCCAGGAGGTCGCCCGCTGGTGGTCGGCGCGCTGGCCGGCCGAGACCCCGATGGATACCGGAGACAACGTGAGAACGACAGCATGGAGTTGACCCTGGAGCGGGTCGACAAGATCGTGGGCCCCGAGACACACCTGTACCCGCTGGACCTGTCGCTCACGCCGGGCGCTGTCACGGTGCTGCTGGGCGCCACGCAGGCCGGCAAGACGACCCTGATGCGCCTGATGGCCGGGCTTGACGCCCCCAGCCACGGCAAGCTGCGTGTGGACGGCCACGACGTGACCGGGCTGCCGGTGCGCGAGCGCAACGTGGCGATGGTCTATCAGCAGTTCATCAACTACCCCTCGATGACGGTGGCCGACAACATCGCCTCGCCGCTCAAGCTGCGCGGCGAGCGTGATGTGGCGAGCCGCGTGCAGCAACTGGCCGCCAAGCTGCACATCGAGCCCTTTCTCAAGCGGCTGCCGGCCGAGCTTTCGGGCGGGCAGCAGCAGCGCGTGGCGCTGGCCCGGGCGCTGGCCAAGAACGCGCCGCTGATGCTGCTCGACGAGCCGCTGGTGAACCTCGACTACAAGCTGCGCGAAGAACTGCGCGACGAGCTGACGCAGCTCTTCGCGGCCGGCGACTCCACCGTCGTCTACGCCACCACCGAGCCCACCGAGGCGCTGCTGCTCGGCGGCTACACCGCCGTGCTCGATGCCGGCGAACTGCTGCAGTACGGGCCGACGGCCGAGGTGTTCCACCGGCCGAAGTCGATCCGCGTCGCGCGCGCCTTCAGCGACCCGCCGATGAACCTGATCGGCGGCAACGCGGCCTCGCTCGGCGTGGCGCTGCCCGCGGGCGTGCAGCTCTCGGTGCCGCTCCCGCCGGCCACCACGTCCCACCTGACCATTGGCGTGCGCGCCGGCGCCCTGCACCTCCAACAGCGCCCGGGCGACGTCGCGCTGCCCGGCGCGGTGGAACTGGCGGAGATCTCGGGCTCCGACACCTTCGTGCACGTCGAGACGGGTGTGGGCGAACTCGTAGCTCAGCTCACCGGGGTTCACTTCTTCGAGATTGGTGCGCCGGTCACGCTGTACCTGCACCCATCCAGCGCGTATGTATTCGACGCCAGTGGCGACCTGCTGGTCGCGCCGACACGGGGGGCCGCCTGATGGCCGCGATCGACCTCGACCTCGCCCACTCGTACCGGCCGAATCCGCAGAAGGATGAGGACTACGCGCTGCTGCCGCTGAAGATGAACTTTCGCGACGGCGGTGCCTACGCGCTGCTCGGCCCCTCGGGCTGCGGCAAGACCACGCTGCTCAACATCATCTCGGGCCTCGTGACGCCTTCGCAAGGCACAGTCAAGTTCGACGGCACCAACGTGACGGGCAAGACACCGCAGCAGCGCAACATCGCGCAGGTGTTCCAGTTCCCGGTCATCTACGACACGATGACGGTGGCCGAGAACCTCGCCTTCCCGCTCAAGAACCGCGGCGTCGCGCCCGAGAGGATCAAGCAGCGCGTCGGTGCCATCGCCGAGATGCTGGAGATGAACGGCCAGCTCAACATGCGCGCCGCGGGTCTCGCGGCCGATGCCAAGCAGAAAATCTCGCTCGGCCGCGGCCTGGTGCGCGAGGACGTGAGCGCCGTGCTGTTCGACGAGCCGCTCACCGTGATCGACCCGCACCTCAAGTGGCAGCTGCGGCGCAAGCTCAAGCAGATCCACCATGAGTTGAAGCTCACGCTGATCTACGTGACGCACGACCAGGTGGAGGCGCTGACCTTCGCCGAAGAGGTGGTGGTGATGACACGCGGCCGCGCGGTGCAGATCGGCTCGGCCGACCAGTTGTTCGAGCGGCCGCAGCACACCTTCGTCGGCCACTTCATCGGCTCGCCGGGCATGAACTTCCTGCCGGCCGCGCTGGTGCCGGGCGCCCCTGAAGGCGCCACGCAGCTGGGCGTGCGACCCGAGTACGTGAGCATCGCGCCGGCTGGCGACCCGCATGCGGTGGAGGTCACCGTAACGCAGCGGCAAGACGTCGGCACCTACTGGCTGGTGACGGGCAAGGCCGGTGAGACGGTGATACGCGCGCGGCTCAGCCCCGATGCCAGCCCGCCCGCCATCGGCGAGACCGTGTGGTTCGGCGTCAAGGGCACGCACACCTGCTACTACCGGAATGAGGAGTTGGTGGCATGAGCTCGATCCATGCACAGGCCATGCACGGCTTCGATACCTCGGCCCGAACGGGGGTTGGCGTGCGCGCGCCCCACGCCCTGTCCGCGCAACCCCTGTCCGCACACCACCACCCGCTCAGCCTGGCCCTTCGATACCTCAGGGCAGGGTACGCACTACGTGCGTATCGAAGGCCCGCTCCGATGTCCACCCATCAAGGAGCCGCACAAACATGAAGCCCATCAACCAGAAAGCCTGGTTCCTCATCCTCCCCGTCATCCTGTGCGTGGCCTTCTCGGCCATCCTGCCGCTGATGACGGTGGTGAACTACTCCGTGCAGGACATCATCTCCCCCGAGCGCCGCGTGTTCGTCGGCACCGAGTGGTTCAAATCCGTGATGCGCGACGAAGAACTGCACGGCGCGCTCGTGCGCCAGATCGGCTTCTCGCTGGCGGTGCTGCTGGTCGAGATTCCGCTCGGCATCTGCCTGGCGTTGTCCATGCCCGCCAAGGGCTGGAAGTCTTCGCTGGTGCTGGTGCTGGTGGCGATCTCTCTGCTGATCCCCTGGAACGTGGTCGGCACCATCTGGCAGATCTATGGCCGCACCGACATCGGCTTGCTCGGCGCCTTCCTCGCCTGGCTGGGCATCGACTACAGCTACACCGGCTACGCCACCGACGCCTGGCTCACCGTGCTGGTGATGGACGTGTGGCACTGGACGCCGCTCGTTGCGCTGCTGTGCTTCGCCGGCCTGCGAGCCATCCCCGATGCCTACTACCAGGCCGCGCGCATCGACGGCGCCAGCAAGTTCGCCGTGTTCCGCTACATCCAGCTGCCCAAGCTGCGCGGCGTGCTGATGATCGCGGTGCTGCTGCGTTTCATGGACAGCTTCATGATCTACACCGAGCCGTTCGTGCTCACCGGCGGAGGCCCCGGCAACGCCACGACTTTCCTCTCGCAGTACCTGACGCAGAAGGCGGTCGGCCAGTTCGACCTCGGCCCGGCCGCGGCCTTCTCGCTCATCTACTTCCTCATCATCCTGCTGCTGTGCTTCATCCTCTACAACTGGATGCAGCGCGTGGGCACGCAGAACACGACGGAGGCCAGCCATGGATGAGCGCCGCTTCAAGAAGCGCACGATCTTCCTGATCGCCTACCTGCTGTTCGCCATCCTGCCGGTGTACTGGATGGTCAACATGTCGTTCAAGACGAACACCGAGATCCTGTCGACCTTCAGCCTGTTCCCGCAGAACTTCACCTGGGAGCACTACCGCACCATCTTCACCGACGAGAGCTGGTACTCGGGCTACATCAACTCGCTGATCTACGTGGCCATCAACACGGTGATCTCCTTGCTGGTGGCGTTGCCTGCGGCCTATGCCTTCAGCCGCTACAGCTTCCTGGGTGACAAGCATGTGTTCTTCTGGTTGTTGACCAACCGGATGACGCCACCGGCAGTCTTTCTGCTGCCCTTCTTCCAGCTCTACACCACGCTCGGTTTGATGGACACGCACATTGCGGTGGCGCTCGCGCACCTGCTGTTCAACGTGCCGCTGGCGGTGTGGATTCTCGAAGGCTTCATGAGCGGCATCCCGCGCGAAATCGACGAGACGGCCTACATCGATGGCTATTCGTTCCCGCGCTTTTTCCTCACGATCTTCATTCCGCTGATCAAGGCAGGGGTGGGGGTGGCGGCGTTCTTCTGCTTCATGTTCTCGTGGGTGGAGCTGCTGATGGCGCGCACGCTGACGAGCGTAGATGCGAAGCCGATCGTGGCGACGATGACGCGCACGGTGTCGGCTTCTGGGATGGATTGGGGTGTGCTGGCGGCTGCCGGCGTGCTGACCATCGTGCCGGGGGCGATCGTGATCTGGTTTGTGCGGCACTACATCGCCAAGGGCTTTGCGATGGGGCGAGTTTGATCATGCGCGTGCCCTCGTCTCCCACCCTTTTCCGCGCATCACCGATCGCTCGGCCTGCTCGCGCATCACCGCCCGCTTGGCCTGCTCGCGTATCACCATCCGCTCAGCCTGAGGTATCGAAGGCCTGCTCAGTCCGTGCCGCCAGCTGTGAATCTTGTTCACTGCGTGAGGCCGCGCCGGGATGTGCGCCCGGCGGCGCAGTTCCTTTTCTTTGCTTGCCCAAAGAAAAGGAACCAAATGAAAGGGCACCCCGTTCGCCGGTCGGCCTAGGGCCGACTGCTCTGCGCTGCTCGGTCTTGGTGGGCGGGGCAGAAACTCGCTCCGTCGCCTGCGGCGACTGCGCACAAACATCTGCCCCAAGTCAGCTATTGATGCGTGCTGCGCACGCGCCCACCAAGCCCTGCGCTGCTCGACGGCTCTCAGGGGCCCCGGAATGCCTCGCCAGCTTCGCTGGCATCGAATCCATCGCACGCGGGTGGGCCGACGCGAAGCGAGGCCCGGCTGGTGTTCGCTCTTCCCCTTCTGACGAGCTGAGCAGCGCAGGGCTTTGGGGCGGCGTGCGAAGCACGCTTCGTCAACTGACTTCGCGCCGCCTGTTTGAACGCAGCGGCCGAAGGCCGCGAAGTGAGTTGGGCGCGAGCCCCAAAGACCGAGCAGCGCAAGGCAGCCCTCGCGCAGCGAGGGCCGAGGAGGCAGGGTCGCCTTTTCTTGGTTACTTCTTTTGGCGAAGCAAAAGAAGTAACTCGGCCGCCGGGCCGAAACCCCGGCAACGGCCTCACGCAGTGAACAAGGCAGGCGAAGAGCGGCACGAGCCTTCAATACCTCAGGCTGAGCGGACTGGGATGCGCACAGCGCCAGCAAATCAAGCGGAGCACCCCCATGTTTGACTGGATGGCCTGGACCACCCCCGTCGCGATCTTCTTCACCTGCATCCTGCTCATGCTCATCGCCATGACCGTGTGGGAGCTCAAGTCGCCGACCACCAGCCGCAAAGGCTGGCTTCCGATGGAAACCACGCGAGGCGACCGGCTCTTCATCGGCCTCCTCGGCGCCGCCTACGTCAACCTCGCCTTCGTGGCGGTGAGCGAAAAGATGATGACCTGGTTCAGCCTCGAGAACGAACCCTCGATCTGGATCAGCTTCGTGGTGTCGATGCTCTTGCTCGCCCTCGTGATGCGCAAGGGATAGATCCACCAACCCGGCTTTTGAAAAGGCACCCGGCCAACCCTTCCCAACCGGCGTGTCACGCGATCAGTGGGAAGCCAACGAGGAGACAGACATGAAATTGCGCTTGAATGCCGTGGCCTTTGCCGCCGCTGCTCTGGCCATCGGTCAGAGCGCATGGGCCGGTGAGGCCGAAGCCAAGAAGTGGATCGACAGCGAGTTCCAGCCCTCCACGCTGAGCAAGGATCAGCAGATGGCCGAGATGAAGTGGTTCATCGAAGCCGCCAAGAAGCTGCAGGCCAAGGGCGTGAAGGAGATCTCGGTCGTCTCCGAGACCATCACCACGCACGAGTACGAATCCAAGACGCTGGCCAAGGCCTTCACCGAGATCACCGGCATCACGGTCAAGCACGACCTGATCCAGGAAGGCGACGTGGTCGAGAAGCTGCAGACCTCGATGCAGTCGGGCAAGTCGATCTACGACGGCTGGATCTCCGACTCCGACCTGATCGGTACGCACTACCGCTACGGCAAGATCATGAACTTGACCGACTACATGGCCGGCAAGGGCAAGGAGTTCACCAACCCCGGGCTGGACATCAAGGACTTCATCGGCACGAGCTTCACCACTGCGCCCGACAAGAAGCTCTACCAGCTGCCCGACCAGCAGTTCGCCAACCTGTACTGGTTCCGCGCCGACCTCTTCGCGCGGCCCGACCTGAAGGACAAGTTCAAGGCCAAGTACGGCTATGACCTGGGCGTGCCGCTCAACTGGAGCGCGTACGAAGACATCGCCGAGTTCTTCACCAACGACGTGAAGACCATCGACGGCAAGCCCATCTACGGCCACATGGACTACGGCAAGAAGGACCCGTCGCTCGGCTGGCGCTTCACCGATGCGTGGCTCTCGATGGCCGGGACCGCCGACATCGGCATCCCCAACGGCAAACCGGTCGACGAGTGGGGCATCCGAGCGTCCGACGACGGCTGCAACCCGCTGGGCGCGAGCGTCTCGCGCGGTGGCGCGACCAACTCACCGGCTGCCGTGTACGCACTCACCAAGTACGTCGACTGGATGAAGAAGTACGCGCCGAAGGAAGCCACCGGCATGACCTTCGGCGAAGCCGGCCCCGTGCCCGCGCAAGGCCAGATCGCGCAGCAGATCTTCTGGTACACGGCCTTCACCGCCGACATGACCAAGCCCGGCCTGCCGGTGGTCAATGCCGACGGCACACCCAAGTGGCGCATGGCCCCCGGCCCCAACGGCCCGTACTGGAAGCAGGGCATGCAGAACGGCTACCAGGACGTGGGCTCGTGGACCTTCTTCGAGGCGCACGACGCCAACAAGACGGCCGCCGCCTGGCTGTATGCGCAGTTCGTGACGGCCAAGACCACATCGCTCAAGAAGACGATCGTGGGCCTGACGCCAATCCGCGAATCCGACATCCAGAGCAAGGCCATGACCGACCTGGCGCCCAAGCTCGGCGGGCTGGTCGAGTTCTATCGCAGCCCGGCGCGCGTGGCCTGGACACCCACCGGCACCAACGTGCCCGACTACCCGAAGCTCGCGCAGCTCTGGTGGAAAAACGTGGCCGTGGCCGTGACCGGTGAGAAGACACCGCAGCAAGCGATGGACAACCTCGCCAAGGAAATGGACGACGTGATGGCCCGCCTGGAGCGCGCCGGCATGGCCCGGTGCGCGCCCAAGCTCAACAAGCCGGGCGACCCCAACAAGTGGCTGACTGACAAGGGCGCGCCATGGAAGAAGCTCGCCAACGAGAAGCCCAAGGGTGAAACCATCGCCTACGACACGCTGCTGAACGCGTGGAAGGCAGGCAAGGTGCGGTGATGAAAGCTCACCGCTAGATCGTCTTCGACCCGAAGCGGGGCAGGCGCATCGGCCTGCCCTTTCATGTGCTTTCATGCCCTCGCTGCGTAAGTGGCGAGGGCATCTTTGCGTAGGGGCTGCGCGAAACGCGGTCCGGCGCAGCAAGGGAGCGCGACCGCGCGCATGCCATGTTCGCCCGCAGGCCCTAGAGTGCGGTGTCTCCCGGAGTCGACCCCATGAAGAACACGAGCAAGTTCCTGCTGATCACCCTGTGCGCCTGGGCCATGGCCGCGTGCAGCACGCCGCCGCCCCCGGCACCCGATGCGGCGCTGGAGAACACCTACTGGAAGCTGATGGAAGTTTCAGGCCAGCCCACGCAGGTGTTCCACAACCAGCGCGAAGCCCATTTCGTGCTGCAGAAGGCGCGCAAGACCGTCGCCGGCTCCAGCGGCTGCAACCGCCTGACCGGCACCTACTCGCTCGAGGGAACGCAGTTGCGCTTCGGCCCCCTCGCCGGCACGCGCATGGCGTGCCTGCAGGGCGCCGAGCAGGAGCGCGTCTTTCTGGAGACGCTGCCCGAGGTGGCGCGCTGGCGCGTCACAGGCAACCAGTTGAATCTGCTCGACGAGAAAGGCGCGGTGCTCGCGCGATTCGAGGCGCGCTACATGCAGTAGCGGCCACCGCCCGTGCAATCCGCGAAAATCGCCCGCTCACGCAACTGCGCCTGCCCGCCAGGCTAGCCCCATGACCGACGCCACCGAACGGCCCGCCCTGCCCGACCACCTGTCCACCGACCCGCGCAGCCCGCATCACGTGGCCGCCGTGTTCGAGCACGAGATCGGCATCCGCCTGAACGGCAAGGATCGCCACGACGTGGAGGAGTACTGCATCAGCGAAGGCTGGGTGAAGGTGCCGGCCGGCAAGACCAAGGACCGCAAGGGGCAGCCGTTGCTGATCAAGGTGAAGGGCACGGTCGAGGCGTACTACCGCTGAGCTCTGCTCATGCCGCCCCGCCCGCCTGCGCCTGGCCGTAGTGCGTGGCGGGTTCCAGCGGCACCACGATCCACAGCAGCACGTACACGAAGATGCCCGTGCCGCCGCACAAGAGCAGCAGGGCCAATGCAAGCCGCCACATCCACGCGGCCACACCCGTCACGCGGGCCAAGCCGCCGCACACGCCACCGATCCAGCGATCGCTGCGGCTGCGTCGAAACGCATTGGCCGCGTCGAGCATCGGCCCGGCGCCGTTCACGATGCGTGCCTTGGCACGGCTGAACTCGGCATCGGAGAGCTGGCCGCGTTGGTGCAGGTCACTGAGCGTGCTGAGATCGTCGGCGATGGACATGAGATGGCTCCTGTAAAGGTGTTCGACATGCACAGGCTAGCCACCTGACGCACCAGCGCGAGCCCGTTGCGACAGGCTGCGCGAATGCGCGGACCAACTGCATCCCCGACCGATGTGCAGGTCGTATCCTCTGCTCCCTTCAGGGCCTACCTACACCACATGACCACCGGATTGCTCTTCGCCCTGGCCGCCGGCCTGATGTGGGGCCTCGTCTTCGTCGGGCCGCTGATGCTGCCCGAGTACCCGGCCACCTTGCAGGCGTTCGGCCGCTATGTGGCCTTCGGCCTGATCGCGCTGCCGCTGGCCTGGCTCGACCGCGCGCGCCTGCGCGATCTCGCGCGTGCCGACTGGGTCGAGGCACTCAAGCTCGGCGCCGTCGGCAACGTCGTCTATTACCTGTTCCTGGCCAGTGCAATCCAGCGTGCCGGCGGGCCGTTGCCCACAATGATCATCGGCACGCTGCCGGTCGTGATCGCCATCACCGCCAACTTGCGCGGCGGGCGAGAGGCCAAGCTGCCCTGGGCGCGCATGCTGCCCTCGCTCGCGCTCATCGCCGCCGGCATCGGGCTCGTGAACCACGCAGAGATCAGCCACCTGCATGAAGACCCCAACGCCGACATCGGCCGCTACGCGCTGGGCGCGCTGCTCGCAGTGGGTGCAGTCATCTGCTGGACCTGGTACCCGATTCGCAACTCCGAATGGCTGCGTGCCCACCCCGACCGCAGCCCGCGCACCTGGGCCACGGCGCAGGGCCTCGCGACCTTGCCCCTGGCCTTGGTGGGCTACGCGTTTGCCTGGGCCTGGAACGCGCTGCAGGGCGACCCGTTCCCCATGCCCTTCGGCCCGCGGGCGGCCGATTTCCTGTGGCTGATGTTTGCCATCGGCTTCTTCGCCTCGTGGCTGGGTACCGTGTGCTGGAACGAATCCAGCCAGCGTCTTGCGCCCTCGCTTGCGGGCCAGTTGATCGTCTTCGAGACGCTGGCCGCGCTCAGCTATGCCTACCTGCTGCGCAAGCAATGGCCCGAGTTCGAGACGCTGGCGGGCGTCGGCTTGCTGATCGTCGGCGTGGCGTGGGCGCTGCGTGCACGGCCCGAACCGCTGGCCGCCGAGGGCCACGCGAGTTGAAGCGCACCGGCATGCCTGTGCGAAGATTTCGCGCATCTGCACAGCCACTTGCGGGAGGAATCAGATGGCATTGCTGATCGTGGGCGCCCTGTTGGTGGCGCTGGGCCTCTTCGCAGGCGCGGTGCTCGTGGCCGTGCCGCTGGGTTGGGCGGGCGCCGTGGCCGACCCGACGCTGTGGCTGCTCTTTCCCCTGCTCAGCCTGACGGGCTTCGCGCTCTTCGTGGTCGGCGCCAGGAACGCGCACATCCGCGGCCTCGGCGCGATCGTGTCCGGCGCCCTGCTGGTGCTCGCAGTGGCCGCGGCAGCCGGCCTGGTGCTGCGCGCGGCTGGCATGGTGACGGCCGACTCCAGCGGCCTGTCGCTCTGGTACGTGCTGGTGGTGGCCGGCCTTCTCGGCTCCGTCGGTGCCGCCACGCGCAGCGGTCGCGTTGACAGCACCGCCTGACCCCGACGCGCAGCGCGTTCACGGCCTCGATGCCGTGCGCGCCGCCGCATTGCTGCTGGGCATCTTTCTGCACGCGGCGTTGTCCTTCCTGCCGGGGGTGGACACCAAGGTCTGGCCCGTGGCCGACGTTCAGAAGAGCGCAGCGCTGGGTGCGCTCACCTTCGTGATCCACGTGTTCCGGATGTCGGTGTTCTTTCTGGTCGCGGGTCTGTTCGCCCACATGCTCTACCACCGCCGTGGCTGGCGCGGGTTCTGGCGCAATCGCCTGGCGCGGATCGCCGTCCCGCTGGCCGGCGCCTGGGTGGTGTGCAATCTGCTCGTGCTGGGCGTGGCAATGTGGGCGCTGGCACGTACGCACGGCGGGCGGCTGCCCGACACGCTGCCGGCGTACATCACGCCGGGCTTCTTCCACCTGTGGTTTCTCTACATGCTGTTGTGGCTCTACGCGATCGCCATCGGCCTGCGTTGGCTGGGGCGCGCGCTGGACAGGCACGGCATCGTGATGCACTGGGCCGACCGCATGCTGCGAGGCGGTCTCACCTGGGTAGCAGGCTCGTTGTGCCTGGGCGCGCCGGTGGCGGCGGCATTCGCGCTTCAGCCCGGGTGGCTCGTGCTGCACGGGGTCAGCACACCCGGCTTCACCTGGCTCCCGCCGGCCCTGCCGCTCTTCATCTATGCGTACGTGTTCGGCCTCGGGTGGTTGCTCGATCGGCAGCGCGCGCTGCTGCAGGTGATCGCGGCGCGCCGCCGCGTCAATTTCGCCATCGGCCTGGTGGGCGTGGCGGTGTCGCTGCATCTGGCCGACCGGCCCGAGCTGCAGGCCGTGCTGGCCTTTGCCTATGCGGTCGCCTTGATGCACTGGACCTTGGCCTTCATCGGCACCGGCCTGCACCATTTCTCGCGCGAGAACCCGGCGCTTCGCTATGTGGCCGACGCCTCGTACTGGATCTACCTGATGCACCTGCCGCTGGTGCTTGCGCTGCAGACGGCGCTGATGCTGGCCGACTGGCACTGGGCCATCAAGTACGCGCTGATCGTGTGCGCGACGTTCGCGATCCTGTTGATCGCGTACCAGAAAGCAGTGAGGCCGACATGGGTCGGCCTCCTGCTGAACGGAAGGCGCCGCTCCCGCGGCGCCTGAGCCCGAAGGCTCTATCCCTTCTTCGTCGACTTAGAACGAGTGGCGCAGGCCGAGTTCGAAGCCGGTCGAGTTGCCACCAGCGGGCAGCGCCGGGCTCGACGCGACCTTGAAGCCTTGGCGGCCGTCGTTCGAGATGCGAGCGACCGTGGTGTACAGGGCCGTGCGCTTCGACATGTTGTAGATGCCGCCGATCGCCCACAGGTCGGCATCGTCGTTGTCGTTGTAGCCCGAACCGACGGCGCCGCCGGACAGGTCAGCCATGCCGTACGAGGCACGCAGAACGAACGGGCCGAACGGTGCGGAAGCGCCGACCGTGTACAGCAGCTCTTCGCGACCGATGAACTTGGCTTGCGACACCGAGCCCAGCAGCTTCAGGAAGCCGAAGTCCCACGATGCGCCGAGTGCGCCGAGCTTGTAGTAGTCGTCAGCCGCGTTGGCTTGCGTCTCGCCATAGGCCAGCGACACGTTCAGCGGGCCTGCGGCGTAACCGATACGGCCACCGTAGTACTTATCGCCGACATTGCCTTCGCCAGCCGCGACGGTGACGTTACCGTACACGCCGCCGAGGGTCTTCGGCAGGAAGTAGTGCACCTGGTTGTCGCCGCGAGCCAGCGTGTTCACCGTGCCGCCCAGCTTGGACTGCAGGTTGCTGAACTTGCCCACGCCGTTGTCGCCGAAGGCGTCAAAGTCGGCGATGCCGGTGTAGGTCGGCACGTAGTCGCGGCCGAGGCGCACTTCACCGATCGATTGGCTGATCAGGCTCACCGTGGTACGGCGATGCCAGAACTTGCCGCTGGAGTTGATGGTGCCGGTGTCGGGGTTCAGGCCGGCTTCGAGCCAGAAGCCTGCGCTCAAGCCACCGCCGAGGTCTTCGACGCCGCGGAAGCCCAGACGGCTGCTGTTCAGGCCGTCGGTGCCGAGCTGGTACTGGTCGAGGTTGTCGCCGTTGTCGACATAGCGGCCGTTGACGTCCACGATACCGAAGGCGGTGACAGAGGATTGAGCGGACGCTGCGCCAGCAAAACCGGTCAGCAGCGCCAGAGCGATTGCATGTTTCTTGTTCATGAGTAAAACCTCAGTGAGTTGATTGCACGATGGCCGCCCAGGCGGCCCGCGGACGAGCTTGCTTCTGTGAGCAATCGCCGATTTTGTGCATCCAATACGACAAATCAGTGCAAACCCGACTCCCCTGCCTGGAATGTTGGAGCTAGGAGACGTCAGCGCTACCCGCGTCGTGGTCTTTCACATTTCGGACACGAACCCGTGCGCACATTAGTGGGTTTGCGGGTCGCGCCAAGCCCTCACGGCAGGGCTTCGTCGATCAACTCGACCCAATGTCGCACCGGTGTCTGGGTGCCACCTTGCAGGTGCTGAATGCAGCCCATGTTGGCCGACACGATCACCTGGGCATCTGCTGCACCGAGCGCGCTGAGCTTGCGGTCGCGCAACTGCTTCGAGAGCGTGGGCTGCAGGACCGAATAGGTGCCAGCCGACCCACAGCACAGGTGGCTCTCGCTGGCGGCCAGGCGCACCTCGAACCCCAACATGGCGAGGTGCGTTTCGACACCACCGCGCAACTGCTGACCATGCTGCAGCGTGCACGGCGGGTGGAACACCAGCTCACGGGTCTTGGGTTTGCGCAGCCGGCCCTTGAGGCGCGGGCCAATGTCGGGCAGCAGCTCGCTCAGGTCGCGCGTGAGCTCGCTGATGCGCTGCGCCTTCTCGGCATAGGCGGAGTCGTGCGCGAGCGCGCGGCCGTACTCCTTCACGGTGACACCACAACCCGATGCGTTCATCACGATGGCCTCGACCTTGCCCGAGACCACCATCGGCCACCACGCGTCGATGTTGCGGCGCATGTCGACCAAGCCGCCCTCGGTGTCGGCCAGGTGAGTGCGGATCGCCCCGCAGCAGCCGGCGTCGTCGGCCACCAGGGTCTGGATGCCGGCGGCATCGAGTACGCGCGCCGTGGCACTGTTGATGTTCGGGGCCATCGCCGGCTGCACGCAGCCCATCAGCAGCAGCACCTTGCGGGCATGCTCGCGCGTGGGCCACTGGTGCGCGCGCGCTGGGGCGGGCTCGGGCACCTTGTCCTTGAGCACCGCAGGCAGCAGGGGCCGCAACTTCTGCCCGAGCTTGAGGGCCGGCGCGAAAGCCGCCGAGGTCATCCCGGTCTTGAGCAACCAGCGCACCGCCCTGTCCTTCGCAGGCCGCTGGACACGCTCCTCGACGATGTGGCGCCCGATGTCGACCAGCTGCCCATACTGCACGCCCGAGGGGCAGGTGCTTTCGCAGTTGCGGCAGGTGAGGCAGCGGTCGAGATGCAGTTGCGTGCTCTGCGTGACCGGCTCGCCTTCGAGCACCTGCTTGATGAGGTAGATGCGCCCGCGCGGGCCGTCGAGTTCGTCGCCCAGCAGCTGGTAGGTCGGGCAGGTGGCAGTGCAAAAGCCGCAGTGCACGCACTTGCGCAGGATGGCCTCGGCGGCATCGCCTTCGCGCGTGCCCTTGAACTCGGGGGAGAGTTTGGTTTGCATGGTCAGACGGTGTAAACGCACGCCCAGAAGTACTGCCACTGCTTCCACTCGGCACGTGCACCCAGCAGCTGCCGCATGGAGGGCTCGTCAGGAAAGTTCTTCAGCACCTCGTGTGTGCTGCCGTCGGCGAGGCGGCGGGCCTGATAGCTGTTGCCATGCGCGTCACGCCGCGTGATGGGTGTGCTGCTGCCCTCGACATACAGGTTGTCGATGAGCACCACGCGCGCGCCGGGCTGCAGGCACGCGTGCAACCCGCGCAGCCACTCGCCGCTGCGCTCGACGGGCACATGCGACCACCAGAATCCCGCGAAGGCGGCGTCGAACCGCCCCGTGAAGCGCAGCGCGTATGCATCGGCGCGCTGAAAGTTAACTCGCGCGTGCGGCAGTGGTTTGGTTCGCGCAATGGCCAGCACTTCTTCATTGAAGTCGGTCGCCGTCCAGGCCTCACATTGCGTCGCCGCATGCGGCGTCCAATAGCCCGTGCCGCAGGCGATCTCCAACACGTTGCGCCCGGCAAACTGGGTCGGCAGCCAGGCCTTCAGGGCCGCGATGTCCGCCTGCCGCTCGGGCTTGTCGTAGATGCGCTCGTACTCGCTCGCCCGCTGCGCGTAGTAGCGTTGCATGCTCTCGGCGGTGGCGTGCGGGCTCATCGAATCACAAGCCCGGGTAGAGCCGGCCGGGGTTGAAGATGCCGCTCGGGTCGAAGGATTTCTTCAACTCGCGGTGGATGCGATCGAGCGGCGGCTTGAGCGGTGCGAAGGCGCCGCCGTGCTTGTGCTGCCCCATGAAGAGCGTGGCGTGGCCGCCTGCGCGCGCCGCGGCCTCGCGCACCTTGGCGGCCGAGGCCGAAGTGCACAGCCAGCGCTGCGCGCCGTGCCACTCGATGAGCTGCTCACCAGGCAGGATCAGCGGGCGGGCGGTTTGCGGCACCGACACGCGCCACAGCGCCACGCTGCCGCCGGCCACGGCCTTTTGGGCCTTGGTGAAGTATTCGTCGGTGTGGTTGCGCAGGCCGTCCCAGAAGGGGCTCGCGTGCGCGGGCTCGATCACGTCGCCGCCGAGCGTGTTGATGGCGGCCTGCACCGCCGCAAGCGCGCCACGCAGGCGCACGAGCAAGCTGCCGTCCCACCACGCGCTGGCGTTCAGCGGCAGCGGTTGGCCACCCCACGTGTTGAGTTTGTCGAGCGCGGCCACCTGCTCCATCTGGAAGCGCAGCGTGGCCGTGGCAGGTGCGATCGGCAAGACCTTGAGCGACACCTCGAGCACCACGCCCAGCGTCCCCATCGAACCCGCCAACAGGCGCGAGACGTCGTATCCCGCCACATTCTTCATCACCTGCCCGCCGAAGCTCAGCACTTCGCCCTGGCCATTGAGCAGGCTCGCACCGAGCACGTAGTCACGCACGGCGCCCACTGACGCGCGCGAGGGGCCCGACAGCCCTGCAGCCACCATGCCGCCCACCGTGGCGGCCGTGCTCATGTGGGTGACGAAATGCGGCGGCTCGAAAGGCAGGCACTGCCCCCGTTCCGCCAGCACCGATTCGAGCTCGATCAGCGGTGTTCCGGCGCGGGCGGTGATCACGAGTTCGCTCGGCTCGTAGCTGGAGATGCCGCGCAGCTCGGAGGTGTCGAGCCGCTCTCCTTGCGCCGCCTCGCCGTAGAAGCTCTTGCTGCCACCACCGCAGATGTTGAGCGCCGTACCGGCGGCACGGGCGGTGTTCACGTGGTCGATGAGACGCTGCAGCGCGGGGTCGTTGTCGTTCATTGAAAAGCGTTGTCCGGAGGGGGTCGCGCCAGGGCGATGGTAGCGGCCGCAGCCGGATGGCGCGTTGCGGCAGACCCGGAGTCGGCCCGCGAGCGCACGGCACGAGGCGGCGACAAGGGCTTCGATGAACTGACACCGTCTGCGGCGAAGATCGCCCGATGAACGACGACACCTCACCCTTCCTCACGCCACAGTCCTGGCGCCCGCTCGACCCCGACTACCGCAACCGCCGCGGCTATGACCTCGGCTTCCTCGGCCCGGCCGTGCCGCTGCCCGCGCTCGAAGCTGCTGCAGCGGCTTCGAGCGCGCCAGCACCTCTGCCGTACGAGCACTTCAGCATCCTGATGAACCCCCGGCGACGCCTCGCGTACTGGGCCGCCGTCAACATCGATGGTGCCCAGGACGCCATCTGGGTGACCGCAAGCGCGACGCATGGTGGTTCGACGAGCGCGCGGCGCCTTCCACGCAGATTGGCGATGACTTCTATCGCGGCTCCGGCTTCCAGCGCGGCCACCTCGTGCGCCGGCTCGATCCGGCCTGGGGTGACAGCGACGCGCAATCGGCTCGTGGCGAAGCCGACACCTTCCACTGGACCAACTGCTCGCCGCAGATGCCAGTGCTCAACACCGACTGGTGGCTGCAGATCGAGAACCACGTGCTGCAGACCGCCAACGCGCAGGACCACAGGGTGAGCGTGTTCTCGGGCTGCCTGTTCGCAGGCGACGACCCGCTCTACCGCGGCGTGCAGATTCCGCTCGCGTTCTGGAAGGTCATCGCATGGGTCACGGCAGCACCACCGGTCGCCGCGCCTGCGGCCACGTCACTGCGCTCGCTCGCCTTCCTGGTCGGGCAAGACGACGCCGTGGCCGCGCTCATCCGCCAGCGCGGCGATCACGCGAAGCCCCAGGCGCACCGCTTCGACGACGTGCCCGAGCCCATCCAGGCCTACCAGACGACCGTGGCCGACCTGGAGCGCGAGGTGCAGTGCAGCTTCGGCCCGCTGGCAAGCGGCGACGTGGATGTCTACGCGCGACACCAACATGCGGCGCGCCCGGCCACCGCGGCTGGGCCGTGGGCCGCCCCCAGGCGCCTGCTCGGCAGCCCGGGCGAACTGATCACTTCGTGACGCCGCCTTCGGGGATGGTCTGGCGCCGCAGGCCTTCGAGATCGAGCACACGCAGCCCGCCGTATTCGATGCGGATCAGATCCACGGCCTGCAAGACATGCAGCGCCTCGTTGACCCGCTGGCGCGACAGGCCGACCAGGTAGCCCAGCTCCTGCTGCGTGATCTTCAGCAGCGAGCCCACGCCCGGGTAGAGCGTGGGGTGAAAGAGCGCGGCCAGGCTGCGCGCCACGCGCACGTCGGGGTCGTTCATGCGGTCGATCTCGCGCGCGGCGATGAACTGGCCGAGCCGCTCGTTGAGTTGCTGCATCACGAAGCGGTTGAACGGGATGCTGCGGTCGATCAGCCAGTGAAACGTCTCGACGCGGATGCCCGCGACCACGCTCTTGCGCAAGGCCTGGATGTTGTAGCGGTACACCTCGCGCTTGAGCACGGTGCCTTCACCGAACCAACCGCCCGGCGGCACGCCGGTGAAGGTGATGGGCACGCCGCGGCTGGAGTCGTTGCTCATCTTCAAGAGACCATCGATCACGCCGAACCAGTAGGTGGCGGGCCGGCCCACGCGGCACAGCAGCTCGCCGGTGGCGACGTTCACCACGCGCAGGTCTTCGACGGCACGTGCGCGCTCGTCGGCCTGCAAGGTCTGGAGCCATGGGATGCCCTCCAGCTCCGGGATGCTGGGCGGCCGCGCGCGCGACGCCAGCGCGGCCGCACCGGGTTGGCCGCTGGTTTCGGGGCGGGTGTTGCTCATGGCGGGGGCCGCGGGTAAGAACCGGGGAGGAGTGTCCCTAGGATTGTCGTTAGAACGACACCGCGACGTCAAACTTCTTCTTACAGTCCGGCCCACAAGGACCCAGGAGACCGCGCTGTGGTGACCACGACCTTTCCGCAACTGATGCTGGAGCACGCCGCCCGCAGGCCGCACGCTCCTGCCTTGCGCGAGAAGGAGTTCGGCATCTGGCAGACGCTCACCTGGCAGGGGCTCGCGCAACTCGTGCGCGATCTGGCGGGGGGGTTCGCCGCCGCCGGCCTGCAACGCGGGCAGCATGTGGTCGTCGTCGGCGAGAACCGCCCGCGCCTGTATGCCTGCATGCTCGCCGCGCAGTCGCTGGGGGCCGTTCCCGTGCCGCTGTACCAGGACGCGGTGGCTACCGAGTACGTGTTCCCGATTGCCAATGCCGAAGTCGCATTCGCCGTGGTCGAAGACCAGGAGCAGGTCGACAAGATGCTCGAAGTGCGCGAGCAGCACCCTGGCCTGGCGCGCATCTGGTTCGACGACCCGCGCGGTTTGCGCAACTACAGCGAGCCCGGCCTGGACGCGATCGACGCGCTCGTCGACGCCGGCCGTGCCTTCAATGCGAGCCACGCGGGCTTCTTCGATGCCGAAGTCGCCAAGGCGCAGAGTGGCGACGTGGCGGCGATGTTCTTCACCTCGGGCACCACCGGCAACCCCAAGGGCGTGGTGCACACCCACGCCTCGCTGATCGACCGTGCCCAGGCCGGCGCGCGTTTCGATGCGCTGACCGACAAGGAAGAAGTGCTGGCCTACATGCCGCTCGCGTGGATCGGGCAGAACGTGTTCTCGTACGCGCAGTGGCTGGCCTGCGGCTACGTGGTGAACTGCCCGGAAAGCGCCGCCACGGTGAGCATCGACCTGCGCGAGGTCGGCCCCACGTACTACTTCGCGCCGCCGCGCATCTTCGAAGGCCTGCTCACCAGCGTGATGATTCGCATGGAAGACGCATCGGCCCCCAAGCGCTGGCTGTTCCAGCGATGCATGGCATTGGCGCGACGCGTGGGCCCGGCGCTGATGGACGGCCAGCCGGTGGGCTTGGTCGACCGCGCGCTTTATGCGCTCGGCAACCTCGCCATCTACGGCCCGCTGCGCAACACGCTGGGCTTCAGCCGCGTGCGCGTGGCCTACACCGCGGGCGAGGCGATCGGGCCTGACCTCTTCACTTTCTACCGCTCGATCGGCATCAACCTGAAGCAGCTCTACGGCTCGACCGAGACTGCCGTCTTCGTGTGCCTGCAGCCCGACGACCAGGCTCGCGCCGACACCGTGGGCGTGCCGATCGAGGGCGTGGAGATCCAGGTCGCCGACAACGGCGAGATCCTGGTGCGCTCTTCCGGCCTCTTGCGCGGCTACTACAAGAACGAGGCCGCCACCGCCGAGGTGCTCGACGCCTCCGGCTGGTACCACACGGGCGACGCCGGCTTCCTGGACGCGGCCGGGCATCTGAAGATCATCGACCGCGCCAAGGACGTGGGGCGCATCGGCAGCGGGCCGAACGCCGGCGCCATGTTCGCGCCCAAGTATGTGGAGAACAAACTGAAGTTCTTCCCGCACATCAAGGAGGCCGTGGCCTTCGGCGATGGGCGTGACAAAGTCTGCGCCTTCGTCAACATCGACATTGACGCCGTGGGCAACTGGGCCGAGCGACGCAACCTGCCTTACGCGGGCTACACCGACCTGGCGCAAAAGCCCGAGGTGTACGAACTGGTGCGCGATTGCATCGAGAAGGTCAACGCGGATCTGGCCACCGACGACAAGCTGGCCGGCAGCCAGATCAGCCGCTTCCTGATCCTGCACAAGGAGCTCGATGCCGACGACGGTGAGCTCACCCGCACACGCAAAGTGCGGCGCGGCTTCATCGGCGAGCGCTACCAGGTGCTGGTGGATGCGCTTTACAGCGGCAAGGCCTCGCAGTTCATCGAGACGGCGGTGAAGTTCGAGGACGGACGCAGCGGCGTGGTGTCGGCGGACTTGCGGATCGTGGATGCGAAGACGTTTCCTGCATTGAAGAGGGTCGCATGAGAAAGGCCGCTCAGCCTGAGGTATCGAAGGCCCGCTCAGGCCGTGCCGGGCTTCGATACCTCAGCCTGAGCGGTCTGTGGCGTGCGCCGATCCTGACGAGGCCGAGCCCATGACCCGCAAGATCGGCGAGGTCATCCTCGACGTGCAGAACATCTCGCTCAGCTTCGGCGGCGTGAAGGCGCTCACCGACATCAGCTTCAATGTGCGCGAGCACGAGATCCGCGCCATCATCGGCCCGAACGGCGCGGGCAAGAGCAGCATGCTCAACTGCATCAACGGCGTGTACCAGCCGCAGCAGGGCTCGATCACCTTTCGCGGCCAGACCTTCAGGCACATGAACTCCCGGCAAGTGGCCGAGATGGGCGTGGCGCGCACCTTCCAGAACCTCGCGCTGTTCAAGGGCATGAGCGTGCTCGACAACATCATGACGGGGCGCAACCTCAAGATGAAGTCGAACCTGCTGATGCAGGCCCTGCGGCTCGGACCGGCGCAGCGCGAAGAGATCGCGCAGCGCGAGTTCGTCGAACGCATCATCGACTTCCTCGAGATCCAGCCCTACCGCAAGACGCCCGTGGGCCGCATGCCCTACGGCCTGCAAAAGCGCGTGGATCTCGGCCGCGCACTCGCGATGGAGCCGCAGGTGCTTCTGCTCGACGAGCCCATGGCCGGCATGAACGTGGAAGAGAAGCAGGACATGAGCCGCTTCATCCTCGACGTGAACGACGAGTTCGGCACCACCATCGTGCTGATCGAACACGACATGAGCGTGGTGATGGACCTGAGCGACCGCGTGGTCGTGCTCGACTACGGCCGCAAGATCGGTGACGGTGCGCCCGACGAGGTGCGCAACAACCCGGATGTGATCCGCGCCTACCTCGGAGCTGAACACTGATGACAGCCCCCAGCGTCACGATGTTCCGGCCCCCCGAGGGGGCGCAAAGCCTCCTTGGGGCGGCCCGGCGGAGTCTTTGATGGCCTTCTTCCTTGAAACCCTGTTCGGCGGCCTGATGGCCGGGATGCTGTATTCGCTGATCGCGCTCGGCTTCGTGCTGATCTACAAGGCCTCGGGCGTCTTCAACTTCGCGCAGGGCGCGATGGTGCTGTTTGCGGCGCTCGCGATGGCGCGGCTGTCGCAGTGGATACCGGCGTGGCTGGGCATCGAGAGCAAGCTGCTGGGCAACGTGCTGGGCTTCGTGGCCGCGATGCTGATCATGGTGGTGGTGGCGTGGTTGATCGAGCGCCTGGTGCTGCGCCACCTCGTCAACCAGGAGGGCATCACCCTCTTGATGGCCACACTCGGTATCGCTTACTTTCTCGACGGCCTGGGCCAGACGCTCTTCGGCAACGACATCTACAAGATCGACGTGGGCATGCCGAAGGACCCTGTCTTCGTGCTCGAGTCGGTCTTTCAAGGTGGCGTGCTGATCAGCCAGGAAGACCTCGTGGCCGCAGCCATCGCCGCCGCGCTGGTGGTGGTACTGGCCCTCTTCTTCCAGAAGACCTCGGTGGGCCGCGCGCTGCGTGCCGTGGCCGACGACCACCAGGCGGCGCAGTCGATCGGCATCCCGCTCAACCGCATCTGGGTGATCGTGTGGAGCGTGGCGGGCTTCTCGGCGCTGGTGGCCGGCGTGATCTGGGGCAGCAAGCTGGGCGTGCAGTTCTCGCTCTCGCTGGTGGCGCTGAAGGCATTGCCGGTGGTCATTCTCGGCGGGCTGACCTCGGTGCCGGGCGCCATCATCGGCGGGCTGCTGATCGGGGTGGGCGAGAAGCTCTCGGAGCTGTACATCGGGCCGATGCTCGGCGGCGGCATCGAGATCTGGTTCGCGTATGTCTTGGCGCTGGTGTTCCTTGTCGTGCGGCCCCAGGGCTTGTTCGGCGAAAAAATCATTGATCGCGTATGAAGTACGCGACCAGTGATTTTTCGGTGCAGGCTGACTTGCGCAGCAAGTTGAGCGAAGCGTGCCGCAACCAAAAGATCATCGATCGGGCCTAGGCCATGCTGTACAGAGAAAACGGCCAGTTCAAGACCAGCTACCGCGCCGACCTGCAGATCTTCCCGATCCTGCAGGACCGAATCGTCATCATCGCGCTGCTGCTGGTCGCCTTCGTCGTGGTGCCGATGACGGCGCCGGAGTACCTCTTCCGCGCCATCCTCACGCCCTTCCTGATCCTGTCGCTGGCAGCACTGGGGCTCAACATCCTCGTCGGCTACTGCGGGCAGATCTCGCTCGGCACCGGCGCCTTCATGGCGGTGGGTGCGTACGCGGCCTACAACTTCCATGTGCGCATAGACGGCATGCCGCTGCTCGCCTCGCTGCTGCTCGGTGGCCTGTGCGCCACAGCCGTGGGCGTGCTGTTCGGCATCCCCTCGCTGCGCATCAAGGGGCTCTACCTCGCGATGGCCACGCTGGCCGCGCAGTTCTTCACCGACTGGGCCTTTCTGCGGATCAACTGGTTCACCAACAACTCGACATCAGGCTCGGTCAGCGTGGCCGGTCTCAACGTGCTGGGCCTGCCGATCGAATCACCGGTGAGCAAATACCTGCTGTGCCTGGGCATCGTCAGCGTGTTCGCGCTGATGGCCAAGAACCTGGTGCGCTCGCACATCGGCCGCGAATGGATGGCCATGCGCGACATGGACGTGGCCGCCGCCGTGATCGGCATACGCCCGATGTACGCCAAGCTCACGGCGTTTGCGGTCAGCTCGTTCATCGTGGGCGTGGCCGGCGCGCTGTGGGGCTTCATCCACCTCGGGGCGTGGGAGCCGGCGGCCTTCAACATCGACCGCTCCTTCCAGCTGCTCTTCATGGTGATCATCGGCGGGCTGGGCTCGATCATGGGCAGTTTCATCGGCGCGGCTTTCATCATCTTGCTGCCGCTGCTGCTGAACCAGATCCCGCTGTGGTTCGGTATCCCGCTCTCGACCGCGCTGGCCTCGCACCTGGAGGCCATGATCTTCGGCGCCCTCATCGTGTTCTTCCTGATCGTCGAGCCGCACGGGCTCGCGCGTTTGTGGTCCACCGCGAAAGAAAAGCTGCGGTTGTGGCCCTTTCCTCACTGAAAAGACGAACCGGCATTCACATCGCACTGACAAGTGCTCTTTCCCTCTGGAGGCAGACATGAAGTTGACTTCTTTTGCACGCATTGCCGCGGTGGCCGCGGTGGGTTGGAGCAGCCTGGTGACTGCGCCGGCCGCCCTCGCCCAAGCCAAGGAGCAGTTCTTTCCGCTGCTGGTCTACCGCACCGGCGCCTACGCGCCGAACGGCACGCCCTGGGCCAACGGCAAGCAGGACTACATCAAGATGATCAACGCGCGTGACGGCGGCATCAACGGCGTGAAGCTCACGTTCGAAGAGTGCGAGACCGGCTACGCCACCGACCGCGGCGTCGAGTGCTACGAGCGCCTGAAGGGCAAGCCCGGCGCGGCCGTGATCGACCCGCAGGCCACCGGCATCACCTTCGCGCTGACCGACAAGGTGCCCAACGACAAGATCCCGCTCATCACCCTGGGCTACGGCCTGGCCGCATCGCAGGACGGCGGCGTGTTCAAGTGGAACTTCCCGCTCATGGGCTCGTACTGGACGGCGGCCGACGTGCTCATCCAACACATCGGCAAGAAGGAAGGCGGCCTCGACAAACTCAAGGGCAAGAAGATCGCGCTGGTCTACCACGACTCGCCCTTCGGCAAGGAGCCGATGCCGCTGCTGGAAGAGCGCGCCAAGATGCACGGCTTCGAGCTGCTGAAGATCCCAGTGACCGCGCCAGGTGTGGAACAGAAGTCGGCCTGGCTGCAGGTGCGCCAGAACCGCCCCGACTACGTGTTGCTGTGGGGCTGGGGCGTGATGAACTCCACCGCGCTGAAAGAGGCCGTGGCCACCGGCTACCCGCGCGACAAGATGTATGGCGTGTGGTGGGCCGGCGCCGAGCCCGACGTGAAGGACGTCGGTGAATCGGCCAAGGGCTACAACGCCCTGGCGCTCAACACCTCAGGCCAGTCGCAGAAGGTCATCCAGGACATCATCAAGTACGTGCACGACAAGGGCCAGGGCACCGGTCCGAAGGAGGAAGTGGGCTCGGTGCTGTACACGCGCGGTGTGATCATCCAGATGCTGGCGGTCGAGGGCGTGCGCCGTGCGCAGGAGCGCTATGGCAAGGGCAAGGTGATGACGGGCGAGCAGGTGCGCTGGGGCCTGGAGAACCTGGCGCTCGACCAGAAGAAGCTCGACGCGATGGGCTTTGCCGGCGCACTGCGCCCCATCAGCACCTCGTGCCTCGACCACATGGGCACCACCTGGACCCGCGTTCACACCTGGGACGGCGCGAAGTGGAACTTCTCGTCTGACTGGTACCAGGCCGACGAGCAGATCATCAAGCCGATGGTGAAGGCGGCGGCTGACAAGTACGCGGGCGAGAAGAAGCTCACCCGCCGTGCTCCGGAGGACTGCCAGTCATGACCCACCCCCGGAGCGGCTCACACCGCTCCCCCTCAAGGGGGCGCTGCCAGCGGCCCGGCAAAGCCGGTTCCGCGGCAGCCGCTTGATCAGGAACGGTGAGATTCGCATGGGCAACATCCTCCTCAACGTCAGCGGCATCGAGGTCATCTACAACCACGTGATCCTCGTGTTGAAGGGCGTGTCCCTGCAGGTGCCCGAAGGCGGCATCGTGGCCTTGCTCGGCGGCAACGGTGCCGGCAAGACCACCACGCTGCGCGCGGTGAGCAACCTGCTGGCGGGCGAGCGCGGTGCGGTCACCAAGGGCAGCATCGAGCTTCGCGGCGAGCGCATCGAGGCGCTGTCCACCTCGGAAATGGTGAACCGTGGCGTGATCCAGGTGATGGAGGGCCGGCACTGCTTCGCCCACCTCACCATCGAGGAGAACCTGCTGACCGGCGCCTACACGCGGCGTGATGGCAAGGCCGCGATTGCGCAGACGCTGGAGAAGGTCTACACCTACTTCCCGCGGTTGAAGACACGCCGCACGTCGCAGGCGGCCTACACCTCGGGCGGCGAGCAGCAGATGTGCGCCATCGGCCGCGCGCTGATGGCCAACCCGAAGATGGTGCTGCTCGACGAGCCCTCGATGGGACTCGCGCCGCAGATCGTGCAGGAGGTGTTCGAGATCGTGAAAGACCTCAACACCCGCGAGCACGTGACCTTTCTGCTGGCCGAACAGAACACCGGCATGGCGCTGCGCTATGCCGACTACGGCTACATCCTGGAGAACGGGCGCATCGTGATGGACGGCGCCGCCTCGTCGCTGGCCGACAACGAAGACGTGAAGGAGTTCTACCTCGGCACCGGGGGCTCGCGAGACGGCGGCGCCGATCGCAAGAGTTTCCGCGACGTGAAGAGCTACAAGCGACGCAAGAGGTGGCTGGCATGACCAACGACAACGGCTTCTTCGCCCTGCCCGCATTCAAGCCCGACGACTCGCTGGTGCTGCTCAAGCGCCAGCTGCGCGAGTTGCGCCCGCTCGCCGAGCGCGGCAACGGCTTCGCACTAGGCGGCAAGCCGGTGATCGAGTTGAAGGCAGACGCCGCCACGCTGACGGCCAGGCTCGCCAAGCGGCCGGCCGTGTCACCCGACTGGGACACGCTCACGCTAAAGAACAGCGTCGACGTGCGCAAGTGCGTCGATGAAGTGAAGAAGCGCCTCGCCCGCTGGCAACAGGACGCAGAGTGATGAGCGAACACTACGACGCACTCGAAACACGCGCGCCCGCCGAGCGCGAGATCGCGCTGCTGGCCGCGCTGCCCGCGCAGATCGCGCATGCGCAGGCGCGCACGAGCGCCTTCGCGCAGATCCTGCAAGGCGTGAATGCCGGCGACGTCACGAGCCGCACTGCCCTCGCGCGCCTGCCCGTCACGCGCAAGCACGAGTTGATGGAGCGACAACGTGCGCAGACCGCGCACGATCCATTCGGTGGATTCTCGGCGCTGCGCTGGGGGCAGGCGCGATGTGTGTTCCAGTCGCCCGGGCCAATCTACGAACCCGAGGGTTCGGGCGCCGACTACTGGCGGGTTGCACGCGCCCTCTTTGCCGCGGGGTTCCGTGCGGGCGACCTGGCACACAACACTTTCAGCTATCACTTCACACCCGCGGGCTCGATGATGCAGACCGGCGCGCACGCGCTCGGCTGCACCGTGTTCCCGGGCGGCACCGGCCAGACCGAACAGCAGGTGCAGGCCATCGCCGAACTTCAACCGGTGGGCTACATGGGCACGCCGAGCTTCCTCAAGCTGATCGTCGAGAAGGCCGGCGAGTTGGGCCGGCCGATCCCCTCGCTGCGCAAGGCGGCGGTGAGTGGCGAAGCCTTTCCACCCAGCCTGCGCGACTGGCTGGCCGAGCGCGGCATCACGGCCTACCAGTTCTACGGCACGGCCGATCTGGGCAACATCGCCTACGAGACCTCGGCGCGCCAGGGCCTGGTGATCGACGAGGGGGTGATCGTCGAGATCGTTCGCCCCGGCACCGGCGACCCTGTGACCGAAGGCGAGGTGGGCGAATTGGTCGTCACCACACTCAATCCCGACTACCCGCTGATCCGATTCGGCACCGGCGATCTCTCGGCCGTGCTGCCCGGAGCCTGCCCGACCGGGCGCACCAACACGCGCATCAAGGGCTGGTTGGGCCGCGCGGACCAGACCGCGAAGGTGCGCGGCATGTTCGTGCACCCCAGCCAGGTCGCCGAGGTGCTGCGGCGCTTTCCGGAGGCCGGCAGGGCGCGGCTGGTGGTGAGCGGCGAGATGGCCAACGACCGCATGACGCTGAAGGTGGAAACCACCACTGCCGGTGACGACGGCCTGGCCGCCCGCCTGGCCGACGCCCTGCGCGAGGTGACCAAGCTGCGCGGCGAGGTCGAGTTCTGCGCCCCCGGCAGCCTGCCCAACGACGGCAAGGTGATCGACGACACGCGCAAGTACGAGTAGCGGCCGGCAAGCGAGCCTTCGGGTAAGCGTGAACCGGGGCTTACGTAGTTTCCGCCATGCCCGGGGCCGGGGGGCTTCCGACAATCTGCCATCTCGAATCTGCCACCCTGAGTCCACGCAGGCTGAAAGGAAACCCATGAAGCGCACGTTGCTCGCACTGCTCGCACCCCTGGCCGCCGCCAGCGCCTTTGCCGAATTCCCCGACAAGCCGATCACGCTGGTCATCCCCTTCGCCGCCGGCGGGCCGACCGACAAGGTAGCCCGCGACTTTGCCGAAGCCGTGCGCAAGCCGCTGGGCAACGCAACGATCGTGATCGACAACGTCGCCGGTGCCGGCGGCACGCTTGGCAACGCCAAGGTGGCCAAGGCGTCACCCGATGGCTACACGCTGCTGCTGACGCACGTGAACATGGCCACCGCGGTGGCGCTGTACCGCAACCTGCCGTACAAGCCGCTCGAAGACTTCGAGTACGTCGGCCTCGTCAACGAAGTGCCCATGACGCTGGTCGGTCGCCCCTCGCTGCCCGCCAACAACTACACCGAACTCGCGGGCTGGATCAACGCCAACAAGGGCAAGATCAACCTCGCGCATGCCGGCCTCGGCTCGGCCTCGCACCTGTGCGGCCTGCTGTACCAATCGACGGTCAAGGTCGAGATGACTCCCGTGCCGTACAAGGGCACCGCCCCGGCCATGAACGACCTGCTCGGCGGCCAGGTCGACATCATGTGCGACCAGACCACCAACACCACCGGCCAGATCGAGGCGGGCAAGATCAAGGCCTACGCGGTCTCCACCACCAAGCGCCTCGCGACCCCTGCGCTGGCCAAGCTGCCCACGCTCGACGAATCCGGCCTGAAGGGCTTCAACGTGACGATCTGGCACGGCGTGTACGCCCCCAAGGGCACACCCAAGGCCGTGATCGACAAGCTGAATGCGGCACTCAAGACCGCACTCAAGGACCCCCAGTTCATCAAGAACCAGGAAAGCCTGGGCGCCGTGATCGTGTCCGACGCCCGCATGAACCCGGCCGAGCACAAGAAGTTCGTCTCGGACGAAATCAACAAGTGGACACCCATCATCAAGGCAGCCGGCCAGTACGCCGACTGACCGCTGACGGTTCGACGACCGAAGACGACGGTCGCTGACCCGAAGAATCTCCTCAGTGAAGACCCATTGGCCACCTTCGGGTGGCCTCTTTTTTGGCCGCGCTCAGGCGCGCAGCGTGTAGGGGATCGTGACCGGCCCGTCGTTGACGAGGTGCACGCGCATATCAGCACCGAACTCGCCGGCCGCGACCACGGGGTGCAGCGAGCGCGCCGTGGCGAGTACACGCTCGTAGAGACGGCGCCCGAGCTCGGGCGCGGCCGCGCCGGTGAAACTCGGCCGGTTGCCGCCCGACACGTCGGCGGCCAGGGTGAACTGGCTCACGATCAAGAGCCCGCCTTGCACGTCGACCACACTGCGGTTCATCTTGCCGTCCAGGTCGGCGAACACACGCAGCTTGAGCAGCTTGGCGACGAGCTTGTCGGCCAAGGCTTCGGTGTCACCGGGCTCCGCGCAGACCAGCACCAGCAGCCCGACGCCGATCGCCCCGACCACCTGGCCGGCCACTTCGACGCGAGCCTCGCTGACGCGCTGCGAGACTGAAATCACGCGAGCGTGACGCGCGCGAACTTGCGCTTGCCGACTTGCACGACATAGGTGCCGACGTCCAGCTTCAGCCCCTTGTCGCTGACCGCATCGCCATTGATCTTGACACCGCCGCCGTCGATCAGCCGGCCGGCCTCGCTCGTCGAGGGAGCCAGGTTGGCCTGCTTGAGCAACGCACCGATGCCGAGCGGCGCGCCACCGAGCGAGACCTCCGGGATCTCGTCGGGCACACCACCGCGCGCACGGTTGTTGAAATCGGCCTCGGCAGCATCGGCCGCCACCGCGCTGTGAAAGCGCGTGGTGATTTCCTTGGCCAGCATCACCTTGGCGTCCTTCGGGTTGCGCCCGCCCTCGACCTCGGCCTTGAGCCTTTCAATCTCGGCCTCGGGCCTGAAGCTCAGCAGCGTGAAGTACTTCCACATCAGCGCATCGCTGATCGAGAGGATCTTCGCGAACATGCCGTTGGCCGGCTCGGTGATCGCGATGTAGTTGCCCTTGCTCTTGGACATCTTCTCGACGCCGTCGAGCCCTTCGAGCAGCGGCATGGTCAGGATGCACTGCGGCTCCTGGCCGTATTCGGCCTGCAGCGTGCGGCCCATCAACAGGTTGAACTTCTGGTCAGTCCCGCCGAGTTCGAGGTCGCTCCTGAGCGCCACCGAGTCGTAGCCCTGCATCAGCGGGTACAGGAACTCATGCACGCTGATCGGCGTGCCGGCCTTGAAGCGGTCGTGGAAGTCATTGCGCTCCATCATGCGCGCCACGGTGTAGCGGGCCGCGAGCTGGATCATGCCGCGCGCGCCCAGGGGGTCGCTCCACTCGCTGTTGTAGCGAATCTCGGTCTTGGCCGGGTCGAGCACCAGGCTCGCCTGCCTGTAATACGTCTCGGCGTTGGACTTGATCTTCTCCGGCGTGAGCGGCGGGCGGGTGGTGTTGCGGCCCGAGGGGTCGCCGATCATCGAGGTGAAGTCGCCGATGAGAAATATGACCGTGTGACCCAGGTCCTGCAGCTGGCGCATCTTGTTGAGCACCACGGTATGCCCCACATGGATGTCGGGCGCAGTCGGGTCCAGGCCGAGCTTGATGCGCAGTGGCACGCCCGTTGCTTCTGACTTCGCCAGTTTTGCCACCCAGTCGGCTTGCGGGAGCAGTTCATCGCAGCCACGCAGTGAGACGGCCAACGCTTCTCGAACCTTGTCGGTGATCGGATGCTTGGGCGCGGTGTCGGTCGAGGCCGCGTTGTTTTCAGACTGTGACATGGGGCAATTGGAATCCACGGGGAATTCCGGAAATTGGGGAAAAAGGGGCTGGCTATACTGCCGTGCACCCCGCCGGACACCCCGGGCATAGGGGCCCGCCAAAGCGCTCACGATTCTAGTGGGCGCCCTTCGGGCAGAGACAAACCGAGAGCGCCAACTCCCTGGTGGCGCTTGCAGACCAGGCCAACCGGCCTCGCCGCCAATTGAATTCGCTAGACAAGTTCCAGGCTGCCCTCGCGACTGCGTCGACTCAGGCCACCCATTTCGTCGGTAAACACCCGCGCACGCTCACCTCACTCATCGTCGCCAGCCTGATGGGTTTTGGGGTCACGGCCTTCGGCATCGCGCCCTTGGCCCCCGATGCCGCCGACCTGCCGCGGCGCATGGTGACGGAAATCGTCACCCCGGACGACATCACGTCGCAGATCGAGACGCTGGCCAGCCACACGCTCGAGCTGTACCGCAGTGATTTCACGCGCAATGCCGACACCGTCGACTCGCTGCTCACGCGCCTGAGCGTTACCGACGTGGCCGCTGCGGCCTTCCTGCGCAGCGACGCTACCGCCCGCAGACTGCTCGAAGGCCGCGCCGGCAAGATGGTGCAGGCGCGAGTGAGCGAGACGGGGCAGCTCGAAGAGCTGGTCGCACGCTTCCCGGCCGAGAAGGCCGAGCAGTTCAGCACCCACTTCTCGCGCCTGCGCGTGACACGCACCGACGACACGCTGCACGCCGAGGTCGAAGTCGCGCCGCTCGAAACCCAGGTTCGCCTGGGCAGCGGCACCGTGCGCAGCTCGCTGTTCGCTGCGACCGACGAAGCCCAGATCCCCGACACCGTGGCCACGCAAATGGCCGAAGTCTTTTCGACCGACATCGACTTCCGCCGCGAACTGCGTCGGGGCGACACCTTCACGGTGCTGTACGAAGCACTCACCGCCGATGGCGAGCCCATCTCCTGGAACCAGGCCGCAGGCCGGCTGCTCGCCTCGGAGTTCGTCAGCAATGGTCGCAGCCACTCGGCCGTCTGGTACGAAGACGGCCACACCAAGGGCAGCTATTACAGCTTCGGCGGCGAGAGCAAGCGGCGCGCATTCCTCGCGAGCCCGATGGAGTTCTCGCGCGTGACCTCCGGCTTCTCGATGCGCATGCACCCCATCCACAAGACATGGCGCGCGCACCTGGGCGTCGACTATGGCGCCCCCACCGGCACAGCCGTGCGCAGCGTGGGTGACGGCACGGTCGATTTCGCGGGCTGGCAAAACGGCTACGGCAACGTGGTCGAGATCCGTCACAACAACAATCGCACGACCTTGTACGCCCACCTGAGCCGCATCGATGTGCGCCGTGGGCAGCGTGTCGACCAGGGCGTGCAGATCGGCGCCGTGGGTGCTACCGGCTGGGCCACCGGCCCGCACCTGCACTTCGAGTTCAAGGTGAACGGCGAGCAGCAAGACCCGCTCGTGATCGCAAAGACCTCCGAAGCCATCACCCTGTCGCCCGCCTCACGCCTGCAGTTCGTGATGGCATCGCAACAGCTGCAGCGCCAACTCAAAACCGCCGAGCCGCAGGGCAGCCGCCTGGCCTACGTCGAGTAGTCGGCACCGTCAGATTCGAGCCATTGCACAATTCGCCGATGGCTGAATTGTTTGCGGGCTTGATGTCGGGCACCTCGCTCGACGGTGTCGATGGCGTCCTGGCGGAGTTCGCCCCCAGCGGCGTGCCCAGGGTCGTCGCACATGCCTACCGCGCATTTCCCGAGCCGCTACGCGACGAACTGCTCGCACTGAACGCGTCCGGCCCGGACGAACTCCACCGCGCCGCTCTCGCCGCCACCGTGCTCGGTGGCCTGTACACCGAGGTCGTGGCCGAACTGCTCGCGCAAGCGCAGGTTCCCGCTTCGGCCGTTCGCGCGATCGGCAGCCATGGACAGACCGTCCGCCACCGCCCCGCCCTGGGCTACACTTGGCAGATCAACAACCCGAGCCTGTTGGCAGAGGGCACCGGCATCGGCGTGGTGGCCGACTTCCGCAGCCGCGATGTGGCTGCGGGCGGTCAAGGGGCGCCGCTGGTCGCCGCCTTCCACCGGGCACTGTTCGGCCAGTCCGGCGAGGCCCGCGCGGTGCTGAACCTCGGTGGCATCAGCAACCTGACGGCCCTCCTCGCCGACGGCCAGACCACCGGCTTCGACTGCGGCCCGGCTAACGTGCTCATGGACCTTTGGTGCCTGCGGCATACGGGGCAGCGCTTCGATGCCGACGGCACCTGGGCTGCCAGCGGCCACGTGCTGCCCGCCTTGCTCGCCCTGCTGTTGCAGGAGCCCTACTTCGCCGAGGCCCCACCCAAGAGCACGGGCCGCGACCTCTTCAATGCAAGCTGGCTTGATGCGCGTCTGGCGCTGCACGATGGGCAAGCCCGTCCCGAGGACATTCAAGCCACTTTGTGCGAGCTCACTGCGCTTACGTGCACACAGGCCATCCGGGCCCATGCAGGCACCTCGAGCGAGTTGCTGGTCTGCGGTGGCGGCGCGCTGAACAAGTACCTGATGACCCGGTTGGCTCACCATCTGCCGACCATGGACGTGCGCCTGACCGACGACCGCGGGCTGCCGGCACAGCACGTCGAGGCCGCCGCGTTCGCGTGGCTTGCCTTCCGGCACGTGCATCGCGAGCCAGGCAACCTCAGCGCCGTGACTGGGGCATCGGGCCCACGCGTGCTGGGCGCCTTCTACCCGGGCTGAGCGACCCCGCTCAAGCGCAAAGACATCGCCAAATGAAAAGGCCGCCTCGAAGGCGGCCTTGGCACTTCAGGGGAGATGAGTCCTCAGACCGAGAAGCTGGACCCGCAGCCGCAGGTGGTAGTTGCGTTCGGGTTCTTGATCACGAACTGCGCACCCTGCAGATCGTCCTTGTAGTCGATCTCGGCACCCGCCAGGTACTGCAGGCTCATGGCGTCGATCAGAAGGGTGACGCCGTTCTTGTTCATTTGCGTGTCGTCTTCATTGACGATTTCATCGAACGTGAAACCGTACTGGAAGCCCGAGCAGCCGCCGCCCTGCACGAACACGCGCAACTTCAACTCGGGGTTGCCTTCTTCATCGACCAGTTCCTTGACCTTGTTCGCCGCGCTGTCGGTAAAGACCAGCGGCACCGGCGGTGCGTCGACTTCAGGGGTTTGAACGGTGCTTGCTGCTGCGCTCATGGGTATTCCTTCCAGACAATGGCCGAATTATCCACGCGCCCGGCAGTTCTCACCCGGCACTGGAAGCAGCCAACTTGATGAGTGCGGGCTTTTCCTCGGCTTTCAAGGGGTGCAGCTCGCCATCGATCGATGCGCCTTGGTGCATTTCGAGCGATTCGTATTTCACGTCGCCCACGATCACGGCCTTGGGCTGCAACTCCAGGAGTTCGTCCGACTCCACCGGGCCGGTCACATGGCCATTGATGATCACGTGGCCCGCCTTGACGCGGCCGGTCACCTTCGCCTTCTCGCTGATCACCAGGATGCTGCGCGAGCCCGGCGCTGCGACCACGTCGCCCTGGACCTCGCCGTCGATGCGCAGGCCATCAGCGAACAATAGTTCACCGCGAATGACCGTGCCCTCACCAATGAGGGTGCGAATCGGGGGCTGCTTCTTCTTGGCGAACATGTGTGACTCCTTGGGTCGTCGTGGGTCGGTTCGGTTCCGGTCGAGGGCCGGCACAGATCAATTTCAAAGTTTCACAGTCTGGGTGGCCCTCACGGCCCCCTGGTTGTCGGTCACCCTGACCTGCACGGTCTTGACCACGGCCGCTTGCGGGTAGTCGACCATGCCTTCGAGCCGGGCAGACTGCTTCACATTCAGCGCCTTGGGCCCGCCGGGTTGTGACAAGCTCCAGGGCTTGTCCGCCAGTGTTCCCGAAAGGACGATGTCGTAGCGGCCGACAAACTCGGGCAGATTACGCCCTATTTGCATGACGAGCATCTGGAATCTCAGGTGACCCGGCTCCGCGGCCTCGGCCTGAAAGGCGCGCACATTCAGCCCGGTTGCGTTGGCAGGCAACAGCCGCTCGAAGAATCCCAGATCAGCCTTCAGCGCGAGGTTCTCGGTTTCGACCTGCTTGATCTGTTCGGTAAGCCGCTCCTGCGCCACTTTTTCGGCCCGGAGCAGGCTTTGCGCGGTGTTGGCGATCGACTGCGCCCCCTCGCGTTCTGCACGCAGCTTGGACACTTCCTCGCGCAGCTGCGCGAGTTCCACCTTCGCATCCCGGTCGAGGCCTGCGATGTTCTTTCCGATCTCGAAGGCCCACAAGGCCAAGGCCGCGGAGAAACCGAACATCAGCGCCACCGCCACCCAGCGCAAGGGCCATGGCAGGTGACTGCGCACCGTCATGCGGGGTGCGCTGATCGACAGACGTCGGCGTAGCAGCTTCCAGCGCATGGGGTCGTGGGGGAGGTCTCAGGGGTGGGTAGGTCAGGAGAAGTGAATTCTAGGAGTGCACCCTGCCGGTGCCCTGTGACGAAACCTTGCAGGTGTATGCAGCTCCCTCAGCCATGAAAAAAGGCCGCGAAGTGCGGCCTTTTTGCACAAAACCCGAATCGGGCTTCGAGGGCGGATCAGCGCTTGCTGAACTGCTTACGGCGACGAGCGCCGTGCAGACCGACCTTCTTACGCTCGACTTCACGCGCGTCGCGCGTCACGAAGCCGGCGTGCTTGAGGGCCGATTTGAGCGTTTCGTCGTAGTCGATCAGCGCACGGGTGATGCCGTGGCGCACCGCGCCGGCCTGGCCCGATTCGCCACCACCGTGGACGTTGACCTTCACGTCGAAGGCTGCGTCGTTCGCGGTCAGCACCAAAGGCTGCTTGACGACCATGATGGACGTCTGGCGGCCGAAGTACTGCTCCACCGACTTGCCATTGACCATGATCTGGCCGGTGCCCTTCTTGATGAAGACACGTGCCACCGACGACTTGCGGCGGCCGGTTCCGTAGTTCCAATTTCCGATCATCACCGCTCCTTAGATTTCCAGCACTTTGGGCTGCTGGGCGGTGTGGGGGTGGGAACCACCGGCGTACACCTTCAGCTTCTTGACCATTGCGTAGCCCAGCGGACCCTTGGGCAGCATGCCCTTGACAGCCTTCTCGAGCGCGCGGCCCGGATGCTTGGCTTGCATGTCCTTGAAGCTGGTGGCGCGAATGCCGCCCGGGTAACCCGTGTGGCGGTAGTACATCTTGTCGGTGTTCTTGTTGCCGGTCACGCGGAGCTTGTCTGCGTTGACGACGACGATGAAATCACCGGTATCGACGTGAGGCGTGTAAATGGCCTTGTGCTTGCCGCGCAAACGGAGTGCCACTTCGCTGGCAACACGTCCGAGCACCTTGTCGGTGGCGTCAATCACAAACCACTCGTGCGTCACTTCGGCCGGCTTGGCGCTGAAGGTCTTCATGAGGTTCTTTCGAATGGCTGGTCCTTGGCGGACTCAGCAAGATGTGGCTCAATCGCTGAACTGGCCCCGAACTTTCGGTGCTGCTTGTTCCGGCAGCCTCTCAAGGCCTGGCAGTCGCGCGCGGCGCGATCGAAATCGACAGCCGCCTTTTCCCTGAGCCGAATGGGAAAGCCTTCTATTCTAGCTGAAGCGACGATTTTTGAGCGAACAACCTTGCGGGCGCCACAGCGCGGCCCTCACAGGCGAATCGCACGTGCGTCATAATCCTAGGGTTTTTACCTACACGAGATCCGCATGAATGGCACCGGCACGCCCCCCACACGCTCCGTTTCGGGTGAAGGCGCACGCCAGTCCTGGGTGCCGATTCGCACGCTGGCACCTCGCCATCGCGAGCGAATCTCAAGGCATTTGCTGGCACTTGGCGAGAGTGACCGCTATCTTCGATTCGGCTACCCCGCCACCGACGAGCAGATCGAACGCTACGTGGAAGGGCTGGATTTCGAGCGCGACGAGGTGTTCGGCATCTTCAACCGCCGGCTCGAACTGATCTCCATGGCGCATCTGGCCTACATGCCGGTGAGTGGCGCGCCGGGCGAAACCGCCACGGCCGAATTCGGCGTATCGGTCTCCAAACATGCCCGCGGCCGCGGCTACGGCGCACGGCTTTTCGATCGCTCGGTCCTGCATGCTCGCAACCGGGGCTGCGAGCGGCTCTTCATCCACGCCCTGAGCGAGAACGCCGCCATGCTCAAGATCGCGCGCAATGCCGGTGCGCTGGTCGAGCGCGACGGCTCCGAATCCGAGGCCTGGCTGAAGCTGCCCCCGGACACGATCTCGTCGCAGGTCGATGAGATGCTGGGCGAGCACTTCGCCGAGTTCGACTACCGCCTCAAGGTGCAGGCGCACTGGCTCAACGACTGGCTGAACACGGTGGCCGAGATCAAGGGGCGCATCGGAAACTCCGGCGGCGCGGCGTCGGAATAGCGCCAAACCGGCAAAACCGCACAGGCCAAGTGCCACGCCTTATCACCCCACACCCATGTCGGGGATGTGACGGCCGGAAGGCGGTCGTTAGCATCGATTTCAGTCCCTCTCGTCTGGCGTCTCGTTTGCGCCGTGCTGGCTTCTTCTGAGTTCGTGCCGTGACATCGCCCCTCCTCACCTGGCTCCCCTGGGCCGCACTTGCTGCGGTGGCGCTTCTGGCTTGCGTGCTCGGGGTGATGATCCTGCGCATCCGCAAGGCGGGCCCCAAGCCGCTGCCGATGGAATGGGCCCTGGCCGGCCGGCCGGTATTCAGCACCGATGAACGTCGCATTTATCGGCTGCTGCGCGAAGCACTTCCGCACCACATCGTCCTGTCCAAGCTGCCACTGGTTCGCTTCTGCCAGCCCACCGACCCGAGCAATGTGCGCTACTGGTACGACCTGCTCGGGAACATCCACGTGACCTTTGCGGTGTGCAGCGCGAACGGCCGCGTGCTGGCGGCCATCGACCTCGACTCCGAACGTGGCAGTTCCTCGCGCATCCAAAAAATCAAGCAGTCGGTGATGGAAACGTGCCGCGTGCGCTACCTGCGCTGCCCGCTGGACCACCTGCCCTCGGTGGCCGAGTTGCAGCTGCTCGTGCCGCACAGTGGCGCGGCTTCGCGTGCACCGCAACCGATGCCCACGCTGCACCAGGCGCGCGACACGTTGGCCAATACGGTGGCGCACCGCCGCGCCGAGCGCACGGCGCTCTGGCAAGACTCCACGCTCTTCCAGGATTCGTTCTTCGCACCCGACAGCCGCCTCGACGGGTTCGGCGCAAGCGAGTTCTCTTCGCTGTCGGAGCGGCCCTCGTCGCTCATCGGCGGCAACCCGGACGATCGCGATGACGTCGGTGGCGTCGTGGTCGACACGCCGGCAGCTTCCTCCGCTGCCAAGCGCTGACGCAGGCGCAGCGCAGGCGGCGCGTACGATGCGCCATGCACGCATCCGTTTCCAGCCAAGACGACGACACCCCCTATGCCGGGCTCACGCCCGAGGCTGTGCTCGATGCCCTGGATGGCGTCGGCCTGCGTGGTGACGGCCGCCTGATCCAGCTCAACTCGTACGAGAACCGCGTCTACCAGGTGTTCCTGGAAGACAGCCGCGTGGTCGTTCCGAAGTTCTATCGCCCCAAGCGCTGGACGGACGCGCAGATTCTCGAAGAGCACCGCTTTGCGGGCGAACTCGCTGCGGCCGAGATCCCGGTGGTGGCGCCTTGGGTGCTGGATGGCAGCACGCTGCCGACCGCTCACATCGCGGGCCACCCGTATCGCTTCAGCGTCAGCCCCCGCCAATCCGGCCGCGCGCCCGAACTCGAAGACCCCGCCACGCTCGAATGGCTGGGCCGCTTCATCGGGCGCATTCATGCGATCGGCGCGACGGCGTCGTTCGAGCACCGCCTCACGCTCGACATCGCCACCTACGGCGAGGCGCCGCGCGACTGGTTGCTCGCCTCCGGGGTGATCGCCGTCGAAGCGGTCGATGGTTGGAAGCGCGCCGTCGACCAGGTGCTCGACGAAGTGCGCCGCTGCTTCGACGCCGCCGGCGCGTTCCGCCCGATCCGCCTGCACGGCGACTGCCACCCCGGCAACGTGCTCTGGACCGACGCCGGCCCCCACTTTGTCGACCTGGACGACGCGCTGATGGGCCCGCCGATGCAAGACCTGTGGATGCTGCTCTCCGGCGATCGCCAGGCGATGCAAAGCCAGCTCTACGCGCTGCTGTCGGGCTACGAGGACTTCATGGAGTTCGACTGGCGGCAGCTTCAACTCGTCGAGGCGCTGCGCGCGCTGCGCATGATTCACTACAGCGCATGGATTGCGCGGCGCTGGGCGGACCCGGCCTTCCCCGTGGCCTTCCCGTGGTTTGGTGGGCGCTCCTACTGGAGCGAGCAGACCACCCGCATGCACGAACAGCTCGATGCGCTGCGGCAGCCTGCGCTGGGCGGGCTGCCGCTCTGAGACATCGCGGTCAGGCCGTCAGCAAAGCGTTGACGCGCTTCACGTAAGCCGCAGGGTCTTCGAGCTGGCCGCCTTCGGCGAGCAGCGCCTGGTCGAAGAGGATGTGGGCCAATTCGTCGAAGTGCGCACTGTCCTCCAGCCGCTTCACGAGCGTGTGCTCGGCGTTCACTTCCAGCGTAGGCAGCGACTTGGGCGCCGCTTGACCAGCCTGCTTGAGCATGCGCGCAAGGTGCCCGCTGATGTCGCCTTCGTCGACGACCAGGCAGGCAGGTGAGTCGACCAGGCGAGTGGTTACGCGCACGTCCTTCGCGCGGTCCTTCAACGCCTCCTTCAGGCGATCGAGCACCGGCTTGAACGCGGTAGCTGTCTCTTCGGCCTGCTTCTTCTCGGCCTCGTCCTGCAGCGTGCCCAGATCGACCGCGCCCTTGGCCACGCTTTGCAGCGCCTTGCCTTCGAACTCAAAGACGTGGCTGAGCATCCACTCGTCCACGCGGTCGGTCAGCAGCAGCACCTCGATGCCCTTCTTCCGGAAGATCTCGATCTGCGGGCTGCTCTTCGCGCCGGCCAGGGTGTCGGCCGTGACGTAGTAGATGGCGTCCTGGCCCTCCTTCATGCGCGATACGTAGTCGGCCAGTGCCACACCCTCGTCGGCGTGTGTCGACGCGAAGCGGAACAGCTTCACCAAGCGCTCCTGGTTCGAGTGGTCCTCACCGACGCCTTCCTTCAGCACGGCGCCGAAGTCCTTCCAGAACGCGGCGTACTTCGCGCGTTCGGCTTCGTCTTCGCTGTTGGCCAATGACTCCAGCATGCCGAGCACCCGCTTGGTCGATCCTTCGCGGATGGCCTTCACGTCGCGGCTTTCCTGCAGCAGCTCGCGGCTCACGTTGAGCGGCAGGTCGGCGCTGTCGATCACGCCCTTCACGAAGCGCAAGTACACCGGCATCAGTGCCTCGGCATCGTCCATGATGAAGACGCGCTTCACGTAGAGCTTCACGCCGCCGCGCTTGTCGCGGTTCCACAGGTCGAACGGCGCCTTGGCCGGCACGTACAGCAGCTGCGTGTATTCGCTCCGCCCTTCGACGCGGTTGTGCGTGTAGGCGAGCGGCGCTTCGGAGTCGTAACTGATCTGCTTGTAGAAGTCGTCGTACTGCTCGGGCGTGATGTCGCTCTTGCTGCGCGTCCACAGCGCCGCGGCCTTGTTCACGGGCGCCCATTCGTCGGGCTTGAGAGTCTGCTCGCTCTTTTCCGGGTCCCACTCTTCCTTCTGCATCAGGATGGGCAGCGAGATGTGGTCGGAGTACTTGCTGATGATGGACTTGAGCTTCCAGGTGCTCAGGAATTCGTCCTCGCCTTCGCGCAGGTGCAGGATGACGTCGGTGCCGCGCTGCGGCTTGGTGATGGTTTCGACCTCGAAGTCACCACTGCCGTCGGAGCTCCAGCGCACGCCCTCTTCGGGCGCGAGGCCGGCACGGCGAGACTCCACCGTGATGCGGTCGGCCACGATGAAGCCCGAGTAGAAGCCCACGCCGAACTGGCCGATGAGTTGAGCGTCCTTCTTCTGATCGCCTTCGAGTTTGCTCATGAACTCGCGCGTGCCGCTCTTGGCGATGGTGCCGAGGTTGGCCACAGCCTCTTCGGCCGACAGGCCGATGCCGTTGTCGCGGATGGTGATCGTGCGCGCGGCCTTGTCGTAGCTCACGCGCACTTCGAGGCTGGGCTGGTCTTCGTACAGCGCTGCGTTGTTCAGCGCCTCGAAACGCAGCTTGTCGCAGGCGTCTGATGCGTTCGAAACCAGTTCACGCAGGAAGATCTCCTTGTTGGAGTACAGCGAATGCGTGACGAGATGCAGGATCTGCTGGACCTCTGCCTGGAAGGAAAGTGTTTGCTTTTGCATGGTGTCTGGTAGGTCTGACAAGCTGGCTTTCAAAGCCGGGCGCGCAAGGACATGGGGGCCACCGCGATGATTTCAAGCGGGCCGCGTCCACGAGGGGCGGATCATAAAGATATGCCCCTCGGTCACACACGGGGACAGCCCGGCACGCCGGATGCCCTCGGCTACCATGCGCCGCTCTTTCACGGACCGGCGCATGCTCGAAACCACCTACATGCCCTTCATGACTGCGCTTGAGACTTGGTTCTCACCGGCATCCTCCGCCCCTGGCGCGGCCCCGCTGTGGACGCTCGACGGCTTGCGCGGCGCCGATCCCGTGCTGGGTTTCGCGCTCGTGATGCTGGTGGCCGTCGGCCTGGCCGAGTTGCTGCACCGCAAGCTGCGCCTGCCACGCATGGTGGGCCACATGATCACCGGCGCACTGGCCAGCCCGCTCGCGTTGCGCCTGCTCGAACGCACGGACCTCGACCCCTGGAAGCCCCTCATCGACCTCGCCATCGGCGTGCTCGTGTTTGAACTGGGTAGCCGCATTCGACCGCGCTGGTTGCTCGACAACCCCTGGCTCGCGCTCACGAGCGTGCTCGAAGGCGTACTGGCCGGCTTGTGCGTGACTGCCGGGCTGGCCTCGCTGGGTGTGCCGCTGACGTCGGCGTGGCTCGCGGGCGCGGTGGCGATGTCGACCTCGCCCGTCATCACCCTGGTGCTGGTGCATGAGCTGCGCCCACGCGGGCAGGTGACCGAACGTCTGCTGATCATCACGGCCGTCAACAGCGCCCTGACGATGATCGCGCTCAAGGTGTGGCGCGTGCTGGCCGCGGCCGACACCAACAGCATCAGCTCGGAGCTCCTGCCCGTGGCCGCCGATGCGGTGTTCGTGGTCGGCGGCTCGTTCCTGCTCGGCGTGGCCGCAGGCTGGGTGCTCGCCAAGTTGTCGCAGCCGCTGCGCGGTGTGGCGTCGGCCACGCCTGTGTTGCAGATCGCGTTGGTGATTCTCGCGGCGATGCTGGCCGCGCAATGGAAGCTCTCGCCACTGCTTGCGCTGCTCGTGGCCGGCATGGTGGCGCGCTCGCGCATGGGCCATGCGCTCACGGTCGAGCCTCAGCTCGGCTCGGCCGGTGCGGTGCTGACGGTGCTGCTCTTCATCGCGCTTGGCATGTTGTTCACGCTCGACGGCATGCTCGAACTCTGGCCGTGGGTGTTGATGATCCTGGTGGCACGTTTCGTCGGCAAGGGCATCGCCGTCGCCGTGCTCGCGCGCCTGAGCGCGTTGGGGTGGCGGCAGTCGATGGCGCTCACGCTGGCACTTCAGCCCATGAGCAGCCTTGCCGTACTGCTGGCGGCCGACACGTTCGGCTGGACGTCGCAACTGCCCGGCGTGACCGGCAGCATGCTGCAGGCGCTCTTGATCGCCACCACCGTGATGCACCTGATCGGTCCGCTGCTCACGCAGTGGTCGTTGACCTCGCTGGCCGGCGAGTGCCCGCCTCCGCTGGCCAAGGAAACCTGACATGTCACTGGCCGAGTTCACCTCTTCCGAAGCGCTGACCCTGGGGGTCGAGTTGGAGCTGCAGCTCGTCAGCATGCACGACCACGACCTCTCGCCGCAGGCGCAAGACCTGCTGCGCGAGCTCGACAAGCACCCGGGTGCGTGGGACGTCAAGCCCGAGATCACGCGCAGCATGATCGAGATCGGCACCTCCATCCAGCGCCAGCACGCCCCGCTGCTGGCCGAGCTCACCGACCTCAAGCAGCAGCTCTCGCGTGCCGCGCGAAAGCTCAACATCGGCATCGCCGGCGGTGGCACGCACGCCTACCAGCACTGGAGCGAGCAGCAGATCTACCCGACCGAGCGCTTTCACTACATCAGCGAGCTGTACGGCTACCTGGCCAAGCAGTTCACCGTGTTCGGCCAGCACGTCCACGTGGGCTGCGAGAACGGCGACACCGCGCTGTGGCTCCTGCATGCGCTGTCGCGCTATGTGCCGCACTTCATTGCGCTCAGCGCCTCGTCGCCCTACGTGCAAGGGGTGGACACCGGCTTTGATTCCGCGCGCCTGAACTCGGTGTTCGCCTTTCCGCTGTCGGGCCGCGCTCCCTTCGTCACCACCTGGGACGGCTTCGGCGAGTACTTCGACAAGATGACGAGCACCGGCGTCGTGCAGTCGATGAAAGACTTCTACTGGGACATCCGCCCCAAGCCCGAATTCGGCACCATCGAGCTTCGCGTGTGCGACACGCCGCTCAGTGTCGACAAGGCCGCGGCGCTTGCCTGCTACCTGCAGTGCATCTGCCGCTACCTGCGCGAAGAAAAGCCCTTCGAGCCCACCGAAGACGACTACCTCGTCTACACCTTCAACCGCTTCCAGGCCTGCCGATTCGGGCTCGATGGCGAGATCGTCGACCCCAAGACCAAGCAGCGCCTGAAGCTGCGCGACGACATCCTGCGCACACTTGCCCGCGTCGACGAGCACGCGCTCGATCTGCAGGCGCTCGAGGCCAGCAACCTGATCCGCGACACCCTCTTCGAGGGCAACGATGCGAGCTGGCTGCGCAGCCGCCGTCAGGTCGGCCTGCCGCTGTCGGCCGTGGTCGAAGACGCCACGAAGCGGTGGATGACCTGACCCGGCTGTTCCTTGCAAATAAAGTCGAAAACAGCCCCTCAGCAATCATGCGGCTTCGCAACGTGGCAGTTCGGCCACAGCAACACGCAAAGTCGACAACATGGTGAGAGCTCGACTGCTCAAGCAGATCGCAAGCTGGTGGGATGACCGCTCCGCAGCGGTTGCGGTAGTTCGGCGCCGAGCCTCGTAGGCGTAGTCAAGGTCACCTGCCAGTCATCCGCTCGCGCGGGCAGGTGCCAAGCGAGCAACCGGTTCCGAAGGGGTTGCTGACCTTCGTTTCGCGAGACGCGCTGCAGGCTCGATAGGCGCTCGAACGGCAGCTCTTGTCGGTCACCTACTCACGCACGCGACCCAAAGCGGACCTTCGCTGTTTTGAATACGCAGCGCTGGAGCGGCCGTCCAATTGGCGTGCCGAAGCACCCCTTGATCGACGATCGGACCCGCGGCGTCATCGCAGGGGCCAGCCTCGCAATCCGCTTCGAGGAGCGCGCGACAACCTGCCTCCGGCTTCACTATCCAGCAGGGCTTGGAGTTGCTTCCCCAGCCAGTTCATCCAGCACAGCAAAGACCCCATCGAGATCGTCACGATAGAAGGCTGTGTAACTAGGCATAAAGACGCATCGCCCGCTGTCTTTGAGGGCCAGCCCCCGAACGTGATCGCCATGCGTCAGCCAATACCTTCCCACAGCCTTCGGATCCAACCCGCCTGGTAGTCCAGACTTGGTTGCGACATAGCCCCCTTCGTCTCGCCCCGTATGGAACGGGCTGCTCAAGTGGGCGAGGCAATGGTCAATAAACAGCAGCGCGTTGTTAACGTCGACGGCCGGGCTAAAGCAGAAGCCAAAGACGTACTCGTTCATCAACATGGAGATGCCGCCGCCGTCTTCGGCACCGCTTTCATCGTAGTAACCGCATCCAACACCAGAGCCATTCGGGGGCAGCGAATTGCTGAGCTGATAGATGACGAACGACGCGGCAGCGGACCGTGCGGCCGCAATTCGACGGGCAATCGTTGTATCGCCGTGCTCGGATGCGGGGTCGAGCGAAGCCTGCTCATGAAGATTAACAAATGCCTGACCGAGGAACGCATCGACAGACACTTCACGCGCTTCAGCGAAGAAGTTCCGTCCGCTCTCAATGTAAGTGCGCTTGAAGTGCGCGAAGACCTGCTGAGACAACGTCCTCATCCCCATCAGCGCCAACTGACTGACCAACCCGGACCTTGGAGCAGACATGTCCTGGTGGACGATGAGCGCAGTGTGCAGGTTGTACAACTGGCCACCGCGATCCGCTGAGCACTGCAACCTGAAGAGCATAAGGTCGTTCCAACCCAGAACGCCGCGGTCTGGGCTAGCAAGCCGCTCCAGCAGGCCTCTTCCAACGAAGGCGTGCTCGCCAAAGATGCGCCACGCGATCTCGATGACGTTCTCCGGACTGTTCACGCGTCGCCGGCCCGCAGTACGGCCCCAGCCCGCGCGATCCATCAGCCGCAATAGCGAGTAGATAGACCTCGGCCGCAGTCCACGGTCATCGTTGTCAAACGACGAGTAGCGTGGCAGGTACTCAACGAGCGTTTCGATGGCGTCTTCTGCGGTAGAGCTGGTGAACTCGTGGGCCTGATTGACCAGTACCCGCCAGAACTGGTCGTGTGCGGTCTCTGCTCGCTCCAGGCCAAACTCAGCCTCCGCGAGAACCGAGACAATTGACCGACCCTTGCGAACCCGATCTACCGCTGTTTGGTAGAGAACAAAGGTCTCCTGCGGCTCCGGCGTGGCAAAGCGAACGATGAGCTTCAGAAAGCCCTCCAGGTTTCTGGTATCGCCCTTGTTGAAGCACGCCCGAGACCGAAGAACGGACTCTTCAATGTTGCGCCCGTCGCCCAGGTCCAAAACCTCCACGTCAAACAACTGCTCCAGCAAGAACCTGGCAGAACCTGGGTGCTCTTCCTTGACCTCTGCAAAACCATCGGCGTTCTTGAAATCTGGTTCGTCGTACTTGCGCCGAATCGAGAAAGTACCACTGCGCCCCTCTGTCTCCTCGGCGTATATGCGCCTGAACAACCCTGGATAGTTCAGGTGCAGCAGCATCAAATTGATGAGGTCACGCTTGTTGAAGTCGGTCCGGCCCAGATTGGTCTTCTCAATCTGCATGAGCAAGATCGCGTTGATGAAGCGCTTGACCTTGCGCAGATCACCGAGCAAAGGCAGGTACTTGGCGGCAAGATCACCGCTCAAGATTTCCGCTAGCACATTTAGAACGGCACCAAGCTTCAACATCGTGTCCGATGGCACGGACCCGAGCTGGCTTTCGCTCTTCTCCCAGTCGCGTTGCAAGAAGTTGCGGATGCTGGAGCTGTCCACGAACAGGCTCAGTTTGACTGTCACAAACTTCTCAAGGAACTCACGCGCCCTGGATCCTTCCTCTTTGCCACCGGCCAGTACCTCGGTGTCATAGCAAAGAACGTAGGTCGCTTGCGACAGCTTGAAGGTGCGTCGCGTTGCGAATAGGACGTTGTTGACGGTCTTCGCGTCGAGACGATCCAGGTCGTCGATGACTACGATCACACGTCGACCGATACGTCGAAGGACCTCGTCAATGTCGTCGAGCAACTCATCGACCGTTTCCTGGGAAGGCTCCAGCGAGAGCTTGAAGCCCAGGAACGAAACGTCAGCCTTACCCTTGATGAGCCGAGAGTATCGGGAGGCCGCGGGACGGAACTCGGGTGCAAAGACCTTGCTCTGAATCGCGGCGGACAGGTCGCGAATCAAGCGATCAGCGAGATCTGGCTCGGATGCGTATCGAAGGGGCTCAAACCGACAAACAATCACCTTGTCCGCGGCTTGCTCCCAGTAGCGTTCGGCAAGATTGATGAAGCTTGTCTTGCCTACGCCCCAGGGTCCATCCACACCGAACACCAATCCTGCGTGAGCGCCGCTCGCGATGACGGTTTCCGCGAACGACTTCGCTTGTGACTCGTTGGAGAGCAAGTCGTCCGTCTCGCGCCCGATTTCCTCGTCCGCAAGGAACTGGAGCTGCGAGGCGGTCTGCCGTTTCCTCGGCCAATGACGCTGAACGAGCGGCGACAACAGCACCGTGGAGAGCAGCAGAAGAGCAACTGGTGCCCAATGCGGATTTGCAGCCTTCAAGGCAGCGTGAAACTTGGAAGGCCAAGGCATGGTCAACTCGTTCGCCCAAGCCCCAAGACAAACTGCTATGAGTAGGTCGAGACGGATGCTCCGACCCATTTGTACGACGGCGGTGTGTGCGCCACGATTCACCGCGTAGACCACACAGATCGCCAGTCCGGCGAGAACCGCGCTGCCTCTTGCCCAGACATCCAGATCATCCACTGCCGGCGCGAATGCGGTCCCCAGGTAGTAGGCCGCCCTGCAGAACTCAGCGCCAACCAAGCCAACGACGAACGTCCTGGCGAAGACCAGGAGTTCGGGCATCTTCATCGTTGGCTTGGTATCCGCCATTCACCTTTCCTCCCTATGCAGCGTGCACGCTGTAGCCAACCTGCCATGTCGAGGCGCGTTCTGCGCCCCCTATTTACTCAGTGACTACCTAGCCTAAGTCGCGCGGCAAGCAGCAACGCGTTCAATCTGAGTCGCGACCTCTGCCGCTGCGACTAGTGCCAGGGTTCCGGGCGCGGCGGCACCGTGACTGATATACGTGCTCATCCAGAAAGTCGACCCATAGGTTCTCCAGGGCGTTCCTTATGAGGTGCCCGACCGCTTCTATGGGTTGCTGCGCTGCATGCTTTCGCCTCGGTTGGCGCTTCGGGTGGCTTCATACCCATAACAACTCTGCTCGGCCAACATGCCGCTTGCGCGCGGATTGACGAAAGTTTACGTTCTGTCGGAGGCCATGGCTGTGGCACGCTTCCGCCAGCGCATGATGGAGCAGACTCGACCGGATTGCGGTAGCGACAGGACGTTCCGTAGCTGCCGCTCGTCGATAGCCGTTAATGGCCGAAAGCGGGCGATCAGCACGGACTGCTGGCGACCTTGTTGGGTGCTCCGCGCCGCGCTTTCTCCGGGTCGACACCGTAGAGCCGTGCGAACCGCTCGTCGGAGACAACGCGGTCGTTGGGGACCTCCCAGCCTCAGGTCCCAATGCCGCGCCCGGAGGACAAGTCCAATTGCAAACGGCGCTCGCGTTCTTGCAGGCGTGCGAGCGCGTCGGAGTTTGTGTCCGCTGCGGCGCGGTCAGGAGCTGATGAACTGCCTTCGAACTTAAAAGCGGAACCCTCTAAGGCATTCAATGCAGTGGCGTTGTCGTCGAGCAAGGCCTGGTGCGTCCGAGCCATGTTTCGATGCACGCTGCATCTTGATGATGACCATGTTGCATCCCACGTCGCCCTCTGTACCTTCCGCTGGGGGGGTTTTCTGTCGCTCCAAGGCACCGCGGGCAAAGCACGGGCATTTCAACTCTGACTTGGCGGCGGACCAGTACCATGAGCCCTTCGCGCCGGACGCTATCGCTCTGGACAAAGCAGAATTGGCAAGCCATGTCGAAGCTCGAGAAGTATGAAGAAGGCCTCAGGGACCTCAAACGGGCTGTTGCAGCGGCCCGCGCAGGCGAATTCCTTCCGGCACGTGTCGCGATTCCGGGTGGCGGCGCACCAGACTCAACGACCTCGGCCTTCAATGTTTTCAGCAGCTTGTTGGAGACTGACGGCATTCGGTCCGCGCTGTACGCCGTGCTGCGTCGCTCCGAATATCGTTTCATCAGCATTTTTCGCTTCAAGGATGGCAAGGCCACGTCCGCGGTGCACATTGATCGCGAAGACTTAACGGTGACTCAAGCGGGGCAGGTGCCGGACACCGCGACCTATTGCTGCTACGTGCGTGAAAGTGGCGACTCGTTCGTCGCCGCGAACACGCTGTTGGACCCACGGACCATCTCCCACCCCGCGCGTGATGCGGTGCAGTCGTACTGCGGCATCCCAATCTTCGAGCCTGAAGGCGAATTGATCGGCACGCTATGCCACTATGACTTGGTGCCCAGGGACCCAGAGCAACTGAACCTCGAACTCCTGCTCCAAGTCTGTAGTGCGCTCGCGCGGTCTGGGTTGGTGCCTCCCTATCCGGATGTGGGTGGGGCTTCGAACTAGTGACTCCCTCCACAGGGCCGTAGGCACCCGTCTGAGCATTCAGCCCTGCGAGTGCCTGGGCAGCAGACGGTCGGTCTCGCGCTTCACCACCGCATAGCACTCGCAACACATCGACTCGAGCCTTGGGCGGTCCAGTAACGTGATGCGGCCTCGTTGGTTCCGGGTGACGCCTGCAGCCTGGAGGATTGCAGCCTCGACGGCGACGCCTGAGCGCCAGACCCCCAGCATGTTGCCAATCAACTGTTGCGTCATGAACATCTCGCGCGGTCGTCATGCAGCACAAGACACAACGGCCCGTGCAGCTTTGTCTCTCCGCGACTTCATTTGCAAGGAACAATGACCCGGCACGCTCGTCACCGAGGTGACAGCCACCCCAAGACGACTGGTCATATTCTTCGGCGCATGCCCCGCACCGCCGACCCGACCGACATTCCCGAGCGCCTTCTTGCCGCCGGGCTCGATCTGTTTCTGCGCCAGGGGTACCACGCCACCGGCGTGCAGCAACTGACCGACCACGCGGGTGTGCCCAAGGGATCGTTCTACAACCACTTCGCCAGCAAAGAGGCGTATGCCGCGGAGATCGTCACGCGCTACGCACAGCAGATGCAGGCGTCGTGGGAACGCATGATGGCCAGCGCCCCCGCGGAGCCCATGGCGGCCATCCGCCATGTGTTCACGCAGATGACGCGCCACCATGAGCGGGCCGATTGCCACGCCGGTTGCCTCATCGGCAATTTCGCCGCCGAACTCGCGCTCACCAGCGACGCCTGCCGGCAAGGCCTGCTGGTGGCGCAACTCGCCTGGCGTGAGCGCCTCGCCGGCTTGGTGGCGGCAGCACAAGCCAGCGGCGAGATCCGCTCCGACATCGATCCGACCGCCCTCTCCGCCCTGGCCTGGGCCGCGTGGGAAGGCGCCTTGCTGCGCATGAAGGTCGAGCACACCACCCAGCCGCTGCGCGATGCGATCGCACTCATCTTCGATCAGCTCGCGCGGCCTTCTTCGTTCAACCCCACCACGTCTCGCTGAGCACACACCATGGGCACACCCACCGATTCCTTCGTCACCGACGCCTTGTTCCAGCCCATCAAGCTGGGCCGCATCGAACTGGCCAACCGCATGGCGATGGCGCCGCTCACACGCAACCGCGCCGCCGCCGGCAACCTGCCTTCGCCGCTCGCCGCCGACTACTACAGCCAGCGCGCAAGCGTCGGCCTGGTGATCGCCGAGGCGACCCAGGTCTCGGCCACGGCGCAGGGCTACGACGCCACGCCCGGCCTGCACACGCCCGAGCAGATCGCCGGCTGGAAGAAGGTGACCGACGAGGTGCACGCCAAGGGCGGCAAGATCTTCGTGCAGCTGTGGCACACCGGCCGCATCGGCCACCACCGCTTCCAGCCCGACAACCAGCAGCCGGTCGCGCCCTCGGCCATCCTGGCCGCCGGCAAGACCTACATCATTGGTGAGGGCTTCGTGCCCACCACCGAGCCGCGCGCCCTCACGACCGAAGAAGTCGCCGGCGTGGTGAACGACTTCCGCACCGCTGCCGCCAATGCCATCAAGGCCGGCTTCGACGGCGTGGAGGTGCACGGCGCGCACGGCTACCTAGTCGATGCCTTCCTGCGCCGCGGCTCCAACCAGCGCACCGACCAGTACGGCGGCAGCATCGAGAACCGCGCACGCTTCCTGCTCGAAGTGATGGCCGCCGTTATCGGCGAGATCGGCGCCGACCGCTCGGCGATCCGCCTCTCGCCGGTGTCGCCGGTGAACGATTCGAACGAGCCCGATCCGCAGCCGCTGTTCGAGCACGTCGTGCGCGAGCTGGAGAAGCTGCACCCGGTGTACATCCACGTCGTCGAAGGCCACACCGGTGGCCCGCGCGACAACGCACCCTTCGACTACGAGGCGCTGCACCGCCTGTACTCAGGCGTGTGGATGCTCAACAACGGCTACACGAAAGAGATGGCGGACGAAGCCATCTCGAGAGGCCGCGCCGACATGGTCTCCTTCGGCCGCTGGATGATCACCAACCCCGATCTGCCGCGCCGCTTTCGCGAGAACCAGCCGCTGAACAAGCCGTATAAAGACGCCTCGCTCTACGGCGGCGAAGGCCCGCACGGCTACACCGACTACCCCGCTCTGGGCTGACCCAATGAGCGCCAAGCTGCACGGCAAGGTCGCGCTCGTCACGGGCGGCGCAGGCGGCATCGGCCGCGCCACCGCGCTCGCCTTCATGCGCGAGGGCGCTAAGGTCGCGGTGGTCGACATCCACACCGGCGCCGCACAGGCGGTGGCCGACGAGATCAAGGCCGCGGGTGGCGATGCCATCGCCATCGGCACCGACATCTCCAGCCCCGATCAGGTGGCCGCAATGGTGGCGCAGGTGGTGGCTCACTACGGCCGGCTGGACATCGCCTTCAACAACGCCGCGCTCGACCTCGAACACGAGCCGCTGCACAAGACCAGCGAAGAGATGTTCGACCGCCTGGTCAACGTGAACATCAAGGGCACGTGGCTGTGCATGAAGCACGAGATCGAGCAGATGCTCAAGCAGGGTGGTGGCGGCGCGATCGTCAACACCGCCTCCATCGGCGGTGTGGGCGCTGCACCGCGCCAGCCGATCTACGGTGCCACCAAGCACGCGGTGGTCGGCATGACGCAGTCGGCGGGTGTCGAGTACGGCCGCAAGGGCATCCGCGTGAATGCCGTGTGCCCGGGCGTCATTCGCACCGGCATGATGGAGCGCGCCATCGAGCGCGACCCGCGCCGTCAGCAGCACGTCGACCAGATTCACCCGATCGGGCGACTGGGTGAGGCCGAAGACATCGCGCGTGCGGTGGTGTTCCTGTGCTCGGACGAAGCCTCGTTCATCGTAGGCCACGCCTTGCCGGTTGATGGCGGCTACCTTGCACGCTGAAGCGCGAGCGAAGCAAGCGCACCATCAAGCAACGTCCGCGGAGCAGGCTTTGCCGGTCCGCCAGGCGGGCGCCCCTTGGGGGCAGGAGCGCAGCGACTGGGGGGCCGTCAATGAAGCTTGATCCGGGGTCGGTAGGTGCGGTCCAGCATCTCCGACAGCGTGATCAGCATCGTCTTGCGCACACCACCGAGCGCAAACTGGTGCTGCTTGTGCAGTGACCAGTACATGATCTGCGCGAGGCGGCCTTCGATGAAGAGGCTGCCGCGCGTCAGGCTGCCCATCAGGCTGCCGACCGACGAATACTCCGAGAGCGACACCAGCGAGCCCTGGTCCTTGAAGACAAAGGGCACCACCGGCTCGCCGCGCATCAGCTTCGGGAGCGCCTTCACGAGGTACATCGCCTGCTGATACGCCGCCTGCGCACGCGGCGGCACCCAGGTGCCGTCGGGTTGCTGGCAGGCCGCGCAGTCGCCGAAGGCGAAGATGTGCTCGTCGCGCGTGCTGCGCAGGTTGCCATCGACCACCAGCTGGTTGAGCTTGTTGGTTTCGAGCGGCGCATCACCGCCGATGCCCTTCAGGAAGTCGGCCGCCTTCACGCCGGCCGCCCACACCGTGATGTTCGATCCGATCACCTTGCCGCTGGCCATCCTCAGGCCCTCGGCCGTGACCTCGACCACCTTCTCGTTCGTGTGCACCTCGATGGCGAGCTTGCGCAGCTCGCGCACGGCCGATTCGCTGAGGCGATCGGGCAGTTGCGAGAGCAGGCGCGGCGCGGCTTCCACCAACACGATCTGCAGGTCTTTCTCAGGGTGGATGTGATCAAGGCCGAAGTTGGCCAGCATGCGCGCCGACGCGTGCAACTCGGCGGCCAGCTCCACGCCGGTCGCGCCACCGCCGACGATGGCCACCGTAAGGCGCCCACTGCCAGCCTGGCGCGGCACGCTCTGCGCACGGATGCAGGCATTGATGAGCCGCTCGTTGAACCGCTTGGCGGCCTTGGGGCTGTCGAGCTTGATGGTGTGCTGCGCCGCGCCGAGCGTTCCGAAATCGTTGGTCTGGCTGCCCACGGCAATCACCAGCGTGTCGTAGCCCAGCTCCTGCGCGGGCGTGATCTCCAGGCCGGCTTCGTCGTAGCTCGCGGCCAGCTGGATGGTCTTGGCCGCACGGTCCACACCCACCAGGCTGCCCAGGCGAAAGCGAAAGCCGTTCCAGCGTGCCTGCGCCAGGTACTCGATCTCTTCGGCGTGCGTGTCGAAGCTGCCCGCGGCCAGTTGGTGCAACAACGGCTTCCACACGTGGGTGCGGGCCGAATCGACCAGCGTCACCTGCGCCAGCTTCTTGCGGCCCAGGCGCTTGCCCAATTGCGTAGCGAGGGCCAGACCACCCGCCCCACCCCCCACGATCACGATGCGATGCATGTGGCTTGCTTCCCTTGTTCGAGTTGTGTCGTCGCTCCCGAGGCGGCGCGCGCAAACCTGACGCGCCGCTGACAGCGAGGCCATCATATCGGAGCGGTCGAACGACCGTGCTTTTCTCTCCGGCGACCGCCCGGGGCGGCCTGATTCGCTAAGCCGACTGTTGCCGGGCGACGGCGTCCAACCCGCCCAGGGCGAAAGCGTGAAGGTGCTCGACCAGGCTTTGAGCCGACATGCCCCCGAGCTTGCCCAAGGGGCCAGGGAACCCTCCGCCGGCCATGATCAGCATCAGGCAAGGCGCCACGGTGCTGATGAGGCATCGAACGAGCGCCGGGTCGCTCGGCGGTATGCCGGTGATCTGACTCAGGATCTTCACCACCACGGCGATCTTGGGTAGCGCCGCTTCCTTGAACGCCGCCTTGAGGTGAGACGAAGGCGACAGCAGTTCGCGCGCGAAGAGCCGCGCCTGCCAGGCCGAGCGGCTCTTCGCCGCCTCGATGAGCATGGTGAAGACACGCTCCAGCTTGTCGCGCGCAGGCAGGTCCTCGCGATCGAGCTGCAGCAACACGTCCAGGCTGATCAGGCGCCGATGGCCCTCGACGAGCACGGCCTGGTAGAGCCCGGCACGGCTGCCGAAGTGGTAGTTGATGGAGGCGAGATCGACACCGGCCTTGGCCGCGATCTCCTTGCCGGTGGCCTCGGCATAGCCCAGCTTGGCGAAGAGGCGGCCCGCGGCTTCGAGGATGCGCGCGCGGGTCTGCTCGCCATCGGAGCGCGTTGCACGTGTTGTACGCGGCGCACCGGCGCGGCGTGACCCTGTCTTTCGCGTGGGGGTGGCGGTTGAGTTTGCACGTGCCATACGTTAAAGTGAATTTAAACTAATTCGCGCTGTGCCGCCACATGCCGCACTGGGCGCCCGAGGGGTCTGCGCATGAAGAAGCCACTGATCGCCGCTGCTGTGCTCGCCGTTGCCGCCCTCGCCGGCGGCGCCTACTGGTGGAGCACGCGCGACACCGCCGACGCGAGCGGCCTCACGCTGTATGGCAACGTCGACATCCGCCAGGTATCGCTCGCCTTCGAAGGCAGCGGGCGGGTGGCGCAGATGCGCGTGGACGAAGGGGCGCAGGTCAAGGCCGGCGACGTGCTCGCCACGCTCGACACACGCACCCTCGCCCTGCAGGCCGATCAGGCCCGACACCAGATCGAGGCGCAACGGCAGACGCTGCTCAGCCTGAAGAACGGCGCGCGCCCCGAAGAAATCGCGCAGGCCCGCAGCAGGGTGTCGGCCGTGCAGGTGCAGGCCGATCAGGCGCGGCACGACCTCGCGCGGCTTGAAGACATCAACGCGAAGACGCAGGGGCGCGGCGTGAGCGCCCAGAGCCTGGACCAGGCGCGCAGCGCCATGAACGTGGCGCAGGCGCGCGTGGCCGAGCAGCGCGACGTGCTGCAACTGACTCAGCAAGGCGCCCGTGCCGAAGACGTCGCGCGCGCGCAGGCCCAGCTCGATGCCTCGCGCGCCCAGCTCGCCTTGCTGCAGCACCAGATCGCGCTCGGTGAACTGAAGGCGCCGAGCGACGCCGTCGTGCGCTCGCGCCTGCTGGAGCCCGGCGACATGGCCACGGCCCAGCGCCCCGCCTACGCGCTCGCGCTGACCCAGCCCAAGTGGGTGCGCGTGTACGTCACCGAGACGCGGCTCGGGCAGGTCAAACCGGGCATGGCGGCCCAGGTCTTCGTCGACAGCCAGGCCGGTCAATCGATCGCCGGCAAGGTGGGCTACATCTCCTCGGTCGCGGAGTTCACGCCCAAGACCGTGCAGACCGCGGAGCTGCGCACCCGGCTGGTCTACGAGGTGCGGGTGCTGGTCGACGACCCGGGCAACGCGTTGCGACTGGGCCAGCCGGCGACCGTGCGGCTCGCATTCGACCGGGCCTCATGAGCGAGGCCAGCGCGGCGGGCGAGGCCACCAGCCCGCTGGTGGCCGAGGGCCTGAGCAAGGCCTTCGCTTCACCTGGCGGTGGCACGCTGAAGGCCGTGGACGGCATCTCGCTCACCGCGCGCAGCGGGGCGCTCACCGCCATCGTCGGCCCCGACGGCGCCGGCAAGACCACGCTGCTGCGCATGGTCGCCGGCCTGCTGCCACCGGATGCGGGGCGCCTGCGCGTGCTCGGCATCGACGTCGCGGCCGACCCGCAGGCCGTGCAGGACCGCATCAGCTACATGCCGCAGCGCTTCGGCCTCTACGAAGACCTGAGCGTGCAGGAGAACCTCGACCTCTACGCCGACCTGCACGGCGTGCCGCAGGCGGTGCGCCGCGAACGCTTCGCGCGCATGCTCGAGATGACCGACATGCAACGCTTCACCGAGCGGCCGGCCGGCAAGCTCTCCGGCGGCATGAAGCAGAAGCTCGGCCTGGCCTGCACGCTGGTCCGCTCGCCCGACCTGCTGCTGCTCGACGAGCCCAGCGTGGGTGTCGATCCGCTGTCGCGGCGCGACCTGTGGCAGATCGTGCAGCAGCTGGTCGATGCGGAGCGGCTCAGCGTCATCGTCAGCACCTCCTACATGGACGAGGCCGAGCGCTGCGCCCAGGTCTACGTGATGCACCAGGGCCGCGTGCTCGACCAGGGCCCGCCCGACGCGCTGCGCGCGCGGGCGCGCGGCCTGACCTTCGTGGCCCGGCCGCCCGCGAACACCCCCGCGCGCGAACTGCAGGCGCGGTTGATCGATGCGGACGCGCTGGTGATCGACGCCGTGCCGCAGGGCGGCGCCGTGCGCTTCATCCGCCAGCCCGAGGCCGATGCCGGCTCGCTCGATGCGCTGCTCGCCGGAACCCCACCGCAGCCGCGTGCCGAAGAACTGGAAGACGCCTTCATGATGCTGCTCAAGCAGCACCACCCACAAGGCGCCAGCACGGCCCCGGAGGCGGCCCCTGCCGAAGCGAAGCCGGCGGACGACGAAGCGGTGATCAAGGTGAAAGACCTGGTGCGCACCTTCGGTGACTTCACCGCCGTCGCCAGCACCTCGTTCGAGGTTCGCCGCGGCGAGATCTTCGGGCTGCTCGGCCCGAACGGCGCCGGCAAGACCACCACCTTTCGCATGCTGTGCGGCCTGCTGCCGGCGAGCAGCGGCCACCTGGAGGTGGCAGGCCTCAACCTGCGCACCGCGCGGGCCGAGGCGCGCGGCCGCATCGGCTACGTGTCGCAGAAGTTCGCCCTCTACAGCAACCTGTCGGTGCGCGAGAACCTCGAGTTCTTCGGCGGGGCCTACGGCCTGCGCGGCCAGGCCCTGCGAGCCCGCATCGACGCCGTCGAGCAGGAGTTCGACCTCGACCCACGCGCACGCAGCGGCGAGCTGCCCGGCGGCTACAAGCAGCGCCTCGCGATGGCGGCCGGCCTGCTGCACGAGCCGGAGATCCTGTTTCTCGACGAACCCACCAGCGGCATCGACCCGCTGGCGCGGCGCGCCTTCTGGCGGCAGATCACCGCCCTGGCCCAGCGCGGCGTGACCATCATCATCACGACGCACTTCATGGAAGAGGCCGAGTACTGCGACCGCATCGCCATCCAGGACGCCGGCGAGCTGCTGGTGCTGGGCTCACCGCAGGAGGTGCGCGAGCAGGCGCAGAGTGACAACGAAAGAGAGGATGGCGGTGACATGAACAGCGCCTTCATCGCCATCGTCGAGCAGGCGCGCGCACGGCGCTCGCACACCACGGTGCGGGAGGCCGCATGAGCGGCACGCGCCAGCGCCTCGTCGCCCTGCTGCGCAAGGAGATGCGCCAGATGCTGCGCGACCGCAGCAACCTGGCGGTGGGTCTGCTGCTGCCGGTGGTGCTGATCCTGTTGTTCGGCTACGGCCTCTCGTTCGACGTGACCGATGCGCCAGTGGCCGTGGTGATGGAAGACAGCTCGCCCACGGCGCGCGACGTGGTCTCCAGCCTGCAGGGAACACCCTACCTCGCCCCGGTGTTCACGACCAGCGTGGCGCAGGCCGAGCAGTTGATGCGGCGGGGCGAGGTGGTGGCCATCCTGCGTGTGCCCATCGATTTCTCGAGCCGCCTCGCCGCGGGCGAGGCGCGCCTGGACCTCTGGGTCAACGGCATCGACTCCACCACCGCCTCCAGCGTCGAAGGCTACGTGGGTGGCGCCCTCGCCACATGGGCGGCACACCAGGCCGATCGCAGCGGGGCCGCGCCACCGCGTGCCGGTGTCACCGTGGTCCAGCGCATGTGGTTCAACGAATCGGGCACCAGCACCTGGTACCTCGTGCCGGGGCTGATCGTGCTGGTGATGACGCTGATCGGCGCATTCCTCACCTCCTTGCTCATCGCACGCGAATGGGAGCGCGGCACGCTCGAATCGCTCTTCGTGACGCCGGTGCGCCCGCTGGAGCTGGTGCTGGCCAAGGTGGCGCCGTACTTCGTGGTGGGCGCGATCGACCTGGTGTTCTGCCTGCTGGCGGCGAAGTTCCTGTTCGAGGTGCCGATGCGCGGCTCGCTCGCGGTCATCTTCTTCGCCTCGCTGCTCTACCTGGTGGTGTCGCTGCTGCTGGGCCTCTTGATCTCGGGTGTCACGCGCAGCCAGTTCGAGGCCAGCCAGATGGCCTTGCTCGCGAGCTTCATGCCGGCGCTGATGCTGTCGGGCTTCGTGTTCGACGTGCGCAACATGCCGGTGGTGGTGCAGGTCATCAGCCAGATCCTGCCCGCCACCCACTTCATGGCGCTGATCAAGAGCCTGTTCCTGGCCGGCAACGACTGGCCCCTGATCGCACGCGACTGCGCCATCCTCGGCGTGTACGTGGTGGTGCTGGCCTTCCTGACGCGCAACACCTTGCGCAAGCAGCTTCGCTGAAGCGACAACGAGACGCCGATGTCGAACCTGATCGCCACCCTGCTGCGCATCGCCTTCCTGTGCCGCAAGGAACTGCTGAGCATGCTCAAGGACCCATCGAGCCGCGCGATCCTGCTGGCGCCGGCGCTGGTGCAGTCGCTGCTCTTCGGCTACGCGGCGAGCTTCGATCTCAGCCACGTGCCCTATGCCGTGCTCGACCAGAGCCGCAGCCGGGCTTCGACCGAGCTGCTGGCGCGCCTGGACGGCACCGGCGTCTTCGAGCGCCGCGCCGACCTGCAGTCGCCACAGCAGATCCCCGACGCCGTCGAGCGCGACGGCGCGCTGCTGGTGCTCGGCATCCCGGCCGACTTCGAATCGCGGCTGGCCTCCGGCCAACCGGCGCCGCTGCAGGTGATCCTCGACGGGCGCAACTCCTCCACCGCCGCTGCCGCATCCGCCTACGTGGGCGCCATCGTCGGCGACTACAACCAGTCCATCGGCCTGCGAAGCCCCATCACGCTGGAGCGGCGTGCGCTCTACAACCCCAACCTCGAATCGCGCTGGAACCTGATGCCAGGGCTCATCGCCGCGCTGAGCATGCTGCAGACCCTCCTGCTGGCCGCCCTGTCGGTGGCGAGAGAGCGCGAGCAGGGGACCTTCGACCAGCTCCTCGTCACGCCGCTGACACCGATGCAGATCCTGGTCGGCAAGGCCTTGCCGGCCATGCTGGTCGGGTTGGTCCAGTCGACCATCATCTTCCTCATCATCCGCTTCTGGTTCGAGATCCCGATGAGCGGGTCGGTGGGGGTGATGTACCTGGGGCTGGTCGTCTTCACCGGCGCCTCGGTGGGCGTCGGGCTTTCGATCTCGGCGCTGTCGCTCAACATGCAGCAGGCCATGCTCTACACCTTCCTGCTGATCATGCCGCTGATGCTGCTGTCGGGCCTGCTCACGCCGGTGCGCAACATGCCGTGGGTCCTGCAGGTGGCCACCTACGCCAACCCGCTGCGCTTCGGCATGGACCTGGTGCGGCGTGTCTACCTCGAAGGCGCCACGCTGAACGAGGTGGCCTTCAACTTCGTGCCCATGCTGGCGATCGCAGCCGTGACGCTGCCGCTGGCCGCGTGGCTGTTCCGCAATCGTCTTTCCTGAGAGGAGCCCCCGATGAAGACCCGCTTCCTCCATGGGCCGCCCGTGGCCCTCGCCGTGTTGCTGCTGGCCGGCTGCGCGGTCGGCCCCAACTTCGAGAAGCCGACTCCCGAGAGCCCGAATGACTGGGCGGCTTGGCGAAGCAGCGATCCGAGCTTGAATGCACCGGTCTCGAGCGCCTCGGCGCTGCCGACGCCATGGTGGAGCCCGTTCAACGACCCCGTGCTCGACCAGCTCGAGCAGCGCGCCCTGCGCGCGAGCCCTGACCTCGCCACCGCCGCACTGCGCTTCGCGCAATCGCGCGTGCAGCGGGCCACCACCGAGGCGCAGCGTGGGCCGCAACTCAACGCCAATGGCGGCGTGTCACGCCGCGCCGACAGCGAGTGGGGCCCCGGCACGCGGCTCATCGACGCCATCACCCCCAACCGCCAACCGCTGATCGACATCCTCTCGGCGCCCTACACCGTGTACCAGCTCGGCTTCGATGCCTCGTGGGAGCTCGACCTGTGGGGACGCGTGGGTCGTTCCATCGAAGCGGCCGATGCGGACATCGCCAACCAGGCCGCCCTGCTGCGCCTGGCGCAACTGAGCGTGAGCAGCGAGGTCGCGCGCCACTACCTCGAGCTGCGCACCACGCAACGCCAGATCCGGTTGCTGCGTGAAGACATCGCCGCCATCGCCGACCGGCAGGGCTTGCTGAAGGCCAAGGTCGACGCCGGCACGCTGGATCACTTCGACCTGGATCGGCAGAGCGGCGAGCTCGATGGCGTGAAGGCGCAGCTGCCGGCCCTGCTGGCGCAGGAGTCGGTTGCCGCCAACCAGATCGCTTTGCTGCTGGGCGCGCGCCCCGGCGACTTGCGCGAACTGCTGGCAGCGCCGGCCGACACGGCGACCGCCGAGGCCGCACCCGAGCTGCCCGACCTGAGCCTGGGGCTGCCCGCCGAAGTCACCACGCGCCGGCCCGACATCCAGGCGGCGGAAGCCGCGTTGCGCCGGGCCACCGCGAGCATCGGCATCGCCACCGCCGAGCTCTACCCCAGCGTGCGCATCGGTGCGCGCTTCGGCTACGAGTCGTACCGCGAGAGCGAGTTCGCGACCGCGGCCGCCAACACCTGGTCGCTCAGCCCCAGCTTCGACCTGCCCCTCTTCGATCACGGCCGGCGCCGGAGCGTGGTGCAGTTGCGCGAGCTGCAGCAGAAGGAAGCGGCGATCAACTTCCAGCGCACCGTGCTCAAGGCCTGGCAGGAGATCGACGATGCCTTGAGCGGCTATGCCGCCGAACAGCAGCAGGCCAGCCTGCTCGAAGGCCGCATGCGCCATGCCCGCAGCGCCTACGAGCTGGCCCAGGCGCGCTACGACGGCGGCACGGTGGACTACACCGCCGTGCTCGACAGCCAGCGCAGCTACCTGCAGGCGCGCCGCGACCTGGTGAGCAGCCAGGGGCGCCTGGGCGGGCGCTACGTGGCGGTGAACAAGGCGCTGGGCAACGTGCCGGATGCACCAGCGGCCGCCAGCCAGCTGGGCATGAAGTAGCGCGGGCTCAGTTCGCGAACGCGGCGATGCCCGTCTGCGCGCGGCCGAGGATCAGCGCGTGCACGTCGTGCGTTCCCTCGTAGGTGTTCACCACCTCGAGGTTGACCAGGTGACGCGCCACGCCGAACTCGTCGCTGATGCCGTTGCCGCCCATCATGTCGCGCGCCAGGCGGGCGATGTCCAGCGCCTTGCCGCAGGAATTGCGCTTCATGATGGAGGTGATCTCCACCGCGGCCGTGCCTTCGTCCTTCATGCGGCCCAGGCGCAGGCAGCCTTGAAGGCCGAGCGTGATCTCGGTCTGCATGTCGGCCAGCTTCTTCTGGATCAGCTGGTTGGCGGCGAGCGGGCGACCGAACTGCTTGCGGTCGAGCACGTACTGGCGCGCACGGTGCCAGCAGTCTTCGGCCGCGCCGAGCGCGCCCCAGGCGATGCCGTAGCGCGCGCTGTTGAGGCAGGTGAACGGACCCTTCAGGCCACGTACCTCGGGGAAGGCGTTCTCCTCGGGGCAGAACACGTTGTCGAGCACGATCTCGCCGGTGATGCTGGCGCGCAGGCCGACCTTGCCGTGCACCGCGGGGGCCGAGAGGCCCTTGGCACCCTTCTCCAGCACGAAGCCGCGGATCGCGCCTTCATCGTCCTTGGCCCAGACCACGAACACGTCGGCGATGGGGCTGTTGCTGATCCACATCTTGGCGCCGGTGAGGCTGTAGCCGCCGGCCACCTTCTTGGCGCGCGTGACCATGCTGCCGGGGTCGGAGCCGTGGTCGGGCTCGGTCAGGCCGAAGCAGCCGATCCATTCGCCGGTGGCGAGCTTGGGCAGGTACTTCTGCTTGGTCGCTTCGTTGCCGAACTCGTTGATGGGCACCATCACGAGCGACGACTGCACGCTCATCATCGAGCGGTAGCCGGAGTCGACGCGCTCGACTTCGCGCGCGATCAAGCCGTAGCTCACGTAGTTGAGGCCGGCGCCGCCGTACTGCTCGGGGATGGTCGGGCCCAAGAGACCCAGTTCACCCATCTCGCGAAAGATCGCCGGGTCGGTCTTCTCGTGGCGGAAGGCCTCGAGCACGCGCGGTGCGAGCCGGCCTTGGGCATACGCGTGGGCGGCGTCGCGGATCGCGCGCTCGTCGCTGGTGAGTTGCTGGTCGAGCAGCAGGGGGTCGTCCCACTGGAAGGCGGCTTTGTTGGCCATGGTCTGTCTCCGAAATGTGTTCAGGCAGCGAGCGGGATGTCGCGCTGGGTAAGCGCAGCGAATCGCTGAAGGTGGGTGTCAGTGTCCCCGAAGCTGAGCTCGATCGCCATCAGCCGCTTGAAGAAGTGGCTGACGTTGAGCTCTTCGGTCATGCCCATGCCGCCGTGCAGCTGCACGGCCTGCTGGCTGATGAAGCGGCAGGCATTGCCGACCACCACCTTGGCGGCCGAGAGCGTCTTCAGGCGCTGGGTGTCGTCGGCCAGCTGGCAGTTCATCGCAGCCAGGTAGGCCATCGAGCGCGACTGCTCAAGGTGAAGCAGCATGTCGGCCGTGCGGTGCTGCAGGGCCTGGAATCGGCCGATGGGCTGGCCGAACTGCTGGCGCGTCTTGAGGTACTCGATGGTCGCGTTAACGGTGGCTTCCATCACGCCCAGCGCCTCCGCGCAGAGTGCGGCCAGGCCGATGTCGAGCGCGCGATCGATCGCAGACGCGGCGTTCGCGGTGGGCGCACCGAGCAGGGCGCCGGCCGGGAGCTTCACGTCGTTGAGCAACACGTCGGCGGCGCGGTGGCCGTCGAGCGTCTTGACCTCCCGCAGGCTCAGCCCGGCAGCGCCCTTGGGCACGCGGAACACGGCCACCCCTTCGGCATCGGCGGGCTGGCCGCTCAGGCGTGCCGAGACCAGCAGTTCGTCGGCCGCGGGAGCGAGCGTCACCATAGCCTTGTGGCCGTTGAGCACGTAGCCGTCGCCGGCCTGCCTGGCACTGGCCTCAACCCACACCGGCAGGCCACGCCCGGCCGCTTCGGTGTGCGCAAGCACGAGGATGCGCTTACCCGAACCCAGGGCCGGCAGCAGCTCGGCGCGCTGCTCGGGTGTGGCGAAGTCGCGCACCAGCGCGGTGGCCACCACGGCGCTCTCGAGCAACGGCTCGCACAGCAGCGCGGGGCCGGCCGACTGCAGGGCAAGCAGGGTCTCGATCGGGCCGTAGCCCAGGCCGCCGTCGGCCTCGGGGATGTTCATCGCCAACACACCCAGATCGGCCAGCCCCTGCCAGGCCTCGCGGCTCCAGCCTTCGGGGCTCTTCAGGATCTTGTTGCGGCGCTCGAAGCTGTAGTCGCCCTGCACGAAGCGGGTGATGGCGTCTTGCAGTTGTTGCTGCTCTTCGCTGAAGGAGAAGTCCATGTCGTTCGTCTCGCTGATCAAAGGCCCAGCAACTGCTGGGAGATGATGTTCTTCTGGATCTCGTTGGAGCCGCCGAAGATCGACAGCTTGCGCATGTTGCAGTAGTGCGCGCCGAGTCCGGCGGCGTAGCGCGGGCCGATGTCGCCCTCTTGGTCGCTCGCCGTTTCTTCCTTGTAGGGCAGCGCGTACGGGCCAACCGCCGCCACCAGCAGCTCGGTGATCGCCTGCTGGATCTCGGTGCCCTTGATCTTGAGGATTGATGCCGCCGGGCCGGGGGCCTTCTCGTTGGCTTCGTCCGACAAGACGCGCAGGTTGGTCATCTCCAGCGCCAGCAGGTCGACCTCGACCTGCGCGATGCGTGCGGAGAACAGCGCGTCTTCGAGCAGCGGTCGGCCGTTCTTCTGCTCGGCGGCGGCCACGCGCTTCACGCGCTCGATCTCGCGCTTGCTGATGCCGATGCCGGCGATGTTGCTTCGCTCGTGGCCGAGCAGGAACTTGGCATACGTCCAGCCCTTGTTCTCTTCGCCGATGAGGTTCTCGGCCGGCACGCGCACGTCTTCGAACCAGACCTCGTTCACCTCGTGCGCGCCGTCGAGCGTGATGATCGGGCGCACAGTGATGCCGGGCGTCTTCATGTCGATGAGCAGGAAGCTGATGCCTCGCTGCGCCTTGGCCTGCGGGTCGGTGCGCACCAGGCAGAAGATCCAGTCGGCGTGCTGGCCGAGCGTGGTCCAGGTCTTCTGGCCGTTGACGACGAAGTGATCGCCGTCCTTGTCGATCCCGCGCACGGCGCGCGTCTTGAGCGAGGCGAGGTCGGAGCCGGCGCCCGGCTCCGAGTAGCCCTGGCACCACCATTTGCGTGCGCTGCTGATGTCGGGCAGGAAGCGCTTTTGCTGCTCGGGTGAGCCGAAGGCCATGATCACCGGCGCCACCATCTTGATGCCGAAGGGAATCAGGCGCGGGGCACCCGCTGCGGCGCACTCTTCTTCGAAGATGTACTGCTGCACCGCGTTCCACCCCGGGCCGCCGTGCTCCTTGGGCCAGCCGGGGCCGCCCCAGCCGCGCTCGTGCAACGTGCGCTGCCAGGCGACGTGGTCATCGCGCGTGAGGCGTTGGCTGTTGAGCACCTTGTGGCGCAGCGCCTCGGGCAGCTTCTCGCGCAGGAAGGCGCGCACTTCCTCGCGGAAGGCTTGTTCGTCGGGGGTGAAGGTCAGGTCCATGACGATCTCTGAGGTGAGTCTCTGAGTGGAGGGGGCGCCCCAGGCTCGACGACCACGTCGACGAGCCCCCGGAACGCCTGACGGGTCGCTAGAAGTCTTGACATTTCGTACCGCAATGCAGAACAATATTCCGCACACGGAAACAAGAGCGGGATTGTTGATCCCCCCATTTGGGCTGTCAACTTGCGGTCTCCACCGAGGCTTCCCCGCATGGTTTTCCCAGGCATTTGTGCACGCGCGTACGAAAACAGTGCGTGAAATCGGGGAATGTCTCGAATGCCGAATTGCAGATTTATGTTCCACTTTGCGCATCACCGCAGGGACGGTAGGAGACGATGAACGCACTCAACAAGCACGCGGCCGCCGCGCGTCACGCCACCGCGGCGCGGCCGGCACCCAAGTCGAAGGAAGACCGCCACTTCGTCACCGCGCTCGCGCGCGGGCTCGACGTGCTCGCGTGCTATCGCTCGGGCGACAAGGCCCTGGGCAACCAGGAGATCGCCCAGCGCTGCCGCCTGCCCAAGAGCACGGTGTCGCGGCTCACGTCCACGCTGACCAAGCTCGGCTACCTGATCCAGGTCGAGGAAAGTGGCAAGTACCGCCTGGGCACGGCCACGCTCTCGCTGGGCAGCGCGATGCTGGCGCGCCTCGACGTGCGCCAGATCGCCCGCCCGATGATGCAAGAGCTGGCCGACGTGTCGCGCTCGATGGTGTCGCTGGGCACGCGCGACCGGCTCTCGATGATCTATGTGGAGAACTGCCGCAGCTCCGCCGCGCTCACCTTGAGCCTGGATGTGGGCTCACGCATCCCTGTAGCCACCTCGGCCATCGGACGCGCGTGGCTCGCGGCCATTTCCGAGCGCGAACGGCAAGACTTCATGGAGCGCGTGCAGGAGCTCGATGAAGTGGCGTGGCCCGACATCCGCGACGGTATCGACCACGCGCTCGACGAGTACGACCGCCTGGGCGTGACCTGCTCCTTCGGCGACTGGCAGAAAGACGTGAACGGCATCGCCCGCGCCTTCCAGCCCGGCGGCGGCCTGCCGCCCATGGCCATCAACTGCGGTGGCCCGTCGTTCAACTTGTCGCAGGACTTCCTGCTGAACGAAGTGCGGCCTCGCCTGATCGAGATGGTGTCGCGGCTCGAGACCTCGCTGCTGCGCTGATCTGCTGATCGGCCTCGGCTGACCTGTCGGCCGCTCAGTGCGCGGCGCTGCGGCCGCCCTGAGACCGCGCAGCCGGCCCGCCTGCGCGCTGCGCAGCGAATGCGCGGCGCACCCCCTGCTCCAGTTGCTCGACGCGGATGGGCTTCACCCAGTATTCGTAGGCGCCCAGGCTCATCGCCTTGATGATGTCGATGGAGAGGTGGTCGGCCGTTACCAGCGCCACCATCAGCCCCTCGGAAATCTCCACGTTCAGGGCACGCACCACCTCCAGCCCACCCATGTCGGGCAGGTGCATGTCGAGCAGGACGAGATCCGGCCGCTCGGCACGCACCATCTGCACGCCCTCGGCGCCGGTGCCGGCCGTGAGGAGCCGCACGTGCGGCAGCCTGGCGGCGAGCTGGGCCTCCACCAGCATCTGGTTCATCTCGACGTCTTCGATGTAGAGAACCGTGCCGTGCAGGTCTTCGAGGGGTGCAGAACTGTCGTTGGCCATGGGCTGATGAGTTTGTTGCACCGCACAAGCATAGGCCCCTCAACTCTGGGCACAAGGTATCTGGCGCCTGTAAGAGGGTCTTGCCGGTGGCGCTTGCCCTGCGCGCGGCGGTGGCAAACCCGGTGAAAACCCCGGCGACATCACGGCGCTTGCCCTCTTGTAATTATGAATTACGGGGTCTAGAGTGGCCTCGCCTCCCACCCGCCCAAGCGCTTCAGCCCATGGTCGAACCCACCCCCTTGCGCCCGGCCTCGCTGCACGAAGAAGTCGCCTCGCGGCTTCGCCACATGGTGTTCGAGCGGCAACTCGTGCCGGGCGAGTGGATCGACGAGCTGGCCCTGGCCGGTGAATGGCAGATCAGCCGCACCCCGCTGCGCGAGGCGCTCAAGGTGCTGGCCGCCGAGGGCCTGGTGCAACTGGTGCCGCGCCAGGGTTGCCGCGTGACCGAGATGTCGGAAGACGACGCCGACGAACTCTTCCCGGTGATGGCCCTGCTCGAAGGGCGCTGCGCCTACGAGGCCGTGCGCAAGGCCACGCCGGAGGGCATTGCCACGCTGCGCCGCCTGCATGACGAGCTGGAGCACCACGCCGCCGCCAACGACGTTGACGGCTACTACCGCGCCAACCACGCGTTCCACAGCACCGTGCAGTCGCTGGCCGGCAACCGCTGGCTCGACCGCGCCACCAACGAGCTGCGCAAGTTCCTGCGGCTGCTGCGCGGGCGGCAGCTCAATTGGCCCGGTCGCATTGCCGAGTCGATTGGCGAGCACCGCGCGTTGATCACCGCCATCGAGCAACGCAACGCCGAGCGCGCCGAACGGCTCATGCACGACCACCTGATCGCGCAACTTGCCGCTCTCAAGGCTTTGCGTGCTCATGAGGAAGCCTCTTCGGGAACCATAGGCAACCCAGAGCAGAACCCAGGAAAGGCAGGTCAGCAGCATGCTTGAAGAACTCCGCTCCGCGGCGCGGCGCGTGGGCAATGACAGGCAGCTGCGCAGCCTGCTGATCGACTGCAGGCGCCTGCTGTCCGAGCGCGGCGAAGCCAACAGCGTGGTGATTGCACGCCAGCTCGTCGCGCGCTTCAGCACGCTGCCCGACGAGCAGCAAGCAGGCTTCTTCGACCGCCTCTCGCGCGACTTCAGCCCCGACCCGGCCGCTGTGCTGTCTGTGGCGCAGGCCTATGCCGACGAGCCCACGGCCGAGAACCTGATCCGCTTGACCCACCTCACCGAGCCGCCGCGTCAGGAGCTGCTTCGCCGCATCAACCGCACGCCGGGAGGCACCGCGCAGATCGTGGCCATGCGCCGCAAGCTGCTCGGCCGGCTGAACGCACAACCCGAGCTGCGTGCGCTGGAGAACGACTTCCTGCACCTGCTCTCGTCGTGGTTCAACCCCGGCTTCCTGCAGATGCAGCGCGTGGACTGGAACTCGCCCGCGCAGCTGCTCGAGCAGATCATTCGCCATGAGGCCGTGCACGAGATCGACGGCTGGGACGACCTGCGCCGCCGGCTGCAGCCCGACCGCCGCTGCTTCGCGTTCTTTCACCCGCAGTTGCCCGGCGAGCCGCTCATCTTCGTGGAGGTGGCCCTGCTGCCCGAGATGCCGGCGGCGATCGCGCCGCTCATCGACAAGCGCGCCGAACCGCTCACGCCCGACCAGTTCAAGGTGGCGGCGTTCTACTCGATCAGCAACTGCCAGCCCGGTTTGCGCGGCGTGTCGCTCGGCAACTTCCTGATCAAGCGCGTGGCCGAACATCTGCACCGCGAATTGCCGCAGATCCGCCGCTACTGCACGCTCTCGCCGATCCCCGGCTTTGCCAAATGGCTGCAGGCCGAGCCCGCATGGCCGAGCGCGCTGCGCAAGAACACGCTCGATCGCCTGGGCGCCGCGCGCGAGCTGCTGCTCACGGCGACCGGCGGTGATCTCTCGGCGCTGGCCAACGCCGCGCAACTCCAGTCGCTCGACGAAGACCAGCAAGAAGCCCTGAGCCGCCTGTGCGCGGCCTACCTGGTGATGGCGAGCCCCACTGCACACGGCGACGCAGTGGCGCGCTTTCACCTCGACAACGGTGCGCGGCTGGAGCGGCTCAACCCGCTCGGCGATCTCTCGCGCAAGGGCTTGAAGCAATCCTTCGGGATGATGGTCAATTACCTCTACGACCTCGACAAGGTCGAAGCCAGCCACGAGCAATTCGTGAATGGCGAAGTTGCGCACTCGCGCGCCGTCGCCAACCTCATCTGATCCTGTCCACGCCAAACGACGACACACCACAACAACGGAGACAACCGACCATGCAACACACCACCACCCGCCGCCGTGCGCTCCAGTCCACCCTGCTCGCCGCCACGGCACTGGCTGCCCCCTGGGCTCTGGCCGAGCCTGGCTGGCCGAACCGGCCCGTGACGATCGTCGTGCCCTTCCCCGCCGGCGGGGGCACCGACGCGTTCGCCCGGCCGCTCACGGCGATCATGACCAGGAACGTGGGCAAGCAGTTCATCATCGACAACAAGGGTGGCGCCGGCGGCACCGTGGGCGCCACCGTGGCGGCGAAGTCGGCGCCCGACGGCTACACCTTCTTCATGGGCGCGGTGCATCACACCATCGCGCCGTGGATGTACCCGAAGCTCGAATACAACCTGGAGACCGACTTCATCCCCGTGGGCCTGATTTCGAGCGTGCCGCAGGTGATCGTCGTCAACCCGAAGAAGGTGCCTGTGAACGACCTCGCCGGCCTGCTGGAGTACGTGCGCAAGAACCCGGGCCAACTCAACTACGCCTCGGCAGGCAACGGCACCTCGCATCATCTGGCCGGCGAGTTGTTCAAGCTGCAGACCAAGACCTTCATCACGCACATCCCCTATCGCGGCGCGGGCCCGGCACTGCAAGACCTGATCGCCGGCCAGGTCGACATGATGTTCGACGGACTCGGTTCGTCGGCCGGGCACATCAAGGCCGGGCGCATCAAGGCACTGGCAGTCGCGGCCGACAAGCGCGCACCGGGCTTCGCCGACGTGCCCACCAGCATCGAGGCGGGCGTGCCCACCTACCAGGTGGCCACCTGGTATGGCCTGTGGGCACCCAAGGGCACGCCGAAGGAGGTGGTGGATGCAATGCGCACCGAAATGCAGAAGGCGCTCAACTCCGACGAGCTGCGCAAGAGCTGGAACGGCCTCGGCGCCGAGACGCCCAATCTCTATGGCGAGGCCTTCGGCAAGTTCGTCAGCAGCGAAACCAAGCGCTGGGGCGAGGTGGTGAAGCGCTCGGGCGCGGCGCTCGAATAAGCTGCACGCCGCTCCAACCGACTTCCTGCCCGACACACGATGAACCAGAGCCTTTTCGCCGCCCTGCGGGGCGGCTTTCCGCATGACCTCGACCGCGTCGCCATCGAATGTGCCGACGGCCCGCCGCTCACTTACACCTGGCGCGATCTCGACCGCGCGAGCGCCATGATGGCCAACCTGCTCGCCTCGCTCGACCTGCCGGAGGGCAGCCGCGTGGCGGTGCAGACCGAGAAGTCGGTCGAGGCGCTGATGCTCTACCTGGCCGTGCTGCGCGCCGGCTACGTGTACCTGCCGCTCAACACTGCCTACCAGGCGGCCGAGATCGAGTATTTCGTCGGCAATGCCGAGCCTGCCGTCGTGGTGTGCTCGGGCAAGAACTTCGGCTGGGTCAGCCAGATCGCGTTCAAGGCCGGCTGCGCGCATGTGTTCACGCTGAACGAAGACCGCAGCGGCAGCCTGCTCGAACGCGCCACCCACCATAGCGACCAGCACACGCCGGCCGTGAAGCAGGCCGACGACCTCGCCTGCATCCTCTACACCAGCGGCACCACCGGGCGCAGCAAGGGCGCGATGCTCACGCACGGCAACATCGCGAGCAACGCGCGCATGCTGCACGGCTACTGGGGCTGGCGCAGCGACGACGTGCTGGTTCATGTGCTGCCGCTGTTCCACGTGCACGGCCTGTTCGTCGCCGCGCAAGGTGCCTTGATCAGCGGCGCGACGATGATCTGGTTCAGCAAGTTCGAACCGCGCGCTGTCGTCGAGCGGCTGCCGCAGGCAACCGTGTTCATGGGCGTGCCCACGCTGTATGTGCGCATGCTGGCCGAGCGCGGGCTCACGCGTGCAAGCTGCAAGAACATGCGCCTCTTTCTCGCCGGCTCGGCGCCGCTCTTGATCGACACCTTCAACGCCTGGAGCGAGCGCACCGGCCACACCATCCTCGAACGCTACGGCATGAGCGAGACCGCCATGCTCACCTCCAACCCCTACGAGTCGAAAGACGGAGAACGGCGCGGCGGCACGGTGGGCTTCCCGTTGCCCGGCGTGGGCCTGCGCGTGCGCGACGACGCCGGTGCCGCCTGCCCGGCCGGTGAAGTCGGCGGCATCCAGGTGAAAGGCCCGAACGTGTTCGCCGGCTACTGGCGCATGCCCGAGAAGACGAAGGAAGAGTTCACCGCCGACGGCTGGTTCAAGACCGGTGACGTCGGGCGTGTGGATGCCGACGGCTACGTGACCATCGTCGGCCGCAGCAAGGACCTCATCATCTCCGGCGGCTACAACGTCTACCCGGCCGAGATCGAAGGCTTCATCAACGAGATGCCCGGCGTGGCAGAAAGCGCGGTGGTCGGCGTGCCACACCCCGACTTCGGCGAGGCCGGCGTGGCGATAGTCGTCGCTCACCCCGGTGCCGCATTCGATGGCGACTCGATCCTGCAAGCGCTCAAGCAGCGCATCGCCAACTTCAAGGTACCCAAGCGCGTGTTTGTGGTGAACGAACTCCCGCGCAACACGATGGGCAAGGTGCAGAAGAACCTTTTGCGCGAACAACACAAAGGACTGTTCACAAGCGCTTGAGTGGTAAGCAGACGCGTCGCCGCGCGCTGCGTCACACACGGCGTAACAACCTGGCGCGCGCGCGGGCGCCCGGCGCGATGAAATCGCGGCTTGACCTGCACGCCGCGCGCAATCGCCAGCCCTGCCATGAACCCATTCGAACGCATTCCCACCCGCTGGCTGCTCACCGCCGCCGCACTCGGCTGCCTGGCGCTGTGGGCCGCCCCCGGCTTCGCGCAGGTCAGCGGCGACCCGGTGCAAGGCAAGCGGCTGTTCGAGAACACGCCCGACGAATCCGGCAACAGCCAGCTCACCGCCTCGTGCAACGGGGGCTGCCACGGTGATGTCGCCAACCGCCGCGAGCGCATCGCCACCCGGCTCGGCCTGCCCGGTGGCGCCTTTGCCGACATCAGCATCGACGTGGCCAACACGCGCATCCTGAATGCAACCAACAACGTCTCGCCGATGAACCAGTTCAGGCCGCCTTCGGGCCTGAGCAACGAACAGATCGCCGACATCGCCGCCTACGTGGCCGACACGCCCAAGGTCACCTCGCCCGAGCTCGCCACGGGCAACGTGCTGGCGTTTGCGGCCTCGGCGTCTGGCGTGTCGGTCACGCAGAACCTGACGATCCAGCATTCCACGACATCCACCGAGAATTTGCGCATCACCGGCATCAACTTCGCCGCCGGTGCCACGGCCTTCACGCGCAGCACGAGCTGCGCGGCCAACATGCAGCTCACGCCCTCGGGCGGCTGCACCTTCTCGGTCACCTACCGCCCCACCAGCACCGCGGGCGAGAGCAAGGTTCTGACGGTCTCTCTCATGCAGGGCACCAACAGCTTCACCCGCACGGTGACGCTCAACGGCACGGTCGGTTCCAGCAGTGGCGGCGGCAGCAATGGCGGTGGGAGCACCCCGCCCCCGCTGGCCAGCAGCGGCAGCGAAGATTCGGGCGGCGGCGCGCTGGGCTGGGTGTGGCTGAGCGGCCTCGCCCTGGCAACCTGCGTGTTGGGCCGCCGGCGCCGCACGCGCTGACCCATTGACCTGTGACCCCTGACGACAACGCCGCCTGCCCACGCTGCGGCGGCACGTTCTACTGCGGCGTCCATGCGCCCGGCCCCTGCGCGTGCGGCCAATATGCTCTTGCGCCCCAGACCTTGCAGTTGCTGCGCGAGCACTACGACCGTTGCGTGTGCATGGCATGCCTCGCGCAATTGCAAGCCGACGCAGAACAAGCAGACATAAAAAAGCCGGCTCAGTCGTGAGACTGGCCGGCGGCGCCCGAAAGGCGCGCGTCGCGATTACATCGACGCGGCAGAAGCCGGGGCTGATGCAGGGGCTACAACAGACGAAGCAGCCGCAGAAGCCGGCATGGCAGACGGCTCCGAAGCGGCGGCCGGTGCATGCGAGGTGTCCATGCCGTGCTTCTCACCGCTCATGTCGATGTCACCGCCCTTGCTGAGCAGCCAGAGCGTGAGAGCAGCCACGACCACGAAACCTACGACGATCTTCCACATGCTGGTAATCCGTTATCCGAGAGTTGAAAGAAAAACGGAGCCCGCCTGCGCAGCGGGCTCCGTGGGCTGACCTTGGGAGGTCAGTCGCGGGCGTAGATGTCCACGTCCTTGGTTTCCTTGACGAACAGCACACCGATCACGAAGGTCATCAGCGCGATGATGATCGGGTACCACAAGCCGTTGTACATGTTGCCGGTGGCCGCCACGATCGCGAAGGCCGTGGTCGGCAGCAGGCCGCCGAACCAGCCGTTGCCGATGTGATACGGCAGGCTCATCGAGGTGTAGCGGATGCGGGTCGGGAACATCTCGACCAGCATCGCGGCGATCGGGCCGTAGACCATGGTCACGTAGATCACGAGCAGCGTCAGGATCGCCACCACCAGGACCTTGTCCACCTTGGCGGGGTCGGCCTTGGCCGGGTAGCCCGCGGCGCGCAGGGAGTCGGTGACTTCCTTCTTGAACGCAGCGATCGCTTTGGCGCTGGCCTCGTCGAACTTGTGGTTCGCAACCGTGGCGGCCGGCGACGTGATGACCTTGTCACCCACCGAGATGGTGGCCGGGCCGGTGCCAGGCTTGTTCTCGTAGCTGACCGAGCTTTGTGCGAGGTAACGCTTCGCGATGTCGCACGAGCTCTTGAAGTCGATCTCGCGGGCGATCGGGCTGCCCTGGAACGAGCAATCCTTCGGATCGGCAGTCACGACGACCTGGGTCTTGGCTTGCGCCGCAGCCAGATCCGGGTTGGCGGCCTTGGTCAGCGCGCCGAACAGCGGGAAGTACGTGAGTGCGGCGATCAGGCAGCCGGCCATGATGATGGGCTTGCGGCCGATCTTGTCCGACAGCGTGCCGAACACGATGAAGAACGGCGTGCCGATCAGCAGCGAGATGGCGATCATGATGTTCGCGGTGGCAGCATCGACCTTCAGCGCCTGCGTCAGGAAGAACAGCGCATAGAACTGGCCCGTGTACCAGACCACGGCCTGGCCGGCGGTCAGGCCGACGAGCGCCAGGATCACGATCTTCAGGTTCTTCCACTGGCCGAAGGATTCAGTCAGCGGCGCCTTGGAGGTGCGGCCCTCTTCCTTCATCTTCTTGAAGGCAGGCGATTCGTTCATCGAGAGTCGGATCCACACGCTGACACCCAGCAGGAAGATCGACACCAGGAACGGAATGCGCCAGCCCCAGTCGCCGAAGGCCTCTTCGCCCATGGCGGTGCGGGTGCCCAGGATCACGAGCAGCGACAGGAACAGGCCCAGCGTCGCGGTCGTCTGGATCCACGACGTGTAGGCGCCTCGCTTGCCGTGAGGCGCATGCTCGGCCACGTAGGTGGCGGCACCACCGTACTCACCACCCAGTGCCAGGCCTTGCAGCATGCGCAGGCCGATCAGGATGACCGGTGCGGCCACGCCGATGGTGGCGTAGGTGGGCAGCACGCCCACGATGAAGGTCGCCAGACCCATGATCAGGATGGTGACCAGGAAGGTGTACTTGCGGCCGATCATGTCGCCCAGGCGGCCGAACACCAGCGCGCCGAACGGGCGCACCAGGAAGCCGGCTGCAAACGCGAGCAGCGCGAAGATGAAGGCGGAGGTCGGGTCCAGGCCCGCGAAGAACTGCTTGGCGATGATCGGCGCCAACGAACCGTACAGATAGAAGTCATACCACTCGAACACCGTACCCAGACTGGAGGCGAAGATGACCTTCTTCTCTTCCCCAGTCATGGGCGCACTTGCTGCGCTTGCAGTTGCCATGAAGCTCTCTCCTCGATTGGACCCCACCCGATTGATAGGGATTGCGCATCTTCAAGGCAGGCTCTGACCGCGTGCTGACACGACGCTGATACGACGCTGACAAACTCAGTGGGAACCCTGTGGTTCCATTTCTCGATGCGAGATCTACAGGGCTTGCGAGATCAGGGTTTTCGCTGCGCACCCACCGGGATGCGTGCCGCTTCGTCCCACGCGGGGCTGTCGAACCAGGCGCCACTGCGCAGGTAATCGGACAGCATGTCGAGGCCGTCCAGGCCCCAGAACAGCCGGCCGTCGACCTCGATCGTCGGCACGCCGAAGACACCGAGCGATGCCGCCTGGGCGGTAGCGGCCTTGAGGTCGTCCTTCACCTCGGCACCGGCCGGGTCGCGCTTCGGTGCAAGCGTCCGGGCCAGGGCTTCGAGGCGCTGCGCGTCGCCCGCATCGGCGCCGCCACCACACCACACGTGGCGCAGCACCTGCTCGCAGGCCCAGCGGTTGGGCGTGCCGCCCGCCGGCGCGCAGGCCAGCAGCAGCCGCAGCAGGGCGAGCGAGTTGAACGGGTGCAGTGCGGGCATCTGCAAAGGGATCGCATGCCGCTGCGCGAGCCAGCCGATCTGGCGGTAGGTCCATTCGCGCTTGGGCGCGATCTCGGCCGGCCCCTTGCTGCCCCAGTGTTGCAGCAGGCCCGCGAGCAGCACGGGCTGGTAGCTCACTTCGACGCTCAAGCCCTCGAGCACATCGGGCAGCCGCTCGAAGGCGAGGTAGGCGTAAGGCGAGATGGGGTCGAAGCTGAAACGAAGGTGCTTCATCGCGTGGGTGCTCCGGTACCGGCCAGGGCCGGCATGCGTTGCTTGCGTTGCTCGATGCGCTGCCACAGCGCGCGCTTTGCATCGTCGCTCAGCGTGGCCCAGGCCGCGATCTCGTCGATGGCACGCCAGCAGCCCACGCACAGGCCGCTGGCGTCGTCCATGCGGCACACGCTGACGCAAGGGCTGGGCACGCGCGTGGTCGGTGGCAGGGCATCGCTCACGAGGCACCCCCCGGCGTCACGTCGGCCAAGGGCGCGCCAGTGAGCACCTGCAGTTGCGTGGGGCTCAGCTTGAACACGCCATTGGGGTGACCGGCGGCCGCCCAGATCTCGTCGAAGCGCAGCAGTTCGCGGTCGATCAGCGTGACGGGCGGCGTGAGGTGCCCGACCGGCGACACCCCACCGATCGTGAAGCCGGTGGCGGCCTTGACGAAATCCGCATCGGCGCGGCCGACGGGGCCCGTCAGCCCCGCGACCTTCTCGACGTCGACACGCAGGTCGCCCGAGGTCACGACGAGCACCGCCACGCCATCGTGCTTGCGCTTGAAGATCACGCTCTTGGCGATCTGGCCGAGCTGCACGCCCAACGCATCGGCCGCTTCCTGCGCGGTGCGCGCGGTGATCTCCAGGTACAGCGGGGCATGCGGGTGGCCTTTCTCTGCCAGCAGCGCCGTCACGCGGCGGAATCCTTCAGGCTTCTCGTTCAGAAGATATTGATCGCTCATGCGCTTGCCTTCTCGCGTTTGGCCAACAAGGCCTTGCCCACCCGCGAAGCCGGCGCTCGCCCGATCGCTTCGCAGATGTACGCACCGGCATCGACGAGCTTGTCGATGTCGATGCCCGTCTCGATGCCCAAGCCATTGAGCATGAAGAGCACGTCTTCGGTCGCCACGTTGCCGGTGGCGCCCTTCGCGTAGGGGCAGCCGCCAAGGCCGGCCACACTCGCGTCGAAGGTGTGGATGCCGAGCTCCAGGCAGGAGTAGATGTTGGACAGCGCCTGCCCGTACGTGTCGTGAAAATGCCCGCTCACCTCGGCCAGCGGGTAATGCTTCAACGCGCGCTCCATCGCGCGCTGCACCTTGCGCGGTGTGCCCACGCCGATGGTGTCGGCCACGCCGCAATGATCGACGCCGATCTGCTTCATCAGCAGCACCACGTGCTCGACTTCGTCCGCACTCACCTCACCCTGGTAGGGGCAACCGAGCGCACACGAGATCGCGCCACGCACCTTGATGCCGTGCGAATGTGCCGCGGCCACCACCGGCGCGAAACGCTCGAAGCTCTCGGCGATGCTGCAGTTGATGTTGCGCTGGCTGAATGCCTCGGTGGCGGCGCCGAACACCACGATCTCGTCGGGCTTGTCGGCGAGTGCGGCCTCCAGGCCTTTCATGTTGGGCGTGAGCACCGAGTAGCGCACACCGGCTCGGCGTGAGATGCCGCTCATCACCTGCGTGTTGTCGGCCATCTGCGGCACCCACTTGGGGCTCACGTAGCTGGTGACCTCGATCTCGCGCAGGCCGGCGTCCTGCAGGCGCTGCACCAGGCCGATCTTGTGCGCCGCATCGACGACCTGCTTCTCGTTTTGCAAACCGTCGCGCGGGCCCACGTCGACCAGCGTCACGTGGCTCGGGAAGGACACAGATGACACAACGGATGACGCGTGAACCATGACTTATTCCTCACTGTCGTTGACTGAAGTCACAGACCCCTTTGGTAAGGGATGTGCGGCTCCGGGTCAGAGTTTGAAGATACCCGAACTGCCAGGAGTTTCACGTGTCCACCCCCGTCCAACTGCGCATTGCCACGCGAATCCACTTTCTGCTCAAGCGCGACTTGGGCGAAGGGATCAACGTGGCCGCCATGCTGAGCGACGAGAACGAGGCGCGCGAGGTGCTGTACGTGTGCCAGGCGTCGGGCAATGTCGAACTCGGCGCCCTGGCGCGCCAGTTCGTGAACGCCGCCAAGCTGGCCAAGCCGGCTGCCGATGAAGAGCCCGAAGGCCCGCAGGACGCCGTCTGGGCGCGCAACTCGTCGGGCTTTGGCGTCGCTCCCCGCGCCGACGTGGCCGCGGCAGAGCCCTCCGAGCGAAGCTGGCGCAGCGCCACCCAGTGGCTGCGCCGAAGCGCCGGCCGCGTGGCGCGCTGAGCGCTACCCCCACCCACACCACGGCCCACCCACACCGCGGCCCGCATCACAACCCGGTCAGGCCACCGCCGCAAGGCGCAACAGCTCACCGCCCTCTGCCACCTGGTCACCGGGGGCGTACAGCAGTTCTTCGACCGTGCCATCGCGCGGTGAGGTGATGGTGTGCTCCATCTTCATCGCCTCCATCACGGCCAGTGCCTGGCCCTGCTTCACCGCCTGCCCGGGCTGCGCAAGAAAGGCGATCACCTTGCCCGGCATCGGCGCGGTCAGCCGGCCGCCTTCGGCCGCGCCCTCGCCGGCATGCGCGAGCACATCGACATGCAGCACCGTGGCCGAGCCATCGGGTGCGAACACGCTGACGCGTTCTCCTCGCGCGTACACGTTCAGCGGCACGCGGCGCTCGCCGAGTTGAACCTCGTGCAGAGCGCCGCCGCGCGTCGCTGCCGCGAACGGCCAGCGCTGCTCACCGATCACGAGCGTCATCGCATCGCCACGGTGATCGCGTTCCAGCGTGACGACTTCATGGCGGCCGTTGAGTTCGAGGTCGAAGCGTCGACGCGCACCGCCAAAGAGGCGCCAGCCATCGCGGCGCGACCAGGGGTCGTCACCCTGCTGCGCGAACTCGCTCGCCAGCACCTGGGCAACCACACCCGCCGCTGCGACTTCGGCTGGCAGCGGCGGCGCGCCGAACAGGGCGGCGCGTTCGCGCTCGATGAGCGCGGTATCGAGGTCGGCCTCGCTGAACGAGCGGCTGAGCACGACGCGCCGCAAGAAGGCCACGTTGGTGTGCAGCCCCACGATGTGCGTCTGTGCCAGTGCTGCATCGAGCCGCGCCAGCGCCTGCGCGCGGTCGGCACCCCAGACGATGAGTTTGGCGATCATCGAGTCGTAGAAGGGCGAGATGGCGTCGCCCTCGCGCACGCCGGCGTCGACGCGCACATCCGATCGCTCGAAGCTGCTGCATGTGGGCGTGCGATAGACCTGCAGGTTGCCGGTGGCGGGCATGAACTGCTTGTCGGGGTTTTCGGCGCAGATGCGCGCCTCGATGGCGTGGCCGTGGATGCGCAACTCGTCTTGCCTGAGTGGCAACGGCTCGCCGCTGGCCACGCGCAGTTGCCACTCGACGAGATCGAGCCCGGTGATGGCTTCCGTCACCGGGTGCTCCACCTGCAGCCGCGTGTTCATCTCCATGAAGTAGAAGCGCAGGTCGCCATCGGCCGTGGGCTCGGCGATGAACTCCACCGTGCCCGCACCGACGTAGCCCACCGCCTTGGCCGCCGCCACGGCGGCCGCGCCCATCTCGCGGCGGCGCGCCTCGCTCATGCCCGGCGCGGGCGCTTCCTCGAGCACCTTCTGGTGGCGGCGCTGCACCGAGCAGTCGCGCTCGAAGAGGTGGATGCAATTGCCCTGCGTGTCGCCGAAGACCTGGATCTCGATGTGCCGCGGCCGCGTCACGTAGCGCTCGATCAGCACCGCATCGTCGCCGAAGCTGTTGATCGCCTCGCGCTTGCACGAGCCCAGCGCCTGCGCGAACTCGCCCGCCGCGGTCACCACCCGCATGCCCTTGCCACCGCCACCCGCGCTGGCCTTGATGAGCACCGGGTAGCCGATCGCATCGGCCTCGCGCTGAAGCAGAGCCGGGTCTTGATCCGCACCGTGGTAGCCGGGCACCAGCGGCACGCCGGCCTTCGCCATCAGGCGCTTGCTCTCGGCCTTGAGGCCCATCGCCTGAATCGCCGAAGCCGGCGGGCCGATGAAGACGAGGCCGGCGTCGGCACAGGCCTGCGCGAACTCTTCGTTCTCACTCAGGAAGCCATAGCCCGGGTGGATGGCCTGCGCGCCGGTGGCCTTGGCCACTTCGATGATGCGGTCACCGCGCAGGTAGCTTTCCTTCGGCGCCGGGCCGCCGATGTGCACGGCTTCGTCACAGGCCTGCACATGCTTGGCCCGCGCATCGGCGTCGGAATAGACAGCCACCGTGCGAATGCCGAGGCGCCTTGCCGTCGCCGCGACGCGGCAGGCGATCTCACCTCGGTTGGCGATCAGGATCTTCTTGAACATGCAGACCTCAATTCAAGGGCTGAGCGGCACCGAGCCACACCGACACCCGGCGCGCCAGCTGGCGCAGAAACTTGGAGAGCAGCCACAGCGTGAAGCCCATCACCGCGAGGGCCACGCCGAGCAGCACGAAGAAGACGAGCGGGTGCTCCCACGAGAGCCACAGCATCACCGGCACCACGCTGTCGCCGATCAGCGAGAGCCCGATGTTGCTGAAGGGCTCGGGCGAGGTGTTGGCCGCCACGCGCGTGGTCGCCTTGGCAGCGTGGCTGGTGGCCGCGAGCGCACCGCCGAGCAGCGCGGCCACGGCAGTGGCCGTTGCGCCGTCGGCGCCGAACACGCCCGCCGCCAGCGCGGCACCGGCGGGTACGCGGATCACGGTGTGCAGCACGTCCCACACGGTGTCGATGCCGGGGATCTTGTCGGCGAAGAACTCGACGAAAAACATCAGCCCGCTGGCACCCAGCGTCAGCGGGTGCTGCAGCAGTTGCAGCCCCGAGGGCAGGTCGACCCAGCCCATGTAGCCCGCCGCGCCGGTGAGGAACACGACCGCGTAGAGCCGCAGGCCGCTGGCCCAGCCCAGCGCCGCCGCGATCGCCATCAGTTGGGTGGTGTCGAGGTTCACTTCTCTTGCAACCAGTTCGGCTTGCGCTTGTTCAGGAAGGCTTGCACACCTTCGCGCCCTTCGTCGCTGGCGCGGATGTCGGCGATGCGACGCGCGGTGTCGGCGCGCAGTTCATCCGTGATCGGCTCGCCGGCCACGTCCTGCACCAGGCGCTTGCAGGCCCGCACCGCCATCGGCCCGTTGTCGACCAGCGAGGCGACGATCTCGTCGACCTTGGCGTCGAGCGCGTCCAGCGCGCACACCTCGTGCACGAAGCCCAGCGCCTGCGCGCGCGCCGCGCTGAAGCGCTCGGCCGTCACGAAGTAACGCCGGGAAGCCTGCTCGCCCAAGGCGCGGATCACATAGGGGCTGATGGTGCCGGGCAGCAGGCCGAGCTTGGCTTCGCTCAGGCAGAAAGCGGCCACGTCGGCCGCGATGAGCACGTCGCACACCGCCGCCAGGCCCACACCGCCGGCATAGCAGTCGCCCTGGACGCGGCCCACCACCGGCACCGGGCAGCTGTAGATGGCCCACAGCATGTCGGCCAGCGCCTGCGCGTCGGCGCGGTTCTGCTCCCAGCTGTAGTCGGCCATCGCACGCATCCACGACAGATCGGCCCCGGCGCAGAAGGCCTTGCCGTGGCCGCCGAGCACGATGGCGCGCAGCGAGGGGTCGGCGCCGAGCTCGGTGAAGGCCTTCGTCAGTTCGGCGATCACCTCGTCGTTGAAGGCGTTGCGCACGTCGGGGCGGTTGAGGAAGACGCGGGCCACCGGGCCCTGGCGGGTGATTTCGATCGTCATGAGCGCGGCTCCCACTGGAAACCCTGCTCGCGCAGGAAAGACTCCACCTCGGGCTTCCACACGGCGGGGAAACGGGTGAACAGGCTGTGGCCGTCGTCGCCGTGCGGCGGGAACTGCACCATGCGCGCCGGTGCACCGCCGGCCTGGTAGGCGGCAAACCACTGCCGCGGGTACTCGGGGCCCATGAACATGTCGTTCTCGACGTAGATCCAGAGCGTGGGCACCTTGGCCGTGCGGCCGTAGCCGCGGAACATGTGTTCGAGCTGGGCGGTGCCGCAGGGCCGCTGCGGCTGCATGCTCGGGTTGCCGCCACCACCGCCCGCGAAGTTGATGCCTGCCACCACGCCGTCAAGGTTGAGCGAGGCCACCGTCAGCGCGACCGCGCCGCCGTACGACTGGCCAGCGACCACCGTGCGATCGCTGCGCGCGTCGGCGCGCGAGTCCTTGATCACCTGCAGCACGGCGCGCGTCTGCTCCGCCGCCGCCAGATAGCCTGCGGGGTAGCGCTTGCTCTGACAGGTGCCGCTGTCCTCCACGTCCTCCCCGCCGCTGACGCCGTAGCCCACGCGCGTGGGCACGGCCACCAGGAAGCCCAGGCCCGCGAAGTAGCGTGCGTTGTCGCTGTAGCGGGCGCGCCCGAGCTTGGCGCGCTCTTCCGGGGTGACGGCACGGCCGTGGTTGAGCACGAGGATGGGGTGCGGCGCGGGCGTCGCATCGTCGACGAACACGGTGACGCGGATGGGCTGCTCGATGGCCTTGCCGTAGGTGTCTTTCACCGACACCGGCACGTCGATCTGCGTTTCAACGAGCTTGGCCGACACCGGCAGCACGCAGGCCAGCGCCAGTGCGAACACCCAGAGCTTCATGCCGCTGCGCATCACATGCGGAACACGCCGAAGCGTGCGTCCGGGATCGGTGCGTTCAGGCTCGCGCTCAGGCCCAAGGCCAGCACGCGGCGCGTGTCGGCCGGGTCGATGAGACCGTCGTCCCACAGGCGTGCGCTGGCGTAATAGGGATGGGCCTGCTCTTCGAACTGATCGCGGATCGGCTTCTTGAATGCGGCTTCCTCTTCGGCGCTCCACTTGCCGCCCTTGGCCTCGATGCCATCGCGGCGCACGGTGGCGAGCACGCTCGCGGCCTGCTCGCCGCCCATCACCGAGATGCGCGCGTTGGGCCACATCCACAGGAAACGCGGGTCGTAGGCGCGGCCGCACATGCCGTAGTTGCCGGCACCGAAGCTGCCGCCGATGATGACGGTGAACTTGGGCACGTTGGCGGTCGCCACCGCCGTCACCATCTTGGCACCGTGCTTGGCAATGCCTTCGTTCTCGTACTTCTTGCCGACCATGAAGCCGGTGATGTTCTGCAGGAAGATCAGCGGCACCTTGCGCTGGCAGCACAGCTCGATGAAGTGCGCGCCCTTCTGTGCCGATTCGGAGAACAGCACGCCGTTGTTGGCGACGATGCCCACCGGCATGCCCTCGATGTGCGCGAATCCCGTCACGAGCGTTTGCCCATAGCGCGCCTTGAACTCCTCGAACTCGCTCGCATCGACGATGCGGGCGATGATCTCGCGCACGTCAAACGGCTTGCGCGTGTCGGTCGGGATCACGCCGTGCAGCTCGGCCGCATCGAACAGCGGCGCGCGCGGCGCGACGGTGGCCAGCGGCTGCGGCTTCTTCCAGTTGAGGTGCGCCACCGCATTGCGCGCAATGGCCAACGCGTGCGTGTCGTTCTGCGCCAGGTGGTCGGCCACGCCAGAGAGGCGCGTGTGCACGTCGCCGCCGCCCAGCTCCTCGGCGCTCACCACCTCGCCGATGGCGGCCTTCACCAGCGGCGGGCCGGCCAGGAAGATGGTGCCTTGCTCCTTCACGATGATGGATTCATCGCTCATCGCCGGCACATAAGCGCCGCCGGCGGTGCACGAGCCCATCACCACCGCGATCTGCGGGATGCCCTGCGCGCTCATCTGCGCCTGGTTGAAGAAGATGCGGCCGAAGTGGTCACGGTCGGGGAACACCTCATCCTGGTTGGGCAGGTTGGCGCCACCGCTGTCGACCAGGTAGATGCAAGGCAGCCGGTTGGCCTGTGCGATCTCCTGCGCGCGCAGGTGCTTCTTCACCGTCATCGGGTAGTAGGTGCCGCCCTTCACGGTGGCGTCGTTGCAGACGATCATGCAGTCGACACCACTCACGCGGCCGATGCCGGCGATCACGCCGGCGCCCGGCGCAGCGCCGTTGTACATGCCGTGCGCGGCGAGTGGCGCCACTTCGAGGAAAGGCGTGTCGGGGTCGAGCAGCATCTCCACGCGGTCGCGCGGCAGTAGCTTCCCGCGCGCGAGGTGCTTGGCCCGCGGGCCCTCGCCACCGCCTTGCGCCACCTGAGCGAGCTTGGCGTTGAGATCGTCGACCAGTGCCCGCATGGCGGCCGCATGGGCCTTGAAGTCGTCGGAACGCGGGCTGAGCTTGGAGCTGAGGACGGGCATGCGGTCTCCGGTCGGCTCGGGGGTCGAACCGCTCTGATTTACGTATACGTAAATTCTAGGGGCTAAATTGACGTATACGTCAATGGCCGCTCATTCGGTCGGCTTGGGCGGCCGCGCGGGCCGAGCCTGCACCGGGCCGCCGGCCTGCTTCCAGGCGGTGAAGCCGCCGTCGATGTGGGCCACGTGCGCCATGCCCATGTCCATCAGCGTCTGCGTGGCCAGTGCCGAGCGCCAGCCGAGCGCGCAGAACAGGATGTACTGCTTGTCCTGCGCGAGCTCCTGCTGGTGATAGGGCGACTCGGGGTCGGCCCAGAACTCGAGCATGCCGCGCGGGGCATGGAAGGCACCGGGGATGGCGCCCTCACGCTCCAGCTCGCGCACATCACGCACATCCACGAACTGCACGCCGGGCTGGCCGTGCAGTTCACGCGCCTGCTCCACGGTGTAGGTGGTGACGCGGCCCATGGCTTCGTCGACCAGGGACTTGGCGGTCTTCTTCATGGCGCGGCCTCCTGTTCAAGGCGTGGCTGCGGTCTCGGCCGTGGCGCGAGCAAATGCGTGGGCCCGGGGCCAGCGTCAGTACGGCCCCGACTGCAACCAACGCTCCATTTGTACACGCCTGTCATTGCCCCAGAAGGGCTCGTTGTCTATCAGGAAGAACGGCGCGCCGAACACGCCGGCGGCAATGGCGTGCTCGTTCGCCTGCTTGAGAGCTGCCTTCCAGGCCGGGTCGTTCCACACCGCCTCCGCCTCGTCGGCGGCGAGGCCGAACTCTGCCGCCGTGCGCTTGAGCGAGTCGACATCGCTCAGGTTCACGCCGCGCGTGAAGTACGCGCGCAAGCCGTGGCGCGCCCAGGCCGTGGCGCGCTGCGGCTCTTGCGCGTGCAGCCACCAGAAGACGCGCGCCGCATTCTGGGTGGCGATGGGGAAAGGCGTGGGCATGGTCAGCGGCACGCCGTCGAAGCGTGCGGAGCGCTCGAAGTCGAGCATCGCGTAGTCGCGCTTGATCGGGTACGACACCGGGCTCTTGAGCTCGGCCGCCTGGAAGGTCGCCCCCAGCAGGATCGCGTGCCAGCGCACGGTGCGCCCATGGCGCGCCGCCATCGCCTCCACCCATTCGGAGGCGATGTACGAGTACGGCGACGAGAAATCGAAGTAGAAGGCGATCGGTGCGCGATCTCGGCGGAGCTCGATCATTGCTTGGTCAGATTGCCCCGTCACTTGTAAAGAACCGCCGGCAACCACAGGCCAATGCTCGGGAACATGTACAGCAGCACGATAGCGAGCACCTGGATCGCCATGAAGGGCAGCATGCCGCCGAAGATCTGGTTCAGCGTGACGTGCGGCGGGCTCACGCCCTTCAGGTAGAACGCCGCCATCGCCACCGGCGGGCTCAGGAAGGCAGTCTGCAGGTTGAGCGCCACCAGCAGCCCGAAGAACAGCGGGTCGACGCCGAAGTTGTCGAGCAGGGGGATGAAGATCGGCATGAAGATCACGATGATCTCCGTCCATTCCAACGGCCAGCCGAGGATGAAGATGATGAACTGGCTGAGGATCAGGAACTCGACCTTGGTGAGGTTCATGCCGAGCACCCACTGCTCCACCAGTTCCTGACCACCGAGCAGCGCGAACGCCGCCGAGAAGATCGCCGAGCCGACGAAGAGCCAGCACACCATGGCCGAGGTCTTGGCGGTGAGGAAGACCGACTCCTTCACCATCGTGAAGTTGAGTTGCCGGTAGGCCGCCGCGAGGATGACGCCGCCAAAGGCGCCGACCGCAGCCGCCTCGGTGGGCGTGGCGAGGCCGAACACGATCGAGCCCAGCACCGACATGATGAGGATCACGAGCGGGAAGAAGCTCGCGAGCAGCATCTTGAAGATCTCGAGCCGCGCGAAGCTCAGCACCAGATAGAACGCAGCGAGTGCCACGGCGCCAGCGCCCACGCCGATCCAGTAGCCCACGGGTGCCGAGGTCGGAGCGGCCGCCGGGGCGGTCTCCGGCGGTGCCGCGGGCTCGGTCACAGCGGCGGCAGGCGCTTCGGCCGTCACCGAGGCAGCTTCTGACGCGGGCTCGGCAGGCGGCTCCGACAGGCTCTCGGGTTCGGCGGGGGGCTCGGAGAGGCCGCCTTGCTGTTCGTCCGCTGGTGGCTCCGCCAAGCCACCTTCGCTTTGCGGCTCTTGCAGCCCGCCAGGGGCTGATACGTTCTCAGGCTCGGCTGAACCCACCCCAATCTGCTGCAGCCCGGCCACCTCGTCGGATGGCGCCACGCGCGTGGCTAGGTGGTAGCTGCCGATCGACGCGAGCACGAACACCGCGAGCGGCAGCAGCGCAATGCCGAGCTGGCGCAGCAGGTAGCCGGTGGCCACGCCGTGGTTGCGCTGGCCCTTGATCGCACCGATCAGCGCGGGCACCGCGCGACGCTCGCCACTCGCGCCCGCCTGCACCAGCGGCGCAGGCAGGGGCACCGCACGCTCGGCCTCCGACAGGGGCGGCGCCCATTGGGGCTTGATCTTGGCGATCAGGATCACGTAGACGATGTACAGGCCCGCGAGCATCAGGCCCGGGAAGAACGCTCCTGCGTAGAGCTGCACCACCGACACCCCGGCGGTCGCGCCATAGACGATCAGCAGCACCGACGGCGGGATCATGATCCCCAGACAGCCACCGGCGGTGATGGCTCCTGCCGACAGCGAGACGTTGTAGCCCGCGCGCAGCATGGCCGGAAAGGCCAGCAACCCCATCAGCGTGACCACCGCGCCGACGATGCCGGTGGCGGTGGCGAACACCGCGCAGGTGACGAGCGTGGCCACCGCCAGGGAGCCCGGCACGCGAGCGAGCGAGAGGTGCAGGCTCTTGAACAGTTTCTCGATCAGGTTGGCGCGCTCGACCAGGTAGCCCATGAACACGAAGAGCGGCACCGAGATGAGCACATCATTGGCCATCACCTTGTAGGCCGACTGCACCATCAGGTCGAGCGTTCGGTGCCAGTCTTTTTCGTACGCGAGCCAGGTGAAGAGCATGCCCATGCCCATCAGCGTGAACGCCGTCGGGAAGCCCAGCATGATGGCCACCACCACCAGCGAGAGCATCAGGAGACCGATGTGGCCGTTGGTGATGACAGGCGCGCTCAGCAGCATGTAGAGCGCACAGGCGACGATGATCGCCATCAGGCCGAAGCCGAACCACAGTTCGCGGCGCAGCTTCATGCCTTGCCCTCTTGCCGCTGGGCGTAGGTGTCGAGCGCGGCGATGTCGGCGTCTTTCACGTGGACCATCTCCTTGAGCTTGTCGACGTCGACTTCTTCCACGTCTTCTTCACGCGAGGGCCACACGCCATCGCGCAGGCAGATCACGCAGCGCGCGATCTCGACGATGCCTTGCAGCAGCAGCACCGCACCGGCAACCGGAATCACGAACTTGAACGGGTAGAGCGGCAGCGGGTCGGCGTTGAAGGTCTGCTCGCGGATCGCAAGCGACTCCTGCGCGAACGTCCAGCCGGCCCACGTGAGCGCCACGATGCCGGGCAGGAAGAACACGATGTAGAGCACGAGATCGATGCTCGCCTGCGTGCGCGGGCGGAAGAAGCCGTAGAGAACGTCGCCGCGCACGTGCCCGTTCTTCGCGAGCGTGTAGGCGCCCGCGGTCATGAACAGCGCGCCGTAGAGCATGATCTGCGCGTCGAGCACCCAGCCGTGCGGCTTGTTGAGCACGTAGCGCGAGAACACCTCCCAGGTGATCAGCAGCGTGAGCACCACCGCCGACCACGCGAAGGCCTGGCCTACCCAGGTGGAGAACCGGTCCACCGCCAGCAGAAGCTTCTGCATCGTCTTCGTCGCCTCCGACACCTTCAAGTAAAAAGGGCGCCCAGCCCGGGCGCCCCTGAGACACGCGCAAATCAGGCCTTCTTGCCACCGCTCTTGAAGTAGCGGTTGTAGGCCATGTTGAAGTCGACCATGTAGTCGTTCTGCCAGCCCTTGGCCCGCTGCGCGAAAGCCTTTTGCGAATCGAGCACCTTCTGGAAGAGTGCGTTCTCGCTGCCCTTCTTCTTGATGATGGCGTCCCACGCGTCGAGCTGGGCCTTCAGGATGGCATCGGGCGTCTTGTAGAACTTCACGCCAGCCTTCTTGAGCTCGTCGTAGTCTTTCGAGTTGCGGTCGATGGCCTTCCAGCTCATGTCGGCGCTCGCGGCCTGCACGCCATAGTCGACCATTGCGCGCAGCTCGGCCGGCAGCGCGTTGAGCTTGCCCTTGTTGAAGAGGATCTCGAACTGCTCGCCGCTCTGGTGGAAGCTTTGCAGCATGCAGTTCTTGGCGACATCGGGGAAGCCCAGCACGCGGTCGCTCGATGCGTTGTTGAACTCGGCGCCGTCGATCAGGCCGCGATCGAGCGCGGGCACGATCTCGCCGCCGGGCAGCGGGTTCACCGCCGCGCCCATCGACGAGTACATGTCGACCGCCAGGCCGACGGTGCGGAACTTCATGCCCTTCACATCGGCCGCCTTGGCGATCGGCTTCTTGAACCAGCCGAAGGGCTGCGTGGGCATGGGGCCGTAGAGGTACGAGACCACGTCCATGTTGATGGACTTGTAGATCTCTTCGAGCAGCGCCTTGCCGCCACCGTAGTTGTGCCACGCGAGCACCATGTTCGGGTCCATGCCGAAGGCCGGGCCCGAGCCCCACAGCGCGAGCGCCGAGTTCTTGCCGTAGTGGTAGGCCACCACGCCGTGGCCGCCATCGAGCGTGCCCTTGTTGACGGCCTCGAGCAGCTGGAAGGCGGGCACCACCGAGCCGGCGGGCAGCACCTCGATCTTGAGGCGGCCACCGGCCATGTCGTTCACCTTCTTGGCGAAGTCGTTGGCGTACTCGTGGAAGATGTCCTTCGCGGGCCAGGTGCTCTGGAATCGCAGCGCGGTGGTCTGCGCGTTGGACACCATGGGCGTGGCGATGGCGCCTGCGCCGGCAGCGGCGGCGGTGGCGGACTTGAGGAAGCGGCGGCGTTGCGGTGCGGTCACGTTGTGTCTCCTACTGATGGGATCGATCAAACAGGACACACCCTTCCTTGCGTCGAGATGAATGGAAGGGCGATCACGCATCGTAGGCAGCGCGCGCCTGAACATGTCTGGCGGAAACCCGCGGAGTGCGCGTGTGGAAACTGCTTATGCGCGCCACCGCCATTGCGAAGGCGACGCACCCGCTCGCGCGATCTTCGCGTGCTTTAAGACGCGGGTGCTGTCGGCTCGGCCGGAGCGAGCGCATGCTCCAGGGCGTCGCGAAGGGGCTCACGCAGCGCCGAGGCCATGGCCTGCTGGTCGGCATCGCTTGGGCCACGCAGGTCCCAGGCATGCGCCCATTCCGAGCGGCGCGCCTCCACCGCTTCGGTCAGGGACTCTTGCGTCTCGGCCGGCAGGGGGCCGGTCAGCATCGCCGCCCCGCGCTGCAGCAGCGCGGTGGTGATGGCGCGCAGCGCGGTCTCGTCCCAGTTCACACGGCTGCCGCGCAGCACATTCAAACCACGCGCGGCACCGGCGGCGCTCAGCGCACCCAGCAAGCCACCGGCAAGCGCGCCGGCACCCATGGTGAGGCCGCCGCTCAGCACATCGGCCTTGAAACCGGCCGCCGCGCCGCTGAGCAGGCCGCCCACCATCGCCGCCTTGCGCTCGCCCACGCGGCCGCGCAAGGCCACCTCGGCACCCGGCACGGCGGCGCTCGCCGAGGCCTCGTGATCCGGCTGGACGCGGCCCATGATCGCAAGGAGCCGCGTACGGTGTGCGGTGAGTTCGCGATCGAGCGACGCCAGCAGCGCCACGCGGGCCGCCTCGCGGGCGCCTTCGGCCTCTGTGCGCGAGCCGCCGAGCAGGCCACCGGCGTCGGCGACCAGTTCGCGCATGGCCGCCACACGGGCCAGGGTCTGCGCGATCTCGTCGATGCCGGCTTCGACCAGGGCATGCTGCCGTTCGGCCCAGCTCGCGGCCAGGCGCGTGAGGCGCACATCGCCGTCGAGGCGCTGCCCAAGCGCCTTCAGCAGCAGGCCATCGGGAATATAACCATCGGCCAGGCGGCGCAGCGGCAGCGCGGGCGGCTCGGCGGTGTCGGCATCGCGCAGCACCAGCACAGGGGTGTGGGCCTGCAGGGCCGCAATGACGGCCGGCGGTTGCGCGGTCGAGGTGTCGCCCACCCAGAGCAGCGCATCGACCCGCGGTGCGGCGGTCGCCGCCGCGCTGCGCCAAGGCTTGCCCAGGCGCGACCACCAGCGCTGCCAGCCGGCGGGCAGGTCCGCTTGTGTCGCGGGAAGGCTGTCGGGCGTTGGCGCGAGTTGCAACTCGTCGCCTTCCTCGCTGCGCAGCAACGACAGCGGCGCCTTCAAGTCACCGTGCACGGTGTGGCCGAACAAGCTCAGTGGTGCCAGGTCAGGCGGCGCGACCCACGCGAGCTGCACGACACGCGACTCGCCCGGCCGCATCGCGGGGTGCAGCGCCTCGAAGTACGGCGTGTCGAGCGCGAGTGGAAACCTCTCGGCCAGCGCCTGCGCGCGCCAGGCCGCCCACCACGCGAGCAACAACCGCGGCAGCACCACCCACAAGGCCAGCGTCGCGGCGTACAGGTGGATCCATGGTGCGGCGCTCGCCTGCGCCGGCGCGCCCGGCCCCACGCGCAGCGGCACCACATCGGGCACGGCGATGCCGGTGAGCACGCTGGCCGGTGCCAGCAACGCGTTCAGCAGCGCCTGAACGGTGGCCGCATCGAGGAAGGTGCTCTGCCACCCGGCCCGATAGTCGAGCACCAGGCCACGCAGGTACATGCCGGTCATCAGCCCGAGCGCGAGTGCAGCCGCGCTCACATGCATGACAAGCGCAGCGCGCTTCATCGACAGCGGCGCGGCCTGCTGCGCCCACAGCAGCGAGGCCGACTGGGAGGCCCCACGCCCGCGCCGCGACAACCACGGCCCGAGTTGGCTGCCGAAACCGCCGCCCCAGGGCAGCAGGGCCGCGATGTAGACGCAGAGGTTCCAGAGCACCACCGCCCACACGGCGGGCGCGAGCAGGTTGACGTGAGCCGGATCGCCGAGCCGGTCGACCACCATGCCGGTGATGAAGGCCAGCAATGCGCCGAAGCCTACCCAGACCGGGTGCCAGGCACGGCGTTCGAGCCAGCGCCGCGCAGCAGCATCGCGCGGCAACAGGCGCTGCATGGCCACACTGGCCCGCGCCACCACGAAGCGCTCGGGCGAGGTCTTCTCGCCCACCAGCGCAGCGGCCTGGCGGGTAGCCCAGCGGCCGTCCTCGGTGGACCAATGCTTGCCGCGCTCAGCCTCCAGGGCTTGCAGCAGCAGGACCTGGCGTGCTTCCTGTTCTGTCATGCCGGCGGACTTTACGCGCGCACCGCCCACGCTGAGCCGCGTCAGGCCAGCGCACGCCCGATCAGGATCTTCTGCACATCGCTCGTGCCTTCGTAGATTTGGCACACGCGCACGTCGCGGTAGATGCGCTCCACCGGGAAGTCGCTCACGTAGCCGTAGCCGCCATGGATCTGGATGGCATCGGAACACACGCGCTCGGCCATCTCGCTGGCGAACAGCTTGGCCATGGCCGCCTCTTTCAGGCAGGGCTGTCCAGCATCACGCAGGCTCGCGGCATGGTGGATCAAATGGCGCGCCGCTTCGATGTGCGTGGCCATCTCGCCCAGGCGGAACTGCACCGCCTGGTGTTCGAAGATGGGCTGGCCGAAGGCGACGCGCTCTTTCGCATACTTCAGTGCCGCCTCGAAGGCCGCTCGCGCCATGCCCACCGATTGCGAGGCGATGCCGATGCGCCCGCCCTCCAGGCCCGAGAGCGCGATCTTCAGGCCCTGGCCTTCGTCGCCGATCAGGTTGGCGGCCGGCACGCGGCAGTTCTCGAACAGGATCTGCGCGGTGTCGCTCGCGTGCTGGCCCATCTTGTCTTCGAGGCGCGCCACGGTGTAACCGGGCGTGGACGTCGGCACGATGAAGGCGCTGATGCCCTTCTTGCCGGCACTCTTGTCGGTGACCGCCATCACGATCGCCACGTCGCCGTTCTGGCCGCTGGTGATGAACTGCTTGACGCCGTTGATCAGGTAGTCGCCACCCTCCTTCGTCGCCGTCGCCTTCAAGCCATCGGCCTGCGAGCCGACGTGCGGCTCGGTGAGGCAGAAGGCGCCCAGCATGTCGCCCCGCGCCAGCGGCGTCAGCCACTGTGCCTTTTGCGCCTCGTTGCCCCACGCCACGAGGATGGAACACACCGGGCAGTTGTTGACGCTCACGATGGTGGAGGTGGCGCCGTCGCCCGCGGCGATCTCTTCGAGGATCAGCGCGAGGCTCAGGTAGCCGAGCCCCGCCCCGCCCCACTCGGTGGGCACAGCCACGCCGTAGCAGCCGAGCGCGGCCAGGCCCTTGAGCTGCTCGGCCGGGAAGTGATGGCTCTTGTCCCACGCGGCCGCGTGCGGTGCGATCTGCTCCTGCACGTAAGCGCGCACGGCGTCTTGAATCGCGCGGTGGTCTTCAGACAGCAGCATGGCGGGTGATCTCCGTGAGGGCGTTCACGAGGGCGTCGCATTGCGCGTCGGTGCCCACGGTGATGCGCAGGTGGTCGGCGATGCGCGCAGGCTTGTCGAAGCGGCGCACGAGGATGTTGCGCTCGCGCAGGGCCGCGGCCAATGCCGCGCCGCCGTGCGAGGCGTGGCGGGCATAGACAAAGTTGGCCTGCGAGGGAAGCACCTCGAACTGCAGCGCACGCAGTTGCGCGGCCAGGCGCTCGCGCGTGGCGATCACCGCATGGCGGGTCTGCTCGAAGTAGGCGGTGTCGTCGAGCGCCGCGATGGCCCCCGCCGTGGCCAGCCGATCGAGCGGGTAGGAGTTGAAGCTGTCCTTCACCCGCATGAGCGCCTCGATCAGCGGCGCCTGCCCCATCGCATAGCCCACGCGCAGGCCGGCGAGCGAGCGTGACTTCGACATCGTGTGCACCACCAGCAGGTTCGGGTGGGTGTCGATGAGAGGCACGGCAGACTCGGCGCCGAAATCCACATACGCCTCGTCGATCACCACCACAGCATCGGGCCGCGCGCGCAGCAGTCGCTCGATCTCGGCGCGCGGCAGCGCACGACCGGTGGGCGCATTGGGGTTGGGGAAGATGATCGCGCCGGCATCGGGCTGCAGGTAGTCGTCGATGTTCAACGCGAGTTGCGCATCCAGCGGCACAGTGCGGTGCGTGATGCCGTACAGGCCGCAGTACACGGGGTAGAAGGCATAGCTGATGTCGGGGAAGAGCAGCGCGCGCGGTGCGTGGTTGAGCAGCCCCATGAACACATGCGCCAGCACCTCGTCGGAGCTGTTGCCCACGAACACCTGCTCGGGCTCGAGCGCCATCTGCCGCGCCACCGCCGCGCGCAAGGCCTTGCCCGTGGGCTCGGGGTAGAGGCGAAGTGCATCACCCGCCTCGGCGCGGATGGCCTCGATGGCACGCGGGCTCGGCGGGTACGGGTTCTCGTTGGTGTTGAGCTTGACGAGGCCTTCGACCTGCGGTTGCTCACCGGGCACGTAAGGCACCAGGCGATGGACAACCTCGCTCCAGTACTTCATGACAACCCCTCATCCGCTGAGTACATCGGCCGATCCCCCGTGGGGATCGCGGGCCGGCTCGGGGCGGCCCGGCGCTCGACCCGCTCGCGCTGTTGGAACATGGTCATGAGCGTCACCAGGGAAGGGGGCTGCCGTCGTGGTCGAAGAAGCCGCCGTGCTCGGCGGGGGTGAGACCGGCGATCGTGCGGCGCATCAGCGCCACGCTGTCGGCCACATCGAGCGTGGCCTCGGGCCCGCCCATGTCGGTGCGCACCCAGCCCGGGTGCATGCTCACGCAGATCGCACGCCCTTGCAGCGCGATGGACGCGTCTTTCAACACCGAGTTCGCCGCCGCCTTGGAGGCGCGGTACAACCAGCCGGCGTTGCTGCTGCGCTGGCCGAGCGACCCCATGCGAGACGACAGCACCACGAGCCTGGCGCCCGGCGCGAGCGCATCGGCGAGCTGCGGAATCACGCGCATCGGCCCGAGCACGTTGGTGCGCATCACCGCATCGAAATCAGGCTCGCTCGGTGTTTGCAGGCCGTCGCTGCGAGGGCCGTAGAGACCTGCGACCACGATGGCGACATCGAAGGCCGAACCGTCGATCTGCCAGGCCAGCCCGGATGCGCTGGCGGCACTGGCGACGTCGAGCGACAAGGCGGTGGCCCCCAGCTCGCGCAGCGCCTGCAGCGATGCCTCGCTGCGCGCGGTGGCGGTGACGGCCGCGCGCTCGGCGCGGTACTGGCGAACGAACTCGAGGCCGATGCCGCGCGAGGCGCCGATGATGAGGGTGTTCATGTGAGATGCGATGGCAATGGGTGGCGTGTTCCCCAGGCGTGCTGCTGGACGGTCTTCCAGTCGGCGCGCATCAGGGCTTCCTTCTTGGCGCGGGACCAGCCTTTGAGCTGGCGTTCGGCGGCGAAGGCTTCGTGGCGGCTTGGAAATTCTTGCGACCACACCAGCTCGACGGGACGGCGATGGCGGGTGTAGCCAGGGTAGGTGCCAACATGGTGTTGAGCCATGCGCTGCTCCAGGTCGTCGGTGTGTCCGACGTAGTAGGACTTGTCGGCGCAGCGAAGCATGTAGGTGAAGAAGCTCATGCGAGTTCGGAGTGGGCCTTCGATACCTCAGGCTGAGCGGGCTGAGTGTGTTCATGGGTATGTGCAAGCCACCAGCCGCTCAGCCTGAGGTATCGAAGGCCCGCACAAACACCCGCGCGCATCAAACCAACTCCACCCCCAACGCCGTCGCCTCCCCCCCACCAATGCACAAGGCCGCCACCCCGCGCTTCAACCCGCGCTTGCGCAGCGCCCCCAGCAGCGTGACCACGATGCGCGCCCCGCTCGCCCCGATCGGGTGGCCCAGCGCGCACGCCCCACCATGCACGTTGACGATCTCGTGCGGCAGCTTGAACTCGTGCATGGCCGCCATCGTGACCGCGGCGAAGGCTTCGTTCACCTCCCACAGGTCCACATCCTTCGCCGCCCAGCCGTTCTTCTTGAGCAGCTTCTCGATCGCGCCCGCCGGCGCCGTGCTGAACCACGCCGGCGCCTGCGCGTGGACCGCGTGACCGACGATGCGCGCCACGGGCGCGAGCTTCATCTGCCGCGCGGTGGATTCACGCATCAGCACCAGCGCCGCCGCGCCATCCGAGATGCTCGACGCATTGGCCGCGGTGATCGTGCCGTCCTTCTTGAACGCAGGCTTGAGCCCCGGGATCTTGTCGAGCCTGGCCTTGAACGGTTGCTCATCGAACTTCACGACCGTGTCGCCCGCCTTGCCCTTCAAGGTGACCGGTGCGATCTCCCAGTCGAAGCTGCCGTCTTCGTTGGCCGCCTTCGAGCGCTGGGTGGAGGCGATCGCGAACGCATCCTGCGCTTCGCGGGTGAACTGGTACTTGGCCACGCAGTCTTCGGCAAACACACCCATCGCGCGGCCACGGTCGTAGGCGTCCTCCAGCCCATCCATCGCCATGTGGTCGAACATCTGCGTCGCGCCATAGCGCACGCCCTTGCGTGCGAAGACGAGGTGCGGCGCGTTGGTCATGCTCTCCATGCCGCCGGCAACGACCACCTCGGCGCTCTCGGCCTGGAGCATGTCGTGCGCGAACATCATGGCGCGCATGCCCGAGCCGCACATCTTGGACAAGGTGACGGCCCCCGCCGATTGCGGCAGGCCGGCGCCGAGTGCCGCCTGCCTGGCTGGCGCCTGGCCCTGGCCGGCCATCAGGCAGTTGCCCATGAGCACCTCGTTCACGGCGTCGCCCGGCACGCCGGCGCGCTCGATGGCCGCCTTGATCGCCACCGCGCCGAGTTCATGCGCAGCCAGAGCGCTGAAATCGCCCAACATGCCGCCGATGGGCGTGCGAGCCGCGGAGACGATGACGATGGATTCAGAGGTCGACATGGCAGGGACTCCTTGCGAATGTTTGGGCAACGCTGTGCGGGCAATGAACGTGCTGGCAATGAATGAACGAGAAACCTCAGGCCAGGCTGTTGTCGGTGAATGATGTGTCGCCCGCGCCCGACTCGGCCGGTGGCTCGAACGCGGCGCGCGCATGCTGGCCGTCGCGCACGCGCCGCATGGTCTTGAAGCGCTTGGTGGTGTCGTAGGGGAACACGTCGTGCACGTGGCCGGCAAGGATGCGCTCCTTGTGGCCCTGCCAGAACGCGACGTCGAGCAGGTCGCCGTGGTACTTCATGAAGACCTCGCGCACGGCCGTGTTGCCCAGCAGGAACGGGCCGAAGGTCTCGGGGAACACATCGTGCTTGCCCACGCTGTACCAGACCTCGCCCGACATCTCTTCTTCTTCGTTGCGGGGCTCGGGCACCTTGCGGAAGTTGCAGTCGGTCAGGTACTCGATCTCGTCGTAGTCGTAGAACACGACCTTGCCGTTGCGGGTCACGCCGAAGTTCTTCCAGAGCATGTCGCCCGGGAAGATGTTGGCCGCCACCAGGTCCTTGATCGCATTGCCGTATTCGATCACCGCATGCGCCATCCGCTCGTGCTCGGCTTCGTGCAGGTAGATGTTGAGCGGGATCATGCGCCGCTCGATGTAGACGTGGCGGATGACCACGTCGTTGCCGTCTTCTTCGAGCAGGCTCGGGCAGAACTGCTTCAGCTCGGCGATGAGCTCGTCTTCGAAACGCGCCCGCGGAAACGCCACGTTGCTGTACTCCAGCGTGTCGGCCATGCGCCCGACGCGGTCGTGGGTCTTCACGAGCAGGTACTTGCTCTTGATGATCTCGCGCGTGGTGTCTTTCTGCGGCGGGTAGAAATCCTTGATCACCTTGAACACGAACGGGAACGAGGGCAGGTCGAACACCAGCATGACCATGCCCTTGATGCCGGGCGCGATGCGGAAGCGGTCGCTGCTGTAGCGCAGGTGCGCGAGAAAGTCGCGGTAAAAGATGTTCTTGCCCTGCTTTTGCAGGCCGAGCGCGTTGTAGATCTCCGAGCGCGGCTTGCGCGGCATCAGCGAGCGCAAGAACTGCACGTACGCCGCCGGTATCTCCATGTTCACCAGGAAGTAGGCGCGCGCAAAGCTGAAGAGCATCTGCAGTTCGTCTTCGCCGAAGAGCATGGCGTCGATCGTGAGTTGCCCGCCGCTGGATGACGACCCCAAGGCACCTTGGGTGCCGGCCCCCGAGGGGCTCTCCGCCGTCTTGGGGCGGCCCGGCGACGGCGGCGTGTGCAGGATCGGCAGCGCGAACGGCGTTTCCTTGAAGCCGTTGATGATCCGGCCGACGATGTAGGCCCCCTTGTTGCGGAAGAACAGCGAACTCAGCACATGGATCTGGAAGTTCGCGCGCGCGCGAAAGTCGCCGAGCTGCTTGTGCATCTCGCACAGCACGTGGTCCACGTCGCGCCCCAGGTCCTCGAACGCCATCTGCAGCTGGAAGTTGTCGATGAGCCGGATCCAGGTCTCGCGCAAGGTCTCCTTGGTGGGGTAGTAGGCGCGGTAGGTCGGCATGGACGCCGGTTCGGCGTTCTCGATGTACTCGGTGGAGACCGCGGGGCGCAGGAAGATGAAGTCGTTGTGGAAGTAGCTGCGGTGCAGGATTTTGGTCGTGACCGAGTTGAAGAAGGTCTCGGCGAGCTCGGGCTGGCTGTGGTTGGTGAGCAGGCCGATGTAGTGCAGCTTGATCTGCTGCCACACGTCCATCGACAGCGTGCTGGCCTTGAACTCGGTCTGCAGCCGCTCGGCGCATTCGTCCACGCGCAGGTCGTAGAACTCGATGCGCTCGCGCTGCGCGCGCTGCTGGCCGTGCCAGTCGGCCTCTTCGAAGCGCCTCTTGGCGTGCGCGCTGGTCTCGCGGAAAAGCGTGTAGTGGCGATCGAAGCCGTCTAGCATCGCGTTGGCGATGTCGAAGGCGCGCAGGTCGGTCAGCTCCTGCGGGAAGACGGCCATGCGCATCAGTTGGTCTCGCTCGCTGCGAGGCCCGGCGTGTAGCGCGCGCGGATCTGGTTGATGGCCGCCTCGTAGGCGGGGTGCAGCCCTTCGGCGCTGCACACGGTCATGTGCAGGTCTTGCAGCTGCCCGTTGTGCAGGCCATAGACCCAGCCGTGGATCACCAGCTCCTGGCCGCGTTGCCAGGCGTCTTGCACGATGGTGGTCTGGCACGCGTTGAGCGCCTGCTCGACCACGTTCAGTTCCACCAGCGCATTCACGCGCTGCGATGCGTCGACGGCCTCTAGCCACGCCTGATGCCGGTTGCGCACGTCCTGCACGTGGCGGATCCAGTTGTCAGCGAGGCCCACGCGCGTGTCATGCAGCGCCGCCGCCACGCCGCCGCAGTTGGAGTGGCCGACGATGATGATGTGCTTGACCTTCAGCATGTCGGTTGCGAACTGCATCACCGACAGGCAGTTGAGATCGGAGTGCACCACCACGTTGGCCACGTTGCGGTGCACGAACAGCTCGCCGGGCAGCAGGCCGACCAGGTCGTTGGCGGGCACGCGGCTGTCGGCACAGCCGATCCACAGGTACTGCGGCGCCTGCTGCTTGAGCAGGCTGGTGAAGAAGCCCGGCGAACGGGCCTCGGTGTCGCGCGCCCAGCGCAGGTTGTTTTCGAAGAGTTCTTTGAGGTCGGTTGTCATGGCGCAATTGAACCAGAGTCACATGGTTTCGGCGAACAGCTCACGGCCGATCAGCATGCGGCGGATCTCCGACGTGCCCGCCCCGATTTCGTAGAGCTTGGCGTCACGCCAGAGACGGCCCAGCGGGTACTCGTTGATGTAGCCGTTGCCACCGAAGATCTGCACACCTTCGCCAGCCATCCAGGTGGCCTTCTCGGCACACCAGAGGATGACGCTCGCGCAGTCCTTGCGCACCTGTCGCACGTGCTCGGCGCCCAGCATGTCGAGGTTCTTGGCGACCGTGTAGGCGAACGAGCGCGCCGCCTGCAGCACGGTGTACATGTCGGCCACCTTGCCCTGGATGAGCTGGAACTCGCCGATGCTCTGGCCGAACTGCTTGCGGTCGTGGATGTAGGGCACCACGTTGTCCATTACCGACTGCATGATGCCCAGCGGCCCGCCGGTGAGCACCGCGCGCTCGTAGTCCAGCCCGCTCATCAGCACCTTGGCGCCGCCATTCACGCCGCCCAGCACGTTGGCTGCGGGCACTTCGACGTTCTGGAACACCAGCTCGCCGGTGTGGCTGCCGCGCATGCCGAGCTTGTCGAGCTTTTGCGCGATGCTGAAGCCCTTCATGCCTTTCTCGATCAGGAAGGCCGTCACGCCGCGTGCACCCAGCTCGGGTTCGGTCTTGGCGTAGACGACCAGCGTGTCGGCATCAGGACCGTTGGTGATCCAGAATTTGCTGCCGTTGAGAACGTAGTAGCCGCCCTTGTCCTCTGCCTTGAGCTTCATGCTGATGACATCGGAGCCCGCATTCGGCTCGCTCATCGCCAGCGCCCCCACGTGCTCGCCGCTGATCAGCTTGGGCAGGTATTTCTTGCGCTGCGCCTCGCTGCCGTTGCGCTTGATCTGGTTCACACACAGGTTGCTGTGCGCGCCGTAGCTCAGGCCGACGCTCGCGCTGGCGCGGCTGATCTCCTCCATCGCGATCATGTGGGCCAGGTAGCCCATGTTGGCGCCGCCGTACTCCTCGGGCACCGTGATGCCGAGCACGCCGAGCGAACCCATCTTCAGCCACAGGCCCATCGGGAACTGGTCGCTCTTGTCGATCTCGGCCGCGCGTGGCGCGATCTCGGCCTGCGCGAACTCGCGCACCGTGTCGCGCAGCGCGTTGATGTCTTCACCGAGCTGGAAGTCGAGGCCGGGCAGATTCATGGTGTCTCCAATGTCGTCGTGTGGGGTCGGTTCAGGCAGACTTCTTTTCGGCCGCGGCCAGCAATCGCCGGGCTTCTTTCTCCTGGGCGCGCACCTCGTCGAGCGTGCCCTGCAGGTCGGCCATCTGGTGCTCGAGCTGCTCACGGTGAGCACCCAGCACGGCCAGGAACTTCTTCAGCTGCGGCAAGGTGTCGCGTGGCGATTCGTACATGTCGACGATCTCTTTCGCCTCGGCCAGCGTGAGCCCTAGGCGCTTGCCACGCAGCGTGAGGCGCAGCCGGGTGCGGTCGCGCGCGGTGTAGACGCGGTTGCGGCCCTTGCGCTGCGGGTGCAGCAGGCCGCAGTCTTCATAGAAGCGGATGGCGCGGGTCGTGAGATCGAACTCGCGTGCCAATTCACCGATGGTGAACGTGGCGCCTGACGCGGTTGATACCTGAGTGACAGCTTCGGGGGGCATGGCTACCTAGAATGGCCGATCAGTTGACGTTTACGTAAAGTGTAGCCAACCCGGGCGCCGCCATGAATACCCTCGAACACCAGTTGAGTTACCCGCTCGCTGACACCCTGCCTGAGCCGGGGCGCGCGATCGAAGTGGCACCGGGCGTGCGCTGGGTGCGCATGGGGCTGCCTTTCGCGCTGGACCACATCAACCTCTGGCTGCTGCGCGACGAGATCGAAGGCCCGAACGGCAAACAGGCGGGCTGGACGATCGTCGACTGCGGCATCGCCAACGAGGCCACACGCGCCGCCTGGGATCAGGTGTTCGCCACGCAACTCGACGGCCTGCCGGTCCTGCGCGTGATCGTCACCCACCTGCACCCCGACCACATCGGCCTGGCCGACTGGCTCACCGAGCGATGGACCACGCCCGAGCACGAGTGCCGCCTGTGGATCAGCGGCACCGACTACAACGGCGCGCGCATGTCGAGCAACCCGGCCACCAAGGCCAACGTGATCACCTCGGGCTTCGCCCGCCGCCATGGCATCACCGACAACACGGTGCTCGAGATGATCGACGCGCGCGGCGGCCACTACGCCGGCCTGGTGCCGAAGGTGCCGGATCAGTTCCGCCGCATGGTCGATGGCGATGTGATCCGCATTGGCGCGGGCGACAACAAGGCGGATTGGCGCTGCCACGTCGGCTACGGCCACGCACCCGAGCACATCTCGCTGCATTGCGCTGCGCTCGGCGTGCTGATCTCCGGCGACATGGTGCTGCCGCGCATCTCGACCAATGTGGGCGTGCACGAGAACGAGCCCGAAGGCGACCCGCTGCGCCGCTACCTCGATTCGATCGAGCGCATGCGCGCCTTGCCGGCCGACAGCCTGGTGCTGCCCTCGCACGGCCGGCCCTTCACCGGCCTGCACACGCGCATCGACCAGCTCCAGGCGCACCATGCCGAGCGACTGGCCGAGGTGATGCAGGCTTGCGCCGAATCACCGCAAAGCGCGGCCGACCTGCTGGCGGTGCTGTTCAAGCGCAAGCTCGATCTGCACCAGACGACGTTTGCGATGGGCGAGTCGATCGCCCACCTGCACACGCTGTGGCATGAGGGCAAGCTGCGCCGCCATCTGGACGCGGCCGGCGTGTACCGCTTCAGCCCCACTTGAGGTGCTGATTCACACGCCCAGGTAGCGCCCGGGCTTGTGGTTGAGCGTGAGGATGGCACCGATCGCCACCGCCCCCACCACAGACTGCAGCACCCGCATCGGCGACACGACGAAGAACGCCGCCAGCACGACCACGATGTCGACCGACATCTGGATCTTGCCGGCGCTGTAACCGCGCGTCTGCTGCAACCACTGCGCCACGATGTTGACGCCGCCCACGCTGGCTTGGTGGCGCAGCAGTGCCAGCAGACCGAAGCCGATCAGGAAGCCGCCGAGCACCGAGGCCACCCAGGGGTTGAGCAACTCGAAGCGCACCACCTGGGGCGCCACCGCCGTGCAGGTGGAGACCAGCACCACCGCAGCAAAACTTTTGATCGTGAACCCGCGGCCCAGGCGCTGCCACGACAGCCAAAAGAACGGCACGCTGAATGCAAAGAAGCACAGCGCGAGGCTCCAGCCGGTGGCGTAGCTCACAAGAAAGGCGACGCCCGCCACACCGCCGGTGAGCAAGCCGGCGTGCGAGAACATCGTGAGACCCAGGGCGACGAAGAGCGCACCGGCGATGAGTGCATGGGCGTCGTCGAGCCAGTTGTGGAATTGCGGCGCAGGGGTGGGGGAGTTCATGCGGAGGGGCAAGCAGGCGGCGTGCCGTCGGCCCGTCATGCCGAGGGCAGCGTATCAGCCCAGCGCCTGCCGGCGGCCAGCACCTGCTCGACCGCACCAGTGGCAGGCGGGTGGAAGGCGAGGCCGATGCTGCGGCGCAGGCCACGCAGTTCGGCGCAGTCGGCGCGCACCACCACGCCCGGCCGGGGCGTCACCGAGTGCAGCGGTGCGATCGTGAGGCCCACCCCGGCAGCGACCAGGCCCTGCGCCCACTCCTCGCTCTGCGCGCGGGCGCGCACCTCGGGCTGGGCGGTGTCGCGGCCGAGGGCTGCGCGCCAGCTGTCGTGCATCTCGCAGTGGCTGCGCTCGACGAAGGGCTGCTGGTGCAGGTCGGCCAGACCCACCTGCTCCTGCACCGCGAGCGGGTGCGCTTCGGGCACCAGCAGCACGTAGGGCTCGTCCCAGAGCGCGACGAACTCGGTGTCTTCGTCGGCGCAGGTGGAGGTCGTCAGCGCCAGGTCGCACGGCTCTCCCGGCCCGACCACGCTCAGCGCAAGCGACGGGATCTCGCGCCGCCATTCGCGCAGCAAGGCCTCGGTGCGCGAGAGGCTCAGCGAGGGAAGAACACGGAGCGCGAGCGGCACCGCCTCGGCCTGGCGGAAGCTCGCCGCGATGGCCTCGGTGTCGGCCAGCAGCTTGCGCGCCAGGCGATACAGGCGCTGCGCCGCCGGCGTGGGCTCGAGACCGCGGTGCTGGCGCAGGAAGAGCCGCACCTGCAGCTCTTCCTCGATCGCAGCGATGGCCGCCGAGATGGCGGGCTGCGTGACGAAGCTCACCCGCGCAGCACCCACGGTGCTGCGCTCTTCGAAGGCGGCGCAGAAGTAGCGCAGGTTGCGCAGGTTCAGCATGCGGAGCTCACTCCTGGAAGCGAGGGAATTGCGGCAAGGCCTTGGCCAGGCGCTCGTCGTGCGCCGGCACCACCACCAGCGCAGGGTGACGCTGCATCAGCCGATGGATCTGCACGATCACGCGCTCGTTGGCGGCGTTGTCGTCATCGACGTGGCCCACCGTGCGCGTGAGCCAGGGGCGAGTCGCCGGCCACTGCAGGCCTTCGAGCGTCCAGGTCGTGTCGCCGACGAAGAAGTAGCGCTGACCCGAAGGCAAGCTGAGGAAGAGCCCCACCTGCCCGACGGTGTGCCCTTGCAGCGGCACCAGCACCACGGAGCCGTCGCCAAACCAGTCGCGGCTGGCGGCAAAGCCGGCATACGGCCCGGCATCGAAGCGCAGGTCACGCCAGCGCGTCACGCGATCGAACTGCGAGGCGATGAACGCTGGCGGGTGGCTGTGCGCCGCACGCGCGCGCTCGGCGGGCTGCACCCAGACATCGACGTTCGGGAAGTCGTGCAGGCCGCTGATGTGGTCCCAGTGCATGTGGGTCGGGATGATCGCGGCGAGATGCTCCGGTGCGATGCCATGGCGCTGCAGCTGCGCCACCGCGGGCTCCTCGGCGCGATAGCCGAAGAGCTGCGCGTCGAGCGCGCTGTTGGCTGCGAACTGCTGCGCCACCTCGCGGCCGAGGCCGGTGTCGATCAACAACAAGCCGCGCGGATGACGCACCAGCACCGCGTTGTGTACCGGGCGGCGCGGGGTGAACCAGCTGCCGCCCGCCACCACCAGCGACTCGAGCGTGCCCGCCGACTCGCCGGTGCGCAGCACCGAGAAGCCCAGCCCCGCGGGCGGGCTCGCCGCCGGCCAGGTGCCGGGAACCTCGGGCAGATCGGGGTAGTTCGCGGCTTGCAGGCGCCGATCCGCCCATGCCAGCCCGACCACCGCCACCGCGATCAGCACCAACAGACCCGATGCCACTCGCCCCACCCAGCCTCTGCCTCTCATCGCCATGCCCCTCGTGAACTGAAGGTCGGCACGGTAGCGGGCCGACATCCATCAGGGAAATCATATTTCCAGAGAACTTGCCAAAGTTTTTCCAATATGAGGCTGAGTTCACGCCTCGCCGCGGTAGGCCTTGAATACATCGTTCAGCGCCGGTGCCACGCGCGCCGTGGGCTGCGAGAGCGACTTCTCGATCTCGTTGAGATGCCGCCGCATCTCGGTGCCAGCCGCCCCGGGCGAGCCGCCCTGGCCGATCACCTTCAGCAGCGAGCGGTGGCTGTGCGCGACGCACATCGGCTCGCCCGGCGCCTTGTAGAGCGCCATCAGCAGCGAGGTGGTGGGCAAGAGCTCTTCCAGCAACCTCACGAAGATGGGGTTGCCGCTCATCTGCGCCAGCTTGAGGTGGAACTCGCCCGAGAGGCGGATCGCCTCCTGCTTGTTCTGCAACCGTGTGGCGCGCGCTTCGGCCTCGACGATCTGCCGCAGCTCGGCCAGTTGGGCCGTGCTCAGATTGCCGGCCAGGCGGCGCGCGACCTCGCACTCGACCACGCGGCGCGCATCGAACACATGCTCGCCGTCTCGACGCGTGGGCTCGGGCACCTGCGCACCGCGGTTGGGGCGCAGCACGATCACGTTGTCTTGCGCCAGCCGGTGCAGGGCCTGGCGCACCAGGGTGCGCGAAACAGCGAAGGTCTCGGCCAGTTCTTCTTCGCGCAGGCGCGTGCCCGGCGCGAGGCGATGGTCGATCACGGCGGCGTAGATGGCCTCGTAGACGCGATCGGCGGGCATCACCGGACCACTGCCGACCTCACGTTCGGGCAGGTCGTCTGTCTTCTTGCGTGCAGGCATGCGGCATTGCCGTCAGCGCACCGGCTTGCGTTTGAGCAGCTTCATCAGGGCCAGCGTGCCGCCCATCACGGCAAACGACACCACCGTGGTCACGGTGCCCAGTGCATAGATGGCCGGCGTGGTGACGGTGCTGGTGAGGCCTTGCAGCTCCAGCGGCAGAGTGTTCACGTCGCCGATGGCCTGCGAGGTGCGGGCGATCTCGTCCCAGCTGAGCGTGAAGCCGAACATGCCCACGCCCACCAGGCTGGGGGCGATCAGCGGCAGCACCACGTGGCGGAACCTCTGCCACGGCGTGGCACCCAGGTCACTCGCCGCCTCCTCGAAAGCCGGGTTGAAGCGGTTGAAGACGGCCAGCATGATCAGCAGGCCGAAGGGCAGCGTCCAGGTCAGGTGGGCCCCCAGCGCCGAGGTATACAGCCCCATCGCGGTACCGTAGTCTTCGAGCCAGGACCCGAGGCCAATCGCTTCGAGACCGCTTTTCACCAGGGTGTCCACGAGGCGGAACTGCAGGCCGATGCCCAGCGACACCACGATGGACGGCATGATCAGGCTGGCCACCGCGGTGTAGAACAAGAGCCCGGAGCCGGCGAACTTCTTGCGAAACGCGAGGCCCGCACTCAGCGACAGCAGCACGGTGAAGAGCATCACCACCGTGCCCAGTGCCACCGAGCGGCGGAAGGCCGCAGCAACGTCGACCACGCCCATGCCTTCCCACAGCTTGCCGAACCAGTGCAGCGAGACGCCGCGCATCGGGAAGGTCAGCCCGCCTTCGGGCCCCTGGAAGCTGAGCACGAAGATGGTCAGCATCGGGCCGTAGAGAAACAGCACGAAGAGCGCGAACAGCAACGCCAGCGCGTAGAAGGAGGCGGGGCGCGTGCCTTCGTTCATCACAGCTCCTTGCGGATGTCGACGAGCCTTGTCAGGCCCCAGATCATCATGAGCGTGACGATCAAGAGGATCACCGCATTGGCCGCGGCCATCGGGAACTGCAGGTAGCTGGTCTGCACCTGAATGATCTTGCCGACGGAGGCGATCTGCTGCCCGCCCATCACGCCGATGGTGACGAAGTCGCCCATCACGATGGTGATGACGAAGATCGAGCCGATGACGATGCCGGTGCGGCACAGCGGCACGATCACGTTCCACACCGTCTGCCAGCCGCTCGCGCCGTTGTCGCGCGCAGCCTCGAGCAAAGCGCGGTCAATGCGCATCATCGAGTTGAAGATGGGCACGATCATGAACATCGTGTACAGGTGCACGAAGGCAAGCACCACCGAGAAGTCGCTGAAGAGCAGCCACTCGATGGGGCTGTCGATGATGTGGGCCCCCATCAGTGCCTGGTTGATCACGCCGTTGCGCCCGAGCAATGGCACCCACGAGATCATGCGGATGACGTTGGACGTCCAGAACGGCACGGTGCACAAGATGAAGAGCAGCGTCTGTGCGCCCACCGAGCGCACGTGAAACGCCAGGAAGTAGGCCACCATGAAGCCGATCACGAGCGTGATCAGCCAGACCAGGAAGCAGAACTTGAGCGTCGAGAGGTAAGTCTTGAGCGTGACGCACAGCTCGCCGGTGCTCGAGCAGCCGCTGAAGACATCGATGTAATTCTGGGCGGTGAAGGCCGGGATCAGCTCGTAGTCGGTGGCGCGCCACAAGCTCACCGCCGCCACCAGCACCAGCGGCAGCACGAGAAAGAGCACGAAGACCAGCGTGAACGGCGTGGCTTGCAGCCAGGCGCTCAGGCGGAGGGTCTTGGGGGTGCTCATGCTGGGTGGGTGAAGCGACAAACGAGTGGAACCCGCGAAGGAGGAAACCGCTCAGGCTGAGGTATCGAAGCCCGGTGCGGCCTGAGCGGGCCTTCGATACCTCAGGCCGAGCGGTTGGTGGTGCGCACAGGCCAACGCACCACCCGATTCGCGATCAAGCCGCGACGAACTCGTTCCACTTCTGCACCATGTACGCGTTCTCATCCATGATCGCGTTCCAGCACGCAATGCCGCCCATGCGTTGCTCATAGCTGCCGCCGTCGCGCACCGCGCCGGCCTTGGCCAAGAGATCGCCGTTGGGTGACTTGATGTCCTGTGTGGCGGGCTTGCCCTCCATCCAGTAGGCCCACTCGTAGGCTTCCATCTTGGCCTTGGCCGTGTCGAGCACGGCGCTGTAGTAGCCCTGGCGGTTGAGGTAGGCGCCGGCCCAGCCGTCGAGGAACCAGTTGATGAATTCGTACACCGCGTCGGCCTTCTTGCCGGTGACCGACTTCGGCACGCCGAAGCCCGCAGCCCAGGCACGGTAGCCCTCCTTCAGCGGCTGGAAGGTGCAGGCGATGCCCTTGGTGCGCACGGCCGTGACGGCCGGCGACCACATGGACTGGATCACCACCTCGCCCGAGGCCATCAGGTTCACGCTCTCGTTGAAGTCTTTCCACAGCGCGCGAAACTGGCCGGCCTTCTTGGCCTCGATCAGCGTCTTGATCGTGAGGTCGATCTCCTTCTTGGTCATGTTGCCCTTGTCGGGGTACTTGTAGAGACCCATGGCCTCCACGACCATCGCCGCGTCCATGATTCCGATGCTCGGGATGTTGAGGATGGCGGCCTTGCCCTTGAACTCGGGGTTGAGCAACTCCTTCCACGATTCGATGGGCCGCTTGATCAGGTCGGGGCGAATGCCCAGCGTGTCGGCGTTGTAGACGGTGGGGATCAGCGTCATGAACTGCGTGGGCGCCGCGCTGAAGGTCTTGCTGTCAGGCTTCTCCAGGTACATCACCTTTTTCGGGGCTGTGCCCTGGTCACCCACCTTCTTGCCACCCGCTTCGCCCTTGGTGAAGAGCGTGGTGATCCTGTCGGCGTTCTTGATGCGCTTGGTGTCGATGCCCAGCAGGTTGCCGGTCGGGATGATCTTCTTGAGCGAGAAGTACTCGGTGTCGATCAGGTCGAAGCTGTTGGGCGCCGTCACTGCGCGCTTGGTGACGTCGTCCGTCGTGACCGGGATGTACTGGATCTTGATGCCGGTGTCCTTCTCGAACTTCTCGGCGATGGCCTTGTCCTGGTTCACCGCGGTGCCCAGGTAGCGCAGCGTGATCTTCTCTTGCGCATGCACGAAGGGAAAGCCCATTGCCGTGCCACCGGCAACGGCACTCCCTACGGCCCCCTTGAGCAGCGTGCGGCGTGCCGTGTCGGGCGGGGCGGTCTTGTCGTGCGGGTCGGACATGGTCGGGCTCCTTCGTGAGGGCAGGTGATGGATGTGAACGCGAGGTGGGTCAGGCGCCGGCCTGCAACGCATGCGCGGCCTGCGGCAGCCAAGAGACATGCGCCGTGTCTCCCGGCTCCCAGGGCGAAGCGTCGAAGTCGGCATCAGGGAGCGTGGCCGTCCATTGCGCATCGGTGGCCTCGCCCTGGGGGGCCAAGCTGAGCTGCACGTAGGTGCCTTGGTATTCGATGGACTTCACCGCCGCAGGGCGCGTCGAGGCGCCGGCACTGCGGGCCAGTTGCATGCGGTCGGAGCGCACAGCGACCGCGCCGTGGGGCGAGGCAATCACGTTGTGTGCGCCCATGAAGCGCGCCACGAACTCGGAGCGTGGCGCGTTGAACACCTCGCGCGGCGAGCCGGTCTGCTCGATGCGGCCGTTGTTCATCACGACCACCTGGTCGGCAAGTGCCATCGCTTCTTCCTGAGAGTGGGTGACATGCACGAATGTGAAGCCCAGCTCCTGCTGCCATCGCTTCAACTCGGCACGCATCTGCACGCGCAGGAATGGATCGAGTGCCGACAGAGGCTCGTCGAGCAGCAGCACGCGCGGCTCCGTCATCAGCGCACGTGCCAAGGCCACGCGCTGCTGCTGCCCACCCGACAGTTCGCTCGGCAGGCGCTGCAGGTAGGGCGTCATCGAGACAAGGGCCAGCAACTCCTTGGCCCGCGCATGGCGGAGCGCGGGCGGCTTGCCGCGCATCTTCCAGCTGAAGGCCACGTTTTCGAGCACCGACAGGTGCGGGAACAGCGCGTAGCTCTGGAACATCATGGCCGTGCCGCGGTCGGCCGCGGCGGCGTGGGTGATGTACTTGCCACCGAGCAGGATCTGTCCATCGCTCGCCAGTTCATGGCCCGCAATCATGCGAAGCGTGGAGGTCTTGCCGCAGCCCGACGGCCCAAGCAGGCAGCAGTAGCTGCCGGACGCGATGCGAAGGTCGATGCCATCGACAGCCACTGTGTGGCCGTAGCGCTTGACGAGCGCGGTGAGCACCAGACTGGAGTCGGCGGCATTCATGTCGGCGCTTGTATGCAATGCATGTGCCATGTTCAGCACACAGAAAGAGGGCGCAGCGCGCCATCGGTCGCGCCCCGCCATGTCAGCAATGCGAAACGGCACGCCCGCGTTTGGGGCGGCTACAGGCCGCGATCTCTCGCGGCAATGGGCGCGCGACTTGCTCGCACGCAGGCCAACGCCCCTCACTTTGTATACAAACTGGTGCGCGGTGCACCGGAGAGCCACCATGAAGATCCAGGTGATCAACCCCAACACCAGCCACGCGATGACGGTCAAGATTGCCGAGGCAGCCCGCGCCGTGGCCGCGCCGGGCACGCAGATCGAAGCTGCGCAGCCGAGCTTCGGCCCGCCCTCGATCGAAGGCCACTACGACGATGTGTGGGCGGCCGCCGGGGTGTGCGAACAGGTGCTCGAAGGCGAGGCGGTGGGCATGCAGGCGCACGTGATCGCCTGCTTCGGCGACCCGGGCCTGCACGCCGCACGCGAGCTGGCGCGCGGCCCGGTCATCGGCATCGCCGAAGCGGCCTTCCACTTCGCATCGCTTCTGGCCACCGGGTTCTCGGTGGTGACCACGCTCACCCGAACCTGCGTCATCGCCGAGCACCTGGTGCAGTCCTACGGCTTCGAGCGGCACTGCCGCGGCATCCACGGCACGGACATCGCGGTGCTGGAGTTGGACGATCCGGCAAGCGATGCGTATGCCCGCATCCTGGCGAGTGCGCGGGAAGCTCTCTCACGAGACCGCTCCGGGGCGATCGTGCTGGGCTGTGCAGGGATGGCGGACCTGTGTTCGCGGCTGCAGTCCGAACTGGGTGTGCCCGTGGTGGACGGTGTCGCGGCCGGGGTGAAGTTGGCTGAGAGCCTGGTGGCGCTCGGCTTGGGCACCAGCAAGCTGGGTGACTACGCGGCGCCCTTGTCGAAGGTGTATGCGGGGGTGGCGGGGCGGTATTCGCCTTCGTGAAGGGAGTTTGTTGCGGTGCGTCCGGAGCGGGCCTTCGATACCTCAGGCTGAGCGGGTTGTGATTCGCGACCGCACCGTGTGATCGGGCACAAGCACGAGCAAGAACTCGGGCACCGGCACGGGCAACGTCACTCCCAAGGCAACATCAACGTCACCATCAACAACCTCTCAAACTCCGGACCGAATCGATCAACCACCAGCTGCGGATCTGCACACAGCTGCGCGTCCGTGATCAACCCGAACTGCACCGCGCCCCCATACGACAGGATCGACACCCCTACCCCGATCTCCCCCGACTGCGGCACCCAGAACATCACCTGCCGCAGCGTCGAGCCGCAGAGCTTGAGCGGCTCGGCAGGCCCCGGCACATTGGTCATGACCAGCGTGGTCTTGCGCGCAAAGAGGTTGAGCAGCGCATCCTGTGCGGGCTTGATCAGCAGGCCCGCCACCGCAAGCACTGCGAACGCCAGCAGCGGCTGGTAGCTGCCCTTGAGCTCGGCCATGCGAGCCTTCACCGCGTAGACGCGCTCCACCGGGTTCACGATGCCGATCGGCAGCACCAGTGGCACCAGGCCGAACTGGTTGCCGAGCTTGTAGGCCTTCTCCATCGGCCGCAGGTTCACCGGCACCATTGCGCGGATCTCCTTGCCGGCGGTGTCTTCGCCCGAATCGCGCAGGTAGCCTCCGATGGCACCGGCCACGCAGGCCAGCAGCACGTCGTTCACGGAACAGTCCAGCGCCTTGCCGATGGCCTTGACCGCATCGAGAGGCAGCGGTTCACCCCAGGCCACCCGCTTGGCACCGACGGGCTTGCCCTTGAGTCGCGTGGGCGAGTCATCGGGCATGAGCAGCATCGCGCTGGCGTCCGAGATCACCTGGTAGCCCACGCGCGCCGCGTCGAGCGTGCCGACAAGGGGCTGCTGCGGCCGGGCCAAGAGATCCACCGACTTGGCCATGCCGGTGCCGTAGAGCTGGATGGCCTTGAGCGCAACATCCGTCAGCGGTCGCATCACGGCGTCGCTCAGCCAGTCGGCATCTTCGTTGGCCGGCGCGTGTTGGCGGCGTCGGCCGCGCGAGGGCGGGTCGGTGCCGCCATCGGTGATGGACAGCACCACCGAGATCAGCGCAATGCCGTCGGCAATGCAGTGGTGGATGCGCGCGATCAACGCGCTGCCGCCTTCATAGTTGTCGATCAGGTGAAACTGCCACAGCGGGCGCGAGCTATCCAGCGGCGTCATCGAGAGCTCGCCCACGCGCGCCTGCAAGGCCGCCTGCGCACTCTGGCCCGGCCGGCGCGCGAGCTTCTCGCGGCGAACGTGGCGGCGGATGTCGAAGTCTTCGTCGTCGACCCAGCTCGCGCCCATCGCGTCTTCGACCACCTTCTGGCGAAAGCGGCCGTACTTGAGCAGCTTGCTCTGGACCCGCTCGCACAGCTCTGCATGGCCCAGGCGCGGCTCGATGAGCAGCACGCCCACGATCAGCATCAGGTTGACGTCGTTGTCCATGCGCAGCCAGGCGGTATCGACCCGCGACATGCGTTCGGCGCCAGCACTCATGTCAGAGTTCCTTCCCTAGTCTTTGCCGCAGGATGCTGGGTAACAATCCGCGCGTCCATTCCCAATTCCATCCACAACGGAGACAACACCATGGCCGACCTCCAAGCCAAGTTCGACCAAGCGCGGGCAGACTCGCTCAACCTGCCCGAGAAGCCCGACAACATGACGCTGCTGCGCCTGTACGCGCTGTACAAGCAAGGCAGCGAGGGCGATGTGGAGAGCAAGCGCCCCGGCTTCACCGACATGATCGCGCGCGCCAAGTGGGATGCCTGGAACATGGCGAAGGGCACGCCGAAGGAAGAGGCCATGCAGAGCTACATCGACCTGATCGAGGAGCTCAAGGAGGGCTGAGCCCGGCCTTGTCGTCCACCATGGCCGGCTACTTCTTGCCGGCCTTCTTCGCTGCGGCCTTGGGCTTGGCGCCCTGGGCCAGCAGCTGATCGAGGTTCTTCTCGATCTCGCCTTCGATCGATTTGGCAAAGGCCCCGAGCAGAAAGCCCAGCTTGGCATTCAGCTCGAAGTGATCCGCCGCGACCAGCAGCCGGCCATTCACGCCGCTGCGCTTGAACTCCACCGTGTCGCAGTCTTCGCCTTCGACGATGGTGCATTCCATCTCGAACTTCTTCTCCGCGTCTTCGGCCCATTTGTGGGCGATCTTGCGCGCCTTGGCCAAGCCGAACGCATGCTCGCGGTGGATGTGGATGTCGGGCATGTGGGGGTCTCCGTGCTCTTCTCAGGGGCCGAGTGTCGCGCGGCGCTCGGCCTGCGGCAATGCGGCCAAACGCCGCACCTCGGCATAGAAGCGCTCGTAGTCTCGTCCCTCGCGCTCGAACAGGCGCTCGAACTGAGGCACGAGTTCGTTGTAGGCCGCCAGCACGCCGAGCGACGCGTTGTTGGCCCGTTCGAACCAGGCGTCGTAGCCGGCAAAGCCGTTCCAGCGCTCGGCCTTCATCACCGCGTAGTCGGCGCGCAGGCGGGCAAAACGGTCGGCCTTGGCGCTGCGCTTGGCGTCGTCGCTGAGCGCCGGGTTGCGGTAGACGGCGTCGAGGTCGGCACGCGCCTGCAGGGTCAGGCGACGAAAATCGCTGCGGCGCGCTTCGAGCGCTTCGTACTCGGCGCGCGCCTCGGGGCTCGCGTGCTCGTGCAACCACTGCCGCCCGCCCAGGCGCTCCACGGTGGTTGCGAACGACTCGTTGAACATGGTGTCGCCGCTCGCGTACGCGACCTGATGCGCCAACTCGTGGAAGATCATTCGCGCGAGCTCGCCTTCGGGCCAGCGAATGAACGTGTTGAGCAGCGGGTCGCTGAAGTAGTCACCCGGCAGCTTGCCGAGCGTGGAGTAGGCCGGGATGGCTTGCACGATGGCCTCCAGCCCCTGCGTGCGCACCTCGGCGGCGAGCGCCTCGGCCGCCTCCTTGTCGTAGTAGCCGCGGTAGCCCACGCAGCCCACGACCGGGAAGCACCACGTCTTGAGCGTGAGGCTGAGTTCGGGGGCCGCGACCACGTTCCACACCGCGGCATTGCGCTGCAGGTCGGCGTAGCGGCGGTAGCTCGCGTTGTCGGGCAGCTTGAGTTCGGCCACGGCGAAGTCGCGCATGCGCTGGCTGAGCAGCAGCCGTTCACGCAAGGGCTCGGGAGCCGTCGGGTCGGCGATCCAGTCGTCGACCGGGCGCGCCTGGTTCAAGAGGCTCATGTGCCCGCCCACCGATTGCGCGTAATAGCGCATCGAGCTGCAGCCGCCCAGCCCGGCCCCGAGCCCACCGAGCACCAACGCACTTATCCACCAGATTCGCCGCTTGATCATGCGGCCCAGTCTAGAGCCTGCTCTGTCAGCGCCTGCTCAGAGGTAGGTGCGAATCTGGCGGTGCGAGGGCTGGGCCGAGTTCTCCAATTGCCCCACCGCGTTCGTGAAGAGCTGGTCGGCGCGCGTGGGCCCCAGGCAATCGGCCAGGGCCACGTAGATGACGTTGATGACCCGCGTACCGCCCGCCTGAGGCGGCCAGTTGCCGGCAAGCCCGGGAGCGGTGCCGCTCCACCACGACAGCACCGCACGCTGCAGCGGCTGCGGAAGCGCGCGTGCATGCTGCATTGCCACGCTGCGCAGCGAGTGCCCGTGCGCTTGGCGCGCCACCTGGCTCTCCACCGATTCGAAGAACGCCTCGATCACGCCCGCGCTGGAGGCGCTTTGCGGCACGACCCTCGGGCTCGGCGCCAGCGGCATCGGCGTGGACAGCGGATCGTCGGGCAGCTGGCTCGCGTCGGTTTGCAGCGCGCGGAAGATGCGCAAGTGCAGCTCGGCCTCCTTGCCCGGAAGGTCGAAGGAAGTCGCCACCTGGCGGCAGTAGCGGTTCAGGCCGACGAAGAGCGAACCCTGGCCTTCGAACTGCAGGCTCCACATGGCCACGGCTTCTTTCACACGCGCACTGTCGAGGTATTCGGACAGCGCATGGGCCAGCGCACGCCGCGCCGACACCGGGTCATCGATCGCAAAGGGCATCAAGGTCTCCGGAGTTCTCAGGCCGCGGCCTTGCCGCGGTGCACGGCTTCCTGCTGGAACTCGGGGTAGCCCACCTCGTAGTGTTCCGTGAAGTCGAGACCCCGCTGTTCGGCGAGCGTATCGACGCGCAAGCCGATGGTCCGGCCAATCACGGCGTACATCAGCAACGAGCTCCCGAAGGCCCAGACAAAGGCCACCGCGCAGCCCAGCGCCTGCACGCCCAACTGTGCCGGGCTGAACATGGCAGCGCTGTTGAACAGGCCCGCGGCCAGCGTGCCCCACACGCCCCCCACCGCGTGCACCGAGACCGCCCCCACCACGTCGTCGATGCGTGCGCGCTCCAGCACCCGGCCCGCAATCACACTCAGGCCGCCCGCCACGAAGCCGGTGAGCAGTGCATAGGCGGGTTCCATGACATGGCAGCCGGCGGTGATGCCCACCAGGCCGGCAATGGCGCCGTTGATCGCGCCGGTCATCAGCACCGGCTGGCGCGATACGCCCAGCCACAGCAGCGCGCCGATGGCACCGGCCGAGCCCGCGAGATGGGTGTTCAGCACGATCTTGCCGATGCCCACCTGCGCAGCCGCAGTGCTGCCGCCGTTGAAGCCGAACCAGCCGAGCCAGAGAATGAAGCCGCCCAGCGCGACCGACGTGAGGTTGTGGCCCAGGATGGGGCGAATCTCGCCCTTCGGCCCGAAGCGCCCGAGGCGCGGCCCCAGGACCAGCACGGCGGCGAGCGCGGCCCAGCCACCCACCGAGTGCACGACGGTGGAACCGGCAAAGTCGATGAAGCCGAGCTCCTTCAACCAGCCGGTGCCGCCATACAGCGAGCCCCAGGCCCAGGCGCCGAACACCGGGTAGATGAGCCCGGTGATGATGACCGAGCCGAAGATGTAGCCGGAGAAGCGCATGCGCTCGGCCACCGCACCGCTCACGATGGTGGCCGCCGTGGCAGCGAACATCATCTGGAAGAAGAGCATGCCGTAGTCGGATTCGGCCACCTGGTGCACGAAGAAGTGGCTGGCGCCGATCCAGCCGCTGGCGTTGCTGCCGAACATCAGCCCGAACCCGATGGCCCAGAACGCGACCGCGCCGAAGCACATGTCGCAGAAGTTCTTCATGATGACGTTGATCGCGTTCTTCGCTCGGCTCATGCCAGATTCGAGCAAGGCGAACCCGGCCTGCATGAAGAACACCAGCGCACCGGCTGCGATCAGCCAGAGCATGTCGGTGGCCGCCTGCAGCGCCTTCAGCGCATCGACCGGATCAGTGATTTCTGCGGCACGGGCGCTCGACGCGCAGGCCCACAGGGCCAGGCTGCCCGCACACACCATCGCGCCACGCAGCCCCTTGGCTGCGCGCCCCCCACAACGTCTTGTCATTCGTGTCCTCGTCAAAAACGAGGACAGACGTTGGCAAGAGCCGTGCCATCAGGCCCGAGGGTGCGCTCTCACGCGTCGGCGCGTGCGACCTCGACCAGGCAGTCGTAGAACGTTGGAGCGCGCCCGAGGTCCGTGAGCTGTTGATGCGTGAGTTCGTTCACGTTCCGGCCGTTCACGCCGAACTTTCGCCACCAGATGCCCAGCCCGTTGACCACCCCCGGCCGCGCGCGATCGTTGAGCCGAAGGCTGCACCAATACTGGCCGCGCTCGTTGAACACGCGCACCAGCTCACCGCCTTGCAGGCCGCGCACCGCGGCATCGCTCGGGTGCATCTCCAGCACGGGCTCGGCCTCGATGTCGCGCAGGCTCTTCACGTTGACGAAGCTGGAGTTGAGGAAGTTGCGTGCCGGCGGCGAGATCATCGCGAGCGGGAAGCGCCGCGCAAGGTCTGGCGCCGACTGCACCGATTCGTAGTTGGGCAGGTGGTCGGGCACACCCAGGCCCGGCGCATCGATCTGGCACTTGCCGCTGGCGCTCGGGAAGCCGCCTTGCGCGAACGGCGCTTCGGGCAACGGCAGCTTGACCCACCCGTGCTCGCGCAGCGCGTCGAAGCTCACCGGCTGCTTGAACGCGGCACGCGCCATGGCCTCGTCGCTGTCCTTGAAGCAAGGCTCGGTGAAACCCATCAGCGCTGCCAGCTCGCGGAACACCTGCGTGTTGGGCTTGGCCTCACCGACCGGCGCGATCGCCGGCTCGTTGATGAGCGCATAAGTGTGGCCGTAGCTGGTGTGCACGTCGAGGTGCTCGAGCTGCGTGGTGGCGGGCAGCACGTAATCGCCCAGATCGGCGGTGTCGGTCATGAAGTGTTCGAGCACCACGGTGAAGAGGTCGTCGCGCGCGAAGCCCTGCGCGACCTTGGGCGACTCGGGCGCCACCGCCACCGGGTTGCTGTTGTAGACGACGAGCGCCTCGATCTTGGGCCCGAAGGCAGGTGAACTGTCTCTCAACAAGTCGTCGCCGATGGTGCTCATGTTGATGGTGCGCGGCCTGCGCGCGCCGATCAGGTCCGGCCGCTGCAAGGCCTGTGCGTCCTTCGGGAACCAGCCCGATGCCGACAGCAGCAAGCCGCCCGCACGGTGCCGCCACGCACCCACCAGGCAGGGCAGGATCGCGATCAGCCGCACCGCGTTGCCACCACCGCGCACGCGCTGCATGCCGTAGTTGAGGCGGATGGAGGCGGGCTTCGTCGTCGCGTAGTCGCGCGCCAGTTGTCGCACCTCGTCAGCGGTGATGCCGCAGGTCTCGGCGGTGCGCTCGGGCGTCCATTGCATCGCGCGTTCGCGAAGCAGAGGCCAGCCTTCGGTGTGGCGCTCGACGTAGTCGTGGTCGAGCCAGTCGTTGGCGATCAGCTCGTGCATCAGGCCGAGCGCGAGCGCGCCGTCGGTGCCGGGCAGCAGCGCGATGTGCTGGTGGCATTTGTCGGCGGTCTCCGTCTTGCGCGGGTCGATGCAGATCAGCCTGGCGCCGTCGCGCTTGGCCTTTTGCGCGAACGTCCAGAAGTGGAGGTTCGAGGCGATCGAGTTGCTGCCCCAGATCAGGATCAGCCGGCTCTCGGCGAAATGCTCGAGGTGCATGCCCACGCGGTTGCCGTAGGTGGCAGTCAGCGCATCGGCCCCGGCTGAGGCACAGATGGTGCGGTCGAGCAGCGAGGCGCCGAGCTTGTGAAAGAAGCGCCGGTCCATGCTCTCGCCCTGCAGCAGCCCCATGGTGCCCGCGTAGCTGTACGGCACGACGGCCTCGGGGTTGCGCGATGCGATCTCGGCGAGCCGCGCGGCGATGTCGGCAAGCGCTTCCTGCCAGCTCACGCGCACGAACTGGCCACTTCCCTTGGGGCCGCTGCGCTTGAGCGGATGCAGCACACGCTCAGGGTGGTAGCTGCGCTCGGTGTAACGCGAAACCTTGGTACACAGCGCGCCATGGGTGGGCGGGTGATCGGGGTCGCCCTGCACGCGGATGGCCCGGCCGTCTTCGACCGTGACGCGGATGGCGCAGGTGTCGGGGCAGTCGTGCGGGCAGGCGGCACGGACGGTGTGGCTGGTCATTCGGGAACTATTGCACAGGGCCCTGGAACACGCGCCAGCCGGGGCTTGGGCCTCAAGAACCTAGGGTTTACACTGAGCCTCAATCGCACGGCCGTGCGAACCTCGATTTCTCCCGACGGCCAGGCCTCACAAGGGCTTGGCTCCCCTCCCCCAGCCTCATCCAAGACCATGAAACGCCGTACCCTGCTCCAGAACATGGTGGCCACCAGCGCTGCCTTGGCCCTGCCCTCGTTCGCACAAGCCGAACGCCGCATCGTCCTCGGCCAGTCGGCCGCCTTCAGCGGCCCGGCCGCGCAGCTGGGCATCCAGATGAACGAAGGCGCCAAGATCTACTTCGATGCGTTGAACGTGGCCGGTGGGGTGAACGGGAGCACGATCGAGCTGCGCACGCTGGACGACGGCTACGAGCCCGACCGCTGCAAGGCCAACACCGAGCGCTTCATCACCAAGGACAACGTGTTTGCGCTGTTCGGCTACGTGGGCACGCCCACCTGCCTGGCCGCGCTGCCCGTGGCCAACGAATCCAAGACGATCTTCTTCGGCCCCTTCACCGGCGCCGAATCGCTGCGCGAGCCGTTCAGCAAGAACGTGTTCCACATCCGCGCCTCGTATTTCGACGAGACGGCGTTGATCGTCAAGAACCTCACCTCGCTCGGCCTCACCAAGATCGCGGTGTTCCACCAGAACGACGCCTACGGCAAGGCGGGCCTGGACGGCGTGGTTCGCGCCCTCAAGCCCTCCAACCTGGCGCCGGTCGCCACCGGCACGGTGGAGCGCAATACGGTCGACGTCGCCCAGGCCGTGAAGAACATCGTGGCCGCCAAGCCCGAAGCAGTGGTGCAGATCAGCGCCTACAAGTCGTCGGCCGCGTTCATCCGCGAGGCCCGCAAGGCCGGCTACGGCGGCACCTTCTACAACGTGTCGTTCGTGGGCACGCAGGCGCTGGCTGATGAGCTGGGCCGCGAGGCGCGCGGCATCATGATCAGCCAGGTGATGCCCTCGCCCTTCTCGAGCACCACGCCGATCTCGCGCGAATACCAGGAGGCCGTCGCCAAGGTCGGCCGCGGCGCCACGCTCAACTATTCGAGCATGGAGGGCTACGTGGCTGCCAAGGTCTTCGCCGAAGGCCTCAAGCGCGCCGGCCGCAACCCGACACGCGAAGCGTTCATCACCGCCATGGAATCGGTGCAGGGCGCGAACCTCGGCGGCTTCAACGTGGGCTTCGGTGCTCGCGACCACGTGGCCTCGCACTTCGTCGAGCTGTCGATGCTGACGGAAGACGGCAAGGTCAAGCGCTGAAGCGAGCACTTGTCGTGTGATCGGCACATCCCCGGGCTCGCGGGGATGTACGCCGCCCCATCCGTTCGCCAAGATGCAGCGAAAGGGAGAAACCACACGATGGTCCGCAGATCGCGTCCGCGCACACGCGGCGGCTGGCATTGGTGTTTGCGGCAGTTTCGGCGCTCGCCTCGTGCGGCGGAGACGGGGGTGGAGATCCTCCTGCGCCCCCACCCTCGCCTCCGGCGAGTCCCGTGACCGTGCGAGCCCCACGGCTGGCCACAGACTTCGACTATTCACTCGCCGTGCGGGCCGATGGGCAGGTGCTCATGTGGGGCGCGCGCATGGAGGGTGCCACCGCGCGCACCCCGATTCCCGGCACAACGGTGAGCTTGTTATCGAACCTGAGTGGCGTAGCAGGCGTTGTAGCCGTCGCGGGTGCATTTGGCACCACCGCGATCGCCACCGACGGCAGCGTGCGCGCCTGGGGCAAGGACGGCAACGGCAGCTTCGGTGACGCGCCGCACGATGTGTACAGCGTGATCGACCTGCCCGTGCTGGTACCGCAGTTCGGCACCAGCGTACAGACAGCCCCGCTGAACTGCCAGACTCAGGACCAGGTCTGGCTCTCGCTGCGCAGCGACGGTACGGTCTGGGCCGTGCACGGCATCGCCGAACCCAACCATGGCACAGCGCTTCGCATGATCACTCCGACGCAAGTCAGCGGCCTGCCGCCGATCAGCGCATTGAGCACCGGCAGTTGCCCGGCGGCCATCGCCACCGACGGCCGCCTGTACCAACTAGCGCCAAGCCGGACCACGCGCGACACGCCCACCTTCGCCTTCGTGTTCACCGTGGTCGCAAACGAGGTGATGGGCCTGCCCCCGGTGGCCGATGCTTCATGCAATCACTTTCGCTGCTTTGCCGCCGGGCAGGACGGCTCGGTTTGGGCCTGGGGCGACAACAGCCGCGGCGAGTTCGGCGACAGCACCACCATCTCGCGAACCGCGCCCACCCAGGTACCCGGCCTGACGCAGATCCGCCGGGTGATCAGCAGCTGGGCGGGCGTGACCTATGCGATCGACGCCAGCGGTCAACTGTTCAGTTGGTCCGCACTGGGCGAGCACGCCGCCGTAGGGCGAGCATTCGACGCCACCGACCCCCACTTCGGCATGCCCCACCGCGTGACCACGCTGCCCCATCCGGTGCGCGACGTGGCAACGGCCATGAGCCACACGCTGGTCGAGCTGTCTGACGGCAGCGTGTGGGCCTGGGGCTACGGCGGTTCCGGCGCGCTAGGCAATGGCACAGGCAACTCTTCCGAGGTACCGGTCAGCGTCCCGGGCGTGAACCTCAATTAAGACCCTCGCCAACCCCGTCAGTCAGTAAACTGGCTCATTCTCTGCACCCCCTCGCCACCCGCGAGGCCGTGCGCCTTGAGGAGCCGAGACATGCAGTTGATCGAATCCATCCTGGCTGACGCGGCGGCCGCCACCGCGTTGCGACGCGAAATCCACGCCCACCCCGAGTTGTGCTTCGAAGAGAAGCGCACCTCCGACCTGATCGCCGCCAAGCTCACCGAATGGGGCATCCCCATTCACCGCGGCCTGGGCACGACCGGCGTGGTGGGCATCGTGAAGGGAACGCGCGGCCCGAGCGATCGCGCCGTCGGCCTGCGTGCCGACATCGATGCCCTGCCGATCACCGAGCGCAACAGCTTTCCGCATGCGAGCAAGTACCTCGGCCGCATGCATGCCTGCGGGCACGACGGCCACACCGCCATGCTGCTCGCGGCGGCCAAGCACTTCGCCAACGAGAAGAACCGCGACTTCGCCGGCACGGTCTACCTGATCTTCCAGCCCGCCGAAGAAGGCGGCGGCGGCGCGCGGGAGATGATCAAGGACGGGCTCTTCACGCTGTTCCCGATGGAAGCGGTGTTCGGCGCACACAACTGGCCGGGCATGAAGGCCGGGCAGTTCGCGCTCAAGAACGGGCCCTGCTTCGCGTCCAGCAACGAGTTCGTCATCACCATCCGCGGCAAGGGCTCGCACGCGGCCATGCCCGACCTCGGCACCGACCCCGTGCCGGTGGCCGCGCAACTGATCCTCGGCTTCCAGACGATCGTCTCGCGCAACAAGCGGCCGATCGACCCGGGTGTGATCTCGGTGACCATGGTCGAGGCTGGCGAAGCTACCAACGTGGTGCCCGACAGCGTCACGCTGCAAGGCACGGTGCGCACCTTCACGCTGGAGCTGCTCGATCTCTTCGAGCAGCGCATGAAAGAGATGGCCGAGCACACCTGCGCCGCGTTCGGTGCAACTTGCGAGTTCAAGTTCAATCGCAACTACCCACCGACCATCAACCACCCGGCCGAAACGGCCTTTGCGCGCAAGGTGATGGCCGAGGTGGTCGGTGCAGAGAACGTGCTCGAGTTCGAGCCCACCATGGGCGCCGAAGACTTCAGCTACTACCTGCTCGAAAAGCCCGGCTGCTACTTTCTCATCGGCAACGGTGACGGCGCGCACCGCATTGGCGGCCATGGTCTCGGCCCGTGCATGCTGCACAACCCGAGCTACGACTTCAATGACGAGCTGATCCCGCTCGGCGCCACGCTGTGGGTACGGCTTGCGCACAAGTGGCTGACCGAGCCGCGACCCTGAAAGCCTCGCCCCACGATTGCACGCCACGATCACGCCCGGAGAAACCGATGCTCGAACTGCGACCCATCTGCGAACACTGCGCGAAGGCCCTGCCACCCGCAGCCACCGACGCGATGATCTGCAGCTTCGAATGCACCTTCTGCCTTGCTTGCGCGACCACGATCTTGCGCAACGTGTGCTCCAACTGCGGCGGAGGCTTCACGGCCCGGCCGGTGCGGCCGGCGCAAGACCGCAAGGGCGGCAACTACCTCGGTGCGTACCCGGCATCCACCACGCCGAAACACCGGCCGGTGGATCTGGCGGCGCACGCGCGGCTCGTGGCGCAACTCGAAGGGGTGGCGCCGGAGCGGCGCTGAGCCAGGCCCGACGGCCTGCCCCAGCAGACTCTTTCTCAGGCGCGCAGCGCCTCCGGCTCGCCATCGCGCCAGCTAGCGCGCAGCGGGTTCGCTGCATTCGCTGCGAGTTGGTCGCGCACGCGCACGATGCTCTGCGGCTCGCTCAGCAGGCGCATGCGGTGCTCGGCACTCAATTGCTCGGCGCCCTGGTTGGCCAGCAAACCGCTCAACATCAGCTTGCGGGCCTTGCCGCGCGTGCCCCAGTTGGTGTTGCGCGGGCCCATGGCACCACGCACCACCTCGAACAGCCACGGGTCGGTGAGGGCATCGCGCCAACGCATCGTCGGGCCGGCCTGGCGCGCGTGCGCCCAGGCCCGGCGCAGCACGCGCGGTGCGTTGTGCTCTTCGGGCGTCAGCAGCAGGCGGCTCGCGAGCAGGCGCTGGCCCAGGGCAGAGCGGCTGGTGAGCACGATGAGCGGCACGGCCAGCAGCAGCGGCAGGCCCATGGGCATCAGCCACAGCGTGGCCTGCGGCTGCGCCCAGGCGAGCACGGCCGCCAGCGCGAGGACCGCCATGCTGATGGGGCCGAAGCGGCGCAGCGCATCGTCCCAGCCGATGTCGTTGGCTTCGCGCGGGGGTGACTTCCAGTCGAGCTTGAGACCGGTGAGCGCCACCACCACGAACAGCGTGTGCGCCATCATCCGGACCGGAGCCTGCAGCACCGACAGACCGCCTTCGATCGCCGCACCACGCACCAGCGCACCGGTGCCGCCGTAGCGACTTTGCTGCTTGTGCATCACGATCGAGATCACGCCCATCACGCGCGGCAGCGCGAGCATCACCGCGGTGGTGAACCACAGGCCCGCCACTTCGATCGGAACCGACTCGCTGGCATTGAAGAGCGTGCGCTCGCCGAACATCCACAGGCCTGCGCCGAGCAGCACGAAAGCCAGCCACAGCGGCGCCGACAGATAGGCCAGCGCGCCAGTGAGCAGCATGGCGCGGTGCACGCCGTGCAGGCCGGGCTCGGCGATCAGGCGCGCGTTCTGCAGGTTGCCCTGGCACCAGCGGCGGTCGCGCTGCAGTTCTTCGAGCAGGTTGGGCGGCTGCTGTTCGTAGCTGCCATGCAGGTCGTGCACCAGCCAGACGTGGTAGCCGGCGCGGCGCATCAGCGCCGCTTCGACGAAGTCGTGCGACAGGATCTCACCGGCCAGGCCGCCGTGCCCCGGCAAAGGGGCCAGGCCGCAGTGCTTCATGAAGGGCTCGACGCGGATGATCGCGTTGTGGCCCCAGTAGTGCGATTCACCGAGCTGCCAGTACTGCATGCCGGCGGTGAACAGCCGCCCGGCCACGCGGCCGGCAAATTGTTGCGAGCGGGCGTGCACGGTGTCGAGGCCGCAGGCCTGCGGTGCCGTCTGCATGATGCCGGCGCTGGGGTTCGCCTCCATCAGGCGCACCAGCTTCACCAGGCAATCGCCGCTCATCACGCTGTCCGCGTCGAGCACGACCATGTAGCGGTACTTGCGCCCGAAGCGGCGGCAGAAGTCGGCCACGTTGCCGGCCTTGCGCTTGGTGCGGCGCTGGCGCCAGCGGTAGTAGATGCGCGTGTCGCCGCCACACTCCGCCCGCAGCGCGCCCCAGGCAGCCAACTCGGCGGCGCGAATCTCGGGGTCGTTGGTGTCCGACAGCACGTAGACGTCGAACAGGCTCGATGCGCCGGTGGCCGAGAGCGATTCCCAGGTGGCCCGCAGACCCGCGAACACCGTGCTCACCTGCTCGTTGCAGATGGGCATGATGATCGCGGTGCGCGCGTCGCGGTGGATCGGATCGTGGCCGACCGAACTTGCCGACATCGCATGGCGGTCCCCGCGCCACAGCACCCAGAAGCCCATCATGGCGGTGAAGAAGCCGGCCGACACCCAGGCGAAGAGCAGCCCGTAGAGACCGATCTGTAAGCTACGCAGCCAAGTCGCCTCTTGCGCGGGCAGCACGTTGTCGAGCAAAGCCGTGGCGAGCGCGGCCGACATCGCCACCAAGGCGAGCAGCACGCGGCGGCGGCGCGTGGCGGCACGCTCCCAGTCGGCTTGCGGCCCGGCGGGGAGCGCAGGGCCGACGCTGTCGCGACGGCGACCGAGGATCAGGTCGACAACGCTGCGCGTGAATCCACGCCAGGGTTGCGCAACCATGCTGCCGCGAAGGATGGGGGGCGTGCTGGCGCCAGCTGGGTGTTGCATGGGGCTCACTCCGGTTGAATGACGGTGGTCCAGGTTTCGGTCAGAGCGCTCTCGCCGCTCTGCAAGAAGGCGCGCAACTCGGCGGGCTGCGCCGGTTGCGAACGGGTCGCGCGCACGGTCATGCGCCACGTTCCCGTGGTGGGGTTGCGATAGGCATTGCTTTCGACGATGCGGGCGTTGGCGCCAGCGCTCACGACGGCCTTCACCGTCGCGTCACTCTTGAGCGCGCGCAGCGCCGGGCCGTCGAAGTCGACGACGTACTGCACTTCGTTCGGGTCGCGCTTGGCGGTGCGTGCCACGAAGCCATGACCGAAGCGGCTCTGCACCGCCCAGCCCGCGGGCGGGCGCTGCTGCTGCTCGCCCTGCAGGTGCAGGCGGTACGCAAAGTCGAACGGCTGGCCGGGCGCAGGGAGCTTCTCGGGCACCCAGTAGGCGACCACGTTGTCGTCGGTCTCGTCGGGCGTGTGCAGGAGCATCAGCTCGACACGCCCCGGCCCCCAGTTGCCCACCGGTTCGACCCAGGCGCTCGGGCGCTTCTCGTACACCGCCTCGGTGTCTTCGTAGTTGGCCGCCGTGCGGTCGCGCTGCATCAGGCCGAAGCCCTTGGGCTCCTGCGAGGCGAACGAAGTCACGAGCGTGCGCTTGGGGTTGATCAGCGGGCGCCACAGCCACTCGACACCGCCCTTGCCGTCGCCGCTGGCGAGCATCAGGCCGTCGGAGTCGTGCACCTCGGGGCGGAAGTCGTTCACCGGTGGCGAGTTCTCGCCGTGGTGGAACATGCTCGTGAGCGGCGCCACGCCAAGCGTGGCCACACCGGCGCGCAGATAGACCCGCGCCTTCACGTCGGCCACCGTGTTTGCGCTGGTGTCATTGCCCGGGCGCAGCGTGAAGCGGTAGGCCCCCGTGGCGCGCGGCGAATCGAGCAGAGCGTGGATCACAAGCTCGGTGGCGCCCGCCGCGGGGCGCTCGATCCAGAACTCGGTGAAGCGCGGAAACTCTTCGCCCTGCCCGCCGACGGTGTCGATGGCCAGGCCACGCGCCGACAGCCCGTAGTGCTGGCCCTTGCCCAGCGCGCGGAAGTAGCTCGCGCCGAGAAAGACCACCAGCTCGTCCTTGTAGGCGTTGTTGTTCAGCGCGTAATGCACGCGAAAGCCCGCAAAGCCGAGGTCGCCCCACTTCTCGGGCGCGAGCTTGTTCTTGCCGTAGTCGAAATCCTTGCGGTCGAAGGCCACGTGCCGCACGCCCTGCGGGGTGATCTCGTGGATCTGCACCGGCAGCGTCTGGAACTTGCCGAGGTGGAAGAACATCAGCTCGAACGGCAGGGCCTCCTGGCGCCACAGCGCACGTTCGGGCTTGAAGCGGATGTCGCGGTAGCCGTCGTAGTCGAGCGCCTTCAGGTCGGCCGGCAGCGTGTCCTTGGGAGCCGCATAGGGCTTGGCGGCGATGGCCTGGGCGCGTTGGGCCACATCGTCGAAGCCGAAGGCGAACGCGCGGCCCGGCAGGGCTGCGCACAGAAGAAACAGGGGGAACAGGGCGAAGACAAGCCGTGTCGCTGATTCACGAAGGGCTTCGTGGATGGAGACACGCAATGAGGCGGTATTCGGCTGTTTGATGGGCAAAACGCTGGGCCTGTGTGAATTCGCGGCAGCCCGACATGGGCCACCTGACAGGTTCAGCGCAACGCCCGTGCCAAGAGCAAAAAAGCCCACGAATCAAGGACTTGCGCGAGTCGCGGCGAGCAACTCGCCGATCGGCCCGCGAAACGGGCCGAAACCCCCCGTTTCTGTCGCCGAGCAGCGACAGGCGGTCCAGTAAGAGTGACAAACCCCAGGAGATACGCGGCCTGGCGGCCTGTCTCTGCGCAGCGACAGGCTTGCTGCGCTGCGTCAACGACTGCGACCCGACTATTCAGACGGCGGATCGGCGCGGAACTGCCCCGGCGTCAGGCCGTGCCGCTGCAGCAGGCGGTAGAACTCGGTGCGGTTGCGGTCGGCCAGCCGGGCGGCGTCGGCCACGTTGCCGTCGGTGAGCTTGAGCAAGCCCACCAGGTAGTCGCGCTCGAAGCGCTCGCGCGCCTGAGCGTAGGTCTGCACCTCGACGGTCGGCACACGCAACGCGCGCTGCACGAGCGCGAGCGGAATCAGCGGCGTGGTGGTCAGCGCGCACACCTGCTCGACCACGTTGTGCAACTGGCGCACATTGCCGGGCCAGCTTGCGGTGGTCAGCGCCTTCATCGCGTCAGGCGCGAAGCCCGTGAGCCGCTTGCCGTACTTTTCGCTCAGCTGCGAAACGAAGTGATTGACGAGCAACGGGATGTCTTCGCGGCGCTCGGTGAGCGTCGGCAGATGCAGCGACACGACATTGAGCCGGTAGTACAGGTCTTCGCGGAATTCGCCCTGCGCCATGGCGGCGTCGAGGTCGCGGTGCGTGGCCGAGAGGATGCGCACATCCACCGGCACCGCCTGGCTCGCGCCCACCGGCCGGACGGTGCGCTCCTGGAGCACGCGCAGCAGCTTGACCTGAAGCGCGGGCGGCATGTCACCGATCTCGTCGAGAAAGAGCGTGCCGCCGTTGGCTGCGACGAAAAGCCCCCGGTGGTTGGCCACGGCGCCGGTGAAGGAGCCCTTCACGTGGCCGAAGAGCTCGGATTCGAGCAAGGCCTCGGGGATCGCGCTGCAGTTCACGGCCACGAAAGGCTTGCCGGCCCGCGGGCTCGCGCGGTGGATGGCCTGAGCCAGCAACTCCTTGCCGCTGCCGCTTTCGCCGCGGATCAGCACGCTGGCGTCCGAGGCAGCCACCATCTTGGCCTCGGTCAGCAGCTCGGACATGCCGTTGGAGCGGCTGACGATGCCCTGGCGCCAGGCCTCGTCGCCGTCGCTCGCCTCGCTTGCGGGCGACGCGAGCGCCAGCGCTTCGTTGACCTTGTCGAGCAGCGCCTTGCCGTCGTACGGCTTGGTGAGGTAGCTGAAGACGCCGCGCGCAGTGGCGTCGACCGCATCAGGGATGGTGCCGTGCGCCGTGAGCAGGATCACCGGCAGGCTCGGGTGGCGCTTGCGGATCTCGTCGTACAGCGCAAGCCCGTCGCGCCCGGGCAGTTGCACGTCGCTCACCACGAGCTGCGGGCGCGCCACGGCGAGTTGCGTGAGCGCCGCCTCGGCCGACTCGACCGACGTGACGTGGTGCCCGGCGGCGCTCAGCCGCATGGACAGCAGCTTGAGCAGGTCGGGGTCGTCGTCGACCAGCAGCACGTTGGCCATGGCGCTTGCCTGCCGTTGCTCAGGGCGCCCGCGGCGCAGAGGCCGCTGACGATGCGGCCGGTGTGCCCACCGGCCCGCTCGACGGTGGTCGCGCCGTCATGCTGCGCTCGATGGCCTTGAGCGCCTCGAGTTTTTCGCTGAGCTGCTGCAGGTTGCGCTGCTGTTCGCGGCGCTGCGCGGCCTCGCGCGACAGCAGGTCTTCGAGGCGGCGCTGCTCACTCACGCGACCGAGCAACAGGCGCACCAAGGGCTGCATGGGAGCGAGTTCGGGCGTGTTGGTGCGCGCCAGCTGCTCCAGCATGCCGAGCGAGCGCACCACATCGTTGCCGTTGTGCTGCATCGACAAGGCCAGGGCCAGATCGAGCACGCTCTCGGCCGGCGCGGCCGAGGCGTTGCTGGTGACGATGGCGTTCAGCCGTGTGATCTCGGCACCCAGGTCGTTGGGCGACATCTGCCGCAGTTGATCGTGATAGGCCAGAAAGCGGCGTGCAGCCAGATCGGCCGGCTCGGGTTGCGCAGGCGCGGGCAGCACGACCACCGCCGGCGCGGGTGCCGGTGCGGGCGGTGTCGGCGCCGGGGCGGCCTCGGGCTGCAGCGGAATGCATCCGGCCAGTGCGAGCCCCGCGGACAGCGCCACGCCGAGACGGAGAAGTGAGCTAACGGGCATGCGGCAACTCGATGTGAAAGTGAGCGCCAGGGCCGTCGTCCAGGAGTTCGATCTGCCCGCCATGGGCCGTGATGTACTCATGCACGATCGACAGGCCGATGCCACTGCCGCGCACGGCGTCGCTCGGTTGCCGCTCACCGCGGTAGAAAGGTTCGAACACACGGGCCCGGTCCGATGCGGCGACACCGGGGCCCTGGTCCACGATGTCGATGCAGGCTCGGCCCGGCACGCGCGTCACTGAAAAACGGATGGTAGCGCCCACCGGGCTGAACCGGATCGCGTTGGAGAGCAGGTTGCCGAGCGCAGTTCCCAACTTGTCGGGGTCGACCTCGGCGGTGAGCGCATCGCCCTCGACCCGCACCGCCAGCTGGCGGGCCTGCCATTGCAGCCGCTGCTGCGCGACCAGTTCCTTGATCAGCGACACCAGCTCGGTCTTGCGGCGCACCAGCCGGCGTGCCTCGAAGGCCGCGGCGTTGAAGCGCAGCAGGTCTTCGATCTGGCCCTGCAGCACGGCGGTGTTCTGGCGCAGGATGCGCGCCACCTCGCGCTGGTCGTCGCTGAGCGTGCCGGTCACGCCTTCTTCGAGCAGCGAGACGCCCTCGCGCAAGGCGGCCAGCGGCGTCTTCAGCTCGTGCGACACATGGCGCAGAAAGCGCGACTTGTCGGAATCGAGCTCGGCCAGGCGCAGGCGCAGCCACTCCAGGCGGCGCCCGAGCAGGCGCACGTCGGCCGGGCCCCGGATCTCGATCGGCGTGTCGAGCCGGTTCTCGCCCAGCGCGACCACCGCGCGCTCCAGGCGCTTGAGCGGGCGCGCGAGCCACACGCCGAAGCCGAGCGCCATCACGATCGCCACCACGATGGCACCCAGGATCTGGCGCCCCAGCTCGGCGCGCCCGGCCTCCAGCTCGTCCATCAGCACCTGGTTGCGCGCTTCGGTCGCCACGCGCACTTGTTCGGCGATCGCGCTGTTGATGCCCTCCAGCTCGCGAAAGGCCGCCGTGACCGCCGCCTCGCGCGTACGCACCTCGACCTGCGGGCCGCGCAGTTGCTCCTCGATGAAGGTCTCGGTGCTGCGCCAATCGGCCGCGAGCTTGGACGGCACGCGGCGGTCGGCCAGGCGGGCGAGCGCATCGACCGCGTCGCGCGTCGCTTCTTCGAACCGCTGGCGCAGCACCGGGTCGTCGAGCACCAGAAACTGGCGCGCCGCACGCTCCATTGCCACCGTTCGCTCGGCGAGCACCTGCGCGTCGGCGGTGTGTGCCACCGCCTGCCGCGCGCCCTCGCTGCTCTGGCGCAGCAGCGCTTCGAGCGAGTACAGCCCGCGCAGCGACGCCGCGCTGAGCAACACGGCAATCAGCAGGAAGGCGACCAGCAGGAGCTGACGGAAGGAGTAGCGATGCATGGCGCGGGGATTGTGCCCGCGGGACAGCAAAAGCGAAGCGAGGTGCCCTTCAAGCCTCGCCCGCGGAACCGCCTTTGCCGGCCGCTGGGCAGCCCCTTGGGGGCAGGAAGGCAGCGACTGGGGGCCTAATCAAACACCGGCAGGACGTCGTCTTTCAGGGTGCTGCGGACTTGTTCGTAGTCGGGCATGACCGAGCGCACCACGTCCCAGAAGCGCTGGCTGTGGTTCATCTCGCGCAAGTGCGCCAGTTCGTGCGCCACCACGTAGTCGATCTGCGGCATCGCGAAATGGATGAGGCGCCAGTTGAAGCGGATCGCGCCATCGGCGCCGGCGCTGCCCCAGCGCGTCTGGGCGGACGACAGGCTCAGCTTGGTGTAGCGCACGCCGAGTTGAGGCGCGAAGTGGCGGCAGCGCTCTTCGAAGATGCGGCGCGCCTGGCGCTGCAGCCAGCTCTGCACCACGTCTCGAATCTGCTCGGGCGTGGCTGTCTGGGGCAGGCCGATGTGCAGCGTGAGGCGCGGCACACCGGGCAGGGCCTGCGCGTCGGTATTGAGCACAGCGCCGCCCTTGGTGAGGCCGGCGCGCGCATCGATCACGATGATGACGGTCTCGCCCAGGAACGGGATGCCGGTGCCATCGCGCCAGTCGACCTTGGCGGCCTGCAGGCGTTGCGACCGCTCTTGCTGCTCGGCCAGCTTGCGCAGGATCCAGCCGCTCTTCTCGCGCAGGGCCGACTCGATCTCGCCAATGCCCACCCACTTGGGCGCGGCCACGCTGAGCCCGTCGAGGCCGACGACGAAGCCGATGCTCTTGCGGCGCGCGCGACGCAGCGCGTAGGCCACCACATGGTCATCGAGGCGGATCTCGCGCCGCGCCTGCGGGTGGCGAAACACGGCAGGCGCCAGCACATCGGCGATCGGGACGGCCGGCGCCGACGGCGGCGCCACATGCACCGGCGCGGGGGCCAGCACCGCCTGTGGCTCGGCCTGCGGCGGCGGCACGACCGGCTCATCGAACAACGAGAGCTGCGGGGTGGGGGCTGATAGCAGGCCGCGGTTCATGAGCCGCGATTCTATGTTTTGGCGTAGGCCTCGGGGTCGAGGCGGCGCATCTCGGCCTCGATCCAGGCCTCGACCTCGCGCATCAACTCGTCGGCCTCGCGGCCTTCGGAAGGGATCGGCTTGCCGATCGACACATCGACCACGCCCGGGCGCAGCAGGAAGGACTTGCGCGGCCAGCAACGCGCCGAGGTGACGGCAATCGGCACCACCGGGCGCCCGGTCGCACACGCCAGGCGCGTGCCACCGCCCTTGTAGGTGCCCTTCTGGCCCCGCGGCGAGCGCGTGCCCTCGGGAAACATGATGACCCAGTGGCCGTCGTTCATCAGCCGGCGACCCTGTTCGGCCACCTTGTTCCAGGCCTCGGCGCGGCGGCTGCGGTCGATGTGGATCATGTCCATGCGGGCCATGGCCCAGCCGAAGAACGGGATGTAGAGCAGCTCGCGCTTGAAGACGTAGGCCAGCGGGTGCGGCATCAGCGTCGGGAAGAAGAAGGTCTCCCAGGTCGACTGGTGCTTGGACAAGAGGATCGCGCCGCTGTCGGGCAGGTTCTCCATGCCCTGCACGCGCGGCTTGATGCCACACAGCAGGCGGCACATCCACATCGACTGCATGAGCCAGCCGGCGCAGGCCCAGTACATCTTGTCGCCGCGCACGAAGGCCGAGTAGATGATCACGACGATCGCCCACGGGATGACCGTCACTGCCATCCAGAGCACGAACAGCAGGGAACGCAAAGCGTAGAAGGCGGTCTGCATCAGTCGAGCCTCGCGAAGCCGGAATCACTCTTGCCCGAGGAGCCGCGCGCCTCACGCTCGCGCTGGATCATGCTTTCGGCAAAGGCAGCCAGGTCGGCATGCACCTGCACCTGCGGAATCTGCTGCTTGAGTTGCTGGATCTGCGCATCGGTCATCGCAGCCCCCTTTCCGGTGAGAACGAGGTGAGGCGGGCAACCCGCCGCGACGGCGGCCTCCAGGTCGCGCACCGAATCGCCCACCACCGGCACGTTGGCGAGCGGCACGGCGTAGCGCTCGCCGATCTGCTCGTACAGGCCAGGCAACGGCTTGCGGCAGCTGCAATGGTCTTCGGGCGCGTGGGGGCAGAAGAACACCGCACCCACTCGGCCGCCCACGCGCGCCAGCGCCGCGTTCATCTTGGCGTGCATGGCGGTCAGCGCCGCCATGTCGAACAGGCCGCGGCCGATGCCGGACTGGTTGGTCGCGACCACCGTGTGCCACCCCGCCTGGTTGAGGCGCGCGATGGCCTCCAGCGCACCGGGCAGCGGCACCCATTCGTCGGCCGACTTGACGAAGTCATCGCGGTCTTCGTTGATCGTGCCGTCGCGGTCGAGAATGATGAGGTTCACGATAGAAGCCCTCGGCCATCGCCCGGCCGCCCCACGGGAGAGCCGACACGAAGTGAAGTGGTGCCGGCGCGCATCACGCCGCCAGCTTGGAGAGGTCAGCGACGCGGTTCATCGCCGCATGGAGCGTGGCCAGCAGGCCGAGTCGATTGGCCCGGAGCGCGGGGTCTTCGGCGTTGACCATCACCTTGTCGAAGAAGGCATCCACCGGCTCCTTCAGCGCAGCCAGCGCCTGCAACGACGCGGCATAGTCGCCGCGCTCGAAGGCAGCATCGGCCTGCGGGGCGATACCGGCGAGCGCACCTTGCAAGGCCGCCTCGGCGGGCTCCTTGAGCAGGGCTGCATCCACCTTGGCCTCGACCGCGGTCTCGCTCTTCTTCAGGATGTTGCCCACCCGCTTGTTGGCCGCCGCGAGCGACGGCGCTTCGGGCATGGCGGCAAAGGCACGCACGGCGGCCAGTCGCTTGGGCACGTCGCCCAGGATCGGTCGCAGCTCCAGCACGGCTTCGACCTCCTGCGCGCTGTAGCCCTGCTCGCGCAGCATGCCGGCCAGGCGGTCGTAGAGGAACGACAGCAAGGGCTGGCTCGGGTCGGTGATCAACTCACCGAAGGCGGGCACGGCAGCGCGGATCATCTCGGCCGGGTCGAGCGCCATGTTCTTTTCGACCAGGATGCGCACCACGCCAAGCGCATGCCGGCGCAGCGCGAACGGGTCCTTGTCGCCGGTCGGCAGCTGGCCGATGCCGAACAGGCCCACCAGCGTCTCCAGCTTGTCGGCCAACGCCAGGATCAAGCCCGTGTGGTTGGACGGCAGCGCGTCACCCGCGAAGCGCGGCTTGTAGTGGTCCTCGATGGCGATGGCGACACCGTCGCGCAGTCCCTCGTGGCGCGCGTAGTAGCGGCCCATGGTGCCCTGCAGCTCGGGGAACTCACCGACCATGTCGGTCAGCAGGTCGGTCTTGGCCAGGCGCGCAGCCTCTTGCACCTTGCTCTCGAGCACGTCGAAGTGATCCTTGGCATCGACCGAGAACGGCACGGTGGCCATGCGCAACTGGTTGACGATGGCATGCCCGATGGCCGCCACACGCTTGGCCCGCGCCCCCTGGGTGCCGAGCTTGCCGTGGTAGACCACCTTGTCGAGCCCCTCGACCCGCGACGCGAGCGTCTTCTTGCGGTCCTGGTCGAAGAAGAACTTGGCGTCGGCCAGGCGCGGGCGCACCACGCGCTCGTTGCCGCCGACCACGCGGCTCGGGTCCTCGGGTCGGATGTTGCTGACGACCAGGAACTTGTTGGTCAACTTCGCCGAAGCGTCGAGCAGCGGGAAGTACTTCTGGTTGGCCTTCATCGTGAGGATGAGGCACTCCTGCGGCACGTCGAGAAACTCGGCTTCGAACTCGCACAACAGCACGTTGGGCCGCTCGACGAGGCCGGTGACTTCATCGAGCAGCGCGGCGTCGTCGATCGGCGTGAGGCCGAGCTTGGCGGCTTCGTGCTGCAGCTGACGCTGGATCTCGGCGTGGCGATGCGCAAAGCCCGCGATCACGGCGCCCTGCTCTTCGAGCTGCCTCGCGTAGTGGTCGGCATCCTGCAGCACGACCGGGTCGACGCGCGCTTCGAAGCGGTGACCATGCGTCTCGCGGCCCGCGGTCAAGCCCAGCACGGACACCGGCACCACGTCGGCGCCATGCAGTGCGACCAGCCCATGCGCCGGGCGAACGAAGTTCACGCTGCTCCAGCCATCAGCCAACTGGTACTGCATGACCTTGCGAATCGGCAACTGCGCCAACGCCTTGTCGAGCGCAATCTGCAGGCCTTCGGCCAGCGTCGCACCCTTGACCGTGCTGTCGTAGAACAGCGCCTCGGCCTTGCCATCGGGCTTGCGCTGCAGCTGCGGCACGGCGGACGCATCGGCACCCACGCTCGCCAGCTTCTTGAGCAAGGCCGGCGTGGGCTGGCCGTCGGCACCGAGGCCCACACTCACCGGCACCAGCTTGAGCGAAACCGCCTTGTCGTCCGCCTGCGTACGCACGCCGCTCACATGCACCGCGAGGCGGCGCGGCGTGGCATAGGGCGTCGCCACAGAGTTCTCGCCGATCAGGCCCTGCGCCTTGAGCGACTCGGCCAGCACCGAAGCGAACGCGGCCTCGAATTTCTTCAGGTCCTTCGGGGGCAGTTCCTCGACGAACAGCTCGACCAGCAGGTTCTTGCTTGTGGTTGTCATCACGCCGCCTTCTTGCTGTTCTTCTCGATCTGGGCCACCACCTCGTCGGCCCAGGCCTTGGGCGCCATCGGGAACCCGAGGCGCGCACGGCTTTCGAGATAGCTCTGCGCCACGCTGCGCGAGATGTTGCGGATGCGGCCGATGTAGGCAGCACGTTCGGTCACGCTGATGGCTCCGCGCGCATCGAGCAGGTTGAAGGTGTGCCCGGCCTTGAGTACCTGCTCGTACGCGGGCAACGCGAGCTGTTGCTCCATCAGGTACTTGGCCTGCTTCTCGTGCGCGGCGAAGGCGTTCAGCAGGAACTCCACGTCGCTGTGCTCGAAGTTGTACGTGCTCTGCTCGACCTCGTTTTGCAGATAGACGTCGCCATAGCTCAACGTGTCGGTCCATTTCAGGTTGTAGACGTTGTCCACACCCTGCAGGTACATGGCCAAACGCTCCAGACCGTAGGTGATCTCGCCCGTGATGGGCTTGCACTCGATGCCACCCACCTGCTGGAAGTAGGTGAACTGCGTAACTTCCATGCCGTTGAGCCACACCTCCCAGCCCAGGCCCCAGCATCCGAGCGTGGGGTTCTCCCAGTCGTCTTCGACGAAACGCACGTCGTTCGATTGGAGGTCGAAGCCCAGCGCTTCGAGCGACCCCAGGTACAGGTCAAGGATGTTGTCAGGTGCCGGCTTGAGCACCACCTGGTACTGGTAGTAGTGCTGCAGGCGGTTCGGGTTCTGGCCATAGCGGCCGTCTTTAGGGCGGCGGCTCGGCTGCACGTAAGCGGCCTTCCAGGGCTCGGGGCCCAGCGCGCGCAAGAAGGTGGCGGTGTGGCTTGTGCCGGCCCCCACCTCCATGTCGTAGGGCTGCAGCAAGGCGCAGCCCTGGCGGTCCCAATAGTCCTGGAGTCGCAGGATGATTTGCTGGAAGGTCAGCATGATGTGGCAAGCAGCGGAAACGCGCGATTTTAGGGGCCGCCCTGCCAAACAGGCAGGTCCGGGTCGGGGTCCTTGCAGCGATGCCGCGCGGCCTATTCCTTGCGTCTGAGCGGCAAGGTCGCCAGCATCACCAACAGCGCCACCGCCAACAGGGGCCACAGCCCGAAACGCGCAGCCCAGACCGAGAACGGCGTCAAGCCTTCACGGCCCTCGACCACGGCGTCGAGCGCTCCCTGCGTGAAGGCCGGCATCGCGGCCGTGACCACCCCGTGGTGGTCGATCACCGCCGTGGCCCCGGTGTTGGTGGCGCGCACCATGGGCCGCTGCAACTCGATCGAGCGCATGCGAGAAATGAGCAGGTGCTGGCGGACGGCGATGGTGTCGCCGAACCAGCCGATGTTGCTCACGTTCGCGAGGATGGTCGGTGCCTCGTCCATGTCGATGAAGCGCGCGGCAAGCTCCTCGCCGAACAGGTCTTCGTAGCAGATGTTGGGGGCGATGCGCTCGGTCTTGACGGCGAACGAGGGCGGCACGCGCACGCCGCGGCTGAAGTCTCCGAGCGGGATGTGCATCAGGTCGGTGAACCAGCGGAACCCCGGCGGGATGAACTCGCCGAAGGGCACGAGGTGATGCTTGTCGTAGCGGTAGTAGCCGCCCGGCCACTTGACGGTATCGCGCGACAAGCCGACGACCGAATTCGTGTAGCCCGCCTCGAAGCTGCCGAGCGGTCGCCCGATCAGCGCGGCACGGTCCCCCTGGAAATGCAGCGCCAGCGGCTTCCAGTAGTCGACCGGGAGCTGCTCGGGCAGCAGCGGCACGATGGTCTCGGGGCCGATCACCAGGTCGCCCTTGGCCTGCAGCAGTTGGGTGTGCGCCCACAGGAGCGTCTGCGGCAGCGTCTCTTCCGAGAACTTCTGGTCCTGCGGCACGTTGGACTGCAGCAGCGTCAGGCTGAGCTTGCCGGTGGGGCGCGTGAACGGCACCGGCTTGATCAGCGCCAGCAGGATCAGCACCGACAGGCTCACGCCCAACCCGAGCCCACCCCCGCCCGCGCGCAAGCCCGACACCCGCAGGCCCAACACCAGCCCGGCGCCCAACGCGGCGCTGACGAAGCCAATTCCATAAGCGCCGACCCAAGGCGCGAGGTTCGCCAGCGGGCTGTCCACATGTGCGTAGCCCGAAGCGGCCCACGGGAACCCGGTGAAGATCACACCCCGCGCCAGCTCGGCGACCAGCCAGCACGCGGCAAACACCAGCGCGTCGAGCCACGGCCGGTTGCGCCGCAGGCGAGCAAACAGGGCCATCGCCGCCGCAAGGTAGAGCGACAGAAAGAGGCTGAGCGCCAGCACGGCCAGCACGGCCAGCACCGACGACAAGCCGCCATAGAGGTGCATGCTGATGTAAAGCCACCAGGTGCCAGCCACCAGCCAGGCCGTGCCGAACGCCCAGCCCACCAGTGCGGCGCGCCCCGGGCTGGCCCGGCTCACCTGCCAGGCCAGACCGGCCACGCACAGGATCTGCAGCCACCACGTCACCGGGTAGGACATCGGCAGGCTGTGGAGCGCGCCGAGCACCAGGGCCAGCAGCAAGTCCATGCCGAGCAGGACGTCGTCCGACGCACTGCGCCGCGCGCCCCGGGGCCTGCGCAATGCCGCGGTCACCGGTGCGGCCGCCTTGCGGTCACGCCCCATCGGTGCCTACCGCCACTTCAGGGGTGCGCGTCACCTTGAACCACCGCACGGCGCCGCCGCGGGTGAGCATTACATTGAAGACAAGGCTGCCCAGCGGCACCGCCTCGCCCCGGCGCGGGACCCGCCCGAGCTCCTGGGCGACGAGGCCGCCGATGGTGTCGAATTCATCCACCGGCAGGTTCACCGCGAAGGCCTCGTTGACGGCGGCGATGTCGGTGTCGCCCGCCACGCGGTGGCTGCCGTCGGCCAAGGTGTAGATGCCGGTTTCGCCGTTCTTCTCGTCGAACTCGTCTTCGATCTCGCCGACGATCTCTTCGAGCACGTCTTCGATCGTGATGAGCCCGGCGGTATTGCCGAACTCGTCGATAACCATCGCCAAGTGGTTGCGATTGACGCGGAAATCTCGCAAAAGCTCGTTCAAGCCCTTCGATTCGGGCACGAACACCGCGGGTCGCAGCAGCGTGCGCAGATTCAGCTCGGGCGCGCGCTGCAGCTTGAGCAGGTCCTTGGCCATCAGCGTGCCGATGATGTTGTCGCGCTTTCCCTCGTACACAGGGAAACGCGAGTGCGCCGTCTCGATCACCACCGCCAGCAGTTCGTCGTAGGGCGACTCGATGTCGAGCACGTCCATGCGCGGGGCCGCGACCATGGCGTCGCCGGCCGTGAGGTCGGCCATGCGGATGACCCCTTCGAGCATGATGCGGGATTCAGGCGCGATGAGCTCGCGCTGTTCTGCATCCGCCAGCGTCTCCATCAGCTCGTCTTTCGAATCGAGGCCGGGCGAGATGAACTCGACCAGCCGTTCAAAGAGACTGCGCTTGTCGACGTGAGCAGGATGTCTGTCGGCCCCCCGTGGGGAGCGACTGGGGGAGGGGTCAGCCATCAGGCCGCAGGATGTGTGTGCACCCCAAAAGCTTAACTGAAGCCGCCGGCTTGACACATCTGGTACCTTGAACCAAATTCTTCCGGCCCCATTTGGCTCGTTTCTCCCTTGCACGAACAGGTTTCTTTATGAGTCTCATCCCCGCCACCATCCTCACCGGCTTTCTTGGTTCGGGCAAAACCACCCTGCTCAAGCGCGTGCTCACCGAGGCGCACGGCCAGAAGATCGCCGTGGTGGAGAACGAGTTCGGCTCGGAAAACATCGACAACGAGATCCTGGTGCAGGACAGCAACGAGCAGATCATCCAGCTCAACAACGGCTGTGTGTGCTGCACGATCCGTGAAGACCTGCGCACCACGCTGGCCGACCTGGCCGCCAAGCGTCGCAACGGCGAGCTGAGCTTCGACCGGGTCGTGATCGAGACCACCGGCCTGGCCGATCCCGGCCCCGTCGCCCAGACCTTTTTCATGGACGACGAGATCGCCGAGACCTACCTGCTCGACTCCATCCTGACCCTGGTCGACGCCGTTCACGGCAACGCCCAGCTCGACAGCCGCCAGGAGGCACGCCGCCAGATCGGCTTTGCCGACCAGATCTTCATCAGCAAGACCGACCTCGTCGATGCCGCGGCCGTGGAAGACCTCTCCCACCGAATCAAGCACATGAACCCGCGGGCGCCCCAGCGCAAGGTGCATTTCGGCGAGGTGCCGATCGCCGACGTATTCGATCTTCGCGGCTTCAATCTCAACGCCAAGCTCGACATCGACCCCGACTTCCTCAAGGCCGACGACCACGGGCACCACCACCATCATCACGACCATGACCATGACCACGAGCATGGCGAGCACTGCGACCATCCGCACCACCATGCGCACGACGATGATGTGAAGTCCTTCGTCTTCCGCTCCGACAAGGCCTTCAACCCCGCCAAACTCGAAGACTTTCTGGCCGCCATCGTCCAGGTCTACGGCCCCAAGCTGCTGCGCTACAAGGGCGTTCTATATATGAAGGGCTCGGACAAGAAGGTGATCTTCCAGGGCGTGCACCAGTTGATGGGCAGCGACCTGGGCCCTGCCTGGGCCAAGGGCGAGAAGAAAGGCAGCAAGATGGTCTTCATCGGGGTCGATCTGCCCCAGCAAATTCTCGAACAAGGCCTGGAACAGTGCCTGTCCTGAGGTATCGAAGGGACTCGCACAAGGGATCAAAGCAGCTCGTTAAATATGCACCTTTGCTCACAAACAACGTGGCTACAATCCGCGGCGCCTAAAACGGGCGGCGGGGCCCCTTCGGGCCGCGCGGAGCGGGTATAACCGCCGTAGCGAGGAGACCTCAGTGAGCAAGACCCCGGTTAAGCGACCCACTGCCACCAAGCCTGCGGCCAAGAAGGCAGCGCCGGCGGCAAAGAAGCCTGCTGCGAAGCCAGCGGCCAAGCCAGTTGCCACGCCAGTTGCAAAACCGACCGCCAAGCCCGCAACCAAGGCGCCCATCAAGCCGGCGGCCAAGGCCCCAGTCAAACCCGCTCCGAAACCCGCCGCAAGGACACCCGAGAAGACCACGGCCAAACCCGCTGCCAAGGCAGCCCCCGCCAAGCCCATTCCTCCAAAGCCGGCCACCAAGTCAGTGGCCGCCCCTGCTCCGCATCCTGCCGTGACCAAACCAGCCGTACCCGCACCCCAACCAGCAGCCGCAGCGCCCAAGCCCGCCAAGGTGGCCCAGCCGAAGCTCTCTGCTGCCGCCCGCGCCTCTGCTGCCGCGTCGACACCCGCTCCGATTCCGCCAGCCACGTCGCGTTTCGCCGACCGCTTTGCGCCGCCCCGCCCACCCGCTCGGCAGGTCGACACCTCGCTGGGCGACATCGCCAAGATCGCGCACAAGGCCGACCCCAAGCTCGTCAATGCCTGGAAGTCGAAAGCCGGCCGCGACATGACCGAAGCTGAAGTTCTGGCCATGCCAGAGAGCGAGTACATGAACGACAAGCAGCTGGAGTTCTTCCGCGTCAAGCTGCAAACGCTCAAGGACGATCTGCTCAGCAACGCCGGTGAAACCACCGAGCATTTGCGCGAAGACACCTCGATCGTCCCCGATCCTGCCGACCGAGCCACCATCGAGGAAGAGCATGCCCTCGAGCTGCGCACCCGCGACCGCGAGCGCAAGCTGTTGAAGAAGATTTCACAGTCTTTGGGTCGCATTGATGCCGGCGACTACGGTTTCTGCGACGAAACTGGCGAACCCATCGGCCTTGGCCGGTTGATCGCCCGACCCACCGCTACACTGTCCCTCGAAGCCCAGCAGAGGCGCGAGCTCAAGCAGAAGATGTTCGGCGACTGATCGGGTCGCCCGCAGGACCCCCCCGACATGTCGGACCCGAAAGACAGCAGCAGCTTCTTCCGAAAGGTAGTCAAGTTCGTGGCCAACCCGGCCACCGACTGGGCGCAGCTTGGCGTGCCCCCCGAGGACGCCCGCGAGAGCGAGTACGCCAAGTCCGAACTGAAGGCAATGATCGAGCGCAAGCGGCGCAACGATTTCGTCCGCAAGCGCGAGTTCGACATGCTGCGCAAGGTGCGCCGCGAAGGCCTCTCCGGCGAGCAACTGGCCGCACTCGGCAGCTCCTCGCGCCTCGACGACTCCGAGGCCCGCATGCAGGAAAGCGGCGCCAAGCCCGACAGCGGCGTCAAGGCCAAGATCGATGAGATCGAGCAGCAGATGGTCGGCGATGGCTTGGCCTCGCCCTCTCCCCGCCGCACGCCCGCTTTCTACGAAGCCACGACTCAGCCCGCTGCGATGGGCTATGCCCGCACGCAGCCCGCAGGCGACGGCATGTCAGCCAGCGACAGCGTGCCGCCCGACGCCTCGCGCATTCCGACCCTGCAGTCAGTGGCCGGTGAGTCCCCCGCATCCGCCGCACGCTCGCCGCAGCCTCCCGCGCAGCCATCGATGGCCCCGCTCGACATGGGCGGCGGAGCCGATGCTCTCGGCAGCCAGTTTGCCGAGTTGAGTGAAGTAGCGCACGACCCGGATCTCGACGAAGCCGTCATCGCCTTCGCCAACGCCGACTTCGAGCTCTGCGAGCAGTCGCTGGCGGCCCTCACCGGCTCCGGCGGCCCGCGCGCGCAGCACGCCGAGACGTGGCTTGCGCTCTTCGACCTGTATCGCGCCATCGGCCAGGCCCACAAGTTCGAGAGCCTCGCGATCGACTACGCGCAAGCCTTCGGTTGGTCCGCGCCGCAATGGTTCTCGATGCCCAAGATGGTGGCCGAAGCCGCCAGCGAAGAACGCCAACCGCGCGCACGCGTCGACGGGCAGGTTGGCTGGGTCTGCCCCGCCCACCTCGACGCCGAGGCCGTCGCCAAGCTTCGTTCGCAAACGCTGCAGATGCCGCTGCCCTGGGTGTTCGACTGGAGCGCGCTCAAGGGCATCGACGCCGAAGGCAGCGCCCGCCTGAGCGAACTCTTCCGCGGCTGGATGCCGCAGACGCTGGACATGCGCTGGCTCAGCGGCGAGCGCTTGCTCGAAGTGCTGCAAGATGCCGCGCCGACCGGTGTGCGCGATGCAGACCCAGTGTTCTGGCAGCTGCGCCTGGACGCGTTGCGCATCGTCAACCGCCCCGATCAATTCGACGAAGCGGCCATCGACTACTGCGTCACCTACGAGGTGTCGCCGCCGTCGTGGGAGCCCGCCGTCTGCCAGGCCCGCATCAGCGGTGCAAGTGTCAGCACGCAATCTCCACCGATGTCCGTGGTGAGCGATGTCTCGACGTCCTTCCAGGAGTCGCAGATCATCGACGAACCGGGCATGGTGCAGGTCGCGCGCGTCGAGTTGTCGGGCCAGTTGGTGGGCGACATCAGCGCCACACTGACCAAGATGAACGACGAACTCGGCACTGCGCCGATCGTCAACGTGTCTTGCGCACGGCTGATCCGCGTCGATTTCATTGCCGCCGGCGACCTGCTCAACTGGGTGCTCGCGCGCCGCAGCGAGAACCGCACCGTCACCTTCCACGATTCACACCGACTCGTGGCACTCTTCTTTGGTGCCATGGGCATCAATGAGCACGCGAAGGTCAAGGTTCGCGTCGTCTAGAGCCCACGCTCGCGGTCGCTCCTGCCGCGCACACGCACGGCCCGCCGGCATGCAATCCCGCCCCGTGGGCGTGGCTTGATCTCCGCCCCGCATCTGCGGCGCATTCTTCTGCTTGAATACGGGCGACTCGCCCGAACATGCAAACCCACATGGACCAATATCACGGCACCACCATCCTTAGCGTGCGCCGCGGCCCGATCGTCGCCCTCGGTGGCGATGGGCAGGTGACGCTCGGCAACGTCGTCGTCAAATCCACCGCCCGAAAAGTGCGCAAGCTTTACCGCGACCAGGTGCTCGCAGGCTTCGCGGGCGCAACGGCCGATGCCTTCACGCTCTTCGAGCGTTTCGAGGCCAAGCTGGAAAAGCACCAGGGCCACCTTGTGCGCGCAGCCATCGAGTTGACGAAGGACTGGCGAACCGACCGTGTGCTGCGCCGCCTGGAGGCGATGCTGGCGGTGGCCGACAAGGAGGCTTCGCTCATCATCACCGGCAACGGTGACGTACTGGAGCCCGAGCGTGGCATCGTCGCCATTGGCTCGGGCGGCTCGTACGCCCAGGCGGCTGCCCAGGCGCTGCTCGCGCACACCGAGATGGCGCCCAGGGACATCGTCAAGCGCTCGCTCGAGATCGCCGGCGACCTGTGCATCTACACGAACCAGAACCACATCATCGAAACCCTCGAGGGATGACCCCCCTTCGCTCGGCGAGCAGGCCGGGCGATCCCCCGAGGGGATGCGCGCCGGCGTGGGAGCGGCCCGGCGCTCGGCCCGCAAGGAACACTGCATGAGCTTCAACATGACGCCGTCGGAGATCGTCTCCGAACTTGATCGCCACATCGTGGGCCAGGCCGCCGCCAAGCGCGCGGTGGCCATTGCCCTTCGCAATCGCTGGCGCCGCCAGCAGGTCGACGAAGCCCTGCGCGGCGAGATCACGCCCAAGAACATCCTGATGATCGGCCCGACCGGCGTGGGCAAGACCGAGATCGCGCGTCGCTTGGCCAAGCTGGCCGACGCGCCCTTCATCAAGGTCGAGGCCACCAAGTTCACTGAAGTGGGCTACGTCGGCAAGGACGTGGACACCATCATTCGCGATCTGGTCGACATGGCCGTCAAGCAGGAGCGCGAACACGCCATGCGACGCCAGCGCACACACGCCGAAGACGCCGCTGAGGACCGCCTGCTCGACATCCTGGTCCCGCCGGCGCGCAGCGACTTCGGCCTCACCCCAACGCCCAGCCCCGACAACACCGCGCGTCAAGTGATGCGCAAGCGGCTGCGCGAGGGCAGCATGGACGACAAGGAAGTCGATATCGAGGTTGCCGACCCCAAGCCCACGCTGGAGATCATGGGCCCGCCGGGCATGGACGACATGGCCGAGCAGCTCAAGGGCATGTTCGCCAATCTCGGTGCCACCAAACGCAAGCCGCGCAAGGTGAAGATCACCGAGGCGCTGAAGCTGCTCACTGAGGAAGAGGCGGCCAAGCTCGTCAACGAGGACGAGATCAAGACCCGCGCGCTGACCAACACCGAACAGAACGGCATCGTCTTCCTGGACGAGATCGACAAGGTGACGGCGCGCGCCGAGGCACAAGGTGCAGACGTATCTCGCCAGGGCGTGCAGCGCGATCTGCTACCGCTGGTGGAGGGCACGACGGTCAACACCAAGTACGGCATGGTCAAGACCGACCACATCCTGTTCATCGCCTCGGGCGCGTTCCACCTGAGCAAGCCGAGCGACCTCATACCCGAGTTGCAAGGCCGCTTCCCGATCCGCGTGGAGCTCTCGTCGCTGAGCGTGGACGATTTCGAAGCCATCCTGACGCAGACGCATGCAAGCCTGGTCAAGCAGTACCAGGCCTTGCTCGCCACCGAGGGTGTGACACTCGAACTGCAATCGGACGGCATCCGCCGCTTGGCGCAGATTGCGTTCGACGTGAATGAGCGCACCGAGAACATCGGCGCGCGGCGGCTGTCCACGGTGATGGAGCGCCTGCTCGATGAAGTGAGTTTCGACGCGCCCAAGCTATCGGGCCAGACGGTCGCCATCGGTCAGACGGAGGTCGACGCAAAGCTGAGCGACCTGTCGAAGAACGAAGACCTGTCGCGCTACATCCTTTGATCGGGTAGGCGACCAGGTCCGGCGCCGCGCCGCCCCAAGCCGGACATTGCCCTTGGAGACAGGAGCGCAGCGACAGGGGGGCGACGATCAGAGCGCCAGGCGGTGTGACTGCATCGCCAGCAGCCCGTCGAAGATCAGGTGATCGACGGTCTCGAACCTCAGGTCGGTGACCGGCGCCAACTTGGGTGAGGCCCCGCCCGACATCAGCAGCACCGGCTCCTGTCCGGTGCGGGCGCGAAGCTTGCGGTACATGCGCTCGACCGCGCCGGCCATCGCGTTGACCCCGCCGCTCATCAGCGCATCGCTCGTGTTGGTCGGGAACTCGACCACCTCGCCGGTCGGTACCTTGAGGCCCGCGGTTCCCATCTCCAGCGCGCGCTGCATCACGCCAAAGCCAGGCAGGATCAGTCCACCCAGAAAGCGCCCGGTCTCGTCGAGCGCGTCGACCGTGACCGCCGTTCCCACCATGACCACCAGCGCCGGCCGCGCCGGGCCGCGCGCACAAACACGTTGGCGCGCACCGATCAATGCCACCCAGCGGTCTGCGCCAAGGCGCGCCGGATGCTCATAGCCGTTGGTCACGCCTGCGGCGTGAACGGTCGAAACCACCCAGCTCGGGTCGATGTCCCAGAGTTCGTCGATCTGCTCCTCGACGCGGCGCTTGATGCCGTCACCGGCGACCACGCAACCGAGCATGCTGGACGGCTCGGGCAGGTCCTTCCAGTCGGTCTCGCCGAGCTGGTCGATGGTTTCGAGAAACGCCGCGCCGTGCGAGAGCACGGCCGCCCCCGGTTGGGGCGAGGCGTAGAGAGCCCACTTGAGGCGCGTGTTACCGACGTCGATGGCCAGAAAACTCATCGACGCAGTATGTCAGGAACCCGGCAGGCTCATCGAGGTGTGGCTCGACAACAGCTCGCGCACGCGGGCCATCGTCTGAGAGGCCCAAAGCCCCTTGAAGGGCTTGAAGATGCGCGACTCGACCTCCTCGAGCAGGCTCTCCAGGTCTTCGCGGCTGCGGGCGCGGCGCAGGCGCAGCATGGTCAGCGACCCAGCCACCGGCGCTTCGGCGCGCACCGCGCGCAGCAGGATGGCGCGGGCTTCTTCGAGCGCCTCGTCGTGTGAGTCGTCGTGGTCGGCGAAATCGAAGATGTCGGCCGGCGACGGCTGGCCCGCAGTCTCTTGCGACACGGAGTCGAGGTGCGATTCCGACTGAAGGCTGAGCGCCGCAGGCAGCAGGCTGCTGACCACGGAATCTGCAGGAGACGCCGCCGACAGGAGCGGAGCCGGCGCAGACGGCTGCGCGTCCAGCGGCATCGGGCTGCTGTCGAGCGGCATGGCGGCCGACCTGCGCGAACCCGCGCGGCGCGGCTCGGGTTCGAGCGGCGCGGGGCGCGAGATCATGCCCAGGTCCATCAGTTCGTCGAAGGCCGTGTCGTGCGAGCCGGCCGCAGCGGCGAGTTGGCGCACCTCGTCTTCATCACGCCGGCCATCGACGAGCAGCAGCACGGTGCGGTGCTTCTGGCTGAGCTTGCGCTGGCGACTCGTCAGCTCCGCCACGGCTTCCGGCGTCTTGATGGGGGGGTTGGTCGTGGCCACGCTGGTACTCCTGGGGTCTGGCATCGGGCCTTGGCACACGGCGGCCGGCCCATGGTGGAAGCCATTCTGCCGTCAAAGGCGCCGCGCGAAATCGCGGAAACGCCTCTTGTGCACCCCCGTGCATAAGTGTTGGATGGCGTGGCGAATAGACTGCCTGCGCTCCCACCGACCCACCCCGCCTGGAGAAGAAGCCTTGGCCAAGACCCGTGATCCACTGAGTGCGTACCAGTTCGCCGGCGCCGGCCAAAAGGGCGCCACCTTCGATCTGGCGCGCGTTTCCCCGAAAGCCAAGCCTTACTCCAGCGGCGACAAGGAGGCCGACAAGTCCATGGTCGACAGCCTGGCGCGCGAGTTGGACACGCTTCAAAACCTGTTCTACGCCGACCGCCGCTTCAAGCTGCTGGTGGTGTTGCAGGGCACCGACACCGCCGGCAAGGACGGCACGCTGCGCGGCGTGTTCGGGCAGATGAGTGCGCTGGGTGTGCGCACCATCGGCTGGAAGGCCCCCACCGAGACCGAGCGGGCGCACGATTACCTGTGGCGCATCCACCAGCAGGTGCCCGGCGACGGCGAGGTGATGGTGTTCAATCGCAGCCACTACGAAGACGTGCTGGTGCCCGTGGTCAACCGCTGGATCACGCCTGCGCAGACGCGGCAGCGCTACGCGCACATCAATGACTTCGAGCGCATGCTCACCGAGACCGGCACGGTGGTGTGCAAGTTCATGCTGCACATCTCGAAGGATGAACAGCGGCAGCGCCTCCAAGACCGGCTGGACGACCCGACCAAGCGCTGGAAGTTCAGCCCGGCCGACCTGGATGCCCGCAAGCAGTGGCAGGACTACCAGCGGGCCTACAAGGCACTCATCAACGCGACCGGCACGCCCTGGGCGCCGTGGACGGTTGTCCCGGCCGATTCGAAGACACATCGCAACCTGATGATCGCGACGGTGATGAAGCAGGTGCTCCAGTCGCTGAAACTGCGCTACCCGCCCGATGCCCCCGAACTCGCGAGGATCAAGCGCGTCACCTGAGGCGTACGCGACCGCGGAGGACGAAGTGGGGCGAAAATGCGCGCCCATGACGCCGCCCGCCGAATCGCCTCACGCATCGCCCGCCTTGGGCATGGCGCGGCGCGCGTGGAAGTTGCTCTACCGCGACTCCAACCGCTGCCACGAGATGGCCAACCAGGCCTTGGCGCAGGCCCAGAAGCACGACGACATCGCGGCCCAAGGCTGGGCGCACCTGGTGCGCGGCTTTCACCTGATGTGGTACGCGACACCGGCCGAGTCCTCTGCGGAGCTGTCGCTTGCGCAAACGCGGTTTGCACAGGCGCAGGACCGCGCGGGTGCGCTCCTGTCCGAGGTCGGCATTGCGCGCTGCCTCTGGCGCGAAGCCCGTTACGTCGAATCGCTGGAACGCGTGCTGCCGCTGCGCGCCGAAGGGCTGAGCGTGCTCAAGCGCGACGAACTGGGCATGCTGCTCAACGTCATCGCGGGGTGCTACTCGTCATTGGGCGAATCCGAGCGGGCCTTCGCCTACATGTATCAGGCGCTGCACGAGGCGCGCCCGGTGCGCGGCAATGGGTTCGAGGTGGTGCTGTACTGCAACCTGGCACACGAGCTGATCCAGCTTGGCGAGCATCAGCAGGCGCTGAGTTACATCGAGGAGGGCATCGCCCGCGGTTCGGAGCTGAGCAACGCACGCCTCATGAGCGTGCTGCTGATCAACCGCGTGCACTGCCTGACCGATCTCGGCCGCTCGCAAGACGCATTGCCCGATATTCGCCGCTTGCTGGAGCTGCCGCCCGATTCCAGCGGGCGCGGCAGTACCAACGCCAACTTCGAGACCATGGGCCTGGCCGCCCTGCGCGCGAGTGAGTTGGCGCTCGGGCGTGAACTCGTGGCGCACGCGTCTGCACAGTCGCACCGCCTGCTCGTGCCCGACGAGCGCGTGACGCTGCTCGTGGCCCGCGCCGAGATCCTTCGTGCCGATGGGCAGCACCGCGAGGCGGCGGCGTTGCTCACGCAAGAAGGGGCGGCGCTTCAGTCGACCGCCCAGGAAGGGCTGAGCCTGCGCGCGCTGTGCATGTACCACCACGCGATGGCGGATCTGCACGAGCATCTGGGTGACGCGGCGGCCGCACTGGCCGCATTGCGTGCCTGGCAGCGCTGCCAGCTCGAACGCGGCAACCAGGCCTCGCGCGCACGCTATCAGGCGGCCTCGCTGCAGACCGAGTTGCGGCGGCTGCAGCACAACCTCGACGAGATCGAAGCGCGTCGCAGGGCCACCGAGCAGGCGCGCGCTGAGCTCGAGGCCGCCAACCAGCAGCTTTCGCAGAAGATCCTCGAGGTGCAGGCGCTGCAGGCCAAGCTGGAACAGCAGGCCACGCGCGACTTCCTCACCGGCCTGTTCAACCGCCGCCATCTCAATGACGTACTGCCGCAGATGCTGGCCTTGTCGCGCCGAGAGCGGCAGCCGCTGGCGCTGGCCATCGTCGACCTCGATCACTTCAAGTCGGTCAACGATCGCCACGGCCATGTGGCCGGGGACACGCTGCTCGCGGCCTTCGGCATGCTGCTCAACGCGAACACGCGGCAGAGCGACGTCGCCTTCCGTTTTGGCGGAGAGGAGTTCTGCCTGCTGATGCCCGGCTGCGATGCCAAGACCGCGCAGCGCAAGGTGCTCGGCCTGCTGCAGGAGTGGCGGCGCAAATCCTTCCACTTCGAGACCGGCTCGCTGGCCGCCAACACTTTCTCGGCCGGCGTGGCCGATTCGCACGCCGCCGCGCTGGACGAGCGCGATGCCGTGGAGCGCCTGCTCAAGGTGGCCGACGACCGGCTGTTGGGCGCCAAGCGCGCCGGGCGCAACCAGATCCTCTGGCAGGACAACCCGGCCGCCGAGGTCGAACCCGCAGCCTCCTGAGACAGGCCGCCGCGGCGCGCCCCAAACGGGCAAAAACAGGCACCCGCGCGGCCTATTCGGCGCCGGAAATCCTTTCCGCGGCAACGGTCGCGACCCGCACGGGGAATGAGAATCCTTCCGTGTAAGCACCAACTTTTGCACGGGTGTATTAAAAACCCCTCATTTGTCGCGGATTTTTACCTTTGCTCGCGTTTTCCCTCGCCGATTCGTCATCTTCTTGACTGATATTGGCACGGTCGTGCATATGCGCGACCTTTGTGCATAAAGGAGAACTCAATGATCAAACGTAGAGACCTGCTCGTCACCAGCGTGGCGGGCAGTACAGCACTGACGCTGGGAGGAAGCTTCGGCGTCATGGGCGCCGCCCAGGCGCAAGTCGTGCCGCCGGTGTCGGCCCTGGACGCAGACTCACTGGCCATCGTCCGCGTGTGGGTGCCGGTGATCCTGGGCGAGAGCGCATTGCCGACGGACCCCACGGCCCGCCAAGCGTCGATCGCCCTGACCGCCCAGCGCGCCGGTGAGATCGTCAGCAACTACCCGACCCTCAACCAGGCCGGAATCATCGGCCTGTTCAACACCCTGAAGAACGGCCCGCAAATCTTCAACCCGGCGTTCCCCGCCACCTGGGAAGCCATGCCGCCGGCCTACCTGGCCGCCCTGCTCAACGGTCTGCGCGTGAGCCAGGTCGCCAGCCAGCGCTCGATCTTCAGCGCCTTCATGGGCCTGATCCCGAACGCCTTCTATTCGAACCCGACCAACTGGCCAGCCATCGGCTACGCCGGCCCGCCGAAGCTCGCTTGATTTGAAGAGACACACACTCATGGCACTCATTCCCCAAATCATCCCGATGCCGTCCAAGAAACCCATCGACCCCTGGGTCGTTGGCAAGAAGGCCGGCTGGAAAGTCATTGACGCCTCCACCCTGAAGGCAGACCAGACCGTGACCTTCGACGTGGCCATCATCGGCACCGGCGCAGGCGGCGGCATCACCGCCGAAATGCTCGCAGCCAGCGGCCTGAAGGTCGTGCTGATCGAAGAAGGCCCGCTGAAGTCGTCGAGCGACTTCAACATGAAGGAGTCGGACGCCTACCCGCAGATGTACCAGGAGAACCTGGCCCGTCGCACGCTGGACGGCGGCGTCGGCATCCTGCAAGGCCGCACCGTCGGCGGTGGCACCACCGTCAACTGGGCGACCAGCTTCCGTACCGCACCGCAGGTGCTCGAGCACTGGCAGCGCGTCTATGGCCTGACCGAGTACACCAAGGCCAAGATGGACCCATGGTTCGCCGCAGTTGAAAAGCGCCTGGGCATCCAGCCCTGGGGCGGCCAGATCAACGCCAACAACGGCATCCTCTCGTCGGGCCTGTCGAAGCTGGGCCTGACCTGGGGCACGATCTCGCCGAACGTGCGCGGTTGCGCGGCTCTGGGCTATTGCGGCCTGGGCTGCCCGATCAACGCCAAGCAGTCGATGCTGGTCACCACCCTGCCCGTCGCCCTGACGCTGGGTGCCACCCTGTACACCCGCCTGCGCGCACAGGTCTACACCTTCAACGCCGCCAAGACGGCCATCACCGGCATCGTGTGCGACGCACTCGACCCCGCTGGCCTGAACCCGAGCGGCCGCAAGGTCACGATCAAGGCCAAGCACTATGTGCAGGCCACGAGCGCGATCAATGGTCCTTCGCTGCTGATGCGTTCGGGCGCGCCCGACCCGCATGGCACGCTGGGCAAGCGCACCTTCCTGCACCCGAGCGCTTCGGTCGGTGGCCTGTACCAGCGCGACATCGCGGCCCACGCCGGTCTGCCCCAGTCGATCTATTCCGACCACTTCCTGGACAACGTGCCGCTCACCGGCACGCCGGGCTACAAGTTGGAAGTCGCTCCGCTGCACCCGGTGCTCGTGGCTGGTGGCCCGACGTACTTCGGCGAGCAGCACGCCACGCTGATGAAGAACTTCAACAAGTACGGGGTCACGATCTCGTTCGTGCGTGACGGCTTCAACGCCGACAGCGTGGGCGGTACCGTGCAGCTGCGCGCCGATGGCTCGCCGGGCCTGGACTACCCGCTCACCACCTCGGTGCTGGAGTCGATTCGCCAGTCGATCAAGAGCCAGGGCGCGGTGCACTTCGCTGCGGGCGCAACGCGCGTCTTCATCGGCCACATCGACGCTGCCACCGAAGGCTTCACCGACAACGCCTCGTTCCAGGCCGCGGCGGATGCTCTCGTCATGTCGAGCGGTCGCGTGCGCCTGAACTCGGCTCACCAGATGGGCGGCTGCGGCATGTCGGCCGACCCGACCAAGGGCGTGGTCAACCCCAACGGTCGCCACCACCAGATCACGAATCTGTCGGTGCACGACTCGTCGGTGTTCCCGACCAGCCTGGGTCTCAACCCGCAAGAGACGATCTTCGCCATGTCGGCCCGCAACACGGCCAAGCTGGCGCTGGACATCTTCGCGAAGAAGAACTGCGGCCTGACCGCCTGATTCGGTTCGTATTTGCTGCTTTCAAGCCCGGGTTCGCCCGGGCTTTTTTTCGTCTGTCGCGGGCCGTTTTGTCAGCGCAAACCGCAGCCCGCGCGCCGCGGCCCTGACGCCCACGCGACTGCCATGGCTCGGTGCTGCGCGCTAGGCTCGTCCCCTTCGCCCGAACCGCCACATAGGAGACACCGCCATGGATACCAGCCAACTCTTTTCGCTCAAGGGCCGAACCGCGCTCATCACCGGTGGCTCGCGCGGCATCGGCCGCATGATCGCGGAGGGCTTTCTCGCGCAGGGCGCTCGTGTGTACATCTCGGCGCGCAAGGCCGACGCCTGCGACGCCGCCGCCCAGGAGCTCTCGGCCTTCGGGCATTGCGTGTCGCTGCCGGCCGACGTGTCGAGCGTGATGGGCGCCCATGAACTCGCCACCGCCTACGGCCAGCATGAGAGCGAGCTCGACATCCTGGTCAACAACGCCGGCGCCGCCTGGGGCGCCGATTTCGACGAGTTCCCCGAGGCCGGCTGGGACAAGGTGGTCGACCTCAACCTGAAGACGCCCTTCTTCCTGACGCAGGCCCTCAAGCCCCTGCTGGCCAAGGCGGCCAAGCGGCAACTGGCCAAGGTGATCAACATCGCGTCGATCGACGGCATCGGCGTGAACCCGCTGGAGACCTACTCGTACGCCGCGAGCAAGGCCGGGCTGATCCACCTCACCAAGCGCATGGCCACACACCTCATCAAGCACAACATCGCGACCACGGCCATCGCCCCCGGCGCCTTTGCCTCCGAGATGAACCGCGCGGCGCGCGACCATGCCGAAGAGGTGTCTTCGCACATCCCGGCGGGGCGCATCGGCACCAGCGAAGACATGGCGGGTGCGGCGATCTTCCTCGCCTCGCGCGCGGGCGACTACGTGCTGGGCAACACCCTGATCGTGGACGGCGGCGTCACGCTGGGTCGCTGACCCGGTATGAGCTTTTCAAGCCGGATTCTTAGTTAGCATCCACAGGGTTCAGAAAACCCGGTATGCCCCGGCATGCCCATCGGCCGCCCGCCCGGCGGCCCGCCACGCAAGGTTCACGCACCATGTCCGACCGCCACCTGGCCCATTGGCCCGAGCACGCCCCGCGCCACCTGTACGTCCCCGAGACCAACCTGTACTTCAACGTCGAGGTGTCTGCGGCGCGCTTCCCGAACAAGCCCTTCCTGTACTTCTACGACACGCCGCTGACGTATTCGCAGTTCAAGCAGGAGACGGAGACCCTGGCCGGCTACCTGGAGCAGGTGTGCGGTGTGAAGAAGGGCGACCGCGTGCTGCTCTACATGCAGAACAGCCCGCAGTTCATGGTGAGCTACTACGCCATCCTGCGCGCCAACGCGGTGGTGGTGCCGGTGAACCCGATGAACCTCACCGGCGAACTCGAGCACTACGTGCACGACACCGACGCCAAGGTGGCGCTGGTGGCACAAGAGCTCTACCCGCGCATGAAGCCGTTGCTGGGCGTGGCGAACGGCCTCGATCACATCGTCGTCGCGGCCTACAGCGACTACCTGCGCGAACCCACCACACTGAAGGTGCCCGAGTTCGTGGCCGCTCCGCGTGCGCCGATCGCCGATGCCGGCAGCCATCTGTGGGCGGACGCGATGGCGGGCCAGCTCACACCGGGCCCGCTGACCGCCGGGCCTGACGACCTCTGCGTGATGCCCTACACCTCGGGCACCACCGGCCTGCCCAAGGGCTGCATGCACACGCACCGCACGACCATGTACAACACCATCTCGGGCGGCGTGTGGGGCCAGGGCAACCAGGGCACGGTGAGCATGGCGGTGCTGCCGCTGTTCCACGTGACCGGCATGCAGACCGCGATGAACGGCGTGATCTTCGGTGGCTCGACCGTAGTGGTGGTGCCACGCTGGGACCGCGAGGCGGTCGCCGAATGCATCCAGCGCTACCGCGTGACGGCCGTGGGCCTCATCACCGCGATGGTGGTCGACTTCGTCTCCAACCCCAAGCTCGACAGCTACGACCTCAGCAGCCTGCGCAAGATCGGAGGCGGCGGCGCGCCCATGCCCAAGGCGGTGGCTGACATCCTCCAGAACAAGCTCGGCATCACCTACGGCGAGGGCTACGGCATGTCGGAGACCAACGCCACCAGCCACACCAACCCGCCGGATCGCCAGAAGAAGCAGTGCCTGGGCGTCCCGTACTTCGACGTTGACGCGCGCGTGGTCGATCCGGCCACCCTGCAGGAACTGCCGCCGGGCGAGACCGGCGAGATCCTGATCCACGGCCCGCAGGTGATGCAGGGCTACTGGAAGAACCCCGAAGCCACGCGAGAAGCCTTCGTCGAGATCGACGGCAAGCGCTTTCTGCGCACCGGCGACCTGGGGCAGACCGACGACGAGGGCTACTTCTTCTTCGTCGACCGCCTGAAGCGCATGATCAACGCGAGCGGCTTCAAGGTGTGGCCGGCCGAGGTCGAGGCCATTCTGTACCGCCACCCGGCGATCCTCGAGGCCTGCGTGATCGCCTCCAAGGACCCCAAGCGCGGCGAGACGGTGAAAGCCTTCGTGGTGCTCAAGAAAGACGCCGACGCCGTGAGCGAGCAGGCCATCATCGACTGGTCGCACGAGAACATGGCAGCCTACAAGATCCCGCGCATCGTGGAGTTCGTCGAGGCACTGCCCAAGTCGGGCACGGGCAAGGTGCAGTGGCGCGAACTGCAGGAAAAGGAAGACGCCCGCACCACCGGCTGAGCCGCCCGGATATGCTGGCGGCCCCGACCTGACGGAGCCGCCGGCGCTGCATGACGAGATTCGACCCGAAGGCGATCTTCATCGCCATGCTGCTGTCCCTCGCGCTCGACGTGATCGGCGCCGTGGTGCTCTACACCGTATTCAGCTCGGGCATGCCCGACAACATGACGGCCGACGAGATGAAGGCCGCGGTGCTGACCATGCAGCAGAGCACGCTCTTCCTGATGACCTCGTTGCTTTACGGCTCGGGCACCACGGTGTTCGGCGGCTACGTGGCGGCCCGGCTCGCGCGCGCTTACCCCTACTTCAACGCGTTCGCCGTCGGAGTCGCGGGCATCGTGCTGGGCCTGGTGCTAGGCGGCGATGCCCCGTGGTGGGCCGATGCACTGGCCATGCTGGTGAGCATCCCGGCGGCGGTGAGCGGTGCGCGCCTGTGGCAGCAGCAGGCGCTGCGCGGCAAACGCAACGAATGAAACACGGCGGCGCGGCGGTGAAACACCACCGCAACCGCCCGGCGCGACAGTCTCCGCCAGTGCCCCAACTGCCGGAGCCTCCCATGAGCGACGCCCTTTTCCTGCCCCGTGAGCTGTTTGCCGACATGCCTACCAGCCCGGCCGCCGGCAGCGCAATGCCTCGGCCCGCTCCCGCATCGCCAACGCTCCCCGCGCCCCGCGCCACCGCTTTCGAAAGCGGCGAGGCGGTGGCCGCCGACCTGCTGCGCTCGCTCGGGCCGGTCGACCGCCGACGCCAACCGCGACCGGCAGGCGCCCGCGGTGTCGATCTGTTCATCGGCTGACCGCGCCTCACCGGCGGCGCGTTCTTCAGCCGGCTGACTCGAAGTTCTCTCTCACGCGCTGCAACAGCGCCATCAACTGTGTCACCTCGTCTGCGCTCAGCCCGGCCACGGCCTGCGCCTGCAGCCGCGACGCGCCCTGCCGCAGCGTGCGCAGCACCGCGCGCCCCGGTTCGGTAACGCTCAGGCTCACGCTGCGCCGGTCGGACGCCTCCACCGCGCCGTCCAGCAGGCCCTGATCGCGCAGCGTCTTGATCAGCCGCGCCAGCTGGGCCTTGTCGCGCCCGGTGTGGCGCGCCAGATCGCTCTGCGTGGCGCCGGGGTGTGCGTCGAAAAAGGCGAGCGCCTTGCCTTCCATGTGCGTGATGTCGTGCGGCCCGTCGCGCAGCGCCTGGTACTGGCGGGCGCGGTACTGGTGCATCACGCTGTGGACGAGTTCGAGCACGCCTTCTTCGCGACCCAGGCCGGTTTCACCGCGCCGCACGAAGGGTGGCCGGCCCGATTGGTTGACATTGTCAATTGATTTGCCCATGATGGGTGACATTGTCAACCAATTCGCCAGACACCGGAATACCCGCATGAACACAAGCACCGTCGACACACCCGCCCGCCCGCTCGGCGTGCGTCGCGTACAGCACGAACTCAAGCGCCGCGAGCTGACCGTGGCCCGCGTGGAGCGGCTCAGCCCCAACGTCCTGAGCATCACCTTTCGAGGCGACACCTTGGCCGATTTCGTCAGCGCCTCGTTCGACGACCACGTGAAGCTGATGCTCCCTGCCGAGCCCGGTGCCGAGCCCGCGCGCCGTGACTACACGCCGCGCCGGTTCGACACCACCGCCCGCGAGTTAACGCTCGAGTTCGACCTGCACGCGACCGGCCCCGCCGCGCGCTGGGCGGCGCGGGCCGCACCAGGGCAGCAGGTGGCGATCGGTGGGCCGCGCGGCTCGTTCATCGTGCCTCTGGAGTACGACTGGCACCTGCTCGTCGGCGACGAAACCGCGCTGCCCGCCATTGCGCGCCGGCTCGAAGAACTGCCCGCGAGCGCCCAGGCGCTGGTCGTGCTGCAGGTCCGTGAGGCCGCCGACCGGCGCGCGCTGCCCAGCGCCGCCCAGGTGCAGCTGCAGTGGGTGGACGACAGCCCGGCACTGATCGCAGCCGTGCGCGCGCTCGCCTTGCCGCCCGGCCAGGGCTACGCCTGGTGCGCCGGCGAAGCCGCCACCATGGCCACCTTGCGCCAGGTGCTGGTCGACGAGAAAGGCCACGACCGCCACGCCATCCGCGCGGCCGCCTACTGGAAGCGCGGCGCGAACGCCCACCACGAAAACCTCGGCTGAAAGGACACCGCTATGTCGCGCGTCTTGAACGTCACCGAATCGCTCTACCAATATGTGCTCGACCATTCGCTGCGCGAGCACCCCGCCCAGGCCGCTCTGCGCGAGGCCACGCGGCTTCACCCGCGCGCCGGCATGCAGATCGCCCCCGAACAGGGGCAGTTGATGGCCATGCTGGCGCGGTTGGTCGGCGCGCGCCGCTGCATCGAGATCGGCGTGTTCACGGGCTACAGCGCGCTGAGCGTGGCGCTGGCGCTGCCCGACGACGGCCGGCTGCTCGCCTGCGACATCAGCGACGAGTACCCACGCATCGGCCAGCCGTACTGGGAGCAGGCGCAGGTGGCCCGCAAGATCGACCTGCAGATCGGCCCCGCCCTCGCCACCCTCGATGCGCGCCTGGCCGCTGGAGAGGCCGGCCAGTACGACTTCGCCTTCATCGATGCCGACAAGACCAGCTACGACGCCTACTACGAGCGCTCCCTGCAACTCGTGCGCGCGGGCGGGTTGATCGTCATCGACAACACCTTGTGGGGCGGCGCCGTGGCCCAGCCCGCCAGCGACCCCGACACCCTGGCGCTGCAGGCGCTCAACGCCAAACTGCATGGCGACGAACGCATCGACCTCTCGCTGCTGCCCTTCAGCGACGGCGTGACGCTCGCCCGCAAGCGCTGAGCGGCCCGGGCCCAGCCACAGCGCCAACGGCTGGCCGAATCTTCAAAACACCGCCGTTTTCGGCTTTCGGCGAGACGGCAACCCGCAGCAGGTCGACATTCCGGGCCTTCCCGGCCCATTGGAGACCCACCTTGCCTGCCGTCCGCTCACTCACCTTCTCGAGCCCCTTCTCGCCCCTCCTCGCCGCCGGCCTGGCCGCAGCGCTCTTGCTCAACGGCTGCGCGTCGCTGCGCATCGACCGCGCCGCTCAGGTGGCCACCGGGCTGACCAGCCACTACCTGTGCGACGACGTCTTCATCTCAGGCCTGGACGCCCAGACCGCCTTCACCGAACGCATCGAACCCCTGCGCGGCATGGGGCTGGTGAACTGGGGGCTGCGCTGGTCGATCGACCCGGAGCGCCGGCAAGTCACGGCATCGATCGCCGGCGCCTTCGAAAGCCACGCCGTGTACCGACCCGGCCTGGGCTGCGTGGCCCTGCCCGCGACCGAGCCCTTGCCGCCAGACTCGCCGGCCGACCCGGCCCGGCCGACCGGCCTGCCCCCGCCCCTGCAGCCTGAAATCGCCCCCGGCCCGGCACGCGTGCAGACCCCTCACCCCCCACTGGCCGCCGCGCTGGCTCGCGCGGTCTCGCCCACGCAGCCCGACGGCCAGCGACATCAGACCAAGGCCGTGCTCGTGCTGCGCAAGGGCCGGCTGATCGCAGAGAGCTACGCACCGGGCATCGGCGTGGACACCCCGCTGCTCGGCTTCTCGATGAGCAAGTCCGTCACCAATGCTCTGATCGGCGTGCTGGTTCAGCAAGGCAGGGTCGACCCTGCCGCGGCTGCGCCGGTGCCCGCCTGGAGCGACCCCGCCGACCCGCGGCACGCGATCACCCCCGAGCGGCTGCTGCGGCAGACGTCGGGGCTCGACCTGCCGCAAGACAACAGCGGCTTCGACCCCGGCACGCAGATCATGTACAGCGTGCGTGACAAGGCCGCCGCCTCGGCCGCCGGCTCACTCGCCGCGCCGCCCGGCACGCAGTTCGCCTACAGCGACACCAATTTCCTGCTGCTCTCGCGCATCCTGCGCGATGCGGTGGGTGGCCGGGCCGACGACGTGCGCCGCTTCGCGCAGCGCGAACTCTTCGGCCCGCTCGGCATGCGCCGCGTGACGCTCGACTTCGACGCCACCGGCACGCCTGTCGGCGCGGCGCACATCCTCGCCCCGGCGCGCGACTGGGCACGCTTCGGCCAGCTCTTTCTCGACGACGGCATGGCCGGCGGGACGCGCCTGCTGCCTGCCGGCTGGGTGCGTTGGTCGACCACGCCCACGCTCGACACCGCCTACGGCGCCGGCTGGTGGACCAACCGTTTCGGCGGGCAGATCAAGCCCGACTGGGGCGTGCCCTGGGGGCTGGCCAACGCGCCCGCCGATGCCTTCTTCGCGCGCGGCTTCATGGGTCAGTTCGTGGTGGTGATCCCCTCCGAGCGGCTGGTGATCGTGCGCCTGAGCGTGGCGCAGGTGCGCGGCGACGACATCGCCGAGACCGACCGCATCGTGGGTGAGATCCGCGCGGCGCTCAGAACATGGCCCTGAACACGCGGCCCTGGGTGGGGGCCCGGTCACACGGTGCATGGGGGCGGCAAGGCAAACTGCGCCTTCCACCGGATGGCGAACCACCGCCCAGGAGCCCGCATGGCCTTCTTTCCCCAAGACGCTCTCAACGATGGCGTGCGCAAGCGCGAGGTGTTCGGCTGGGCGATGTACGACTTCGCCAACTCGGGCTACACCACGGTCGTGCTCACGGCGGTGTTCAACGCCTACTTCGTGGGCGTGGTGGCCGATGGCGCGCCCTGGGGCACGTTTGCCTGGACGCTCGCGCTCGCCGCGTCCAGCCTGGTCGTGATGATCGTGATGCCGGCCCTCGGGGCCTATGCCGACCTGCGCGCCAACAAGAAGCGGCTCTTGGCGATCAGCACCGCGCTGTGCGTGGCCTCGACGCTGATGCTGGCCTACGCGCAGCGCGGCGACGTCGCCTGGGCGGTGGCGGCGATCGTGCTGTCGAACACGTTCTATTCGATCGGCGAGGCGCTCACCGGCGCCTTCCTGCCCGAGCTGGCGCGCCGCGAGGCCATGGGGCGCGTGTCGGGCTGGGGCTGGAGCTTCGGCTACTTCGGCGGCATGCTGTCGCTCGGCCTGTGCCTGGGCTACGTGCTCGCCGCGCAAGCCCGCGGCGAGCCGGCCACCACCTTCGTGCCGGTCACGATGCTCATCACCGCAGCGGTCTACGGCGTGGCCTCGCTCGCCACGTTCGCGCTGCTGCGCGAGCGTGCGGTACCGCAGCAGGCGAAGGCGGCGGCCCAGCCCGGCGTGATGGCCTCGCTGCATCGCCTGGCGACCACCTGGCGCCAGGCGCGGCGCTTTCGTGACTACTCGTGGCTGCTCGCCTGCGCGGTGAGCTACCAGGCCGGCATCGCGGTCGTGATCGCACTCGCCGCGGTCTATGCCGAGCAGGTGCTCGGCTTCAAGCAGGCCGAGACCATGGCGCTGGTGTTTCTCGTCAACATCGCCGCCGCGCTCGGCGCCTTCGCCTTCGGCTACTGGCAGGACCGGATCGGCCACAAGCGCGCACTCGCCGTCACGCTGGTGGGCTGGGTGGCCATGACCCTGCTGGCCTACATGGCCACTGGGCCAGCACTCTTCTGGCCGGCCGCGGTGATCGCAGGCCTGTGCATGGGTTCCAGCCAGTCGGCGGGCCGCGCCATCGCCGGCCTCTTTGCGCCCGAAGCACAACGCGCCGAGTTCTATGGCTTGTGGACCTTTGCGGTGCGGCTGGCCGCGATCCTCGGGCCGCTCACCTATGGCCTCGTCACCTTGATCACGGCCGGCAACCACAGGCTAGCGATTCTTTCGACGGGACTCTTCTTCGTCGTCGGGCTGCTGCTCTTGCGACCAGTGAACGTGGAGCGCGGCGCAACGGCCGCGCAGGAGGCCGCATGAGCACGCCGATGCTGCAAGCCAAGCGCATCCTCGTCACACACGCCGATGGCTTCATGGGCCCCACGCTGTGCGAGGTGCTGCGCGAGCACGGCGCGACCGTGCTGCCCAGCCACGACCCGCTGCGCGACCCGGCATCACCTGCTGCGGTAGTCGCCCAGGCCGGTCCGATCGACGTGCTCGTGGTCAACCTCGCGCACCCGGCGCCGAGCACCGCCGCGAAGGACGTGGACGACGCTGAATGGCACGACACCTTTGCCGCGCTCGTCGATCCGCTGCCGCGCCTGGTGCGCGCGGTGCTGCCGCAGATGATCGAACGGCGCGCCGGCAAGATCCTGGTGATGGGCAGCTCGTCGGCGCTGCGTGGCATGAAGCGCACTTCGACCTACAGCGCGGCACGCGGCGCACAGCTCGCGTACGTGCAGGCGGTGGGCGTGGAGGTGGCGCCGCACAACGTGCAGGTCAACGCCATCGCGCAAAACTTCGTCGAAAACCCGACCTACTTCCCACCCGAAGTGCAGGCCGATCCCCGTTTCCAGGAGCGGCTTCAACGCGAGGTGTCGCTGGGCCGTCTGGTCAGTGCGCGCGAAGACGCCGCCTTTGCGGCCTACCTGTGCAGCGATGCGGCCCGCTGCTTCGTGGGGCAGGTGTTCCCGGTGTGCGGCGGCTGGGTACAGCGTTGACCCGCGGCCGGCGCACCTCTCAGGTCAACGACCACTGCCCCGCGCGGTCGACCGCGACGCCATCGGTGCGCAGCTTGTCCAGGTGCGCCAGCAGCGAGCGTGCCGCGACGGGGAGCAGGCGCGGGTCCACGTCGTCGTAGGCGTGGGGCAGCAGGCCTTCGAGCGTGGCCGGCCCGTGCTCGCGCAACGTGGCGAGCACCTTGGCCTCGCGCTTCAGGCGGTGCGCGATCACGCCCTCGAAGGCGCGCTGCGGGTGCGCAATCAGAAAGCCGTGGCCGGGCGCGAGCCACTCGATGTCTTCGCCCATCAGCGCATGCAATGACGAGATGTAGGCGGCCATGTCGCCGTCGGGCGGGTTGATGACGACGGTAGAGCCCTGCATCACGTGGTCGCCGGTGAAGAGCGTCTTTTCTTCTTCGAGCAGGTAGCACAGGTGGTTGGATGCATGGCCCGGCGTGTGGATCACGCGCAGCGTGGAGTGCGGGCCGACCGCGATGCGCTCGCCGTCGATCAACTCGCGATCGGGCGCGAAGCTCGCGTCCTGCCGTTCGGGGTATGCGGGCAGCCGGCCCAGCACCTCGGCGTGGGTGTGCTGCTTGAGCGCGACCGCGCCGGGCGAGTGATCGGAGTGCGTGTGCGTGGCAAGAATCCAGCGCACCGGCCCCGGCGCCGCGGCCAGGATCGCCTCCACATGCGATGGCATTGCCGGGCCGGGGTCAATGACGGCCCACTCGTTGCGCTCGCCACCGCCGACGAGGTAGGTGTTGGTGCCAGGGCCTGTCATCACGCCCGCGTTGGCACACGTGACGCGGATCACGTGCGCCGACAAGCGCACCGCCCGCCCGGGCACGATCTCGTACGAAGCCGTGCCGTGCCCCAGCGGGTCGATGCGGCCCATCTCGGCCCAGGCGTACTCATTGGGCATGACCGGGCGCAAGCCCTGGCTGCCCGAACCGATGCGCGGGTTGATGAGGTTCACCACGCGCGGGCCACGCGCATGGGCTATCAGCGCCTCGGTGGTCTTGAAGGCGGCGATCTCGTTGAGCGTGGCGCGCGTGGGGCCCATGATCTTCAGGGTGTCGCTGCGCGCCAGCGCATCGGCCGGGCGCAGCCACTGCATGCCGACCATCTCGACGCCGTCGTGCTGCGCGGCCTGCCCCGGTGGCAGCGCGGCCACGAAGAAGCGCGTGTCGTAGCGCTTGGCGCGGCCGAGAGGCGTGAGCCAATGGCTGAAGTAGCCGAGTTCGCCCACGGCGAGCGTGAGCCGCTCTTCGGCGCAGAACTCGCCCAGGCTGCGCTCGCCATCGTTCAATGGTGCGCGCCACGGCGCCAGGCGCTCGGCGTCGCCGCCCACCAGCGCGCCATCGCGCAGCGCGAAGAGCAGGCCGCACTCTTCGAAGCATTCGCGGATGGCGGTGATGGCGTAGTCGAGCCCGCCTTCAGGCACGCCAAGGCGCGCGCTCATGGCGGTGTCGTCGACCCCGCTGCACAGCGATCGCCACTGCGCGTCGGCCTTGTCCACGGTGCCGCCCGGGAACACCCAGGCGCCGCTGTTGTGGTCGCCGCGTTCGGCACGGCACAGCAGCAGCACCTCCAGCCCACCGGGCGCATCGCGCACCACGAGCAGCGTGGCGGCGGCGCGCGGCGGCTTGCCGGCGGAACTGAGGTCGATGGGGGCAACGTCGTGTGAACTCATGACTGCACTGTGAGATGGTGGCCGGGCCTTGCACAGTCTCGCATTCCCTCGCCGTGCGCTGGCGTCGCCAAGGCGGCTGCCCTTCGCGGCAAGACGTGATCACAATCGCCCAACCCAGCTGCCGCCGCACGCCATGTCAATCATCCTCGTACGCCACGGCGAAACGCCGCTCAACGTCGCCCGCACCCTGCAGCCGGCCGACACGCCGCTGAGCCCCACCGGCCTGTTGCAGGCGCAGGCGGTGGCGCAGCGCCTGGCCGACCTGAAGGTCGCGGCCATCCTGAGCAGCGACCTGCCCCGCGCCCTGCAAACCGCACAGGCCATCGCGGCCAGCACCGGTGCGCCGATCACGCCCACGCCGCTGCTGCACGAGCGCAACTTCGGTGATCTGCGCGGACAGCCCTACGACAGCCTGCCCTACAACCCGCTGGCAATGACCGAAGCGCCGCCGGGGGGTGAATCGGTGGCCACCTTCGAGGCCCGCGTGGCCCAGGCCTTCGCGCAGATCCTGGCGATGCGCAATGGCCTGCCGGGCAACCTGGCCGTCGTGACACATGGCCTCGTGATCCGCGCGCTGCTCGCGCGTCATCTGCAATTGGCGGCCGATGCCAGACCGCTGCGCGTGGGCAACACCTCGGTGACGATCTGCGGCGCGCAGCCGCCCCATGCGCTGGAGCTGGTGGATTGCACGCGCCATCTCGACGGCACGATCGCGCACGACGCCAAGAGCCTGTCGGGCGGCTGAGCCGCCGGCACGCTTCGTTCAGGCGCGCTCGGCCAGTGGCGCGTCGATCACGAGATCGCTCTCGGCGCGCGCCACGCAGGGCAGCACCCAGCCATCTGCCTTTTCTTCGCGGCTGAGGCCGGGCCATTCGATCGTGTAACTCACCTTGCCCTGCAGCAGCCTGCACATGCAGGTGCGGCAGGTGCCATTGCGGCACGAGGTGCGCAGCGGCGATAAGCGTCGCATCGGGCCCAGCCTCGAAAGCCCAGCCCTGCGGGCTGAGGTTGACGCGATGGCTCACGGCCGCTCAGTCAGAACGCTCGCTCAAGCGCTCTAGCAGGGCCATCGCCGCCGCGGGGTTGCGTTCCTTCGCGCCACTGATGAAGTACACGAACACCTCGCGCGGCGCTGCCGGGCGCGGCGGCTCGACGCGCGGCAGGGCGTCGGGCTCACCGCCCTCGGCCCAGCGCCGCGCGCAAGTTGCAATCGCATCCAGCACCTGCGGCTCGAAGCCCAGCGGCAGCGCGCTTTGCGAGCGCATGGTGCGCAGGTAGACGAAGTCGCCCGTCACGTCGGCGAACGAGGGGTAGTCGTCGGAGTCGGTGAACACGGTGCCCACGCGATGGAGGCGGGCGAGCGCCAGGTACTCGGGCGTCTTGAAGCTGTCGTGCCGCACGTCCATCACGTGGCGCAGCGGCAAGCCGCCCACACCGCTCGGGAGCAGCTTCAAGAAGGCACCGAAGTCATCTGGATCGAAGCGCTTCGTGGGTGCGAATTGCCACACCACGGGCCCGAGCTTGTCGCCGAGTTCGGCCAGGCCGCTGCCGATGAAACGCTCGACCGACTCGCCCGCCTCGGCCAGCACCCGGCGGTTGGTCGCGAAGCGGTTGGCCTTGAGCGAGAACACAAAGCCGTCCGGCGTTTCCGCCTGCCACTTGGCAAAGGTGGCCGGCTTCATGGTGCTGTAGTAGGTGCCGTTGACCTCGATCGCGCTCAGCTTGCTGGCCGCGTACTCGAGCTCACGCGCCTGAGACCAGCCCTTGGGATAGAAGTTGTCGCGCCAGGGTTCGAAGGTCCAGCCGCCGATGCCCACGCGAACGCGCGCCGAAGCGCTCATCGCAGCAGACCCCAGGCGAGCGCTGACAACCCCGCAACCACCAGCACGCCGCAAACGACGAGCAGCATGCGGGTGCGCACGCGCAGGATGTCGACCGCATCGACCAGCCGCACGTTTTGCTCGGCCAACGTCTCGATGAGCTTGGCCGAGGCCTGCTGCTGCGCCTGCAATTGCGCGAGGCTCGATTCGAGCCGGGCGATCCGCTCCTGCGTACCCAGTGGCTCGGCGCTGTCGGGCTCGGCTTCGGCAGGCTGACTGCGCGCGAACATCTTGCGCGCGCCCTTGACCACATTGGGCGCAGCGTCGATCACGTCACCCCAGGGAATGACTTTCAGGGCGGACAACCAGGAAACGGTCATGTTGCGAGCCGGGCGGCATGAGGCCGCCGGGGCGGTGAGAAGTGTCGCACCGCCCCGGCCCAGCCCGGAAATCAGGCCGGGGATACCCGACCGTCTTTCAGGCGCACCCGGTCACCCACGCGCAACCCGGCCAGGCTGTCCTGCTGGACGGTGCGCGTGTCACCGTTCTCCAGCCGCACCTGAACGCGGTAGCCCACGATCTGCTCGCGGCGATCGCGTTCGATCTTGTTGCCCAGCACCGCGCCACCGATGGCACCGGCCGCAGTGGCGAGCTTCTTACCGTTGCCGTCGCCGATCTGGTGGCCGGCCACACCGCCGATCACGCCACCCGCCACGGCCCCCAGGCCCGTGCCCTTGGGGCGCTCGGTCAGGGTTTCGATCTCGCTCACGTAGCCCACATCCGCCCGCGCCACTGGCTTGGGTGCCGGGCGCCGGGCCTCTGTCTGCGTGGCCGGAACCGGGGTGCCGGCCGGGCTTGCCACGGGTTCGCCGTTCTGCGGACCGCAGGCGGTCAGAAGGGTGAGGGCCGCCGTGCAGGCAAGCGCCGCCGAGGCCATCGAGTACGTCATCAAGTTGTAAGAAGGGTTCTTCAAAGTGGACTCCTGCTCCTGTAGGGGCAGGCGAATCTTCCGGTGCGCGGAGGTTGTGTGTCTGTCCGCTGCACCCGCGAGTGCGCGTAGGACCGATCGCACGACACATGCACGCTGTAGGCAAATGACTACAGGCTTTCGCTGCCTCGCCTGATGGCGAATGCGCGAGGCGATCGGGACCATTCGCACCATGCACCCGGCAAGCGTGTGCAGTGAGTCAAAGGCAAGGATCAAGGAGCACGCCATGGCGAGCAATGACGATTGGGTTGAAGACGTTCGGCGCTGGTACTTCGGCGGCAACGCCCCCGCAGCCGACCGCGAGTTGGACGGTGAGCCCGGGGCCGAGGCCCACGAACTCGGCTACGAAGCCGCCCACCCCGCGCTGCAGGCCCGCCATTGGCCTGACGCGCCGAGGCCCAAGAACTCGCCATGAGTGAGATGCACGCCGAGAGCAAGCCTCACGCTTGGCCCTCGGCTGGCTGGGCGGGCGAATGGGCTCAGCGGGTTCACCCACTGCGTGCCGAGATTCAGCGCCTCTGGGCCGCGCTGCCCGAGTGGGCCCGATCCCCGGCCACGATCGCCAGCGCGGCGGCCGTGATCGCGATCTGCCTGCTGGTGGCGCTGGCGATGGTGGTTCACGGCGTGGTCGAGCGCGGCGTCGAACTCAACCAGGCCTGGGTCGCCGAGCAGAACCGGTCTTCCGCCGTGGCGACGCGCATCACCTCGCGCGTTTCAGCCGGCATCTCAGCGGGCACCGGCTTAGCGCCGCAGGTGGCCAGCGCGCGCCCCTGACGGCGGCGCGCGCCACTCTCATTCGTACGCCGTCACCAGGTGTCGATGGGGTGCCCGCCCCGCTCGCGTACCTTTGACGAGGCCAACCCGCGCGCCAGCCAGTGGCGGGTGTCGGCGGGGTCGATCACCGCATCGATTTCCAGCATGGCGGCCATGTGGATCGCCTTGCCGCGCTCGTACTGCGCAGCCACCAGCTTGTCGAACAGGGAATCGCGCTCCGGCCCTTCGGGCACAGCCGCCAGTTCCTTGCGGTAACCCAGGCGCACCGCGCCCTCGAGCCCCATGCCACCGAACTCCCCCGTGGGCCATGCGGCGGTGAACGTGGGCGCGTGGAAGCCACCGGCCGCCATCGCCATCGCCCCCAGCCCGTAGCCCTTGCGCAGCACCAGCGCGAGGAACGGCACGCGCAGGTGCGCCGCGGTCACGAACATGCGGCTCACGTGCCGCACCTGCGCCTGCTCTTCGATCTCGGGACCGACCATGAAGCCGGGCGTGTCGATCAGCGAGACGATGGGCAGGCCATGCGTGTTGCACAACTGCATGAAGCGCGCCGCCTTGTCGGCCGCATCGGCATCGATCGCCCCGCCCAGGTGCGCCGGGTTGTTGGCCATCAAGCCGATCGGGCGGCCCTCGATGCGCGCGAGCGCGGTGAGGATGCCGTGGCCGAAGCCGGCGCGCAGCTCCAGCAGCGTGCCGGTGTCGGCCACGCCGCGCATGACGTTGCGCACGTCGTACACGCGCACGCGGTTCTCGGGCAGGGCGTCGCGCAGCAGCGCCGGGTCGGCCGCGTTCCATTGCGAAAGCGCACCCTGAAAGTAGCCGAGGTACTGGCGCGCCGCGATCACCGCCTGCGCTTCGTCGTCGACCAGCACGTCGATCACGCCGTTGCCGTGCTGCACCGCACTCGGGCCGATCTGCTCCGGCGTGTAGACGCCCAGACCCCCGCCTTCGACCATCGCCGGCCCGCCCATGCCGATGTTGCTGTTGCGGGTGGCGATGATCACGTCGCTGCAGCCCAGCAAGGCCGCATTGCCGGCAAAGCAGCGGCCCGCCGCGATGCCCACCACCGGCACCAGGCCGCTCAGGCGCGCGTAACTCGCGAAGGTGTGCAGGTTGAGGCCTGCCACGTGCATCGAATCGGTGTCGCCCGGGCGGCCGCCGCCGCCTTCGGCGAACAGCACCACCGGCAGGCGCTGCTCCAGCGCGACGCCCAGCATGCGGTCGGTCTTCTCGTGGTTGCGCATGCCCTGCGTGCCGGCGAGCACGGTGGCGTCGTAAGACATCACCACGCAGCGTGATTTCTCTTCGCCGAACTGCCCGCCGTTCACACTGCCGATGCCGGTGACCAGACCATCGGCCGGCGTGTTCTTGATCAGGTCCTCGAGCTCGCGGCGGCGCGTCTGCGCGGCAAAGGCCAGCGCGCCGTACTCGATGAAGCTGCCGTCGTCGCACAGGTCGGCGATGTTCTCGCGCGCACTGCGCATGCCCAGCGCGTGGCGCTTGGCCATGGCCTCGGGGCGGTTCGCATCGAGCGTGAAGGCATGGCGCGCGATCACCTCCTGCAGGTCGGCGCGCAGCGCAGGCGGCGCGTCGGCAGGTGTGGGGGAGTGATGCTGAGCCACCGACACCCCGGCGGCCACGGCCACCGCAGGGCCGAGCGTGAGCAGCACCTCGTCTTCGGTCACCGCGTCGCCTTCTCGCACCGAGACGCCGAGCACCTGGCCGGCAGCCTCGGCACGCAGTTCGTGCTCCATCTTCATGGCTTCGAGCACCAGCAGCAGGTCGCCCGCCTGCACGGCCTGGCCGGCGCTCACCGCGAGTTGGACCACCGTGGCCGCCATGGGTGCGCGGATCGCGTCTTGTCGTGTCATGACCTCGTCTCCTTGTCGGCGCAATGTAGCGGCCGTGACCCCGCGCGGCTGTCGCGCGGTGGACGCACAATGTGCCCATGACCTCGACGCCGACCAAACCCACGCTGCTCAACGCCCAGTCGTTCACCGATGCCGCCGCGGCACTGGCGCACGCCACGACCATCTACAACAGCGGCATCGCCCACCTGCGCGAAAGCCTGCAACGCTTCGTGGCCGGCGAAGAGCTCGGCCAGCACGTGCGCGCCTGCTACCCCTTCCTGCGTGTGCACACCGACACCGTGGCCCGCGCCGATTCGCGCCTGGCCTACGGCTTCGTGGCCGGCCCCGGCACCTACGAGACCACGCTCACGCGGCCGGATCTCTTTGCCGACTACTACCTGGAGCAGTTCACGCTGCTGCTGCGTAACCACGGCGTCTCGCTCGAAGTGGGCCTGTCGACGCAACCGATCCCGGTGCACTTCTCGCTCGCCGAGCACGACCACCTCGAAGGCAGCATGCCGCCCACGCGCCGCCTGCTGCTGCGCGACCAGTTCGATCTGCCCGACCTCGGCGCCATGGACGACGGCATCGCCAACGGCACGCACGAGCCGCCGATCGGCCCCGACGGCCAACCGCGCCACCCGCTGTCGCTCTTCACCGGCCCGCGCGTCGACTACTCGCTGCACCGCCTGCGCCACTACACCGGCACGGCGCCCGAGCACTTCCAGAACTTCGTGCTGTTCACGAACTACCAGTTCTACATCGACGAGTTCATCCAGCTCGGCCACGAGATGATGGCCGACCCCGACAGCGGCTACAGCGCCTTCGTGCAGCCCGGCAACGTGGTGCTGCGCCGCTCGGGCCTGGGCCCGCAGCCCAACGACGAACTCGGCGTGGCGCCTCCGCGCCTGCCGCAGATGCCGGCCTATCACCTGGTGCGCGAAGACCGCGCCGGCATCACCATGGTCAATATCGGCGTCGGCCCGGCCAATGCCAAGACCATCACCGACCACATCGCCGTGCTGCGCCCGCACGCCTGGATCATGCTCGGCCACTGCGCCGGCCTGCGCAACACGCAGGCGCTCGGCGACTACGTGCTGGCGCACGGTTATGTGCGCGAGGACCACGTGCTCGACGAAGAGCTGCCGCTGTGGGTGCCGATCCCGCCGCTGGCCGAGATCCAGGTCGCGCTCGAATCGGCCGTGGCCGAGATCACGCAGCTGAACGGCTACGAGCTCAAGCGCGTGATGCGCACCGGCACCGTCGCCAGCACCGACAACCGCAACTGGGAGCTGCTCCCGTTTCGCCACCAGACCACCACGCCGGAGCGGCGCTTCTCGCAGTCGCGCGCCATCGCGCTCGACATGGAAAGCGCCACCATCGCCGCCAATGGCTTTCGCTTCCGCGTGCCCTACGGCACCTTGCTGTGCGTGAGCGACAAGCCGCTGCATGGCGAGATCAAGCTGCCCGGCATGGCCAATCACTTCTACCGCGAGCGCGTCGACCAGCACCTGCGCATCGGCATCCGCGCCATGGAGCTGCTACGCGAGCAGGGGGTGGATCAGCTGCACAGCCGCAAGCTGCGCAGCTTTGCCGAGGTGGCGTTCCAGTAGCGGGCCGACCGCTCAGCGCTTGCCGGTCTCGGCAGCGCTGTGAATGATCCAGATCAGGTTGCCGTCGCCACCGGCCGGGTTCCAGCCGCTGCCGCCCGCGAAGACCAGGCGGCCCTGGCCTTTGTAGACGAGTTCGAAGCGGTAGCGGTCGGAGCCGAAGTTGAACGGAATCCAGGCCTTGCCGGTCATGTAGCTGCCCTGGTCGCTGGGCGCGCCGAGGATGTCAGTCGCCTGCTTCATGGTCATGCCGATCTGCAACCGGGTGAACTTGCTGTTGGGCGCCGGCTTGCCGGTGATCTCGCCTTCCCATTCGCCCACCTTGACCTTCTGCCCGTAGCCGGATTCGACCAGCTTGGGGTCGACGACCTGGCCCTGCGCGTTCATGCCGGGGCCGATCTTGTTGCCGGCCGGTGCAGCGGGGGCGGCGGCGGGCTTGCTGCTGGTGCTGGCCGCTGCGGGAGCCGGGGCGGGTGATGCGGCAGTGTCGGACGAGGTGGCGCCCTTCTGGGCGCAGCCGGCAGCCAGAAGGGTGGTGAGCACGGCCGAAAGGGTGTGCACACGCAGATGACGACGGCAGGTCACGGAAGTCATGTCAGGGTCTCTCTGAGCTTGGTGGTTGAACAGATGTGTCAAGAGTGAGCGCCGGCCGACGGATGCTGCGCGCAGCAGGCCGGCCGGGTGCCGTGGCGCACGCTGCCGACCGCCCTCGCCTCCCCGCCGACAGAGCGCGGCCCGGAGCATCTCACAAGCCCACACGCGCGCGGGCACGCGCCGGCCCCCCCGAGGTGCGGCCTCGTCCGTAAGGGGGAGGTGCCGCGCATCCTCAGAGCCCGGCGACGCAAGGGGGCTGAACTAGAATCAGCGCCGCTTGTCCGCGGCACTTCCGGTGGGCCGATTCGGGCCGCCAGACCAGCCATCCACCTCAATTCGTCAGGTGCACCCACCACCCCCGGGCGCACCGAGCCCACTGCCCACGTCGCCTGCCTTCCATGAGCGTTGCTCCGCAGCAATCACCGGCCAGCCCTGCTGCGTTGAGTTTCAGCCGCATTGACCTCGCCAGCGGTGTCGCCGCACCGGCGCATCTGCTCGGCGGCCGCTGGGTGGGCCATGCACCCGACGCAGTCCACGCCCCGCTGCTCGCGCCCGGCGGCGCCTGGCTCGACGGCTGGTTCGGTGGCAGCGACGTGATCTCTCAGCAGCACGGCTGCGTGCGCTACGCCACCGATGGCCGCTGGCTGTACGGCCGCGCCGTCATCGACGAGCGCGAATCCGGCATCCAGGCCGCCACCAAGCGCGCCTATTCCGACCTCTTTGCCGTGCTCGCGGATTCGCCCGCCCACCACCTGCTGCGGCTGTGGAACTACTTTTCCGACATCAACCTCGCATCGCAGGGCAGCGAGCGCTACCGGCAGTTCAACGCCGGCCGGCAAGAGGCCTTCATTGATGCGCAACGCAGCGCCTTCGACGGTTCGCCTGCGGCCTGCGCACTGGGCATGCACGGCGGCAGCCTGCAGGTGAGCTTTCTGGCCGGGGCCGCCGCGCCGATGGCGATCGAGAACCCGCGCCAGGTGAGCGCCTACCGCTACCCTGATCGCTACGGCCCGCGCGCGCCCACCTTCTCGCGCGCGGCCGTCGCCGACGCCGGAGACGGCCGCGGACTGCTGTTCATCTCGGGTACGGCAAGCATCGTGGGACATCAGAGCCTGCACCCTGGCGATGTGCGCCGCCAGACCGAAGAGAGCCTGGCCAACATGACCGTCGTGCGCCAGGAGGCCGAAGACCGGTCGGGGCGCCGCTTCGCGGTGACCGACATGCATCACACCGTCTACGTGCGGAACCCGGCCGACCTGCCGGTGGTGCGCGAGGTGTTCGAGCGCATCGTCGGGCACGACAGCCCGGCCGCGCGCCACGCGCTGTATCTGCACGCCGATGTGTGCCGCGCAGAGCTGCTGGTCGAGATCGAAGCCCACGGCTACAGCACCGACGTGCGGGGCTCCGCGTGAACCGCCTGCGCGCGGCCTTCGCCGGCATCGTGCTGATGGCAAGCGCTGCGGCGTGGTCGCAGACGCGCGTCGATGCCGAACCGACGGCGAGCGCTACGGCGAACTCCAGCGGCTCGCAGAGCCAGGCCGACACATCGGTGACCGAATCACCCGATGACACCGGCACCCGGCATGTCGAGCGCCCCCTGTGGGAGCTGGGCCTCGGCCTCTCGGGCATCCGATTGCCCGACTACCGCGGCTCGGACGAAAGCCAGAACTACCTGCTGCCCTTCCCCTACGTCGTCTACCGCGGCAGCTGGCTTCGCTCGGATCGCGACGGCACGCGCGCCAACTTGTTCGACTCGCGCGACGTGCGCGTCGACCTCAGCTTCGGCGCCACGGCCCCCACCAAGAGCAACAAGAACAAGGCGCGCGAAGGCATGCCCAACCTTCCGGCCACCGCCGAGGTGGGGCCGAACCTCAACGTCACGCTGGGCCGTGGCAGCGACGGCTTCTGGAAGCTCGACCTGCGCATGCCCGTGCGCGCGGCGATGTCGCTCGAAAGCTCGCCGCGCTATGTGGGCGCCACGTTCACGCCCAACCTCAACCTCGACCTGCGTGAAGAAGGCGACCGCTGGAACCTCGGCTTCCTGACGGGCCCGCTGTTCGCGGACCGCAAGTACCACGAGCAGTTCTACAACGTCGATGCCCCCTACGTGACGGCCCAGCGCGCGGCCTACCAGGCGCACGGCGGCTACGCTGGCTGGCAGCTGATCGCGTCCGGGTCGCGACGTTTCGGCATCACCTGGCTGGGCATGTTCATGCGCTACGAGAACCTGCATGGCGCCGTCTACGAAGACAGCCCGCTGGTGAAACAGAACACCTCGTACAGCGTGGGCTTCGCGGTCACGTGGGTGATGCGCACATCATCCGAAACCGTCACGCGCCCGGAATGAGCTCGCTCAAGCAGGTTCTCGTGGGCGTGGCGTTCTACGGCGCGCTGCTGCACCTGGGCGCGATGTCGCTCAGCTGGAACCTGGTGTGTTTCGCGCTCTACCCCTTCCTCTCGCGCGAGAAGGGCATCGAGATCGGCCGGGCGGCCATCTCCTGGTGCTATCGCAGCTTCTGGGCAGGGCTCGTGCGTACCGGGGTGATGAAGCTCGACTACGGCACCCTCGATGCACTCAACAACGACGCCGGCCTGATCATTGCCGCCAACCACCCGAGCGCACTCGATGCGCTGCTGGTGATCGCCAAGATCCCGCGCGGCGTGTGCATCATGCGTGCGAGCCTGATGCGCAACCCGTTCCTCGGCGCCGGCGCACGCCTGGCGCGCTACATCCGCAACGACCCGCCTTGGGGCATGGCACGCGGCGCGGTTCGCGCACTGCGCCAGGGTGGCCAGCTGGTGATGTTCCCCGAAGGCACGCGCACGGTGACGCCGCCGGTCAACAAGTTTCAGCCCGGCATGACGCTCATCGCGCACGTGGCGCGGGTGCCGATCCAGACCGTGATCATCGAAACCGAGTCACCCTACCTCAGCAAGGGCTGGCCGATCTGGCGGCCGCCGCATTTCCCGATGGTGTTCCGCGTGCGCCTGGGCGAGCGCTTCGCGCCCGAGGCCGATCACCAGGGCTTGCTCCGGCGCATCGAAGACTACTTCCGCACCGAGCTGGCACGATGAACGCGAGGCCCGCATCGATGCTGCCGTCCACCACGCACTTGCTGCTAATCCCGAGCTACAACACCGGCCCCAAGGTGTACGACACGGTGCGCGCCGCTCGCGCTCAGTGGTCGCCGGTGTGGGTCGTCACCGATGGCAGCACCGATGGCACGCCCGAAGGCCTGCGCCAGATGGCCGCAACCGACCCGGGCCTGCACGTGATCGAACTGCCCACCAACGCGGGCAAGGGCGCGGCCGTGCTGCAGGGCCTGGTGGCAGCGCGCACGGCGGGCTTCACGCACGCCTTGACCATGGATTCCGACGGCCAGCACCCGGCCAATCTGATCCAAGGGTTCATGCAGGCCTCTGCCCAGCGCCCCGAGACCATGGTGCTCGGCCGCCCGGTGTTCGATGCATCGGCGCCGCTGCTGCGCGTGCGCGGGCGGCGCGTCTCCAACTGGTGGACCAACCTCGAAACGCTAGGCGCCGGCATCGACGACTCGCTCTACGGCTTTCGCGTGTACCCGATCACGGCGTTGATCGCCGTGATGCAGCGCCAGCCCTGGATGCGCCGCTTCGACTTCGACACCGAGGCCGTCGTGCGCCTGGCGTGGCGCGGCATCAAGCCCGTCAACCTGCCCGCACCGGTCAAGTACCTCTCGCCCGAGGAAGGTGGCGTGTCGCACTTCCGCTATGGGCGCGACAACGCGTTGCTCACCTGGATGCACACCCGGCTGATGATCGAGTTCGTGCTGCGGCTGCCCGTGCTGCTGGTGCGCAAGGCCCTGCGCCGCCCTCCTTTCCAGGCCTGACACCCGTGACGCACGCCACCCGCTGGACCACCGAGCTGGGCATGCGCTGGAAGCGCCTCGCGCTCATCAAGACAGTCGGCATCACTGCCTTCACCTGGCTCTTCTTCGTCGCGTACTTCCACATCCTGCGCTACCCCGCCTTCCCGGCCACCGCGATGCCGCTGACGGCACTGGACCACTGGATCCCGCTTCAGCCGCCGTTCCTGATCGCGTACTTCTCGCTGTGGCTGTACATCGGCATCGCGCCGGCGGTGCAATGGGGATTCGACGAACTGCTTTCATACGGCGCATGGGTCACCTCGATGTGCCTCGTCGGGCTCGCGATCTTCTACTTCTGGCCCACCATCGTGCCGGCCCGCGCTGCCGATGCGACCGATTTCCCCGGCTTCGCAATGCTGCACGGCGTGGACGCGCCGGGCAACGCCTGCCCGTCGATGCATGTGGCCGCGGCCATCTTCTCGGCGATCTGGATCGAGCACCTGCTGAGCAACATGCGCGCGCCACGGGCGATTCGCGCACTCAATGTGTTGTGGTTCGTTGCAATTGCCTACTCGACCCTCGCGGTCAAGCAGCACGTGGTGCTGGACGCCATCGCCGGAGCCGCGCTGGGCCTGGTTTTCGGCGCGCTTTCCCTGCGGTTTCGCCCGGGGCGTGGCTAGGGGGCTGCGGCTATCATTGACGGGCGCTGAGGGCGCCAAGACATGCGGCGCAATCCAGGGGCCGCAACGACACGACAAGGGACACGCAGCATGAGTTCGCTCAAGGAACTTCAGGACCTGATTCAAGAGAAGTACGGCATTGCACCCGCCGATCTGGACCCGAATGCGTCCATGCGCGACAAGGGCCTCGATTCACTCGCGCTGGTCGAATTCCTGTTCGCCGTCGAAGACCACTTTCACATCAGCATGCCGGACACCGACGCCAACGTCGACACGCTCGCCCAGTTGGCGGCCGTGGTCGATCGCGTGCTGGCCGCGTCGGCTACCAAGACCGCCGTGTGAGCGCTGCTGCCGTTGCCCCTGCCCCAGTCGCCATCACCGGGCTGGGCCTCGTTTCGTCACACGGCAGCACCCCCGACGACGTGTTTGCTGCGCTGATGCGTGGCGAATCCGCCATTCATCAGGTCTTCCCCGATCTCGCCAAACCTGCGGCGGCAGCCACCGTGGCCTTCGACGAGACGCGCTGGTTCAGCAAGCTGCAACTTGCGGGCGTCGATCGCGTGAGCCAGTTCGCCGTGGCGGCGGCCGACCTCGCCGTCGCCGATGCGGGCACGCTCGGTGATGCCGACCCCGAGCGCATCGGCATCTTCGCCGGGTGCGGCATGGGCGGCGCCACCTCCATCGAAGCCGCTTACCGCAGCACCAACGGCCGCGTACCGCCGCTCACGATCCCTGCGTTCATGCCCAACGCACCGGCCGCGCACATCGCCATGCGCCAGCGCGTGCTGGGCCCGGTGCTCACGTACTCGGTGGCCTGTGCGTCGTCGGCGGTGGCGATTGCCGAAGCGGCCAAGGCCGTGCAGAGCGGCGAGGTCGACGTGGCCATCGCCGGCGGCAGCGAGGCGCTGATCGTCCCCGGCGTGATGCTCGCCTGGCAGGCCATGCACACGCTCGCGAGCTTCCAGGCAGGCGAGGCCGCGCAGGCGGTGCGGCCCTTTGCGCGCGAGCGCAGCGGCTTTGCACTCGGCGAGGGCGCGGCCTTTCTGGTGATCGAATCTGCCGAGCGGGCGAAGCGCCGCGGGGCACGCATCCACGCCCTGCTCAGCGGTTGGGGCATCAGCACCGACGCCACCCACCTCACCAAGCCCGACGCGCCCGGCCAGGCCCGCGCCCTGCGCGCCGCGCTGCGCCGCGCCGGCCTGCAGCCGCGCGACGTGGGCTATTGCAACGCGCACGGCACCGCCACTCCGGTCGGCGACCCGATCGAGCGCGATGCGCTGGCCAGCGTGTGGGGCGACGAAATCACGCAACTGCAGGTGAGCTCCACCAAGGCGCTGCACGGGCACCTGCTGGGTGCCGCGGGTGCACTCGAAGCGGTGATCACGGTGCTCGCCTTGCGCGAACGCCGGCTGCCGCCAAACGCCCACTGCAACGAGGTCGATCCGGCCTGTCAGTTGAATCTGGTGCCGGCGGGCGGGGCCGAGGCGCCGCAGCTCCAGGCTGCCATCAGCAACTCGTTCGCCTTCGGTGGCACCAACGCCGTGCTGCTCTTCCAGCGGGCTTGACCCACGCGTTCGCGCGCCCTGCTGTCACCCCGACAAGCGCGGGGTGGGCACTCAGGCCATGCCGCCGTTGATCGAGATCACCTGCCCGGTGATGTAGGCCGCCTCGTCGGACGCGAGAAACGCCACCAGCGCCGCCACTTCGTCGGCCCGCCCTGCGCGCTTGGCCGGCACCATGCGCTCGATCATGTCCTTGTCGAACGTGCCCTCGGCCATGCCCGATTCGATAATGCCCGGGGCGACCGCATTCACCGTCACGCCGCGGCTGGCCAGCTCCAGCGACAGCGCCTTGGTGGCGCTGTTGAGCGCGCCCTTGGCCGCGGCGTAATTCACCTGCCCGCGGTTGCCGGTGATCGCCGCCACCGACGAGATGTTGATGACGCGCCCCCAGCGCGTGCGCAGCATCGGCATCGTGAGCGGCTGCGTCACGTTGAAGAAGCCATTGAGCGACACGTCGATCACCCCTTGCCACTGCGCCTCTTGCAGCGCCGGGAAGGCCGCGTCGGCATGCGTGCCGGCGTTGTTGACGATCACCTGCACGGGGCCCTGCACGAGCAATTGCGCGCAGGCCGCCTGCGCGGCCGCTCGGTCCGCCACATTGAAGGCCACGGCCTCGCCGCTGCCGCCGGCGGCCTCGATCTCGGCCACCACCTGCTGCGCCACCGCGAGGCGGCTATTGGCGTGCACGATGACATGCAGCCCCTCGCGCGCAAGGCGCAGTGCGATGGCACGACCCAGTCCGCCGCTGCCGCCGGTGACAAGTGCGCGCTTCATGACAGCGCTGTGCCCGACGCATCCGCCGGCTGGGTTGAAACTTGGACAGTCGCGGTGGCGTTCATGCAGGCAAGGGTGTGTTGAGCACCACGGCAGCCCGGCCTTCGGCCACCGGCCGGCCGTCGTGGCTCACGTGGAAGGCGTAGAGGATCTGGCGTGCGTCGCCACTCTGGCGCGTGGCCTGAACCAGCAACTCGCCGCGCAGTTCATCGAGGCGCAGCACATGAAACTGCACACCGCGTGCGCTCGCCAGAAAACCCGGCGATGCGGCCGTGCCGGCCTCCTGGCCGATGAGCGCGCCGTGCAGCGCCATGGCCTGGGCGGCGTACTCGATGGCGATCGGCGACAACAGGCCACTCGCGGTGCGCAAAGGGTGGTCGGCGTCGCACTGGTTGGTGGCGATGCAGGCGATGCGGTGGGCGTCCCAGGATTGCAGGCGATCGAGCAGGCACATGCGGCCCGCATGCGGGATCAGCCGGGCGATCCCCTCGTGCCCCAGCATCTCCTGTGCGCTCATGCCGGCGACACGGCAATGTGCAACGACAGCGCCGGCAGGTAGTCGATCACCACCTCGGCCTGCGGCACACCGCGCGCGATTGCGATCAGCAGTGGCAGCACTGCGGCGGCCGGGATCGCGCGCAGCGCGGCGAGCTCACCCGTGGCGAGGCCCCGCGACCCCGCACCGGGCTGGGCGCCCAGGCGCAGCGTCAGCTCGCACAAGGAAGCCTCGTTGCGCTGCGCCGCCAGCACCAGCGCCGCGCCGAAGTGATCGGGCAGCGGCCGCGTCGCGTTCAGCGGCTCGGGATAGGGCGAATCGCTCGCCACCAGCAGCAAGGGCTGGGCGTTCGCCTGAACGCTGACCGCAGCCTCCAGCAGGCCGGCACCCAGGCTGCCGTCGAACGCGCACAGGCTGGTCGACGACGCGCGGCTACCCACCGCGATGTGCCAAGCGCCGGATGCCGCGTTGTGGACCGAATTGGTGAAGCGCGTGGGCGACACCACCGGCGCCGGCTCGGCGAGCGCCTCGCACAAGGCGTGGCAGTTCGCGCACTCACCGCTCGACGAGGTGAACACCGTGGCCAGCGTGGACGGGTCGATCTGCGCCTGCGCGACCGCTTCGTCGGCCACCGCCATCGCGAGCTTCACGGCTGCCCCCGCGCGGCGGCGTTCAGCCGGCGGCAAGCGCGCCGGCAAGGGCAGCGCCGTGGGTGCCGCTGCGTACACCTGCGATCCCCTCAGCACCGGTTGCGATGCCGCCCAGCCGCTCAGGCCCGGCCCGAGCAGGCCGATGCCCTGCACCCACACGCGCAGGCCGCACGCGGAACCACCGTCCACGGCGCTCATGCCTCACCCCCGAACACCAGGCTGGCGTTGGAGCCGCCAAAGCCGAACGAGTTGGACAGCACGCGCCGCACGGGCGCCAGCCGATTGGCCTGCAGGTAGTTCATGGTCAGTGTGGGGTCGCGCTCTTCGACGTTGAGCCCAGCGGGCATCAGGCCGTTCTGCAAGGCCAGCAGCGAGATCACCGCCTCGACACCGCCGGCGGCGCCCAGCGTGTGGCCGGTGGCGCCCTTGGTGGAGCTGCTCGGCGTGGCGGTGCCGAAAACGGCGCTCACCGCCTTGTCTTCGGCCGCGTCGTTGCTCGGCGTGGCGGTGCCGTGCAGGTTGATGTAGTCGATGTCGCCCGGCTGCAGCCCGGCTTCGGCCAGTGCGCCGCGCATGGCCGCGATCGCGCCCGCGCCTTCGGGGTGGGGCGAACTCATGTGATAGCCGTCGTTGCTCTCGCCGACACCCAGCAGCCAGCCCTGCACGGCCGCAGCCGCCTCACGCTCGAGCACCGCAAACGCTGCGGCCTCGCCGATCGAGAGCCCCTTGCGCTGCGCACCCCAGGGGCGGCAGATCTCGTTGGACAGCAGCTCCAGCGAGTTGAAGCCGTAGAGCGTGGTCAGGCACAGGCTGTCGACACCCCCCACCACCGCGGCATCGATCAGGCCCGCGTCGATCAGGCGGGCCGCATTGCCGAACACCTTGGCACTCGACGAACACGCGGTCGACACCACCCAGCTCGGCCCCTGCAGGCCCAAAGCCCGGGTGGCGAACGCGGCCACCGAGTAGGTGTTCTGCGTGGGCCCGTACAGAAAACTGGCAGGCAAGGCGCCATTCGGCTGGCGCTCGCGGTAGGCCAGTTCGGTCTGCAGCAGCCCCGAGGTGCTGGTGCCGAGGAACACGCCGACACGGTCGGCGCCCCAGCGCGCGCGCGCCTGCGCCACGGCATCGAGAAAGCCGTCCTGCTGCAGGCCGAGCCAGGCCAGGCGGTTGTTGCGGCAATCGAACTCGGCCAGCGCCGAGGGCAGCACCGTGGCATCGACACCCTCGACCTCGCCCACCCAGGTGGGCAGCGGCAGGCTCATGAATCGAACCGGCGCCAGGCCGCTGCGCTCGGCGTGCAAGGCATCGAGATGGGCGGCGCGCCCGGCGCCCAGCGCCGTCGTCAGGGTGGCGGCCGTGATGGCAAGTGGCTTCATGGTCTGAGGCGTACGGTGGCCACGAGCAGCACGTTCGCGAACGGCGTGCCCTGGCTCATGGGTTGGCTGCGTACGTCGAAACCGAGCTGGTCGAGGTAGTCGACCCATTCGGTCAGCGTGCGGCAAAACCGCGGAGGCACGCGATGGCCGCGCACCCAGGTGACGACGGCGTCGACCCATTGGCTGATCTGGAAGTGCGGCTGCCTGGCGGCATCTCCCACGCGCAGCAGCAGGCGGCCGCCGGCGGGCAACGCGCGACGCACGCGCGCCAGCACCTCGTTCTGCTCGGCGATGGTGATGTAGTGCAGCACGTCGAGGATGACCACCGTGTCGGAATCGGGGAACGGCGTGTGGCGCATGTCGCCACAGACGAACTCGGCCTCGGGGCCCAGCGACTCCTTCGCGCGTTGCACGTCACGCGGCATGAGCTCGATGCCGGTGACGCGCGCCAGCGCCGGCGCAGCGGCCCACTGGCTGGGCCAGCGGCCCTCCTGCGCGAATGAGTTGCAGCTATGCAGCAGGCTCGCCAGGAGCCCCTGGCCGCAGCCGATGTCGAGCACGCGCGCACGCGGCGCGATCAGCCCCTGGCTCAGCAGGTGGTGGAACACCGGGTCGAAGCCGAGCTTGCCGCGCGCGAAACGCCACGCAAAGCCACCGGCCTTGCGGTAGGGCTCGCTCGCCGCAGCGATGAGGTCGGCCCAGTGCTGCTGGGGCGTGCGGGTGAGCGTGGTCATGCGGCGGTCACTCCGGGCTGCATGGCCTGCGGCAGCGTGACGGCGCGCAGCCCCGCCGCGGCGATCTGCTGCAGAAGGCGCGGCAGCACCTCGACCGACACCGGCTGCCCACTCGCCGCGCGGGCCGCGCCGCGGTCGTGCAGCAACAGGATGTCGCCTGCCGCAAGCCCGCGCGTGAGGCGCGTCAGCACGTAGGCCGGGTCGGGCCGCACCGTGTCGTAGCCACGGCGCGTCCAGCTCACGAGTTGCAGCCCGCGCTCGTGCAGCACCGGTGCGAGAAACATATTGCGAAAACCGGCCGGCGCGCGGAAGAACACGGGCCGCACGCCGGTCACTTGGGCCAGCGCGTCTTGTGCCGCATCGATCTCGCGCGCAAAGGCGCGTGGGGTCGAGAAGGCGAAGGTGTGCGAGTGCCGGTGGGTGTGGTTCTGCACGCTGTGGCCGCGCGCGACGATCTCGCGGCACAAGGCGGGATGGCGCTGCGCCTGCGTGGCAATGCAAAAGAACGTGGCGCGCGCCGCGTGGGCATCGAGCAGGTCCAGCACGCGAGGGGTCACGTTCGGGTCGGGCCCGTCGTCGATGGTCAGCGACACCTCGCGTCTTGCCGCCGAGGCCTCGGGCAGGCGGCGCATGTTGCTGCCCAGCCAGGTCGAGCGCGGCCACAGCCCGGCGCCGGTGACGAGCGCGTGGTTCGCCGCCAGCGCACCGACCGACCAGGGCCACAGCACGGGGTCGATCAGCACGGCGGCTCCCGCGCCCAGGTGGCAGGCCAGACTGCCCTTCACCAGCACCGGCATGCGCCAGGGCGCGGTGCGGGTCAGGGTCGATGCGGCGGGGGTCGTCGAGGGCATGCGTGCAGCGGCGAAAGGAGCGGAGATTTTTGCACACCACCCCCCTGGAGAAACCGCACGGTCATCGAGCGGGCCGGGGGATGAATGCGGCCGAAAGCAGCAGGCTGATCAGGATGCCGGGGGCCACCACCTGGCCCACGGCGTAGAGGGCCGGGATGCTCGAGAACGCCAGCAGGCAGAAGGACACCACCGCCGTCACATTGGCAAGCGCCAGCGAGGCCAGCGTGTCGTTATCGATCACCGCCTGCGTGCCGGCCGGCGCAGCGTCTTGCTGGGCACGGATCTGGTCGAAGAACAGCGCGTAGTTGGAGCCGATGGCCACGGTGAGCAGCAGGCCGACCAGGTGCAGGATGCCCAGCGCCACGCCCAGCGCACTCAGCCCCGCCAGCACGATCAGCACCGCGCCCACGATGGGCTGCGCGAGTCGCAGCAGGCGGCGCGGGTCGCGCAGATAGAAGCCCAGCAGCAGGCACACCGCGAGTGCGCCCAGCAAGGCCTGCAGCAGCGCCTCGTGCAGGTAGCGCGCGTACAGGGCTGTGAGTTCGTCTCCCACATTGACGACCTGCGCGCCCGGCAGGTCGGCCAGGGCCGTGCGCAGGCGGGCGGCATCGACCGGGGCGCTCGCAGCGGCCTGCACGTTCAACAGGGCGCGCCAGGGCCGCGCGCCGTCGCCCGCCACGAGCTGGGCGGCCAGCGCCGGGGCGAGTGGCGTGTCGCGCAACGACTCCAGGGTGAGCAGGGGCTGAGCGCGGGCCGCCTGCACGTCGTCGACGAAGCCATCCAGGCGGCGCGCCGGCAGCGGGCCGTCGGCCGTCGCCTGCGCCAGGTTCGCGCGCAGGGTGTCGGCTTCGGGCAGGGCCACGCGGCGCTGCTGCTGCAGGGCCGGGCTGGGCAGCAGGCGGGCCGGTGATTGGTAGCCGGCGATCGCGCCATCGGCCATCAGCTTGTCGAGCCGCGCGCCGGCGGCTTCGGCCTGGGCCAGCACGCCGGCCTGATCGGGCGCCGACACGGCGACGAGCGTGCCGCCTTCGGCCGCCCCCACATCGGCGCGCAGGTCGGCATCGATCTGCATCTTGGCCGGCCCGACCGGGCTCAGCGATGACAGATTGCCGCGCCACGCCGACGGCAGCCACGCGAGCGCCACCGCGGCGGCCACCGCAGCGGCCATCAACGGCCAGCGCAAGCGCGGCAGCACCGCCGTGCACCAACCGACGAACCGCCCGAGGTGCCGGCGCAGCCCCGCTCCGGGCGCGCCATCGGGTGCGATGTGCGGGAACACGCAGCGCGTGGTCAGCGCCGCAGCAGCCAGCCCCGCCACGGAGAACAGGCCGAGCTGCGCCAGGCCCGGGAAGCCCGAGAACAGCAGCGCCGCGAAACCGCACACCGATGTCCACAGACCCAGGCGCACCGTGGGCCAGTTCTCGGCCAGCCAGCGCCGAGCGCCGCCGCCTCGCGGCGAACCGGGCACCGAGCGCGCCTGGATCAGGTAGTAGATGCCGTAGTCGACTGCCTCTCCGAGCAGCGTGGTGCCGAAGCCAAGCGTGATGCCATGCACGTTGCCGAACGCCAGGCTCACCGCGGCAATGCCCGCGAGCACGCCACAGGCGACCGGCAACGCGGCGATGGCGAGCGTGCGCATCGATCCACCGAAGGCCAGCAGCAGGATGCCGATGATGGCCACGGCACCGGCGATCGCGAGCTTCTCGACCTCGCTCTTGATCACCGAGCGTGACTCCACGGCGAAAGTGCCCGCGCCCGACACCACCAGCTTGAGCCCCGGCACGGCCAGGGCCGCGAAACTGTCGTGAACGACCTGCAGCGCGCGCTCCTGCGCGTCGATGTCGGCGCCATCGGATCGCGTGGTGGCCAGCAGCACAGCCCGCTCGGCCTGGCGCGACACCCACACGCCGTTGTCGCTGCGCGGCCCGCCCGTGGGCAGCATGCCCTCGGCCATGCGCACCGTCTCGCCGGTGGGGTCGCGCAGGATCACCTGCTTGATCATGCCGCCCGCCGGCGTGCCGAGCAGCGAGGTGGATTCGTCGATGGCGGCGCGCAGCCCCTCTGGCGTGAAGCGCTGCGCGTCGACCGCGGGGCTCAGCAGGTAGCGGTGCTCGAACAGGAACTTGCCGGTGGCCTCGAACTGCGCGTTGTCGCCGTTGTGTACCGACTCGAAGGCGTCGTTCTCGCGCAGCACCTGGCCGAGGCGGCGCGACGCTTCGGCACGCTCTTCAGCGCTGCCGCCTTCAATGCCGATCAGCACCAGCCGCGCGGCCACGCCGGTGCGCAGCTGATCGAGCAGCACCGCCTGCTCGGCGCTCGGCGACGACGGCAGGAAGGCCGACAGGTCGGCCACGTACGTCGTACGCACGGTGACGACGAGCGCCAGCGCCACGCAGGCCAGCCACAGCAACAGCGCACGCCGTTGAGCGAATGCGCCGAGGCGCGTGAGCCACTCGCGCATGCAGCGGCTCAGTTCGCGGCGCTGGCCGCCCGGGCCGCAGGCACCACCGGCTCGATGCTCATCACCGAGCGGTCGCCATCGGTCATGTTGACGACGACGCCGCGCACCTGCGATTGCTGCCCGGTGAGCTGCACGTCGCGCACGAGTTCGCGCAAGCGCGCCGCGCGCGGGGTGAGGTCGAGCCGCCAGCCTTGGGCGCTGCCGCTCACATGCGTCTCGAAGTGACGCTCCAGCAGATCGCGGTTGCCGGTGAGCGTGCCGCGGATGGCGTCAGCGATCACGGCCGCCTCGGGCACCGAATCGAGTGGCACGGTGCGCGTGCGGCCTGCCGAGCTGAGCGTGACGGTGTTGCCGGTGACGGCCACCTTGTCCTGGCGCGGCTTGAGCGTTTCGCGCACGAAGGTGTCGGGCGCGGCAAAACTGAGCCGGCCCGAGGACTCCAGCGTGCGTTCCAGCATGTCGACGGTGCGCTTCTCGGTGAACGTGGCCTCGCCGCTCTTCACCTTGGCCAGCAACTGCGTGAGTTGGGCAAGATCGAAGGCAGCCTGCGCACGCCCGCTCAGCGGGGCCAGCAGTGCGCTGCACACCAGCAACAAGGCCAACGCGGCGCGGCGGGGCTCAGGCCGCGGAGGGGTCGGCAGAGGGGAGGTCGGCAGAGAGATCGACATCGTCGGCCCAGAAGTCGTAGAAGTTGAACCAGTTGTACGGCGTCTCGCGGCACAGCGCCTCGAGCAGCGCCACGTAGCGCTGCAGGGCCTCGGCGGCCATCTGCTCGGCCTGGGCGCGGTCTCCGGCCGCCAACTGGGTGAAATCCGCCAGGTCATGGAAGCGCAGCTCGTAGCGGTTGCCGCCATGGTAGAGGCCGGCGACGAAGACCATGCGCCGGCGCAGCATCGCCGCGAGCCGGAACGGGCCGTCGGAGAAGCTGGCCGCGCGGCCGAGGAAGCTGTGGCGGCTGGTCTGGGTGCGGCCCGATTGCACCGGCAGGCTGCGATCGGCCAGCAGGCCGGCGATGCCGCCGTCATCGAGCCACTGGCGCAGCGCGAGCATGGCCCCCGGGCGGCCGAGCGGGATCGTGTGCAGCTTGGCCTCGGGCGCCACGGCGGCCAGCGCGGCGTTGATCTGCCGCGCGTTGTCTTCGTACATCAGCATCGCCACGCGCTCGCCGTTGTGCTGCGCATCGGCGCGCAAAGCCTCGAAGCTGCCCAGGTGCGCGCCGACCGCCATGAAGCCTTCGCCGGCCTTCATCGGCACATGGATGCGCGCCGAATCGGTGATCTGCACCTCGAAGCAGTCGAAGCGGCTCTGCAGGAAGTACACGCGGTCGAGCACCGTCGACGCGAAATGGTGAATGTGCCGGTACACCTCGGACAGCCGCGCCGGCCGCCCCAGCGCGCGGCCGAGGTAGTCGCGCGACGCGTGGCGCGCCTTGCCATTGGCGAGCAGAAAGTACAGCGCGATGGGGGGCAGCAGGCAGCGCGTGAGCGACCTGCCGGCCGTCATCGCGATCCGGCGGATGAGCTGCAGAGCCCACAGGTGGCTGCGCTCACGCTCGGCAGACCAGGCCGCGGCGGCGCGGCTCACGCGGCGCACTCGAAATGCCCCGAGGCCACCACGCGCTCGGCGCGACGGACCTCGAAACGCAAGGCCGTAGCGGTGCTCTCGAAGTGGAACGACAGGCTTGCCCCCGGGCGCACCGGCGCCAGGAACTTGGCCACGCCCAGGCGCGGCGCAAGGCCCACGCGTGCCGCCAGTGCGGGGTCGCGCAACAAAGCCTCCGTCACCTCGGCCAGCAAGGTCACGCCGGGCAGCAGCGGCTGGCCCGGGAAGTGCCCCGCGAACGCCGGGTGATCGGGCGCGACGAGGTACACGCTCACGCCCCGCCGCGCTGGCGCTGCGCGGCCAGCACACGCTCGGCCCAGGCCGCGAACACCGTGGCCGGCAGCTTGGCGGTGCCTTCGGAGCGCGGCAACTCGGCGACCGCGATCACGCGTCGCGGCACGAACGCCGCATCAACGCGCTGGCGCATGGCGGCAATGACCCGCGGCCCGATCTCGCCGGCCGACACCTCGGGCGCGACCACAAAGGCGATCAGGCGCGTCACGCCTTCCACCGCCGCGTCGGGCGGCAGCCAGAAAGCGCCATCGCGCACGCCGTCGATCGCGTTCAGGTGAAAGTTCAGGTGGCCGAGCGAGCTGCGCTTGCCAGCGATGTTGATGAGGTCGTTGGAGCGCCCGAGCAAGCGGAAACGCGAGGCGTCAATGAGCTCGATGACGTCGGACAGGCGCGTGGGCTCGGGCACGTGACCGCCCTGCGCCACCGTGGCCTCGCCGTCGGCGCTGAGGCTGATGCCATCGAAGGCCTGCCATTCGGCGCCCGCGGTGGTGCGGCGCGTGGCGAGTTGGCCAGTCTCGGTGCAGCCGTAGATCTCGATCAGCGGCGCAGCGAGCGCGGCCTCGGCGCGCGCGGCAAGCTGCGGTGAAAGCGGCGCCGTCGCACTCAGCGTGAGGTCGATCGCCGGCAGTGAAACGCCGGAGTCGATGAGCGACTTCAGGTGGAAGGGTGTCGTCACCAGCATGCAGGGCCGCGGCGCACGAGCGAGCGCGGCGGCGATGTCTGCCGGGTAGAAGGGCCGGCTCGTGTCGATCACCGCGCCGCCGAGCAGCGCGAGCAGCACGGTCGACTCGAAGCCGAACATGTGCTGCGACGGCACGGTCGACACCAGGGTGACGCCCGCCATCGACGGCAGCCCCATGTGGGCCGCGAGCCGCTGCGCTTCGGCACGCGCGTTCTCCACCAGCAGGCCCCAGTGCTTGGCATGCGGCACCGGCGCGCCGGTGGAGCCCGAGGTGAGCACCTGGGCCACCAGCGCATCGTCATCGATGGCCGGCAGATCGGCATGCGCCGGGGTGTCGGCCAGGCCCTGCGGATGGCGCAGCGTCGGCAAGGCGGTGGCGTTGTCGCCCGCGTCGGCCTGATCGGTGAGCGCGTAGGCGCTCGGGAACAGCGCGCGCAGGCGCTCGACCATGTCCGGCGTGTGATTGGGGGGCAGCAGGCTGCCCTGGCCGCACAGCATCGCCGCGCCGAGGCCGACCGTGAAGGCGTAGCGGTCGGCGCTGAGGTTGAGCATCACGCCGCCATTGGGCAGCATGCCCGCCAGACGCTGCACATCGGCCAGGTATTGGCGCCGCGAGAGCACCTGATCGCCGCGGCGAGCCAGCGGCGCGCTGAGGTCGTCGGCCCACAGGAGTTGGCTGGCCTTCATGGCGCGGTATGTCCTTGGCTGGGCATCTTGGGGGCCTGCATGTAGGCACGCACGGCATCGGCGGCGCTGGCACGCTCGAACTCAGGGTGCAGGCGATAACGCAGTAGGTGTTCGCCACCGAACATCACGGCCGTGGCCAGCGGCGTGACCACGTTCGCGAACAGCGCCCAGGTGTCAAAGCTCGCCCAGGCATAGAGCAGCAGCGAAATCACCACGAGCGCAAGAAAGAAGACCACCCAGGCCCGCGTGAGCGTGCGCGTGTAAGCCAGTTGCCGCGGCGGCAGGTAGCCGCCATGCACGCGCAGCGCCACGCTCGAGATGAGCGCGGTGCGACCCGGCCGCAAGGTACTGCCGAACACCAGGGCAAGGCAGAAGTTGATGCCCGCGTGCTGCACCAGGTAGAGCACATGCGAGGGCGCCTTGACACCCGTGACCGCCAAGGCGCACAGGACGCCCAGGGCCGACAGCGCCACCAGGCTGACCCAGCGGTACGCACCACGCCAGGCGCCGAGCGTGATCAGCACCAGCATCGGGCTGAGCACGCCGACCACGTTCCAGGGCGAATCTTCGGTATGCGTCATCAGCCAGTGCGAGCCGCCGATGTAGGCCGCACCCGCAAGGGCGATCGCGGCGATGCGGGCCACCATGCGCAGTTGCATGGCTCAGTTCACGCGGTTGGCGGCGATGTGCTCGGTGAGGCTGGCCAGCGAACTGAAGATGCGCGCGTTGTTCTCGTCGTCCGAGCGCAATTGGAAGCCGTAACGCTGCGACACCACCAGGGCCACTTCGAGGATGTCGATCGAATCGAGGCCGAGGCCATCACCGTAAAGGGGCGCCTGCGGATCGATCGACTCGGGGGCGATCTCCAGGTTGAGCGCTTGAACCAGCAAGGCAGCCACTTCGCGCTGGAGTTCGGGTTGGGAGGAAGTCATGCGTGTGTATCGATCTAGGAGCGCAGGCCCACGGGCCAGGGCGCCCGTCAGCGGGGCGTCAGTTTAACAAAGGGCCACCCTGCGGCCGCCTCGGCCAGAGGGGGGATCAGCGTTCGAACGGGCGGGTCAGGGCGAAGCCGCTGCCATCGGTGACGCCATCGCCCGCCGCGCTGCCACCGCGGGCCGCGGCGTTGAGGCGGTCGATCTCGGCATACGCGAAACGCAGCTGGCCTTCGAGCCGCGTCACCGAGGAGCGCTGCTCGGCCATGAAGGCGGTCTGGCGTTGCTGCGCACTCGTGCGCTCTTTCTCCAGATCGGCCTGCAGGCGGGCGTTGAGCGCGCGCAGGTTCTGGGTGCTCGCAGCCACCTGTTCGCGCGCCGCGGCCACGAGCCGCGCATGCCTCAGCTTGGCGCGCTCGTTGAGGATCACCCAAGCCACCGCCGCGCCCAGCAAGGCGCCGATGAGGCCGGCGGCCAGCATCGTTGCAATTCCCATGGTGTCCATCCGAGCCCCTTGTTCAACGTGCACACGTGCTGCACGCACGCTCGTCAGCGCCGCGGTTGCAGCACTGGAGTGAGAGCGTACTCAGCCGGCGTGCGTTTGTCTGCCCGCGTGTGCGAGGGGTCACGTGACAAAGTGCACGCCCACCTCGCGCGCCTGAGAACCGCAGGCGCGTGGCCGGGCTCAGGCGGTGCGCGGCCTGACCTTCGAGGCGGCCTCCTTGGCGCGGCGGCGAGCCACCTCGACATCACCGTCGAAAGCCAGCGCCACGCCCATGCGGCGCTTGGTGAAGCTCTCGGGCTTGCCGAAGAGGCGCAAGTCGGTATTGGGCACGCGCAGTGCCTCGTCGACCCCGTCGAAGGCAATGCCTTGCGCATCGACACCGCCATAGATCACCGCGCTCGCGCCGGGGCTCTTGAGCGCGGTGTTGACCGGCAGGCCGAGGATCGCGCGCGCATGCAGCTCGAACTCGTTCTGCCACTGGGTGATCATGGTCACCATGCCGGTGTCGTGCGGCCGGGGGCTGACCTCGCTGAACCACACTTGGTCGCCCTTGACGAAGAGCTCCACGCCGAACAGCCCCTGGCCGCCGAGGTTGTCGGTCACGGCCTTGGCGATGTCGCGCGACCGCTGCAGCGCCGCGTCGGTCATGAGGTGCGGCTGCCAACTCTCCACGTAGTCGCCACTCACCTGCACATGGCCGATCGGGTCGCAGAAGTGGGTTTCGACCTGCCCGCCGGCGCCCATGGCGCGCACGGTGAGCTGGGTGATCTCGTAGTCGAAATCGATGAAGCCTTCGACAATCACGCGGCCATGGCTCACCCGGCCTCCGGCCATGGCGTAGTCCCAGGCCTTCTTCACGTCGGCGGGGCCGTCGATCTTGCTCTGGCCCTTGCCCGAACTGCTCATCACGGGCTTGACGATGCAGGGGTAGCCGATGGCCTTCTTGCCTGCGGTGCCGTCGATGGCAGCCTGTAGCTCGTCCAGCGAATCGCAGAACACGTAGGGGCTGGTCGGCAGGCCGAGCGTTCCGGCCGCCAGGCGGCGGATGCCTTCGCGGTCCATGGTCAGACGAGCAGCCCGGGCGGTGGGGATCACGCGCACGGTGCCCGCGGCCTCCAGCTCTTCGAGCATGGGGGTGGCGATGGCCTCGATCTCGGGCACCACCAGCATCGGCCGCTCGGCCTCGATCAACGCCTTGAGCTGCGCCGGGTCGCTCATCGTGATGGTGCGGGCGTGGTGCGCCACCTGCTGGCCCGGGGCGTTCTCGTAGCGGTCGACGGCGATGGTCTCGACGCCCAGGCGCTGCAACGCGATCAGCACCTCTTTGCCCAGCTCGCCGCTGCCCAGCAGCATGACCTTGGTGGCCGAGGGAGAAAGCGGGGTTCCGAGGGTCGTCATGGCATCGCTCTTGAACAGGACAGAAGGGGGCCCATTCTAGGGATGCCATGCTCAACGAAGCTTTATCATCCGCCCCCATGCACACCGGCCCCCGCGACGTGGCGCAGACCCGTCTGGACAACGCCCTGGCCCTGTTCGACGAGTTCGTCCACGCCACCGTCAAACACCCCGATGCCGCCACGCTGCGCGGCCTGGAACGGCGATTCGCCGAACGACTTCAGATCCAACCCAGCTACTGGAGCCAGATCAAGAGCCGCTCGCGGCAGATCGGTGAGCGCCTGGCGCGCCAGTTCGAGCAGCTTTGCCACAAGCCGGCGGGCTGGATGGACCAGCCTCACGGCAGCACGGCCTCGTCGCCCGCGGCCCCTGCGCAGGGCCCCTCGCAAGACGACGACACCAACCGCAATGTCCCGCAGGACGACGACGAGCGCTTCATCGTCGGCCTGGTGCTCACCTATTACCGTCGCCATCCGCATCGCGCCCGCGCGCGGCTGCTCGATCTGCTGGGCGAAGTGCTGGCGCCCTCGCCACCGCCCGCGCCCGCCAAGCCCGGCGCCGCAGCAGCCCGGCCCGCACCGCGCGAGGCCGAGCACGACCTGTGGGCCCGCAGTCAGTCGGGTGTGGCGCCGTTGAAACGCAAACGCTGAATCTCGGGCATCCCCCTAGAACAAGGTGCGCAAGACCTCTTGCGCAAGATAATCAGTTGTTTATCATCTGCGCAAGTTGCGGGGCCAGCCCGTACCGCAGCGACACCCCCCAGCCCCACCCACACCCGGAGCCCATGTTGTCGACCTTTGCACTGATCCCGACGAAGCCGCGCGCGCAGCGCCATGCGTCGTCACCAGTTCGCGGCAACCGTGAGGCGCCACCCGGCGTATCGCCCACCTGAGTGCTCTGTACACAGAGCCTCGAGCGGCCCGGGTTGCATCACTGCCCCGGGCCGTTTTGTTTTTTGTCGCCCGACGTTCCGCGCCGCCCGTCACCTGACTTGCGGATGCCCTGTCCAAACCATGAGGAGAGCATTCATGAAGATTACCGTCACCACCCCGAAGCCGCGCAACCCCGTCGTCGTCGCCGCCCACATGCGTCGCGCCGGCAGCCACCGATCCGGTGGCAGTGCCGCGCGACAACAGGGTCGCCGCACCCTGAAGCGTGAGCTGGCCCAGCTCACCCACCACCCCGACAGCCCATGAACCCACGGCCACGCCCCACGAGGGCGGCCCCCGAAGGAAACGATCATGTCCAGTTTCAAGCCCGTCTCGTGGCGCCCTGACAGCGTCACCCCTCCCTGGACCTACCCGGTCCGCCGCCTGCTGGCCGCAGGCCTGCGTGGCGCCAGCGCCGTGCTGGCGCGCCTCGCGCATGTGATGGCCGTGCCGGTCGTCCCCGACATCCGGCAAGCACCCGAGGTGCTGGAGTTCTATGCCGACGCCGGCGCACCCGAAGGTGCGCTCTACGCCGACGGCGAACTCGTCGGCTACCTCGAAGGTGTGAAGCGCCTCTGAAACGTGGCGCGCCCGGGCTGGCGATTGCAGCCGGCCGGGCCTGCAAACGCAGGCAAACTCCGGCGCATGCCGAGCCCGCCTCTCGTTCACCTAGAGCATGTCGACAAGCGCTTCGCCAACGGCGTGCAGGCGTTGAACGATGTCTCTCTTCAGGTGGCGGGAGACGAGTTCGTCGCGCTGCTCGGCCCCTCGGGCTGCGGCAAGAGCACCGTGCTGCGCCTGGCGGCCGGTCTCGATGCCGCGACCAGCGGCCGCGTTCAATCCCCCGCCACATCGGCCGCGCCCGTGGCCGACACCGCCTGCGTGTTCCAGGACGCCACGCTGATGCCCTGGGCCAGCGTGTTCGACAACGTGTGGCTGCCGTTGCGGCTGGACAGCGTGCCGCGCGCCGAAGCGGCGCCACGCATTGAAGCCGCACTGGCATCCGTCGGGCTCGCCGCGTTTGCCAAGGCCTACCCCAGCGAGCTCTCTGGCGGCATGAGAATGCGCGCCTCGGTCGCACGGGCGCTCGTCACCCAGCCCCGCCTGCTGTTGATGGACGAGCCGTTTGCGGCGCTCGACGAGTTCACGCGCCAGAAGCTCAACGCCGATCTGCTCGGCTGGTGGCTCGCGCGCCGACTGGCCGTGATGTTCGTGACGCACAGCGTCTCCGAGGCCGTGTTCCTGAGCCAGCGCGTGCTGGTGATGGGCGCACGGCCCGGGCGCGTGGTGGCCGAGATCGCCATCGACGAACCCTATCCGCGCGACGCGCGCTTCCGCACCTCGCCCCGCTACGCCGCGGCCTGCGCGCGCATCACCGAGGCGCTCGATGCGGCGCACGCGCTGGCGTGACGATGCAGCGCTTCGCCCCCCTGCTCAGCCTGCTCGCCCTCTTCGCCGCCTGGGAGGCGCTGGTGCGCCTGGCGCAGATCCCGCACTACACCCTGCCTGCGCCCAGCCTGGTGCTGCAGACGCTGTGGAGCAACTTCGGCTCGCTGGCCGCGAGCTGGTGGTTCACCCTCAAGATCACCTTCGGTGCCCTGCTGCTGGCCTGCGCCGGCGGGGTGTTGATCGCCGCGGTGTTCGCGCTCTCGAAGCCGATCGAACGCGCCTTCTTCCCGATCGCGGTGATGCTGCAGGTGACCCCCATCGTGGCGGTGGCGCCGCTGATCCTGATCTACGTGGAAAGCACCACCGCCGCACTGCTGCTGTGCGCGTGGATCGTGGCCTTCTTCCCCATCCTCTCGAACACCGTGATCGGCCTGCGGGCAGCCGATGCAAACCTGCGCGACCTGTTCCGCCTGTACCGCGCCACGCCACTGCAACGCCTGCGCTGGCTGCTGGTGCCGAGCGCCCTGCCGTACTTCGTGGCGGGCCTGAAGATCTCCGGCGGCCTGAGCCTGATCGGCGCCGTCACGGCCGAAATGGTGGCTGGCGCCGCCGGCCGCGAGACCGGTCTCGCCTCGCGCATCCTCGAAGCCAGTTTTCGCACCGAAACGCCCAAGATGTTCGCCGCGCTCGCGCTGCTGGTGCTCACGGGCGTGTTGATCTTCTGGGGCTTCAACGCGTTGTCCCGTGCGCTGCTCGGGCGCTGGCACGCGGTGGAGTCTGCATCCCTCGATTGATTGGAGAGCCCACATGCTGATCCGACCCGCCGTGTTCGCCACCGCCGTTCTCGCCGCGACCTTGATCGCCGGCCACGCTTTCGCTCAGGACAAGGTCGTGTTCGCCACCAACTGGAAGGCCCAGGCCGCGCACGGCGGCTTTTACCAGGCGCTGGCCGACGGCACTTACAAGAAGTACGGCCTGGACGTAACCATCCAGCAAGGCGGGCCGCAGGTGAACAATCGGCCCCTGCTGCCGGCCGGGCGCATTGACTTCCTGATGACCGGCAACCTGCTGCACAGCTTCGACAACGTGAAGAACGGCGTGCCCACCGTGGTGGTGGCATCGATGTTCCAGAAGGACCCGCAGGCGCTGATCGCGCACCCGGGCCAGGGCTACGAGAGCTTTGCCGCGCTGAAGAGCGCGCCGGTCGCGCTGATCGCGAAAGACGGCCAGTTCAGCTGGTGGCAGTGGCTGAAGGTGACGCACGGCTTCAGCGACGAATCGCTCAAGCCCTACAACTACAACCTCGGCCCCTTCCTTGCCAACAAGAAGGCGATCCAGCAAGGCTATTCGGTGGCCGAGCCGATCTACGTCGAGAACCAGGGCAAGTTCAAGCCAGTAGTGCACCTGTTGGCAGACCATGGCTTCAGCACCTACTCCACGCTGATCGAGGCGCGCGCCGACACCGTGAAGAGCAAGCCCGACCTCGTGCAGCGCTTTGTCGACGCCTCGGCCATCGGCTGGGTGAATTACCTCTATGGCAAGCGCGACGCGGCCGCCGCACTGATGATGAAGGACAACCCCGAGATGACCGTCGCCGAGATGGAAGCCTCGGTCGCGCTGATGAAGAACCAGGGCATCGTCGACAGCGGCGAGGCGCTGCAAAACGGCATCGGCGCGATGAGCCCGGCGCGCATCGCCGACTTCTACGCCCAGATGGTGAAGGCCGGCTTGTACAAGGCGGGCGACATCGATCTCGCCAAGGTCGCCACGATGCAGTTCGTCAACAAACGCGTCGGGCTCGACGCCAAGGCCAGAATGGGCGCCAAGTGACACCCGGGAAACCTGCCACTCAAGTGGCAGGCGGCGCGTGCCGATATTGCCGGTAACCGCTCGCACCACCCGGCCCATGACCACCAACGCCCCGCGCCCGCCCCTCACGCACGCCCTGCGTGACCTACCCAGCTGGGTGGCGTGCTTTCGCGAGGCCGAGATCCCGGTGCTTGGCAACACCGCCGATGCGCTCGAGGCCATGCGCGCGAATGAAGACGAGGTCGACGCCAACCTGATCGGCGAGATGGTCGCCGACGACCCGCTGATGACGCTCAAGGTGCTCGCCCACGCGGCGGCAAACCGCCCGCCGCGGCTCGTTACCGACGTCGAGACCGTCACCGCCGCCGTTGTGCTGATGGGCATCACGCCTTTCTTCACGGCCTTCGGCCCGCAGCCCGTGATCGAAGACCACCTGGCCAGCGAGCCCGAAGCGCTGCGCGGGCTGAGCGAAGTCATGCGGCGCGCCCACCGCGCGGCCCAGTTCGCCCTCACGTTCGCCGTGCACCGACAAGATCACGACGCCGCCGTGATCTATGAAGCCGCGTTGCTGCACGACTTTGCCGAGATGCTGCTGTGGTGCCATGCCCCCGCGCTGGCCCTGCAGTTGCGCACCGCGCAGCAGGCGGACCCCACCTTGCGTTCGCGCAGCGCACAACTGCAACTTCTCAACGTGGCCCTGAGTGACCTGCAACAGGCGCTCATGAAAACCTGGGCCCTGCCCGAGTTGCTGATCCGCATCACCGACGACCGCCACGCCGAGCACCCCAGCGTGCAGAGCGTGGTGTTGGCCATCCGCCTGGCGCGCCACACGGCGCTGGGCTGGGACAACCCGGCGATCCCCGACGACATTCGCGACATTGCCGAGCTGCTCAACCTCTCGGTCGATGCGACCGCCGCGCTGGTGCGCGAGACCGACACCTGAACCGCTTACCGCCCGCACGGCGGAGCCCCGCAGGGGATTGCGGTCTTGACCTGCGGCCTCGCCCGCGAGAGCCTACGATCCTGGCTGTTCAAACAGAACACACAGGAGCATGCACATGCAGTTCACCCCCTGGGACAACCCCATGGGCACCGACGGCTTCGAGTTCGTCGAGTACGCCGCCCCCGACCCCGTGGCCTTGGGCCAGCTCTTCGAATCGCTCGGCTTTCGCGCCATCGCAAGGCACCGCCACAAGGATGTGACGCTGTACCGCCAGGGCGAGGTCAACTTCATCGTCAACGCCGAGCCCAACTCCTTCGCGCAACGCTTTGCGCGCCTGCACGGCCCGAGCGTGTGTGCGATGGCCTTCCGCGTGAAGGACGCCAACCTCGCCTACACGCGCGCGCTCGAACTCGGCGCCTGGGGCTTCGACAACCAGACCGGCCCGATGGAGTTGAACATCCCGGCCATCAAGGGCATCGGTGATTCGCTCATCTACTTCGTCGACCGCTGGCACGGCAAGGACGGCGCTGAGCCCGGTGCCATCGGCAACATCAGCATCTACGACGTCGACTTCGTTCCCATCCCCGGCGTGGCCGCCGAGGTGCCGGGCAACGGCCTGACCTACATCGACCACCTCACGCACAACGTGCACCGGGGCCGCATGAAGGAGTGGGCCGATTTCTACGAGCGCCTGTTCAACTTCAAGGAGGTGCGTTACTTCGACATCGAAGGCAAGCTCACCGGCCTGAAGAGCAAGGCGATGACGAGCCCCTGCGGCAAGATCCGCATCCCGATCAACGAGAGCTCCGACGACAAGAGCCAGATCGCCGAATACCTCGACCTGTACCACGGCGAAGGCATCCAGCACATCGCCCTCGGCACCGACGACATCTATGCCACGGTGGATGCGATGAAGCGCAGCAAGGTCGCCTTCCAGGACACCATCGAGACCTACTACGACCTGGTCAACAAGCGCCTGCCCGACCACGGCGAGAAGCTCGACGAGCTGAAGCGCCTGCGCATCCTCGTGGACGGCGCCACGCACCAGGGCGCGCCCAACGAGCTGCTGCTGCAGATCTTCACGCAGACGGTGATCGGCCCCATCTTCTTCGAGATCATCCAGCGCAAGGGCGACCAGGGGTTCGGGGAAGGCAACTTCCGCGCGCTGTTCGAGAGCATCGAACTCGACCAGGTGCGCCGGGGCGTGCTGAGCGACGCACCGACAAGCTGAGCCCCATGCCAGCCGACAAGGCCGTCAACCAGGGCGTGGCGCCGGTCACGTACGGCGACGGCGATCGCCCACCGCGCGGCGACTATGCCGCCGCAGGAGCCGACTACACCTGCGACCAGAACTGGCACCACTACACGCCGCAAGAGCATGCGCTCTACCAGCGGCTGTACGAAAGGCAGGCGGCGCAGTTGCCCGGGCTGGCGTGCGAGGAGTTCATCAGCGCCGTGGCGCAACTCGGCGCGCCGCACGAGATCCCGCGCTTCGATGCGCTGTCGGAGCGCCTGCACCGTGCCACCGGCTGGGAGGTGGTGGCCGTGCCGGGGTTGATCCCCGAGGAGGCCTTCTTCGGCTTGCTCGCGCAGCGGCGCTTTCCGGTCACCGGCTGGATTCGCAAGCCTGAGGAGTTCGACTACGTCGTCGAGCCCGATGTCTTCCACGACCTCTTCGGCCACGTGCCGCTGCTCTTCAACCCGATGTTCGCCGATTACATGCAGGCCTATGGCGCGGGCGGGCTGAAGGCCAGCCGCCTGCAGGCTTGCATGCACCTCGCCCGGCTGTACTGGTACACGGTGGAGTTCGGGCTGATCGCCACACCGGCGGGCCTGCGCGCGTATGGCGCGGGCATCCTGTCATCGACCGGCGAATTGCGACACAGCGTGCTCAGCCCCAAGCCGCAGCGCCTGGGCTTCGACGTCGAACGCATCATGCGCACGCAGTACCGCATCGACAGCTACCAGAGCACCTACTTCGTGATCCGCGGTTTCGAGCAACTCTTCGAAGCCACAGCGCCCGACTTCACACCGCTCTACGAGCGTGTTGCGCAACAGGGCGAATTGAGCGCCGAGGCCCGACTGCCGACCGACACGGTGTGCTGAGCCTCGCCCATCGCGACCGTAGCCGCTCGCCAATCTCGCAGCGCGGCCGCGTGTCAGCGTGTTGAATGGGCCGACGCCTCGAACGGCATCGCCCAGGCCAGCACGTCGTTGAAGACCTCGGGTTGATCGAGCAGGTCCACATGGGCCGCGCCCACGATATGTCGGTTGTCGGCGCCCGGCAAGGTGGCGCTCGACGCGGGAAACACGATGTTGTCGCAGTGGCTGTAGAAGCAGGTGAAGCGCTCGAAATGCTCTGACGATTCAGTGGACTCGAGGGCGCGTTGCCAGTCGGTACCCAGCGCCATCTCACGCGCGTTCGTGGTGGTGGCGAAGCGCGCCAGCCAGGTCCCGCGGTGCGGGCTTCCGATGGTCACGACGCGATGCACTCGGTGTGCCGCAGCAAACGCCATGAGCCACGCCCGGATTGCGAGCCCACCCATGCTGTGGCCCACGACCACCGGCGGCAGGCCGGTCGCCACCTCCATGCGCGACACCGCCTGCTCGATGATGGGCGCGTAGTCGCTGATGCTCCCGAACACGGGTTCGAGGTTCACGGCGATGAAGGGCACGCCGCGTTCACGCAGGCGCGGCAGCCAGCGGTTCCACAGCCCGCGGTTGCACACGAAGCCGTGCACCAGCACGACACCGCGCCGGCCCGGCTGATCGGGCACGAAATCGGGCTCGACGTTCGAGCGAAAGGGCTGCTGCCAGCAGAAGACCCGCGGCGCGGTGCGCACCTCGGCCCACCAGGCTCGCGCCAACTGCGCCACGCTGGCCTTGGGTGCAGGGTCGTCGCCATGAACGAGCCACACGAGCACGTACTCGATGGCGATGAACAACGCATAGCCGAACACGATGAGCGCCACGCCGGCAGCCGCCCACCCGGGCTCGCCCTGTGTCGCGAACCAGACAGCCCACGCGAGGGCGGCGACGGCGAGTGTGAGGGTGGTGAACTGTTGAAGGCGCGCAAGCATGGGCGCCATTAGGACACCAAGCGGACGTCTCGGCCAGTCAATCGCTTGGCCAGGCCCGTGGCAAATCGGTTGGCGAACCCATATACCGACAACTGCGGGTTCGCGCCGATGCTGGTCGGGAACACCGAGCCGTCGTGCACCGAGAGGTTGCTCATCTGCCAATGCGTGCCGTCGGTGCGCACCACCCCTTGGCTCTCGCTCGCACCCATCGCACAGCCGCCCATCACATGGGCACTCACCACGCGGGTCAGCAAGGGCTGCATGGGCAGCGCCTCGATCGCCGCACGCGCATCGGCCCAGGTCGTGTACTCGCCAGCCAGTTCATGCACTGGCACCACGCTGCGCGCACCGGCTGCAAACTGGATCTCGGCCATGCTGAGCAAAGCACGCCGGGCGCCCTCCATGATGAACGCGGTGAGCGGGTAGTCGAGCTCTGGCGTTGCGTCTGACTTCAATCGCACCTGCCCGCCCGGCGCCTGCGGGTGGAAGCCGTCGCGCAGCAAGGCGAGCAGTGCATGCGTGTGCGGGAAGCGGTTGAGCGTCGCCGCTTGTTCCCGACCATGGCCCGCCAACGTGCTCGAGAAGATGACCGGGTGCAGAGGCGGTGCCTCCAGCTTGTAGCCGATGGCGCCGTCGATGGGTTGCGTATGAAGAAAGTGATCGCTGTAGAGCGTCTGGGGAGCGCCATCCCAGGCTTCGACGCGCTGCTCGAAAGTGGCCGCAGAGATCACCACCGGGTGCAAGAACGTGCGCGCCCCGAGCAGCCTGTGCGGATCGGGCAACGCGGAGCGCAGCATGAGCGCAGGCGAGTTGATCGCGCCGCCGGCCACCACATAGTGCCGGGCAGCAATGCGCGTCGGGCGCGGGCTCTCGATCACGTCGCCTGACAAGGTGACGGGCGCGCACAGCAGGCCTTCGATCGAGCCCTTGGCATGCTCGAAGCGCAGCGCACGCGTTTGAACGAGCAAGGTGGCACCATGATCGAGTGCGGCCGGGATCGTCGTCACCAGCATGGACTGCTTGGCGTTGGTCGGACAGCCCATGCCGCACGAGCCGATGTTCCAGCAGCCCTTCACGTTGCGCTCGATGCCGGCTGCCGCGATGCCCAGGCGCGCGGCACCCTGGCGCAGCAGCTCGTTGTTGTTGTTCGGGGCCGTCAGCCAGGGCGTGATGTTCAGGCGCCGCTCGGCCTGCTCGAACCACGGCGCCATCTCGCGTGCGCTCACGTCGGGCAAGCCATGGTGCGACTGCCAATGCGACAGGGTCTCGGGTGGTGTGCGGAAAGAGCTCGTCCAGTTGACCGTCGTGGAGCCCCCCACGCAGCGCCCCTGGAGGATGTTGATCGCCTTGTCTGCGGTCTTGCGCGCAGCACTCTCCTGATAGAGCGCGGGGTACGCCTCGCTCTCGCGCTGATGGAAGTGGCTGCTGCTGCGCAATGGCCCTTCTTCGATCAGCACGATCTTCAATCCCGCCTGAGTCAACAGCTCGGCCGTGATACCCGCGCCTGCGCCGGTTCCGACGATGGCGACATCGCACTCCATTCGAGAAGGCAACTCGGCGTGCTCGCCGCCGAGCACCCGCCACCCTCGGCGCAGGCCCTCGCGGATGGGGTCGGGGATCTGGCCTGCCGCCATCAGATGTCGCGCGGGCCCGGATAGCCGAGCGGAGCCCAGGTCGATGGGTCGGCGTGATACGCCGCATTCGTGAGGTCGCGCAGCGCGTGATAGGCCTGCTGCTTCAACGCGACGGACGACAAACGCATGCTCTGCAGTGCCGCCTGCACCTGCGCCACGGAGGCGGTGTCCCACGGGGTGGGCAACCCGGCGAAGAGCAAACGGCCCGGCCCAGACGCAAGTAGCGCAAGGAGTTGCGAGAGCTCTTGCCGAGTGGCCGCCGGAAAGGCCGCGATGGTGTCGTCCAGGCGCTGTAGGTGCAGTGCCAAGGCCGCCGCTTGGGTGTCGTCATTGCTTGGCAGACTGCCGTCGAGCACCGCACGCGCCACGGCGGCGAACACATCGCGGCCCGCCTCGCTGAGCCGACTGTGCACCAACCCGGGTTGAACGATCGCCAGGCCGCCCCCCACCACGGAGATCGCGGCCGCCCCGCCGAAGCCCAATTGAAGGAGGCGGCGTCTTTGCATGTGAGAGGTGCTGGGAGGTGATGCGCGGCGGGGAGCTCGATCAAGTGTTGCATCATTCGCAGGGCGTGCCGTAGGGGCGGGCAACTAACCGGTACCGAGATCAACCCGCACTCGTGATCACCATGACAGCGACAGCCGAATCGATCCTGAGCCACTTGGCAACAGTGAGCGCAGAGCGAGACGAACGCGCCCGCTCGCCACGGCTGGCTGCCCGGGTGGCGGCGATCAAGGGGTATCAGCAGGCCCGCTTCTCACACACTTACGCGGATCTGCTCTCGACACCGCGCTACAGCGCGGCCGCGCAGTTCTTTCTGGATGAGCTCTACGGCCCGGGTGATTTCTCGCAGCGTGATGAGCAGTTCGCGCGGGTTGTGCCCGCGCTCGTCCGCCTGTTTCCCCGTGACGTAGTTCTCACTGTGGACACGCTCGCGCGGTTGCACGCGCTGTCGGAAGCGCTGGACAGCGAGATGGGACGTCATCTCCAAGGTGAATCAGTGGATGCTTCGAGCTACATGCGCGTGTGGCAAGCCACCGCGCGCGTGCCGGCTAGGCAGACTCAGATCACACTGGTACTTGCAGTGGGCGAGTCACTGGACAAACTCACGCGCAAGCCCCTGCTTCGCCATAGCCTGCGCATGATGCGAGGGCCTGCGCGCGCGGCGGGGCTTGAGGCTTTGCAAGTCTTTCTGGAACGCGGTTTCGAGACCTTCACGTCCATGAAAGGCGCGACCCAATTTTTGACGACCGTGCAGACGCGTGAGCAATTGCTGATGTCTGCACTGTTCGACGGGACCGCGCTAGGACAATTACCGTAGCCGGTCCGAACAGGCAGCTGTGATCATCCAACGGTCTATTCACGTTGGAGTCACAAAACATCATGCAGAAGCCCTGGCTCAAGAGCTACCCGAGCGGCGTTCCCGCCGAGGTCGATGTCGATCAGTACCGAACGCTGGTCGACCTTCTGGAGGAGTCGTTCGCGAAGTTCGCAGACCGGACGGCCGCGATCTGCATGGGCCAGGGCCTCACTTACCGCGAGTTGGACAGCATGTCTCTCGCGCTCGGCGCCTGGTTGCAAGGCAAGGGGCTGAAGGCCGGTGCGCGCGTGGCCATCATGATGCCGAACGTGCTGCAGTACATGCCCGTCATCGCGGCCATCTTGCGCGCTGGCTACACCGTGGTGAACGTCAACCCGCTGTACACGCCGCGAGAGTTGGAGCATCAACTCAAGGACTCTGGGGCCGAGGCCATCTTCATTCTGGAGAACTTTGCCAAGACCCTCGAGCAGGTCATTCTCCAGACCGAGGTGAAGCACGTCGTTTTGGCGTCGATGGGCGACCTTCTCGGCGGAGCGAAGGGCACGCTCGTGAACCTGGTGGTGCGCAATGTGCGCAAGCTCGTTCCACCCTTCCGGCTGCCCTTGGGTGACGGCCGGAGCGTGACGCGGTTCAACCAAGCCGTGGCCGATGGCTCGCGGTCGACCCTGGCCAAGCCGACGCTCGATCCTCAAAGCGTAGCCTTTCTTCAGTACACGGGTGGCACGACCGGGGTCTCGAAGGGCGCGACTTTGCTGCATCGGAACGTGATCGCGAACATCATCCAGTCGGAGGCTTGGTTCCAGCCGAAGCTGAACGAGGTTGGCGGCGCGCAACTTGTAGGTGTGTGCGCGCTTCCGCTGTATCACATCTTCGCGCTGACTGCCTGCTACATGCTGGGTGCGCGGCTGGGTTCGCTGAACATCCTGATTCCCAACCCGCGCGACATTCCCGGCCTGATCAAGACGCTACGGGGTCACCGGGTCAACATGTTCCCCGCGGTGAACACGCTATTCAACGCGTTGGCCAATCACCCGGACTTCAAGAGTCTCGACTTTTCGCAGCTGGCGATTTCGAACGGCGGGGGCATGGCGGTCCAGCAATCGACCGCTGAGCAATGGCGGAAGATCACCGGCTGCCCAGTGGTCGAGGGCTACGGCCTGTCAGAAACGTCGCCCGTCGCGACCATCAATCGGTTCGACATCGATACGTTCACAGGGACGATCGGCCTGCCGGTCCCATCAACCGACATCGCCATCCGGGACGATGACGGCCGCGATGTGGGCTTCGGGCAAACCGGCGAGATTTGTATTCGAGGGCCACAAGTGATGTCTGGCTACTGGAATCGGCCTGATGAAACAGCCAGAGTCATGACGAGCGATGGCTTCTTCAAGTCGGGTGACATTGGCGTCATGGACGAGAACGGTTACGTGAAGATCGTGGACCGCAAAAAGGACATGATCCTGGTGTCCGGCTTCAACGTGTATCCAACAGAGATCGAGCAGGTGGTTGGCATGCACCCTGGCGTTCTTGAATGCGCTGCGATCGGGATCGCAGACGAGCGCTCCGGTGAATCAGTCAAGCTCTTCGTCGTCCGAAAGGATCCGACACTCACAGAGGAGCGCCTTGCGGCTTACTGCAGCGAAAACTTCACTGCGTACAAGCGCCCAAAGGCAATCGAATTCCGGGACGATCTGCCAAAGTCCAACGTCGGGAAGATTCTGCGGCGCGAGCTGCGCGCATGATTTCGCGCTTCGCGATTTGCTGGCACTAGCATGTCGCGAGGCGCCTTAGCGCTTGCGCTCCGGTTGTGGCTTCGCGACAAGGGCGCGTGATTCTTGCAAAACGGCTTCCGCAGATTGACTTGATACGCGAGTCGTGCGCACCTGATACTGCCTGAGCCTAGATATTCACTTGCCGAAATGCTCGTAGAAAAGCAAAAACCCCCGCCACTTTCGTGGCGGGGGTTCTCTAATAATAGCCTGACAATGTCCTACTTTCACACGGGAATCCGCACTATCATCGGCGCTGAGGCGTTTCACTGTCCTGTTCGGGATGGGAAGGAGTGGGACCACCTCGCTATGGTCATCAGGCTTAACCGGTCAACCATCTTGCGGTACGCGCAAGACGGCCAATTTGTAGAGTCGGCTGCTAGATATTTTGTATCTAGCAGCTATCAGCATAATTTGATTGCGCCACCTTCATATTAGAAGGTCGGCATAACTTGGCAAACCCAATCTGACGTCTGTCAAAATTATAGGGTCAAGCCTCACGAGCAATTAGTACTGGTTAGCTTAACTGATTACTCAGCTTCCACACCCAGCCTATCAACGTCCTGGTCTCGAACGACTCTTCAGGGGGCTCAAGGCCCCGGCAAGACTAATCTTGAGACGAGTTTCCCGCTTAGATGCTTTCAGCGGTTATCTCTTCCGCACATAGCTACTCGGCGATGCCACTGGCGTGACAACCGATACACCAGAGGTGCGTCCACTCCGGTCCTCTCGTACTAGGAGCAGGCTCTCTCAATCTTGCAGCGCCCACGGAAGATAGGGACCAAACTGTCTCACGACGTTTTAAACCCAGCTCACGTACCTCTTTAAATGGCGAACAGCCATACCCTTGGGACCGGCTACAGCCCCAGGATGAGATGAGCCGACATCGAGGTGCCAAACACCGCCGTCGATATGAACTCTTGGGCGGTATCAGCCTGTTATCCCCAGAGTACCTTTTATCCGTTGAGCGATGGCCCTTCCATACAGAACCACCGGATCACTTAGTCCTACTTTCGTACCTGCTCGACTTGTCAGTCTCGCAGTCAAGCACGCTTATGCCTATGCACTATCAGCACGATTTCCGACCGTGCCTAGCGTACCTTCGAACTCCTCCGTTACGCTTTGGGAGGAGACCGCCCCAGTCAAACTGCCCACCATACACTGTCCCCAACCCGGATAACGGGCCAAGGTTAGAACCTCAAACACACCAGGGTGGTATTTCAACGTTGGCTCCACGACACCTAGCGGCACCGCTTCAAAGCCTCCCACCTATCCTACACAGATCTGTTCAAAGTCCAATGTAAAGCTACAGTAAAGGTTCATGGGGTCTTTCCGTCTTTCCGCGGGGAGATTGCATCATCACAAACATTTCAACTTCGCTGAGTCTCTGGAGGAGACAGTGTGGCCATCATTACTCCATTCGTGCAGGTCGGAACTTACCCGACAAGGAATTTCGCTACCTTAGGACCGTTATAGTTACGGCCGCCGTTTACTGGGACTTCAGTCAAGAGCTTGCACCCCATCATTTAATCTTCCAGCACCGGGCAGGAGTCACACCCTATACGTCGACTTTCGTCTTTGCAGAGTGCTGTGTTTTTAATAAACAGTTGCAGCCACCGATTCTCTGCGGCCTTATTGGGCTCACCAAGTAAATGGATCACCTACTAAAGGCACACCTTCTTCCGAAGTTACGGTGTCAATTTGCCGAGTTCCTTCTCCAGAGTTCTCTCAAGCGCCTTAGAATACTCATCTCGCGCACCAGTGTCGGTTTGCGGTACGGTCGTATGTAGCTGAAGCTTAGTGGCTTTTCCTGGAAGCAGGGTATCACTCACTTCAGAGGCAAGCCTCCTCGTTATCACGCCTCATCTAAACCCTCCGGATTTGCCTAAAGGGTATGACTACACGCTTGAACCGGGACATCCAACACCCGGCTGAGTTAACCTTCTCCGTCCCCACATCGCACTACATATCGGTACAGGAATATTGACCTGTTTCCCATCAGCTACGCATCTCTGCCTCGCCTTAGGGGCCGACTCACCCTACGCCGATGAACGTTGCGTAGGAAACCTTGCGCTTTCGGCGAGGGGGCTTTTCACCCCCTTTAACGCTACTCATGTCAGCATTCGCACTTCTGATACCTCCAGCAGCCTTCACAAGCCACCTTCACAGGCCTACAGAACGCTCTCCTACCACGTGCAATAAATTGCACATCCGCAGCTTCGGTAACTGGCTTAGCCCCGTTACATCTTCCGCGCAGGACGACTCGATCAGTGAGCTATTACGCTTTCTTTAAATGATGGCTGCTTCTAAGCCAACATCCTGACTGTTTTAGCCTTCCCACTTCGTTTCCCACTTAGCCAATTTTGGGGACCTTAGCTGGCGGTCTGGGTTGTTTCCCTCTTGTGTCCGGACGTTAGCACCCGGTGCACTGTCTCCCAAGCTGTACTCATCGGTATTCGGAGTTTGCAATGGTTTGGTAAGTCGCCATGACCCCCTAGCCATAACAGTGCTCTACCCCCGATGGTAATACTTGAGGCACTACCTAAATAGTTTTCGGAGAGAACCAGCTATTTCCAAGTTTGTTTAGCCTTTCACCCCTATCCACAGCTCATCCGCTAGTTTTGCAACACTAGTCGGTTCGGACCTCCAGTACCTGTTACGGCACCTTCATCCTGGCCATGGATAGATCACTTGGTTTCGGGTCTACACCCAGCGACTGAACGCCCTATTCGGACTCGATTTCTCTACGCCTTCCCTATTCGGTTAAGCTTGCCACTGAATGTAAGTCGCTGACCCATTATACAAAAGGTACGCCGTCACCCTTGCGGGCTCCGACTGTTTGTATGCATGCGGTTTCAGGATCTATTTCACTCCCCTCCCGGGGTTCTTTTCGCCTTTCCCTCACGGTACTAGTTCGCTATCGGTCGATTACGAGTATTTAGCCTTGGAGGATGGTCCCCCCATATTCAGACAGGATTACACGTGTCCCGCCCTACTTGTCGCACGCCTAGTTCTACTACCAACTTTTTCCATACGGGACTATCACCCACTGTGGTCGGACTTTCCATTCCGTTCTGATAAGTCGATAGCTAAAACGTGCAGGCTCCTCCGATTTCGCTCGCCACTACTTTCGGAATCTCGGTTGATGTCTATTCCTCGAGCTACTGAGATGTTTCAGTTCACCCGGTTCGCCTCGCACAGCTATGTATTCACTGTGCGATACCCCTAAGGGTGGGTTTCCCCATTCGGAAATCTCCGGATCAAAGCTAATTTGCCAGCTCCCCGAAGCTTATCGCAGGCTATCACGTCCTTCGTCGCCTGTAATCGCCAAGGCATCCACCACATGCACTTAGTCACTTGACCCTATAATTTTGACACCTCGTGACCGAGGCATCGTCAAGGACTCATATTGAGTATTACGCGTTATGCCAATTTCAATCTCGTTACGAGGTTGAACTTTTGTTGACGCAATCAAATATTGCTGACGGCACGGTATGCCATGAGGCACTTTCCGCCAGCAATGCTGATTTTCGACTCTACAAATTGTTAAAGAACAACAGACGATTCAGTTAGATCGCTGACGAAAGGATTTCCATTCCTTTCGTCAACAATATATTCGAAGTGAATTGGTGGAGGATGACGGGATCGAACCGACGACCCCCTGCTTGCAAAGCAGGTGCTCTCCCAGCTGAGCTAATCCCCCAATTGAATTGGTGGGTCTGGTTGGTCTCGAACCAACGACCCCCGCCTTATCAAGACGGTGCTCTAACCAACTGAGCTACAGACCCCTCGCGAATCTTTGTGAAGCGCGATGGTCGGCCGCAATGCATCAGCCTAGCGCTGACGCATCTGGCCGGCTCACATTTCACACTGTTGTCAATTACAGCCGATAAGAGTGGGCGCTCAAACTTGAGTGCTATTTTCCAGAAAGGAGGTGATCCAGCCGCACCTTCCGATACGGCTACCTTGTTACGACTTCACCCCAGTCACGAACCCTGCCGTGGTAATCGCCCCCCTTGCGGTTAGGCTAACTACTTCTGGCAGAACCCGCTCCCATGGTGTGACGGGCGGTGTGTACAAGACCCGGGAACGTATTCACCGCGGCAAGCTGATCCGCGATTACTAGCGATTCCGACTTCACGCAGTCGAGTTGCAGACTACGATCCGGACTACGACCGGTTTTCTGAGATTAGCTCCCCCTCGCGGGTTGGCAGCCCTCTGTACCGGCCATTGTATGACGTGTGTAGCCCTACCCATAAGGGCCATGATGACCTGACGTCATCCCCACCTTCCTCCGGTTTGTCACCGGCAGTCTCATTAGAGTGCCCTTGCGTAGCAACTAATGATAAGGGTTGCGCTCGTTGCGGGACTTAACCCAACATCTCACGACACGAGCTGACGACGGCCATGCAGCACCTGTGTCCAGGCTCTCTTTCGAGCACTCCTAAATCTCTTCAGGATTCCTGGCATGTCAAGGGTAGGTAAGGTTTTTCGCGTTGCATCGAATTAAACCACATCATCCACCGCTTGTGCGGGTCCCCGTCAATTCCTTTGAGTTTCAACCTTGCGGCCGTACTCCCCAGGCGGTCAACTTCACGCGTTAGCTTCGTTACTGAACAGCAAGCCGTCCAACAACCAGTTGACATCGTTTAGGGCGTGGACTACCAGGGTATCTAATCCTGTTTGCTCCCCACGCTTTCGTGCATGAGCGTCAGTACAGGTCCAGGGGATTGCCTTCGCCATCGGTGTTCCTCCGCATATCTACGCATTTCACTGCTACACGCGGAATTCCATCCCCCTCTACCGTACTCTAGCCATGCAGTCACAAATGCAGTTCCCAGGTTGAGCCCGGGGATTTCACATCTGTCTTGCATAGCCGCCTGCGCACGCTTTACGCCCAGTAATTCCGATTAACGCTTGCACCCTACGTATTACCGCGGCTGCTGGCACGTAGTTAGCCGGTGCTTATTCTTCAGGTACCGTCATTACGCCGAGATATTAGCTCAGCGCGTTTCTTCCCTGACAAAAGCGGTTTACAACCCGAAGGCCTTCTTCCCGCACGCGGCATGGCTGGATCAGGCTTGCGCCCATTGTCCAAAATTCCCCACTGCTGCCTCCCGTAGGAGTCTGGGCCGTGTCTCAGTCCCAGTGTGGCTGGTCGTCCTCTCAGACCAGCTACAGATCGTCGCCTTGGTAGGCTTTTACCCCACCAACTAGCTAATCTGCCATCGGCCGCTCCAATAACGCGAGGTCTTTCGATCCCCCGCTTTCACCCGTAGGTCGTATGCGGTATTAATCCGGCTTTCGCCGGGCTATCCCCCATTACTGGGCACGTTCCGATGTATTACTCACCCGTTCGCCACTCGCCACCAGGATTGCTCCCGTGCTGCCGTTCGACTTGCATGTGTAAGGCATGCCGCCAGCGTTCAATCTGAGCCAGGATCAAACTCTTCAGTTCGATCTTGATAAATTACTCAAAGAATTGAAGTGAACTTCACTTCTATGAGCGTTTAAGGTCCATGAGACCTTGAGTCTTGCGACTCTTGGCACTCGCCTTCAAACGCCCACACTTATCGGCTGTTAATTTTTAAAGAGCTTGCAAACTTTCGTCTGCGTTTTGCTGAACTTGTTTGTTTCAGCAGAGCCTGCGATTATGACTTGTTTTATTAACCTTGTCAACCGCTCGACTATTTTGCTTTTCAAATCCGTCGTCGCGCTTTGCGATTTCTTCTTCGATCAGCAGAGCCTGCGATTATGACTTGTTTTATTAACCTCGTCAACCGCTCGACTACTTTGCTTTTCAAATCCGTCGTCGCGCTTTGCGATTTCTTCTTCGATCAGCAGAGCCTGCGATTATGACTTGTTTTTTATCAACTCGTCAACTGCCTGCTCTTTTTTTCTTTTCTCTGTTTGCTGCCGGCGTTGCGTTTGCGTTGCCTGCTGCAATCAGCGAAGCCAACGACTATAGCACCCTTTTTTTCGTGTGCGCAAGCGGCCTGAGAAATTGGTGGCCCATGCCAAGTCAGCCACCTCTTCATGCAAAGAGTTGGGCACACGCCAACTCGGCATCCTCGCGCTCCAGGATTGCCGGCAATTGCGCTGCCAAGCGGCGCGTGTCTGCCCGCAGCACCTTCTGTTTGACGGCGGCAATCTGCGATGGGTGCATGGAGAAGCTTCGCAGGCCCATCGCCAGCAAGAGTTCTGTGAACGCCGGATCGCCGGCCATTTCTCCGCACACGCTTACGGCCTTGCCAGATTCGCGTGAGCTGGCGATGGCATGGGCAACCAAATGAAGGACCGCCGGATGCCAGGGGTCATATAGATGGGCAACAGCCTCGTCGGCGCGGTCAATGGCGAGGGTGTACTGGATCAAGTCGTTCGTGCCAATGGACACAAAGTCGAAATGGTGCAGGAGCGACTTGACCGCGATGGCCGCGGCGGGCACCTCGATCATGGCGCCCACCTCGACCACTCCATAGGCGCGCCCGGCGTCGTCGAGTTGATGCTTGGCGCGTGCGATCGCCTCCAGGGCCAGGCGCACCTCGCTGACGTGGGCAACCATCGGAATGAGGATGCGTACCTTGCCGAGCGCGCTTGCACGCAGGATGGCGCGGAGCTGCTGCCTGAACATGCCTGGCTCGGAGAGGCTCCAGCGAATGGCCCGCAGGCCCAATGCCGGATTGAGGGCATGCTCATGGCGCAACTCGGTCGCCGAGAGCCGATCCAGCGGCTTGTCGGCGCCTATATCTACGGTGCGGATCGTGACCGGCAGGCCATTCATGCCTTCGACGGCGGCTCGATAGGCCTCGAACTGCTCCTCCTCGCCAGGCAGTTCGCCCCCCCGATTCATGAAGAGGAACTCGCTTCTGAACAGGCCCACCCCGACCGCGCCGGCTGCCAAAGCCGCTGGAGCGTCACCGGGCAGCTCGATGTTGGCGTGCAGTTCGACGCGCTCCCCATCGAGAGTCACGGCCGGCGTATGCCGCAGCCGAGACAGTCGATCCCGCTCGAGGCCGCTCTGCCGCTGCCGGAACCGGTACTCCTCTAGTAGCAAGGGCGACGGATCGACCACGACGACACCGTTGTCGCCGTCGATGACGACCCAATCGTCCTGGCGAATGATGTGGCTGGCTTCGCGCGCGCCGACCACCGCCGGGATGTCCATGCTGCGCGCCACGATCGCTGTGTGAGAGGTGCGCCCGCCAACGTCGGTGATGAACCCGGTGAAGATGCTGCGCTTGAACTGCAGCATGTCGGCCGGCGCGATGTCGTTGGCAACGAGCACCAGCGGGTCTTCGCCGGCAAAGTCGCGCGGGCTGATGCCTGGCGCTGGCGCTTCGGTCGGCAAGGCGGCGCCCCGGCTCATGGCCCTCAGCAGACGCTCGACCACCTGCTCCAGGTCGGCCTTGCGTTCGCGCAGGTAGTCGTCTTCCATTTCGTCGAACTGGCGCGCCAAGACCTCCAACTGCGCCGAGAGGGCCCATTCGGCGTTGTAGTGGCGCTCCTGGATCCATTGCTTGGTGGCGCCGGTCAGTGCCTCGTCGTGCAAGAGCAGCAGGTGGACGTCGAGCAGGGCCGACAACTCACCGGGCGCATCGGCTGGCAGGTCACGCTGCAGGGCGGTCAGTTCCGCGGCCACGGCATCGCGGGCGGTGCGCATGCGATCGATCTCAGCCTCGACCTGGCTGTCCTCGATGAAGTAGTGGGCCACGTCGACGCGGCTGGACGCCACCAGCACCGCACGACCGATGGCCACCCCACGTGAAACCGGCAAGCCGAAGACCTGAAAGCTCATGCAAACGATCGTAGCAGCGCGCACTCCGCGCCGCCCGGGGAACGACCCGGCCGTGTGTCACCACCGCGTCATCGTGAGTTCACGCTCACGTCACGGCCGCCGGCGACGATCGACATGCGATTTCAAGGAGAAACCCATGCGGGATCTGCCCCTGCCGACGATGCCCATCTCCACGCTGCGTGCCGACACGCCACGGAGGTCACTTCACCCTAGCCAGCCAACGACCGCACCGGTCCGTCCTCACGCTGCTGAGTTTCAAGTGGTTTGGGCACGCGATGAAAGAGACGTTCGGCAGGCGCAGCAGCTAAGGCACCTGGTCTTCGCTGAAGAAATGGGCGCACGCCTGAGCGTGCCGCAGGGATCACCACCCGGGCACGACATCGACATGTTCGACCCGTTTTGCGAGCACCTGTTGGTTCGCGCGCAGGGCAACGGAAGCGAGCCCGGGCCGGTGATCGGCACATACCGCGTGCTCACGCCCGATTCGGCCAAGCGGGTGGGCGGCCTCTACAGCGACACCGAGTTCGACCTCACCCGCCTGCGCCCACTTCGTTCGCGCATGGTCGAGCTCGGGCGTTCGTGCGTGCATCCGGACTGGCGCTCGGGCGGCGTGATCATGGCGCTCTGGGGTGCGCTGGCGGAGTTCATGGTGCGCAACCGCCTGGACACGATGGTGGGCTGCGCCAGCGTGAGCATGCGCGACGGCGGGCATTTCGCTGCGAGCCTGTGGGAGCAGTTGCGCCGCACGCACCTCGCGCCGATCGAACTGCAGGTGATGCCACGGTTGGCCTTGCCGGTCGATGATCTACAGAAAGACCTGGAGGTCGAGGCCCCCGCGCTGATCAAGGGTTACCTGCGTTGTGGCGCCAAAGTGCTGGGCGCTCCCGCCTGGGACCCGGACTTCAACACGGCCGACCTGCCCATGCTGATGCGCATTTCCGACTTGCCGGCCCGCTACCGCAAACACTTTCTCGGCGCGTGAGGCCGGGGGCGATCACTCGCCCTCGCCGAACTTGTCGTTGATCAGGGCCACCAGCGCGTCCATCGCGGCCTGCTCATCGGGGCCTTCGGTCTCGATCTCGACTTCGCTACCGATACCGGCCGCCAGCATCATCACGCCCATGATGCTCTTGGCGTTGACGCGGCGCGCGTTGCGGCTCATGAAAACCTCTGACTGAAAGCTGCTCGCCAGCTTGGTGAGCTTGGCCGAAGCGCGCGCGTGCAGGCCGAGCTTATTGCTGATGCTGATGCTTGTTTTGATCATTGGCGCCAGGTTTGTAGGCTTGGTTCTGCGGCCGCGAGGTGGCCACCTGCATGACGCCCTGGGTGGCACCCGCCACGGCGCGCGCGATGACGGCATCGAGCGACTCGTCGGCATAGCACAGGGAGCGCCAGAGCATCGGTACGTTCACCCCGGCGATCACCTTGACGTGGACTCCGTCGGCCAGGCGCTGCGCCACGTTGCAGGGCGTCGCGCCGAAGACATCGGTGAATATGAGCGCATCGGGCCCGCCCACCTGTGCGAGTAGCGCACGCGCGCGCCCCTCGATGACCTCGACCGAGTCTTCGGGCAACACATCGAGCGCCTCGAGCCGGCGCCCGCAATCAGGGAAGGTGTGCTGCGCCACCGCCTTCAGCGAAGACGCCAAAGGGGCGTGCGCAATGATCAACAGGCCGGGCATGCAGGAATTATGAGAGCTTCGACCCGCCAGGCATGCGAACGGGTGGATGCACCCGCATCACTCGCCACAAAAACCACACATGGGCCCACATCGGAAGTCAACGCGCCGCGAGGCACTTCGGCTGACATCTCGGCCCGCCATCGCCCGACGCCCCTTCAGTTCGATGGCCATCCGATGTTGTCGAAGAAATTGGCAACTGCCTCGCCGTCGAGGCCGCCGCCCATCACCGTCGCCTGATACACCCACGCGCCGCGGCTGAAGAAGCCGATCTCCTGCGTCACCGCTTCGCCGCCGGGCATGCGCCCCTGGACGCGCACCCGCTGCGCCAGGGGGTTGGGCGTCATCCCTTTTACGACCCAGGGCCCGAGCGTTTCGGCGCGACCCTCGATGTTGGCAAGGGCCGCCGCGCGTAGCGCCTCGATCGCGGGCGCCATGCGCGCCGGGTCGGACATGTCGGCGTAGGACAGCGCCCAGGTCGCAGTGCCTGCGCGGCACACGAGCATGTGCATGCGAACCGGAGCCCCGGCCAAGGCCAGCGTGCGGTGTTCGGTGCTCGGCTTGCACGGGAACAGCAGCATCACCCCGCTCGACTCGGGCCGAACCTCGCGCCAGTCGAGCGTTGGAGTGCAGGCGCTCAACACGCCCACCAACAACGCCACCGTGGGCACACTCTGAAGGGCACGTCGGCCCCGGGCTAGACGACTCAGCATCGGGCGATTATCGGAGCCGCTGGAGGACACAATCGGCCAGATGAGCGCACACACCCCCACACCCAGCCTGACACCTCAGCCCCTGAGCGGGATCCGGGTTCTCGACCTCTCCCGCGTGCTGGCCGGCCCCTGGTGCACGCAGACACTGGCTGACCTCGGCGCCGACGTGATCAAGATCGAGCGCCCGATGAGAAACGGCAGCGGTGGCGACGATACCCGCGGCTGGGGCCCGCCGTTCCTCAAGGACCGCGACGGCCACGACACCGCCGAGGCAGCGTACTACCTGGGCACCAATCGAAACAAGCGCTCCATCACCGTCGACATCGCCCAGCCGGAAGGCCAGGACCTGATCCGCCGCCTGGTGCGCGATTGCGATGTGTTCATCGAGAACTTCAAGGTCGGCGACATGGCGCGCTACGGTCTGGATGGGGCCAGCCTGCGCGCCGAGCAGCCTAGGCTCGTCTACTGCTCGGTGACGGGCTTCGGCCAGACCGGCCCCTACCGGGAGCGCGCGGGCTACGACTACGCCGTGCAGGGCATGGGCGGCCTCATGAGTGTGACGGGCGAACGTGACGACCTGCCGGGCGGCGGGCCGCAGAAGGTGGGCGTGGCGGTCGCCGACCTCTTCACGGGCATGTATGCCACCGTGGCGATCCTGGCCGCGCTGCGCCACCGCGATGCCACCGGCGAGGGCCAGGCTATCGACATGGCGCTGCTCGACACCCAGGTCGCGATGCTGGCCAACCTGGGCGCGAACTACCTCACCACCGGCACCGCGCCGCGACGCGTAGGCAACGCCCACCAGAACATCGTGCCCTACCAAGTGTTCGAAACGGCCGACGGGCACCTGATCCTGGCCGTGGGTAACGACAGCCAATACGCCAAGTTCTGCGAGGTGGCCGGGCGCCCCGACCTGGCCCAGGACACCCGCTTCATCAGGAACGCCGACCGCGTGCGCCATCGAGACGCGCTCGTGCCGCAGCTGGCGGAGGTTTTCAAGACACGCACGAAGCAGGATTGGTTGAGCGCGCTCGAGGCCGCCAAGGTGCCCTGCGGTGCCATCAACAAACTGGACGAAGTGTTCGCCGACCCGCACGTTCAATCGCGCGGCATGACAGTGGCCATGCCTCACCCGCTGGCCGACGACCTTCGGCTGGTCGCCAGCCCCATGAAGTTCTCGCAGACCCCGGTGCAGTACCGCCGCCCGCCACCGCTGCTGGGCGAACACACACGTGAGGTACTCGAAGAGTTCGGCTGGACATCGGCCGAGATCGACGGCCTCCGTGCGCGCGGCGTGATCTGAGCCATTCAGCAGGCGGATGCCCCGGTACCCGCGGCGCGCAAGCTCGGTGCCAAGTGCCCCCCACCTACGGGGGAAATGGCAGCTACCCTCTGCCGCGAGAGGCCGATCTGCTGTGACACTTACGGCGTGCAACATTTGGCACGTCGCGAGACACATCAAGGCGCTCTTCCATGGACATGACCGAACTGAACCGTGCTCCAGCCTCGTCGGACCCAACCGCCGAAGCCGTGATGCTGGGGGCGCCTGAGCACTGGCGCGACGTCATGGGCGAATTGAGCGCCGAGATCGCCGGGCCGCTGACGGCCGCCCTCGATCGCGTGCAGATCCTCGCCACCACCGGCCGCATCGATCGGTCGAGCTTGCGAGCGCTGGGCGATGAGATCCAGCGCGCCCGCCAGATCAGCATGTCAGGCCAGCAGATCGCCCGGCTCGCCTCCGGCCAACTTCGGCAAACGCCGGAGCGACTGCCACTCACTGACACCCTGAAGGATGTGCTCACTCAGCGCGTGCGCGAGATCAAGGCGCGCAACATTCACGTCCGGCAGGTGCTTCGCCCGGCCGAAGTGATCGTGGACGCCTCGCTGCTGTTCAGCTTGCTCAACACCGCGCTGAGCTGGGCCATGGAACTGGCGCAATCGAGCATCGAGTTCCGTGTGGACATCAAGACCTGGCCCGCCCACGCGCGCGTGATCGCGAAGTTCAGCTACCGCCCGGCCGACCAGGCCGTGGATGCGACCGCCGAAGACGCCCTGCAGGCCCGCCTCGATTCGATGAGTTGGCGACTGCTTCAGCAAACCGCGTGGACCATGGGCCTGCCGATCGAGCGCAAGACCGAGGGCGCCGATGTGCTGATGACGCTGGAGTTCCCGCGCACCGTGAGCAACGAACTCGAAGGCGTGAGCGCCATCGAACTCGACCAGGGCTTCTCGCCCTCGCTGCAGAACAAGCCCCTGTCGGGCAGCCAGGTGCTCGTGGTGGCCTCGCGCCGCGACGTGCGGGTGCAGATACGCGACGCGATCCGCAACATGGGCCTGATCGTGGATTTCGTGAATTCGGTGGACGAAGCCCGCGAGTTCTGCCGCGGCGGGCTACCGCACGCGATCGTGATCGAGTCGGTGCTGCGCGGCGACCGCTTCAACCAGCTGCGCAGCGAGGTCGACACCGGTGGCGCCGAGGTGGCCTTCATCGAGATCATCGAAGAAGGCAGCACCTTCGAGATCTCCGGCTTCGGTGGCTCGAACATCGCCCGCGTCGGGCGCGACGCGATCCTCGCGTCGCTTCCGTCAGCGCTTATGTTCGAGCTGGCGAAGACCGTCTGACGACAGTTCGGCGCGACGACCTCAGCGCGACTACTTCAGGCTGCCGAACACCTTTTGCACGATGGCGCTGCCGGCCGCGGCCGGGTTGGCGCGGATCTTCTTTTCTTCCTCGCCGATCATGAGGAACAAGCCGTCGAGGGTCTTCTCCGTCACGTAGGAGGAGACGTTCGCGTCCTGCTGCTTGATCAGGCCAAAGCCAGCCGCCTTGCCGGCGACGGCGTTGTACTTGTCCACGAGCGCGACCTTTTCAGTGGCCTTGGTGACGATGGGCAAGAACTTCTCGGCCAGCGGCGCCCGGGTCTTGGTCGCGAAGAAGTTGGTGACCGAGTTGTCACCCCCGCTGATGACCTGCTTCGCGTCTTCCACGCTCATGTCCTTGACCGCGTTGACGAGCAGCACCTGCGCCTCGGGGACGGCCTGTTCAGCCGCGCGATTCATGGCCACTTCGAGTTCTTCGACGCGCTTTTGTTGTCCGGTGGCCTTGAGCAGGCCGGCCGCGTCGTTCAAGGCACCGGGCAAAGGAATGCGGACCTTCGGGTTGCCGAGAAAGCCATCGGGCTTGCCCAGCATGTTCACGGCCGCCACGGCGCCCTTTTCCAGGGCCACGCGAATGCCGCTTGCGGCGTCAGTCTCGGAGATGCCGGCGGCCTGCACGTTGGACATGACACCCAGGCCAGCGACCGACACCAGGGCCGACGTAAACTTTCTGCGCTGCATGAAAGCACTCCGTTGAAATTGACTCCGCATCTTGCCGTCGGGCTGTTCGTCTTGGCAATTGGCGCCACAGCAGCCCTCTGCTTTCATGGGCATTCCTCGAACGCGCCCGACGTGGCCTATACGCGGCTCGACGGCACGCCTGCGCGGTTGTCCGCTGCGGGGCAAGGTGGTGCTGGTGAACTTCTGGGCCACCACGTGCGCGGTGTGCGTGAAAGAGATGCCACAACTCGCTGCCACGCACCGTCGTTTCAGTGCGCGGGGCCTCGAAACTCTGGCAGTGGCGATGCGATACGACCCGCCCGCCGCGGCAGTGAATTTCAGTGAATCGCGCCGGCTCCCGTTCTCGCTCGTGATCGACAACACCGGCGATGTCGCAGACAGCTTTGGCGGCGTGGCGGCAACGCCCACCACGCTGCTCATCAACAAGCGCGGCGAGATCGTCCGGCGATATGTCGGCGAACTGGACTTCGATGCGCTGAATGCGCAGCTCGAGACACTGCTCAGCGAGACCTGATCAGCCCTAAAGCATCCAGTCGATGGGCAGCAGCGAAAGGAAACCGACCCAGGCGCGCTTGAAGGCACCCACGCCCGGCTCGCTGGTGTACTGCCGGGTTTGCGCTCCGTCTCGCTCGGTCCAGACGAGGCTGTCACCGTCGGGCGAAAGACCGACCTCGTAGGCAGCCGCCGGGATGGCGTCATCGAAGGCCGAGGACAGCGCGCGCGCCAGGGTCGGGCTGTCCACAACCATGCCGAGTTCGGTGTTGAGCAGCGCCGAGCGCGGGTCGAAGTTGAACGAACCGACGAAGACCCGGCTGCCATCGACAGCGAAGGTCTTGGCGTGCAGGCTCGCCGCCGAGCTGCCCGCCACGCCGCCCCCCTTGTTCGGCGGGGGCGCGCCGGGCCGGCGGCGCAACTCATAGATCTTCACGCCGGCCTGCAGCAGCGGCCTGCGCCATTTGGCGTATCCGGCATGGACGGGTGCCACGTCGTTGGCTTCGAGCGAGTTGGTGAGGATGCGGACCTTCACGCCCCGCCGCGCCATCTGCGAGAAGGCATCGACCACCAACTGCCCCGGCACGAAGTAAGGCGACACCAGATCGACCCCGCGCTGCGGTTCGCCCAGAACCTCTCGCAATTGCGTGATCAGCAAGCCCTCGGCCGATGCCTTGTCGAGCGCCTTGGCGGGGTCGTCGCTCACCAGATGGGCGCTCGACCACTGCATGGCCACGCGTTGCTGCTCCAGCATGCGCGCGAGCAAACTCTGGCGGACCGCGTCGGTATAGACAACCGCCTCTGGCGCGGCGGCGCGCCCGGCGGCGGCGGCGCCAAACCCGGCCAGCGCCTCGGCATCGGCGCGCGGCCCGATGCGGTCGAACGGATAGGCCGAGTCGCTCGCCCAGTAGGCATCGAACCTGTTCGACACATCGGCCACCACCGGCCCGGCGGCGGCGACATCGAGATCGACGAAACCCACGCCTTCGCCGGCACCGAAGTATTCGTCGCCTACATTGCGGCCGCCGACGATGGTGACCTGGTTGTCGGCGGTGAATGACTTGTTGTGCATGCGCCTGTTCAGGCGCGAGAAGTCACCGACGTAGCCCAGCGCCCGCGAACCTCGGTTGACGAAGGGGTTGAAGAGGCGCACTTCGATGTTGGGGTGCGCATCGAGCGCGGCCAGCGTGGGGTCCAGGCCCGAGGTGTTGGCGTCGTCGAGCAGCAGGCGCACGCGCACGCCACGCTCCGCCGCTTCGAACAGGGCATCGAAGAGCAGCCCGCCCGACAGATCGTTGCGCCAGATGTAGTACTGCACGTCGAGGCTGCGTTCGGCGGCGCGCGCCAGCAGAACCCGTGCGGCGAAGGCATCGCGCGCATTCTGTAGCGGGAAGATACCGGTCAGGCCACGATGGGCTGCCGCCTCGGGGGCCACAGCCCGGCCCAGCCGAGTGTCGGCCGTGTCGGTGAGAGCGGTGGACGCCGGGCGGTCGGCCAGCTGCGGCAGGCTGCCGCAGCCGCTCAGCGCCACAGCCAGCGCCGCGAGGCCGGCGCCCACCCAGCGGCGGCCCGGCGTGACGAATGGATCAAGCGACGGCGCCGACACCCGCATGGGCGGCCTGCTGGTCGGCGTGGTAGCTGCTTCGCACCATGGCACCCACGGCAGCATGGGTGAAGCCCATCTTGTGCGCCTCAGCCTCGAACATCTTGAAGGTGTCGGGGTGCACGTAGCGGCGCACCGGCAGGTGGTGGCCGCTTGGTGAGAGGTACTGGCCGATGGTGAGCATGTCGATGCCGTGCTCGCGCATGTCACGCATCACCTGCAGGATCTCTTCGTCGGTCTCGCCCAGGCCGACCATCAGGCCGCTCTTGGTTGGCACGTGGGGCGCGAACTCCTTGAAGCGCTTGAGCAGGTTGAGCGAGTAGGCGTAGTCGGAACCGGGGCGCGCCTCTTTGTACAGGCGCGGGGCCGTTTCCAGGTTGTGGTTCATCACGTCGGGCGGCGCGGCCTTCAGTATTTCCAGCGCACGGTCCATGCGACCACGGAAATCCGGCGTGAGGATCTCGATGCGCGTCTGCGGAGAGAGCTCGCGCACCTTGCGGATGCACTCCACGAAGTGGCCCGCGCCGCCATCGCGCAGATCGTCGCGGTCGACGCTGGTGATCACCACGTACTTGAGTTTGAGCGCCGCGATCGTCTTGGCAAGGTTCTCTGGCTCGTGGACGTCCAGCGGGTCAGGCCGGCCGTGGCCGACATCGCAGAACGGGCAGCGGCGGGTGCACTTGTCGCCCATGATCATGAAGGTGGCCGTGCCGCCGCCGAAGCACTCACCGATGTTGGGGCATGAGGCCTCTTCACAGACCGTGTGCAGCTTGTGCTCGCGCAGGATCTGCTTGATCTCGTAGAAGCGGCTGTTTTGCGTACCGGCCTTGACGCGGATCCAATCCGGCTTCTTGAGCTGCTCGGCGGGAACGATTTTGATCGGGATGCGCGCCGTCTTGGCCTGCGCCTTCTGCTTGGCCGTGGCGTCGTACGACGCCGGCTCCTGGGCTTGGTGGACGACGTTCTCGGTCGACATGGTGGGTGACTTTCTCAGCGCAGGTGCATTGCCAGGCGGTCGCCCAGCTGTCGGGCCGCGTCGGCCCACTCTGCAGAAACGCCCAGTGTAGCGAGATCGACTGTTTTCAGCCCCGCGTAGCCGCAAGGATTGATGTCTTCGAAGGGTCCCAAATCCATGGCCACGTTGAGCGCAACGCCGTGATAGCTGCAGTGTCTGCTCACTTTGATGCCGAGGGCGGCAATCTTGCCGAGGCCGTCGAACGGATCGGCGCGCGGCCCGGTCATCGCAGCATGCCCGAACGGATCGGCCAGATTGACGTAGATGCCGGGCGCGCCAGCGACCCGGTGGCCAGTCACGCCGTAGTGCTCGAGCGTCTTCACGATGCAGTGCTCCAGGCGGTAGACGTATTCCTTCACGTAGATGCCGAGGCGGCGCAGATCGATCAACGGATATGCCACCACCTGCCCGGGCCCGTGGTACGTGACCTGGCCGCCGCGATTGGTCGGCACCAGCGGGATGCCCCGGTCAGCCAGCACATGTTCGGGCTTGCCGGCAATGCCCTGGGTGAAGACAGGATCGTGCTCGCACAGCCAGATCTCGTCGGGTGTTTCTGCAGTGCGCTCCTCGGTGAACGCGCGCATGCGCTCGACCGTCTCGACATAAGGCACCCGGCCGAGCACCTGCACGGTGGGACCGCTCAGAGCACCACCTTGACCATCGGGTGGGTCGACAGCGTGCGGTAGAGCTCGTCGAGCTGCTCGCGGCTGGTGGCGGTGACGGTAATCGTCACGCCCATGTAGTTGCCGCTGCTGCTCGGGCGCAGCTCCACCGTCGAGGCGTCGAACTCAGGGTCGAACTGTTCGGCCACCTGGGTCACGGCGTGCACGAAGCCGTCCACGTTCGAGCCCATCACCTTGATGGGGAACTTCGACGGGTACTCGATCAGCGATTGGTCTGGCGGGATCTCTGGCATGGCTCTATGGAGAAGACGGCTAGATGGATTGGGTGAGCTTGGCCCGCTGGTAGGCCTCGTGCAGCCTCGCGTAGACCGGGCCGGGCTTGCCGCGCAAGGCGCCGTGGCCCACGGCCTCGCCGTCGAGCACGGTCACGGGCAGCACTTCTTTCGATGCGGAGCTGAGCATGATCTCGTCGGCAGCCAGCACGTCGGCCTCGGGCACCGGCCGCAGGTTGTAGGCGATGCCCACCTCTTCGCACAACTCGCGTATCAACTCGTAGCGAACGCCTTCGAGCACGTGTTCGCTCTTGGGCGGCCCGAGGAGCGCACCCTCGTGCACCACCCACACGTTGCTGGACGAGCCTTCGGTCAGGTAGCCGTCGCGCAGCAGGATGGTCTCGATCGCGTCGTGATCGGCCGACAGTTGCCGCGCCAGCACGTTGCCGAGCAGCGAGGTCGACTTGATGTCGCCACGCTCCCACCGGAAATCGCGCGCCGTAACGCAGGCCACGCCCTGGTGGCGTTGCTCGGCACTGGGCGCGGCGAGCGCGCCCGTCATGATGAAGACGGTGGGTTCGATGTCGGTGGGCATCACATGGTTGCGCGGCGCCACGCCGCGCGTCACCTGGATGTACACCGCCTGGTCGTCGGCCGGATGCGCGGCGATCAGCTTGCGGCACAGCGCGAGCCACTGTGCCTCGGTCATCGGGTTCACGATGCGAACCTTGGCCAGGCTGCGGCTCAGGCGCGCCATGTGGTCGTCGAACCTGAAGATGCGCCCGCCATAGACCGGAAACGCCTCGTAGATGCCGTCGCCGAACATGAAGCCCCGGTCGAGCACCGACACGCGGGCGTCGCGCAAGGCGACGAAGTCACCGTTCAGGTAACACAGCGCATCTGAGAGTGCATCTGCGCGTGCATCCCCGCGTGCAGTTTCGAGCCTGTCAGGATCGGCGACGACCATGGCGCCTCCTCAACGTGTCGGGACAACCAGGAACAAGGGGACGAGATTACTTGATCCACAGGCGAATGGAATCCCATGCACGGCCAAAGATGCCGGCCTGCTCCACCGCCTGCAACACCACCAAGGGGCGCTCGGCAATCACCGTACCCGAGGGCGTGGTGACCTTGAGCGTGCCCACGCGCTGGTCCTTGGCTAGCGGGGCGACCAGCGGGTCGGTGCGCTCGACCTTGGTCTGCAGCTTCGATGCGTCGCCCTTGGGCACGCTCAGGAACACCGGCGCCCCCGTGCCGAGCTGGGCCTCCTTGGCGGCGCCCTTCCACACCGGCACCGTGGCGATGGCCTTGTCGGCCTCGAACAGGCGCACCGCATCGAAGGCCTGGAAGCCCCAGTTCAGGAGCTTCTGGCTTTCGTTGGCGCGCGCTTCCATCGACGCCGTGCCCATCACGACGCTGAGCAGGCGGCGCTTGCCGCCGCCGGTGCCGTTGGGCGCCAGGTTGGGGAAGTCGCGCTGAGCCGACACCACCATGCAGTAGCCCGCAGCTTCGGTGTAGCCGGTCTTCATGCCGTCCACGCTCGGGTCGCGCACGAGCAGCACGTTGCGGTTGTTCTCATTGGCGGCAGGCGAGCCTTCGTAGCGGTACTTCTTGATCGAGTACAGCGGGTAGTACTCGGGGAAGTCGGCAACGATGTGGCTTGCAATCACCGCCACATCACGCGCGCTGCTCTTGTGGCCCGGCTCGGTGAGCCCGGTGACGTTCTTGAACGAGGTGTTCTTGAGGCCCCAGGCCTGGGCCTGGCGGTTCATCATGGCCACGAAGTTGTCGAGCGTGCCGCCCACACCTTCGGCCAGCGCCACCGAGGCGTCGTTGCCCGAGTTGACGATCACGCCACGCAGCAGATCAGAGACCTTGGGCGTCATGCGCGGCTCGATGAACATGAGCGAGCCGCCGCCCTTGCGCTCGGCCCATGCCCGCACCGAGACCGGCAGGGTCTGGTCCAGCGTGAGCTTCTTCTCGCGCAGGGCCACGAACGTGATGTAGGCCGTCATCAGCTTGGTCAGCGAGGCGGGGTCGGCCTGAATATCAGCCTCGCGCTCGGCGAGCGTCTGCCCGGTGCTGAGGTCGATCAGGACGTAGCTGCGGGCTGCCACTTCGGGCGGCATCGGCATCTGGGCGAAGGCGGACGTGGCGGCGGCCAGCGTCATGGCGACGAGTGCGAGGAGTCTTTTCATTGGTTGGATCTGGAAGGATGTGAGGGCTTGCAGAGCGCCCGGGCTTATGACCCGAAGCGCACCACAAGGTTCTTGAGCAGGGTCAGCTGCCCATGAAAAAAATGCCCGGCGCCGGGAATCACGACAACCGGCAGCGATTGAGGCCGAGCCCAGTCGAGGGTGGCCGACAAGGGAACAACGTCGTCGGCCTCGCCATGGATGACGAGCGTGCCCGGTGGCGCGGGCGATACGGTCTGCTTCTGCGTCGAGGGGCCGACCAGCACCAGGCCTTCGGGCTTGTCGTCCTCAGGCAGGCGGTGCGCGGCTTCACACGCCACATAGCCCCCGAAGGAGAAGCCGGCCAAGCGAAACGGCAGGGCCGGGTCGCGGTGAGCGGCGATCACGGCCAGCGTGTCGTCGGTCTCGCCGCGGCCTTCGTCATGCGCACCTTCGGAGCCGCCGACCCCGCGAAAGTTAAATCGCACCGCGCGATAGCCCATCTGCACAAACGCGCGGGCAAGCGTCTGCGCCACCTTGTTGTCCATGGTGCCGCCATGCAACGGGTGCGGATGGCAGACCACCGCCACGCCTCGGGGCGTGTGGGCGGGTTCATCGATTGCGCATTCGATCGCGCCTGCCGATCCGGCGATGAGCACGCGCCGAGTCTGGGCGTTCATCGACCGACAGAGTCAGGCAGCAGCAAGCGCTCCACCACCACACCATTCTTCAGGTGCGACTCGACGATCTCGTCGATGTCGTCCTTGTCGACGAAGGTGTACCAGACGGCCTCGGGGTAGACCACCGCCACCGGGCCACCGGCGCAGCGATCCATGCAGCCGGCCTTGTTGACGCGTACGCCACCTGGTCCGTTGAGCTTCTCGGTCTTGGCGCGTGCCTTGCAATGATCGAAGGCCGCCTGTGCATCGTGATCGGCACAACTGGCTTCGCCGTTGTCGCGCTGGTTGAGGCAGAAAAAGATGTGGCGCTGGAAATAGCTCATGCCGGATTTTACGAAGCGTCGTCCCGCGCCGTCACGCGCATCAGCAGGTACATGAGCGCCGCGTAAGGCCACAGCCAACCCACCCACTGCGCCGCACCATGAAAGCGAATGAAGCGCCCCTGCTCCCACGACTGCAGGCTTTCCGCGTAATACGGATCCGTGGGCGCCTGCACGACCAAGGCGACCAGCACCGTCAGGCCCACCAGCCCCAGCGCCGCCGCGCCGCGCCGCGGCAGCAGCGCCAGCCCGAAAGCCAGCGCGCTGCCCAGGATGAGCGCTGGCACCACCGCCGGCGTGAGCCACGCCAGAGCGTGCTGCGGCCCGAAGTTGAGCGCGGTCGACAGCGTCGTGGCGCCCAAACCGATCACGAGGGACGCTGGCACGTGCGCGATCCGCCAGCGGCTGCTGCGCAAAATCGCGAAGGCCACGAACGAAGGGGCCAGAAAGCCGAACGCGATCGCCAGCGACTCAGCGCCACGCGACAGCGGAGAAAGCGATTCGCGGGCATAGACCCAATCCTCGACCCAACCCGACCAGGGCGTCCCCTCGAGCGCCGCCACTGCGGCCTCTTGCAGCGGCAGCAGCACCTGGCCCAGCCCAAATGGCACCGGCGCCGGGAACAGCAAACCCACCGGCCATAGCAACAACAACGCGATCCCGCCCGCGCTGCGGTTGATGAACCACCGGTCGCGCAGCACCTGCCAGCGCGCCACACCGCCAAGCGCCTGCACCGCCAGCGCCACCAGCAAGCCGAGCACCGTGCCGGCGGTGTTGAGCAGCCAATCCGCCAGCGACGGCACGCGTTGCGGCAGCCAGTTCTGCAGGCTTTCCATCGAGGCCGAAAGTGCCGCGCCCGCGAGCACGGTCGTCAACACTGACACGCCAATCGCACGCCCGCTGCGAACCTGGGCACCGAACAGCAAGGCGCCAAAGGGCATGTAGCCGAGCAGGTTGGAGATGAGGTCGAAACCCGTCCACCACGGGCGCCACGGCATGTGCCCCAGGCCCAGCAGCGGCACAGCCGGCATCTTCCAGCCCGTGAAAGGCGACAGGCTGGCGTAGACGATCAGCACGGCATAGAGCGCCGCCAACGGCGCGGCGGAGCTGCGGTGCCTTTGGGGCGGGGCAGCGTCGTGCCCGCCGGGCTCCGCCGATGTGTGCGGGTGCGACGGGCTCATTGCTGGTCAGCCATCGCCGCTCAGAAGGGCTTGACCACCACCAGCACCACGATCAGCGCAAACAACAGCACCGACGATTCGTTGAACACGCGGAACCAGCGCTCGCTGCGCGTGTTGCTGAAGGTCTCGAACTTGCGCAGCAGCGACCGGCAGGCGTGGTGGTAACCCAGCACGAGCACCACCAGGAAGAGCTTGGCATGCAGCCACCCGCCCTTGACGCCGAATCCGAGCCAGAGCCACAGACCGAGAAGCAGTGCCGGCACCATCAAGAGACTCGTGAAGCGATAGAGCTTGCGCGCCATCAGCAACAGGCGCTCGCGCTCGGCGTGGCTGTCCGCGGGCACCGTCGCCAGGTTGACGAACAGGCGCGGCAGATAGAAGAGGCCAGCAAACCAGCTGGCCACGAAGACGATGTGAAAGGCCTTGACCCACAAATACAAGCTGCTCATGCGGCCTGATTATGTTGTGAGTGCGACACGCCCCAAGAAAAAAGCCCCGGCCAACAAGCCGGGGCTGGAAAGCCTTATCGCTGTCATCACGGCAAGGCTCCTGCTCAGGGAGGAAAAGCAGGGGACAACAGCCTTGCAGCTATCATCCGTCGTCAACTTTAGCAGATGACCCCGGGACACGAGCAAGCCTCGCCACCTACGGAAAAACACGCAGTTGCCAACTCTGTCGCGACTGCGCGCGTTGACCATCAACCGCTGTTCATCACCACGAGCCAGGATTCGCGCCGTGCAAACGCCCCCGCCCTTCCCCACCAGCCGGCCGCGCCGTTTGCGGCGCGATGAGTTCACCCGCGCCCTGGTCCGCGAACACCACCTCCGGGCCAGCGACCTGATCCTGCCGGTGTTCGTGTTGGCCGGCCAAGGCATCGCGCAGAACGTCGATTCCATGCCGGGCGTGCAGCGGCTCAGCCTCGATCGCCTCCTGCCGGTGGCCGAGGAATGCGTGCAACTCGGCATCCCGGTCATGGCGCTGTTCCCGGTGATCGAGGGCTCGCTCAAGTCGCCCGATGGCCGCGAAGCCACCAACCCCGAAGGCCTGGTCCCGACCGTGGTGCGCGAACTGAAGAAGCGCTTTCCTGAACTGGGCCTGCTGACGGATGTCGCACTCGACCCGTTCACCTCGCACGGCCAGGACGGCCTGCTCGACGACACCGGCTACATCCTGAACGACGAGACGGTGGCCATCCTCACCGAACAGGCGCTGGTGCAGGCAGAGGCCGGCGTGGACATCGTCGCCCCGAGCGACATGATGGACGGCCGCATCGGCGCGATCCGCTCGGCGCTCGAAGCGCGCGGCGCGATCCATACGCGCATCATGGCCTACAGCGCCAAGTACGCGAGTGCCTTCTACGGCCCGTTCCGCGACGCCGTGGGCTCGGCCGCCAACCTGGGCAAGAGCAACAAGAAGGTCTACCAGATGGACCCGGCCAACAGCGACGAAGCCCTGCGCGAAGTCGCGCTCGATCTGGCCGAGGGCGCCGACATGGTGATGGTCAAGCCCGGCATGCCGTACCTCGACATCGTGCGCCGCGTGAAGGAGGAGTTCCGCGTGCCCACCTTCGCCTACCAGGTCAGCGGTGAGTACGCGATGCTCAAGGCCGCCGCACAGAACGGCTGGCTCGACCACGACGCCGTCGTGATGGAAAGCCTGCTCGCATTCAAGCGTGCAGGCGCCGATGGCGTGCTGACCTACTTCGCGCTCGAAGCAGCGCGCCTGCTGCGGGCGCGTTGATGCGGCTCTTTCACATCCTGCCCGACCAGTTCATCGAACTGACCGACTGGCCGGCGAGCTTGCCGGCCGCAGGCTATGTGTGGGTGAGTACGGCGCGGCGCGAGTTCGAAGTGAACATCGCCACGGTTCAGTCGGCATTGCAGCGCTGGACGGGCGCGCAGATCGTGGACCTGCACGTGAGCGACCTGCTGAATAACCAGTTGCCCTCGCACTTCGACTACACCTCGAACTACGACCTGATGGTCTTCCGGCGCCTGGCGGCGGGGAGCGGGAGCACCGCGATGTTCATCGACGAGGCACAGGGCACGCTGGCCACCGCCAAGCGCGCGCTCGAGGCCATCGACACCAGCCCGGTCGGTTTTGCGGTGTACGACCGCGTGCTGATCACGGTTCACCCGACAGACTGCCAGGTGAACGACTTCTTCGCCTCGCGCCTGAAGCAACTGGTGCACGAGACGGAACAGCGCGCGATCGGCTCGCGCATGCCCACCGGCCCGGCCGACCTGATGCTGCGCATGGTCAACCACATGGTGGATAGCTACCTCGAGCTGCGCCGACTCCTGAGCAAACAGCTCGGTTACCTGCAGACGGAGCTTTTCAAGCCGAACAGCCACTTCGACAGCTGGCAGGTGCTGCTCGACTCGCGCAATGCCCTGCACCTGCTCGAAGACACCTGCGAAGACCAGCGCAGCGCGATCGTCGAGTGGCTGGACGCACTCGAAGAATGGCCCAGCGAGAACGACTCGACCTCCCTGCGCGAGCGCGAGCTGCTGCGGCTGCGCTCGCGCGATGTGCTGGAGCACATCGAACGCGTGCTGAGCCACGTGCGCAGGCTCGAGAACTCGTCGGAGACGGCGGTGCAGATGCACTTCTCGGCGCAAAGCAACCGCACCAACGACATCATGCGTACGCTGACGGTCATCACCGCCATCTTCATGCCGCTGAACCTGATCACGGGCTTCTTCGGCATGAACTTCGACGGCCTGCCCTTGATCCACACCTCGACCGGCGTGTGGATCGCCAGCATCGTGATGTTGGCGCTCGGCGCGGGCCTGAGCTGGTTCTTCTGGCGCAAGCGCTACCTCAGCACCTCGCGCCGTCACTGAGCGCGCAGCGGCTCAGCGGTCGTATGGGTCGGCGAAGCCGAGCCCGGCCAGCACCTCGGTCTCGCGTGCCTCCATTGCCTCGGCTTCGTCGTCGGCTTCATGGTCGAACCCTTGCGCGTGCAAGGCGCCATGCACCAGCAGGTGCGCGTAGTGCGCCTCCAGGGTGATGTTCTGTTCGCGCGCCTCGGCCTCGACGACCGGCGCACACAGGATCAGGTCGGCGCTCACGACGGGTTCATGGCTGTAGTCGAAGGTGAGCACGTTGGTGGCGTAGTCCCGTTCGCGGAACTCCCGGTTCAGTCGCTGCCCTTCTTCGGCATCGACCACACGCACCGTGATCTCGCCCGGGGCTTCGAGCGCCGCGCGGATCCAGCGCGCCACCTTGTGCCGCGGCAGGTGCGCTCGGTGCGTGGCATCTGCAAACTGCAGCGACAGGCTCAGCTCGGGGCGGGGGGCACGAGCCATCAGTCGCGATCCTGCGGGACGGCGTCGTAGGCCTCGACGATGCGCGCCACCAGCGGGTGGCGCACCACATCGGCCGCGGTGAAGCGCGTCATCGCGATGCCCTTCACACGCCGCAACACGCGCTCGGCGTCGATCAGGCCGCTGTCCGTGCCGCGCGGCAGGTCGATCTGGCTCACGTCGCCCGTCACCACGCATTTGCTGCCGAAGCCGATGCGGGTGAGAAACATCTTCATCTGCTCGCGCGTGGTGTTCTGCGCTTCGTCGAGGATCACGAAGGCGTGGTTCAGCGTGCGCCCGCGCATGAAGGCCAGCGGCGCGATCTCGATGTTGCCCTTCTCGAAGGCCTTGGCGACCTTGTCGAACCCCATCAGGTCGTAGAGCGCGTCGTACAAGGGGCGCAGGTACGGGTCGACCTTCTGGGCCAGGTCACCGGGCAGAAAGCCCAGGCGCTCGCCGGCCTCCACCGCGGGCCGTGTGAGGATGATCCGCTGCACCGCGCTGCGCTCGAGCGCATCGACCGCGCTGGCCACAGCGAGGAAGGTCTTGCCGGTGCCGGCGGGGCCGATGCCGAAGGTGATGTCGTGCGCCTGGATGTTGCCCAGGTAGGTGCGCTGGTTCTCGGTGCGCCCGGAGAGATCGGCACGGCGCGTGCGCAGCACGAGTTCTTCGGGGTCGGCATCGTCGGCCTCGTCACCGCTGCGCACGGCTCGCCCACGCCCGCCTCGCCGGGCATCGGCCTGGGCCTCGACCAAGGCCAGCTGGAACGCTTCGGGCGCAATCGGCTTGCGCGCTCGGTCGTACAAGGTCTGCATCAGGGCCACGGCCTGCTCCGCGTTGGGCTTGGCGCCCTCGATGCGGAAGGATTCGTTGCGGCGCGAGATGCTCACGTCGAACGCGGCCTCGATCTGGCGCAGGTGATCGTCGACGCTGCCGCACAGGTGTGACAGGCGGGTGTTGTCCAGCGGGATGAAGGCGTGTCGAAGAATCATGGGGGGCGCTTTCGCAAAGGCGGATTGTCGCGCCAGCCCGGCCGGCATGTCATTCGGCACGGATGCTCCTGCACAATCGGCGCCCATGCAGACACGCCGCTCCCTTTCCGTCGCGACCGCATGGCTGGCCGCCGTGGCTCTGGCCGGGCTGCTCGCCTGGCAAGGGTTGCAGGCGCGTGCGCCCGAGACCCTGGCCAACGTGATCGTGCTCACCTCCGCACAGACCGCCACATGGAGTGGCGATCACTTCCCGGCGGAGCAACCGCCGCGCCGCGTGAGCCTGCCCGACGACTGGGCGGTCAGCCGACCGCGCGAAGACGGGCCACTCTGGTATCGCCTGGGCTTTCAGTCGCCGGGGGTGAAGGACGAACTTCTGGCCGTCGCGATCGACCGCGTCTGCAGCAACGCCGAGGTCTGGCTGAACGGTTTCATCGTGCACAGCGACGGCCACATGAGCGAACCGGTGACGCGCAACTGCCACCGCCCGCTACTCGTGCCCTTGACGCCGGGCCTGCTGCGACCGGGCGAGAACCATCTCGACATCAAGGTGCAGGGCTACGCCTTGCAGAAGGTCACTTCGCGCGCACGGGCTGGCGGGCTCTCGCAGGTGCGTGTCGGCCCGCATGCCCTGCTGGCGCCCGAACACGAAGCGCGCACGTTCCTGAACATCACGCTTGTGCAGGGAGTGGCGATCGCCACCACCGTGCTCGGCGTCTTCCTGCTCTACCTGGGGCGGATCAACCGGAACGAGGTGCACCTCACCTACCTCGGCCTCGCCATCCTCACCTGGAACCTGCTGACCACCCGAAGCTGGCTGCAGCATTCGCCCTTCGACATCAGCACGACCGAGCTGCTGTTCTGCGCGGCCTTCGGCGTGCTGACCGGCCTGGTGGTGCAGTTCCTGCTGAGCTACGGCGCGGTGCGCTCGCGGATGATCGAGGCCTTCCTGCTGCTGCAGGTGCTCCTGGTGCCTCTGACGCTGCTGCTCGCAGGGGCGCAGCGACTGCACTACGTGTCCAGTGCCTGGTACCTGCTGATGGTGGCCGAGATCGCCGCCGCCGCCCTGCTGTATCTGCGCATCGAAAGGCGCTCCGAGCGAGGCAACTTCTGGCCCATGGCCGCGCTGCTGGGGAGCTTGGGCGTGGTCATGCTGCTCGGGCGAGCCATGCAGTTCGGCTGGATGCCGGTGCCGCAGGTGAACCTGCTTCAGTTCGTGGCGCCCTTCATCTTCTCGGTGATCGGCGTGCGGCAGCTCTCGACATTCGCGCGCGCCATGCACGCCGCCGAAGCCGCGCGCAACTCGCTCGAAACCCGCGTGGCCGAAGCCACCGCCGAGATGGAGCGCAACTACGTGCAGATGGCCGAGCTGCGCGTCGAGCAGGTCACCGAGAAGGAACGCAAGCGAATCGCCGGCGACCTGCACGACGACCTCGGCGCCAAGCTGCTGACCATCGTGCACACCAGCGAATCGGAGCGCATCTCCACGCTGGCGCGCGAGGCGCTCGAAGAAATGCGCCTGTCGGTGCGCGGCCTGACCGGCAAGCCCTTGCCCGTGGCCGATGCGCTGGCCGACTGGCGCGCCGAGACGGTATCGCGCCTGGGGCAGGCCGGCGTCGAAGTCGACTGGCGCAGCCCGACTGAAGACGTGACCCAGCAGCTCTCGGCACGTGCTTTCGTGCAGACCACGCGCATCCTGCGCGAGGCGGTGAGCAACGTCATCAAGCACAGCGGTGCCTCGCACTGCAAGGTTCGCTGCTCGCTCGGCCAGCAGGATTTCGTGCTGGTGGTGCAGGACAACGGCCGCGGCATCCCGATGGAGCTCGACGGCAAGCTTGACCGCGGCCACGGCATGGCCAGCATGAAGCACCGCGCCAAGCAGATGCAGGGGCAGTGCCTGGTCGAGTCGGGCCCGGGCTACGGCACCGTGATCCGCCTCACACTTCCACTCGGAACCGCCTGAGCCATTGCAACACCCGCGCAGTCCTGCGACACATGCCGGTCGCAGGCTGATACGATGTTTTTCGGCCTACCCACCTGCGAGCTGCCATGAACAAGATCCTGTTGCTGGAAGACCTCCCCGAGATCCGTGCCTGGCTGAAGGCCTTGGCCTTGCAAGTGTTCCCGCAAGCCCAGGTGTTCGAAGCGGCCCGCGTGCACGACGCGCTGGCGCTTATCACGGCCGAGCGCTTCGAAGTCGCCCTGATCGACCTTGGCCTGCCCGACGGCTCGGGGGTCGACGTGGTCACCGCGCTGCGCGAGGCCCAGCCCGAGGCGCAGTCGGTGGTCGTGACAATCCACGACGACGACGAACACCTCTTCCCCGCGCTGCAGGCCGGCGCCTTCGGTTACCTGCTGAAAGAGCAACCCCGCGAACTGTTCGTGGAGCAGCTTCAGCGCATCAGCCAGGGCGAGCCGCCGCTGTCGCCGTCGATCGCACGGCGCGTCATTGCGTACTTCGCCAAGCAGAGCAAGCCGCAGGCGCGGGCCGACGACCTGCCGCACGTGCAGCTCACCGACCGTGAGAACGAGGTGCTGCTATGGGTGGCCAAGGGCTTCACGCTGCCCGAGATCGGTGTGCAGCTCAACCTCTCGCGCCACACCATTGCCGACTACGTGAAGCAGATCTACCGCAAGCTGAACGTCAGCTCGCGCGCCGAGGCGGCGCTGGAAGCGCAGCGCCTGGGTCTCTTCCGCCGATGACACCTCGATGATCGGTCGCCTGACAGGCCTGCTGGCAGAGAAGAACCCGCCCCAACTGCTCGTTGACGTGAGCGGCGTCGGCTATGAAGTCGATGTGCCGATGAGCACCTTCTACAACCTGCCGGGCCTGGGCGAGCGCGTCAGCCTGCTCACGCACTTCGCGGTGCGTGAAGACGCGCAGGTGCTGTTCGGCTTCCTGACCGCCGAGGAGCGCGCGACCTTCCGCCAACTGGTGAAGATCTCCGGCGTGGGGCCGCGCACGGCGCTGTCCATCCTGTCGGGCCTGAGCGTGAGCGAGCTCGCGCAGGCGGTGTCGATTCAAGAGAGCGGCCGGCTGGTCAAGGTGCCCGGCATCGGCAAGAAAACCGCGGAGCGCCTGCTGCTCGAACTGAAGGGAAAGCTCGGCGGCGACCTCTCCCTGCCGGCCACCGTGGCGGGCGATGCGCAGGGCGACATCCTTCAGGCGCTGGTTGCCTTGGGCTACAGCGATCGCGAGGCCGCGCTCGCCCTCAAGGGCCTGCCTGCCGACGTGGGGGTGAGTGACGGCATCAAACTCGCCCTCAAGTCGCTCGCAAAGTAGTGAGTTATCGCCTCGCGGCGCAACAATCGCACACATCTTTGCTTACAACTTGCCCCAGCCTGCGGGGGCTGCGCTTCAATTTGGGTTGCCGTGCAAACCGCCCCCATAAAATTAGAGAGCCCCTCCGAAAGCATCTCGCTGCGCCGCCCACACCAGTACATGGCTGACCTGATCAACCCCCAACTCTTTGCTCGTGTGGAGCGTTCGCTGCGCAAGCGGCTGAACACGAACGTCAAGCCCCATCTGACCCGTTGCGCAGCACGCGCCGCCACCGAGGACGAGTTCATGGCCGCGGCCGCCCGCATGCTGATCAATCAGCAAGAGCGGCAGGAATGGCTTGCCTCATGGGCCGCGCGGCGCCACAGCGAAAGCCTGGACACCACCCCGGCCGAACTCGACGCCACCACGCCTGGCACGCTCGACGCGCCACTGCAGCGCAGCTTTCGCATCACCCCGGCCCAGCGCGACCGCGTTCGCGAGGCACTGGCCCATGAGATGGGCCCGATCGCCGACCTGTTGCTCGACACCGAGATGCAACGTGCCGGCTCGGTGAGTGAACTGCTGTCGCGCCTGGAAGCACACCTCGACGACGACGAGCAGCGCGCACGCTTCCGCGCGGCGACCTTGTCCTCGAAGCTTGCGTAGCGCGGCTGGCCCGCTCAGATCTGCCCACTGCGGCCTTGGCCGCATCCACTCCATTTCCCCTGTGACACGAGCCCTGCCATGAACCTGAAGCTGAGATTCAACCTGGTGTTCGCCGTGATGTTCCTGATCGCGCTGGGCGTGGCAGGCGGCCTGGTGTACCGGCAAGTGCAGACGAACGCGAGCGCCGAAGTGGTCCACGACGCGCAGCGCATGATGGATGTGGCGATCGCCGTGCGCGGCTACACGGTCGACAACATCAAGCCTCACCTCGACCCGCTGCTCGACCGCCACTTCCTCGCCGAGACCGTGCCGGCTTTCGCCGCCACCGAGACGCTCGCCCGGTTGGCCGCCAAGCAGCCCGGCTACAGCTACAAGGAAGCCACACTCAACCCGACCAACCTGCGCGACAAGCCCACCGCCTGGGAGGGTGACCTGGTGCAACGCTTTCGCGCACAGCCCGACCTGAAGGAGCTCCGGGGCGAGGTGAGCACCGAACAGGGCGACCTGTTTTACGTGGCGCGCCCCATCCGCATCACCAACCCGGCCTGCCTGGCCTGTCACAGCACGCCCGCCGCAGCACCGCAGACCTTGATCGCCCGCTACGGCGACAAGAACGGCTTCGGCTGGGAGCTCAACGAAGTCGTCGGTGCGCAGGTCGTGGCCGTGCCGACCGCGCTTCCGCAAGAGAAGGCGCGCCAGCTCTTCTTCACGTTCACCGGCTCGCTGGTGGCCGTGTTCGTGGTGTTGTTCCTGGTGCTCAACTGGCTGCTGCAGCGCCTGGTGGTTCGCCCGGTGCGTGACGTCGCCAATGCGGCGCGCCGCATCAGCCAGGGTGACCTGTCGCTGGCCGAGTTCGCGGAGACGCGTTCCGACGAGATCGGCACCCTGCAGAAGTCGTTCAACCGCATGCGCCGCAGCCTCGTCAAGGCGATGGGGATGCTGCGCAGCTGAGGCCACACCGCCCCAAATGAAAACGGGCCCTGCGAGGGCCCGTTTTTCATGGTTGACGCGTGGCTCAGTGCTTGTGTTCCGTCTTGGAGCCAGGCGCCTCGACATTCACCTGCACCGTCACCTCGCCCGCCTTCTCGAACTTCAGCTTGAGCGGGAAGCTGCTGCCCTGCTTGAGCGGCGCGTTCAGGCCGACCAGCATGACATGCATGCCACCCGGCTTGAGCGCCACGGTTTGGCCCGCCGGCAGGTCGATGGCATCGACAGCGCGCATACGCATCACGTCGCCTTCCATCTTCATTTCGTGAAGCTCCACGCTCTTGGCCACATCGGCGCTGGCCGACAACAGGCGGTCGGCCGTGCTGCCTCGGTTCTCCACCGAGAGAAACGCGCCACCCGCGGTCTGACCTTGGGCCGTAGCGCGCGCAAACGGATGGCCGATGCTCAGATCGCCCAGCTTGAAGTCGTGAGCGTGCGCCACCAGGGCCGCGAGGCTCAACGTGAGGGCAGTGAGGGTGCGGTGCAGTTTCATGTGTGCTCCTGGTCTCTTGATTTGATGGGCGGTGCGGCGGTGCCGCACTGCGAAGCGCACTATACGTATCCGAAGAAGTGCTGCCGCCCTGGTGGACATAATCACAGCCATGAGCATCCAGACCGACGATTTCGAGCCCCAACGCCGCGCGAGCGGCGGCTCCACCGAGGATCGCCGCGTGGTGAGCGCCGCCCCCGCATCGCCGAACGAAGAGGCGATAGAGCGCGCGCTGCGCCCCAAGGGTCTGGCCGAGTACGTAGGCCAGGCCAAGGCGCGCGAGCAGCTGGAGATCTTCATCGGCGCGGCCAGGAAGCGCAGCGAGGCGATGGACCACGTGCTGCTGTTCGGCCCACCGGGCCTGGGCAAGACGACGCTCTCGCACATCATCGCCAACGAGTTGGGTGTGAACTTGCGCCAGACCTCCGGCCCGGTGCTTGAAAAGCCCAAGGACCTGGCGGCCCTGCTCACCAACCTGGAGAAGAACGACGTTCTCTTCATCGACGAGATCCACCGACTCTCGCCCGTGGTGGAAGAAATCCTCTACCCCGCGCTGGAGGACTACCAGATCGACATCATGATCGGCGAAGGCCCGGCCGCACGCTCGATCAAGCTCGACCTGCAGCCCTTCACGCTCGTGGGCGCCACCACCCGCGCCGGCATGCTGACCAACCCCTTGCGCGACCGCTTCGGCATCGTCGCGCGGCTCGAGTTCTACACCGCCGACGAACTCGCCCGCATCGTGCGCCGCTCGGCCGGGCTGCTCAACGTACCGGCCGATGCCGAAGGCGCCTTCGAGATCGCCCGCCGCTCACGCGGCACACCGCGCATCGCCAACCGGCTGCTGCGCCGCGTACGCGACTACGCCGACGTGAAAGGCGACGGCCGCATCAACAAGCCGCTGGCCGAGAAGGCACTTCAGATGCTCGACGTCGACCCGCAGGGCTTCGACGTGATGGACCGCAAGCTGCTCGAAGCCGTGATCCACCGCTTCGACGGCGGCCCGGTCGGCCTGGACAACGTGGCCGCGGCCATCGGCGAAGAGCGCGACACCATCGAAGACGTGATCGAGCCCTACCTCATCCAGCAGGGCTTTCTGCAGCGCACGCCGCGCGGGCGCATCGCCACGCTGGCGGCGTATCGGCATCTGGGGGTCACGCCGCCCAGATCCAGCGGTGGCGACCTCTTCGAAGGTGGCGCCTGACGCCGCCCGGGCCCGCGCAGGACCCACTCACAACAGGTCTTCGACCGCCAGCCAGTGGTACTTGACCGCGCTGCGCGCGCCGAAGCGCGCGGCGATTTCGGCCACGCGCTGCGTGTGAGGTGCATCGGGCGCGTAGACGAGCAGCCAGCCGCAGCCTTCCTTCGCGAGCGTCTGGTAACGCCGCATCAACGTCACCTCGTAGCCAAAGCCCGAGAGCCCACTGGCGTGCGAGAGCATGTAGTCCATCTGGGCGCTCTCTTCGTCGGCGGTGTAGTGGAGCAGGTCTTCTTCGTCGAAGCCGATCGCCCGCAGCGCGGTGTGCGCTTCGGCGGTCAGTTCATCGTCGGAGAAGGCCAGCAGCACGTGGCCGACGGGGTTGTAGGTACCCAGGGAGTGGGGCATGTCGCCCTTGGTCATCCGCTTGATCGCCATGGAGACCTCCTGTTGGAGCACAGGCTGCTCAGTCTAGGCTTGCCACCGCGGAGGTCAACTGCCGGGGCGCGCGCTCGCACACCCACCCCACGGCGCACAGCCCCGCAATGACGCCCGCGGCCGCCGCGAGCTGCTGGGGCAGGCTCATGCGATGGGCATTCCACAGCAGCAACGAGGTGGCCCCGAGCAGCCCCACGAACAGCACCCCGGCCAGCCACTGCGCGCCACGCGACATGGGCGGGTCGTAGCGCTCGACACGGGTGATGTCGAACGCCGCCTTGGGGAAGCGCGCCGCCACGTCGGCCGGCCGCCAGCCAGGGTGCTTGAACCACACGCGCAGCTTGTCGGCCCAGCTCCGCGCGTGCCACGAATCCTTGAACAGCTCGGCGTAGTACTGCAGGTTGGCCCACACCGGGTTCCAGCTGCGCAGCGGGCCGCGCGTGCCGTAGACGATCGTCTCCGCATCGTCTTCCTCGATGAAGCTGCCGAAGATCCGGTCCCACACGATGAAGATGCCGCCGTAGTTCTTGTCGAGGTACTTGTCGTTCACCGCGTGGTGAACCCGGTGGTTGCTGGGCGCGCAGAACCAGCGGTCGAACCAGCCGAGCTTGCCGATCTGCTGGGTGTGCACCCAGTACTGGTAGAGCAGGTCGATCAGCGCCACCACGCCGAACACCAGCGGCGGAAAGCCCAGCACCGCCATCGGCAGGTAGAACAGCCATCCGCCGACCCAGCCGCTGCCGGTTTGTCGCAAGGCGGTGCTCAGGTTGTAGTCCTCGCTCTGGTGGTGCACCACATGGGCCGCCCAGAACATCGCCACGGTGTGGCCCAGGCGGTGGTGCCAGTAATAGCAAAGGTCGTACAGCACCAGGCCCGTGAGCCACACCCACCACGCCTCCGCGGGAAGCTTCCAGAGCGAGGCGTGCTCAAAGACCAGCACGTACAGCCAGACGGTGAACAGGGCGCTGAACAGGCCCACCAGCTGGCTCGCGATCCCGAGCCCGATGCTGTTGAGCGCGTCGTTCAGGCGGTAGGTGTTTCGACCGCGTTTCACGCCAATGACGAATTCGAGACCGATCATCAACAGGAAGACCGGCGTGGCCAGGACGATCACTTGCGCAGGAGTCATCCCAGGATGGTGCAGGCACTCACCTTGCCGCGACCAGAGGAATGACCCCAGCGGCGCCGAGACCTCGCGTCACATAGGCAATCCCAATGACGCGAATGGGCCGATTCAATGCTGGGCCCATTCAATCCTGCGTAAGATTCCAACTGTCGATTTCTCCAACTCAATAGGAAGAAGCAATGTCCCTCATCAACACCCAAGTCCAGCCGTTCAAGACCGAAGCCTTCCACAACGGCAAGTTCATCACCGTGAGCGACGCGACGCTGAAGGGCAAGTGGTCCGTGCTGATCTTCATGCCGGCGGCCTTCACCTTCAACTGCCCGACCGAAGTGGAAGACGCGGCCGACAACTACGCCGAGTTCCAGAAGCTGGGCGCCGAGGTCTACATCGTCACGACCGACACGCACTTCTCGCACAAGGTGTGGCACGAAACCTCGCCGGCCGTCGGCAAGGCCAAGTTCCCGCTGGTGGGCGACCCCACCCACGTGCTGACCAACGCGTTCGGCGTGCACATCCCCGAAGAAGGCCTGGCCCTGCGCGGCACGTTCGTGATCAACCCCGATGGTGTCATCAAGACCGCCGAAGTGCACTCGAACGAGATCGCCCGTGACGTGAAGGAAACGCTGCGCAAGCTGAAGGCTGCCCAGTACACCGCCGCTCACCCGGGCCAGGTCTGCCCCGCCAAGTGGAACGACGGCGCCAAGACGCTGACCCCGTCGCTCGACCTCGTCGGCAAGATCTAAGTCACGTTGAAACCATGGTGCCCTGGCACCAATTGAAGCAAGGCACGCCACCCGCTCACGCAGTGGGTGGTCGAGCCGCGCTTCGCCTCGGCGCAGGCCTGCTCACGATGAGGAGGCCGGCTCCCGAAGTCGCTTGAACGACGACACCACGACGCAACACGAAAGGACGAACACCATGCTGGACGACGACCTCAAGGCCCAACTCGGCGCCTACCTTCAGCGGGTCAATCAACCCTTCGAGATCGTGGCCTCGCTGAACGACTCCGAGAGCTCCCGCGACACGCTCGAGCTGCTGCAGACCATCGTCGGCCTGCGCAGCGACATGATCACCCTGCGCACCGACGGCCAGGACGCGCGCAAGCCGTCCTTCACGCTGCAGCGCACCGGCGCCACCAACAGCCTGCGCTTTGCGGGCCTCCCGCTCGGCCACGAGTTCACCTCGCTCGTGCTGGCCCTGCTGTGGACCGGCGGCCACCCGCCCAAGGCCGAGCAGGCCGTGATCGAACAGGTGCAGGCCCTGGACGGAGACTTCAATTTCGAGGTCTACATGTCCCTCACCTGCCACAACTGCCCGGACGTGGTTCAGGCACTGAGCCTGATGGCCGTGCTCAACCCCAAGGTCAAGACGACCGTGATCGAAGGCGGCACCTTCCAGGACGAAGTGAACGCCCGCGAGATCATGGCCGTGCCCATGGTCTTCCTGAACGGCCAGGTGTTCGCCTCGGGCCGCATGACGGTCGAGGAGATCGTCGCCAAGCTCGACACCGGCGCGGCCGCCAAGGACGCCGCCAAGCTGAGCGCCAAGGACCCCTACGAGGTGCTGATCATCGGCGGAGGCCCGGCCGGTGCCGCGGCCGCGGTGTACGCCGCCCGCAAGGGCATCCGCACCGGCGTGGCGGCCGAGCGTTTCGGCGGCCAGGTGAACGACACGCTGGCGATCGAGAACTACATCTCGGTGCTGGCCACAGATGGCCCGAAGTTCGCGCTCGGCCTGGAGGCGCACGCCCGCGCCTACGAGGTCGACATCATGAACCTGCAGCGCGCCGATGCCCTCGTGCCGCCGGCCGAGCCGGGTGGCCTGGTGGAGATCAAGCTCGCCAACGGCGGCTCACTCAAAGGCAAGACGGTGATCCTCTCGACCGGCGCGCGCTGGCGCAACGTGAACGTGCCTGGCGAACAGGAATACAAGAACAAGGGCGTGGCCTACTGCCCGCACTGCGACGGCCCGCTGTTCAAGGGCAAGCGCACGGCGGTGATCGGCGGCGGCAACTCGGGTGTCGAGGCCGCAATCGATCTGGCCGGGATCGTGGCCCATGTGACGCTGGTCGAGTTCGCCGACCAGTTGAAGGCCGACGCCGTGCTGGTCAAGAAGCTGCAAAGCCTGCCCAACGTGACCATCCACACCAACGCGCAGACGACCGAGGTCACCGGCGAGGGCGGCAAGGTGAACGGTCTGCGCTACAAGGACCGCGCCACCGGTGAGGAGCACCTCGTGCCGCTGGAAGGCGTGTTCGTGCAGATCGGGCTGGTGCCCAACACCGAGTTCCTGAAGGGCACGGTGGAACTATCGCGCTTCGGCGAGATCATCGTGGACGACCGCGGCGCGACCAACGTGCCGGGCGTGTTCGCGGCGGGCGACGCGACCACGGTGCCATACAAGCAGATCGTGATCGCGGCCGGTGATGGCGCAAAGGCGGCACTCAGCGCCTTCGACTACCTGATCCGCCACTCGGCCTGACCAGACGGTGGCGCGCTCGACCGGGCCGGCTACATGCCGGCCCTTTTCATTCAGGCCGCGTGACCCACGCGGTCACTGCTCTCGTCGAGCTCGCCACCATCGAGGTGGTGCGTGTCGCTCCAGCAGACGAGGCTGAAGCCCTCTGGCGTGTAGAGCAGCCGGTTGATGCTCGCATTGCCCAGTTGCCAGGAGCGCGGCGCCTTCAGCTCGACGCGTGACGCGGCGCGGTACAGGCAGTCCATCACGCCACCGTGCGCCACCAACGCGATCGTCTCGCCCGGGTGCGCGGCGGCCAAGCGCGTGGCCACGATCACGCAGCGTGCGTAGAAGGTGGTGAGCGACTCGCCGGTGTCGCCGGGCTGGAAGTCGAGATCACGCTTGCGCCAGCGCTCGCTCTGCTCGGGCCAGCGTGCTTCGATCTCTTTGTACGTGTGCCCTTCGAACGCGCCGAAGCCGCGTTCACGCAGTTGCGCCTCCGTGTGGATGGGCAACTGCAAGGCGTGGCCGACCGCCTGCGCCGTTTGAAACGCACGCAGCAGGTCGCTCGAATAGATCGCCGAGATGCCTTCGTGCGCCACCGCCGCGGCAAGGCGCTGCGCCTGCCAGCGGCCGGTGTCGTTGAGCGGGATGTCGAGTTGGCCCTGGATGCGGGTGTCGACATTCCAGGCCGTCTCGCCATGGCGGATGGCGATGACGCGGGTCGGCTCGCCCTTCATCGGCGGCCGCCGCTCCGCCCCAGGACGGCTGGCGCCCCCTTTGGCGGGCAGGATTGAAACGACGCGGGGGCCGTCATCAAAGCAGCCGGCGGTTCAGCGTGTAGATGCCGGTGAGCGCGGCCTGCGCAAGCGTGTGCCCGGCAATCGCCTCGCGCACCTGCGCACCGGTGAACGCGCCTTCGACCGCCACCCGCGGCACTTCCAGCGCGTAGAGCGTGAACACGTAGTGGTGCAGGATCGAATCGTTGAACGGCGGGAACGGGCCGTCGTAGCCGAAGTACTGGCCGCCATTGGCTGCATCGCCCGCGAACCAGCCGGTGTAGTCATTCAGGCCGTGGCGCGCACCATGCAGCGTGGCCGGGCCGGGCTTGCCCTTGGGCGTGAAGCCGCGGCTGAACTCGCCTTCGGCGATCTCGCGCAAAGAGGGCGGCAGGTCGACCATCACCCAGTGGATGAACTCCACGCGCGGCAGGTCGCTCGGCACTTCGCGGTCGGTCTTGTTGACATCGTCGCCGCGGCTGGGCACGTCGGGGTCGTGGCAGATCAGTGCGAACGACTGCGTGCCCGCAGGCACCTCGCTCCACGCGAGATGCGGACTGAGGTTGTCGGAGAAGGTGACGCCCGACGCGTCGTCGGGCCGGCCGGCGGCATAGCGTGTGGGGATGCGCGCGCCTTCGGCGAAGCTGTTGCTCAGGAGTTTCATGGGCTGGATGTCTTGTTCGATGGGGGCGGGATCGATGGGCCGGCTCAAACGCCCCAGACGATGGGCGTGCCCGCCGCGTGCGAGCGCTTCATGGCTTCGACGAGCGGCCATACATGCTGGCGCAGGGTCACGTTGTCGCGCACCGCGGAGTGGCCCTCTTCGCCGGCCTGGTCGTCGGGCTCGTCGGATTCGGCACGCGCGCGGGCCGCGTCGTCGGCCGCCACGGCCTTCTCGATGGCCTGCATCGCCGCAGGCATGTCGGCGCATTCGATGATGCCCTTGGCCGAGGGCTGCTTGCCGATGATGCGAAGGACGCGGTCGCCCGTGGCCTCCATCATGATCACGTCACCATCGGTCTTCGACTTGAACTTGTAGATCATTTGTACATGTACCCACGGTTGAAAGGGAAACGCGATTGTGCGCCCCGCATCGTGCCGGCAGACACATCACCGCTGGGGCGTGAGGCCAACATCTGGAACAGCGAGATCCAGCCCTGCTCGAAGCTCATTGCGCTGCCGGCGAGGTACAGCCGGTAGGCACGCACCACCGACTCGCGCGTGACGGCGCGCGCCTGCAGCAGTTGCGCTTCGAGCCGGTCGCTCCAGGCCCACAGCGTGCTCGCATAGTGCGGGCGCAGGTTCTCTGCATCGACCGGCTCCAGGTTGGCCTCGCTCATGACCTTGAGCACATGCGAGACATGCATCAACTCACCGCCCGGGAAGATGTAGCGCTCGATGAAATCGCCGATGCCCGCGCCGAGCTGGTCGTTGCGCGTATTGCCCGCGGTGATGCCGTGGTTCATCAGCAGGCCACCGGGCTTGAGCAGGCGACGCACCTTGTTGAAGTACACCGGCAACTGCGCCAGGCCCACGTGCTCGAACATGCCCACCGAGGCAATGCTGTCGTAGGGCTCAGCCTCGGGCAGATCGCGGTAGTCGCACAGCTCCATGGTCACGCGGCCGCGCAGGCCGCGCTGGTCGATCAGGCGGTTCACGTGGGCATGCTGGTTTTTCGACAAGGTGATGCCGTCGGCGCGCACGCCGTAGTTCTCGGCCGCCCACAGCAGCAGCCCGCCCCAGCCGGCGCCGATGTCGAGAAAGCGCTCGCCCTCGCGCAGCATCAGCTTCCTGCAGATGTGGTCGAGCTTCGAGGCCTGGGCGCCTTCGAGCGTCATCTGCGCCTCGCGCCAGTAGGCGCAGGAGTACACCTTGCGCTCATCGAGCCAGAGGTCGTAGAACGCGTCGGAGACGTCGTAGTGGAACTGGATCTGCTGCGCATCGGCATGCGCGTGGTGGCGTGCGCGCGAGCGCGCCGCACGGGTGATGCCGCGCCACCAAAGGATCGGCAACGACGCGTTCGCCGCCTCGATGGGCTCGTTGCCCACGATCTGCGCGGCGATGTGCATCAGGTCGCGCATGCTGCCGTCGATGTCGAGCTTGCCCTCGACGTAGTCTTGCGCCACGCGGCCGATCTGTCCGGTGGCGATGTGCGCCAGCGGTGCGAGGTCGTGCAGCCGCAGCGTGACCTTTGCCTCAGCGCTGCCGATGCGCCGCCCGCCGGGCAGCACCACCGCCAGTCGCACGCCTTGCGGCGCCAGTCGTTCTTCCAGGGCTCGTTCGATTGCCAGCATCGTGTTGCACCTCGTCGCGTAACAACGGGAGCTGGCGGCGGAATCGCAGCGCGCACGCGAGCTCCGGGTCGGGTGCGATCGTAGGGGGATTTGGCTGACACCGCACCAATTGCGGGATTAGCAATTTCACTGCCAAGGCCACGGGCACGGCGACCCGCGCATCACCGGCGCCCCCGGTAATCGCTGCAGCAATAACTGCGCAGCGCGCGGGTTACTTCTGGACGAGCTGCACCGCGGCCTTGCGGCTGGGTGCGCGCGACTTGGCGGGTGCGAGCCGTTCTTCGAAGCCGCCGCTTTCGAGCGCGGGGGCATAGAGGAACCCCTGGAACTCGTGGCACCCGGCCTCGAGCAGGAACTGCCGCTGCGGTTCGGTCTCCACGCCTTCGGCGATCACGCGCAGGTTCAGCGCGCGGCCGAGCTGGATGATGGCGTTGACGATCGCCACGTCACTCGCATCGCCCGGTAGCTGGCTGACGAAGCTGCGGTCGATCTTCAAGCGGTCGATCGGGAAGCGCTTGAGGTAGCCCAGGCTGGAGTACCCGGTGCCGAAGTCGTCGATCGCCAGGCCCACGCCGAGCTGCGCCAGGGCCTCGAGCCGGTGCAGCGCATCTTGCGCGTCACGCAGCAGGATGGATTCGGTGAGTTCGAGCTCCAGCAGCGCGGGCGGCAGGTTCACGGCGCGCAATTCGCTCGCCACGCGCTCGATGAAATCCGGTTGCTGGAACTGCAGCGCCGACACGTTGATCGACACCGGCATTGACAGCCCGTTGGCACGCCACGCGGCCGCTTGCTTGACTGCCTTGGAGAGCACCCAGTCACCGATCGCGATGATGAAACCGCTCTCCTCGGCCACCGGGATGAACTCGCCGGGCGAGACCTCGCCGAGCACAGGGTCGCGCCAGCGGATCAGGGCCTCGGCGCCCACCACGGCACCGGTCTTCAGGTCGATCTGCGGTTGGTAGTGCAGGCGGAACAGGCCGCGCACCAGCGCTTGGCGCATGGCATGGTCGAGCTGCATGTTCGAGCGCTGCGTGTCGTCGGCCTTGGCCTGGTGAAAGCGGAAGCTCGCGCGGCCGGTTTCCTTCACGCGGTGCATGGCCGCATCGGCGCGCCGCATGAGTTGGTCGAGCGTGATGCCGTCGCCGGGGCACAGCGCCACGCCGATGCTGCAGGTGACGGTGAAGCTCTGGTCGTCGATCGTGAACGGCCGCGCCATGGCCTCGAGTACGCGGCGCGCGGTGGCTTCGGCGCCGGGCACGTCGGCCTGGTGCACGAGCAGCACGAATTCGTCGCCGCCCAGCCGCGCCACGGTATCGACATTGCGCAGGCAGGCCTTGATGCGCTCGGTCACTTCGAGCAGCACGCGGTCGCCCACGCCGATGCCCAGGTTGTCGTTGACCTGCTTGAAGCGGTCGAGGTTGAGCACCATCAGCGCAAACGGGTGCCCGCCGCGCTGCGACATGGCCAGCGCAAACTCGACGCGGTCGGCCAGCATGCGCCGGTTGGGCAAGCCGGTGAGCGCATCGGTCTGCGTGAGTTCTTCGATGCGCTGACGGGCGGCGATCTGCTCGCTGATGTCACGGAACGAGAACACCCGACCGATCGGGTGGCCGTGGCTGCATTGCGGCAAGGTCACGCGTTCGAGCACCTTGCCCGAGTGCAGGGTCAGGACGTCGGTGGTCTGCAGCAGCGCGGTGTCGAGGATGGCGTTCAGGCGGCGCGAGTATTCATCGGCGTCGCCACCCTGCGGCACCACCACGCTGCGGCGCATCCAGTCGTGCACTGCGCGGTCGTCGCGCTGCGTGAGCAGGTCTTCGGGCAGGCCCCACAGCGTGGCGAAGCGGCGGTTGAAGTTGCGGATGCTGCCGCTCAGGTCGGTCACGAGGATGCCATCGGCACTCGATTCGAGCGTGGCGCGCAGCTCGGCGACGCGCGATTCGAGCTCGGCCTCGGTGGCGCGCTGGCCGCTGAGGTCGCGCAGCGTCACGACGAGCGTGTCAGCGTCACCCGTCAAGCGGCTTACGCGGCGCGTCACGGGGACGATGGTGCCGTCGAAACGACGCACCACGGTGTCGGACAGGATGGCGCCGTCGTGGCCTTGGATCACGTCATCCCAGAAGGCCACGTCTTCGGCGGTGGCGCTGAGCTCGGCAGCCGAGCGGCCACACAGCGACGGCGCATCCACGCCGAGCAGCGTGCCGGCGGCCGCATTGGCGGCGGCGATGCGAAGCGTGCCAGCCTCCACCAGCCACACGGGATCGAGCAAGGTCTCGATCAGGGCCGCCCAGCGGGCGAGCCCACCCGATGCCGCCGCATCGGCGCTCACGGCCGGGGCTCCGGGCTCGGGACGTCGGGTTCGAAGAAATAGGCCACGCGCATGCGCGGCGAGAGGTAGTCGAGCGATTCGGCGGGCAGCGCCTGCGGCTTCAGGCTGCGGCGGATGCCCAGTCGGGGCTCGTCTTCGAGGTTGACGATCAGCGCCTCGTCGCGCGGCACGCGGGGCTCGTGCACCAGCACCCGCGGCTTGAGCGGGCGCGACGAGTTGACCGACACCACCATGGCATAGCGGTCGTCGGTGAGTTGCACCACCGAGCCGGGCGGGTACACGCCCATCATCTTGATGAACGCCCCGAGGATGGCCGTGTCGTAGCGGTGCTTTCCTTGTGCGAACAGCAGCGACAAGGCCTCGTGCGGCGTGAGCGCGCGCGACGGCACGTGCGGGTTGCACATGTTGTCGTAGCGGTTCACGAGCGAGACGATGCGCGCCGCGGTCGTCATGCGGTCGCTGTTGAGCTTGAGCGGGAAGCCGCTGCCATCGGCATGCTCATGGTGTTGCGCAATGACCAGCGTGGCTCCCGGCTTGAGATCCATCTTCTTGGCCAGCGTCACGCCATGGGCCACGTGCTCTTGATAGAACTGCAGTTCGGCCGGCGTGAAGTGTTCTTCGCGGTGGCGCACACGCTCGGGCAGCTCCAGCTTGCCGATGTCGTGCATCAGCGCGCCCACGCCCAGGTCGAGCATCTCGGCAGCGGGCAGGCCGAAGGTCTTGCCCATCAGCAGCGAGATCACGGCCACGTTGACGGCGTGGAACGATGACTTGTCGCCCGCGGCTTCGCTCAGCAGGCGGATGCACATCTCCTGCTGGCCGATCATCTTGTCGACGAAGGCCTGCGCCAGCGCCTCGGTCTGTTCGCGCGCCGCCTGCGGCTTGGTGGCGACGAGTTCGGTCGCCGTCTTGCAGGCGCGGGTCGCTTCGGCGAACTGGTGCTCGCACAGGATGAGCGAGCTGCGCTGCTGCACCAGAGCCTCGCGGCGCAGGCGCCGCTGCGCGGCCTCGGGCGTTTCTGCCACCACGGCGGGCGGGGCCGCCGGTGCGGCTGCGAGCGCCGAGGGTTCGGTGTTGGCTTGCGCGCCCTCGGCGGGCAGCGTGACCGGGCCGTCGACATCGTCGACAACGTCGGAATCGCTGCGCTCGGGGCTCCAGCGCACGCGCTTCTTGCCCAGCGAACGGATGGTGTTGATCTGCGCCGCCGAGCCGATCTTGAAGCTGCTCAGAGGGAACGGGTGCGACATCCAGCCGCCATCGAGATGCACGAACATCCCGATGCGCAGTTGCGCCACGTCGATCAACGATGGTGAAGAAACTTCTTTCATGCCCGGAGGCCGCAGGCCCCGATGGAAATTTGCAAGGGTGTGCTTTCTTTTCGGCGGAAGCACCCCCGACTTGAAGCCATTATGGTCAGCCACCCCCGTGCGCACCCTGCTACTTCTGACAGGGCACGGCGTGGCGCCGGAGCTTTCCGTGGAGTAATGCTCACAGCCCTGACGACGGGGTGCGCGATGAGCGCCCGCTCACCTTCGATCAGGGCGCGATTTCAGCGCTCGATCCGTGTCGACAGCACGATGGCCGAGGTGGTGCGCTCCACCCCATCGAGCGCGCCGATGCGGTCGATCAGCACGTCGAGTTCGCCGATCGACTGCGCCGCCACCACGGCGATCAGATCGAAGGGCCCGCTCACCGAATGCAGCGTGCGAACTTCGGCAATGCGCCGCAACGCCTGCTCGATCGCCCCGCTCTGCCGCGGCGCGACGGTGATGAAGATGTGCGAGCGCACCAGCGCCGCCTCGGCCGCGTCGGGCACGACGACGGTGTAGCCCAGCACCACCCGCTGGCGCTCCAGCCGCTCGATGCGGCTCTGGACCGTGGTGCGCGACAAGCCCAGCTGGCGCGCGAGTTCGGTGATCGGCGCACGCGCGTTCTCGCGCAGCAGGGCCAGCAGCGAGCGGTCGGTGGCGTCGAGGGCTGAGATGGTCATATTGATCAGATTGCATCGTCAATATGCCGAACTTTGCGCGTCGAATCGGCAAGTGTCCAGCTGCAATCTGCGAGGCGCCTGTCGAGAATTCAGTCATTCCTTCTCAACGCGCAAGGTGCGGCCATGAAAGACATCCTGGTGATCGGCGGCGGCAAGATCGGCTCGGTGGTGGCGGCCTTGCTCGCCCACACGCAAGGCGACAGACGCTACCGCGTGACGGTCGCCGACCGCTCGCCCGCGCTCCTGGCAGAGAACGAACGCGAAGCCCCGCCCGAGCGTCTCGACACCCTGGTGCTCGACGTGAACGACCCCGCGCACCTGCGCCGCGCGCTGGCGGGGCGCTTTGCGGTGCTGAGCGCCGCGCCCTTCCACCTGACCACCGCCGTGGCCGAGGCCGCACGCGAAGCCGGTGTGCACTACCTCGACCTCACCGAAGACGTGGCGAGCACGCGGCGCATCCGCGAACTGGCGCAGGGGGCATCCAGTGCCTTCATCCCGCAGTGCGGGCTGGCACCGGGTTTCATCTCGATCGCCGCGGCGGATCTTGCACGCCGCTTCGACAGCCTGGACAGCGTGCGCATGCGCGTGGGCGCGCTGCCCGCCTACCCGAGCAACGCGCTGAACTACAACCTGACCTGGAGCACCGAGGGCGTCATCAACGAGTACTGCGAGCCCTGCGAAGCCATCGTCAACGGCCAGGTGACCGAGGTGCCGGCACTCGAAGAGCGCGAGGAATTCTCGCTCGACGGCGTGCTGTACGAGGCCTTCAACACCAGCGGCGGCCTGGGCACCCTGTGCGAGACGCTGGCCGGGCGGGTGCGCACGCTCAACTACCGCACCATCCGCTACCCCGGCCACGCTGCCATCATGAAGGCGCTGCTGCATGACCTGCGCCTGCGCGATCGGCGCGATGTGCTGAAAGACATCCTGGAGAACGCCCTGCCCGCCACCATGCAGGACGTGGTGATCGTCTTCGTGACGGTGGCCGGCCTGCGCGACGGCCGCCTGCAGCAGGAGACCTACGCGCGCAAGATCTACAGCCATGTGCTGGCCGGGCGCATGCGCAGCGCGATCCAGATCACCACCGCGAGCAGCCTCTGCGCCATGCTCGACATGCTGGCAAGGGGCCAATTGCCGCAGCAGGGTTTTGTACGCCAGGAAGACGTGCGGCTCGATGACTTTCTGGCCAACCGGTTCGGCCATGTCTACGCGATGGATGCGCTGGCGCACGCCGCCTGACGCGCCCCGCACGCCGCGCGAGGGCCGGACCCCCTAGTTTTCAGTCGCCTGCGCCCCCCTAAAACAGCGGGGGGCGGTGGCCGAAGGTCATCTGACTTCAGGCGCATTTGCACTACCTTTTGGGCGGGGCAAATTGCGACCATGACCACACCCGCCTACGACAGTGAAGCCACCATCGGCCACGGCCTGACACCGAGCTCGACGCGCGAGAGGGCGTTCGACGAGCCGGCCAACGCCTTGCCCGCCGGCACCAAGCTGGGCGAGTTCTCGGTGCTGTCGGTGATCGGCGAGGGCGGCTTCGGCATCGTGTACTACGCCTACGACCACTCGCTCGGCCGGCAGGTGGCCATCAAGGAATACATGCCGGCGCAACTGGCCTCGCGCACGCGCGCGCTCACGGTGTCGGTGCGCTCGGAGCGCCACGCCGAGACCTTTGCCACCGGGCTGCGCAGCTTCATCAACGAGGCGCGCCTGCTCGCGCAGTTCGACCACCCCTGCCTGCTCAAGGTGCACCGATTCTGGGAGGCCAACGGCACCGCCTACATGGCCATGCCGTACCACGCCGGCGTGACGCTCGAACGCAGCCTGCGCCAACGCGCCACGCCACCCGACGAAACCTGGCTGCTCGAACTGCTGCAGCACCTGCTGAGCGCGCTCGAGCAGATGCACACGGCCCATTGCTACCACCGCGACATCGCGCCCGACAACATCCTCATGCAGCCGAACGGGCGGCCGCTGCTGCTCGACTTCGGCGCGGCGCGCCACGTGATCGGCGACATGCAGCGCGCGCTCACCGTGATCCTGAAGACCGGTTACGCGCCGGTCGAGCAGTACGGCGACGTGCCCGACATGCCCGACATGAAGCAAGGCGCCTGGACCGACCTTTACGCGCTCGGCGCGCTGGTGCACTTTGCGATCACCGGGCACACGCCGCCGCCGGCCGTGCAGCGCTTTCTGGAGGACCGCTATCAACCGCTGGCGCAGGTGGCTGCCGGGCGCTACAGCCCACGCTTCCTGAGCGCCATCGACCGCGCGCTGGCGCTGCGGCCGAGGGGGCGGCCGCAGAGCGTGGCCGAGATGCGCGAGTTGCTGGGCCTGGTGACGCCTGCGGCAGCGCCGGCGCCCGGCCCAGAGCCTGCCGCGGCGCCGGCCCCCGCCCCCACTCCGATGCCAACGGTGGCTGCGCGGTCTGCCGAATCGGTCGAACCGGCCGCCGCAGCTCCAGCGCCGCGCGCTGCCGCGTCAGACGAACCCACGCGGGCACCGCCACCTGCGTTCCCGCCGGCCGAACCGGCGACGCGCCCGGAACCGGCTGTGGCGCCCGCCCGCCCCCCTGAGACTGAACCCGAGCGAACCGACGCGGCGAGCGCATGGCGGGCCCACGCCACCGCAACACACGCCGCGGTGCTGCCCGCGCCCGCCAGCGCGCGCCTGAAGCGCTATCGGCTCGCGTTCGTCGGTACCGGCGTGGCGGCGAGCGTGGCCGCCCTGATCGGCCTCGCAATCCTGTGGGGCGGCTCCGGGCCCGAGCTGACGGCGGGCAGTGTCGCGCCCCTCCCGATCGACCCGCCCACACCCGAGGAGTGGCTGGCCCGCCACCCGCCCGCCGCAGGGCCGGCCACCGTGCCGCCCGCAGCCACCGACACCGACTCCGCAACTGCGACCACACCGCCAGACAGCACGCGCGCCATGTCGGGCGTCGTGACGCCGGCCGACGACACCCCGCCCGCGGCGCCAGCCGCAGCAGTGGCGGCGCGCCCAGCGCCGATCGACACACCACCGATCCCGGCCCCGCCCATCGCGGTGCCGCCCCTATCGCCACCGCCGATCGACGCCGTGCCATCACGCGCGGCGCCTCAGCCGCCGGGCGAGGCAGCGCCCGCGCCCCGCCCCGCGCGCGCAGCGACCGCCGCGCACCCGGCCCCGGCACACAAGCCTGCCGCGCAGCCGGCAGACACCGACAACAAGCCGACGATGTCGCGGCAATGCATCGACATCATCCAGCGCGTTTCACTCGGGGAGCCTCTGTCGAGCGAGGAACGCGAACTACTCAAGAAGGAGTGTGGTCAATGAAATCGAATCTCATCCGCGGCGTCTCCGGCCGTACGCTCGCCTACCTCGTCCTGCTCGGTGCCCTGATGCTCGTCGGCTGCGCCACCCCGCCGCCCGCGGCACGCACCGACGAGTTGCCCTTCGACGAGGCCGCCGCCGTCGCCACCGACAACCTGATGGCGCAGACGCAGCAGTTGCCGGCCTTCGTCTCCAAGCTCACGAACCGCGCCGTGGTGATCGACCCGATGTTCGACAACCCCTCGGGCCAGCAGACCGCGCTCACCCGCCAGCTCGAAGACCGCGTCTCCGACCGGCTGCGCGGCGCGCAGGTCGAGGTGCTGCCCTTTCAGCCGGCCAGCCTCGCCAAGGCCCAGTACCTGCTGACGGGCACGCTCACGCGCGTGATCGCAGCGGCAGGCAACCAGCACCCGCCCTTCCAGATCGACCTCGCGCTCACCGACACCAAGAGCGGCAAGGTGGTGGCGCAGGCGTCGTCCCGAGCGCGAGACGACAAGCTCGACACCACGCCCACGCCCTACTACCGCGACAGCCCCTTCCTCGTGAAGGACAAGGTGGTCGAGGGCTACCTGCGCACCAGCAGCACGCAGCCCGGCCAGCCGGCCGATTCGGCCTACTTCGAGCGCGTGACGACCGCGGCCACCATCAACGAAGCGACACAGCTCTACAACAGCGACAAGTACCGTGAGTCACTCGACATGTACAAGGTGGCGCTCGCCACGCCCAGCGGCGAGCAGATGCGCACGCTCAACGGCATCTACCTCGCAAGCTGGAAGCTCGGCCGCAACGGCGAGGCCGAGCAGGCCTTCAGCAAGGTGGTGGAACACGGCATCTCGAACAACAACCTGGGCGTGAAGTTCCTCTTCAACCCGAACAGCACGGAGTTCTGGTCCGACCAGAAGGTGAGCGGCCCCTACAACCTGTGGCTGCGCCAGATCGCGCGGCAAAGCGCCAGCGCCAAGGTGTGCATGAACGTGGTCGGCCACACCAGCCGCACCGGCAGCGAGCCGTACAACGACAAACTCTCGGCCCAGCGCGCCACCGTGATCCGCCAGCGCCTCACCAGCGAGGCCCCCGAGTTGTCGGCACGCACCAAGGCCAGTGGCGTGGGCTACCGCGAGAACATCATCGGCACCGGCACCGACGACGCAAGCGATGCGCTCGACCGCCGCGTGGAGTTCAAGATCGTGGGTTGTCGAGCCAGCACCGATTCCGTCTAGCGGGACAACCCCGCCACCCGCTGGGCGGGATAATTCGGCTCCAAGAATCACCCTCACATTCAGGAGCCGACATGTCCCAGCAAGCCTTCATCTGCGACGCGATTCGCACCCCCTTCGGCCGTTACGGCGGTGCACTGTCGTCGGTGCGTGCTGACGACCTGGGCGCCGTGCCGCTCAAGGCGCTGATGGCTCGCAACCCGAACGTGGACTGGGCCGCGATCACCGACGTGATCTACGGCTGCGCCAACCAGGCCGGTGAAGACAACCGCAACGTGGCGCACATGTCGTCGCTGCTCGCCGGCTTGCCCATCGAGTTGCCGGGCGCCACGATCAACCGCCTGTGCGGCTCGGGCATGGACGCGGTGGGCACCGCCGCGCGCGCCATCAAGGCTGGCGAAGCGCAACTGATGATCGCGGGTGGTGTCGAGAGCATGAGCCGCGCGCCCTTCGTGATGCCCAAGGCCGAGAGCGCGTTCAGCCGCAGCAACGCGGTGTACGACACCACCATCGGCTGGCGCTTCGTCAACAAGCTGATGAAGGAGATGTACGGCGTCGACTCCATGCCCGAGACGGCCGAGAACGTGGCGGTCGACTACAAGATCGAGCGCGAAGCGCAGGACCGCATGGCACTCGCCTCGCAGCTCAAGGCCGTGGCCGCGCAGAAGAGCGGCTTCTTCGATGCCGAGATCACGCCGGTGACCATCGCGCAGAAGAAGGGCGACCCGATCGTCGTGAACAAGGACGAGCACCCGCGCGAAACATCGCTCGAGGCCCTCGCCAAGCTGAAGGGCGTGGTGCGCCCCGACGGCAGCGTGACCGCCGGCAATGCCTCGGGCGTGAACGACGGCGCCGTGGCCCTGCTGCTCGCCACCGACTCCGCCGCCGGCAAGTACGGCCTCACGCCGCGTGCGCGCATCGTCGGCATGGCGACCGCTGGCGTTGCACCGCGCATCATGGGCATGGGCCCGGCGCCCGCCACGCGCAAGGTGCTCGCGCTCACCGGCTTGAAGCTCGACCAGATCGACGTGATCGAACTCAACGAAGCCTTCGCCGCGCAAGGCCTCGCGGTGCTGCGCGACCTGGGCCTGAAGGACGACGATGCACGCGTCAACCCCAACGGCGGCGCGATCGCGCTCGGCCACCCGCTGGGCGCGAGCGGTGCGCGCCTGGTCACCACCGCGGTGAACCAGTTGCACAAGACCGGTGGCCGCTACGCGCTGTGCACGATGTGCATCGGCGTCGGCCAGGGCATCGCGATCGTGATCGAGCGGGTCTGATCGCGCAGACCCTTCAAGGTAGGGAGAAGCCACCGACTAGGGATTGAGCCAGCCGTCTCCAGCGCATTTACTGAAGGAACCGCAGACACACGTCTGCTTGTTCCTCAGGGGAGACGACACATGGCCACCACCTACCGCATCCATCCGGCGATCGGCGTTGCCCGCATCGGCAACAGCCCGGAGTTCTTCATCGGGCCCGAACGCCTGCGCGAGATCCCGGAGCCCACCGGCGGTTTCAAGGACGCGCAATGCCGCGTCAAGCGGCAAGCCGCGCGCTTTCGCATTTACGCGCACCACGACGACAACACGGTCGAAGAGATCACCGACGCCGAGGCGGAGATCACCTGGTCCGTTCACCTGGTCAACAAGAAGGCAGCCTACCCCGGGCGTGGCAACTCCGAGTCGGCCACCGACCTGACCATCGACCCCGGCGCGCGCAGCACCACCGGCCCCAACCAGCAGCAACTGTTCGACACCGGCCAGATCCGCTTCTCGGGCCAGGCGGCCACCACAGTGCCGCTGGGCGAGATGCGCAGCGACACGCAGAACCGCCTGCTGGTCCTTGGCGGCGCGGGCAGCGCCGCATCGCCTGCCGGCAATGGCATCGGCAACTTCTGGGCGAATGCCGGCTGGTACGACGACATCGCCGACGGGCCCGTCACGGCCACCATCACCCTGCGCGCGACCAACACGTCGCCACCGGTCGTCGGGGCCTGGGTCATCACCACGCCGCCGAAGTTCTCGCCCCACCAGGACAGCGCGACCACGCTGTACGACCGCATCTTCGAGGCCATGGTCGGCGCCAACCTCGCCACCGCGCCCACCAGCACCTCGTACACCGACGACGTCTATCCGATCCTGCAACGTGCGCGCGACATCAAGTGGGTCGTCAACACCAGCGCTCACGGATGGCCCGACCCGGTGGTCGCCCAAGGCGAGCGCAACGCGATCTTCAACCGCCTGCGCCCCAACAGCAACATGCCCGCGATCAACGGGTCGGACCCGGGCCTGACGACGCTGCAGTTCGCGCACATGGAGCGCTGGAACAACAACAACTTCACCAACGACTGGGCCGGCGTGCCCGCCCCCGAAGCCGATGTCTCCCCCGCCGGACTGGACCGCGCGGCGCTGGAGGCGTGTGTGGGCGCGGCGTTCTTTCCCGGCATCGAAGCCGGCGGCAAGGACGCAAGCAACCGCCCGATCCTTGATGCAGGCAACTACCTGGAGGCATTTCGCATCGATGCCGCGAATGTGGCGCCGGGCACCATCAGCGCGTCGATGGCGCTGCCGTGGCAGGCCGACTTCATCGCCTGCGGCACGAACTGGTGGCCCGTGCCGCGCCCCAACCAGGTCAAGCCGCAGGGCACCAACACCTACCAGGACTGGCTGCGTGGCATCACCGGCTCCGAGGACATGGTGGCGCGCTGGCACATGCTCGGGTTTGTGGTCAAGCAAGGCAACACGCATGTGGAAGTGGAGCGCTGCGACACCGCATCCATCACGCTGCTGACGCCCTACCTCAACTTTGCCGACGTGCCGCGCGGCCCGATGGGCATGGTGCGCGAGCAGCCGATGGCGATCAGCTTCGAAGTCAGCTCGCCCGGCAGTGCCGTGACGCTCGAGTACGCGCCGGGGGGTGGCCTCACGCATGCGCAGCTCGTGCCGGGCAACACCACCGTGACGGTCGGCCCGACCTCGGGCAGCGAGATCGTCACCGCGCGCCTGTGGGTGATCTACCGCACCGGCGCGGCGCCCTCGGCCATCCCGACGCAGAACGTGACGGTGCGCGAACCCGTGAGCGGCCAGACCTGGAACATCACGATCGACGCCAACACGGTGGCCCGCAAGACGGCCGCGGTGGCGCTGGTGCTCGACCGCTCGGGCAGCATGGCCGAAGACCGCGGCGACGGCCAGAGCAAGCACGCCTCGCTGCAGCAGGCGGCCGAGACCTTTGTCGACGTGATGCTCGAAGGCGATGGCGTGGGGCTGGTTCGCTACGACCACGACGCCCAGGTGGTGCAGCCCGTGGTGCTGCTCGGCAGCGGCGGCGTGAGCGACCTCAACCGCGGCAACACCATCGACCTGATCCGCGGCAACAGCTTCGACCCGGCTGGCGCCACCTCCATCGGCGACGGCATCTTCGAAGGGCGCAACATTCTCGACAACGCCGGAGCCTTCGACGTGAAGGCCCTCACCGTGCTGACCGACGGCGTGGAGAACAGCGACCGCTACATCGCCGACGTGGCCGGCTCGATCAACGAGCTCACCTACGCCATCGGGCTGGGCACGCCACAGAACACCAGCGCCGCCGCGCTGCAGAACATCTCGGGCAACAACGGCGGCTTCCTGCTGATCACCGGGGCCATCGACACCGACAAGCGCTTCCTGCTGCAGAAATACTTCCTGCAGATTCTGGCCGGCGTGAGCAACGCCGAAATCGTGCTCGACCCCGACGGGCAGCTGGTGCCCGGCGCGGTGCACCGCATCCCGTTCCAGCTGACCGACGCCGACAACGGTGTCGACGTGATCCTGCTCAGCCCCTATGTGCATTCGATCGACTTCCGCCTGCAGACGCCGACCGGTCTGATCCTCGAACCCTGGCGAGCGCTGAGCGAGCCGGCCATGCGCTACGTGCTGGGCAAGGAGGTGAGTTACTACCGCCTCGTGCTGCCCACCCAGCTGGTGGCCAACCGCTTCGACCAGGGCGGCACCTGGCACGCGCTGCTGACCATCGGCAAGCCGCGCACGCGGCCGAGCGAAGGCAGCGAAGACGGCGTCGACCTCTCCATCCTGCGGGGCCTGCACGCCAGCCCCGCGACGCGGCAGCGCACCCTGCAGGCGGCGGGCATGCCCACCGAGCTGCAGCGCCAGTTCGCGCTGGCGCAAGGTGTCGGCAGCGGGCGCGCGGCCGACCTGGTGGCTGCAACCGACATGGCCGCGTCAAGCGGCGGGCGCCGCACCCTGCCCTACAGCCTGATCGTGCACAGCTACTCCAGCGTGTCCTTGCGCGCCGAGATGCAGCAAAGCGGCTACGAGCCCGGCGCGCTGATGAAGGTGCAGGCCACGCTCACGCAATCGGGCCTGCCGCTCGACGGCGCAGCCACGGTCTGGGCCGAGCTGACGCGGCCCGACCGCAGCATGGCCACGGTCGCCTTCCACCTCATCGAGCCCGGCCTGTACGCAGCCGAGTTCGCGGCGGGCAGCGTGGGCACCTACCAGTTGCGGGTGCGAGCACACGGCAAGACCCGCCGCGGCCTGCCCTTCACGCGAGAGCGCAGCCTCACGGCCGCCGTCTGGCGTGGTGGCGATCGCGATGCAGACGCGAGCACCGGCCACGGCGGGCGGCCCGGCGGCAGCCAGGGCTCGCTGTGCGAGTTGCTCGAATGCCTGCTCAAGCGGGGTGCGCTCATCGAGCCCGAACTCGAAAAGCGTCTGCAGGCGGCTGGCCTGAACCTCGACGCGCTGCGCAAATGCCTCGATGGCCACTGCAGCCATGGCCGCAAGGGCGATCCGCGGCAGGACGGCTGACGACCATGCCGGCGACGCACGACACCGTGTTCGATGTGGCCATCGTCGGCGCCGGCCCCGCCGGCGCGGCCACCGCCCGCCGCGCCTCGCAGGCCGGGCTGAGCGTGCTGCTGCTCGAGCGCAGCCGCATTGATGCGCCGCGCATCGGCGAGAGCCTCGCCCCGGACGTCCAGCCGGCCCTGCGCGCGCTGAGCCTCTGGAGCGATTTCCTCGCGCTCGGCCCCTTGCCCTCGTGGGGCACGCGCAGCGTGTGGGGCGAGGTGCAGGCGCAGTCGCACAGCCACCTTCAAAGCCCCTGGGGCTGCGGCTGGCACGTCGACCGCGCCGCCTTCGACCGCCTGCTCGCCCAGGCCGCGCGCGCCAGCGGTGCGCAACTTTGTGAGGGCACCGGGCTTCGCGGTTTGAACTTCGACAACGACGGCAATACGTGGGTGCTGCAAACCACCGATGCGGCCGCGGCGCCACTGCGCGCAAGGGTCGTCGTCGACGCAACCGGCCGGCGCGCCCAGATCGCACGCGCCCTGGGCGCCCGGCGGCTGCGCTTCGATGGCCTGGTGGGTGTGGCGGTGCGCTGGCGAGGCGCGCCCCGCAGCGAGCAGGGCCACCTGCTGGTCGAAACCACCCGCGAGGGCTGGTGGTACTCCGCGCCACTGCCCTCGGGCGACATGGTGGCCATGCTCATGACCGACGCAGACCTGTGCGCTCGTCAGGCCCTCGGCCGCGCTCCGGGATGGCATGCGGCGCTGGCCGATGCCCCGCTGACCCGGCAGCGCCTGGGCGCGGCCCGCTGCGACTCCGCGCCGCAGGTGCATTGCGCGCACAGCCAGCGGCTGCGTCAGGACCCGGCGCAGGCACAGGGGCCGTGGCTTGCGGTCGGCGACGCGGCACTCGCGGTCGACCCGGTGTCGGGCAGCGGGGTGCTGCGCTCCCTGCACATGGCACAGGCCGCCGCGCAGGCGGTGCAGCACGTGATTTCCGCAGGGCATGCCGACTGGCGCGCCCCGCTTGCAGCGTACGAGGCCGAGCGCGATGCCGAATGCAGCCAGTTCCTGATCGAGCGAGCCCATTACTACGCGGCAGAGTCGCGGTTCAACAGCCCCTTCTGGCAGCGCCGCGGCGGCCCCGGCATGACAGTGGCCGCCCACCCGCCGCAGCTCGAATTCGCGTAGCCGGCCGCGCCCGCACGCCGGGGCGATCTGCAGCCCAGGCAGCCGTGGGATGGAAATCGGTGCGGGGTCAGCCCCGATTGCAGCGCCACGGGGCCTGCCTAGACTTCGCTGCAGGTGTCCCTGTAAGCACGAGGCAGAGCAATGCAGTCCTGGCAGATCGAGCCGCAAGGCGTTACCCGGCACGGTGTGCAGGCCAGCTTGGCCGGCGTGATTGGCGCCATCGGCAGCACCGCGTTCGCCGGCAGCGCGCTGGCCAGCGTGAACGGCGCGCTCAATGCGGCGTCGTGGGCGGTCTACAGCGTCTGGCGCGATCGCGCGCCGGTGCTTCACCTGTCGTCGAGCCACGGCGTGCAAGACACGACGCGCGATTGCTTCCGCGCCTACCAAGAGGGCCTGTACCGCAGCGACCGCAGCTTCGACGCGGCGCACGCCCCCGCGGCCCGCGGCCAGGCGCTGATGCTGCGGCTTGCGGCGCGCGAGTTCAACAACCCGGCACACCGCGACGCCATCTACCAGCGCCACGGCATGTGCGAGCGGCTGTCGGTGGTCGAGCCGCAGGCCGATGGCTCGGTGCTGGCCGTCAACCTCTATCACCATGAGCACCAGGGCGCGTTCGGTCCGGGGGAGTTGGAGAACTTCGAGCACCTCGCCGTCGGCCTGCTGGCCACGGTGCGCCGGCACATCGCCTTGACGGATGCCACTGCGCCGTCACGCCCCGACCTGGCTCAACTGCGAAGCGCACTGCAGCGTCGGTACGAAGCCATGCCGGCGCGCGAGCTCGACGTGTGCGCGCGGCTGCTGCAAGGCCTGAGCTACGACGGCATCGCGGCCGACCTCGGCCTCACGGTGGCCACCGTCAAGACCTACCGCCGCCGCGCCTTCGAGCGCATGGGCTTGCACTTCAAGAGCGAGTTGTTCGCAGCCTTCGTGGGCTGCGACTGAGCCGCTCGGTCAGCGCCCCGTCAAGCCGCCACCGCAGGCTTCGAACGCGCTACATCAAGCGTGTTCAGCACGCGCCGCAACGCATCGACCGCCGCGTCGATCTGCGCACGTTCGATCACCAGGGGCGGCGCCAGGCGCACCACCGTGTCGTGCGTGTCCTTGGTGAGCACGCCCTCGTGCATCAGCGCCTCGCACACCTCGCGCGCCGAAGCGAACGCCGGGTCGATCTCCACGCCGATCAGAAGACCACGCCCGCGCACCTCGGTGATGGCCGCGTGGCCAAGCGCATGCAGCCGCGCGATCAGGTACTCGCCCATCTCGTGGGCGCGCTGTGCCAGCGTGCCGTCTTCGAGGAGCTGTAGCGCAGCCCGCCCCACGGCCGCGGCCAGCGGGTTGCCGCCGAAGGTGCTGCCATGGTCCCCGGGAGTGAAGAGTGCCATCACGTCGTCACGCGCCAAAAAGGCGCTCACCGGCAGCAGCCCGCCGCCGAGCGCCTTGCCGAGCACCAGGCCATCGGGGCGGATGCCGTCGTGGTCGCAAGCCAGCAGTGCACCGGTGCGGCCAAGCCCGGTCTGCACCTCGTCGCAGATCAGCAGCACGTGGTGGCGCGTGCAGATCTCGCGCACCGCGCGCAGGTAGCCCGGCGGCGGCACCACGATGCCGGCTTCGCCCTGGATGGGCTCGACCAGGAAGGCCGCAGTCTCGGGCGTGATGGCCGCCTCGAGGGCCAGGGCGTCGCCATAGGGCACGCTGGCGAAACCGGGGGCAAAGGGGCCGAAACCGTCGCGGTACTGGGCCTCGCTCGAGAAGCCGACGATGGTGGTGGTGCGCCCGGCGAAGTTGCCTTCAGCCACCAGGATTTGCGCCCGGCCCTCGGGCACCCGCTTCACCTTGTAGGCCCATTTGCGGGCCGCCTTGATGGCGGTTTCAACCGCCTCGGCGCCGCTGTTCATCGGCAAGGCGCGTGGCATGCCGGTCAGCCGGCACAGGAGTTCGAGAAACCCGCCGAGCTGGTCGGTGTGGAAGGCCCGGCTGGTGACGGCCAGCCGCTGCGCCTGCTCGGTCAGCGCGTTCACCAGCACCGGGTGGCTGTGGCCAAAGCTTACGGCAGAGTAGGCCGACATCATGTCGATATAGCGGCGGCCGGTGTCGTCGAACAGATGAACACCCGCGCCGCGGGTGAGCACCACCGGCAGCGGGTGGTAGTTGTGGGCGCCGTGGCGGGCTTCGAGGTCGATCGCCGAGGTGGCGCGCGCACGCTGGCGTAGCGCCGTGGCACGGGCAGCAGTCGTCATGGGTGTGTCCTTGCGGGTCATCCCAGACAGTCTAGGCAAGGCCTGGCGAAATTTGCATTCCATTTATTGCATACATAGACTCCATGGCGCATGAAACATGCACTGAAATGGAAGCACATATGCCAGAAACAGAACTCGACGCCCTGGACCGCAAGATTCTCACGGCACTCCAGGCCGACGGCCGCGCCAGCAACGTGGAGTTGTCGGCGCAGGTGCACTTGTCGGCCCCGCAGTGCTTCCGTCGGGTGCGCGCACTCGAAGAACGCGGCGTCGTTCGCGGCTACCGCGCTCTGGTGGCACCCCAGGCGCTGGGCCTGGGCGTGATGGCCTACGTGAGCCTCAACATCGACGGCGGGCAGTTCGGGCGGGTGCGCGAGATCGAGGCGGACATTCGCACCTTCCCGCAGATCCTTGAATGCCACACGGTTTCTGGCGACAGCGATTACTTACTCAAGGTGGTGGCACGCGACCTCAAGAGCCTGAGCCAGTTCCTCACCGACCAGCTGATGCAGGTACCCGGCGTGGATGACGTGCGCTCGATGATCTGCCTGGAGGAGATCAAGGCGCCCTCTGCTCTGCCGGTCGACCTGTGATCCCGGCGGGGGTCCCAGAGCCTGCATTGCAGTACAAATGCGCTTGATTGATCCGCCAATCGCACGAAGGCGGCGAATAGCGATGGCTTTGCGTATGGTCAATAACTATATTGATCCCACCCAAGCCCATCTGGCGCCGCCATGTCCTCCCTCGATTCTTCCGACACCTACCCGTTCAGCCTGGAGACCTCGGCGACCGACGCCGTCGACGGGCCGCACAAGCGCGACCTGATCGCCGGCCTGGAAAAGGGCCTGGCGGTGATCGAAGCCTTCGACCAGGACCGCCCGCGGCTCACGATCAGCGAAGTCGCCACCCGCTGCAGCCTGACCCGCGCCGCGGCGCGCCGCTACCTCATCACGCTCGAATACCTGGGCTACGTGACAAGCGACCGCCGCATGTACTCGCTCAGCCCCAAGGTGCTGCGCCTGGGCCAGAGCTACATGCACTCGGCACGGCTGCCGCGCATCGTGCAGCCCGACCTGCACAAGCTCGCCTACGCGTTGAAAGAGGCCTCGTCGGCCGGAGTGCTCGAAGGCAATGACGTGATCTGCATCGCCGCCACCGAGGCCGGCCGCCTCGTCTCGGCCACGCTGCAGCCCGGCACGCGCGTGCCGGCCTACTGCACCGCCAACGGCCGCGTGCTGCTCGGCGCCAAGACGCCGGCCGAACTCGACGCGTGGCTGGCCCAGCAGAAGTTCGAGGCACGCACGCCGCACACCGTCACTGACCCGCAGCAACTGCGCGAGGCGATCGAGCACGCGCGCAACAAGGGCTACGCCATCGTCGACCAGGAGTTCGAACTGGGGCTGCGCACCATCTCCGTCCCGCTGAAGAACTTTCGCGGCGAAGTGCTCGCGGCCATGAACATCAGCGTGCAAGCCTCGCGCGTGAGCGCTGCGCAACTGATCGAGACCTGCCTGCCGCCATTGCTGCAAGCGCAGGCCGGCATGCGCAGCACGCTCTGACGGGGCGGCCATGAGCACGCCGCAACGCGTTCAAGTCGCCATCGTCGGCGCCGGGCCCTCGGGCCTGCTGCTCGGCGCCTTGCTGCACCAGGCGGGTGTCGACGCCATCGTGCTGGAGCAGCGCAGCCCCGACTACGTGCTCGGCCGCATCCGCGCCGGCGTGCTGGAGCAAGGCACCGTCGACCTGATGGACCGGCTGGGCCTGGGCCAGCGCATGCATGCCGAAGGGCTGGTGCACGAAGGCTTCAACCTCGGCTACCGCAACTCGCACCACCGCATCGACCTGCACGCGCTCACTGGGGGCAAGGACGTGATGGTCTATGGCCAGACCGAACTCACCCGCGACCTGATGGACGCGCGCACCAGCTGGGGCGCCAAGACCGTGTACGAAGCCGAGAACGTGCAGGTGCACGGCTTCGACGGCAATGCGCCCACCGTGACCTACATGAAGGACGGCCGCACGCACGAGATCCAGTGCGACTACATCGCGGGCTGCGACGGCTACCACGGCGTGAGCCGCGCCAGCGTGCCGGCCTCGGCGCTGAAGACCTACGAGCGTGTCTACCCCTTCGGCTGGCTGGGCGTGCTGGCCGACGTGCCGCCGGTGGCTCACGAGTTGATCTACTCGAACCACGAGCGCGGCTTTGCGCTGTGCAGCATGCGCTCCAACACGCGCAGCCGCTACTACATCCAGTGCGCGCTCGACGACAAGGTCGAGAACTGGAGCGACGCCGCCTTCTGGGACGAACTGCGCTACCGCCTCGACCCCGAGGCCGCCGAGAGCATGGTCATCGGCCCGTCGATCGAGAAGAGCATCGCGCCGCTGCGCAGCTTCGTCGCCGAGCCCATGCGCTTCGGCCGCCTGTTTCTCGTGGGCGACGCGGCGCACATCGTGCCGCCCACCGGCGCCAAGGGCTTGAACCTCGCCGCGAGCGACGTGCACTACCTGGCCCTCGGCCTGATCGAGCACTACCAGGACAAGAGCCCTGCCGGGCTCGACGCCTACAGCGGCCGCGCGCTGCGGCGCGTGTGGAAGGCCGTGCGCTTCTCGTGGTGGTTCACCTCGCTGATGCACAAGTTCCCGGACGGCGGCGAGTTCGGCCAGAAGATCCAGGAGGCCGAGATCGACTACCTGCTCGGTTCGCAGGCAGCCATGACATCGCTGGCGGAGAACTACGTGGGGTTGCCGCTGGAGGCGTAGGGCGGTGTGATCCCCCACCAATCAGAGGGCACTGCACAGAGGAGTTTCGCGCCCCCATGCTGCGGCCCTCGCTCCCTCGCCGACGCCCGGCGAGCCTTGGCGCCCTGCCAACAAATTCCGGATCTGTTGCCCGCACTGGCGTAGCTTTCAGTTGGTAACCCCTTGCCTGCGCGGCCTTCGGGCACGATGCCGCGCACAAGGGAGAGACCGACATGAAGCAACAACAGCCTGGCCGACAACACCTGCGGGTGCTGGCCCTCATCGCCGCCACCGCACTGCTCGCCGCCTGCGGCTCAGGTGGTGACGACGAAACCGCGGCGCCTGCGCAGCAGACGCCAGCGCCGGTGGACGTGGTGCCGACGCCGTCGCCCATCCCCACGCCGCCGCCCACACCGCCGGCGGGCGCCATCGTGTACTACCTGTCCGACTGCCAGGCAGGCGCCAGCGCGGGCTGCGTGGCCGGCAACGACAGCAATGCCGGCACCAGCGCGTCTGCGCCCAAGCGCACGCTCGCCGGCATCAACCTCGACACACTGCCCGCGGGCAGCCAGATCCTGTTCGCCCGCGGTGGCGCGTGGACGGGCTTCAACGTGCAGGTGCACAACCTGAACGTCACCGTCGCCGCGCCGCTGGTGTTCGACAGCTACGCACCCGCCTGGGGCGGCACCGCGCGGCCCTGGATCACGGCGGGCGGCACGTTCTATGCCTTCCAGACCAGCCACTACAACCGCACCGAAGACTCGGGCGGCTACATGATCCGCAACCTCAAGCTCGACGGCGGCGGCACCGTGCAATGGGGTGTGCACCTGCGCAACCGCTCGCACGACATCCTGATCGAGAACCTCGAGATCACCGGCTTCCAGATCGGGCTGCACTTCCAGAACGACAGCCCGATCGGCAACGTGGCGGTGCGCGCCAACCACATCCATCACAACTCGGACATGGGCATGTTGGGGAGCTCGAACAACCTCAGCTTCGAAGGCAACCACTTCGAAGCCAACAACTTTTCGGGCAGCGGCTTCAGCCACGCGATCTACCTGGGCGGGCACGGCACGCACGGCGTGATCCGCAACAACACATTCACCTCCAACTCGGTCTGCACGCGCGCACCGTGCGCCGACGGCAACCCGCCCGATTCGCGCACCTGCCGCGGCGGCAACGTCACCGTGCACGGCCAGTGGGACGACCTGCTGATCGAAGGCAACACCATCAACCACCAGGCAGGCACCGACGGCTGCTACGGTTTCTCGATCACACCGGGCTATGACTCGGCCGAGTACTTCCGCCGCGTGGTCCTGCGCAACAACACGGTCGCGAACGTGGGCTGCGGCATCTGCGTGGGCGCCTCGCAGGGGCCGCTGATCGAGAACAACCTGCTGATCAACACACAGGGCAGAAACCTGAGCCCCGTGGTGCTGGGCGCGAACGTCACATCACGCGGCCACCTCGGCGACGACGTGGATGACACAGCCACGGTGCGTGGCAACACCCTGTGCAGCACCTACGCGAGCCAGGGCAGCCAGTTCGTCATTGCGATCAACGCAGGCACGTTCTCGAACACAGGCAATGTGATCCGGACGGGAGCCGAGGCGAGCTCAGGCATCTGCGCCCGTTGAGTTGGCCCCTCTCGAACGACAAGGCGAAGCGAAGCGAAGCGAACCGATACCCGATACCCGATACCCGATGCCCGATGCCCGATGCCCGATGCCCGACCTCTGACTTCGCGCCGCTGTCCGAGCGCAGCGGCCGAAGGCCGCGTAGCGAGTTCGGCGCGAGCCCCTAAGACCGAGCAGCGCAGAGAAGTCCGCCCTAGGCGGACCGGCGAACGGGGTGCCCTTCTCTTTGGTTACTTTCTCTTGGGCAAGCAAGAGAAAGTGACTGCGCCGCCGGGCGCACATCCCGGCAACAGCCTCACGCAGTGATCCGCTGCGGCATGCGACTGCAGGCACGGGCCTTCGATCCGCGAAGCGGACCCCGTCCTGAGCCTGTCGAAGGGTCAGGCTGGGCGGTTCTCGTCATGCGACACCATGCAGTGCAGTGCAGCCTGATGCGATGCGCCACACCACCAAACCGGAACTCATCCCTTCGCCACCGCCAACCACCGCTCCAACTGCTCCGGCGCCGCCAGCAGCGCCGCACTCTCATCCCGATGCACCACCGACCCCCGGTCCAGCACCACCGCCTGGTGCGTGATCGGCAGGATCATGCGCGGGTTTTGCTCCACGATGATGGCCGACATGCCTTCGTCGCGCACCACGCGGGCGATCGAGCGCAGCAGTTCTTCCACGATGATCGGTGCGAGGCCTTCGAGCGGCTCGTCCAGCAGCAGCAGCTTCGGGTTCAACACCAACGCTCGCGCCACGGCCAGCATCTGCTGCTCGCCGCCCGACAACTGGTTGCCCATGTTCGACTTGCGTTCGGCCAGGCGCGGGAACATCTCGTACGCGCGCTGCACCGTCCACGGCCCCGGCCGTGCGACGGCCGTCAGGTTCTCGTCCACCGTGAGCGACTTGAAGATGTTGCGCTCCTGCGGCACCCAGCCGATGCCGGCGGCGGCGCGGTGGTGTGGCGGCAAGTTCGTGATCTCCTGCCCACCGAGCCAAATGCGCCCGGCATGGCGGCGCGTCACGCCCACCAGCGTGTTCATCAGCGTCGTCTTGCCGGTGCCGTTGCGGCCCAGCAGCGCGAGCGACTGGCCGGCTTCGAGCGCGAGGTCGATGCCCTGCACCACCACCGCTTCGCCGTAGCCCGACTTCAGGCCTTCGACCTTCAACAGTTCAGCCATGGCCGCCCTCGCCGAGGTAGACCGCCTTCACGCGCGGATCGGTGGAGATGCTCGCCACGTCGCCCTCTGCGAACAGCGAGCCGTTGACCAGCACGGTCACCGTGCGGGCGAAGTTGAAGACGAGGTCCATGTCGTGTTCGATCAGGAGGATGGTCACCTCCGGCGGCAGCGCGTTGATGGTGTCGAAGATCTCCTGACGCTCGCCCTCGGGCACGCCGGCCACCGGCTCGTCGAGCAGCAGCACGCGCGGCTCGCTGGCAATGGCGGTGGCAATCTCGAGCAGGCGGCGCTTGCCGTAGGCGAGGTGCTTGACCTGCTGGTCCATCACGTCGTCGAGGCGGAACTGCTTGAGCAGCACGGCGCAGCGCTCGGCCACGCGTGGGTCGCTGCCCAGCGGCTTCCACCAGCGCGCGCTGATGCCGAGCTGCGCACTCACCGTGAGCGCGAGCGATTGCAGCGGCGTGAGCTCGTTCCAGAGCTGGTTGATCTGGAAGGTGCGCACGATGCCGCGGCGCACGCGCTGATGCGGGGCGAGCTTGGTGATGTCTTGCCCGTCGAGCGAGATGCGGCCCGAGGTGGGTTCCACCACGCCGGTGAGCAGGTTCACAAGCGTGGTCTTGCCGGCGCCATTGGGGCCGATCAGCGCATGGCGCGCGCCCTTCTCGACCTTGAGCGAGACATCGTTGGTCGGGACGATGCCGCCGTAGCGCTTCAACAGGTTGTGGGTTTCCAGCACGATGGTGCTCATGCGCCACCTCCGCGCTTGAACCAGGTCCACGGGCGGATCAAACGTTCACGCCCGACCAGCATCAGCACCACCAGGAACAGGCCGAGCCAGAAGGTCCAGTACTGCGGCGTCCACGCGGAGATCACGTCGTGCAGCAGCTTGAAGATGATCGCGCCGAAGATGCCGCCGTAGAGGTAGGCCGTGCCACCGATCACCAGCACCAGCACGAGGTCGGCGCTGCGGTGGAACTCGAAGCCGTCGAGCGAGGCAAAGCCCGAGGTCTGCGCCATCAGCGCGCCGGCCGCACCGGCGATCGCCGCGCCCAGCGTGTACACCGCCACCAGCCGCAGGTGCACCGACAGGCCGATGGCCGTGGCGCGCAGGCGGTTGTCGCGCAGCGCCTTGAGCGAGTAGCCGAAGGGCGAGTGCACCACGCGCCGCGTGATGAGCACGCAGATCGCCAGCACTGCAAGGCTGTAGGCATAGGCCGTCTTGCCGTAGAGATCGAACTCGAAGTGCCCGAGCAGCGGGCCCATCATCACGCCCTGCAGGCCGTCGGCGCCGCCGGTCAGCCAGTCGAGCTTGTTGGCGAGCTCGTACAGCACCGCGGCCACGCCGAGCGTGATCATCAGCCGGGTGAGGTCGGAGCCGCGCATGATGAGCACGCTGCACACGGCGCCCAGCACCGAGGTCGCCGCCACCGCCACCACCAGCCCAACCAGTGGGTCGGGCATCACGGACTTGGCGAACAGCCCGGCCACGTAGGCACCGAATCCGAAGAAGGCGGCATGGCCGAGCGACACGATGCCGGCGTAACCGAGGATCAGGTCGAGCGAGACCGCGAACAGCGCCAGGATCGCGATCTCGTTCAGCAGCAGCGCGTGGCTGCCCGAGAAAAACACCGAGGCCAGCGCGACCACGCCGAGCGCGATCTCCCACCAGCGCCAGCCGGCGTTGGCGCGCAGCGAGGCGCGCACCTTGTCCAATGCGGTGCCGGCGCTCATTTCGAGCCCTTCTGGCCGAACAGGCCCTGCGGGCGCCAGGTGAGGATCGCAATCATCAAGGCGTAGACGATGAAGGCGCCGAGCTTGGGCGCGTAGTACTTGCCGAACACGTCGGCGATGCCCAGCAGCAGCGCCGCGAGCAGCGGGCCGGTGATGGTGGTGGTGCCGCCCACCGACACCACGATCAGGAAATACACCATGAACTTGAGCGGGAAGATCGGCTCCAGGCCCAGCACCTCGGCGCCCAGCGCGCCGCCCAGCCCGGCCAGGCCCGAGCCCACCGCGAAGGTCAGCAGAAAGACCTGGCTCACGTTGATGCCCAGGCCCTGCGCCACGCGCGGGTCATCGACCGCGGCGCGCAAGCGGCTGCCGAAACGGGTGCGGCTGAGGACCATCTGCAGCGCCACCGTCAGCAGCCCGCACACGACGATGATGAAGAGGCGGTACTTGCCGATGCCCACGTCGGCCAGGTCGAAGCGGCCCTGCAGCCATTCGGGCACCGAGATCATCTGCTGCTGCGAGCCGATGATGTAGTCCACGCCCGTCACCGCCATGAACACCAGGCCGATGGAGAACAGCACCTGGTCCAGGTGCGGGCGGTTGTACATCGGGCGGTACAGCGTGCGCTCGAAGGCGGCACCCAGGACCGCCGTGAACAGGAACGCGATCGGCAGCGTGGCGAGAAACGGCACGCCCAGGCGGTTCATCAGCAGCACGGTGGTGTAGCCACCGGCCATCGCGAAGGCGCCGTGCGCGAGGTTGATGAAGTTCATCAACCCCATGGTCACCGCGAGGCCCACGGAGAGAACGAACAGCAGCATGCCGTAGGCGATGCCGTCGAAGAGGAGGGTCAGCATGAGGAAAACATGGCGGGGACGGCGCACACCACCGTCCGCTCAGCCTGAGGTATCGAAAGCCCGCTCGGTTGAAGCATGGTGCAGGCCTTCAATACCTCAGGCTGAGCGGGCTGTGGACTGAGCGGGGAGGGTGGCGTGCGCGGAGACAGGCTGAGCGGCGTTTGATGCGCGATCAGCCTGGAAGGCTTACTTGGCGCCGAGCTTGCCCGGGTCCTTGACGGCCTTCTGCACGTCGAACTCCTGGTTCCACAGCTGGCCACCCACGCGCTCGACCTTGCGGATGTAGATGTCGTGCACCACGTCGCGCGTCTGCGCATCGATCATGACCTGCCCGCGCGGGCTCTCGAAGACCTGGCCCTTCATCGCGGCCAGCAGTTCGTCGCCGCCGCCCTTGCCCTTGGTGGCTTCGAGCGCCTTGTAGATCACGCGCATGCCGTCGTAGCCCGCCACCGCCATGAAGTTGGGGCGGAACTTGTTGGCGGCCTCGAAGGACTGCACGAACTTCTTGTTCAGCGCCGAGTTGTGCGAAGCCGAGTAGTGCTGCGCGGTCACGACGCCGAGTGCCACGTCGCCCATGTCGTTCAACTGGTCGTCGTCGGTGATGTCGCCGGTGCCGATCAGCTTGATGCCCGACTTGTCGAGGCCGCGCTCGGCGAACTGCTTCATGAAGGCCGCGCCCTGGCCCGAGGGCAGGAAGACGAACACCGCGTCGGGCTTGGAATCACGCACCTTCTGCAGGAAGGGCGCGAAGTCGGGGCTCTTCAGTGGCGAGCGGATCTCGGCCACGATCTCACCGCCGTTCAGCTGGAACTGGCTCTTGAAGTACTTCTCGGCGTCGATGCCGGGGGCGTAGTCGGCCACGAGGGTCACGACCTTCTTGATCTTGTTCTTGCCGGCCCATTCGCCCATGGCGACCGCAGCCTGCGGCAGCGTGAAGCTGGTGCGCACGATGTAGGGCGAGGCATTGGTGATGGCCGAGGTGGCGGCAGCCGTCACGACCATCGGCGTCTTGCTCTGCGTGGCGATGGGCGCGGTGGCCATGGCCAGCGGGGTCAGGCCGAAGCCGGCCAGCACGTCGACCTTGTCATTGACCACCAGTTCCTGCGCCAGGCGGCGGGTGGAGTCGGCCACGCCGGCGTCGTCCTTGATGATGAGTTCGACCTTGCGGCCGGCCACGGTGCTGCCGTTCTGCGCCATGTAGAGCTTGGCGGCGGCCTCGATCTGGCGGCCGGTGGAAGCCGACTGGCCGGTCATGGGCAGGATGAAGCCGATCTTGAACGGGGCCGCCTGCGCGAAAGCTTGCGGCACGGACAGTGCAAGCGCGACGGGGATGAGCCCCTTCAGGAGCTGGCGTTTTTGCATGAGGATGTCTCCGTGGATTCGGGTGGGGCCGACTGTGCGCCAAGCGCGCAGCGTTCTGCAATCGGGGTGTGTGACTAGCAGCTATGCCGTAGTGGCATGGCAGTGACTCAGCTCACAAAAAATGGGCATGTGTGCAATCTGCCTCACGCGGGCAGCGTCTCGGCGCGGTAGGCGGTGTCGAGCACCACGCCTCCGCCACTGACGCGCGACACGCAGGCGCACAGCCGCTGGTTGGCCTGGTGCTCGTGCGGGCTGAAGAACACATCGCGGTGGTCGATGTCGCCCTGCACCGAGATCACGTCCATCGCGCACAGGCCGCACTCGCCCTTGCAGCAGTCGGAGAGCGTCTCCACACCGGCTTCGCTCAGCACGTCGAGCAGGCTGCGGTCGGCCGGCACCTCGATGCGCAGCTTGTGGCGCGGCAGCTCCACCCAGAACGGCTGCGCCTCGTGGTGGCCGCTGTTGCCGAATGTCTCGAAGCGCAGGTCGGCCGGGGGGCGGCCGGCGCCGTGCCAGGCTGCGCGGGCGGCGTCGAGCATGGCGAGCGGGCCGCACACGAGCATTTGCGCGCCGGGTGCGAGCGCGGCGATCTCACGCTCCAGGCTCAGGCGCTCGCCGGCCTCGCTGCAAAAGGTCTGCAGGCGCTCGCCCAGCGCGCGCTGCAATTCATCGGCGTAGACCAGTTCGTCGCCGCAGCGTGCGGCGTAGCGCATGCGGACGTCGGCGCCTTGCGCCACGAGCATCTGCGCCATGCCGACGAGCGGCGTGATGCCGATGCCGCCGGCCACCAGCAGCACCTGCGGCGCACCGCGCAGCAGCTCGAAGTGGTTGTTGGGCTCGCCGATCGACAACTCGGCGCCGGCCTCCAGCCCCCACATGTGGCGAGAGCCGCCGCGCCCGGGCTCGGCGCGCTTGACGGCGATGCGGTACACGTGGGGGTCGGGTTGGCCGACGAGCGAATAAGAGCGCGTCTCGGTGCGGCCGTCGATCACCACCTGCACCTTCAGGTGGCTGCCCACCGTCCAGGGCTTCACGCCGCCTTCGGGGCGGATCTCGAACTCGCGCACGGTTGGGCTCAGGTCGCGGTGGGCGCGGATGTGCGCGGGGTGCCAGGCTTGGCTGTTCTTCATGGTGTGGACTTTCCTATCGCGTGGCGTCAACGCCCTGCGCGGCGGCGGATCAGGCTCGCGCCGGGCAGCTTCTGCAGGCTCTGGTGGCTTTGCAGGGCCTGCCTGAGGTTCTGGTGGGCGATGCGCGCGTGTTCGCGCATCAGGGCTTCGGCGCGCGCGCCCTCGCGCTGCACGATGGCGTCGAGCACGGCACGGTGCTGGGCCTGTGCGACGACAAGGATGTCGCGCGCATCGGGGCCGGTGGAGCGCGCCATCACGAAGCCGTTGGGCGAAGCGAAGGGCAGCGTCTTCGCGCGGTCGAGCTGGCGCGAGAGGAGCGCGCTGCCCGACATCTCGCACAGCAGGTCGTGGAAGCGGCCGTTCTGCTCGACATAGCCGTTGAACTGGTCTTCGCTCAGCTCGGGCAGCGCCAGCAGGTCGTCGATGCGGGCGATGCAATCACGGGCTTCGGCCAGCAGCACCGAAGTCACACCGCGCTCGGCGGCCAGGCGCGCAGCCAGGCCTTCGAGCGTGCCGCGCACTTCGATCGCGTCGTGGATGTCGGCCTCGGAGAAATCCTTCACCGCGAAGCCGCCGTTGGGCAGCGCTTCGAGCAGGCCTTCTTCCTGCAACCGCACCAGCGCCATGCGGATGGGCGTGCGCGAGGCGCCGAGCAGGTCCACGAGGGTGAGCTCGGCGATGCGGCTGCCGGGCTTCAACTCGCCGCCGACGATCAGTTCGCGCAGCTTGAGCTGCACGCGCACGGTCTGCGAGGTGCCTGCGTCTTCGACCGCTTCGAGCTTGCTCATGCGGCGGTCCGCAGCGGGATCACTTTCGGTGAACCCGGAGGCGGCGCCTCCTTCTGCACCATCTTGTCGATCAGCTTGCGCGCCCACATCGAGCCTGCGTCGATGTTGAGGTTGTAGAAGGTGTAGCCCGGGTGTTCGTCGATGGCCTGTTGTTGCGCTTCGAGAATGAATTCATCCTCCCGGAAGATGCCCGCCACGCCTTCGCGCAACTCGTGCGTCAGGCGCTGCTCGCTTAAGGAATAGTTGCGCGCGAAGGCCCAGAAGTAATGGCAGGTGGTGGCGGTCTCGGGCGTGATGGTGTTGAGCACGAAGCCGTTCACGCCTTTCGAGCGATCGCCTTGCGGAGAGCCGGTGCCCGTGGGCGCCACGCCCACGTCGATGGCGATGGTGCACGGCGCCTCGAAGCGGATGATCTGCCAGCGGTCGACCTTGCCCTCGTAGCCCGTGGCGTGCTTCAGCTGCCCGGCCCAGAAGGGCGGCGCGTCGATGTTCTCCATCCAGCGCGTAACGGTCGCGGTCTTGTCGCCATGGGTGGCCACGAAGGGCGCCTCGGCCACGGCGCGCTGGCCGATGGACGAGCCGTGCACGAAGGTCTCGTGCGTCAGGTCCATCAGGTTGTCGAGCACCAGGCGGTAGTCGCACTTCACCGTGATCAGCTTGCCGTCGCCGGCCCAGTCGGGGTGGTCGTTCCAGTGCAGGTCGGGCACCTTCGATTCATCGGCGAGCGCAGGGTCGCCGGGCCAGACCCAGATGAAGCGGTGCTTCTGCACCACCGGGAACGCACGCACGCAGGCCGAGGGATTGATGGTCTCCTGCGAGGGCATGTGGGTGCAGCGGCCATCGCCGTTGAACACGAGGCCGTGGTAGCCGCAGGTGATCTCGTCGTCATGCAGCGTGCCCTTGCTGAGCGGCAGCAGGCGGTGCCAGCAGGCGTCTTCGAGGGCGGCCACCGAGCCATCCTTGCGCCGGAACATCACGATCTTCTGGCCGCAGATGGTGCGGCTCAGCAAGGCCGGTTTCACCTCCACGTCGTAGGCGGCGGCGTACCAGGCGTTGAGCGGGAAGGTGGCGAGCGCGGAGGCGGTGGCGGATGTCATGGCGGCGGCTTTCTGAATACGCGTTGTATACAGAGAAAGTCTATTCACCGGCCCAAACCCCACGAAACAAGGGTTTACCCTTTGTTTTTGGCGATCAGTGTATTCATCGCACAGCGCGATGACTAATATTCGCGGTTCACTGCCTCCTGGAGACAACGAATGACCAGCCGCACGACCCCACCCTTTCGCGCCGACCACGTGGGCAGCTTCCTGCGCCCCAAACGCCTGCTCGAAGCCCGCGAGAAAAAGACCAAGAGCGAAATCTCGGCCAGCGAGCTGCGCACGGTCGAAGACGAGTGCATCACCGAGATCGTGAAGTTCCAGGAAGACGTGGGCCTGAAGTCGATCACCGACGGCGAGTTCCGCCGCACGTACTTCCACGTCGACTTTCTCGAACAGATCGGTGGGGTGAAGACCGACATCCCGGTGACCATCATTCGCCCGGACGGCACCGAAGAGCTGGCCCCGCCGGTGATGCGCGTGATCGACAAGGTGAAGCACGTGAAGGACATCCAGCTCGCCGACTTCCAATACCTGCAGAGCCAGCTTGCCCCCGGCAGCACGGCCAAGGTGACGATCCCATCGCCGACGATGCTGCACTTCCGCGGCGGCCGCGCCGGCATCAGCCGCGAGGCCTACCCCGAGCTGGAGCCGAGCTTCTACCAGGACGTGGCCAACGCCTACGGCGACGAGCTGCGCTCGCTCGCCGCCGCCGGCTGCACCTACGTCCAGATGGACGACACCAACCTCGCCTACCTGTGCGACGAGAAGATGCGCGAGGCCGCTCGCCAACGCGGTGACGACCCGAATGAGCTGCCGCACCGCTACGCCAAGTTCATCAACCTGGTGGTGGCACAAAAGCCCGCCGGCATGACGCTGGCGATGCACCTGTGCCGCGGCAACTTCAAGAGCACGCACGCGGCGGCCGGCAACTACGAGCCGGTGGCCGAGGCGCTGCTGTCGGAGATGAACCTCGACGCCTACTTCCTCGAGTACGACGACGACCGCTCGGGCGACTTCCGCCCGCTGCGTTACCTGCCCAAGGGCAAGACGGTGGTGCTGGGGCTCGTGACCACCAAGTTCGGCGACATGGAAAGCAAGGACACGCTCAAGCGTCGCATCGACGAGGCTGCCAAGTACGCGCCGATGGAGCAGCTGTGCCTGAGCCCGCAGTGCGGCTTTTCATCGACCGTGCACGGCAACAACATCGCCGTGGAAGCGCAGCGCAACAAGTTGAAGCTGGTGGTGGAAACGGCGCGCGAGGTCTGGGGCGGCTGAGGCCGCCGCGCGGCGGCAGGCCAGCAAGGGCAGCGCCTCAGGCGCGCTGCTTTTGCACCCCGCGCACGTTCGCCAGGAGTTCCTGGTTGTTTTGCACGAAGGCCGCGTGACCGAGCTGGCGCAGGCTTTCGGCGCAGCGCTCGACGTGGCCGCGGTCAGGGTGCCACGGGCCCGCCTGGAATCCCGTGCACTGCAATGAGGCGCCGCGTTCGTAGGCCACTCGCCACAAGGTCGTGTTGTGTTGCATGGAATCCGGGCCGACTCTTCTTGTGCACGCACAGGAGTTGAAAACGACACGGATTATCTGGAGCCCACGCGCTCTCACGAGCCGTGCCTGTGCCGCGTACCGCGAACGATTGCACGCTCATGCTGTCTCCGAAAAGTGGCTCACCAACCGAGGCACGCAGCGGCGGTGGAAACCCGGCCGCACGCAAAGCGAACTGCCGCCGCGGTCAGGCGCCGCTGGCGGCGAGCTCGGAGTGCGCCGGCGCTCGGCCGGCGCGGTCGCGCTGTCTGCGCAGCAGCACCGCGCCCGTCACGGCGTAGCAGCCGGCCATGTTGCCCATGCACACAAAGGCGTAGCGCCAGTCCTTGAGGACGAGCGATGCGTAGAGCATCGAGACGGTCGACGACGTGCTCCACAACGCCCAGGTGCCCAGCGACACATCGGCCGCCCCGTTGCGGCTGCGCCAGACGGCACGCACCTGCGGCACGTAGCCGGCCACGAAGACCACCCCAAACAGCGCATAGAGCGCACTCACCAGGCCAAGCACCACATCACTCCGAGAAACACGGGCCGCACCGCCCGCCGGTCATCGATACCTTGGCGCGAGTGTCGTTCCCTCGCAGTCGCGCGGATGTGTGGAAAACGAACGCCTTCGCCCGTCTATTTCGAGGGCGCCGGAACATGCCGCAAGGCGCGCTCGGCCAGCTCGAAGACCGCCTGCGTGAACAAGGCCAGCAAGGCCGCGGGAATGGCTCCGGCCAGCAGCATGGCGTGGTTGTTGAGCGCAAGCCCGGTGACGATGCGCTCACCGAAGCCGCCCGCGCCGATGAACGCGGCGATGGTCGCCGTGCCCACCGTGATCACGGCGGCCGTCTTGATGCCGGCCAGCACCACCGGCGCGGCCAGCGGCAGGTCGATGCTGCGCCAGCGCTGCGCCGGCGTGAGCCCGAGCGCGGTGCCCGCCTCGCGCAACCCGGCCGGCACCTGGGCCAGGCCGCTGGCCGTGTTGCGCACGATGGGCAGCAGCGCGTAGAGCGTGAGCGCCACCAGCGCCGGCCCGGTGCCGATGCGGCCCATCAGCGGGATCAGGATCGCCAGCAGGGCCAGCGCAGGCACCGTCTGCAAGAGCCCCACGACGGCCATCACCGGCTGTTCGAGCCGCGGCCAGACCACGGCCGCCGCACCCAGCGGGACCCCGATCACACAGCCGGCGAGCACCGCCCACACCACGAGCAGCAGGTGCTGCGCGGTGAGGCGGCCGAGGTCGCTCGCGAACAGAAGCGACCACAGGCCGCCCTGCGCCGCAGGCTGCGAGACGGGCGCCGTGGTGGGTGCCGTGGTGCCGGCCTGCGCCGCGATGAAGCCGCGCGCGATGTCGGCGAAGGCGCGGCCGCGCAGTTCGGCGTCGCCGTTCATCTCGATCATGCGGGCCACATCGATGCGGCCTTCGAGCGCGGCGATGGCCTTCCATGCGGCCGCAAAGCGCTGCGGCACGTCGAGCCGGTACAGCAGCACGGCGTCGTAGCGCGGGAAGTAGCCGAGGTCGTCGTCGAGCACCGCGAGCTTGAACTCGGAGATCTTGGCGTCGGTGGTGTAGATGTCGGTGAGGGCGATGCGCCCGGCCGCAAGCGCCGCATACGCGAGGCCGTGGTCGATGCCCCGGGGCGACTGCGGCAGCCCATAGCGCGCGGCGAGGCCGGGCCAGCCGTCCTGGCGGCCCAGGAACTCGTGCGACAGGCCGGGCGTCAAGCCCGGGTGCGCCTTCAGGTCGCTCAGCCGCGCCACACCCAGGCGCTGCGCCTCGGCGGCCGTCATGGCCAGTGCGTAACCGTTCGAGAAGCCGAGCGGCACCGCCACCCCCAGTCCCTGCGCGGCCAGTGCACGTTGCAGGTCGGCCAGCCCCGTGAGCCCCGGCTGCTTGAGGATCTCGGCCGCGATGGTGCCGGTGTACTCGGGGTAGACGTCGATCTCGCCGGCCTCGAGCGCCGCCAGCACCACCGCCGTGTTGCCCAGACCTTGGCGGTGCTCGGCCGGGCCGTGGGCCTGCGCCGTCTGGGTGACGATCTCGCCGAGGATGTACGACTCGGTGAATCGCTTCGAGCCGACCTTCAGGGTGGCGCCGTCTGACGCTCGGGCTTCACCCGGCAACGCGCCGATCAGCAGGCACAGCCCCCATGACAAGCCCACACTCAGCCCGATCCACACGACTCGCCCCACCACCCATGGCCTCGCCCGACGCCAGCCTCGCATGCGATCCCCTCCTTTTGCGCGCGCACACCCGCGCAGGGCCGTAGTGTGTGTCCTTGTGGAGTGCAAGACCCCGGCGCATCATCGGCATGCCGATTGCCCAGGCCCTTTCACATGCAAACAGAAGATCTCCACAGGAAGGCGTTTCTCGCGCTGCTGGTCGTCGTCACGGTGGCCTTCCTGTGGGTGGTGTTCCCGCTCTCGGGCGCGGTGCTGTGGGGCGTGACCTTCGCGATTCTCTTCACGCCGCTGCACCGCGCGCTGCAAAAGCGCCTTCACCTCAAGCCCACCTGGGCCGCGCTGCTGTCGACCCTGCTCGTCTTGCTGCTGGTGGTGCTGCCGGCGGTCATCGTCTCAGGCATGGTGGCGCAGGAGGCGAGCACCCTCGTCCAGCGCCTGCGCTCGGGCGAGATCGATCTGGTGGGCCACTACCGGCGCTTCGTCGACGCCCTGCCCTCGTGGGCAGCTCGCGTGCTGGCCGACGCCGGGCTGGGCAACCTGTCGAGCGCGCAAGAGCGCCTGAAAGAGAGCGCGACGGACACCTCGCAACCAATCGCGCGGCACCTCTGGATCATGAGCCAGGGCACGCTCGACTTCGCCGTCAACTTCTTCGTGATGGTGTATCTGCTGTTCTTCCTGCTGCGCGACGGCGAGCGGCTGCTGCAACGCATCAGCCGCGCCACGCCGCTCGACCCGGCCGTGCAGGCGCGCCTCGCCAAGAACTTCAGCACCGTGGTGCGCTCCACCGTCAAGGGCAACGTCGTCGTCGCGTTGCTGCAAGGCGTGCTGGGCGGCGTGGCGCTGGCCGTGCTCGGCATCCCCGGCGCGGTGCTCTGGGCGGTGGTGATGACCGTGCTCTCGCTGCTGCCTGCCGTGGGCGCCGCGTTGGTGTGGGGGCCGATCGCGCTCTACCTGCTCTCGGTGGGGCAGGTGGCGCAGGGCATCGGGCTCATCGCCTTCGGTGCGCTCGTGATCGGGCTGGTCGACAACCTGCTGCGCCCCATCCTCGTCGGCAAGGAGACGCGCCTGCCCGACTGGGTGGTGCTCATCTCCACCATCGGCGGCATGTCACTTTTCGGCGTGAACGGCTTCGTGATCGGCCCGGTGGTGGCCGCGCTCTTCATCGCGGTGTGGGACCTGACCACCGACGATTCCACCGCGCGGCCCGAGGCGGGCGAGCCGCCGCCGGAGGCCTGAGACAACGCTGAAGCGTCACTTCCAGAAGCCGCGGTGCGGCACCGAGGCTTCTTCCACCAGGCACGGGCCGATCGCCTCGATGGTGTGCGGAGACGCGCGAAACACGTCGCGGCACGACAGCTCGGCATCTCGCTGCGTGGCGAGCTCGCCGCGAAACACACGCAGGCGCACCGCGTCGATGCCGTACACCACGCGCCCGATGCCCGACCAGAAGATGGCGCCGGCACACATCACGCAGGGCTCGCCCGAGGCGTACATCGTGGCGCCGGCCAGCACCTCGCGCGGGTGCTTGGGCGCGGCCTCGCGCAGCGCGTTCACTTCGGCATGCGCGGTGCAGTCGCCGCTCTCGACGTTGCTGTTGATCACCTCGGCCAGCACCTCGCCGCCGGCCGCGGCGATCACCGCGCCGAACGGCCGGTTGCCGCGCGATCGCGCCGCCGCCGACATCTCGATCGCGCGGCGCAGGTAGAGCGCGTCGCGCTCGCCGATGGCTTGCTCCTGCGGCGCGCCCGTCATGCCTTCACCATGCGTTCGGCCTTGGACGGCAAGAAGCTCAAGTTGTAGACCGCGCCGGCATTCGGCTTCGACTTGAGCGCGTAGGTCTCGGTCACCTCGGCCACCTGTTGCTCGACCAGCGCGGCCTTCACGTCGCCCAGGCCGTGCTCGCGCGTGTCGGCGCCGAGCACGTAGGCCTGCGTGATGCGCCAGCGCTCGACCTCGGTCTTCTCGTCGATCATCGGCTCGCGCTGCTTCACGTAGGCCATGGCGGCCACCGGGTTGGCAATCGTCTCGAGCATGGCGCGGTTGGTGGCGCGCACGAAGCCGGCCACGGCCTTGGGGTTCTCGTTGATGAGCTTGGTGGAAGCGAGCACCGCATTGCCGTACACCGCCAGGCCCGAGGCAGCAAACGAGAGCACGCTCAGGTCGTCGGGCTTGATGCGCTGGAACAGCGAGACGGCCGAGTCGTGGAAGTAGGTGGCGCCGTCCACATCGCCGCGCACGATCACGTTGTCGCGCTGGCTGAAGTCGGTCGTCACCCACTCGAAGGCATCGGCCTTCATGCCGGCGTGCCTGGCGGCCATCGGCCAGCTGCGGCGCGTGGACTCGACGGCGGCCGCTGCGATGCGCTTGCCCTGCAGGCTCTTGAAGTCGCTGGTGATGCCGCGGTCCTTGCGGCCGATGATCGCGAACGGCGCACGGTTGTAGTACTGGTACACCGCCTGCACCAGGCCGGGTTGCGAGGCGTTGAACTCGATCAGCGAACTCACGTCGCCGAAGCCCATGTCGTAGGCACCGCTGGCGGTGCGCGTGATCGATGCGACCGAGCCGCTGCCGACGTCGATGCTCACGTCGAGCCCATCCTCCTTGTAGTAGCCCTTGTAGAGCGCAAGCAGGAAGGGCGCGGTCTGGCCGCTGATGCGGAAGTCGAGCGTGAACTTGAGTTTAGTCAGCGGGGCCTGCGCGAAGCCGCGCGGCAGGGCGAGTGCGGCGGCGCTCGCGGCGGTGAACTGGATGAGATGGCGGCGGTTCATGGGAGGGTCTCCTGGGGTGTGGATGAAGGAAGTTGCACTTCTCCGCTCGCACTGAGGTATCGAAGTGCAGCGCGCGGCAGGGCGGTGCGGGGCTTCGATACCTCAGCCTGAGCGGGCTGTGGTGCGCGTGAGTGGGATGCGGCGCGTGAGATGAAGGCGAATCAGGCGACCGCGTTGATCGGGATCACGGCGTGCTCGTGCGCATTGCCGCGATGGATCTCGCGTTCGCCGTGGCGCGCGAGCAGCTCCATCAGCTTCTTGCGGATCAGCATGCCGGGGCGGTCGCTCTCCATCGAGTACTCGACGCCGCGGCGGCGCGTGTCGATCACCGCGTCGGGGTCGGTGGACTCGAGGATGTCCTTGTCTTCGCGCGTGATCTCTTCGTCGAAGTCGATCAGCATCTGCGCGGGGCAGTCTTCTTCGGTGTCATTGCGGAAGAGCCACTGGCACAACTGGATGCGCCCGTCGTCGATGGGCGTGAAGCTGTTGATGATGATGTGGCGCACACCTGAGGGGTACTCGATGTCGAGCCGGCGCGAGAAGGGCAGGAAGTAGGCGTTGCGCATGTGGCGCGTGGTGACCTGCTCCTTCACGCCGCTGATGCGCTGGTAGCGCTCAGGGTTGGCGGCCGGGATGATGGTCTCGGCATAGAACCCGGCCTCGCTGTCGACCAGTTCGTACTTGCTCGGCTTGGGAAGCGCTGCCACGCCGAAGGTGGCGCGGTGCACGAAACTGAAATGCGAGTTGTCGAAGCTGTTCTCCAACGCGCGCATGGGGCTGGTGTTCCAGGTCTCGTAGAACTGGAAGATGGTGCGCCAGCCCGGCGCCTCGAACTCGGGCACGGCGGGGATGTCGGCGATGGGATCGTCGAGCGCCACCCATGCATAGCCGTAGCGCGAGGTGCAGTGGTAGGCCGGCGTGCAGTAGTCGGCCGGGATGGGTTTGTCATCGGCGTACTGCGGGATGCGCACCACACGCCCGCTGCGGTCGTACTGCCAGCCGTGGTAGCCGCACTGCAGCGTGCCATCCACGCAATGCCCCTTGGAGAGCTTGGCGGTGCGGTGGCAGCAGCGGTCTTTCAGCGCCGCGGGCTGGCCGCTCGCATCCAGAAAGAGGACGATGTTCTCGCCCAGCAGGGTGAAGGGCTGCGGGCCATCGGCCAGCATGGAAAGCGGCATCACCGCATGCCAGTGCTTGCGGAAGATCGGTTGCCGGGTGGTCAGCATGGAAGCGCTCCTCGGAAGCCCTGGCGCTGCGGCTGGGGCCTCTCTCGAAGTGAACAACCCCCGATGTGCGCACTGCACACGCTCGGGGCACTTCGAGAGCAATTTCCGGCTGCTGATTCGGGGGCGCACCGTGGAGGTGCCGAACGCCCGAGGCAGTGAACGCTTCTACTCTCGCTGTCCGACATAAAGCATGCGGCGTGCCAGGCAAAGGAAACGCGCCCCAATTGCGCCCAATCTCGACGACCGCTAGATTCGCGGCTCACCCGCTGGGACGATCAACCTGAAGGAGATGTGAACCATGTGCGACGAATCCACCGAACACGACAACGAAGAGGGCTTCGCTTCCGGGCGCCTCACGCGGCGCGGCTTCGGGGCGATGTCTCTGGCGGCGTTGGCGGCCTGCACCACCGCACCAGCCAACCCCGAGCTGATCACCGAGAAGGATGTCGAGATCGACACGCCCGACGGCAAGATGGACGCCTATTACGTGGCGCCTTCCAGCGGCAAGTGGCCGGCCGTGCTGGTGTGGCCCGACATCATGGGCGTGCGCCCCGCGTTCAAGCTGATGGCGCAGCGGCTGGCCAAGTCGGGCTACGCCGTGCTCACGGTCAACCCGTTCTACCGCCTGCAAAAGGGCCAGGTGTTCGACCCCACGAAAGAGAAGTTCTCCGACCCGCCGGTGCGCCAGCGCCTCGTCGCCCTGATGCAACCGACCGTGGGCAACCCCGAGAACACGCGCAAGGACGCCACCGCCGCCATCGCCTGGCTCGACAGGCAGTCGTCGGTCGATACCACGCGCGGCGTGGGCACCACCGGCTACTGCATGGGCGGCCCGCTGGTGATGCGCACCATGGCCTACGTACCCGAGCGCGTGAAGGCCGGTGCCAGCTTCCACGGCGGCGGCCTGGCCGTGGTCAACCCGTCGGCGCCCGAGGCGCAGCGCATGAACAGCCCGCACCTGCTGGTGCCGCGCATGCAGGCCAAGGCGGTGCTGATCGCCGTCGCACAGAACGACGACAGGCAGGACCCGACCACCAAGGAGACGGTGAAGGCCGCCTTCGTCGCGCAGAAGATCCCGGTCGAGGTGGAGGTCTACCCCGCCGACCACGGCTGGTGCCCGCCCGATAGCCAGGTGTATGACCAGGTGCAGGCCGATCGCGCCTGGGCCCGCCTGCTCGCAACCTTCAAGGCCGGCCTGGGCTGACCGGCCCCGACCGAGCGCGGTCCGCCGCAGCGGGCTGCGCTCTTTCCTTCTCAATCGGGGCTGTCGGGCTGCAGCAGCAGTTCGTCCCAGCCGAGGCGGTACATCCGGTCGGATCAGTCTCCGCCATACGACAGCGTCAGGCGGATCTCGCGCGGGCGGCCCCTGATGTAGGTTCCCGCAAGCTGGCGACAATGTGGCTCGATCCGACACACGCCCCGCCCCCGACCGGGTGACCTGCTTCATGACGAACCGATCCGCGAACACCCGCCGCTCGCTGCACCACCCTGCCGCGGTGCTGACGGGCAATCCGCCCGAAGAAGGCGAGGCGCTGATACGCGGCCAACGGCCATCCAGGTGGAGCCCCAGGGGACCCCGGTGGATGAGTGTGGCCGCCGTGGCCGCCGCGGGCGTTGTCGCCGGCTGCCACACCTACTACAAGGCGCCGGCTTCCGGGCCAACCGCGAAGCTGCGCGTTCAGGTTGAATCGAATGCGTACTTCGTGGTCGCCGGTGTGTGGGCGGGCGGGCTGTGCAAGAACCCGGAGACCATCTCCATCATTGGCGCCTCGCCCCAATGGGTCACCGCCGAGCACGCGGAGAATGAGCGCAGCCAGTTGCAGATGCTGGGCGGAAGCAGCGCCGCAAATGCCAAGCGAGTGGAGCGAGTGGTTCCGGCCGAACGGCCGCTCTCGTTCTACCTCAACTCCAGCCATGGAGCGAAGTACTGCATCCTGCAGCTCACCTTCACGCCCGCAGCCGGGCGCGAGTACGAGGTGAGCCATGACGCCAACGACAAGACCTGCTTCGCCAAAGTGAGCGAGCTGCAGGCCGCGGGCCAGGGCTTTCGGCGCATTCCCGTCACGTCGGTGGTTCAGAACACCGGCGAATGCTCACTCCTGAAACTCGGCGACACCCCATGACCCCCTCCCATCCATCGACAAAACGCCTTGCCTGCGTGCCGCTGTTGCTCGCGCTCCTGTTCGCTGCAAACCAGGCCCATGCCATCGGCGGGCTGATCCTCATCGGCAATCCGCCCGACGAAGGCCACACGCTGGCCATCGGCCCCTCGGTGGCCATCTACCCCAAGGCGCCCGGGTCCGACGAGCACACCGTTCTGCCGCTGCTCGGCGTCGACTACTACCGCGCCAACGGCTTCTTCTTCTCCACCGACATCGGCCTGGGCTGGAACCTCTCGCAGACCCCGGGCCTGCAGTACGGCGTGCGCCTGTGGCCGATCTTCGGCCGCAGCGACGACAAGTCGCGTTCGCGCGGCCTGGTCGACATCGGCAACCGCCTCGGCTACGCCGCCTTCGCCAACTACGCGCCGTGGGAGTTCATGACGCTGCAGAGCAACCTGATGGGCGGCTCGGGCGGCAACGGCAGGGGCGTGCAGCTGGAGGTCGGCACGACGGTGGGGGCGCGGCTCGCCTCCAACTTCGTGATGGGCGTCATGCTCGGCGCCACCTGGGCCAACACCGACCACGTGCGCAGCTACTACGGCGTGTCTCCCGAGGAATCGGCGGCGGGGCCGCTGCCGGCCTATGCGCCGAGCGGCGGCCTGTTCGATCTCAACTACGGCCTCGTCGGCTCGCTCAGGTTCAACGAGAACTGGAAGCTCTCGGGCCAGTGGCTCGCTGCACGCCTGCAGGGCGACGCGAAGGACAGCCCGGTGACGCTGGAGCGCACGCAGAACACCTTCTCGTTGACGCTCTGGTACAGCTTCAAGTGAGCCACGCATGGCCGCCGGCCCCGCACTCGAACGTTTCGTCATCGCCCAGTCGCGCGACTACGCGCAAGCCCTTGGTGAACTGAAGTCGGGCCGCAAGCAGACGCACTGGATCTGGTACGTGCTGCCGCAGCTTCGCGCGCTCGGGCGCAGCGCGCTCGCCCGCGAGTACGGCATCGCCGATCTCGACGAAGCGGTGGCCTACGCAGCCCACCCCGTGCTCGGTGAACGCTTGCGCGAATGCGTGGACGCCATGCTGAGCCACCCCGACAAGAGCGCACGCCAGATCCTCGGCGAGGTGGATGCAATCAAGTTCCGCTCCTGCCTCACGCTCTTTGCCCATGCCGCACCGCAGGAGCCGCGTTTTCGCGCGGCATTGCAGCAGTTCTATGCGGGCGATGAAGACCCTCTCACCCGCGCTGCACTGGCCGGGCCGCCCGACCCTCATTGATCCCCACCACCATGGAACTCATCCGCCCCACCCGAGAGCATCTGGCGAGCTACGTGGCCGCGCTGGAGCGCGACTGGTCCCCGAACAACGAGCGCGGCCTGGACGCCACGCGCGAGGAGTTGCTGCACATCGCCGAGGATGCCGATGCCTTCCTGGCAGCGCTCGACGATCGCCAGGGCCGCGCCGGGCCCGTCACCATGCCCGATGGTTCCACCGTGCCCCGCCTGCCCGGCATCACCCGCTGGATGTGGGACGGCGAGTTTGCCGGCCGCATCGGCTTTCGATGGCAGAACGGCACGGCAGCGCTGCCGCCCTACTGCCTGGGCCACATCGGCTACTCGGTGGCGCCATGGAAGCAGCGCCGCGGCTACGCGAGCGCCGCGTTGTGCCGCATGCTTGACGAAGCCCGCGCGTTGCAGCTGCCGTATGTGGAGGTGACGACCGACCCGGACAACATCGCGTCTCAAGGCGTCATCCTCTCCGCCGGCGGGCACCTGCACGAGCACTTCACCAAGCCGCCGCAGTACGGCAGCAAGCCGTGTCTGCGCTTTCGCATCGCGCTTTAGGCATTGCGCCTTAAGCATCTCGCCTTAGAGTAGGCAAGAGCCGCCCATGCCCTTCGTCGTCACCGAAGCCTGCATCCGCTGCAAATACACCGACTGCGTGAACGTGTGCCCGATGGACTGCTTCGTCGAGGGGCCGAACTTTCTCGTCATCGACCCGAGCGAATGCATCGACTGTTCGGTGTGCGTGCCCGAGTGCCCGGTGGATGCCATCGTGAACGCCGAGGAGATCGCACCCGGGCAGGCGCACTTCGTGGAGATCAACGCGCAGCTCGCCCGAGACCCGGGCTGGAAGCCCATCACGCGCTCGAAGGCACCCGCCCCCGACCACCCCGAGTGGGCGGGCGTGAAGGACAAGCTGTCCGAGCTGCAGCGCAACTGGTAGCCTCGCGCGCATGAGCCACGCATCGATTCCGCCTCTCGGCCTGGGCACCTGGCGCATGGGCGAAGACAGCGCCACCAGAAAGACCGAGGTCGCCGCCGTGCGCGCCGCCATCGACATGGGCTACCGCCTGATCGACACCGCCGAGATGTATGGCGAGGGCGGCGCGGAGACGGTGATCGGCCTCGCACTCGCCGACGCGCTGCGCGCGGGCGCAGTGCGGCGCGAAGACCTGTTCATCGTCAGCAAGGTGTACCCGCACAACGCCAGCCGGCGCGGCGTGCCCGCCGCCTGCGCGCGCAGCCTGCAGCGCCTGGGGCTCGACCACATCGACCTGTACCTGCTGCACTGGCGTGGCTCGCACCCGTTGAAGGAAACGGTGGACGCGTTCGACTCTCTCGTGCAGGCCGGCCAGATCGGCCAATGGGGCGTGAGCAACTTCGACACCGACGACATGCAGGAGCTGGCCTCGCTCGGCGCGGCCGACCGCTGCGCCGCCAACCAGGTGTACTTCTCGGCCAGCGAGCGCGGCCCCGAGTTCAGCCTGCTGCCCTGGTTGCGCGAGCGCGCCATCCCGTTGATGGCCTACAGCCCGATCGACCAGGGCGCGCTCGCCGGCGACGACACCCTCGCGCAGATCGGCGCGGCCCACGGCGTCACTGCCGCGCAGGTGGCGCTCGCGTGGGTGCTCAGCCGGAAGGGGGTGGTGGCGATCCCGAAGGCGGTGTCGCTACCGCACCTGCACGACAACCTCGCCGCCGCCCAGGTGCGCCTGAGTGACGAAGATCTCCGCCGCATCGATGCGCGCTACCCACCGCCGAGGCGCAAGGCGCCGTTGTCGATGATCTGAGGCGAGCTCGCGCCGCCGGTCACCCGCCGGCCGGCCTGCTCATCGGCAGGAACGAGATGCCGTGAACCGACACCACCTCGCCCACTTCGGTGAAGCCGAAGGCGCGATAGACCGGAACGGCCGCGAGACTAGAGTTGACCGTGATGCGCGGTCCGACACCTTCGAGTTGCGCATGTGATCGCGCTTCAGCCCACAAGCGGCCGGCCACGCCGCGCCGCTGATGCGCCTGCGCCACGAACAGATGGAACAGATGGCAGCCGTCGCGCATCGCGATGAAGCCGAGCAGCGCCTCGCCCTCTGCTGCAATGAAGAAGGCATAGCGATCCGACGACAGGTAGCCACGCTCCGCGGCGACGCAGACCGAGGCGAAATACGGCTCGGCACCCGCACCATCGGGGTCGTCGGTGAGCTCACGCTGGAAGCTCGCAATCAGCGCCGCGATGGCGTCGGCATCGTCTGGCGTGCCCGGGCGGATGATCATGGGGCCTGCAAGATCACACACCCGGAATCGGCAGGCACTCCATGATCTCGACGCGCTCGCCGGCGAAAAGGCTGAAGTGCGGGTGGCCCTCGAACAGCTGGGCGGCGGCCTCGTGCGACTCGGCCTGCACCATCACGTAGCCGGTCATCGCATTGCGCACGTCGGCGATGCCGGCGCGCGAGGCCGACTTGGTCTTGCCTAGCGGGCCGCCCTCGGCCACGATCACCGCCTTGTTTCTCTCCTGCCAATCGCCCCAGGCCTGCATGCCCGAAGTTACGCGTTGGGCGCGTTCGTCTTCGGGCAGGCGGTTCCACTCGTCATATGACTCGGCGGTGCCGAGGTAGATGGCAAGAAAGGTCTTCATCAGGCTTCTCCTTCAGGGGGTGCACACGGTGCAAGCAAACGCGCCGGGCCCGCGCGCTCAGCGCGATCCGACCACCAGCGAGCGGTCGGCCAGCCAGACCACCGCCGAGCCCGCAGGCGCACGCTGCAGCTTCATGTCGACCCAGGTTCGCTCTTCGGCCGAGAGCTGCGCATAAAGGCCATCACGGGCATTGCGCGCCTCGCCGGCCACGAAGAGCTGCGAGGTGAGCTCGCCAAAACTCGCATGGCGCAGGCGCACGTGGATGTGCGGCGTGCGGCCCGGGTAGGGCACGGGCTTGATGGTGCGGAACCGGTACAGGCCTCGCGCATTGCTGCGCGTGCTGCCGAAGCCCTGGAAGGCCGCATCGACCTGGCTGCCCGCGCCGCGCGGGTGGCGGTAGCTGCCGTGGACGTCGCACTGCCAGATCTCGATCTCGGCACCGTCGATGGCGCGGCCGCGGGCGTCCTCGACGCGCCCGCCGAGGTCGAGCCACTCGCCTGAGGCACGGTCAGAAGACCCGGCCCGGTCGACGCGGGTGAGGTCGGCGTCCCAATCGAGTTCGCGCGCGCGCCATGCGGCCGACGGATAGAACGGGCCCTCGGTGATCCCGGGCAACGCCGCCCACGCGAGCGACGGCATGGCCACGCTCGCGGCCGCGCCGCCCAGCATGGCGAGGCAGCGGCGTCGGCGCGGAAGAATGGAGTTGTGCTGCGTCATGTGCTGTTGATCACGCGGTGGGGGCGAGGTTCCAGTGCATGGCAGACCCCCAGCCCCGATCAGCCGGCGATCTGCCCGATCACCCGGTTGCGGCCCTGCGCCTTGGCGCGGTACATGCTCGCGTCGGCCGTCTTGAGCAGGCCCGTGACGCTGTCGGCGTGGCTCGGGAAGCTCGCCACGCCGAACGAGGCGGTGAGCCGCAGAACCAGCTCGTCGGCGGCGACCTCCATCGCAGCGAGCTTGCCGCGCCAGCCCTCGGCGCGATCGATCGCGCTGTCGTGCCCATGGCCCGGCAGCAGCACCGCGAACTCCTCGCCACCGAGTCGGCAGGCCAGGTCACCCGGGCGCATGCTGGCGCACAGCAGGGCACCCACCGCGCGCAACGCGGCGTCACCGGTGGCGTGGCCGTGGGCGTCGTTGATGTTCTTGAAGTGGTCGATGTCGATCATCACGAGCGACAGCGGCGCACCGTGGTGGCGTGCGCGCTCGACCTCGCTCGCGGCCACCGACATGAAGTGTCGGCGGCTGTAGACACCCGTGAGTTCGTCGCGGATGGACTGCTCGCGCAGCTCGTCGTGCAGGTCGTTGATGCGGCGCAGCTGCGCTTCGAGCTGCCCGTTGGCGGCCAACAGGGCCTGCTCCACATGCTTGCGCTCGCTGGTGTCGCGTGTGATGCCGAAGTAGCCGGTGTGGCCGCCGTGCTGGTCGAACACCGGCACCGAGACGGTCTCGATCCACAGCAAGGAGCCGTCCTTGCGGAAGAACTGCCCTTCGTGGCGCTGCGGCTCGGCATGCGCGAGCGGGTTGTCGCCCTCGGCGCGCAAAGCCGCCATGCGCATCAGCTCGGTGCGGTACTCATCCGTCATGAAGTCGATCGCCCGGCGTCCCACCACCTCGGCCCGCGGGTAGCCCATCAGGCGGCACAGGTTGTCGCTGACGAAGACGAAGCGGCGCTCGGTGTCGGTCTCCCAGAAGCTGTCGCCATTGGCATTGAGCATGGCGAGCAGCCGCTCTTCGGTGATCGGGTGGGAATCGGAAGAAGGTCTGTCGAGGCTCATGGCACACCGGTCGAGCCCGACCGGAGGTCAGGCGAACAGGCGTGATTACAGCACCAGCGCTCTGCGTGCGTTTGAACCTAGTACGGCGGCTTCTGGCGCGCCCGTTGCGTACGGGCCGCTTCGGTCCACCAGGCCAGGTCGTCGGCAAACCGCGGAAAGGCCTTGCTCAGGGCTTCGCCGCTCGGTCCGGTGGGGTGACCGTCGGTGTCGAGCGTCTGCGCGATTGGCCCGACCGCGAGCGTGCTGGAGACGACCACCATGCCCATCTCGTTGAGGATGCCGTGCCACACCGTGCCCGAGCGAACGCCGGAGAAGCGGCCCGCCGAGTAGCTGGCGATGGCGGCGGGCCGCCAGAAGAATTCTTCAAGAAAGTGGTCAGTGAGGTTCTTGAGCCCCGGCTGCGGGCCCCAGTTGTACTCGCCTGTCACGAACACGAAGGCATCGGCCGAGATGATCTTCTGCGCCAGCGCTTCCAGCGCCGCGGGCGCCGTGCCCTTGGGGTACTCCTTGTACATGCGGTCGAGCATGGGGAGGTTGACCGCCTTGGCGTCGATCAGCTCCACCTTCGCGCCGCGTGCACTCAGGTTCTCGACGAGGTAGTTCGCCAGGCGGATGCCCATGCGGTCGCTCCGGTAGGAGCCGTAGAAGACGAGGATGTTGTCGGCCATGGGGAGGCCTTCAACCGGCTCGGCTGCGCGATGAATCGCTCAACTGCTTGCGCCGGATCTCACCCTGGCGCTCGAGCATCCAGCCCGGGTACTCGGCGGGCAAGCGGCTCGCGGCGTCGAGCGCGGCGAGTTCGTCGGCATCGAGCTTGAGTTTCGTGGCGGCGAGGTTGTCGGCCAGCTGCTCGGGTCGCTTGGCGCCGACGATCACGCTCGTGACCACCGGCTGGTGCAGCAGCCAGGCCAGCGCCACCTGCGCCACCGAGACATCACGCGCCTCGGCGATGGGGCGCATGGCATCGATGCAGGCCCAGGCGCGCGGCTTGTCGACCGGTGGGAAGTCGAAGCCGGTGCGGCGGCTGCCCTGCTCGCCCGCCTGCTCGGGGCCGTACTTGCCGCTCAGCAGGCCGCCGGCCAACGGGCTCCACACCATCAGGCCCACGCCTTCGCTCTTCAGCATGGGCACGAGCTCGCGCTCGAGGTCGCGGCCGGCGAGCGTGTAGTAGGCCTGCAGCGACTCGAAGCGCGCCAGGCCCAGCCGCTCGGACACGCCCAGCGCCTTGACGATCTGCCACGCCGCCCAGTTGGAGACGCCCACGTAGCGCACCAGCCCCTGGCGCACCAGGTCGTCGAGGGCGCGCACGGTCTCCTCGATCGGCGTGGCGGGGTCGAAGCCGTGGATCTGGTAGAGGTCGATGTGGTCGAGCTGCAGGCGCTTCAGGCTGCCGCGCACCGCGTCGTGGATGTGGCCGCGCGAGTTGCCGCGCGCATTGGCGCCACGCCCCATGTCACCGAACACCTTGGTGGCGACGACCACGTTCTCGCGCGGCACCTTCAGGTTCTTCAGCGCCTGGCCGGTGATCTGCTCCGAAAGGCCGCCGGCGTAGACGTTGGCGGTGTCGATGAAGTTGACGCCGGCGTCCAGCGCCTGGCCGACCAGGCGCTCGGCCTCGGTCTGCTGCAGCGTGCCGATCTTTCCCCACATGGTGTCGTCGGTGCCGCCGAAGGTCATGGTGCCGAGGCACAGCTCGGAAACGAAGAGGCCGGTGCGGCCGAGCGGGTGGTGGCGCATGGTGGTGTGTCGTGAGTCAGCGATCGGGCGAGCATAGGCATCCCGGATGAAGCCTGCTGGCGTTGGGGGCATGCGCACAATGCGCGCTGCCCGCCACCACACCCTCCTCACCATGACCGACAGCCCGCCGGGCCGAACCGCCGGCCTGGACACCTTGCGCGCCCTCGCGATCACGCTCGTCTTCGTCTACCACTACAAGGTGTTCGTGAGCCCGTCGCCGAACTTCGGCTGGGTCAGCGAGGTCGGCTGGATCGGCGTCGACCTCTTCTTCGTGCTGAGCGGCTACCTCATCGGCAATCAGCTCTTCGCCGGCCTGGCGCGCGGCGAACGGCCGTCGCTCGGGGCCTTCTACGCCCGGCGCGCGCTGCGCACCTGGCCGGCCTTCTGGTTCGTGCTGGCGGCCTACTTCCTGTTTCCCTCGGTGATGGGTGGCAAGGCGCCGCCTCCGCTGTGGTCCTTCCTGAGCTTCACGCAGAACTTCGGCCTGCAACCGGGCACGGCCTTCTCGCACGCCTGGTCGCTGTGCATCGAGGAGCAGTTCTACCTCGTGCTGCCGATCGCGGTGCTGCTTGCGCAGCGCTGGAGCACCGGGCGAACGCACGCGTGGCTGGTGCTGGCCGGCCTGGTGCTGTTGGGCGTGGCGATCCGCAGCCACCTGTGGACGCTGCACGGGCGGGAAGACGCGCAGGGCCAGACGCCCGGCTACTACCCGCACATCTACTACGCCACGCTGTGCCGCTTCGACGAGTTCGTGCCGGGCCTGGCGGTCGCCCTGCTCAAGAACGGCCACCCGGCCGCCTGGCAGCGCGCCATGCGGCATGGCAACGCCCTGATGGCCGCCAGCCTGATGGGCATCGCGATGCTCGTCGCCGCGTTGCTGCGCTTCTACTACGTGGACGGCCAGGGCTACGGCCAGGCCATGACCGCCGCCGGCTACTCGCTGGTGGCCCTGGCCTTCGCCCTGCTGGTGATGGCGGCGCTCAGCCCGCACGGGTGGCTGCACCGGGTGCGCCTTCCCGGTGCCGGCGCGCTGGCCCTGTGGTCGTACTCGATCTACCTGTCGCACAAGGCCGTGGGGCACCTGCTGCGCGATGTGGCGCAGGCCTGGCCGCCCACCCTCGGCTTCGCGGTCATCACGCTGGCCAGCGTGGCGGTGGGTGCGGCGATGCACCGGCTGATCGAGCGGCCGTTCATGGCACTGCGCGACCGGCGCTTCCCGGCGTGCTTCGAGCGGCCGGTTCTTTCACGTTCTTGCTCCCCCGGCAGCAATTAGCACGCCCCGCCGGACTAACCACTTGCATGAATGGTGCGCTGACAGACCCTGAGCGGGTGTCGGCGCGCTTGCTGATGGACATGACCTCTTCCATGATGGGTCCGCCGCACACCGCGGCACACCCACCACAGAGAGGAGAACAACATGATCCGATTGAGCAGATGGTTGACGTCCGCAAGCCTGGCGGGCGCCGTGATGCTGGGCACGCTGGTGGCAGCCGCCCCGGCCCAGGCCCGCGGGCTGGACGTGCGGGTCAGCGCGGCCAGCCCGGTGCTGGCGGGCGACGTCGACGTGTCGGTCACCGTCACGGTCACCAACACGCTGCGCTACCCGCAGCGCATTCCGAAAGCGCAACTGCCCGACGGGCTGGACATGGCGCTGTTCCAGATCACCCGCGACGGCCAGCCCGTGGCCTACACCGGGCCGCGGGTCAAGCGCGCCGCGCCGACCGAGGCCGACTACGTGCGCCTGGGCGCGGGCGAGTCGCTGCGCTACGAGGTCGAGCTCACGAGCTTCTACGACCTGAGCCGCAACGGGCAGTACACGATCCAGTACAGCGGCATGCAGCGCCAGCACAGCCACGCGCGCGCCGAGCAACTGACCGCACAGGACACCAGCGCGCCACTCGCCGACACGGCCGATGCCAGCACCGGCCCGCTGTACCTCTGGCTGCAGGGCCGCAGCGAACCGCGCGCTGCGGCCACGGGCGCCGCCGCCAGCGCGCAGCCTCTCGCCACGGCCGCTGCCGCGTCGATCACCTACACCGGCAACTGCAGCTCATCGCAACGCTCGGTTCTGGCCACCGCGGTGACGAACGCCACCACCTACTCGCAGAACGCGCTGAGCTACCTGAACCGCACACCCTCGTCGACACCGCGCTACCGCACCTGGTTCGGCACCGTGTCCACGACGAACTGGAACACCGTCAAGAGCCACTTCACCAAGATCACCGACGCACTGCAGACCAAACCGCTCACGCTGGACTGCAGCTGCCGGCAGAACTACTACGCCTACGTCTACGCCGACCAGCCCTACAAGATCTACCTCTGCCCCGGCTTCTTCTCGGCGCCTGCCACCGGCACCGACTCGAAGGCCGGCACGCTGGTCCACGAGCTGAGCCACTTCACGGTGCTGGGCGGCACCGACGACCACGCCTATGGGCAGAGCGCGGCCAAGTCGCTGGCAATCTCCAGGCCGTCAAGGGCGATCGACAACGCCGACAGCCATGAATACTTCGCCGAGAACACCCCCGCCCAGCAGTGAGCCTGCCTCGCCATCGCGCCACTGGCTGCCCGCGCTGCGGCGGCTGGCGGCGGGGGTGGTGGGGGTGGTGGGCGCGCTGGGCCTGACACTCACGGCCATGGCCCAGACCGCCGCACCTTCCGCGCTGCAATGCCACTTGGAGATGCCGCCCGAGGCGAAGCCGGGTGGCCCCGTCATGTTGACCATGAAGCTCACCAACACCGGCACGCATGCGCTGCGCGTGCTGACCTGGAACACGCCGTTCGAAGGCAGTTGGTGGGGCGCTTCGGTGCAGGTCTGGTTCGGCGGGCGTGCCTTGCCTTATCGCGGCCCCAGCGCCAAGCGCGGGGCGCCTGCGGCAGACGAGTACCTGCTGATCGCGGCGCAGGGCAGCCAGAGCGCGAGCCTCGATCTGTCGCTGCCCTTTGCCTTGAAGACTGCGGGCCGCTACGAACTGCGCCCGCAGTTCGTGCTGCACGACGTGCGGCCGGACGGCGCAGCCACGGGCGAGCGCGTGACCGTGCGGCTGGCCTGCCCGGTGCTGAAGTTCGAGCTCAAGAACGGCTGACCGGCCGCGTATCGACCGGCAGGCACAGCAGCGCGGTCAACACGGCCAACGCCACGTGCAGGCCATACAGCGGCGTGAAGCTGGCGCGCGTGATGCCCTCGTGGCCCAGAAGCAGCACCGTGATCGCCACGCCAAGCACCGAGCCGATCTGGCGCGTGGCCTGGTTGACGGCGCTGCCCACGGCGTACTGGGCCGGCGGCAGCTTGTTGACGGCAGCGGCCGAGAGCGAAGGCAGCACCAGGCCCACGCCCATGCCGCTCATGAGCACGCCCGGCAGCCACTGATGCAGGTAGTCGGGCGTGCTGCCTGGCACGAGCAGGAACCACGCGCCGCTCGCGCCGTAGAGCAAGGCGCCGCCCACGAGGAAGGGCCGGTGGCCATAGCGGGCCGCCAGGCGCCCGGTGACGATGGCGGTCACCACCACCAGCAGCGGCCCCGGTGTGATCGCCAGGCCCGCGCGCGGCAGGCTGTAGTGCCAGATGTTCGTCATGTAGAAGAAGAAGCCGAAGAACATCATCGCGAAGGCGATGCCGAACGAGAACGTGGCGAGGTTGACGTAGCTGTACGTGCGGTTCTTGAAGAGCCGCAGGTCGACCAGCGGGTCGGCGCCATTGCGCGCCCACAGCACGAAACCGACGAGCGCCACGGCACCGGTCGCAGCGCACACCAGCAGCTCGCTGCGCGCCCAGTGCGTCGATTCGCTCTGCACGATGGACAGCGCGAGCGCGCCCACGCCAACCACCACGAGCGCCATGCCGACGAAGTCGATGCGCTTCTTCGCGCCCTCGCGCTTCTCTTCCTTGAGCAGCGAGGCACCCCGCCACACCGACAACGCCCCCAGGGGCACGTTGATGAAGAAGGCCCAGGGCCAGCCCACCGAGTCGACCACGAAGGATCCGAAGCTCGGGCCCACCGCCGCCGCCAGCCCACCGACCGCGCCCCACGCACTCACCACGACCGCGCGCTTGCTCTGCGGGAAGGCCGCCAGCACCAGCGCCAGCGAGGCCGGAGTGAGCAGGGCCGCGCCGATGGCCTGTGCCGCGCGCGCCGCGATGAGCCAGCCCACGCTGTGCGCGAACCCGCAGGCCGCCGAGGCGGCGATGAAGAGCATCACGCCGAGCATGAAGACCTTCTTGCGCCCGTGCGTGTCGGCCAGCCCCCCGGCCGGGATCAGCATGGCGGCGTAGAGCACGGTGTACGCGTTGAGCACCCACGACATGTCGGCCGCCGAGGCGCCGGGGAAGCTGCCACGCATCGCGCTGAACGCCGCGTACAGCATGGTCGTGTCGAGCGACACGAGGAACACCGCCACGCTCGACACCCAGAACACGGGCCATGGCGAGGCGGTCGGCGTGGGCAGCGGTGCGGCGGCAAGCGAGGCGGCGGCGGAGAGGGGCTTCATGGGGAACCTCGGGTGGGGTGGCGTGCGGGTCGTTGCAGGGATGTCAACGTGCGCTGTCGTGCGGGCTTGAAATCACGACCTTGCCTTTGGCGCGGCCTTGCTCGACATAGGCCAGCGCCTCGGGCACTTGCGCAAACGGAAAGCGGCGGTCGATGACCGGCCGCAGCGCGCCTGTCTCGTGAAGCTCGGCCAGCGCGGCGAGCCGCGCACCATCGGCACGCATGAAGAAGAAGGCATAGCGCACGCCCAGCTCGCGCGCGCGCCGCCGCACCTTGCGGCTCAGCAGCGCCGTCAACGGGGCAAGCCAGGGCTTGCCGATCTGCCGGGCAAAGGCCGCGTCGGGCGGCCCGACGACGCTGATCGCCAGGCCGCACGGGCGCAGCACGCCCAGCGACTTCATCAGGTTCTCGCCGCCAACGGCATCGAGCACCACGTCGCACCCGGCAAGCTGCTGCGCAAAGTCGCCCTGGGTGTAGTCGATCACCCGGTCCGCGCCGAGATCGAGCAGGCGGGCCGCGTCGGCATCTCGCGCGGTGGTGATGACCTCGCAGCCCAGGTGCTTGGCAAGCTGGATGACGGTCGACCCCAGGCCGCCCGCGCCGGCATGCACCAGCACCTTCTGGCCGGGGCGCACCTGCGCCAGATCCACGAGCGACTGCCATGCGGCCAGCGCCACCAGCGGCACGGCGGCGGACTCTTCCATCGTGAGGCGCGCGGGCTTCAGGGCGAGGTCGGCCTGGTCGATGGCGATGTACTCGGCGAAGCTGCCAATGCGCCCGTCGCGCGGCCGCGCAAAGACTTCGTCGCCCACCCGAAAGCCGCGCACCGCGCTGCCCACTTGTGTCACCACGCCCGCCACGTCGTGCCCCAGCACGAAGGGCGGTTTGTACTTCAGCAGGCGCTTGAAGTCGCCGTTGCGCACCATCTTGTCCAGTGAGTTGATGCTGGCAGCCTCGACGCGCACCAGCACATCGCCCGGGCCACCCGGTGGCGCCGGCACCTCGGCCGCGCGCAGCCCGTTCGTGCCATAGCGTTCGACGACGAATGCCTTCATGCGGGCCTCAACGGTTGATCGCTTGCGTGTAGATGCCAGGCGTGACCGACAGGCCCTGCTTCACGGCGCGTGTGATGTCGTCGGCCAGCACCTCGGCATCACCAGCCTCCAAGCCATCGAGCGCGCGCTGCACCACCAGTTCGGGCGGCGTCTTGGGCACCTCCATGCCACGGGTCAAGTCGGTGTCGACGAAGCCCACGTGCAAGCCGGTCACCTGCGTCTTCTGCGGCGCGAGCTCCAGCCGCAGGCCGTTGGTCAGCGCCCAGGCGGCCGCCTTGGTGGTGCCGTAGGCGCCGAGCAGCGGCGAGTTGATCCAGCTCGCCACCGAGAGCACGTTGAGCAGGGCCCCGCCGCCGTTCGCGGCCAGCACCTGCGCGAAGGCCGCGCTCATGCGCCACACGCCGAAGAAGTTGGTTTCGAACTGACTCCGCGCCGCGTCGAGTGCGCCCTCGGCCAGGTAGCCCCCGGGCGTGGCGATGCCGGCGTTGTTGATGAGCACCGTCACGTCGGCGCATTGGCGTGCAGCGGCGGCTACCTGTTCGGGGTCGGTCACATCGAGCCTGACCGGCACCACGCCGGGCAGGGTGATGCTGGCCGGGTCGCGCGCGGCGGCGTACACCTTGCGCGCGCCCCGGGCCAGTGCCTCCTTGGCAAAGGCCAGGCCCAAGCCGCGGTTGGCGCCGGTGATGAGGACGATGGCGTTGTCGAGCTTCATGTTCATTCCTTCTCTGTAAATATGATGATCGTCATAATCGACGACCAAAGAATGCGCCGGCTGGCGGCGCGTGGGTTCAGGCGTTGGCGGGTCGGTCGTGGCCGGGCGGCGCGGGTGGTCAGTTGCGGGCAGCGGCGACGTCGTAGCGTTCGATCAACCCTTCGCGGATCGACTGCAGCATGGCGCGCGCTTCGGCACCACTGTTTTCGCCGCTGCCGATGGATCGCGCGAGCTGCAGGCCGCCCACCATGGCCGAGGTGATCATCTCGGCGCTGCCGGGCGCGGCGCCAGCCGGCAGGGCGCCGCGCACGCGGCTCACCAGGCCGCGCACGCGCAGCGCCGAGGCGTCGCGCACTTCGTCCGCCTGGCGTGGCATCTCGGACAGCAAGGCCGCGACCACGCAGCCGGAGTCGACGGCTTCGAGGTGCTCGTTCGAGAGGTAGCTTTCGATCAGCACGCGCAGCGGGCTCACGCCCTCGCGGCCCAGGGATTCGATCTTGCGCTCCAGGCGGCTGGCGCTCGCCTGCCCGGCGCACATCACCGCCTCGGCCAAGAGCGCGTCACGCGACTTGAAGTGGGCATAGAAGCCCCCGTGCGTGAGGCCCGCCTCTTTCATGATGTCGGCCACGCCGGTGCCCGCATAGCCACTTCGGCGGATGGCGCGCGCGGCGGCATCGACGATGCGCTGGTGCGAGAGCTCGCGGCGGCTGAGGGGCTTGTCCATGTCGGGTTGATTCGGGCCTTGGCGCTGAAATATGACGATCATCATAATTCAAAGCGATGCCCCTGTATGCACCAGGCCTTAGGCGCACCAGGCCTTCGGCGCCTCAGGCCGGTTCGGGCTCGCGCCGCCCCAGTGGCGCTGTGTGCCCTACACGCCCAGCATCTCTGGCAGCGGAACCAGATGGCAAGGCATCACATCGCGCAGGTAGCGCCGCGCGTGTGCCTTGCCGACGGCGTGCACGATGTAGTGCACCTGCGAGTCGACCCCGCCGGCGTTGATGCGGCAGAGGTCGTCTTCGCAGCAGGTGCCGGCGAGCGACCCGACCACACCGCACAGCACGCGCGGCGCCTCGTCGGCCCCGAGTGAGAGTTCGATCAGGCGGGTGAGGCTTGCGATCACGGCTGCCTCGCCGCACAGCTTGTCGAGCAATTGCGCGGCCAGGATCACCCCGCCGGGATCGACGCCGCGCTCGCGCAGGATGGACAAGGGCAGGTTGATCGCCGCCAGGCCCTGCCCGTCTTCGGCGGCGTGGCGGACCAGTTCGGCCACCACACGCACGAAGCGCGAGCGTTCCTCGGGCGTGCGCTCGCGCGACAGGGCGCGGCACGGCCCGGAGTGGTTGTCCTGCATGTGGCCGTCGGCGTCGAGCAGCAGCAGGTCGCAGTACAGGTGGTCGGGCGCCACGCGGGGCAGGTCATCGAGCCGCACGACCACGTTGCCGGCCCGGTAGCCCGGCAGGTCGGGCGTGCCCAACCAGCCATCCACCGGGGTGCGCAGGGGGCGCGGGACGGGGTGGGTGGCGACGTGGCGCATCGGGGCTGCCTCAGGGGCGCGGCGGCAGTCGGTCGGCAGCGAACGGCAGTCGGTTCTGCATGCGGGGCTCCGGTCGGGCAGCAGGCTGGCAGCGCATTGCTGCGCCGCAACATGGCTTGATATTAGTCACTCGCGGCACGAATGCAAGATTCACTTGCTGCGATGCAGCAAGTTGAGTGCCAGGCGAGCCCCGGGGCGGGGTTCAGCGGTGGTGGTGTCTGCGCCCGCGAGAGACCTTGAGCAGCAGCTCCAGCAGCAGCAGGCGCTCGGCCGGCGAGAGGACCGACAGGGTGTCGTTCTCCATCGTGGCGGCAATCTGCTCGGCCTGTTGCACCAGCTTCTGGCCGGCGGGGGTGAGCACCACGATCTGCGAGCGCCGGTCTTCGGTGCTGCGCACGCGCTCGACCCAGCCGCGCTCGGCCATGCGGTCGAGCGTGACGGCCAGGTTGGGCGGCGAGACATCGAGCGCCTGGCCGAGCTGTTTCTGGTTGACCTGCTCGTTGGACGCCACCAGCACCATGATCGAGAACTCCACCGCCTTGAGCTGCAAGGGGCCGAGGTGCTTGCTGAACGACTTCTTCAACTCCACCGAGGCGCGCGTGGCGGCGTAGCCCACCAGGTGCGTGAGCCGCGACTGGTCGAGCGGGCCGTGGCGCGCCGCCTTGGCTTCGGGCGTGTCGTCGGCAGCGGTGGGTTGGCGGGCGTTCATGCGGCGGTGGGTGCCAGGTGAGGCAAGGGGTGGCGGCCCGCGTGGATGCGTTCCGCGCAGAGTTGCGCCTCGGGCGCGACGTAATCGAAGTAATAGCGCGCAGTCTCGCGCTTGGCCGCATGGAAAGGCGTGTCGCTGCGCGCAGCCACCGCATCGGCGCGCGCCCAGCCTTGCGCCAACAACGCGAAGCCCGCCAGGCGCAGGTAGTCGTCGGCCACGCGGTACGGCATCTCGGCCTCGGTGGCTGCCAGTGGCATGAGCGCTTTCGTGAGCTCGCGCCACTGCACCAGCGCCGCACGCGCGCGGTCGGCATGCGCGCCGCCCAGCGGCAACGCGGCCTCCAGGCGATCGATGAGCACACCGAGGCGCCCGCCGCCATCGGGCATCACCTTGCGCACCAGCAGGTCGATCGCCTGGACCTCGTTGGTGCCTTCGTAGATGCGCGAGATGCGGCTGTCGCGCACGCATTGCTCGATGCCGAAATCGTGGATGTAGCCGTGGCCGCCGAACACCTGCTGAGCCGATTCGGCCGCGGCGAAACCGTTGTCGGTGAGAAAGGCCTTCACGATGGGCGTGAGCAGCGACAGGTCGTCGAGTGCGGTGGCGCGCGTGGCGGCCTGCGGGTGCTGCTCGGCCACGTCGAGCAGGTGCGCCGTCTCGTACGCCAGCACGCGGCCGCCTTCGAGCAACGCGCGTTGGCGCAGCAGCTTGTGGCGCATGGCCGGGTGCAGCGCGATCGGGTCGGCCACTTCGGCGGCTCGCTCCGGCGGGCGCACGGGTGCACGCATCTGCGTGCGCTCCAGCGCGTAGCGCAAGGCGTTCTGGTAGGCACTCTCCGAATGGCTCACGCCCTGCAGGCCGACCAGCAGGCGCGCCGCATTCATCATCACGAACATGCCCGCCAGGCCACGGTGCGGCTCGCCCACCAGCCAGCCCGTGGCGCCGTCGAAGTTCATCACGCAGGTGGCGCTGCCCTTGATGCCCATCTTCTTCTCGATGCCGTCGCACCGCAGGGTGTTGCGTGCACCGCTCGGCAGGATCTTGGGTACGAGAAAGAGCGAGATGCCCTTGGTGCCTGGCGGCGCGCCGGTGATGCGCGCGAGCACCAGGTGGACGATGTTGTCGGTGAGGTCGTGTTCACCGCCCGAGATGAAGATCTTGGTACCGTGCAGCCGGTGGCTGCCATCGACCTGCGGCTCGGCCCGCGTCTTCAAGAGGCCGAGGTCGGTGCCCGCATGCGATTCGGTGAGGCACATGGTCGAGAGCCACTCACCGCTCACGACCTTCGGCAGGTAGCGCCGCTTCAGCTCGGGCGTGGCGTGCGCCTTCAGGCACTCGTACGCGCCATGCAGCAGGCCGGGGTACATGTTCCAGCCGTGGTTGGCGGAGTTGAGCATTTCGTTCAACACCGCATTGAGACTGTGCGGCAGGCCCTGCCCGCCCACCGATGGGTCGCAGGCCAGCGCCGGCCAACCCGCAGCCACGAACGCCTGGTAGGCCGCGCGATACCCACGCGGCGTGGTCACTTCGCCATCGCGCCAGGTGCAGCCTTCGAGATCACCGCTGGCGTTGAGCGGCGCGATCACGCCGGCGGCGAACTTGCCGGCCTCGTCGATCAGCTGCCGGGCGGTCTCGGCATCCAGCTCGGCGTGCGCTGGCAAGGTGGGCCACTGCGCCGGCAAGGCAAGCAGCTCCTCGATGGCGAAGCGCATGTCGCGCAGCGGCGGCTGGTACTGCCACATCTCAAACTTGCGCCGGCTTGCGGGCGGCGCCCAGGTAGGTGTCTATCACGCGCGGGTCCCGGGCGAGCCCGGCCGCCGGGCCGCTGAGCGCGATCTCGCCCATCTCGAGCACGTAGCCGTGGTCGGCCACCTCGAGCGCGGCGCGCGCGTTCTGCTCCACCAACAGGATGGTGACGCCGGTGGCGCGCAGGTCGGCAATGGTCTTGAAGACCTCTTTCACGATCAGCGGCGCGAGACCGAGCGAGGGCTCGTCGAGCATCAGCAACTGCGGCTTGCTCATCAGCGCGCGGCCCACCGCCAGCATCTGCCGCTCGCCACCCGAGAGCGTGCCGGCGAGTTGCTTGCGGCGCTCCTTCAGACGCGGGAAGCGCGCGAAGACTTCTTCCATCGTGTCGCGCGCCGCCTTCGGGCCCTGGCTCACGTGCCGGTAGGCCCCGAGCAGCAGGTTGTCTTCGACCGGCATGGTGGCGAACAAGGCACGCGTCTCGGGCACGAGCGCGATGCCGTGCATCACGCGCTCTTCGAGGCTTTGGCGATTGATCGACTTGCCGTCGTAGTGGATCTCGCCCTTGGACGGCATCACACCCATCAGCGCGTTAAGCAACGTGCTCTTGCCCGCGCCGTTGGGGCCGATGACCGTGACAACGCTGCCTTTGGCTGCTTCGAGGTTCAGGCCGTGCAAGACCTCGGCGCGGCCATAGGACGCATGGAGGTTGGTGACTTGGAGGAGATGGGTCATGGTCGGAATGCCGAGCGGGGCTTCGATACCTCAGCCTGAGCGGGTGGTGGCATGAGGAGAGCAACAAAAGACACGAGGCCAGCACAGCTGGCGAGCGCCTTCGGGGCCCCTGAGAGCCGTCGAGCAGCGCAGGGCTTTGGGGGCGCGTGCGCAGCACGCTTCGTCAAATCTGACTTGGGGCAGATGTTTGAGCGCAGCGCCGAAGGCGCGGAGCGAGTTTCTGCCCCGCCCCCGAAGACCGAGCAGCGCAGAGCAGTCGGCCCTAGGCCGACCGGCGAACGGGGTGCCCTTTCTTTTGGTTCCTTTTCTTTGGGCAAGCAAAGAAAAGGAACTGCCCTGCCGGGGGCATATCCCGGCGCGGCCTCACGCAGTGAACGACCGCCGCATGCGAATGCAGGTACCGGCCTTCGATACCTCAGGCTGAGCGGTTGGGAGCGTGCGAACAGCCGGAACAAGTCAGTGCTCCGTCCCGAGATAAGCCGCACGCACCGCAGCAGACGCCTGAACGTCCGAGGGCGTGCCCTCCATCAGCTTCGTCCCGAACTCCATCACCACGATCCGATCCGTCACCTGCATCACCAGATCCATGTCGTGCTCGACAAGAAGAATCGACAAGCCTTCGGAGCGAAGCTGCCGCAGCACCTCCACCAAGGCCAGCTTCTCCTTGTGCCGCAAGCCCGCCGCCGGCTCGTCGAGCAGCAGCAAGGCCGGGTCGGCGCACAAGGCGCGAGCGATCTCCATCAGGCGCTGCGGCCCCATCGCCAGGTTGCCCGCCTGCTCGTGCAGGTAGGACTCCATGCCGATGCGCTTCAACTGCCGCTCTGCCTCGCGCAGCAAGCCGCGTTCCTCGGCACGATCGAGCCGCAGCATTGCCGCCGCCGCACCCCGCGAGCCGCGAAGGTGCGCGCCGAGCGCCACGTTCTCCAGCACCGTCATGGTCGGGATCATCTTCACATGCTGGAAGGTGCGCGCGAGGCCGCGCCGTGCGATCTCGCGAGACGGCATGCCCTCGGTGCGTTCGCCACGAAAGCTCACCGCCCCGCGCGTGACCGGCAGCACGCCGGTGACGAGGTTGAAGGTGGTCGACTTGCCCGCACCGTTCGGGCCGATCAGGCCGACGATCTCGCCCGCACGCACCTGGAAGCTCACGTCGTTGACGGCCACCAGCCCACCGAACTCCTTGCGCACCGCGTTCACGTCGAGCACCACCTCGCCGTGTGCCGGCTTCGCGCGCTCGGGCAGCGCCGGTGCGTCGCCCCAATCGACCTTGCGCCGCTTGGCCGGCAGGCGCGCATCCACGAACGCCCACACGCCATCGCGCGCGTAGTGCAGCACCAGCACCAGCACGATGCCGAACACGATCACCTCGTAGTTGCCGCTGCTGCCCATCAGGCGCGGCAGCCAGTCCTGCAACTGTTCTTCGAGCACCTTGACGATGCCCGCGCCGACGATCGCGCCCCACACGTGGCCTACGCCACCGAGCACCGCCATGAAGAGGTACTCGATGCCCTTGTTCAAACCGAAGGGCGACGGGTTCACCGTGCGCTGGAAGTGCGCGAACAGCCAGCCCGACACGCTGGCCATGAGCGCCGCCAGCACGAAGGCCATCACCTTCACGCGGAAGGTGTTCACGCCCATCGCCTCGGCCATGGTGGTGCCACCCTTCACGGCACGGAGCGCGCGGCCCACGCGCGAGTCGAGCAGGTTGATCGCCGCGAACGCCGCCAACATCACGATCACCCACAGCAGCACGTAGAAGTAGCGGCCCGAACGCAGTTCGAGCCCGAAGAAGTTGAGCGCCGGGATGCCGAGCAGGCCGTCGTACTTGCCGAGTGCGTCGATGTTGCTGAGCGTGTAGTACAGGCTCAGGCCCCAGGCGATGGTGGCCAGCGGCAGGTAGTGGCCCGACATGCGCAGCGTGACCCAGGCCAGCACCAGCGCGAACACGCCGGTGATGGCCAGCCCCACCCACACGGTGAGCCAAGGGGACACGCCGTGCACCGTGGTCAGGTAGGCCGTGGCATACGCTCCCAGCCCGACAAAGGCCGCCTGGCCGAACGAAGTGAGCCCCGCCACGCCGGTGAGCAGCACAAGGCCGATGGCCACCAGCGAATACAGGCCGATGTAGTTGGCCTGGGTGATCCAGTAGTCGGGCACCGGCAGGGCAGGAAAGGCCGCCAGCAAGACGATGAAAGCAATGAGAAAGCCGCGACGCATGGGAGTCAGTCTTCTTCGTCGTGGTGGCCGTGCTTGAACGAGCGCCACAACAGCACGGGGAGGATGAGGGTGAACACGATCACTTCCTTGAAGGCGCTGGCCCAGAAGGAGCCGAAGCTCTCGAGCAGGCCCACAAAGAGCGCGCCGAGCGCCGCCGCGGGGTAGCTCGCCAGCCCGCCGAAGATCGCGCCGACGAAGCCCTTCAGGCCGATCAGGAAGCCGGAGTCATAGAACACCGTGGTGCTCGGGCCGATGAGCAGGCCCGACAGCGCGCCCATGAAGGCGGCGAGGCCGAAACTCAGCTTGCCCGCACCCGAGGTCGAGATGCCCATCAGCCGCGCACCCAGGCGGTTGACGGCCGTGGCGCGCAACGCCTTGCCGCGCAACGTGCGCTCGAAGAAGAGGAACAGCGAGCCGATCAATGCGAGGGTGGCCGCGAAGATGATGATCGCCTGCCCGCTGAGCGAGACGGCGCCGATCTGGAAGCGCGCATCCCAGAAGCTCGGGTTGCGAAAGCCCTCGGCACCGAAGAACACCAGGCCGAGCCCGGTGAGCGCGAAGTGCACGCCGACCGACACGATCAGCAGCACCAACACGCTCGCATCGGCCACCGGCTCGTAGGCGAGGCGGTACACGAGCGGACCGAGCGGCGTGACCACCGCCAGCGTGAAGAGGCTTTGCGCCCACAGCGGCCATTCGCGCGGCCCTGCGAACCAGGCCAGCGCGAACACCAGCACCGGCACGGCCAGGGTGCGCAGCGCCTGCGGCCAGATCGCCGAGTGCGCCTGCCCGCGCCGCAGGCCGCGCACCAGGTCGAGCACGGCCACGATCAGGGCGGTGGCCAGCAGCAGCCACACCGTGCCGGGCAGGTCACCGTGGCGCTGCCAGAAGGTGCCCACCGGGTTGCCCTGCTGCAGCATCGCCAGCGTGATCGCGCCATAGGCTACGAACTCGCCCTGCGGAATGAAGATGACGCGCGTGATGGCGAACACCAGCACGGTGGCCAGGGCCAGGAGCGCGTAGATGGCGCCATTCGTCACGCCGTCGAGCGTGAGGATGCTGGCGATGGAGAGGTCCATGACGGGGTCTCAGATGACCGAGAGGAAACTCCGCTCACCCTGATGTATAGAAGGGTGAGCGGCGAAGGGCGCAGCGGGGCTTCGATACCTCAGCCTGAGCGGGCTGAGGCACGCGAAGAGCTTCTTACTGCTCTACTTTCCAATCACCATTGACGACCTTGAGCATCACGCCCGTCTCCGAGGTGAAGCCCCAGTGGTTGTCCTTGCCATAGGTGATCACGCCATGCGAGAGCACGGTGCGGCCCATGTTCTCGGTGGCGTCGCGCAGCGCGCTGCGGAAGGCTTGCGTGCCCGGCTTGCCGGCCTTCAGTGCCACCGGAACCACCTTCTCGAGCACGACCCAGGCGTCGTAGCCGTGGCCACCAAACTGGTTGCGGTTGCCGGCGCCGTAGGCCTTCTCGTACTTCTGCACGAAGTCGATCGCGAGCTTCTTCGAGGGGTGGTCGTCGGGCAACTGCTCGGCGATCACGGCCGGGCCCGAGACCACATAGGTGCCCTCGACCGCCTTGCCGCCGATGCGCATCAGGTCGCGCGTGGCGGCCGCATGGGTCTGGTAGATCTTGCCCTTGTAGCCGCGCTCCAGAATGCCCAGCTCGGGCATGGCCGCGCCGCTGCCCGAGGCCACGATCAGCATCGCCTGCGGGTTGGCCGCCACGAGCTTGAGGGCCTGCGCGGTCACGCTGGTGTCGGGGCGTGCGAAGCGCTCCACCGCCACGATCTGCGGGCCACCGAGCGCGGCCGACTGGGCCTTGAAGTCATTCAGCCAGCCTTCGCCGTAGGCATCGGTGTAGCCGAGGAAGCCGACCGTCTTGATGCCCTGCTTCTTCATGTGCTCGATCATGGCGTAGGCCATGACCGCATTGCTCTGCGGCAGACGGAAGGACCAGTGGTCCTTGCCGGCCGGCAGGTTGGCGGGCGACATCATGTACTGCGGCGTCTGCGCGTCGGCGGCGACACCGGCCATGGCGATCGCCACCGGCGTGGCGGCCGAACCCATCACGATGTCGGCCTTGTCTTCGGTGATGAACTTCTTGGTGTTGCTCACGCCCTTGGTCGGGTCGCCCGCGTCGTCGAGCACGATCACGTTGACCTTCTCGCCGGCCAGCGTGCTCGGCCACAGCTTGATGTAGTTGGCCACCGGGATGCCCAGGCCCGAGGCCGGGCCGGTGAGCGGCAGGCTCACGCCGATGGTGATGTCGGCCTGGGCGGCGCCTGCAAAGAACAAGGTGGCCAATGCCAGGGCCAGCGGCTTGAATGCGTTCTTCATTTGCTTGTGTCTCCTGCTGATGAAAAGGTCGATCGGTGGGTCAAGAACAAAGGGCCTTGATGTCTTCGGGCACGGGCATGGCGCGCATGCGGTCGGGATCTTGCGGGTCGCGCGACACGAAGGCACGCACCTCGCGGCCTTCGCACACCAGCTCGTCGCCGCGCGTCACGCGGTGGATCTGGATGAACACCGCGCGGCGCCACTCCTCCACATGCGTGGTGATGGTGATGGTTTCGCCATAGGTCACGGTCTTCAGGAACTTGGTGTTGATCTCCAGCAGCGGCGTGCCCACGATGCCGCGCTCGCGCTCCAGCACGCGCCAGGGCGGCACGCCGCACTGGGTGAAGAACATCAGCGAGGCCGCATCCATCCAGCGCGAGAAGTTCGGGAAGAACACGATGCCACCCGGGTCGCAATCGCCGAACTGCACGTTCACGCCGTAGGTGGTGGTGCGTGTCATCGGGGCTGTCTCGCCTTCAGCGCGCCGCCATGCGCAAGGCGCCGTCGAGGCGGATCACCTCGCCGTTGAGCGACAGGTTCTCGACGATGCTGGCCGCCAGGTGGCCGAACTCTTCGGGCTTGCCCAGGCGCTTGGGGAAGGGGATGCTCGCGGCCAGCGACTCCTGCACCTGTTGTGGCAACTCGGCCAGCAAGGGCGTGAGGAACAGCCCCGGCGCGATGGTGCAGGCGCGCACGCCGTACTGCGCGAGGTCGCGCGCCAGCGGCAGCGTCATCGCGGCCAGGCCGCCCTTCGAGGCCGAGTACGCCTCCTGCCCCACCTGGCCGTCGAAGGCCGCGGCCGAGGCGGTGTTGACGAACACGCCGCGCTCGCCGTCTTCGAGCGGGGGCAGCGCCACGATGCGCGCCGCCGCGAGGCGGATCACGTTGTAGGTGCCGATCAGGTTGACGCGGATCACGCGCTCGAAGTCTTCAAGCGGCGCGGGCGAGCCGTCCTTCTGCACCACGCGCTTGGCGGTGCCGATGCCGGCGATGTTCATCACGATGCGCGCCGGGCCGTGGGCCTTCTCGGCGGCGTCGAGCGCAGCGGTGACGGAGTAGGTGTCGGTGATGTCGCACTTGAGCGCGATGCCACCGATCTCGGCCGCCACCTTCTGCGCGAGCTCGAGGTTCACGTCGAGCACGGCCACCTTGGCGCCGCGGCGCGCGAGTTCACGTGCCGTGGCTGCGCCCAGGCCCGAGGCGCCGCCGGTGACGAGTGCTGCTTGGTCTTGGATCTTCATGATGGGAAGTCAGAGTTGAACGTATTCACCGCTCAGGCGGCGTCAGGGTTTTCAATCAGCAGCGCAATGCCCTGCCCGCCGCCCACGCAGGCCGAGGCGATGCCGTAGCGCAGGCCACTCTCGCGCAACTGGCGCGCAACGGTCACGGTGAGGCGCACGCCGGTGGCGGCCAGCGGGTGGCCGAGCGCGATGGCGCCGCCGTGCACGTTGAGCTTGCCCTGATCGAGGCCCAGTTCCTTGGCCACCGCGAGGGTCTGCGCGCCTTGTGCCTCGTTGATCTCGAATCGGCCGATGTCGTCGAGCTTCAAGCCGGTGCGCTCGAGCAGCAGGCGGATGGCCGGCGCCGGGCCGATGCCCATGATCTCGGGCGGCACGCCCACGGCGGCCGCGGCGAGCACGCGCGCGAGCGGCTTCTTCTTGTTGGCCTTCACGTAGGCGCCGCTGGCGACCACCGCCGCCGCGCCGGCATCGACCAGCGCCGAGCTGTTGCCGCCGGTCTGCACGCCGCCGGGGTAGACGGTGCGCAGCTTGGCGAGTACTTCGATCGGCGACGGCCGCACATGGGTGTCGCGCGTGAGCTTCTCGACCTTGCGCGGCAGTTCGAGGTGGCGATCGGCATAACCGTCGAGCTTGAATGTCTCGGCCGTCACCGGCGTGATCTCTCCGTCGAAATAGCCCGCGGCCTGTGCGGCCACCGCGCGCTCGAAGGAGCGGCTGGCGTAGGCGTCGACTTCGGCACGCGTGATGCCGTACTTCTTGGCCAGGTTCTCGGCGGTCTGGATCATGGTGATGTTCGGCGCCGGGTCGATCAGCGCCTCCCACATGAAATCCTTGAACTCGACCGGCGCGCCGAGCTTGAAGCCGGTGCGGTGGGTGAAGGCGGCGATGGGGTTGCGCGTCATCGACTCGGCACCCACTACCAGCGCCGCATCGCAGTAGCCGCGCTCGATCTGCTCGCCGGCCTGGCGGAAGAGTTCGAACCCGGTGCCGCAGATGCGTTGCACCATGATCGCCGGCACCTCGGTGGGCACGCCGGCGTAGAGGCCCACCAGGCGCGGGAACATGAACTGGAAGAAATCGCTCGGCGCCATGTTGCCGGCGACCACCGAGCCGATGTCGCTGCCGGGCACGCCGCTGCGCGCGAGCACATCACGGGCGACCTTGATGCCGAGGTCGGTGGCGCTCACCGCGCCGAGCTCGCCGCAGTAGTCGACCATCGGGGTGCGCAGGCCGTCGACGATCCAGATGTCGTCGAAGCCGCCGAAGAATCCTTTGTTTGTCATCTCTCTTACTCCTGTTCTCTCCCGCCCATCACCGACCGCTCAGCCTGAGGTATCGAAGGCCTGCTCAGGTCGTGCCGGGCTTCGATACCTCAGCCTGGGCGGGTGGTGGTGTGCGTGTGTTCTGACCGATTCATGTTCCCGTGCGCGGCAGCACCAAGCCCTCCACATTGCCGTCGTACAACGCATCCACCAGCGCCGCCCGGTGCGTCAGCACCGCGCGCTGGTTGATCGAGCCCTTGTCGGTGATCTCGCCCTTGTCGATGGACGGCGGCACACGCATCACATGCAGCCGCGCCACGCGGTTGGCGCTGCCACTGCCGGCCAGCCACAACTGATCGGCCAGCGACTGGAAGAAGGCCACCACCTTCGGCTCGCGCAGCACCTCGTCAATCGCTGCCGCGTCGCCCAGGCCTGCCAGACGCCGGCACTCTTCGACGCGCGGGAATACCAGCGCGCCCACCTCGTCGCGGTTGAGGCCGGTGATCACCACGTCCTGCACCAGCGGTGCGCCGAGCGCCGCGATGCGCGCCTTCAGCGGCCCCACGCTCACGAAGGTGGCGGTCGAGAGCTTGAAGTCCTCGGCGATGCGGCCGTCGAACATCAGGCCCTTGGTGGGCTCGGCCGGGTCGACGAAGGTGACGGCGTCGCCGGTGCGGTAGAAGCCTTCTTCGTCGAAGGCTTGTGCGGTGTTCTGGGCATCGCGCCAGTAGCCGGGCATCACGTTGGGGCCGCGGAAGCGCACCTCGGTCTTGTCGCCAGGCTGCGCGCCTTGCGGCACGAGCTTCACCTCCACGCCCGGGCAGGGCAGGCCGATGAAACCGGCGCGCGCGTCGGTGCCGAGCACGAAGGTGCAGGAGGGCGAGGTCTCGGTCATGCCCAGGCCGCCGATGACGCGGATGCGCTCGCCCACCGTGGCCTCGGCGTGCGCGTCGAGCAGGTTCCAGGTGGCCTGCGAGATGCCGGCGCCGCCGCACATGAAGGCCTGCACGCGGCTGAAGACCGACTCGCGCAGCGCGGCGTCGGTGTTCATGGCGGTGGCTATTTCGTCGAAGCCCTTGGGCACGTTGAAGTAGACGGTGGGCTGGATCTCGCGCAGGTTGCGCAGCGTCTCGGCGATGCCTTTGGGCGTGGGCTTGCCGTCGTCGATGTAGAGCGTGCCGCCGTTGTAGAGCGCGATGCCGATGTTGTGGTTGCCGCCGAAGGTGTGGTTCCAGGGCAGCCAGTCGATCAGCACCGGCGGCTGCTCGGCCAGGAAGGCCATGCACTGTCGGATCATCTGCAGGTTGCTGCACCACATGCGCTGCGTGACCACCACGCCCTTGGGCGCCTTGGTCGAGCCCGAGGTGAACATGAACTTGGCGATGCTGTCGCCGGTGACCCGCGCGTGCGCCGCGGCGCCGCTCTCGGCCGGCGTCGTGTCGAGCAGCGCGGCGAAGCGGGTCGATGCGCGGCCTTCGATCTCGCCTTCGGTGAGCACCAGTTCCACATCGGTGCCCACGCAGGCGCCGATGGCACGTGCATACGGTGCGGCGTGGCTTGCGAACACCAGGCCAGGCTGCAGGGTGTCGATGATGTGGTGCAGCTTGGCGTAGTCCTGCGCCACCAGCGAGTAGGCCGACGAGATCGTGGCGTAGGGCACGCCGGCCCACAGCGCGCCGAGGGCCAACGTGAGGTGCTCGATGTCGTTGTCGGAGAGGATCACCACCGGCCGGTCGGCCGAGAGGCCCCGATTCACCAGCGCCTGCCCCACCACCTGCGCGCGGATCAGCATCTCGGCGTAGCTGATGCGGCACCAGTCGCCACCGTGGATTCGTTTGGCGACGAAGGTGCGATCAGGCGCCTCGCGCGCCCACTGCTCAAGGCGGTCGGTGATGCGCTCGGGGTACGCGCCCAGCGGCTCGGTGGAGCGCAGCACCCGGATGCCATCGGCGCGCGTCTCCAGCGTCGCGCCGATGGCGCCGCCGATCGACGCCGCACGGTACGTCGCTGTCACGACTTCACCACCTTGCCCGCGCGCTTTTCCAGGAACGCACGCAGCCGCTCCTTCGCATCGGGCGTGCTCTCGGCCACCGCCGCCATCAGCGACTCGGTGAACAGGCCTTCGGACTGCGACTGGTCGGCGATGCGCGGCAGCGCGTGCGTGACGGCGTAGTTCGAGAGCGGCGCGTTCTGCGCGATGCGCTGAGCGAGCTCGTGCGCCTTGGCAAAGCCCTCGCCTTGCGGCACCACGTACTGCACCAGGCCGGCGGCCAGGCCTTCCTGCGCGTCGTACACACGGCCGGTGAGCATCATGTCGGCCATGCGGGCCACGCCCATCAGGCGCGGGATGCGCGCCGAACCCCCGCCGCCCACGAAGAGGCCGCGCTGGCCTTCGGGCAGGCCGAAGTAGGCCGAAGCCTCGGCCACGCGGATGTGCGTGCTCGACGCCAGCTCCAACCCACCACCGACCACTGCGCCGTGCAGCACGCAGACCACCGGCACGCGGCCGAACTGCACCTGGTCGAAGGCGGCATGCCACATGCGCGAGTGCAGCACGCCCTCGCCCACGTCGCGTTCCACGAGTTCGGACAGGTCGAGGCCCGCGCAGAAGTGGTCGCCCTCGCCGCTGACGATGGCGGCGCGCACGTCGGACGGCAGGTTGACGAAGGCGGTGTGCAGTTGCTGGATCAGCGTGTCGGAGATCGCGTTGCGCTTGGCAGGGCGATTCAACCGGATGTGCAGCACCGCACCGGCCTGGCTGACCTGCAGCAGATCGAGCGTGGCCAGCAGGCCGTCGGCGGGGCGGAAGTCAGCGCTCATGGGTGGGGCGATCTATTTAGTTAAAAGACGAAACTACTTTTCTCGCCGAGATGATAGGAGCCGGCCTCCTGGATCGCAACCATCGCACTCCGCAGATGGCTAGGTATTTACCCTCAATGGGCGAACGCTTGTTAGTTCAATAACATAATCAATTGACGAACCCACCCTTGCAGAGAAGAGAGCCCCCATGAGCAGCAAACTGATCGATCCCCAGACCGCCGCCGGGCTGGTCCGTGATGGCGCCACCGTGTGGCTGGGCGGGCTGGCGATGATGGGTTTCGCCGAAGAGCTGGCGAAGGCCATCGAGGCGCGCTTTCTGGAAACCGGCCACCCGAAGGACCTCACCACCTGGGCCTCGGGCGCGATCGGCAACGCCGGCAATGGCGGCATGGTTCACTTCGCGCACCCGGGCATGCTCAAGCGCATGATCGCGGGCCACTACGGCCAGACCGGTGCGGCCATGATGAAACGCGTGATGGCCGGCGAGGTCGAGGCCTACAACTTCCCGCAGGGCTCGCTCGCCAATCTGCCCAAACACATCGCGGCGCGCGCGCCCGGCCTGCTGACCAAGGTGGGCCTGGGCACCTTCGTCGACCCCCGCCTCGAAGGCGGCCGCATGAACAGCGCCACCACCGAGAGCCTGAACCAGGTGGTGCAACTCGCTGGCGAGGAGTGGCTCTTCTACCCCGCGCCCAAGATCGATGTGGCACTGATCCGCGCGACGCTCGCCGACGAGAAGGGCAACCTCTCGATGGACAAGGAAGGCGTGCTGCTGGAGACGCTCTCGATCGCGCAGGCCACCAAGGCCAGCGGCGGCATCGTGATCGCACAAGTCGAGCGCGTCGTGAAGGCGGGCTCGCTGCACCCCAAGAGCGTGAAGGTGCCGGGGCTGGTGGTCGACCACATCGTGATCGGCCAGCCCGAGAACCACATGCAGACCATCACCACGCAGTACAACCCCGCGCTGGCGGGCGATATCCGCGTGCCGGTGAGTGCATTCAAGCCCATGCCCCTCGACGCGCGCAAGGTGATCGCGCGCCGCGCCGCGGCCGAGCTGATCGAAGGCGCGGTGGTCAACCTCGGCATCGGCGTGCCGGCCGGCGTGCCAGCGGTGGCGCACGAAGAAGGGCTCGGCGATGCCTTCGAGCTGAGCGTGGAGAGCGGCGTGAACGGCGGCGTGCCGCAGATGGGCGGCGACTTCGCGCTCTCGCTGAACGCCGAATCCATCATCGAGCAGCCGCTGCAGTTCAACTTCTACGACGGCGGCGGCATCGACGTGAGCTGCCTGGGCCTGGCGCAGGCCGATGTCAGCGGCAACGTCAACGTCAGCAAGTTCAGCGGCCGGCCGGTCGGCTGCGGCGGCTTCATCAACATCACGCAGAGCGCGAAGAAGCTGGTGTTCTGCGGCACCTTCACGGCTGACGGGCTGGAACTGGAGATCGGCGGCGGCCAGTTGAAGATCGTGAAGGAAGGCGCGGTGAAGAAGTTCGTTCAGCAGGTCGAGCAGATCACCTTCAGCGGCCGCGGCTCGGTCGAGCGCGCGCAGCAGGTGCTGTTCGTCACCGAGCGCGCGGTGTTCCACCTGGGCGCCGACGGCCTGGAGCTGATCGAGATCGCCCCGGGCATCGACCTCAAGCGCGACGTGCTCGCGCAGATGGACTTCAAGCCGGTGGTGAAGAACGTTCGCACCATGGATGCCGGCTTGTTCCAGGCGACATGGGGCGGCTTGGCCGAAGCGATGCGGCACGCGAAGCCCTGGAAATGACTCGGCGACGCCAACGGCACGACTGAAGCTGCGGCGCTCAGCGTGCTGTGCACAAGGCGAGCGACGAATTTCCATTAAGTGGTAACATTCTTCCTTTTATGTGCCATTAAGATGATAAGAGGCGTATTTGTGCCCATTACTGGCAGGAAATACACAATTTCTATAACAGGTAACTTCATGCCGATTATTGAGTACTATTGCGTTGATGGGCGTAAAGATGCCCATTACGGCGTAGTACACGATGGACACTAACGATCCGACTTCCGAACTTGAGGCCGCTCTGGGAGAGCGCCTGAAACAGCTGCGGCTCCACAAAGGCCTGGACCAGCAAACACTGGCCTCCCGGGCAGGCGTGAACCTGCGGACGCTGCGCAATCTTGAGGGCGGCGACGGCTCCAGCCTGAAAACGCTCGTTCGGGTCTTGCGCGCACTGGGCCGAGAAGAGTGGCTTTCCACCGTCGCGCCCATCCCCACCATCAATCCGCTTCAGCTCACCCGGCAAGCCGCGCCCCGCCAGCGTGCACCTCGCAGGTCGACGAAAACCGCCACCTAAGGAGCTCTCTTGGCCACCAGGAAGCGGACCGGCAGATACGTCCACGTCAACCAGATCGACGTGCACCTGTGGGGCACCCACGTGGGCGCTGTCGCGCTGGACCCCACCTACGGCTACTACGTGTTCGCGTACACCGAGGAGTTCAAGGCGAAGGGCATCCAACCCTCGCCGCTGCGAATGAAGACCGGCGAGGGCCCTACGTTCATCTTCACCGACCTGCCGCTTGAAACGTACAGGCGTTTGCCGGCCATGCTGAGTGACGCCCTGCCCGATGACTTCGGCAATGCGCTCATCAACAGCTGGATGGCCGACAGAGGCATCGCACCGAGCGAAGTGACCGCGCTCGACCGCCTCGCCTACATGGGGACGCGCGCCATGGGCGCCCTGACCTTCCGCCCCACGCGCGGCCACACCGCGCAGAAGGCCACGGCCATTCAACTGAGCAGCCTCGTCGAAGAGGCCCGCAAAGCGGTCCGCGGCGACCTGGACGGCGATGCGCACACCAATGCGGCCTTGCGCAGCATCATCGAAGTCGGCACGTCGGCAGGCGGTGCCCGAGCAAAGGCGGTGGTCGCGCTCGATCCCAAGACCAGGGAGCTTCGCTCCGGCCAGGTCGATGCGCCACCCGGGTTCGAGCATTGGCTGCTGAAGTTCGACGGCATGGGTGCGGACCACGAACTCGGGGCCTCTCAAGACTACGGGCGGATCGAGTACGCGTACCACCTCATGGCGAGGGCCGCCCGCATCGACATGTCGGATTGCGAGCTGCTGCTCGAGAACGGCCGCGCGCACTTCATGACGAAGCGATTCGACCGGGGCCCCGACGCTGCGCGGCATCACATGCAGACCTTGTGCGCCATGGACCATGTCGACTTCAAGAAGAGGGGAACGAACGCCTACTCGCAGCTGTTCCTCGCCCTGCAGCAGTTGGGCCTCCCCTACGAAGACAAAGAGGAGGCGTTCCGGCGCATGGTGTTCAACGTCATGGGCCGCAACTGCGACGACCACTCCAAGAACTTCTCGTTCCTGCTGCGCCAAGGCCAGGCGTGGCGGTTGGCCCCGGCCTACGACGTGACCTTTGCGCACAACCCGAAAGGCGAGTGGACGCACCAGCACCTCATGTCCGTCAACGGCAAGTTCAAGGGTTTCGAGCTGCAAGACCTTCTGACGGAAGCCGATCGGTTCGGCATCGGGACGGCCAAGCAGGTTGTCGAAGAAGTTCGCGCGGCTGTCGGCGACTGGCGCAGGTTCGCCGAGGCCGCAGGTGTCCCGCCCCAGACCGCCGAGGACATCGGCGCGCAGCATCTGTTGCTTCGTCAGTGACAGCTCAATGGTGGTGATGCCGCGGCGGCAGCGTGTCGAGGATGCCGCTCCACGCGTCGTCACCGGCGTAGATCAGCTGGCCGTTCACATCGAAGCAGCTGTCGACCGCGCGCCGGCCGATGCGGCGGGAACGTGAACGTCAGCAAGTTCGGCGGTCGGCCGGTCGGCTGCGGCGGCTTCATCAACATCACGCAGAACGCCGAGAAGCTGGTCATCTGCGGCAACTTCACGGCTGATGGGCTGGAGCTGACCATCGGCGACGGTCAGCTCAAGATCACCAAGGAAGGCACGGTGAAGAAGTTCGTCAAGCAGGTCGAGCAGATCACCTTCAGCGGCACGGGCGCCGCGCAGCGCCAGCAGACGGTGCTCTTCGTCACCGAGCGCGCGGTCTTCCAGCTCACGCCCGAAGGCCTGGAGCTGACCGAAATCGCGCCCGGCATCGACCTCGAGCGCGACGTGCTCGCGCAGATGGCGTTCAGGCCGGTGGTGAAGAACGTGCGGACGATGGATGCGGGCATCTTCCGTGCGCAATGGGGTGGTCTGGCAGAGGCGGTGCGGCGGGCCAGGCCAATGAGGTGAGTTGAGCGCCGGCTTGCTCGACGCCTCTAGCACCCCCGCAATGCCGATCGTCGTGTGCCACGCCCCGACTCGCGTCACTCAATGAGCTTGCTCGCAAATAGAGCAAGACGCTCGCAGCGAGCTTTGAGGAATGGGAAGTAGTCGTCATTGAACTCGGCAGGATGGCAAAAGGCCGTTGCCAACGTTGCCGCGCGCGTTGCGGGCAAGCCAACATCATTCACGTACACCGAAGGTCGCTTCTTGCCGATGTTCTTGTTCTCCGCGGCGCTGAGGAAGCAAAAGTTCCCAAGAACGTTGATCTGCGTGTCGGGGACACCAATGTCGCGGAGGAAGGCTCGCGGATAAATGTGGTGAAACTCAGAACGGTTGTAGCGCTGCAGTACTTTGTCGAGGTCGATACTCTTGCCGGAGAGAAGGCTTTGCGGGTCGTTGTTCGCCAAGAGCAAAACGAATGTCTTAGTCGCAGCCGCGCCAACGCGAAAGGAACTCGCGTAGAAGAAATCAGGCTTGACCTCCACGTCCATGACGTCAAGTGTGTTGGCCTTGCCTTGTTTGAGCAACGCCATCTGCTCAATGTCGCCGATTGTGGTCTTCCGCGTTTGGCTGGTGTATCTGCCTGAAAAGCAGGTGCGCCAGAACCATCGCTTCATTGCATGCAGAGCAGCGCCGTCGTAGACGATCTCTTTCCCATCGGGTGCCGCAAAAAACACCGCCAATGGCACAAGCATTGACGGATAGGGCAGCAACTTCAGATGAACAACCTTGAGCTCTGTCCGCAGGAAATCGATCGCCCCGCGAATGCCGTTCTCTACGGTCGAGAACTGCGCTCGAACGTCCGCACCATTCAACCCGAGAAGCTTCTCGGCCCCGGGTTCTCCAGTCAGAATCCCAGCTACACAACTGAGCACGAGATCCGCATCGTCGCCAACACCCTCGAATCCGAAGTCGGAGAGCTCTTCGCGCAGCTCCTTGAACTTCTCCAGCAGATCGAATTCGTCACTCCACGTCCACGCGGACAGAAGCTGCAACGTGTCAAGCGCAACGCCGAGGTGGTTGATTCGCTCGAAGACGATCGCGACGATTGAGCGATCTTCGCTCTTCAGGAGCTGAACCGGAATCTGCACTTCCTTGAACTTCTCCTGAAGCTTGTCCACGATGGCGATCTTTTCGGGGCTCAGGTGCTCAGTCGTCGCGCGATAACGCACGGAGTCGAACAGCACGTTCATCGGAAAGTAGCGGTTCTTGTCGAGCACCTCGCCATCTGGAATCGCAATGAAGACGCTGTCTTGGGGATTGCCTGTCGCTTCTAGGTCGAAATAGAGGTCCGCCCAATCAGGGTTCACTTCTGGCTTCAAATCGGTCTGAAAGACCGTGAACACAGAGGTCAAACGCTGCTGTCCGTCGAGCACATAGTCGATCGGATAGTCGGCTTGCGGATCGGGCAACGTAAAAGTGCCCAGCTTTCGTTCAGTCAGAAGCTGTTGCTTCGTGCGCCAAAAGAGTAGCGAGCCGAAAGGGTAGCCCTTGTAGATGCTGTCGAGCAGGTAGGCAACGCGATCCATCTCCCACACGAAGCCGCGTTGGAACGCAGGGATCCGAATCTCGCCGCTGACCACGGAATCAAGGATCTTTCGAATTGAGTAGTGCTGATATTCCATGATGGCCTCCGTCATGCGATCGGTGGAATTTACTCGGTCGTGGTCGCGGATCGGCAGTACTAACGAGCGTCGTTCTCGCCCGGGAGTGATTGACCGGGGGAGAAGTCGATGAACGTCTCCTGCGGAGAATCCCAAAAGTGGAGGAAGGCGTTCGGCCGGCGAATTCGCCGGCTTTGTCGGCAAGGTTCGACCCAAGGCGGGAGGTCATTCGTCGAGGCTTACCGCTCCAAACCTGACGCTCCCCACACGCTAGCCAACGGCGTCAACCAGAATCTCATACTCGGTCGAACTGACCGATGCGCGGTATAGGGTCAACGGCTCGGCGCGTTCGCCGATCCATGCTTTAAGCAAATTGATTGTTATCTCATCCGCATTGGCGCCTGCAATGATGCCGGTGAGGTTTTGTGGTCGAAACTCCACAAGGCCAGGTCCTTCTTTGTAGCGGAGCAAGCGGTATTCAGCTTCATACTCCCAGCGATCCGACTTGGTGAGCAAGCCCTTTTCCATCATCTGCTGCTGAGTCTCGTGGTACGCGCTAATGGGCTCACGAGTTTTGCTGTACTTGACCTCCTGCGCGTGAGCCATGAACTTGGACAGGCCATCGAACTCGAGGCACACACCTTTGTGACTGTCTGCGTAGTGGGACCACATGAGAATGTCGTCGCGCTTCTTGCATACGCACAGGACTCCGACCCCTTCCGTGATAGCCCGTGCATGTGCGTCTTGGATTGAGCGGGTCGTTGATCCAACATTCTTTGGACTCATTGATGTCTTCATGACCCGACGAGCTTCCTTTCGCCGCTCGGATCGTCCTAGCCCGCCGTACTTCTTCGCCAGTCGCTCGTAGTCCCTGCGCTGGACGTCCCGAGGGGCGCTGAGATCGAACACCGGATGTAGGTCGAAAGGATCATTGAAGAATTTGGCCGGCGGGAAGTAAATCTTGCTGTCCACGACGATCTGTCGGACTCGTTGCCGATCTTGTTCAGTCGCAAGCGGACGGTACTTGAAGAGCTTCTGTGGCAAGTCCTCGTTAGACACTAGCAATCTCCCTCGCTGGAATCGCCAAGTATCTGCCGGACATTGACATGGACCTACGATGCCTACCGCAATTGAGCTCCGGCCGTTTCGCCATAGCTACCCGTTGTCGCTCGCCGCTCATGGCCGAGACCGAGCGTCTGCGAATGCGCACTTAGAACACAGCGAAGCGCGAGCAGATCATCCAACCGCCAGACCACGCGGCGATCCGCAAGAGTTGGCTGGATCAGCGCGCCGTCAGCATGCCCTTCCGGTGACATGCAAACGAAGGGTCCGCTTTCGCGGACCCTCGGTTCTCCCACAGCGTCTGCGCGACGCGCTCAGTGATGGTGGTGCCCCCCCCTCGGCCTCGCCTGATCCGGCCGGCTGTAATCACACACCCCACCCGGGAAGATCTGCTTGAGCTTCGCCACCGCCGCCGCATTCGGCATCCACGGCGCATACGTCCCGTCGACCAGCGCACGCTCGACGGGCTTGAGCGCGCACTGGTAGATGCCTCCTTCGATCGGCGCACCGGCCACGGTGCGTGAGGTGCCGTAGATCGGGAAGCGCTGCGTGCACGGGCCGGGGGGCAGCGTGTCGAGGATGCCGTTCCAGGCGTCGTCACCGGCGTAGATCAGCTGGCCATTCACATCGAAGCAGCTGTCCACCGCGCGCGCCGGCCGGTTGCGTGCGATGCCCTTCTTCGGGTTGGCGCGGATGTTGGCCATCCACTCGTCCATCACCGCGATCGCGTCCAGCGACTGGCTGGCCTTGGGCTGGTCGGGTACGGTGTCGGTGAACCAGATCACCAGGTGGTCGGAGTTGCCCATCTTGTCCAGCACACGCTGGCGCACCGCGAACGACTGGTGCGAGTTGTGCATGTCGAGCTCGCGCTCCATGTACTGGCGGTGGTCGATGGTGGGCAGGGGGATGTCGCCGCTGAACACGTGGCCGGAGGTGTAGGCCGCGCGCATGGCGATCGGGTCGCCGGCAGTGCGCGGCGCGGGCTGGTCGGCTGCCGCGCTCAGGTTCATGTTGCGGCTGCTCCACGGGTCGAAGTAGCCGGGAATGGTGAGCGCCTTGTTGATCTCGGCCTGCGAGGTGCCGAAGAAGGGGAAGCCCTCCTGCACCATCGCGCTCGGGTGCTTCCAGCCGCCGACCTTGAAGTTGAGGTCGAGGAACTCGTCGGGCGTGATCAGGCCCGCCTTCAGCGAGCGCAGGCCGTACTGCACGCCGACGTTGTCCCAGGTCGGGCGCGCCGCGCCGGTGGCGTCGATGCCATAGATGTTGCGCAGGTCGTCGTAGTGCGTCCAGCGGATGGCGGCAATGTCGCTCTGCGGCTCGTAGAGCTGCTGGTTGGGCGCCTGCCCGTACCAGGGGTTCATCGCCAGCGGCGTGAGGCCGCGCCAGGCCGGCACGCATTCGGTGCTGCCCACGGCCGTGCTGTAGCCGAGCGCGGTCTTGAGCGGCGCCAGCGGGTCGTTGACCTTCGCGAAGCCTTCTTCGGCGTTCATGCCGACCAGCCAGCTGCGGTTCTTGGTGACGCGCCACTTCGGGTTGGCGCGGTCGGTCGCGTCCATGTAGTGCTCGAGCAGCTCGCAGTCGCCGACGTGGATGGTCTGCGTGACCATGTCGGGGTAGGACTGCACCGGCAGCGCGGCGTCCAGGATGCCCGGCTGGTTCTGCGCCAGGATGTACTGCTGGATCGCGCCGCCCGAGCCGCCCAGGCCGTAGGTGTAGAGCGGCACGCCGTATCGCTCGACGAAGCGCTCCTTGGTCATCATGGCGGTTTCGGCGGCCAGCTGCAGGTTGTAGTGCGTGCCGGTGTTATTGCCGCTCGAATGCACGATGGCCGTGCCGGTGCGCAGGATGTCGGGGTTCATCGCGCCGCTGTGCAGCGTGCCCTGCGTGTGGCCGATGGCCACGCCGCCCTGGAACCAGTACTGCAGGCGCTTGTTCCACAGGCTCAGGTCGGGTGCGGCCGGGTTCTCGCCGCGGGGCGCCAGCATTGCGAAGCTGTAGAGGAAGCGGTTGATGGTGCCGCGCTCCTGGCGCACGATGAAGTCGACCTCGCGGCCATCGGCCAAGGTGGTCTTGGCCAGGTCCGGCGGCGTGGAGCCGTCGGTGGGCAGCGGCTTCCACTGGTTGCCGGTGCTGCGGTACGAGTAGCTCACGAAGGTCTCGATCGCGCAGGTCTTGCTGTAGCCGATCTTGGTGCCGCCGGCGTCGACGACCGGGATGCCCGGCGGCGTGGCCGACTCGACCAGCGGCTGTTTGCCCACCGCGCCTTGGGTGGTGGTGCAGACGAAGGGCTGCTGCTGCGGGCCCGAGTAGATGGGGCCGGTGATGGGGTAGTTGGTCAGTACGAGACGGTCGCGCACGAGCAGGCCAAGCAGCGGGTGGCCCTTGAGCCGCACCTCCAGCGTGTTGCGGCCATCGACCAGGCCGGTGACCACGCCTTCCAGCCCGTTGGCGGCGGGGGCCAGCACGCCGGGGGCGCGCTTGCCGTTGACCCACAGCTCCAGCTTGTCGCGCAGGCCGGGCGCGGCGCGCACCGCGATGCGCGCATCGCCGCCCGACACGTACTGCGGCGGGCTGGAGAGCACGCTGAGCTCGACCGGGCCGAGGTGGGTGTCATGGTCGTTGCGGCCGCCGCGGTCATCATCGCGGCCGCTAGAGCTCAAGGCCTCTCGCTGCGACGTTTCGCCGGCGGCCTGCATGCTGGCATCGGCCTGGCTGTCGTCGCTGCCGCCGCCACACCCGGCCAGCAGCAAAGCCGTGGCCGCAGAGACGGCCTGAATCTTCCATGGGTTCATGGGTGCTGTCTCCTCTCGCCCCGGGGGCGCTGGTTGTTTGTTCGCGTCGCCAACCCGGCGGCGCCGGGCGACGCTCACAGTAGCCCCGTGGGCGGCGGCCGCCTACCGGGTTTACGCAGCCCCGAGCCCAGGCGCCTTGGCCCAGGTACGTCAGCACGCGCGTGCGTTTCGCAAGCGCGGGTTGGCGCCGCAATCAACCCGTGCGCTTGCGGCTGCGCGCCACCTTGTGCAGCAGCTCGACCAGCATCGCCCGCTCGGCGGCGCTCAGGGCGGCCAGCGCATCGCGCTCGCCTTCGAGCAAGCGGCTCAGCGACTTGCGCGCGAGCGTCGCACCGGCCGGCGTGGCGCGAATGTGCTGCGCCCGCGCATCGGTGCTGCTGCGCTCGCGCTTGATCAGACCGCGCTTTTCCAGCCGGTCGATCCACACCGTGATGTTGGGCGGTGTCACCGCCAGCGCCTTGGCGAGCTGGCGCGCCGACACGTCGGGGTTCTCGTGGATCAGGCTGAGCATCGTGAACTCGACCGGCCGCAATTCGAACGGCCCACCCACCTGATCGGCGAACACCTGCATGGTGGCGATTGCGGCCTGCGCCAGCTGGTAGCCCACCACATGGTGCATGCCGGCCTCGGTCAGCCGGGCCAGGGGGGTGTGGTCGTCGGTGTGTGCGCTCATCGCGCGATTGTCGCGTGGCGCTGCATGGTGAATGCTCTGACGCCCCTCCCTCGGACAAGTGCATCCGTTGAATCAATGTGAAGGCGGCCTGCAGAGCGGGATAACCCGGTCACACCAGCAAAACTGCTTAACTACATTAACTATTCAAGCGGTTGCGATCGACACAAGAAACACCGCCCCAGGAAGCAAACACACCCGGAGACTTGCCCGATGAAATGGACCACCTTGCACAGCCGCGCGCTCACGCTCGCCTCGCTGCCCCTGCTGTTCGTCGCCACCGCTTGCGGTGGTGACGACGACGAAGAACCCGCGACGCTGCCTCGGCTGAGCGCCGCCACCCCCGCCAGCCTGTCGGGCACTTGCGCGGCGCTCGCAGCCCGGCTCACGACGCTGGCCAACACCACCATCACCGCCACGACCGACGTACCCGCCGGCACCTTGATGGTGGCCGGCCAACAGGTGCCGCAGCATTGCCGCGTCACCGGCTCGATGTTCCAGCGCGTGGGCACCGACGGCAACAACTACGCCATCGGCTTCGAGATGCGTCTGCCCAACGCCTGGAACGGCCGCTTCTTCTACCAAGGCAACGGCGGCATCGACGGCAGCGTCGTCACAGCCACCGGCGCGGTGAACGGCGGCGGCGGCCTCACCCACGCGCTGGCCATGGGCTTCGCCGTGATCAGCTCCGACGCCGGCCACGCCGGCTCGCTCGGCCCCAACTTCGGTGCCGACCCACAGGCGCGGCTCGACTACGGCTACCAGGCTGCGCAGAAGCTCACCCCCATGGCCAAGAGCGTGATCACCACGGCCTACGGCAAGGGGCCTGACCGCTCGTACTTCGGCGGCTGCTCGAACGGCGGGCGCCACACGATGATCGCGATGAACCGCCTGGCCACCGAGTACGACGGCTTCCTGGCCGGCGCGCCGGGCTACCGCCTGCCGCTGGCAGCCATCGCCAACATCTTTGGCGCGCAGCGCTATGCCAGCGTGGCCACCGACCCGACCAACCTCGCCAGCGCGTTCACGCCCGCCGAGCGCACCACCGTCGCCAACGGCGTGCTCGCCAAGTGCGATGCGCTCGATGGCGTGACCGACGGCCTGGTGCAAGACGTCGAAGCCTGCCGCACCGCCTTCAACCTCGCCACCGACGTGCCCACCTGCACCGGCGCACGCGACGGCACCTGCCTCTCGGCCGACCAGAAGACCGCCATCGCGCCGATCTTCAGTGGCGCCGTCACGAGCAGCGGCACCAAGTTCTACGCGAGCTTCCCGTACGACCCGGGCCTCGCCGGCGGCGGCATTCCGTTCTGGGAGTTCACTGCGCCGGTGGCGCTCGACAGCGGCGGCGTGGGCATCATCTGGAAGATGCCGCCGGAGGCGGTGGCCGGCTTCAACGGGCCGGCCTACGCGCTCGGCCTGAACATCGCCGATGCCATCGCGGCGGTGAACGCCACCAGCGCGACGTACACCGAATCGGCCATCAGCTTCATGACGCCGCCCGACCCCACCAACCTCGCCACGCTGAAGAACCGCGGCGCCAAGGTGATGGTCTATCACGGCGTGGCCGACCCGATCTTCTCGGTGGACGACACCAAGGCCTGGTACGACGGGCTGCGCGCCAACAATAACGGCGACGCCGGCAACTTCGCCAAGTTCTACCGCGTGCCCGGCATGGGCCACTGCTCGGGCGGCCCGGCCACCGACCAGTTCGACATGCTCACGCCGCTGGTGGCCTGGGTGGAGCAAGGCCAGGAGCCGAACGACATCACCGCCACCGCGCGCGGCGCCGGCAATGCCGCCGGCGTGAACGCCGACGTGCCGGGCAGCTGGGCCGTCAACCGCACCCGCCCCCTGTGCGCCTACCCCAAGGTTGCGCGCTACAAGGGCAGCGGCGACGTGAACCTGGCGGCGAGCTTCGCCTGCCAGTGACGTCAAAGCAACGGTGGCCCGGCGTGGCCGCCAAGTTGTACCGCGCTTCGCGCCCCGTCATCGCAGCCGGGGCCGAGCGCAGGCAGGCCCTCGCTATGCTCGACAGGCGTTGCACACCCCCATCGTGCGGCTATGCCGCAACGTCCGATGTGGCTATAACGGCAACAGCACCGGATTGAATCTCGCAGCCCTCGGCGGCTGCCAGTGAGTTGTCTCCTGGGTCCATCACGGACCTTGGTTTATGGCCCGCACTCGTTGCGGGCCATTTTTCTTGGTGCCGGCTGTCTCAATGAGGGCCGTGGTCAGGCGCGGCGCGCCCCGGTGTCTTCGACGACGTCGCCGTCTTCCTTGGTGAATCTCGGCAGTCTGCCCACCGGCAGCAGTTCGAGCACCGCCTCGGACGGGCGGCACAGCTTCGTCCCGAGTGGCGTGACGACCACGGGCCGGTTCATCAGGATCGGGTGCTGCACCATGAAGTCGAGCAGCTGGTCGTCGCTCCACTTCGAGTCAGCCAGACCCAGCTCGGCGTAGGGCGTGCCCTTCTCGCGCAGCAGGGCACGCACGGGCTCGCCGGCGGTCGCGACGATCTCGCGCAGCGCCGCCTTGTCGGGCGGTGTCTTGAGGTACTCGACGACACGCGGCTCGATGCCCGCATGGCGGATGAGTGCGAGCGTGTTGCGCGATGTGCCGCAGGCAGGGTTGTGGAAGATGGTGATGTTGGTCATGCGTGTCATGCGTGCGTCTCCTGCGTGCGTCTCATGCTTGCGTGTGATTCATGCGGGCGGGTGCGCTCGGCGCCCCCGCATCTTCGAACAGACGGTGAATATCTTGGCGAGGTCGGTGACATGGATGTGAACATGAAATCGCTCCATCGTGATCTCCTGGGGTCGAGCTGAAAGGGCCAGCAACGGCGGACAGCCGCGGCGGGCTCCACGGCGCAGGCGGTGGCTGAGCAGGACCATTGCCCCCAGGCCAGCGGCGCGAGCGGCCGCGCCAGACAATGTGCGAGCCCCGCCCCTGTCTGTCCGTTCGCCCGCTTCATGTCGTCTGCCCCGTTCTCGATGCGCCGCATCGCCCTGCCGGCGTTCGGCCCCTCGCTGCTGTTCGGCATTGGCGAAGGCGCCATCCTGCCCATCATCCCGCTCACCGCGCGCGAGCTGGGCGCCTCGGTGCCCATGGCGGCGCTGCTGGTCGGGCTGATCGGCATCGGCTCGCTCATCAGCAACATCCCCGCCTCGCTGATCACCATGCGCCACGGCGAGCGTTGGGCCATCGTGGCGGCAGCGGCGTGGGCCATCGTTGCGGTGCTGCTGTGCATGGGCACCGGCTGGTTGCCGGCGTTCGCGCTGGGCTGCTTCATGGTCGGCATGTCGCAGGCGGTGTTCAGCCTCGCGCGGCAGAGCTACCTGGCCGAAGCGGTGCCGGCCTCTTATCGCGCCCGCGCAATGTCCACGCTCGGCGGCGTGATGCGCATCGGCATGTTCATCGGGCCGTTCATCGCGGCGGCCACCATTCACCAGTTCGGGATGATGTCGGCCTACGTGATCGCGGTGGTGGCGTTCATCGGTGCCGGCGTGATTGCGGCACGCCTGCCCGACCTGCCCACGCACGCGGACACAGCCGCGGCCGGCGTGGCCGCGCCCACGATTCTCTCCACGCTGCGCGACCACCGCCGCGTCTATGCCACGCTCGGCATCGGCGTGATGCTGGTGACGGCCGTGCGCGCCTCGCGCCAGGTGGTGATCCCGCTGTGGGCCGATCAGCTCGGGCTCGCGGCGTCGGTCGCGTCGCTGATCTACGGGCTCTCGAACGCGATCGACATGCTGGTCTTCTACCCCGCCGGCAAGGTGATGGACCAGAAGGGCCGCCGCTGGGTGGCGGTGCCTTCGATGATCATCATGGGCACCGCGCTTGTGCTCACACCGCTCACGCACGGCGCGACGACGCTGCTGATTGCCGCGATGGCCATCGGCTTCGGCAACGGCATCGGCTCGGGCATGGTGATGACGCTCGGCGCCGATCACTCGCCTGCGGTGGGCCGCGCGCACTTCCTGGGCGTGTGGCGGCTGATGGTCGACCTGGGCGCCACCTGCGGGCCGGCGCTTTTGTCTGCCGTGACGGCCGCGCTCTCGCTGGGCGGCGCCATTGCCGTCACCGGCCTGCTGGCGTTCGCCGCAGCGGCGCAGCTGGCGCGGTGGATACCGCGCCGCCCGTCATAGCGCTTTCAGCGCCGTGCTTGCCGGCGGCTGGGCTGCATGGCCTCGGTGGGCCAGCCGCAATCTGCAATCAGCGCGGTCCGGATGACAGGCTTGGCGGGCTGCGCCGCAGCGAGCAGGCAGGCGGCACTCTGGTTGACGTCGTCCCGGGCTGGTGCCTTGGATTGCGCTTTCGCGCCTGTCTTCACAAGTGATGGCTTCACGGGGGATCGCATGTTCGTCATAGAGGGGCGGCATTGTAGGGACCCCCTCGTCAGCCCCGGTTTGCGCGTCAGCGCAACTCAGCGTGGCGCCGTCTTCTGCCCGCACATCGCACGCGCATCCGATGCCGCCTGCGCAAGGCAACGCGCTTCGGCGTCATCGACCGTGCCCGTGCCGCCTTTCGATTTGCCAGGCTTGAGGGCCACCGGCTTTTGCCCGGTTCGCCCGAGCGGGATCGCCACCTGCGGCACGGCCTGGACCGGGCCGCCCTCGTCGACGGGCACGCGTGCGCTGTCGAGCGATCGGCTGGTTGCGTTGGTCGGCGCGGTGCGGGTCGGTGGCTCGGGCGGTGCACGCTTGGGCGCAGGCGCGCTGGCCGCGCTGCGGGCAGGCGCAGAGGCTTGCTGCTGCGCGACCGCGCTGGTGCACAGGCCCAGAACGACGGTGGGTATCCAGAACATCGGCCTCATGCATCATCCCCTGTTTGTTGACGCGCCGATCATGCCCGATGCGCGGCCGATCAAGCCGGGCGTCTAGGGCCTGTTCACACTAAATGAGCCCCCACGCCAAGGCCTGTGGGCGTGGACGGCAAGGCGCGGCCGAGGCCGTGTGCCCGCGGCACACAACGAGGCTGCAACGCCGCCGTGCGCGCCCACAGGCCTTGGCCCTTCGGGTGATCTCATCAAAAGCCCGCCCATAGCGTTGCAAATGCTCGCTGTAGCAAGTGCTACAGCTGCGCTTTGCGCCTCGTTGGCGGGCTTTTGATGAGTCACGTGGGGGCTCATTTAGTGTGAACAGGCCCTAGTCGTCGTCGCGCGGCTTGTACTGCTGTATCAACGCTGCCTGCTGGTTCGGCGGCACCGGGTCGTAATGACTTAGCTCGAGCGTGTAGCGGCCTTCGCCACCCGTCAGGCCGTTGAGCTGCGTCTGGTAGGCCGAGAGCTCCGCTAGCGGCGCGACACCGCGCACGACGATGCTGCCGTCCATTTGCGTCTGCGTGCCATTGATCTGCCCGCGCCGCGCGGCGAGGTCGCCGGTGATGTCGCCCAGGCTTTGCTCCTGCGCGGTGATCTCCAGCTTGACGATGGGTTCGAGGACGATGGGCCGCGCCTGCATCACGGCGTCGATGCAGGCCTTGCGGCCCGCAACGATGAACGCGATCTCCTTCGAGTCGACGCTGTGGTGCTTGCCGTCGTGCACCGTCACGCGCAGGTCGTGCACGGGGTAGCCGGCCAACACGCCGCCTTCGAGCGCCTGGCGCACGCCCTTCTCGACCGCAGGGATGAACTGCCCGGGGATGGTGCCGCCCTTTACCGCATCGACGAACTGGAAGCCCTCGCCGCGCGGCAGCGGCTCCACGCGCAGGAACACCTCGCCGAACTGTCCCGCGCCGCCCGTCTGCTTCTTGTGGCGGTGGTGCCCCTCGGCCGAAGCGGTGACGGTCTCGCGGTAGGCGATGCGCGGCACACGCGTGAGCACATCGCAGCGGTGCACTTCTTTCATGCGCTCGATCAACGTGCGCAGGTGCAGCTCACCCAGGCCGTAGACGATGGTCTCGTTGGTGGTGGCCGCGTGCTCCATGCGCAGGCACGGGTCTTCGTCGACGAGCTTTTGCAGGATCTCCCAGAGCCGCTGCTCGTCGCCGCGCCGCTTGGGCTCGATCGCCAGGCCGTGCACAGGCACCGGGAAGGGCAGCGGCTTCAGGTGCAGGTGGTCGTCTTCGGCGGCGTCGTGCAGCACGGCGTCGAAATGCAACTCGTCGACCTTGGCGACGGCACACAGGTCGCCCGGCCCGGCGCGCGGCACCTCCACATGGTCCTTGCCCTGCAACATGAAGAGGTGGCCCACCTTGAAGGGCTTGCGCCCATCGCCCACGTAGAGCTGGCTGTCGCGGGTGACGGTGCCCTGGTGGATGCGAAACACGCCCATCTTGCCCACGTACGGGTCGTTGGCCACCTTGAACACATGCGCGATCACGTGATCGGCCGCATCGGGGCGGGCCTGCATGGGCTTCGCGCCTTCGCCCTCTCCCACGAGAAACTGCGGCGGGTTGCCCTCGGCGGGGTTGGGCAGCAGCCGCTCGATCACGTCGAGCAACTCCTTCACGCCGGCACCCGTGCGCGCCGACACGAAGCAGATCGGCACCAGGTGCCCCTCGCGCAACGCCTGCTCCAGCGGCGCGTGCAGCTCGCGGGGGTCGACATCGCCATCGGTGAGGTAGCGGTCGACGAACTCGGCGTCGACCTCGACCACCTGCTCCACCAGCGCGCGGTGCGCCTGCGCAACCGACGAGAACTGCGTGGGCCGTTTCGGGTCGTCGGCGCTGTTGAAGAAACAGTCGAGCACCTCGGCGCCCTTGGCCGTGGGCAGGTTCAGCGGCAGGCACACCTTGCCGAACACCGCCTGCAAGCGTTCGACGAGTGCACCGCAGTCGACATCCTGCGCATCGATCTTGTTGACGACGATGACGCGGCACAGGCCGCGCTGGCCCGCCCAGTCCATCATGCGCAGCGTGGTCTGCTCGATGCCCGATTGCGCGCTCACCACGATGGCCGCCGTCTCCACCGCTTCGAGCGCCGAGAGGGCGTGGCCCACGAAATCGGCATACCCCGGCGTGTCGACGAGGTGGATGAACGATTCGCCGTGCCGCATGTGCATCAGCGAGGCCTGCAGCGAGTGCAGCAGGCGGCGCTCCATCGGGTCGTGGTCGGACACGGTGGTGCCGCGCTCGACCTGCCCCGCAGCGCCGAGGGTGCCGGTGCGCACCAGCAACGCCTCGCTCAGGCTCGTCTTGCCGGCAGCCGTCTGGCCCACCAGTGCCAGGGTGCGGATACGGGCAATGCCCGTGTGATCCGTGGAGTGGGAACTCGGCATACCGACACCTCCGGCGCAGCGCGCATCTCAGACGGGAGAGAAGTACGGAAACGAGTCCTCGCGCGTCTTTCCTTGGCAGAACGGGCGCGGCGGGGGCCAGGGGGCATAGCCTACGGGATCGGTCGCCCCGAGGCAACGCGGGTCTTGCGCAGCCCCCGGACTGAGTCGTGCGGCCGGCTCAGCGGCCCATGCGGCGGTTGTAGGCGCTGGTCCAGCGATCGGCCAGCGTGGGATTGGTTTCGGTGGAAGTGGGTGCGCTGAACTTGACCTGCAGCGAGTTGTCGGCTTGCGGCACGAGCGAGATGGCGACGGGCGCACCCGCCTTGCTGCCGGTGATGTGGCCGGACGCGCGGTCGGCGCTGGAGACCTGCACGCCGACGTCGTTGGCGGCACCCAGGGCGGCGTCCCACGAGCGATCGAAGCTGGCCGGTGCGCCGGCATAACCATAGGGGTAAGGGGCAACGACGCACGCCGAGCTGATCACGGCAGCAGCGACGAGCGCGAATGCGAGGCGAAGTTTCATGGTGCGGCTCCGGGTGGGATGGATCGGCGCATCGTAGCGCCGCCGATCCCGCGGCAAAAGCCCCGCCATCGCGTCGATCAGGCGCGTGCGCCCCGCCCCAGGTTGGCCGCGACCAAGGCCGCCCCCAGCGTGACCAGCCACGAGAAGTACACCCACAGCAAGAACACCGGCAGCACCGAGAACGCGCCGTACACCGCCTTGTAGGTGGGGATCTTGAGCACGTAGCCGGTGAAGCCGCGCTTGCCCAGTTCGAGCACGATGCTCGCCAGCAGCGCACCGACCAGCGCATCCCGGCGCCGCACGCGCGTGTTCGGCAGGTAGTAGAAGAGCGCGCCAAGGCACACCAGGCTGAGCAGCGCCGGCCCCATGTTCAGTACCAGGCGGGCCGAAGGTGGCAGGCTCGCGATCCAACCCATCGACGCCCCGACGAGAAACGACGTGGCCCACAGGCTCACGCCCAGCGCCGCCGGGCCGAGCGCGATCATCAACAGGTACGAGCCCACGCGCCTGGCGAAGGGACGGTTCTTCTTCACACTCCAGATCTGGTTGAGCGCGTTCTCCACCGTGAGCATCAAGGCCACGGCGGTCACCAGCAGGAAGCACGAGCCCACGAGCGTGAGGCCACTGGCATTGGCCGCGAACTGGTGCAGGTGCTTGAGCACCGTGCGCGCCATGTCGGCGGGCAGCATGCTGCGCAGCAGGTGTTCTTCGAGCGCAACCTCGAAGCGGTGGAACGCCGGGAAGTGCGTGAACAACGCAAAGCACACCGTCAGGAACGGCACGACCGACAGCACGGTGGTGAAGGTCAGGCTGCCGGCCACCTGGGGCAGGCGCTCCTGCCGCGCGCGGCGCACGGTCAAGCGGATCAGCTGCAGCATGCGCCCTTCGTCACCGCGCAGCGCGGCCCGCAGTGGCCGGTTCTACTCGCACCTCAGAAGCGCCAGGTCAGGCCCACGGCGGGGCCACTGAAGCGCAGGTCCTGGATCAGCTTGTCGCTGCCCTGATCGAAGGCGATCTCGCGCCAGATCACCGACACCTCGCCCCACTCGAAGCCATAGCCCAGCCCGACGAGCGCCTGCCAGGTGGTGGCCGAACTGCCAGCGCCGACGTCAAGGTAGTAGGGCACGAACCATTGGTGGCGGTCGCCGAAGAAGAGACGCCCGCGCACGCCGATCACGCCCGTGACGAGCGTCTCGTCGGCCGACACCGAGCCGGTGCGGCTGAGGTTGAAGCCCGTGCCGGGGACTGCGGCATCGAGCACCCAGTCCATGCTGGCCTCAAGGTGCAGCAGGCGAAGGCCGGCGAGCAGGTCGACGTAGGCGTGCTCGCTGCGCCAGGTGGTGTAGCTGCCGATCAGCGACCACGACCACCCTTTCAGGTCGGTGTGCGTATCGAGATTGCGATCGCGCGGGATCGGGATGGCGGCACCCAGGCCGCCGACCGATGTGATGTGTGAGCCCTGGCTGCCGAAGTTGAGATAGACCAGATCGCTGGAGATCGCCCACTCATCCATGCGCGCCTCGCCATTGAGCATCAGCAAGGACTGCAGGTCCTCGAGGTAGCTGTGCGGGCCGACGTCCCCCTCGACGTTGTCGCCCGAGCCTGGCGGCAGGCTGTACTTGAACGTGGCGTTGACGTTGGGCATCCAGAGATAGGGCGTCAACGCGAAATGCCACTGGCCATCGTTGACGGGCGGCGCTGCATGGGCCGTGGCCAGGCACGCAAAAGATGCGACCGCGGCCAGCATGCGGCGCAGGGCCGGGCCGGGCGATGGCACAAGGGATCGGGTCATCAGGGCCTCCTCGAATCGGGGCGACGATAGCGCAAAACGATGGCTAGACTGCGTGCGGCAAGTGCCTCCCGACCGTGCCTGCGAGCCTCTTCCGCGACTTACGCCATGAACACCAGCAACTCCATCCGATTCAACGACGGCGCCGCCTACGAGCGCTACATGGGCGTGTGGAGCCAGCTCGCCGGCGCGAACTTTCTCGACTGGCTTGCGCCGCCACGCGGCTTGCAGTGGCTCGACATCGGCTGTGGCAATGGCGCCTTCACCGAGATGCTGATCGAGCGCTGCCAGCCGTCGTCGGTGCACGGCATCGACCCCTCGGAAGAACAGCTCGCCTATGCCCGCTCCCGCGAGGCGCTGCGCAGCGTGGCCTTTCAGCAGGGCGACGCGATGGCACTGCCCTACGCATCCGGAATGGTCGACATGGCCGTGATGCCGCTCGTGATCTTCTTCGTGCCCGACCCGGCCCAGGGTGTGGCCGAGATGGCACGCGTGGTCCGCCCGGGGGGCAGCGTGTGCGCCTACGCATGGGACATGCCCGGCGGCGGCTTTCCGTACGAAGCGCTGCTGTCGGAACTGCGTGCATTGGGGCTGGCCGTTCGGTCTCCGCCGAGCCCGCAAGCCTCGCGCATCGACGTCATGCAAACGCTCTGGGCACAGGCCGGCCTCGAAGACATCCGCATGCGCGAGATCACCGTACAGCGCCACTACGCCGGGTTCGACGACTTCTGGGCGACCGCGATGGGCGCACCGAGCGTGGGCAGCACCCTCGCCGCGATGGCACCGGACGAGGCCGCAGCCTTCAAGGCCCGCCTGCGCGCGCGGCTGCCTGCCGAAGTGGCAGGCCAGATCACCTGCAGCGCCCGCGCCAACGCCATCACGGGTCGCGTGCCGCACTGAGGCGACGGCGGACAAGCGCCTCAGCCGATCACGCGATCGACCCAGGCGGCCAGGTCGGCAAAGACGTCTGCCCGATTGATCTCGTTCAAGACTTCGTGACGCGCGCCGTCGAACACGCGCACCGTCAGGTCGCGCAGGCCCGCCGCGCGAAACCGCTCGACCAAGGGCGTGAAGTAGGCCAGGTGGCGGTGCATCGCGTCGTCACCCCCCACGCAGAAGTACAGCGGCAGATGCGCCGGCAGCACGCGCCACGCAGCCTCGGCGATGGTGCGGCGGTAGGCCGCGTACATGCTCTTGCGCGAGACCGGGTGCAGCCGAAAGCCACACAGGGGGTCGGCGATGTACGCATCGACCTGCGTCTCGTCGCGGCTCAGCCAGTCGAAGGGCGTGCGCCGCGCCACGGCCGGCGCCGGGCTCGCGTCTGCCAGTTTCCAGGCCGACGCCGCACCGGCCTCGGCGAGATCGAGCGCAATCGTGCCCACGAGCGCCGCACCGCGCAGGCGGTGTGCGTGGTCCAGCAGATAGACCTTGACTGCGAACGACCCCATGCTGTGGCCGAGCAGGATGTGCGGCAAGCCAGGGTGGCGCATGGCGGTGTTGTCGCTCACCGCCACCATGTCGCGCACCAGGCCGTCGAACCCGCGCGGGCCGAAGTCGCCCAGCGCGTTGCGGCGCGCCGCTTCGGCCCCGTGACCGCGGTGCTCGTTGGCCACCACCACGCAGCCGATACCCGCCAGCACCTCGGCGAGCGGGTGATAGCGCTGTGCATGCTCTCCCATGCCATGCGCGATCTGCACCACGGCACGCGGCACCGCCGCCACGGGCTGCCACTCGAACACCTCGATCGGCTGGCCGTCGTCGGCGTTCAGCGTGTGCCGGCTCGCGTGCATCACCATGCGGCGATCAGGAAACGTGCGTCACGGCCCACAGCCACAGCGGCGCCGTGAGCGCGAAGGCGAAGGTCGAAACCGCGATGGTCGCGGTGGTCTCGCCTTCTTGTGCCGCATAACGCTGCGCGAAGATGAGCGCGTTGTTGCCCGTGGGCAGCGCCGCCGCCATCACGACCACCGACAAGGGCAGGCCCGACAGCCCGAACAGCCAGTGGCCCACCACCAGCACGGCCGCCGGCAATGCCACGAGCTTGAACACCGAGAGCATCACCGCGCCGCGCGCCGCCTCGCGCAGACCGTATTGCGCGAGCGACAGGCCGATCAGCACCAGACACAGCGGCACCACGGCCTGTCCGAGCTGCAGCAGCATCTCGTCGATCACGGCCGGGGTCGGCGAGCCCAGCGCGTTCCACACCAGCCCGGCGAGGATGGGCAGCACCACCGGGTGGATGATGGTCTTGCGCGCGGTGTCGGCCAGCATGCGGCCCACGTGCGCGTCGGCGAGTCCCTCGCGGGCGCGGGCACGCGCCAGGTCCATCTCGACGGCCGCCGTGAGGATGCTCAGCAGCACCAGTGCATGCAGGCTCACGATGGTCACGTGGATCGACAGCCCGGCCTCGCCGAACATCGCCGCCGCCATCGGGATGCCGAGCTGCACCGTGTTGCCGAACGAGCCGGTGATGGCGCGCACCGCCGGTGCCGCGGTCGGCAGGCCAGGCTGTTTGCGCTGCCACACGTAGAGCGCCAGCATCAGCACGACCACCGGTACGAAGAACACCGCCAGCGTGCCCCAGGGCAGCGTGGAGAACTCGATGCGCGAGGTGGTGCGAAACAGAAGTGCCGGCACGAAGATGTAGAACGCCGCGTAGCTGAGCACGCGCGCCGGGTCGCCCCCACCCAGCCAGCCTTTGCGGCCGACCACGTAGCCGATCACGACCACACCCATGATGGCCAGAAGCTTGAAGAGGATGGCGGTGAACATCAGAGAGCGCTCGTCCGGAGTGGCCGGGCCGGTTCAGGAGTCCGAAGGCTCAAGGGAAGTAGTAGTTGATGTAGACGCCACCGTGACTGCCGTTGACCTGCGGCAGGCGTGGGAAGGTCTTGGAATCGAATCGCTCGGACACGTACCGCAGCTTGATGCCCAGGCTGCGCAACGCAAAGAACTCACCTTCGATCACGGCACCGTAGGCCGACTTGAAATCTTCGTCGGCGGCGTAGTACTGGCCGTCGCCGCCCGCACGCAGCGTCGCCTTGTTGGTGTAGCGCAGGCCGCCACCGAGACGGAACCAGTCGGTCAAGCGGAAGTGACCAAGCAGCTCCACAGGGTAGCGCTCGAATCGCACGTTGCCGTTGTCGCCGCTGGCGCGGTCCACGTGATACCCCACCAGAAACTGGCCCGAGAACAACTCGCTGAACCCCAGCTCGATGCCGGCGTTGAATGCTACGAGGCCCCCCGCGCGGACCTCGGCTTCATCGGGGCCGTAGTCGCTCGGCTCGTATCGAACCGTGGCGAGCGTGTCGCCACCGAAGGTGATCCCGCCACCGACCACGCCGCGCACCTCCACGGCTTGCGCCGCGCCCCCTGAAACCGCCAGCGCAAGCACAGACATCAGCGCCGCACCAGCCATCAACTTCTTCATCACGAACTTCCCGACAGACGTAAAAACGGGCCCCACCGTGGGGCCCGCGAGGGATTTTGCCGCAAGGCCCGCACGGTGCCGAGCCGCGCTACGCGGCTTATTTGGCACCGACCGCCCCGGTGCCGGCTTACTTGGTGGCCACCTTCTTGGCAGGCACCTTCTTGGCCGCCACCTTCTTCGCTGCCACCTTCTTCGCAGCCACCTTCGTCGCCGGGGCCTTTGCCGCAGGCGTCTTCTTGGCAGGTGCGGGTGCGGCCTCGTCCACACCCTTGGCTGCGGCCGCCTTGGCGGTCTTCGCCGACGGCGCCTTGCCCGCGCGCGGCTGGAACTCGAAGATCACCTTGCCTTCCTTCTTGTCAAAGGCGAGGAAGGCCTTGAACTTGCGCCGCGTCTTGTTGGAGACGAAGTTCTCCAGCAGGTCGGTCTTGCCGGTGCTGAGCAGCTTCGTCATCTGCTCGCGCGCCACCGGCTGCTGCAGGATGATCTTTCCGCTCTTGAAGTCGCAGGTCACGGCTGCGCCCACGGCGTGCTCGCACACGTAGCTGGTGCCGTGCTCGTACACATGACCCTGGTCCTTGGGGCAAGGGCCGAGCGACTCCTGGCCCGAGAAGTCGACCGGCTCGCCGGATTCACCTTCCTTCTTGGCGTCTTCGCCGAAGTCGAACTCGAGCTTCCAATTCTTGATCTCGTCGTCGAACACCAGCTTGAGTTCGGCCGTGAAGGGCCAACCCGCCTTGGAGCGGAAGCCCTCCAGGGGGCCGATCTTCTTGTGGGCCAGAAACTCTTCGACCTCGTGCAACTCGAAGCTGCGCCCGCCGGGGATCTTGCCGATCGAGAAGCCGCATCCTTCACTGTTGTCGGATTTGCCCACGCAGGTGAAGCGGCGGTAGTTCTCCTTCACGACACCGCCGCAGTTCGGGCAGGGTGTCTTGAGGGTGGCGTAGTCGCCCGGGATGGTGTCGCGGTCGTATTCCTTGGCCTTGGCCACGATGCGCTGCGTCATCGCAGCGATCTCGGCCATGAAGGTGTCGCGGCTGAGCTTGCCCTTCTCCATCTCGGCGAGCTGGTACTCCCAGTTGCCGGTGAGCTCGGGCTTGGTGAGGTCTTCCACGCCCAGGCCGCGCAAGAGCGTGGCGAGTTGAAAGGCCTTGGCGGTGGGCACCAGTTCGCGCCCGTCGCGCAGCATGTACTTCTCGAGGATCAGGCCTTCGATGATGGCCGCGCGCGTGGCTGGTGTGCCGAGGCCCTTTTCCTGCATGGCCTCGCGCAGCTCGTCGTCTTCGACCAGCTTGCCGGCGCCTTCCATGGCCGACAGCAGCGTGGCCTCGGTGTAGCGCGCGGGCGGCTTGGTCTTGAGTGCGTTGACGTCGACGCTCTCGGTACGCACCTTCTCGCCCGCAGCCACGGCCACCAGGTTGGCGTCGTCTTCCTGCGCCTCGCGCCCATAGACGGCCAGCCAGCCCGGCTTGACCATCACCTTGCCATTGGTCTGGAAGCTGTGCTCCTTTCCTTCGACGTTCACGACCGAGATGCGCGTCGTGACCTGGAACTCCGCCGGCGGGAAGAACACCGCCAGGAAGCGCTTGACCACCATGTCGTACAGCTTGGCCTCGATCTCGCTCAGGCTGCGGGGCGCCTGCAGCGTGGGGATGATGGCGAAGTGGTCCGACACCTTGGCGTTGTCGAAGATGCGCTTGTTGGGCTTGATGTAGCCCTCCTTGATCGCCTTCTTGGCATGCGGCACCAGTTCGCGCAGCGGGCCGGGCAAGTCTTCGCTCGCGATCATCTCGACCGTGTTCTTCACCACCGCGACATAGTCTTCAGGCAGGTGCTTGCTGTCGGTACGCGGGTAGGTCAGCACCTTGTGCTTTTCGTACAGCGCCTGCGCGATCGACAGCGTGGTCTTGGCCGAGAAGCCGAAGCGCGAGTTGGCCTCGCGCTGCAGGGTGGTCAGGTCGTACAGGCCCGGTGAGCTCTGCGTGCTGGGCTTGCTCTCTTCCGTCACGGTGGCGGGCTGCCCGCGCGACGCTTCGGCGATCGCGTGCGCGGCCTGGGCGTCCCACAGGCGGTCGGCGCGGGCCTCGGGGTCGTCGGGGTTCTTCTTCCACTTCGGGTCGAACCATTTGCCTTCGTATTCACCAGCCTGGGCGGCGAAGCTCGCCTTGATCTCCCAGTAGTCGCGCGCCACGTGCTTGCGGATTTTTTCTTCGCGCTCGACCACGATCGACAGCGTGGGCGTCTGCACGCGGCCGACGGTCGTCAGGAAGAAGCCACCATCGCGCGAGTTGAAGGCCGTCATGGCGCGCGTGCCGTTGATGCCGACCAGCCAGTCGGCCTCGGAGCGGCTGCGCGCGGCCTCGGCCAGGCCTTGCAGGTCGGCGTCGGAGCGCAGATGCTCGAAACCGTCGCGGATGGCCGCGGGCGTCATGCTCTGCAGCCACAACCGCTTGACCGGGTGCTTGCTCTTGCTGTGCTGCTGGATCAGCCGGAAGATGAGTTCCCCCTCGCGCCCGGCGTCGCAGGCGTTGATGAGTTCGCTCACGTCCTTGCGCTTGACGAGCTTGACGATGGCGTTCAGGCGGCCCTTGCTCTTGTCGATCGGGTTCAGATCGAAGTGCGGCGGGATCACCGGCAGGTTGGCGAAGCTCCACTTGCCTCGCTTGACGTCGAATTCCTCCGGCGCCTTGATCTCCAGGAGGTGGCCGACGGCCGAGGTGACGAGGTGATGCTCGCCTTCGAAGTACTCATCGTGCTTCTCGAACTTGCCTGCGACGGGCGTGAGCGCGCGCACGATGTCCTGTGCGACCGATGGCTTCTCCGCAATGATCAACGCTTTGCTCATGGCTCTTTCTATGTGTTGCGCTCGATGGTTCGGCGCTCTCTCTACAATCCGGGCTTCTCGCGCGTATACGCGTGCACGCACACACACGCGGGCACACGCGCACCCATGAATTCAATGTACCCAAAGACGCCGATGACGCAAGCCCGCGCCGACAAGACCGAAAGCCACGCCCCTGTTGAAGCCAGCGAAGCCGGTACGGGCAAAGCGAAGCCCAAGGCGGCAAAGAAGGCCGACCAAGCCACGGAGAAGAAGGCGGACAAGAAAGCCGACAAGAAGGCCAAGGCTGCCCGAAACATCGAGGTGCGGCGCAGTGGCGTACACGGCAAGGGGGTTTTCGCGGTGGCGCCCATCCGCAAGGGCGAGGTCGTCATCGAATACAAGGGTGAGGTCATTTCCTGGAAGAAGGCGCTGCGCCGCCATCCGCACGACCCGAAAGACCCCAATCACACCTTCTACTTCTCGCTCGAATCGGGCGATGTGATCGACGCCAAGTACGGCGGCAATGCCGCGCGCTGGATCAACCACGCCTGCAAGCCCAACTGCGAGTCCGACGAGATCGACGGCCGTGTCTTCATCAAGACCTTGCGCAAGATCGAGCCGGGCGAAGAGTTGTTCTACGACTACGGCCTGAACATCGACGAGAAGTACACCAAGAAGCTCAAGAAGGAATACGAGTGCCGCTGCGGCGCCAAGAAGTGCCGCGGCACGATGCTCGCGCCCAAGAACTGACGCTTCCCGCCCGCCGCCATGACTGAACCTCTGAACTGGGGCGCCGAATCGCTGTGGCAGCAGTTGGAGCCGCTGCTGCCGGGCCTGTCGGTCGAGGTGGTGGCGCGCAGCGCCTCCACCAACACGGCCTTGCTCGAACGCGCGCGCGTTCGCGTCGAACCGGCAACCGACGCCCTGGTGCAGGTGCGCCGCAGCATCGAGAGCACCGCCTTCGGCCGCCGCGCCGCCGACGTGCAACCCTGCCTGCTGGTGGCCGAGCACCAGACCGGCGGGCGCGGGCGCATGGGGCGGGCATGGCAGTCGACCGCGGGCGCATCGCTCACGTTCTCGCTGTCCTTGCCGATGAACCCGGCCGATTGGTCGGGCCTGTCGCTGGCCGTCGGCGTGGCGCTGGCCGATGCGCTCGACCCCCAGGCCCAGCCGGGCAAGCCGACGATCGGCATCAAGTGGCCGAACGATCTGTGGCTGATGGACGCCGATGCCCCGGCCGATGAATCGGCACCCATCGGCCGCAAGCTCGGCGGCATCCTCATCGAAACAGTCATGGCGGGTGCGCGCCGGCTGGCGGTGGTGGGCGTCGGCCTGAACGTCTGGCCACAACCGACCGACGAATTGAGCAGCGGCTTCGGTTGCCTGCAAGAGATCGATCCGAACGTGAGCGCGCCGGGTGCGCTCGCCAAGATCGCCGAGCCGCTGGTGCGCGCCCTGCATACCTTCGAGCGACATGGCTTCGCGCCATTTGCCGAACGCTTCGCCGCGCGCGACCTGCTGCGCGGCCGCGCGATCACCACCACCCTGCCCGACCTGCCCAGCGGCGTGGCGCGTGGCGTCTCGCCCCTGGGCACCCTGCGCGTCGAAACCGACAGCGGCATCTACGACGTCAGCAGCGGCGAGGTCAGCGTGCGCCTGGAGCGCGGCGGGCCCGATTCGGGGAGCGGCACCCTATGCTGAGGCTGATCGTGCTGGCGCTCATTGCGGCCAACCTCGGCTTCTTCGCCTGGACCCAGGGCATGCTCGACGGCGTCGTCGGCGCGCGCGCGCTGGGTGATCGCGAGCCCGACCGCCTGCAGCGCCAGGTCCACCCGGAGAGCATCCGCGTGCTGCCCGCGACCCCCTCGCCCGTGGCCGCGGCCACCACCGAACAGGCGCCCATCTGCCTCGAATCCGGCCCGTACACGCCGGCGCAGATCGGTGCGGCCGAGAGCGTGCTGCAGACCGTGCTGCCGGCGGGCAGCTGGCTGTCGCTGAAGACCGAGACGCCCGCCGTGTGGATCGTCTACATGGGCAAGTACCCCAATCGCGACGCGCTGCAGAAGAAGGCCGACGAGTTGAAGCGTCTGAAGATCCCGTTCGAAGAGGTGCACGGCACCAACCCCGAACTCGACGATGGCCTGGCGTTGGGCCGTTACGACAACCGTGCGGCGGCCGAGAAGGCCCTGGCCAACGTGAGCCAGCAGGGCGTGCGCACGGCGCGTGTGGCCACGCTGACACCCGTGTCGATCACCCACACACTGCGCGTCGAACGCGCCGACACCACCTTGCAGGCGCGCCTTGGCGGCCTGCGGGCCGAGGCGCTACAGGGCAAGCCTTTCGCGCTGTGCCCTGCCAACCGGCCCTGAACCTGCCTTCACGCTCGCGCTCGACAGCGCCGCCAGGGCCAGAACGCCCATCGCCAGCCCCGTGAGCCACACCCACCCGAGCGCGCCCCCGCCGCTGTCGGTGGAGGCTGTCGCCGCGGGCGCTGCGGCGGTAGCGGGCAGTGGCGGCGGGTTCATCGCGTAACGCAACGCACCGGGCGCGTCGGCGATGCCGGCGCCGCAGGTGCTCGTGGTGCAGGTGCAGTCGGATGGGTGGCTCGTCGAGCACTGCGGCACGCCGGGCACGGCACTGTGCGGCCGCGCGCTGGAACGCAGGCCGTCGATGAGCTGCGCCACGCTGAGTTCGGGGTTGGCGCTGAGCATCAGCCCGGCAATGCCCGCCACCACGGGCGCGGCGAAGCTGGTGCCGTACACATTGGCGTAGGTCTCACCCATGGGTTCGTGCACGCCCGCGTTCCACAAGGTGAGCAGCCCGTCATCGGTGACCGGGTCGCCCGAGACGGTGGACACCACCACCTGGCGCCCGAAGTTGGCATACGAGGCCTTCAGTCCATCGCGCCGCAAGCCCCCGACGGCCACCACTCCTGCGCAACTCGCAGGACGGTTCACGGACCCGGCATCGTTGCCGGCGGCGGCCACGACGAGCACCCCATGCGCGGTCAGTTCGTTGATGGCGTCCTGGTAATGCGCATTGCAGGCCGCGTTGCTGCCGAAGCTGATGCTGATGATTCGCGCCGGATGGGGGTTCTTCGGCACGTTGGCCACATCGAGGCCCGCCGCCCAGCGCATGCCGTCGACGATGTCGGCGACCGACGCCCCGCACTTGCCGGCCACGCGCACGGGGAGCACCTGGGCCGCCCAGTTGATGCCCGCCACGCCCAGGTTGTTGTTGGTGCCGGCGGCCAGCAGCCCGGCGATGGTGGTGCCGTGCCATGAACTGGCCGACTGCTCCTGGCAGCTTTGAAATTCGGCCTGGGCGAGATCCTGCTGATCGACCCAGTCACCGGGGTCGGACGGATCGGGGTCGCGGCCATTGCCGTCGTTCGCGAACGCGACGTCGGAGACGAAGTCGTAACCCGGCAGCAGGTGCCCGTTGAGCTCGGAGTGCGACGTGACGCCGCTGTCGAGCACGGCCACGACGGCGCCTGCACGGCCTGTCTGCGTGGCCCAGGCGGTCTGGATGTCGGGCAGGCCGGCATCGAGCGCCGCCGTGCTGCGCGCACGCAGCCACCACTGCTCGGTGAAGAGCGGGTCGTTGGGCACCTCGAGGCGCCGCTCGCGCTCGTTGAGCACGACCCACTCCACATCGCCTTGCTCACGCAGGCGCGCCGCCATCTGCTCGGCTTCGGTGTGCGGGAGCATGCGGTTGAAGAGCAGTCGGTGCGCTGCCCGCCCGGCGGGCAATGTGCGGGCCTCGCTCATGCGTGCCGACTGCAGGGTGCGACGCAGGCGGTCGGGTGTGTCCGATGCACGCTGCGTGACGGCGGATGCCGCGGCCCCAGCTGCCGCAGGGGCCTCCTTGAACTTGATGATCAAGCCTGCCACGGGCGCATGGGCTGCGGCCTGCGCAGCCCCGACGAGAAAGAGGCCCATACACACTGCCAGGGCCTGGCGAAACTTCAAAGACAACAACATCTAACGAACAACCACTTCAACGAAAGCGCTTCAACGAGCACGGCGCCGCGAGGGGCTCCACAGGGCAACCACGGCGGACAACAAGAGCAACAACCACATCGGACCGAGCGCGCCCCCCCCACTGTCACCGCCGCTAGAACCCAGCGGTGCCGGCGGCGCCTCGACCACATCCACCGCACGGTCGGTGCTCGACTGCGCCCCACTGCTGTCGGAAACGCTCAAGCGCACGACGAAGCGGCCGGGGCCGCTGGGCGTGGCTGTGGCAGTGGCCCCGTTCGGCACCAGAGCGCTGACGATGCCGCCGCCGTCGAGCAGTGTCCATTGGTAGGCGCCGAGGCTGCGCGGGCTCAGTACGTAGGAATTCGCTGCGCTCAGCGTGAGACCCGCCGCCGCGACGGGCGCCTCGTTGTCGAGCGTCACGCGCGCCTGAAGGCCACGCATGGCAGCGCCGACCGCGGCACCCGCATCGAGCATGCCCGCGCCGCAGGTGGCCGAGGTGCAGTAGCACTCGAGTTGTTCGACGCTGTTGGGCGCGTGGCAAGCCACGACGTCGGCATCGGAGCCGCTGCTCGGGAAGCTGCGCGCACTGCCTTGCAGGGCCGCTTTCACGTCGGCGGTTGTCATGTTCGGCTGGGCGGACAACATCAGCCCGACCGTGCCCGCGACCAGAGGGGCGGAGAAGCTGGTGCCGTACGAGGCGTCTGAGCCGCTGCCGGTGTAAGCCGAGCTGTTCGTGACGGGCGTGGTCGACCCCGTGTTGGTGCTGGTCAGGATGGGATAGAGGCACGCGCCGGATTCATTGACGCAATTGCCGGCCGGCGCGCTGATCGCCACCTGCGGCCCGACGTCGGCGTAGCCGACCTTGCTGCCGGCATGCCGCACCCCCGACACCGCGATCACACCCGGGCAGTTGGCCGGCGCCGACACCGCATGTCCGGCGCTGTTGCCCGCCGAGACGACGATCACGGTGCCGCGGGCGGTGATCTCGTTGACCGTGTCGACATAGATCCTCGAGCAGGCACCCGCCCCACCCAGGCTCATGTTGATGACCTTGGCCGGGTTCGGATTGGCGGGTGCGCCATCGACCGGCAGCCCGGCCGCCCAGCGCATGCCGGCAATGATGTCGGAGTCGTAGCCGCCGCACTTGCCCAACACGCGCACCGGCAGCACCCGCACCGTGCGGCCCACGCTGGCCATGCCCACGCCGTTGTCGGTGACGGCGCCGATCAACCCCGCCGTCTGGGTGCCGTGCCAGCTGCTGCCGGCGACGTCGCAGGTTTCGAACAGCGGGTCGCGCGTTTCGGCGCTGCTGACCCAGTCGCCGGGATCGCTGGCGTCAGCATCGCGGCCGTTGCCATCGTTGGCTGTGCGGAAGTCATCCCGATCGAGTGCGTCGGAGCTGATCATGTCGTAGCCCGGCAGCAGATTCGCGGCCAGGTCCGCATGGTCGTAGCGCACGCCGGTATCGAGCACGGCCACGACCACGCTCGGGCTGCCGACGCTCAGGTCCCAGGCCGCTTCGGCGTTGATCGCCGAGCGCGCGACGGAAGTCGGCGCCCGCAAATACCACTGCCCCACCGCCGGCCCATTGCCACCCAGCCCCGCGGCATACCGCGGATCGTTGGGGGCGGCGAATGCATGGCGGCGCTGATCGGGCACGGCGTACTCGACGTCGCTCTGAGCCGCCAGGCTGCGCGCTAGCTCGGCCGAGCTGATGCCACGAGCCTTCACGACCTGCGTCTGAGCGCTGAGCGGCGCCCCGGCAAGGAGCGTGCGCCCCATGGACTGGCCGAGCGCAGCGGCACGCTCGGTGGGTGTCGTGAGCGTGGTGGCTGACACCGTCGCCCCGCCGGATGCCGAAAGCGCCTGGCGGCGCCGCGCAGTTGCCCCGTCCTTGAACTTGACGATCACACGCGCCTGCAGCGCCGCATCGGCCGACACAGCCTGCGCGCGGGCAGGCAGCGACCACGTGGCCGTGGCCAGGGCGAGCGCGCCCATGGCAATCAGGGCGGACCGGGCTTTGAACATGTGGGCTCCTGGAAGGCGCGCGGGGGTGGGGGAACTGGATGGCGTCGATTGGAGTGCCGCCGGCCGAAGGCGTTCACTGCACCCACGGCTTTTTCGCTCGGGAGGCGGCGGGCATGTCACCGGAAAACCGCCCGCTGCGGCATGAGCAAGCTGGGTGCCGCCAGTGTAGGCAAGCCGCCGTACAACGCGCCACACGGAATTTCCGGGTCACTCATTGAGACGTTTGGTTGCATGGAGCACCACCAGAATGCAAAAAAGGCCTCTTGCGAGGCCTTTTGAGAAACGCTTGGGGCGCCGGGTCGGTTTACTTGGCGATGACGCGAACCATCTCCAGCACCTTGTTCGAGTAGCCCCACTCGTTGTCGTACCAGGACACGAGCTTGACGAAGGTGCTGTCGAGCGCAATGCCGGCTTCGGCATCGAAGATCGAGGTGCGGGGGTCACCACGGAAGTCGGTCGCGACGACTTTGTCTTCGGTGTAGCCCAGCACGCCCTTGAGCGCACCTTCGGACTGCGCCTTGAACTCGGCACAGATCTCCTTGTAGGAGGCTTCCTTGACCAGTTCGACGGTCAGGTCGACCACCGACACGTCGGAGGTCGGCACGCGGAACGACATGCCGGTCAGCTTCTTGTTCAGCTCGGGGATCACCACGCCCACGGCCTTGGCGGCGCCAGTGCTCGACGGGATGATGTTCTCGAGGATGCCGCGGCCGCCGCGCCAGTCCTTGTTGCTCGGGCCGTCGACGGTCTTCTGCGTGGCGGTGGCGGCGTGCACGGTGGTCATCAGGCCGCGCTTGATGCCCCACTTGTCGTTCAGCACCTTGGCCAGCGGGGCCAGGCAGTTGGTGGTGCACGAGGCGTTGGAGATGATGGCCTCGCCCTTGTACGACTTGTCGTTCACGCCGTAGACGAACATCGGCGTGTCGTCCTTCGACGGGGCCGACATCACGACCTTCTTGGCGCCGGCGGTGATGTGCGCCTGCGCGGTTTCCTTGGTCAGGAAGAGGCCGGTCGACTCGACGACGATGTCGGCGCCGACCTCGTCCCACTTCAGCTCGGCCGGGTTCTTCACCGCGGTCAGGCGGATCTTCTGGCCGTTGACGATCAGCGTGTTGCCGTCGACCTTCACGTCGCCGTCGAAGCGGCCGTGCACGCTGTCGTACTGCAGCATGTAGGCCAGGTAGTCAGGCTCCAACAGGTCGTTGATGCCAACGATCTGGATGTCGTTCTTGAAGTTCGCAACCGCTGCACGCAGCACCATGCGCCCGATGCGGCCGAAGCCGTTGATGCCGATCTTGATGGTCATGTCTCTCGCTCCTGAGTTGAAATCAATAAACCTTTAAGACGTTCAGCGCTTGTTCTGCAGGACCGCGCGCACCGTGTCCGCCACGTTCTCGGGCGTGAAGCCGAAGTGCTTGAAGAGCACGCCGGCTGGCGCCGATTCGCCATAGGTGTCGATGCCGACCACCGCGGCGCAGCCGTACTTCCACCAGCCATCGGTGACGCCCATCTCGACGGCGATGCGCGGCAGGCCTTGCGGCAGCACGCTGTTCTTGTAGGCGAGGCCCTGGCGGTCGAACACGCTCGTCGACGGCATCGAGACCACACGCACCGCGATGCCACTCTGCGCGAGTTGCTGTTGCGCGTGCAGCGCCAGGCCCACTTCGGAGCCAGTGGCGATGATCACCGCCTGCGCCTTCTTCTTCAGGCCCACCTCGCTGGGCTCGGCCAGCACGTAGGCGCCCTTGGCGATGTCGTCGAGGCCGCTCTTGGGGGCGTAAGGCAGGTTCTGGCGCGACAGCAGCAGCGCGGTCGGGCGGTTCTTGCTTTCGATGGCGCAGGCCCAGGCGACGACCGTCTCGGCGGTGTCGGCGGGGCGCCAGACGTCCAGGCCGGGGATCAGGCGCAGCGAGGCCGCGTGCTCGATCGACTGGTGCGTCGGGCCGTCTTCGCCGAGGCCGATGCTGTCGTGCGTGAAGACGTGGATCACGCGCTGCTTCATCAGCGCGGCCATGCGGATGGCGTTGCGGCTGTAGTCGCTGAAGGTGAGGAAGGTGCCACCGTAGGGGATGAAGCCACCGTGCAGCGCCACGCCGTTCATGATGGCCGCCATGCCGAACTCGCGCACGCCGTAGTTGATGTGGCGGCCGCCGTTGGAGGCGCCATCGGCCTCGAAGCGCAGCGCGGGCGTGCTGCTGGTGTTGGTGAGGTTGGAGCCGGTCAGGTCGGCGCTGCCGCCGAGCAGCTCGGGCAGTGTCTTGGTGAAGGCTTCGAGCGCGAGCTGGCTGGCCTTGCGGCTGGCCACCGTCTCGCCCTTGGTGTGGGCGGCCACGGCGGCATCGACTGCAGCTTGCGACCACCCCTTGGGCAGTTCGCCATCCAGACGGCGCACCAGTTCGGCGGCGAGTTCGGGGTGGGCCTTGCCGTAGGCCTCGAAGTCGTCGACCCAACGCGATTCAGCGGCCAGGCCGGTGACGCGAGCGTCCCAGTTGTCGTAGGCGTCTTCGGGGATCACGAAGGGCTCATGCGCCCAGCCCAGCGCTTCGCGCGTGAGCTTGATCTCTTCGGTACCCAGCGCCTCGCCGTGCGCCTTGGCCGTGCCGGCGCGGTTGGGCGAGCCTTTGCCGATGGTGGTCTGGCAGCAGATGAGGGTGGGCTTGTCGGACTTCTTGGCCTTGGCGATCGCCGCATCGACGGCACCAACATCGTGGCCGTCGACCTTGGCAATCACGTTCCAGCCATAGGCCTCGAAACGCTTGGGCGTGTTGTCGATGAACCAGGGCTGCACCTTGCCGTCGATCGAAATGCCGTTGTCGTCGTAGAAGGCGACCAGCTTGCCGAGCTTCCAGGCACCGGCCAGCGCCGCGGCCTCGTGGCTGATGCCCTCCATCAGGCAGCCGTCGCCCAGGAACACATAGGTGTGATGGTCGACGATGGCGTGGCCGTCGCGGTTGAATTCTTTTGCCAGCAGCTTCTCGGCCAGGGCCAGGCCCACCGCGTTGGTGAAGCCCTGGCCCAGCGGGCCGGTGGTGGTCTCGACGCCCGGGGTGATGCCGACCTCGGGGTGGCCCGGTGTCTTGCTGTGCAGCTGGCGGAAGTTGCGCAGCTCGCTCATCGGCAGGTCGTAGCCCGAGAGGTGCAGCAGCGCGTAGATGAGCATCGAGCCGTGGCCGTTGCTCAGCACGAAGCGGTCGCGGTTGGCCCACTGCGGGTTGCCGGGGTTGTGCTTGAGGTGCCGGCCCCACAGCGCCACCGCGATCTCGGCCATGCCCATCGGGGCACCGGGGTGGCCGGAATTGGCCTGCTGAACGGCGTCCATCGCCAGGGCACGGATGGCGTTCGCCATCAAGGAGGTGTTGGAAGCGATGGCTGTCATGTGCAGACGAGGCTTGAGGGGAAACCCGGCATTTTACGGGGCCCGGATAATCGCCCCATGCAGGGCCTGCACCTCACCGCCGATTTGCGGGGTTGCTCCACGGAGTTGCCCGCCATGACCGACCCCGCCGCCCTGCGCGGGCTGTGCCTGGGCGCCGTGCGCGACGCCCAGCTGGAGCCCGTGGGGGAGCTCTTCCACACCTTCCCTGGCAGTGACGGAAAAGCGGGCGGCGTGACCGGCGTCGTGCTGCTCGCCGAGTCGCACCTCGCAGTGCACACCTGGCCCGAGATCGGCAGCGTCACGCTCGACGTGTACGTGTGCAACCACGGCGCCGACAACTCGCACAAGGCACACCACCTGATGGACACGCTGCAGGCGGCCTTCGCACCGACACACGCAGATCGAAACGCTCTCCAACGGGGGCGCGCGGCATGAAGGCCCTGATCCTAGCCGCCGGCCGCGGCGAGCGCATGCGCCCGCTCACCGACCACACGCCCAAGCCGTTGCTTGAAGTTCAAGGCAAGCCGCTGATCGTGTGGCACATCGAGGCGCTGGCGCGCGCGGGCGTGCGCGAGATCGTCATCAACACCGCGTGGCTGGAAGAACGCATCGTCGAGACCCTGGGCGATGGATCGCGCTACGGCGTGCGCCTGCACTACTCGCTCGAAGGCCGCGACCACGGCGGCGCACTGGAAACCGCCGGCGGCATGGCCAAGGCGCTGCCGCTGCTCACCGACGCATCAAGCGACTGCTTCTGGGTCGTCTCGGGCGACGTGTTCCTGCCCGGCTTCCGCTTCGACCCGCACGCGGCGCAGCGATTCACGCAAGCCAGATCATTGGCCCATCTGTGGCTGGTGCCGAACGCGCCGCACCACCCGAACGGTGACTTCGGCATCACGCCGGAGGGAATGGCCTCGATGAGCGCGCAGCCGCGCTACACCTGGGCCAGCGTTGGCCTGTTCCGCGCGACGATCGTGAGGGACGTGAAGGTGGGCGAGAAGCTGCCGCTGACGCCCCTGCTGCGGGCCGGGGCGGATGCAGGGCGCGTCGAGGCCGAGTTGTACGGCGGGAGCTGGACTGACGTCGGAACAGTGGACCGGCTGAACGCTCTCAACACGCCGAGCTGATGACCGGCGCGTGCGCGCGCTCGCCCAACTGGTTGCCGCTGTCGCATACGTAGCTGTGCTGCCACGGCCGCAGGTCGTGAGAGTGAGCCATGTGAGCAGCAGCGCCCTCAGGCCGCCAGCGGCTGCGTGATCTTGTCGATGCGCTCCATCACCTCGGGTGTGAGCTTCGGGGTCAGCGCCAGCGCGCCAAGGTTGTCCTGCAGCTGCGACAGGCGCGAGGCGCCAAGGATCACCGTGCTGACGCGCGGGTTGCGGTTCACCCAGGCGACGGCCAGCTGCGCGAGGTTGCCGCCCAGCTCCTTGGCGATCGGCTCCAGCTCGGCCACGGCGGCGTTGCGGCCGGCATCGGTGAGGCCCTTCACCAGGAAGCCCATGCCTTCGAGCGCACCGCGGCTGTCGTCGGGCACGCCCTGGCGGTACTTGCCGGTGAGCAGGCCGCTGGCGAGCGGGCTCCAGGTGGTCAGGCCCAGGCCGATGTCTTCGTACAGCCGCGCGTACTCGCGCTCGACGCGCTTGCGGTGGAACAGGTGGTACTGCGGCTGCTCCATCACCGGCTTGTGCAGGTGGTGGCGCTCGGCGATCTCCCAGGCGGCGCGGATCTCGTCGGCGCTCCACTCGCTGGTGCCCCAGTACAGCGCCTTGCCCTGCGTGATCATGTCGCTCATCGCACGCACCGTCTCTTCGATCGGCGTGTTCGAGTCGGGGCGATGGCAGTAGACGAGGTCGATGTGATCGAGCTGCATGCGCTGGAGCGAGCCGTCGATCGCCTGCATCAGGTACTTGCGGTTGAGCGTGTTCTTCTGGTTGATGCCCTCGCCCTGGTGGTTGAGTCCCCAGAAGAACTTGGTCGACACCACGAAGCTCTGGCGCGACCACTTCAGGGCCTTGAAGGCCTCGCCCATGACGACTTCGCTCTGGCCGGCGGCGTAGGCCTCGGCGTTGTCGAAGAAGTTGATGCCCGCGTCGCGCGCGGCGGCCAGCATCTCGGTGGCCGAAGACGTATCAACCTGCTTGCCGTAGGTCACCCAGGAACCGAGAGACAACTCGCTCACTTGCAGGCCGCTGCGGCCCAGCCGTCGATATTGCATTGCTACACCTCGTAATGGATTGCGGCATCTTAGCCACACACTTCGGGCCTGCCGGGGGTACGGAATCGACCACATATCCGCGTCGGTCGACCGGCGGACGGCCAAGCCCTTTCCCCGGGCGTGACTTCGCGCTACCTTTGCGGCCGTGACAACCATCCTCATGCTGCCCTTCATGCTGGCGATCGCGATCGCCGGGCATGTGCTGATCGGCCGCGGCGCCAAGGCGCTCGTATCGGCCGTGCGGCCACTCGCCAGCGGCCAGCCCGAAATCAGCGGCTATGAACGCCGCGTGTACACCAGCCCCGAGCGCACCATGCTCGAAGTGGTGGGTGCGGTGCTCGCCAGCGGCGTGGTCATGTGGGTCGGCCTGGCCTGGGGCATGGGGTGGGTCGGCCTGATCGGCTTTCTGATGCTGCTGGGCGCCGTGGCGCTTGATCTGCGCCGCTGGGAGCGCGTCACGGTCAGCGCGCACTACGTGTGGTTTCAGCGTGGCCTGGGCCATACCGTGCACCAAGTCGCCATCGAGAACATCCGGGACGTCAATGTCACCGAGAGCGATGCCGCGGGTTTCAGCCCCCGCCATCTCAACCGCAACCGGGTTTGTCGCGTGACGATGCGCATGCAGGACAAGCGTGTCGTGGCCCTGCCCAAGACCGACGCCTACGGTGAGCTCGAAGCAGTCGAGACACTCGCCAACAACATCCGCACTCGCATGCAGCTGGCGAGCGACCGCGATGCCGTCAAGCGCTCGAGCGAAAAGGGCAGCCAGGCCGCGGCCGAAGCAGCGCGCCAGGCCTCGTCGATCGACCGCGACATGCTGCGCGAACTCAAGCGCCTGCGCCAACGCGCGAACGCGCCCGACCTGCCCCCGGCCGTCAAGCGCACCGGCAAGGTCTGAGACCTGCTTGGAACGCGCGATGCAACAATCGCGCGCACGATGACCGACACCCCCACGCCCTACCGCGAGCGCCGCTCGCAATTGGCGCAGCAGCTGCGCGAATCCGGCGGCGGCGTCGCCATCGTATTGACGTCACCCGCGGCGCAGCGCAGCCGCGACGGCGATCACCCCTACCGGCAAGACAGCTACTTCCACTACCTCACCGGTTTCGACGAGCCCCACAGCGCGCTGGTGCTGCGCGCCGACGGCCGAAGCCTGGTCTTCTGCCGCGAGAAAGACCCGGAGCACGAGATCTGGGACGGCATCCGCCTCGGCCCGCAGGCGGCCCCGCAGGTGCTGGGTGTGGACGAGGCGCATGACATCGCGCTGCTCGACGCGCAGATCCCCGAACGGCTGAACCACGAGCCCGCCGTCTGGACGCTGTTCGGTGCCTCCGGCGGCATGGACCAGCGCGTGATCGGCTGGCTGGCGCAGTTGCGCGAACGCGGGCGCGCCGGCAGCGTGTGCCCGGCGTCGCACCGCGACCTGACCGTGCTGCTCGACGAGATGCGTCTCATCAAGAGCGCGTTCGAGATCGACACCATGCGCCGCGCTGCGCGCATCTCCGCCGGCGCCCATGCCCGCGCGATGCGCTTTTGCGGCGAACGCTTCCGTGCCGACCCGGCCGCGCAGGTGCGCGAGTACGAGATCGAGGCCGAGTTGCTGCATGAGTTCCGCCGGCACGGCGCGCAAAGCCCGGCCTACCCGTCGATCGTCGCGGCGGGTGCCAACGCCTGCATCCTCCACTACGCCGCTGGCGACACACCGCTGCGCGCCGGCGAGCTGTGCCTGATCGACGCCGGCTGCGAACTCGATGGCTACGCGAGCGACATCACGCGCACCTTCCCGGCCACCGGCCGCTTCAGCCCCGCGCAGCGCGAGCTGTACGACCTGGTCTGTGCGGCGCAAGAGGCGTCCATTGCCGTCACGCGCCCCGGCGCACGCCAGCGCGACGCCCACGACGCGGCCGTGCGCGTGCTGGCGCAGGGCATGCTCGACACCGGCCTGCTCGACCGCCACCAGCACGGCACGCTCGACGACGTGATCGCCAGCGCCGCCTACCGCCAGTTCTACATGCACGGCACCGGCCACTGGCTGGGGCGCGACGTGCACGATGCCGGCGAGTACCTCTCGCTCGGTGAGGCGGCTTTCGAGCAAGCGGATGGCAAGGGAGGCACCGTGGTCAAGCCCCCGTCACGCCACCTGCAGGCGGGCATGGTCGTGACCCTGGAGCCCGGCATCTACGTGCGCCCGGCCGAAGGCGTGCCCGAGCGCTACTGGCACATCGGCATTCGCATCGAGGACGACGCCGTGCTCACCGCCCACGGCTGTGAACTGATCAGCCGCGATGTGCCGGTCCGGGCCGACGAGATCGAAGCCCTGATGCGCGGCGCGGGCTGAGCCGCTCAGGCGCGTGCGCGACCGGCGCGCACGCCGTGGGCATAGGCCTCTTCGAAGATCGAGTAGCCCGAGAGATCGCTGTGCGCAAAGCGCACGCGCCCGCTGGCCTTCGCCAGCGCCTGCAGGGCCGGGCTGCCACGCAGGCCGGGCAGCGGGATGCTCATCGCATGGCCGTAGCGCATGAGGTCGATGCGCTTCAACCGCGCGGGCAGGTCGGGGTGCGGCACCGACAGGTCCGCGAGCACGCGCTGTGCCCAGCTCGCCCAGCTTTCACTCAACAGCCGCGCGCGGTTGGCCTTCAGTTGCTCGGCAGTGTCACCGCCGAGCGCCCAGTAGCTCGTGAGCACGGTAGGGCCGGCATGCGGCCGCGTGCTCTGGTGCATCGCATCGACATAGCCGAGCGAGGGGCTGTCGTGGATCACGTTGTCCCACGCGGGCGGCGCGCCACCGGTGTCGGCAAGCGCGCTGTCGATGTGCAGGTTGGCCACCAGCCAGGGCGCGTAGCGCAGGGTCACCGACTGCAGCGCGGCGGGCGGTGAGGCCAGCAAGCGCGCCGTGATGAAGAGCGGCGTGGCCAGCACCACCTCGCGCGCGACCCAACGCTCGGTGCGCTGCGCGCGGGCATCCCACAGGTCCACGCTCACGTCGTGCCGCCCCTCTTCCACACGCAGGGCCAGCAAGCCAGTGAGCAGGCGTTCGCCCAGCGGTGCCGCCAGCCGCTCGGTGAGCCACGCATTGCCCTGCGGCCAGGTGAGCACGGCATCGTGGTCGTCGGTCTCTGCACTGCCGGGCGCCTGGAAGCCATGACGGCTGGCGAAGTAGTGCACGCCCGCCCACGCCGACACCTGCGCCACGCCGGCGCCGTAGTCGTCGCGACAGCAGTAGTCGAGGTGGCTGCGCAGCGCCGGCGCATCGAAGCCACGCGCATCGAGCCAGGCGCCGAAGGTGATTGCATCGAGCGCCGCGTGCTCGGGCGTCCAGGGCGCACGGGCGGTCGGTATGCCGAAGCCGAGCTTCGTCACGCGCGCGATCTCGTCTGCGAACCGCCGGTACTGCGCCAGCGTGGCGCTGCCCTGCCCCTCGACCGGCAGCAGGCCGGGCTGCCAGGCGCCGCCGGTGTAAAGACGCTCCTGCGGGCTGTGGCAGAGGTGGCGTTCGTCGTAGATGCGGCGCCCCGCCACGCGACGGCTCAGCCCGAACGACTCGAGCAGCTCGACCATGTCCTCGTCGCGCTCGCTCGGCACCGGCAGGTAGTGCGCGCCCAGCGGGCAGGCCATGCCGGCGATCTGGTGGCCGCGGGCATTGCCACCGGCGTGGTCTTCGAGATCGATCACACGAACGTCGTCGACACCACGCTGAAGCAGCGTGCGCGCGCAGGCGAGGCCGGCGACGCCGGCACCGATCACGAGCACGCCGGCACGCTTCTCGATGAATGGCCGGGGCAGGCTTGGCAGCGCAGAGTCGCGCAGACGGTGCCCCCGCTCGTGCTGCGCGCCGACCCATCCGCCGTCGAACTGCGGCTCGGCCGCGCGACGGCACGCCGCGAGCGGCGAAGCGGCCGCCGCAGCGAGCAGGGTGCGGCGGCTCAGCGTCATCGCTGCGCTCGGCCCCACTCGTCTTCGAAGGTCTGCACCAGCACCTGGTTCGACAAGCGGTTCACCGGCGCCGGCACGCGCGCCATGTCGGGCGGGAACTGCAGCATCGCGGGCATGCCATCGGCCGTGAGAAAGCGCAGTCCGCCAGGCAAGGCCGTTGGCAGTCGGAACGGCCGGCGCCCAGCGAGGATGAACCCCCACTCACCGAAGCTCGGCACGTGGGCGTGGTACGGCGTGATCGTCAGGCCCGTGGATTCGATGGTGCTGACGACCGTCCAGAAGCTCTTTCGTGCGATCAAAGGCGAGGTGGTCTGCACCACGGCGAAGCCCGAGGCCGCCAGGTGCGCATCGAGCAACGCGTAGAAGCTCGTGGTGTAGAGCTTGCCGATGGCGAAGTTGCTGGGGTCGGGGAAGTCGACCACGATCACGTCGAATTCGCCCGGCGTGGCCACGCTCTTCTCCTTCTCCTTCTCCTTCTCCTGCTCCAGCCAGGCGAAGGCATCAGCGTTGACGATCTTCAGCTTGGGGGAGTGCAGTGCATCGCCGTTCAAGCTGCGCAGCAGCGGCTGCTCGGCGAAGAGCTTCGTCATGTGGGGGTCGAGCTCCACGAGCGTGACCGACTCGACGCTCGGGTACTTGAGCACCTCGCGCACGGCCATGCCGTCGCCGCCGCCCAGCACGAGCACGCGCTTGGGCGCACCGTGCGCTGCCATCGCGGGGTGCACCAGGCTCTCGTGGTAGCGGTACTCGTCGCGCGAGTGGAACTGCAGGTTGCCATTGAGGAACAGTCGCACGCCGGCACGGCCGTTCGTCACCACCACGCGCTGGTAGTCGCTCGTCTCGCTGTAGATGATGCGGTCGCCATAAAAGCGGTCTTCGGCCCAGGTGCTGATGCGATCGGCATATGCCATGGCCGCGGCAAGCGCCGCCACCACGCCAACGCAGGCGAGCGCGTGCGCCCAGAACCCGCGCAACTCACCGCGAAAGAGCCAGAGCGCCCACACCGCCACCGCGGCGTTGAGCAGGCCGAAGAAGGCCCCCGTGCGCACCAGGCCGAGGTGGGGCACCAGCAGCAGCGGGAAGGCCACGGCCACCGCGAGCGCACCGAGGTAGTCGAAGGTCAGCACCTGCGAGACCAGATCCTTCAGGGCATAGCGCTCGCTGAAGTGGCGCTTGAGGATGCGCATCACGAGCGGGATCTCCAGCCCCACCAGCGTGCCCACCAGCAGCACCAGGCTGTACAGAACGAAGCGGAAGGCACCCGTCGGCAGCGCCTGCAATGCGAACAATGCCGCGGGCATCAGCCCGCCGATCAGACCGACCAGCAGCTCGATGCGAAGAAAGTGCGCCACCAGTTGCCGCTCGAAGAAACGCGACAGATAAGAGCCGATCCCCATCGCGAACAGGTAGGCGCCGATGATGGTGGAGAACTGCAGGACCGAATCGCCCAGCAGGTAGCTCGCGAGCGCGCCGGCCGCCAGTTCATAGACCAGGCCGCAGGCCGCGACGACGAAGACCGAGGCCAGCAGGGCGACCTCGGCCGGCCGGATCGGTGTGGCCGAGCCATCACGCATGGGCGAACCCGCGAGCCGAGTCAGCCATTACGACAAACCCGCGGGTCGGCTCGCCCGATGCCGCGAATCGCACGCACCAGCGCGGCCGAAAGTGCGCTCAATGAATCGCCGCGGACACGATCATTCCGATGGCGATGCACATCGCGCCCACCACGATCGAGAGCGCCACGTTCCGCTTCTCGACGATCTCTTCCCACAGCTTGTAGGGCGTGAGCTTGTCGACGATCACGAAGCAGACCCAGAACACGAGGACGCCGACCAGCGCGTACAGGATCGAGCCGAAGAAGACGGACGGTTTCAGCCATTCGATACCCAACATGAGACGCTCCTTTGAATGAAAAAGCCGCGGCGGCAGGCAGACCTCATTTGTGCCCCCCGCCACCGCTGGAGTAACCGCCGAAAGACCCACCGCCTGTGCGGTAGCCGCCACTTCGTTGCTGCACGAGGCAGCTCTGGTATTCCTGAGACGCGTCGCCGTAGGCCGCACGCAGGCTGTTGCAGTCGGGTTCGTCGTCGCTGCACCTGAACAGCATCAGCAGCATCGCCACGATGAACACCCAGAAGAACACCTTGGCCAGCAGGCTCGCTGCATTGCCCGAGGTGGGCGTGGCATCGCGCTTGAGCGCAGCAGACACCTTGGGCGCCAGTCGGAATGCCTTCGCAACGGCACCGGCATCGAGCGCCTCGCCGCCGGACCAGACCACCTCGCCTTCGGTGCTCTCCATATTGAGCCGCTTGGCCGCGGCGCGCCCGGTGCCCTCGTAATCGGCATTGCCGCTCACCTCGTCACGCCTGAGCTGCCAATAGAACTCACCCAGCACATAGGTCACCTTGGCGCCATAGCGGTAGCGTTGTCGGTAGACCTCGCCCCGGTAGCGCACGCGCTGCGCGCCCGCGGGCTCCGGCACGCCGGTGAGGGGCGCGGTCCAGCTCCAGCCGTCTTCGGCGTCGACGAGAAAGGTGAAGCCTTCCTCGCGGTGGTACAGCAGGTACTCGCGCCAGACGCTGCCTTCGTCGCCGTCGCCCGATTCGGCCTCGCTTTCGGGTTCCGTTTCGCATCGCTCTGCGTAGCCCACAACCTGCCACGCCCGCTCGGCGCGGCCGCCGAAGGCGAAGCGCGCGATGCTGCCCAGGGGGATCTGGGGCTCGCCGCCAGCCTGCTGCGCGTAGTGCGCCAGCTCCGCCCCCACGCCTTGGGACACATCGACCACCGCGTGGCACTGGTGGCACACGATCGATTGCGTGGTCGAGAGCTTGACCTCCAGCGAGGCGCCACAGTTCGGGCACTCGATGCTGCGCGCCTTGAGCGTCTTCTCGGCTGCATCGGCCAGGCCGCTCATCGCGAGTTCGCTGATCGCCACCGAGCGCCCGACCGACCATTTGGACGCCGTGGGATCGCTGTAGTCGATCGTCCCGACCTCGTCGCGCGCGTTGCGCAGGTCGGCCACGACAAAGCCGCGCTCGGTGTTCGGCTTGAAAGGCAGCTCGCCCTGAGCGGCGATCAGCCTCGCGACAGCCACGGAAGCGACCGTCCACGAGTCGCCACCCACCACTTCGCGCGCGCCCGGGCGCAGAGCCTCCGAGGTCGGCACCGGGCCGTCGAGCGGCGCATCGAATGCGAAGACGTAGCGGCCGTTGTCTTCGCTCAGCCAGCCGCTGCGGCCGGTGTCGAAGAGCGCGTGCCATTCGTTCCAAGTGCCGTCCTTGTAGCGGTACTGCAGGCGGCCCACGAGCGTGAACCCGCTGCCCTGGTAGGTGCCGCCTGCGCCAAGTTGCAGTGGCGAGTGGTCGTCGAACAGCTCGGCGCTCTCGCCCACCTTGCGCAGCGCGTCGCCATCGCGCACGACAGTGCTGCGGCAAAAGCTGCACACCGCAAAGGCGGACGCGGCCGAGCGGAAGTCGACCGGCGCGCCGCAGTTCGGGCACGCCGCGCGATAGGCGCGCTGCGGACTGGGTTCGGTGGCCAAGGCGGGTGGCGACTACACCAGCTTCTTCAGCAGCTCTGCCTTCTTGGCGTCGAACTCTTCCTGCGTGAGGATGCCCTTGGCCTTGAGATCGCCCAGCTTCTCGAGCGTGGCCATCACCTCGTCCGGTTTTATCGCCGCGGCGGGTTGGGCACCTTGCAGGCCACCCGCCAGCTGACCGGCCAGCACCTGGCCCAACGCCACACCGGCACCGAGGCCCATTGCGTCACCGGCAATGCCACCACCGCCCGAGCCCGCGCCTTCAGCGAACTTCGGGATCGACTGCGCCGTCTGGTACTGCATGAACTTGCCCATGTCGCCACCGACCATGCCCATGCCGATCTTCTGATCGAGGATCTTCTGCAGCTCTTCGGGCAGCGAGACGTTCTGCATCGTCACCGCTTCGAGCTTCAGGCCGAGCTTCTCGAACGACGGCGCGGTGGCGTCCAACAGGGCCTTGGCGAACTCGATCTGGTTGGCCGCGAGGTCGAGGAAGGCCACGCCGCTCGACGCGACCGCATCGGAGATGTGCTGCAGCATCAGGCCGCGCAACTGCCCATCGAGCTCGGCCACCGTGTAGGCCCCGCGCGTGCCCGAAATCTCGGTGAAGAAGAGCTTGGGGTCGACGATGCGATAGGCGTAGTTGCCGAAGGCGCGCAGGCGCACGGCGCCGAAGTCCTTGTCGCGGATCGTCACCGGCTGGGTCGTGCCCCAGCGCTGGTCGATCTGCTGGCGCGTGCTGAAGAAGTGCACGTCGCTCTTGAACGGGCTTTGGAAGAGCTTGTCCCAGTTCTTGAGGTAGGTGAGCACCGGCAGGGTCTGCGTGGTGAGCTTGTACATGCCGGGGCCGAACACATCGGCCACCTTGCCTTCGTTCACGAAGATCGCCATCTGCGATTCGCGCACGGTGAGCGAGGCGCCGTACTGGATCTCGTTGTCGGCCATCGGGAAGCGCCAGGCGAGCACCCCATCGCCGGACTCCTGCCACTCCAGGATGTCGATGAACTGTTTCTTGATGAAATCCATCAGGGCCATGGTCGTCCTCCAGTGAAAGACCTATGAAGTGTCCCAGCGACAACGCTGCGCGCCGATGATAGGGCGCAGGGGTGTCGGGGCAAGCGGCGCACGCAGCCGCGCCCACCCAAAAACGACAAAGGCGGACCGAAGTCCGCCTTGTGCGATTGGAGCAGTGCTCCGGTGCGTGCCGATCAGGCTTGCGTGCGACGACGCATCGACCAGCCCACGGCCACCAGGCCCAGCGCCAGCATGGCGTAGGTCTGAGGTTCCGGGACCGGGGCCACGGCGCCTGGCGCGCTGATGGTGGCGAACGTGCCGCCGTAGCCTACCAAGCCACCGCCAAACAGACCGCCATCGCGCCCGGTCACGTTGCCAGAGACAACGAATTCGTATGTCCCGGCGAGCAGGTTGTTGAAGCTGAAGGTCGAAGCCGACGAATCGACGATCGCCTGGTCGAGGCCGCTACCGCGCAGCGTGACACCCGTGAGGTCAATGTCGCGGCGAAGCGATGCGTCAAAGTCGAACGTCAAGCCGAAAGCATTGGCCGCACCATCCAATGTGAAGCTGTAGCAGTCCTCGAAGCTGCCAGTCGAACTGAAGTCATTGCCGAAAAGGCCGAGTGCGGGCGGGCCCATGACGCCGAGGCTGAAGGATTCGGTGCACGCCATCGCGGGGGCGCTTGCCGCCAGGGCCATAGCAAGCGCGAGTGACTTGAGTTTCATGAAGCTCTCTCCTGAGGTATTTGGGTGCGTCGAAACGCGTAACTCAATGTGCCACTCGACTCGCCGCACGTGTTCGTGCGCGCCCCCTTGTTCGCGGGACCGATCGCGGGCGAACGCCCCCCTCATCCGGGTGCTCTGGAAATTGGCGTTTTCGAGCGTTCGCCACGGGGCGTGACAAATGTCTCGAATCAGGCCGTTTCAGGGAATTTCCGAGGTTCGGATGCCGGCGTGGGTATGCTGCACGCATGCCCCCTCCCAACGCCCCGCTTCGACTCGCCATCGTCGGCGCCGGCCCCGTCGGATTGACGCTGGCCTTGCACGCGTCGGCCGCACTGCCGGACGCGCAAATCAGCCTGTTCGACAGCCGCCCACTGGCTCAAGATGTCTCGGCCGACCCGCGCACCTTGGCGCTGTCGTTGGGGAGCGTGCAGTTACTCCAGCGCCTGGGTGCATGGAATGGCGATCGCTCCCAATCCATCCACGAGGTGCATGTGTCGCAACAGGCGCCATCGCTCGGCGGCGTGCTGGCCGATGTATTGGGCGAGCCCGAAGTGCGCATCACGGCGGCCGAAGAACGCGTGCCCCTGCTCGGCGCCGTGCTCGGGTATGGCGCCATCGTCGCGCCGCTGCAGGCTGCCTGGCAGGCCGCAGCGCTTCGTGAACCGTCGCGGCTCATTGCGCGCTTCGGCACGCCGGTGAAGGCGCTCAAGCAGCTGCCTGGCGCGGTCGAACTGGACGCCGGCATCGTTGAAAGTTTCGATCTGGCCGTGGTGGCCGAAGGTGGGGTCTACACGAGCGAGCCCACCACGCAGTTACCGGACTCGCAGACCCCCACCTCGCGCCTTCGCACGCCACTGCGCCACGACTATGCCCAGTCGGCGTGGGTCGGCACCGTCACCCTGGCGCAGCCGCGCGCCGGCGTGGCGTACGAGCGATTCACGCGCCACGGGCCCGCCGCGCTGCTGCCGCTGAAAGACCAGCGCGCCGCGCTCGTGTGGTGCGTGAACCGCAACGACGACCCCGTGGCCGAACTCGACGACATGCAGCGCCTGGCCGTGCTGAACACGATCTTCCATCCCGAGGTGGGACCGCTCACGTCCGTGACGCCGCTCAAGCGCTTCGAGCTCGGCCTGATCGCCGAACGCACGCTCACGCACGGCCGCGTGGTTCGCATCGGCAACGCCGCGCAGACGCTGCATCCGGTGGCGGGCCAGGGCTTGAACCTCGGGCTGCGTGACGCCTTCGAACTGGTGGCGGCGCTGTCGCGAACCGCCGATGTCGGCGCGGTGCTGCGGCAGCTGGAATGGAAGCGCGCCCCCGACCGCTGGGCCATGATCGCGGCCACCGATTTCTTGGCGCGCAGCTTCACCTGGAAGCTGCCCGGCGCCGGTGCGGCACGTGGCCTGGGGATGATGGCGCTGCAGTCGCTGAGGCCGGTCAAGTCGGCCCTGGCGCGGCGGATGATGTACGGCTCGAGATGACGGCCCCTGCGGACTGTCTGTGCCTGCGGAAGGCCATCGGCCTCTGGCCCATGGCGGCCCGGCGCTCGGCCCGCTCGCTTGGTTCACCGCGTTAAGTCTGCTGCCTCAGAGCAAGCGGTGAGTCAGCGCCGGCAGCTGCGCGCGAACTGCGGCGATGCGGCCGACGTCTAGGTCGGCAACCACCACGCCCTCGCCTTCTTCGCGCATCGCCAGCACTTCGCCCCACGGGTCGACGATGAGGCTGTGTCCGTAGGTGCGCCGCCCGTTCTCGTGCAGGCCACCCTGCGCCGGCGCGATCACGTAGCACTGGTTCTCGATCGCTCGCGCACGCAGCAGCACCTCCCAGTGCGCGCGGCCGGTGGTGTGGGTGAAGGCCGCGGGTACCGCGATCAGATCGCAGGGCGGGTGCATGAGCTTGCGGTACAGCTCGGGGAAGCGCAGGTCGTAGCAGATGCTCAAGCCCAGGCGCAGCGGGCCTGTATCGCAGGCCACCGGCGCGTTGCCGGCACGCAGCACGCGGCCCTCGTCGTAGCTCTCGCGCCCGTTGTCGTAGCGAAAGAGGTGAATCTTGTCGTAGCGCGCCACCAGATCGCCCTGCGGTGAATACACACCGCAGGCATTGAGCACGCGGTCGGGTGCGTCGCAGCGCAGCGGCAAGGTGCCGCCGATCACCCACACGCCGTGCTCTCGCGCCGCGTCGGCGAGCATCCGCTGGATCGCGCCATCGCCCGATGCCTCGGCCAACGCGAGCTTGTCGAGGTCGGAGTGCCCCATGAAGCAGAAGTACTCGGGCAGAGCGACCAGTTCCGCGCCTGCGCGCGCGGCCTCGGCGATCAGCCGTCGCGCCGCTTCGAGGTTGCGTTCGACACTGGGTGTCGCCACCATTTGCAGCGCAGAAATCCGCATCGATCCACTCCATCGTTCATGTCGCCGCGCAGCTTACGCCCATCGACGACGCCCGCGCACAACACCGCGGGATGGCCCCAATGACCACTCCCGGCAACGAGGATGATGGTCGTGCAAAATTCGCCCGCCATGGGCACAGAGACCTTTTCCGTCGGCGCAGATCACAGCCGCTTCGTACAGCGCGTGCGGCGCCGCTATGGCGCCGAGCTCGCGCTCCTGCCGCCAGGCCTCCCCGACAGCGAACGCATCGCCGGATTGATCGACGCCCTGGTGGGCCAAGGCCGCGCGCTCGCCAGCGCCTTGCGCGTCGCACGCCACGTGGTGCTCGAACGCCTGGCGGTGCTCGACATCGAGCAAGGCGCCGAGATGCTGGACATCACGCGCGCCATGACCGAACTGGCCGAGACCACGCTCGATCGCGCGCTGCAGCAATCGTTCATCGAGCAGGATGAGCGCCACGGCGCGCCGCTCAACGACGCCGGCCAGCGCATCGACTTCTGGATCGTCGGCATGGGCAAGCTCGGCGCGCACGAGCTGAACGTGTCGTCCGACATCGACCTGATCTATGTCTACGAAGAGGCGGGTCAGACCGCCGGCCCCAAGGTCATCAGCGCGCACGAGTACTTCTCGCAGGTGGCGCGCAGCCTGTACGCACTGATCGGTGACACCACCGACGACGGCTTCGTGTTTCGCGTCGATCTCGCGCTGCGCCCCAACGGCAACTCGGGCCCGCCGGTGGTGAGCCTCGCGATGCTGGAGGAATACTTTCTCGTGCAGGGGCGCGAGTGGGAGCGGTTCGCGTGGCTCAAGAGCCGCGTGATCGCGCCGGCCGAGAGCATCCGGAGCGGCCGGCCCAAGGCCTTGGCGACCACGGTCACGCCGTTCGTCTACCGCCGCTACCTCGACTACGGCGTGTTCGAGGGCCTGCGCCAGCTTCACCGCAAGGTGCGCGAAGAAGCGCAGCGCCGCGCCGCCGGCCGCCCCGAGCGCGCCAACGACGTGAAGCTCTCGCGCGGCGGCATTCGCGAGATCGAATTCATCGTGCAACTGCTGCAGGTGGTGCGCGGTGGGCAGTTCCCCGAGATCCGCACGCGCTCCACGCTGAAGGCGCTCGACAAGCTCGCCGCCGGCGGCCTGATGAAGCCCGAAAGCGCGCAGCGCCTGGCCGAGGCCTACGTGTTCCTGCGCCGCGTGGAGCACCGCATCCAGTTCCTCGACGACCAGCAGACGCATGTGCTGCCCACAGGCGACGCCGACCTCGGCTGGATCGCACGCAGCATGGGTTTCACCTGTACGGCTGACACCTGCGAGCTGCTCAAGTACCTGGGCGAGACGCGCGAGTTCGTCGCCACCGAGTTCGATGCCCTGCTGCATGACGGCCGCGCCCCAGCCGCCCCCAGCCCGAACAATGGTTGCCGCACCTGCGGCCCCTCGCCGCAACCCGTGGACACCGATGCCTTCATGGAGCGCCTGCCGCCCGAGTTGGCCGAACGCGTGCGCCCGTGGCTCGACCACCCACGCATCAAGTTGCTGCGCGAAGACAGCAAGCTGCGCCTCGCGCGACTGGTGCTGCGCGCCGCGCATGACGTGCAGGAAGGCAACTGCACGATGGAGGCCGCTACGCGATTCATCGACTGGCTGGAGCCGCTGCTGCGCCGCGAGAGCTACCTGGCCCTGCTCGTCGAGCGCCCGGAGGTTCAGAACCGCCTGCTGCGCCTGCTGGGCCTGGCGCGCTGGCCGGCGCAGTTCCTGATGCGCCACCCGGGCGTGATCGACGAGCTGGCCGATGAACGACTGCTGCACAGCCGCTTCGAGCGCGACAGCTACATCGCCGATCTCGACGCCCGCTACCAGGCCTGGGGCCGCGCCGGGCAGGACGATGAAGAGTTGCTGCTCGACACCCTGCGCCGTGCACACCATGCCGAGGAGTTCCGCACCCTGGTGCGCGACGTCGAAGGGCACATCACGGTCGAAGAAGTGGCCGACGATCTCTCGGCGCTGGCCGATGCCACGCTTCAATGCGCGATCACGTGGTCCTGGGAGCACCTGCGCCAGAAGCACCGCGAGTCCCCGCGCTTCGCTGTCATCGCCTACGGCAAGCTCGGCGGCAAGGAGCTCGGCTACGGCAGCGACCTCGATGTGGTGTTCCTCTTCGACGACGCCGACGAGCCCGACCCCGACACCGCCACCGAGGTGTATGGCGCCTTCGTGCGCAAGCTGATCAACTGGCTCACCACGCGCACCGCGGCGGGCGAGTTGTTCGACATCGACACCGCGCTGCGGCCGAACGGCAACTCGGGCCTGCTCGTCACCTCGATGGATTCCTACGAGAAGTACCAGAAGGGCCGCGGCAGCAACACCGCGTGGACCTGGGAGCACCAGGCCATCACGCGTGCGCGCTTCTGCGCTGGCGACGCCGCGCTGGCCCCGCGCTTCGAGGCGACGCGCCGCGCGGTGATCTGCGCCGAACGCGAACCCGACGCGCTGCGCACCGAGATCCAGGCCATGCGCGAGCGCGTTCGCGCGGCGCGCCCGGTCAAGCCCGGCTTGTTCGACGTCAAGCACAGCGAGGGCGGCATGATGGACGCAGAGTTCGCCGTGCAAGACCTCGTGCTCGCGCACGGCAAGAACCACCCCGACCTGCTCGACAACGTGGGCAACATCGCCCTGCTGCAGCGCGCCGAGGCCGGCGGCCTGCTGCCCGCAGGCATCGGCCAGGCTGCGGCACGTGCCTACCGCGAGCTTCGCCGCGCGCAGCACAAGGCGCGGCTCGACGAGAAGCCCACGCAGTTCGACCCCGCACTGATGTCGAGCGAGCGCGATGCCGTGCTCGCCCTGTGGCGCGCCGTCTTCCCGAGCCCGGGCTGATGCGGCCCCTGCTGCGCCGCCCGGGCGTTGCCTGGTGCGCGGTGGCCGGGGCGCTGTTGCTCGGTTCGCTGCTGTCGTTTGCGATGCCGTCGCACGCATCGCTCGAATGGCAGCCCGGCGTCGCCGGCCCACAGGCCTGGCGCTGGTGGACGGCCGCCTTCGTTCACTACAGCGCCCTGCATCTCATCGGCAACCTGTGCGGCCTTGCGTTGACGGCCGCGTTCGGTTGGGTCACGCACATGCCGCCGCGTGCCGCGCTCGCGTGGTTCATCGCCTGGCCGCTCACGCACCTCGCCTTTGTGTGGCTGGTGCCTGATCTGCTGCACTACGGCGGGCTCTCGGGCGTCGTGCATGCGGGGGTGGCCATCGTGATCGCGCACATGCTCATCTTCGGCACGCGCGGCCAGCGCGCCGTGGTGGCCACCGTGCTGGTCGGGCTGATCGCGAAGATCGCCACCGAGACGCCCTGGGGTGCACCCGTACAGCAGCACGAAGGCTGGGACATCGGCATCGCCCCGATGGCGCACGTGACCGGTGTCCTGGCCGGAACGCTGTGCATTCTTGTGGCCGATCTCTGGTCGTGGAAGGCATTACGGGCACGCCAGGCGAGGAGTGCACGCAGTGTCTGAGCGCAAGACCCACCTCGACACCCTGGCGGTCGTCTCGCTGGTCATCTGCAGTGCCCTGTGGGGGCTCAACCAGGTCGCCGCAAAGGTGGCGCTGGCAGAGATCCCGCCCCTGCTTCAAGCCACCGTGCGCTCGTTCGGCGGCGTCGCACTCGTCTGGCTGTGGGCTCGCTGGCGCGGCATCGCGCTGTTCGATCGCGACGGCACCCTTCCCGGCGGCCTGCTCGCCGGCAGCCTTTTCGCCGCCGAGTTCGCCTGCATCTTCTTCGGGCTGCAGTACACGACCGCCTCGCGCATGATCGTCTTCATCTACATGTCGCCCTTCTTCGTGGCGATGGGCATGCCCTTCATCGCCCGCTCGGAGCGGCTGTCATGGCTGCAAATGGGCGGGCTCGCACTGGCGTTCGCCGGCGTGGCCGCCGCCTTTGCCGAAGGCTTCACGAAACCGGCCCTCGGCCCGACGCAGTGGATCGGCGACGCGCTGGGCGTGCTCGCCTCGGCGCTGTGGGCGGCCACCACCTTGAGCATCCGCGCCACGCGGTTGAGCACGGCCTCGGCCGAAAAGACGCTGGCTTACCAACTTGGCGTGTCGGGTGTCCTGCTCGGCCTGGGCTCGCTCTGGCGGGGCGAACAGTGGCCAGCGCAGCTGTCGTCGCTGGCGCTCGGCTCGCTGCTGTTCCAGATCATCGTGGTGGTGTTCGCCAGCTACCTGTTGTGGTTCTGGCTGGTGCGCCACTACCCGGCCACGCGGCTGGCCGCGTTCACTTTGCTGACGCCCGTCTTCGGCCTGCTAATGGGTGCAATGCTCCTGGGCGAGCCGATCACGCCGCGCCTGCTCGTCGCCCTGGGTGGTGTGACGATCGGCATGCTGCTCGTCAACCAACGCCCGCGGGCATGAAACTAGGGCCTGTTCACGCTAAATGAGCACCCGCGCCGGGCCATGGCGAGGTGCAGGGCAAGGCGCGGGTGAGACAGTGTGCCGTTGGCACACAACGAACCCGCAACGCCGCCGTGCGCCTCGCCCTGACCCGGCCCATCGGGTGATCTCACCAAAAGCCCGCCCACAGCGTTGCAAATGCTCGCTGTAGCAAGTGCTACAGCTGCGCTTTGCGCCTCGTTGGCGGGCTTTTGGTGAGTCACGCGAGTGCTCATTTAGTGTGAACAGGCCCTAACCGCTCAGTGTCGGATGCGCTGCACGAGGGCGGTGGTCGAGTAGCCGTCGACGAAGGCAATGGCGCGCGCCTCGCCACCCCACGAGCGCACCAGTCGCGTCTCGGCCAGTGTCTCGATGTCGTAGTCACCGCCCTTGACGTACACGTCGGCGCGCACGAGCTTGAGCAACTCGACCGGGGTCTGTTCGTCGAACAGGGTCACCAGGCTCACGCTCTCAAGCGCGGCGAGCACGCAGGCGCGGTCGGCCTCGGCATTGAGCGGCCGGTCAGGGCCCTTGCCAAGCATGCGCGCGGAGGCATCGCTGTTCAGGCCCAGCACGAGGCTGCCGCCCAACGCGCGCGCCGCCGCGAGGTAGCTCACATGGCCGCGGTGCAGGATGTCGAACACGCCGTTGGTGAACACCACGGGCCGCGGCAACTGGGCCAGCCGCGCAGCCAATTCGGCACGGCTGCACAGCTTGTCGAGAAAGCTGGGGGTCGTCATGCGGCGGATTGTCGCCTGCGAGGCAGGCCACACCAAGGTCGCGCGCCTAGACTCGGCCGCACCACCACAAGGAGACAGGCCGATGATCACGCTCTGCGGTTCGAGCATCTCGAACTACTACAACAAGGTAAAGATCGCGTTGCTCGAGAAGGGCATCCCGTTCACCGAAGAGAAGGCTCTCACCGGGCGCACCGATGAAGAGATGCTCAGCGTCTCGCCACTCGGCAAGATCCCTTTCATCCGCACGCCACAGGGCGCGCTGTGCGAGAGCCAGGTCATCCTTGACTACCTCGAAGCCCTGCAGCCGCAGCCGGCGCTTGTGCCGGCCGACCCGTGGCAGGCCGCCAAGGTGCGCGAGCTGGTCGTCTTCATCGACAACTACATCGAGATGAGCGCCCGCGCGCTCTACCCCAAGGCCTACTTCGGCGGGGAGCTGAGCGAATCCGGCGCCGCCCGCATCCGCGCCCAGCTGGAGAAGAACCTGCTCGCCTTCAAGCGGCTGGCCAGCTTCACGCCCTATGTGGCGGGCGACACCTTCACCATGGCCGACTGCGCCGCCTGGGCCAGCCTGCCGCTGGTGGCGCGCACGACGGTGGCCGTCTACGGCGAAGACCTGGTCGCCGCCGCCTGCATCGACCTCAAGGCCTACACCCGGCTGCTCGACGAACGCGCGTCGGTGCAGAAGGTGAAGGCCGACCGCAAAGGCGATCAGGCAAAGTCCTGAGCGGCATTGCCGAATCGGCAGCACCCGTCCGACGGCACCAACAACAAGGCCCGCATGCTGCGGGCCTTGTGTTTTCAGCAAGCGACTGTCGATCAGGCGGGCTGCGCGCCTTCAGGCGGCGTCCCGCTGGCGGCCACCTTGGCGGCCACCTTGGCTGTCACTTCCTTGCGGAAGCGGTTGAGCTCCTGGACGCTCGCGAAGCTGCGCTCCATCAGCAGGCTCATGTTGTGCAGGATGCGCTCGACGACCTTGTTCTCCCACACGGCGTCGAACTGGATCTGCTTGTCGAGCCACTGCTCCAGCCACTCCGGGTTGGGCAGGCGGCTCTGGATGGTGTCGCGCGGAAACAGCTTTTCGTTCACGTGCAGATTGGTCGGGTGCAGCGCCTGCGCCGTGCGTCGCGCGCTGGCCATCAGAACGCCCACCTTGGCGAACGCGGCACGCGCTTCGTCACCGAACTTCTGCATCGCGCGCTTCATGTAGCGCAGGTAGGCGCCGCCGTGGCGGGCTTCGTCGCGCGCCAGCGTTTCGTAGATCGCCTTGATGACCGGCTCGGTGTGCCACTCGGCCGCACGGCGGTACCAGTGGTTGAGGCGGATCTCGCCGCAAAAGTGCAGCATCAGCGTCTCGAGTGCAGGCGCCGGGTCGAACTCGAAGCGCACTTCGTGCAGCTCGGCCTCGGTCGGCACGAGGTCGGGGCGGAAGCGGCGCAGGTACTCCATCAGCACCAGCGAGTGCTTCTGTTCTTCGAAGAACCACACGCTCATGAAAGCGGAGAAATCGCTGTCATCGCGGTTGTCGCGCAGGAACATCTCGGTAGCGGGCAGCGCCGACCACTCGGTGATGGCGTTCATCTTGATGGTCTGGGCTTGCTCTTCGGAGAGCTGGCTGCCATCGAATTCGTCCCATGGAATATCGGTATCCATGTTCCAGCGGACGGCTTCGAGTTGCTTGAAGAGTTCGGGATAAAGCATGGTCAGCCCTCGTTGGTTGAGGGGTGATTTTAGTCGCGGCTTGCATGACGCCCGCTTGACGGCCCTTGCCACTCCATGGCATGGGGCGCCTCGCGTCAACCTTGATCGTGCATCGGCTGCTTGTTTGGCGCAGGATCGCAGCCTTGTCACATCGCAGCCCGAGACCGCCTCATGACGACGACACGTGCCTTGATTGCCCTCACGCTGGCCCTGTGCGCCGCGAGCGCCTCAGCCGCCAATACCTCTGCCAACGCCTGCCCGGCGTTGCTCAATCGTGAGATCCCGCGCCTGCAGGACGAAAAGCCGCAGAACCTCTGCCAGTACGCCGGCAAGGTGGTGCTGGTGGTGAACACCGCAAGCTTCTGTGGCTACACGCCGCAGTACAAGGGACTGGAGTCGCTCTACAGCCGCTACCGCGACCGCGGCCTGGTCGTACTCGGCTTTCCGTCGAACGACTTCTCGCAGGAGCCGGGAGATGCGAAAGCGATCGCCGACTTCTGTGAGAACACCTACGGCGTCAAGTTCCCGATGTTCATGAAGACGCGCGTGGCTGATGCGGCCGGCGCCGAACGCAGCCCCCTCTTCACCGACCTCAAGCAGGCCAGTGGCGAGGCACCGAAGTGGAACTTCCACAAGTACCTGATCGCGCGCGACGGCAAGACGGTGCAGAGCTTCGGCTCGCGCACGGCACCCGACAGCGCGGACTTCATCAAGACCGTCGAGCGCCTGCTCGACACGAAATGAGCCGCCCTCGTTGATTGGGACGCTCTATCCAGCCTTGTCACGCGAGGGCTCGGCCACCATCTTCAATTTCGTTTGCAAATTCAGGGAACTCGACTCCGCGACCTGCGTCCAATCGGCGTCGGCACCTTGCATGCCGCGACCCAGTTCTATGTTGCACAGCCGGTCAGCTACCTGACTGCAATCCAGGGGCGGTTTTTCTCCTCCCTCCTCCCTCCCTTGTTCCCCCCAGGGCGCTGTGCAGCAATCTTTTTTCATGGCAGATGCGCGGCCCCTCGGGGCCGCGCCGCCATCGCCCCCGCCATCTACTTGAACTGCACCGATACGGGCGCGGCCCCCGGCAGACCCTGATAGGTGACCTGGGCAGTCATGCTCGCCTTGGGCGGAAGCAACGGCGAGAACGAGCCCAGGCTGATGAGATCCCCGGGCTTCATCGCCACGCCTTCGCGCCCCAGCGCCTCGGCCAGCCAGACCACGGCGTTGAGCGGGTGGCCCAGGATGTCGCTGCCCTTGCCCCGGGCGAGTTCGGCCCCGTTTGCGTCGGCAATGACCACGGTCATGTCGCGCAAGCCATCGAGCAAGGCATGGCGTTCTGCGCGGTAGGGCGGGACGTCGATCGGCTGGCCCATCACGCCGAGGCGCGCACCCACGTTGATCGCACTGATGCCCGGCCCATTCAGCTTGGCCGGCGCCTGCACCACCAGATCAGGCAGCTCGATGAAGGGAATCACCTGATCGATCGCGTCGAGCACCTCCGCGGGTGTCTTGGCCTGGTTGATGGACGCACTTTTCACGCGCACCAACAGATCGGCCTCGTACAACGGGCGGGCGCCAAACGCCACCGCCACGACCGCGCCATTCCCGAGCAGCATGCCCTGGTAAAGCACGCCCCAGACCGGCTTGTCGTAGTTGAAGCGCTTCTGGACGGCGGGGTTCGTGAGCCCCGCCTTGTAACCCACCACAGAACCATGGCGCCTGGCCAGCACGGCATTCAGCTTGGCACGGGTGCAGACCGCGTCTGATTCGCTCAGCCCTTCGGGCGTGACAGCGGGCGATCTCGCGGCGATTGCATCGGCCAGCGCCTGCACCTGGGCATCGCTCAGGCACTCGGCATGGGACGACACGCATCCGACAAGCGCCAACGCGGCGGCAGCGAACTGAACACGCAAGACTGTCATGACGGGCCTCCTCAGGGGTTGTGGCCCGCCCTTTTTACTTGAGCCAGCCCTTGCGACGGAAGTACCAGAAGGGCGAAACGATGCTCAGCAGCATCAACCCGATCGCCAAGGGGTAGCCGAAGCGCCACTCCACCTCGGGCATGTACTTGAAGTTCATGCCGTAGATGCTGGCAATCAGCGTCGGCGGCAGCAGTGCCACGCTCGCCACCGAGAAGATCTTGATGATCTTGTTCTGGTTGATATTGATGAAGCCAACCGTGGCGTCCATCAGGAAGTTGATCTTGTCGAACAGGAAGGCGGTATGGCTGTCGAGCGAATCGATGTCGCGCAGGATCTGCCGCGCCTCCTCGAACTGCTCGGCATTGAGCATGCGGCTGCGCATCATGAAGCTCAGCGCGCGGCGCGTGTCCATGACGTTGCGGCGAATCCGGCCGTTCAAGTCTTCCTCGCGCGCGATCGCGGCCAGCGTCTGAGCCGCGGCCTGGTCGTTGATCTCTTCCTTGAGCACGTGCGAGCTGACCTTCTCGAGGTTGTCGTAGATGCCTTCGAGCGCATCAGCGCTGTACTCGGCATCGGCGTCGTACAGCTTGAGCAGCACGTCTTTCGCGTCTTCGATCAAGGCCGGAATGCGCCGCGCGCGCAGCCGCAGCAGGCGAAACACCGGCAGGTCTTCGGAGTGGATCGAGAACAGGACCTTGTTGTGCAGGATGAAAGCGACACGCACGTTGCGCGACGTCGCGTCGTCATCGATCAGGAAGTCGGAGCGAATGTGCAGCTCGCCGTTGTCTTCTTCATAGAAGCGGGCCGACTCCTCGAGGTCGTCGTCGACCACGTCTTCGGGGATCGTGACGCCGAAGTGCTGGGCGATCCAGCTCTTCTCCTCGGGCGTGGGGGCCTCCAGGTCGACCCACACCGGGTTCACATGGGCGAGCGCGCCATGGCTTTCGATTTCTTCCTGGAAGAGCCGGCCATTGGCCAGCGTGAACACATTCAGCATGCAGGGCTCCGGAGTCCGGCAGGCGCTGTTGCAACGCGCACTGCTGCGGGGGCCAGAAAAAGGGGCGATGGGCTAACTGGAGACCGCCTCACCCCGGGAGCCTGCGGCGCGTTTGATGAGCTTGTGAAGACTCACTGCGCCGCCTAGCCAGAGTGGACGGTCACCGAGGGTGACTGCTGTCCATATGCGTGGTTCGCACTCCGTGAACGAAACGGCGAATTATCACACCCGCTCACACGCCCCAGCAAGGCGCGCGACGCCCCGGATTGGAGGGCGATCCCGATTCAGGCGTGACCGAATCCACGCAGTGTCCACGGATCGCGCGTGTCGTGCCGAACACACCTGCTGGCTTCGTTGTCACCCGCTTGTCACTCGGATCGTTCAGGCGCACACTGGTCCGAACGACCCCGCAGTGCGTCGCGCACACCCCTCTCCCCCTGCTTCCCCGTACTCTCCCCCTGTCTCCCCCTCCCTCACAACTCTTCTGTCTGTCCCACCACGCCTGCGAAAGGAGCCCTCATGAATTTGACGATCAGCGGCCATCACCTCGATGTGACACCAGCCCTGCGTGAGTACGTGCTTACCAAGCTGGAACGAGTCACACGCCATTTCGACCAAGTCGTGGACATCAATGTGCTGCTGTCGGTTGAGAAGCTAAAGGAGAAGGAGCGAAGGCAGAAGGCAGAAGTTACGCTGCATGTCAAAGGCAAAGACATCTTCGTGGAGAACTCGCACGAAGACCTCTACGCCGCCATCGACCAGCTGATGGACAAGCTGGACCGCCAGGTTTGTCGCCACAAGGACAAACTGCAGAACCATCACCATGTGGCAGCCAAGCGCATCGACGCCACTCTCTGACACGCCACCACTTGGTGCACAAAGCGGCCTGCGGGCCGCTTTTTTCCTCGACTTGTGCGCATTCGCCATGCAATCGCGGGATCACATGCGTTGCTGCGACGCAGCAGCAGGTGCACAATTTCCCGCTCAGGCACCACACAGGCCTAGCCTGCATGACAGCCCGATTTTTATAATTGCACGCACAGTCACTAAACAGACTGCGCCTCGTCAGAGCTCAGCGTGACCTGCAGATGAACCGACTCTCCGCGATCCTGCCTTCCAGCAACGTCTTGGTGGACGTCGATGCCACCAGCAAGAAGCGCGCGTTCGAACACGCAGGCTTGCTGTTCGAGAACCAGCACGCGATCGCGCGGGCAACGGTCACCGACAACCTCTTCGCTCGCGAGCGCCTGGGCTCTACCGGCCTCGGCCACGGCGTGGCCATTCCGCATGGCCGCATCAAGGGCCTGAAGAACCCGCTGGCCGCGGTGTTGCGCGTGCAGCAACCGATCCCGTTCGATGCACCCGACGACGAAGCCGTCGGCCTGCTGATCTTTCTGCTGGTGCCCGAGGCGGCAACGCAGCGCCACCTCGAGATCCTCTCCGAGATCGCCGAGATGCTGAGCGACCGCGAACTGCGCGAGCGTCTCAAGACCGAGCCCAGCGCCGCCAAGGTGCACGAACTCATCTCCAACTGGGAACCACTGAAGTCGGTGGCCTGAGGCCGTGACGCGGCGATCTTCCGCACCGGTTATCCTCGCCGCGTGAAGCCCTCAGTCATCAGCGCCGAAGCGCTGTTCGAAGAACACCGTCCGGCCCTGCGTTGGGAATGGGTTGCCGGCCATGCCCACCCTGAGCGCCGCTTCGACGAAGCCGCCGTGCGCAACGCGCAGTCGGCCGCCGACCTGGTCGGCTACCTCAACTACATCCACCCGTACCGCGTGCAGATCGTCGGCCGCCGCGAGGTGGCGTATCTGCAAGACTCTTCGCCCGAAGACCAGGAACGCCGCATCCAGCGCATCGTGACGCTGGAGCCGCCGGTCGTCATCGTGGCCGACAACCAGACGCCGCCCGACAAGCTCGTCGCGCTGTGCGACCGCGCGGACATCCCGCTGTTCGTCACAGATGGCTCCGCCGGCCATGTGATCGACGTGGTACGCGGCTACCTGGCGCAGTTGTTTGCCGAGCGCACCACGCGTCACGGTGTGTTCATGGACATCCTGGGCGTGGGTGTGCTCCTCACCGGCGAATCGGGCCTGGGAAAGAGCGAACTCGGCCTCGAACTCATCTCACGTGGCCACGGGCTGGTGGCCGATGATGCGGTCGACCTCTATCGCATCTCGCAGACGGCCATCGAGGGCCGCTGTCCCGAGCTGTTGATGAACCTGCTCGAAGTGCGCGGCATTGGCTTGCTCGACATCAAGTCGATCTTTGGCGAGACCGCGGTGCGCCGCAAGATGCGGCTTAAGCTCATCGTGCACCTGGTGCGCAAGGAAACGCTTGAACGCGACTTCGAGCGCCTGCCCTATGAGCCGCTGAACGAGGACGTGCTCAACATCCCGGTGCGCAAGGTGGTGATCGCGGTGGACGCCGGCCGCAACCTGGCCGTGCTGGTCGAGGCCGCCGTGCGCAACACCATCTTGCAGTTGCGCGGCATCGACACCTACCGCGAGTTCATCGAGCGCCATCAGCGCGCAATGCAAAAGCCCGACCCGAACTGAACTGCCTTCAGGGGCGCGTCGGGGTCAGCCGATCAGCTTTTCGACTTGCGCTGGCAATCGCCACAGATCGCATACAGCGACAGCGCGTGGTCGTGCAGCAGGAAGCCGCGTGATTCAGCGATCTCGGATTGTCGGCGCTCGATCTCGGCGTCGTAGAACTCCTCGACACGACCGCAGTTGATGCACACCAGATGGTCGTGGTGCTTGCCTTCGTTCAGCTCGAACACCGCCTTGCCAGCCTCGAAGTGGTTGCGCGACAGGATGCCCGCCTGCTCGAACTGCATCAGCACGCGATAGACAGTGGCCAATCCGATGTCGGCACCTTCGTTCAGCAAGGCCTTGTAGACATCTTCGGCCGTCATGTGGCGCTGCGCGCTGTGCTGGAAGACGTCGAGGATCTTGATGCGCGGCAGGGTGGCCTTCAGGCCACTGCTCTTGAGGTCATCGGCGTTGGACATGGCGGGAGCTTTCGTCGAGGGTTTGCGGGCGGTCACGAGGGGGCCAACCGCTAGAATCGACGAATCATATCGAGGTTGGTGCGCAGTGCGCGCACCCTTCCCCCACCATGCGACACCCCCACTCCACCGCCGCCGCGGCCGGCCTGATCGCCGCCGTTTTGCTGGCCGGCTGCAGCTCCTTGCAATCAAGCGACAGCTCCGTCAGCCTGCTCACGCCCTACCGCGTCGAAGTGGTCCAGGGCAATGTGCTGACCAAAGAACAGGCGGCTCTCGTCAAGACCGGCATGGCCCGCGCCCAGGTGCGCGACATCCTCGGCTCGCCGATGCTCACCGACCCCTTCCACGCCGATCGCTGGGACTACGTCTTCACCATTCGTCGCCAAGGTACCGAGCCGCAGCAGCGCCGGGTGGTTGTGGTCTTCGAAGAGGACAAGCTGAAGACCATCAGCGCGATCGACCTGCCCTCGGAACGCGAATTCATCGATTCGATCGACCCCTACGGCGCCCCCCGCACGGTGCCCACCCTGGCCATGACGCCTGAACAGATCAAGAACCTGCCGCCCGTCGCGCCCCGCCCACCGGCGGCCGCTTCGGCGCCCGAAGGCCCGATCCGGTCGTATCCGCCGCTGGAGCCGCGTTCGTGAGCGCCGGCGCACCGATTCGCGTCGCCGTCACCGGCGCGTCGGGCCGCATGGGCCGCATGCTGATCGAAGCCATCGTGAACTCCGGTGACTGCGAACTGGCCGGTGCGATCGACATGCCGAGCAGCCCCGCCCTTGGCCAGGACGCCGCTGCCTTTCTCGGTGGAAACAGCGGCGTGCACATCACCGCCGACCTGAAGAGCGGCCTTGCAGATGCACAGGCGCTGATCGACTTCACCCGCCCCGAAGGCACGATGACGCACCTCGCGGCCTGCCGCGAGCTGGGCATCAAGCTCGTCATCGGAACGACGGGCTTCAGCGAAGCACAAAGGGCCGAGATCGCTGCGCAGTCCAAGCACATGGCCATCGTGATGTCGCCCAACATGAGCGTCGGCGTGAACGTCGTGCTGCGCTTGCTCGACACCGCCGCGCGCGCTCTCAGCGAGGGTTACGACATCGAGGTGATCGAGGCCCACCACCGCCACAAGGTCGACGCTCCCAGCGGCACCGCACTCGCGATGGGTGAAGTCGTGGCCGACGCACTCGGCCGCGACCTGAAGGAATGCGCCGTCTACGGCCGCGAGGGCGTGACGGGCGAGCGCGACCCCTCCACCATCGGCTTCGCCACGGTGCGCGGCGGCGACATCATCGGCGACCACACGGTGCTCTTTGCCGGCACCGGCGAGCGCATCGAGATCAGCCACAAGGCCAGCAGCCGCGCGGGCTACGCCCAAGGCAGCCTGCGGGCCGTGCGCTTCCTCGCAGGCCGTGACACCGGCCTGTTCAACATGGCCGATGTGCTGGGGCTGAACTGAGGCCATGCAGGGCTTCGCTCAGTTCTGGCATCAGGGTGACGGGGTCACCCGTGGCGTGGCTGGGCTGCTGCTGATTATGTCGATCAGCGCGTGGGTTCTGATCTTCTGGAAGGGATGGCTTCTGCGCCGCGTTCGCAGCGACATCGCGCGCGCCGTGCCGGCGTTTTGGACCGCAACGACGCTCGAATGCGGCCGCCAGGAGCTCAAATCACTCGACCGCGAGGGTGTGCTGCGGCCCTTGCTCGATGCGGCCATGACCAGTCCCCACGAGGGCACACTCGAATCACGCGGCCATATCGCCTCTCAGCTCACGAGGCGCCTGCGCGATGCGCTGCATCGCGTGCTGGCCCAACTGCAGTTCGGCCAAGTGGCACTCGCGTCGATCGGCAGCACCGCTCCGTTCATTGGCCTCTTCGGCACCGTCTGGGGCATCTACCACGCGCTGGCAAGCATCTCGGCGGCGGGCACCATCACCATCGAAAGAGTCTCCGGCCCGGTGGGCGAGGCACTGGTCATGACGGCGGCTGGTCTGGCGGTGGCAATTCCCGCCGTGATGGCATACAACATCTACAACAAGCGGGTAGCGGCCTGCGAGGCCGAGCTCGAAGGCTTTGCGCACGACCTGCGCGAGATGCTGCTCGACAGCAGCGGCCCTCAGCAACCGGCACCCAGCGCCTGAGTCATGGCATTCGGACGCCTCGAACGCAGTTCGGTGCCGCCGCCGATGAGCGACATCAATATGACGCCGCTGATCGACGTGATGCTGGTGTTGCTGGTGATCTTCATCATCACGGCGCCCTTGATGACTTCGAGCCTCAAGCTCGACCTTCCACGAAGCGAAGCGGCTACGTCGAGCGACCTGCCCGACTTCATCGCCGTGGCCATCGACCCGAAGGGGCAGCTCTACATTGCCGAACAGCCAGTGGACACACCCACGTTCGCCGAACGCATCTCCAAGGCGGCCCGAATCAACCCCCAGATCGAGGTTCAATTGCGCGCCGACAAGGCCGTGCCTTACGGACAGGTAGCAGAGTTGATTGGCGTTGTGCAGAAAGCCGGACTCAGCCGCATCGGCTTCGTGGCCGAACCGCAGACAGCCGTCAAACCCTAAGTCATATCACCGCGGGCGCGATCCGCAGAAGCGACTTCGCCGCTGCCCGCGGGTCTGCCGCCTGAGTGATCGCGCTGACCACCGCGACCGAATCGACGCCACACGCCCACACGTCGGTGGCGCGCTCCTGGGTGATGCCGCCGATCGCGACGGTCGGGTACCGCGGCTTCAGGCGCGCGGCCCAATCGCGCAGGCGCTGCAGGCCCAGTGGCTCGTAGCGCATGGCTTTCAATGTGGTGGGGTAGACCGGCCCGAGCGCCACGTAGGACGGCTGCACCGCATGTGCACGCGACATCTCGAGCGGTGTGTGCGTGCTGACGCCAAGCCGCAGGCCCGCCTCGCGCAGCGCGGCCAGGTCAGCGGTGTCGACGTCCTCCTGGCCCAGGTGCACGCCGTAGGCGCCGAGGTCGATGGCGTCGCGCCAGTGGTCGTTGATGAAGAGTTGTGCGCCCGGCACTTCGGCGGCAGCGCGCACCGCCGCGCGCAACTGCGCACGCCGTTCAACACCAGGCATTGCATCGGCCTTGATGCGCAGTTGCAGGCTGCGCACGCCCCAGGCCAACGCGCGCTCGATCCAGTCGGCGCTCGGCAGCACAGCATAAAAGCCGAGCGGTGCGGCCAGCGGCGCAAAGCCACGGGGCAGATCCGCCGCTGCCGCAAGAAGAGGCTCGCGGGCCAGCGGCAGGTGCTCGCTCGTCGTGCGCGCAGACGTGTGCGTGTTGGGCCGCCCAGGCCCCACGCGGCGCGCCTGATCGATGCCGGCAGACACACGCAGCTTGGCCTCGCACGCCGCGTCGAACACATCCCAGCCCTGCGCCAGCATGCCCGCCAGCGCCGAGGAGTACACGCAGCCCGTGCCGTGCGCCGAACCGGGCCATCGGGCGCCGCTCAGCAACACGCTGCGCTGCGCGTCGAAGACGCGGTCGTCGCTGCAAGCGCCCCCGGCGTGACCCCCTTTGAGCACGACCGCCTGCCGGCTCAGCGCCAACAGCGCGGGCAGGTGCGCCAGCACATCGGTCTCATTGCAGCCCACCAGGGCCGCGGCTTCGGGCCAGTTGGGCGTGATCACGTCGGCGTGGCGCATCAGCGACCACAGTGCGGTGAGCCAGGTCACGTTGTGCGTGTTGTACGCGGGCCGGCCGTTGGAACCGGCCAGCACCGGGTCGACGACCACCGGGCAGCGCCGCGCGGCGATGAACTCGCTCACCTCCTGCGCCACCGCCATCGAGCCGAGAATGCCGACCTTGATGGCCGCGGGCTCGCCGTCGGCAACCACCGCTTGCAGCGCGGCACGCAGCACGGCCACATCGACCGGCACAAGTTGATCCAGGCCATGGCTGTTTTGAACGGTCAGCGCCGTGACCACGCTGGCGCCGTGCAGGCCCATGGCCTCCCAGGTGGCGAGGTCGGCGGTGATGCCGGCGCCGTGCACCGGGTCGTGGCCGGCAATTGTCAGCAATCGAATCATCGTGGGAGAGGTCCTCTCATTCGGAATGCCAGAAGGGCATGCCCAGCACCGGCGTGGACGGCTGGGCACTCAACTGCGGCGGCATCGCGCCGGCCCCGAAGGCGGCGCGACCCGCAGCCACGGCGAGCGAAAAGCCTCGGGCCATGCCGACCGGGTCGGCGGCCTGGGCGACGGCGGTGTTGAGCAGCACGGCATCGAAACCCATCTCCATCACCTGTGCCGCATGCGACGGCAGGCCCAGGCCGGCATCGACCACCAGCACCGCATCGGGCAAACGAGCGCGCAGCGTCGCCAGCGCGTAGGGGTTGAGCACGCCGCGGCCGCTGCCAATGGGCGCGGCCCAAGGCATGATGGCCGCACAACCGGCATCACGCAGGCGCTGGGCGAGCACCAGGTCGTCCGTGGTGTAGGCGAAGACGGCGAAGCCCTCGCGCACCAGTTCACGTGCGGCTTCCAGCGTGGCGAAGGGATCGGGCTGCAGCGTGTGCTCATCCCCGATCACTTCGAGCTTGATCCAGTGGGTGCCGAAGATTTCGCGCGCCATGTGTGCGAGCGTGATCGCCTCGCGTGCGCTGTGGCAGCCGGCCGTGTTGGGCAGCACGTGGCAGCCGAGTGCCTTCACACGATCCCAGAATGCATTGCCGCCGCCCTCTTCGGGCGACTGGCGGCGCAGGCCCACGGTGAGCACCTGCGTGCCGCTGGCCGTCACGGCTTCTGTCAATACCTGCGGCGAAGGGTAGCGCGCGGTGCCGAGCATCAAACGGCTGTCCAGCGTGACACCGGCCACCGAGAAGGCTTGTGTGATGCCCATCGTCACCCCCCGGTGATGGGAGCGACCACATCGATATGGTCGTCGGCGCGCAGCGAACGCTGCGGCCATTGCGCGCGTGGCACGAACATCGTGTTGAGGGCACACGCGATGGCTGCGCGCAGGTCGTAGCCGCGTTCGATGAGCAAGTCCTGCAGGGTGGTCGCCGACGACTCGATCGCCTGCCCGTTGAACGAGAGCCGCCGTGGCAGGGGCTGCGGGAGGATGTCTTCGTAGCGCATCAGTCAGTTCAGGCGTTGCATCAGGTCGTCGACCAGCGCCGGCGCGCACAGGTAGCCATGCCGGTACAGGCCATTGAGTTGCCACACGCCCTCGTGCTGGCGCAGCGTGGGGCAGTGGTCGTCGAGCGCCGGGCGCAGCGCGGCGGCCGTGTGCAGCACGCGCGCTTCGCCGAAGGCCGGGTGCAGGCTGTGCAGTGCGCTGCCCAGCTCCAGCATCGAGCGCAGGCTGATCGGGCCGGCGTCTTCCGATTCGATCTCGGTCGCGCCGACCACGAAGCGGTGACCTGGCCGCGGGGCAATATAGAGCGGGTAGCGCGGATGCATCAGACGCACTGGGCGATGCAGGCTCGCCCCACGGCATTCGAGCGTGATGACCTCACCACGCACGCCACGCAGCGCAGGCCAGTCACCGCGGGCGCCCAAGCCGCGTGCATCGATCAGCAGGTCCGCCCCGTCGGCCACTCCGTGCAGCGAGCGCACGGCCTCGCCTTCGTGCCATCGCACCTCGCGGCGCGACAGAGCCACGGCGAGCGCGTGCAGCAGCTCGTCGTTGGCGAGTTGGCCTTCGTCGGCGAGATGGAGCGCGCGCGCGAAGCGGCCTGCCAGCATCGGCTCCATCTCGCCAAGTGCCTCGCCATCGAGCACCTGCACCCGCGCCAGTTCGGCCGGCGGCAGCTTGCATCGCAACTGCTGCTCGAACTGCGTGAGGGTCGTGGCATCCCGCGCGTGTGCAAGCACCAGCGTGCCGGCACGGCGGTGATAAACCTCGCAGCCGCTGTCGTGCTGCAGCTCGTCAATCCAGAGCGGCCACAAGGCCATGGCGCGCTGCGCGAGGTCGAACACCGCCATCTCGCCCGCAGCCAGCTCCGACAGCGGCGCCAGCATGGCTGCCGCCACGGCACTTGCCGAGCGCGCATCGCCGCGGCGTGCGGCGTCGTACAGGCTCACCTGCCACCCGGCGCGCGCGAGCCGCCAGGCGGTCAGTCGCCCGGCGAGACCGGCGCCGGCAATCACGGCTTTCATCGCGGCGCAGCTCAGAGATAGATCTCGCCGCCGCGGGCTCGGAACTCTTCGGCCTTGTTCGCCATGGCCGGCTGAATCGCGATCACCGGTTTCGCGCCCTCTTGCACTCCTCGCTGCGCATAGGCCCGCACCTCCTGCGTGATCTTCATCGAGCAGAACTTCGGCCCGCACATGGAGCAGAAGTGCGCCACCTTGGCGTTCTCCTTCGGCAGCGTCTCGTCGTGGTAGGCCATCGCGGTGTCGGGGTCGATGGCGAGGCGGAACTGATCTTCCCAGCGGAACTCGAAGCGCGCCTTGCTGAGCGCGTTGTCCCACATCTGCGCGCCCGGGAAGCCCTTGCCCAGATCGGCCGCGTGCGCCGCGATCTTGTAGGCGATGAGGCCCTGCTTCACGTCGTCGCGGTTGGGCAGGCCCAGGTGCTCCTTGGGCGTCACGTAGCAGAGCATCGCGGTGCCGTACCAGCCGATCTGCGCTGCGCCCATCGCAGAGGCGATGTGGTCGTAGCCGGGCGAGATGTCGGTCACCAGCGGGCCCAGCGTGTAGAAGGGCGCCTCGTAGCAGGCCTCCAGCTGCTTCTCGACGTTCTCTTTCACGAGCTGCACCGGCACGTGGCCGGGGCCTTCGATCATCACCTGCACGTCGTGCTTCCATGCCACCTGCGTCAGCTCACCCAGCGTGTGCAGCTCGGCGAACTGCGCTTCGTCGTTCGCATCGGCGATGGAGCCGGGACGCAGGCCGTCGCCGAGCGAGAAGCTGATGTCGTAGGCGAGCATGATTTCGCAGATGTCTTCGAAGTGCTCGTACAGGAAGCTCTCGCGGTGGTGCGCCAGGCACCACTTGGCCATGATCGCGCCGCCGCGCGAGACGATGCCGGTGAGCCGGTTGGCGGTGAGCGGCACGTGCGCGAGCCGCACGCCGGCGTGGATGGTGAAGTAGTCCACCCCTTGCTCGGCCTGCTCGATCAGCGTGTCGCGGAACAGCGGCCACGAGAGCTCCTCGGCCTTGCCGTGCACCTTCTCCAGCGCCTGGTAGATCGGCACCGTGCCAATGGGCACCGGCGAGTTGCGGATGATCCATTCGCGCGTGGTGTGGATGTCGTCGCCGGTGGAGAGGTCCATCACCGTGTCGGCGCCCCAGCGCAGCGCCCACACCAGCTTGTCCACCTCTTCTTCGATGCCCGAGCTGACCGCCGAGTTGCCGATGTTGGCGTTGACCTTCACCAGGAAGTTGCGGCCGATGATCATCGGCTCGCTCTCGGGGTGCTTGATGTTGGCCGGGATGATGGCGCGGCCCGCGGCCACCTCGGCACGCACGAACTCGGGCGTGATGTCGCGCGTGAGCCTCGCGCCGAAGGCCTGGCCGGCGTGCACCGGGCGCTCTTGCGCGAGGCGTTCGTGCAATTGCGCGCGCAGCAGGTTCTCGCGCACCGCCACGTACTCCATCTCGGGCGTGACGATGTTTCGCCGCGCGAAGTGCATCTGTGACTGGTTGATGCTGCTGCGGCGCTCGGCGATCCAGGGGGCGCGCAGCGGCGGCAGGCCGCGCGCGATGTCGATCTCGGCCTGCGGGTCGGTGTACGGGCCCGAGCTGTCGTACACCCGCAGCGGCGGGTTGGGCTCGCGCCGGTCCTTGTCGATCAAGGTGTCGGACAGCTCGATCTCGCGGAACGGCACCTGCATGTCCGGCCGCGAACCCTCGAGGTAGACCTTGCGTGAACCGGCGAACGGGGTGCGCGTGATGCGCTGCGACAGCGCGGCGGCATCGATGCCTGCGAGAGGGGTGGCGGCCATGGGAACTCCAGGTGTAAGGACGGGGTGCCTGCCTGGAGACCGCGGGGGCGCGTGCAACGGGTGCACGCACCCGGCGGTGGCCGAGTGCCTTGTTTCCTACGCGGGGATGACCCCAATCAGGTTCAACGGGTTAGGTGCAGAACACCCTCTCAGCCTTGGACGACATGGTCCGCGGCACCCCGACAAGCGGGCGGATTCTAAGCACGCGGCCACGCCACGCACAAGCCGGGACGATCCCGCGCGCTCAGCCGTCGAGCGCGCAGGTGCCGCATGCACCGCTGCACACCGGCGTTGCTCGCACGCCCTGCACCAGCCAATGAAATATGCGACGAATTACTCGATTTGTGCGCTAAGCGGTTGCCGCGCATAAACCATACGAGATAAACGCGAATCATTCTCATAAACTACGCATTGCAGTAGCAGTGCCCGCTTTCCGAAGGCTTGGTGCCACCGCCGCGCGTCATCTCCCTCCCTCTCCTTTCCGGTGACCTCCATGAACCAAAAGAACACCTTCGTGCTGAGCACACTCGCGCTCGCTGCCTGTACCGCCATGGCACAGCAAACCACCCCTCCCACGTCCGCCGCCCCTGCGGCCCCCGCCGCAGCGGCTTCCGCGGCCGACGCCACCTTGCAGCCGGTGGTCGTGACGGCCAAGCGCGCCAACCGCGTCTCGACCGGCGCGACCGGCCTGAACCTGGAGCTGAAGGAAACGCCGCAGTCCATCAGCGTGATCGACGCGCAGACCATCGAGGACTTCGGTTTCACCGGCTCCAACGATGCGCTTTTCCTCGGCACCGGCATCAACGTCGAGCAGTACGAAACCAACCGCGCGGTCTACAACATGCGCGGGTTCCCGGTGCAGAACACGCAGATCGATGGCCTGGGCGTCATCAACAGCTGGGGCACGGTGGTGGGCCAGATGGACACCTACCTGTTCGACCGCATCGAGATCATCCGCGGCGCCAACGGCCTGCTGACCGGCGTAGGCAACGCCTCGGGCACGATCAACTACGTGCGCAAGCGCCCCACCAACACCGACGGCGGCGAGGTGCTCGGCACCGTGGGCTCGTACGACGCCTACCGCGGTGCGGTCGACTACAACAAGCTGTTCACCGAAGACGGCCGCTGGGCTGGCCGCCTGATCGCAGTCTACGAAGACAAGGATTCATACCTGCGTGCGCTGCATGACCGCAACGCCACCATCTACGGCGTGGTCGAAGGCCAGATCGGCGACAACGGCACGCTGACCATGGGCTACACGCACCAGGACAAGAAGCAGAAGTCGCCGATGTGGGGCTCGCTGACGCTGAACTACCTCGACGGCAGCATGGTCGACTTCGACGTGTCCTCGTCGACCTCGCAGGACTGGACCTACTGGAACACCAAGTCCGACACCGTCTTTGCCGAGTACACCCACAGCTTCGGCCCCAATTGGGAAGTGAAGGGCACCTACAGCCACACCCAGACCGACGAGTCGACCAAGCTGCTCTATGCCTACACCTTGGGCGGCGGCCTCAACCCCGACAACACCGGCCTCGTGGGCTGGGCCTACCAGAGCGAAACAGCCACCAAGAGCGACGTGGTGGACGTCAACGTCAACGGCCGCTTCGGTGCCTTCGGCCGCGAACACGAACTCATCGCCGGCCTGAGCTACTCGGTTCAAAAGACCACCGCCGACAGCTATGCCATCACGGCCGGCAACTTCCTGGCGCTGCCCGCTTTCCCCTATGGCGGCAACGTCTACGCCGAGCCCACGTGGGGCGCCCTCGCACCGTACTCCGACGGCGAACAGCAACTGACCCGCTTCTACGGCGCCACGCGCCTGTCGCTGGCCGATGGCCTGAAGGGCATCGTCGGCATGAACGCCGTCAAGCTCTCGCGCAAGGGGGGCTCGCGCTACGGCTCCATCACGCCGCCGATCGAGTACCCCGACACCGACAAGGTAAGCCCCTACGCCGGCCTGACGTACGACTTCACGCCGAACCTCACCGGCTACCTGTCGTACTCCAACATCTACCAGAACCAGGATCAGTACGACGCCAACGGCCGCTTCCTCGACCCGACCGAAGGCGTGAACACCGAGGCCGGCGTCAAGGCCAACTGGCTGGACAAGAAGCTGTTGACCACCTTCGCGGTGTTTCGCAGCGAACAGAAAGGCCTTGCCGTTCAGGCCGGCGTGGACCCCGCCACCCAGCAGTATTTCTACGCTGCGCAGGACGTGAACTCCACGGGGGTCGAGTTCGAAGTCACCGGCCGTGTGGCCGAAGGGGCGCAGATCATCTTCGGTGCCACCCACATGAAGCTGGACGACCCCAGCGGCAACAACGAAACATTCGAGTGGATCCCCCGCACCACGTTCAACCTCGGCTTCGATACCCGCGTGCCCGGCCTGCCGGCGCTCAAACTGGGTGCTGCCGTCCGCTGGCAGTCTGACACCAGCAAGAAGAACGACGCGGGCCAGGTCGTCACGCACCAGGACTCCTTCTTCGTGGCCAACGCCTTCGCCTCGTACGACATCACCCAGCGCGCCACCCTGCGACTGAACATCAACAACATCTTCAACGAGAAGTACATCAACGGCATCCAGTACGGCGCGATCTACGGCGCGCCGACCAATGCCCAGCTGACCTTCAATTACGCGCTCTGATGCGCCCTGGGGCCGGCGCCGGGAGGCGCTGGGCCCATCCGTCTATCCATCCTCGTGGAGCGCGCTGCCGCTGCGCGAGCGCGAGTGCCACTTAGGCAACAACGCCGGCGGCTACTGCGCGGCTGCGTCGTCCACCCGTTTGAGCCAGCGTGCGACGGCCTCGGCCACCGCCGCCGGCTGCTCCAGCGTCGAGAGATGGCCGCTTTGCGGCACGATCACCCGCTCCACCTCGCCGGGCAGCAGGCCGGCCATCTCTTCGTTCAAGGTGGGTGGCGTCACCCGATCCTGCTCACCGCACAGCACCAGCGCCGGCGCGTGCACCGAGCGCAGCACCTCGCGGCGATCGGGCCGCGTCATTGCGGCCGTCTGCTGGCGTATGAACCCGTCTTGCCCGGCCTTGTGCGCCATGTCGAGCAGCAGCGAGAGCAAGGCCTCGTCTTCCGCGTGGTCGGGGTGCAGCAGCTTGGGCGCCATGCCACGCACCACCTTGTCGAAGGTCGCCATGCCGGTGTGGAGCGAGGTGATCATCTCGTGCCGGTTCTGTTGCGACTCTTCGGTGTCGGCTCGCGCGCCGGTGTCGAGCAGCGCCAGGCCGGCGATGCGTCTGGGCGCCTGGCGGCAGACCTCGAGCGCCACGTAGCCGCCCAGCGAGAACCCTGCTACCGCAAAGGGCCCGGGCGGCATCAGCTTGATCGCCGCAGCGGCGATCGCCGAGGTCGAATCCTGAAGATGCGTCTTGGCCACCACCACCTTGCGCTCGGCCACCAGAGGCTCGAGCGGCCGCCACACGCGGGCATCGTTCAGGATGCCGGGGAGGAGGAGCAGAGGCGTGGTGTGGGGCATGGCGAGTTTCCTTCGGGCGAGGTGGTGAGCGAGATGCGAAGCCGTTGGTTATAGCGATGCGGCGAGGTCACCGTCGGGGGTATGGGTATCCCGGGATGCGAAGGGCTGAGGGGTGGAGAAGTCTCCGTCAGACGGCGCGCAGGCATGCGGCGATGATGCAGCTGGCGAGTTGCCGCTTCAGTCTAGGCTCGGTTGCTTGGCGTTGGGACGCTGAGCGGCAGCCTTCGGCCGATCGCTCCCACCGAAGAGCGGCACCCACCGCAGAACGACCTCCCCCTGCCACCCTCCCCGGCGAGCCATCACGTTCGCCACGACTCACGCGCCGCATGCGGACGCGTTGAGATCGCACCGGCCCGCGAATGTGCGCTATGCGACCCGCCGCCCAGCCACCCAGGTCTCACGCACGAGCGGGAAGCCATCGAGCGCCTTTACGCGCAGCAGGTCGCCGCGCAGGCCGGGTGCGATCTCGCCGCGGTCTTGCAGGCCAACCGCTCGTGCCGCATTACGCGTCACCACGTTCACGGCCTGCGGCAGGCTGAAACCACCCTGTTCCGGCAACAGCCAGGCGGCGCGCAACAGGCTGGAGGGCACGTAGTCGGACGACAGCGCATCCAGCACGCCTTCGCGCGCCAGCGTCATCGCCGCCACGTTGCCCGAGTGCGAGCCACCGCGAATCACGTTGGGCGCGCCCATCACCGTGCTCAGGCCGAGCGCCTTGGCGCGCTGCGCCGCGGCCAGCGTGGTGGGGAATTCGCTCATGCTCGCGCCCAGGGCCTTGGCTTCGTCCACATGCTCCACGGTGGTGTCGTCGTGCGTGGCGAGCGCCACGCCGTGCGTGTGGGCGAAGTCGGTGAACCAGGCTCGGTTGGGCGTGGCGTATTGGCGCTGGCGTTCGGGTGCGATGCGCACCTCGTCCTCGAACTGCTGCGCGCTCCAGCCCTTCTTGCCGGTGTAGTAGATGCGGGCGTGCTCGATGTCGCTCCACTGGCGCTGGCCGGGCGTGTGGTCCATCAGTGAGATGAGGCGCAGGCGTGGGTGGCGGGCGAAGGGCTCGAACAGGGGGCGTGCGTTGTGCGCTGGCAGTTCGCAGCGCACATGGATCAGGTGGTCGGCGCGCAGCATGCCGGCTGTCTCCAGCCGGTCGAGCACGGTCAGCAACTCGCTCTGGTCGCGCGAGCGAAAGCCCTCGTCGTAGGGGTCGCCCACGCCGATGGCGTCGAGCACGGTAGTGATGCCGTTGGCGGCCACCTCGGCATCGTGCGCCTGCACGGCGCCCTGCATCGGGAAGTGCACCTTGGGCCGCGGCGTGACGTGGCGCTCCAGGTTGTCGGTGTGCACCTCCACCAGGCCGGGCAGCAGCCAGTCACCGTCGAGGTCGTGAGCTCCGGGCACGGCGGTGGGGCCGGGGGTGATGTCGGTGATGCGGCCGGCTTGCACGCGCACGCTGCCGTGCACCACCTCGTCGGCGAGCACGACGCGTGCGTTGCTGAAGATGAGTTCCTGGGTGTTCATTGGGATTCCTCTCACTGGATGGCCACGCAGCGGCTGGCCACGGCGTCGCGCACTTCTTCATCGTGGAAGATGCCGACCACGGCGCTGCCGGCGTCTCGCGCTTCGTGGATGAGCTCGATGACGACACGGCGGTTGGCCGCATCGAGGGAGGCCGTCGGCTCGTCGAGCAGCAGCAGGCGCGCGGGCTCGATGAAGCCCCGTGCGATGTTCACGCGCTGCTGCTCGCCGCCGGAGAACGTGGCGGGCGGTAGCGTCCACAGGCTCTCGGGCAGGTTCAGGCGGGCGAAGAGGCGGCGCGCTTCGTCGCGTGCGGCCTCTTGGGCCTCATCCGCATCCAGCTCGGGGCGTGCCTGCAGCCAGCGCTCGGCCACCACGTCGACCGCCGGCACGCGCGGCACGGCGCGCAGGAACTGGCTCACGTAGGCGATGTCGCGCTGTCGCAACGAGAGCATCTGCTGCGGCGTGGCCTGGGCGATGTCGACGCGGCCTGCGCTGGCATCGAACCAGATCGAACCTGCATCGGTTCCGTAGCTGCCGTAAAGGCATTTCATCAAGGTGCTCTTGCCTTGCCCTGACGCACCGAGCAGGGCCACGCATTCGCCGGCCTGCACGTCGAGCGACACGCTCTTGAGCACCGGCAGTTGCAGGCCGCCGCGAAGGTGGAGGGTGAAGTGCTTGGAGAGGGAGTGGATGTGGAGCATGGTTGTTCTCGTGCAAACGGGGAGCGGGCCTTCGATACCTCAGGCTGAGCGGGTGGTGGCACGCGAAGAAAGGGAAGCCATCACCGATCTCAGCCCGCTCAGCCTGAGGGATCGAAGGCCCACGCCAATCTCATGCATGCCCGAGCCCTTACGGCGCCACCACCGACGACACCAGCAACTGCGTATACGCATGCTGCGGATCGTCCAGCACCCGATCCGTCAGCCCCTGCTCGACGATGCGCCCCTCGCGCATCACCAGCGTGCGGTGCGCGAGCAGGCGCGCCACGCCCAGGTCGTGCGTGACGATGAGGGCCGAGAGGTGCAGCCTGGCCACCAACAGCCGGATCAGGTCGAGCAGCTTGGCCTGCACCGACACATCGAGCCCCGAGGTCGGCTCGTCCATCAGCACCAGGCGCGGGTGCGTGACCAGGTTGCGCGCGATCTGCAGGCGCTGGCGCATGCCACCCGAGAAGGCCCGTGGCGAGTCGTCGATGCGTTCGGCTTGCAGCTCCACGCGGCCCATCCAGTCGGTGGCGGCTTCGCGCAGGCGGCCGTAGTGGCGATCGCCCTGGCCCATCAGCCGCTCGCCGATGTTGGCGCCGGCGCTCACGTTCATGCGCAGACCGAGGGTGGCGTCTTGCTGCACGTGGCCCCACTCGGTGCGCTCAAGCTGGCGGCGCTCGCGCTCGGTGAGGCGGTGCACGTCGAGCACGCGGCCGTCTTCGGCGGTGTAGAGCACGCGGCCCTGCGTTGGTTGCAGGCGGCCGGCAATGCAGTTGAGCAGCGTGCTCTTGCCGGAGCCGGATTCGCCGACGAGGGCGACGACTTCGCCCGCGTGGAGGGTGAGGCTGGCGTCGGCGACGGCGGGGCGGGTGCCGAGGGGAAAGCGGTGGTGCAGGTGCTCGACTTGGAGGAGTGGGGTTGTCATGGTGTTGCTCCGTTGGGTCGCCCGGTTTGCTTGCGCGGCACAGCCCGTGCGACCTGATCGCACACCACCAACCGCTCAGCCTGAGGTATCGAAGGCCCACTCAGGTGGTGCCTCTTGTCGTGTGACTTGTTCACTGCGTGATGCCGTTGCCGGGGTTTCGGCCCGGCGGCCGAGTTACTTCTTTTGCTTCGCCAAAAGAAGTAACCAAGAAAAGGCGACCCTGCCTCCTCGGCCCTCGCTGCGCGAGGGCTGCCTTGCGCTGCTCGGTCTTTGGGGCCCGCGCCCAACACACTTCGCGGCCTGCGGCCGCTGCGTTCAGACAGGCGGCGCGAAGTCAGTTGACGAAGCGTGCTTCGCACGCTGCCCCAAAGCCCTGCGCTGCTCAGCTCGTCCGAAGGGGAAGAGCGAACGCCAGCCGGGCCTCGCTTCGCGTCGGCCCATACGCGTTCGATGGATTCGATGCCAGCAACGCTGGCGAGGCATTCCGGGGCCCCTGAGAGTCGTCGAGCAGCGCAGGGCTTGAGGGTGGCGCGTGCAGCGCGCTTCAACAACTGACTTGGGGCAGATGTTTGAGCGCAGTGAGCTCTGCTCACGGAGCGAGTTTCTGCCCCCACCCTCAAGCCCGAGCAGCGCAGAGCAGTCGGCCCTAGGCCGACCGGCGAACGGGGTGCCCTTTCTTTTGGTTCCTTTTCTTTGGGCAAGCAAAGAAAAGGGACTGCGCCGCCGGGCGCACATCCCGGCGCGGCCTCACGCAGTGAACAAGACCCGCCAAGAGCAGCACGGGGCTTCGATACCTCGGCCCGAGCGGGCCGAGGCATGCGCGAAGACGCGGACGCGGACAAGAAGCGAAGGCCAACCATCACAGCACCACCGCAAAGCTGAACCCATGCCGCTCAAACCCCAGCCGCTCATAGAACGCATGCGCCTGCGTACGCCGCTGGTTCGACGACAGTGCGAGCTTGTAGCAGCTAGCCTCACGCGCCAGCGCCATCGCATGCTCCATCATCGAGCGGCCGATGCCCTGCCCCTGCGCCTCAGGGTGCACCGCCACGTCTTCCACGATCGCCTCGGGCGCGCCCTTGTGCGCCAGCAGCGGCAGGATGAAGAGCGTGTAGGTCCCGACCGGCCGCCCACCCAGCGAAAAGAGGAACACGCTCGCCGACGGCACCGCAGCAAACAACCGATCCCACGCGGCCACCGTCTCCACCTCGCCGTGCGCACCGCGCGTGTCCAGCCCCGCCGCGGTGTAGAGCTCGATCAACGTACGGATGTCCTCGCGCATGGCTGGCCGCACTTCGAGTTCAGCGTGCATGCGCTGCACCCTCTTCTTGCTTCTCGCGGCACCAGTCGGTGTCGGAGCAGGTCCACAGCGTCTCGCCGCCATCGCGCACCACTTCGTCGAGGTAGCTCGTGGTGCAGCCGCACAGCGCACAGGCATGGCCTTGCGGCTCCACGCGGAAGGGGTGGTCCTCGAAGTCGAGGCTCTTCACGTCCGTGTAGGGTGGCACGGCGTAGATGCGCTTCTCGCGGCCCGCGCCGAAGAGCTGCAACGCCGGGTTGCGGTGCATCTTCGGGTTGTCGAAGCTCGGGATCGGTGAAGGCGACATCACGTAGCGCCCGTTCACCCGCACCGGGTAGTCGTAGGTCGTCTCCACGCGGCCCCAGTGCGCCAGGTCTTCGTAGAGCTTCACGTTGACGAGGCCGTACTCCTCGCAGGCGTGCAGCTTGAGCGTCTCGCTGCGGCGCGGTTCGAGCCGGTACAGCGCCTCGGGCTGCGGCACCTGGTAGACCAGCACCTGCCCTTCCTTCAAGGGCGCCTCGGGGATGCGGTGGCGCGTCTGGATCACGGTGGCCTCGCGCGTGCGCTCGGTGGTGGCCACGCCGGTGGTGCGCGCGAAGAACTGGCGGATGTTGACGGCGTTGGTCGTGTCGTCACTGCCCTGGTCGATGACCTTGAGCACGTCGTGCTGGCCGAGGATGGCAGCGGTGACCTGGATGCCGCCCGTGCCCCAGCCGTAGGCCAGCGGCATCTCGCGGGATCCGAACGGAACCTGGTGGCCGGGGATGGCGACAGCCTTCAGGATCGCTCTGCGAATCATTCGCTTCGAGCGCTCGTCCAGATAGGCAAAGTTGTAGCCCTGGATCATGTCTGCCCCTCGTCCGTCGAGTACGCCGGTCGATCCCCCGAGGGGATGCGGGCCGGCTCGGGAGCGGCCCAGCGCTCGGCCCGCTCTGCCTTGTCGAAGTCCTCGCGAAGCGTGCGGATCAGCTGCAGCTCCGACTCGAAGGTCACATAGTGCGGCAGCTTCAAGTGCTGCACGAAGCCCGAGGCCTCGATGCTGTCGCTGTGCGGCAGCACGAACTCCTGCTGCTGCACCGGTGCGGTGGCTTCTTCGCCGAACTCGTCGGCGCGCAGTGCGCGGTCCACCAGGGACATCGCCATCGCCTTGCGCTCGCCGTGGCCGTAGACGAGGCCGTAGCCGCGCGTGAACTGCGGCGGCGCGGTGGCCGAGCCTTCGAACTGGTTGATCATCTGGCACTCGGTGAGTTCGATCTCGCCGATCTCAATCGGGAAGCCCAGCTCGTCGGGCACGATCTCCACCGCCACGCAGCCGTAGCGAATGTCGCCGCCGAACGGGTGCGTGTGCGCGTAGCCGCGCTGGGTGGCATAGGCCATGCCGAGCACCCAGCCTTCGTCGGCGCGCGCGAGCATCTGCAGGCGTGCGCTGCGCGGCAGCGGGTAGACCGGCGGGTCGCGGGTGATGTCGGGTGGGGGCGGGTCGCCCTCGCTGGGTTGGGCGGGTTCGATCAGACCTTGCGCGGCCAGCGTGTCGAGCGCATGCGGGATGTGGTCGCTCTCCGGTGCGCCGGTCATCGAGGTGGTTTGGGTCATCTCGGTCGGCGGCGCACTGGCGTCGAGCAGAGAGAAGTCGATCAACCGCTGCGTGTAATCGTAGGTCGGCCCGAGCAACTGGCCGCCCGGCAGGTCCTTGAAGATCGCCGAGACACGGCGGCGCACACGCATGCGCTGCGTGTCCAGCGCTTCGGTTGCCGCCAGGCGGGGCAGCGTGGTGCGGTAGGCACGCAGCAAGAAGACGGCCTCGACCGCATCACCGCGCGCCTGCTTGAGCGCGAGCGCGGCCAACTCGGGGTCGTAGAGCGAGGCCTCGGCCATCACGCGGTCGACCAGCAGGCCGAGTTGCTCGCGGATCTGCGCCACCTCCAGCTCGCGCACGGCCGGGTCGCCACGGCGCGCGTCTGCGAGCAATCGGCGCGAGGCTTCGATGGCGGCTTCTCCGCCTTTGACTGCGATGTACATCAGGCTTCCTCGAAGGTGATGTGGGTGGAGCGCGGCACGCCGATGAGCTGCGAGCCGCACACCAGAAGCAGGTCGATACCGCGCGGGAACAGCGGCTGCATCGCGATGCGCTGTTGCCAGAAGACGCGCGACAGGCCACACACGCCGATGCGCTGCTCCTGTTCGATGCCCGGGCCGGCAAGTCGCAGGCCGTGGCCGCGCTCGTGCGCGAGGCTGGGCACTTCGACCAGCAGCGTGGCGCCGTCCTGCGGTGCCTCGTCGCTGCCGATCGACAGGCCATCGAGCAACGCATCGGCGGCGCGCACGGCCACGAAGCTCGCCTCGCCTGGCTGCGCGGCGCGCTGCACGCCGGTGTGGAAGCGGCAGTACATCCACGCGGCATCGCTCGCCAGCGGGCCCTGCAGATGCAGCGAGGTTTCGGCGTCGAGCAGGGTGAGCAACAGCGCGGTCAGGCCGCGCGAGAGCGGGGCCGGCGCTTGCAGGCCATCGCTCGCGGCGAGTGTTTGCAGGCGGCCGGGGCGCGAAAGCGCATCCAGGACGCTGCGGAACACGTCTTGGGCGTCGTGCGTGGCATCGGCCAGGCCGTGCGGCATGTCGGCCAGCAAGTGAGGGGCCGTCATGGCGCGAGCTCCGATTGCAAGGTGTAGAAAGACACGCGGCTCGCCGCATGGCGGGTGCGCTCGGCCGCACGCGCGGCATGGCATGCGCTGCGCAACGGCTCGATCACGTGGGTGAGCAGGTGCGCCTGCAGCGTGGGCTGCTGCAGCAAGGCATCGAGCTGCGCGACCCAGCGGGCGCGGTCGTCGTCGCGACCCAGCACGTGGCCGACGCCGGCCGTGGTGTGCTCGCCGAGGCGCACGCGGGCGATGCAGCGGGTGAGCGTGGCTTCTCCGAGGTTGAATCGGTCGCCCTGGTTGGCGATGCGCGCACGCACCAGTGCCAGGCCGGTCTCGGGTTCGCGCAGCCAGTCGAAGCGGTGCTCGCGCGCCGCGGCCTCGGCGTGGCGGGCCAGTTCGGCGCGCGGCGCATGGGCCAGCACGGCGAGCCAGTCCTGCCGCTTGCGTTGGGCCTCTGGCGCGGCGTGAGGAGCGTTGGAAGTGTGGGGTTCGGTCATGCCAATGTCATCTAGATGACTGTAGGATGGCCCAAGTATCAAACACCGCTGTGACGGTTTCTTGACATGACCCTGGATTCATCTTCACAACACGACGAAGGCCCCGCCACCCTGCCGAGCGGCGTGCGGCGCTGGGAGCTGATCGCCACCGAGTTGCGGCGCGACATTGCCGAAGGCCGCCTGAGCCCCGGCGAGCGCCTGCCCAACGAATCGTTGCTGGCGGCGCGCTTCGGTGTGAACCGCCACACCCTGCGCCAGGCCGTGCAGGCGCTGGCCCGCGACGGCTATGTGCGCGTGGCCCAAGGCAGCGGCACCTACGTGCGCGAACTGGTGCTCGACTACGCGCTGCGCCGCCGCACCCGCCTGACGCAGAACCTGGCCGCCGCCGGCGAGACCGCGCAGCGCGAGTTGATGGGCCATGAGCGCATACGTGGCTTGCACGAAGGCGAGCACTGGGCGCGCGATCTCGACCAGCCGCCGCAGGCCGAGGTGCAGATCATGTACACCCGCGCGAGCGTGCGCGGCCGCCCCGTGAGCCTGTGCACTGCGGCCTACCCGCTGCCGCGGCTGGCGGGCATCGTCGAGGCCTTCAACGACACCCGCAGCATCACCGCTGCGCTGCGCCAGCTGGGTGTGGCCGACTACACCCGCGCGCGCAGCGTGGTGTCGTGCCGCCTGCCCACCGCCGCCGAGGCCGATGCGCTCGCGCGCCCTGCCACGCAACCCGTGCTGGTGGTGCGCTATGTGAACGTGGATGCGAGCGGTGCGCCGGTCGAGGCCGGCCACACGCTCTTCGCAGCCGATGCCGTGCAACTCACGGTGGAGCCCGACGCGTGACCGCGCCCCCCGCTGCAGCCCCACGCTACGCCGTGTACTACGCGCCCGAGCCCGGCCACGCGCTGTGGTCGGCCGGCTGCGCCTGGCTCGGGCGCGATCCGGCAAGCGATGCCGCGCCCGCCGCACCGCGCCCGCACCGCGTCGAGCCGTGGCGCTACGGGTTCCATGCCACGCTCAAGCCGCCGATGCGCCTTGCGGCCGGCCACAGCGAAGCCGCCCTGCACAGCGCGTTGGCGCAGTTGGCCAGCGGCACGGCAAGGTTCGCGATGCCCGCGCTGTCAGTTCAGTGGCTGTCGGGCTTCCTGGCCTTGCAGCCCACGCAGGCGCTGAGTGGCGAACACCCGCTGCACCGCCTCGCCGATGCGTGCGTGATCGGGCTCGACAGTTTTCGCGCGCCCGCCACGCCCGAAGAGCTGCAACGCCGGCGCGCAGACTCGCTCAGCGACACCCAGCGCGACCTTCTGGCGCGCTACGGCTACCCGCACGTGCTCGCGCACTGGCGCTTTCACATGACCCTGAGCGACAGCCTGCCGCCCGACGCCGAACTGCGCAGCGATCTGCAGTGCGTGGCCGAGGCGCACTTTGCAAAGGCGCTCGCCGAGCCCTTGCGCTGCGACGCGCTCTGCCTGTTCATCGAACCTGGCCCCGGCGAGCCGCTGAGGCTGCTGCGCCGCTACCCTTTGCACCACGCGACATGAACACCTTGACCCGCATTCCCCATGCCGAGCGCCTGATCGTTGTCGTCGGCCCGTCCGGTGCCGGCAAGGACAGCGTGCTGCGCGCCTGGGCCGCCCTGCGCGAGCCGCAGCCCGAGGTGTGCCTGGCGCAGCGCGTAATCACGCGCGTGGCCGATGGCGGCACCGAAGACCACGAGCCCGCAAGCGAGGCCGACTTCGCCGCCTTGCAGGCGCTGGGCGCGTTCGCCACCACCTGGTCTGCGCACGGCCTGCACTATGGCGTTCGGCACCGTGCCTTCGCGCCCCTCGCCCGGGGCGCCTGGGTGGTCTTGAACAGCTCGCGCGAACACCTGCCCGTGCTGCGCTCGCAGGCGAGCGGCCTGCGCGTGGTCGAGATCACCGCGTCGAGCGCCTTGCGGGCGGCACGCCTGGCCGGCCGGGGGCGAGAAGACGCCACCGCGCTCGACGCACGCTTGCGGCGTGATCTGCCGCCGGTACAGGCCGACCTGCGGCTCGTGAACGACAGCGCACTCGCCGAAGTGGCGCAAGGCCTGCACCGCTGGTGGCGCGGCCTTGTCTCGGAGCAGGCCGTTCGCTGAAGGCGGCACGAACGCCGCGGCTCTGTGCATTAGGGCCTGTTCACACTAAATGAGCCCCCACGCCAAGGCCTGTGGGCGCGGACGGCAAGGCGCGGCCGAGGCCGTGTGCCCGCGGCACACAACGAGGCTGCAACGCCGCCGTGCGCGCCCACAGGCCTTGGCCCTTCGGGTGATCTCATCAAAAGCCCGCCCACAGCGTTGCAAATGCTCGCTGTAGCAAGTGCTACAGCTGCGCTTTGCGCCTCGTTGGCGGGCTTTTGATGAGTCACGTGGGGGCTCATTTGGTGTGAACAGGCCCTAGTTGCCGGAACGCGGCACGGGCTTTGCAAGCAGGGGCCACTGGCGTACAACACGCCGATGGCCCAGGCGTATGCTGGATCGCGCCGTGAGCCCCCACAGGAGCAGCACATGACCCCCGAGAAGACGGCCGAGCTCGCCAAGGCGGCCAAGCACATCCGATTGACCTCTCACCCCGGCCAGCAGGGGCCCAACGCCACGCCGCACATCCACTGGGGCGCCGCGACACCCGCCGAGCGCGGCCCGGTCATCGGCACGACCACGAACCGCGCGCACCGCAACGTGATCGGCACGCACAGCGGCAGCTATGGCGTGTACCGAGCACTGGCGGTGGCGGCCGGCAACCTGGTCAAGGGCCATCGCGCCGACCTCACCAACACCTCGCCCACCACGCCCATCGGCCCCTACCCGCAATGGGGCGACCCGCACAAGATCGTCTCGATCGACCCGTGGGGCGCGGCCGTCGGCGACGTATTCGCCGAGCAGATCGCACAGGGCTACGACATCCGCCCGACCATCGCCGTGACCCAGGCGCACGTGCACCTTCCCGAGATCAAGCAGGCGATCGCCTTCCAGCGGCTCAAGCCCGATGGCAAGTACCTGCTCGAAGATTCGTCGGCCATGGTCACCAAGATCGCGGTCGAACCGGTGTGGTGGATCGAAGGCGTGGCCAAACGCTTCAACGTGAGCGAGGCCGACCTGCGCCGGGTGATGTTCGAAGAGACCGGCGGCATGTACCCCGAGCTGGTCACGCGCAGCGACATCGGCATCTTCCTGCCGCCGATCGGCGGGCAGACGCTCTATATCTTCGGCAACCCGGCCGACCTGGCCAACCCGAATGTCACGCTCACCGCGCGCGTGCACGACGAGTGCAATGGCTCGGATGTGTTCGGCTCCGACATCTGCACCTGCCGGCCCTACCTCACGCACGCGATCGAAGAGTGCATCAAGGGCGCGCAGGCCGGCGGCGTGGGGTTGATCGCCTACAGCCGCAAGGAGGGCCGCGCGCTGGGCGAGGTCACCAAGTTCCTGGTCTACAACGCGCGCAAGCGCCAGGTGGGCGGCGACAGCGCCGACAAGTATTTCCTGCGCACCGAGTGCGTGGCCGGCGTGCAGGACATGCGCTTCCAGGAGCTGATGCCCGACGTGCTGCATTGGCTCGGCATCAAGAAGATCCACCGCCTGGTCAGCATGAGCAACGACAAGTACGACGCCATCACCGGCAGCGGCATCGAGGTCGGCGAACGCATCAAGATCCCCGATGAACTGGTGCCGGCCGATGCAGCGGTGGAGATCCAGGCCAAGATCGCGGCCGGTTACTTCACCGACGGCAGCGTGCCCGACGACGTGAAGCTCGCCGCCACGAAGGGCCGCAACCTTGACTGAGGTCAGCCTCAAGATGACTGCTGCGTCGTCCCCCCTGCTCTCGACGGCCACCATCCGCGAGCGCTGCAACAACATCCTGCGCGCCGCCGAGCAAGGCCACTCGCGCCACTTCACGCTGCACCTGAGCCAGCTCGACGAAGTGGCACGCCGCGTCGAGCAGGTCACGCGGCGCAACTACCCCGATCTGCGCATCCCGTACCACAGCCGCTGGCGCCACTTCGAGGCCGGTGGCGTGCCGCGCAAGGTCGAACTCGATGCAGCGCTGGCCGGCCGGCACCATGCCGCGCAGGCGCGCGCACGCATCGATCTCACACTCGTGAGCGTGCTGCTCGATGCCGGCGCCGGTGCGCAGTGGCGCTATGCCGAGGCCGAGACGGCGCAGGGCTTCACGCGCTCCGAAGGCCTGGGCGTGGCGAGCTTCCGCGCTTTCATGCAGGGGCGCTTCTCATCCGATGCCGGCGACCCATACCGGGTCGATGCACGGGCCTTGCAGCGTGTCGATGCGGCGCTGCTGGCCGAGGTGTTCCAGGTGCGTGACGACAACCCGCTCGTCGGGCTGGAAGGCCGCGCGACGCTGTTGCGCCGCCTGGCCGAGGTGATGCAGCAGCAGCCCGAAGTCTTCGGCGGTGAGGGCCGCCCGGGCGGCCTGTTCGATGCGCTCACCCAGCACGGCCACAGCCACCGCCTGGCCGCACCGCGCGTGCTGCAGGCACTGCTCGAACACCTGGGCCCGATCTGGCTTACCGGCAGCACGCTCGGCGGCGTGCCGCTCGGCGATTGCTGGCCACATCCGCAAGCCGGCGGCAGCGGCCTCACGGCCGGCTGGGTGCCGTTCCACAAGCTCAGCCAATGGCTCACTTACTCGCTGCTCGAGCCTTTCGAGTGGGCGGGTGTCACGCTGACCGAACTCGACGGCCTCACCGGGTTGCCTGAGTACCGCAACGGCGGGCTGCTGCTCGACGCACGCGTGATCGTGCCCAACGACGCGACGTTTGCCACGCGCACCCACCGCGCAAGCGACGAGGCCATCATCGAATGGCGAGCGCTCACCGTCGCCCTGCTCGACGTGCTCGCCCCGCGCGTGCGCGAGCGGCTGAACAAGACGGCCGAAGAACTGCCGCTGGCGTGCATTCTCGAAGGCGGCACCTGGGCCGCGGGCCGCGAGATCGCGCGCAGCCTGCGCGATGGCGGTGCTCCGCCTCTGGCCATCGAGAGCGACGGCACGGTGTTCTGAAACGCCATCGAGGCACGCGCAATGAACTGGTTCGCAGGCTTCGACGCCCAGGTGCACGAGGTGAACGGCCAGCGCATCTTTGCGCGCAGCGGCGGGCGCGCGGGTGCGCCACCGTTGCTGCTGTTGCATGGCTTCCCGCAGACGCACGCCATCTGGCACCGCGTCGCGCAAGCGCTCAAAGACCGCTTCTTTCTCGTGATGCCCGACCTGCGCGCCTACGGTCAGTCGTCGCAGCCGCCTGACGCGCCCGAGCACTCGAACCACAGCAAACGCGCGATGGCGGCCGACATGGTGGCCTTGATGCGCACCCTGGGCCACGATCGCTTCGGCCTCGTCGGCCACGACCGCGGCGGCCGCGTGGCACACCGGATCGCACTCGACCATGCGCAGGCAGTGAGCCGGCTGTGCGTGATCGACATCGCGCCCACGCTCGACATGTACGAAGCCACCGACATGCGCTTTGCTAGCGCGTACTACCACTGGTTCATGCTGATCCAGCCGGCGCCGGTGCCCGAGCGGCTGATCGGCGGTGACCCGCTGTTCACGCTGCACTGGACGCTCGGTGGCTGGGGCAGCCAAGGCCTGGGCTACATCGAACCCGAGGCTCTGGCCGACTACGAGCGTGCGTTCTCGCAGCCCGAGAACATCCACGGCTTTTGTGAAGACTACCGCGCAGCAGCCAGCATCGACCTCAGCCACGACCGCGCTTCGCGCGCGGCCGGCGAACGCATCGCGTGCGACACACTGGTGTTGTGGGGCGAGCGCGGCGTGGTGCATCGGCTGTTCGACCCGGTCGCGCTGTGGCAGGCGCAGTGCGGCGGCGTGGTCAGCGGGCAGGCGCTGCCGACGGGGCACTTCGTGCCCGAAGAGGCACACGCCGAGGTGGCGCGCGCCATCGATGGCTTCTTCGAGTGGCCTTAGGCCCGCAACACCCCGTCGGCGCCGAACACGCCGAGCTTGACGTTCGATGTGCCGACATAGGGGCTGGCATTGCCGAAGTCGATCACCACCTCGCCCACGGAGAAGTCGTGGATGCTTGCCAGCGCCGCGCGCAGCTTGTCGCGCGTGATGTCGCGCCCGGCGCGGCGGATGCCCTCGGCCATGACCTGCGCGTTGATCCAGCTCTCGAGCCCCAGGCTGAGTGGTGCCTTCTCGTCGGCCTCGGCGAGCGAGGCCTTGTAGGCGCGCACCACGGCGTACTTGGTGGCATTGCCATTCGGGAACACCGAGGCCGCAGCCAGGCCGGTGAGGTGCTTGCCCAGGCGCTTGGTGTCTGTGAAGCTGACCGACAGCCCGATCACCGGCAGGCCCGCCGCCTTCTCGCGCAGCGACAGGATCATGTCGGTCGTGCCGGTGCCCGTGGTGCCGAGGAAGGCCGCGCCGGCCTTGCTCTCGACGATGCGCTGCGCCACTTCTGCGTGGTTGCTGCCATCCACCGCGAGCGGGATCGCGGCGATCGCCGTCATGCCGTGCTCGCCGAGCGCGCGTTGCGCATTGCCGAGCACTTCTTTGCCGAACGGGTTGTCGAGGTAGACGACCGCGATGTCGTGCAGGCCCATGCGCACGAGCTGCTGCACCATGCGCGTGACTTCATCGGTATAGCTCGGGCGGATGTGGAACACCGAGCGGTGCTCCGGCTTGCGCAGCGAGGCCGCACCGGTGATCGGGCCCAGCAGCGGAATGCCGGCCTTCTCGGTCAGCGGCAGGATCGCGCCCGTGTTCGGCGTGCCGATGATGGACATGAGGGCGAACGCGCGATCGCCATCGATCAGCTTCTTCACGTTCTCGACCGTGCGGGCCGCCGCATAGCCGTCGTCGCTCGTGACGAAACGAAGCTCGCGCCCGTTCACGCCACCGGCCTTGTTGATCTGCGAGAACGCCGCGCGGATGGCCGCGTTGTGCTCCAGGCCCGCGTTACCCAGCGGCCCGGTCAGTGCGATCGAGTTGGCGATGGTGATGTGCTTCGCTCCGATGGCGGTTTCTGCTGCGGCATGTGCTGGCAGCCACCACGCGGCCGTGCCGATCGCGGCGGCGGTACCGCCCGCATGCTTGAGTAAATCTCGGCGCTTGATCATCGTGGTCCCTCCTGATGCTTTGACTGACGGGCCATGTGAGTGGCCCCGCTGCCGTCACGCAAGCCATTTGCTGGCGCGCCGAGCAGGGTACGCAGGCTAGTGGGTGTGCGCTCGCATGTCGACGAGGGTTTTGCCCAACAGGGTCGAGCCACCCTTTGGGCTGCAATGCGGAACGCCCCCTCACGCCTCCTTTCAAACCCACCTCACTGCCCGAGAAAGCCCGTTCATGCACGCCTGGATCCTCGCGCTCAACCGCCACTTTCCTGTCCGCTACACCGTGTGGCTGCTGTGCGCCGTGGCCGCCTTGCTGTGCGCCTTCACGCAGATCGCCTTCGGCACGGGGGGCGGCCTGGCACTGGGGTTCGTGCTGCTGGTGGGGCTGGGCGTGCGCGACGTGATCCAGACCAAGCACTCGGTGCTGCGCAACTACCCGGTGATCGGGCATGTGCGGTTTCTGCTCGAGTACATCCGGCCCGAGATGCGCCAGTACTTCATCGAGAGCGACAACGAAGCCGCGCCGTTCTCGCGTCAGCAGCGCTCGCTCGTGTACCAGCGCGCCAAGGGTGAGCTCGACAAGCGGCCCTTCGGCACGCAGATGGACGTGGGTGCAAACGGTTATGAATGGATCAACCACTCGCTCATGCCTTCGGCGCTGCCGTCGCACGACTTTCGGGTGACCATCGGCGCGGGCCGCGCGCAGCCCTATTCGGCCAGCGTGTTCAACATCTCGGCGATGAGTTTCGGCTCGCTGTCGGCCAACGCGATCCTCGCGTTGAATGCCGGCGCCAAGCGCGGCGGTTTCGCACACGACACCGGCGAAGGCTCGATCAGCCAGTACCACCGCGTGCACGGCGGTGATTTGATCTGGGAGGTGGCCTCGGGCTACTTCGGTTGCCGCAACGACGACGGCAGCTTCAGTGCGGAGCGCTTTGCAGCGAACGCGCGCGACCCGCAGGTCAAGATGATCGAGATCAAGCTCAGCCAGGGCGCCAAGCCCGGCCACGGTGGCATGCTCCCAGGCCCCAAGGTCACGCCAGAGATCGCGGCGGCGCGCGGCATCACGCCCTGGGTCGATTGCAACTCACCGGCCCGGCACAGCGCATTCAGCACACCGATCGAGATGCTGAACTTCATCGAGACCCTGCGAGAACTGTCGGGCGGCAAACCCACCGGGTTCAAGCTGTGCATCGGTCTGCCGTGGGAATGGTTCGCGATTGCCAAGGCCATGGTCGAGACCGGCATCACGCCCGACTTCATCGTGGTCGATGGCGCAGAGGGTGGCACCGGCGCGGCGCCGGTGGAGTTCACTGACCACGTGGGCGCACCGCTGCAAGAGGGCCTGCTGCTGGTGCACAACACGCTGGTGGGGCTGAACCTGCGCGACAAGATCCGTCTCGGCTGCGCCGGCAAGGTGATCAGCGCCTTCGACATCGCGCGCATGATGGCGCTCGGCGCCGACTGGTGCAATTCGGCGCGCGGCTTCATGTTCGCGCTCGGCTGCATCCAGTCGCAGTCGTGCCATACGGGCACCTGCCCCACGGGCGTGGCCACGCAAGACGCGCAGCGGCAGCGCGCGCTGGTCGTGCCGACCAAGGCCGATCGCGTCTACCAGTACCACCACAGCACCATGCTGGCGCTGCAGGAGCTGGTACAGGCCGCGGGCCTCACGCACCCGGGCGCGATCACCGCCTCCCACATCGTGCGCCGCTGCAGCGATCACCATGTGAAGGCGCTGTCGACGCTGCTGCCGTTCGTGAAGCCCGGCGAGTTGATGAACGGCGGCATGGTGAACCAGCGTGTGTTCGAGCTCTTCTGGCCGATCGCGAACGCCCACAGCTTCGCGGCCACACCACCCCCCTGAAACACGGGGAGGCCCGGCACGGGTTCATGGGGATGCCACGCCAAGGAGGCACCCCAACAATGGGGAACACGGCCCGCCCGTCTCGAACCCACCACGCCCCATGCCGTCCATCGTCCTGCTGCAACGTGACCACGAGGCCAGCCCGCGCCTGTGCAGCCTGATCGATGGATCCAAAGGCTTTCGCGTGGTCGGCATGGCCCACACCGTGGACGCCGCGCGACCCCTCGTCATGGCGTTGCGGCCCGACATCCTCGTCACCGACATGCGCGTGCAGGACGGCGAGGTACAGCCCCTCGTCACCGAACTGCGCCGCGGCGGCGGCGCACCGGTGCCGCACATCATCGTCACCATGCTGGCGCACGACGACTCGGCCCTGCTCGAAGCGCTGCGCGGCGGCGCCGACGGCTACTGGGTACACACCGAAAAACCTGGCGCACTGATCGGCGCACTGGAGCAGGTGTCGCGCGGCGAATCGCCGATATCGCCGACGATCGCGAGGCTCCTGCTCTCGCACTTCCGCGAAGCGGCCGCGACCCATTTCGACACCGCAACGCAAGCGCTCGACCCGCTCGTGCTCACCGACACCGAGCAGGAGATCTTGCAATGGGTGGCCCAGGGCTACCTCATCGACGAGATCGCCCAGCAGTGGCAATCCAGCGTGCACCAACTCGCCTGCGGCATTCGCCACGTGTACAACAAGCTTCAACTCGATCGCCGCGCAAGCGCGCTGAGCCTCAGGGCCGCGTAAGGCACTGCCTCCGGCAAAATCGAGGAGCCCGCGAGGGGCTAGGCCAACGACCCAGCGCGGCCTGCAAGGTGCGGCGAAACGACTGAGGGGCCCTACGCCACCGGCGGCGCGGTATCGATGAAGCTCTGGCGTTGCGCCAACTTCGCATCCAGCCGCGCCAGGTTGGGGTACTGGCTGCGCCAATCGATGTCCTTGAAGCGGAAATCGAGGTAGCCCAGCGCGCAGCCGGTGGCCACATCGGCCAGCGAAAAATGAATGCCGGCGCAGAATGGCTTGTCACCCAGCCCCAGGCTGATGGCCGCGAGCGAGGCATGCACCTTGTCCATCTGGCGGCTCACCCAGGCGGCGCTTCGTTGCTCTTCGCTGCGGCCGGCCCAGGTCTGTTCAAGCCGGGCCAGGATGAGCGCATCGCACACGCCGTCGGCCAAGGCCTCCCAGGTGCGCACCTCGGTGCGTGTGCGCCCGCGCTCGGGGATCAGCCGGCCCACGGGTGAGAGCGTGTCGACGTACTCGACGATCACGCGGGAATCGAACACCGCTTCACCACCTTCCATCACCAGGCAGGGCACTTTGCCCAGGGGGTTGGATTTGAGGATGGCATCGCGATTCCAGACGTCTTCCAGCTCCAGCTGGTACTCGAGCCGCTTCTCGGCCATGACGATGCGCACCTTGCGCACATAGGGGCTGGTGAGCGCGCCGATGAGTTTCATGATTTGGTTCCCTGTTTCAAATCATTCTAGGCCCAGCACCTGTGACGGAGCACCCGCGCACAGGGGTGGCCCCGCTCAGCGGGCCGGCGCCCAGTCGACACTCGCGGGCCGCCCCGGCAGCATGAGTTGCGCGGTGGCAGGCGGCGTGCGTGCCACCACCTCGCCACGGCGCACCACCGCGAGCCGCGTGGCCCGGCGGCGAATCGCATCCACGGTGGAGTGCGCCTGCAGCAGCACGAAGTCGGCATGGCAGCCCACCCCCAGGCCGTAGCCCTCCAGGCCCATGATGCGCGCCGCGTTCACCGTGACGGCCTCGAAACACGCATGCATCTGTTTCTGCGATGTCATCTGCGCCACATGCAGGCCCATGTGCGCCACCTCCAGCATGTCGCCACTGCCCATGGAGTTCCACGGGTCCATCACGCTGTCATGCCCGAACGCCACGGTGACGCCAGCGGCCATCAGCTCTGGCACGCGCGTCATGCCGCGGCGCTTGGGGTAGGTGTCGTGGCGGCCCTGCAGCACGATGTTGGCAAGGGGGTTGGCGATGGCGTGCACCTGCGCCTCGGCGATGAGCGGCAGCAGCTTGCTCACGTAGTAGTTGTCCATGGAATGCATGGACGTGAGGTGCGAGCCCGCCACACGGCCGTGCAGACCGAGTCGCTGGGTATGGAAGGCCAACGTCTCGATGTGGCGGCTCATCGGGTCGTCGGTCTCGTCGCAGTGCATGTCCACGCGCAGGCCACGCTCGGCGGCGATCTCGCACAGCAGCCGAACGCTCTCGGCGCCCTCGGCCATGGTGCGCTCGAAGTGCGGGATGCCACCGACCACCTCCACACCCATGTCGAGCGCGCGCTTGAGGTTCTCGAGCGCACGCGGTTTGCGCAGCACCCCGTCCTGCGGAAAGGCGACGAGCTGCAGATCGAGGTAGGGCTTGACCTGCTGCTTCACGTGCAGCAGCGCCTCGACGGCCAGCAGCCGGTCCTCGCACACGTCCACGTGCGAGCGCACCATCAGCAAGCCCTTGGCCACCGCCCAGTCGCAGTACTGCAGCGCACGCTCCACCAGCGCCTCTTGAGTCAGCAGCGGCTTGAGTTCGCCCCACAGCGCGATGCCTTCGAGCAGCGTGCCGCTCTGGTTCACCCGCGGCAGGCCGTGGCTGAGCGTGGCGTCCATGTGAAAGTGCGAGTCGACGAAAGGCGGGCTGAGCAACTGGCCCTGCGCGTCGATCGTCGGGATGCCCTCGGGCGCACTCAGCCTCGGGCCGATCGCCGCGATGCGGCCGTCTTGCGCGAGTACGTCGATACCGCTGCGGCCGTCGGGAAGCGTGGCATGGCGCACGAGCAGGTTCATGGGCGGCTCCTGGGGGTAGTTGATTCTGACTTACGCTCACGAGTCTCATTGCAAGAGGCGTTCCCATGATCAGCAAGCGACAGATCCTGGCGGCAATGGCGGCCGCTCCCTTCCTCGCCCGAACTGCCTGGGCGCAAGCGGCCTGGCCCACGCGCCCGGTGCGCCTGATGGTGGGCTTCCCCGGCGGATCAACACCCGACCTGATGGCGCGCGCCCTCTCCGACGGCCTGACGCATGCCCTCGGCCAGCCGATGGTGGTGGACAACAAGGCCGGGGCCTCGGGCAACATCGCCGCCGACCAGGTGGCGCGCGCCACCGACGAGCACACGCTGGGCGTGCTGATCAACGGCAACCTGACGGTGGCCAGGCTCATCAACCCGGCCACGCCGTTCGACCCGGCAAAGGATTTCGCACCCATCTCGCTGCTGGGCACCGCACCGCTCGTGCTCACCGCCGCCGCCAGCGCCAGCGGCAACACGCCAGCCGAGCTGCTGCAGTGGGCACGCTCCCTGGGCGACCAGGGCAACTACGGCACGCCCGGCAACGGCACGGTGGCGCACCTGGGCATGGAGCTGATCAAGAGCAAGGCCGACATTGCGGCGGTGCACGTACCGTTCGGTGGCAACCCGCAGGTCGTGAGCGCGCTGCTGGCCGGGCAGATCCACCTGTCTCTTCTGCCGCCAGGCCTGGCCATGCCTCAGGTGAAGGCCGGCAAGCTCAAGGCCATCGGCGTGACCTCACCCGCGCGCAGCCCGCTCGTGCCTGAGGTGCCCACGCTGCGCGAAGCCGATTTGCGCGGCGCCGAGCTGGAGGTGTGGACGGCGCTCGTCGGCCCGGCCTCGCTGCCCAAGCCGGTCGTCGCGCGCATGTCGGCCGCACTGGCCGAGGTGATCAAGCAGCCCGAGACGCAATCGCGCCTGCTCACCGCCGGCTGGCAGGCCGTGGGCAGCAGCCCCGAAGGGCTGGCGCAGCGCATGAAAGCCGACCTGGCCTTGCTCTCCGACATCATCACCACGCGCAAGATCAAGGTCGACAACTGAGGGGCCGCGCAGCCAAGGCCGTTCAGGTGCGCTGCGGCGCGATCTGCGTGCTCCACAGCGACTGCCCGGCCAGGCCGCGCAGATGCACCGTCATGGCGGCCGTGCGGCCGTCGATCTCCACCTCGCCGAAGAACTGCAGGCCCGCGCTCGGTGGCAGGTTGGTCTGGCCCGGTGCGGGTGCGTTGACGTAGCGCACCTCGGGGCCGAAGGTGTTGTCGAGCGGGTTGGGGCCGAAGCTGCCTGCGTGCAGCGGGCCGCTGACGAACTCCCAGAAGGGGTCGAAGTCGTGGAACTGCGCGCGCCGCGGGTCGTAGTGGTGGGCGGCGGTGTAGTGCACGTCGGCCGTCAGCCACACGGTGTTGCGGATGCGCTCGCGCTTGATGAACGACAGCAATTGTGCAAACTCCAGCTCACGCCCGAGCGCCGGTCCGTCGCCGTTGGCCACCGCCTCGAACTTCGGGCGGCCCTGGGCATCGTTGCCGTCTCCCACCTGCAGGCCGATCGGCATGTCGCTTGCGATCACCTTCCACACTGCCTTGCTCTGCTTGAGCTCACGGCGCAACCAGGCGAGCTGCTCGGCACCGAGGAACTGCGATTCGGCATCGATGGCGCCTTGCCGGTTGTGGGTGTTGGGCCCACGGTAGCTGCGCATGTCGATCACGAACACATCGAGCAGCGGGCCGTAGGGGATCTTGCGGTACACGCGCTGCTCTTCGGTCTGCGCGTGCCAGCGCATCGGCGCGTTCTCCAGAAACGCCCGCGAGCCGCGCGCGGTGAGCAGGGCGACGTTCTTCTCGGTATAGCGCTTGTCGGCAGAGAGGTCCTTGCTGTCGGACCAGTTGTTGGTGATCTCGTGGTCGTCCCACTGCCAGACCTGCATCACCTCGCTGTTGAAGCGGCGCAGGTGGGTGTCGAGCTGGTTGTAGCGGTAGTTGCCGCGGAACTCCTTCAGCGTCTCGGCGACCTTGCTCTTTTCTTCGGTGAGCACGCTGTTGCGCCAGACGCTGCCGTCGGATGCCTTGATCTCGGCGGCCACGACGCTGTCGGCGTAGATCGTGTCGCCGCAGTGGATGAAGAAGTCGGGGTTGCGCAGCCGCATGGCCTCGTAGATCTTCATGCCGCCGAACTCCTCGCTGATGCCGAAGCCCTGGCCGGCGGTATCGCCCGACCACAGGAAGCGCACGTCGCGGCGCTCGGTGGGTGCGGTGCGCAGGTGGCCGGCCATCGGCTCCGACAGCGCACCGCCGGCGAGGTCTTCCCACTGCACGCGGTAGAAGATGTCCTGCTGCGCCGGCAGGCCGGTGAGGTCGATGCGCGCGCTGAAGTCGCTCACGTCCAGCGCGTGGGGGCCGCGCACACGCTGCGCCTTGGCGAAGCTCGGCGTGGTCGACCACTCGACCCACATGCGCGCCGGCTTGTCGGCACGCGCCCAGACGACCGCGCGGTCGGCCAGCACGTCGCCGCTCTGCACGCCGGACGGGAAGCCCGGGCGCTGGCCGGGCGCGGCCACATGCGCCGGCGCCTGTGCGTTCGCCAGGATGGAAGGCAGGCCACCGGCAAGGGCAGCGGACGAAGCGATGACGAACTGTCGGCGGGGCTGGCAGATGCGGCTCATGGGCGGGTGATGCTTGACGGGAGTGGGAGGGGATGCGGCGTGGCTCATTCGGCAGGCCGCATCCTGGCGCTGTCACATGACACTGCTGCGACGCAAGAACTTGATTCACGCGGTCCAGGCGCCGCGTGTCCTACACGCGCTCGGGTTGCGGGACGACTTCACAGACCGGCTTTCGCGGCCTACCCTTGGTTGCATGGGAGTCATCAGCCGCTTCATCGGGCGCCATGCGTTCGGTCCGTTCTCCAAGGCCCTGCCGCCCATGGGCGACACCGAGCGCGCGGCGCTCGAAGCGGGCACGGTGGGGTTCGAGGGGCAGCTCTTCGCTGGCCAGCCCGACTTTGCGAACTTGCGCCACATCGGGCCCAACGAGCTGACGCCCGAGGAGCAGGATTTCATCGACGACGAAGTGGTCGAGCTGTGCTCCATGCTCGACGACTTCGCCATCGACCAGGCGCGCGACCTGCCTCCCGAGGTGTGGCGCTACCTGCGCGACAAGAAGTTCTTCGGGATGATCATCCCCAAGGAGTTTGGCGGCCTCGGCTTCGGCCACTACGCCCACGCGGCGGTGGTCACGCGCATCGCCACGGTGAACACGGCCTGCGCGGTGACGGTGATGGTGCCCAACTCGCTCGGCCCGGCCGAACTGCTGCTGCACTACGGCACCGACACCCAGAAGCAGCATTACCTGCCGCGGTTGGCCGATGGCCGCGACCTGCCCTGCTTCGGGCTCACCTCGCCCTATGCAGGGTCGGATGCCGCCTCCATCCCCGACCGAGGCGTGCTCACCGAGCGCGTGATCGACGGGCAGCGCGTGCGCGGCTTCATGGTGCGCTTCGACAAGCGCTACATCACGCTCGCACCCGTGGCCACCGTGGTGGGCCTCGCCTTCCAGGCCGTGGACGAGAGCCGCCCCGAGAACGAGCAGGAGCTGGGCATCACCTGCGCGCTCATCCCGGTGCCCACGCCGGGCATGACGATCGGGCGGCGCCACCGGCCCATGGACTCGGCCTTCATGAACGGCCCGATCCACGGCCACGACGTATTCGTGCCGATGGACTGGATCATCGGCGGCGAGAAGCAGGTCGGCCAGGGCTGGCGCATGCTGATGGAATGCCTGGCCGCGGGCCGCGCGATCTCGCTGCCTGCGCTGGGCGCGGCGATGCAGCAGACCGCGCTGTTCGTGATGAACGGCTATGGCCAGATCCGCGAGCAGTTTGGCCTGCCCATCAGCAAGTTCCACGCGATCGGCGGCCTGATCGCCCAGACCGCTGCGCGCCTGTACGCCACCGATGCAGCGCGCCGCTACACCGCCGCCGCGCTCGATGCCGGCCAGCGACCGAGCGTGGCCAGCGCGATGCTCAAGGTGCAGCTCACCGAGGCGGGGCGCAAGGCGGTGAACGACGGCATGGACATCCTCGGCGGCAAGGGGATCATCAGCGGCCCGAAGAACCTGCTCGGCGGCGCCTACCGGCAGGCACCGATCGCCATCACGGTGGAAGGCGCCAACCTGTTGTCGCGGGCGTTGATCGTGTTCGGCCAAGGCGCGACGCGCTGCCACCCGCACGTGCTCGAAGAGATGGCTGCCGTGCAGGCGCAAGACCCCGAGCGGCTGGGCCGCGCACTGGTGGGCCACGGCCTGCATGTGCTGCGCAATATCTGGCGCAGCATGGTCCATGCGCCGGTGATCGGCATGCCGCCCGAAGATCTGCTGAGCGAGGCGAAGCTGATTGCGCGCTTGTCGGCCAAGTTCGCGCTCAGCGCCGATCTGGCGATGGGCTTGCTCGGCGGCAAGCTCAAGCGCATGGAGTTGCTCTCGGCACGTCTGGGCGACGTGCTATCGCACCTGTACCTCGCCTCGGCCTGCGTGTGGCGCTACGAATGCGAGAACGACACGCGCCTGCTGCCGATCGCACGCGCGGCCATCCGCGTGCAACTCGACCTGGCCGCGGCCACGCTGCGCGACCTGTATGCCAACCTGCCCTCGCGCTGGGCGCACATCGCGGCACCCTTCGTGTTGAGCGGCACCAGTCACCTCGCGCCGCTGCGCGACCGCGAACTGCTGGCCTTTGCCGACGCGCTGCGCGATGACCCGTCACTCGCACGCCACCTGTGCCCCGACGTCTCGCGCCCCAAGAACGGCGGCCTGCTCGACCTGATGCAGGCGCTCGAGTTCGCGCAGGCGCTGGGCGACGAGGTACCCGAGTTGAACAAGGCATTGCGCCGAACCGGGTCGCTCGAAGCCGTCGCCCGGCAGTCGCGTCACCCCGCGGCGGCGCTCAACTACCTGCGCGCTGCGGACCGCGTGATCCAGGTCGACGACTTCGACGACCCGCGCGAGAACACCTGGCCCGAAGAACGAGTCACGGCGCAGCCGGCCGCCACGGGTCTACATGCGTCATCAGGCTGAGCACGCGATGGTGCTGCATCACGCGCTGGCGTGCGGCCACGGCGATCGCGTGGCCCGCCTCGACGCTGAGTGACGCATCGACCTCGATGTGCGCGTCGACCACGATCATGTCGCCCATCTTGCGCGTGCGCACATCGTGCGCGCCGCGAACGCCGGGGGTTTCGGCGAGGGTGCGGCGGATCGCCTCCACCTCTTGTGCATCGGCGGCACGGTCGACCAGGTCGGAGAGCGCGCTCCAGCCGAAGCGCCAGCCCACGCGCGTGATCAGCAGCCCCACGACGAGGGCCGCGATCGGGTCGAAGATCGGATAGCCCATCAGGTTGCCGGCGATACCCGCGCCCACCACCAGTGACGAGGCCGCGTCCGAGCGCGCATGCCAGGCATTGGCCACCAGCAGGCTCGACTTCACGCGCTGCGCCACGCGCAGCATGTAGCGAAACAGCAGTTCCTTCGACACCAGCGCCAAGCCGGCGATCCACAGCGCGCCTTCGTGCACCTGCTCGATCGACGAAGGGTCGCGCAACTTGACGAAGGCCGACGACAGGAGCGACAGACCCACGATCAGCAGCAGCAACCCGAGTACCAGCGAGGCTGCGTTCTCGAAGCGCTGGTGGCCGTAGGGGTGGTCTTCGTCGGCGGCCTTGCGGCTGTGGCGGTGGGCGAACAGCACGACGAAATCGGCCACCAGATCCGACAGCGTGTGCAGGCCATCGGCCACCAGCGCCTGTGATTTGGTCAGCACACCCACCACGACCTGCACGGTGCTCAGCACCAGATTCACCGCCACGCTGACCCAGGTGCTGCGCTGCGCCGCCCGGGCGCGCGCTTCGGCGTCGATCTCGGGCTGGGGCTCGTCGGCGGTGTCGGGGGCGATGCGCTTCATCGGGCGGCTCGGGTCTCGTGATGTGCGGCGAGTGTCCCTCACGCGCGGGCGGCAGCCTCGGGGCAACCGCGGCCTACGGCCAATCGGAACTTCTTACAGGTTGGGTTTTTTTGAGACTCTGGGAAGCCCGGGTGTTACTTAAGTCACATTTCATGCAATATTTGCACAGCAGTTCACATTGTCGCCGCCATGACCAAGTTGCTCCTTGTCTACGCCCACCTCATTGCCACCTGCCTGGCGCTCGGCCTGATCATCGCGACCGACCTGCGATTGATCGCCAAGCTGGTGCGCTACCGATGCGTCATCCGGCCGCCCAAGCGCTTCGAGCAACGCGTCATCTTCGGCGCGCTGATCGTCTTGTGTGTGACAGGCGCGGCGCTGATTGGCATCAATGTGAGCGAACACCCCAACTATCTTGCCGAGCACCCCAAAGTCGTCGGCAAGATGCTCTTGGTGGGCCTGCTGTGCCTGAACGCGATGGTGCTGCACCGGATCACGTTCCCCCGCCTGGCGCAACCGCACACCGTGGCCCACTGGACGCGGCGCGACTACCTCAGCGTGGTCATCCCGGTCGCACTGTCGAATTCGCTGTGGCTTTACTGCGCCTTCCTCGGGGTGGCACGCATCCTGAACAACCAGCCGGTACACATGGTGCTGCTGCCTGCGCTTGGCTTGTTCGCCCTGCTCGCGTTGGTGATCCTGGCCGGCCTGAAGCTGGCCGCGCGCGACGAACCGCTCTCGCCTCCCGACTGGATCGACTCGATGAAGGCACGCCTGAGCGACCACGCACCGCTCGGCGAGTACCGTCCCTCGTTCGACGACTCCACCGATTCCGTCCTGCCTTCCTGAGGCGGCGTCGCACCACCTGCGAGGCAGGCGCGAAGGCAATTCGCGCCCTTGCCACTGTGGTCCTCCGGTGCGATGTGCTCGCGAGACCGCGAGCGATCGAGGGACAGTAGGCGGCATTCAGCTGCGCCTGCTGATCGGCCGCGTTCGCGCCCACCTGGCGCTAGCGAAAGTCACGCGCACGAGCACGCCGAGCGAGACAGAGCCACTCCGTCTATCGCTAGCAGTCGGCGTGAAATGACACGCTCGCTTTGCACGTTATCACCACGCTCACCATAAAAGTTATTGACCACTTCGCAAAGAGGCGGATCGCTTCGATTCGAACTTTCCGTTCATAGACTCGGCGCCCCTGCAACCAACAGCAACGGAGTGCCAGATGAGTGACAACTTCACGAAGGAAGACCTCTCGTTCCTTGTCGACGCGATCGCGCGCAAGCACCCGCGACACGGAGGTCTGCTCCGGGGCGATCCCCCAGGCGGCGGGGCGGCCCCGGTAGGCGCTACCGACAAGGTTCCTCCCGGCCCGATGAGCATCCCGCAACCCGTCACCGTGGACCAGCAAGGCACGATGACCAAGGAAGACTACAAGGCGTGTTCGATGGTGATGGCTGTGTGCCAGAACATGGTCCAGAAGTCTCTCGTCGATGCCGCGCGTGAAGCCAAGATCGAGCCCGACAAGGCGCTGAAGAACATGAATGCCTGGCTGCAGGCCTACATGGATTTCCCGTTCCCGTTCTTCAACTTCAAGGACACCCAGAGCAAGGAAGTCCACCAGGAAGAGTTCGCGGTGAGCGCCAATCCGGAGGTCGTGGAAAGCATCGTCAACATCAAGAACATGGACGGGCTGAAGGACGCTGTCGTCGGCGCGCTCAAGAAGAGCGGCGGCCAGTTGGCGAAGTACGAGAACACCGATGAGAAGTTCAATTACTTCGGAATCATCACGGGCTACAACGAGACCGAGATCGCGGTACGCATCATCAAGTTCTCGATGAACCTGAAGAAGACCAAGGTCGAGACCTTGTGCGGTGGTGGCGGCAAGACGGTGCTCGACACGGTCTACGACACCTACCAGTTCGTCGGCGACAAGGAGCTCATCATCAAGATGCAGGCCAAGATGGGCGACAAGCTGGTCGACTACATGGCAGACAAGCTCCTGGATTTCATCAAGGACTTCTATGACCAGCAGCTCGCGGCCTACAAGAAGCGCCTGGCCGACATCCTGAAGCACTGAGCTTCGCAGCCCACGCCCGGGCTGCATGACCTAGCCCTGGCGCCAACCTCCTCGACCGCAGCCGTCACCCCATACAAAGGAAGATCATGCTCACACTCAACGCCAACCCCACGACCAACCAGCACCCGCTGCAGATCAGCTTGCTGGCGGCCGGCGTGATCCAGGCCACGCTTGCCCCTAACGGCGTGGCAGTGCTCACGACAAATTTCGACCAGATCATGCTGGTCAACCCGGGCCTCCCACCCGTGATTCGCAACCAGACAACACCGGGCAACTTCGCGTCCAACCCGGGCGACATCGCCGTCATCGAGGCGGCTCCTGGCGGCGGCGTCGAGGTGTCATACGCGCCCCCCGGTGGCGTCGCGCAGCGGGTGTTCTTCTAGGACCTGTAACGCTACTTCGTGCCAAACAAGCGATCGCCCGCGTCCCCGAGCCCCGGCACGATGTAGCCGTGGTCGTTGAGTTCGCGGTCGATCGCGGCCACGTACACCGGCACATCGGGGTGCGCGTCGGTGAAGTTCTTCAGGCCTTCGGGCGCGGCCAGCAGGCAGACGAAGCGGATCGACTTCGGGTTCGTTTCCTTCAGGCGGTCCACCGCTGCGACCGCCGAGTTGCCGGTGGCGAGCATGGGGTCGAGCACGATGGCGTCGCGCTCGTGCATGTCGGACGGCATCTTGAAGTAGTACTCCACGGCCACCAGCGTCTTCGGGTCGCGGTACAGGCCGATGTGGCCGATGCGCGCACCGGGGATCACGTTGAGCATGCCGTCCAGGAAGCCCGCGCCGGCGCGCATGATCGACACGAACACCGTCTTCTTGCCGTCGATCACCGGGCTTTGCATGGTTTCGAGCGGGGTCTCGATCTCGATCAGCTGCGTGGGCATGTCGCGCGTGACCTCGTAGGCCATCAGCATGCTGATCTCGCCCAGCAGGCGACGAAAGCTGTTGGTGCTGCGGTCCTTTTGCCGCATGAGCGTGAGCTTGTGCTGGATCAGCGGGTGGCTTACGTGGTGAATCTGGGGCGTGGTCATGGGCGCATCTCCTGTGCGGCCAGCATATCGCCAAGCGGGGCTAGAAGGCGAAGCTCAGCGTCAAGCGCACCGACCTCGGCTCGGCCGGGTGGACGATTCGGTCGTCCACCGGCGCGGCCTCGGTGGGCAGTTGCGAGGTGTAGTAGTACTGGATGTCGTTCACCTCGCGGTCTGTCAGGTTGAACACGTCGAAGGTCAGCGCCGACCCCTTGGGCAGGACGTCGCGCAGGTCGCGTGCGATGCGCAGGTTGAAGGTCGACGACGGCAGCGAGCGAACGCTGTTGTCCTCGATCAGCGCGGCGCTGCCGAGGTAACGCCACTGCAGGCTGGCCGACCAGAGGCCGAGGTCGCGCAAGGTGGCGCCCACCGAGGCGACCTTGTCGACGGCGTTGGGGATGCGGTCACCGTTGTCGAAGCGGGCGTGGCTCCAGGCCAGATCGGCGTCGAACAGCAGGTTCGGCGTGGGCAGCCAGCGCGTATTCCATTCGACCCCGCGGCGCTTGCTCGCCGCGCTGGGCTCGGTGGTGCCGGCGTCGCCCACGTAGACGAGTTCGGAGTCCGACTTGAGCTGCCACAGCGCGAGTGACGACTGCACGCCGGGCAACGCCTCGGTGCGCACACCGAACTCGAACCCCTGCGAGGGCACGATGCCCGGCACGCTGTCAACGGCATCGCCGCTCTTCGGATCGAAGCGGGCCGTGGTGCCCCGTGCGTCGTTGCTGTGGAAGCCTCGCCCTGCGTTGAAGAAGAACTCGGTGCTGGCCCAGGGGCCTGCGATGAGGCTCAGCTTGGGAGAGAACTGCTGCGCGCTCGCGCTGCCCGAGTTCGCCTGAGCGATCGCATCGCCTTTCAGGCTGTCGACCCGGAACTGCGCGGCATCGGCACGCAGGCCGCCGATGCCGCGCAGCCACGGCGTCAACTGCAGCTGCATCTGGCCGTAGAGGCTGGCCAGGGTCTCGCGCACGTCGTCGACGCGTGTCGTGTCGACGACGGCGCGGCGCTGCGTGTCGTACAGGCCGACACGGATCTTGTCGTGCCGCAACTGCACCCCCAGCTCGCTCTGCGCGCCCAGCCCGCCGAGCGTGTGGTTCCAGCTGCGGTACGCCTGCAGGCCATAGACCGTGCGCTCGTCCTGCTGAGAAAACTGGTCGCCGGTGGCGGGCCGGTCGAGTGCGTAGGTGAAGTTCGAGTACAGCGCCAGTTCGTAACGCATCACGTAGGCCGAGAGGGCCGCCTCGCCACCGGCATCACGCTGGTGCCACTCGCCGCCGAGGTTGATGCGGCGCGTGCTGCCGCCATCGCTGTCGTCCAGGCCGTCGAAGCGGCCGAAGGGTAATCCGTTGTAGGTGCCGGCCTCGATCAGTCGCTGGGGGATCTGGTCGGTGGCGGTCCACGACGCGTCGTAGCCCATGGCGGTCACCGACCAGCCTCGCGCCTGTGTGCCCTGCGCCAGGCTGATCAGGCCGTTGGTGCGCTTCAGGTCTTCGGGAACGGACCAGGGGCCGTCGTTGCGCATGGCCTCGAACACGCCGGTGAGGGCCAGGTCGGGCTGCGGCTCGAGCGACGCACCGAGCAGGCCGCGGCGGTAGCCGTTCTCGCCCAGCGTGAGTTGCCCGAAGGGCGCATCGAGCCGCGTGCGGTAGTGGATGTCGGCGGCGCCGGCAGACGCAAAGTCACCGTGCGTCGCGAAGTACGGGCCCTTGCGGTAGTCGATACGCTCGACCATCTCGGGGATCAGAAAGTTGAGATCCGAGTAGCCCTGGCCGTGGCCATTCGTCGGCATATTGACCGGGATGCCACCGACCGTGGTGGCGAAGTCGGTCCCGTGGTCGAGGTTGAAGCCACGCAGGAAGTACTGGTTGGCCTTGCCGTCGCCGGAGTGCTGCGTGACAAGCACGCCGGGCACGAACTCGAGCAGCTCGCCCGGGCGCAATGCGGGCCGACTTTTCAGTGCCTCGGCGCGCACTGCGCCTTGCGAGGCGGCATCACTCGATCCGACGGCGTTTTCGTAGTGCGCTCCCGTGACCTCGACCCGGCCGAGTTCGGCCTGGGCCGGCGCATCGGTCGCGGTCTGCGCCAGCACGACAGACGAGGCCGCGGCAGCAGCAAGCCCTGTGAGGATAGGAAGGCGACGAGCATGTCTCATGGTGGCTTGATGTGTATGACGAATGCCATTTTCATCATACAAGTTGCGTGCCAGCCGCCGCAGGTCACATCGGCTGAGGCGATCTCAGTGGGCGTGGCCGTGGCCGCGCGGCCGAGCCATCGGGATGATCTGCAGCGAGGCGTGCGACACACCCGGCTGCACCATCAGCGACTGCGCAAAGGCGCGAACGCGCCCGACCTGACCGCGCAGGATGACGGTCTCCAGGCAGTTGCCGTGGTCCAGGTGCGCGTGCATCGTGGAGACGGTGAGCTCGTGGTGCTCGTGCTGCAGGTCGTTCAGGCGCAGCGCCAACTGGCGCTGGTGGTGGTCGTACAGATACGTGAGCGTGGCCACGCAAGGCGACTTGGGATTCTCGTCTTGCTGCTTGCGGCTCAGATCGGCGCGCAGCAGATCGCGGAAGGCTTCGGATCGGTTCTCGTAGCCGCGCGAGGCGACCAGTTCCTCGAAGGCATCGGCCAGTTCGTCGTCGAGCGACATCGTCAATCGTTTCAAGGCAGGGCTCCACCAGTGCAGGACGCGATGCTGCCACCGAATCGACCGTGCGCGTCGGTCACACTACGCGCTTTCGCCCCGCTCCCGATCCCGTGTTCGACCCTGCCCTGAATCCCCGCGCCGCAGCACAAGCGATGTTCACCGAGCTGCAGCTTCGCGCCCAGGCGCGCGGCATCACGCTGCGCGCGCCACCTCCCGAGCCCACGAGTTGCTGTGAACGCGGCTGCAATGGTTGCGTGTGGGAGGGCTATTACGCCGCGGTGGACTACTGGCGCGAAGAGGCGCTGCTGATCCTGGACTGAGGGAGGCGATGCTTAGCGCACCCCGCCCTGGGTGACGACGATGGCGCGGCTGGCCACGTGGCGCCGGAAGTCGGCCATCGGAATGGCCGCGCTGCCGTTGGTGTCGCCATCGCTCCAGCTGATGGTCACGTCGAGCTCGGTTTCGTCGAGTTCCACCGGCCCCTTGGGAATGACGATGTTGGGGCCGTCGCCTTCACGGTAGGCGACTTCGCCCTGAATGCGTGCTTGCGTGGTCATGGCGGCGCTCCTTGCTGTGTTGAAGGTTCAGGAGTCGCCATTGTCCGAAGGCGGCCGCGCGCGGCCTGCCGGCCAATCACGGCTCGGCAGGTAGTCGATGTCCTACCGCAATCGTGCGGATCCGTGGCTCTTCAGAGTTTCACGATCATGGTGAAGCCGCCGAAAAACATGCGCGAAGGGTCGAAGGGCATGGAATCACGGCTCATGCTCTTGATGCGCGGGTCTTCCATCACCTTGGCGTTGATGCTGTCGCGCTGATCGCGCGAGGGGTAGGTGATCCACGAGAAGACCACGACTTCGTCGTCCTTCAACTGCACGGCCTGCGGAAACGAGGTCAGCGTGCCGGACTGAACGTCATCGGCCAAGCATTCGCGGTACTCCAGCGCGCCGTACTCCATCCACACCCGGCCGGCGTCTTCGGCCATCTTGCGATAGGCCTCGATGTTGGCGCGCGGCACGGCCAGCACAAATCCATCCACGTAGTGCGTCATGCCTGTCTCCAGTGTTGATGTGGCTGGAGCATGCGGCAATCCGAGTGCCCATGGCCGCGGTGCGGCACCACGGGCGCGTCAAGCGTGCATCAACGCGGCATCAATCGCCGGCGGCGCCGGCACCACGCGGCGGTGACGAGAAGGCCCGCAGCCGCGAGCAAGGGTGCGGGCACAGCGCTGAGCCGTGCCTCGAGGGTGGCCACGTCGGTGTCGCCCCCGACTGCGCTGCTGTCTTCGGCTCGGCCTACGGCAGCGTCGTTCGCAGGCCAGGCCGCGGCGCGGGGCTGCGTGCCGGCTGCCAGAGCGGGCGCACGATGGGGCGAGTCCCAGACCCAATCCGTGCCGGGCAGAAACTCGAACTGCGAAGTAGGTGCCGCCAACCCTCGGCCGCGCGCAGCGAAGGCATCGGCCTGCGCCGCGGTGCGTTGCAAATGGAGGCTGGCCAACACCGGCCGGCCTTGAGCAGCGGCGGCGTTGAAAGCCAACACCAGCAGCGCCGCCAGAAGCGTTCTGTTCATGATCCCTGAGTTCTTGTTTTTTGTGCCGCAAGGGTACGTGCGAACGCCCCCCACGCACTCAATGCCCGCCCCTTGGACTGAGGGGTTGCGGCACACGCCGCGCGGGCGGCCGCTCACTCTGCGCTTGTCAGGGCGCTGCACTCACGGCCGCACGGCCGGTGACTCGATGGCCATGCCGCGATCGCGCCAAGCCAGGTAGAGCTCCAACTCGACCAGCTCGCTCGCGCCGTAGGCCGGGACGTCGGCACGCACGCCGGTCAGGCAATTGCGCAGGCGGCGCTGAAGCGAGCCGAGCGATTGCCACTCCAGGCGATACAGCGGGTAGCCATTGGCATGGCCTTGCGGGATCAGGCTGCCGCCGAGGCGCCCGCCGGCGCGCTCGTCGTGGCACTGCGCGCATGACAAGTCGAGCTGCCCGATACGCTGGCGGTACAGCGCTTCGCCGCGGTCGCGGTGCGCTCGCAGGCGGGGGTCGTTCACCGGTGGCGCCACCGACAGGCCGCGCGACTGCAACGCAACGAAGCTTTCGAGTGCCAACAGTTCATGGCTCTCGGCGGCGAGCGGGCGCTGCTGCTGGTGGCGCTCTCGGCATAAGTTGATGCGCTGCGCGAGGTTCACAGGCCGCGCGCTGGCGGCATCGAAGGCCGGGTAGCGCGCTGCCACGCCGGGCATCGAATGGGCGGCATCACCATGGCAGGCGGCGCAAGCCTCACCGGTGCCAGCCGGCGCGCGCGACCACAGCGCCGCGCCGTCCTGCACCCACAGCATCGCCGGGTTCTGCGTGTCGTCGCGCTGCATGGCCTGGGTTTGCGGGCTCATGTCGGCGAAACCCGAGCGGCGCGCATCGGCCGCCGGCCCTGGTGCAGGCGGTGCGCAGGCCGCCACCGCGAGCAGCAGGCCGATCGCGGCGGCCCGCTTCATCATCATTCAGTGACCGTGATGGACACGCTCTCGCTTTGCCTGAAGCCGTTGTCGCCTTCCCACTCGAAGCTGATCGTGCCGCTCTCGGTGGCCACGGTATGAAAGGCGATGTACGGGTTGGCGGCGACGGCCGGGTAGAGCTGCGCGCTGAAGACGAGTTCGCCGTTGTAGCGGCAGCTGAATCGGTTGATGAGGTCGCGCGGCTTGATCTGGCCGTTGGCGTCGGGGCGAAAGCCGGTCTCCATCACGTGGGCGATGAGGGTCTTGATCTCGATGACGTCGCCGCGCTTGGCGGTCGGGGGGGCGGTGATGAGGGTGCGGGCCATGGGTTCTTGGGTCAGGGTGGAGCGGGCCTTCGATACCTCAGGCTGAGCGGTCGGAGAGCGTTTGATGACCCGCATGCCACCACCCGCTTAGCCTGAGGTATCGAAGGCCCACACCGATGTACATGCATCACTCCAGACAAGCCGCCAGCGTGACCAGCACATCGACGGCATGCGACCAGTAGCTGCCATCGCTCAGCCGCGCCACCGCCACCAGTTGCTGCGAGGTGGCAAGGCGAATGCGGGTGGACACCTCGGCCCGCCCCGCGCGGGGCCCGAGCGTGAATCGCACCACATCGCGTTGCGGGTTGCGGTCGTTGAAGACGGCGATGCCGGTCACATGCTCATCCGCGGTCATCGGGCTTTGCACCTTCACCGTGATCGGCACGGCGTTGCCGTTCTCGACCAGCGTGGACACCTGCAGCGTCACGCGCCCGGTCTGCAGCCTGCCGCCATTGGTGTAGCCGCGGATCGCCGCCTCCATCTCCGACGAGGTGGCGTGCGCGGGCCGCACGATCAGCGCCGCGCTCGCAGCCAGGCCGAGTTGCAGGAGTTCGCGGCGGTGCAGCGAGGCCGTCATTTCAGCGTGACCAGGTACGCGACCACGTCTTCCACCTGTTGCGCCTCGAGCAGCGTCTTGCCCTGCCAAGCGGGCGCCACGCGTTGCAGGCCCTCGCGGCGAAAGTAGGCCGGCATGATGCTCTGCGCGTTCAACTGGCGCGAGTCGACGATGCGCGCGCGCAGTTGCGCTGCCGACCAGCGCGCACCTGCACCGGCGAGGTCGGGTGCGAGCGTGCCCTGGAAGGCTTCTTCGGGGATGGGCGCCGTATGGCACAGCAGGCACAGGCCGGTCTGCCGGCTCGCGACGATCGCGCGGCCGCGCGCCGCATCGCCCGGCGTGGCGGTGAGCGGCGAGGGCAGCGCGTCACCGCCGGCACCCTGCGCCTGCACGGCACCGGCACACAGCGTGAAGACGATCCCGGCCAGCGAGCGCATCAGGCCTTCTTCAGGCCGTGGTTCTTCAGCGGCAGGTCGCGGATGCGCTTGCCGGTCGCCGCGAAGATCGCATTCAGCACCGCCGGCGCGGCCACCGCGATGGTGGGCTCGCCCACGCCGCCCCAGAAGCCGCCCGAGGGCATCACGATGGTCTCGACCTTGGGCATTTCGTCCATGTGCAGCACGTTGTAGGTGCTGAAGTTGTCCTGCTCGATGCGGCCGTCTTTCACCGTGCACTCGCCGTACAGCGCCGCCGACAAGCCGTACACGAACGAGCCTTCGACCTGCGCCTCGATCTGCTGCGGGTTGACGGCGTGGCCACAGTCGGTGGCCGCCACGATGCGGTGGATCTTGAGCTTTCCTTCGTCACTCACCGACACCTCGGCCACCGCGGCCACGTAGCTGCCGAAGCCCATGGTCTGCGCGAGGCCTCGGTACACGCCGGCCGGCGCCGGCGTGTCCCACCCGGCGCGTTCGGCGGCGGCGTTCAGCACGGCCAGGTGCTTCGGGCTCTTGCCCATCAGCTTGCGGCGAAAGGCCAGCGGGTCCTGCTGCGTGGCGTGCGCCAGCTCGTCGAGGAAGCACTCGAGGTAGATCGTGTTCTGGTTCAGGTTCACGCCGCGCCAGAAGCCCGGCGGCACGTGCGGGTTGCGCATCGCGTGGTCGATCAGCAGGTGCGGCACGGTGTAGCCGATCGAGGCCTCGGGCCCCCGTGGGTTGAGGCCCTGGAAGACCACCGGGTCCTTGCCGTCGCGGATCATCTGCGGGAACACGCCAGCCAGGATCGACTGGCCCGAGATGCGCATGTGCAGCGCCTGCAGCTCGCCCTGCGCATCGAGCCCCGCGCTCAGCTTGCACTGCGTGACGGGGTGGTAGCGGCCGTGCGTCATGTCTTCTTCGCGCGACCAGATCAGCTTGATGGGCGTGCCCGGCATCTGTTTCGCGATCAGCACCGCCTGCGTCACCCAGTCGTGGATCGCGCCGCGCCGGCCGAAGCCGCCGCCCAGCAGCAGCTTGTAGACCTCGCACTTCTCGGGCGGCAGGCCGGCGGCCTCGGCGGTGGCGGCGAGTGCGGCCTCGCCGTTCTGCGTGGGGGTCCAGACTTCGCAGCGCTCGGGTGTGTACGTCGCCGTCGCCGTCATCGTCTCCATCGTCGCGTGGTTCTGGAACGGGTACGAGTACACCGCCTCGATGCGCCTCGCCGCCGTGGCCAGCGCGGCCTTGGCGTCGCCATTGCTGTTGCCCACCGCGGCGGTGGGCGCGTCCAGCCCGGCCTTGAGCGTGGCGGCGATGTCGGCGCTCGCCACCTGGGCGTGAGGGCCTTCGTCCCACTCGATCGGCAGCGCGTCGAGCGCGGTCTTGGCGTGCCACCAGGTGTCGGCGATCACCGCGACGGCGCTCTCGCCCACGCGCACCACCTTCTTCACGCCGGGCTTGCCGGCGATGGCGGCGGCGTTGACGCTCTTCACCTTGCCGCCGAAGACCGGGCAGTCCTTGATCGCTGCGTTGAGCATGCCGGGCAGCTTGAGGTCGCTGCCGTAGACCTGCTTGCCGGTGAGCTTGTCGCGCGTGTCCAGGCGCGCCAGCGGCTTGCCGAGGAGCTTCCAGTCCTTCGGGTCTTTCAGCGCCACCTCGGTCGGTGGCGTGAGCCTGGCGGCGGCGAGTGCGACCTTGCCGTAGCTCGTCTTGCGCCCGCTCGGCGTGTGCGTGATCACGCTGGCGGCAGCGCTGCATTCGGACACCGGCACCTTCCATTGCCCGGCCGCGGCCTGCACGAGCATCGTGCGAGCCATCGCGCCGCCCTTGCGCGTGTAGTCGTGCGACTCGCGGATGCCACGGCTGCCGCCGGTCGAGAAGTTGCCCCAGGCGCGCTTGCGCGCGAGGTTCTGGCCGGGCGTGGGGTACTCGGTGGTCACCTTGGCCCAATCGCAATCCAGCTCTTCGGCCACCAGTTGCGCCAGGCCGGTGAGCGAGCCCTGGCCCATTTCGGAGCGAGCGATGCGGATCACCACGGTGTCGTCGGGCTTCACGACGACCCAGGCGTTGATCTCGGGCGTGCCGGTCGCCGCGGCAGCGGCGGTTGCGGCACCGGCGAATGGAATATGGAAGCCGACGACGAGACCGGCGCCCGCACCGATGAACTCGCGTCTGGACAGCGCGGCGCTCATCGACAGACCTTCGCGCTCCGCACTCCGGCATTCGCCCTTGGGGCGACGCGGCGAGCTCATGTTGTGCTCCCGTCGATGTGCTGGATGTGGATCGCAGCACGCTTGGTGTCGCCACCCGAGGCTGCCGCGTGGATCGCCGCACGCACGCGGTTGTAGGTGCCGCAGCGGCAGATGTTGGTCATGGCCTCGTCGATGTCGGCATCGGTCGGCTGCGGCTTGGCCTTGAGAAGTGCCGCCGCGGCCATGATCATCCCGGACTGGCAGTAGCCGCACTGCGGCACATCGAGCGCGGCCCAGGCCTTTTGCACCGGGTGGTCGCCCTGGGCCGACAGGCCCTCGATGGTGACGATCTTGCTGCCCGCCTCCACCGTGGACACCGGCCGCACACAACTGCGCGTGGGCACTCCGTCGAGGTGAACCGTGCAGGCGCCACACTGCGCGATGCCGCAGCCGTATTTGGTGCCGGTGAGGCCAAGTTGCTCGCGCAGCACCCACAGCAAGGGCGTGTCGGCATCGGCTTGGTACGTGAGTCGCTTGCCGTTGACGTTCAAGGTGGGCATGAGGGTCTCCGCGCGGGCCGAAGCCGGAGCGGGCAGCATGCGACAAGCCAATAACCCGCGCAAGCCGAGGGTTCCACCGCACCGGCGTCCACTTCTGCTTGGGCGCAAGATGCAGCCCCGCCCGAAGGAGACCGCATGACCTTCCCGCCCCTCGCGGCCCTGGCCGCAGCCGTGATGGCAACGCTCGTATCGCCCGCCGCGCAGGCCACCGACCCACCCGCCAAGGCGCTGCTGCAGCAGCGTTCGCTCGCCGCCACCTGCGCGGCCTGCCATGGCACCGACGGCGGCGCGCAAGCCGGCACGGCGATGGTCTCCCTGCGGGGTCGCGATCGCACCGAGCTGCTCGGCCTGCTCACCGCGTTTCGAGATGGCGCGCGCCCCTCGACGGTGATGCAACAGATCGCCCGCGGCTACACGTCGGCGCAACTCGAACAGATCGCCGACTACTTCGCCGCGCTGCCGAAGGGGGCGCCATGAAGCGACGCCATCTCGTGCTGGCCAGCGGCGCCACGGCCGCGCTGGCCGCCTGCGGCGCATTGCCCGGCGCGACCGCGCGCGCGCAGGTGGTCGTGATCGGCGGTGGATTCGGCGGCGCGACGGCGGCGCGCTACGTGCGCTTGTTGTCGGGCCAGACGATCGAGGTGCTGCTGATCGAGCCAGAGCCGAGCTTCGTCTCGTGCCCGGTGTCGAACCTGGTGCTGAGCGGCCGGCGCACGCTGGCCGACCTGACCACACCGTACGACGCGCTGGTCTCGCGCCATGGCGTGCGCTGGGTGCGCGACCGGGCGACGTCGATCGACACCGCGGGCCGCACGGTCACGCTCGGTGGTGGCGCACGCATCGGCTACGACAAGCTGGTGGTGTCGCCCGGTGTGGAGTTGATGTTCGACGAGATCGCCGGCCTGCGCGCAGCCCACGCGAGCGGCAAGGTGCTGCAGGCCTGGAAGGCCGGGCCCGAAACGCTCGCCCTGCGACGCCAGCTCGAAGCCATGCGCGATGGCGGCGTGGTGGCGATCTCGGTGCCCGAGTCGCCCTACCGCTGCCCACCCGGCCCGTACGAGCGCGCCAGCGTGATCGCCGCCTACCTCCAGCGTGCCAAGCCGCGCAGCAAGGTGCTGATCCTCGATGCCAACCCCGACGTCACCTCCAAGCCCGGCCTCTTCAAGAAGGCCTGGGCCGATCTCTACCCCGGCATGGTGGAGCACCGACCGCTGCACAAGGTGGTGGGCGTGGAGGGCGATCGCGCCAAGGTCGAGGTGCAAGACGACGTGCGTGCCGACGTGCTCAACCTCTTGCCGCCCATGCGCGCCAACACCATCGCGCAGCAGGCCGGGCTGATGAATGCCGGCCGCTGGTGCGGCGTGCACTGGCTCACGCTCGAATCCACCGCCGCGGCGCACGTGCACGTGCTCGGCGACGCCGTGCTCGCCGCCGGCGGCATGCCCAAGAGCGCGCACATGGCCAACGCGCATGCCAAGGTCGCGGCGGCGGCCATCGTGGCGCAGCTCGCGGGCCTGGCGATCAACCCGCAGCCCATGCTCACGAACACTTGCTACAGCTACGTGGCCGACGACAGCGCCATCCACGTGGCGAGCGTGCACGAGTACGTGGCGGCCGAGGCCACCTTCAAGCCGGTGGCGGGATCGGGGGGCGTGTCGTCGGCGCGCAGCGCGGCCGAGGCCGCCTACGCGGAGGGCTGGGCGCGCAACATCTGGGCCGACACGCTGGGCTGACGCCGCCGTCGGCGCGCCACGCCCAGCACACCGAGCCCGACCGCGGCGAGCACCAGCGCGCCGGGCTCGGGCACCGGCGCCACTTGGCCGAAGTACAGGTTGTCGATCTGGCCGATGTTGCGCGTGAGGGTGTAATTGAAGCGAAGCCCGGAGATGCCCCCAGGCGAATGGAAGTTCGCGACGCTGTGGAGGTTCATGGGCGTGTCGTAGGGCTGCCCGTTCTCATCCCAGTAGCGCCCACCGGTGGTGGCCACCACCCGGTAGCCGCCCGGTCCGATGGCGATGACCTCGGCCGGGAATGCCGCCGGGGTCGGGATCGTGAACGACAGGCTCACGAAGGTCGGCAAGGTCCTGTCGGTGAAGTCGATGCTGAAGGCGGGCCCGCCCAGCAGGTACTGGCTCTCTTTGTAGATGGAGAAGTCGCCTCGCGGCCGCACGTAGGCGTCCCGGATGTCCACGCCGAACGGGTCGTAGTAGTCGCCGAGCGGATCGGCGTACCAGGAGGTATCTCCCGGCGGGTGCGGGCTGTAGGGCCGCTCGTCGAAGCTGATGACTGTGGCCTGGGCCGCACCGGCCAGCGTGGCGGCGATGGCGGCCAGCGCGAGGCGGTGGCCGAAGCTTGGAGCGACATGCATGGTGGTCTCCGGTAGTCGACGGATCACGCCCTCGTCATTGCCCGCCCCGACGACGACGCCGCATCGCGACACCCATCGTGCCCAGGCCGGCGGCCCACAGCGCCAGCGTCGCCGGCTCGGGCACGGCCGCCACGTTGCCGAAGTAGAGGTTGTCGAGCACGGCCTCGTAGCGGAAATTGATCACGGTCGAGAACTGCAGCCGCGCGATCCCTGCAAGCGAACTGAACGAGGCCCGGGTTCGGTGGTTGTACGGCGTGTCCACCCAGTACGGGTAGTCGGGCAGGCCGATGTAGCTGCCGCCGGTGTTGGCCGTGCCCAGCACGCTGCCATCGGCGCCGTAGGCCGTCACGGTGGCGCGAATCGGGGCCACGGGCGAGCCGAACACGAAGCTCACGTGGGTGGGCAGGCTGGCCTCGGTGAAGCTGATGCCGAAGCTGTTGCTGCCGAGGAGGTACTGGCTGCCAACGTAGCCGCCGCCCGTGGCGGGCTGCAGGAATCCGATGTCGAAGCGCACGCCCAGGTGGGCGTACTGGTCGGTGATGAGGTTCGCGATGAAGGGATCGTCGGGACCCTCCAACCAGGGCCGCTCGTCGAAGGTGATGAGCGTGGCCTGGGCGACGCCGGCAAAGCCCAGGGAGACAGCCATGAGTGCAAGTCGAGGGCACAGGCGAGTGGTGTGCATGCTGACCTCCTGGTGCAAGCCCTTCAGGTGGGCAATCGGTATCCCGGCGGCGGCTCAGGCGTCGATGGCGTGGCTTCGCGCCTTGCGGCCCCGCGCAGCCACCCCCACCACGGTCAATCCAGCGGCCCACAGCGCGAGCGTCGCGGGCTCGGGGACCATGGGCACGCTGCCGAAGTAGAGGTTGTCGAACTTCGCATCCGTGCGCGAGATCGCATACGTGTCGAAGCTGATCTGCGAAATGCCTTGCGGCGAGTGGAAAGTCACCCACTGTCGATCGATGTACGGCGTGGTGACGAAGTCGCCAAGCTCCGGGTCGTAGCGGAAGCCGCCGGTGTCGGCCATCTGGCTGAACGATCCCGGCCCGGTGGCTGTGGCGGTGGCCTGAGTGCCAGCGAGGTTCGACGACAGCACCAGGCTCACATACGTGGGCAAGGTGGCGCTCGTGAACGAAAGGCTGAAGTAATTGCCGCCGATCACGTACTGGCTGTTGGGAAACGTGAGGTCGCCGTCGGCGGGCTGCAGGTACGCGCCGCTGAGGTCAACGCCGAGGTGGTCGTACACGCCGTCGAGCGGGTGGGAAGACCAGCCCTGCAGTGGATCGTTCACGTAAGGGAACTCATCGAAGGTGATGAGCGTGGCCTGCGCGGCGCCGGCGATCGTGACGGCGGCCAAGGCCAGCACGGCGCGCGGGATCAGGTGGGCATGCAGCATGGTGACCTCCCCTGCAGATGGTCAGTGGCAGGGCAATTGGCATTCCCTGCGCTGCTGCGCTTGGCTTTTAGTACATCCCAGGGCCCTGACTTCTATGGGCAGGTATAGGTGCTGTCCCCATGCGGCGCGGCGCGGAACTCCGGCAGCGCCTCGGCTTGCGCCGAAAGGCTCACCAGATTCGGGAAGTGCGCGCTGGGCAAATCCTGCTCGTTCAACATGTGTCGCGCGAAATACCAGGCCACCGCCGCGCTCACGCCGGCCTGGTTGATCTGGTCGCGGGCGGCCGAGAGCGGCACGCGGGCCAGCTCCTGTTCGAGCAGGCCGAAGGCGGCGTTGACCTGGCCCATCACGCGCTGGAGCCAGGGCTCGTGCCACTTCTCCTGCGGGCGCAGGCCACGCTCGTAGATGATCTGCACCGCCTTCTCGCAGGCCGCCTGTGCGAGCCCGATGAGGCGCAGTGCGTGGCGCAGCTCAGCCAGATCGGTGGGCATCAGGCTGCGCGGATTGGCCAGGGCCTGGGCGTACTCAAGGATCAACGGCGAATCCATCAGCACCGTGCCGTCGTCGCATACCAGCGTGGGCGCCTTCACGACCGGGTTGATCTGCTGGAACTCCTTGAAGGTGCGAAACACCGACAGTGACTGGTGCTCGAAGCGCAGCCCGAGCAGTTGCAAGGAGATCGCGACGCGCCGCACATAGGGCGAGTCGAGCATGCCGATGAGTTTCATGGTGCGCGCGGTGGAAAGGGTGAGTGCGAGGCGGGTGGGTGTGAAGTGTGCCGCCGGGTTCATCCGGAGTTGAGCACTCGGGCTTTGAGGCTCTCGCCGGGCGAGGCGAAGTGACCGCCGCCCAGGTGGTGCAAGGTGTGCAGTTCGGTGTTGTCGCCGCGAAACGACCAGTGCCCGCCCACGAACACGCGCGCATCGGCCCAGGCCGAAACCACCTCGCCGAAGCAGGTGTCATAGGCGTCTTCGGTGTGCGGCTCGCGGATCAGGCGGCACTCCAGGCCGGCCACGCAGCCATCGACAAACGGCAGGCCGAGCTGCGGCGAATCGAAGTGCGCCAGGCCGAAGCGCGCAAACTTGTCGGCCACCTCGGCGCCCGACACGCTGCCCACGGTGTAGGTCGCGTCGAGCAGCGCGCGGCCGGGCAGGCTGAGCGTGAAGCCGCCGCTTTTCATCATCAGCTCGCGGGTGTACGTCTTCTTGTCGACGACCACCGCCACGCGCGGCGGCACGAACTCCACCGGCATCGACCACGCCGCAGCCATCACGTTGCGGCGGCCGCCGTGCGCGCTGCCCACCAGCACGGTGGGGCCATGGTTGATCAGGCGGCAGGCATGGGCGAGGTCGACGGGCTGCTTCATGCGCGCAGTCTAGGCCCGCTGCATCGCGGGCCGGCCGAGCCGGGCATTCGTGCCGAACGTCTTACCGGCCGCAGGTACGGCGCACCGCCCCGCGTTCTGTCACATGAGTCACACGCCGCGCCTGCGCCGTGCCAGCGCCACCACCCCCAGCCCGGCCGCCAGCAACGCCAGCGACGCCGGCTCGGGCACGGGCGGCACGCTGCCGAAGTACAGGTTGTCGATCAAGCCGGTCGTGCGCGTGATGGCATAGGTGCTGAAGCTCAGAGAGGAGATGCCGCTGGCCGAATGAAAGGACGCCAGGCTGTTGGGGTGGTAGGTCGTCTGGATCAGGCCGATGTCGGGCCCACCCCAGGACACGCCTCCCGTGCCGAAGGTGGCGCCGTAGCCGGGGCCGCCGGCGTCGACCCATGCCTCGTTGGGTGGCACCGGCGAGCTGAACCTGAGGCTCACATAGGTTGGCAGCACACCGGTGAAGCTGATGTGGAACGCCGGCCCGCCCAGCACAGACTGCGCGCCCGGGGCGCCGACGAGGTAACCCTCGCTGATGTGCACGCCGAGCGCGTCGTACTCGTTGGTGATGGGATCGGCGTCCCAGGTATCGCCCCAGGGCTCTGTCCCTGGAACACGTGCGCGCTCCTCGAAAGTGATGAGCGTGGCCTGGGCGCTCAGGCTGGCGGCCGCCAGCAGGGCGAAAACGCCCAGGTGGCGCAGGTAGCTCAGGAAGCTCGGGCGGCTCGGGCGGCTCTGCATGGCGCTCTCCTTGCGTGTTGACAGCAAGGGGCGCCGGCAAGTCGCGTTCCTGTTCGTTCTTCTGCGCCCTTGCGGTATGACCTGCGCTGCCGCTCAGGGCGGGCTGGCCACGGCCTCATCGATGAAGGCCACCCACACCGCATCGGGAGTCCAGATCCCGTCCATCAGTTCGAACGCGCTCCCTCGCGGAGCGCCCTGCCGCAGCATGCGATACAGCCCGATGAAGGCCGAGACGCGGATGTTGGCAGCGCAGTGAACCCACAGCTTCTCGCCGCCGTGCGCGTCCATCGCATCGAAGAAGGCATGCAGGTCGGCGCGCGTGGGCGATGCGAACTGCACCGGGATGTGCACGTACCGCATGCCGAGCGCTTGCACGGTGCCGGCTTCGTCGGGCAGCGAGTAGCGCGGGTCGTCGTGCAGCGCGAGGTTGATGACGGTGGTGTAGCCCGCGGCAGCGATCTCACCGAGCTGCGCCACCGAGGGTTGCCCCGAGGTGGCGAGCGTGTCGTTGACGGCGCGGTACTTGTGGATGGCGTGAAGCGGGTTCGTCATGCATTGCATGGTGAGGGAGTGCGCGTTGGCGCTCAAGCGAAACCTCTTCACGCGCACATGAAGCCCGTTCATGAACGAAGGGCCAAGGCGCGGCTCACTTGCCGTAGAGAACCATCTGCGTGCAGCGAAAGAGCGCGATCGTCTTGCCCGTCTCGCGGTGCGTGACCACCGAATCCCACACCTGCGTGGTCTTGCCCAGGTGCACCGGCTTGGCGATCACCTCCACCGTGCCGTTGCGCGCCGTGCCGAGGTGGTTGGACTTGAGCTCGACGGTGGTGAAGCCCGCCGCACTCTCGGGCAGGTTGACCACGCAGCCATAGCCCGCCGCGGTGTCGGCCAGCGTGACCACGCTGCCAGCATGCAAGAAGCCGTTGGGCGCCATCAGGTGCTGCACCACCGGCATCTCGGCGCGGATCTCACCCGGCTCGGCCAGGGTGATGACGATGCCCAGATGCCCCGGCAGGTTGTCCGCGCCGCGCTGGTTGAGGTTGTCCGCGGTGATCGAGGTCATGAGCAGGCTCCGTGCACTGTTGGGTGTGCAGGCGATTCTGCCCAAGCGCGGCCAGGCGTGCCGGGCCGGCCGCGCAGCATGCGGCTCAACGCTCGACGGTCAGGAATTCGCGGGTTTGAAATAGCGCGCTTCGAGCGCCTTGGCGTTGGTCAGGTGCAGCGTGACCATCACGCGCTCCCAGAACGTCAGCGGCTGGATGCGGCCATCGGGCAGCGCCAGTACCGCGCCCAGGATGGGCTCGTCTTCGATCCTGGATTCTTGATAGGCCGGGGCCCTCAGTGCGTCACCCATGCTGTTCCCCTTTCACGGTGTGCGGCAGACAGATCTGGTGCGGGCCGACCCGCGTGTAACCAGTTGTAGCCAGGTGCAGTCTAGAGCGCGCGAGACGCCTTGAACAGAGGGGAAGCAGCCCCCCGCCTGCGGGCCGCTAATCGAGAAAGCCGGAATCGTCGGCGTCGGTGTCGTCATCGCGCCGCAATGGCTTGAGCATGTTCATGCCGGTGATGCCGTAGCCACTGGAGCGGTACAGCGCCTGCGCGCTGGTGTTGAAGCTGAACACGTGCAGGCCCATGTTGGGCAGGCCGAGGTCGGCAGCGATGCTCTCGATCTGATCGAGCGCTGCCTTGGCATGGCCGCGGCCGCGGAACTCGGGGCGGATGCGGATGCTGTAGACGTAGCCCATGCGGTGCTCGCCACTGCCGAGTACGCCGAACCACAGGGTGCCGATGGGCTCCTGGGTGGCGTCGTGCCAGACCTCGTAGAAGTGGTGCTCGGGCGTGGCGATGCCCTGGGGCAGCAGCCGCTCGAACTCCATCCGGGCCCGCGCCTTCGCACCCTTGCGCGGCCAACGCCCGGCCTGGGAGTTGTCCTGCGCATATTCGGCGATCGCGATCTCGGCAAAGCCATCGAATTGCTCGGCCCGCATGGGCGTCAATCGCGTCTTGTGAAGGTCGGGCAGGCGGTTCATGAACTGGCGAGCATATCGGGATGCACAAGGCCGAGCGAAAGCGTCAGTGAACATCGTGCCACGCCACACAGGGGGCGGCGAGCCCCTGATGCGATGCCCGCGCGTGCGCGGCGGTATCGCAGCGCGGCGCTTTCGTCACGGCAGGGGGCCGATGCGCATCAGCAGCGAGGCACGCTTGCGCCGCGCGCTGACCAGCGCCTCCACCCCAAGGCCGCCGAGCACGAGTGCCAGCAGGCCCCCGCCGATCGAGCCGGCACCCCAGGCCTCCACCAGGATCACCAGCGCGATCGCCACGAAGAACCACCCGCCGACGATGTTCACGATGCGTTGACTGCGCGGCGGGTTCATGCGGCCCCCGCAGCGGCGGCCATCTCGGTTGCGCTCAGGCTGTGCCCCAGCGCATAGCAGGCCGAGAGCGTCACGGTCGCGCCCCGCGCCGCGATGTCGTGAGCAAGTGAGGGATCGGCTGCGAGCCGCGCCACGGCATCGGCGGCGTAGCCGGTCACGATCAGCGCAGCGTCCACCCCGGCGTCCGCGCCGCGAATGCGTTGCTCCTTGGTCATGGTCGACGTGGCCGCCGCTTCGAGGAGGTGAGCGCTGCCAAGCCCCGGCTGCATCACCAGGGCTGGCAGGCACTCGTCGCGCAACCAGCTGCGAATGGCGGTCGCCGCGCCTTCAGTGGCCGGCGTGTAGCGCAGCAACAGGGAAGTCGACCCGAGCCCGAGGCCGGCACTGGCGCGCACCGCGCACAGGCCGCGCGTCATGCCGCGGTAATGCGGCATGACCCGGGTCGTCCAGTCGCTGGGGGCGTTCAGGCGCTCCAGGTAGGGGGCCGAGGTGAGCGTGCCCAGCTGCGCCACCTCGTAGATCACCATGTAGCGCGGTGCGGCCGGCTGTGTGGCGAGCCAGCGGCTGCCGCGCAGGAAGCCGGGGATCGACAGGCGTTCGGGCAGGTGCTCGTGGGTGTGCCAGTCGTCGTGCTCGACGAGCATCTCGTCTGCCACATCGAAAGACAGCAGCATGGCGGCGGGGCCGAGCAAAGGCATGGCGTCAACTCCAGTCAGGCCAAACGATGGCGCAGATTGTGCGCGAGCACCGGCCCGCTCACGCCCCTGCGCAACGCTTCACGGTGTCGAGCGTGCGGGTCGTGATCTCCTTGCCGAACCGGCTCTCGATGAAGCGCATGAACGCCGCCGGCTTGTCGACCGGCACATAGGCGGTGTAGAGCTCGGCGTCGATCAGTGCGAGGAGTTGCGCGCCGTCACGCTCCTGCGGCAACGCGATGGGCGATACCGCAGGGCGGCGCAAGAAGGTGACGACGCGCTTGGCACCCGCCGGCAGCGTGAACCGCGCATACGGGTCGCGCTCGATCAGCGCGCGCAGGTGCGATTGCGGCCGCACGATGGTGCTGAAGCTGTGGCCCAGGCCGGCAAGCATCGCGCGCTCGGCGGATTGCTCCAGCTCGATGACCGAAGCGGCCTCGGCGTCGAACACCAAATTGCCGCTGGCCAGCAGCGTCTTCACGTTCGCGAAGCCGGCCGACTCGAAACAGCGCTTGAGCTCCGGCATCTTGGCGTTCATCGGGCTGATCCCGCGCAGGAAGGCAGCGTATCGCGTCATCGGTAGAGCCTCGGGCAGTGAGTCGACAGGGCAATCGCCGCCCCAGGCGTGACGCGCATTGTGCGCACCGAGTCACCGCGCGCTGGAAAGGGTCGGCGGCTTCGTGGTGACATGTGCGCCACACCAGTGACGGGAGCGTGCGATGAATCCAGCGATGGTCAGGCGGGCCACCGCCTTGTTGACGGCGGCGTGCCTGGCGTTGGCGATGCAGGCCGCGCAGGCGGCGTCGCAGGCACCGGTGGCGGCCAGGAACGGCATGGTCGTCACCGCGCAGCACCTGGCCACGCACGTGGGCGTGGATGTGCTCAAGGACGGCGGCAACGCCATCGATGCCGCGGTGGCGGTGGGCTACGCGCTCGCGGTGGTCTACCCGGCGGCAGGCAACCTGGGCGGCGGCGGCTTCATGACGCTGCAGTTGGCCGATGGCCGCAAGACCTTCCTCGACTTCCGCGAGAAGGCGCCGCTGGCCGCCACCGCCAACATGTACCTCGGCGCCGACGGCAACGTGGTCAAGGGCCTGAGCACCAAGGGCTACCTCGCGGTCGGTGTGCCGGGCACGGTGTCGGGCCTGGAGTACGCGCTCTCGCGCTACGGCAGCATGAAGCGCGCCGCGCTCATCGCGCCCGCCATCCGCTACGCCAGGCAGGGTTTCGTACTCGACCAGGGCGATGTGGACATGCTGGCCACCGCGACCGAAGACTTCCGCAAGGACTCGCCCTCGGCCGAGATCTTCCTGAACAAGGGCGAGCCCTTCGCGGTGGGGCAAAAGCTGGTGCAGTCCAACCTGGCGCGCACGCTGCAGCGCATCAGCGACCACGGCATGGACGGCTTCTACAAGGGCCCGGTCGCCGCCGAGCTGGTGGCCGCCAGCACCGCCGGCAAGGGCATCCTCACGCAGGCCGATCTCGACCAGTACAAGACCCGCGAACTCGCGCCCGTGGAGTGCGACTACCGCGGCTACCGCGTCATCTCGGCGCCGCCCCCCAGCTCGGGCGGCGTGGTCATCTGCGAAATGCTCAACGTGCTCGAGGGCTACCCGCTGAAAGACCTGGGCTACCGCTCGGCGCAGTCGGTGCACTACCAGATCGAGGCCATGCGCCATGCGTATGTCGACCGCAACAGCTACCTCGGCGACCCCGACTTCGTGAAGAACCCGCTCGATCGCCTGCTCGACAAGGGCTACGCCGCCAAGATCCGAGCCGCGATCGACCCGTCCAAGGCCGGCGTCTCGAAAGACATCAAACCCGGCGTCGCGCCCCACGAAGGCAGCAACACCACGCACTACTCCATCGTCGACAAGTGGGGCAATGCGGTGTCGGTCACGTACACCATCAACGACTGGTTCGGCGCCAAGGTCACGGCCGGCAAGACCGGCGTGCTGCTCAACAACGAGATGGACGACTTCACCGCCAAGATCGGTGTGCCCAACCTCTACGGCCTGGTGCAGGGCGAGGCCAACGCCATCGCGCCGGGAAAGCGCCCGCTGAGCTCGATGAGCCCGACCATCGTGAGCCGCGACGGCAAGCCGGTCATGGTGCTGGGCACGCCGGGAGGCAGCCGAATCATCACGGCGGTGCTGCACACCATCCTGAACGTGATCGACTACGGCATGGACATCCAGGAGGCGGTCGACGCGCCGCGCTTCCACCAGCAGTGGCTGCCCGATGTCACCAACGTCGAGAACTACGCACTGAGCCCCGACACGCGCAAGCTGCTCGAAGGCATGGGGCACCAGCTCGGCGCACCGCAACCGGCGAACCACCTGGCCGCAATCATCGTGGGGGCGCCGCGGCTCGGCGGCAAGCCGGCGGGCGAGAACAGGTACTACGGGGCCAACGATCCGAGGCGCAACTCGGGGCTTGCGTTGGGCTACTGAATTTGGGCTATTGAACCTGGGCTACTGAAGCGAGAGCGGCCAAGCCGCGGGGGCTTGGCGCTCGATCCTCCGGCTGCCCCGAGGGGTCAGGACGCGGCGGGCGCCGGTGTCGGGAACAGCACCTTCGGCGGCTGTGTGCCGTCGGCCTTGCGGCGCTTTCTGCCGCTGGCCGTCTTTCTGACCTGCTTGGCCGAGATGGTCCGCTTGCCGACGCGCTTCTTCTTTGACAGTGCCATGACGATCCTTTCGAGTAAAGAGGCTGAGGATACATGCGGCGCGCAGGGTCGGGCCACGGGGTCAGGCCCTCTCGCCGGGCAGGTCATGTCGATCTGATGTCGATCTGGCGTGCTGTCGTTCGTCGTTGAGATACGAGGTGCCCACAGTCGGGTGCACTTGCGTTCAACCCAACTGGAGTGAAGACATGTCCTACATCGATGGTTTCGTGATCGCGGTCCCCACCGCCAACAAGCAAAAGTTCATCGACCACGCGCGCACGCTCGACCCGATATTCCTCGAGCTCGGCGCCATCCGCGTGATCGAGGGCTGGGGCGACGATGTTCCCGACGGCAAGGTCACCGATTTCCGCCGCTCAGTCCAGGCGACGGCCGAGGAGACGGTGGTCTTCTCGTGGGTCGAATGGCCGGACAAGGCCACGCGCGACGCCGGCATGAAGAAGATGATGGAAGACCCGCGCATGGACCCGTCCACCCCCGGCAACCCGCCCATGCCCTTCGACGGCAAGCGCATGATCTTCGGCGGGTTCGTGCCGGTGGTCGAAGTGAAGGCTTGAGCGGCGGGGCGGCGAGCGTCTGGCGTTAACCTGCTTGCACCCGACGCTCGGCGCACGCCTTTCATACCGCCATCAATCGAGAGCGCGTCACCCGGGAGACCGGGCGCCGCCTCTCGATCAAACACCGACCGACCTCCATGCCTTCTTCCCTGAACCGTCACTGCAGCGTCGCAGCGCTCTGCCTTCTGATGAGCCACCCGGCAATGGCGATGACCGAGAGAGAGGCGTCCGAGAACCTGATGTACTTCGCCTTCGCCATGAAGCAGGGCGAGTTGTGCGAGAAGCTCGGTTTCCCTGGGATGGGAACGCTGCGCCCCTGGGAGAAGAAGAACGCCGACGTGCTCGTCAAGTCGATGCGCAGGATCGAAGACTTTGCAGCGGCCAGCAAAGAGGTCACTCGCGCGCAAGCCACAGATGTGTCACTCGGCCTCTTTGTTCGGCACAAGGAGACATTCGACAGGGAGATGGCGCCCTCGATGGGCAAGGCCTCTTGCATGCGATTCGGAGAAACGCTGCGCTTCTACGAGACCAAGATGATCAAGGAGTGAGGCCGCACCCCGGCAGCACCATGGAGCGGTTTGACCCGCACACCGCATGCCAAACCATAGGCGCAGGAGAATCTCGCCGTCGAGGAGCCGAAATGATCAAACGTGTCGGAGCAACGCAGATTCAGCCGAAGCATCGTTCGTCGTGCCATTGCGGCACGGTGGTGCTGGAGCTTGACCTGCCGGATGGCATCGTCAATCCGCTGCGGTGCAATTGCTCGATGTGCCGGAGAAAGGGCGCCATCATGGCCACCGTGTCGAAGGGTGGCCTCAGGGTCGTGCAGGGCGAAGCGTCACTCAAGACCTACCAGTTCAATACGAACGTGGCCCGTCACTACTTCTGCTCGAACTGCGGCATCTACACGCATCACCAGCGCCGCTCGAACCCGAACGAGTACGGCTACAACGTGGGGTGCCTGGATGGCGTGAACCCCTTCGATCTGGAGCCCGTTCGTCTCAGCGATGGCGCGAACCATCCGCTCGATCGCACGGGGTAAGGCAGCATGGGGCTCCTGACCTTCAGCATCAACGTCACGCTCGACGGCTGCGTCGACCACCGGGAGGGCGTCGCCGATGACGAGACACACGCCTTCTTCACCCGCCTCATGGACGAACACGGGGCCATGCTGTGGGGACGCGTGACCTACGAAATGATGGAGAGCTACTGGCCGGCGGTGGCCCGCGGTGAGGTGGAGGCGCCGCCTGCGCTGCGCGAGTGGGCGGTCAAGCTGGAGGCGAAGCCGAAGTACGTGGTCTCGTCGACGCGAGAAGACTTTTCATGGACGAACACTCACCACATCGCCGGCGACCTTCGCGCAGGGGTGCAGAACCTGAAGGACGCGTACCCGACCGGTGTGCTCTTTGGCAGCGGCCTGCTCGCGGCCGAGTTGGATCGGCTGGACCTGATCGACGAGTACGTGTTCCTCGTGCACCCCCGGATCGCCGGCCACGGCCCGACGCTGTATGAGAGCGGGCTGCCCGGCACGCGGCGGCTCGATCTGGTCTGCGCGAAGCCGTTGCGCTGCGGTGCGGTCGCCATGCAGTACCGGCGCGAGAGCAATCAACAACACGACCACTGAACCATGCGAATCGAGATCGACGACCTCTCTCGCCCTGACGTGCATGCACTCCTGAGCGAACACCTGGCGAACATGCATGAACTGAGCCCGCCGGAACAGGTTTTTGCGTTGGATCTATCAAAGCTGAAGTCTCCCGACATCACCTTCTGGACCGTCTGGCAAGACCACGTGCTGCTCGGATGCGGCGCACTGAAGGAGCTGAGCGCCACGCACGGCGAGATCAAGTCGATGCGCACACCGGCAAAGCTTCGCGGCCGCGGGGCCGGCCGCGCCGTGCTCGGTCGAATCATCGAAACCGCACGGCAGCGTGGCTACACGTTGCTCAGCCTTGAAACCGGCACGCATGCGAACTTCGGGGCGGCACAGCAGTTGTACCGGAGCGCAGGCTTTCAGGAATCAGGCCCGTTCGCCAGCTACAAGGAAGACCCGCACAGCCTGTTCATGGAACTGCGCTTGTCCTAAGTCGACGCTGAGTAAGCCCCCGCGAGCCTGCGCTCACCGGCTCATTGGCCCTGCCCTACAAACTGCGCGCGATCGCCGTAGCCGCTTGTCGCAAGCGCGGCACCAGCGTCAGCGCCTGCGCCAAGGGCATGCGCGCGGTGGGTGCCTGCAAGGCCACCGCGCAACGCAGTGACCCCTGCTGGCCCGAGCCGCTTTCGCGCACCGGCACGGCCACACAGTTGAGGCCTTCGACGAACTCCTGGTCGTCGACCGCGTAGCCGTCTTGGCGGATGCGCTCCAGCTCGGTCTCCAGCGCCTCGCGCGTGGTGAGGGTGGTGCCGGTATGCCGGCTCAGGTCGAGCCCGTCGAGCAGCGGCTTGCGCTGGCGTGCGGGCATGAAGGCGAGGAAGAGCTTGCCGCTGGCCGAGCAGTGCAGCGGCACGCGGGTGCCGGGGCGCAACTCCAGGCGCAGCGGGAAGGCGGCCTCCACACGATCGAGGTAGATCACCTCGGCGCCCGACATGGCGGTGAGGTTGCAGCTCTCGCCCAGCTCGGCCACCAGGGCGCGCAGCACGGCATGGCGCACGCCCTGCTGCGCGCTGCCCGCCAGCGCCGACTCGGCCATGCGCAGCGTGCGCGCGCCCAGCGCGTAGCGGCGGCCGTCGGGCTCGCGTTGCAGCAGGCCGGCGGCCTCCAGCTGCTGCAGCATGCGGTGCAGTGTGGGCTTGGGCCAGGGCGTGCCCTGGGCGAGCAGGTCGGCCAGGCTTTGCGGGCGCCCCAGGGCAGCCATGCGCTCCAGTAGATCGAGCAGGCGAAGGCTGGGAGCAGAGACGTCGGCGGCGGTCAGATTTGGCGGCATGTGGGGCGGCGAGTGCGCTTATGTCTCGTTATTTGAGACGAAAAGCTGATATGAATGAGATTGTATGCCGCCTCGGGTAAGCTGGCCGCATGGAAAAGGCACCCCCCTTTCGCAACGCGGTCGTCACCGGCGCCTGTGGCGGCCTCGGCCAGTCACTGGCCCGGCGCCTGCTGGCCAGCGGTGCGGCCGTGGCGCTGGTCGGCCTGAACCGCGAGGCGCTGGAGGCGTTGCACCGCACCGCGCCCGAGCGCAGCCGCATCTACACGCCCGACATCACCGACAGCCAGGCCATGCGCGCCATGGCGCGCGATTGGCTGGCCCTGCACGGCGCGCCCGACCTGGTGATCGCCAATGCGGGCGTGGCCGGTGGCTATGACACGGCCGATGCTGGGGATCTGGCGGTGTTCCGCCGCATGCTGGAGATCAACCTGCTCGGGGTGGCCACCACCTTCCAGCCTTTCGTGGAGCCGATGCGCTCGGTGCGCGCGGGCGCACTGGTGGGTGTGGCGAGCCTCGCCGGCTGGCGCGGGCTGCCGGGCAACGGCGCCTACTGCGCGAGCAAGGCCGGGCTGATCGCTTACCTGCAAAGCCTGCGCGCCGAGCTGCGGGGCAGCGGCCTCACGGTCAGCACGATCAGCCCGGGCTACCTGCGCACGGCGCTCACCGCCGGCAACCGCTTCACCATGCCCGGCCTGCTGGAGCCCGATGACGCCGCTCGCCAACTGCTTGCGCGCGTCGCCAAGGGCCATGAACACATCGTGCTGCCGCGCCGCATGGCGTGGCTGGCCCGTGCCCTGGGCCTGCTGCCCAGCGCCTGGCACGACCGCCTGCTGCTGGCGCAGCCGCGCAAGCCGCGCGCCGGCGAAGCCGGTGCCACGCCCATCCCCGGTTTGGCACCGCGCGCCGACGAGAGCAGGCTCCCCACAAACACAGAACGAGACAAGTCGACCACACCATGAACGCACTCAGCACGGCTCAGGTGAGCCTCCACGACGTGGCGCCCACGCCCTCGCCCACGGTGATGCAGGTGGCCTTGATAGGCGCCGGCCCCTCGGGCTTGGCGGCCGCACGCAACCTGCAGAAGGAGGGCATCCCCTTCCAGGGCTTCGAGGCCTATTCGGATGTGGGCGGGTTGTGGAACATCGCCAACCCGCGCAGCACGGTGTATGAATCGGCGCACCTCATCTCCAGCAAGCGCACCACCGAGTTCGCCGAGTTCCCGATGGACGACTCGGTGGCCGACTACCCGAGCCACCGCGAGCTGTGCCGCTACTTCGCGCGCTTTGCCGATCACTTCAAGCTGCGCCAGCACTACCACTTCAATGTGCGGGTGCTGCGCGTACAGCCGCTCGGCGAAGGCCCGAGCCCGCTGTGGCGCGTGGAGTGGCTCGATGCCAACGGTCAGTTGCGCCAAGCCGATTTCAAGGGCGTGGTGATCGCCAACGGCACGCTGGCCGAGCCGAGCATGCCGCGCTTCAAGGGGCAGTTCTCGGGTGAGCTCAAGCACACGAGCGAATACAAGTCGGCCGAGCTGTTCAAGAACAAGCGCGTGCTGATCGTGGGCGCCGGCAACTCGGGCTGCGACATCGCGGTCGATGCGGTGCACTACGCGCAAAGCGTCGACATCTCGGTGCGCCGCGGCTACTACTTCGTGCCCAAGTACATCTTCGGCAAACCGGCCGACACGCTGGGCGGCAAGCGGCCGCTGCCCGCGTGGCTCAAGCAGCGCGTGGACAGCACCGTGCTCAAGTGGTTCACCGGCGACCCGGTGCGCTTTGGCTTCCCGAAGCCCGAGTACAAGATGTACGAGTCGCACCCGGTGGTCAACTCGCTGATCCTGCATCACATCGGCCACGGCGACATCTCGGTCAAGGCCGACATCGATCGCTTCGACGGCCACACTGTTCACTTCAAGGACGGCAGCCACCAGGACTACGACCTCGTGCTCGCCGCCACCGGCTACAAGCTGCACTACCCGTTCATCGATTCGGCCCTGCTCAACTGGCAGGGCATGGCACCGCAGCTGTACCTCAACATCTTCGCGCCGCGCTTCGACAACCTGGCCGTGATCGGCATGATCGAAGCCAGCGGCATCGGCTGGCAGGGCCGCTACGAGCAGGGCGAGTTGGTCGCGCGCGCCTTCAAGGCCGCCGGGACCGAGCGCGGCCGCGCGTTCGCTGCCGCCAAGGCCGGCCCGCCGCCTGACCTGAGCGGCGGCTACAAGTACCTGAAGCTCGAACGCATGGCGTACTACGTGCACAAGGACACCTACCGCGCCGCCGTGCGCGCGGCCAGCGCCTCGCTCGGCGCGGGGGCCGCTAAGTGATGCCATCGGTCGACGAGATCCGGCTGAACTTCAACCCGGCCTCGCTCGCCGCGTTGAACGCGGTGCTCGCCTTCCTGATGTTCGGCATTGCGCTGGACACGCGCATCGACGACTTCAAGCGCGTGCTCAAGCTGCCCGTGGCCATGGCCGCCGGTATCGCCGCGCAGTTCCTGCTGCTGCCGGCCATCACCTTCGGCCTCACGCTGCTGCTGCAACCGGCGCCGAGCATTGCGCTGGGCATGATCCTCGTGGCCTGCTGCCCGCCGGGCAACATCTCGAACATCCTGACCCACCGCGCAGGCGGCAACGTGGCGCTGTCGGTGTCGATGACCGCCATCTCCAACGCACTGTCGATCGTGCTGATGCCGCTCAACCTGGCCTTCTGGGGCGCGCTGCACCCCACGGCCGCGCCACTGCTCAAGACGATTGCGCTCGACCCGCTCGAGATGGGCCTGCACATCGTCATCATCATCGGCGCGCCGTTCGTGGCGGGCATCCTCTTCGCGCGCCACCTGCCGCGCCTTACCGAACGCATCAAGAAGCCGGCGCGCGTGCTGAGCTTTCTGTGCCTGGTGGGCTTCATCGTGGGCGCCATCGCCGGCAACTGGCGTTACTTCGTCGACTACCTGGGCCTGGTGCTGCTGGCGGTGATCGCGCACGACGTGCTCGCCTATGGCCTGGGCTACGCCACGGCCCGCCTGGCCGGCCTGCAGGAGTACGACCGCCGCGCCGTCTCGATTGAGGTGGGCGTGCGCAACGCCGGCCTCGGCCTGGTGCTGATCTTCAGCTTCTTCGGCGGCTTGGGTGGCATGGCCGTGGTGGCCGGTGCCTGGGGGTTCATGGACATCGTGATCGGCCTGCTGCTCGCAGGCTGGTGGGCACGGCGGCCGCCGCTGCCCGTGGGCAGTGCTGAAGGAAAGTTCTGATGAAGCGGGTTTTGATCACCGGGGCCGATGGCTTCCTGGGGCGCAGCCTGGTGGCTGCGCTGGCGCAGTCGGGCGAGTGCGCCGTGCTGCTGGCACAAGACGTGCGCGACGTACCCGAAGAGCGGCGCCTGCCCGGCGTCGTCTACGAGCGGCAAGACGTGCGCGACCCCCAACTCGCCGAGTCGCTGCTGCGCTACCGCATCAACACCGTCATCCACCTCGCGTCCATCGTCACGCCGGGGCGCGGCTCCAGCCGCGAGTTCGAGTATTCGGTCGATGTGCTGGGCACGCAGAACCTGCTGCAGGCCTGCGTGAACGCGCACGTCGAGCACCTGCTCGTGAGCTCCAGCGGCGCGGCCTACGGCTATCACGCCGACAACCCGGCGTGGATCACCGAGAACGCGCTGCTGCGCGGCAACCAGGTGTTCGCGTACTCGTACCACAAGCGCCTGGTGGAGGAGTCGCTCGCGCTCTACCGCGTGGCACAACCACAGATCAAGCAGACGGTGTTTCGCATCGGCACCATCCTGGGCGAGTCGGTCGACAACCAGATCACCGCGCTGTTCGAGAAGCGCCGCCTGATCGGCATCCGAGGCAGCGACAGCCCCTTCGTCTTCATCTGGGACACCGACGTCACCGGCGCGTTCCTGCACGCACTGCGCACCGGCCGCGAAGGCATCTACAACCTGGCGGGTGATGGCGCGCTCTCCATCCACGAGATCGCCGCGCTGCTGGGCAAGCGCGTGCAGGCCTTCCCGGCCTCGGTGCTGACCATGCTGCTGCGAGTGGGCTCGCGGCTCGGCATCAGCCGCTACGGCCCGGAGCAGCTCGACTTCCTGCGCTACCGCCCGGTGCTCGACAACGCGCGACTCAAAGCCGAGCTCGGCTACCAACCCGGCAAGACCAGCCGTGAGGCCTTCCTGAGCTTCGTGGCCGCGCGCGCGGCGGCCGGGCGGCCCATCTCGGTGGCACCCAGCGCGGCTACAACATCATGAGCAGCGGCACCCTGACCCGCGGCGACGCAGCGCGGCTCGCCGCGGTCATCCTCATCTGGGGCCTGAACTTCGTCGTGATGAAGATGGGCCTCAGCGGCCTGTCGCCCTTCGTGATGGGCGGCCTGCGCTTTTGCGTGGCCGCACTGCCGCTGCTGCTGTTGATCAAGCCACCCAAGCTGCCCTGGCGCTACATGCTCGCCTACGGCCTGGCGCAGGGCCTGGGCCAGTTCGGCCTGCTGTTCCTGGGCCTGCAACTCGGCATGACCGCCGGCATGGCCTCGGTGGTGATGCAGACGCAGGCCTTCTTCACCCTGCTGCTGGGCATGCCCATCCTGCGCGAGCGCACCCAGCCGCTGCAGTGGGTGGGCCTCACCGTGGCCCTGGGGGGCCTGGTCGCCATCGCCTGCGCGCACGGCGAAGGGCCGGGGCAGATGACGCTGATCGGCTTCGTGCTCACCGTGGGCGCGGCGCTGATGTGGGCCCTCTCGAACCTGGTGGGCCGCCTCGCGGCCCGCGTGTCCGACTACGAGCCCTTCAACTTCATCGTGTGGACGAGCCTCGTGCCCATCGTGCCCTTCTTCGCATTGGCCGTGTGGCAGCAAGGCAGCGGCGAGGTCATCGCGCAGATCCAGCGGATCGACCTCGCCGGCGCCGGCGCCGTTCTCTACCTCGGCCTGCTCGCCACGCTGCTGGCCTACAGCCTGTGGACACGCCTGCTCAAGCGCCACCCAGCCGCCAAGGTCGTGCCGTGGTCACTGCTGGTGCCCGTGGTGGGGCTGTGGGCAGCCGCGGTGGCGTTCGGGGAGCGGCCTTTGCCGTTGCAGTGGGCGGGGACGGCGGCGGTGCTGCTGGGGTTGTTGATCAACCAGGGGGCGGGGTGGTGGCGGGGGCGGGCGGTGAAGGCCCTGCACACGCAGCCATTGAGGCCGAATCAAGCACCCGTCAAACACCTAAACCATTGATTCGCATAGGTTTGTCTTGCGTTTGTTGCGAGGATCACTCGGATCCATCAAGCAATCTCACCGCCCGCCGGCCCCATTCGATCAAGCATCCATCAAGCAAATAATCATTGCAAATCAACAGCTTGAAGCAATTCATCCGAACTGGGTGGCCACTGCATCAAGCAATCACGCCCAGTACGGCACATAGCGCATCAGCTTGGTGCCAACCTTTGCATCCACCGCCTTGATGCGCCCGGCCTCTTGCGCTTCGCGCAGCAGGCGCGAGGCCTGCGCGGCGTTCTGCTTCTCGATCTGAAATCGCTCGCGGATCGACTCGTTGTTGGTGATCTGGTTGGTCACGAAACGCAGGCAGCAGTGCTGATAGACCGCCTGCGCGCGCTCGTCGGGCGCCAGCTTGCTCAAGGCCTTGTAGCGAGACAGGATCACCGTCGTGTGCCGGCTGCCCAGGCGGCACTGGTACGGCGGCAACTGGTGGGCCTCAATGTGGGTCACCACCGCGTCCATGCCGTGGCCTCGTTCGTCGCACACGCCCAGCAGGCGCAGTGCATCGGCCAACCTCTCGTTGCGTGATTGGTTCTCGTCGATGAAGCGGTCCACGTCCAGCAGGGGCCGCCCCGGGTTCACCACCTCCACGCGGTCGTCGTAGATCTCCACCACCACCCCGGTGCCGCGCTCGGCCAGGTCCTGGTGCACCAGTGCGTTGCCCAGGATCTCGCGCAGCGCCTTCTTCGGGTAGGCGTGCGTGGTCTGCCGAAGTGCCGCGCGGATCTCCTCGCTGGCCGGCGTCTCCGCGTGAATCTGGTCCACCAGCTTCACGAAGCTGACCGCATAGCCACCGTCGGCGACCCAGTCCTTGCCGTCTTTCACCTGCAACTTGGTGATGCCGTCGTAGACGATCACGCGCACGCCCTTGCGGGCCACACTGTCGAAATCGCTCAAGCGCTTGGCCAGCACCAGCGCACCCAGGTTGGTGATGGCCAGCCCATCACCCTGCCGCGCCACGAAGCGCCGGCTTACCAGTGCGTCGATGATCTCGGTGCGGGTGGAGGGAAGCGGGCGGTCGCGCAGGTCGTACCAGCCCTGCACGTCGAGCAAGGCCACCACGCGCGCTTCGTCCAGGCCGGTGGCGGCGTGCTGGTCGATGAAGTCGGCCTCGCCTTCCGCAAAGATGGCGCGCAGCCGGTCGGGCGACATCGGCACCAGCTCGTCACCGGCGCGCATCAGGTAGCGGCCCTCGACGTGCAGCGCATGCCCGCGCGGCCGGCCCGGCACCTCGAACACCAGCACACGGCCATCGGGGTGCGCCACCTCGTGGCACACCACCTTGAGCTGCAGCCGCTCGTGCAGGCCGCCGCAGGTGCGAGCGGGCAGTTCGAAGGCCTGCGTGCCGACCACGCGCCGCGGCGGCTTGTCGCTCACACCCAGCACGATGCGCCCGCCGCCCTCGTTGGCCAGCGCCACGCAGTAGTCGACGAGCTTCTCGAAGTGGAAGTTGTTCTTGGCTTCCTTGAACTCGACGCGCTCGTTCTCTTCGGGCAGCGCGAGCAGGGCGTCGAGGTCTTGCGGGTTCATGCGAGGGCCTGTTCGACGAGGGCGTCGGCGAGCTGGGATTGCACGGTCTGCTGCGCGGTGAGGCGCTGGCGCAGGTCGGCGCAGATGCGGCGGAGTTCGGTGACGCGAGTGACGATGCGGTGTTGCTCCGCGATAGGTGGCAACGCGACTGGGATGCTGCGGAAGTTGCCCAACCCGATCCGCGTCAACGTCAGGCCGTGATGATGAACGGACGCGAACTCATGAGCGAGCTCTGAGCTGAGATACAGACAAACATAAGCGGTACTCACCTCCGGATGCACTGCGAACCGATAACAGTCGGCTTTAACAACTGCAGGGCCAAGACTCTCTGGAACGACACAGCATCTGATGGACTCATCCACCAGTCCCGCGACGACGATATCTCCTGCGACGACCTCGTGCCGGCGCAGACGCTCGAAGTGCTCCTTGGCGATGTAGGCGCGGTGCTCATCTCGGAACGAGCCAAAGCCGATGTTTTGCAAACGAACAACGCGATAGCCGTCGGTTTCGATGTAGTGCTCAGTTTTGAGGTTGGCCCCAAACGGGCCATCAGCGATTGCCGTTTCAGAGTCAGCGGAGAGTTCATCGATTGAAGCCCACCGCCAACTATGTGGCAACCGGTAGCCTGCAGTGGCGCACAGCTCGCTGTCTGCGGTTTCGATCTTGCGTCGGCACTTCCGCTGACGTTGAATTCGTGACCACAAATATTCCGCTGGGGCATCGTCTGGGTCTCGCCCTGTCACCATGCCGCGAACCGCGAGTTGCAGAACGGTCTGCTCCAACGCATCCACCGCCTCGGGCCGGTCGAGCAGCAGGTCGAAGTGGGCGGCCACGCGTTGCCAGTTGGTGGCCAGTTCCTCGGGCGTGGTGCTGTCGGTCAGCGTACCCAGCAGGGTGTCGAGCAGGCGGGCATGCTGCTCCGCTTCGAGCCGGCCCTTGGCTTCGAGGGCATCGCACAGGCTCATCAGTTCGTCGACGCGGGCGACGATGCGGGCTTGCTCACTAAGTGGCGGAAGCGCGATCACAATGCTGTTCAGCTTTGCTTGGTTCATCTTCGGCTGCGCGGTGCCAGTGACGTAGGGCTCCAGCGAGATTGCGTTGATGAACATCTGCAGGTACAGCATCAGCCGGGAATCGGTTGTGTCGATCACGTGGGCATGGTTGTTCACCCAGTACTTGCCATGAGCCAAGAATGCGATTGGTGTCGATCGATTGAGAAGATTGGCCCCGTCCTCGCCGATCAGCAAGAGAGTTTTGTCGAAGAGATAACCGTCGATCTTGTCGATGACGCCAGAGGCACCGTAGTAGTCGTAAGTCTTGGCTTTGCGCTCCCGATCGGTGGAAGAAACAGGAACGCGCTCCCCGTCGCGGTTGATGGTGATGTCACCGAATCGAGCCCATACCCATCCGCTCGGCAATGTGAAAGGCAACTCGTTGTCTTCAATCTCTAGCGCCGAACCCGACACATTGCGGGTCCGGGTGGTGACCAAGCGAAGCTTGTCTTCCCGAATCTGCGTCAGGAGCGCACTCGCTGGTACGTCGTTGCGATCTTGCGGAACCAGCCTTCCACGAATCGCCAATGATTGAATGAGCTGACGAAGGGCCGCCAAGCCGGCGCCTGTGCTCGTGGCGAGATCGAAATGAGCGACGAGTGGTGCGTGCGGCATCTCAAAATCTCGTACGCTCGGCTCGCCTACCTCCACAACCGCACTCACACCCGCGCCCCCAAGGACTCCGCCAGGATCTCCTTCAACTGATCCCGCAGCCCCTGCGCCTCTCCCTGCAGCCGCGCATAGTCGCGCAGCAACTCATCCGGGTCATGGCTCACCTCGTCCGCCGCATGAGGGTTCTTCTGGTCCAGGTTGTAGCCCGCGGCCTCGATCGCCTCGATGCCCACCTTCCACGCCCGCTCGTTCTCCACCCGCGTCGCAAAACCATCGGCCTCGCTGCCCCACCACGCCTTCTCGGCATCGAACTCGTCGATGCGAATCGGCTTGGTCTTGTTGTAACTCTTCACGCCCGGCGGGTAGGGGTGCTCGTAGTACCAGACCTCTGACGTCGGACGCCCCTTGGTGAAGAACAGCAGATTGGTCTTGATGCCGGTGTAGGGCGCGAACACGCCGTTGGGCAGGCGCACGATGGTGTGCAGGTTGCACTCGGTGAGCAACTGCTCCTTGATGCGGGTCTTTACGCCTTCGCCGAACAGCGTGCCGTCGGGCAGCACCAGCGCGGCGCGGCCGCCGTCTTTCAGGATGTGCTTGATCAGCACGAGAAATAGGTCGGCCGTCTCCTTGGTGCGCACGTCGGCCGGGAAACCCTGCTCGATGCCCGGCTCTTCGATGCCGCCGAAGGGCGGGTTGGTCATCACCACCTCCACGCGCTCGGCCGGTGTGTAGTCGCGCAGCGGGCGGCGCAGCGTGTTGTCGTGGACGACGAGGCTGGGCACCTCCACGCCATGCAGCATCAGGTTGGTCACGCACAGCATGTGCGGCAGCTGCTTCTTCTCCACGCCGCCGATGCTTTGCTGCAGCAGGGCTTCGTGTTCGGTGTTCTTCACCTGCTTGCGCAGGTGCTCGATGGCGCACACCAGAAAGCCGCCGGTGCCGGTGGCGGGGTCGAACACCTTCTCGCCAAGCTGCGGGTTGACCATGTCGACCATGAACTGGGTGACGGCGCGCGGCGTGTAGAACTCGCCCGCGTTGCCGGCGCTCTGCAGGTCGCGCAGGATCTTCTCGTACAGGTCGTTGAACTGGTGGCGTTCGGCCTGGCGGTTGAAGTCGATCGCGCCCAGCTTGTTGATCACCTGGCGCAGCAGCTGGCCGCTCTTCATGAAGTTGTTGGCGTCTTCGAACACGCCACGCACCACCCAGCCGCGTGGGTTGCGCACCGGGTCGGCCGCCAGGCTCTTCAGCTTGGGGAAGAGCTGGTTGTTGACGAAATCGAGCAGCGCATCACCGGTGATGCCCTCGGGGTCGGTGGCCCAGTGGCGCCAGCGCAGGTGCTCGGGGATGGGGCTCTTGTAGTCGTCGCGGGTGAGTTCGAGCTCTTCTTCCTGGGCGTCGAACACCTTCAGGAACAGCAGCCAGACCATCTGCTCGATGCGCTGCGCGTCGCCGTTGATGCCGGCGTCTTGGCGCATCACATCCTGGATGCTCTTGATGGTGGGGGTGAGGTTGGACATTCAGTGGTGCGAGAGAAAGGGGGCGTCAGTTCGGGCCCGGCGCGTTGGCGTAGAGCTCGTGCTCCAGCGTGCGCAGGGCTTGCAGGTATTGCGGGCGGCCACCGAAGGCGCGGATCAGCTCCACCGGCGAGCCGAGTTCAGAGAAGGGCTGCACGCGCAGCACCTCGTTGCTTTCGATGGTCTCGATGCCTTCGTCGGCGTACTTGTCGAGCAGGGCGTCGAGCACCTTGCGCGCGACCGGGCCGTACTGGGTGAAGACGTTGCGCTTCTTCACCCGCTGGGCGCGCTCGCGGCGGGTGAGGGGCGGCATGTCGTAGGCCACGTGCAGCAGCAGGTCGAAGGGGTCGAGGTCGGGCTGGCCGGTGCGCGCCACTTCTTCGGCCAGTGCGCCGAGCAGCACGCCCTGGCGCTCCAGCTCGTCGATCAGCGCGGCCTTGCGATCGGCGCCGTTCCAGGCTTGCAGGAACTGGTCGAGCGAGGTGTAGGCCTTGCCGAGATTGATGCGGGTGTAGTCGCGCAGGCTCTCGGTGACGAGCTTGCCTTCGGCGTTGAGGTACTGCACGCGCTCGCGGGCTACCGCCACATTGACGGTGCCGCCCACCACGTAGCGGCGTGGGGTGTCGGCTCCACTGCCTACGTCGATGGGGGTGATGAGCAAGCCGTCTTCGCCAGACGTGCCGTCGGGGTCGGCGTCCGGCGGAGGCGGGGGCACGACCGGGTCGCTGCCACCGGGCTCGTAGATCTGCACCGGGTCGCCGTCGAAGGCCGGGTCGGCAAAGAGTTCGGTGGCGCGCTTGAAGTCGAGGATGGTGAACCAGCTCTTGCCCAGGTCTTCGCGCAGCCGGGTACCGCGGCCGATGATCTGCTTGAACAGCGTCATCGAGCGGATGTTCTGGTCAAGCACGATGAGCTTGCAGGTCTGTGCATCGACGCCGGTGCTCATCAGCTTGGAGGTGGTGGCGATCACCGGGTAGGGCTTCTCGGGGTCGATGAAGTTGTCGAGCTCGCGCTTGCCTTCGGCGTTGTCGCCGGTGATCTGCACCACGTAGTTGGGCCGCTGGGCGCAGATGTCGGCGTTGGCGTTGGAGAGCGCCTGCCGCATGCGGGCGGCGTGGTCGATGTCTTCGCAGAAGACGATGGTCTTGTCGTGGCGGTTCGTGGCCTTCAGGTACTCGGTGATCTTGGCGGCCACCACCTCGTCGCGCTTCTCCAGCACGAGGTTGCGGTTCATGTCGGTGCCGGTGTAGATGCGGTCTTCGATCAGGTTGCCGAGCTTGTCGGTCATGCCGGCGGTGGGGCGCCAGCCGAAGGTGTCTTTGTCGAGGTCGACACGAATCACCTTGTAGGGGGCGAGGTAGCCGTCTTCGATGCCTTGGCGCAGGCTGTAGGTGTAGACCGGCTCGCCAAAGTAATCGATGTTGGACACGTCGGCCGTTTCCTTGGGCGTGGCCGTGAGGCCGACGTGCGCGGCATTGTTGAAGTAGGTGAGGATGGACCGCCAGGCCGAGTTCTCGGCGGCGCTGCCGCGGTGGCACTCGTCGATGATCACGAGATCGAAGAAGTCTGGCGAGAACTGGCGGTAGATGTCGTCGGCCTCGTCGGTGCCGGTCACCGCCTGGTAGAGCGAGAGGTAGATCTCATAGCTCTTGTTGACCAGCTTGCTGGACTTGTTGATGGCGAGCGCCACGTCTTCGACCGTCACCTTGCCCAGCGCATCGACCACCTCGACGCCCTTGGCGTTGGGGCTGAGCTTGGCCATCGCGCCCTTGAAGGGGCGGAAGTCGTTGACCATGGTCTGGTCGATCAGGATGTTGCGGTCGGCCAGGAACAGGATGCGCTTCTTGGCGCCGCTCTTCCACAAGCGCCAGATGATCTGGAAGGCGGTGTAGGTCTTGCCGGTGCCGGTGGCCATGACCAGCAGCGCGCGGTTCTGGCCGCGAGCAATGGCCTCGACCGTTCGGTTGATTGCATTGAGTTGGTAGTAGCGGGGGGTCTTGCTCGGGGCGTACTCGTACTCGGTGATCTGCTCAACCTCAGGTGTCCAGCCCTTCCAGACACACAGGCGGCGCCACAGTTCAGAGGGCGAGGGGAACTCTTCCAAAGTGAGGTTGCGCTCAAGCACACCGTCGGTCAGGGTGGCGTCGCGGAACACGAAGCCGTCGCCATTGCTGGAGAAGCTGAAGGGCACGTCGAGCAAGCTGGCGTAGTTGATCGCCTGCGCCATGCCAGCGCCCACGGCTTGGCTGTTGTCTTTGGCCTCGACCACGGCCAGCGGGATGTTGGGCTTGTAGAAGAGTGCGTAGTCCGCGCGCAGCACTGTGGTGGCATCGCGGCGGGCCTTGCGACCGCGAACGACGACGCGACCGGCGCGCAAGGGGTACTCGCGGTAGATCTGCGACGTGCCATCCCAGCCAGCCGCTTCGAAGGCTGGGCGGATGTACTTATCGCAAAGGTCACTCTCTGACAGGGTTTTCTTGCTCATGCTTTCCCTGAGCCGGTTGTCGGTGTCGTCGAGCCTGCACCGCCCGTGTTGCAGGCGCTGATGGTGCCATCTTTCCAAGCACGAACTCTGAGGCGAAGGCGCTCGCAACGCCCAAGTGCCAAAGAAGCACGAGAGCTCAGCCGCCGCTACGCAGCACCGTCCAGCCGCCAGCCTTGAGACTGGTCATCACGCGTTCGACGTGATCGCCCTGCAACTCGATCACCCCGTCCTTCACCGTGCCGCCCGTGCCGCAGGCGGTGCGCAACTGCTTGCCCAGGGTGGCAAGTGCATCGGCATCAAGCGGCAACCCGCGCACCAGCGTCACAGCCTTGCCGCCGCGCCCTTTGGTCTCTCGGCTGACTCGCACCTTGCCATCCCCAACCGGCACCTTCGCCTGCTTGCAGGTGCAAGCCGCCACCGGACGCCGACACACCGGGCACATGCGCCCGCTGTCGGTGGAATAGACAAGACTCATCGCTGCCGCCGCGCCCGCACCGCCGCGGCCAGCCCCTGCAGCACCGGCACCGTCTGCGCAAACCCGATGCACGCATCGGAGATCGACACCCGGGCTTCAACGGCACCCCCGGCTTCAGGTCCTGCCGCCCTTCCTCGAGGTGGCTCTCGATCATCAGCCCGGTGATGCGTCGCTCGCCACCCGCGACCTGCTCGGCCACCTCGTTCGCCACCACGATCTGCCGCTGGTGCTGCTTGCTGCTGTTCCCATGCGACACATCGATCATCACCTGTTCGCGCAAGCACGCCGCACGCAACGCATCGCAGGCCGCAGCCACGTGCGCCGCGCTGTTGTTGGACTCCTTGCCCCCACGCGGGATCACGTGGCAGTCGTCGTTGCCGCGCGTCTCGAAGATCGCGGCCACGCCCATCTTGGTCATGCCCATGAAGGCGTGCGGCGCCTGCGCGGCGAGCACCGCGTCGGCCGCGACCTTGATGCTGCCGTCGGTGCCGTTCTTGAAGCCCACCGGGCAGCTCAGGCCCGAGGCCAGTTGCCGGTGGCTCTGGCTCTCGGTGGTGCGCGCGCCAATGGCGCCCCAGGCGACTGCATCGTTGAAAAGCTTGCCAGGAGCGCCCGCCGACAACGGCCGGCCGGCGCTCTTCTGGCGACGACTTGCGGTCGCATTCGCAGCCCCTGAGAGGCGCGGCGCCCCGCTCGCTCAGATGGGGCGCCGCCGGTTCAGGCGCGCAGATGCAGCGCCATGGCCGGATCGCTCACGCCGGGCCTGCCGGTTTCGACACGACCGGCAAACCGGCGCTCGAAGTTCTCGGACTTGACCGTGAAGTCATACCAGTCGCCGCTCTTCTTGAGCTCCCAGTGCTGGTGCTCGGTCTCGCCGGGTTTGATGTGCTTCATCGTCCACGGGCCATCCCTGCGGTAAGCGTTGGACGTGATCGTCACGCTGCCGGTCTTCCTGCCGCTGTTGCGGACCCTCAGGTGGAGGTCGCCACTGTGGGCGTGGTAACCCACCTGGATCTCGGGCTGGAACGACGCGGTGTCGTGGAACAGCGCATCGCCCTTGAAGCTGCGCACGAAACCATTGGGGCCGTAGACCCAGAGGTCGTACTTGCCGCTGTCGGACAAACCCGTGTTCCAGGTATCGCTCAGCGTCTTGCCGGCCTCGACGGTGTAGCGGCGCGGAATGCGGTCCAGGTGCAGCTTGTCGTAGACGTGGAAGACGGCGCCCTGCCGGCCGCTGTTGGCGAACACCAGCGACAGCATGCCGCGCCCTTCCAGCCGAGCACTGGTGTGCAGCTCGTAGGGCAGTGCACGCGAGAAGCGAACGCCTGCCTCTTGGAACAGCGGCTGCGGCGTGGCTGGCGCCGTCGTGATGGGCGCCGTGGGCAGAAGCCTCTGCGCTGCATTGACCGCGGCGAAGTTGCTCGTGTCGGGCAGCTTGGGGAAGACCGGGTCGTTCGGGTTGACGAAGTCGAAGCAGGAGGTGAGGTCGCCGCAGACGGCGCGGTGCCACGGGCTGATGGCGTCCACCGTAATGCCGAAGCGCTTCTCGAGGAATCGGGCCACGGAGGTGTGGTCGAACACCTGCGAATCGACCCAGCCGCCCTTGCTCCACGGCGACACCACGTACATCGGCACGCGTGAACTCAGACCCCACGGGCGAAGCTTGCCGCTGGTGGTGTCGTTGGCGCTCAGGTAGTTGCCCACGGAGGCATCGAAGTACTCGCCGTCCAGCGGCACGGTGGACTTGCCCATCAGCTTGCCATCGGCGTCATACGATGGCACCGCGGGCATCGGAAGATGGTCGAAGAAGCCGTCGTTCTCGTCGAAGGTCACGAACAGGGCCGTCTTGCTCCAGACCTTCGGGTTGGCCGTCAGCGCCTCCAGAACGTCCGCGATGAAGTCGGCGGCGCCGGCCGTGCCTTCGCTGCTGCCGGGATGCTCGGCCAGGGCTTGCGTGGGCAGCACCCATGAGACCTGCGGCAGCTTGTCGTCGATCACATCCTGCTTGAGCTGGGCAAGGAAGTTGACAGCGCCGTCAGCCGCCGCGGGGCCGCCCGTCAGGCCGTGCTCATAGAGCGGCGACCCCGGCTGCGCCGTGCGGAAGCTCTGGAAGGCCAGGCAACCGTGCATGGCGCCCGTCCAGTTGTTGTTCATGTTCTGGTAGATGTGCCAGCTGATGCCCGCCTTTTGCAGCACATCGGGCAAGGTGTCCCACTTGAAGGGGGTGTTCGTGTACTTGTAGTTGTAGGCCCCGGTGACGGGGTCGATCTGCCCCGACCCGTCTGCCTGCTGCGACCTGCCCGCAACCCAGTTCGACGGGTTAGGCCAGCAGCGCGAGTTCACCGGCTCGGAATCGGTGTGCGTGCTGTTGATGCCCTGCTTGCGCAGTTCCGGGTTGAAGTTGGTGCCCGACCAGAACACGATGCGGTTCGGGTCCGTGCCGGTGAGGATGGAGCAGTGATAGCTGTCGCAGATCGTGAAGGCATCGGCCAGCGCGAACTGGAACGGAATGTCCTCGCGCTGGAAGTAGCCCATCGTCGCCTGGTTCTTGAACTGAATCCAGCGATCCATCTTGCCCTGGTTCCACGCCGCCTGTTGATCGGGAAAGTTGTGCGGCGTGCCAGATCCGATCAGCGCCCTGCCGATCGTGGAATCGCGGCGAAAGGGCGGGATCTCCGCGCCGCCGGTCGGGTTGGGTTGGAAGTACACCGACTTGCCGCTCGCGAGTGGGATCGGGAAGCGGTCGCCGAAACCCCGCACACCCTTCATCGTGCCGAAGTAGTGGTCGAAGCTGCGGTTCTCCTGCATCAGGATGACGATGTGCTGGACGTCCTCGATGCTGCGCTTCTTGACGTGCGCCGGGACCGCGAGTGCGCGCTGGATGGAGGGCGGCAGCACGGTCAGGGACGTGGCGGCGCCCAGGGAGCCAGCGGTCTTGCGAAGGAAGTCGCGACGCGGCGGGGAGCTCATGGTCATGGTGTCACTCCGGTAGGTGAATGAAGAGGATGTGGAGGCGTCAGGGCGCCCAACTGACGGACGAGGCCGCTGGGGATTCACTCCCCGCCGCCTCGTCAGCTGTCGAGCCATCGGGCTTGCGCACGGTCAACGCGGAGTCGCCGGACGCCTTTGCGCCCGATGCGACGGTGGTGGAGTCAGTGCTGCCACCGCCGCACGCGGCAAGGCTCAGCACGAGCGTGGCGGCGCCGAGGCCGCGAATGAGAAAGACAGGATTCATGGCGGTTTCCTTTGAGGAGAGGATCGACAGGGGGCGCGAGATCGGGATGCGTGGCGTGTCGATTCATGAGGTTAGGGAGCGCACATGACAGGCAAGTGAATGCTGCTCAATGAGATCAAATTGCTGATTGAATAACACTCAATACAATTCGAAGCCATCGCATCGAATGCTCGACGCGAGCGCACGGCACCTCATCGCACCGCCATGAAAATTGAAAGCACGTTCGCCCACCTCCTCGTCGATCTCGACGGCACCCTGATCCGGGAAGACGGGCCGATCGATGGCGCAGCCGATCTGCTGGCGCGATTTCGCGGCCGCTACGTGATCGTGTCGAACAATTCCACGCACACTGCGCGCGGCATGGCCCGTCGGCTCGGGCGCATGGGGCTGAAGGTCGATCCCGAGCGCATCGTGTTGGCCGGCGAGCAGACCATCAACTACATGGGCCGTGAGCATCCGAACGCGCGCATGCTCTTGGCCGCTGGCCCCGCCATGCAGCGGTATGCGAGATCGATCGGATGCGCGCTGGTGGAAACGGATGCCGACTTCGTGGTGCTTGCACTCGATCGGAACTTCAACCCTTCGCGCCTGCACTCAATGGCCAATCAACTGCGCAAGGGCGCGCGCCTCGTGGTGACCAATGGTGACGACAACCATCCCGGTCCGGGGGGCACGGTGGTTCCGGAGACCGGGGCGTTGATGGCGGCCCTGGTGGCCGCGAGCGGCGTGCAGCCCTGGAGGATCATCGGCAAGCCCGGCTCGCTGTTATTCGAGGAAGGCCTGCGCCGGTTGGGTGCGCAGGCAGACAGCACCATCGTGATCGGCGACAACCCCATGACCGACGCACTTGGTGCGGCTCAGTTGGGCATGCGCTGCGTGATCGTCGGAAACGCGCCTGCTGCCGATGCGGCATCGCTGACGGCGCTGCTGCGCGCCGGCGCACCGCGTCAGTACCGCTTGAGCGAGAGCACGTCGAATGTCTGCCGGAGCGTCTTGACCGACCTGTCGTAGTCGCTGAGAGCGAGGCAAGCGATCAGCACGTCGATGATGGCAAGCTGCGCCAGCCGACTCGTCATGGCCTCGGTGCGAAAACTGGTCTCTCGAGCCATCGTGAAGAGAACCACGTCAGAAAACGCCTGAATCGGCGACTTCCCGAAATTGGTGATGCAGATGGTGGACGCCCCCGACTCCTTGGCGAGGCGTGTTGCGGTCACGGTCTCGTGCGTGCTCCCCGAGTGCGAGATCGTGAGGGTCGCCACGCCGGGGCCGGTGAGCGAGGCGCTGATCGCCTGAACGTGCGAATCGACCACCACCTTGACGTCGAGCCCGATGCGAAGCATGCGGTAGTGAGCGTCCTCTGCAATGGTGGCCGCGCTTCCGATGCCATAGATCTCGATGCGCCGGGCCTTCTTCAGAAGGAGCACAGCTTTGTTCATGGCGCTGACATCCAGCGCCGCCTGCGTGTCGTGCAGGGTCTGGATGTTGCTCTGGAAAATCTTGCGGATGGCAAGGTCGACGCTGTCGCCCGGCTCCAGGTCTTCGTGGATGAACTGCACTGGCTGCACGATTTCCTGTGCCAGTGCGATCTTGATCTGCTGGAATCCGGAGGCCCCCAGGCTCTTGCAAAAGCCGACGACGCTGCCTTCGCTCGAACCGGTTCGCTCCGCGACCTCGCTCACGGACATGTGAACCACGTCCTGTGGCTTCTTGACGATGAAGCTGGCAATCCGCTGACCCACCGGGCCGAGCGACGGCCACATCGCCTCGATACGCGCCAGCACGGCCGATAGCGGGGCCGGCGCTACAGGCGCCTTGGCCGAGCGTGCGGCGCTCTTGCGGGGTTTCGACTTGCTGGCGTGCGTCATGGGCGCCGAGCTTACTTCGAAGCAGGTGGCGACTCACGCTGAGCCAACTCGCTGGACCCAGGCGGCCGCACTTGGCTAGCCGTTCCTGGCACGGTTGCAGCGCCACCGCGCGGTAGTCTCAATGGCGCGCCTCGCCGGCAGGCTGGCATGTGCTAACGAACGATCCGAAGTGACTGCTCGCGCGCCTGCTGGCGTGGTCACCCGTTGAGTTGGCTCAGCCGCATCCGGTAACACTGGAGCGGTATGGAGGGCGAGTTGATGCTGGCATCATCTCGCCTCACCTCTTTACTGCCCCAGCAAGTTCATGCTCAGCCTGTCTCGCAAACTTCTCGCCGCCACCCTGTGCGCCGCCTTCTCGCTGACCGGAGCCCTCTCGGCCCGTGCAGGCGAGTCCGGCTCGGATCACCGGCTGGTAAACCGCTACCCAGGCGCCACCATCTCCCACTACGACTTCAAGGAGTTCGAGGAGTACCAGCTGATCCTGAGCCGCCCGAAAGAGGTCGGCGGCAAGACGACGGCCGACAAACTGCTGCCGCTGGAAGGTCAGGTGACCTACATCCACTACACGCTCCCCCAGGGCGTTTCAACGCTGCAGGCCTTCCGCAACTACCAGAGCGCGCTCAAGCGCAGTGGCTTCAACGAGCTGTTCGTCTGCGAGCGGACTTGCTTCAACGGCAACCTCGGGGCCATTTCGGAGCTGACGAAGGCGCGCCAGCTGTACCTCAACGGCTGGCAAGATAACCAGTACGTGGCGGCACAACGCGGTGACACGTATGTATCACTGTGGGTGAACATGCTCGGCGACAGCACCAACGCCTGGCTGTTCGTGGTCGACAAGCAGAAACTCAATGATGAGCGTATCGGCATCAGCGGCGCGAGCCCGCTGGCCAAGGCGCTCAACGACAGCGGCAAAGCCGACGTGTATGGTTTTCAGTTCGATACGGGCAAGGCCACGCTCAAGCCAGCTTCGCGTTCCACCGTGGGCGAACTGGCTCAGGTGCTCACAGACAACCCCAGGCTGCAGCTCGAATTGATTGGTCACACCGACAACGTGGGTGGCGAGGCCACCAACCAGAGTCTCTCCGAAGCCCGCGCGCAGGCCGTGGCGGCCGCGCTGGTCAATGACAAGGGAATCGACGGGACGCGCCTGATGAGCAGTGGTCGCGGCCAGTCCGAACCGGTTGCGGCCAACGACAACGAAGCCGGGCGGTCGCGGAACCGCCGCGTCGAAGTCCGGGTCATCCAGCCGGTAGCAGCCGTCGCCACAGGCAACGCTCAAGCCCCTGCCGCAACGACGCCGGCGCCGGAAAAGCAGGGCACCGACAACGGCGGCGGCACCAAGATGACGGTGGACGACGTTCTCAACACAGTCAACAAGCTCAAGGGCCTGCTCGGCCGGTAACCGACAGCACCGAACCGGCAGGCTCGCTGATCCGCAATTTTTTCTTCGCCCCCGAGTGCCGCAGAGAACTCCGCTCGCGCCTCAACCGCCACTGCGCAGCACCGTCCAGCCACCGGCCTTGAGCTCCGCCATCACCCGCTCGGCGTGATCGCCTTGCAGTTCGACCACGCCGTCCTTCACGGTGCCACCCGTGCCACAAGCCGTGCGCAATTGCTTGCCCAGCGCCGCAAGCGCGTCGGCGTCGAGCGGCAGCCCGCGCACGAGCGTCACCGCCTTGCCGCCGCGCCCCTTGGTCTCGCGGCTGACGCGCACCTTGCCGTCGCCGACCGGTGCCTTGGGCTGCTTGCAGGTGCAGCTCGCCACCGGCTGGCGGCAGGTGGGGCACATGCGGCCGCTGTCGGTGGAGTAGACGAGGCTCATCGCGGGTGAATGGCTGGCACAGGGGAACGGCGATTGTCTGGCCGATCGCGCGGCATCGCAGAATGCCGGGCATGCGCTACGCCAGATTTCTCGCGCTCACGCGCCGTCACCCGTCTGCCTTTCTGCTGCTCGTGCAGCTTGTCGGGCTGCTGCTCTATCCCTTTCTCGAATCGACCCAGGCGGGGCCGCTGGTGCTGGGTGCGTTCGGCGTGATCGTGCTGGTGTTCACGACGCGCATGGTGCGCAGCACGCCGGGGCTGACCTGGCTCAGCGTGTGCATCGCGCTGCCGGCCATCGTGCTGCTGGTGCTGCAGGCCGTGTTCGGCATGGCGTGGCTGCTGCCCTGGTCGTCGGGGCTGGAATCGGTCTTCTACTTCTACGCGGCCGGCAGCCTGATCGCCTACATGATGGAAGACTGGCGCGCGAGCGCCGACGAGCTCTTTGCCGCCGGCGCCACCTTCACACTGCTGGTGTGGGCCTTCGCGCATGCGTTTGCGGTGCTGCAGTGGCTGCAGCCCGGCAGCTTTGCGGGCATCACCAACCCCGACCAGCCGCGCACCTGGACAGAGCTGATCTTCCTCAGCTTCGCGCTGCTTTCCAGCACGGGCATCGGCGACGTGATCCCGATCAAGGGGCCGGCGCGGGCACTCGCCAGCGTGGAGATGTTCGTGGGCGTGATGTACCTTGCCGCGGTGGTGTCGCGGCTGATCGGGCTCACGCTGCAACGCCGCTGACGGGGCCTCGAGCAAGGGGGATCGCATCACGGCGCTGGGCTATGCTGCCCGGGCCTCGACTCTTTGCGAACCCCATGCGCTTCACCAGCCTGGTCTTGATGGCCACCTGCCTTGCAGGTTGCGCCGTGCTCAAGAAGGATGCGCTCGACGAGCGCTTCGGCCCCGCCGACCCGACCCGCTACGACCGGCCCGCGCTCACCGCGCCCGGTGGCGTGTCGTACCGCAAGGATGTGCGGCCGATCCTGGAGCAGCGCTGCGTGGTCTGCCACGGCTGCTATGACGCGCCGTGCCAACTCAAGCTCGGCGCCTGGGAGGGCGTGGCGCGCGGCGCCAGCAAGCAGCCGGTATACGACGCGGCACGGCTGCTGCAAGCGCAGCCCACGCGGCTGTTCGTGGATGCACCGCTCGCGTCGCAGTGGCGTGAGCGCGAGTTCCACACCGTGCTCAACGATCGCACGCCCACGCCCGAGAACAACCTCGCGGCCAGCGTGCTCTACCGAAGCCTCGCGCAGAAGCAGGCCAACCCGCTGCCGGCCACGCCGGTGCTGCCGAAGAAGGATTTCGACTTCTCCCTCGACCGCGAACAAAGCTGCCCGCGCCTCGACGAGTACGACGCCTACGAACGCGCGCACCCGCTCGCCGGCATGCCCTACGGCCTGCCCGCCTTGAGCGAGCACGAGCACGGCGTGCTGACACGCTGGATCGCCGCCGGCGCGCCCGACGATGCGCCGCCACCGCTCGCGCCCGCGCTGCAACGCCAGGTGCAGGAGTGGGAGCAGTTCCTGAATGGCCGCTCGAACAAGCAGCAGCTGATGAGCCGCTATCTGTATGAGCACCTGTTCCTGGGCCACCTGGTGTTCGAGGGCGATGCGGCGAATACCTCGTTCCGGCTCATCCGTTCGGCAGATGCTCTCGGCACACCCGCCCAACCGCTCGCCACGCGCCGCCCGTTCGACGACCCGGGCGTGCCGCACGTGTACTACCGGCTGGTGCCTGAGCGCGAGAGCATCGTCGCCAAGACGCACATGCCCTACCTGCTCTCGTCCGCACGCATGGCGAAGATCCGAGGCTGGTTCCTCGATGCCGACTACCGCGTCGACAGCCTGCCCGGCTACGAGGCCGAGCAGGCGTCGAACCCCTTCATCACCTTTGCGGCCATCCCGCCCGACTCGCGCTACCGCTTTCTGCTCGACGAGGCTCAGTTCTTCATCATGAACTTCATCAAGGGCCCGGTGTGCCGCGGCCAGATGGCGCTCGACGTGATCGAAGACCGCTTCTGGGTCTACTTCGCCGCCCCGGACGCGCACGCGCCGGAGGAGAGCGCCGACTGGCTGCGCCGTGAGGCCGACAACATGCGCCTGCCCGCCGCCGACGGCAGCAACTCGACGGTGGTGGCCGCTTGGGGCCGGCTGGCCGAGCGCGAGAACGCGCTGCTCGTGTCCAAGAACGAGTTGCTGAAGCAGCGCTTCGGCGGCGCGCGCAAGCTCGAACTCAAGGATGTGTGGGATGGCGCCGGGGGCAGCGCGGGCCGTCACAACCCCAACGCCGCGCTCACGGTGTTCCGCCACTTCGACAGCGCATCGGTGGTGCAGGGGCTGGTGGGCGAGCCGCCCAAGACGGCGTGGGTGATCGGCTATCCGCTCTTCGAACGCATCTACTACCTGCTGGTGGCCGGCTACGACCCATACGGCAATGTCGGCCACCAACTCAACAGCCGGCTGTACATGGATTTCATGCGCATGGAAGGCGAATCCAACTTCCTCGCCTTGCTGCCGCAGGGCTCGCGCACAGCCATCCGCGACCACTGGTACCGAGGCGCGAGCGAGCGGACCAAGGCCTACGTGGGCGGTGAGCGCAACCGCATCGCGGCGGACACCGGCATCGCCTACCGCAGCAACGACCCGCAGCGAGAGCTGTACGGCCTGCTGCAACAACGGCTCGCGCCGGCGCTCGACACGCGATTCGATCTGAGCGGCGTGCCCGACGCCGCGCTGCGCCGCGCGCTGCAGTCGCTCTCGGCGGTGCGCGGTGCGGCGCTCAGCTGGCTGCCGGAGGCCACGGTCCTGCGCATCGATGCGCCCGGCCGCGAGCCGCGCTATTTCAGCCTGCTACGCGACACCGGCCACTCGAACGTGGCAAACCTGCTGGAGCAGATGGACGTACTTCTGCCCGCCGAAAACGAGCTGACCGTGGTGCCTGGCTTCATCGGCGCGTACCCGAACGCGATCCTGCGCACCACGCCCGCCGAGCTGCCGGCATTCACCACCGCGCTCGCGGCACTCTCTTCCGAGGCCGACTACCGCGCCTTCGCCGATCGCTTCGTGATCCGCCGCACCGACCCGGCCTTCTGGACCGCGAGCGACGCGTTGGCCGAGGCATACCGGAAGTGGTCGCCGCTGGAGGCGGGGCTGTTCGACTACAACCGGCTGGAGAACCGCTGAGCGAACTGCATCGTGAAGGAATGCGCGGCACGACGACTCGCTTGACTTGGTGACCCCGAGTGAGGCTCTAGACTTTCTTCGCCTCGACTACGCATGCCAATTCCATGAATCTGTTCGTCCGACTGATCGCTTGCGCCGCGTTGTGCTCGGCTTTCAGCGCCTGCACCACCCTTCCCGAAACCGCCAAGCCCGAAGCCACGCGGCAAATCAAGCGTGTAGCAGTTGTGTCAACGATCGGCGACGTGTTCTTTCGCAGCTACATCGGCGCGACCGTGTTCGGCAACGAGTGGTCCGAGCGTCCGGTCTCGCAGTGGGGCATCAACCAGATCTACCAAGAGCAGTTGGGCACAGAGCTGCGCAACACCTACGGCATGACGGTGGTTGCGCCTCCGTATGCCGAATCGGTCGCGAGTAGCCTGCGCGCCATCGGGATCAAGCACGACGCCCCCGACATGGGCGCATTGGCCGCCACCTTGAAAGCTCACTGCGCAGACAACTCGCTGGACGGCGTGTTCGTGCTCGTGCGCACTGACAAGGTGAGCGGAATCGGTGTGGACGCTGTCCGCAACCCGCAGATCGGCTGGAGAGCGCTACTCCTCGTCAAAGCGAAGCTGGCCCTCTACGATTGCTCGAAGCAGACCTACCTCGCCTCACGGGAGGTGAGGTATGCGGACAAGGCATCGAACAAGCAGGTTCCTCCGCAAATGAACCTGCCGGAAGGTTGGCCCTGGTACCGCGATTGGCAGCCTGAGATCTACGAGCAGGCGCGCGTGGCCCTTATCCCGCTCCCGAAAGACGCTTGGTCGCAAACGCTGGCGGCCATGCTCAGGCCTTCGAACTAGGGCGGCGCGCGCCGCTCGACCACAACGTCGATCGGCACCCGTACCTGCTGCGGCATGTAGCCGCTGGCAGGTAGATCAGCGAAGAAGGGCAGCGTGCAGCTGCCGTGCTCCTTCAGCACTTCTTTCGAGCAGCTGGCGGCGGCTCAGCGAAAGTGACCGGACTTGTCGACCGCCCGTCGCGTCTGCTTCTGGTTGGTGCTGCCCATTTGCGATTCGCGATCGTTGCGGCTCTCGGGCGTGCGTTTGGCTTGATTGCGCTGCGTAGGCTGCGCACTCGGCTTGTTGTGCTCGGGATGGCGCTGCTTGTTAGGAGAGTTGGACATGGTGACCTCCTTCCAGGATCGATCTCTGAGGGGCCAACCGCGGCGAGCAATCCGCCGCGGCTAGCGGGCGTCGGACTGGCTTACTGCCAGGCCACGCCGTAGTAGTCGTACACCTTGCGGCCGTACTCGTCGTTGTATTCCGGCGCTGCGGCGCGCTCGTAGTGCGGGGCGCTGTCGAGCTGCTCCTTGGCCAGCGGCACCACGTACCCATCAAGGTCGGTGTCGTAGGTCAGCATGTTCCAGGGCAGCGGGTAGCGGTCGGTGCCCATGCCCAGGAAACCGCCGAACTCCAGTGCCGCGTATTTCACGTGGCCGGAGCGCTTGTCGATCACGAGGTCGTCGATCGAGCCGAGCTTGTCGCCGCTGGGGTTGTAGACCGGCGTGCCTTCGACCTTGTTGGAAGAGATGCAGGGATGGCTCATGGTGGAACTCCTTTCGGGGGTTGCCGGGGCGGCGACTTGCCGCCCGGTAGGTATTCGTTTATCCGCCCCCCGCCGCACCTCGGCCATCGGCGTAGCGCGCCCATGGCGGTAGGACTGCCCCTACCCGTGCCGGCCCCGGCGCCCGCTGGCTATACTGGCGGCCCAGCGCTGATTTGTTCCGGATTGCGAGCGCTCTATAAATTCTGCTAAAGACAGGACGCACACCCGGTGTCCCGCTTTGGCGGCGCCGGGTTTTTTCATGGTGCGTTGCAATGAATTCCTTGGGTGATGTGACACCGCAGGCGATGCATTTCGCCGACCCACTGCCCCTGCGCAGTGGCGCGTTCCTGCGTGACTACACGCTGGCCTACGAGACCTACGGCACGCTCAACGCCGACAAGAGCAACGCGGTGCTGGTGTGCCATGCGCTGAATGCATCGCACCATGTGGCCGGCACCCACGCAGGCGTACCCAGGAGCGAAGGCTGGTGGGACAACCTGGTCGGCCCCGGCAAGCCGCTCGACACCAACCGCTTCTTCGTGATCGGCGTGAACAACCTGGGTTCATGCTTCGGCTCCACCGGCCCGATGCACACCAACCCCGACACCGGCAAGCCTTATGGCGCCGACTTCCCGGTGGTGACGGTCGAAGACTGGGTTGACGCGCAGGCCCGCCTGCTCGACCGCATGGGCATCACGCAACTGGCGGGCGTGCTGGGTGGCAGCCTGGGTGGCATGCAGGCACTGAGCTGGTCGCTGCGATACCCGCAGCGCCTGCGCCACTGCATCGCGGTGGCCACGGCGCCCAACCTGTCGGCACAGAACATCGCCTTCAACGAGGTGGCACGCCGCGCCATCATCACCGACCCCGAGTTCCATGGCGGCCACTTCTACGCGCATGGCGTCGTGCCCAAGCGCGGCCTTCGCGTGGCGCGCATGATCGGCCACATCACGTACTTGAGTGACGACTCGATGGAGGCCAAGTTCGGCCGCAACCTCAAGGGCGCGCAACCGAGCTACAGCACGCAGGACATCGAGTTCGAGATCGAGAGCTACCTGCGCTACCAGGGCGACAAGTTCAGCGAGTACTTCGACGCGAACACCTACCTGCTCATCACCCGCGCGCTGGATTACTTCGACCCCGCGCGCGAGCACGGCGGCAACCTGAGCGCGGCCTTCACCGCCGCGCGCTGCAAGTTCCAGCTTGTGAGCTTCACCACCGACTGGCGCTTCTCGCCCGCGCGCTCGCGCGAGATCGTCAAGGCCTTGCTCGACAACCGCTTCGACGTGAGCTACGCCGAGATCGACGCCCCACACGGCCACGATGCCTTCCTGCTCGACGACCCGCGCTACCACGGCGTGATGCGCGCGCGGTTCGACCACATCGCCAGGGAGTTCGAGGCCTCTGCGGCAACCGGGGCGCTGAAGGGGGTGGCGGTATGAGCGACAGAGCGCCGGGCCGCCCCAAGCCGGTCGCCATCCCCTCCGGGGGATCGGCCGGCGTACCCGACGGACGAGGGGCCAACCCGATGAGCGACAGAGCGCCGGGCCGCCCCAAGCCGGTCGCCATCCCCCCGGGGGATCGGCCGGTGTACCCGACGGACGAGGGGCAGACATCATGAGTGACCGCAAGGACATTGAACAAATTGCCGAACTCGTGCCGCCGGGCTCGCGTGTGCTCGATCTCGGCTGCGGCAACGGCGAGCTGCTCGCCCACCTGCGCGACAAGCGGCAGTGCACCGGCTATGGCATCGAGATCGACGACGCCAACGTGCTGGCCTGCACGCAGCGCGGCGTGAACGTGATCCAGCTCAATCTCGAAGACGGCCTCGCGATCTTCGAGGACCAGAGCTTCGACGTGGTGCTGCAACTCGAGACCATGCAGCACCTGCGCCATACTGAGCGCCTGCTGCGCGAGACGGCGCGCGTCGGCCGCATCGGCGTCATGAGCTTCCCCAACTTTGCCCACTGGCCCAATCGATTGCGTGTGTTCACGGGGCGCATGCCGGTGACCAAGACACTGCCTTACCAGTGGTACGACACGCCCAACATCCGCGTGGGCACCTACACCGACTGCGAGGTGCTATTGCGCAAGGAAGGTTTCGAGGTGCTCGACTCGTTCGGTCTGCAAGACGGCCAGGCGGTGCGACGCTTTCCGAACCTGATGGCGAGCGTGGCGGTGTTCAAGTTCCAGCGGGGGTGACGTCGGCCGAGGGCCTGCCCTCGCCGCTTCAGGCAACGGGTGTCAGCCCTGCGCGCCTGCGATCACACCGCCGCCCAGGCAGACCTCGCCGTCGTACACCACCGCTGATTGGCCCGGCGTCACCGCCCATTGGGCCTGTTCGAAGCGCAGGGTGAACTGCGCGTCACCGTTGACGATGTCGCAGCCCGCATCGGCCTGGCGATAGCGCGTCTTTGCGGCCACCGCGCGGTCGGCCGGCGGCGCGCCGGCGACCCAGCTCACATCGTCGGCCACCAGGGCGTGCGAGAGCAGCCACGGGTGGTCGTGCCCCTGCACGATGTAGAGCGTGTTGGTCACCATGTCCTTGCGGGCCACGAACCACGGCGCGTGCTCGCTGCCACCCCTGACCGCGCCGCGCTCCTTCAGCCCGCCGATGCCGATGCCCTTGCGCTGGCCGAGCGTGTAGAACGACAGACCCACATGCTCGCCCACGGTGCGGCCCCGGTCGTCCTTGATCGGGCCGGGCGTGTTCGCGAGGTAGCGATTCAGGAAGTCGCGGAACGGCCGCTCGCCGATGAAGCAGATGCCGGTCGAGTCCTTCTTCTTCGCGTTCGGCAGGCCGATCTCGGCGGCGATGCGCCGCACCTCGGTCTTGGGCAGCTCGCCCACCGGGAACAGCGTCTTGCTCAGTTGTCCTTGCGTAAGGCGGTGCAAGAAGTAGCTCTGGTCCTTCAGCGGGTCGAGGCCCTTGAGCAACTGGAAGCTCGTGGCAGACGTGGTCGGGCCGTCGCCGGGCCGCCCCGAGACGGCCCGCGGCGCGCCCTCGCGGGGCAGGAGCGAAGCGACAGGGGGGCACGCTCGGACCCGAGCGTAGTGGCCGGTCGCGATCATCTCGGCACCGAGCCGCATCGCATGATCGAGAAATGCCTTGAACTTGATCTCGGCGTTGCACAACACGTCGGGGTTGGGCGTGCGCCCGGCCTGGTACTCGCGCAGGAACTCGGCGAACACGCGGTCCTTGTAGTCGGCCGCGAAATTGACGTGCTCGATCTCGATGCCCAGCACATCGGCCACGCTCGCGGCGTCGAGAAAGTCTTGCCGCGTCGAGCAGTACTCGTCGTCGTCATCGTCTTCCCAGTTCTTCATGAAGATACCGATGACTTCATGGCCCTGCTGCTTGAGCAGGTGCGCACTGACGGCCGAATCGACGCCGCCGCTCAGGCCGACGACGACGCGCTGCTTGGAAGAAGAAGGCACTGACATGGAGGCACCGATTCTATGAACCGGGCCCTGCCGCTGCCGGCGGCGGGGCTTGTGCCTGGGTGCCCGTCAGCCGGCGGCCCGGGCCTCCAGGTTGCGCGCGGTGCCCAGCAGCGTGGCGCACAGCGTCTCGCGCCCCTGGCCGTCCACCGCATAGACCTCGGCGGCACACACCGTGAGGAGTCGGCTCGCGCTGATCACGCGGCCGCGCGCGCGCAGGCACTCGCCCGCCGCCGGGGCGACCAGCTTCAGCGTGGCATCGATCGTGGCGTTGGCGCTGCCGGGTGGCAGCAAGGTGCCGGCGGCCGACACGGCCGCGAAGTCGGCAGCGGCGAACACCGCCGTGGCCTGCAATTGGCCTGGCGTGAAGCACCAGTCGGCCTGCACCGGCAGTTCAATCTCGACCTGGCCGGGTGCGAGCTGGGTGAACTGCAGCTTCAGCGTGCGCGCCATCGGCATCGCCAGCACGGCAGCTCTCACGCGTTCGGTTTGCGGGGTGTCGGTCATGCGCGTTCCTTTCGGGTTCGGGGCCAGGTACTGGCGCCGTTTCGGGCCTGCAGCGTCTTCAACTTCGACGCTTGCTTGTGCAACCAGGCGATGTGCGCGACGAGGCGCTTGCGCAGTTCGCGCTGTTCGGCGATCAATGCATCGACCTGCGCGATGCGGCCGCGCATCGACTCGACCACATGCTCGAAGCCGAGCGCGCCGCTTCGATAGCGGGGCAAGGCCTCGGCCAGATCCTTGAGCGAGAAGCCGAGGTCGCGCCCCATCGAGATGAACACCACTTCGCGCACCGCGTGCTCGCTGAACTCGCGGTAGCCCGAGGGCTGGCGGTCGGCGCGGATCAGGCCGTCGAGTTCATAGCGACGCAGCCGGTGTACCGAGACACCGGTGCGCGCAGCCAGCTCCGAAATCTTCATGGGATCGGACCTTAGCAAGCCTCGCACTGTGCGAGGGTCACCCGGGCGACCGGTGCCGGGGGGTCAGCGCTTGATTTCCGGGTTGAAAAGCGTGCCGTCGGCCTTGACCGCCGACAGCGGGTAGCGCTGGCCGGCGAGATAGTCCTCGATGCACGTCAGCACCAGCGCGCTGCGGTGCCGCTCGCGCGAAGCGTGCAACTCTTCCAATGTCATCCACAGCGTGCGTTCGATACCGTCGTCGAGCGGCAGGGCCGGATCGCGCTCGCCGGCACTGCCGCCGTAAGCGATGCGCAGGTAGGTCACGTCTTCGCCCGTGGCGGGCCGCTGAAATCGCGACAGGTACACGCCCACCACGCACTGCGGCGTGAAGTGGCAGCCGGTTTCCTCCAGGGCCTCGCGCACCACTCCTTGCTCGGGGGATTCGCCGAGTTCCAGGTGGCCGGCCGGGTTGTTGAGCTTCAGGCCCTCGGCCGTGCGCTCCTCGACGAGCAGGAAGCGGCTCTCGCCACCGACCCGGCGCTCGATGATCGCGGCGACCGTGACACTGGGCTTCCAACGTTCACTCATCTTCCGATGGTAGGTGTCGTGGCGAGGCGACGTTGCCCCTGGGGCGCTCATCACAATAGGTTACCCTCGCGTGTTTTGTAAGTTGGGCGCAAGCCATGGGCTGCGCCGGTGACTCAGGAGTCAGTTCCATGTTGATTGGGGTACCGCTCGAGACGGTGGCCGGCGAGACGCGCGTGGCCGTCACGCCAGAGACCGCCAAGAAACTCAAGGCCCAGGGTCACACCCTGCGCATCCAGTCGGGGGCCGGCGTGGCCGCCAGCGTCACCGACGACGCCTATGTGGCTGCCGGCGCCGAGATCACCGACCAGGCCGGCGCATTCGGTGCCGATCTTGTGCTCAAGGTGCGCTCGCCGCTCGACTCCGAGCTGTCGCTGATGAAGACCGGCGCCAACCTCGTGGGCATGCTCAACCCCTTCGACACCGCCGGCCTGCAGCGCCTGGCCGGTGCCGGCCTCACGAGCTTCGCGCTCGAAGCCGCACCGCGCACCACGCGCGCACAGAGCATGGACGTGCTCTCGTCGCAGGCCAACATCGCCGGCTACAAGGCCGTGATGATCGCCGCCGACAAGTACCAGCGCTTCTTCCCGATGCTGATGACGGCCGCCGGCACCGTGAAGGCCGCGCGCGTGGTGATCCTCGGCGTGGGCGTGGCCGGCCTGCAGGCCATCGCCACCGCCAAGCGCCTGGGTGCCGTCATCGAGGCGAGCGACGTGCGCCCCTCGGTGAAGGAACAGGTTGAGTCACTCGGCGCCAAGTTCATCGACGTGTCGTACGACACCGCCGAAGAGAAGGAAGCCGCCGAAGGCGTGGGCGGCTACGCCAAGCCCATGCCGCAAAGCTGGCTCGACCGCCAGAAGATCGAAGTGGCCAAGCGCGTGGCCGCCGCCGACATCGTGATCACCACCGCCCTCATCCCCGGCCGCGCCGCGCCCGTGCTGGTGACCGAAGAGATGGTCAAGGCGATGAAGCCCGGCTCGGTGGTGGTCGACCTGGCTGCCGCGCAGGGCGGCAACTGCCCCTTGACCGAAGCCGGCAAGACGGTCGTCAAGCACGGCGTCACGCTGGTCGGCGAGACCAACCTGCCGGCCCTCGTGGCGGCCGACGCGAGCGCGCTTTACGCGCGCAACGTGCTCGACTTCCTCAAGCTCGTCGTCACCAAGGAAGGCGGCTTCAACGTGCCGATGGACGACGACATCGTGGCCGCCTGCCTGATGACTCAGGGCGGCGAAGTGAAGCGGAAGTAAGAAGAGAAGCGTATGAACAACCGAGTGATGCTGCGGGCGAAGTTGCACCGCGCCACCGTCACCGAAGCCGACCTGCACTACGAGGGCTCGTGCGGCATCGATGAGGACCTGATGATCGCGGCCAACATGGTGGAGTACGAGCGCATCGAGCTCTACAACATCAACAACGGCGAACGCTTCTCCACCTACATCATCAAGGCGCCCAAGGGCTCGGGGACGATCTCCCTGAACGGCGCCGCAGCCCGCAGGGCGCATGTGGGCGACCTGCTCATCATCTGCACCTACGCGACGATGAGCGAAGTCAACTCCGCCACCTACAAGCCGACGGTCGTGCTGCTCGACGAGGGCAACCGCGTCAAAGAAATCCGCAAGCTTTAAATCCGCAAGAACCCAATCCAAGGAGAACGTCGGATGGACATCATCTCGCCGACCATCACCAACCTCATCATTTTCGTGCTGGCCATCTACGTGGGCTACCACGTCGTGTGGACCGTGACGCCCGCCCTGCACACGCCGCTGATGGCCGTGACCAACGCCATCTCCGCCATCGTGATCGTGGGCGCCATGCTGGCTGCGGCCGGCACCGAAACGCCGCTGGGCAAGACCATGGGCGTGCTTGCCGTGGCGCTGGCTGCCGTCAACGTGTTCGGCGGGTTCCTCGTCACTCGGCGCATGCTCGAGATGTTCAAGAAGAAAGACAAGAAGCTGGCGGTCAAGGAGGAGCCGAAATGAGCATGAACCTGGTCACGCTGCTGTACCTGATCGCCAGCGTCTGCTTCATCCAGGCACTCAAGGGCCTGAGCCACCCCACCACCTCGATCCGCGGCAACCTGTTCGGCATGGTCGGCATGGCCATCGCCGTACTGACCACCGGCGCGCTGATCGTCAAGCTGGGTCACACCGGCGGCCTGGTCTGGGTACTGATCGGCCTCTTGGCCGGTGCGGCCTACGGCGCCTACCGTGCCAAGACGGTCGAGATGACCAAGATGCCGGAACTGGTGGCCTTCTTCCACAGCATGATCGGCCTCGCGGCCGTGTTCATCGCGGTGGCAGCCGTCGCCGAGCCGGCGGCCTTCCAGATCGTGGCCAAGGCGGGCGACCCCATCCCCACCGGCAACCGGCTGGAGCTGTTCCTGGGCGCGGCCATCGGCGCCATCACCTTCAGTGGCTCAGTGATCGCGTTCGGAAAGCTGTCAGGCACCTACAAGTTCCGCCTGTTCAAGGGCGCGCCGGTGGTCTTCCCCGGCCAGCACATGCTCAACCTGGTGCTGGGCCTGGCCACCATCGGCCTCGGCCTGGTGTTCATGTTCACCGGCAGCTGGCCGGCGTTCTTCGCCATGCTCGCCCTGAGCTTCGTGATGGGCGTGCTGATCATCATCCCGATCGGCGGCGCCGACATGCCGGTGGTGGTGTCCATGCTCAACAGCTACTCGGGCTGGGCGGCGGCGGGCATCGGCTTCTCGCTCAACAACAGCATGCTGATCATTGCGGGCTCGCTGGTCGGCTCGTCGGGCGCAATCCTCTCGTACATCATGTGCAAGGCGATGAACCGCTCGTTCTTCAACGTGATCCTGGGCGGCTTCGGCGGTGACGCTGCCGCAGCCACGGGGGGCGCCACCGAGCAGCGCCCGGTCAAGAGCGGCAGCGCCGACGACGCGGCCTTCGTGCTCGGCAATGCAGAGACGGTCGTCATCGTGCCGGGCTACGGCCTGGCCGTGGCCCGTGCGCAGCACGCGGTGAAGGAACTCGCCGCCAAGCTCACCGAGAAGGGCATCACCGTCAAGTACGCCATCCACCCGGTGGCCGGCCGCATGCCGGGCCACATGAACGTGCTGCTGGCCGAGGCCGAAGTGCCCTACGACCAGGTGTTCGAGATGGAAGACATCAACGGCGAGTTCGGCCAGGCCGACGTGGCGATCATTCTGGGCGCCAACGACGTGGTGAACCCGGCAGCGCACACCAAGGGCAGCCCGATCTACGGCATGCCCATCCTGGAAGCGTACAAGGCCAAGACCATCATCGTGAACAAGCGCTCGATGGCCGCAGGCTATGCCGGCCTGGACAACGAGCTCTTCTACATGGACAAGACCATGATGGTCTTCGGCGACGCGAAGAAAGTTGTCGAGGACATGGTCAAAGCGGTCGAGTAATTCGACCGCCACCAGGAAGGCCGCGCAGAGCAATCCGCGTGGCCTTTTTTTCGAGAACTCAGAAAACGAACGCTCGTTCGACGCTCGAAAGCCCTGATGTTTCGGGTGTCAGCTATACGTCAGAATCGCCCATTTCTCAAAAAGTAAGTGCACCGGAGAACCTAGATGGAAAAGACTTGGCTCAAGCAATACCCTGCCGGCGTGCCTGAGCAGATCAACATCAACGAATACCCTTCGCTGACTGCGTTGATCGAGGAGGCGCTCAAGAAGCATGCTTCTGCCACCGCCTACAAGTTCATGGGCAAGAGCTTCAGCTTCGCCCAGGTCGACGAACAGTCGCGTGCCTTCGCCGCCTATCTGCAATCGCAGGGCCTGGAGAAGGGCGACCGCGTCGCCATCATGATGCCCAACGTGCCCCAGTACCCCGTGGCCGTGGCCGGCATCCTGCGCGCCGGCATGGTGGTCGTGAACGTCAATCCGCTCTACACCGCTCGCGAACTGGAGCATCAGCTCAAGGACTCCGGCTCCAAGGCCATCGTCATCATCGAGAACTTCGCCGCCACGCTGCAGGCCTGCTACGCCGCCGTGCCCGCCAAGAAGGTGATCCTCGCCTCGATGGGCGACATGCTCGGCTTCCCCAAGGGCACGATCGTCAATTACGTCGTGCGCAACGTGAAGAAGATGGTGCCGGCTTTCGCGCTGCCCGGCATCGTGCGCTTCAACGACGCGGTGGCGGCTGGCCGCAAGGCCTCGTACCGCGCGCCTGATCTCAAGCCCACCGACATCGCTGTGCTGCAGTACACCGGCGGCACCACCGGTGTCAGCAAGGGTGCCGTGCTGCTGCATCGCAACCTGGTGGCCAACACGCTGCAGTGCGAAGCCTGGTACCAGCCCGCACTGCGCAAGATCCCCGCAGGCGAGCAGTCCATGACCGTCTGCGCCCTGCCGCTGTATCACATCTTCGGGTTCACCTCGAACATGATGCTGTCGATGCGCACTGGGGGCTGCAACATCCTGATCCCGAACCCGCGTGACATCCCTGCATTGTTCAAGGCGATAGCGAACGAAGGCATTCACAGCTTCCCGGCCGTCAACACGCTGTTCATGGGCATGGTCAACCACCCTGAGTTCAACACGGTGGATTGGAGCAAGCTGAAGATCTCGGTCGGCGGCGGCATGGCCGTCCAGCAGGCCACAGCGAAGCTGTGGCTCGAGAAGACCGGCTGCCCGATCTGCGAAGGGTACGGCCTGTCGGAGACCTCGCCGTCGGCCACCTGCAACCCGACGGACAGCGAATCCTTCACCGGCACCATCGGCCTGCCGCTGCCCAACACCGAACTGGCCCTGCTGGACGAAGAAGGCAACGAAGTGGCGGCGGGCGCAGCCGGCGAGATCGCCATCCGCGGCCCGCAGGTGATGGCCGGCTACTGGCAGCGCCCTGATGAAACCGCGAAGGTGATGACCGCGAACGGCTTCTTCCGCACCGGCGACATCGGCACGGTGGATGAGCGCGGATTCTTCCGCATCGTCGACCGCAAGAAGGACATGATCCTGGTCAGCGGCTTCAACGTCTACCCGACCGAGATTGACGACGTCGTGACGCAGATGCCCGGCATCCTCGAATGCGCGGCGGTCGGCGTGCCCGACGCCAAGACCGGCGAGGCCGTCAAGCTCGTGATCGTGCGCAGCAACCCCGCCGTGACCGAAGACGACGTGCGTGCCTACTGCGACGCCAACATGACCGGCTACAAGCGGCCGAAGATCATCGAGTTCCGTACCGACCTGCCCAAGACACCTGTAGGCAAGATCCTGCGCCGCGAGCTGCGCGACAAGGCTTGACCGGCGGCGCTCTTGTATCGTGTGAACCGACGTGCACAGTGCGGGCTTTGTGAAGTATTGCCCGCATCGCCGGTTCAAATCGCGAACGAAGCCTCACTTCGGCGGTCGAATCGGTTCAGATTCGCGAAAGAGCAGTGAGCTGCTGATTTCGCGCGGTAGGTCATTGACGGGAGGTCGATGGTGATCTGGTCCAAGACAGATGCAGGCAGAGCGGAGATGCAGACCCGGGCGCTCGTGAAAGAGCGCTCGCAACGCAATCTGCTGCTGCTGATCGACGGCGTGAAGACCGAAGAGATGCTGCTGGCCAACGTGGCCGGCAGCAAAGCCGAAGACTTTCAGTTGCTCGAGTCGCTGCAACTCATCGCACAGGTGCAAGGCGGCAGCAGCAGCCGCTCCTCGGGCAGCATCACGGTGCCAGCGCCCTTGGTTGCTGATGAACCTGAAGCGGCGGCCCCCGAGCAGGCGCTCGATTACGGCCAATTCACGGCTGCATTGACCAAGCTCATCTCGGCTGAACTCGGACTGCGCGGCTTCCCGCTCACGCTGGCTGTCGAGAAGGCCGGCACGATCGAGGAGTTGCGCAAGGTCGCCGACCGCGCACTCGACCAGATTCGCGATCGCAAAGGCCTGCCCGCTGCCGAGAAGGCGCGGCGCACCCTGTTCGGCGCCTGAGCCGCACGGGGCGCTCTGCCCCGCTATGCCCCCCGTCGGGTGAGGCAAACTCGCCGCCATGCCGGTACGCCTCTACCTCGAACATCCGCTGCAGGCGGACACGCTCATCACCCTGCCCCCCGGGCCCGCGCGCCATGTGCAGGTGCTGCGCCTTCAACCCGGCTCCGACCTCGTTCTCTTCAACGGCCACGGCGGCGAGTGGCGCGCCACGGTGCAACAGATGGGCCGCAGCGAGGTGCAGGTTCAAGTGCACGAACACGACGCTGTAGAGCGCGAGCTCGCCCACCCCGTCACCCTCGCGATCGGGATGCCGGCCAACGAGCGCATGGACGCGCTGATCGAGAAAGCCACCGAGTTGGGCGTGGCTGCGATCCAGCCGCTGCTTACCGAGCGATCGGTGCTTCGCCTGAGCGGTGAGCGCGCCGAGCGGCGCCAGGCGCATTGGCAAGGGGTGGCCGTCGCCGCAAGCGAGCAGTGCGGGCGCACGCGCGTCCCGCACGTGGCCGCCATTCGCGGCTTGCCCGATTGGCTACGCACGCTGCCGTCGGCATCAGGCGAACAACGCCGCTGCCTGCTCAGCCCGCGCGCGGGCACGCTGCTGGCCGCGAGCCCGGGGCCGGTGCTGTTCGTGAGCGGGCCCGAAGGGGGTTTGAGCGAGCAGGAAGAAGCACTCGCGCAACGTGCCGGTTTCGAAGCGATCGGACTCGGCCCACGCGTTCTTCGGGCCGACACGGCACCGCTCGCGGTGCTGGCATTCCTGGGTCTGTCGAGCCTTGCGTGAGCTCAGTCGCGGGCCGACCCGGCGACGAGATCGAAGCGGAACAAGCGGCATTCGATGGGGCCGTTCCACATCGGCACGCGCCGAGTGGCCTTCAGGCGCATCGCACCGGGGAGCTTCATGTCGGGGCTGAGCACCCACGCCGTCCAGCCGGCAGCGTGGCCGGTGTAGCTGCGCTTCCAGTGGGCTGACAGACGCGGAAAGAAATCGTCGGGAGCGGCCCGGTTGTCGTCGCTGCGGTCAAGGGCAGGCGCGCGCGCGGCGGCCTTGCCGGCGACTTCGATGCGTTCGCCATAGGGCGGGTTGATCATCAGCGTGCCGGGCAGGTCGGCCGGCAATTCGGGCGCGGGGCGCTCGAGTGCGTCGCCACCATTGAACTGGATGACGTGCTCGACCCCCGCGCGCTGCGCGTTGCGGCGCGCGAAGTCGACCATGCGGAAGGACACATCGCTGGCAAAGATGGGCACGGCACTCGCGTGGACGCGCGACTGCGCATGGCTCTTCATGCGCTGCCATTGAGCGCGCGAATCGGTGTCGGCGAAGGGCAGCAGGCGCTCGAAGGCAAAGCGGCGCTTCAGGCCCGGCGCGATGCCGCAGGCGAGTTGCGCCGCCTCGATCGCGATGGTGCCGCTGCCGCAACACGGGTCGTGCAACGCGCCGCCTTCATCGGCTGTGCCGCGCCAGCCGGCGGCGGCCAGCATCGCGGCGGCGAGCGTTTCTTTCAATGGCGCATCGCCCTTGTCCTCGCGCCAGCCGCGCTTGAAGAGCGATTCACCCGAGGTGTCGACGTACAGCGAGGCATGCGTCTCGCCCAGGTGCAGCACGAGCTGCAGGTCGGGCCGTTGCGTGTCGACGCTCGGGCGCTCGCCGGTGGCCCCGCGCAACTGGTCGCACACGGCGTCTTTCACGCGCAGGGCGGCGAAGTTCAGGCTGCGCAGCGGGCTGCGTTGCGCGGTGGTGTCCACGCGCAAGGTGTGCTGCGGCGTGATCCATTGCTGCCAGTCGACGCTGCGCGCCAGTGCGTAGAGATCGTCTTCGCCCTGGTAGGGGCCGGACGCCACCTCGGCCAGCACGCGCTGCGCGAGCCGGCTTTCCAGGTTGAGTGCCATCACATCGGCCGGGTCGCCATCGACACCCACGCCACCGCGGCCCGGATAGATGCGGCTGCTCGGAAGAATGCGCTGCACTTCTTCGCTCAGCCAGGCCTCGACACCGGCGGCACAGGGAAGGAACAGGGGCAGTGCCATTACATCGTCCGCCGCAGGTTGGCAGGCGCGATGCGCAGCGCTTCGCGGTACTTGGCCACCGTGCGCCGCGCCACCTGGATGCCTTGCTCTTCGAGCATCTTGGAGAGCTGGCTGTCCGACAAGGGCTTGGCCGCATCTTCGGCCGCCACGAGCTGCTTGATCAACGCGCGTACCGCGGTGCTCGATGCATTGCCACCGGCCTCGGTGTTGAGCGACGAGCCGAAGAAGTACTTGAGCTCGAAGGTGCCGAACATGGTCGCCATGTACTTGGCGGTGGTCACGCGCGAGATGGTCGACTCGTGCAGGCCGAGTTCGTCGGCGATCTCGCGCAGCACCAGTGGCTTCATCGCGATCTCGCCATGCGTGAAGAAGCTCTTCTGCCGCTCGACGATCGCCTGGCTCACGCGCTGGATGGTGTCGAAGCGCTGCTGGATGTTCTTCATGAACCAGCGCGCCTCCTGCAGGCGAGAGCTGAGCGCGCCGTTGGCGCCGCCCGAACCGCGGCTGCCGCGAATGGCCTGTGCGTAGAGGTCGTTGATGCGCAGCTTGGGCATCACCTCGGGGTTGAGCACGACCTTCCAGTTGCGGCCCGACTTCTGCACGATCACGTCGGGGACGATGATGTTCGCCTCGGCGCGCGTGAAGGGCCGGCCGGGCTTGGGCTCCGTCGAGACGATCAGCACCTGGGCCTCTTTGATCAGCTCTTCGTCGGCGCCGGTGGCCGACATCAGCTTCTTCATGTCGCGCTTGGCCAGCAGCTCCAGGTGGCTCTTGCAGATCAGGATGGCGATCATCTGCGCCTCGCTGCGCTCCATGGCGCGCAGCTGCAGGATCAGGCACTCGCTCAGGTCGCGTGCGCCGACGCCGAGCGGCTCCATGTTCTGCAACCACTTGAGAGCGCACTGCAGGCGTTCGAGCAGTTCTTCGCGCTGCTCGTCGGTGCTGGCGAGTTCGGCGGCGATGTCGTCCAGTGCGTCGGCCAGATAGCCGTCTTCGTTCAGCGACTCGATCAGCACCGTCACAGCCGCCGCGTCTTCAGGGCTCAGGCGCATGCCCAGCAGTTGGCGGCGCAGGTGCTCCTGCAGGCTCACGTTCTCGCTGTTGCGCTCGGCGGGGTCGAAGTCGTCGTCGCTGTCGTTGTTGGTGCCCGTGCCACTACCAGAAGGCAATTCGCGGATGCCGTCGAAATCGTCGCGCTCGGTGCCGTTCTCCCAGTCGTCGCGTTCGGCGCTGAAGTCGGTGCTGTCGAGGCTGGGCGTGTCGTCACTTCCGGCATCGGCGACCGACTCGGTGGCCCGCTCGGCCTCGCGCTCGCCTTTCTGCTCGGCCGCGGAGAGGCGCTCGCTGAGCGGCTCGAAGACGGCCGCGTTGTCTTCTTCGGCTTCGAGAAACGGGTTCTGCTCCAGCATCTGCTCGACTTCCTGGTGAAGCTCGAGCGTGGAGAGTTGCAGCAGACGGATCGACTGCTGAAGCTGGGGCGTGAGCGCCAGATGCTGCGACAGCCGTACTTGCAATGACGGTTTCATACGGCGTGGTCCGTCACGGGGTCACATCCTGAAGTGTTCGCCGAGGTAGACCTTTCGAACGTCGGCGTTCTCCACGATCTCACCGGGTGTGCCTTCGGCCAGCACCCGCCCCTCGCTGATGATGTAGGCGCGGTCGCAGATGCCCAGCGTCTCGCGCACGTTGTGGTCGGTGATCAGCACGCCAATGCCACGCGCCTTCAGAAAGCCGATGATGCGTTGGATCTCCAGCACCGCGATCGGGTCGACACCCGCGAAGGGCTCGTCGAGCAGGATGAAGCGCGGCTGCGTGGCCAGTGCACGGGCGATCTCCACCCGGCGGCGCTCGCCACCTGACAAAGCCGGGGCCGGGCTCGCGCGCAGCTTCTGGATGCTCAGGTCTTCGAGCAGATCATTGAGCATCTTGTCGATCGTGGCCTTCGGCAGCGCACGGCCGTCGGGGCCGTGCTGCAGTTCGAGCACGGCGCGGATGTTCTCCTCGACCGTGAGCTTGCGAAAGATCGACGCCTCTTGCGGCAGGTAGCTCAGGCCGAGCCGCGAGCGCTTGTGGATGGGCAGCCGCTCGACGCGCTGGCCATCGATGCTGATCTGGCCCCCGTCGGATCGCACCAGGCCCACGATCATGTAGAAGCTGGTGGTCTTGCCGGCACCGTTCGGGCCCAGAAGGCCGACCACCTCGCCGCTGTGCACCGCCAGGCGCACGTCCTTGACCACCATGCGCGCGCCGTAGCTCTTCTGCAGGCCGATGGCTTCGAGCTGGCTCGTGGCGGTCAACACCTCGGAAGGCGGCCCTCCGTTCATCGGGAGGCCCCCGAGGCCGCGGCTTCGGCCGCAGCAGGCGTGCCCGATCGGGGCGTCAGCACCGCGCGCACGCGGCCCGTGGGGTTGCCTGGCGTGGCGGCCGACGGCCCGCCCGACACCGTGAACAGCTCGGCCGTGTTGTCGTAGGTGATGACGGCACCGGTGACCTGATCGGCCACGGTCGTGCCGCGCAGGCGCTGCACCGAGGCGCGGTTGATGAAGCGGATGGAATCGTTCTTGCCGTCGTACTCCAGGCGCTCGGCCTCGCCTTCGACGAATTCGTTGACGTTGTCGCGCTTGGTGCGGAAGGTGGCGAGATGGCCGCCCCCGGACGTGGCCGTGGCGTACTGATAGCCCTCGGGGCTTTCGCGCACCTCGATGCGGGCAGCGCGAATGACCATCGTGCCCTTGGTGACCACGACGTTGCCGTTGAAGACGACGGTCTGGGTCTGCAGATCCACCTTGCCCGGAAGGTCGGATTCGACCTCCAGCGGCTTGAGCCGGTCGGCCTTCTCAGCCTGCGCCAAGCCCGATGCCAATGCCAGGAGCACGGCGCATGCGATCGCCCGTGGAGGCCGGCGCGGCAATAGGGAGGGGGTCGGTGGGGTCATTGGCGGCATGAAACTTGCAGGCCATTCTAGCCTCAAGATGCATGCCGCCGGGCGCTTTCGCTGCACTTTACCGCTGAGCAATCAGCGGTTTGCGGGGCTCAGCTTTTGCGCTGCGTCCCGATCAGGTACTCGGTGACGCGCAGGGCGTTGTCCATCGAGCCGGCGAGCGTGCCCGAGGTGAAGAACCGGCCGTTGACGCCCATGGCGGGCACGCCGTCGATCTTGTAGGCATCGGCCAGGCGCGTGGCCTGCTTGGACTTGGTCACGACCGAAAACGAGTTGTACACCTCGTTCCACTTGGCCTTGTCGATGCCGTTCTTCTCCATGAACGCGGCGATGTCGTCGGGCTTCTCGAGACGCTGGCGGTCGTTGTGGATGGCGTAGAACACGCGGCGATGCAGCGCCTCGACCTTGCCCAGCGCTTCCAGCGAGTAGTAGATCTGCTGGTGCGGCATGAACGCCTCGCGGAAGGCGACCGGCACGCGGCGGAACGCCACGTCGGCCGGCAGCGTCTTCAACCAGGACTCCAGCGTGGGCTCGAAGGCGTTGCAGTGCGGGCAGCCGTACCAGAAGAACTCGACGACTTCGATCTTGCCGGCAGGCGCATTCACCGGGGCGGGCGTGCCCAGGCGAACGTAGTGCTTGCCTTCGACAGGCTTGTCCTGGGCGTGGGCGTGCAGGCCGGTCGTCAGGGCCGCAGTACCCAGGCCGAAGCTCACCAGCTGGGCAGAAAAGTCGCGTCGGTTCATGTTGTGTCGATTCCCAAAGGCTAATGACAGGGGGAGTGGAGTGTGTTCAGACCGGTTTGGTTCAGCGCGTCACTTCTGGACCTGAACCAGCGCGGATTCGACGCCCACGCCGTCCAGTCGTTCTTTCATCTGTGCGGCGTCGTCCTTCTTGTCGTAAGGACCCAGCCGCACGCGGTAGACCGTGCGGCCGGACTGCTCGCGTTCCGTGACCTTGGCCGCCCAGCCCGACATCGCCAGCTTGGCGCGTTGGGCTTCGGCGTCTTCGGGCCGGGCGAACGCGCCGGCTTGCACAAAGTAGGTGAACGCATCGGAGCCCGGTTTCGTGGACACGGGCGGCGGCTCGTTCGCCGGTTTGCCCGCGAGGATGGCCGCTGGATCGGGCTTGGCGCCGGGGGCGGCACCCGCATTTGCTGCCGGGGGCGGCAAGGTCGGTGGCACCGCGGGCGGCGGCGGCGCGACCACGCCACTGGCCATCGAGGTAGGCGGGCGCGGGGCCGACGTCTTGCCGTAGAGCGAACTGTTCGGGTCCCAGTTCTTGTTCTTCTCGACCTCGGCAGCGTCTTGCTCGGCGGTGCGCTGCGGCACCTTGTTGATGAAGGGCACCGGCACCTTGGCGATGTACAGCGCCACGCCCAGGGCGAGTGCCAGCCCGACGAGCAGGCCGACGATCAGCCCGATGACGAAATTGCCGTACTGGCGGCGTGGGCTGTTGCGCGGGCTGTTCCGAGGCGTCTTCTTCATTCGGTCTCCATCACATCTTGTCGGGGGCACTCACGCCGAGCAGCGCGAGGGCGTTGCGCAACACCTGCCGCGTGGCGGCGAGCAGGGCCAGGCGGGCGGCGGTCAGTTCAGCGTTGTCGTCGATCAGGAATCGCTCGGCGGCATAGTAGCTGTGGAACGCGGAGGCCACGTCGCGCAGGTAGAAGGCCACGTCGTGCGGCGCCAGATCGGCGGCGGCGTGGCTCAGCATCTCGGGGTACTCGCCGAGCTTGAGCATGAGCGCGGCCTCGCTGGGCGCGGTCAGCAAGCTGAGGTTGGCGTCGCGCAGGTCTGCCGAATTGGAGGTCAGCGCAGGCCGCTGCGCCAGCACCGAGTTGATGCGGGCATGCGCGTACTGCACATAGAACACCGGGTTCTCGTCGTTCTGCTTGAGCGCGAGGTCGACGTCGAAGGTGAACTCGGTGTCGGCCTTGCGGCTGATCAGGAAGAAGCGCACCGCGTCCTTGCTGGTCCAGTCGATCAGGTCGCGCAGCGTCACGTAGCTGCCGGCGCGCTTGCTGATCTTCACCTCGGCGCCGCCACGCATCACGCGCACCATGGTGTTGAGCACATAGTCGGGGTAGCCGGCCGGGATGCCCATGTCGGCCGCCTGCAGGCCGGCGCGCACGCGGGCGATGGTGCCGTGGTGGTCGGTGCCCTGTACGTTGATGACCTTGGTGAAGCCGCGCTCGAACTTGTTGAGATGGTAGGCAACGTCGGGCACGAAGTAGGTGTAGGTGCCGTCGGACTTGCGCATCACGCGGTCCTTGTCGTCACCGTAGTCGGTGCTGCGCAGCCACAGCGCGCCGTCCTTCTCGTAGGTCTTGCCGTTGGCGACCAGGCGTGCCACGGTCTGCTCGACGCGGCCGGTGGTGTACAGGCTCGATTCGAGAAAGTAATGGTCGAAGCGCAGGCCGAAGGCTTGCAGATCCAGATCCTGCTCGTGGCGCAGGTAGGCCACGGCGAACTGGCGGATGCCGTCCAGGTCGTTCGCCTCACCCGAGGCGGTGAATTCGCGGTCGTCGGCCTTGACCGTCTTCTTCGCCATGAAGTCGTCGGCGATATCCTGGATGTAGTCGCCGTTGTAGGCGGACTCGGGCCAATCGGCGTCGCCGGGCTTGAGGCCCTGAATGCGCGAGTGGGTCGAGGTGGTGAGCGTGGCGATCTGCACGCCAGCATCGTTGTAATAGAACTCGCGCTGCACCTTCCAGCCCTGGGTCTGGAACAGGTGGCAGATCGCGTCGCCCAGCGCGGCCTGGCGCGCGTGGCCCACGTGCAGCGGGCCGGTGGGGTTGGCCGACACGAACTCGACCATCACCTGCTGGCCAGGCTGCGGCGGCTGATGACCGAAGCGTTCGCCGGCGTCGAGCACGGCCGACACGATGGCCTGCTTGGCCGCCGCCTTCAAGCGCAAATTGATGAAGCCGGGGCCGGCGATCTCCATCGCCTCGACCCATTGCTGCACCGCGGCGCGGCGCGACAGGGCGTCGACCAGGGCCTGCGCGAGTTCGCGCGGGTTCTTCTTGAGGGGTTTGGCGAGTTGCATCGCCGCAGTGCAGGCGAGGTCGCCGTGGGCCGCCTGCTTGGGCAATTCGAAGGCCGCGGCGGGCGTGTTCTCGGGGCTGAGTTCGGCGAGAGATTCCTGCAGCGCGCGCAGCAAATCCTGTTTGGCTTGGATCATCGGCAGATTCTAAGTGGCGCACTCCGAGCCATCAGGGGATGCACCTAGACGCGGATTGGGCCTGCTTTTCGTGCGCTATTTGGCGTGCGAGGGCCTTGCGGGCGTGCCAAGATGGCATCTCCCATGTCGTCGTCGCCCCCCTTCAGCCCCAGTTCATTCGGCGCCCAGCCGCTGCCGGCGCAGATTGGCAAGTACCCGGTGCTGCGCCGCCTGGGCGAGGGTGCGACCAGCGAAGTCTTCCTGGCGCGCGACGACTTCCATCAGCGCGACGTGGCCATCAAGCGCGTGCGGGCCGGGGCCACCAACGACCCCACCGACGGTCGCTACTTCGAGCGCTTCTTCGCCGCCGAAGCCTCGCTGGTGGGGCGCCTGAAGCACCCGAACGTGGTGCAGATCTACGACGCGGTGGTCAATCCCGACGAGTCGTACCTGGTGATGGAGTACGTGGCCGGCAACACGCTGCGCCCCTATTGCCGCGCCGACCAGTTGCTGCCGCTCGAACTCATCGTGGAAATCGGCTTCAAGTGCGCGATGGCGCTGGGCTACGTGTACCGCCAGGGCCTGATCCACCGAGACGTGAAGCCGGCCAACCTGCTGGCGGTGATCCACAACGGCAACATCACCGACGTGAAGATCAGCGACTTCGGCAGCGCACTGAACATGGCGTCGGAGACCACGCAAGTGCACCGCGTCGGCTCGCTGGCCTACATGTCGCCCGAGCAGCTCGACGGCGGCACGCTCGATTGCCGCGCCGACATGTACTCGCTCGGCGCCGTGCTCTACCACCTGATCGCCGGGCGGCCGATGTTCGACTCGACCTCGCAGTCGGCCATGATGAACCAGATCTACACCGCAGAGCCCACGAGGCTCTCGACGCTGCGCTCGGGGGTGAATGCGAGCGTCGACTGCGCGATCCTCGGGGCCATCGCCAAGCGCCCCGAAGACCGTTACCCGACCTGGGACGACTTTGCGCAGGCGCTCTCCGGCCTTATCACCAACCAGCAGGTGCCGCGCGGGCAGTTGCAGGGCGTGCTCGATTCGGAGCGCTTCAACCTGCTGCGCTCGCTGGAGTTCTTCTCGAACTTCGGCGACGTGGAGCTATGGGAGGTGGTGCACCGCGCCAAGTGGCAGCGCTTTCCGTTCGGGCATGCGCTGTACACCAAGGGCGAAGAGGGCAACACCTTCCACATCATTGCGCAGGGCGAGGTCGAGGTGTACCGCGATGGCGAGAAGGTTGCGCAACTCGGCTCCGGCACCTCGGTGGGCGAGATGGCCTACCTGGCGCCGAGCCCCGAGCTGCGCCGCCACAGCACCAACGTGGTGGTCACCGACCCGGCGACCACGATCTCGTTCACGCCCGAAACACTGGCCCAGGTCAGCCCCAACTGCCGGCACCTGTTCGACGAAGCCTTCATCCGCGTGCTGGTGCGCAGGCTGCATGCCGCGCACGAAGCCATCGCGCACCCGCGGCGCATTCTCTGATCGCAGGCTGAATCTGTCGGCGCCGCTGCATGCCGCGGCGTTGAGCACTTGCTGGCGGCTTGGCGTGATGCTTCAATCCGACCCGGCGCAGTCACCCCCTCACACTCACTGGAAGGATGCCTCCATGAAACACCTGATCAGCGTTCTGGCACTCGCGGCCGTGGCTTTCGCAGGCTCGGCCCAGGCTGCCGACCCCGCCGCGTCTGCTCCCAAGGCGAACACGGCGCAGCAAGAGAAGATGAAGAGCTGCAATGCCAACGCCGGTGACAAGAAAGGCGACGAGCGCAAGGACTACATGAAGAAGTGTTTGTCGGCCAACGCCACGCCCTCGCAGCAGGAGAAGATGAAGAGCTGCAACAAGGATGCTGGCGAGAAGAAGGGCGACGAGCGCAAGGCGTTCATGAAGACCTGCCTGTCTAGCAAACCAGCTTGATAGGGGCCCCCCAGTCGCTTTCGCTCCTGCCACCGGGGGGCGCCGCCCAGAGGACCGGCAAAGCCGGTTCCTCGGGCGTTGTTTGAGGGGCACTTCGCTTCGCTGGTGCTAGTGGGCGCGGTCGTCAGCTCTTTTGCTGCCAATAGGATGCATCGCCGTACTGCTGCTTGAGGTAGTCGACCCACAAGCGCACGCGCAGCGGCAGGTGCTTGCGTTGCGTGAACATCGCGTAGATGCCGTTGGGCGGGGCGGCGTAGTCGGCCAGCACGCTCACCAGTTCGCCGCTGGCGAGCTGGCCTTCTACCTCCCACATCGAGCGCCAGGCCAGCCCCAGGCCGGCGAGGCACCAGTCGTGCAGCACCTGGCCATCGTTGCAGTCGAGCCGGCCGTTCAGGCGCATGTGCGTCGCCTCGCCGCCGATGGTGAAAGCCCAGCCGCGGGTCTGGCTGGCGTCGCTGCTGAGGATCAGGCAGTCGTGGTGGGTCAGCTCGTGCGGGTGCGTCGGGGTGCCTGCGCGCGCCAGGTATTCCGGCGTGGCCACGCACACGCGCCGGTTGTCGGCCAGGCGCACGCTGATGAGGCTGCTGTCGGGCAGGTCGCCCACGCGCACCGCGCAGTCGAAGCCCTCATTGACGATGTCGACCAGACGGTCGGAAAGGTTCAGCGACACGTTCACATCCGGATGCTGGGCCACGAAGGCCGGCACCAGCGGTGCCACGTGCCGCCGCCCGAAGCCGGCGGGTGCGGTGATGCGCAGGTAGCCGCTGGCCTTCACGCCGCCGGCGCTGACGCTGGCCTCGGCATTGGCCAGGTCGGCCAGCAGGCGCTGGCAGTCTTCGAGAAAGGCGCTGCCTTCATGGGTGAGGGTGATCCGCCGGGTGGTGCGCAGCAACAGTTTCACGCCCAGGCGTTCTTCGAGCGCGTCGATGCGGCGCCCCACCACGGCGGGGGCGATGTCCTCGGCCGCCGCGGCGGCGGTCAGGCTCCCCTTGGCCGCCACGGTCACGAAGGACTCGATCTGCTTGAGTTTGTCCATGACGCTAGATTACCTGCATCAAAGTTCCGAATCTTTGCCTTCTCGGGTACTTAATAAACGCCCACCCATCGAATAGATTCATGCTTTCGCGCGGGCGCGCGCATTGCCCGCACCTGCCCGACCCTCCATTCCTGAACCACAAGGCCTTCTCCAATGACCGCACGCACCACCGTCCACAGCCTGCAAGTCGCCAACGTGCTGCATCGCTTCGTCGAAGACGACGTCCTGCCCGGCCTTGGCATCGACAGCGCCCACTTCTGGAAAGGTTTCGACGCCATCGTGCGCGACCTCGCCCCGAAGAACATCGCCCTGCTGGCCGAGCGCGACCGCCTGCAGATCGAGATGGACACCTGGCACCAGGCCAACCCGGGCCCCATCACGAACATGAAGGCCTATCGCAAGCACCTGGAGAAGATCGGCTACCTGGTGCCGCAGCCCAAGAAGGCCAAGGCCACGACCAAGAACGTCGACGCCGAGCTGGCCCTGCAGGCCGGCCCGCAGCTGGTGGTGCCCATCCTCAACGCCCGCTACGCGCTCAACGCCGCCAACGCCCGCTGGGGCTCGCTGTACGACGCGCTGTACGGCACCGACGCCATCTCCGAAGCCGGTGGCGCCACGCGCGCCGGCGCCTACAACCCGGTGCGCGGCGCCAAGGTCATCGAGTACGCGCGCTACGTGCTCGACCGCACCGCGCCGCTGAAGAAGGGCTCGCACATCGACTCCGTCAACTACCACGTGGTGGGCGGCAAGCTGCGCGTGGAACTCAAGGACGGCAGCACCAGCTCGCTCGAAGACAACGGCCAGTTCGCGGGCTACCAGGGCGACGCGCTGGCGCCGTCATCGGTGCTGCTGCAGCACAACGGCCTGCACCTCGACATCCGCATCGACCGCAACACCCCGATCGGCTCGACCGACCCGGCCGGTGTGTGCGACCTGGTGCTCGAAGCCGCGCTCTCGACCATCCTCGACCTCGAAGATTCGGTCGCCGCGGTGGATGCCGAAGACAAGGTGCTGGCCTACAGCAACTGGCTGGGCATCCTCAAGGGCACGCTGACCGAAGCGGTGAGCAAGGGTGGCAAGACCTTCACCCGCGGCCTCAACGCCGACCGCGTCTACACCAGCCCCAAGGGCAAGGAAGTGGCCCTGCACGGCCGCTCGCTGATGTTCGTCCGCAATGTCGGCCACCTGATGACCAACCCGGCCATCCTCTACACCGGCAAGGACGGCAAGGAGCGCGAGATCCCCGAAGGGATCATGGACGCGGTGATCACCACCACCATCGCGCTGTACGACCTCGCCCGCACGAGCAAGAAGGGCGTGATCAAGAACTCGCGCACCGGCTCGGTCTATATCGTGAAGCCGAAGATGCACGGTCCGGCCGAAGTGGCCTTCGCGGCCGAGATCTTCACGCGCGTGGAGAAGCTGCTCAAGCTGCCCGACAGCACCGTCAAGCTCGGCATCATGGACGAGGAGCGCCGCACCAGTGTGAACCTCAAGGCCTGCATTGCCGCGGCCGCCTCGCGCGTGGCCTTCATCAACACCGGCTTCCTCGACCGCACCGGCGACGAGATGCACACCGCCATGCTGGCCGGCCCGATGATGCGCAAGGGCGACATGAAGAGCAGCGCCTGGATCCAGGCCTATGAGAAGAGCAACGTGCTGGTCGGCCTGGGCATGGGCCTGCGCGGCCGCGCCCAGATCGGCAAGGGCATGTGGGCCATGCCCGACCTGATGGCCGCCATGCTCGAGCAGAAGATCGTGCACCCGCGCGCCGGCGCCAACACTGCCTGGGTGCCCTCACCCACCGCCGCCACGCTGCATGCGCTGCACTACCACCAGGTCAAGGTGGCCGATGTGCAGAAGCAACTCGAAAAGACCGACGCCGATGCCGCCCGCGAATCCCTGCTCAAGGGCCTGCTGCAGGTGCCGGTGGTCAAGGAAGCCACCTGGACGCCGGCCGAACGCCAGCAGGAGCTCGACAACAACGTGCAGGGCATCCTCGGCTACGTCGTGCGCTGGGTCGACCAGGGCGTGGGCTGCTCCAAGGTACCCGACATCCACAACGTGGGCCTGATGGAAGATCGCGCCACGCTGCGCATCAGCAGCCAGCACATAGCCAACTGGCTGCACCACGGCGTGGTGACCGAGAAGCAGGTCAAGGAGACGTTCGAGCGCATGGCTGCAGTGGTTGACAAGCAGAACGCCGGCGACCCGGTCTACAAGAAGATGGCCGGCAACTTCAAGACCTCGGCCGCCTACCAGGCCGCGCTGGATCTGGTCTTCGAGGGCAAGGAGCAACCGAGCGGCTACACCGAGCCGCTGCTGCACGCCTGGCGCCTGAAGGTGAAGGCGGCCGCGCGGTGAGCGGTCTTCGCGTGAGGTAAACGACGGCGCCTGCGGGCGCCGTTTTTCGTGGCGGATTGCCGCTCAGTGCGGCGTGCCTCGCGGCCGGTTGCGTGCGAGGTGCCACACCTGCAGGACATGCACCTCGCTGCCACGCACGCGGTAGGTGACGAGGTAGTTCCTGTGCACGACGAGTTCGCGCGTGTCCTGATACGCCCCGACGCGCCCCAGCAGAGGGAACGTCTCCAACCGCGCCACCTTCTCTGCAACGGCGCGCACGAACGCCTCGCCGGCAGTGGGCTTGTCGAGGGCGATACGGTCGGACAGGCGATTCAGGTCCGCCAAGGCGCGGCGCGTCCAGCGAACTTTCACTTCCCGCGTTGCCGGCGCGCCGGCTTGGTGGCTGCGCCGCGTGCGACAGGCTTGCCGGCGCGTCGGCCAAGCGCTTCGGCCACTTCCTCGTCGGACGCGAACTCACCCTGGTCGGCTGCCTGGACGGCAAGCTTCAGGTCTTCGATCTGCGGAATACGGGCATCCAGGTACGTACTCAGAGCTTCCATGGCGACGTAGCTTCGGCTTCGGCCGGTGAGCTCGGCGTACGCCTCCATTCGGTCCTTGAGCTCGTTGGGCAGGCGCAGACTGACCTGGGCATCCTTCGGGCTTGTGGGCATGGTGCGGCTCCTGCAATGTCTGACACTGTGATGCAGTGTATTACATTGAATCACGTCGAGCGCCCCGACCAAGCACTCCCGCACTGGCCGCTGCGGCCTGCTTCTTGCACACTGCGCTGGCATGAAGACGCTCCTGATCCGCCACGCCCGCCTGCTCGTCACCATGGACGACGCACGGCGCGAGATCGCCGATGGCGCGGTCTTCGTGCGCGGACATGCCATCGAGGCCGTCGGCCCGAGCAGCGCGTTGCCCATCACGGCCGATGAAGTGATCGACGCGCGCGACCAGATCGTGATCCCCGGCCTGGTCAACACCCACCACCACATGTACCAGACGCTGACGCGCGCGCTCCCCGCCGCGCAGGACAGCGAGCTCTTCGGCTGGCTGCGCGCGCTCTACCCGGTGTGGGCCGGGCTCACGCCGGAAATGGTGCACACCTCCACGCAGACGGCGATGGCCGAGCTGCTGCTCTCGGGCTGCACCACCACCAGCGACCACTTCTACATCTACCCCAACGGCGTGACGCTCGACGACTCCATCGAAGCCGCCGCCGAGATCGGCATGCGCTTCCACGCCGCACGCGGCTCGATGAGCGTGGGCCAGTCGCAAGGCGGCCTGCCGCCCGACCGCGTGGTCGAGCGCGAAGACGCCATCTTGAAAGACACGCAGCGTCTGATCGAGCGCTGGCACAACCCGGGGCGATTTGCGATGCAGCGCATCGTGGTCGCGCCGTGCTCGCCCTTCTCGGTGAGCCGCGAGTTGATGCGCGATGCCGCCCTGCTCGCACGCCAGCACCGCGTGTCGCTGCACACCCACCTGGCCGAGAACGACAACGACATCGCCTACACGCGCGAGAAGTTCAATTGCACGCCGGCCGAGTACGCCGAGCAACTGGGCTGGCTGGGCCGCGACGTGTGGTGCGCGCACTGTGTGAAGCTCGATGCGGCCGGCATCGCGCTGTTCGCCAAAACGGGCACCGGCGTCGCCCACTGCCCCTGCTCCAACATGCGCCTGGCTTCGGGCATCGCGCCCATCCGTGCGATGCGCGACGCCGGCGTGCCGGTGGCGATCGGCGTGGACGGCAGCGCCTCCAATGACAGCGGCCACATGCTGGCCGAGGTGCGCCAGGCCATGCTGCTGCAGCGCGTGGCCTACGGGGCCGAGAAGGGGCCGTCGTCGATGGGTGCGCGCGAGGCGCTGGAAATCGCCACGCGCGGCGGCGCGCAGGTGCTCAACCGCGACGACATCGGCGCGCTCGCGCCCGGCATGGCGGCCGACATCGTGACCGTGCCGCTCGACGACATCGGCATGGCAGGCGCACTGCACGACCCACTGGCCGCGCTGCTGTTCTGCCACGTGCCGCGCGTGCGACACAGCATCGTCAACGGACGGGTGGTGGTGCGCGACGGGCAGATCACCACGCTCGACCTGCCGCGGCTGGTGGAGCGGCACAACCGACTCGCTCGCGACCTGGCCGATGCAGTCTGAGGGTCGACGAGCACGACCGCCCGCAGGTCGCTAAAGTCGCGCGATGCCGTCGACCGACCCGCACCCACACAGCCTGCCCAGCCTGAACGAACGCCACGGCCCGAACTACCGCTGGTGGGTGCTGATCACGGTGATGGTCGGCACGATGGCGTCGATCATGGCTTCGACCATCGTCAATGTGGCGCTGCCCGACATGAGCCATGTCTTTGCGCTCGGCCAGGAGCGCGCGCAGTGGCTGTCGGCGGGCTTCATGGCGGCGGTCACGGTCTCCATGCTCGTCACGCCGTGGTTGCTGGGCCGTTTCGGCTACCGCCGCACCTACTTCGGCGCGGTGCTGTTGTTGCTCCTCGGCGGCATCAGCGGCGGTCTGGGCCGCAGCTTCGAGTGGGTGCTGGCGATGCGCGTGGTCGAGGGGCTGGCGGCCGGCGTGATGCAGCCAATACCGCCGGTGATCATCCTGCACATCTTCGGCCAGAAGGAGCAGGGCAAGGCCATGGGCATCTTCGGCTTCGGCGTGGTGCTGGCACCCGCGCTCGGGCCGACCATTGGCGGCGTGCTGGTCGAGCACTTCGGCTGGCGCTCGATCTTCTTCGTGGTGGTGCCGTTCTGCCTGGCGGCGTTCGCGCTCGGCCTGCGCTACTTGCCGCACAGTTCGCCCGGGGCCGGTCGCGTGAACGAAGGCGCCCGGCGCTTCGATTTCATCGGCCTGGCCTTGCTGTCGGTCGCTGTGGTCAGCGGCATGAACGGGCTGGTGGAGCTGCATGCGCCCTCGGCCATGACCTATGCACTGCTGGCGATGTGCGTCGTCACCACGGGCATCTTCATCTGGCGCCAGCGGCATGCCGCGCACCCGCTGATGGAGTTCAAGCTCTTCGACCTGCGGGCCTTCCGCATGGGCGGTTGCGTGGCGTTCATCTACGGCATGGCGCTGTTCGGCTCCACCTACCTGGTGCCGGTGTTCATGCAGATCGCACTCAAGCTGCCGCCCTCGCAGGCTGGCGCGGTGCTGCTGCCGGCAGGGATCGTGCTCGCCTTCGTGCTGCCCATCGCCGGCCGCCTCGCCGACCGCTACCCCTTCAACGTGCTGGTGGCAACCGGCATCGCGCTGCTCACGCTGTCGTTCTGGTTGATGGCTTTCGTGGGCCTGGGCACCTCGCTGTGGGTGATCGCGGCGTTCGCGGTCATCGGCCGCATCGGCCTGGGCACGGTGTTGCCTTCGCTCAACCTGGGCGCTGTGCGGCGCCTGCCGATGCACCACCTGGCGCATGGCTCCAGCACCATCAACTTCCTGCGCCAACTCGGCGGGGCGGTCGGCGTGAGCCTGGCCGGCATCGTGCTCGAGTGGCGCCTGCAAGTGCACGCCGATGCACCTTTGCGCGCCTTCCACGAGACCTTCGTGCTGCTGGGTGCCATCTGCGCGCTGGCGGTCGTGGCCGGCTGGCGCATGCAGCCGCGCGGTAGCTCGGCCGCCAAGCCGCGCGACGAAGCGCCGGCCAGCGAGCACCAGCCGACCGACATCACCTGACACCCTGGGGTTTGCCCAGGTTGGACTTCGCCGTCGACTCGGCGGATGCTGCGATTCGGCCTTGTGCTGAGTCCATCGCTGCGCGGGCCCTTCCGACAAAGGAGACACCAACGTGAGCACCAGCCTGAAGATCAACGGCAAGACGATGACCGTCAAAGCCGAACCCGATACGCCCCTGCTGTGGGTGATCCGAGACGAGATCGGCCTGACCGGCACCAAGTTCGGTTGCGGCATGTCGCTGTGCGGCGCCTGCACCGTGCACCTCGACGGCCAGCCCGTGCGCTCCTGCCAGACGCCGTTGTCGGCCGCGGCCGGCAAGTCGGTCGCCACCATCGAAAGCCTGCCGCGCAACAACAGCCACCCGCTGCAAAAGGCGTGGATTGCGCACGACGTGCCGCAGTGCGGCTACTGCCAGAGCGGCCAGTTGATGAGCGCCGCGGCGCTGCTCAAGAACAACAAGAACCCGAGCGATGCCGACATCGACGCCGCAATGAGCGGCAACATCTGCCGCTGTGGCACCTACCCGCGCATCCGCGCCGCGATCAAGACCGCGGCCGCCGAGCTGCGCAAGGCATGAGGAAGGAGACCGCCATGAGCACTTCCACCTCGTCTTCCTCCAAGTCCACCGGCGTGCGCCTCAACCGGCGCGGCTTCCTGCAAGGCTCGGCCATCGCCAGCGGCGGGCTGATGCTGGGCGTGAACATCGGCGGCATGGGCCAGGCCCTGGCCGCCGGCACGGTGTACACGCCGAACGCCTGGGTGCATATCGCCGACGACAACACCATCACCCTGCTGTCGGCCCGTTCCGAAATGGGACAGGGCGTGTACACCTCGATGCCCATGCTCATTGCCGAAGAGCTGAACGTCGACATCAAGCAGATCAAGGTGGCCATCGCGCCGCCCAACGGCAAGATCTACGGCAACGCCCTGCTCGGCGGCCCGCAGCTCACCGGCGGCTCGACCTCGGTGCGCGATGGCTGGGACAAGCTGCGCGTGGCGGGTGCCCAGGTGCGCGAGATGCTCGTCAGCGCCGCTGCGCTGAAATGGAACATTCCTGAATCCGACCTGCGTGCCGAGAACGGCATGGTGCTGGGCCCCAAGGGCAAGAAGGCCACCTACGGCCAGCTGGCCGAAGAGGCTTCGCACCTGCCAGTGCCGCAGAGCCCGAAGCTCAAGGACCCGAAGGACTTCCGCATCGTCGGCAAGCCCACCAAGCGGCTCGACACCCCCGCCAAGACCAATGGCACGGCCGAGTTCGGCATCGACGTAAAGGTGCCGGGCATGGTCTACGCGGCGCTCGAGCAGTGCCCGGTGATCGGCGGCACGGTCAAGAGCTTCGACGCCAGCGCGGCCAAGAAGATGCCCGGCGTGATCGACGTGGTGCAGATCCCCGACGGCGTGGCGGTGGTGGCCGACACCTGGTGGCACGCCAACAAGGCTCGCACGGGAATCAAGGTCGAGTGGGACGAAGGCGCGGGCGCCAAGCTCACCGAGAAGACCATGCTCGACAGCATCAAGGCCGCGGCCGTGGACAGCAAGGCCGCACCGCTCGAGTTGCCCAAGGCCGGCGACGCCGATGCGGCGATCAAGGGCGCCGCGAAGGTCTTCAAGGCCGAGTACACGATGCCGCTGCTCTCGCACTCGCCGCTGGAGCCGATGAACTTCACCGCCTGGTACCACGACAACCGGGTCGACCTGATCGGGCCCACGCAGTGGCAGGACGCCGCCGCCGGCACCGTGGCCAAGGTGTGCGGCGTGCCGCCCGAGAACGTGTCGCTGCGCACCACCTTCCTGGGCGGCGGCTTCGGGCGTCGCATCGACATCGACTTCATCATCCAGGCCGCGCAGATCAGCAAGGCGGTGGGCAAGCCGGTCAAGCTCGTGTGGACGCGTGAAGACGACATGACGCACGACTTCTACCGGCCGCAGTCGGTGCACCACCTGGCCGCGGCCCTTGGTGACGATGGCAAACCGACGGCGATGAGCTTCCGGCTCACCAGCCAGTCCGTCACCGGCCGCGTGTTCGGCCTGCCCGGCACCGTGCAGGATCCGCTGATGACCGAAGCAGCCATGGCGGCCTACGAGATCCCGGCCACGCGGCACGACATCGTGAAGCACGACGCCGGCCTGCGCGTGGGCTACTGGCGCTCGGTGAGCCACATGCTCAACGCGTTCGCCAACGAGACCTTCATCGACGAGCTGGCCGCCAATGCCAAGGCCGACCCGTATGCCTACCGGCTGTCGCTGCTGCCGAACAAGCCGCGCTTCGCCAACGTGCTCAAGCTCGCGGCCGAGAAGTCGGGCTGGGGCAGCACGCCACCGGCCGGCCGCACCCGCGGCATCGCGCTGATGGAGGGCTACGACACCTACATGGCGATGGTGGCCGAGATCTCGCTCGACAAGAACAACGAGGTCCGCGTGCACAAGGTGACCACCGTGGCCGACCTCGGCCGCATGGTCAACCCCGACACCGTGGAGGCGCAGATCCAGTCCAGCGTCGTGTTCGGCCTCACCGCGGCACTGTGGGGCGAGATCACGCTCGACAAGGGCCGCGTGCAACAGACCAACTTCCACCAGTACCGGCTGATGCGCATGCACGAGGCGCCGGAGTTCGTGACGGTGCTGGTGCCCAGCACCGAAAAGCCCGGCGGCGTGGGCGAGCCGGGCACGGCGCTCATCGGCCCGGCGGTGGGCAACGCGATCTTCGCGGCCACCGGCAAGCGGTTGCGCAAGATGCCGTTCTCGCCGGAGAACATTGCCGCGGCGTGAGGGTGCTGTGAGGTGATGGCAACGGCCGCCTTTGAGTGGCCGTTGTCCGTTCTCACTCCGTTGAGCCTGAAGTATCGAGGGCTCGCTCCTTTTGTGGCGCTTCGCGTGGCTTGTTCTTCGTACTTCGCGCGGGTGCGCCGGGAGTCCGCCCCGGCGGGCGGGTCACTTTCATTTGTCGCGCCAAATGAAAGTAACCAAAGCAAAGGCGCTCTCATTTGGCCGAACTGCGTGGCGGCTAGACGCGACTTGTCTTTGCCATGCCACCGCGAGCCGCCGAACACCTGCTGCGATTTCTTCGCCACTCGTCTCGCTGCGCATCGGCATGCTCGGGCGCGAGCGCAGCGACGCGCCGTGCCGGTTGGCCCTTCGGACGAGCTGAGCAGCGCAGGGCTTGGTGGGCGCGCGCGCAGCGCGCATCCACAACTGACTTGGGGCAGATGTTTGAGCGCAGTCGCCGCAGGCGACGGAGCGAGTTTCTGCCCCGCCCACCAAGACCGAGCAGCGCAAGACAGCCCTCGCGCAGCGAGGGCCGAGGAGGCAGGGTCGCTTTCTTTGCCCCCTTTCTTTGTCGACACAAAGAAAGGGGGTCGGCCGCCGGGCCGAACACCCGGCGCGGCCTCACGCAGTGAACAAGCCATGCGAAGAGCGGCACGCGCCTTCGATACCTCAGGCCGAGCGGACTGAGACGCACGAGCCGGTCGAGCGGCCCGTCGCGTGCGGGCAATCAACCCGACGAAGTAACCGGGATCGTCACTTCGGCCGGATCGAATCCGCCACGCCCTGGATGAACGCCTTGATCTTCGTCACATCCTCAGGCTTGAGGCGCCCCGTGAAGTCGGGCATGCCGCGCTCCTTGGCGGCGCCATGGAACACGTAGGCATCGAGGTTGTTGATGATGTCGGGGTGCGCGTAGCCCAGGTTCGGGATGTTGCCGCCCCGGTCGACGCCCGGCACGCCGTGGCACAGCACGCAGCTCGCCACATACAGGCCCTGGCCCTCGGGCACGTCCTTCGGGTCATAGGGCACGCCCTTCACCAGCGCGTTCATCTGCACCTGCGCGAATGCCGGCAGCGGCGCCTTGCCGCCCACCGCGAAGGTGTAGACCGTGCCGGGGCCGACCTTCTCGCTGGCGCGCGAGGAGACGCCATACGAGCCGCCCCAGCCCACCGCGATCGACACGTACTGCTTGCCGTCGACGAGATAGGTCGACGGCGCGGCGATCACGCCGGTGCCGGTGGGGGACTCCCACAGCTTCTCGCCCGTCTTGGCGTTGAAGGCCATGAAGCGCCCGTCTGCCGTGCCCTGGAACACGAGGTTGCCGGCGGTGGCGAGCGTGCCGCCATTCCACGGCGAGACATGCTCATGCCGCCACGCCTCTTTCTGCGCCACCGGGTCCCAGGCCACCAGGCGACCGAAGGGCTTGCTGGTGGCCGGCACCGGGTTGATGAAGGTGCCGGTGTTCCAGCCCTGGTTGGACCCCGGTTCGCCCGGCGTCATCTGGTTCATCTTCCAGTTCTTGTTGTCCATCAGCGAGAGCGGGATGTTCTGCGCCGGCAGGTACACGAGGCCGGTGGCGGGGCTGTACGACATCGGGTGCCAGTTGTGCGCGCCCAGCGGGCCGGGGATGGCGTCGTAGGGTTTGTCGAGCGTGCGGGCGATGGGGGTTTCGATTGGGCGGCCCTTGGCGTCGTAGCCGGTGGCCCAGTTCACGTCGACGAAGTTCTTGGCCGAGATGAACTTGCCGGTGGCGCGGTCGATCACGAAGAAGAAGCCGTTCTTCGGTGCGTGCAGGATCACCTTGCGCGGCTTGCCGCCGACCTTGATGTCGGCCAGGATCATCGGCTGCGTGGAGGTGTAGTCCCAGTTGTCGCCCGGCGTCTCCTGGTAGTGCCACACGTACCGGCCGGTGTCGGGGTTGATGGCCACGATGGAGGCGAGGAAGAGGTTGTCGCCGCCGCCCGGGCTGCGCCGCGCACGCGACCACGGCGAGCCGTTGCCGGTGCCGATGTACATCAGGTTCAGCTCGGGGTCGAAGGTGATGCTGTCCCACACCGTGCCGCCGCCGCCCGCCTCCCAGTACTTGGCGCTCGGGTCCCAGGTCTTGGCAGCGCGGGCCAGCTCGGGTGTTTCGTACGGCTTGGCCGGGTCGCCGGGCACGGTGTAGAAGCGCCAGAGCTGCTTGCCAGTCTCGGCGTCGTAGGCGGTGATGTAGCCGCGAACGCCGTACTCGGCGCCGCCGTTGCCGATGATCACGCGGCCCTTGTAGACGCGCGGCGCACCGGTGATGGTGTAGGGCCGCCTGCGGTCGATGGAGGTGTCCTGCTCCCAGGCCACCTTGCCGGTGGCGGCGTCGAGCGCGATCAGGCGCGCATCGAACGAACCCACGTAGACCTTGCCGCGGTAGACCGCCACGCCACGGTTGACCACGTCGCAGCAGCCGTTCACGCCCACCGAGCGCGGCACCTTGGGGTCGTAGGTCCAGAGGCGCCTGCCGGTGCGCACGTCGACCGCATGCACCACGCTCCAGGAGGCGGTGACGTACATGATTCCATCGACCACCAGCGGCGTGGACTCGACACCGCGCGTCGACTCCAGGCTGTAGCTCCAGACGAGGCCCAGATCCTTCACGTTCGATTCAGTGATCTGCTTGAGCTGGCTGAAGCGCGTCTCGGCGTAGTCGAGCCCGTAGCTCGGCCAGTCTTTGGAGCTCGCCTTGTTGGCGCGCATGCCGGCGGCGTCGACGCTCGCGGTGGCCGCGCGGATGTGCGCCTCGGAGCCCTTGGTCGAGGCTTGCGCGCAGACCGGGGCTTGAAGGCACAACAGGCCAGCCGCGGCCAGCGCGGCAATCCATGGTTTGCTCATGTGGGTCTCCAGGTTTGTGTTGTGGGCGTCGCACGAGCGAGCCACCCGACACCGGTGTCGAGACAGGTGTGCCGGGCCATCATCTGGAGATCGCCGGGTGCCCACAACAAGGTGTTTTCCCGCAGGCAGCGCAGCATGCTGCGCCAGGCTGACACAGCCGCCGCGTGCCGTTTCGCACCGCGGCACACGAGGGCCCGGCGGTATGCTTGCCCCCCTATGAACCTGCCTTTCTCCGAGCTGCCCGCGCGCTGCGATGTGCTGATCGTGGGCGCCGGCCCGGCCGGGGCCTCAGCCGCCACGGTGCTGGCGCGCGCCGGTGTCGATGTGGTGCTGATCGACCACAAGACTTTCCCGCGCGAAAAGATCTGCGGCGATGGCCTGATCCCCGACGCGCACGCCGCGCTCGCGCGGCTGGGCGTGCTCGACGAAGTGATGTCGCACGCGCAGCCGGCGCAGCACGTGGCCTGCATCGGCCCGAGCGGGCGCCGCATCGACGTGCCGGGCACTGTGGCCGTGCTGCCGCGCCGCGAGCTCGACGAGATCGTCTGCCGCAACGCCGTGCGCGCCGGGGCGCGCATGCATGCACCAGTGCAGTTCGAGTCGCCCTTGCGCGAGGCCGATGGCCGCGTGTGCGGCGTTCGCGTCTCGCACGGCAGCGGGGCCGAGCAGGCCACGCACGAGATCCGCGCCGATTGGGTGCTGCTCGCCACCGGTGCCTCGCCCCAGGCACTGAAGGCCGCCGACATGTGCGAGACCCAGGCGCCTTCGGCCGTGGCGCTGCGCACCTATGTGAAGAACGACGCCATGGTGGGCCGCATCAAGGCGCTCGAAGTGGTCTGGCACCGCAAGCTGCGCCCCGGCTACGGCTGGATCTTTCCGTGCCGCGACGGTGTCTTCAACATCGGCGCGGGTGTGTTCGACAACGGCAGGCACGACACGAACCTCAAGCAGGTGTTCAAGAGCTTCTGCGAAACCTACGCCCCCGCCCGCGAGCTGATGGCCGGTGGCACGCAGCTCGGCGGCCTGAAGGGTGCGCCGCTGCGCTGCACGCTGAAAGGCGCTCGCTACAGCGCCCCCGGCATGCTGGTGACGGGCGAGGCGGCGGGCAGCACCTACGCCTTCACCGGTGAAGGCATCGGCAAGGCATTGGAGACCGGCATGCTCGCCGCCGACGCCGTCCTGCGCGGCCGCGCCGACTCGCTCGCCGACGACACCGTGCGCGCCCACTACGAGGCCGGGCTGCATGCGCTCAAGCCGCGCTTCGCGCTCTACGAGAAGGCCAATCGAGTCAACGCCCACCCGTGGCTGGCCGACCTGGTGATCTGGCGCGCGAGCAAGAGCGAACGCATCATGCGGCGCGTGAGCGGCGTCCTCAACGAAACGGCCAACCCGGGCCAGTTGTTCAGCTTCAAGGGCGTTCGACGCCTGTTCACCGAGTAGCACGAACCATGAAGACGCGCACCCGCCCGAGGGGGCCGCTGCTCCGAAGCCGCGGTCGACGCGGCGCGCCGGGGGGCTGACATGTGCCAGCTCCTGGGCATGAACGCCAACACGCCGACGGATCTGGTGTTCAGCTTCACGGGCTTCTCCAGGCGCGCCGAGGAGCACAAGGACGGCTTCGGCATCGCCTTCTTCGAAGACGCCGGCGTGCGTCTGTTCGTCGATGCACAAAGCGCCGCGCTCTCGCCGGTGGCCGACATGGTTCGCAACTACCCGATCCGCAGCGCCAACGTCATCGCCCACATCCGCAAGGCCACGCAGGGGCGCATCGCCTTGCAGAACACCCACCCGTTCCAGCGCGAGCTGTGGGGCCGGTACTGGGTGTTTGCGCACAACGGCGACCTGAAAGGCTTCAAGCCGCGCCTGCACGGCGCCTTCCGCCCGGTGGGCGACACCGACAGCGAGCACGCCTTCTGCTGGCTGATGCAGGAGCTGGCCAAGGCGCATGCGGGCGTGCCCTCGATCGCCGAACTCACGGCCACACTGAACGAGCTCGCCCCGCGCGCGGCCGCGCACGGCACCTTCAACTTCATGCTGAGCAACGGCCAGGCGCTGTGGGCGCACTGCTCGACCAAGCTGCACTACATCGTGCGGCAGCACCCGTTTCGCAGCGCGCGCCTGCACGACGAAGACATGAGCGTCGACTTCGCGAGCCTCACCACCCCACACGACCGCGTGGCCGTCGTCGTGACCGAGCCGCTCACCACCGACGAAGCCTGGCACCCGCTCGCGCCGGGCGAGTTGAAGGTGTTCGTGGACGGCGCCCCGGTCGCTATGCCCTGATCCCGGGGGGCAGCGGCAGGCACGGGCTTGCGGCAAGATCGGCGCTGGCATCCACCACCCATCCGCCACCATGCCCTACCAGCCGCCGGCCCAGCGCTTCGATGTGTTCTACCCCTACGAGGCGCTGACCCGGCTGTTGCTGGACTACGCCGACGCCTATCCGCACCTCGTGCAGGTGGCTTCCATCGGCAAGAGCCATGAGGGCCGCGACATCTGGGTGGCCACGCTCACGAACACCGCCACCGGTGCGGCCGACGACAAGCCCGGCTTCTGGGCCGACGGCAACATCCACGCCGCCGAACTCACCGCGAGCACCGCGGTGCTGTACTACCTGCAGCAGCTCGTCGAGGGCCACGGCCATGACCGCGACATCACGCACCTGCTCGACACCCGAGTGATCTACCTCTGCCCGCGCCTCAACCCCGACGGCGCCGAGCTGGCACTGGCCGAGCGGCCGCGGCACATCCGCTCGTCCACCCGGCCGTATCCGTTCGACGAAGCGCCGGTCGACGGCCTGACCATGGAAGACGTAGATGGCGACGGCCGCGTGCTCTTCATGCGCATCCCCGACCCGGCCGGCACCTACAAGAAGCACGACCAAGAGCCGCGGCTGATGGTGCCGCGCGAGCCGGGCGAGTTCGGTGGCGAGTACTACCGCGTGATCCCGGAAGGCACGCTCACCAACTTCGACGGGCTCACCGTCAAGGTGAACAAGGATCTCGAAGGCCTGGACCTCAACCGCAACTTTCCGAGTGGCTGGCGACAGGAGCACGAGCAGATGGGCGCTGGCCCCTACCCGACCAGCGAGCCCGAGGTGCGCGCGATGGTCGACTTCATCGTCAAGCACCCCAACATCGGCGCGGCCATCAGCTACCACACGCACAGCGGCGTGATCCTGCGGCCCATGGGCACGCAGAGCGATGACGACATGACGCCCGAAGACCTGTGGGCCTACAAGCAGTTCAGCGCGCTGGGCGAGAAGCACACCGGCTACCCGGCCATCAGCATCTGGCACGAGTTCAAGTACCACCCCAAGCAGGTGATCACCGGCACGCAGGACTGGGTCTACGAGCATCTGGGAGCGCTGTTCTGGGTGGTGGAGATCTGGTCGCCCAACAAGGAAGCCGGCATCACCGAGTACAAGTGGATCGACTGGTACCGCGAGCACCCGGTCGAAGACGACCTGAAGCTGCTGAAGTGGAGCGACGAGCACTGCGGCGGCCAGGCGCATGTGGAGTGGAAGCCCTTCCAGCACCCGCAACTCGGCGCGGTCGAGATCGGCGGCTGGGACAAGATGAACTACTGGCGCAACCCGCCACCGCACCTGCGCGAGCGCGAGGCCGCACGCTTTCCGAAGTGGATGACGCAGATCGGGCTCAGCCTGCCCAGGCTCGAGGTGCTGCGCACCGAGGTGCGCGCGCTCGGCCCCGACACCTGGCGCGTGCGCTTCGCGGTGTGCAACAGCGGCTGGCTGCCCGCCTACGTGTGCAAGCGCGCTCTGGAACGCAAGACGGTGCGTGGCCTGGTGTTCGAGATCCACCTGCCACCGGGTGACGCGAGCATCTCGCTGGTGAGCGGCAAGCCGCGCACCGAAGGCCCGCACCTCGAAGGCCATGCCCCCAAGGGCTCGCTGCAGGCGTTCCTGCCCAACAGCGACATCACCGCCGACCGTGCGGTCGTCGAGTGGGTGGTGCGTGCGCCCAAGGGAACGCACCTCGCGCTGAGTGCGCGCGCCGACCGCGCGGGGGCGGTCAAGGCGGAAGTGACGCTCGACTGAGGCAGCCGCGCGCGTCAGCCAAGCGGCACGCCGTGCGCGGCTGCCAGAGCCTGCGGCGACAGGTGGTACTCGAGCACCATCAGGCCGCTGGCGAACGATTGCGCGCGGGCGAGCACCATCTTGCGCAGGCCGAGGTCAGGCGGCGCGAATGACCGGCCGCGCCCGAGCAGCAGCGGCAGCACGCGCAGGCGCAGAACGTCCACCTCGCCGGCACGCAGCAGGGCGTCGCTCAGGCTCAGGCTGCCCCAGACGATCAGGTGGCCGGTGTAGCGTTGCCGCAGGTCTCGCACGGCGGCCACGGCGTCGCCCCGCAGGACCTGCGCCGCATCGTCCGGCCCCCAGGGGGCCGAGCCCAGCGTCGAGGAGACGACGAACTTCGGCAGTTGGCTGATCGGCCCGGCCACTGGCTCGGCCACCGGGTCGGCACGAGGCCAGTAGGCCGCGAACATGCGGTAGGTCTTGGCGCCGAGCACGATGGCCTCGACTTCGGACAGCATGCGCAGCTGCTCGGTGTCGGCGTCGTTGATCCAGTTCGCGTTGACGAAGAAGTCGATGCTGCCGTTCGCATCTTCGGCATAGCCGTCGGCGCTGACGATCTGTTCGACGATGACCTGGCCCATGTGCGTGCTCCTGCGTTGAACGAGACCGGGAGCGGCCTCTTCCGTACGACGAAGCAAGGGGTGGTGAATCGACAGCGGGCGGATCGACGAGAAGAGAGTTGACGACACAAAGGCAATGCGCTGAGCGCCACGCCGCTCGCGTCAGTCTTCGGGCGTGTCGCGCCCCAGCTCGCCGCTCGACGCCAAGCGCGGCACCAGCGGCGCTTCGCTCATCGCCTCGCGCCAGGCCTTGCGCGGCAAGAAGGTACGCAGTTGCTCGATGGCCTTGTCGATCAGCTCGGAGTGCAGCTCGTGGCCGATGCCGGGCAGCACGTCGGCGGTGACATCGGCCCCCAGCGCGATCAGCCGCTTGGCCGAATCGACCGCGGGGGCGTAGGGGATGACGCTGTCACCCAGCCCGTGAAAGAAGTGCAGGGTGGTGTCCCTGGGCGCATGCACGGGGGGCTTGGCGTGGCGGCCCGAGAACGCCATCACGCGCCCGGCCAGCTCGGGCTCGGCCTGCACGGCTTCGAGCGACATGATGGCGCCCTGCGAGAAGCCGGCCAGCGCCGTGCGCTCCCAGGCCATGCCGAACTGGCTCTGCAGGGTGCGCACCATGCCCACGAAGCGCGGCAGCGCGCCCTGGACGCGCTCGGCACGGTTGTCGTCACCGATGCCGCGCACCGAGAACCACTGCCGGCCGCTGCCACCGGTGGGCACGGCGTCGAAGGCATCGGGCGCATCGACGCAGATCACCGCGGCCTGCGGGTACTCGCCCACCAGGCGCTGGGCCAGCGGGGTCATGTCGGCCGCACTCGCGCCCACGCCGTGGAACAGAAGGAACAACAGCTCGGGCGAGCCGGTGGCGGGCAGGTGGGCGAGTGCGGTGGCGGGCATCCGGGGTGCGTTCTGGTGCTGTGCTGTCAGCAGGGGTTGTTCGGCATCTTCGCCATGTTCTGCTGGATCTGCTCGACGGAGTAGTCGTGCTGGTGCGTGGCGATCGCCCACATGTGGCCGAACGGGTCCTTCACCTGGCTGTAGCGGTCGCCCCAGAACATGTCGGTGGGTGGCATCGTGCCCGTGCCGCCGGCGTCGACCGCGCGCTTGAACGCTGCGTCGACATCGGTCACGTACAGGTGCAGCGTCACCGACGTGCCCTTCAGGCTGTTCGGGCCGAGTGCGCCCATGTCGGGCCACTCGTCCGTCAGCATCAGCGCCGAATCGCCGATGCGCAGCAGCGCATGCATGATCCGGCCGTCCGGGCCGGGCAGGCGCGATTCTTCGACCGCGCCGAAGGCCGCCTTGTAGAAGTCGATGGCCTTGGCCGCGCCGCCGCACACCAGGTGCGGTGTCAGCACGTGCATGCCGTCGGGGATGGGCTTGGCAGGGGTCGTGGGCATGGCGTTCTCCAGGTTGGGGTGGTTGGATGGAACGACGCGGTGCCGGGCCAGGCCGGTGCCGCGCCTCCATCCCCTCGACGAACCAGGGGCTCGGGCTTCGACAGCGAAGCGGCTCAGTTCGTTGCGAAGCAGTACAGATAGCCCGCACCGCCGGTGGTCGCCAGGGCGCCCTGACCGCAGCCGCGCGTGGGGTGCGAGGAGTTCCACGACTTGGCCGCCGCCGAGTCATCGAGCCCGGTGCGGTCGGAGTGGCCGACGATGGCCGCGCCATCGGTGCTGCTCGTCCAGTTGCTGCAGGTCTGGGCGTCGGCCAGGCCGTCGGGGGTGGAGCCGGTCAGGATGTCGTGCTGATTGGGCGTGTCGCCGCGGCCCTTGACCACGTCGCCCTTCTCGGTGAGGGCGGTCTGTTTGGTGATCTTGTTGTTGGCGCTGTGCAGGTCGGCCACGCTCGTGGCGATGACCACGCCCTTGGCGTTTTGCCACGGGCCGGTGCCGATGCGGTCGCGGGCGTTGACGGTCGGGGCTTGCGATGTGGCGCGGGCGCTCAGGTACGCACGCCAGGTGCGGCCCGTCGGGCCCGCGGCGTCGGCGAGCGCCTGGCAATGGTTGTCGGCGCCGGCCAGCCCGCCGAAATCGGCCCCCTTGGCGTTGCCGGTGCTGGTGACGAAGAAGGTCATCGGGTTGCTGGGGGGCGACCCAGGCGCGGCGGGTGTCGAGGAGGACGACATGTTGCCGCAGGCCACGGCCCCGACGGCAACAACGGACAAGACGAGCGACAGGCGGAATCTGTTGTTCATGGGTTCTCCTGGGTGGTGAGGCCGGGAGGCGCGCGCAGCGCTGGCTCCCGGGGCCGAAGGGTACGCCGGCCGAGGCTGGTAGCCTAGGGGTCTGTTCGCACTGAATGAGCACCCGCGTGACTCATCAAAAGCCCGCCAACGAGGCGCAAAGCGCAGCTGTAGCACTTGCTACAGCGAGCATTTGCAACGACGAGGGCGGGCCTTTGATGAGATCACCCGAAGGGCCGGGCCATGGCGAGGCGCAGGGCGGCGTTGCGGGTTCGTTGTGTGCCAACGGCACACGGCCTCGCCCGCGCCTTGTCTGCACCTCGCCATGGCCCGGCGCGGGTGCTCATTCAGTGTGAACAGACCCCCAGGGCCTGTCGGCTTGGCGGGAAGCCTTCCCCCCGGTGCCGGCAGGCCCTCCGGGTCTCACGAGACCGCCCGCATGAACTTCACCCCGCTGGCCGCCACGGCGCTCGAAACGCACCGGTTGCGCGAGTTGTCCATCGACCCCGATGCGCACCCGCGCGGGCAGCCGCATGTCAGCGCCGCCAGCGGCCTGGTGTGCGCGCACGGGCGGGCCTACGTGGTCTCCGACGACGAACATCACCTCTCGGTTTTCAGCGACCTGCACACGCCGGGCAGCCTGCACCGCATCCTGCCGGGCGACCTGCCGAACGCCAAGCAGGCGCGCAAGCGGCTCAAGCCCGATCTCGAATCGCTCTTCTTCTGGCCGACGCCCCATGCGCTCGTCGCGCTGGGCTCCGGCTCACGCCCGAACCGGGACACCGCGGTGCTGATCAGCCTGCGTGCCGACGGCCAGCCCAAGCGCGTGCAGCGCTTCGACCTGAAGCCGATGTACGACCCGCTGCGCGCGCTGCTGGGCGAGATCAACATCGAAGGCGCGATGGTGCTGGCCGATGAATTGGTGCTGCTCAACCGAGGCGTGCATGCGCGCACCGAGAGCGCGGCCATCCACTACCGATTGGGTGAGTTACAGCAGATGGTCGAGGGGCGGCGGCACCGGGTCACGCCGCGATCGCTGCGGCCCTACCGCATCGGCATGGTCGATGGCGTGGAACTGGGCTTCACCGACGGCTGCCCGCTGCCGGGCGGTGGCTGGGTCTTCTGCGCGGCGGCCGAGAACACCGACGACAGCTATGCCGATGGCCTGTGCCACGGCGCCGCGGTGGGCGTGGTCGATGGCGCCGGCGCGATCGTCACGCTGCGCCCCCTGGCCACGCCGCTCAAGGTGGAAGGCATTGCCGCCCGCCAAAGCGAAGGGGCCATCGACATCTGCCTCGTGACAGATGCCGACGACCCCTTGCAAAGCTCGCAGTTGCTGCGGGCGCGGCTCTGAGCCGAACCCGCCGGGCCCGCGATCAGTACTTGTGGCGGATGCCGATGGCGTAGGTGTTGCCGTCTTCCAGGCCGGTGAAGCGGTCGTTCATGTACACCGCGTAGATGTCGGTGCGCTTGGACAGGTTGTAGTCGTAGCCGATCGTGCCCGTCTTGCTCTTGCGATCGAAGCTCGGGAACTCCGACGTGCCTTCGCCGTACTGCGCCAGGATCTTGCCGGCCCCGATGGGCACCGAGACGCCCGCGCCCCACACCGTGTACTTGGTGTCGGCAGCGGCATCGGTTTCCTGCACGCTGTACTGGCCGAAGAACTTGGCGAACTTGATGTCGAACGACGCGCCGATCTGCCAGGAGTCCTGCGCCTCGAAGCCTGCGGCCTGCACGGCCGGCGTGAACGCGCTCACGCCGTGCTCGACGTGCTGGTAGGCCACGGTGGCCGCGAACGGGCCGCCGAAGTACAGCACGTTGCCGCCATAGCTGGCGCCCGTGGTCCCCGGGTTGCCTTCACCCAGCGCACCTTGCAGGTTGAAGCTGAAGCCACCCCACTTCGGGCTGCTGTACAGGATGGAGTTGCTCCAGCCGGTGTCGCCCAGGAAGGCGAGCGATTGCGGGTGGTTGGTGCTCGGGGTCAGCACCTGGCGGATGGCCGGCGAGAAGCCGAACGAATCGCCAAAGGCATTGAAAAGCAGCGTGGAGACGAACATCTGGTTGGTGGTGCGGCCGAGCGAGGTCTGGCCGAAGTCACCGGCCAGGCCCACCCAGGCGGCGCGCGCCCAGAAGGTGTCGCCGTTGAAACGGCCGAAGTTGCCGTCGTCGGCGCGCAGGAAGCTCTCAATGGCGAACTTGGCCTTGATGCCGCCGCCGATTTCTTCGGTGCCGGCGAAGCCGAAGTAGCTGGTGGACATGCCGCCGCTTTGCGCCTTCTTGATCTCGGGCGCACCGGCGTCCTGGTACTGGCCGGCGCCCATGTCGAGCAGGCCATAGGCGGTGACGGACGATTGCGCCTGCGCGGCCGCCGAAAGGCCCAGTGCGGCGGCAGCGAGAGCTGCGGACTTGATGATTCGAGTCATGAGTGCATTACTCCAACGGTTGTGTGATGTTTGTGATCGTGTGGACAAAAGAGAGAACAAAAACCGCGCCAGCTTGTATGCAAGGTCCATACCCGCCTGGGTTTCCCTCGCACCAGCGGGTCGCCCTCGCCGACCCTTGCAGGGGCATTCCGCGATTCCCGGACAATCGGGGCACCAGATTGGAGACCCGCATGGACCTGAGCGTCAACGGCCAGACCCACAACCTCCCCGATGGCGAGGTGGACGCGAGCATGCCGCTACTCTGGGTACTGCGCGATGTATTGAACCTGACAGGCACCAAGTTTGGGTGCGGCGTCGCGGCCTGCGGTGCCTGCACGGTGCACGTGGATGGCCGCGCCACGCGCTCGTGCGTGGTCCCGCTGTCGCAGGTGCAAGGGAAGTCGGTGCGCACTATCGAGAGCCTCGGCACGGCCGACAAACCCCATCCGCTGCAGCGGGCCTGGGCCATGCACCAGGTGCCGCAGTGCGGCTACTGCCAGAGCGGCATGCTGATGGCGGCGGCCGAGCTGCTGGTGGCGCAACGCGAGCTGACCGACTTCGACATCGACAAGGCCATCACCAACATCTGCCGGTGCGGCACCTACCCGCGAATCCGCGAGGCCATCAAGACGGCCGCCCGCCTGCTGCACGGTGAGCCGGTCACGAACCGGGCCCTCGGGTGAAACGCCGCAGCCTGCTCCTGCTCGGCCTGGGTTCGGCCGGCGCGCTGCTGGTCGGCTGGGGGGTGATGCCGCCGCGCAGCCGCCTGGGTGGCGCCGACCGGCCGCCGCCCCCGAGCGGCCCCATCGGCCTGAACGGCTGGATCAAGATCACGCCCGACGGCCAGGTGCAGCTCGCGATGAACCGCAGCGAGATGGGCCAGGGCGTGCACACCGCGCTGGCCATGCTGGTGGCCGAAGAGCTCGACATTTCGCTCGCCAAGGTGATCCTGGTGCAGGCCGCACCCGATGCGATCTACGGCAACGTGGCGATGTTCGTCGGCAGCCTGCCGCTGCACCCGCACGACACCGAGCCCGGGCGCGAAAGCACCGGCGCGCGCACCGGCCGCTGGGTGGTGAGCAAGGTGGCACGCGAACTGGGCATCAGCGTGACCGGGGGTTCGTCGAGCGTCGCCGACGCCTGGGACGTGCTGCGACTGGCCGCCGCGACCGCGCGGGCGCAGCTGCTGGGCGCCGCCTCGCTGCAATGGAAGCTGCCGCGCGAGGACCTGAGCATCCGCGACGGTGTCGTGCACCACCACGACGGGGGCCAGCAGGCGCATTTCGGCGAGCTGGCGCGCAAGGCGGCCGCCACGCCGGTCAGCAATGTGCGCCCCAAGCCGCGCGAGAGCTGGCGACTGATCGGCACCGCCGCGCCCCGCATCGACCTGCGCGGCAAGTCCGACGGCAGCGCGCGCTTCGGCATCGACGTTCGCCTGCCCGGGCAGGTCTACGCCGCGGTGCGCCACAGCCCGATGCTGGGCGGCGCGCCGGGGCGTGTCGACAGCACGGCGGCGATGCAGCTGCCCGGCGTCGAACGCGTGGTGCACCTCGGCCCCTACGGCGGCTCGACCGCCGCCGTGGCCGTGATCGGCCGCAGCACCTGGCACGCCCAGCGCGGCGCGCAGGCGCTCGAGATCGAGTGGCGTGCGCCGCCCGCCGGTGCGGCCGACAGCCAGCGCATCGCCACCCAGCTCGAAGCCGCGGCGCGCCACGCCGCGGGCACCCTCGGGGGCTACGCCTTCCACGCGCAAGGCGATGTGAAAGCCATGTTCGATAGTGCCGCGCGGCGCATCGAAGCCGTGTACCACGCGCCCTACCTCGCCCATGCGGCCATGGAGCCCATCAACTGCACCGCGCAGGTGAAGGACGGCCGCGTCGACGTGTGGGTGCCGACCCAGGTGCCCGACATGGCGCGTGCCATGGCCGCTCGCGCGGCCGGCGTGCCGCTCGAGGCGGTCACGCTGCACGTGACCTACCTCGGCGGCGGGTTCGGCCGCCGACTGGAGGTGGATGCCATCGGCCAGGCCGTGCGCATCGCCGTGGAGACCAACGGGCGCCCGGTGCAACTGGTGTGGTCGCGCGAGGAAGACTTCACGCATGACTTCTACCGCCCCGCCGCGGCGGCCGTCATGCAAGCGAGCCTGGACGACAAGGGCACGCTCAGCGGCCTTGCGATCACCAGCGCAGGCGACGCCATCACGCCGCGCTGGATCGAGCGTGGCCTGCCGGCGCTGGCCGGCCCGGTCGACGCGCCCGACAAGACCGCGAGCGAGGGCCTCTTCGACCTGCCCTACGCCATCGCCCACCAGCGCATCGCGCACGTGGCCACGAAGAGCGGCGTGCCGGTGGGCTTCTGGCGCTCGGTCGGGCACTCGCACAACGCGTTCTTCAGCGAGAGTTTCATCGACGAACTGGCGCAGGAGTTGAAGCAGGACCCGGTCGCATTCCGCCTTTCGCTGCTCGGCGACATGCCGCGGCATGCCGCAGTGCTCAAGCTCGCCGCCCAGCAGGCCGGCTGGGGTACGACGCTGCCGCCAGCGCGCGCGCGCGGTGTGGCACTGCATGAGAGCTTCGGCAGCATCGTGGCCGAGGTGGCAGAGGTCTCGCTGATCGACGGCAAGCCGCGTGTTCACCGTGTGGTGTGCGCGGCCGACATCGGCACGGTCGTCAACCCGGGCATCGTGGCGCAGCAGATGGAAAGCGCGGTGATCTTCGGCCTGAGTGCGGCGCTGTACGGGCGCGTGGACATCGTGGGCGGGGTGGTGCAGCAGACCAACTTCCCGAACCACCAGGTGCTCAAGCTGGCGGAGTGCCCGCGCATCGAGACCCACCTGGTTGCGAGCAGCAACCCGCCGGGCGGCGTCGGCGAACCCGGTACGCCGCCTTTGGCACCCGCTCTGGCGAATGCCTTGTTTGCCTTGACGGGCAGGCGCGTTCGGGCCTTGCCTTTGCTCGCTGGCTGGGGGCCCGACACCGCCACCCGCTCGGCCTGAGCACCCCGCGGCCCCGCAACAGGCCTCAGAAGCGCGCGGTCACGCCACCGCGCGCAGCAAGGCCTGCCGCAGGCGGTGCACGTCGATCGGCTTCGTCAGGAAGTCGTTCATCCCCGCGGCCATCGCCTCTTCGCGCTCGGACACCAGCGCCGCGGCCGTCAGCGCAATGATCGGCAGCGACTCCTTGGTGTGCGTCGAGCGCAGCCGGCGCGCCGCTTCGTGACCGCTCAGGCGCGGCATCTGAACGTCCATCAGCACGGCGTCGAAAGGCTCACCCTGAGCTGCCGCGCGCTCGACGATGGCCACGGCCTCGGCGCCGTCGCGGGCCTGTGCCACGTCCATGCCCCACTGCTCGAGCATGGCCACGCCGATCATCATGTTGACGGGGTTGTCTTCCACCAGCAGCACGCGGTGCCCTGACAGTCGTTCGGCGTCGCGGGCTTCGCTGCTGGCGTCGACCACCGGCGCGGTGGCCTCGGGCAGGGGCAGGTCGGCCCAGAAGCGGCTGCCCTGGCCGGGGCTGCTGTGCATGCCCACCGCGCCGCCCATCAGCGTGGCCAGCTGCTTGCAGATCGACAAGCCAAGGCCGGTGCCGCCGTACTGCCGGGTGGTTGATTCGTCGGCCTGCGTGAAGGGCTGGAAGAGCCGGCTCTGCGTGGCCTCGTCGATGCCCGGCCCGCTGTCGATCACGCTGAAGCGCACGCCGTGCTCGCACGCGGGGTCGGGCGAGCGCGTGACTTCGATCTCCACCTGGCCGCGCTGCGTGAACTTGAGGCCGTTGGTGATGTAGTTGCTCAGGATCTGGCGCAGGCGCACCGGGTCGCCGCGCACGGTGGGCGGTACGTCGTCGGCGATGCGCAAGCTGAGGTCGAGCGAGCGCACCTGCGCGAGCGACAGGTAGGCGTGGTGTACCGCTTTCAGCAGGCCGTGCAGGTCGTATGGCACGGATTCGATGTTGAACTTGCCAGCTTCGATCTTCGAGAGGTCGAGGATGTCGCTGATGATCCCCGAGAGGCTTTGCGCGCTGTCGGCGATCTGCTCCAGGTAGCGCTGGCGGCGCGTGCTCGGCAGCGCCGGCTGAAGCGCGAGACGGGCGAGGCCGAGCAGGCCGTTGAGCGGCGTGCGGATCTCGTGGCTGGTGTTGGCCAGGAAGGCGCTCTTGGCACGGTTGGCCGCCTCGGCGGTATCGCGCGCCGCGGCGAGCGCCTGCTCGATGTGCCGGCGCTCGGTGATGTCTTCGGCGATCCAGATGGTGCCATCCATGCTCGGGTGCACAGGGTCGACCACCTGCGCGAGCAACCGGCACCAGAAGGGGCTGCCGTCGCGGCGCATCAGCTGGCGCTCCTGCTCGATCACCTGGCCGCGCGCCAGCAGAGGCCCGGCGGCTTCGGTGAAGGCGCGGTACTCCTCGTCGCTGGCCCACACCACGCGGCCGGACTGCCCGAGCAGCTCGCCCGGCTCCCAGCCGAGCATCTGCTCGAAGCGCGGGTTGGCCTGCATGAAGCGCTGGTCGCGCGTGAGCGCGATGCCGATCGATGCGTTCTTGAGGATGGCCTCGTGCTCCAGCCGCGCACGCTGCGACTCGGTCACGTCGCGGCCGTTGACCACCAGGTAGTCGCGCCCGTCCATCGAGAACATGCCGGCCGACATCAGAAGCGTGACGGGCCGGCCCGACTTGTGCACGAACAGCGTCTCGACCTCGTTCACGCCACCGCGTGCGCGCAACTCGGAGACCATCTTCAGCCGGTCGGCGCGGTCGTACCAGATGCCCAGGTCGAGCGCGCTTCGGCCCACCACCTCGGACGCGGCGTAGCCGAACATGCGCTCGAAGCTCACATTGACCATCACGTACACGCCGGTCTCCACGTCGCTGAGCGTGATGAAGTCGGGGCTGGTGGCGAACAGGTGCGACAGCATGGCCTGCGAGCTGCGTGCAGCGGCTTCGCTGGCGGCGAGCGCCTCGCGCGCCTGCACGTCGGCGGTCACGTCGCGCGACACCCCCCAGTAGCCGACGAAGTGGCCGCCTTCGTCGAAGCGCGGTCGCGCGCTCACGCTGAAATGCTGCGTGTGCCCGCTGGGGGATCGGTAGGTCACGCTCACGTCGCTGAACGGGCGGCGCTCCTCGAAGGCGATGCGACGGTCGGCATCGGAGAGGGGGTCGACCACGATCATGTCGGTGGCCTCCCACGGTCGCATGCCAATGCGGCCCTGCGCGATCAGGTTGACCCCCGCGCCCGGCTGGTTGCTGATGATCTGCGTGAAGCGCAGCTCGGCATCGAGTTCCCAGTACCAGTCGGCCGCGATCGACAACAGGCTGGCGAAGCGCTGCTCGCGCTCGTTCGACTCGGCCATCGAGCGCGCCAGCATGCGCGCGATCTGCGTGCCGGCGATCACCGCGGCCACCAGCAGCATGCCATGCAGCACCACCGTCAGCAGGTGCGGATTGCGCGGGACCGCCACGGCCCCCGGCAGCACCCCACGGCTCTCGGCCAGCGCGAGCGCCACGATGGCCAGGCCGCAGGCGAGGGCGAGCGCCGCGCCGGCACGCTGGCTGGTGAGCACAGTCACCAGGCACACCATCAGTGCGCAGAAGGCGAGGCTCATGCTGTGCACGCCTTCGCCAATGCCCACGGCGGTGAGGGTCGTCACGCCCACGCCGATCCAGCCGACGGTGAGCATCACGCGGTCGACCGGCGCGTGGCGCAGCATCAAAAAGCCACCGAAGAACGCCGCCGCCAGCAGCACGCAGCCCCACACGAGCAGGGCGTGCATGCCGGGCTGCAGGTTCAGCGAGGGGATGCCATAGAGCGCGGCCACGGCCAGCGACATGCCACAGCCCAGACCGAACAGACGCTTCGCGATGGACTGGTTCAAGCCCATGCGGTACGGGTAAGCGGCTGGCCCCGCAACATGCGGGTCGGGGATCTGTTTCATCAGTGCACCTGCGTGCAAAAAACGCAGGTGCTCAGTGTCGCGGGCCGCGGCGGGGGTCTGGGGTAGGCGTTTCCCGGGAAGCGCTCAAGCTGCGGAAGAAGACCGTGCGGCATTTAACGCCGCACGCGTTTGCAGCGCGGCCTGCCGGGCGGCGCTCGCGAAATCGCTTCCTGACGAGGCGTACAGCACCGCACGCGAGGAGCTCACCGCGATCGGCGCATCCGGCCGCCAGCCGGCCTTCACCGTGGCGTCGGCGTCACCGCCTTGCGCGCCGATGCCGGGGATCAGCAAGGGCAGCGTCGGCGCCAGTTCGCGCACCCGGGCGATCTCGCCCGGGAAGGTTGCGCCCACCACGAGGCCGAGCTGGCCAGTGGTGTTCCATGGGCCTTGCGCGAGCTTGGCAACGTGTTCGTAGAGCATGTCACCCGAGCCGAGCCGTTGGGCCTGCAGATCGGAGCCACCTGGGTTGGAGGTGCGGCACAGCAGGATCAGCCCGCGGTCGGTGTAGCGCAGCCAGGGCTCCAGCGAATCGAAGCCCATGAAGGGCGCGAGGGTGACCGCGTCGGCCTGGTAGCGCTCGAAGGCCTCGCGCGCGTACTGCTCGGCGGTTGCGCCGATGTCGCCGCGCTTGGCGTCGAGGATCACCGGCACGTTGGGCGCCACGCGCTTGATGTGCGCCATCAGCCGCTCGAGCTGGTCTTCGGCACGGTTGGCCGCAAAGTAGGCGATCTGCGGCTTGTAGGCGAGCACCAGGTCCTTGGTGGCGTCGACGATGGCCGAGCAGAAGTCGTAGATGCGGCTCGCGTCGCCCTTCCACGCGCCCGGGAACTTGCCCGGCTCGGGGTCGAGGCCGACGCACAGAAGCGAGTCGTTGTTGCGTTGGGCTTGCGCGAGCTGGTCGGTGAATTTCATCGCGCGTCAGCCGATGCGTTTGGCCAGCTGTGCGCCGATGCCGGTGTAGCTGCCCGGCGTCATCGCCAGCAGGCGCGTCTTCTCGGCTTCGGGAATCTCCAGCGTGCCGATGAATTCCTGGATGGCTTCGCGGGTGATGGTCTTGCCGCGCGTGAGTTCCTTGAGGCGCTCGTACGGGTTGGCCAGCTTGTAGCGGCGCATCACGGTCTGGATGGGTTCGGCCAGCACTTCCCAGGCGGCGTCGAGGTCGGCGGCGAGCGCGTCGCGGTTCACTTCGAGCTTGCCCAGGCCCCGCAGCAGGCTGTCGTAGCCGAGCACGGCATAGCCGAGCGCCACGCCCATGTTGCGCAGCACGGTGCTGTCGGTCAGGTCGCGCTGGAAGCGGCTGATGGGCAGCTTCTGGCTCAGGTGCGTGAGCAGCGCGTTGGCGAGGCCGAAGTTGCCTTCTGCGTTCTCGAAGTCGATCGGGTTGACCTTGTGCGGCATGGTGGACGAGCCGATCTCGCCCGCCTTGGTGCGCTGCTTGAAGTAGCCCAGGCTGATGTAGCCCCACACGTCACGCGACCAGTCGATCAGGATGGTGTTGGTTCGTGTGACCGCGTCGAACAGCTCGGCCATGTAGTCGTGCGGCTCGATCTGGATGGTGTACGGGTTGAACTCCAGGCCCAGCTGACCCTCGATCACCTTGCGGCTGAACGCCTCCCAATCGAACTCGGGGTAGGCCGAGAGGTGGGCGTTGTAGTTGCCGACGGCGCCGTTCATCTTGGCAAGCAGCTTCACGCCCGCGATGCGCTCGCGCGCGTTGGCCAGGCGGTACACCACGTTGGCGACCTCCTTGCCCACCGTGGTGGGGCTGGCCGTCTGGCCGTGCGTGCGCGCGAGCATGGGCACGTCGGCGAGGTCCTTCGACAAGGCCGAGAGGGTCTGGATGATCTTGTCGAGCGTAGGCAGCAGAACGTCCTGTCGTGCGGCCTTGAGCATCAGGCCGTGGCTGGTGTTGTTGATGTCTTCGCTGGTGCACGCGAAGTGCACGAACTCGCCGGCGGCCTTCAACTCGGCGCTGTTCTCGAAGCGGCTCTTGAGCCAGTACTCGACCGCCTTCACGTCGTGGTTGGTGGTCTTTTCGATGTCCTTGATGGCCTGTGCATCGGCCTCCGAGAAACGCGACACCAGCCCGCGCAACAGGCCGCGCCCTGCGCCGGTGAGCGGCTTGAACTCGGCAAAGCCGGCGTCCGACAGGGCGATGAACCACTCCACCTCGACCTGCACGCGCCGATGCATCAGCCCGAACTCGGACAGCAGGGGTCGCAGCGCCGCCACCTTGGGGGCGTAGCGGCCATCGAGCGGAGACAGGGCGGTGAGTGCAGAGAGGTTCATGCGTGGAGCGGCCAGCGGGCCGTTGTTCTTGGGGGGCGACGACGAAGTGGGTACGCCTCGGGCGGGCGCTTGCTGGGGGAGGGCGACAGCAGCCCGCGATTTTAGTCGCCCGGGTGGGGGCGGGCGGCGGCGCCCACGCCGGCGTCATGCGGACGTCACGTTGCCGTCACGGGGCTTACACAGAGCCCACGTCCAATCGCCGCGCCCCGCGCATCTCGCGCGGATCACCCCACTCATATGAACATGACCCACCCGAAGACCTGGGCCGCGATCGCAGCGGCCGCCCTGCTGATGTCTGCCTGCGGCGGCAGCGATGACGACACGCCCACCCCGCCCGCCAGCACCACGCCACTGGCCACACCCCCGCCCGAGACCTCGTCGCAAGCCAATGCACTGGGCAGCGTGGGCGTGGCGATCACCAAGTACGAGGTGCAGGCTGCCGCGGCGGACCACATCGCGTACGAAGGCAGCAACGCCACCATCCGCACCGAGTTCACGGGCGGCTTCCTGCCGGCCTACGGCTCGGGCCTGGCCTTCAAGAGCCGCGCCGCCGACGGCACGCTCGAGTTCTACGCCATCACCGACCGCGGCCCCAACGGCGACGGCCCGGTCGCCCCGGTGCCCGGTGCGGCCTCGGGCGTGACCAACATCAGCAAGGTGTTCCCGGCGCCCTCGTTCGCACCGAGCTTCGGCGTGATCCGCGTGGCAGGCATGACCGCCTCGCTGGTGTCGACCACAGCGCTGCGCCAGAACGCGCAGCAGAAGATCACCGGCCTGCCCCCGCAGGCGGGCGTGGGCTCGACCGGCGAGACGCCGCTCAACGACGCCTACACCTTCGACGCCGCCCGGGCCAACTACGACGCGAACGGGCTCGACCCCGAGTCGCTGGTGGTCGACAGCGCACGCGGCGTACTGTGGGCAAGCGATGAATACGGCCCCTTCATCGTCAAGATCAATACGGCCACCGGCGTCATCGAGAAGAAGTACGGGCCCGGCACCGGCGCGGCCGACCTGCCCGCGGTGCTGGCCAAGCGCCGCGTGAATCGCGGCATGGAGGGCCTGACGCTCGACACTGCCAGCGGCCGGCTGCATGGCTTCCTGCAAAGCCCGATCGACCCGAAAGATGCCGACGGCAAGTCGCTCAAGGCCCGCCCACCGGGTGGCAGCAACACCGATATCCGCCACATCGCGCGCTTTGCCCGCTGGCTGGAGTTCGACCCCGCCACCGAAACCTCCAAGCTCTACGCCTACCCGATCGATGGCAGCCAGTACGACCGCGATCGCACCGGCAACGCCAAGCTGGGAGACGTGGTGAGCCTGGGCAACGGCAAGTTCATCGTCATCGAGCAGGGCGCACGCAAGAGCGACGCCCGCGTATTCAACAAGCTGATGCTGGTGGAGATCCCGGCCAACGCGACCAACATCGCCGCGCAGGATCACAACCTCGAGATCAGCAGCATCACGCAGGCGGTCGCGGGCACGGCCGACTATTCGACCGTCGTCACGATGAAGAAGACCGAGTTGCTCGACCTCAACACCGCCGGCTGGGTGGCCGAAAAGGCCGAGGGCCTGACGCTGGTCGATGCCAACACGCTGGCACTCACCAACGACAACGACTTCGGCCTGCGCACCCAGCTCTTCGACGCCGCCGGCACCGCCGTGGCAGGCAGCATCGAAGACTGCACGGTCGACGCCCTGGGCGCGATCGTGTCAGGCTGCCCGGCCGGCGTGGTGTCGTCGCGCCTGGTGCGCGGCACCGATGCCGAACGCCCTTCGCGGCTGTGGTTGATCCGATTCGACCGCCGCTTGAGCGAGCTGGCCGTGCCGGCGCAGTAAGCACTTCCGCGCCGAGCGAACGCCTCCTTCGGGAGGCGTTTTTCGTGGCGAGCAGGACACGGCCGAAGCGTTTCAAATGATCTAGATCATTCAAGGTCTTCGTCACGAAGACGTCACGCCCGCTCACCAGAATCCCGCCCATCGTCTGGATGCGAGGAACGGCCATGGCCGATGTGGTGATCGATGTGGTGCAGCTGCGCAAGACCTTCGGCCGCAATGTCGCTCTGCGCGACGTGTCGCTGCAGGTCGAGCGCGGCCAGATGGTGGCGCTGCTGGGGGCCTCGGGCTCCGGCAAGTCGACGCTGCTGCGCCATCTCAACGGCTTGCATCGGGCCGATGCGGACAGCCACTCCGAGATCACCGTGCTCGGCAGCCGCGTGCAACGCAACGGCCGCCTGGGCGAGGGCATCCGCGCCACGCGCGCCAAGGTGGCGGTGATCTTTCAGCAATTCAACCTGGTCGAACGGCTGTCGGTGATGAACAACGTGCTCGCGGGCGCCCTGCACCGCCTGCCGCTGTGGCGCGGGCTGCTCGGTCGCTTCCCGCAAGGCGAGCTGCAACGGGCCTACGGCGCGCTGCAGCGCGTGGGCATCGAACGCTGCGCGTGGCAGCGCGCCTCGACGTTGTCGGGCGGCCAGCAGCAACGTGCGGCCATCTCGCGCGCGCTGGTGCAAGGCGCGCAGGTGATCCTGGCCGACGAGCCCATCGCCTCGCTCGACCCCGAATCCAGCCGCCGCGTGATGGAGTTGCTGGCCGAGGTCAACCGTGAGTTCGGCGTCACGGTGGTGGTCTCGCTGCACCAGGTCGACTACGCCTTCGCCTACTGCCCGCGCACCATCGCATTGCGGGCGGGCGAAGTCGTGCATGACGGCCCCACGCAGGAACTCACGCCCGACAGACTGCGCGAGCTCTACGGCACGCAGATCGACGAACTGCTGCCGCAGCGCGCGCTGGCGCCCGACGCCGGCGCCACGGCTGCCCATGCAGAAGGCCAGCCTTCGCCAGAACCCACCCCCGAAATCTCAACCGACGAACAACGCCTGGCCGCCTGAGGCGCGCCGGGCGTCGATCCGCTGACCCAGCCACCACCTCTTACGGAGTACCACCATGAACCGCAGACCCGTTCTTCTCATGCTCGCCACCACCGCCTCGCTGTGGCTCGGTGCCACGCAAGCGCAGCAGCCCACCGAACTGCAGATGGGCATCATCGCGACCGAATCGTCGAGCAACCTGAAGACCGCCTGGCAGCCTCTGCTCGAAGACATGCAAAAGGCCACCGGCATCAAGGTGACAGCCTTCTTCGCGCCCGACTACGCCGGCGTGATCGAAGCCATGCGCTTCAACAAGATCCAGCTCGCCTGGATGGGCAACAAGTCGGCCATGGAAGCGGTGGACCGCGCACAAGGCGAGGTGTTCGCCAAGGCCATCAACGCCGACGGCTCGCAGGGCTACTGGAGCCTGATGATCGTGCACAAGGACAGCCCGCTCAAGACGCTGGACGACGTGCTCAAGGCCCGCTCCGACCTCACGCTCGGCATGGGCGACACCAACTCCACCAGCGGCACGCTCGTGCCCGGTTTCTATGCCTGGGGCCAGAACAAGGTCGACCCGATCAAGGATTTCAAGCGCTCCATGCGTGCCAACCACGAGAGCAACATCCTCGCGGTGGCCAACAAGCAGATCGACGTGGCCACGGTGGCCAGCGACGGCGTCGAGCGCATGAAGATCAAGCAGCCCGAGAAGGCCGCCGAGCTGCGCGAAGTGTGGCGCTCGCCGCTGATCGCCAGCGACCCGATGGTGTGGCGCCGCGACCTGGATGCCGGCGCCAAGAAGAAGGTGCGCGAGTTTCTGGTGGGCTATGGCCGCGACGCGCGCGAGAAGGAGATCATGAAGAACCTCACCTGGTCGGGTTTCCTGCCTTCGGACAACAACCAGCTGAACCCGATCCGTCAGCTCGAACTCGCGCGCGAGCGCAGCAAGGTCGAAGCCGACGCCGCCATGTCGGCCGACGACAAGAGCAAGAAGCTGCAAGACATCGAGCAGCGCCAGGCCGAACTGGCCCGCCTGGTCGCGGTCGCCAAGTAAGCCGGCTTCCAACGCAAGGCTGCATCACCGTGTCGACCACCGCCACCACGCCGCTCGGCCTTCCCGCACCGATCGGCCGGATCGAGCCACCCCGCACGCCGCTCGTCGCCTACCTGGCGTGGGGCGTGCTGCTGGCGGTGCTGATCGGGAGCTGGAAGGGCGCCGACATGCGTCCGCTCGACCTCTTCCGCGACGCGGGCAACATGGCGCAGTACGCGGGCGGCTTCTTCCCGCCTGATTTCAGCGACTGGCGCCACTACCTGAGCGAGTTGATCGTCACGCTGCAGATCGCGGTCTGGGGCACGGCGCTCGCCATCTCCTGCTCGGTCCCGCTGGCGCTGCTGGCTGCCTCGAACATCACCCCGTGGTGGGTGCACCAGCCGGTGCGCCGTGTGCTCGACGCCTGCCGCGCCATCAACGAGATGCTGTTCGCACTGCTGTTCGTGGTGGCGGTCGGCCTCGGGCCCTTTGCGGGGGTGCTCGCCCTGTGGGTGCACACGACCGGCACGCTGGCCAAACTCTTCTCCGAGGCCGTCGAAGCCATCGACCCGCAGCCGGTCGAAGGCATCCGCGCGACCGGCGCCCACCCGCTCGCCGAGATCGCCTACGGCGTGATCCCGCAGGTGATCCCGCTGTGGATCTCGTTCGCGCTGTACCGCTTCGAGTCGAACGTGCGCTCGGCCTCGGTCGTGGGCATGGTGGGCGCGGGCGGCATCGGCATGGTGCTGTGGGATGTGATCCGCGGCTTCGAGTACGCACAGACGGCCGCCGTGCTGCTGATGCTGGTCGCGGCCGTCACGCTGATCGACATGGCCTCGTCGCGCCTGCGCAACCGGGTGATCTGAGGCTTGCGATGGCCAGCCTGTCGATTGCCGATATCGAGGCGCTCTTCGCGACGCACGGCGACGCGAGCTACGACGACAGCCGGCGCGAGCCGGTGACCGCCACGCAGCATGCGCTGCAATGCGCGCAGCTTGCCGAATGGGCCCATGCCGACGACGCGCTGGTGGCCGCGGCCCTGCTGCACGACATCGGCCACTTCCTTGCGCCGATCGAGGGCAACACCTGCGACGATCGCCACGACGACCGCCACGAGGTGATCGCGTTGCCGCGCCTGGCAGGCAGCTTCGACGCGCGGGTGCTGGAGCCGATCCGCCTGCACGTGGCGGCCAAGCGCTACCTGGTGGCCACCGATGCGGCGTACCTCGCCGGGCTGTCACCGGCGTCGGTGCATTCACTCGCCCTGCAGGGCGGGCCGATGACCGGCGATGAGCTCACGCAGTTCGAATCCACGCCTTACGCGATGGATGCGGTGCAGCTGCGCCGCTGGGACGACCTCGCCAAGACACCCGGCCAAGCCACCCCGTCGCTGGGCTACTACATGGCCCTGCTCGACGACCTGCAGCGCGCCGACGCAGACCGGCAGAAGCTGGGCATCGGCCCGACCACGATCTGACGCGTCGGCGTCATGGGCTCACACGCCTCGAGCGACGCGGCTGAAGCGCATGGTCCAGTTGGTTTCCCAACTCGCGCCGCCATCTGGCGAGAAGGCCTGCTCCCAGCGCGGGTCTTCGCCAGGCGTGGCGATCCAGGTGAAGCGCACCCGGATCGGGCGGCCCTCCAGTGCGTCGTCCGCATAGAACAAGCCGGTGCTGCCCTCGAAGCGCCCGACCACGGGCTTGTCGATCTGAGTGGGGTTGCGCCCATCGAGCCACCAGATGGACCAGGCTCGGTGGCTCGGGTCGTAAGCGCGCATCGCGATTGCGCGGAACGCGCCGCCCGGGTGGTCCAGCAGGTTGTCTTCGAGGTTGCCGAAGCCACCGAGCGTCATGTGCGTGGACGAGCGCCCAGTGAACTCCGTCCACTCGGTGCAGCCGACCAGGCGTGCGTTCAATCGACGGTGCGTGACGGTCCAGTCGCCGATGATGAAGTCGAAATCAGTGGGCGCGTTCGAGTCGGGCGGGAGAGCCATCGGTCTGCTTTCGTGGGGGCCGGAGGATGAGTCGGCGGCGGTTGAGCCCACTCACGGAATGTGCTGTGCTCCCGGCGGCGGGGTCACCCAGCCATGCATGCGGTCCTCGTAGACCGAAACCGTGGGCGGCGGGAAGCCCGGGTCGGCGAAGGCGCCCACGGGGATTGCCAGAAATTCGTCCAGCCCTTCGGGCTCGTAGTAGACGGTGGCGCCGCACGCCGGGCAGAAGTGAAAGGTGATGCGCGAACCTTCATCACCCACGCGCACGTAGGCGGTCGAGTCGCCCGCCAGCGAGACCTGGCCCCGGCCAAACCTCGCCTGCTGGCCGAACACGCTGCCAGTGCGGCGTTGGCAGGCCAGGCAGTGGCAGATCGAGACCCGAACCGGGTCACCCACCACGCGGGCCCTGAGCTGGCCGCAACTGCAGGAGGCGAGGCGTTCTGTCATGGCGCGTGCTCCCGCGTCTGCTGAGATCAGGCGGCGCCGCCGGCCCGGCCCGTCACTCCGGCGTCTTGCGCTTGGGCGGGGCCTTGCGGCCCGCCGCTTCGGGGCGGGTGGTCTCGCCGGGTGCCAGGGTGAACAGCTTGGCCGCGCGGCCCTTGAGTTCGAGCAGTTCGTTCGGCGTGACCGAATAGGCGCCGGTGGCCAGGTTGACCTGCACGCCGAACTCGACTTCCTTCTTGCCATTGGAAAGCGCGCCGCTCGTGAACTCGTAGTCGTCGCGCTCGGCCGGCAGGCCCTGCAGCGAGGCGTCGTAGTCGTCGTACTCGACCTGGCGGATCTCGCCGCTGGCCAGGTCGAGCAGGCCGGTCGCGGTGATGACGGAGTCGCTCAACTCGTCGGTGAGGGTGATCGGCAGTTGCAGGTCCAAGGTGGTCTTCCGTCGAGGGTGGCGTGGGCAGAGGGCGGATTCTAGGAGCGCGGCGTGCCCAGCGGCACACCCCCACGACGCGTTCGCGGTCGAGCGTTGGCCGTGAGAACATCCCGGCCACCCCGCGCGCCCGCCCGTCGCACCTACACATGAACCCCGCCGAGTCCACGCTTCGCACCCGCTCCCCGTCGTTCGGTCGGTCCCTGTGCGCATTGCTGCTGCTCACCCTGCTCGCATCATGGTTCGCGCCCAGCGTGCAGGCCCAGACCCCGGTGCCCGCCGAGGCGGCCGCCGACCCCGATCGCCCGAAGCCGGGCCCGGTGACGCCGATCCCGATTGCCGACATCCTCACCCACGCCGACGAAGACCAGCGTGTCATCGAGCGCGCAACGCGCAAGGCCCTGGAGCCGAACCCCAGCGGCCCGCTGAGCGAGACGCTGGCCGACATCACGCGGTCGGTGAACGAGAAGCGCGGCGACTTCAATACCGAGGAGCTGCGCAGCCTGCCGGTCATGCGACTGGAGAGCCTCGACCGGCATTGGCGCTTCGACCTGCGTCGCTTCGAGCGCTGGCAGGAAGACATGCGCCAGGCCTTGTTGCCGTATTCCGACCTGGCGGCCGACCTCGCACGCCGCCGCGCCGAGTGGGACGCCACGCGCGCCTCCATGAGCCTCGAAGGCGTGCCGGCCGCACTGGTCCAGCGCATCGACGGCATCCTGATCGAGATCGGGGCAGCCGAGGGGAAGCTCTCCGAGCCGATGTCGCAGCTGATCGACCTCGGCAGGCGCGGCAACGCAACCAACGCCCGCATCCAGGCAGGCCGCAACGATGTGGCGGCGGCGATCGAGAACGTGGACCGGCGGCTGATCAGGATGGATGCTCCGGCGCTGTGGAACGTGCCGCTCGCGCGCGCCTTCGGAGAAGACTCGGTGCAGACCCTTCAACAGGGCATCGAAGTGGAAGGCCGCTTTGCACGCGACTACAGCAACACGATGCTGGTGCGCGGCCTGCGCGTGCTGATGCTCCTGCTGCTTCCGTTCTTGCTGTGGCTCGCGTGGTCGCACAAGCGCAACCCGGTGCCCGGCGAAGACGAGAACACGCAACAGGTGCTCAGCCGGCCCATCTCGTCGTGGTTGCTGTTGTCCACGCTCTTGACGATGGGCCTGGAGACAGACGCGCCGCTGTTCGTGGCCGAGCTGGCCATGCTGATCGCCCTCGTCCCCTTGCTGCGCCTGCTGCCTCGCGAGGTGTTGCGCGCACTGGGTGCGTGGCCCTACGTGGCCATCGGACTGTTCGCGCTGGACCGCGCGGGCGTGGTGTTCATGGCCAACAGCTATCTGTACCGCCTCTACCAACTCGGCCTCGCGGGCATCGGCGTGGCACTCACGGGCTGGCTGCTGTGGAGGGGGTACAAGCGTGAGCGCGATGCCCTCGCGGCGGTGGCGAACGAGCCAGGCGCGGCGGCCACGCCGAGCGGCGGCGCAAGCACTGCGGCGTCGGTGGCCGCAGCCATCGCGAGCGACACCGGCCTGCGCCTGCGCGACTGGGTGCGTGGCGTCAGCTGGATCTGGGTGGGCGTGCTCGCCATCTCGATCGTGCTGAACCTGGTCGGCAACGTGTCGCTGGCCGAAACACTGAACGCCGGCCTGATCGACAGTGGCTACATCGGGCTGCTGGTCTATGCCGGCGCCACGGTGTGCATCGCATTGCTGCGTGCCCTGCTGGCCCAGCCGGCGGTTCTGAAGCTGCGTTTCGCAAAGGCCAATGCGCAGAGCATCGAGCGCCTGCTGTCGCGGGGCTTCATCCTGGCCGCGCTGGTCGCGTGGTCCATCTACACGATGCAGTCGTTCCGCGTGCTGAGGCCGTTCATGGCGGCGCTCACCGAACTGCTCGGCAAGCGCTACGAGATCGGCGAGTTGTCGATCAGCCTGGGCAACGTGCTGATCTTCGCGCTGTCGGTGGTGCTGGCCATGTGGGCCGCACGCCTGATCCAGGTGCTGCTGCGCGACGAAGTCCTCGCCCGCATGTCGCTCCCGCGCGGCGTGAGCAACAGTGTGTCGTCGCTCACCTACTACGCCGTTCTGGTGCTGGGCTTCCTGGTGGCGCTGTCGGCGGCGGGCTTCAAGGTGAGCCAGCTGGCCCTGGTGTTCGGCGCGCTCGGCGTGGGCATCGGCTTCGGGCTGCAGAACGTGGTCAACAACTTCGTCTCGGGCTTCGTGCTGATGTTCGAGCGGCCCATTCAACCGGGTGATGTGATCGACATCGCCGGCGTATCGGGCGAAGTGCGCGAGATCCGCATGCGCGCCACCATCATCCGCACTTTCGACGGCGCGGACGTGATCGTGCCCAACGGCTCGCTGCTGTCGGGCAACCTCGTCAACTGGACGCTGATGGACCAGAGCCGCCGCTTCGAGATCGCGGTGGGCGTGGCCTACGAGTCCGACCCGGCCCAGGTGATCTCGCTCCTGACCGACGTGGCCCGCGAGACACCGGGCGTCGCCACGCGGCCCGCGCCCTATGCCTTGATGCGTGACTTCGGCCCGAGCGCCCTGCAGTTCGCGGTGCGTGCCTGGACCTACGACGCCGACAACTGGCTCATGATCCGCAGTGACATGGTCACGCGCATCCTGGCCGCGCTGCGCGCCGCGGGCATCGAAGTGCCCTTCCCGCAGACCGATTTGCACCTGCGCACCGTCACCGAGGCTGCCGGCAACACACTGCACCCGGCAACGGCGGCCGGCGCGACGCCCACCGGAGTCGCGGCCGCGGCGCAGGCACCTGCCGTGCCCATGCAGCCCGTGGCAGTACCCCCCACGCAGCCGCGCTGAAGCGGGCCGGGCGCTTGCGTCCGCTTCACCGTCGCACACCCTCTTTCACTGGCTCATCGCACCAAGCAGTGGCTGGTGGCGATCATGGCCCTCGGCACGAGGTTCGATTCGTTCTGAGCGCGGCGGTCGTCGAACCGTCGCCAGGTCAGCGCTCGGTGCAGCGCGCCACCGTCTTCACGTCCGACGGCTTGCGCGCGTCGGACAGCGGCGCCTCGGTCAGCACGCCTTCCTTGCCCTGAGTGAACCACTCGAGCGACATGTCGGTCTGCCGGCCCTGTTCGATCGCGTAACGCGCACCGGAGGCCGATTTCACGTGGTACATGAGGTAGCTCTTGCCCTCGTAGCTGACAAGCGCCTGCAGTCGGCCGGGGTTGCTGTTGTCGTAGTGTGCGAACAGGGCCTGTCCACCGGGCTTTGCGTTGTCGCACTGGTAGCGAATCGAGCCGGGGCTGAACTCGGCGACAGGCTGCTGGCGCGCATCCAGAAGCTGGAGCGTGTCACCGGTGATGCGCCATGACGCGGTGGCGCCGAGCGCCTTCATGTAGGCCTGCTCGACGTCCATGCCCTGGGCGCAGGCCATGCGCGTGGCGGCCACGGGCTTGAAGCGCAGCGCCTCGGTCTGGCGCTCGTAGGCCGCGCTGAAGCGGTTGCAACCGTCGAAGCCGCTGGCGCGGGCGTCCTTGGGTTGCAGGACGAGCGTGGCCTCGCGTGCGCCGTTGGGCGGCGTGGCGCCGCTGCCAGGCAGGGCGACTAGCTTCCAGGAGATGCCTTCGACAGGCCAATCCGAGCTGCTCGCCGCGCTGGCCGTGCTGGCGGTTGGCGACGGGGCCGCGCAGGCGGCCACCGCCACCAAGGCCGGCAGCGCCGAGGCCAGCGCGAGCGACGTGCGTGGTGTCATTCGGGTTGATCTCCGGGGTCGGGCAGATGGAACTCGTGCCACATGCCATTCAAGATGCCGAAGCCGACCGCCAGGCCCAGGCCGAGGATCCAGGTGAAGTACCACATGGTGTCTGACTCCTTGTGTGCTCGAGCAGTGTGGGGGCCGCGCGGATCAGTAGCGATCCGGATGTGTGGCCATCTCCTGCGTGGTCACGGTGCCGCGCATCACTCGCAGAGCCCACGCGGTGTAGGCCAGCACGATGGGCAGGAAGACCACGGTGCAAAACAGCATGATGCCCAGCGTGGTCTCGGTCGACGATGCGTTCCACACCGTGAGCGTCGAGCGCGGGTGGATGCTCGACGGCAGCATGATCGGGAACATCGAGACGCCCACGGTCGCGATGATCCCCGCGGCCGACAGCGACGAGCCGGTGAACGCCAAGCCGGCGCTCGCGCGGCGGATGCCAACGAAAGCGAGCACCGCACCCGCGAACCCCGCAATCGGCGCCAGCAGCGTGAGCGGTGCGGCCGCGTAATTGGCGAGCCAGGCGCCGGCCACCGGGAGCACCTCGGTCCGCAAGGGGTTCGAAGCGCCGAAGTGATCGCCGGGCGCCTTCAGCTGGTAGCCCATGCCGCCGAAGGCGACGAACAGCCCGCCGGCCGCGAACAGCACCACCGAGGCGATGGCCGCCACGCTGCCAATGCGCCGCGCGCGCACCTGCACCGGGCCGGGCTCGACCTTGATCGTGAGCCATGCGCTGCCGTGCAGCACCAGCATCGAGACCGAGAGCAGGCCGCACAAGAGCGAGAAGGGCGTGAACAGCGCGAAGAAGCTGCCGTCGTAGAACGCGCGCAGGTCGCTGTCGAAGCGGAAGGGCGCGCCCAGCAGCACGTTGCCGACCGCCACGCCGAACACGAGCGCCGGCACCAGCCCGCCGACGAAGAGCGCCCAATCCCAGCGCGTGCGCCAGGCCGCGTCTTCATGCTTGGAGCGGTACTTGAAGCCCACCGGCCGCAGGATCAGCGCGGACAGCACGACGAACATCGCGAGATAAAAGCCCGAGAAGCTCACCGCATACACGAGCGGCCAGGCCGCGAAGATCGCGCCGCCCCCGAGGATGAACCACACCTGGTGGCCCTCCCAGTGCGGGCCCACGGAGTTGATCACCATGCGGCGCTCGGCATCGGTCTGGCCGACGAAGGGCAGCAGGGCGCCCACGCCGAGGTCGTAGCCATCGGTGAGCGCGAAGCCGATCAGCAGCACACCCAGCAGCAGCCACCAGATGAAGCGCAGCGTCTCGAAGTCGAAGAAGGCCATGGTCGTGTCTCCTTCAGGCGGTGGCAGCAGTGGAGGCAGGCACGGAGCCGGGCGGCGGCTGCATCTCCCCCTGGTGTTCGTACGGGCCTTTGCGGATCGCACCGAGCATCAGGCGCACCTCCACCACGGCCAATGCACCGTAGAGCGCGGTGAAGCCGACGAGGGTGATCCACAGCGAGGTTCGGCTGAGGGACGAGGCCGCGAGGAAGGTCGGCAGCACGCCGTCGATCGCCCAGGGCTGGCGGCCCATCTCCGCCACCACCCAGCCCAGCTCGATCGCGATCCACGGCAGCGGCAGCGACCACAAGGCGATCTTCCAGAACCAGCGTGCGTCGCCATGCTTGCCAAGCGAGCACAGCAAGAAGGCGGTGGCGAAGAGGGCGATCATCGCGAAGCCGATGAAGGCCATGATGCGAAAGCTCCAGAACATCAGCGGTACGCTGGGCACGGTGTCCCACGCGGTGGCGGCGATCTGCTGCGGCGTGGCCTGGCGCGGGTCGGCCATCGTGCGCTTGAGCAGCAGCGCGTAGCCGAGATCGGCCTTGTGCTTCTCGAAGCTCGCACGCGCGGCCATGTCCTTGGGTTCGAGCTTGAGCTTCTCGACCGCGTCGTAGGCGATCACGCCCGAGGCGATGCGCTCCTCGGCGCGGCGCACCAGCTCCGACATGCCCGCCACCTCGCCGGTGAGGCTGCGTGTGGCGATCAGGCCCATCACCCAGGGGATGTGCACCGCGTAGTCGGTGGTCTTGGTCTCGGTGTTGGGGATGCCGAAAAGCGTGAGGCCCGCCGGTGCGGGCTCGGTGTGCCAGGCGGCCTCGATCGCGGCGAGCTTCATCTTCTGGTTGTCGGTGAGCGCGTAGCCGCTTTCGTCACCGAGCACCACCACCGAGAGCGACGAGGCGAGGCCGAAGGCCGCCGCCACCGTCATCGAGCGCAGCGCCACCTGGCGGAAGCGCCCCCGCAGCAGGTAGAAGCTCGACACGGCCAGCACGAACACCGACGCCAGCACGTAGCCCGCGCTCACCGTGTGCACGAACTTGGCCTGCGCGATCGGGTTGAAGAGCACGGCCACGAAGTCGACCACCTCCATGCGCATGCTCTCGGGGTTGAAGGCGGCGCCGGTCGGGTTCTGCATCCAGCCGTTGGCGATGAGGATCCACAGCGCCGAGAGGTTGGTGCCGAGCGCCACGAGGAACGTGACAGCCAGGTGACCGAGCTTGGAGAGCCGGTCCCAGCCGAAGAACATGATGCCGACGAAGGTGGCTTCGAGAAAGAAGGCCATCAGCCCCTCGATGGCCAGCGGCGCGCCGAAGATGTCGCCCGCGTAGTGCGAGAAGTACGACCAGTTGGTGCCGAACTGGAACTCCATCGTCAGCCCCGTCGCCACGCCGAGCGCGAAGTTGATACCGAAGAGCTTGCCCCAGAAGCGCGTGATGGTGCGCCAGATGGGGCGGTTGGTCATCACATAGATCGACTCCATGATGACCAGCATGAACGACATGCCCAGCGTGAGCGGCACGAACAGGAAGTGGTACAGCGCGGTGAGCGCGAACTGCAGTCGCGCGAGGTCGACGGAGCCTGTGTCCATGCGGAGCCTTCCTGTCTATGTATGCCGGGCCTGCCACAGGTGTGGCGGGGTGGGGAACAACAGTTGAAGCGTCAGCGCATCGGGAGACTGCAAGCGCGCTGCTCCGAACCTCGGAGGTGCTGCGAAGAATATAGGATTCGCGCCACATGGCAAGCCCATCACCGATGCCGAAACTGAGCCCGACCGCGCCTGAAGTCGGTGACCCCGAGCAAGCCTTGAAGCAGGCCGTGCGCAGCACAGCCGCGTGGCGATCCGCCGGCCTGTGGACCGCGCTCGATGCGCTGGCGGGCATCGGCCTGGCGGCCGGGCTGGCGGGTTCGGTGGCGGCCCTGGCCGACGCGGGGCCAAGCGCTTCGGCGCTGCAGGCGGCCCTGCCTTGGCTGGTGTTGATCCTTGCGAGCGCAATCGCCCGCGGGGCGCTGGCACATCAGGCGAGTGGTGCGGGGCTGCGCGCCTCGCAGGCGATCAAGCGCAAGTGGCGCAGCCGCATCGTGGCCGCGGCGTTGCGGCATGGCGGGCGGCGCGTGGACAACAACGGCGTCAACAACAGCACGCAGATCGGCAACGGCTGGGCCGGTCTCGCCGTCGAAGAGATCGAGGCACTCGGCCCGTATGTCGAGCGCTATCTGCCGGCGCGCCAGGCCGCGGTGTGGGCGCCCGTGGTGGTGCTGGCGGCCACGGCGTGCGTCAGCCCGTTCACTGCGCTCATCCTCGTGGCCACGCTGATCCCGTTCGCAGTGTTGATGGCGCTTGCGGGGCGGGCGTCGGCCGCTGAATCGCAGCGCCAGTTCGAGGCGCTGGCGCGGCTGTCGGGCCTGCTCGCCGACCGCGTGCGCGCGCTGCCCGTGGTGCTGGCCCTGCGAGGCGCAGCGCACGAGCGACGCCAACTCGCCGCGGCGGCCGACGACGTGGCACGCCGCACGCTGCGCGTGCTGCGGCTCGCCTTCATCTCGTCGGCCGTGCTGGAGTTCTTTGCCGCGCTCAGCGTGGCCATGGTGGCGGTGCACTGCGGCTTCGGCCTGCTGGGGCTGCTGCCGTTCCCGGCGCCCGAGCGCTTTGAACTGGGCCGCGCCTTCTTCGTGCTGGCGCTGGCGCCGGAGTTCTACCTGCCGATGCGCCGGCTGGCCGCGGCGTACCACGACCGTCAGGCCGCGTGGACGGCCACCGAGCGGCTGCTCGCCTTCGAGGCTGAGTTCGACTCCGATGCGCCTGCGCCCGCACCCACGCCGGCGATCTCGTCGCCGGCCGCGCCCAGCCTGCGCTTCGACCAGGTGGCGCTTGCTCACGGCACCGGCCCGCCCGTGCTGCGCGGTCTGCGCATCGATCTGCCAGCGCGCCACAGCCTCGCGCTGCGCGGCCGCTCGGGCAGCGGCAAGACCACGGTGCTGCGCGCGCTGCTCGGCCTGGCACGCCTGCGCGAAGGCGCGATCCTCATCGACGGCCACGCGCTGCCCGCAGCCGGGTACCCCGCGGACCGCGTGGCGTGGATCGGCCAGCAGCCGCTGATCGTGCCCGGCACGCTGCGCCACAACCTTTTGCTCGCCGCGCCCCACGCCACGCCCGACCAACTGGCCGAGGCGATCGAGCGCGCCGGCCTGAAGCACCTGCTGTCGCAGCGCAATGGCGGGCTCGACGCGCCCATCGACGCTCGCGGTGGTGGCCTCTCCGGTGGCGAGCGCCGCCGCCTCGCGCTCGCCCGTGCACTGCTCAAGAATGCCCCGCTGTGGTTGCTCGACGAGCCCACCGCCCACCTCGACGCCGCGGCCGAAGGCGCGTTGATCGACACGCTGCGTGCGGCCTGCCTGGGGCGCACGGTGCTCATCGCCACCCACAGCGCCCGCCTCGCGGCCCTGGCCGATCACGCGATCGACCTCGATGAACTCGCCGTGCTCGACACCGCCGCGGCCGCATGAGCTTGCACAACGACACCCCACTCCGCCGTTTGCTCGCGGAACAGCGCGCGAAACACGCCACAGCATTCACCGTGGCGGGCGTATTCGCTGCATTGCTCGGTTGGGCCACGGTGTGCCTGCTCGGCCTGTCGGGCTGGTTCATCACCGCAGCGGCGGCGGCCGGCCTGGGCGGCGCGCTGGCGGTGCAGGCGTTCAACTACCTGTTGCCGAGCGCCGGCATCCGCCTGTTCGCGATCACGCGCACCGCGGCGCGCTACGGTGAGCGGCTGATGTCGCACGAAGCCGCGCTGCGCAGTGCGGCGCAACTGCGCCCCGCGCTCTTCGGCGCGCTGTGCCAGGCGCCAGCGCCGCGCGCACTCGCGGTAGGCGGCGGCGAGGCGGCCGCCGCGATGCTGCAAGACATCGCCAGCATCGAGGCGCAACTCGTTCGCCGCAGCACCGCCTGGACCGGGATCGCGGGCGGCCTCAGCAGTGTGGCCTTGCTGGCGCTCGGCGGCTGGGCCGCGACGGCGGGCGTGCTGGCCTGGGCGGCCGTGCTCGTCGCGCTCACGCGCAGCGTGGCCGGTGCGGCGCGGCGAGCGGCACTCGCGCAACGCGAGTCCATGGGCGCCATGAAGGATGAACTGGCGTGGCTCTCGGCCTGCGATGCCGAGCTGCGCTGCCACGCACTTGAATCGTGGGCGGCCGAACGCGTGACCGCGCGCGAGTCTGAACTGCACCACGCGCAGCAAGGCCACCAGCGCGCGCTCGATCGCCTGGATGCCTTGCTCGCCTGCACCGGCGGCGCCGCCGCGGTGACCGCGCTCGCGCTGTCGCACCCCAGCGGCGCGGCCATCGCGGCCCTGTGTGCCTTGGCCGCCCTCACCGGCATCGAATCGCTCGCGCCGTGGCTGCGGCACACGGTGCTGCGCGGCACCGCGCAAGAAGCCGAGCGCCGGCTCGATGCAGTGCTGGGCATGGCCGATGCGGCACCGGCAGCGCCGCCCGAGGGCCGCGCCGTGCCTGTGGCCGCGCAACTCACGCTGTCGGCGTGGTCGGCCCTGCCGCTGCAGGCCGGCGAGCGCGTCGCTCTCGTCGGCCCCTCGGGCTGCGGCAAGACCACGCTGATCGAAACCCTGCTCGGCCTGCGCGAGGCCACGCCCGGCGTTGCATTGATCGATGAGCGAGACATCCGCTCGCTCGATGCCGACACGTTGCGCCGCCAGTTCTCATGGTTGCCGCAAGACGCGACCCTGCTGGCCGGCACCGTGCGCGAGAACCTGCTGCTGGCCGCGCCTGCCGGATGCGGCGACGACACGCTGTGGAGCGCGCTGCGCCGCATGAGCCTCGATCGGCGCGTGCGAGACCTGCCTCAGGGCCTGGACACCTGGCTCGGGCCGGACGGCGCCCGCCTCTCCGGTGGCGAGCGCCGCCGCCTCGCATTGGCACGCGCCTGCCTGTTGCCGGCCCCCTGGCTCTTGCTCGACGAACCCACCGAAGGGCTGGACGCCGAGACCGAGGCGCGCGTCATCGACGGGCTTCGTGAGCACCTCGCGGAGCGCCAGCAGGGCCTGATCCTGATCAGCCACCGGCCCGCACCGCTGGCCTTGTGCCAGCGAGCGATCGAGGTCGGCGGCACCAGCCGGCGCGTGCCGGCAACGTGATTCCAGGCCAGCCCCGGCGTGACTGGCCCGATCCGGCCTACACGCCGGCCTTCGCGAGCACCACCACCGATACGCCGCGAGCCGGCAACACCGCATCGGCGTTCTGGTACGAGTGCGGCAGGTTGCCCGGGAAGGCGAGCACCTCGCCTTCGGCGAGCGTGTAGCGCTCACCCGCCACACTGAGCGTGACGCTGCCGCCCAGGCAGGTGAAGAACTCGCGCGTGCCCGGCAGGTGCGGCGTGCCGGCCATGACGGCGCCGGGCGCGAAATCCATCACCTCCATCATCTCGTCGGGCACCGGCTCGGGCACCAGGTCGCGGATCGTCACGCCGCGGCCTTTCTGGCGCAACCCCACGTCACCCGCCAACCAGCGCCGCACCATGGCGCGCGGTGAGGCAAGCAGCTCGTCGATGGGCACGCCGAGCGCGCCGGCCACCTTCACCAGCACCGCGAGCGACGGGTTTCCCTCACCGGATTCGAGGTGGGCCACGGTCGAGCGCGGCACCCCGGCGGCCTTGGCCAGGCCGTCCTGCGTGAGTGCGCGCGTGTGGCGCAGGCTCACCAGGTTGCGGGCCAGGTGGGCCGCCGTGGTGGGCGGATCGGTGGGTTCTTGGCTGGCAATGGGTGCGGGCATGGCGGCCATTGTGTCCGCGCCATCAACCATGTGCCAATGCGCTGGACAGCGTGCTCGCCGCATCGCATGGGGATGCCTATCGTGAACCCGTCACAACAAGTACTCACGAAAGGCAGCCCATGAACACCACCACCACACACCCTCACCCGACCCATGCCCTGGCCGGCCTGCGCGTGGCCCTCACGGGCGGCACCTCGGGCCTGGGGCTCGCACTGGTGCAGCAACTGCATGTGGCCGGCGCGCAGGTGGCCTTTGTCGCACGGCACGCCCAGCGCGTGGCCGAGGTGGCGCGTGCGCACCCCGGCACGCACGGCCTGGTGGGCGATGTCTCGCACAAGGCCGACACCTACCCGCTTGCGCTGCAGATCACCGCCGCGCTCGGCGGTCTCGATGTGTTGATCCACAACGCCTCGCATCTCGGCCCGGTACCACTGCGCCTGCTGGCCGACACCGACTGCGAAGCATTCGAGGCCGCGCTGGCCACCAACGTGCTCGGACCCTTCCGACTGACGAAGGCCTTGCTGGGCGCGCTGGGCGCGTCGGCACGCGCCGGGCGTGCGCCACAGGTCGTGCACATCACGAGCGACGCGGCCGTGTCGGCCTACCCCGGCTGGGGTGCATACGGCGCGAGCAAGGCGGCGCTCGCGCACATGGGCCGCATCTGGCACGAAGAACTGCGCGAGCACGGCGTGCGCGTCATCAACATCGACCCAGGCGACATGGACACCCCGCTGCACGCGCTGGCCGTGCCCGACGCCGACCCCGCGCAGCTCAAGCGCCCTGCGCAATCGGCACGCGAGTTGATCGAGGTGATCGCACGGGGCGCTGCGCACCCCGATGCAGTTGCGCACGATCCGGAGGCCGCATGAGAGCCGCCCACCACCCCGCGCAACGCCCGCATGACGCAAAGCTTCTGGTGTTCGACGCGCACGGCGCCGTGCACCATGCTCAGCGCACCGATCTTCCTCGCCACCTGCGCCCCGGTGACCTGCTTATCGCCAACGACGCAGCGACGCTACCCGCGAGTTTGAGCGGCGTCCACGAACGCAGCGGTGAAACGATTGAACTGCGCCTGGCCGGCCGCCGTTCACTTGAGGTGAGCGAGGTGCGCGAATTCACCGCCATCGCGTTCGGCGCCGGCGACCACCGCACGCGCACCGAGGACCGCATCGCACCGCCCGCCTTGCGGGCAGGAGACATGCTGCGCCTGGGCCCACTGAGCGCCGCCGTTTTGCGCACGATGGACCACCCCCGCCTCATTGCACTGCGGTTCGACGGCACCCCTGACGACATCTGGGCCGGCATCGCCCGGCACGGCAAGCCGATCCAGTACGCGCACATGCACGCGCCGCTGGCGCTGTGGGATGTGTGGACGCGCGTGGCGGCGCTGCCGGTGGCCTTCGAGCCGCCATCGGCCGGGTTCGTGCTCGACTGGCAACTGCTGCGCGCATTGCGCGAACGCGGCATCGGCTTTGCGACGCTCACGCACGCGGCCGGCATTTCGTCGACAGGCGACGCCGCGCTGGATGCACGCCTGCCCTTCGACGAGCCCTACCACCTGCCCGCCAGCACGCTGGCCGCCATCGACGCCACACGTGCACGTGGCGGCCGCGTGATCGCTCTCGGCACCACGGTCACGCGTGCGCTCGAGCACGCGACCGCGCAGCCTGGCGGTTCGCGCGCCGGCTTCGGGCTGGCCACACAGCGCATCGGCGCGCGCACGCGCTTGCGTGTAATCGACGCCATCGTCAGCGGCACGCACGAGCCCGGCAGCAGCCACCACGACCTGCTCGGCGCGTTCGTCGATGCGCCGGTGCTGCAACGCATCGACCATGCGTTGGAATCACATGCTTACCGAACGCACGAGTTTGGCGACTCGGTGTTGATCGAACGATCGTTCGCATCGGTGCCGACAGTCCACCCCGTGTGCGCCATTTCGCACGCCGTGTGACTTCGACTGTGGCTCTGGGGGGTTGTGGGGCGCGCGCATCCCCCCGAATAATCCACATACCGAAAACTCGAAACCCAGTGGAGACCCGAAGATGCGCCGTTCTACCGCCCTCGCCCGTGCCATGGCCGCACTGACCCTGACCCTGGCGGTGAGCACGACGCTCGCGGCACCCAGCTCCAAGTTCGAACCGAACATCCAGGTGCAAGGCACCGCCCTGCTGCTCAACGGCGCGGGCACGCGCTACAAGGCGATCTTCCAGGTCTACGACATGGGCCTGTACACCACCAAGAAGGTCACCACGGCCGATGCACTGCTCGCGCTCGACGGCCCCAAGGCCTTGCGCTTCGTCGCGCTGCGCGAGCTTCCGGGCACCGACCTCGGCCGCCTGTTCATCAAGGGCCTGTCCGAGAACTCGCCCAAGGAGACGGTGCAGAAGCACACGCTGTCGAGCACGCGCTTCATCGAGATCTTCTCTGGCAAATCCAAGCTGCTGCCCGGCGAAAGTTTCGCGATGGAGTACGTGCCGGGCAAGGGCACGCAGTTCTACATCGCCGGCAAGCCCCAGGGCACGCCCGTGGGCGACGCCGAGTTCTTCTCGATGGTGTTGAAGATCTGGGTCGGCCAGTCGCCTGCCGACAACATGCTGAAAGACTCGCTGCTGGGCAACGACAAGTAGCAGCCGCAGCGCTCAGTTCAGCCCGCGGCTGGCCAGGGCGGCCGCGGCGGCACGTGTTTCAACGCCGAGCTTCTCGAACACATGCTCGAGGTGCTTGTTCACCGTGCGCGGGCTCAAGCCCAGAATGTCGCCCACGTCGCGGTTGGTCTTGCCCTTGGCCACCCATGACAGGACCTCGGCCTCGCGCGGCGTCAAGGCCGCCGCGCTGAGGCGGCTGGGGGTCGCAGCAGCGGCATCGCCCCGGGGCTGCAGCAGGAGCATCTGCTCGCCCAGGCCCACCGCGCCCAGGTTTCGCACCAGCAGGCTTCGGCCCCCGGCGCCCACGCTCGCGTGATCGCGGGCGTGGCCGGCGGCCAGCCACTGCTGCCAATCGGGCGGCAGAGCGGCATCGCTGCCCGGGTACAACTCGCGCATCCAGGTTGCCGCCTGCGGTGAGCGCCATGCAATGCGCTGCTGCGCGTCGATCATCAGTACGCCGTGGCCTCCGACATCGAGCGCTTCGCGCGCCAGCCGCACCGTGCGCGCGTTGCGCAAGTGGGTGGCCAGCCGGGCGAGCACCTCTTCGGCACGCACGGGCTTGACGACGTAGTCGACCCCGCCGCTCGCGAAACCCTCGACGATGTGCGTCGTGTCCGACAGGCCCGTCATGAAGATCACCGGCACGTGCGCCAGTGCCGGGTCGGCCTTCAACCTGCGGCACACCTCGAACCCCGACAAGCCTGGCATCAGCGCGTCGAGCAGGATGGCATCGGGCGTCACGAGTTCGAGCCGGGCGAGCGCGGATTCGCCGTCGCGCGCCATGACCACGCTGTAGCCGTGCTCCTCGAGCGCCATGCAGACCGGGCCGAGCGATTGAGGCGCGTCGTCGACGACCATCACGACACCAGCCAGGCGTGTGCTGCCAGTGCCACCCGGCATGTCGCTCATTGGGGCACCTCTTCTGCGGTGTCGCGCCCTTGCAGGTTCTTCACGAGCTGTTGCAGCACGCCATCGAGGTCGTAGCGGTCGATCAGTTCGGCCAGGCGCTGCAGTTCAGGCGCGCACTCGGCATGCGTGAGCGACGCACTGGCAACGGCCGACTTGAGACCCTGCACATGGCCGAGGCGCGCAAGGCGCATCAGGTCGCTCACGAGTTGCATGGGCAGCGAGGCCTCGACGTCGTCGGATACCACCGACCCGGTCCACGCCGGCAGCGCCAGTTCGGCCAGCCACTCGATCTGCAGTTGGCGCTGCAGCAGGTCGAGCAGTTCAGACTCGATCACGGGCTTGTCGACAAACCCCTGGACGCCCGCCCCTGCCAGCTTGTCCGGTTGGTTCTCGAACGCATTGGCCGACACCATGACGATCGGCACCTTGTCGAACCCTGCTGCACGAACCTCCCGGGCCGTCTGCCAGCCGTCCAGATCATCCATCGAGATGTCGAGCAGCACGGCGTCGGGGCACTGCTCGCGCACGCTCTCCAGACACTCTCGGCCGCTCGCGGCCTCACGGATATGGAAGCCCAGCGGTACCAGCATGCCCACCAGCATCTGCCGCTGGGTCGGTTGGTCGTCGACGACCAGCAACGTGCGCCGGGGCCCGGCGTAGCCGGTGACCGGCCGGTGCGCGAACCGCGTGTTCGAGGGCGCGTTCATCTCGCGCAGATAGAGCCTCACGGTGAAGGTGCTGCCCTCTCCGGGCGCGCTCTTGAGCGTGAGATCGCCGCCCATCAACTGCGTGAGCAGGTGCGTGATCGTGAGACCGAGGCCCGTGCCGGAGTCGCCCGTTCGACGGCCTGCACTGCCACGCTCGAAGGGCAGGAAGATGCGCTCCTGGTCTTGCACGGCGATGCCGATGCCGGTATCGATCACCTCGAAGCGCGCCACCTCGCGGCGGTGGTCGAGGCGCAGCGTCACGGCGCCGTGGTCGGTGAAACGTACCGCGTTGCCGAGCAGGTTGATGAGGATCTGACGCAGCCGGCGCGCGTCGGCGTTCACGTAGGTCGGAATGCGCCCGCTCGTCTCCAGCTTGAACGCCAGGCCCTTGGCTTCGGCCTGCGGCGCCACCATGCGCACCACATCGCCGAGGAACTCATGCATCGGCAGCGGAGCCGGGTCGAGGCGCAGACGGCCGGCCTCGATGCGCGCGAGGTCGAGCAGGCCGTCGATCAGCCCGTGCAGGTGCTCGCCGCTGCGGTGGATGGTGGCCACCGACATGCGCCGCGCCCCCTGCACCTGCTCGTCCTTCAAGAGGATCTGCGCGTAGCCGAGGATGCTGTTGAGCGGCGTGCGCAGTTCATGCGTCATGCCGGCCACGTAACGCGTCTTGGCCTGGTTGGCCGCCTCGGCCACGTCCTTGGCCTGTTGCAATGCGGCGTCCGTGCGCTGGTGGGCCTCGATCTCGCGCGTGAGCAACTGGTTCTGGCGGTTGGATTCGTCTTGCGCCATGTGGCGGCTCTCGCTGCCGAGCACGATCCACCACGCGCCCACCGCCGCGATGAGTGACAGCAGCGCAAACACCTTGAGCATGGGCGCCTGCAGCGTCGCCTGCACGCGCGGGTCGAGCACGACCTGCTGGTCGTACACGACTCCGAGAATCACCGCGACGAGGCCGATCAACGACGCGAGCACCACCAGGTAGTGCGCCACGCGCGAGTTCACCCGCGAGGCCAAGCGCTCGGGCAGCACGGTGGCGAGCGCCGCGCTCACCTGCTCGGCAGCGCGTGAATTGGTCTTGCAGCGGTCGTGGCAACGCGACTCCAGCGTGCAGCACAGCGAGCAGATGGGCGCGTCGTAGGCGGGGCAGTGCGCCATGTCTTCCGATTCGAAGGCGTTGTCGCACACCGAGCAGGTGACGGTTTGGCCTGGCAGCCAGCGCGTGACACTGCGTCGCGCGATGTAGTAGCGCCCACGCGTGGCCCAGGCGATCAGCGGCGAGAGCACCATGGCCGTGGTCAGCGCGATGAAGGGCGAGAAGGCCTCGGCCACCGGCCCCAGCGCACCTGCATACGCCACGACGGCGAGCAGTGCAGCCGCGAGCATCGCGCCGAGCCCGACGGGGTTGATGTCGTAAAGGTGGGCGCGCTTGAACTCGATGGGCTTCGGGCTCAGCCCGAGCGGCTTGTTGATCACGAGGTCGGCGACGAGCGCCCCCACCCACGCGATGGCCACGTTGCTGTACAGACCCAGCACTCGTTCGAGCGCCTCGAACACGCCCAGTGTCATCAGCAGCACGGCAATCAAGACGTTGAACACCAGCCACACCACGCGACCCGGGTGGCTGTGCGTGAGCCGGGCGAAGAAGTTGCTCCACGCCAGCGAGCCGGCGTAGGCGTTGGTGAGATTGATCTTGACCTGCGAGACCACCACGAAGAGCGTGACGGCAGCCAGCAACCAGGCCGGGTCGTCGAACACGTAGGCGTAGCCGGCCAGGTACATCTGCGTGGGCTCGATCGCCTTCTCGGTGCTCACCTGGTGCTGCAGCGCCAGGAACGCGAGGAATGCGCCACCCACCATCTTCACCATGCCCGGCACGATCCAGCCCGGCCCGGCCACCAGCACCGCGGCCCACCAGCGGCGTTTGTTGGCGGCGGTCTTCTCGGGCAGGAAGCGCAGGTAGTCGACCTGCTCGCCGATCTGCACGACGAGCGAGAACGCCACCGTGGCCGCCGCGCCGAACATCAGCCAGTTGAACTCGCTGCTGTTGGAGCTGCGCCCGATCAGGCCACCGAAGTCGGCAAAGACCTCAGGGTTCTTGTGCAGGACGGCGATGTAGGGCAGCACCCACAGCACGATCCAGATCGGCTGGGTCCAGAGTTGCAGACGGGAGATGAGCGTGATGCCGTACATCACGAGCGGCAGGATGCCGAGCGAAGACAGCAGGTAGCACAGGGGCAAGGACCACCCGAAGTACATCTGCAAGGCGAGCGCGAGGATCGCCGCTTCGAGTGCGAAGAAGATGAAGGTGAAGCTCGCGTAGATGAGCGAGGTCAGCGTGGAGCCGAGGTAGCCGAAGCCGGCCCCGCGCGTGAGCAGGTCCATGTCGACGCCGTACTTCGCGGCGTACACGCTGATCGGCAGGCCGGTCAGGAAGGTGATGAGGCCCACCACGAGGATCGCCCACAGTGCGTTCGAGAAGCCGTAGTTGATCGCGATGGCACCACCGATGGCCTCGAGCGCGAGGAACGAGCAGGCGCCGAAGGCCGTGTTCGCGACGCGGAACTCGCTCCACTTGCGAAAGCTGCGCGGCGTGTAGCGCAGCGAGTAGTCCTCCAGGGTCTCGTCGGCGACCCAGGCGTTGTAGTCGCGGCGGATGCGGAAGATCTTCTGGGTGGCGGCGGACACGGCAGAACCCGCGCGCGGCGAGTAGAACGGCTGATCCAGTGGATTAGCAAGAACCGCTCCAACCTGCACTGCCGTGCGCGATACGTTGATTGACGTATTCGCGTGCGCTGGAAGAGTTCTTAACGTGGCACCTGTCCGTACTCACGCAGGAGCACCAGCATGCTGCATGGCGACATCTCGAGCAGCCTCGACACCGTCGGCGTGGCCGTCGTCAACTACAAGATGCCGCGGCTGCACACCAAGGCCGAAGTGATTGCCAACGCGCGCAAGATCGCCGAGATGGTCGAAGGCATGAAGCTCGGCCTGCCGGGCATGGACCTCGTCATCTTCCCGGAGTACAGCACCCACGGGATCATGTACGACAGCCAGGAGATGTATGACAACGCCGCCACGGTGCCGGGCGAAGAGACCGAGATCTTTGCCGCCGCCTGCCGCAAGGCCAAGGTCTGGGGCGTGTTCTCGCTCACCGGCGAGCGCCACGAGGAGCACCCGTACAAGGCGCCCTACAACACGCTCATCCTGATGAACGACCAGGGGGAGATCGTTCAGAAGTACAGAAAGATCATGCCCTGGGTGCCCATCGAGGGCTGGTACCCGGGCAACTGCACCTATGTGAGCGAGGGCCCGAAGGGCCTGAAGATCAGCCTCATCATCTGCGACGACGGCAACTACCCCGAGATCTGGCGCGATTGCGCCATGAAAGGCGCCGAGCTCATCGTGCGCTGCCAGGGCTACATGTACCCGGCGAAGGACCAGCAGGTGCTGATGGCCAAGGCCATGGCCTGGGCCAACAACGTCTACGTGGCCGTAGCCAACGCCGCCGGCTTCGACGGTGTGTATTCGTACTTCGGCCACTCGGCCATCGTCGGCTTCGACGGTCGCACGCTGGGCGAATGCGGCGAGGAGGAGATGGGCATCCAGTACGCCGCGCTCAGCAAGACCTTGATCCGCGACTTTCGCAAAAACGGGCAGAGCGAGAACCACCTCTTCAAGCTTCTGCACCGCGGCTACACCGGCAAGATCAATTCGCACGAAGGCGCCCAGGGCGTGGCCAACTGCCCGTATGACTTCTATGCCAAGTGGATCAACGACCCCGAGGGCACACGCCAGATGGTCGAGGCCATCACGCGCCCGACGGTCGGCACCGAGGAGTGCCCGATCCCGGGCATCCCGAACACCGGCGCGGGCGCGCACCGCTGAGCGACGCACCGGCCGCGCGGCGTGGTGGACCCACTGGCCGATTGGCGCCTGCGCGAGGCGCCCTACTACCAGTCCAGCGGCGACGAGATCGCGCTCTTCGAGGCGGCTCACGCCAGCAGCCTGCCCCTGCTGCTCAAGGGGCCCACCGGATCCGGCAAGACGCGCTTCGTGGAGCACATGGCCTGGCGGCTGGGCCGCCCCCTGGTCACCATCGCCTGCCACGACGACCTGAGCGCCTCAGACCTGGTGGGCCGTTGGCTGCTCGACGCCCAAGGCACGCGCTGGCAGGACGGGCCACTGACACTCGCCGTGCGCCACGGCGCGATCTGCTATCTCGACGAGGTGGTGGAGGCGCGCGCCGACACGACAGTGGTGCTGCACCCACTGGCCGACAGCCGGCGCGTTCTGCCGCTGGCGGCGTGCAACGCGCTCGTTCCGGCGCATGCCGACTTTCGGCTGGTGGTCTCGTACAACCCGGGCTATCAAGCTGCCTTCAAGGAACTGAAGATGTCCACGCGGCAGCGTTTTTGCGCACTGGATTTCGACTACCCGCCGCCGGCGACCGAGGCCGCCATCGTCGCGCACGAAAGCGGCGTGCCCCTGGTTCAGGCCGAGCAGCTGGTGCAACTGGCCGTTCGCACGCGCCGCCTGCGCGGCCAGGGGCTGGACGAAGGCGCATCGACCCGCATGCTGGTGCATGCCGGCCGCCTGATGAATGCCGGCATGCGCGCAGCCCCCGCCTGCCGCGCGGCAATCACCGGCCCGCTGACCGACGAATCCGAACTGCAGGACGCGCTCGATGCCATCGTCCGGGCCTTCCACGCCGAATGAGCTGACGCTCGCGCGCGCTCGGCCGGTGCTGCGGCACTACCTGCAAGGCCTGTGGGGCTTCGCGCCGGTGCTCCATGCCTGGCCCGACGCGGGCCATGACTCGCCCCCGTCACTGCGGCCTGCAGCAGCCTCGCCCACCCTGTGGCTGCCTGCACAGGAGCGCGGTGCGCGCTGGTACGAAGCTGCCGCTGCGCATGCCGCGGCCCACGCGGCGCACAGCCGCGGCGGCTTCGATCCCCGCGGTATCCACCCGCTCACGCGCGCGCTCGTCGGGCTGCTCGAAGACGCTCGCGTGGAGCGTCGGGCCACGCAGGCCCTGCCCGGGTTGTGGGCCTTGTGGCACGCGCAACACTCGGCGGGCGCCGAGAGCGGCACCAGCCTGCCAGCGCTGATGGCCCGGCTGGCCCGCGCACTGCACGACCCGCACTACGACGACCCGCACGCCTGGGTGCGCAAGGGGCGAGCGCTCTTCATGGAGGCGGTGGCGGAAGGCGCCGGCGACGCCTCGACCTTGCGCCACACCGCCTCGCGGCTCGGCCACGACATCGGCCAGATGCGGCTGCGCTTCGACGATCGCGCTTATCGCCCAGCGCCGTCGTACCGCGATGACCACGCCTGTCTCTGGCAAGTCGAAGCCCTGTCGGCCGACCCCGCACCCGCGCGCGAAGAGCATGCGGCGATGGAGCTGCCGGCCTCGGCCGCGCCATCGATCTCGACACCCGACGAACCCGAAGGCGAATACCGATACCCCGAGTGGGATCACCGCATCGGCGCCTACCGGCGCGGCTGGTGCCGGCTGCGAGAGAGGGACGCAGGCCTTGGCGATGCGCAGGCCGTGCATGCCTTGCGTGCCTGGGGCGAGGCGTGGCAAGGCGGCCTGCAGGCTCTGGTGCGCCTGGCGCGGCGCAGCGCGCCCGCTGGCACGCCGCGGCCCTCGCGGCGCCGCCTGCAGCGCCAGGGCGCGGATCTCGACCTGGATGCCGCGCTGCGCGAGGCCGCACAGCGCCGCGCTGGGTACGCGCCCGAGGCGCGCATCTACCGTGACAGCGAGCCCCGAGCCGTACGCGCCGCATGGCTGCTGGTGCTCGACCTGTCGGCCTCGATGGCCGAGTCGGGGCGGCTCGAGCTCGCGCGGCGGGCCGCTTGGTGCCTCCACATCGTCGCCACCGCCTCGGGGAGGCGATGCGCGCTGCTGGGCTTCCACTCCGACGGCCGCGAGCGGCAGCACGCCGTGGTGCTGCAGCGCTTCAACCAAAACGCATCGCGTGGCGAGTTGCTGTCGCGCCTGGCCGGTCTGAACGCCCAGGGCTCCACGCGCCTGGGCGTCGCATTGCGCCACGCGCGCCGGCAGATCATGTCGCAGCCCGCCGAGCGACGCGTGGTGCTGATGCTGAGCGACGGCGAACCCCACGACATCGACGTTCACGACCCCACGCACTTGCTCGCCGACGCACGCCGCGCCGCCGGCGAAGCGCGGCGCCGAGGCATTGCGGTGCACGGGCTCGCGATGGGGGCCCAGGCCGAGCCGGCCGTCCGCCGGGTGCTGGGCAGCCGCCACGTGCGTCTGCTTCGCCAGCCCGACGACCTGGGCCCGTGGCTGGCAAACCTGCGCGACATGTGAATCGTGCGGCTTCGCTCTGCGCACGCGCTCTACGTTGATTGACGTATGTGCTGCGCAGGCGAGCGTCCCTAGTCTTGCATCAACGGATCGCCACGAAGCGCATGCACGGGCGGCGTGGCACTCCGCAGATCGACGAGCCCCTGAACCTACGTACCCCGCCAATCCCCACGAGTCACCACGAACCAACGGAGCGAGAAATGACTGATCGACACGACGACCTTCCTTCCCGGCATCGCCGCACGCTGCTCGCCGGCATGGCCGCCGCACCGCTGGCCGGCCTGCCGACGATGGCGAACGCGCAGGCGTTCCCGACCGCGAAAGTGAACACCACGAAGCTCGCGATCACCGACACCGAAGTCACGGTGGGCCAGCTGCACTCGGCCACCGGCACCATGGCCATCAGCGAGACCGGCTCGATCCAGGCAGAGCAGTTGGCCATAGACCAGATCAATGCGATGGGCGGCATCCTCGGCCGCAAGATCAAGGTCATCAAGGAAGACGGCGCCTCCGACTGGCCCACCTTCGCCGAGAAGAGCAAGAAGCTGCTCGTCAACGACCGCGTGGCCTGCGTCTTCGGCTGCTGGACCAGCGCCTCGCGCAAGGCGGTGCTGCCGGTGTTCGAGAAGGAGAACGGCCTGCTCTACTACCCGACCTTCTACGAAGGCCTGGAGCAGAGCAAGAACGTGATCTACACCGGCCAAGAGGCCACGCAGCAGATCATCTACGGCCTGGATTGGGGTGCGAAGGAGAAGAAGGCCAAGACCTACTTCCTCATCGGCTCCGACTACATCTGGCCGCGCACCTCGATGAAGATCGCGCGCAAGCACATCGAGACGGTGGGCAAGCTGGGCAAGGTGGTGGGCGAGGAGTACTACCCGCTGGGCCACACCAACTTCAACTCGCTCATCAACAAGATCAAGGTCGCCAAGCCCGATTGCATCTTCGCGGCGGTGGTGGGCGGCTCCAACGTGGCCTTCTACAAGCAACTCAAGGCTGCGGGCATCACCGGCGACAAGCAGTTCCTGCTGACGCTGTCGGTGACGGAAGACGAGATGACCGGCGTGGGCGGCGAGAACTTCAGCGGCTTCTACTCGTCGATGAAGTACTTCCAGTCTCTCGACAACGAGAACAACAAGAAGTTCGTCGCGGCCTTCAAGGCGAAGTACGGCAAGGACGCCGTGATCGGTGACGTGACCCAGGCCGGCTACCTCGGCCCGTGGCTGTGGAAGGCAGCGGTCGAGAAGGCCGGCAGCTTCGATGTGGACAAGGTGGTCGCCGCTTCGCCCGGCATCGAGCTCAAGACCGCGCCTGAGGGCTACGTGAAGCTCGACCCGAACCACCACCTGTGGAGCAAGTCGCGCATCGCGATGGGCATGCCGGATGCGACGTTCAAGGTCGTCGCCGAATCGCCGGAACTGATCAAACCGGACCCCTTCCCCAAGGGCTACCAGTAAGCCCGGCTCGACCCGCGCAGGCTGGGCACGGCCTGCGCGGGCCTTCGATACCTCAGGCTGAGCGGTCTATTTGTGTTCGATGGCCCTCGCATGCCACCACCCGCTCAGCCTGAGGTATCGAAGGCCCGCTCGACAAGACGCACGCACACCACCGCACGAAAGCCACGCCCATGACCTTCTCCGACATCATGAACATCGGCCTGATGCAAGGCTTCGCCGGGCTCAGTCTCTTCTCGGTGCTGCTGCTGATGGGCCTCGGGCTGGCCATCATCTTCGGCCAGATGGGCGTCATCAACATGGCGCACGGCGAGTTCATGACGATCGGCTCGTACACCATCTTTCTCGGCTCCACGCTGACCGAGAAGCTCGCACCGGGCTTGATCGCCTACTACTTCCCGATCGCGATCTGCGTGGCCTTCGTCTTCGCATTCATCGCGGGCTGGCTCGTGGAGTGGGGGCTGATCCGCTTCCTCTACAAGCGCCCGCTCGACACCCTGCTCGCCACCTGGGGCGTGAGCCTCGCGCTGCAGCAATGCTTTCGCAGCTTCATCGGCCCGAAGGAGGTGAGCCCCACGCTGCCCGACTGGCTGATGGGATCGTGGTCGCCGCATGAAGGCCTCGACATCCCGATCAACGGCCTCTTCGTGCTCGCGCTCACGCTGGTCGTGACCGGTGGTGTGATGCTGGCCCTCTACAAGAGCCGCTGGGGCCTGCGCGTGCGCGCCACGGTGGCCAACCGCCAGATGGCCAATGCCATCGGCATCAACACCAAGAAGACCGACCGTCTCACGTTTGCCATCGGTTGCGGCATCGCCGGCGTCGCAGGTGCGGCATTCACCACCATCGGCTCCACCGGGCCCACCAGCGGTTCGCTCTACATCGTCGACGCGTTCCTGGTCGTCACGTTCGGCGGAGCGGCCAGCTTGCTGGGCACGGTGGCCTCGGCCTTCGGCATCGCACAGACGCAGTCGATCAGCGAGTTCTTCATGACGGGCTCGATGGCCAAGGTGCTCACGCTGTCGCTCATCGTGCTGATCCTGATGGTGCGGCCGCAGGGGCTCTTCGCGTCCAAGGTGCGTCGCTGAGCCATCCGAATCGCTGACTGATCTGGAGTACCTGAATGATTGCGTTCAAGAAGTGGTTCATGAAGCCCGGTGCGGGCAGCACCATCCTGCTGGCGATCGTGCTGCTGGCCGTGTTGCCGATGTGCCTCGACATCTTCCGCCTCAATCTCGTCGGCAAGTACCTCACCTATGCATTCGTCGCCATCGGCCTGGTGATGGTGTGGGGCTACGGCGGCGTGCTCAGCCTGGGCCAGGGCGTGTTCTTCGGCCTGGGTGGCTACGCGATGGCGATGTTCCTGAAGCTCGAAGCCTCTGACCCCGAGAGCACCAAGATCCAGAGCACGCCAGGCATTCCCGACTTCATGGACTGGAACCAGCTCACCGAGCTGCCCACCTTCTGGCTGCCCTTCAAGAGCCTGCCGTTGACGCTGATCCTGGTGATCGCCGTGCCCACGCTGCTGGCCTTCATCATCAGCTACGCGATGTTCAAGCGGCGCGTGGGCGGCGTGTACTTCGCCATCATCACGCAGGCCGTGGCGCTGATCCTGTCGGTATTGATCATCGGCCAGCAGGGCTACACCGGCGGCGTGAACGGCATGACCGACCTCAAGACCCTGTGGGGCTGGGACATCCGCACCGACAGTGCCAAGTACATCCTCTACTACGTGTGCTGCGGCCTGATTCTCGCCAGCATCGTGTTGTGCGCCTGGATCCAGCGTAGCAAGCTCGGCACGCTGCTGCTGGCCATGCGCGACAAGGAAGACCGCGTGCGCTTCTCCGGCTACGACGTGGCCATGTTCAAGGTGGCTGTGTTCTGCCTGGGCGCGGCGCTGTCGGGCATCGGCGGCGCGATGTTCGCGTTGCAAGTCGGCTTCATGTCACCGAGCTTCGTGGGCATCGTTCCCTCGATCGAGATGGTGATCTACGCCGCGGTCGGCGGGCGCATGAGCCTGGTCGGCGCGGTGTACGGCGCACTGTTGGTGAACGCCGGCAAGACGCTGTTCTCGGAAACCTTTCCCGAGCTGTGGCTCTTCCTGATGGCCGCGCTCTTCATCGGCGTGACCATGGCCCTCCCCAACGGGCTGGCCGGCCTGGTCGAGAGCCACATCAAGCCGTGGTGGAACCGCAGGCTCGCCGAGCGCGTGGCGATTCGCGAACAAGTGGCCGCCGCGCAAGCCTCCTACCCCGAGCCGCCGCCGAAGGCACCGCCCTCGATGCCGATGGGCATCAGCAGCCAACGCGCCTGACCTCACCGGGAGCCTTCACCATGACCGTTGCCAGCAATACAGACTTCGCCCTCGCGGTCGAGGACCTCACCGTCAGCTTCGACGGCTTCAAGGCCATCGACGCCCTCACCCTCTACATCGACAAGAACGAGTTGCGCGTGATCATCGGCCCCAACGGCGCCGGCAAGACCACGCTGCTCGACCTGATCTGCGGCAAGACGAAAGCCAGCGGCGGAAGCATCAAGTTCAAGAACGAAGAGCTCACCAAGCTGGCCGAGCACACGCGGGTGCGCCGCGGCATCGGCCGCAAGTTCCAGACGCCCTCGATCTACGAGAACCTCAGCGTCTTCCAGAACCTGGAGGTCTCGTTCCCCAAAGGCCGCTCGGTGCTGGGCGCTCTCTTCTTCAAGTGCAGCGACGAGGTGAAGGCGCGCGTGCAGGTGGTGGCCGAAGAGGTGGGCCTGGCCGAGCTGCTGTCGCTCGAAGCCGGCTTGCTCAGCCACGGGCAGAAGCAATGGCTGGAGATCGGCATGTTGCTGATGCAGGAGCCGGAGCTGCTGATGCTCGACGAACCCATCGCCGGGATGAGCGCTCGCGAACGTGAACTCACTGCCGAACTGCTCAAGCGCATCTGCAAGAACCGCTCGGTGATCGTGATCGAGCACGACATGGACTTCGTCAAGCAGATCGCCCACAAGGTCACCGTGATGCACCAGGGAAAGATCCTCGCCGAAGGGTCGATGGAGAAGGTGCAGAACGACCCGAAGGTCATCGACGTCTATCTCGGCCACTGAACTCTCGGCCACTGAAGGAAGCACCAGCATGTTGAGTGTCAAAGACCTGTTCGTCGCCTATGGCCAGAGCGAGGCGCTGCATGGCATCTCGTTCGACGCAGCCAGCAAGGAGACCGTGGCCATCATGGGCCGCAACGGCATGGGCAAGACCACGCTCTTCAAGAGCCTGATGGGCGTGCTGCCCACCAAGAGCGGCTCCGTCACCGTGGGCGGCAGCGAGATCAGCAAGGACGAGAGCTACCGCCGTGTCGCCAAGGGCATCGCCTACGTGCCGCAGGGCCGCATGATCTTCCCGACGCTCACGGTCGAGGAGAACATCCAGACGGGCCTGGAGAACGCCAAGGTCAAGAAGATCCCCGAGGAGATCTACGCGCTCTTCCCGGTGCTCTTCGACATGAAGCGACGCAAGGGCGGCAACCTCTCCGGCGGCCAGCAGCAGCAGCTCGCGATCGCCCGCGCGCTCGTCACCAACCCCAAGGTGTTGCTGCTCGACGAGCCCACCGAAGGCATCCAGCCTTCGATCATCAAGGACATCGCGAAAGCGCTGAACGAGATCCGCAAGCTGCGCGAGATCACGATCGTCGTGAGCGAGCAGGTGCTCAGCTTTGCGATGGATGTCGCGGACCGCCTCTTCGTCATCGAAGGTGGGCGGCTCGTGCACGAGACCAAGCGCGCCGACACCGATGTCGCACACATCAAGCAGTACTTGTCAGTCTGATCACATCCACCACCCGCGAGGAGCGCAAGCCATGCCCGAAACACTCATCAAGGTCGATCTCACCAAGCCAGCCCCTTCCAACGAAGGCGTGCACAACCGCTGGCACCCCGACATCCCCATGGCCTGCTGGGTCAAGCCGGGCGACGACTTCGTGCTCGAGACCTATGACTGGACGGGCGGCTTCATCAAGAACAACGACTCCGCCGACGACGTGCGCGACATCGACCTCACCACCGTGCACTACCTCTCCGGCCCGGTGGGCGTGAAGGGTGCCGAGCCCGGTGACCTGCTGGTGGTGGACCTGCTCGACATCGGCGCCAAGGACGACAGTCTGTGGGGCTTCAACGGCTTCTTCAGCAAGAACAACGGCGGCGGCTTCCTCACCGAGCACTTCCCGCAGGCGCAGAAGTCGATCTGGGACTTCCACGGCATGTTCACGAGCAGCCGTCACGTGCCGGGCGTGAAGTACGCCGGCCTCATCCACCCTGGCCTGATCGGCTGTCTGCCCGACCCGAAGATGCTGGAGATGTGGAACACGCGCGAGCAGGCGCTGATCGATTCCGACCCCGCCACCAGCGGCCTGGCCAACCCGCCCTTCGCCGGCACGGCCCACATGGGCAAGCTCACCGGCGATGCGCTCACCAAGGCCGCCGCCACCGGCGCGCGCACCGTGCCGCCGCGCGAGCACGGCGGCAACTGCGACATCAAGGACCTGTCTCGCGGCTCGAAGATCTACTTCCCGGTCTACGTGGACGGTGCCGGCCTGTCGGTGGGCGACCTGCACTTCAGCCAGGGCGATGGGGAGATCACCTTCTGCGGCGCCATCGAGATGGCCGGCTGGGTGCACATGAAGGTCAGCCTGATCAAGGGCGGCATGGCCAAGTACGGCATCAAGAACCCGATCTTCAAGCCCAGCCCGATCACGCCCACCTACAACGACTACGTGATCTTCGAAGGCATCAGCGTCGACGAGAGCGGCAAGCAGTACTACCTCGACGTGAACGTGGCCTACCGTCAGGCCTGCCTCAACGCCATCGAGTACCTGAAGAAGTTCGGCTACTCCGGCGCGCAGGCCTACTCCATCCTCGGGACGGCACCGGTGCAGGGCCACATCAGCGGCGTGGTCGACGTACCCAACGCCTGCGCCACGCTGTGGCTGCCGACGCAGATCTTCGAGTTCGACATCAACCCGAACGCGAGCGGGCCGACCAAGTTCATCGACGGCTCGGTGCAGATGCCCCTCTCTCCTGATCTCGTCTGAGGAAGGGCAGGCCATGCCGACCTACGACTACGCCTGTCCCGACTGCGGTGGCTTCGATGCCTTTCGCACGCTGAGCCAGCGCAACGAGCCGGCCGAGTGCCCCGATTGCGGGGCTGGCTCGCCGCGCGTGTTTGCCACTGCACCGCGGCTCGCGCTGCTGGAGGGCAGCACGCGCCGCGCGATGGATGTCAACGAACGCGCGCGGCACGAGCCCAAGCGTTCTGGCGACTACGTGCGCATGAAGCACCCGGCGGGCTGCGGCTGCTGCTCGACGGGAAAGCGCGGCGCCACCGTCACCACGCCCAACGGCGCCAAGGCCTTCCCGAGCAAGCGGCCCTGGATGATCAGTCACTGATGAGAGAGGTGAGGCGAGCGAAGGCACACCTGCCGCTGCGCGGGATCCTCAGTCGCGCAGCGGCAGGCGCTCCAGCATGACCGCGTAGTCCTGGTAGCCCATGCGCCGCCAGAATGCCAGTGCGCGGGCGTTGCCGGCGAGCACGTCGACGGCCAGGCGCTTGTCGGGCCAGCGCTCGAAGACGCTGAGCGTGAGGTGGCGCGCCGTGCCCTGGCGGCGGTAGTCGGGCAGCACATAGATCTGACGCAGGTAGACGCACTCGGGCTCGTCGCGCCAGAGCACGTAGGCCACGGGCGTGTCACCGTCCAGTCCGATCAGGGACTCGTAGCTCTCGTGCGCGAGCCAATGGCGCATGCGCTCGACGAGCTCGGCCTCGCTCATCGGGTTGCGGTGGCCCTCGTCCTTGATCAGGCGGTGATTGAGCCGGCCCAGCACCTCGGCATCGGCCACGGTGGCGAGGCGGTATGTCAGCGTGTCGTCGACCATGCGGCATCGTAGCCAGTTGGCGCTCGCTCCCGCCCTTCGGGTCAACCCGCAACGAACTGGCGCACCCAGCCGGCGAAGGCTTTGCGCAGGCCCCACCGCTCGATGCGTCCACCACGCCGCGCGGGTCGGCCGGGCCCTCGTCAGCGACGACCGCTGATCACCGGCCCGATCTCGCGCGCCGCCCGCCGCAGCGCAGCGTCGTCGAAACCCGCGTAGCCGAAGAGCCAGCCGCGCCGAGGTGCAGACACGCAGTACATCGACAGCGGTGCGAGGTAGACGCCCGCCCCGGCCGCGCGCTGGCTGAGTTCGGTGTCGCGTACCCGCTCGCCGACCTCGTGCACCAGGTGCATGCCCTGCCCGGCCGGCTGCAGCATGAGCGCGCCGCCGCTCGCCTTGCGCAGCGACTCGATCAGCACCGCCTGACGCCCCTGGTAGAGCTCGCGCATGCGGCGCAGGTGCCGCAGCAGATGGCCCTCGCCGATGAAGCGCGCCAGCACCTCCTGCGCCACACCCGGGCTGTGGCGATCGCTCAGCCCCTTGGCGCTCGCGAAGGCATCGACCAGCTCGGGGGGCAACACGATGAAGCCCAGCCGCAACCCTGGGTGCAGCGTCTTGGAGAAGGTGCCCACGTAGATCACACGTTCGCTGTGCGGCAGGCTGCACAGCGCGGGGATGCGGTGCGCTCCGTACTGGAACTCGCCGTCGTAGTCGTCCTCGACCACCCAGGCCTTGCGGGCGCGCGCCCATTCGAGCAACTCGATGCGCCGCGTGAGCCCCATGTGCACGCCAAGCGGGAACTGATGCGTGGGCGTGACGACCGCCATGCGCGCATTCGGCCAGCGCGCCGCGCCTTCGGCGATCGCCAGGCCCTGGGCATCCACCGGCACCGGGCAGGCCTGCACGCCGTGGCCGAGCAGGCAGGCACGAATGCCCAGGTAGCCCGGGTCTTCGACCAGCACCTCGTCGCCGGGGTCGAGCAACAGGCGTGCGATGAGGTCGATCGCCTGTTGCGAGCCAGAGGTGACCACCACCTGCGCCGCCTCGCAGCGGATGCCGCGCGACACCAGCAGCCACTGCGCGATGGCCTCGCGCAGCGGTGCGTGTCCCTCGGGTGCGAGGTACTGCGCGGTGTGGTGGCGCACGCGGGGCGACAAGCCGCGCTCGATGCGCGACCACAGCGCGAACGGAAACGCATCGACCGCGGGCGTGCCGATGCGGTAGGCCGTGACGGCGCTCAAGGGCGGGCGCCAGCGCAGCGCCGTCTCGGCGATCAGCCGCCCGCGCCGTGACAGCCCCGCGTTCGGCGAGGCCGGCCCTTGAGCCTTGCGGCTTGAAGCCGACGGCAGGCCGGCCATGTCCGGTGCGACGTAGCTGCCATCGCCCACACGCGCCACCACGTAGCCCTCGGCCTGCAGACGCTCCAGCGCCCACAGCACGGTGTTGCGCGATACGCCGAGCGCCAGCGCATGCTCGCGCGAGGGCGGCAGCTTGCTGCCCGGCGCGAAGGTGCCCTGCTCGATGGCGGCGCGCAGGCGCAGGTAGACCTGCTGGCGCAGCGGCGTCGGATTGGTTCTGGCATCCATCTCGAATTGGCTCCTTCGATGTTCATCGACCTCTCTACGATGAAGAACCAATTATCCGACCCGCCATGACGCCCACCATCGCCCCGCTCCGCCCCGAAGACCGCGCCGCCTGGGAGACGCTGGCGCGCGGCTACAAGGCCTTCTACGACACCGAGGTCTCGCCCTCCGGCTACGAGACCGCATGGCAGCGCCTGCTGCAGCGCAACGAGGTGTTCGGCCTGGGCGCCTTTGCCGACGGCCGGCTGGTCGGGATCGCCCACTACCTGTTCCACACCAGCACCTGGTCTCGCCGCCAGTGCTACCTGCAAGACCTCTTCACCGACCCGTCGATGCGTGGCCGGGGTGTGGGTCGCGCGCTCATCATCGCGGTGGGGGAGGCCGCGCTGTCCGCGAACGCCACGCGCTGCTACTGGCTCACCCACGAAAGCAATGCCACGGCGCGCACGCTGTACGACAAGGTGGCAAAGTGCCATGGCTTCATCCGCTACGACCTGCCACTTGAGGAGCTCGCATGAGCCACAGCTACACCGCCACCACCTGCTGGGCCCGCGGCGAGCAGGACTTTCTCGACAAGAAGTACAGCCGCCGCCACGAGGTCCACTTCGACGGCGGGCACGTGATGCCGGCCTCGTCGTCGCCGCTGTCGGTGCGTGAGCCCTACTCCGACCCGCGCGGCGTCGACCCCGAAGAAGCCTTCGTCGCCTCGATCTCCAGTTGCCACATGCTGTGGTTCCTCGACATCGCGTGCCGCGCCGGCTGGCGCGTGGACAGCTACCGCGACGAAGCCCTGGGCGTGATGGACCGCAATGCGCAGGGCCAGATGGCGATCACTCTCGTCACCCTGCGCCCTGCGGTGCGCTTCGACGGCAAGCAGCCGACGCACGAAGAACTCGACCACCTGCACCACCGCGCGCACGAGGAATGCTTCATCGCCAACTCGGTGAAGAGCGACGTGCGCTGCGAGCCGGTGCGCTGAGCAGGGCCACGCCGTGTACACGCCCAAGCATTTCACCGAAGAGCGGCCGCAGGTGCTGCACGAACTGGTGCGCGAGCACCCGCTGGGCCTGCTCGTCACGCAGGACGCGCACGGCACGCTCGACGCCAATCCGCTGCCCTTTCTGCTGGACACCGACAGCGACGGCAGCCAGGTGCTGCGCGCCCACGTGGCGCGCGCCAACCCGCTGTGGCACGAAGCGCGTGGCGATGTCGAGACGCTCGTCGTCTTCCAGGGCCCGCAGGCCTACATCTCACCCAACTGGTACCCGAGCAAGGCCGAGAACGGCAAGGCAGTGCCCACGTGGAACTACATCACCGTGCAGGCCCGCGGCCGCCTCGTGGTGCGCGACGACACCGAATGGCTGCGCGCGCTGGTCACGCGACTCACCGAGCGGCACGAGGCCGCTCAGCCGCGGCCGTGGGCGGTGAGCGACGCGCCGCCCGAGTACATCGAGGCCATGCTGAGCGCCATCGTCGGCGTCGAGATCCCGCTGCGCTCGCTCACCGGCAAGTGGAAGATGAGCCAGAACCAGGCGCCCGCCAACCGCGCGGGCGTGGTGCAGGGCCTCCAGCAGCAAGGCGGCGAGGCGGCGCACGCGGTGGCGCACTGGGTGCTGGGCGCCGCTCCCCGCGCCGACTGACGACGCGACCACACGGCACTCCACGGCGCCATCAGAAGCTGATCGGCTCTGTCTCGCCGTGGTAGGCGGGCGTTGTCGACGGCGCCTCGGTCACCGCGGGCAGGCTTCGTGTGCGCCGGCCCCAGGCGGCATGCCGCACCGCATCGGCAGCCCAGGCCAGGGCCCAGCAGATCCAGGCGGTCCACAGCGTGTGGCTCATGAAGTGCGCGCCGCGCAACTGCTGCGACACGCCCAGCAGCAGGCCTGCCCCCCAGGCAGCGGCCAACCACCAGCGTGCGGCACGAGCGGCATGGCGGCGCAAGGCAAAGTACCCGCCCACAAAGGCGAACCCTGCCGAGGCGTGGCCACCGGGGAAGCAGTGGCCACTGCCACCGTCCGCGCCAGGCTGCCAGTGCGACACATGGCGCGCCACGCCGCCGAACTCGGCCAGATCCCATGGGCAACTGGTGACGCTGAACGACTTGAGCACGCCGACCAACGCAACCGACACGAGCACCAGCACCGCGAGCTGCGCACGCTCGCCCTGCGGCACCCGCCGCAGCACGCCCACCGGCCACCACACGGCCAGCGTGAGCAGCAGGGCCAGCAACCAGCTCAGGCGCCGACCGCCTTCGTGCAGGACGTCGTAGAGCAACCAGTGCTCGCGCCACGGAAAGCCCGACGCCCCGCCGAAGGGGCGCGCGAGCCACAGGTCGAGCGGGGTGGCATCGAAGCCAAGCAGCAGCGCCAGCGCCACGAGCGTGACGATCGCCAGGCGGCGCGAGAGGGAGTCCAGGTACAGCATGCGCCGCACTGTGGGCGAACCACCTTAAGCCGGTCTTAAGGAGATCTCACGCGGCCCGCCAGGCGCTCAGCGTGGCCCACAATGCGCCGAATGCGAGTTCTGGTTGTCGAAGACGATGACGGCATCGCCGCCGGCCTTCAGGGCCATCTGCAACGCCAGGGCGATGCGGTGGACATTGCGCGCAGCCTGGGCCAGGCATGGTCGGCGCTGGGCGTGGAGGCCTACGACATCGTGCTGCTCGATCTCGGCCTGCCCGATGGCGATGGCGAGGCGTTGTTGCGGCGCTTGCGCCGTGCGACCGGCACGCTCCCACCGAACCCCGCCACGCCCGTGCTCGTGATGACGGCCCGCGACGAGGTGGCTTCGCGCATCCAGGCACTCGACCTCGGCGCCGACGACTACGTCACCAAGCCCTTCGATGCGGACGAGCTCGCGGCGCGCATGCGGGCCTTGCGCCGCCGGGCCGCCGGGCGCGCGCAGCCGCGGCTGCGAAGCGGCGCCGTCGAAGTCGACCCGGCGGCCCGAACGGCCACGCTCGACGGGCGGCCCATCGAGCTCTCGGCACGCGAGTTCGCGGTGTTGCTCGCCTTGATGGAGGTGCAGCCGCGCGTGCTGTCGCGCGAGCAGATCGAGGCGCGCATCTCCGGTTGGAGCAGCGCGCTGGAGAGCAATGCGATCGAAGTCCACATCCACCGCCTGCGCAGAAAGCTCGGGGATGCGCTGATCCGCACCGTGCGAGGCGTGGGCTACTTCGTGCCGGCAAACGAGACAGAACGATGAACGGCACGCCCCCCTTGTCACCTCGCTCGCCACCGCCCTTGCCACCGCGACACGACCGCCGTCGCTCGCTCACCCGCCAGTTGCTGGCCTGGGCGCTCGGGGCCCTGGTGCTGGTGTGGGGGAGCTTCGTCGCCATCGGCTACCGGACCGGCGAGGAGGAGGCCGATGAACTCACGGACGGCCACCTCGCCAGCGCCGTGCACCTGCTGCTGCAGCAACGCGACGCCAGGTTCAACGAACCCTCGGCAGAGGCCCTCGGGGGCGGCCGACCCGACCTGCGCAGCCACGACTATCAGCAGTCGCTCAGCGTGGTGATCTGGAACGCCCAGGGCGACGTGCTCACCCGCACCGGTGAAGCGCCCCTGCCCGCCTTCGACACCACTGACGGCTTTGCCGACCTGAGCCTGGGCGCGCCGCCGGCCATGTGGCGAACCTTCTCGCGCTGGGACCCCAACGACCACGCGCGCAAGGTGATGGTTCTCTTGAGTGCACAGGAGCGAGACGATCTGGCGCAGGACATTGCCGGCCAGGTCGCCGCGCCCGGCTTCTGGCTGTTGCCGGTGGTGGCACTGGCGCTCGGCTGGGCGATCCGGCGCGGCCTGCTCCCACTGCGCGATCTGTCGGCCGACGTGGCTGCGCTCGACGTGACCGACGGCAAGCCGCTGCGCACGCGGCCGGTGGCCGAGTTCCGCCCGGTGGTCGACGCCATCAACACGCTGGTGGCACGCCAACACGCCGCACTCACGCGCGAGCGCGAGCTCAGCAGCGAATTGGCGCATGAGCTGCGCACGCCGCTCGCGTCGCTGCTGCTGCACACCGATCTGCTGCGCGGTGCGGGTGCGGGTGCGGATGACGAGGCAGCACGCGCCGATGCCATCGCCCGCATCGAACACGACGCCCAGCGGGCCCATCACGTCCTGACCGACCTGCTGGCGCTCGCCCGCGCGAGCCGAACCGAACTCGCCGAACGCGCGCAGCCGCTGGACCTGGCCGAGCTGGCACGGCGCGTCGTCAGCCAACTCGCGCCAACGGCGCATGCGGGTGGCCACGAACTGGCGCTCGTGCAACACGGCGCGATGCCGACAAGCCACGCCTTCCTGGTGAACGGCCACGCGGTGCTGCTGGAGCTCGCGCTCGGCAACCTCGTCACGAACGCCCTCAGCCACACCGCACCGGGGACCTTGATCGAGGTGCAGCTCGACTGCGACGCTCGCTGGATGCAGGTGTGCGATGGGGGTCCGCAGACGGACAACGCGCCGACAGCGGCAGCGACGACAACGGGGGCAACAACGGGCGGGCAGATCGCCATGCCCCTCAGCCTCGGGCTGGGCCTGGGTCATCGCGTGGCCGACAAGGTCGCCGCGATCCACGGCGCACGTTTCGAAGCGGTCGCCCCGCCGGCGGGTTTTCGCAGCTGCTACCGCATCAGCTTCCCTGGGGCTTGATCGATCAAGGGCTCACGGGCAGGGGCCTGCCGCCCTCAGTGCTTCTTCTTTCCCTTGCCGTGGTCGTCGTGGTGATCGTGATGGTCGTGGTGGTCGTGTTCGTAGCGATCACGCACCCAGCTTTCCTTCACGAAATACACGGGTTGCCCGCAGGCGTTGTACTTGCGGCAGTGCTTGGACCAATGCTTCTGGTGGCCGGGCGGCACGTACAGGTAGACCGGTTGCGCAGGCACGACCACCGCCGGCTGGGCGATGACGACCGGCTGGGCGTAGACCACCTGCGGGGGCGGCATGCCGCCGATGTCGATGCGCCCATACACCCCCGGCTGCACCACCGAGACCGACACGCCCACCTGGGCGCTCGCGCTGGCTGCCACGGCGGCCAGACCGGCGGCGACCATCAAATGCTTGATCTTGTTCATGTGACTGCTCCATCAGATTCGGGCTGGCGCCCGCGGCGCCCAGCCCACATCGTGACAGGGCAAGGCACGTGCCTTCACCAGCTGAGCGGGTTCAATCGGTAAAAGGCCGCAAGCTCCTGATACAAGTTCGGGTGCTCGTGCAACATGCGCTGCGGCTGCTCGAAGAACACCTCGGAGGCGACTGCGAAAAACTCCGCAGGGTTGGTGGCACCGTAGGGGCTGAGCAGCGTCGGCAAACCGTGTTCGGCGTGCGATTGCAAAGCCGCGAACTCGGCCGCCATCACCTGCGCCCAGCGCTCGCGCCGTGCTCGCCCAGCCAGCGGCGGCGCCCCGTTGGCGGCGCCGTTCTCCTGGTCGAGCTGATGGGCGAACTCGTGGATGACGACGTTCTGTCCGTCGTCGGTAACCGCCGCGCCGTCGAGCGTGTCCTGCCACGACAGGATCACCTGCCCCTGCTGCCACGACTCGCCCGACAGCGCCCGGCGGTGGTCTTGCAGCACCCCCGCGGCATCGGCATGCACGCGATCGACGAGAAAGGCACCGGGGTACATCAGGATCTGGCGCAACTGCGGGTAGTAGGCGCTCGTGCGCTGGTTGAGCAGCAGCAGGCAGGCCTGCGCGGCCACCGTGATGCGCATCTCGTCGGTCACCTCGAGGCCCGCGCAGCCGATGAAAGGCTTCTCGGCCACGAACACCTGGATGTGCTTCTTGAGTTGCAGCTGAAGATCGGCCGGCAGGTGCCGCACGTAGGGCACGCGGCGGCGCAGCACCTCGCGCCATTCGGGCGGGAAGGCCTGTCGGCGCACGCGGCTCCGGCGCCAGGCGGTGTAGAGCGGCTCGCCGGCGATCCAGCCCACCAGCACGACCATCAGGCCCAAGGCAATGAACAGGAACATGGCGGCGGCGGCAGAGAGTGGCTGGGTGGGGCGAGAGGGGTGCGCAAGACGTGGGTGCCCGAACGCTGGATTCAACCCGTAGCCACCCGCACCGATGCGCAGGGGTCATTGCAGGCATCGGGCGGATCCAGCAGGGGTAAATGCCCGCATGGGTAAATGCCTATGTGTCGTTCTGCGCCCCGAAACTATTGTTTTGACTCCCCGTGCTATTTGTATCGGGGCAGATGCCGCGCCCGGGCTTGGCCCCGGGAGCAGGCACGGAGACAGTCACGACAACAGGGATTCCACAATGCAGAACATCACCGACACCTTGCCCCCGGCCACCCACCCCAGCCACGCTGCCCACGGCGTCGCGAGCTCCGCAGGCGAGAAAGCGGCCGACGGCGCCGGCGGGAGCGATGGCGTCGCCGCCGTCGACCGGGCCCTGGTGGTGGCCACCACGCTCGCGCGCACGGCCTCGCCGCTCACGTTGGCCGACCTGGCCCGCCATACCGGCATGTACAAGAGCACGCTGCTGCGGTTGCTGGCCTCGCTGTCGCGCGCCGGCCTCGTCGTGCACCGCAGCGACAAGCGCTATGCGCTCGGGCCGCTGGCGTTTCTGTTCGGGCGCTCGTTCGAGCTGACCTACGGCCTGAAGGAAGGCATCCAGCCGGTGCTCGAATGGCTGGTGGACAAGGGGGCGGAGAGCCCGTCCTTCCATGTGCGCCACGGGCGGGACGCGCGGCTGTGCCTGTTCCGCATCGATTCACCCCACCCCACGCTCGACCGCGTGCGCACCGGCGACCTTCTGCCGTTGGACCGCGGCGCGGCGGGCAAGGTGCTGCACAACTTCGCCGGCGGCCTGCCCGGCAACGCGACGGAGCCGCCGCTGCTCTACTGCTCCTTTGGCGAGCGCGACCCGGTGTGCGCGGCCGTGGCGGCGCCCGTGTTCGGCCCGGCGGGCATCCTGCTGGGTGCGCTGTCGCTCTCGGGCCCGCGCGAGCGCTTCTCCGACGACGCCGTGCAGCGCATGAACGGCCTCCTGTTCACCGCCGCCGAGCGCGCCACCCGCACGCTCGGCGGCCAGTGGCCGGCACGCGCGGCGGTGCCCTATGCTTGAGGGTTTGGAAACCTCGGTATGGAGCCTCGCATGAAACGTCTCGAAGGCAAGTCGGCCGTCGTCACCGGTGCCGCCAGCGGTATCGGCCGCGCCACCGCACAACTGTTCGCTGCCCATGGCGCACGGGTGGTGGCTGTCGATCGCGCACCTGAAGTCGAAGCCACGGTGGCAGCGATCCGCGCGCAGGGCGGCGAGGCGTTGGCGCTGCAGCGAGACACGTCCCAAGAGGCCGACGTGGCCGACTACATCGAAACCGCGGTACGCACCCACGGCCGGCTTGATATCGTCTACGCCAATGCCGGTGTGAGCGGCGGCGCACGCGCGTTTGATGACTGGAGCGTGGACGACTGGACGCGCATTCTCTCGATCAACCTGATCGGCACCTTCCTGGCCATCAAGTACGCGGCCCGCGTGATGGTGCCGGCCGGTGGTGGCTCGATCATCTGCACCGCCTCGGTGGCAGGGCTGCGCTCGGGTGCCGGCGGCGCGCCCTACAGCGCGAGCAAGGCAGGCGTGGTGAGCCTGGTGCAGACCAGCGCCAACCAGTACGCCGGCACGGGCATCCGCATCAATGCGATCTGCCCGGGGCTGATCGAGACCGGCATGACGCAGGCCATCTTCGACCGCGCCCGCGAAAAGGGCACGGAGCAGAAGATCGGCCAGCTCAACCCGCTGCGCCGGGGCGGCCTGCCGCACGAGATCGCCCACGCGGCGCTGTTCCTGGCCTCCGATGACGCGTCGTACGTGAACGGGCAGGCGTTGCCGGTGGACGGCGGCCTCACCAGTTCGCTGCCGGTGGTGCCGCCGAAGTTCTGACGCGCCGAACCCGCGCGGCGCTCAGGCCTTGGTGATGCGCAGGCCGGCGTCCACCAGCAGCACCTCGCCGGTGGTCTTGGCAGCGCTGGCCCCCAGGTACCAGGCGGTCTCGGCCACGTCTTCCGGCGAGATCACCTCTTCGAGCGCAGCGCGGCCCTTGTACCAGTCCACGCCGCGCTGGTAGGCCTCGGCGCCCAAGCCTTCTTGCAGCCAGGGCGTCTCGACCAGGCCCGGCGCGATGGCGTTCACCCGCACGTTCGGCGCGAGCGCGCGCGCCATGCCCGCGGTGAGCGCGTTCAGCGCGCCCTTCGAGGCCATGTAGGCGAGCGAGGAGCCGCGCCCCATCATCGAGGCCACCGACGACACGTTCACCACGCCCGAGCCGGCGTGGCGGCTGAGCAGCGGCGCGAACGCACGCGTCATCTGGTAGGTGCCGATCACGTTCACTGAATAGATCTTGTGGAAGTCATCGGCCTCCAGGCCGTCGAGGTTCTTCAGGTCGACGAACTTGGTGGTGCCGGCGTTGTTCACCAGCACGTCGGCCCGGCCGAAGCGCTTTTCGGTCTCGGCGGCGAGGCGGCGGCAATCGGCGTCTTGCGACACATCGGCCTTGACGACCAGCACCTCGGCCCCGATCGCCTCGCACTGCGCGGCCACCGCTTCGGCGGGCGCCGGGTCGCGCGAGTAATTGATGACGACGTTCCAGCCCTGCCGCGCGTACAAGCGCGCGGTGGCCGCGCCGATGCCGGAAGACGACCCCGTGACCACACACACCTTCTTGCTCATGGTTCAAGCCCTTGTCTGACAGGCCAGGCACGGCCCTCGGCGGATGGTACGGCGACACCACCGCGGCGGGTGTCGCCATGGAGGCTGGCGCGAAACATGCTGTTGGCCCTGGACCTTGACGCTTGCAGACACTCCGCCATGAACACCTTGATCAAAGCCGTCGAAGTCTGGTTGCCCACCCCGGATCACACGCTGCTCGAGTTCGGGGGCGGCCTGTTCGGGCCCGCGGTCCGATTTGGTGCGAGCAGCCGAGACATGTGCTTCGGTCGCGGTGAAGGCCTGCCCGGCCGCGCGTGGTTCGACGGCCGCCCGATCGTGCTCAAGCAGTTCGAGGGCAGCTACTTCCGCCGCGTCGATGCTGCGCGCGAGGCCGGCTACACCTGCGCCATCGCCGTGCCGGTATTCGTGGGCGAGCAGCTCACCGCGGTGATGGTGTTCTTCTGCGGTGCCAACAGCAGCGAAGCGAGCCTGCACGAGGGCGCCGTCGAACTTTGGCGCAACAACGCCCGCGTGACGAGCGACATGACGCTCGTCGACGGCTACTTCGGGCTGGAGGCGGCCGAGGCCTTCGAGTCCGTCAGCCGGGAGACCTTTCTGCCGCGCGGCAGCGGCCTGCCGGGCATCGCATGGCAGAAGGGCACGGCCGTGCTGATCGACGACCTGGGCCAGGCCGGCAAGTTCATGCGCGCCGACACGGCGGCCGAGGTCGGCATCAACCGCGGCCTGGCGTTCCCGTGCAGTTCGTCGTCGAACGATGCCTATGTGCTGGCGCTGCTGTCGACCACGCAGACCCCGATCGCCAGGCGCATCGAGTGCTGGGCGCCGGACGACTCGCGCCATGGCCTGCTGCGCGTGTTCGGCTTCTGCGAGAAGGACGGCGCGCTGCGCTCGTCGGAAGGCGGCACCGTGCTGGCCGGCTCGATCGGCAAGGCCTTCGCGAGCGGTGTGCCGGTGATCAACGAACACGCCGACACCGAACCGGGCAGTGTGGGCGCCGCGGCCAAGAGCGCCGGGCTCACCTCGCTCGCGGCCTTGCCGGTGGTGAGCGACGGGGCGGTCTCGGAGGTGGTGGCGCTGTACTTCTGAGCGCTGCGCTTCTGGGCGACGCGCTTGTGACCGCCAGGCACGCGCGCATGGCCGCGCGCCTGGGTCGATCGCCTCAGGCGAGCAGCTCGAACGCGCGCAGCGACAGCAGCAAGCCCACGCCGATCACGGCGGCGAGCTGCTGGCCTTGCTGCCACAGCGCAGCGCGCGGCAACGGCCTGCGCTGCTGGCCGAGCACGAACAGCACGAACGAGGCCGAGGCGGCTGCCACGAAGAGCGTGGCGAAGGCAAAGCCGAGGTGGGAGGAGTCGTCACGCTGAGCCATCAGGCTCACAGCCTGGCCGAGCGCAAGCCCGAGGCCGAGCGCCATGGCGTGGCGCGCGCGCGAGACGAAATGGGGAAGGGGGGTACCGCTGTTCATGGGGTCGCATCCTGACATGGATGCCTTGTATCCAGGCGCTCGAAATCGTGCGAATTTCGTGCCAATCCGCATTGATACGAACTGATGCGAAATGGGGCGCGGCGATACACGCCGCACGCACCGGCAACTCGCACCGGCAACTCACACCAGACACACGCGCTCAGGGCTGGCCGAGGAAGAAATACGCCGCACGGTTGCCACCGTCGGCCACGCCGAGGGCCAGGTAGAGCGGGCCGATGGGCGTGTCGATCGCGAAGTACACCGAGCCGCCATGCCGCCTGCGCTGGCTCGCAAAGCCCGCCTCGTCGTCCCGGTCGCCGATGCGACCGGCTTCGAGCGACATGCCCGCCAGCATGCCCGAGAGAAACCCGGGGCCGGAGAGGCGGTACGAGTAGACGAGGCGACCGAACTGCATCTCGGTGCCCAGCAGCTGGTCGGTCTTGTAGCCCGACAGGCGCAGGAAACCACCGAGCTTGAAGAGCTCGTAGTACGGCAGCGAGTCATCGCGCAGGTTGCCACCGCCCATCACGGCCGCGCGCAGCGCGTGGTTGCCCTTGTGGACGGCGGCCTGCAATTCCAGCTCGGCCTTGAAGTAACTGTCGGTCGCACCCAGAGTCGGGTCCGAGACATAGAGCTTCGCGTCGGCGTAGTAGCCCGAGAGCGGGAAATTGCGGTTGTCGAGCGCATCGAAGCGCACGCGCGCCTGGACACCGCCGAGCCGGGCATCCGAATTCAGGGCGTCGGCGGGAACGGCGCTGGTGTCGTTCGAGAGCTGCGCCTTGCCGGTCACCAAGCCCAGGCGCATTTCGCCGGGTAACCCCAGCGGCACGCCCACATCGATCGCGGCGAGCGCGGCCTGACGGCGGAACCGTGCCAGACGCAGGTCGCTGTCGGGGTCGAAGATGTCGAACGGCTCGTCGGAATACTCCACGCGCGGCGCCACGAACACACGCTGGCGCGTGGTGAGGGGCTGGTACCACTCCGAGCGCACGAGGTTGGTCTGGCCCACCTGCAGGTCGTTGCGCCATTCCGCACCCAGCGAATTGAGCCAGGTCCAGCGGTGGCTGGCCAGCAGGTTGAAGAACGAATTGCCTTCGAGGTCGGACGACAGCGACAGGCCGAAGCGCAGGTAGTTGGGCCCCCACGACTTTTCGGTCACCTCGGTCACCAGCACGTTGCCGACGTCGGGCTCGCTCGTGAGCGTGTAGTTGACGGACTCGAAGTCGCCACGGCTGAAGACGCGGCGCAGATCGGCGTTGACGACCTCTGGATCGAAGGTGGAGCCCTTGGTCGTGTCCATGGTGGCGAGCACCACCTCCGGGTTGACCGCCTGGGCGCCGACCACGCGCACCTCGTCGATCACGACCGGCGCGTCGCTCGCAGCCAGCCGCCTCGAGTTCAGCAGTGCCGCATACACGCCCTCGCTCACGCTGTAGCGCGCCAGCTGATCCATCACCGCCTCGGCCGCCTTCTTGCCCTGCGCACGCGCAAGCGGCAGGCGGTCGAAGTCGGACGACGAGACCTCGCTGAGTTCGGGCGTGATCAACACGTCGCGCGGCGTGAGTTCCTTGAGCGAGACCGCCACGTTCTGCTCGGTGAGGATGCGCAACACCTGGTCGGACACCGACAGGATCGAGGACACCTGCTCACGCTTGAGCAGCGGCGTGCCCACGTTGACGGCGATGACGACATCGGCACCCATGGCGCGCGCCACATCGATCCCGAGGTTGCGCTTGAGGCCGCCGTCAACGAGCAGTCGGCCATCGATCTCCACCGGGTTGACCGCACCCGGGATGGCCATGCTGGCGCGCGCCGCCATGGCGAGCGAGCCGCTCGACAGCACCACCATCTCGGCGCTCGCCACATCGGTGGCGATGGCGCGGAACGGAATCGGCAGCTTGTCGAAGTTGAGCGTGGTCTGGTGCTGCGTCAGGCGGCGCAGCACCGCCTCGAGCGCCACGCCGGCCACGGCCCCCTTGGGGAGCACCAGGCCGGTCTTGTTCACGCCGATCTCGGGGCCGATGTAGTTATTGGCGTCGTCGTTCCTGTTGCGAAAGGGCTCGTCGATACGCAGCACGTCGTGGAAGAGGGACGAGGTGCTCAGCCCCTCCATCACGGTCCCGATCTCGTGCAGCGGGGCGCCGCTCGCGTAGGCCGAGCCGACGATGGCGCCCGCGCTGGTGCCCACGATGTAGTCGATCGGCACCCGCATCTCTTCGAGCACCTTGATCACGCCCAGGTGCGCGCCACCGCGTGCGCCGCCGCCCGAGAGCACAAGGCCGATGCGTGGGCGCGAATGGTTCGGCGCCTGGGCCGCAAGCGCGGCGCTCGCCGCCGGTTTGGGCGGGGGAGCCGAAGCGGGTGCGACCTGGGCCCGCGCCGCCTGGCCGACCGTGAGCCCGAAGCCGGCCGCGAGGGCCAGCAGGGCGATGGCGGGCAGGCGTGCGTGCTTCACGGGATCAAACGATCACGGCATCACGGGCCGGAAGCCGGCGCCGACGCCGGCGCAGGAACCGGCATCGGCACGGTCACGCCCGGCAGCAGCGAGACCTCGTCCTGGCGCTGCACGCCCACGACATAAGAGCGCGTGTCGCCAAAGCACGAGGTGGGCAGCCCCACCTTCACTTCGTAGTTGAGCGAGACCCGCTTGCCCATCACGGCCTGGATGTCGGCCGCAATCTTGTCGTCCCACACGGTGAAGTAGAACTTCTCGGGGGTCGTGCCGGGCATCGACACCAGCACCAGCTCGCCTTCCCAGGTCTTGCAGATCCAGCCCTTCTTGTCGAGCCGCTGCACCCAGCCGGCACGATCGCCGCGCGAGTACGACCAGTTCATCACCACCAGGATGTACACCCCGCCCAACAGGATCAGGATCAGCAACCCCAGCAACCACCTCGTCGCACGCATCAGAATGTCCTCCACCCCCTCAGGGTAATCCCGGTTTATAACCCAGCCTCGACGAGGTCCCGCGAGGAACATGCGCATGAAACCAGCCGATGCCGGCAGCCCGCTCGGGCTCGACAAGATCGACACCAGGATCCTGCGCCTGCTTCAGGCCGATGGGCGCATCTCCAATCTCAAGCTGGCCGATGAGGTGCACCTCTCGCCCACGGCCGTGCTGGAGCGCGTGAAGCGGCTCACGCGCGACGGCTTCATCCTCGGCTACGAGGCCCGGCTCAACCCCGACAAGCTGCGCGCCGGGCTGATGGTGTTCATCCAGGTGGTGCTCGACCGCACCACGCCGGATGTGTTCGAGAACTTCAAGGCCGCGGTACAGGTGCGCCCGGAGATCATGGAGTGCCACATGGTGGCAGGCGGCTTCGACTACCTCATCAAGACTCGGGTGGCGGACATGGCGGCGTACCGGGAACTCGTCGGGGCGGTGATCTGGACGTTGCCCGGCGTGCGCGAGACGCACACGTATGCGGTGATGGAAGAGGTGAAGAACACGACGGCATTGCCGTTGTAGGTGACTGCCGGATCTCCACCCGCTCAGCCTGAGGTATCGAAGCCTTGTGCTGCTTGTCGCTGGGGTTTTTCACTGCGTGAGGCCTTGATTCGATGCCAGCGAAGCTGGCGAGGTATTCCGGGGCCCCTGAGAGCCGTCGAGCAGCGCAGCGCTTGGTGGGCGCGTGCGCAGCACGCATCAACAACTGACTTGGGGCAGATGTTTGAGCGCAGTCGCCGCAGGCGACGGAGCGAGTTTCTGCCCCGCCCACCAAGACCGAGCAGCGCAGAGAAGTCGGCCCTAGGCCGACCGGCGAACGGGGTGCCCTTTCTTTTGGTTCCTTTTCTTTGGGCAAGCAAAGAAAAGGGACTGCCCCGCCGGGGGCATATCCCGGCAACGGCCTCACGCAGTGAACAAGCCACCCGAAAAGCAGCGCAGGGCTTCGATACCTCAGCCTGAGCGGAAAGTGATACGCGAAGAATGCTCAACCCGCCAGCGGCGCCAACAACCCCTGCAGATCCTCTGCCGTGAACTTCGACGCGCCCTCACCATCGTGGCCGAGCACGCCGTCGGCCAAAGCCGCCTTGCGGCGCTGCAGCTCCAGCATGCGCTCCTCGATGCTCCCCTCCACCACCAGCTTGTAGACGAAAACCGGCTGGCCCTGCCCGATGCGGTGGGCACGCGCCGTGGCCTGCTCTTCGACCGCCGGGTTCCACCACGGGTCCATGTGGATCACCGTGTCGGCCGCGGTGAGGTTGAGCCCGAGACCGCCGGCCTTCAGGCTCACCAGCAGGATCCGCGCCTCGCCCGCCTGAAAGCGCTGCACCAGCGCGCCACGCTGCGCCACTGGCGTGCGCCCGGTGAGCGCGAGCCAGGGCAGGGCGAGCGCATCGAGTTCGTCTTCGATCAGCCCCAGGAACTCGGTGAACTGCGAGAACACCAGCACACGCCGCCCCTCGGCAACGAGGGCGGGCAGCATGTCGCGCAACAGCTCCAGCTTGGCGCGCTCCATGTGGCGCGGTGTCTTGGCGCCTTTCAGCAATCGCGGATCGCAGCACACCTGGCGCAGCTTGAGCAGCGCGTCGAGGATCGTGATCTGCGCACCCTCGAAGCCGCGCCGCGCCAGCAGGCGCCGCACGATCTCGTCGGAGGCCACACGCACGCTCTCGTACAGCTCGCGTTGCCGGCCTTGCAGCTGCACGCGGCGGATCACCTCGCTGCGCGGTGGCAGCTCCGTGGCCACCTCGTCCTTGCGACGGCGCAACACGAAAGGGCGCACGCGCTGGCGCAGCAGTTCGGCGCGCAGGGTCTCGCCGTTCTCTTCGATGGGCTTGCGCCACTGTCGCGTGAAGCTGCGCGCATCGCCCAGAAAGCCGGGCATCAGAAAGTCGAACTGCGCCCACAGCTCTCCCAGGTGGTTCTCCAGCGGTGTCCCGGTGAGGCACAGCCGGTGGCGCGCCTGCAGCCGGCGCACGGCACGCGCGGTGCGGCTACCCGCGTTCTTCACGCTTTGCGCCTCATCGAGGATCAGCAGGTGAAAGGGCTCGGCCGCCAGCGATTCGATGTCGCGCCACAGCAGCGGGTAGGTGGTGAGCACCACGTCGTGCGCAGCGATGCGCGCGTGCTCCTGCGCGCGCCGCGGCCCCTGCAAGGTGAGCACGCGCAGCGCGGGCGCGATGCGCCGCGCCTCGGCCTGCCAGTTGAAGAGCAGGGAGGTCGGCAGCACCACCAGCGCGGGCCGGTCGAGCCGCCCGGCCTGCTGCTCCACCAGCAGGTGCGCCAGCGCCTGGGCGGTCTTGCCCAGGCCCATGTCGTCGGCCAGGATGCCGCCGAGTTGCTGCGCGCGCAGGTACTGCAGCCATGCGAGGCCGTGCAACTGGTACGGGCGCAGGCTCAGCCCGAGACCGGGCGGTGATGCCACGGGCGGCGGCGTGCCGGCCTCGCGCAGCCTCTGCGCGAGCGCGTGCAGCGCGGCGTCGCCTTCGAGTGCCCGCTCACGCGGGTCGTGCAGGCCGATGCGCAGGGCCTCGACGCGCTGCGCCTCCCACGACGAGAGCGCGATGGGGCCGGCCTGGCGGCGCGGGTCGGTGAGCAGGTCCACCATGGCGCCGACGATGGCCTTGATCGGCAGCGCGGGCGCGTCGATGCGCCGCCCGCCCGGTGCATGCAGGCGCACCCGTGCACGGTCGTCGACGGCGGCGATGTGACGCGCGTCGAGCCAGCGGCTGTCGCGCTTGAGCAGGTCAGCCAGCAGGGGCACGAGATCCCAGCGCTCACCGTCGATCTCGATGCCGAGCGAGAGCATCCACGAGCCTTCTCGCTCGGGCAGTTGCAGCTTGATGGCCGATGCATCGGCCTGCAACGTCCCGTGCGCGAAACCGGGTTCGGCGACCACCTGCCAGCCTTGCTCGCGCCAGCGCGGCACGCACTCGGCCCAGAACTCGCCGAAGTGATCCTCCTGCACCAGGCTCCACACGGGGCCGTCGATCGCTGCGCCGCCGCGCCACTGCAAGGCGTCTTCGGGCACCGGGTGCAGGCCGGCGGCCCAGACGGCATCGAGCGCATCGGCCTCGGCACCGCGGCGGCGGCGCAGGTCGCGCGGCCTGCCCTGTGTGTCATCCACCACCTGCAACACCGGCGGGCGCGCCTGCAGCACCGAGGTGGGCGCCGCGATCTCGCAGCGCCAGCCCGCCGCACTGGTGTAGACCCAATCGATCCACGCCAGCGTGATCTGCGGCCCGCGCGGCCCAAAACGGCCGAAGGGCTTGAGGCCCAGCAGGCCCTCGCCGCGGCCGAGCGTGCGCAGGCGCAGGCGTGGCTGGAAGTGAACCGACGCCCCTTCGGAGGCGTCGGAGGCCTCATGGGCCTGGGGCTGCGGGGCAGTCATGCGCGGCATTGTGAGCGCGCGCCGGGTCGGGCTTGCCTGCCCGCAGCAACAGGCACGCCCCGGCGGCTTTGCGCCAATCCGTCACGAACGCCGCGCGGCCCACCCGCCGGGCTGCCTTTAAATTGAGCGGATGCACAGGTTGCTGCTCGTCGAATCCTCGCCCACGCTGCGACGTGGCATGGAGAAGCTGTTGCTGCGCCACGGATTCAGCGTGGTGGCGGCACCGGTCGACGCGGCGGCGCTCATCGCGCTGGAGCAAGAGATCAGCCGCGGCCTGTGCGCGGTGGTGGTCGGGTGGTCGAGCACGCCGGGCGCCGTCTGCGAGGCGCTCGCGCACCGATTGCGCAAGGCCGACTGCCGACAGATCGCGCTGCTGGTGCTGGCGGCCGAACCCCCGCGCGTGAACGCGGCCCTGGGTGCGCCGCGCAAGCACACGCTCGTCAAGCGCCTGCAGCGGCCCTCCGAGGTGCCGAGGCTGCTGCGCGCCCTGCTCGCGCAGGTAGCACGCGAGACACGTCCCGACGCCGAATCGCCTGCCGCCTGCAAGGTGCTGCTGGTCGACGACTCGCGCACCAGCCGCACCAAGTACCAGCGGCTGCTGCGCCATCACGGCTATGCGGTGGTCGTGTGCGAGCACGCCGAAGCGGCGCTGGCCAAGGTGCAGGGCGAGCGCTTCGATCTCGCGGTGATCGACTACTACATGCCCGGCATGAACGGCGCCGACCTGTGCCGCGCGCTGCGCGAACTGCCTGCCACGCAGGAGCTGCTGCTGGCAGTGCTCACCGGCTCGTATGACGACGGCCTCATCAGCGACTGCCTCGAAGCCGGCGCGATGGAGTGCATGTTCAAGAACGAATCCGACGAACTCTTCATCGCGCGCATCGACAGCATGACGCGGCTGCGCGAGCGTGAGCAGAGCCTGCGCGTGGAGAGCCAGCGGCTCGAACTCATCCTCGCCTCGGTGGGCGACGGCGTGTACGGCGTCGACCGCAACGGGCGCATCACCTTCGTCAACCCGACCGCGCTGCGCCTGCTGCAATGCACGCACGAAGACGAGTTGGTGGGCCTGTCGGCGCACGAGCGCATCCACCACACCGACGAACGTGGCCGCATCGTGCCGGCCGAGACCTGCTTCCTGCAGCAAGCCTACGAGCTGGGCGATTCGCTGAGCAACTGGGAGACGGTGTTCTGGCGCGCCGATGGCGAGGCGCTGCCGGTCGAGTGCACGGTGCGCCCGCTCCACGCAGGCCCGCGCGATGGCGGCTCGTGCGTGGGCGTGGTGGTGGCCTTTCGCGACATCGCCGAGCGCAAGCGGCACGAGGCCGAGACGCAGTGGCAGCTGCGCCACGACCACCTCACCAAGCTGCACAACCGCCGGCACTTCGAGTACATGCTGGAGCAGGAGGTGTTCCGCCTGCGACGCAGCGCCGAGCAGAGCGCACTGCTGTTCATCGACCTCGACCGCTTCAAGCACATCAACGACACCGCCGGCCACGCGGCCGGCGACGCGCTGCTGGCGGGCATCGGGCGCAAGCTGAAGGCGCGCTCGCGGCAATCCGACCTGGTCGCGCGGCTCGCGGGCGACGAGTTCGCGGTGCTGCTGCGCAACGTGGACGACGGCAGCATGCTCGCGCTGGCCGAGAAGTTCCGCGCCGTGCTCGACGAATCGCGCTTCAACCATGCGGGCCGCGAGTTCGAGGTCTCAGGCAGCGTGGGCATCAGCCGCCTGAACCGCCACACGCTGTCGCCGGCCTACGCAATGAACTGCGCCGACGCGGCCTGCCACGTCGCCAAGCGGCAGGGGCGCAATCGCATTCACATGTTCGACCTGGGCGACGACGCCGGCGCGCTGGCCGCGCTGCAGCAGAGCTGGTCAGAGCGCCTGGGCAGCGCGCTGGCGGCCGGGAACTTCGCGCTGCAGTTCCAGCCCATGCTCGACCTGCGCCGCCTGCGCGACGACGCCCTGCGGGGCGAGGCGTGGCACGGCCGACTCGAACACACCGCGCCCGAGGCCCTCTACGGCCACGAGGCCTTCCTGCGGCTCGACGACGTGGACACCCCGCTACCGCCGCGCGCCTTCCTGGCGCAGGCCGAGCGCTTCGAGCTGCTGCCACAACTGGACACCTGGGTCCTCAACCACCTCGCCTGGCTGATCGCCGAGCGCGGTGCCACCGCCCCGGCGCGTATTCACATCAACGTGGCATCGGCCTCGTTGCTCGACGCGGGTTATCTCGAACGCATGCACACGCTGCTGCACGCGGGCGCCTTCTCGCCAGGGCAGGTGTGCATCGAGCTGAAGGAGAGCGAGCTCGCCGGCCACTTCGCCGCGCTGCTGCCGGTGCTCAACGAACTCACCGAGCAGGGCGTGCTGCTGATGCTCGACGAATACGGCCGCGGCTTCAGCGGCCTGGGCCACCTGCGCAGCCTGCCGCTGCACGCCGTGAAGCTCGACGCCAGCGTGGTCCAGTCACTGGGCCGCGACGATGTCGGGCTGATGATGGTGCGCGCCATGACCGAGCTGGCGCACGCGATGAAGGTGCTGGTGATCGCACCCCAGGTCGAAGACCCGGCGACGCTGCCGTTGCTGCGCGAAGCAGGCATCGACTGCGCGCAAGGCTACGCGTTGGGCGAACCGCGCGACATCGGCGCGGAGCTCGAGACGCAGCTCTGACACGCCGCCTTCGGGCCTGCGCTGGCCGACATCACGGCGTTCATCGCCAGTCAAAGCCACCGCGCAACAGTGTGCGCACACAACACCTTGTGTTGCCTCGCGCGGCGCGGTGTTGTCCTACAGCAGATCACGAAAGCGGCTGACGATTGCCGAGGGAACTCGCTCGCCCAATCATGGCGGAGGTGAGTCGTGGGCAACAACCATTCGGGCTTGAAAGCAGCCATCGCATCGATGGTCCTGGTGTTGATTGCGGGGTGCGGAGGAGGGGGCGGCGACGACGATCACCGCTCGCCCGTGCCCCTGCCCGAGCCGGTCGAACTGGCGCCGGCGCCAGCCGGGCCGACGGTGGCGATCGAAACCCGCGAGCAGGCACTGGCCGTGTCGGGTGTGCTGTCGGGGAGCGTCAGCAGCGCAGCCACCGCCGTCAACCTGAGCAGCGTGGGCACCAGCGACTGGGCGCATTGGGGCGACGGCGTACCGGGTCTCGTCCGCAGGGCCGGTGGCGGTGCGCAGATCGGTGCTTATACGGTGGTCGACAGCGGCACGCCAATGGCCTTCAACAATTCGCCGCGCCCGCTGAGCTGGACCGGTGGCACGCCCACCACCAGCAGTACCAGCAGCAACAACACCAACGGCCTGTACCTGCCCGGCGGCGGCTTCTCGGTGACTGTGCCCGCCAGCACCGTGCCTCGCACGGTCACGCTGTACGTCGGCGGCTGGAACTCGGGCGGCACGCTCACTGCGCACCTGTCCGACAGCTCGGCGCCCGACTACACGCACGTCAACGCGACCGTCACCGGCCAGTACGTGCGCAGCTACACGCTCACCTACAGCGCTGCCTCGGCCAGCCAGACGCTGCGACTCACCTGGGCACGCAGCTCGGGCAGCGGCAACGTCGACCTCAATGCGGTGGCCCTGGCCATGGCGACGGTCACCAACCAGCCCCCGGTCATCCAGTCACCCGGCGCCCAGACCAGCACGCAAGGCCAGGCGGTATCGCTCGCCATGGCGGCCAGCGACAGCGACGCCGACCCGCTGAGCTTCAGCGCAACCGGCCTGCCCGCGGGCCTGTCGATCAGCGCCTCGACCGGCGTGATCAGCGGTACGCCCAGCACTGCGGCCAACTACTCGACCAGCGTCACCGTCACGGATGGGCGCGGCGGCAGCGCCAGCACCAGCTTCGTCTGGACCGTGCGCGCCGGCAGCACGAGCCCCACCGGCAGCCTGAGCGGCAGCGTCAACAGCGCCACGTCTGCATTGAACCTTGGCACAGTCGGCAGCACCGACTGGGCGCACTGGGGCGACGGCGTGCCGGGCATGGTGCGCAAATCGGGTGGGGGTTCGCGCATCAGCGCATACACCGTGCTCGCGGGCGGTACACCGGCGAGCTACGACAACGACCCGCGCGGCATGTCGTGGGCCGGCGGGACCCCCATCGCCAGCGCCAGCGCGAACACCCGCGGCGTGTTCGTCGCCGGTGCGGGCAGTGGCTTTCGGATCAGTGTGCCGGCCAGCACGACGGCGTCGACGGTGACGCTCTACGTCGGCGGCTGGGCGTCGTCGGCCACGCTGCGTGCCCACCTGTCCGACAGCTCGGCGCCAGACTACGTGAACACCACGGCGGTGGCCTCGGGGCAGTACGTTCGGGCCTACACCTTGAGCTTCGCGGCCGCCTCGTCGGGCCAGAGCCTGGTGCTGACCTGGACGCAGGTTTCCAGTGGCGGCAACGTCACACTCAACGGCGCGGCGCTCGCCGCCACGGCCCCCGCCAACCGCGCCCCCACCATCGTGCAGCCTGCTGCGCAGACCAGCACGCAAGGCCAGGCGGTGTCGCTCACCGTGGCCGCGAGCGATGCCGACGCCGATGCACTGAGCTTCAGCGCAAGCGGCTTGCCTGCCGGGCTCTCGATCAATGCCACCACGGGGGTGATCAGCGGCACGCCGAGCACCGCCGCCAGCTACACCCCGAGCATCACCGTCAGCGATGGCCGGGGCGGCAGCGCCAGCACCAGCTTCGGCTGGACCGTGACAGCTCCCCCGGTCGCCAACGCCAACCTGAGCGGCAGCGTCAGCAGCACAACGGCCACCGTGAACCTGAGCAGCACCGGCAGCGCCGATTGGGCGCACTGGGGCGATGGCGTGCCAGGGTTGGTGCGCAAGTCGGGCGGCGGCGCACGCATCAGCGCCTACACCGTGCTGCAAGGCACGACACCGGCGAGCTACGACAACGACCTGCGCGGCATGTCCTGGTCCGGTGGCAGCCCCTCGGCCAACGCTACCAACAACACGCGCGGCGTCTTCGTCGACGGTCTGGGCAACGGCTTCCGGCTGACCGTGCCGGCCAGCACCACGCCATCCACGGTGACGGTCTATGTGGGCGGGTGGGCCTCGTCGGCCACGCTGCGCGCGCATCTGTCCGACAGCTCCGCGCCCGACTACGTGAACACCACGGCACTGGCCTCGGGGCAGTACGTGCGTGCCTACGCGCTCACCTTTGCTGCGGCCTCCGCCGGGCAGACACTGGTGCTGACCTGGACGCAGGCGTCCAGCGGCGGGAACGTCACGCTCAACGGCGTGGCGCTCGCCACTACGGTCGCCCCCGCCAACCGGGCCCCCACCATCATCCAGCCCACCGCCCAGTCGAGCACGCAGGGGCAGCCAGCCTCGCTCAGCGTGTCCGCGAGCGATGCCGACGGCGATGCGCTGAGCTTCATCGCCAGCGGCCTGCCCGCGGGGTTGTCGATCAATGCGAGCACCGGGGCCATCACCGGCACGCCCAGCACCGCGGCCAGCTACACCACCAGCGTCACGGTCAGCGACGGCCGTGGCGGCAGCGCCTCGACCAGCTTCGGCTGGACGGTGGCCGCCGCGCCCAGCGGCAACCCCTCGGGCCTGGACAGCCGCCCGAGCAACACGAGTTGCGTCGCGCCACAGCGCCCGCAGGCGGGCACGGGGGTGACGCTCGCGCGTGTGTTCCCGAACCTGAGCTTCAACATGCCGGTGGGGATGTTCCAGCCACCCGGCGACAGCTCGCGCTGGTACGTGATCGAGCAGCAGACCGGCCTCGTGCGCAGTTTCCCCAACAGCCCGACAGTGCAATCCAGTCAGGTGAGCACCTTCCTCAACCTGGGCGGGCGCATACAGATCGATTCGGAGATGGGCCTGCTCGGCCTGGCGTTCCACCCGCAGTGGCCTGCCACGCCGCAGGTGTTCGTCTACTACACGCTTGCCGGGAGCAACCCGCCCGAGAACCGCGTCTCGCGCTTCAGCAGCAGCAACGGCGGCACCTCGCTCGACCTGGCCAGCGAACAGGTGATCCTGCGCCTGGTCAAGAACCAGGGCGACCACAACCACAACGGCGGCCACATCGCCTTCGGGCCCGATGGCTACCTCTACATCGGCACGGGCGACGGCGGCGGTGGCGGCGACCCGAGGAACAACTCGCAGAACCCCAGCGTGCTGTTTGGCAAGATGCTGCGCATCGACGTGAGCGCGGCCAGCGGCTACGCCATCCCGAGCAGCAACCCCTGGGCCAGCAACGCGCGCTGCACCAATGGCACGGGCTCCGCGCCGTGCCCGGAGATCTTCGCCACCGGCTTGCGCAACCCCTGGCGCTGGAGCTTCGATCGCAGCACCGGCGACCTGTGGGCGGGCGACGTGGGCCAGGATGCCCGCGAAGAGATCGACGTGGTACGCCGCGGCGCCAACCACGGCTGGCGCGTGCGCGAGGCCAGCCTTTGCTACAACGCCAGCACCTGCGCCACCACCAGCGCCAGCGGCGAACCGCTGGTCGACCCGGTGTTCGAGTATGGGCGCGACGCCGGCATGGCCGTGACGGGCGGCTTTGTCTATCGGGGCAGCAAGGTGCCGGCGCTGGCCGGGCGCTATGTGTTCGGTGACTACGTGAGCAGCCGCATCTTTGCCGTCACGCCACCGAATCCCTTGGTGGCGGCCACACCGCGGGTGGTTCTGTCGCCGAACTCCGCATTGCTCAATTCGCCGCAGAACATCACCTCATTCGCGCAGGACAACGACGGTGAGCTGTATGTGGTGGGCTACAGCGGCGCGCTGTACCAGCTGCAGGCGGCCTCGGCCACCGTGGACACCATCCCCACCCTGCTGTCGCAAACGGGCTGCGTGTCGGCCAGCAACGCCACGCAGCCCGCCACAGGCCTGATCCCCTTCGGCGTGAACGCGCCGTTCTGGTCCGACAACGCGGTGAAGCAGCGCTGGATGGCCTTGCCCAACGGGACGTCGCTCACTCCGCAGACACCCGGGCGCTGGACTGCGCCCAACGGCACGGTGCTGATGAAGAACTTCCGGCTCAACAACCAGCTGATCGAGACACGGCTGCTGATGCGCCATCCGGATGGCGTGTGGGCGGGCTACACCTACGAGTGGAACGCCGCGCAGACTGACGCCACGCGCGTGGCGGGCGGCAAGACGAAGACGATCGGCGCCCAGACCTGGGTCTACCCGAGCGAGAGCGATTGCCTGGTGTGCCACACCAGCGTCGCCGGCCGGGTGCTGGGGCTGGAGACGGCGCAGCTCAACGGCAATCTGCTCTACCCGCAGACGGGCCGCACGGCGAACCAGATCACCACGCTCAACAGCATAGGTGTGCTGAGCCCCACGCTGGCCGGCACACCGGCGAGCTGGCCGGCCTACGTCGACCCGCATGGCAGCGCCGGCACGGTGGAGCAGCGCGCCCGCGCCTTCCTGCACGCGAACTGTTCGCAGTGCCACCAACCCAACGGGCCCACACCGGTGGCGCTGGACCTGCGTGCCACGACACCGCTGGCGCAGACCGGGGCGTGCAACGTGGTGCCCACCTCCGGTTCGCTCGGATTGACCAACGCGCGCATCGTCGCACCGGGCGCGCCCGACAGCTCGGTACTGCTCGCACGCGTGAACCGCCGCGACAGCTTCGCGATGCCACCCATCGGCAGCACGCTCGTCGATGCCACGTCGGTGGCGGTGCTGCGGCAGTGGATCCAGGGGCTGACCGGTTGCCCCTGACGCAGAGGCGAGCCTAGGCGACGGGCGCGTCGCCGATCAGCTCGGAACGTGCCCACGCCGCGGCGGCCGCCCGGGCTCAGCGCAAGCGCTGCGGCACGGGCAGCGCGATCGCCGCCATCACGCAGGCCGCTTCGGGATCTCCAGCCCGCGCGCCACCGCAGGCCGCGCCACGAAGGCCTTCAGCACGCGCTGCACCTCGGGGAAGTCATCGATGCCCACCAGCTCGCCCGCGCCATAGAAACCGATGAGGTTGCGCACCCACGGAAAGATGGCGATGTCGGCAATGGTGTACTCGTCGCCCATGATCCAGCGGCGGCCCGAGAGCTGGCGCTCGAGCACGCCGAGCAGGCGCTTCGATTCATCCACGTAGCGCTTGAGCGGGCGCTTGTCTTCATACTCCTTGCCCGCGAACTTGTGGAAGAACCCGAGCTGCCCAAACATCGGGCCGATGCCGCCCATCTGGAACATCACCCACTGCAGCGTCTCGAAGCGCGCGGCCGTATCGGCCGGCATGAGCTGGCCCGACTTGCTGGCCAGGTAGACGAGGATCGCCCCCGATTCGAACAGCGCCAGCGGTTTCCCGGCGGGCCCGTGCGGGTCGATGATGGCGGGGATCTTGTTGTTGGGGTTGAGCGAGATGAACTCGGGCGAGAGCTGGTCGTTGCTGCCGAAATCGACCAGGTGCGGCTCATAGGCCAGGCCGGTTTCTTCGAGGCAGATCGACACCTTCACGCCGTTCGGCGTGGGCAGCGAGTAGAGCTGGATGCGATCGGGGTGGCGGGCCGGCCACTTTCGCGTGATGGGGTAGTCGGCCAGCGAAGTCGCAGGTGCGCTCGGCGCACGCAAGGCGGGTGCGGACAGGTCGGTCATGGGAGCCTTTGCGGTGAGGGGAAAGCAGAACGGGCGGATTCTGCGTTCGATCCCGCAGTGCCCGCCCGGCTCCCGCCGCAAAGCCGCACCCAAGGTGGGGCGGCTGCCAGCGCGTCGACGAAAAGTCTTGTGTCTGTGCTCAGCGCACGCTGCCGCGGCGCACCAGGTTGACGATGGCCAGCAGGATGACCGCGCCCAACAGCGACACGCCCAGGCCTGCGAGGCTGAAGTCACTGCTGTTGATGGTGCCGGTGCCAAGCATCGGCGCCAGCAACCAGCCACCGAGCAAGGCACCGACGATGCCGACCACCACGTTGAGCACCACGCCTTGTTGTGCGTCGGTCTTCATGATCATGCTGGCGACCCAGCCGATGAGCCCACCCACGATCAACCAAATAATGAAATTCATGCGCTTTCTCCGTTGTTGACAGGACGCGGGCAGGAAACCGGCACAGACGACCGAACACCCGAGGAGAAAACTGCTGGCGACGCAGGCCCGCACCTGCGGCACCGCGTCGGCACCGACACGCGCAGGATGCGCGCGGAGCGCACCGGCTGTCAATCACAGCGCGCACGAAGGGGCCGGCGCCATATGCGGCGCCGATTGATGCTAGAGGTTCGGCCTCAGCCCGCCGCGATCGCCCATGCGCCCTGGTACGCGCCCAGCAAGGCGGCCATCACGACCACGTTGGCCAGCAGGTGGCGATGCCCGTGGCCGATGCGGATGCCCACGCGCACCGAGACGCACGCCCACAGCATCACCACCAGCAGCGCGCCGGCATCGACCAGGCTCAGGTCGAGCTTCAGCGCGTGGGCCAGGCCGACGGCCAGCACCCACAGACCGGCACCCATGATGGTGGCGGCGGTGAGTTCGTTGAAGGCGGGCTTGTGCAGGGGGATACCGAGGAGATTCATGGCGGGGCAGAACAGTGAAACGACAACTGCAGCCAGTGTCCGCGCTGGCAGCCGCCACGATCGGCGTGATGCGGTCGAAGCAGCCGACTTTTCCCGCTTTCGCCCGGCTTTTGCGCAGTCATTTGCGCCGACCGGCAGCCGCGAAGGCCTGTCGGCGGGCGCTGGTCAAGCGGCTGGCGGCTGACCACAATCGCGCCCATGAACAAAGCCTACGTGTACCTCGCCATCGCCATCGTCACCGAAGTGATCGCCACGAGCTGCCTGAAGGCGTCGAACGGGTTCACGCGCGCGGTGCCCAGCGTGGTCACTGTGCTGGGCTACGCCACCTCGTTCTACTTCCTGTCGCTCACGCTCGCCAGCATCCCCACCGGCATCGCCTACGCCATCTGGTCGGGCGTGGGCATCGTGCTGATCTCGCTGGTGGGCTGGGTGGTCTTCAAGCAGACGCTCGACACGCCCGCGCTCATCGGCATGGGGCTCATCGCCGCGGGCGTGATGGTGATCAACCTGTTCTCGAAGGCGGCCGCGCACTGACAGGGCTGGCAGCGCGCGGCTCGCCTTGTTCTCCCACGCCGGCACGGGCATGCGCCGGCGCCTACGATGGGCGCCCCGTCACCTGCACCTCTTCTGCCATGAACTGGATCATTCTTGTCGTCGCCGGCCTGTTCGAGATCGTCTGGGCCATCGGTCTCAAGTACACCGACGGCTTCACCCGCTTCTGGCCCTCGGCGGGCACGGTGGCGGCGATGGTCGTCAGCGTGGTGCTGCTCGGCTACGCCATGCGAGGCCTGCCCGTAGGCACCGCCTACGCGGTGTGGGTGGGCATCGGCGCGGTGGGCACGGCGATCCTCGGCATCTACCTGTTCAATGAGCCGGCCAATCTGGGGCGCATCCTGAGCCTGGGCCTCGTGATCGCCGGCATCGTGGGGCTCAAGCTCAGCACCGCGACCTGATCCCCGCCGGCCTCCCATGCCGTTCACGCATACCAGCTAGCCGGGCCGATCGCTTGGAACACCGGGTGCAGCCGCCCAGAATCTCTGCACCGAACTCGGCGAGCCGACATGAGCACCATCCCCTTGCATGCAATCTCTTCGATGGCCACGCGCCAGGTGCTGGCCGAGCTCGCCGAGGCTTGGCGCGCGGCGCAGGGCTCGTCGGTGCAGATCGAATCGGTGGGCGGGGTGGATGCCGCCAAGCGCGTCGAGGCCGGCGAGGCGTTCGACCTCGTCTTCCTCGCGAGCGACGCCATCGACAAGCTCGCCTTCGCCGGCCATGTGCGCGCCGAGAGCCGCCACGCCATCGTGGACTCGTCGGTGGCCATCGCTGTGCGCGCGGGCACGCCACCACCCGATGTGAGCACCGAAGCCGCGCTGCGCGAGAGCGTGCTCGCGGCGAAATCCATCGGCTACTCCACCGGGCCCAGCGGCACGGCGCTGCTCAAGCTCTTCGAGCGCTGGGGCCTCGCCGATCAAGTGAAGCCCAAACTCGTGCAGGCGCGCCCGGGTGTGCCGGTGGGCTCGATGGTGGCGAGCGGCGAAGCGGAACTCGGCTTTCAACAGCTCAGCGAGTTGATGAACCTGAGTGGCATCACCCTGCTTGGGGGCATGCCGCCGGGCCTGGCAATCACCACCACGTTCATGGGCGCGCTCACGGCGGGCACTCGGCACGCCGATGCCCAGGCCCTGCTCGACTTCATGGCGTCTCCTGCGGTGGCCGACGTCAAGCGACGGCACGGAATGGAGCCGCCGCGCGGCTGAGACGCCTCACATCAGCGCCAGCCCAGGCGCTAGAGATCGAGCATCGCCTGGATCTTGGCGGACAAGGCATCGAGCGCGAATGGCTTGGTCACCAGCGCCATGCGGTCGTCGAGCAAGCCGGCCCCGATGACCGCGTTCTCGGCAAACCCGGTGATGAGGAGCACCTTCAGGCCTGGCCGGTGCTGCCGGGCCGCTTCCGCGACCTGCCTGCCGTTCATGCCACCGGGCAGGCCGATGTCGGTGACCAGCAGGTCGATCTGGGGCACGCTCTCCAACAGCCGCAGGCCTGAGGGCCCGTCGGCCGCCTCGAACACCGTGTAGCCGTTGTCGCGCAGCAGCTCGACAACCAGCATGCGCACGGTGGCATCGTCGTCGATGACCATCACCACCTCGCCGCTGCCCTCGTGCACGGGAGAGGCCTTCGGCTCGCGCACCACCGCGGGCTCTGCGGGCGGATCATGGCGAGGCAGGTAGATGCACATCGTGGTGCCCTTGCCGGCCTCGGAGTAGATGCGCACCTGGCCGCCCGACTGGCGCGCGAATCCGTACGTCATGGACAAGCCAAGGCCGGTGCCCGCACCCAGCGGTTTGGTGGTGAAGAAGGGGTCGAAGGCCTTGGCCACGACCTCGGGCGGCATGCCCACGCCGGTGTCGGTGACGCACAAGGAGACGTACTGCCCGGGCGGCAACTCGTGCTCGCGCGCGGTGCGCTCGTCGAGCCAGCGGTTGGCCGTCTCGACGGTCAGCCGCCCGCCGTCGGGCATGGCGTCGCGCGCGTTGATGCACAGGTTGAGCAGGCTGTTCTCAAGCTGGTTCCTGTCGACGAGCGTCCACCACAGCCCACCGGCTCCGACCACCTCCACCTCGACCGACGGGCCCACGGTTCTGCGGATGAGATCTTCGATGCCGACGATCAGGCGATTGATGTCGACCGGCTTGGGCTCCAGGGGCTGCTGACGCGAGAACGCGAGCAAGCGGTGCGTCAACGCGGCGGCTCGCTTCACGCCGCCCTTGGCGCTGGTGATGAAGCGATCGAGCTTGTCGGTCTGGCCACGCGCGATGCCGCGCGCGATCAGTTCAAGGCTGCCACTGATGCCCGCCAGCAGGTTGTTGAAATCGTGCGCGATGCCGCCCGTCAATTGGCCGACCGCTTCCATCTTCTGTGCCTGGCGCAGCGCCTGCTCGGCATCGCGCAACGCCTCTGACTGCACGCGCTCGTCGGTGATGTCGCGCCCGCTGCAGTACACGAACCGCCCCTCGGGCACGCCCACCCAGGAGATCCACCGGTAGCTGCCGTCCTTGTGACGATAGCGGTTCGGGAAGCGGATGGCCGGCTGCCCGATCTGCGTGAGATTGAATCCGCCTCGCGTGCGCTCCACATCGTCGGGGTGCAGCAGCTCCCAGATCGACTGGCTGGCCACCTCGCGCTCCGACCACCCCAGCACCACGCCCCACGCAGGGTTCGATGTCTCGAAATAGCCCTCGCTGTTCAGCGCGCCCAGCAGATCGGGGCTCAAGTGCCAGGTCATGGCGCGCTCCTGCGCCTTCTCGAGAACCTGCTGCTCAAGGACCGTGTTGAACGCGCGCAATTCGTCTTCGATCGCCTTGCGGTCGGTGATGTCGAAGCTCACACCCGGGAAGCGCGTGGGTCGGCCCTCGGCGTCGCGTTCGCAGCGCCCCTCGGCCAGTACCCAGCACTGCGTGCCGTCGGCGTAGCGGAGCCGGTACTCCTCGCTGAAGGGTTCGCCCGTCTCCAGAGCCTGCGCGATGCTCGCCTGCACCCTGGGCAGATCCTCGGGGTGCATGGCCTTGAAGAAGCGTGCAATCGGTGCACCGCGCCGCGCGTCGTGCGGGTCGACCTCGTACAGCCGCGCGAATCGCTCGTCGACGACGACGGTGTCGGTCTCCACATCCCAATCCCAGGTGCCGATGCCGCGCCCCGCCGACAGCGCCAACGCCAGCTGCTCTTCGCTCGCCGCAAGGTCGCGCGCCATCTCGACCTGCCGCGTGGTTTCGGTACAGACGACGAGCACGCCGCCCACGCCATTGGGCGCGGCCTCGTCGTCGATCGGGCCGAAGCTGTAGGTCCAGTAGACGTCTTCACGAACGCCGTTGCGCGTGATCGGCACGAGCGCGTTCTCGTGCCAGGTGGCCCCTTCGCCCGCCAGGACCTGCGCAATCTGCGGGCCGATGATGGGCCAGATCTCGGCCCACACCTCCTGCGCCGGCCGACCCAACGAGCTGGGGTGACGCTCGTTGCCGATCGAGAGTCGGTAGGCATCGTTGTAGAAGCACGCCCCGTCGGCACCCCAGAAGATGTACATCGGATGCCGCGTGTTGAGCAGCAGGCGCACCGCGGTGCGGAGCGCCTGCGGCCACTGCGCGGGCGGGCCGAGCGGCGTGCTGCCCCAGTCGTGCGCGCGCATGAGGCCGGCCATCTCGCCACTACCGCTCAGGAAAGGCAGGCCGCTGCCATCGAGTGTTGCCGCCATGATCTCCGGTCGTCGTGCGCAAAGCGCTCGGCACCGCACGGCGTCGAGTCGCAAAGCAGAATAGCGCATCGGCGCGGACGCTGTCGGAGTGGGAGCCGGCAACTCGCACCCGGTGTCAGCGCCTACGGCGAGCTGGGCCCCCTGTGGGGGCGTTCCGCCAGCACCCCGATCGGCAGCGCGTTGGACGTGAGCGTCGGCATCCGGCTCGGGTGGCAGGCAACACCACGGCGCGCCGCGGACACCGGAGTCGCCTCGCTCGCAGGCGACGGGCGCTTCAGATCATGCCGTCGGCCTTCAGGCGCGCAACCACCGCCTCCGACAAACCCTGCGTGGCCTTGGCCACATCAGAGGTCTCGAAGGTTTCGGTGGTGCCCGTCCAGATCGGCTTGTCGGCCTTGGCGTCGAACAAGGTCGTCTCGATCGTCAGCACGTTGTAGGTGTCGATGCTCATCGGCGGCGTGGCCCAGGCCGCGCCGTACCAGCCATAGAACCCGCGCCCGTAGTAAGTCGGCCCCATCGGCATGGCGCTCACCTGCTTGTCGACCCGCAGCACGCGGGTGACGATCACGGCATCGACACCCGTGCGCGCGATGGCCGCCTTGATGTCGGCGTCGGGAATCTGGCCGCGCTGCGGCAGCAGCGGGTAGGAGGGCTTGGCATCCTTGCCGGCCGTCTTCAAGGTCTGCGCGAAGCCGTCTTCGAAGATGCGGCGGTGCACGTCGCTCTGGCTCACGCCGATCACCAACACCGAGCGCACGGGCGGGCCCTTGAACGCCGGCTCTTTCCAGACGTTGTTCAGTGAATAGCTGCTGCAGCCCGTGAGCAATGCGCCCCCTGCCAGCAGAGCGGCCAGCAGATGGCGGCGGGGAAGGGCGGTGGCCGAAAAAAGGTGGTCTGACATGACGCGGCTCCCTGCGTTGATGGATGCGCGCAAGCATGCGCGAATCAGGCGCCATCGTCCATTGCACCTTGGTGATACGGGGCCACCGGACGAGCCGAACGCGCAGGTGGCGCCGCCCAAGAGAAACGCCCCGGCGAGGCGGGGCGCGGCAAGTTGGGTGGGAGCCGGGTCAGAACGGGATGTCGTCGTCCATGTCGTCGAAGCCGGTCGACGACTTCGGCGCCGGCTTGCTGGCGGCCGGGCGCGCTGCCGGTGCGCTGCGTTGTTCGCTGCGCTCTCCACCGCCGCCGCCGCCACTGCGGCTGTAGCCACCGCCGCCGCCTTCGTCACCACCGCCACCGCCGCCGCCTTCACGGCCGCCGAGCAGCTGCATGTTGTCGGCCATGATCTCGGTGGTGTATTTCTCGACGCCGTCCTTGTCGGTCCACTTGCGGGTCTTCAAGCGGCCTTCGACGTACACCGAGCGGCCCTTCTTCAGGTACTCGCCGGCAATCTCGGCCAGGCGGTCGAAGAACACCACGCGGTGCCACTCGGTTTCTTCCATCTTCTCGCCGGAGTTCTTGTCCTTCCAGTTGCGCGAGGTGGCAATGGTGACGTTGCAGATGGCCGCGCCGTTGGGCGTGTAGCGAACCTCGGGGTCGCGCCCCAGGTTGCCGATGAGGATGACTTTGTTGATCGAGGCCATGGGGCGCTCCAGGTAAATCGGGTGGGGGATGCCTCAATTATGCGTTGGGGGCGCTCGCGCGGCCCCCCGCGTATTCATGCACCCGCAAGGGTCGGGCGGGGTGCGAAGCGGGGGGGTCGGGCAGGTCGCTCGCGTACCATGCGGCGTTCTGCTGCGCCGCCATGTCTCCCGCCTTCTCGACGACCGCTCCCCCCACCGATCCGCTGCGCATCCTGCAAGAGGTCTTCGGCTACCCGGCGTTCCGCGGTCAGCAGCAAGCCATCATCGAACAGGTTCGCCAGGGCGGTGACGCGCTGGTGCTCATGCCCACCGGCGGTGGCAAGAGCCTGTGCTACCAGGTGCCCGCCATTGCGCGGCACCGTGCGGATCAGGGCGTGGCCATCGTGGTGAGCCCCTTGATCGCGCTGATGCACGACCAGGTGGGCGCGCTCGAAGAGGCCGGCGTGCATGCGGCCTTCCTGAATTCGACGCTCACCCTCGACGACACGCAGAAGATCGAGCGCGAGATGATGAGCGGCCGCCTGGTGCTGCTCTACGCGGCGCCCGAGCGCGTGACCACGCCGCGCTTTCTGGCGCAGCTCGATTCGCTGCACGAGCGCGGCCTGCTGAGCCTGTTCGCGATCGACGAGGCGCATTGCGTGAGCCAGTGGGGGCACGACTTCCGCGAAGACTACCTGCAGCTCAACGTACTGCACGAGCGCTACGCGGGCGTGCCGCGCATCGCGCTCACCGCCACCGCCGACGACCTCACGCGCGCTGACATCATCGAGCGGCTGCAGTTGCAGGACGCACAGGTCTTCATCAGCAGCTTCGACCGCCCGAACATCCGATACAGCATCGTCGAGAAGGACAACGCACGCGCGCAGTTGCTGCGATTCATCGGCGACGAGCACGAGGGCGACGCGGGTGTCGTGTACTGCCAGTCACGCAAGAAGGTCGAAGAAACCGCCGAGTGGCTCAAGAGTGAGGGGGTCAACGCGCTGCCGTATCACGCGGGCCTCGACACCGAGGTGCGCAGCCGGCACCAGAACAGGTTCCTGCGCGAAGAGGGCGTGGTGATGGTGGCCACCATCGCCTTCGGCATGGGCATCGACAAACCCGATGTGCGCTTCGTCGCCCACCTCGACCTGCCCAAGAACATCGAGAGCTACTACCAGGAGACCGGCCGCGCCGGCCGCGACGGCCTGCCCGCCGACGCCTGGATGACCTACGGCCTGGCCGACGTGGTGAACCAGCGCCGCATGATCGACGACAGCCCCGCGGGCGAAGAGTTCAAGCGCGCGCAGATCGGCAAGCTCAGCGCACTGCTGGCGCTGGCCGAAGCGCACGATTGCCGCCGCGTGCGGCTGCTGCACTACTTCGGCGAGACCTACCGGCGAGTCGCGCCCGACGCCGGGCCGCCCCAAGGCGGGCGACGCGCCCTCGGGGGGCAGGGAGAGCACGACGTGCCGACCGTGGGGGCCTCATGCGGCAATTGCGACAACTGCATCAACCCGCCCGCGACGTGGGATGCCACCGAAGCCGCGCGCAAGGCATTGAGCTGCGTCTACCGCTTCCACCAGAACGGCGGCCAGCGCTTCGGTGCCGGCCACCTGATCGACGTGCTGCGCGGCAAGGCCACCGACAAGGTGGACCAGTACCGGCACCAGTCGCTGTCGACCTTCGGCATCGGCGCCGACCTGAGCGAGGCGCAATGGCGCGCCGTGCTGCGCCAGTTGATCGCGCTCGGACACCTGCGCACCGAAGGCGAGTACCAGACGCTCGAACTCAGCGCGAGCGCACGCGACGTGCTGCGCGGTGGGGTCACCCTGATGCTGCGCGTGCCGAGCGAGGCACCCCGCCGCGGCAAGGCCGGCAAGATCACGCGCAGTGGCGCCGCCAAGCCGCCGCCGGTGGCGCTGGACGCACACGCAAGTGAGCGCTTCACCGCACTCAAGGCCTGGCGCGCCGAGGTGGCCAAGGAACACGGTTTGCCAGCGTACGTGATCTTCCACGACGCCACGCTGGCCGAGATGGCTCGCAGCCAGCCGGGCTCACTGGACGATCTGTCGCAGATCAGCGGCGTGGGCGCCAAGAAGCTCGAGGCCTATGGCCGAGAGATCCTGCGGGTGCTGGACACAACGGCCTGACGGGTTCGCCTGACACACACTGAAACGCGGCGGCGCCCACCTTGCTGCACATTCAGAAAATCAGGAGACGAACACCATGAACACCGCCCCACGCCACTTGCGAACCGCCCTCGCCTGCGCCGCGCTCGCCACATTGCTCGGCGCCTGCGGTGGTGGCGGCGCAGACGACAGCACCAGCAACAACGCGGCCCCTGCGAGCGGCACCGGCGGCTCGGACACCAGCCGCGACACCGCCCAGTCGGCCAGCGCCAACTCGATGGTCGTGGCCGATGACAGCGCGCGTGCTCAGGCGAGCACCTTGCGCACCGCACGGGCGGTGATCGCCGCGGGCAATGCCAGCCAGACCGTCAGTTGCGCGGGCGGTGGCACGGCGGTGTACACGGCCAGTGGCGCGAGCCTCGCGCAACTGGGCAACCACATGCTCGACGCCGGCGAGAGCTACCAGATCGTGTTCACCAACTGCCGCAGCGCTGCCGGTGCCGACAGCGTGACCGGCCGACTCGACCTGAGCGTGGTGTCGGCCAACGGCGAAGACGTTTCGGTCACCACCAATTCGCAGCTCGAGGTGATGCTGCCGCGCCGCAAGCTGGCCTACAACGGCAGCGCCAGCCTGACCCACAGCGTGCAGACCAGCGGCGCAACCCAGACCGTGACCGACCGATGGGTCTCGCCGAGCATCAGCCTGGTGAACACGCGAGGCGTGCGCGTCGCAAGCCTCACCCTGAGCAGCGTGGACCTCACGCGCAGCGTGACGACCACCAACGGCGCGCTCGCCGGCAGCACCAGCGCTGGCCAGATCACGATGAGCTACAGCGGTCTCTTCGGCAGCTGGTCAGCCACGGTCGCCACGCAGGGCACCGCCAGCTTCGACGCCAACGGCACGGCACTCGCGGGCAGCTGGAACATCACGCTGCCCCACGACGCCATCAGCCTGCAGGTGGTCAGCCAGACCGCCACGGCCACGGTGGACTGGGGCCGCAATGGCAGCATCGATCGCACCTACACCTGGCCGGTGCTGACGTTGGCCGACGAGGCCGAATAGTTCGAGGCGGAGAGTGATCGGGGCCTGGAGCAAGGCCGGCCGCGACGAAGCGGGCTTGCGCCCGGCAGGATTGCGCCGCGCGCTCAGCCCGCGAAGCTGCGGTAGGTGGACATCAGCCGCGAGTAGGCCGACATCACGCGCTCGTAGCACTTCGGGTCGCGCTTCACGTGCGCGTCGTACAGGAAGCCGCTGAGCAGCGAGAAGATCTCGAACACCAGTTGCTCGGGGTCGCTGTCGGGGCGGATGTGGCCGCGGTCGAGCGCCTGCTTGACGGTGCGCTGCAGCGTCTCGCGCCAGGCCATCATCCCGTTGATGAGGCGCGCGCGCAGCACATCGGGGTGGGCGTCGGGGTCGTCGTCGTAGGTGTTGACGGAGTAGTGCGAGGCGATCAGCGCCGTGAGTTCGTTGCCGTGGTGCACCCAGCGGTCGACGATGGCGTTGAGGCGCGGCAGGCCCGGCGCCTCGGAGAGGGTGGGCATGAACACGGTGAGCGCGAAGATCCGCTCGTACTCGTCGAGCACCAGGATCTGCAGGCTCTCGAGCGAGCCGACGCGCACGAACACGCCGCTCTTGCTGATGCCGAGCTTCTGGGCGATGGAGTTGAGGGTGAGCTTTTGCAGGCCTTGGTGGACGGCAATGTCCATGCCTGCCGAGACGATGGCGGCCAGTGTCTGCTCGCTTTTCTCACGCTTCCTGACCATGCCGTGCTCGCTACCCGTGTGCCAATTCAAGCTTTGCAGTATACGAAGCACCCCCGGGAAAACCTCCCCCAAAGGTACGTGCAGCCCGCATCCGCGGGTATGTCGTGAGTTATCACCAGTTTCTGACAAATCGCACTGCAGCATTCTTGCGAAGCGCCTGAAATTCAAGCTGCATCCGCAAGTAAGCGCTTCTCTCGCTCCGGTGCGTTGTTCCGCGCGCCCCGAACCGGGCGCCTGGCCCACCGAAATGGGCGGTCAAGACCCACACCTGTTGCTGCATGCAACCCGGCGCCCATATGAACTGCGCACCCGCGCCCGGGAAACCAGCGCCGTTCGCCAACTAAATCACGAACACCGGCTTACGAGCGCTCACTGCAGGAATCGGCGGGGTTCTGAGAATCCGAGCCTTCTGATTTGCCGATTCCGAGATATTCATTTGCCAAGCCACACCCGATACAAGACCGAAGCCGGTCCGTCCGACGCCATTTCGCATTCCTTCTCACGCGCCGCAGGCGGCCGACTCGGCCTGCTGGCCCTGGCGAGCATCGTCGCCCTCTCGGCCTGTGGCGGCGGAGATGGTGACGCGCAAGACGCCCCCGCGGGGATGTCGGCGAGCGCCGACGCCGCGGAAGCCGACATCGCGCAAGCCGACGCCCAGGCAGCCGAATCGGCCCTGCCCGCCGCAACGCTGGCAGGCACGGCCGAAACCGCGCCCGCGAACTCACCCGTCGGTGACACCGACAACACGTCGCCCGCTGCCACCACCGTGGCGCCCGCACGCGGCATGGAAACCACGGCTGCTGCGAGCCCGCCCGCACCGCTGATCAAGTGGCGCGGCGTCAACCTCGCCGGTGCCGAGTTCACCTCCAGCGCGTTGCCGGGCCAGTACGGCTACCAGTACATCTACCCGAGCGTGACCTCGGTTGATTACTACCAGGCCAAGGGCATGAACCTCGTGCGCCTGCCCTTCCTGTGGGAGCGCATCCAGCCGACGCTCAACGGCGCGCTCGACCAGACGGAGCTGACGCGCCTGCGCAGCTTCGTCAACGGCGCCACGGCCAAGGGCATGACGGTGCTGATCGACGTGCACAACTACGCGCGCTATCGCAACCAGCTGATCGGCTCGGCGGCCGTCTCGAACTCGGCCTTCGGTGACCTCTGGTCGCGCCTGGCGGGCGTGTTCAAGTCGAACCCGAAAGTGATGTTCGGGCTGATGAACGAGCCCCACACCATGGCCACCGAGAACTGGGTGAACGCTGCCAATGTGGCGATCCGCCGCATCCGCGCCACCGGCGCCACCAACACGATCACGGTGCCCGGCAATGCCTGGAGCGGCGCGCACAGCTGGGCGTCCAACTGGTATGGCACGCCCAATGCACAGGCCATGCTGCAGGTGGTCGACAGCGGCAACAACATGCTGATCGAAGTCCACCAGTACCTCGACGCCGACAGCTCCGGCACCTCGCCGGTGTGCACGAGCGCGACGATCGGCGCGCAGCGCTTGGCGGCCTTCACCACCTGGCTGCGCACGAACGGCAAACGCGCACTGCTGGGCGAGTTCGGCGCGGCCAACAACGCGACCTGTCACCAGGCGCTGGCCGGCATCCTCGCCCACATGGAGGCCAACAGCAGTGTGTGGGCCGGCTGGACATACTGGGCCGGCGGCCCGTGGTGGGGCGGCGACATGTTCAGCATCGAGCCGAGCGCCGGCGCCGACAAGCCGCAAATGGCAACGATCCAGCCCTACCTCGACTGAGATCACGTGCGCGGAAGGCGCGCCAGTTCTTCGCCGACCAGCCGCACTACGAGCTTGTCGAGCGTCTGCACCGAGTACGCCTTCACGTCGTGCACGGTCTGCGCGCCCGGCCCGCTGCCGGGGTTGGATGCATCGCGGTACGTGAGGAAGACGAAGCGCCCGGCGGTGTATTGCGCCATCTGCCGGTAGATGTATTCGCCGGCTGGGTCGAGCCCGCTCGCGCCCACCGCGAACAGCTTGATGCCCTTCGCGAGCGCGGCCTGCATGTCGCGGTCGTACTGCGGGCCCTCGTAGTCGAGGTGCGGCGGCGCATCGGCCACCAGCACCACCATGCGTGCGGCATCGGCGCGCCAGCTCAGCCCGTGAACGGCCTCGTGCAGCGCCTCGTTCAAGGCCTCGGGCGTGTCGCCGCCGCCCTGCGCCTGCAAGGCCGCGAGTTGCTGCTGGAACGAAGCAAGCGAATCGACGAGATCGTGCGTGCGCGTGAGAAAGGCATCGCCACGGTCGCGGTAGGCCACCAGGCCCCAGCAGATGTCGGGCTGGCCGGGCAGTTGAGAGATTTGCTGCGCCATCGCGCGCATCGAGTTCTTCAGCTTGGCGATCTCGTCGCCCATCGAACCGGTGGCGTCGATCAGGAATACGAGGTCGAGCCGCACCGGTGCCGTGGCCACGGCACCCAGCCTCACCTGCACCGCGTTCGCCTGGCCGCGCAGCAGCATGGCGCGACCCTGCACCCCGCCCTTGCGCACGGCCACGCCGAGCGAGCGATCGCGGCTTGCATCTGCTGACAGGAACGCGCGTGGATGCAGCCACACCCGCCCCGCCGTGTCGGTGCGCGCCCAGGCCACCGGCGCCGCGATGCCGGCGCGTTGCACGGCCACCTCGGCGTCGTGCACCGGGCGGCCTTGCGCGTCGGTCACTTCGAGCAGGTAGCGCTCAGTGATGTCGCGCTCGCGCACCGGCAGGCGCGCATGGCGTTGGCGGTAGGCGAGGTACTCGCCGAAGTCGGCGTTGTCGTCCACGACGCCGGCGGTCACGGGTTCGTGTGCGGGGCGCGCCGGCATGCGCTGCTCGCTTGGGGCGCGAGGGGCAGGGGGCCAATGCGGCGGTGGGGCCGACGATGGCTTGGCTTCGCTGCGCTTGGCGGCGGCGTCGCGCGACAGGTCGCTCGGCCGGTCGCTGGCCTCCTCGGCGGCCACCCCGGCCGCCAGCTCGGCGGCGAGAAGCGCCGGCTCGCCGCGCGCGCCAGGCCGGCGCAGGGCACGTTGCTCGCCCCCGCCGCCGGGCACCTCGCGCACGCTCGGCAGGCGGCGGCAATGCCCCGCGGCCGGTGGGTCGAAACGGGGCGGGCCGTCGGTCTCGGCGGCGCGCGGTGGCGGGTCTTGCCAGGCCGGCGGCCAGGGCGCGGGTTCGGCCGACTGGGCGCAGGCGGTGAGGAGCGGGCCCGCCACGAGGGCGAGCAGAACGTGGCGCAAGACAGGGTGCAAGGCAGGGCGCGTGGTCATGGGGTTCTCCGTGCGGGGTCAATGAATGGGCAGGCCATGTCACTGACACGCGCGACACCGCGCGATGGGGTGAAAACATCTCGCCCACCCGGGTGGCGAACACCTCACCCCGTTCGTCCGCGCCGCACGTATCAATCGGAGTGAGGCAGACTTCCCACCCCATGACGCCGCCTACCGACGCCCCCGACGACGAACTGATGAACGCCTACGCCCGCGGCGAAGCCGCTGCCTTCGAGCGCCTGTATGCGCGGCATCAGGCGGGGCTGTACCGGTTCGTCCGCCGCCTGCTGGGGCAATCTCTTGCGGCCCAGACCGACGAGGTCTTCCAGGACACCTGGCTCAAGGTGGTGAATGCACGCGCGCAGTGGCAGCCGCAACGTGCCGCGTTTCGCACCTGGCTCTACACGCTGGCACACCACCGCGTGATCGACATCTGGCGGCGCAGCGGCCGCGAGGTGTCTGCCCCTACCGACGACGACACCCCGTGGGAGCCCGGCGACCAGGCCGCCTGGGCCTTGTGGCCGGCCGCCGCGAGCCCGTCGCCGCACAGCGAAGAGCTCGCCTTCTGGCGCCGCGCCGGAGAGCGCCTGCTGGCGTGCCTTGACGAGTTGCCGCTCCCGCAGCGCAGCGCCTTCTTGCTGCATCACGAAGACGAATTGCCGATGGCCGAGGTGGCGCGCGCACTCGAAGTGGGCTTCGAGACCGCGAAGACAAGGCTGCGCTACGCGATGAGCAAACTGCGCACCTGCATGGGCGCTTACCTCGCGCCATTGCAGCAAGGAGACGTGCGATGAGCGACGACACCCGCGAGCCCCCGCGCGACGCGCACTTGCGCGAAGCGCTGCGCCACGCACCCGATGCGCAGGTGCAGGCGCCGGCATCGGTGAGCGAGTTCATCCTGAAGGAGGCGCAGGCCAAGGCGCGCGATCCGGGGGTCACGTCGTCTTCTTCTCAATCGACGTCGCACCCGGCACGCCGGTTCTGGAATTGGCTCGCCCGCCCCACGGTGGCCACTGGGTTCGCCGGTGTGATGGCCGCCACCCTGGTCGGCGTGATGTGGTGGGACCAGCCGATGGACGTGGCCATGCCGCGGCCGCCTGCCACGCAGCATGAAGCGCCGATGGCTTCGCCTCGCTCTCTACCCAAGACTGAATCCACGCCCGCGACCCCGCCCGTGCCAGCAAGACCCGCCCCACGCGAAGACGCTGCGCGTGGCATCGCGGCCCCGCCGGTCACCGAAGCAAAGCCGGCCGCGCAGGCGCCGCTCGTGCCCCCCGTGGCGCCCTCCCCCGCAAACGAAGCAGCGGCCCGACAAGCCCAGCGCGATCAGCGCGAGTTGGAGAAGAAGCGCGCCGAGTCGGCCCGCGCCGCACACTCCACGCCATCTGTCGCTCCCGAGGCGACCGCCGACCGCGCACCGGCACCGCCTGCCGCACCCGCACCCACCTCCGCAGAGGCCCTGCGCGCAGCCACGGCCGATGCGGACCGCCTGGAGAAGTCTTTCGCCGGTGCGCCCGCACACGCCACGGCGTCGGTCACCGCGCCCCCGGCCGAAGCCGCGAGCCGCCGCGCACTCGCACGCACGCAACTCAACGAGGCACGCCGGCAGCAGGAGGCGCAGGCCTTCGCCCCCATCGCCGCACTGCGCGCCACCCTCGCCGCCGAACCGGAGCGCTGGTCCTGGAAACGCGGTGAGGGCACGCCGCAGCCCCTCACCGACGGCGTGGCGCAATGGCTTGCGCAACTCGACGCCGCCAGCGGCAACGCCTGGCAGACGCGCGGCACCGCCGACGCCGCATCGCCCATCGGCCGCACGCTGAGCCTGCTGCGCAGCGGCGAGCTACAGCACCGCTGGCAGCTCACCGAACGCGGCGTGGTGTGGCAGCGCGGCGCGAGCCGCTGGCAGGTCGACCTGCCAGCCGATCAGGTGGCTGCGCTGCGCGCGGCGCTCGAGGTTGCAGCGCCATAACCAATCGAAGGAAGGGCAGGGGCATAAGGCGCCTTGAGAGATCAGGCCCGCGCGTCCCACCCGTCGATAGCGCGTAATCCGTGAATTCCTTCACCCGGATCAGCAGGCGAACTCGCACATGCTTTGACTACATTCCTCCATGTCACGGCACGCCCGCAAACGAACGGGTCGCGAGGCTTTCGACAGTCTGCAAAGAGGGGGGAGTCGTTCGCGTACGGCGAACTGGTGCCGACCACGGTACCCGACATGAACTCCGTTGCCCCCTCGTGGACTGCTGGGCTTCAGGTGGGCGAGCCAAGACACTGTTTCCATGCCGTGACGCTGCCGTATGGTGCCGCAGGCCATGGTTGTGCTGGATTGCATTTGCCTTTGGAGGCTCATTGAACAACGCTCGCACCCTCACTTTGGCCGCGCACTCTGCGCTGCGCTTCCCGACATTCGCCGCACTCGCACTCGCCGCCGCGTTGGCCGCCTGCGGGGGCGGTGACAGCAGCAGTGGCGGTGGCAGCAAGCCCTACACCCCGCCGGCACAGCCGGAACCCCAGCCAGGTGGCTTGGCGGGCCGCGTGATCTCGTCGGCAAACGGCCAGCCCGTAGCGGGCGCCACGGTCGAGGTCGGCGGTGTCACCGTCACCACGGGGGCCGATGGCTCCTTCTCCTTCTCCGGCCTGACACAGTCCGACCGCGTTTCGGTCACGATCGCAGCCCCAGGCTTTGCCCGGAACGTGCGCTACGCGACGGTCAGCAATGACATCGTCACGACGGTGCCCGCGCAATTGCAGCCTGTTGCCACATCCGGCACCATCGACGCGGCGGTCGGCGGCACGGTCACTGTTCCTGGGTCAACCGCCCAGGTGACCTTCCCTGCCGGCGCCATCGTCACCGCGGCCGGCGCGGCACCCACGCAACCCGTACTGGTGCAGGTTACGCCGGTGAGCGTGGCACAAGACGCCAACCTCGCCACCGGCGACTACCGAAGCGCGGACGCGAGCAACCCCACGTGGCTCGAAAGCTTCGGCGCTCTGAGCGTCGTGCTGACCGATGCAGCAGGCGGCACCTACAACCTCGCCAGCGGCCAGAGCGCCTCCATTCGCGTTCCGGCGTCAACCCGCGCCAGCACTCTGCCGCCCAGCGTGCCGTTGTCCTGGTTCAATGAAGCCGCAGGCGTATGGGCGCAGGACGGCACCGCCACATTGGCCGGGACCGCGCCCAACCAGTACTACCAGGGCACGGTCACTCACTTCACCACTTGGAACGCCTCCGCCGCGCTGAACACCGTGCAGGTGACGGGCTGCGTGCGGACCCCGGAGGGCAGACGCGTGGCCCGCGCACGCATCGAGCTCGACGGTGTGACGTACTCGGGCAGCACCAACGCACTCACCGATGCCAGCGGCAACTTTTCGGTACCGATGCGGCGTGACGCCACGTCCGTGGTGATCGCCCGCGCCGGCGCCCGGTTGTCAAACGCTCGCGCAGCGACCGCGACCGTCAACAACGTGCCGCTTGGCGATTGCCTCGTGCTGTCGGACGCCGCCATCAGCATCCGCCTCACCTGGGGTCAACTGCCGCTGGACGTGGACTCACACCTGCTCACGCCGCAGGGCACGCACATCGACTACACCAACAAGGGTTCGCTCTCGGTCGCGCCGTTCGCCAATCTCGATATCGACGACATCACCTCGTTCGGCCCGGAGATCGTCAGCATCCGGCGCATCGCTCGCGGCACCTACCGCTACTTCCTGCACAACTTCTCGGGCACCTTCAACCCCGGTATGACAGGTTCACCGGTCAAGGTCGAGGTGACTCACAACGGCAACATGAATGTGTTCACGCCGGGTGCCGGTGAAGGCACGACCAACGAGTACTGGCATGCCTTCGACATCGTGGTCGACAGTCAGTGCGCCGTCACGGTCACGGGGGCGAACACCTGGTCGATCGCCGAGCCGAGCAACCCCAACCAGAACGGCGGCGCGGTCACGTACTGCGAGTGAACCGGCCGATCGTGAACTGACGCTGCGCCACGGCGGCTGACAGGGCGGGCCCACAGGTCCGCCTCTTTTCATGGGCGCGCGTGCCTGCCTCATCTGTCAGCGGGTGTCACCCCCTGCCGGATGGCGTCGCTATCATGGGCAGTTTCCCGCCCCGCCCGATGCCCGCACGCCGCCCCGCCCCTCCTGAGGCCACCATCGAGGCCCCGATGCTCCGGGTCCGCGGCGCGCGTACCCATAACCTCAAGAACATCGACCTCGACATCCCGCGCAACCAGCTCGTGGTGATCACCGGGCTTTCCGGTTCGGGCAAGTCGAGCCTCGCGTTCGACACGCTGTATGCCGAGGGCCAGCGGCGCTATGTCGAGAGCCTGTCGGCGTATGCGCGGCAGTTCCTGCAGTTGATGGACAAGCCCGATGTCGACGTGATCGAAGGCCTGTCGCCGGCGATCAGCATCGAGCAGAAGGCGACCAGCCACAACCCGCGCTCCACCGTGGGCACGGTGACCGAGATCCACGACTACCTGCGCCTGCTCTACGCACGCGCCGGAACGCCTTTCTGCCCCGAGCACAAGTTGCCGTTGCAGGCGCAAAGCGTGAGCCAGATGGTCGATGCGGCACTCGCGCTGCCCGAAAGCACCAAGCTGATGGTGCTCGCGCCGGTGGTGCGCGATCGCAAGGGCGAATTCACGGAGTTCTTCGCTGACATGCAGGCGCAAGGCTACGTGCGCTTCCGCGTCGACGGCACGACCTACGACGCGACCGATGTGCCTAAACTCAAGAAGGCCGAGAAGCACGACATCGACGTGGTGATCGACCGCGTGAAGGTGCAGCCGGGCTTGCAGCAGAGATTGGCCGAGAGCTTCGAGGCCGCGTTGCGCATCGCCGAGGGCCGCGCGATGGCGCTGGAGATGGACGCGGGCCGCGAGCACCTGTTCAGCAGCCGCTTCGCCTGCCCCATCTGCAGCTATTCCTTGAGCGAGCTGGAGCCGCGCCTCTTCTCGTTCAACTCGCCGGTCGGCGCCTGCCCGAGCTGCGACGGCCTGGGCCAGGTGACGGCGTTCGATGCCGAGCGGGTGGTGGCCTTCCCGTCGCTCAGCCTGGCCAGCGGCGCGGTCAAGGGCTGGGACCGCCGCAACCCCTATACCTTCTCGCTGCTGGAGAGCGTGGCGCGGCACTACAAGTTCGACATCGACACGCCCTTCGAGGATCTGCCGAAGAAGGCGCGCGAGGTGCTGCTGCACGGCTCGGGCGAAGAGGAGATCAGCTTCGTCTACGAGGCCGGGAGCGACAAGGTCAGCAGTGGCAAGGGCGGAAGCGGCAAGAGCGTGCGCAGCGTAAAGCGCAAGCACCCCTTCGAAGGGATCATCCCCAACCTGCAACGCCGCTACCGGGAGACCGACTCGGCCGCCGTCCGCGAAGACCTGGCGCGCTACCAGGCCGCGCGGCCCTGCCCCGATTGCCACGGCACGCGCCTGCGCAGCGAGGCGCGGCATGTGTTCCTGCAAGGCCCCGATGACGCCCCGGGCGAACCGATCTACCGCGTCGAGCACTTCACGCTGCGCGATTGCCTGGCGTACTTCGAGACGCTGCAGCTCAAGGGCGCCAAGGCCGAGATCGCCGACAAGGTGATCCGCGAGATCCGCTCGCGCCTCAAGTTCTTGAACGACGTGGGCCTGAACTACCTGAGCCTCGACCGCAGTGCCGACACGCTCTCGGGCGGCGAGTCGCAGCGCATCCGCCTGGCCTCGCAGATCGGCTCGGGCCTGACCGGCGTGATGTACGTGCTCGACGAGCCCAGCATCGGCCTGCACCAGCGCGACAACGACCGCCTGATCGGCACGCTGCGCCACCTGCGCGACATCGGCAACTCGGTGCTGGTGGTCGAGCACGACGAAGACGCGATCCGCGCTGCCGACTACGTGATCGACATGGGCCCCGGCGCCGGCGTGCACGGCGGGCGGGTGATTGCGCAGGGCACTCCCGCCGACGTGGCCGCCAGCGCCGAATCACTGACTGGCCGCTACCTCTCGCAAGTGCTCAAGATCGCCGTGCCAGGCAAGCGCCACCGTCTGGCCGACATGCCCGAGCCGCAGGTGCTGCGCATCGTCAACGCGCGCGGCAACAACCTGAAGGACGTGACGGCGGAGATCCCGGTCGGTCTCTTCACCTGCGTCACGGGGGTGTCGGGCTCGGGCAAGTCGACGCTCGTGAACGACACGCTCTACGCCGCGGTCGCGCGCAAGCTCTACAACAGCCACGCCGAGCCGGAGGCGCACGACGAGATCAGCGGCCTGGATCTCTTCGACAAGGTCATCAGCGTCGACCAGAGCCCGATCGGGCGCACGCCGCGCAGCAACCCGGCCACCTACACCGGTCTCTTCACGCCCATCCGCGAGTTGTTCGCCGAGGTGCCCGCCGCACGCGAGCGCGGCTACGGCCCGGGCCGCTTCAGCTTCAACGTGGCCGGTGGGCGCTGCGAGGCCTGCCAGGGGGACGGCGTGCTGAAGGTGGAGATGCACTTCCTGCCCGACGTGTACGTGCCCTGCGACGTGTGCATGGGCGCGCGCTACAACCGCGAGACGCTGGAGGTGCTCTACAAGGGCAAGAACATCACCGAGGTGCTCAACCTCACGGTCGAAGATGCTCACGCTTACTTCAACGCCGTGCCCAGCATTGCGCGCAAGCTGCAGACATTGCTCGACGTGGGCCTGGGCTACATCCGCCTCGGACAGAGCGCGACCACGCTGTCGGGCGGCGAGGCCCAACGCGTGAAGCTCGCGCTCGAACTCAGCAAACGTGACACCGGGCGCACGCTGTACATCCTCGACGAGCCCACCACCGGCCTGCACTTCGCCGACATCGACCTGCTGCTGCGCGTGCTGCACCAGCTGCGGGATGCAGGCAACACCATCGTGGTGATCGAGCACAACCTCGACGTCATCAAGACGGCCGACTGGCTGATCGACATGGGCCCCGAGGGTGGCGCCGGCGGCGGCACGGTGGTGGCCACCGGCACGCCAGAAGACGTGGCTGCCAACCCGGCGAGCCATACCGGCCACTACCTGAAGCCGCTGCTGCGCTGACGCATCAGCCACGCATGTCGCGCTGCAATGCGGCATGAAACATGCGAAGTTGCCACTATTGGCGGGGCCGGGTGCGTTGCACTACATTGCGCCAGCCCGACAATTCCAGCTTCGCCTTCTCATCGCGCGCCACACCCATGCCGCCTGCGTCGACGCCCACTGACGAACATCACCGGTTGGCCACGCTGCTCGCTCTGGGCGTTCTCGACACGTCGCCCGAAGAGAGCTTCGACGCCCTCGCCCAGTGCGCCGCACAGTTGACCGGCAGCCCGATGGCCGCCATCAGCCTGGTCGACGAACACCGCGAGTGGTTCAAGGCCATCCACGGCTGGGACGACCTGCCGGTGCGCGAGATCCCGCGCACCATTTCGATCTGCAGCCATGCGGTGCTGGTCGAGGGCGTGTTCGAGGTGCCTGACACCACGCGCGACCCGCGCTTCGCACACAACCCCTTCGTCTGCGGCGCGCCGCACGTGCGTTTCTATGCCGCCGAGCCGCTGCGCGTGAACGGCGCGGCCATCGGCGCGCTGTGCGTGATCGACATGCACCCGCGCACGCTGCAAGCGGAACAGCGCGCCTCGCTGCGCCGGCTCGCGCGCGTCGCGAGCGACCTGCTGTCGCAGCGCAGCGAGCGCCCGCTGGTCGAAGACGAACGCACGCGCCTGCTCGACTTCGCACGCGCCTCGGGCGACTGGATGTGGGAGACCGACGACCAGCTTCGCTATACCTGGGTCTCGCCTAACTTCGAAACTGTGACCGGCACCCCGCCGCACGAGATGCGCGGCCGCCCGATCGCCGACGCCCCCATGCTCGACGGCCTGGGCCAACCCCTGAGCGGCCAACGCAGCCTGCACGCGCTGCTGCAACGCCAGCAGCCGATCAGCCGCGTCATCACCGACAAGGCCACGCCGCGCGGCGTGCTGCAGGTCTCTCGCAGCGCGGTGCCGGTGTTCGATGGCCAGGGGCGCTTCAGCGGCTACCGCGGCACGGCACGCGACGTCTCGGCCCACATCACCGCCGAGCGGCGGGCGCACGAGCAGTCTGAACACCTGCGCAAGCTCACCTCGCAGGTGCCCGGCGTCATCTACCAGTTCTGGCTGCGGCCGGACGGCAAGGTCCACTACAACTACGCGAGCGATGCCTCGCGCGACATGTTCGGCGCCGAACCGCCGCGCCGTGACGACGGAGGCGTGGGCGATGCCGTGTGCCGCCTGCTGCACACCGACGACGCAGCCACCTTCATGCCGAGCCTGGTCGCCGCCTCGCGCAGCATGCAACCCTGGCAGTGCGAGTTCCGTGTCGTGCGCAATGGCGAGGTGCGCTGGATCGAAACGCGCGCCCTGCCCGAGCCCCACCCGGCCGGCGGCACGCTGTGGAACGGCTTCTCGTCGGACGTGACCGCACGCAAGGAGACCGAGCTGGCCCTGCGCAGCAGCGAGGCGCGCTGGGGCCTGGCGGCCGACGCCGCCGGCATCGGCATCGCCGAGTTCAACCTCGCCAGCGGCCTGTGGCGCCTCGACGCGCGCGCCTGCGCGATCCACAACCTGAAGTTCCCGCAGCCGAGCCTGCGCAACAGCGACTGGCTCGACGCCATCCACCCCGACGACCGCCCCACGGCGCAGGCGCGTTTCGAGCTCAGCGTGGCCACCGGCAGCTCGATGGAGGCACGCTACCGGCTGCGTCGAGGCGATGGCCGCGAGGCCACGCTCGAGATCTTTGCCCGCTGCACCTACGGCCCCGATCTCGAGATCACCGGGCTGATCGGCACCTGCCGCGACATGACGCAACAGGTGGCCCACGAGCAACTGCGTGCCGAGAAAGAGGCTGCCGAGCGCGCCAACCGCGCCAAGACCGAGTTCCTCTCGCGCGTGAGCCACGAGCTGCGCACGCCGCTCAACGGCATCCTCGGTTTTGCCCAGCTCATGTCGGTCGATGGCGAGACGCCGCTCGAAGACACCCAGGCGCGCCGCCTCGACAACGTGCTGCGCGCCGGGCGACACCTGCTCGAGTTGATCAACGACATGCTCAATCTCGCGCGCATCGAGCAGGAAGACTTCTCTCTCGAAGAGGCGCCGGTCAACCTCACCGCCACGCTGGATTCGTGCTTCGCCCTCATCCAACCGCTGGCAGACGACGCCGGCGTGCACCTGATGGCCCCGGCACGCCGCGCCCACTGGGCGCGCGCAGATGCACGCGCGGTCGAACAGGTGCTGCTCAACCTGCTCTCCAACGCCATCAAGTACAACCGGCCGGGCGGCAGCGTGCGCGTGGCGCTCACGCGCAGCGGCACGCGCATCCAGGTGGCCGTCAGCGACGAAGGGCACGGCCTCACCGCTGAACAGCAAACCAACCTGTTCCAGCCCTTCAATCGCCTGGGGGCCGAACACACGCGCGTCGAAGGCACCGGGCTCGGGCTCGTGATCGCGCGCGAGCTGGCGGCGTCCATGAACGGCGAACTGCGGGTGCACAGCGAACCCGGCCAGGGTTCGACCTTCTCGCTGCTGCTGCCCGCCGGCGCCGCACCGGCACGCGCCCGCGGCGGCCAGGCCAGCGGCGCAGCCGCGCAGATTCCGGCGGCCGATGTGCAGCGGCGCGTGCTCTACATCGAGGACGAACCGCTGAACGTGCTGCTGATGCAGGAGGTGTTCAAGTCGCGCCCGCAGTGGCAACTCGACGTGGCAGCCGACGGGGGCTCGGGCCTGGAGGCCGCCCGGGCACAGCGGCACGACCTGCTGCTGATCGACATGAACCTGCCCGACATGAGCGGCCTGTCGCTGATTCGCGCGCTGCGCAGCAGCGCCCACGGCGCCGGCCTGCAGTGCATCGCGCTCTCGGCCGACGCCATGCAGACCCAGATCGACGCCGCGCTGGCGGCCGGGTTCGATGGCTACTGGACGAAGCCGATCAACGTCGTCCACATCCTCGAAGGCCTAGGGCAGGCTTTGAGTTAGCCCCCCAGTCGCTTCGCTCCTGCCCCCGAGGGGCGCCGCCTGGCGGACCGGCAGAGCCGGATCCGCGGGCGTGGCTTGATGGGTGCTTCGCTGCGCTCGCACGGCACCAACCGCTCAGCCTGAGGTATCGAAGGCCCGCTCCGACGCCCCCAGAATGACAACGACCGTGGCCGTTGCGTTGGAGGCTAACTTCGCGCAGCGAGGTTAAGGTGCGAAGCGCCGGCCGGAAACAAAAAAGCCGGTGCGAAGCACCGGCTTTCTCAATCGTGGAGCCCCGCGATTTACTTCAGGTGACCGTTGATCAGCTTGGTCATCTCGAACATCGAGACCTGGGCCTTCTTGAAGATTTCCTTCAGCTTGGCGTCGGCGTTGATCATCGTGCGCTTGGCCTTGTCTTGCAGGTCGTTCTTCTTGATGTACTCCCACACCTTCTTGGTCACTTCCGTGCGCGGCACCGGGGTGGAGCCGATGATGGCTGCCAGCGATGCGCTCGGGGTCATGGCCTTCATGAAGGCAGCGTTCGGGGTGCGCTTCTTGGCCGGAGCCTTCTTCGCTGCTGCCTTCTTGGCGGGAGCCGCCTTCTTGGCCGGAGCGGCCTTCTTGGCGGGAGCTGCCTTCTTGGCCGGAGCGGCCTTCTTCGCCACGACCTTCTTGGCCGGTGCCTTCTTCGCGGGGGCCTTCTTTGCTGCGGGTTTCGCAGCCTTCTTCGCAGTTGCCATTTTGAATTTCTCCATCACATGAGTTGTTGATGTGCCCGGGTTGGGTGAGAGCCGCATGAGCTCTCTGTTCTCCATGGACCACGTGCGGAGCGAATACTACTGCGAGAGTGCTGCACTGAGAAGCAGTTTTCATAGGTAAAACGCGCATTCCTGCCCCGTGCAGCGCGCTTTTGTCGCTGCGGCACATCACCTCGATGCGCTCTCGGTGCGCCGCAGGTGCACGTACCCGCGCGCTCAGTACACGTCTCTGCGGTAGCGCCCCGCATCACTCAGGTGTGCGAGTTCGTCTGCACCGAGCAGCTGCGCCAGCGCAGCGTCGACGCCACCCGCCATGCCTTCGAGGCTGCCGCACACGTAGATCGCAGCGCCATCGGCCACCCACTCGCGCAGGCGTTGCGCCTGGTCGATGAGGCGATGCTGAACGTAGATGCGCTCGGCCTGGTCGCGAGAGAACACGAGGTCGGCGTGCGCGAGCACGCCTTGCGCAAGCCAGGCCTCGATCTCGTCGGCGAAGTAGCGGTCGTGCGCCGACTGGCGCTCACCGAACAGCAGCCACGCGGGGCGTCGATCGGCGGATGCGGCGCGTGCCTTCAGGTGGCTGCGCAGGCCGGCGAGGCCGGTGCCGTTGCCGATCAACACCAAGGGGCGCGCCGCGTTGTCGCCGATGCGAAAGCTGCTGTGCGCGCGCAGGCGCAGCGCCATTGACTCACCGACCGCGGCCTGCGCGGTGAGCCAGCCAGAGGCGCAGCCCAGGCTGCCGTCGGCATGACGCTCCTGGCGCACCAGCAGGTGCAAGCGGCCATCAGAGGGCAGCGAGGAGATCGTGTACTCGCGCGGCCGCGTCGGGTCGGCGGGGGCGCGCACCTGCACCAGGTCGCCGGCTTCCCACTGCGGCAGCAGCGCACCGTCGGCGGGTTCGAGTTCGAGGTGGCACACGGGCGCACCGGCGCTGCCGGCATTCAGCACGCGGCGCTCCACCAGCCGCCAGGGCGAGAACGACGGGGCCTGCCAGTCCGGCAAGTCGCTGGTGCCGGCGAGTCGGGCGACGTGGTGCTGCCAGGTGGTGAGGGCCGCAGCATCCTCGTTGTCGAGCTCCACGCGCTCGAACAGCAGACCGGCCGAGCGCTCTTGCAGCCAGGTATCGAGGCGGCGGCCGAAGCCGCAGAAGTTGGCGTAGCTGCTGTCGCCCAGCGCGAGCACTGCGTGGTGCAGGCGCGGTAGCGCCACCTCGGCCGACATCACCTGCTGCGCAAAGCGCACCGCGCCGTCGGGCGGATCGCCTTCGCCATAGGTGCTGACGATGAAGAGCGCGCGCTCGGCGCGGGCGAGTTCGTTGAGCGTCAACTGCCCGAGCGTCAGCACGCGCACCGGGATGCCCGCGGTGTGCAGCAGGCGCGCGCTCTGCCACGCCAGCTGCTCGGCAAAGCCGGTCTGGCTGCCATAGGCCACCAGCATGGGCACGGCGCCTTCGGCGGCCGGGCTGAGCGCGGCGGCGTCGCGCGCGGCCTGCTCGCGCTTGCGGCGCTCACGGCGGTAGATGAAGAAGCACAGGCCGGAATAAGCCAGCAGCACGGCTGCGGCGGCAAGGAGGCTTTGCGGATTCATGCGAGGGCGGCGAAGGCGCGGCTCATGCGCTCTTGCAGGCGGCCCTCAGGCTGGCGCACGACGAAGAGCGCCGCAATGTCGCGCTGCTCGGCCCAGGCCAGGCCCTCATCGAGGCCCAGCACGCCGAGCGCGGTGGAGAGCGCATCGGCCGCCATGCAGCGCTCGTGCAGCACCGTCACCAGCGCCACGCCGTGCGCGATCGGGCGGCCGCTGCGCGGGTCGAGGGTGTGCGGGTAGTTCGTGCCACCCGCGTTGAAGAAGCGCCGGTAGTCGCCCGAGGTGGCCACGCTCAGGCCGTGCAGCGCGATGCGCGTGGGCACCACGCCGGCGGGCTCGGTGTGCGGCGGCGACTCCAGCGCCACCCACCAGGGTTGGCCATCGGGCTTGACGCCGCTGCCGCGCAGCTCGCCGCCGACCTCGACCAGACTCTCGTCGAAACCAAAGCGTTGCGCGAGTATGGCGGCCACGCGGTCGACCGCATGGCCCTTGGCGATGGCCGACAGGTCGAGCTGCAGGCCACCGGGTTGGCGCACGCGGCGCTTGGCGGCGTCAACCTCGATGCGCTGCCAGCCGCTCACGGCGCGAGCCGCATCGATCTCGGCCTGCGAAGGCGGCTCAAAGCCCGGCTCGGTGTGGCGGCCGTGCGGGCCGAAGCCCCAGGCGTTGACGACAGCGCCCGCGCTCGGGTCGTAGGCGCCGCCGCTGTCGCGGGCCACATCCAGGGCGCAGCTCAGCACCTCGAAGAACGCTGGCGGCAGGCTGTGCCACGTGCCCGCCGCGGCCTGGTTGAAACGCGTGATGTCGGAGCCGCTCTCCCAGGGGCTCATCTCGGCCACCACCGCGTCGAGTTCGCACTGGATGGCGTGCGCCAAAGGCTCGGCGTCGAGCGCGCGCGGCCCCACCAGGCGCACCGACCACGTGGTGCCCATGCTGAGGCCTTGCAGCGCGTGCACCGCGCCGCCCAGGGCAGGCGCACGCGTGCCGATGGCCTGCGGCACCAGCACGCGCACGTCTGTCACCGCAGTGCTTCTTCTTATTGCGGCAGCACTTCGACCGTGGCGCTCAGGCTGGCGCGGCGCGCAGGCTGCGCTGCCGTACCGCTGGCACCGCGGGCGCCGTGGCTGGCGCCGATCCAGTAGCGGCCGGCTTCGGGCCACTTGACGGTGAACTGGCCCTGGGCATCGGTCTTGAGCACGATCTCGCCCAGCTTGTAGCGGTAGCGGTTGCCGCCGCGCAGGATGGTCACGTCGTTGTTGGCAACCGGCTTGCCGTCGAGCAGGAGCTTGAAGCTGCTGGTGTCGCCCACGCTCAAATCGGTCGGCGTGGTGAGCGGGATCAGTTCCAAGCCGGCGCCCAGGGGCGCGAAATTCGTGGCAGCGGCCTTCTTGCCGTCGGCCTCGTAGGTGACGTAGGTCTCGACGCGGCTTTGCATCTGCGTCACCTGCACGTCTTCGGCATTGGCCGGCACCTCTTTGGCCAGCGCATCGAGGCTGCCGCGCCAGCGCTTGGTCTCGCCGCCCAGCTTGTAGCTGGCCATGGCGCTCTCGACGAAGTTGACGACGCGGTAGGTGCCCGGCAGCGTAGGCTTGAAATCGAAGCTGCTGCGGCGGCGTGCCTTGCTGAGGTTCTCAGCGCTCAGCTTGCTGCCATCGGGCGCGATGATGCTCAGGCCGTCGAGCGCCAGCGCGTTGGTGTCGTACTCGAACAGGTCTTCGGAGATGGCGCCGTCAACCGACACCAGCGGCTCCTTGCCGCTGACGACGGTGGCCAGCGGCAGCAGCCAGGGGTGGTGTGCCAGTGCGGCGGTGGGCAGCAGGGCGGCCGAGGCGAGCACGGCGGTCAGCAGGGCGCGGGGGGTGCGGGGGAAGTTCATCGCGTGGCTCCTTGGCGGGTCAGGGCTTGAGTTCGAGCGAGATGGCACCGAGCTCGTGTTCGCCCTGGGCCTTCACGGTCTGGGCGGTCTTGACGGGCCAGTCGAAAGGCGCACGCAGCACCTCGCGGCCACCGTTCTCTCGCGAGGCTTCAACCACCAATTGGTAGCTGCCCGGCGGCAGCGCGGCCAGGGCCTTGGCACTGCCGAGGCTGACGCTGTGCTCGCCCGGTGCGCGGGTGGCGGCGCTCACGCCGTCGATGGGGGTCTGCAACTCGCGACCGCTCTTGCGCCACCACGAGCGCATGTCCTTGAGCCACTTGGCGCCGCCGTTGTCCTTCTTCTTCACGTCGTACCAGAGCGCCAGGTTGCCGGCGAAGCTCTGGTCGGCCGCCTTCTCCACCCACACCGCCACGTAGGGGCGGTGGTACTCGGCCACGCTCAACTGCGGCAGCTGGAGCTTCAGGTTGGCGTCGGCCGCGAAAGCCGGCGCCGCGAGCGCGGCAGCCGCGCCCAGGGCCATGGAATAGCGCATTTGCATCATGGTTCCTTCAGGGGTCAATGAATAAAGAGAATCGCCAGCAGCAGCGGGATCACCAGCCCCGCGGCCACCACGGGCCAGGTGCTGGGGCGGTTGGCCGCGTGCATCTTTAGAATGAACAGCCCGGTCACAGAAAACACCAGGCAGGCCAGCGCAAAGAGGTCGATGAACCAGCTCCAGACCGCGCCGGTGTGGCGGCCCTTGTGCAGGTCGTTGAGGTAAGACACCCAGCCGCGGTCGGTGCGCTCGTATTCGAGCTCGCCGCTGTCGCGCGCGATGCGCAGCCAGGCGTCGCCCCCCGGGCGGGGCAGCGAGAGGTAGATCTCTTCAGGCGACCACTCGGCCGCGCGGCCCGCCACGTCGACCTTGATCTCGCTCGCGACCCACTCGGCCACCGCCGTCGGCAGCGGCGCTGCATCGTCGGCCTGCGCGAGCTGCGGCAGCAGCGCGGCCGGCATTTGCGCGGTGCGGTTGGTCACCTTCGGCTTGGATTCGATCTGGGTGGCGTGATTGAGCGTGAAGCCCGTCACCGTGAACAGCAGCAGGCCCAGCAGGCTCAGGGCCGAGCTGATCCAGTGCCACTGGTGCAGCGTCTTGAGCCAGTAGGCGCGGCGCCCGCTGTGCGCGCCCGCGCTCATGTCTCGGACCACATGCGAACGAGGTTGTGGTACGTGCCGGTGAGCGCAACCACCTCGGCGCTATCGCCGTGGGCTGCGCGCAGGCGCTGGATGGTCTGGTCCATCTCGAACAGCAGGCTGCGCTGGGCGTCGTCGCGCACCAGGCTTTGCACCCAGAAGAACGAGCACACACGCGCGCCGCGTATGACGGGCTGCACGCGGTGCAGGCTGCTCGACGGGTAAAGAATGAGATCGCCCGCCGGCAGCTTGACTTCGTGTGCGCCGTAGGTGTCCATCACCTCCAGCTCGCCGCCGTCGTAGTCGTCGGGGTCACAGAGAAAGAGCGTGCACGAGAGGTCGGTGCGCAGGCGCAGGCTGGTGCCCGGCACGCCGCGCACCGCGCCATCCACATGCAGGCCGTAGTGCTCGCCGCCTTCGTAGCAGTTGAAGAGCGGCGGCACGTAGCGCAGCGGCAGAGCCGCCGACATGAAGAGCGGGTTGGCCTCCAGCGCCTGCAGGATCACCCGACCCAGCTTCAACGACAGCTCGCCCGCCTCGGGGAGCTGCCGATTTCGCTTGACCTGAGCACCCTGCGCGCCGACGGTGGCGCGGCCGTCTTCCCAGTCGGCCATGTCGAGGGCCTGGCGCATGTCGGCCACCTGCTGCGGTGTAAGCACCTCGGGCACATGCAACATCATGCGAGGCCTCCTTTCACCAAGACAACAAGCGCCGACATGGGGTTCAAACCTCAGAACGACAGGTTCGCCGTGAGCAGCGCGTTGCGAGCGACGCCAGGAACGTAGCGCGAACCGCCGTTGTTGACGGACGCCACGTACTCCTTGTCGAACAGGTTGTTCAGGTTCAGCTGCAGCGAGACGTTCTTCGTCACGTCGTAGCTGACCATCGCATCGGCGATCCAGTAGTCGTCGATCTCGACCACGCCACTGGCGACGTTCGAGTTGCTGGTGCGCGACACGGTGTCCACGTAACGCAAACCGCCGCCAATCGTCAGCGCGGGCAGGACCTTGTAGCTCACCCACGAGGTGAAGGTGATCTTGGGCGTGTAGACGATCGTGTTGCCCGTGGAGCCGCTGGCGCCCGTGGTGCCTTGCAGGATCTCCGAGTCCATGTAGGCGAAACCGGCGTTCACGTTGAGGTCGGGGGTGATCTGGCCCACGACACCCAGTTCGAGCCCGTCAACGCGGCGCTTGCCGATCTGCGAGTAGGTGGCCGGCGTACCACCGTCCGAAACGATCTCGTTCTTGTTCTCGGCGCGGTAGATCGCACCCGTCAGGCCGAGCTTGCCGTCCAGCAGATCCCACTTGGTGCCCAGCTCGATGTTGCTGGCTTCCTGCGGCTCGAAGTCCGTGCGGTTCTGGCTGTTGCCATTGTTGGCGAGCTGGAAGTTGTTGCCACCCGGGGGCTGCGCAGAGTTGGACACCGCCGCGTAGACGCTGCTGGTGGGCGTGGGCTTGAAGACGCCACCGAGCTTCCAGCTCAGCAGGTTGTCGTTCACGCTCAAAGGCGCCGCCTGCACAAGCGGCGTGCCGCTCGCGCTGTTGGCTTCGGTGTGGAACTTCTCCCAACGCAGGCCGCCCGTGAGCAGCCATTGCTCGCCGAACTTCAAGGTGTCGAAGCCGTAGACCGCTGCGGTCAACGTGCTGCCCTTGTTGTAGGCGCCGGTGTCGACGGTGTCACGGAACACGTCGCCGGTGCTGGGGTTGTACAGGTTGGCCGGCGCTTGAGTCACGCCGGTCGGCAATGACTTGTTGACCTGGTTCTGGCGCTCGTAGGTGAACTCGACACCGGTCGACAGGTCATGCTCGACCGAGCCGGTCTTGAAGGCCGTCTGCAGGTTGGTCTGGTTGGTCAGGATCTCGTTCGACTGGTGGCGGCCCTGGCGGCTGCGCGCAATGGTGTAGGTCGACGGGTCGCTGGTCACGAAGCCGCTGCCAGCGGGGTTGACGCCGTTCACGCCCGTCAGCTGGTAGTCCTGCTCTGTGTGGCCCAGGCGCGAGGTGTTGCGCAGCACGATGCCTGGCGCAAAGTCATGCTCGAACTTCGCGGTGAACATGTTCACGGTGATGTCGTTGTAGTCGCCGGTCGAGCCGTAGAAATTGCTGCGATCGACAGCCGGGGAACCGGGCAGCGTATTGGCGGGGTAGGTGTAACCCGGCAGACCGATGGTGGACACACCGCCGTCCGGGATGTTGTTCTGCTTGACGTAGAGGTAGTTGAAGGTGGCGCGCGTGGGCGTGCCCAGACCGAACACCAGCGAAGGCGCGAAGCCGAAGCTCTTGTTCTCGGTCTCGTCGCGGCCCGGCACGCCGTAGTCTTGCGCCATCACGTTCAGGCGCAGCGCAGAGCCGGGGATGCCCAATTCCAGCGGGCGGTTCAGGTCGGCGGTGGCGCGCAGGCGCTTGTCGGTGCCGAGCACGACGCTGCCGTTGTTGAACGCTTCCTGGCTGGCCGTCTTGCTGACCAGATTCACATAACCCGAGGCCGCGCCGCGGCCGTTGTCGGAGCCCGATGGGCCCTTCACCACTTCGACCTGCTCGATGTTGAACATGTCGCGCGAGATGGCGCCCATGTCGCGGATGCCGTCGACGAAGATGCTGTTGGCGGTGTCGAAGCCGCGCATGAAGATGCCGTCACCGGTGGTGGTGTTGCCGTTCTCGCCCAGTTGCAGCGTCACGCCCGGGGTGTTGCGCAGGGCCTCGGTCAGCGTGGTGGCGCTTTGCTGCTGCAGCAGTTCTTTCTTGATGACGGTGATGGTTTGCGGCGTGTCCACCAGCGGCTGGGTGAACTTGGGGCTTTCCATCTTCTCGGCCTTGAACTCCGACTCGGCGGCGGCCTTGGCCTTCACGGCCGGCAAGGTCACCTCCTGAGCGCTGGCCGGCTTTGGTTCGGCCGGCGGCGTGGTGGTCTGGGCGACCACTGGCATGGCGATGGCCATCAGGCCCAGGGCCGCGGGGTAGGTGAAGGCGGATTGCCGCGCAGGCGCATGCTTGCGGCTCTTGATGTAGGCCAAGGTGTTCTCCTGAATGATGAGATGTCGAACGACGACGAAGGTGTTCCTTGGCTGGCGAAGAGCTGGCTAAGAGATTGACGAAATCGGTGTACGGCGAGGCGCTTTCCCTGATGGCCTTGCACGCGCGGAGCGGGAACGCTCGCAGCTTTTTATTTGGTGAGGATCAACTTGCCGAGAGAGGTCTGGCGCAAGCGGTAGAGCGCGCCGTGGTGCTCGATGTGCAGTTCCACGCCGCCGGCCAGCAGCTCGTCGCTGCTGATCCGCGGGATGCTTTCCGGCGAGCTGTGTGCAGCGCGTTCCGGCTGCGGCTCACGCCGCAGGTCGATCGGAGAACCGGGTGGCAAGGCGGGCGTGATCATGGTGGTTCAAGGCTGCTCGGGGTCGCTGATGAAGCCAACCTTGGTGAGGCCGGCCTTGGTGGCGTCGGCCAGCGTGTGCGCGACCTCGCGGTAGGGCACGCTCTGGTCCGCCTTGAGGTGGATCTCGGGCTGCGGCTCTTTCTTGCCTTCTTCGGCGAAGCGGCGCGCAGCCTCGGCGCGATCGATCGGCTCGCCGTTCCAGAAGCGCTGGGCGTTGGCGTCGATCGCGAACTCGACCTTCTCGGCCTTCTGGATGTTGGGCTGCGCGTTGGCGCGCGGCAGCTCCAGCTTCACCGCCTGCGTGAGCAGCGGCGCGGTGACGATGAAGATCACCAGCAGCACCAGCATCACGTCGATGAGCGGCACCATGTTGATCTCGGCCATGGGCGCGCCGGCGCTGCGGTTGTCGAAACTAGCGAAAGCCATGCTGCTCTCCTCAGGCGGCGCGCGGGCGGCCCGCCGCAGCAGCGTTGCGCACCGGTTGAAGCGGTGCGGGCGAGGTCTCGCTGCTCAGCGGCTGGCCCATCGACACGAAGGTGTGCAGCTCGTAGGCGAAGGCGTCGAGCTTGGAGAGGATCACGCGGTTGGAGCGCGTGAGCCAGTTGTAGCCCATCACCGCAGGGATGGCCACGGCAAGACCCAGGCCGGTCATGATGAGCGCTTCGCCCACGGGGCCGGCCACCTTGTCGAGCGTGCCGGCACCGCTCATGCCGATGGCCACGAGCGCGTGGTACACGCCCCAGACCGTGCCGAACAGGCCGACGAACGGCGCGGTGGCGCCCACGGTGGCGAGCATGGCCAGGCCGTTTTCCATGCGGGTGGTTTCTTCGTCGAGCACCTTCTTGATGGTGCGGGTGACGAAGTCGCCCGAGGTGCCCGCCTCTTCGAGCTTGGCGGCGCCGTACTTGGCGTGGTGCGCCTGCGCATGCATCGCATGGCTGGTGAGGTGCGAGAACGGGTCGTTGGCACCGTGCGTGGCGATCTCGTTGGAGACCGAGTCGAGCGAGGTGGCGTTCCAGAAGAAGTCGAGGAACTTCTCGCTGCGGCGCTTGCGCGTCATCATCGACAAGCCCTTGATGACGATGATGGCCCACGAGACCACGGACATCAGCACCAGGATGACGAGCAACGACTTGCCCACCACATCGCTTTGCATGATGAAGTGGCCGAAGCCCAGTGCGGAATCAGCAGTAGACACAGTCATTTCTCCAGTTCGAACATCACGGGGATCACGGCGTAGCCCGACATGGCCACGCCGTTCTCGGTATAGGGTTTGAAGCGCCACTTCTTGACCGACGCGAGCGCGGCTTCGTCGAGGCGCGGGAAGCCTGACGAGCGGCTGAGCTGCACGGCGGCCACATGGCCCTGCTCATTGATATAGACACGCAGGGTGACCGTGCCGGCCTCTTGCAGGCGGCGCGAGGTGCGCGGGTATTCGAGCGGCGTACTGAGGTACTCGACCGCCGACGCCGGGATCATCTTGGGCGGGGCCGGCGGCGCCGGGGGCGCGGGCGGGGCCTCGATCACGGTCTGCATCGGCGGCGTGGGTGCGGGCTCTTCGGGCACGGCCGGGGCCTCGAAGGCGGCGGGTGCCGGCGTGGGCTTGGGCGGCGCCGCCAGGATCTTGGGCGGCGGTGCCTTGACCACGGGCGGGGCGGGCGGCGGCGGCGGCGCGGGTGGCGCCGGCGGAGCGAGCAGCTCCACGAAGATCGGTGCCGACTCCATCACCGCCTCGCGCACGGCCGGCACCTGAAGGATGGCCCAGATGCCTGCGACGTGCGCCAGCGCAATGCCCGCGATCACGCCGCGGCGTTGGCCAGTACTCAGCCCGTCGGACGAGGCAGGCGGCCGGCGCGGCGCAAGCGGCGCACGGGGCACGGACGCGGCAGCAACGGAATGCGTGGACATGGAGTGCGAGTGAGGGGGAAACAAAGCTTTGCGTGTGAGCCGCAAAGCAGAAAACGCAAAGTCTAGCACTAACGCGAACGATTCGCATTTGCGAAATTGAGGAGCGTGGTGCAGAACGCACATTGCCGCACGATCGTGCATAAATTCCATCGGGCCTCGGGCCGGTTGCAGCAGCGGCCGGCCTCATGCGATGCACCACAAAAAAGGGCCGCCCGAAGGCGGCCCTGCTGGTCAGGCGATGAAGCAAGGCGATCGCGCGCTGCGGACCGCCTTGCGCGAAGCCCCGGTCAGTTCACGACCAGTACCTCGGCCTCCTTGCCGGCGTTGCTGCGCATCATGACGAGGAAGCCCGTCTGCGATGGCGACGCCGCCGCGCCATTCGCCACGCTCTGCGTGTCGACGCGGCCCAGGCGCAACGACCGCACGACACCGCTGCTGTCGCCCACCACCGCATAGCGCGGCGTGGCGGGCGTGAAGCGCATGTCGAGGATCTGGTCGGTGGTGGCGCCGGTGAAGTAGTTGTCGTAGGCGAAGGCCGAGAAGCTCAGCTGCGTCTGCGGCGTCACACCCAGCACGGCCAGGGGCACCGAGAAGATGGTGTTGGCCGAGTTGAGATCCGCATCGTCGTAGTAGTACGCCGTGCTGGCGCCCGTGGTCAGGTTGAGCACGTAGACCAAAGTCACGCCCGTGGCGGCGAAACCGGTCTGCTCCTGGTTGTAGACCGCGAAGTCGGGCACGCCGTCGGCGTTGACGTCGATGTCGATCTCGAACCCGCCAGGGTAGGCCGGGTGCGCGCGCCGCCCGAAGGTGTTGATGGCGAACTGCAGCGCGCCGGCCTCGGCCACGTAGCGCACACCCACCGCGCGCATGTCGACGAGTGCGAAACTCGAGCCCGGCGGGGGTTGGTCGGCCGCGGGGTACTTGGTGCTGGTGCCGGTGAGGGCGAACACGTCGAACTCGCTGTCGGCCAGGCCGGCGTTGGCGAAGAGGATGATGCCGCCCGGCCAGTTGGAGCGCTGAGCGATCAGCGCGCCCGCATCGGCCGCCTTGCGCGGCAGGATGTGCCAGGGCACGCTCAGCACCTCGGTGCCCGCGGTGAGCGTGAGGTAGCCGTCGTACTCGGGGCCGTCGAGCAGGTCGCCGCGGCCGCCGAGTGCGCCACCGTTGAGGGCCCAATCCGGCAGGTTGCGCGGGTTCACGCGCAGCTTGACGGTGATGGTTTCGCGGCTGTTGGCCGCCACCCGCACGCTGCCGGGCACGTGCACGGACACCGCACCACTGGCCTGGTCATCGGCATAGCGGAAGCCGTTGCGGATGGTGAAGGTCTTGGCCTTGTTGCTCAGGTTCTCGACCACGAGCTTCTTCTCGTACTCCACCGGCAGGCTCACCTCGCGCGCACCGAACGACAGCGCGGCCGAGAGGTCGTCTCGGTTGTAGGCCACAGCGCCCAGCGCGAGCGCCTTGTTGACGCGCACTTCGCCCGCGCCGATGCGCGTGATCGGCGCCAGCCGCCCGGGCAGCAAGGCCGGCTGGGTGTAGACCTCGGTGGTGGCACTGTTCATCAGCATCGCCTTCACCTGCAGCGGCGAGCGGTTCGGGAACGCCTGCAACAACAGCGCCGCCGAGCCGGCGATCATGGGCGTGGCGCCCGAGGTGCCGCCGAAGGCTTCTTCGCCATCGGCGCTGCCGGCCACGGCCGACACCGACGCGCCCGGCGCGCCGATCTCAGGCTTGATGGTCTGGAAGCTGATGCTCGGGCCGCGCGCCGAGGTGCTGGCCATGCTGCCGACCATCGCCACGCGGGTGGCGTCGGACACCGTCACGTGCACCGGCGCGGCGATGTTGGCCTTGATCGCGCTGGACAGCGACTGCTGGATCACGAGCGTGGGCACCATGTTCGTGCCGCCGCCATAGCTGAACGAGACCGCATCGCCCGGGGCGATGAGGCCGATCAGCACTGCGGTGGCGCCGGCTGCGCCGGCCGCGTCCACCTTCAGGCTGATGGAGCAGGTGCCGCGGTCGATCAAGGCCACCTTGCCGGCCACGTTGGGCAGCGCCTCGCCCGGGCATGCCGTGCCCGCGAAGACCACGTCGCCCGTAAAGCCGGCACCGACGGGCGCCCAGTCGACGGTGGCGGTGTTGCCGTACTCACCGGCGATGCCCGCCGGCGCATCCACGCGCAGGCGGTATGAGGTGGCGCTCGGCACCGCCGTCTGCGCCACGCTGATCACCCCCGGCGAGATGGAGGGCGAGCTCACCACGTAAGGCAGATTCGCGCTGTTGCCGGCCGCCGCCACGACCACGATGCCCAGGTTGACCGCGTTGGTCAGTGCCTCGGTGCTGTCGTCTTCGACCTGACCATAGCTGGAGCCGAGCGACAGGTTCATCACGTCGACCGCGTCGGAGAGATCGCCGTCGTCGTTCGGGTCGATCGCGTAATCGATCGCCTTCAGGATGGCAATGCCGTTGCAGCTGGTGGCCACCGAGCTGCACACCTTCAGCGCCACGAGTTGTGCGCCGGGTGCCACGCCCTTGTGTGCGCCGTCGAGGCTCTTGCCGCCGATGATGTCGGCCACGTGCGTGCCGTGACCCTGGTAGTCGATCGGATTGGGGTCTTCGGTGCGCGCGCCGTTGGGCCAGGCGTCACCGACGAAGTCGAAGCCCCCCACGACCTTGGTGGTGGGGTACACGCTCGGGTCGATGGTCGTGTTGCGCGGGTCGCTGGTGCTCGTGCCGAAGGCCTTCTCATAGGCCGCGGCCGTTCCCTCGCCACCCAGGTTGCGGTGCGTGTAGTCGACGCCGGAGTCGATCACGGCGACCTTCACGCCCGTGCCATCCACGCCCGTGGCCTGCGCGGCGCTCGCGCCGATGTACGGCACGGTTTCGCTCAGGCTCATCTCGTGGTGCACCACGCGGCGCACCTTGGTCACGCCGGGCAGGGCCGCAATCGCCTGCAGGCGGCGCGCATCGACACGCACCGCAATGGCGTTGTGCGCCACATGCACGCGGCCCAGCTCCACTGCGCCCAGCGCCTGCAGCCGGCTGGCGGCGGCCGACTGGCTGCTCACCAGCGCCGCACGGTGCGAGCGCAGAGCCGCACGCATGCTGTCGGGCGCCGCGCGCAAGGCTCGCATGTTCTTGCCCGAATCGGGTTCGGTGCCGCCCGCGGCCTGTGCACGCGAACTCAGGGCAACGGCCGCCGCGGCCACCGACGTATCGGAAAGGCTCACCCACACATCGACCGGGCCACTCGCGTTGGCGAGCTGCTTGTCGACCACGCCGGCGATCGCACCGCCGGGTGGCGCCAGGGCACCGACGCTGCGTGAGCTGGGGTCGGCCAGCGGCGCCTTGTCGGCATCGGACTGAGCGGGGCCGCTGTCGCCACCGCCGCAAGCGGCGATCACGAGGCTCGCGGCAAGGGCCAAGCCTGTCTTCCAGGAAAACGATATGGACACGAAGCACTCCTTGTGGGGTCACGTCCGATCAGAAGCGTGCCGGGGGTAGGTGCGCGCCCTGAGCGTGGTGTGGGGGTTGGGTGAGCGGCCATGCTCCGCGTTGGGTGCCAATGGCGTCAAGGCACGCCGACCCCCTACCACTAGGGGGATGAAGGAACCAGCCGGCGAGGATCCGATCGCGCAGCGCGTGCTCGCTCACGCGAGCTGCCGCTATCCTCGCGGGCATGAAAATCATCATCCGTTGGCTGCTGCTCGCAGCCGCGCTGCTTTTGCTGGCGCAAATCTATGGCGGCGTGTCCGTGGCGAGCTTCGGCTCGGCCATGATCGCCGCCGTCGTCCTCGGGCTGCTGAACGCGCTGCTGCGCCCGCTCCTGGTGCTGCTGACGCTGCCCGTGACGGTGCTGACGCTCGGCCTGTTCCTGTTCGTGATCAATGCGCTGATGTTCTACTTTGCAGCGCAGATCCTCAGCGGCCTGGCAGTCGCAAGCTTTGGCGCCGCACTGATCGGCTCGCTGATCTACAGCGTGTTCGGCCTGATCATCGACGCCGCCCTGGAACGGATCTTCTTCAAGCAGGGCTGAGCGGTGATGGCGGCGCAGCACGCCGCCATCACACACGACACCGCGCGAGCCGATGGGCAGCGCGGGCTACTTCAGCATCGCCTTGATGCCGCGCACCGCCTGGCGGATGCGCGCTTCGTTCTCGATCAAGGCAAATCGCACGTGGTCGTCGCCGTGGTCACCGAAGCCGATGCCCGGTGACACGCTCACCTTGGCCTTTTCCAGCAGCAGCTTGGCGAACTCCAGCGATCCTATCGCGCGGTAGCGCTCCGGGATCTGCGCCCAGATGTACATCGAGGCCTTCGGGTTCTCGACCATCCAGCCGGCCTCGTGCAGGCCCTTGACCAGCACGTCGCGCCGGCGCTGGTACTGCGCGGCGATCTCCTTCACGCACGCCTGGTCGCCCTCGAGCGCGGCGATCGCCGCCACCTGCAGCGGCGTGAAGGTGCCGTAGTCGTGGTAACTCTTGATGCGCGCCAGCGCCGCCACGAGATCGCGGTTGCCCACCATGAAGCCCACGCGCCAGCCGGCCATGTTGTAGCTCTTGCTCAGCGTGAAGAACTCGACCGCGATGTCTTTCGCGCCCGGCACCTGCATGATCGACGGCGCCTTCCAGCCATCGAACACGATGTCGGCATACGCCAGGTCGTGCACGACGAAGATGTCGTGCTTCTTCGCCAGTGCAATCACGCGCTCGAAGAAATCGAGCTCCACGCATTGCGCAGTCGGGTTCGACGGAAAGCCCAGCACCATCATCTTGGGCTTGGGGTAGCTGCCACGAATGGCGCGCTCCAGCTCGGCAAAGAAGTCGACACCGGGAACGAGTGGCACCGAGCGGATGTCGGCCCCCGCGATCACCGCGCCATAGATGTGGATGGGGTAGCTCGGGTCAGGCACGAGCACGGTGTCGCCGCGGTCGAGCGTGGCAAGCATCAGGTGCGCAAGGCCCTCCTTCGAGCCGATGGTCACGATCGCCTCGTGATCGGGGTCGATCTCCACCGCATAGCGATCGCGGTACCAATGCGAGATCGCGCGGCGCAGGCGCGGGATGCCCTTGCTGGCTGAATAACCGTGCGTGTCGGGCCGCTGCGCGACCTCGGCGAGCTTGGCAACGATGTGCGGCGGCGTAGCCCCGTCGGGGTTGCCCATGCTCATGTCGATGATGTCTTCGCCACGCCTGCGCGCCGCAAGCTTCAGCTCGGCCGTGATGTTGAAGACGTAAGGGGGGAGGCGATCGATGCGCGCAAAGCGGCGCTTGCCCGAGACAGACATTGAATTGACTTTCACGTAAGCGCCCGGAACCGTCCGAGCGACGTGCCCTGCGTGGTGCGGGGCGGAGGGGATGGTAAGGCAAGCCCGTTCCTGGGAGTCGCTTCTGCAGCAGCGCTAGCATCCCTCGTCCGGCCGAAGAGGCCCGCTGCATCGACATGCCATGCCCATCCATCCCCATGTGTACGGACACCGGAACCTGCGATCGTTGCTGCTGGTAGGTGCACTCGCAACCTCCCTGTCTGATCCCTCGCGCGCTGGCGCGGCGGGCGATGCTGCCGACTACGCGCGAGCCCACCGGCTTGTTGACATCGATCACGGTCGTCGACTGAACCTTTTCTGCAAAGGCAACGGTGGCCCGGTCGTAATCTTCGATGCAGGAATGGGACAGGAGAGCTGGGACTGGCTCGGCGTGCATCCGTCTGTAGCCAAGCTGACCACCGCCTGCGTTTATGACCGCGCGGGCTATGGGTTCAGTGATGCGGCAACACGGCCGTCCACCCACGCGCAGTCGGCTGCTGATCTCCACGCCCTGCTTCATCGTGCAAACCTGAAGCCACCGTATGTGCTGGTCGGCTTCTCTCTGGGGGGACGCGTTGCGCAGCTCTACGCCTACACCTGGCCCAAGGAGGTCGCTGGCTTGGTAATCGTCGACAGCGAACACGAGGACGAACCCGAGCGTGGAAACCGCGTGACCGGCGGAAGGTTCTCCACCCTGCTGACGCAGGAAAAAGCGATGCACGAGGCCTGCGACAAGGCGCTGCGCGCGGGCGTGAAAGAAGGAACCGACGCCCACACGCAGTGCGTGGGCGACAGCTCCAACACCTACGGGCCAGTCCTGTGGCCCGTGGTGAAGGCGGCACAGCAGGAGCCGAAGCGGCTGAACGCCGCGAGATCTGAATTTGCCAACTACTACGGCCGAAGTGCAACACAGCTGCGTGCCGCACGCGCTCGCTTCGGGGACCTGCCGCTCGTGTACCTGAGTCGCAGCATCAGCCCCTACGCGACACCCGGACAACCCCCCAGTGAGCTCAGCAGAGCATTCGAAGCAGAGGTACGAACGTCACACGAAGAGATCGCCCGCCTGTCGAGCCGTGGTGTCCACCGCGTGGTCGCCGGTGTCGGGCACAACATCCCAGGGGAGAACCCGCAAGCGGTGATCGACGCGGTGATCGAGGTGCTAGGCATGCAGAAGCGGTGAAGTCTGTCCACAGGCTCGAAGGCCAATCTGAAGCGGACCCCCTGCCTACGGGCGTGAAGGTGACACCAACCCCACCGTCTTCACCCCCGCCCCACGCACCTCGAACCTCACAGTCTGCACCACGCGCCCATCGTCGGCCACGAGCCGCAGCTCATGCCGCCCCGGCCAAGGCGCCCAGTCGTGGCCCGTGCCTCGCGCCACGCGCTTTCCATCGAGCAGCCACACGCCGCGCTCGCCTTCGAAGCGGATGCGCTGCGTGTGCGGCGGCATGTCGGGGTCGAGCGCGAAGAGGCTGCCGTCGCGTGGGCTGGTGATGCCGTAGCGCTGCGCGCCGCTCACCTGCGCGCTTGCTTGCCATTGCCGCTGCGTGGTGCCGGCGAGGAAGAGTTCCTCCCTCGGGGCTTCGCGTTGCGCGGCCAGTTGCGCCGGCTCGCGGACCACGCCGCGTGGCAGGGGCGGCCGCTGCGAGGGCTGGCCTTGATGCAGCCAGCGCACGAGCGACTGCCACACGGGCGCCGCGCCGCTCACGCCGCTCACGTGGTGCATGGCCTCGCCGCTTGCGTTGCCCACCCACACGCCAACCGTGTAGCGATCGGTGTAGCCGATGCACCAGTTGTCGCGCATGTCCTTGCTGGTGCCGGTCTTCACCGCGGCGAAGCCGGGCGTGGCGAGCACGCTGTCGAGCCCGAAGGTGCGCGCGCGCGCGGCGTTGTCGGAGAGGATGTCGCCGACCAGGTAGCTCGCGGCCGCATCGGCCACGCGGCGTGGTGGTGCGGGCGCACGGCGCACCACAGGCGTGGCCGGGGTGTAGAGCCCGCCGTTGGCGAGCGTGCGGTAGGCGTTGGTGAGCGACAGCAGCGCGACATCTGCCGCGCCGAGCGCGAGCGCGTGGCCGTAGTAGCCGGCCGGTTCGGGTAGCGCGAGGCCGAGCGCATTGAACCGCGCGTGCAGCGCGTCGGCCCCGAGCATGGCGCCCACGCGCACGGCCGGCACGTTGAGGCTCGCGCCGAGGGCGGTGCGCGCCGAGACCCAGCCCTTGTAGGCGAGGTCGTAGTTCTTCGGCAGGTACAGGCCGTTGGTGGTGGACAGCTCCGCCGGCGCGTCGTCGAGCAGGCTGGCCGGCGTGATGTAGCGGCGCTCGAAGGCGAGGCCGTAGACGAAGGGCTTGAGCGTGGAGCCCGGCTGGCGGCGTGCGGTCACGCCATCGACCTGCGCCGCCGCCGACAGATTGCCGCTGGAGCCGACCCAGGCGAGCACCTCGCCGCTGGCGTTGTCGAGCACCAGCACGGCGCCGTCTTCGACGTTGCGGCCGCGCAGCTCGGCGAGGTGGCGGCGCAGCGTGGCGATGGCCACGCGCTGCAGCCGGGCATCGAGCGTCGTGCGCACCTGGGCGGCTGTGCCGGTGTCGACCTGGCGCGCGAGGTGCGGCGCGAGCTGCTCGCCGAGCGGCATGCCACCACGGCGCTGCAGGGCGGTGTGGGTGAGCGCCGTGACGCCGGTGCACTCGGCGTTCTGCTGGCGCAGGATGCCGCAGGCGCGCTGCGCGACCACGTCGGCACTGGCGTTGGGGCCGCGCACGAGTGCCGCGGCAATGGCGGCCTCGTGCGCGTCGAGGCCGCTCGGGTACTTGCCGAAGAGCGTTTGCGACAAGGCACCGATGCCCACCAGCTCACCGCGGAAGGGCACGCGGTTGAGATAGGCCTCGAGGATCTGGCTCTTCGACCAGCGCGCATCCAACTGCGCGCCGGTGACGGCCTGGCCGATCTTCTGCGCCACGCTGCGACCACCGGCGGGGCGGGCCACGTCGTCATCGATCAGGCCGGCAAGCTGCATGCTCAACGTGGAGGCGCCGCGTGTGCGCGTGTTCCACAGGTTGGCCCACGCGCTTTGCGCCACCGCACTCCAATCCACGCCGCTGTGCTCGTAGAAGCGCCGGTCTTCGCTGAGCACGATGGCGTGCAGCAACGCGGGCGACATGTCGGCCAGCGGCACCCACGCGAGGCGGCGCACGGACATGTCGGTGCGCAGAGTTTGGATGGGGATGCCCCGGCGGTCGAGCAGGGTGATGTCGGAAGGGCGGTGGGCGAGCTTCACTTCGTTGAAGGCAGGCACGGCAAGTGCGCCACCTGCCATCACCGCCAGAGAGAGCCCCACGCATGTTCGGGCGAGCCTGAAACTCTTCTTCGCACACCCCCACCCGCTCAGGCTGAGGTATCGAAGCCCGGGCACCGCCTGAGCAGGGCTTCGATACCTCTTGAGCAGGGAGAGCATGCTCACGGCGCGACCTCCAGTGCCGCGTTGGGCAGCTCGCCAAAGGTCTCGGGCGCGTACATCGCCTCCACGCGCGACGGCGGCAGCGCAAAGCGCCCGCCGTTGTTGAGCCGCAGGGTGTACTCGATCACATGCTTGCCCTGCGGCAGGTGATCGAAGTAGCTGCGGAAGGCCTCGAAGCTGCGCTCCTCGAACACCGGCCAGGCGCTGCCGCTGCGCTTCTCGCCCGAGGTGGCGAGGCTCGAATCGCGGCCCAGGCCCGAGCCGAGCAGCGTGGCGCCACCGGGCACCGGGTCACTCACCACGACCCAGCTCATGTCGCTTTGTGCGTCTATCTCCAGGCGCACACGCAACACGTCGCCGCGCGACCACCTGGCCTTGTCCTTCTGCTCGACGGCGCTGACGCTGCGCTTGATGTGATACCCCGCGGCGAGCGGCGCCTTCAACGGCACGGCCGCCAGGCTCTGCACCGTGACCCACGGCTTGCCGCTGCCTTCTTGTGAGAGCGCCAGCGTGGCAGCCGCATCGGGCCACGGCAGGAGCAGGCTGCCGCCATCGGGCTGCAGCACCCAGTCGATGGCCTGGGGCTTGCCACCCACTTGCGCGAGCGTCTTGCCGGTGACGCGCACCGACTCGTAGCGCGCCGAGAACTTCTCCAGCGCGAGCGCGCCCCACAGGTTGGCCGTCGTGGTGAGCCACGCGCCACCGCGCTGGCGTGCGAGGCTGCCGACCACCATGCGTGGCACATCGTCTTTCCAGGCGGGATCGTCGATCACCGCGAGCAGCAGGCGCGCCGCGTTGGCATCGGCGCTGTCCATCAGCCACCACCAGAAGTCATCGGCCTCGTTGCTGAAGCGCAGCGTGGTGCCCGCATAGGTGAGGCGGCCGCGCAGGATCTGCTGCGCCTCGTCCAGCCGCTTGGCGTGCTCGGGCACACCGTTCACGCGCTTGAGGATCTGCAGCCAGTCGATCACCGCCGCGGTCGGCCATTGGTTGGGCGTGATCTGGATCGCACCGAGCCACTTGGCCTGCGCGCGCCCGTAGCGCGAGAGCGCTTCGATGGCGGCGAGCTTGCGCACCGCCAGGTCGTCGCGCGGCGCCCAGAAGCGGCGCTCGATGCGGCCCTCGACGAACGCGCTCAGGCCATCGAGCATCTGCGCCTGCGCGGGGCCGGGCAGCACGAAGCCGGCCTCGTGCGCCGCGGCCAGCAGGTAGGCAGTGAGGCGGTCGCTGCCACGTGACGCGTCTTCGGCGCGCGGCGGGAAGTAGCTCGCGAGACCATCGCTGTCCAGGTAGGTCGGCAGGCTGTTGGCCACGTGTTGCCACAGCTCGGCATCCTTGAGGCCGATGGCCTTGGAAGCCTTCGGCTCCAGGCAGGCGTACGGGTAGGTCTCGAAGTAACGGCGCAGCCCCGGCAGCGCCGCGCCGAGGCGGGGTTGCAGGTTCACATTCACGCCGCCGCGCCGCACCGGCATGCCGCCCACCACGTCGGCGAGCGCGTCGGCCGGCGCTTCGATCGGCACGCTGAGCGAGCCGTCGAGCTGCATCAGGCTGGCCTGCATCACGCGCACCGGCACCGCCGGCAGCACGCGCTGCGTGAGCGCGACACGGTCTTTAGCGAGCGCGGCATTGCTGGCGGCATTGGCACTGCCGACGGGGCCCAGCTCTTGCGCCGCGGCTTCCCAGTTCAGGCTGCTCACGCCCACCGGCACGGCCACGCCCCAGCTCAGTTCCTTCGCACCGCCCGCGGGCAGCAGCACTTCTTGCGGGGGCAGCGCCAGGGTGGGTCGCGTGAGCTCGCCCACCCCGCCGCGCGACGTGCCTTGCAAGGTCACCCGCACCTTCATCTCGCGCGGCGTGGTGTTGCGCAGCGTGAGCATCGCGGCGTACTGGTCGCCTTCACGCACCAGCGGTGGCAGGCCGGCGAGCAGTTGCAGGTCTTGGGTGACGCGAATGCTGGCGCTCGCGCTGCCGAACTGCTGCGCGCCGGCATCGGCAACCGCCACCAGCCGGAAGCTCGTGAGCGAATCGTTCAGCGGCACCTCGATCTGTGCCTCGCCGTTCGCATCGAGCGTGACGCGGTCCTTCCACACCAGCAGCGTGTCGAACAGTTCGCGAGTGGCGTTCTTGCCACCGCCCCCGCCCGCCGCCACCGCCTTGCGGCCGTAGTGCCGGCGGCCGATGATCTCGCTCTGCGCGGTGCTGGTCTCCACGCCCCAGGGGCGCTCTTGCAGCATCGCATCGAGCAGATCCCACGACGCGTTGGGCAGGAGCGCGAGCAGGCCCTCGTCGACCGCCGCGAACGCGATCTCGGCGCCCGCCGCAGGGCGGCCCTCGAACATCACCTTCACCTTGGCACGTGCCTTTTGGCGCACCGCGTACAGAGGCTGATCGGTCGTCACGCTCACGTCCAGCTTGTGCGAGGCCACGCCCACCTGCAGCGCTGCCATGCCGAGCTTGAACGCGGGCTTGGAGAGATCAACCATCGCCGTGGGTGCCTGGTACTCACGCCCTTCGTACCAGAAGGATCGCGCCCAGTTGATGGGTTCCTTCCAGCCCCAGGTGAAGAACGAATACCACGGCACTTCGCGGATGCGCCCGCGCAGGGCCAGCACGCTCACGTACACGTTGGGGCCCCAGGCCTTGTCGATCTTCACGTCCACGGTCGGGTCGTCGCCGCGCAGCGTGACCACCCGCGTGTCGATCACGCCTTCGCGCTCCACGCTGACGAGCGCGGTCGCTTCGCGAAAGGGCATGCGCACCTGCAGGCGCGCCGTCTCGCCGGGCTCGTAGCGCTTCTTCTCGGGCAGCACGTCGATGCGGTCATCGTTGTCCTGCGCGAACCAGAGTTCGCCCTGGCGGGTGATCCATACCGTGGTGGCGGCCTGCGCCAGGTTGCCGGCCGCATCGACACCGCGCGCCACCAGTTCGATCTGACCCGCGGTCTCGAGCGCGGCCTCGCACACCAGCAGGCCACGGTCGTCGGTGTTGCCGCTGCACAGCGTGCCCAGGTCCTTCGTCTCGGTGCGGTTGTCGTACGCGTAGAAGCCACCCACCATGCGCTTGCGCGTGCTCACCACCTGAGAGGCGCGCGCCCGCACCTCGACCTTCTGGCCCTTCAGAGGCTTGCCCGCCGTGTCGAGCGCCAACGCCTGGAACAGCACCCGACCGCGGTTGCTTGCCCAGGCGCCCGACTTCACGCCCATCACCAACGCGCTCGGCCACAGCGGGATGCGGTTCGACGCCGTCTGCACCTCGCCGTTGGGGTCGTTGAAGCTGAGCTCGGCGACCAGCTCGCTCGCGCGCGTGAGCTTGGGCAGGTCTTTGAGGGTGACGCTCGCCGCGCCGTTGCGATCGGTGTTGAGCGGCAGCTTGTCGGCCACGATGCGGCCGTTGTCGCGCTGCACATCCAGCGAGTCGTCGTCTGCGACCTCGGCGGCGGGCGCGTCTTCGCGCGGCGGCTCGAAGCTGAACTCCGGGTAGCCGGGCATGTTGACGCTGCGGTCGCGCAGCAAGGCCGTCACACGGGCCGGCGCCTGCGCCATGCCGCCGCCCGACAGGTAGCTGAGCTGCACACTGAGCGGCAACTCCGTCGGCGCCACCGGCACGCGCGCCGGGCCGCCGATGCGCGCGTCCACCAGCGGCAGGCGGAACTCCTCAACCCGGAAGCTGCCGCTCGACCAGCTGCTGCGCCGCCGCCCGTCCTTGTCGGGCTCGCGTTCGAGCAATACGTCGTAGGCGCCGAGCTTGGCCGAGCTGGGGATCGCCCACACCGCGCTTGCGCTGCGCGTGCCCTGCCAGGCCAGCGCCTGCACGAACTCCTGGCCTGTGCCCTGGTGAACGATCTTCATGCGCGTGGGCAACTCGTCGGGGGCGAGCATCGCGAGGCCGCTTGATGTCTCGCGCCGCACGAAGTGCTTCATCGACACCGTCTCGCCCGCGCGCAGCAGCGTGCGGTCGAACACCGTGTGGGCACGCAGCTCGGGTTGCGGGTCGCTGCTGGTGGGCACGCCGAAGCGCCACGGCTCGATACCCTTCTGCCAGCCGCTGAACACGAAGGCGACATCGGCCGCGCCCTTGGCGGGCTGGTGACGCGCGGTGATGAAGAAGCTGTTCTCGTCAGGGCAGTCGCTGCGCGCTTCGAGCACGCGATCGACGCGCGCCAGCCCCTGGGCGTCGGTGCGGCCGCTCCATACCGGCTTGCCCTGGCAATCGTTGACCGCCACGTCGGCCTGCGCCACCGGCTTGCCGCGGTCGAGCGAGGTCACCCACACCAGGCTGTTCTCGCGCCCGAGCTTGAAGTGAACGCCCAGGTTGGTGACGAGCACGCCGGTGCGTACGTACATCGGCGAGGCCTTGTCGAGCAGCGCCTGGCCGAGGCGCGCGGATTCGACTTCGACCACGTGGTAACCGGGCTGCGCAATCGGGATGCCCACCACCTCGAACGGCCGCGGGTCGCCGCCTTGCAGCGTCGGCAAGTCCATGCGGCGCACGTCGCTTGCGGCCTTGAGCAGCGTCAGTTCGCGGGTCGGCAGCTCGCGCATCTCCTTGATGGTCTTGCTGGCGCCCGGCTTGTCGCCTTCTACGCGCCGCGTCACGTACCACTGCGACTCGGGCAGCCCGGCCTGCCGGGCCGTGATCTCGCGCTGGTGATGGAGCGCGACGCGGCGGTACCACGCCAGGATCTCGGCGTCGCTGTGCAGCGTCTTGATGCGCACCGCGCCGCCGGGGGCACCGGGGCGCAAGTCACCTTGCACATGGCGCAGCGTGAGCGGCAGCATCGCCTCGCCGTCCAGTTCGATCACACCGAAGGGTGCGGCGGCGAACTTGGCGATCGGCGGAGCATCGCCGGTGGCCACGCGCAGCGGGAAGCTCGCCGCGTTGCCGAGCGCGCGGCCGGACACATCCTTCACCTCGCGCAGCAGTTCGATCGTGTAGGCCGCGTTCTCGGCGAGCGGCGTGGCGAAGCGCACTTCGCGCACCTCGCTCGATTTGTCGTCCTTGTCGAAGGCGGGCGCCATCGAGGCGCCCGAGGCCGGCTTGAGCCGCACCGCCTCGGCCACGCTGCGCGCGACAGGCGCCGAGAAGCGCAGCACCATCGGGCGGATCGGCAAGCAGGGCGCGTCGGCGCGCTCGCGTTCGCAGCTGAACTCGGCACTGAAGGCTTCACGCACCTGGTAGTCGTAGCGCTGCTCGCCGCGCGTCAACACCTTCGGGTTGGCGGCCGACGCAATGCCCGCGCCCCACACCAGCCGCACCGCGGCTCCGCTGGGCAGGGGGCGCTGACAGGTGAGCAACAGCGTGCGCGCGGCCTGCGACGTGAGGCGCCGTGCCTTCAGCACCTCGTCGCGCACGGCGCCACCGACCACGCGCACCGGCACCCGTTCGCCGATGCCGTCGACCTCGCAGGCGGCATGCGCCACCACGCTCGCCTCCACCGCCGGGCCGGTGAGTTGCAGCAGAAAGTGCTGGTCTTCTTCGATCGTGCCGCCACCCGGCCACGCCCGTGCGACCGCAGGTCCACCGGTGCTGAAGCTGAAGGCGCTGCGCGCAATGGGCGCACCGCTCTGCGGCTTCCATTCGGCGCGCGGCTGCACGGTGCAGCGCGTGCCCGGGGGCAGGGGCTCGCGGAAGTCGTACAGCCACAGGCGGCCGTCGGCCCATCGCCCCTGGCCCGCGGGCGCTGCGCCTTCGCAGGCCACGCTGTAGGGGTCGGCCTGGCGCACATCGCCCAGCGGCACGACGGCCTCCGAGAACGTGACGGTGATCTGCCTCACCTGAGCCACCTCGCCGCGCGGCGTGGCGCTGGTCACGGTGGCGGCTGGCGCGCTGGTGGCAGCGAACCCGGCCAGGGCAGCGATGGTGAGCAAACGGTGCATGCAGTCTCCCGCGCCAGCAAAGGCGGCAAGGATACGGCAGCGGTGTGTGCGAAAAGGGGCGTGCCGTGCGGCGTGCTCAGCCGCGGCGGCCGCGCTCGTCGGCCTCGCGCTGGCGCACCTGCGACTCGATCTCGCGCAGGCGCGATTCGATCACCGAGGCCTCGATGAAATCGACGGTGCGTTCGCTGCGCGCGAGCTTCTGCCCGGCACGCAGGCGGTCGAGGCCGCCGACCAGGTCACCGGAGACGATGCGCGACTCGGCCTCGGCGCGCAAGGCACGCAACTTGTGGCCCAGCAGCTCCCACGAGCGAGCGAGGTGCGCCCAGGCGGTGGCGTCTTGCGGGTGGCCGGAGATCCAGCTCTGCAGGTCTTCGGTGCTGCGCTGCACGGCGGCCTGGCCCACGCCGAGGGCGGCCTGCGCCTGCAGCAACATCACGGCGCGCGACTGCGGCATGCCGTCGCTGACGTAGGGCTTGAGCACATCGGCGGCACGCCGGGCGTCACCCCGCGCAAGCAGCAGTTCGGCCTGCAGAAGCACCACCTCGCGCTCGGCGAGGCTGTCGCTGCTCGGGCTGCCACGCACGAGCCCCAGCGCGAGTTGGGTGGCCGCGTCGGCCTGCGGCCAATCACGCAGGTAGACGGACGCGAGCGCATTGCCATAGACCACCAGCAGCTTGTCGGCAACGCTCGCGTCGGCGGGTGCTTCGAGCTTCTGCCAGCGCCGCAGCGAATCGATGCGTGTGTCCATCAGCACCCGCGAGCGCGCCTGCGCCACGGTGTGGGCCAGCACGCTCACCGGTCGGGGCTGCGCCGCCGTACCCAGGCGCGCACGCGCCTCGCCGATGCGCTCGGTGGTCAACGGGTGGGTGCGCAGGTAGGGGAACGATCCGCTGTCGTTGAGCCGCGACGACTGATCGAGCTTCTCGAACATCGCCGCCATGCCACCGGGCGCGAAGCCCGCCTTGGTGAGCACCGCAAAGCCGATGCGATCGGCCTCGCGCTCGAGATCGCGCGAGAAGTTGAGCTGCGTCTGCACCGCCATCGCCTGCCCGCCCGAAAGTATGGCGTTGGCACCGTCGCTTCGGTTGCTGCGGCTGGCGGCCAGCACGCCCAGGATGATTGCGGCCAGGCTGAGCAGCGACGCGCGCTGGCTGTTGACCATGCCGCGAACGATGTGGCGCTGCGTGACGTGGGTGAGTTCGTGCGCCAGCACCGAGGCGAGCTCGTCGCGCGTGCTCGTCATGGCGATCAGGCCGAGGTTCACGCCCACGAAGCCGCCAGGCAACGCAAAGGCGTTGACCGCACGGTCACGCACGAGAAAGAGCTCCCACGCAAAGCTGTTCTCGACGTCGGGCGTGATGTCGCCACGCGCGCGCGCGGCCGCCACCAGGGGCTGCCACAGCGACATCATGTATTCCAGCAGCAGCGGGTCGTCGAGATAGTCCGGGTCGTTGCGGATGCTGCGCATGATCTGCTCGCCGATGCGCCGCTCGTTGCCCACGCTCAGGTCGTCGGACACCGCCTCGCCGAGCGCCGGCAGGCGGTCCTGCGCGAACACCGGCGGGGGCGCCGCCGGGAGCATCAGGCTCAGCGCGCAAAAGCCCGCCAGCAGGCGGCGAGCGCGTGGGAATCGGGACGAAGCAGCGTTCAAGGCGATGCGAAAAATGCGAGTCGGTTCGAGCCTGCGGAGCGACAAAGGTTCACCCCGCGGCACGGATGGCCTCGCTATGATGCCAGCGGCACTTTGCCGGCTTGTTTCCCGACCATGTCATCGTCTGCGCCTTCCCACCCCGCATCGCCCCTGACCCACTTCGACGCCCAGGGGCAGGCGCACATGGTCGACGTGTCGGCCAAGGCCGAAACCCACCGCATCGCCCGCGCCAGCGGCGTGATTCGCATGCAGCCGGCCACGCTCGCGCTGATCCAGTCGGGCAGCGCCAAGAAGGGCGACGTACTCGGCGTGGCGCGCATCGCGGCCATCCAGGCCAGCAAGCGCACGGCCGAGTTGATCCCGCTGTGCCACCCGCTGCCGATCACCAAGGTGGCGGTGGAGTTCGAGGTGGAGACCGCGACAAACCTTGTGCGGTGCACGGCGCAGGTCGAAACACTCGGCCGCACCGGAGTCGAGATGGAGGCTCTGACCGCCGTGCAGGTCGGCCTGCTCACCATCTACGACATGTGCAAGGCCGCCGACCGCGGCATGGTGATGGGCGAGATCCGCGTGCTCGAGAAGCACGGCGGCAAGTCGGGCGACTGGGTCGCCATGGCCTGATCGCCCTGGCGCTCAGTTGGAGCGCATCTTGAAGTCCTGGTAGGTGAACTTGCGCGTCGCCGGCGTGCACTGGAAGGGCTTGGGCATGCCTTCGGGCAGGGGTTTGTCGCACACCGCGAAGAACCCGGCCGAATCCGGGTTTCGAAACTCCCGCAGACGATCCGCGAGGTAGCGCGCACGTTCCACATCGCCCTTCTCGGCATAGGCGGTCGCCCACGCCATCATCAGGCGCGTGTCGAGCAGGTAATGCGGCGCACGGCGGAACGCGCCCATCACCTGCGACGGGTGCTCCGCCGTGGTGGCCGCGGCGTAGTCGGCGTGGTGAGCGAAGAACGTGCTCTGCTGACCCCGCGCGATGCGGTAGGCCAGCGGCGTGTCTTCGTCCGTCGAAAAAATCGCGGCGACGCGAATGTAGTCGAACACTGAGTACACCGTGCCGAGCATCATCACCACCGAACCACCGATCAGCACGCGACGCAACCACGGCGAGGCCGGTGCCTGCGCAGCCGCGTCATCCACCCGCGGCCCCGCGTGGCCCAGGCAGATGCCCAGGAAGAAGGCCGTCGGCAGGAGGAAGTAGGCGTACCACAGCGGGTACTCCAGCATGCTGTGCACGACCATCATCAGCACCATCACAAAGGCGGTGCGAACCATGGGTTTGTCGGCATCGCCCGCCGTGCGACATGCCGTGAACGCCTTCCACAACGACCACGCCAACAAGGCCAGCACGGTGCCGCCGAGCGGGATGCCCATCTCCACCAGGAACTGCAGCGGCAGGTTGTGCGTGTGGTCGAAGAAGGCCGTCGGGCGGCCGGGGAAGGGCGTGAGCGTCCACGCGAAGTTGAACTCGCCCCAGCCGACGCCGAACCAAGGGTTCTGCTTGATGAGATCGAGGGTGTTGGACCAGATTCCGAAGCGGGAGCTGGAGGGGTCGGATTTGTGGAGCTGGGTGATGCCGGCGAATTCGTTGGACGGAGCACTTGCCGACAAAGCGAACCAGAAGAGCGCGTAGACAAGCGGTAGCAGCCAAAGCATGACGCGTACGCGGCGGGACAGACGCCTGTCCACCACACCCCAAAGTCCGAGCAGAAGGATGCACACTGTGCCTGTGCGAGATACGGTGAGCACAACGCCGAAGGTCAAGAGAGCCAGCCCGGCGGCCATGAACACCCACCACCCCCTGGGCGATGACGCCACACCCTGTTTTGGTTGCGTTTCATGCAGGTAGATCAGCGCCGAAATAGACCACAGCAAGAGGCTGCTGAGGTGATTCGGTTGACGAAGGTTGCCACTGGCACGGCCTGGTGTTGAGCCACGAGCGACCCAGTCGCCGTCCGCCGCCGCAGGAAAGAACACCTGCACCGACGCCAGCACAACGCTCACAAGGCCAGCCAGACACAGCGCCAGGCCAATGGCCTGGAAAGCTGACCGATTCGATGGCGCACGGAGCAAACCAACGAGCAGCACCAGAATGGAGCCCGCGAGCAGGCTAAGGCCGGACAGGGCTATCCCGCTTGGCAACCGCTGCAATAGCCAAGACCCGGCCACCCCGCTCGCCCCGCATACCAAAGCCAGCAAGGCCGCCATCGATCCGCGTGATGCGTGCTCTAAACCGCATCCGAGAGCCAGGGCACCGAGCAACGCAGCCCAACCCATCAAAGCAAGAGCTTGGTTGAAGAAAGTCGCCGAAGGCGCTAGATTGAGTGCCAACCACGCCGGGCCGCAAATCGCCAGCGCGACTAGAAAGAACTTCGCGGCAAGTGAAGGCACGGCGCATGGTGCGAGCCGACAAGGGTACATGTGCACGCTCGGGATCTCGTTACTTGAACGAGCCAATGTAGCCGCCCTTGAGTACCAGGTTGGCTGCTTAAGGTTTGCGCACTCGATGAACTGCGGACTCACACAGCAACTGCCTTAGTGTCAGAACCATCCGTTTGACCAGAATCGCGGGTTGATCTTTGGGTTCTGAACAAGGCCCTCAGCATGGCGAAGATGCGTATCAAGATCGATTGCTTCCGGCCACACGCCAACAGAGAGGCTTACCTGCGTGGCAAGAAGCGCTGCCGCGAACCCAAGAGTCAGTACACGGCGTACCGGCCGCCTCTCGCCAGCGGCTGGCGCATCGAAGTGCCTTGTCCACGCAACACTCCATCCCAATAGCACAGCGATCCATACCTGCGGCACAGGCATCACCCAGGCAGCCGCAAACGCAGCGTCAATCGCTACAGCAATACATGCCATCCAAAGGCAAAGCCCCACTTGCAGCTGCCGTGCGTCGGAGCAGCGACGTATTGCCCTCGTCATTCGGATCAGCCCCCAACTTGCAAAGGCAAGCAAGAGAGACAGCATGGGCAGGCCCCACTCTGCTGCCGTCTGAAGATAGATGTTGTGCGGATGAGCGGCCTTCGGGTTCGGGAAGTGGGCAAAGTGCATGGGACCAACGCCCACCAGCGGCGCACTTTCCACATGCGCGAGTGCAATATTCCAGAGAAAGTATCTGTGGTTGTCTGCTTGAAGATGAGCGAATGACTCATCTATGGCGCTCGGTGTGATGGAGCCAAACTGCAAGGGCGCCCACACGAAGATCACTGCATAGACCAGTAGACCCACTACAGCGCCAATGCCCATGCGCGTCAGGCTCGGTACAGAACGTCGGCCAAATGCGGCAAATGCAAGCAGTGCTGCAATAGAGAGCCCCAGCATGGCCCCCCGTCCGACTGTGTATATGAGGACAGCGTATCCAATACCCAGTGAAAACCAAGCTGCGCCTGTCAGTGCCTTGCCCAGATGCCGGGAAGAAACTGCCGCCACCAAGAACGGAAGCGCAACGGTTTGAACATGGCTGTAGAACCGATAGTTGTCGTAACCGACAAACAGGTCTCCACGGGACAGGGGCATTCCTTGCACGCAGATGGCGCCTATAAGCACCAAGAGGACGGTACTGTAGATGGCCGTTGCCACTGTGGTGCCGGTGATCAACCAGTCATGCCTTGCGGGCTCCTCACAGAATCTGGCCACACAACTCACGACACACGCGAGCCCTACGTATAACGCGTACTCCCGCACAGCGTAGCTAGAGACTGCGGCATTGGCAACCGATGCCGTTGCCAAAACCGCTATCACGGCAACCGCCACTGCGGCGTTGCTCGAAATTCGCCCGGCCCCCTGCCTGCACAAGCCTACAGACACACCGATCGCGCATGCACCGCACAACATCACCTGCGCAATACGGGCAGCGTCGTGGTTTGAAAAGGGCACCGTCAGCAAAGTGATCGGCACCAGCACCAGATACAAAAGCGGAAGCCAGCCGATCAACATGACTGCGGCATCAAAGCAAAAAGAGGCCCGAAGGCCTCTTTTGATGAGCACGGAACCAATCAACTTATGTTGCGCGGCAGTTCGAAGGAACGTACTTGTTCTTCGTGTTCGAGTCCACCAGGCAAGCCCAGGTCACGGCGCCGTTTTGCAGCGTCGGAGTCAGGGTAATCGTCGATCCGTTGAACGTCGGGCTACCACCCAGAGTGGCGTTGTACAGGATAGAGATCACACCGTTCGCGCCGACCGTCACCGACGTCACTGCATTGCCACGGATGTCGGTTGCGGCCGCGAGGCCTGCTTCTGCATTCGAAGCCGGGAAGGCACCGCGGGATGCGTTCGTTTCAGCCACGGCCACCTTGGCAGAAGCAGCAAGGCCGAGACCTTCAGTGACCTTTGAACGAATCGTGTAGTCCTGGTAAGCCGGCAACGCCACAGCAGCCAAAATACCAATGATCGCCACAACGATCATCAGTTCGATCAGGGTGAAACCCTTTTGCATAGAACGCTTCATTTGAAACTCCTGAGAGGAATTGGGGGTGAAAGACACGAGATCTACGTTGCACCCCTCGTGCCATCGCCAATCCGCTGAGAAACCGTGATTTTCGACGCCTGTTCTGACACAAACGGTCACCGCAGGCAGGAGTTCACGTTGCAGGCAGACACAGGTTGACGGAAATCGTCACCCCAGCAGCCGCGTCAGGCGAGTTCCAGCACCTGGCCAGCCTGCAATGCGCTCAGCCGGTGCGCGGTCGCAAGCCGGCCAGCCTCGGCCATCACCGCGTCGACCTCGCCCGGCTTGATGTGGGTGATGTGGACGTCCACACACCCACTCAGTTGCGCAAGCTCCAACCCGAGCTTCTTCGGGTGCAGGTGCTGACTCAGGCACGCGAGATCGTGCTCTTCGTCGCTGAACGCGGTTTCGATCACGAGGTGAGCGACGTTCATGGACGCCAGGCGGCGCCACAAGGCGGGGTTCGGCCCGGTATCACCCGTATAGACCCACCAAGCCTCGCGGCCCTTCAGCGCAAAGCCCACCGCAGGGACGGTGTGGGCGGCGCTCAGAACTTCAAAGATCTTGCCGCTCAGATCCAATTGGTCGCCAATCTGAAACGGCACCATCTTCAGCGCCGGCCGGTCGGCCACAGGCAGGCGCGTGAAATCCGGCCAGATCACCCCGTTGAATATATGCGTGCGCAAGGCAGTGATGGTCTCTGGCAAGGCATGCACTTCGATCGGCCCGCGGCCCTGCGCGGAACGCAGGCGCATCACGCTGTCGGCCAGCAGGCCGATCGACAGGACGTGGTCCAGGTGGGAGTGGCTGATCAGGATGTGATCGATCTTCGCCAGGGCTTCCAGGGGCAGGTCGCCCACCCCCGTCCCGGCGTCGACCAGCACGTCGTGGTCGACAAGGAAAGAGGTGGTTCGGCTGCCTTCGGCAATGGCGCCGGAGCAACCGAGAACGCGAATGTGCATGGGACTGAGAGCGAGCGGAGGCAGAGGCAGCGCGTCTCGCGCGCTAAGTCTCAATCCTGACGGCCCGCGCCCGCGCCGGCAAGGTGCGGAAGGCGCATTTCCCCTGCAATCGATCGCGCTCGTGCGGCGCGAAAGCGGTCGCCGTGAAAAGCATCACGGCGACGCGGCAAGTCAGGCCTGGATGAATTGCATCTGGGTGCCGGCGAGCTCGATCACGTCGCCGTTCTTCAGATGCAAGGTGTCGCCGACCAGCGGGTTGCCGTTGATGGTCGGCCGCGTAGCGCCTTCGACGTGGGCAAACACATAACCCCCCGGGCGCTTGGTGATGGACGCAACCTGCACGCCCGGCTTGCCGACCGTGGTGACCACCTTGGTCAACGCCACTTCCCGGCCTGCGGCGGCGCCGTTCAAGACCTTGATCGTGCCGGGCGTGACCGCCTGGCCGAGCCCGCCGAAGCCGGAGGTGGGCCCTTGCGCCGAGGTGTGCGCGAAGCCCTGGCTGTAGCTCGCAGGCGCGGGCGCGCCCTGCTTCATGATCATGGTCTTCTCGTAGTCGGTGCCGTCGTCCACGAGGTACTTGATCTTGTACTTGCCGATCTCGACCGTGTCGTTGTGGGCCAGCAACTGCTTTTTCACGGCCTTGCCGTTGATGTAGGTGCCGTTGGTGCTGTTGAGATCTTCGATGAAGACGTCGGTGCCCACCATCTGCAGCACGGCGTGCTCGCCGCTCACTGCCAGGTTGTCGATCACGATGTCGTTGTATGGACGGCGGCCCAGGGTCGTCTTGTCCTTGGTGATCTGTACCTCCTTGATCACCACTCCGTCGAGCGATACGACCAGCTTGCCCATGCTTGACCTCAGTCTCTCTTCTATCCCTTGGTCCCCCGTGGGGACGATTTTGGCGGTGTCGTGTGTACTCAGCGCCTGAACGGCCACCACGAGCGGGCCGGGCTGCTTTGCCCGCGCACCCGCACCAACACCACCGCGATATTATCCTTTCCACCCGCGTCGTTCGCCGCGTCGATGAGGCCAGCGCCGGCCTCTTCCAGCGAATCGTGCGCCTGCAAAACCTGGGCGATGCTCTCGTCATCCAGCATGTCGGACAAGCCGTCGGAGCACAACAGGTAGATGTCCCCCGGCATGATGTCGTGCAGGTGGGTTTCGAGCAACACGGTGTCCTCGACACCCACGGCTCGCGTCACGAGGTTCTTGTTGGTGGAGAACGCAGCCTGCTCCGGCGTGATGAGACCCGAGTCGATCTGCTCTTGCAACAAGGAGTGGTCGTGCGTGATCTGCGTCAGCCGGCTCGCACGGAAGCGGTAGCCGCGCGAGTCGCCCACGTGGCCCATCAGCAACCGGCCATCGCGGAAGGCACCGACCACGAGCGTGGTCCCCATGCCGGCGTACTGCGGATTCGAATTGGCTGCGTTGAAGATGGCGCGGTTGGCGTTGTCGACGCAGATGTCCATCGCGCGACGCACGTCTGTATCTGTCGCATTGCCCGACGCCTCTTGCAGCCAGCGGCCGAGTTCGCTCTTGATGAACGAGGTGGCCATGCCGCTCGCGACTTCGCCGGCGTTATAGCCGCCCATGCCGTCGGCGAGAACGACCAAACCGGCCGCTTCATGGACGGCGATCGAGTCCTCGTTGTTGTTCCGAGCGCGACCGGTGTCTGTGGCACTGAAATACTCGAGCGACATGGCGGAGGCGAGCACGGGGAGATTCATCGAGGCTGAGAACCCATCAGAGACCGGAATTGTGCCCTGTATCGGCTCGATCCATTTTCACGGTCGCGGCGAATCCGCTGGAATCGGGGGGGCTCGCCGATTCCAATGGTGGTGCGGGCTGCAGCCCCGTCGCCTCCATCTGGCGCACGATCTCACGCAACTCGAATGCGAGTTGTTGACCACTTGCAGGGCGAGCCTCTGGGCCCTTCTCCAGAAGGGCCGCAACGGTTCGGGCGAGGCTTTCTGGCACCTCGGGGCGAAGGCTGAGCAAATCTGGAGCAGGTGCATTGGCAATTTCGTGCATCAATGCAGCCATAGTGGCCGCTTCATGCGGCAATCGCCCTGTGAGAAGCTGAAAGAGCATCACGCCCAACGAGTAGAGATCGCTGCGCCCATCGACTCGGCGCCCCGCCAGCTGCTCAGGCGACATGAAAGAGGGCGTACCCAGCACCATGCCCGTCCTTGTACGACTCGAGTCGGTGACGCGCGCGATTCCGAAGTCGGTGACCTTCACCACGCCACCGTCGAGGTCGAGCATGACGTTGGCGGGTTTGACGTCCCGGTGCACCACGCCCTGGCTGTGCGCGTAGCCGAGCGCATCGGCGACCCGCGCGGCCACGCTCAAGACGGTAGCTACGGGCAGTAGCCGCTGCGGCTGCGTGAAGTGCTCGAGGTTCTCACCTTTGAGCAGCTCCATTGCGATGAACGCCAGCCCTTGGTCTTCGCCCGCATCGTAGATGGTGACGATATCCGCATGGTGCAGGCGGCCGGCGGTCTCCGCCTCACGAAAGAATCGCTGCCGTGCTTCGTCAAGTGCCTCGCCGGCAAACTCCTTGCTGAGTGCCAGTGTCTTGATCGCGACCTGTCGGCCGATCTTCGGATCGCGACCGACGTACACCGCGCCCATGGCACCGCGCCCGACTTCGCGTTCGACCTGGTAGCGGCCCAGAAAGGGCTGAGGAGATGCCGTGCTGGGTGTCGATGACGGCGGCGCGGCCCCCACCCGGGCTGGTGAAGCATCGGCCGCGAGGACAGGCCTGCGTGCGCCGAGCCACAGGCCGAGGTGCCCAAACAGCAGGGCGACAAGTGCACACGACACGGCGGACCGCGAGTGTTCCGGCACCAGCCACGCAATGGTGCCAGCGAGCACCCCCAACAGCACCGAAGCAGCGACATGTAGCGAAGGCCGAAGGCGCGGCAGAACCCAGACGAGATGGGCGGCCACCAGAAGCAGCAGCACACCCGTGAGGCTCAGCGTCCCGACCAATTCTTTGCCCATGTCCTGGGGTCAACTCCCGGCTGCACCGGAGGGGACCTTATCACAGGGGGTAGGCGCAGCCCCCTGTCAGGACTGTCAGTCAGCCAGAGCCAGCATGGCACTCAAGCCGGTCGTGACAGCCACCGGATACGCCCACCGGCTGATCGCCGGGTCAGGCTGATCTGCGGACAGCAGTTCGGCCGGGCGGCCCAGCCGGGGCCGACGCGCATCGACCACCTTGATGCCGCCATGGCGCTCATCCAAACGGGTCGCCACTTCGATCAACGGCCGCTTGGCCTGCATTTTCTCGACGCGGGCGCCAGGGTGGGTCTTGAGCAACGGCTCGACCTGGGCGAACAAATCGCTCGACCACCGCTCGCGCCACTGCGCCCGGGCAGGCGCCGAGACCCAGCGCCCGATGTGTCGCGTGAGTGTGGGAGGGCACGCGACCATGATCCAGTGGCTGGGCGCACCGCTGTGCGCCAGCCGCTCCAGCACCGCCTGCGCGTGCGCTGCGTCATTCAGGAACACTGCGATCTTTTCCATCGAATGCCTCCTCGAGGATCACGTGGTTGACGTCGGGCGCTCGGCCACCGCAGCGCGACGGGTGCTCCACCAACCGGCCGCCAACACACCGACGATGAGCACGGCATACGTCGCCAGGCGGCGGGTGAGGCTGGCATCGAAGACGTTGTCCAGCAGCGGTTCGCTCACGATCATGTGGCCGGCGGTGTATGCCAGGACGGCTGCACCAATGTAGATGATCACCGGGAAGCGCTCCACGAGTTTGAGCACCAGGGTGCTGCCCCACACCACGATCGGTACGCTGATCAGCAGGCCGATCACGACCAGCGCGAAATCGCCGTGGGCGGCACCGGCCACGCCCAGCACGTTGTCGATACCCATGAGTGCATCCGCAATCACGATGGTCTTCATCGCGCCCCAGAAAGTATTGGCAGCAGGCGCGTGCGCACCTTCGTCATGACCGGATTGCTGCGCAAGAAGCTTGTAGGCGATCCAGACCAGGCCCACGCCACCGATGGCCATCAGGCCGGGGATCTGCAGCAGCCAAACGACGCCCACCGTCATCGTGGCGCGCACGGCGATGGCACCGACGGTGCCCCACAGGATCGCCTTCTTCTGCAAGTGCGAGGGAAGGCTGCGCGCAGCGAGCGCAATGACGATGGCGTTGTCGCCGGCCAGAACGAGGTCGATCAGGATGATCGCCAGCAGGGCGGAAAACCAGGCGGAAGAGAAGAGTTCCATGTGTGTCCAGAGGAGTTGCACGACAAACGGTGCAAACCGGGTGGAGACAGGACACGGAGGAAATGGGGTCGCCTTCGAGCCTGCCGTCAATCGGCTTGCATCGAAGGTCTTGCTCGGCTGGAGTGGTTGTTATCGCCCAGCAAACCGGAAGCATCGCTTCGTATTGACGGCTTGCTGCAACCCGGGGGCCGCTGAACTGAACTCAGCGGGCGGGTCGAGCTACTCCCCTTCAAGCGAAAATTATAGGCTGGGGCTGTAGCTGCCGGTTGCGTGGATCGTCAATCAGCCGCTCGATTCTGTGAACGACGCTGCAGCCAGAGCCCCACCGAGACCACGATGACGGCGCCCACTGCGCCCGCCAGGTTGACGACCTGGTGCGAAAGCTCGCCGAAGCGAGCGGTGACGGCGGGGTCGGTCAGGAGCATCTCGCCGGCCAGGAAGCCGAGCAAGGCCGCGCCCAAGGTGATGATGAACGGGAAGCGCTCCATGACCTTGAGCAACAAGGTGCTGCCGAACACGATCAGGGGGATGCTCACGGCCAGGCCGATCACGAGCAGGGGCGTGTTGCCCTTGGCCGCGGCCGCCACGGCCAGCACGTTGTCGAGGCTCATCACCAGGTCGGCGACGAGGATGGTGCGGATCGCGGCCATCATGCCGCCCGATTCCTTGTGCTCGTCGCCGTCGCCTTCGTCCTCGTTCAGCAACGAGATGCCGATGTAGACCAGCAGCAAGGCACCGACGATCTTGAGATACGGCCACTTCAGCATTTCGACCGCGATCAAGGTGAGCACGATGCGCATCACGATCGCCGCGGCGCTGCCCCAGAAGATGGCCTTCTTCTGCTGCTCTGCCGGCAACGAGCGCGCGGCAAGCGCAATCACCACCGCGTTGTCACCCGAGAGGATGATGTTGGCGAGGATGATCGAGCCGAGTGCAGCCCAGAAAGCGGCAGAAGTGAAATCCATGCAGGGCCCGCTTGTAGGATGGGTTGGAAAGGCCGCGCGGGGCCTTCCTTGTCGAGCTGCCGTGGATTCTAGAAAGGGGCCCGAACCACCACGTGCGTAGTAGTACGGACCGCCTGCACGATCAGAGCAGGCCCTTGAGCAGCCGGCCCATTTCCGACGGATTGCGCGTGACGGTGAAGCCGCACTCTTCCATGATGGCGAGCTTGGCATCGGCCGTGTCGGCGCCGCCGGAGATCAGCGCACCGGCGTGGCCCATGCGCTTGCCCGGAGGGGCGGTGACGCCCGCGATGAAGCCGACGATCGGCTTCTTCATGTTGGCCTTGCACCAACGCGCCGCATCGGCTTCGTCGGGGCCACCGATCTCGCCGATCATGATCACGGCATCGGTGTCGGGGTCGTCGTTGAAGGCCTGCATCACGTCGATGTGCTTCAGGCCGTTGATCGGGTCGCCGCCGATACCGACTGCGCTCGACTGGCCAATGCCCAGCTCGGTGAGCTGTGCTACGGCTTCGTAGGTCAGCGTGCCGGAGCGCGAGACGACACCCACGCGGCCCTTGCGGTGGATGTGGCCCGGCATGATGCCGATCTTGATTTCGTCAGGGGTGATGAGGCCCGGGCAGTTGGGGCCGAGCAGCAGCGTCTTCTTGCCGCCCTTGGCTTCCTTGGCCTTCATCTTGTTGCGCACTTCGAGCATGTCGCGCACAGGAATGCCTTCGGTGATGCAGATGGCCAGGTCGAGGTCGGCCTCGACGGCTTCCCAGATCGCGGCGGCGGCGCCCGCGGGCGGCACGTAGATCACCGAGACGGTGGCGCCGGTTTGCTGGGCGGCTTCCTTGACAGTGCCGTAGATGGGGATGTCCGAGAACTTCTCGCCCGCCTTCTTCGGGTTCACGCCCGCCACGAAGGCGTTCTTGCCGTTCGCGTAAGCCTGGCAGCCGAGGGTGTGGAACTGGCCGGTCTTGCCCGTGATGCCTTGGGTGATGACCTTGGTGTCTTTGTTGATGTAGATCGACATGTTGTGTGCTCCTGGGCTTACTTCACGGCGGCGACGATCTTCGTCGCGGCCTCGGCCATCGTGTCTGCGCTGATGATCGGCAGGCCGGATTCGGCCAGCATCTTCTTGCCCAGGTCTTCGTTGGTGCCCTTCATGCGCACGACCAGCGGCACGGAGAGGTTCACGGCCTTGCAGGCGGTGATCACGCCGGTGGCGATGGTGTCGCACTTCATGATGCCGCCGAAGATGTTGACCAGGATCCCCTTGACGGCCTTGTTCTTCAGCATGATCTTGAAGGCTTCGGTGACCTTCTCGGCCGTGGCGCCACCGCCGACGTCGAGGAAGTTGGCCGGCTCGCCGCCGAAGAGCTTGATGGTGTCCATCGTGGCCATCGCGAGGCCGGCGCCGTTGACCAGGCAGCCGATGTTGCCGTCGAGGCTGATGTACGCCAAGTCGAACTTGCTGGCTTCGACTTCGGCCGGGTCTTCCTCGTCGAGGTCGCGGTAGGCCACGATCTCGGGGTGGCGGAACAGTGCGTTTGCGTCGAAGTTGAACTTGGCGTCCAGCGCAATCAGGTTGCCCTTGCTGTCGCAGTTCAGCGGGTTGATCTCGACGAGCGACGCGTCGGTGTCCATGTAGCACTTGTAGAGCTTGGCGAACACGTCGACAGCCTGGTCCACCGACGCACCGGTCAGGCCGATGGCTGCAGCCACTTTCTTGCTCTGCTCGACGGTCAGGCCCGCCAGCGGATCGATCATCTCCGTGATGATCTTCTCGGGCGTCGAATGGGCCACCTCTTCGATGTCCATGCCGCCTTCGCTGGAGGCGATCAGCGCGACCTTCTGCGTGGCGCGGTCGGTGACCAGCGACACATAAAGCTCGTTCTTGATGTCCGCGCCTTCTTCGATGTACAGGCGGCGCACCTTCTGGCCTTCGGGGCCGGTCTGGTGGGTCTTGAGCTGCATGCCGAGGATCTCACCCGACAGCTTCTTCACATCGTCGAGCGACTTGGCGAGCTTGACGCCGCCGCCCTTGCCGCGACCACCCGCGTGGATCTGGGCCTTCACCACCCACACCGGGCCGCCCAGCTTCTGGGCGGCTTCGCTCGCCTCTTGCACGCTGAACGCCGGGTAGCCCCGGGGAACCGGCACGCCGGCCTGGCGCAGGATTTCCTTGCCTTGGTACTCATGAATTTTCATCGCTGACTCTCTTCACTCAGTGTTCTGGGAACGGTTGCGGGCGGGTGGGAACTTGGACGCGCCGGGCTTGTACCAGCGCGGGTAATGGAGGCGCACGGCGTTGCCATCGGTGCGCAGGGCATGACAACGGTCGAGCTGGAAGGGTTGGCGCGCATCGGCCGCTTCGCCGCGCGTGTCGATCACGTCGCCGGCGAACGCCTGCACCACGGCAGTGGGCAAAACCTGCGTGAGCTCGGTGATGTGGGTGCAGCCGGCGACGCCGCCGAGCCGCTCCGCCACCGCAAAGCGAAAGCCCTTGAGCAGGTTGAGCCCGACCAGCGCCTGGTAGGCATCACCATGGTCGTCGCATTCGCCGGGGTAGGGCATGGCCCGCGTCTCGGAGCCCGCCTGCAGGATGTTGAAGCGCTCGTCGATGACGAGGCGCAGCAGCATGTCGTGGATGGGTTCGCCGGCACGTCGCACGCTTTCGGTGAGTTGCGTGTCGCGCGTCTTGACGTCGCTGATGACGGCGTCGACCTCCCACAGGCCGCCCCCACGCGCAAAGACCTGGACGTCGATGCGGCGGCTGTGCTTGAGCTGGCGCTCGGGCGCGGCGGGGGGCAAAGCCATTGAAGCGGGGGACAGCGAAGGGGATGGTGGCGGCCGGAAGGCCGTTGGCCCTCATGGCAAACCCTAGAAATGTAGCACCGCATATCGCCACGATATGAAACGGAAGTGCGGTCTTCAGTCCCCGTCGATGGACGCGGCTCCTTGTATGACGCGGCGGATCACCTCGCTTGAAAAGCCCCGCCCGGCGAGGAAGCGCATCTGCCGAGCACGCTCGGCGGCGTCGACCGCCGGTTCACCGAACTTGCGCTGCCAGACCTCGCGGGCGCGGTCGAGCTCGCTGAGTTTGAGCGCCGACGCGGCAGCGTCGCTGAGCGCCACGCCGTGCCGGGCCAGCTCCATGCGGATGCGCAGATTGCCGTAGCGCGCGGCGCGGGCGTTCACGCGGCTTTCGGCGAAGCGCTCTTCGCACAGGTAGCGCTGGGCCACCAGCCAGTCGAGCACGGCGTGCACCTGCTCGATGGCATCGGGCTCGTCTTGCGCATGCGACTCTTTCGCATGCGACAGCAGCTTGCGCCGCATCTCGCTGAGGCTGTGCTCGCGCTGCGCCAGGATCTGCAGCGCTCGTCCCTTGAGCGACAGGCGCGGCCTCATGCGCGGGCTTACTCCTGCGCGGCCGCCTCCTTGGCGGCGCGTGATTTCCTGGTCGGTGCAGGCGCTTCGGCATCGCCATCGGAAGGCAGCAGCGGGATGCCCATGGCGTCGCGCACCTTGTTCTCGATCTCCACGGCCAGCACCGGGTTCTCGCGCAGGAACTCGCGGGCGTTGTCCTTGCCCTGGCCGATCTTCTCGCCGTTGTAGGCGAACCAGGAGCCGCTCTTTTCCAGGATCTTGGCGTCGACGCCCATGTCGATCACCTCGCCTTCACGGCTGATGCCTTGGCCATAGAGGATGTCGAACTCGGCCGTCTTGAACGGGGGGGACACCTTGTTCTTGACGACCTTCACCTTGGTCTCGTTGCCGATGACCTCTTCGCCCTTCTTGATGCTGCCGATGCGGCGGATGTCCAGGCGCACCGAGGCGTAGAACTTGAGCGCGTTGCCGCCGGTCGTGGTTTCGGGCGAACCGAACATCACGCCGATCTTCATGCGGATCTGGTTGATGAAGATGACCATGGTGTTGGTCTTCTTGATGGTGGCGGTGAGCTTGCGCAGCGCCTGGCTCATGAGCCGCGCCTGCAGGCCGGGCAGCGAGTCACCCATCTCGCCTTCGATTTCGGCCTTGGGCGTGAGCGCGGCCACCGAGTCGATGACGACCAGGTCGACCGAGCCCGAGCGCACCAGCGCGTCAACGATCTCGAGCGCCTGCTCGCCGGTGTCGGGCTGGCTGATCAGCATCTCTTGCAGGTTGACGCCGAGCTTTTGCGCGTACGAGGTGTCGAGCGCATGCTCGGCATCGATGAAGGCGCAGGTGCCGCCCAGCTTTTGCATTTGCGCGATGACTTGCAGCGTGAGCGTGGTCTTGCCCGACGACTCCGGGCCGTAGATCTCGACCACCCGGCCGCGCGGCAGGCCGCCGACGCCGAGGGCGATGTCCAGCCCCAGCGAGCCGGTGGAGACGACCTCGATGTCCTCGATCTTCTCGCCCTCGCCGAGCTTCATGATCGAGCCCTTGCCGAACTGCTTTTCGATCTGGGCCAGAGCGGCTTGCAGGGCCTTGGCCTTTTCGGTGTTCAGTGCCTTGACGGGTGCGTCCATGAGAATCTCCTTGTGAATCAATCAGTTAGAGCCTGCTCATAACAACAGGCTGGATGAATGAACAGCATTCTGCGAGGCTTGTAGATCAAAGTAAACCCACTTTATGGTCAGTTTGCCTTACTATCGATAGATGTCTGGCGATTGGAGACAAACCCACCTCGGCCGTTTGCTGGGCCATGCGATGCGCCGCTTCGACGAGCGCGTGCTGGCCCTGATGGCGCGCAATGTGGAGGTGCCGCTCGCGCTCTCCAACCTGGCGGCGCGCGCGCAGGTGAGCGCAGCCCACATCCACATCACGCGACACCTGGCGCTGGAGGGCTCGCGCCTCACCGACCTGGCCGAGCAGGCCGGCATGAGCAAGCAGGCCATGGGCGACCTGGTCGACCAATGCGAGGCCTGGGGGTTGGTGAAGCGCGAGCCCGACAGCCGCGACAAACGGGCCCGCCTGGTGCGCTTCACACCCACCGGGCTGGCCTGGCTGGCGGCCTTCGAGCAGGCGGTGGCGCAGGCCGATCTCGAGTTCCGCGACGAGCTTGGCGCCGAGGTGGCCACAGTGGTCGCCCTGGGTCTGGAAGCCTACGCACTTCAATAGAATCCGACGACACGCCGCACGCACCGCGGAGCCACCAGGAGACAGCAATGCGGATACTGATTGCCGAAGACGATCAGGTCCTGGCCGACGGGCTCTTGCGCACCCTGCGCAACTCGGGCTATGCGGTCGATGCGGTGGCCAGCGGCACCGAGGCCGATGCCGCGCTCGGTTCGCATGAATTCGATCTGCTGATCCTCGACCTCGGCCTGCCCAAGATGCACGGCCTGGAGGTGCTGCGCAAGCTGCGCGCGCGCGGCGCCACGGTGCCGGTGCTGATCCTCACAGCAGCCGACAGCGTGGAGCAGCGCGTCAAAGGGTTGGACCTCGGTGCCGACGACTACATGGCCAAGCCGTTCTCGCTGCAGGAGCTCGAAGCGCGCGTGCGCGCGCTCACGCGGCGCGGGCTGGGCACGGCCTCCAGCCTCATCAAGCACGGGCCGCTGACCTTCGATGCCACCGGCCGCGTGGCCTACATCAATGACCAGATGATCGAACTCTCGGCGCGCGAGCTGAGCCTCCTTGAAGCGCTGCTGCAGCGCTCGGGCCGGCTGGTGAGCAAGGACCACCTGGTGGAGCGCCTGTGCGAATGGGGCGAAGAGGTGAGCAACAACGCGATCGAGGTCTACATCCACCGGCTGCGCAAGAAGATCGAGCAGGGCCCCGTGCGCATTGCAACCGTGCGCGGCCTCGGCTACTGCCTGGAAAAAATCCCCGGATGACCGTTCGCAGCCCTTGCGTGAGCGACGCGAGACGCCCATCGGGCGCAGAGTCGGAGCCCCTGGGCAGGAGCGAAGCGTCGGGGGGGCCATAGCCCATGGGATTCCCGCGCGAACAACGCTCCCTGTTTGGCGAGATCCTCGACTGGATGCTCGCGCCGCTGCTGCTGCTGTGGCCCATGAGCGTGGTGCTCACGTGGCTGGTCGCGCAGGGCATTGCCAACAAGCCGTTCGACCGCCAGCTCGGTGAAATGGCACGCCTGCTCTCGCAGCAGGTGAGCGTGCAGCAACTGGCCGACGGCAGCGCGCGGGCGCAGTTCACGCTCACGCGCAGCACGGCCGACCTGCTGCGTGCCGACGAGGCCGACACGCTCTACTACCAGGTGCTGGGCCTTCGCGGCGAGCTGCTGAGCGGCGAACGCGCGCTGCCCGCACCGGTCACGGGTGACGAAGACCGCGCCACTGCCGGCCAGCTTCGGTTTCGTGACGACGAGGTGGGCGGCACGACGGTCCGCGTGGCCTACGTTTGGGTCGTGCCGCCGGAGTCGCCTTCTGCCCAACCGGTTCTGGTTCAAGTGGGCGAAACGCTGGGCAAGCGCTCGCGCCTGGCCACCGAGATCATCAAGGGCGTGATGCTGCCGCAGTTCGTGATCCTGCCGCTGGCGGTGCTGCTGGTGTGGCTGGCGTTGGTGCGTGGCATCAAGCCGCTGCATGAACTCCAGCAGCGCATCCGCCACCGTGAAAGCCACGACCTGAGCCCCATCAACGAGCGAGAAGTGCCGGAAGAGGTGGCGCCCCTGGTGCGAGCCATCAACGACCTGCTCGCGCGGCTGGACCGCAGCATCGGCACGCAGAAGCACTTCCTGGCCGACGCAGCCCACCAACTCAAGACGCCGCTGGCGGGCCTGCGCACGCAGGCCGAGCTGGCGCAACGCGAGATCGATGCCGGTCAGCACGACCCGCAGGCCCTGAAGAAGTCGCTGCAGCAGATTGCGCGCAGCAGCCAACGCGCAGCGCGCATGGTCAACCAGTTGCTCGCGATGGCGCGTGCCGAGGATGCCTCGCAGACACAGAACCTCCAGGACACCAACCTCGCCCGTGTGGCCACCGAGGTGGTGCGCGACTTCGTGCCGCGTGCGCTCGAGAAGCGCATCGACCTGGGGTACGAAGGGCCCGCCAACGGCAGCCAGCACCCCGACGCGCTGATGGTGCGCGGCCAGCCCGTGCTGCTGCGCGAGCTCGCGCGCAACCTCGTCGACAACGCCCTTCAGTACACGCCGGAGGGCGGCACGGTCACGGTGCGCGTGGTCGACGACCCGTTCGGTCAGGTCGTCGTGCTGCAGGTGGAGGATTCAGGCCCCGGCATCGCCCCGGCCGAGCGCGACAAGGTTTTCCTCCCCTTCTACCGGTCCCTCGGCACGCAAGTCGATGGCTCCGGGTTGGGTCTGGCGATCGTGCGCGAGATCGCGCAGGCGCACCATGCCGAGATTGCGCTGGAAGACGCGAACCTGCGTCACCGCATCGGCATGCTCGCCGACCACGGCGGTGCAGCGTTCGGCCCGGGCGCGCGCTTCACGGTGCGCTTTCCGGCCGCGAATCCTCGGCCACCGGGCGGCACCGCGCATTGACCCTCGCGCTGCAGTGCAGCATTCGGGCGCATAGACTGGCCTCGACCACAGAAGGAGTCTGCCCATGCCCGCACCACGGGAAGCACAGCCCGACCCCAGTGCGCCACGCGCCGTCGACCTGGCCCTGCAAGGCGGCGGCTCGCACGGCGCCTTCACGTGGGGCGTGCTCGACAGGCTGCTCGAAGATGACCAAGTCGCTTTCAAAGGGGTGTCTGGCACGAGCGCCGGCGCGCTCAATGCCGCGGTGATGGCCACCGGCTTCCAGAAGGGCAAGCGCGAAGGCGCGCGTGAAGCACTGGCCGAGTTCTGGCGCGACGTGAGCCGCTCCGGCTCGATCTTCTCGCCCTTCTCGAACGCGCAGCGGCAGGCATTCAATGACACGCTGCAGTTCGACAAACTCCCAGGCTATCAGTGGATCAGCGCGTTCTTCCGCTCGTTCAGCCCCTATGAGTTCAACCCCCTCAACCTGAACCCGCTGCGCGACGTGCTGCGCCGCCATGTCGACGAGACGGCGCTGCACCGCAGCCCGCTCAACCTGTTCATCACCGCCACCAGCGTGACCACCGGCCAGGCGCGCGTGTTCACAGGCCGCGAGCTGTCGATCGAGGTTCTGCTCGCCTCCGCCTGCCTGCCCTTCCTGTTCCAGGCGATCACCATCGACGGCGAACCCTTCTGGGACGGCGGCTACAGCGGCAACCCGGCCATCTACCCGTTGATCTACAACACCGAGGCACTGGACATCCTTCTCGTGCGCATCAACCCGCTCGCGCGCGAGACCACGCCCACGCGCAGCGAGGAGATCATCGACCGCGTGAGCGAGATCACCTTCAACGCCACACTGATCGCCGAGATGCGCGCCATCGCCTTCGTGTCGCGGCTGGTGCGGGAGGGCCACCTCGACCCGGGCAAGTACAAGGACCTGCGAGTGCACATGATTGCCGACGATGCCGAGATGGGGCCGCTCGGAGCCAACTCCAAGTTCAACACCGACCGGGCGTTCCTGGAGGGACTGTTCGAACTGGGGCGCAAGACGGCCGACACCTGGCTGGCCAAGCACAAGGGCGACATAGGCGTGCGCAGCAGCGTCGACCTGGAGCGTGAGTTCCTGCGCCGGCCACAGCGCCGCAAGAGCGGCTGAGCGCGTTCAGCGCCGGCGCAGCATCTCGAACAGGCTGGCGTCGTCCATCGCGGCGAAACCGCTCTCGCAGGCGCGTGCGAACAACGCCGCGGCTTGCTCCCCCAACGGCGTGGCGGCGCCCGCCTCGCGCGCCATGCCGAGCGCGAGGTGCGTGTCTTTCTTCAGCAGGGTCGTGTGGGCACGCGGTGCATAGTCACCCATCACGGCGCGGCGCATGCGATCGCTGCCGATCCAGCTCTGCCCGCTCGATTGCTCGATCACCGCCAGCGTGCGTGGCAGGTTCAGGCCCATGCGTTCAGCCAGCACCATGGCCTCGGCCGCGCCCGCTAGGTGGATGCCCGCCAGCAGGTTGTTGACGAGCTTGGTACGGGCGCCATCGCCCGGCCGTTCGCTGATGTGGAACACCTTGGACGACAAGGTGTCGATCAAGGCACGGTGACGCGCGAGCACGGCCTGCGGGCAGGCGAGCATGAGGCTCATGCTGCCGTCGCGCGCGCGTTGCGGGCCGCCGGACATCGGAGCATCGAGCCAGTCGATGCCTCGCTGCGCCAGGCTATCAACGATGCGCTCGGTCTCGGCCGGCGCGATGGTGGGGCAAAGCATCACGGCACGGCCCGCAGCGAGCGCGGCCATCGCGCCGTTCGGGCCGAACAGCACCGACTGGGTCTGCGCCGCATCGACCACGGACACGATCACCACGTCACTCGAAGCGGCCAGGCCCGCGGGTGTGCTGCATGCCATTGCGCCAAGGCCGACGGCCTGCGCTTCGCGCTGCGGGTCGATGTCGTTCACCGCGACGAGGTAACCGAGCGAGAGCAGCCGCTCGGCCATCGCGCCGCCCATGTTGCCCACGCCGATGATGCCTACGCGGGCCATGGGCAGGCCGCTGGACTCGGATAGGTGCGGCGTGGCCACGGCTGCACTCGGCGCCTCAGCGCTGCATGTAGCCGCGGCTGCGCGAGATCGACATCAGGATGCCCAGCCCGAGCCCGAGCGTCACCATCGCCGTGCCGCCGTAGCTGATGAAGGGCAGCGGCACGCCCACCACCGGCAGGATGCCGCTCACCATGCCCATGTTGACGAACGCGTAGGTGAAGAAGCTGAGCGTGATGGCGCCGGCCAGCAGGCGCGAGAACACCGTAGGCGCTTCGGCCGCGATCATCAGCCCGCGGAAGATCAGGAAGATGAACCCGAACAGCAGCACCGCGAAGCCCGCAAGGCCGAACTCTTCGGAGAAGGCGGCGAAGATGAAGTCGGTGGTGCGCTCGGGGATGAACTCGAGGTGCGTCTGCGTGCCCTTCATGAAGCCCTTGCCCGACAGACCGCCCGAGCCGATGGCGATCATGCCCTGCAAGATGTGGAAGCCCTTGCCCAGCGGGTCGGTCGTCGGGTCGAGCAGGGTGCACACCCGGTTCTTCTGGTACTCGTGCAACACGTGCCACTCCACGCCGGGCTGGCAGATCCGGTCTTCCGACAGGATCAGCGCCGCGATGGCCACCACTCCTACGAAGAGCACCGGGAGGATGAGCTTCCACGACAGCCCCGCGAAGAAGATCACGAAGATGCCCGCCGAGAGCACCAGGATCGCGGTGCCGAGATCGGGCTGCTTGACGATCAGCCCCACCGGCACGGCCAGCAGCAGCAGCGCCACCACGAAGTCAGGCGCACGCAGGTGGCCTTCGCGCTTCTGGAACCACCACGCGAGCATCAACGGCACGGCAATCTTCAGAATCTCGCTCGGCTGGATCACCATGCCCACGTAAAGCCAGCGTGTCGCGCCCTTCTTGGTGATGCCGAACAGCGCCACCGCAATCAACAGCGCGACGCCGACAAGGTACAGGGGCACGGCGAGTTGCATCAGCCGCTGCGGCGGCACCTGTGCCACCACGAACATGATGCCGGCGGCCAGGAGCATGTTGCGACCGTGATCGACGAAGCGGGTGCCGTGGTCGAAACCGGCCGAGTACATCGTGACCAGGCCCACGGCCGCGAGCCACAGCACCGCGACGAGCAGATAGCCGTCGAAGCCGGTGAAGATGGGCTTCAAGCGCAGCCACGGCGAGGGTTTGCTGAAGGTGGCGCTCATGGCCGCGCCCCCGATGCCGCGCTGGCAGGGCGCGCTGGCGACCGCACGCCGACGCTCGATGCGCTCGTCGATACAGGTGCCGAGGCCGATGCCCGAGCCTGTGCCACCCCCGATGCAGGCGCGGCACTCCCCGCGGCCGCCACCGGGATCAGCTCACCCGCGCCGCCGACGCTCAGTGCGGCCGACAGCGCGCCGCTGCCGACGATCGGTACGTCGTCGACCGAGCGCGGCACACCGACCGGCGCAGCGGACTTGCCTTCCTGTGTGAGCAGGATGTCTTCTTCGCTCGGGTACACACCCAGCAGCAGGTAATCCATCACACGCCGCGCGATGGGGGCCGCGCTGGCGGCGCCGAAGCCCGCGTTCTCAACGATCGCCGCCAGTGCCACCGTCGGTGCCTCGACCGGTGCGAACGCGATGTACAGCGCGTGGTCGCGCTTGTGTTCCTCCAGCTTGGAGGCGTTGTACTTCTCGTTCGCCTTCACGCCGACGGCCTGCGCGGTGCCGGTCTTGCCGCCACTCACGTAGCCGGCACCGGCGAACACGCGCGTGCCCGTGCCACCAGTCGTCACCTGCTGCATCGCGTTCTTGATCACCTTCACATGCTCGGGCTGCAGCAGCAGCGGGTCGAGCGCCGCGTGCGCGACCTCGCGGCGCTCGTGCGTGACGATGTCCTCGACCTCACGCACGAGCCGCGGCTTGTACCGCTGCCCGCCCGAGACCAGCGTGGAGACGGCGCTGGCGAGTTGCAGCATGGTGAAGTTGTTGTAGCCCTGCCCGATCCCCAGCGAGATCGTGTCGCCCGGGTTCCAGCGCTTGGCCTCCGGCCGCTTGAAGTAGCGCTTCTTCCATTCGGTCGAGGGCAGCAGGCCGGTCAGCTCGCCTTCGATGTCGATGCCGGTACGCCGGCCGAATCCGAAGGGCTCGAGCTGGTCGTGGATGGTGTCCACGCCCAGGTCATTGGCCAGCGAATAGAAGTACACGTTGCTCGACAACGCGATCGCACGTGTCATGTCGACCGGCCCGAGGCCATGGTCGCCGTGGCTGCGGAACGTGTGGTTGCCGAACTGGTAGTTGCCACCGTCGAAGATCACCTGCGTCGCGCTGCGCTTGCCGGTATTGAGCGCAGCCATCGCCATGAAGGGTTTGAAGGTGGAGCCGGGCGGGTAGGTGCCGCGCATGGCCCGGTTCAGCAAGGGCTTGTCGATGGAGTCGTTCAGCTCGCGCCACGATTCGACATCGATGCCGTCGACGAACAGATTGGGGTCGAAGGTCGGCATGCTGACGAAGGCGAGCACCTCGCCATTGCGCGGGTCGATTGCCACCAGCGCGCCGCGCCGGCCGCCGTAGAGCCGCTCCACCAGGGCTTGCAGCTTGATGTCGATCGACATCACCAGCTTGTGACCCGGCGTCGGCGGGTTGCTCTTGAGGCGCCGCACGGCGCGGCCACCCGCGCTCGTTTCCACCTCTTCGATGCCGGTGGTGCCGTGCAGGTCGGCCTCGTAGCTTTGCTCCACGCCGAGCTTGCCGATGTATTCGGTGCCACGGTAGTTGTCGAGCTGCTCCTCGGGCCAGTCGTCCATCGCGGCCTTCTCGGTCTGGTTGATGCGCCCGATGTAGCCCAGCAGGTGGCTGCCCACGTCGCCCAGCGGATAGTTGCGAAACAGCCGTGCCTTGATGTCCACGCCGGGGAAGCGAAAGCGCTGCGCCGTGAATCGCGCCACCTCTTCGTCGCTCAGCTTGGTGCGGATCGGCAGCGACTCGAAGCTCTTGCTCTCGTCCATCAACCGCTTGAAGCGCCGGCGGTCGCGCGGCGTGATCTCGATCAGGGCCTCGAGCGCGTTGATGGTGGCTTCGACGTCGTCCACCTTCGAGGGCATGATCTCCAGCGTGTAGGCCGAGTAGTTGTTGGCCAGCACCACCCCGTTGCGATCGACGATCAACCCCCGGTTGGGCACGATCGGCACGACCGCGATGCGATTGTTCTCGGCCTGCGTGGCCAACTCGTCGTGACGCACCACCTGCAGGAGCACCAGCCGCGCGGCCAGCAGCCCGAACGCGATCAACACGAACGCCGCAGCCGCCAGCAGCCGGGTGCGAAACCGCCCCAGCTCCTGCTCGACATTGCGCAGTTCAGTCAAAGCGCCTCCGGCAACTCAAGGCGGGCGCAGCCACGCCGCCCCTCAAACAACACCCGCGGATCCGGCTCCGCCGGTCCGCCAGGTGACGCCCCTCGGGGGCTGAGCCGGGACACAAACAGTCCAGTGGGCTGTTTGTGCCTGGCGAAGAGCTGGGCCTCTGGCACAGCGCGGCCTGCAAGGCGGCAGCGAAGCGACTGGGGGGCCACATCACAACGGCCGATTCTGATCCGGATCCGGCGGCCTGCGCTGCGGCGCCAGCAGCAGCCCCGTGACCACCGGCCACAGCAGGCTTTCGATCACCGGCGCGAGCATCACCTCCCACCCGGGGAGCATGCCACCCATCAGCATGCGCACGACCATCGACACGGCATGCGCCGCGACGAAGAGCGGCAGCACCTGGAGCGATTGCGACAGCACGCCGAACCAGAGCAGGCGGCGATGGATGGTGATCGCAAAGAACGACAGCAGCGTGTAGGCCAGCGCGTGCTGCCCGAGCACGGCGCTGTCGTGCACGTCCATCATCAGGCCGAACATGAAGGCCACACCCAGCCCGACACGACGCGGCTGGTGCACGTTCCAGAACACCAGCACGAGCGCCAGGAAGTCGGGCAGATACGGCGTACGCCCAAAAGGCACGAGGTTCAAGGTAAACGCGAGCAGCAGCGTGAACCACATGAACAGCGGGTTCACCGGCAACAGCAGCTGGTCGGCGCCGCGCGGCATCATGGGGCGAGCCCTCCGAGTCGATGCGCCGTCGTCATCTGCGCGGCCCCTTCTCTTTCTTGGCTGCCGCAGACGCCGCGTCGGCGGGTGGCTCCGCCGGCCGCGGTGGCATCTGAACGCCCACCGGTTCGAGCACCAGCACATGGCGAACGCCGTCGGGTTCGGCCAGCGTGGACAGCGCGATGCGCGCAAAGCCGGAGTCGACACGCCGGTCCACGCTCACCACCTTGGCCACCGGGATGCCGGCAGGGTAGACGCCGTCCACACCGGAGGTGGAGAGCAAGTCGCCCACCTGCACGTCGGCGTTGCCGGCCATGAAGCGCAGCTCCAGCCCGGCACCCGTCGAGTTGCCGAAGGCGGCGCTGCGCGCCTGGGTGCGCGAATTGAGCACCGGGATGGCGGCCTCCTTGTCGGTGAGCAGGGTCACCTCGGCGCTGTACGGGAAGACGCGCGTCACCTGGCCAAGCACGCCCACCTCATTGATCACCGGCGACGACACCACCAGGCCATCGCGGTTGCCTCGGTCGATGATGACCTTGCGCGAGTACGGGTCCGGCGCGTCGTACAACACCTCGGCCGTCTGCGATCGCACCTTGATGGCCGAGCGCAGATCGAGCAGCGCGCGCAGGCGGGTGTTCTCCTGCGTCAGCTGCTCCACGCGCGCCGCCCGCTCCGACTGCTGCACCAGCGCCAGCCTGGCCTCGGCCTCGCCCTGGCGCGCGGCCGCAAGGCCGATCACGTACTCGTAGGCCGCCACGCAGGCATCGACCGGTGCGCGCAACCCGCGCTCGACCGGGTTGAGCGCGGTGGCCACCACTGCCCGCAACGGCTGGGTGACCTTGAAGCGGGTGTCGGCCACCATCAGGAAAAGCGACAGCGCCGAGAAGAACACCAGGCGCGTGAACGCCGACGGCCCCTGGCGGAAGAAGGGCGGCGGGGTGCGGTCGAGAGTGCCGAGTGGCATGGGCGCTCAGTGGGAGACGTGAGGCGTGGAAGGCGACATCGTACGAAGCAAAAAGGCCGGCCACGTCTGGCAACGCGCCGGCCTCGTGATGTGGGTCACGCTCACTCGGAAGTGAAGATCGAACCCAGCCGCTCCATGCGCTCCAGGGCCATGCCACAACCGCGCACCACGCAGGTCAGCGGGTCTTCGGCAACGAGCACCGGCAGGCCGGTTTCCTCGGCCAGCAGGCGGTCGAGATCGCGCAGCAGCGCGCCGCCACCGGTGAGCATCATGCCGCGCTCGGCGATGTCGGCACCGAGTTCGGGCGGGGTCTGTTCTAGCGCGTTCTTCACGCTGGAGACGATCTGGTTCAGCGGGTCGGTCAGCGCTTCGAGGATCTCGTTGCTGCTAATCGTGAAGCTGCGCGGCACGCCTTCGGAGAGGTTGCGGCCCTTGACCTCCATCTCGCGCACTTCGCTGCCGGGGAAGGCGGAGCCGATTTCCTTCTTGATGGCTTCGGCGGTGGGCTCGCCGATCAGCATGCCGTAGTTGCGGCGGATGTAGTTGATGATGGCTTCGTCGAACTTGTCGCCGCCGACGCGGACCGAGCCCTTGTAGACCATGCCGCCCAGCGAGATCACGCCGACCTCGGTGGTGCCGCCGCCGATGTCGACGACCATCGAGCCGCTGGCCTCGCTGACCGGCAGGCCGGCGCCGATGGCCGCGGCCATGGGTTCCTCGATCAGGTAGACCTCGCTCGCGCCGGCGCCCAGCGCCGATTCGCGGATGGCCCGGCGCTCGACCTGGGTGGAACCGCAGGGCACGCAGATGATGATGCGCGGGCTCGGCTTCAGCATCTTGGAGTCGTGAACCATCTTGATGAACTGCTTGAGCATCTGCTCAGTCACCGTGAAGTCGGCGATCACGCCGTCTTTCATCGGGCGGATGGCCTCGATGTTGCCCGGCACTTTGCCCAGCATGGCCTTGGCTTCGGCGCCGACCGCCTGGATGGTCTTCTTGCCATTCGGCCCGCCTTCGTGGCGGATGGCGACGACCGAGGGCTCGTCGAGCACGATGCCCTTGCCACGCACATAGATCAGCGTGTTGGCGGTGCCCAGGTCAATGGCCAGGTCGGTGGAGAAATAACGACGGAGGGAAGCGAACATGTTCTTTTTCGGCAGATCGGCAAGCGCGACGGCCAACGGTGGCACGCGACGCGCGAGGCGATGTGAATGGAGTGTGAGGTAGCTGGCTTTCAGGCCCGCGCGCCCGATAGAAATCGAGCGCAAAGGCGGAATATGGTTCCAAGCATTCATGAAAATGCGGCAAACCCTTGGATTTCCTTGGGTTTTCGCCTTCAGCAGAGGCTTGTGGATAACCGGGGATAATACTGCATCACCCCTGGTTTTCGACCCCTCGGACACCCTTCCTAGAGTGCATTTCCTATGGCCCTGACACCCCAAGACGTCGGCCGCATCGCCCACCTTGCCCGCCTCGAATTGCAGGCCCCGGAACAGGCGGCCATGCTGCAACAGCTGAACGGCTTTTTCTCGATCGTCGAACGCATGAGCGCGGTCGACACCAGCGGCGTGGAGCCGCTTTACACCCCGCTGTCCGCCGTGCAAAACGTCGAGTTGCGCCTGCGCGAGGACGCCCCCACCGAGACCGACCAGCGCGAGGCCAACCAGCGCAACGCCCCCGCCGTGGAAGACGGCCTGTTCCTGGTTCCCAAGGTCATCGAATGAAGGATCTGCAGCAGTTGAGCGCGGCCGACATGGGCCGCGCGCTCGATGACAAAGCCGTCTCCAGCGTCGAATTGACGAAACATCTGCTCGCACGCGTTGCGGCTCACGAACATCTCGGCGCATTTCTCTGCGTCGACGAGCAAACGGCGCTGAAGCAGGCTTTCGACGCCGACGCGCGCCGCGCCTCTGGCGAGCGCAGCCCGCTGCTGGGCGTGCCGCTGGCGCACAAGGACATCTTCGTCACCCAGGCCCAGCCCACGACGGCGGGCTCCAAGATGCTCAACGCCTACCGCAGCCCCTTCGACGCCACTGTGGTGAGCAAGCTCAGCGCAGCCGGCCTGGTGACACTGGGCAAACTCAACTGCGATGAGTTCGCCATGGGTTCGGGCAACGAGAACTCGGCCTTCACCCCGGTGAAGAACCCCTGGGACAAAACCCGCGTGCCGGGCGGCTCGTCGGGCGGCTCGGCCGCCGCCGTGGCCGCGCGACTCGTGCCCGCCGCCACCGGCACCGACACCGGCGGCTCGATCCGCCAGCCGGCGAGCTTCACCGGCATCACCGGCATCAAGCCCACCTATGGCCGCGCCTCGCGCTACGGGATGATCGCCTTCGCCTCCAGCCTCGACCAGGCCGGCCCGCTGGCGCGCAGCGCCGAAGACTGCGCGCTGCTGCTCAACGCGATGTGCGGCTTCGACGAGCGCGACGCCACCAGCTCGCCCGAGCCGGTGCCCGACTTCGCCGCCGCACTCGGCAAGCCGCGCGAAGGCGCGAGCGCCGCGCAGCCGCTGAAGGGTTTGCGCATCGGCCTGCCGGGCGAGTTCTTCCCGGCCGCGCTCGCTGCCGATGTGAACGGCGCCGTGCGCGCCGCGCTGGCCCAGCTCGAGAAGCTCGGCGCCACGCTGGTCGACGTGAGCCTGCCGCGCACCGAGCTGTCGATTCCCGTGTACTACATCATCGCGCCGGCCGAGGCCTCGTCCAACCTCAGCCGCTTCGACGGCGTGCGCTTCGGCCACCGTGCCGCCAAGTACACCGACCTGCTCGACATGTACAAGAAGAGCCGCGCCGAAGGCTTCGGCCCCGAGGTGAAGCGCCGCATCATGATCGGCACCTACGTGCTCTCGCACGGCTACTACGACGCCTACTACCTGCAGGCGCAGAAGCTGCGCCGCATGATTGCCGACGACTTCCAGGCCTGCTTCACGCAGTGCGACGTCATCGCCGGCCCGGTGGCGCCCACGGTCGCGTGGAAACTCGGCGACAAGAGCGACGACCCGGTGGCCAACTACCTGGCCGACATCTTCACGCTGCCCGCCAGCCTGGCTGGCCTGCCCGGCATGAGCCTGCCCGCAGGCTTCGGCGAGGCGAACATGCCGGTCGGCCTGCAGCTCATCGGCAACTACTTCCAGGAGGCGCAGCTGCTGCACGCGGCGCACGCCTTCCAGCTCGCAACCGACTGGCACACCCGCGCGCCCGCAGGGTTCTGACATGGCCACCGCATCCAAACTCATTCGTGGCTACGAGGTCGTCATCGGCCTTGAAACGCACGCGCAACTTTCCACCCGCAGCAAGATCTTCAGCGGCTCGTCGACCCAGTTCGGCGCCGCGCCCAACACACAGGCATCGGCGGTCGACTTGGCCCTGCCCGGCACGCTGCCGGTGATGAACCAGGGTGCCGTCGAGCGCGCCATCCGCTTCGGGCTGGCGGTCAACGCCAAGGTCGCGCCGCTGTCGATCTTCGCGCGCAAGAACTACTTCTACCCCGATCTGCCCAAGGGCTACCAGATCAGCCAGTACGAAACGCCGGTGGTTCAGGGCGGCGCGATCGACTTCTTCGTCGGCGACGTGGCGCACACCGTGCACCTGACCCGTGCCCACCTCGAAGAAGACGCCGGCAAGTCGCTGCACGAGGACTACGCCGGCCAGACCGGCATCGACCTCAACCGCGCCGGCACGCCCTTGCTCGAGATCGTCACCGAGCCCGACATGCGCTCGAGCGTCGAGGCGGTCGAGTACGCCAAGGCCCTGCACGCGCTCGTGGTGTGGCTCGACATCTGCGACGGCAACATGCAGGAAGGCAGCTTCCGCTGCGACGCCAACGTCTCGGTGCGCAAGCCCGGCGCCGACTTCGGCACCCGACGCGAAATCAAGAACCTGAACTCGTTCAAGTTCATGCAGCAGGCGATCGACTTCGAGATCCAGTGGCAGATCGACCTGATCGAAGACGGCGGCGAGGTGCAGCAGGCCACGGTGCTCTTCAACCCCGACAGCGGCGAGACACGCGCCATGCGCACCAAGGAAGACGCGGCCGACTACCGTTACTTCCCCGACCCCGACCTGCCGCCGTTGGTGATCGCGCCCGAGTGGGTGGAGCGTGTGAAAGGCGCGATGCCCGAGTTGCCGCGCGCCTTGGCGCAACGCTTCCAGGACGACTACAAGCTGCCGGCTTACGACGCGTCGATGATGACGCAGAGCAAGGCCTTCGCTTCATTCTTCGAAGTGGCAGCCAAAGCCTGCGGCAGCCCGAAGCTGGTCGCGAACTGGCTGATGGGCGAGGTGTCGCGCCGGCTGAATGCCGAAGACAAGACCATCGGCGCGAGCCCGGTCGATGCCCCCACCCTCGCGCAACTGGTGTCGCGCATTGCCGACGGCACCATCTCGAACAACGGCGCCAAGCAGGTATTCGATGCGCTGTGGGCCGGCGAGGCTTCGGTCGACGCCCTCATCGAGGCCAAGGGCCTCAAACAGATGAGCGACACCGGTGAGCTGGAACGCATCCTCGACGAAGTGCTCGCCGCCAACGCCAAGTCGGTGGAAGAGTTCCGCGCGGGCAAGGAGAAGGCCTTCAACGCCTTGATTGGCCAAGCCATGAAGGCCAGCAAGGGCAAGGCGAACCCGGCAACGGTGAACGAGCTGCTGAAGAAGAAGCTCGCGGGCTGATCCGAAAGACGGAAGAAGGGCAGAAGGGCGGCACCTGCCGCTCCGCGCTACTTGCTGGCGCTGCCCGTGTCCGCTTTGCCGGTCGTCGGCTTGGCAGGTGGTGGCGTGGCGGTCGAGGCCTCGGCCTTGCCGAGCGACCCCGGTTGGGCACCACCCCAGAGCTTCTTGAGGCGCGCGAGCTCCACGTCATAGAGCGCGTTGATGCGGTTGAGCTCTTCCTTCTGGCCCAGCACGAGCGAGCGCTGCGCGTTCGCGGCGGCATCGTTCGCGTCGAGCTGCTGGCGCAGCTTGGCGGGCATCTTCCTGCCCTTGTAGAACTCGGTTTCGTCGAGCAGCGGCTTGCGCGCCTTCTGCAGTTCTTCGAGGCGCTCTTCGGAGAACGACACGCCCTTGCGCACGTCGTCGAGCGCGGCTTCGCGCGACTTGTTGTGCGCCGCCTCGTTCGGGAAGCGCGTGAGCAGGTTGCGGTCCCGGCGGATCGCATCCTGCTGTGCCGCACGCTCGACCTCGGCCTGGCGCTTCTTGGCTTCGGCCTCGGCCAGTTCGTCGACCGTCATCGTGGGCGGCACCACCTGCCGCACGGAGCCATCGGCATTGAGCAGGCGCTGTTCGCGCGCCAGGCACTCGGCGATCGGACGGTCGGAGGTGAGGCGCCGGCCGTTGGCGTCGACGCAGCTGTAGATGGCGGCATGGCTGGCGCTCACACCGCACAGCAGGCCCAGCGCCAGCACGAATTTGCTCAGGCCCGAAGGCAGCGACACATCAGACCCCATAGCGTTCTCGGTAAGCGGCCACGCGTGCAAAGTGCTCGTTCAAGGCCGTGTCCTGGTTGGTCTTCAGATACTGCAGCAAGTCATTCAGCGTCGCAATGGAACAAACCGGCAGCTTGAGCTGTTGTTCCACAAACTGCACAGCCGACCACGCTGCATCGACACCGCCTTCGGACGCCTTCTCCTGCCGGTCGAGCGCAATCGCCACGGCACAAGGCGTGGCGCCGGCGGCCCGGATCATGGAGATGGATTCGCGCACGGAAGTTCCCGCCGAGATCACGTCGTCGATGATGAGAACGCGCCCGGCCACCGGGGCGCCGACCAGCGTGCCGCCTTCGCCGTGGTCCTTGGCCTCCTTGCGGTTGTAGGCATACGGCACGTTGCGGCCGCGCCGCGCCAGCTCCATCGCCACCGCGGCGGCCAGGGTGATGCCCTTGTAGGCCGGGCCGAAGATCATGTCGAACTGCAGGCCCGAGGCGAGCAGGCGCGATGCATAGAATTCGGCGAGACGCGCCAGCTTGGCGCCGTCATCGAACAGGCCGGCGTTGAAGAAGTAAGGCGACAGGCGCCCGGCCTTGGTCTTGAACTCCCCGAAACGCAGCACCTCAGATTCCACCGAGAACTTCACGAAGTCCTGGGCAAGGCGGTCGTCGGGGGTGTCGGGGGCCATTGGAGTTTCTCGTGTTTCGACTGGTGTCTTTGAATCTGAACGGCATCCGCTCTGCCGCCACCAAGGGCCTGTTGCCCTGGGCTGAAGCCCTGGGCGCAGATTGTATGGGGGTGCAGGAGATCAAGGCCCAGGCGGCCGACGTCGCCGAGCGCTTCGACAAGGTGCACGACCTGACCGGCTATTTCCACTTCGCCGAGAAGAAGGGCTACTCGGGTGTGGGCATGTACTGCCGCAAGACGCCAAGCGACGTGGTGGTAGGCATCGGCTCGCCGGAGTTCGATGCCGAAGGCCGCTACATCGAGGTGCGCTACGACACGCCGCAGCGCCGCTTGAGCCTCATCAGCTGCTACTTCCCGAGCGGCTCGTCCGGCGAGGAGCGGCAACTTGCCAAGTTCCGCTTTCTCGCGCTGATGACGCCCTACCTGCAAAAACTCAAGGCCGAGCGCGAATTCATCCTGGTGGGCGACATCAACATCGCGCACAAGGAGATCGACCTCAAGAATTGGAAGAGCAACCAGAAGAACAGCGGCTTCCTGCCCGAAGAGCGCGCCTGGATGACACACTGCCTCGACGAGATCGGTTTGGTCGATGTCTATCGGCGCCTGCACCCCGACGCGACCGACACCGCCTATACATGGTGGAGCAACCGCGGCCAGGCCTATGCCAAGAACGTCGGCTGGCGCCTCGACTACCACCTGGCCACGCCAGCGCTGGCCGCGCTGGCGCGCAGCACCTCGATCTACAAGGACGTGAAGTTCAGCGACCACGCGCCGCTGATCGTGGACTACGACTTCACGTTGTAGGGATGCACTGAAGACGTCACGCGCGCAGCACAGCCTCCAGGCAGCGTTCGAGCTCGGCGGTGCGCTCCGCGATGAAGTCTCGCAGCACGCGCACCATGGGCGTGAGCTGGCGGCGCGTGGGCACCACGAGAAAGAGCGGCGTCGCCTCGGTCGTCCACTCGCGGCACAGCGCGCGCAGCCGGCCGTGGGCCAGATCGTCGGCCACGTCGAAGGCGGCCTTGTAGGCGATGCCGCGGCCGAGCAGAGCCCAGCGTCGCACGGCGTCGCCGTCGTTGGCCACGTTGGTGCTGCGCACGCGCACCGTGACTTCGGGTTCGCCCTCGCGCGCGAAGCGCCAGGCATCGTGCACCTCGTCACCCAGCATGAAGGACAGGCAGGCATGCCCGCTCAGCTCGAAAGGCGTGGCAGGCACGCCGTGCCGCGCCAGGTAGTCGGGCGATGCGCAGAGCACGCGCCGGTGCTTGGGCGCGAGCGGCATGGCGACCAGGCTTGAATCGGGCGGCTTGCCGTAGCGCAGCGCGGCGTCGATGGGCTCGCTGTAGACGTTGGCGCGGCGGTCCGAGAGGTGCAGGCGGAGTTCGATCTGCGGGTGCTGTGTCTGGAAGGCATCGAGCCAGGGCAGCAGCACGCTGCGCCCGAAGTCGGACGGCGCGGCCAGCCGCAGCACGCCGCGCAGGGCCTGGTCGCCACCGGCCAGTTGTTCACCCGCTTGCTGCAAGGCCACGAGCGCCGGGCGACATTGCTCGAGGAACTGCTGGCCCTGCGGCGTGAGGCGCAGGCTGCGGGTGGATCGGACGAAGAGCTGAACGCCGAGCTCGGCTTCCAGGCGCTTGAGCGAGGCGCTGGCGGCGGCCGGCGTGAGGTCGAGCGCGCGTGCGGTGGCCGAAAGGCTGCCGTTGTCGGCGGTGCGCACGAAGATGTCGAGGTCCTGGAGGGCTTTCATGCAGGGTAATCATGCGCTTTGTTGCTTGATTTTCAACCATTGTTTGAAAACAGCTTCAAGCCCACACCCCTTTGCAGGCTGGCGGGCAGGCGTGACCATCACATCACTCCTGCCGCCCCTTCCAAACAAGGCCTGCCATGAACAACCCACACCTCTTTCGCCCGCTGCAGCTCGGCCCGCTTGAGCTGCCCAACCGCATCGTGATGTCGCCGATGACGCGCAGCCGCAGCAGCCAGCCGGGCGACGTGCCCAACGACATGATGGCCAGCTATTACGCCCAGCGCGCTGGCGCCGGCCTGATCGTCACCGAGGCCACGCAGATCTCGCGCGAAGGCCAGGGCTACAGCTTCACGCCCGGCATCTACAGCGAGGCGCAGGTGCATGGCTGGCGCCGCGTGACGGATGCCGTGCACGCGGCAGGCGGGCGTATCGCGCTGCAGCTGTGGCACGTGGGCCGCATGTCGCACCCGAGCTTCCACCCCGATGGCCTGCCGATCGCGCCCTCGGCGCTTTCGCCCGATGCCAAGGTGTGGGTGGTCGGCGACGACGGCGTGGGCCGCATGGTCGACTGCCCCGTGCCGCGCGCCATGACGGCCGACGACATCCAGCGCGTGATGGGCGACTTCCGCCGCGCCTCGGCCAACGCGATGCGTGCCGGCTTCGATGCCGTGGAGATCCACGGCGGAAACGGCTACCTGATCGACCAGTTCCTGCGCACCACCTCCAACCACCGCACCGATGGGTATGGCGGCGGCATTCCCCAGCGCACGCGCTTCGCCGAAGAGGTGGCTGCCGCGGTGGCGAGCGAAGCCGGTGTCGAGCGCACCGGCATCCGCCTCGCGCCCTTCATCACCCAGCGCAACATGAACTGCCCGGAGATCATCCCGACCATCCTGCACCTGGCGCGCCGGCTCGACGAACTCGGCCTCGCCTACATCCACCTGGCAGAAGCCGATTGGGACGACGCGCCGCAGATCCCCGACGCCTTCCGCCACGAGCTGCGCCGCGCCTACGAGGGCCGGGTGATCGTCGCGGGCAAGTACGACCCCGCCCGGGCCGAGGCCATCCTCGGCGCGGGGCTGGCCGACCTCGTGGCCTTCGGCCGCCCCTTCATCGCCAACCCCGACCTGCCCGTGCGCTTCGAGAAAGGCCTCCCGCTGTCGGCCTTCGATGGCCAGACGCTGTTCGGCGGCAGCGCCCACGGCTACTCCGACTACCCCGCCTACACCGCTCCAGCGGCCTGACCCCCGCCCCGCTACCAAAGGAACGACCATGAAAGCCATCGGCTACCAGACCCCGCAAGCCATCAGCCAACCCGAGTCGCTGATCGACATCACGCTGCCCGACCCGGTGGCGACCGGCCGCGACCTCCTCGTCGAGGTGAAGGCCGTGTCGGTCAACCCCGTCGACACCAAGGTACGCCAGAACGCCAGGCCGGCCGACGGCCGGGCCTACAAGGTGCTCGGCTGGGATGCGAGCGGCATCGTCCAGGCCGTGGGGCCGGAGGTCACGCTCTTCAAGCCCGGCGATCGCGTCTGGTACGCCGGCTCGATCGCCCGGCCCGGCACCAACAGCGAGCTGCACGTGGTGGACGAGCGCATCGTCGGCCACGCGCCCCGCTCGCTCGACTTCGCCCAGGCCGCCGCGCTGCCGCTGACCACCATCACGGCGTGGGAGCTGCTGTTCGACCGCTTCGGCATTGCGCCGGGCAAGCAGCCGAGCACGAAGTCGCTGCTCATCATCGGCGCCTCCGGCGGCGTCGGCTCCATCCTCACGCAGCTCGCCGCGCGGCTGACCGGCCTCACCATCATCGGCACCGCCTCGCGCCCCGAGACGCAGGCCTGGGTGAAGGAGCTCGGCGCGCACCACGTGATCGATCACAGCCGGCCGATCGCCGGGGAGCTCAAGCGCATCGGCTTCCCCGCGGTCGACTACATCGCAAGCCTCACGCAGACCGACCAGCACTTCGCGCAGATCGCCGACGCGATCGCACCGCAGGGCCACTTCGGCCTGATCGACGACCCGGCCACGCTCGACGTGGGCCAGCTCAAGCGCAAGTCGGTCGCGCTGCACTGGGAGTTCATGTTCACGCGCGCGGTGTTCGGCACCGACGACATGATCGGCCAGCACCGCCTGCTCAACGAGGTGGCCCAACTCGTCGACGCCGGCCTGATCCGCACCACGCTGGCCGAGCACTTCGGCCCCATCAACGCGGCCAACCTGCGGCGCGCCCACGCGCTGATCGAATCGGGCAAGGCGCGCGGCAAGGTGGTTCTCGAGAACTGGGGCTGAGCGCGCTGCCGGCGGCTGCCACCGGGCGGCAAGGTTTTCGCGGACCGCAGCTCTGCACCTTCGGGCAGGGGCATCGCCTTCCCGGCACCGGCTGATGTGCGTACGATGGTTCAGCGATGAAAGAACGGCGGCGCCGGGCCATCACCCCGAGGGCCCTGCCGCCACTCAAGCCTCAAGGAGCATGCAACATGGGTTTCTTCAGCAAGATCCTCGACAAGCTCGGCATCGGCAGCGCCCATGCCGCCCCGGCACCTGCCGCACCGCCGGTCGCCGCAACGCCTGCCCCAGCGGCGGCGTCGACCCCGCTGCCCACCACGCCGGTCGAAGTCGTGAACCCGATCGCCATGGTCGACGTCGAGGCGCAGATGGAAGAACGCGCCAAGGCCAACCCGCAAAAGCTCAACTGGCGAACATCGATCGTCGACCTGCTCAAGCTGCTCGACATCGACAGCAGCCTCGCGGCGCGCAAGGAACTGGCGGTGGAGCTCGGCTGCCCTGACGACAAGATGGGTGACTCGGCCGCCATGAACATCTGGCTGCACAAGAACGTGCTGGCCCACATCGCGGCCAACGGCGGCAAGGTGCCGAAAGAGCTGCTCGACTGAGCAGGTTCGGCCTCATTCACCCTTTACCGGAGCAGGCTCATGCAGATCACCGATCTCCTCGCCCAGACGGGCGGCCTCGAATCCATGGCCCGAGAACTCGGCGTGAGTGAAGCCCAGGCGGCTGGCGGCGCCGAGGCGCTGATGCCGGCCATCCTGGGCGGCCTCAAGAAACAGACCCAGGCGCAACCGCAAGGTCTGGGGGGCCTGGGCGATCTGCTCAGCCAGCTCGGCGGGGGCGGCCTGCTCGACAACGTGCTCTCGCCGCAACCCACCAACGTGCAGCAGGGCAACGACGTGCTGGGGCAGATCTTCGGCTCCAGGGACGTGAGCAGCGCCGTCGCTCAGAACGCGTCGAGCCAGTCGGGGCTCGACCCGGCGCTGCTCAAGAAGATGCTGCCGATCGTCGCCATGCTGGTCACCGGTTACCTGGCCAAGCAGAACAGCGGCGCCGGCTCGGCGCCCGCCACGCCAATGGGCGCTGACGCAGGTGGCGGTGGCCTGGGTGGGCTCGGCGACCTGCTGGGCGGCCTGCTCGGTGGTGGGCGCCCAGCGGCCGCCGGCATGCAGGCCGGAGGTGCAGCCGCAGGCATGGGCGGGCTCGGTGGCCTCGCCTCGATGCTCGACTTCAATGGCGACGGCAACCCGCTCGACGACATCCTCAACATGGCCAGCAAAGGCATGCGCTGAAGGCGATCCTGTTTGTCGATCTCTTCGGCGCTTCGATCGACCGGGCAACCCGGCCATATTCCGCAAGTCCCGCGAGGCTGACCCATCACCCGATGCGAATGGGTGAACTCCGTCACGCGGGCTCACCTGTCCGGCCGATCCACGATCGGTAACGCGTTTTCGAGAATGAATTTCACGGGCCCATCACCGGGCACGGATTCTTTCCGAGGACGCAATGAAGAACATCCCCCTGGCGATCGCTATCGCCACCGCGCTGGCCACCAGCTTCGCCCCCGCCGCCCACGCAGGTGAGGTCTACACCGGCATCGGCACCCACGGCCTGATGCTCGGCTACGCGCAGGCGCTGTCGCCCGCGTTCACCGTGCGCGGTGACTTCGCCTCCGCCGGCAGCCACAACGTGACCGAAACCGAAGACGGCTACGACTACGTCGGCAAGGCGAGCTACCACCGTGTGGGACTCTTCGCCGACTGGTTCCCGTTCAGCAACGGCTTTCGCATTACCGGCGGCGTGACCTTCAACAACATGAAGGCCGACCTCACTGCGCAAGGCAATGGCACCGAGATGACCGTGGGCGACGCCACCTTCATCTCCGACAGCAGCGACCGCATCAACGTGCAGATCAAGTTCCCCAAGACCACGCCGTACCTGGGCATCGGCTGGGGGCACCAGCTCAGCAGTGGCTGGGGCTTCGTGTTCGACCTCGGCGCTTCGATCGGCAAGGCGACGATGACCGAAACGCACTCGGGCACGCACATCGGCGACACCAGCATCGTGTCGCAGGCCGACATCGACGCCGAGCTGGCCGACCTGCGCTCCGACGTGGAGAAGATCAAGGCGATCCCGATGATCGCCATCGGCTTCAACTACCGCTTCTGAGCGCCGGGCACGACACGGCACGGGCCGCTTACGATGGCGCTTTGCCATCTGCGGAGCTGCCATGTTGTCCCTGGAAACCATCGAATTCGAAACCGGCCCGTCGCCCACGCGCACGGTGATCGTGCTGCACGGGCTGGGCGACAGCGGTGAAGGCTTCGTGCCGGTGGCCGAGGCGCTCGACCTGAGCGCACTCGGCGACGTGCGTTTCGTGCTGCCCCACGCCCCCACGCGGCCAGTCACCATCAATGGCGGCTACGTGATGCGGGCCTGGTACGACATCCTCGGCACCGATCTCGCCCGCCGCGAAGACGAAGCGGGCCTGCGCGAATCTCAAGCCGCGATCGATGCCCTGATCGCGCGCGAGAACGAGCGCGGCGTACCCAGCTCGCGCATCGTGCTCGCGGGTTTCTCGCAAGGCTGCGCAATGACGCTGCTCGCCGGACTGCGCTGCCGCGAGCGCCTGGCGGGGCTCGCCGGCTTGTCGGGCTACCTGCCGCTGGCTGCCACCACGGCGGCCGAACGCAGCGAATCGAATGCCGATGTGCCCATCTTTCTGGCCCACGGCACGCAAGACCCGGTCGTGCCGCTCGATCGCGGCGTGGCATCGCGCGATGCGCTGGCGGCACTGGGCTACGCCATCGAGTGGCACGACTACCCGATGCCGCACTCGGTGTGCATGGAAGAAATCGCCGACCTCAACCGCTGGCTGCTGCGCGTGCTGGCCTGAGGCCGGCCCCCCGGGCTTATCAGAAGCTGGAGCCCGGCTGCCTGAGGAAGGCCAGTTCTTCGGCCGTCGATACCCGACCGAGCATCTCGTTGCGGTGCGGGTAGCGGCCGAAGCGGTCGACGATCGCCTTGTGGCGCAACTCGAAGTCGTGGTTGTTGGCCGGCGTGTGCGTCTTGAACAGCGCCTCGGCCTGCGCGTGGATGGCGCGTGATTCGCTGTGCATGTAGGGCATCAGCAAGAAGGTGCGCTCGGTTTCGTTCAGCGCCGTCAGGGCACCCGATGACACCGCCTCCTGCGACAGCACCAGCGCCTGCGGGTCTTGCGCAAAGGCGCGGGCCGTGCCGCGAAAGATATTGCGAGAGAACTGGTCGAGCACGATGACCTCGGCGAGGCGGCCCGCCGATGTGGCGCGCCACCCGTGCAACTCACCGGCCGCGGCGCGCTCCAGCAGACCGAGGAATCGCGCCCTCACCAGACCATCGAATTCGGTGCTCGAGGCCCACCACTGCGCCGGCTCGATCTCCCGAAACCAGAAGCCCAGAACATCGTCGTGTGTCATCGCGCGCCTGTGAACTCAGCCTGCTCTGCGGTCGCAACCGCGTTGGCCCGCCCAGGGTACGACAGCCACCGCACCGCGAGGTTCAGGTCATCGATCACCGAGCGCGCCTCCACCCGGCGGCCGGGTTCGATCTCGATGTCGCTCGTGGTGTGCGCATCGCTCAGCAGCGTGAGGTCGAAGCCGCGATCGAGCGCACCATAGGCGGTGGCGCGTATGCACCAGTTCGTCATGGCGCCGGCGAGCACGATGCGCGAGACACCCTGCGCGTCGAGCAGGTCGAGCAGGCCCGTGTTCTCGAACGCCGAGTTGTACTGCTTGTGAATGTGCGCCTCGCCGGGGTGCGGCACGAGCTCGGGCACCCACTGCCACGGAGCCGAACCCGGCTTGAGGTCGTCGTCCTCGTGCTGGACCCAGACAAGCGCCACACCGGCTTCGCGCGCACGCTGCACTGCGAGCGCCACATTGCCCACCACCCGATCTCGCTCCCAGGCATCGGCGACGACGCCCACCTGTACATCGACGACGAGAAGAGCGGTTTGCCTGCCGGGCCGGTTTGCCATGGTGCTTGCTCGCGGGCTGTTGAAAGAAGTGGAAGGAAGCGATTGCGGCAGCTTGCCACATCTCGCTTGCACCTTACCGTGACCTTTCCATGCCTCCCGCGTTCACTCGACAAGCCCGACACACCGCGAAGCGAGGACAGCGTACGAGCGGCGCAGGGCGCGCGCCATGCAGCGCGCGCCCTGCGCCAACCGATGGCCAAGGGCCTTCAGGCCTCGAAGCGCACGCGGTAGTGGCCGCCGTCGCCGTAGTAGTGCAGCGTTTGGCCGGAGCTGATGCGCTTCACGTTGATGATGTCGTCGTTCCAATCGTTGGCGTTGATCGCCTTGATCATCTCCTGGCGCATCATCGTGACGACCTGCGTCGAGTTGACGATCGCCGGTTGCAAGAGGCCATCGAGGTTGTCCATCCACTGCTGCACCTTGAGTGCAAGGTTGGAGTCCGGGCCGTCGTCTTCTTCCATCAGCGCGACCAGCACCAGGCTGAACTGGTTGATGCCGGGCATGGTGAACGTAGCCGAGCGCGCCGGCTCGCCCTTGTCGACGTTGTTGTCCCAGCTTTCCTTGCGCACCCGCCTGACGACGGACTTGTGCTGGCTCGCGTCGCCAACGTAGACCAGGAAGTAAGGGCTGTCCGACGGGCCGACTTCGCTCGTCTCTTCGTCGCACCAGAACGTGATCTTGGACATGATGTGTGCTCCTTGCAGGGGTGGGTTACTGGAACTCGGCAGCCACGCGCTGCGCGGCCTCGAGCAGGGCCGCCTGTGCGGCGCCGGCCACGTCGGGGATGTCGGCCTGGTCGACGATCGAAAGCGCCTGCGCGGCGCCGGCCATGCGGCGCAGTTGCGGGTTGTTGTCGGGGATCTTCTTCAGCTTGCCGCTGGGCGTGATGCCGAAGCCACTGGCTCCGTGGCTGACGCCCGCGCTGACCAGCACGAGCACGATCGTCTGCGGTTGAACATGGGGGATCTGGGTGGCCATCTGGCTGCTCCTTCGCGTCGGGTGGTTGGGGCGGTGAGGGGCGGGTGACTGACGCCGTCAACTCGCTTGCCTTCACTGTCCGGCGCACGCACCCACCGATCGCCCACGGATGCCACCCCATCGCGCCCCTCGGTCGGGGGGCACGGTGCGATCACCACGCCGCGTGTGGGGCGTATTCAGCGGGGGCCGAAGTCGGGCGTCAGGCGGGGCGAGCCAACGCGCCCGCCTTGCTGGCGCGGTCTGCCAGCCGCAGCGCGTTGCCCAAGTCGGAGGCGCCGGCAGCAGGCGTGCGCTGCGCGAGCGACGCCACGGCCTGGACCACCGCATCGGAGAAGCGCCACTGGTGCGCGATGCGCGCCGACAAGCGTGCCGACAGGACCGCCAGCCGATCGTGGAAGGCCCGGCTGGCGGGCACTGCATGTGCATGGCCCTGATCGAGCAGGCGCAGCGCCACGATCAACCCGGTGTTGGCCACCATGCCGGCCAGATAGGCGTCGAAGTGATCGAGTGAGCCCCTTCGGCGCGTGGCGCAATCCTGCGCGCAGGCCTCGGCCTGCTGCCACAACAGCGCGCCCGCAGCGGCGCTGAAGCGCCCTTGAGAGACGCCAAAGACCGGTGCCAGGGCCGCGCGGCTCACGACCTGCTCGATGCCGCGCCGCCCCAAACGGGACAGGGCGGCATCCAGACTCGTGAGGCTCTGCGTACCGGCATAGAACGGCGAGTTGGCGATGCGCATCACCTCGCCCAGCAGCGCAGGCTCGCGGCCCAGCAGCTCGGTGAGTTCATGCGCAGCCATGTCGTCGCGGCGCAGAAGGCGCATCAGCTTGGGCAGGATCGTGGGCATGCGCGGCACGAGCGGATCCTCATGGCCTGCGCGCACGGCTTCGCCCAGGCGCTTGAGCACGCCCTGCTCGGCCGGGGTGGGGGCCGTGTCGATCAGCTCCGCAGCGCCCAGCAGCAAGGCAGTGAACTGCAGGGCGATGTCGTCGCCCGGCTCCGCTGCGATGGCGGGCAGCGTCGAAGGCGCTTCGGTCGGCACCGAGTCGGCCGATTCCCGCGCAGGCGGGCGCTCCAGCGGGTCAACCGATGTGCGAGGGGTGCGCTGACACCATTGGCGAAGCGTGGTCCACATGCCGGCCGGGGCCTTCCGTGGCAGATCGAAGTGGTCACGGCCGCATGAGGGGCGGCGCGTGGGCGGTGCGCCCCCCAAGGCATTCGGCTCGGGGTCGCATCGGGAGTTTCGACAGGCCGGCGCGGAACTTGAGGGCGGCTCAGGCCGGCCGCGCCTTCCGCGAGGCCCGAAGCGGCCCGTTTTCACGAAACCCCGCAACGAGCGGCGATCGCGCCGTCGTCCTACTTCGAAGCTGTCGCTTCTCTGGCACGCTGCACGGCACGCCTGCGCGAAAGTGGCGCGGGAGCGCGCGCACGCCACGCGGCTCGCGCCACCAGAACCATGTCAGCCGGGAGCCTTCAGCATGATCTTCGACGCCATCCGTGAGAGCCACGACCTGCAACGCGACCTGTGCCGCAAGCTCACCGCGACACGCGGCGACATGGCCAAGCGCGAGTTGCTCTTTCTGCAACTGAAGGTCGAACTCATGGCGCACGCCGCGGCGGAGGAGCGCTACCTGTACGTCGAGCTGCTGATGGAAGACGGCGGCCTCGACGCCTCGCGCCACGCGCTGCATGAGCACCACGAAGTCGACGAGTTGCTCGACGACCTGTCCGTGCGCAACAAGAAGCAGGACGGGTGGATCGCCACCGCCAAGCAACTGAGCTTCAAGGTGCGCCACCATTTGAAGGAAGAAGAATCGAAGTTCTTCCAGGTCGCCGGGCGCCTGCTGTCAGAGACGAAGAAGAAGCAGTTGGCGGGCAAGTACACGCGCGAGATCGTGCGCATGCGCAAGCACTACGCGGCCGAATACAACACCGTGGCCGTCAACCCGGACAGCGGCTTGGTCGCGCCCGCCAAGCCGGCGGCCAACAAGCCGGCGACGCGCGGCAGCGCCAGGGCGGGGGCTCAGTTGCGTGGCAAGGGCGAGCCGCGACGTACGCGCTGAGGGCGGCGAGGCGCGCAAATCTTCTCGGTTGAAGGGTTGGGCCTCATCGCTGTGGTGCGCCTTCGGTGAAGGTCGTAAGCGACGTGTCTATGTGATCCCAGTGGGCGGCATGGCTCGCGTAAATGTGGGCCTTCGGCTTGTACTGCGACGGCTCATCGAGCGTACCGGCTCGGATCGACAACAACGCGGGAAGGATCTCGACCCTTCCGAACAGCTGGGAGCCGCAGGTCGGGCAAAAGCCGCGCAAGATCTTCTTGCCACTGCCGCCGACACTTTCAAAGTGCTTCACGTCACCCGTGACGACGACGCACTCGTCTGGAAAGAATGCGATCGGAGCAAAGGGCCCTCCGGTCGACTTCTGGCAATCACGGCAGTGGCAGTTGAACTGCATGACTGGGGCCTGAGTGCATTGATAGCGCACCGCCCCGCACAAACAGCCGCCTTGAATTGTCATGGTGTTCTCCTGGTAAATAGCGCCGAATGCTTGGCATGAAGCTCCGACGCCCCCTCGATGGAATGGTTAGGCACCGCCTTCTTGAGAGACCAAGGTGGGCCCTTTGTGCGACGAGCCGAGATATGGCGCTTGGCCAGTAGAAAGCGATTCAGTCGCATTTTGAGCGTGGCGATCGAGTACGACAAAAAACCGCTCTCACTGACGACAAGATTCCATCTGTCGTTTGTCCCGAAGTAGCCGAGCTCGATCTCGTTCTCGTTGATTGCGTTGACCTCTTGGATAAAACCGAACTCATCTGGCATTCGCAGCTGGTCCACTGGCTTTCCGTCCTTCAGCAAGTAAATCCAGTGTTGGCAGCCGTCGAAGTAGTCGTAGCTGGTAGCGAGCAGAGTGAATCTCTCGCTCTGCAGTTGAAGACCGATCTCATCTCCGTTGACAACCCACGTCGTGGACCTTCCCTGCTCGACTAGACGGCGTCGGTACTCGCCGAGCGGGTACCACTTCGGCAACTCCTGCAACGCGTACCGGGAAGACTCTTTCACGACTTGGGGCGCCTCACGTCAACTTGGCCGAACAATTCGTTCGCGCCGCTTCGGTACTTTGGCGGCGCGTCAACTCGTGCGTCGCTGCCAGTTCTTTGGTCGCATTGCGAAACGCGTACCCCACGCGCGGGGCGCCTGAAGTTTAGGCCGCCTCGGTCTCGCCGGATGCTTGAGAAGCCCGATTCACAGGCAGCGCCGAACCGGCCGCACGGAGCTGACTCGGCTTGGCTCGGCTTGAGTGCGTCGTTGCATTGGTCAGCCCATCAACTTGCCCACCACCTGATGGGCTGCCCCCCCTTGTTGAAGCGATTGTTGGCGTACTGCGTGCAACGTGCGGCTCCAAGCCATCTGAAGCCGCATGGAGGGGTTCATCGGGGGAACAGGAAGGTCAGGGTCGCGCGCAGGCCCCAGTCCGGGCCGCCGTCGGGGCGCTCGAAGTAGTAGCGCACCCCGCCTTGCAGGCTCACCATCTGCTCGCCCCACTTCATGACCTTGGAGTACTGGACGTTCATGGGCACGGTCCATTGCTCGTGCTTCCAGTCGTAGGTGCTCTCCAGGTTGATCGCCAGCGTGCGGCCCTGGCCGAGGCCCTTTGCGATGAACGGCTGCAAGAAGGTGCTGCTGATATCGCTGCGCGAGTCGGAGCCCGCCACCGACCAGATGTGGTTCGCGAGCGCGCCATACGTCCAGCCGCTTTCGGTCTGTGTCAGCACCACGGCGGTCGGGCCAAGGCCCCACTTCTTGGAGCCCAGCTCATCTTCGGTGGCAGTGGGCAGCAGCAAGGCCGGCCCGAGACCCCAGATCTGGCCCCCGGCCGTGGGCATCTTGGGAGAGAAGAAGAAGCTCTGCACGGTGTCGCCCAGGCCGAACTGGCTCCCATCGCCGACCACGTTCTCCTGGCGCGTGACAGGGAGGATGGTGCGCGAGATGAGGTTCCAGTCGGTGCTGATGCTCATGGGCACCACCGGCTGGATGTTGAGCGTGGTGCGGTAGCCGTTGTTGTCGAACCCGTCGTCGTAGTTGAACTGCAACGGCACGCTGATCAGCGCGGCGACGGGGTTCGACAGCTGCTTGGCCAGGTCGTCAGCGCCGCCCGTTTGCTGGGCAAGCGCCTGACCCGTGGCCAGTGAGAAAAGCGCAATGGCCGCACACGGGATGCGCGCGGTGCGTCGGTGAGGTGCTGCGAGATATTGCATGGTGTTCCTTCTGGGTCAGCGTGTCTTGGCGGCTGCCGGTCTTGCCCACCGGCGGCTCACGGTCGCCTGCCCGGGCCGGCAGGCTCGGATGTCGATCGGGAACTCGCCGGGTGCCGAAAACAGCCAGTTGGCCCGCCTTTCGGCATCGCCCGGTTCAGCGCGCGATGTGTAGATTGTCAGAAAGCCACCGGGTGCGGGCTTCAGGGTCTTGTTTTTCGTGCTCGCCGACCCCGGCCTTCGTCGAGCAGACGATGGAGAACGTGCAGGCGATCGTGCTGGGTGGTTTGGTGAACAACGGGGCGAGCGGCATGGCAGCCAAGCGTTGGCGGCGCTGACGGTGATGTGAATAAATCACAAATCGCTCGGTGCAATTCACAACTTCGCGCGCGATGCCTCCCCTAGATTGTTGATGTGCGGCCCCGGGCGTGTCAGCCCCGAGCGCCGCCGCCGAACACAAGGGGATCGCCATGAGCCAGAACTGCCTGCGTGACATGCCCGGCGCCGCACCGGCTGCCCACTACACCGGCCCCGAGCGGCGCGCCGCGCCCACGCCGCGGCTGACGCACTGGCTCACGCGCATGCTCGACGAGATGGACCACGGCATGCTGCTCGTCACGCCCTCCGGCGAGCTGCGCCATGCCAACCAGCCCGCGTACCGAGAACTGGCGCTGGGCGACCGCCTGGCGGTCACGGGCCGCCAGGTGCGCGCCGTGCACCGCCACGAGGGCGTGCTGCTGGGCCAAGCACTGGCCGATGCGGCCCGCGGGCGGCGGCGCCTGCTGTGGCTGGGGCGGCAGGAGCCGGGCTTGTCGGTGGCGGTGGTGCCCTTGCCCGACGAAGCGGGCGATGAACATGGCCCCGGCGCGCAGGTGCTGCTGGTGCTCGGCCGCCGCCAGCCGGGCGACGCGCTGACGATCGACTTCTACGCCCGGGCCCAGGGCCTGACCGATGCCGAGGCGCGCGTGCTGTGCGCGCTGTGCAGCGGCCTCAAGCCCAAGCAGGTGGCCTGCCAGCACGACGTGGCCGTGTCCACCGTGCGCACGCAGATCAGCAGCATCCGCCAGAAGACACAGACCGCGAGCATCCGCGACCTGATGAGCCGCGTGGCCACGCTGCCGCCGATCACGATGTCGCTGTCGCCGATGTCGGCGCTGCCCTCCATCGAACCGCTCCCGCCGATGCTGGCGGCCTGACGGCCCCGAGGACCTTGCACGCGCCACGGGCTCCGCCCGGGCCGCGTGAATTGCAGGCCGGCGCGCTTTCGGGCGATGATGGGTGCGACCCCGCACTCTCCATCGCACCCGCCAGCCCCATGAGCACCGCCGCCGCCGCTGCGCCCTCGACCGACTCTCACGGGTCCGACAGCCTGCGCCGGCTGCTCGAACGCGGGCAGACGCGCCGCTACCGCAAGGGCACGCTGCTGATTCAAGAGGGTGACGCGGGCGACACCTTGTTCATCGTTCTGTCGGGGCGCTTGAAGTGCTTCTCCACCGACGAGCGCGACCGCGAGGTCGTGTACGGCATCTACGGCCCGGGCGAGTATCTGGGCGAGATGAGCCTCGACGGCGGCCCGCGCTCGGCTTCGGTCATCACGATGGAGACGACCGAATGCGCCGTGGTCACGCGCACCACGCTGCGCGAGCACATCGCCGCCGACCCCGAGTTCGCGTTCGAGCTGCTGGCACGCGTGATCCGCCGTGCGCGGCTGGCCACGCAGAGTGCACGCAGCATGGCGCTGCTCGACGTTTACGGCCGGCTGGCCGCGCTGCTGGCCGAGCTCGCGCAGCCCCAGGCCGACGGCAGCCACCTGATCGCCGAGCGCCTCACGCATGCCGCGCTCGCCAGCCGCGTGGGCTGCTCGCGCGAGATGGTCAGCCGCCTGATGAAAGACCTGGAGCGCGGTGGCTACCTGGTGCGCCAGGGCAAGGCGCTGCTGCTGCCGCGGCCGCTGCCTGCGCACTGGTAGGCAAGCCGGCCAACGCACACGCCGCACAGGCCCGGGGCACGATCGGGAGCCGTCCAGCCCCGAGATGTTGTTGATCGACCTTTGCACGGCAATACACAATGCGCCTAAAACGGGAGCGCGTGTGCCGCAGGCTGACGGAACCACCAATCGCGAGGCTGGGTCGCTTGAATCGCTGCCCAAGCGCCACCTCACCGTGCTCTTCACCGACCTGTCGGACTCGACCGCCCTGGCCAACGTGATGGAGGCCGAGATCAACGCCGAGCTGATCGCCGACACGCGGCGCATCTTCGAGCAGGCGGTGGCCGCACGCGAGGGCACCGTCAACCAGCACCAGGGCGACGGCTTCCAGGCACTCTTCGGCAACCCCCAGGCCACCGAAGAAGACGGCCAGCGCGCCGCCGAGGTGGCACTCGAAGTGCATGCCAAGGTGCGCGAGCTGCGCGAGAAGTACGCCGCCTACGGCGCGCCGCGCCTGAGCGTGCACTCGGGCATCCACGCCGGGCTGGTGCTGGCCCACCCGGGCGACAGCATCGCGGGCCGCTACATGCTCTACGGCCCGGCACCGGGCATCGCCAAGCACCTGAGCGATTGCGCCGAGGCCGACGAGATCCTGGCAAGCGCCGAAACACTCGGGCCGCGCAGCGCGCTGTTCCACACCGAAGCGCTGTCGCTCTCCGTCAAGGGCCGGCCCGGGCCGTTCGCGGTGTTGCGCATCCTCGCGCGCAGCGGCCTGCGCACGCGCTTCGAGGCGCATGTGCAGCGCGGCCTGGTGCCCTTCGTGGGGCGCGAGGCCGAGCTTCACTGGCTGGCTCGCGCACTGGACAGCGTGCGCGGCGGGCAGCCGCGCTTCGTGGCGGTGACGGCACCACCCGGCGTGGGCAAGACGCGCCTGGCCGAAGAGTTCCTGAAGCGCGCCGCATTGAAGGATTGCAACGTCTCGCGCGGCTACTGCGACCGTGATCTGAGCGCCGAACCGCTGCAGCCCTTCTTGCAGATGCTGCGGTCGCAGTTCGGCCTGTCGGCCCAGACCACGCCGGCCGCGGCCGCGCAGGCGGTGGAGGCCGCGCTGGCGCGCATCGACCCGGCCTTGCGCCCGCACCGCGCCGCGCTGCAGCAGGCGCTCGCCCTGCCGCTGCCCGCGCAGGGCGACGGCAGCGAAGCCCCGCCCCAGACGCCCGAGCAGATCATCGGCGCGGTGTGCGCGCTGGTGGCGGCCGCGGCACGCGAGCGTTCGCAGATCATCTTCATCGACGACTGGCAGTGGGCCGACCAAGCCACGCGCGAGGTCGTCTTCGGCATCGGCCGCCTGCATGCCGCACCGGTGCTGGTGCTCGCGGCCACACGGCCGATGGACAGCGCCGACGCCCGGTTAAGCGAGGCCGACCTGCTGGAGCTGGCCGTCTTCTCCAAACCCGAGGCCGATGCCACCATCGCCCGCCTGCTGCCCGGCGCGAACCCCTTCGTGACGGATGCCATCCGCCGCCATGCAGGCGGCAACCCCTTGTTCCTCGAAGAGCTGTGCCACTCGGCCGCCAGCACCGCCGATGCGCAGAGCAGCCTGAGCGCCGCGCCCGGTGGGTCGGTCTGGCTGGAGACGCTGATCGCCTCGCGCGTGACGCGGCTGCCGGTCGAGCAGAACGACTTGCTGAGCACCGCCGCAGTGATCGGCAACGTGGTGCCCACCTGGCTGCTGCAGGCGCTCACTGGGCTCGGGCCGGAGCACCCGACGGTGCGGGCCCTGGCGGCGCAGGATTTCGTGTTCCCGGGCGAGCGGCGCGGCACGCTGCGTTTCAAGCACGGCATCACGCGCGAGGTGGTGTATTCGGCGATCGGACTGCACCGCCGGCGCAGCATGCACCGGCGCATTGCCGAGCTGTTGCACGAGCGCGCCCAGGCTGGGGCCGACACCGAGGCGGTGGAAGCGCTGGCCTACCACCATGCCGGCGCGGCCGACCACGCGCAGGCCTCGCACTACGCCGCGATGGCGGGCGACAAGGCCATGGCCGCGTCGTCGATCGACCGCGCCAAGGCGCAGTACCGCAGCGCCCTCGAGCTGCTCGACCGCGAACCCGACACGCCGCAGCGCTACCGCGTGTGGCGCTCTGTCGTTCGGCGCCTGGGCATGGCCTGCGTGTTCGACCCCTCGCGCAGCGAGCTGGCGCTTTTCAACCGCGCTATCGCACTCGCCCGGCAGCATGGCGACGCACCGGGTGCCGTGTACGCCGAGTACTGGCTCGCCTACATCACCTACGCACTGGGCGAGCCGCGCGCGGCGGTGGCGCATTGCGAGACCGCGATGGCCGCGGCGCGGGAGCTGCGCGACGCCAAGCTGGTCGCGCAGATCGGCGTCACGCTCGGCCAGGCACTGGCCGCCGCCTGCGACTACGGCGGCGCGCTCGCCCTGCTCGACGAGGCCACGTCGGCACGCGCCATCGACGCCACCAGTGGCCGCCCGGGCGCGAGCGTGGCCTACTCGCTCGCCTGCAAGGCCAGCGTGCTGGGCGACCAGGGCCGCTTCGACGAGGCGCTCGCCTGCGCCGAGCTGGGCCTGCGGCACGCGCCGTGGCCGGGCCACGAAGTCGAAGGATCGGTGCTGTGCTGGTACAGCGGCGTGCTGCTGTGGCAGGGCCGCTGGCAAGAAGCCCTCGACACCGCGCAGCGCGCGCAACGGGTTGCCGAGCGCGTCAAGAGCCTCTACCTGTACGGCATGGGCCGCGCGCTCGGCGCGTTTGCGGCCTGGCGAATCGGCGCCCAGAGCGAAGACCTGAGCGCACTGGCCGAAGCCGTGGCCTGGCTGGAGGCACGCGACAAGCGGCTCTTCATCTCGATGGCCTACGGCTGGCTGGCCGAGGCGGCGGTCGAATGCGGGCGCGGTGAAGCCGAGGTGCGGCACCGCGCCGCGCAGGCGCTGCAACGCGCCCGCAAGCGCGACGGCCTGGGCGCGGCGATGGCGCGGCGGGCGCTCGCGCTGACTGCCGCTGCGCAGGGCGACTGGCCGGGCGCGCAACGGCAGCTCCAGGCGGCAGGCCGAGTGGCGCGGCTGCGCCAGTCGCCGCACGAGGCGGCGTGCAACGAGCTATGCAGCGCGCAGGTGGCGCTGGCACGCGGTGATCGCGGCGCAGCGCAGGACGCCGTCGAGCGCGCGAGCGTGAGCTTTGCGGCCTTGCAGATGCCCTGGCACCTGGCGCAGGCCGAGCGCGTGCGCACAAGGGTCGGCGCAGAGATCGGCGGCGAGATCGGCTAAGCGAGTTCAGCGCCGGCTGATCCTGAGCGCCAGCGCCGACAACGTCGGCTGCATCGTGGCCGATTCCATCAGGCCGGCCAGCAGGCCGAGCAGCACGCCGGTCGCCATCTTCTGCGCCGGGCAGGCGTGCAAGGGCTCGCCAGCACAGGCCGGCACCGCGCTGCGCTTGCCGCCGAAGACGAAGCTGAGGTCGCCGGCCTGGGCCTTGTCGTCGAGCAGGGCCTCCTGGCCGGCAGAGACCTGGCTCACGACGACGATGTCGCCGGGCCGAACAGCCACGCCACCGAGCGCGTGCGACTTCAGCGCCGTGCGCCAGATCAGCTCGGGCACAGGGCGAAGCCGCAGGGTGCGCACCAGCGGCTCCAGCAAGGCGCTGCGCGCCGCGTCGTGCGCGGCCGCCTTTGCTTGCCGTGCCCCCAGGTAGGCGAGCTGCTGATCCCACAGCGAGGCATCCGCCACCCACTCGTACAGCACGCTGCGCAGGTTGCCGTCGACGGTGGGCAGCATGCCCATCATCACGCCGATGAGGTTGCGCATGAACAGGGCGTTGTCTGCGCCCACGGCCTGCCCGATCGGCTTGCCGAGCCGGCTGGCCATGACTCGCCCGGTGCCTGCAGGCGTGGCGAGCAGGCCCAGCACCTGAGTCTTGAGCGCCTGGCCGTGCGCCTGCCCGAGGCGTGTGGACTCGGGGCCGGGGTGGGGCTGGAAGGTGTAGCGCGACGGTGCGCTGAAGAAGCCGGGGCAGTTCGCATCCGTCACGCCATAACGCCAGCCACCGCCTTGCACGAAGCGGCCGTCGGGCAGGCCGAACCACACCACGCACAGGCGTTCCAGCGCGTCGTCGACCAGGTCCTTTACCTCTGCCTTCACCTCCGCCTTGGCGCTGGCGCCGGCCGTGGCGGCCGCGATCGTCTGGCGCATGGCGCGGCGGGCGCTGGTGAAGCCCTGGGCCTCGGTGACGGCATAGAGCGCGCGGTTCACGTCGGAGGCAAGCGTGTCGTACAGGCTGCCTGCGCCGCCACCGATGCCGTCGTCATCGTCGAGCCCCAGGTAGATCTCGCCGAAGCATTGGCGCAAGCGCGCGTTGTAGCCGCTCACGCTGTAGACGCGCTCGGTATTCGCCAGCACCTGGTCGACCCAGGTGCGCTTGCACACCAGCACGCCATAGGGCGTGCGCAGCACCCCACCATGCACCTCGCGCACCGCCGCCCAGATCGCCTGGCTGGTGCCCGACTGGCGCGCGCTCAGGTCTTCGAGGGCCAGCTTCCACTGCGTCTTGGCGGCGTCGACGCCGTCGCGTTGCTCGCCGAGCTGCAGGCCGCGGATGACGACCGCACCGCGTTGCACGAGGGCCGATTTCTGGCGCGCCAGTTCGTCGCTGTTCTGTTGTCGGCGGAAGGGGCAGCCGCCCCGTCCCTTGTCCGTGTCCCCCTTGCTCGTGTCCCTGGCCGCACTCTCGCGCTGGGCCGCCTCGTCGGCCAGGCCCTGGAGCTCGTGCAGCGCCGAGATCGACGGCACGAAGCCATACAGCCCCCACTTCAGCGTGACCGGCGGCTGCGCGCCGAGCGCGAGCGTGCGCGGGGCGCCGGTGGCTGCGTCCAAGTAGGCGAAGCAGTTCGGCTCGGTGTCCGGCCCCGGCACGCCGACGAATGGATCGCGCAGCCCCGAGTAGCTGTTCGGGCTGCTGCTGTTGCCGCCGCTCAGCCAGCTCTGGATGAGCTCGAACTGCTCGGCGATCGAGGCGTTGTAGGCACTGAAAAGGAGGCCGCGCTCGGCCTGCGCCGCAAGGTCGTCGCGATGCGGGCCGTACGACATGCCGCGCCGGATGATGCGTGGCGAATCGACCTGATCGGGCCGCGTTCCCTCGCGCGTGCGCGGGTTGGCGCGCCGCACATGCGACTGGAACGGGCACTTCTTTCCGTCGGCGTCCCCGTCGTAGTTGAAGTCGTTGCCATCGGTGCCGTCGATCGGGTTGATGCCCTTCGGCGATCGCCCCATCAGCAGCGCCTTGGTGGCATCGCGCTGCGGCTGCGCGGGCGGCAACAGCTTCTCGAACGCGCCCAGGTCTTGCGCCAGCTTGCGCAGGACGACGAAGGTGCTGTCTCTCCACAATCGGCGCGTGCAGGGCTCGTCGTTGCGCGAGTTGCGGTAGCCCAGCAACACGTCGCCGAGCGGCACGTGGTTGGCATACGACGTTGCGGCCGGCTTCGGCCCGCCCACGAGCGGCTGGCTCAGCCCATCGACGAAGCCGAAGTGGCCGACCGGCGTGTCGCTCGCATCCTTCAGATACCGCTGCGTGAGCTGCACCGACAGGATGGCGACGCCCTTTTCGGCCAGGACATTGTCGAAGCCCATCACATGCCTGTGCAGCGGGTGCGCCGGGTCGTGGATGCTCCCGACCCAGGTGGTGGACGGAAAGCTGCGCGTCTGGAACTGCACCAGCACATGCACGGACGAGAGCGCGATGCGCCCCTTCGCGCCCGCGGGCCAGTTGCGCTCGGGTGGCTCCCAGCGCGTGGGGTGGTTGATGTCGCGGTCGCCCAGAATGCTCGCGCGCGCCGCCATGCCTTCGCGGAACTCGAACGGCAGCGTGTCCAGCTCGGCAGCGGGCACGCCCGCGACGCCCAGGCCCTGCACGGTGAAGGCGATGTTCACGCAGGGCAACGAGGGCACCGCGCCGGTCGCCACGGCCGCGCCGGTGGTGATGTCGTCATGCAAGTGGCGCAGCAGCTCGCGCGCCGCCGCCGCATCGCGCAGGCCCACGAGCAGCAGGCAGCCGTGCGTCATGGTCGGGTAGGGCGCGAGGATGCCGCCCTGCACCTGGGACAGATCGGCCACCGGGTCGGAGGGTGAGCGGGCCACGGGCTCCGTGCGCGGTGAATCGAGAAACCACGCGAGAGCCGCTCGCGTCGCAGGGGTCGTGGGCGGCCTCGGCAGGGGCCGGTCGTTGCGCAACCGCCGGCCTTGATCGCCCAGCAGGTGGTCGGTGGCACGCAGCAGCACGTCGGCATCGTCGCCCAAGCCGGCGCGCGTCGGGTCGGGCAGGTACATGTCGACCAGGCGGTGCAGCGCGTTCAACGCAGGGAGCACTTGCGCGATCACCTCGGGTACAGGCCCCGGCCCGGAGGGCACCGGCAGCGGCGGGTTCAGGCGCTCACGTTCGCGGCTTCGCACGTAACTGAGGTCGTTCACCGTGAGTTCGGTGGCACTGTAGAAAAACTCGGTGCCGACCTGCGCCGAGCGCACCCAGCCGATGTACTCGTCGTAGCTGTGCGTGCTGGACAGCAGGTAGCCCTCGCAGTTGCAGAAGATCACGTCGAGCAGCGGCCCGAGGTCGCGCCAGATGCGCCGCAGGTAGGTCTCCCAGCCGCCATCGAAGCTGACCGCCAGCAGCAACTGCCGCGGCGCTCGCTCGCCGACGATGGCGAGCCGGAACGAATGCAGCCCGCGGATGCGGTGCACCGCGTCGTCGATGAGGTCGGTGTACTCCACCTCGCGCGAGGACACGCGCACGCCGCTCAGCGTGAGCAGCAGCAGGCGCAGCCGGCTTTCGTAGCTGCGCGCATCGAGCGCGAGGCACAGGCCCGACTTGATCGGCGCGGCCACGGTGAGGTCGGTCGTGCCCAGCAGGCTCTTGGTCTTGGTGCTGACGGTGTAGGCCATGGCGGAGCCCTTTCACAAGGGGGGGCGGGCGCGCAGCAGCGGGCGCGGCGAGGGGCGGTAGGGCTGCGGCGTGGCATCGGCGGTGCGCAGTGCGCGTTCGGTGTCTTCGAGGGCATCGAGCACGCCCAGCAAGGCCGCCACTTGCGCGGGCAACAAGGGCTCGGCCTCGGCCTGCGCGGCGGTGTCGTGCAGCGGCTTCGCCGGCCCCTTCAACGGCGGGCGCGTGCCGGCCTCGTCGATCTGCGAGCGCAGCGGCGGTGTGTAGAGGCCGCCCGCCGCCGAAGCCCCGAGCCCGCTCAGCGCTTCGGTCAGGCACTCGCGCAGCACGTTGAAGCGCACCCAGCGGTGCTCGGCCCAACCCTGGGACACACCCTGCGGAGGGTCGGGCAGGGCGAAGCGCTCGAGCAGGCGCTTCGCGGCCTCGCCCCCGACAGCGGCGAGGGTGCGAATCTGCTCGGCGCTCATGCGGATGTTCAGGCCACCGATGCCTGGCGAGAGGCCGAGCCGCACGATGCGGTCGCGCACCCCCGGCAGGTCGGACTGCAGCGTGTCGTTCCAGTCCTTGATGGTGGACAGCATGGCGCCGAGCAGGTCACCGAACCGCTCCAGTCCGTTGCGCTTCTCGTCGAACCCATGCCAGACGTCGCGGATCGGGTCGTCTGGCGACTCGGGCAGGTGGATCGACTGTTTCATGTCCTCAAGTTGCTGGCACAGCGACTCATCCCTCTTCTTCGGGATCAGGTCGCGCAGCGCAATCGCGAAGGTGGGCCAGTCGGGCACCGCGCTGTCGAACAGATGGATCGGAAAGCCGGAGCAGAAGCCGCCGTCGGAGAAGATGCAGCGGCGCATGCGCGGCGTGCCGGCCTCCGACGCATCGACCATCCACAGAGGCACCGCCTCGAAGAGCACCGGGAAGCTCAGGCTCATGCGCGCGGCCACCAGCACGGGCAGGCGCTTTCCGGGCAGGCGCTTGAACGTCTGCCCGGCCAGGCGCGGTGCCACGTAGCGGCGGGCGGGGTCTTCGATGCGGGCCGGGCCGTCGTAGTCGGCCGAGATCTTCATGAGGTAGTCGACCACCGCCTTCGGGAACAGCCGCCGCATGTCGCTCTCGAGGAAGTAGAGAACGGCATCGTCGGCATCGGGTGGCGGGTCGTGGGCCGGGAAATCCTTCGGATCGTTGGTCAGCGGAAAGATCCGCGGCCGGCCGAGCGTGAGGTTGGCGGTGAACATCTGCAGGCGGATCGAGACCTCGTCGCCCGCGGCGCCCGTGCCCAGCGTGGCGCGCGGCGAGCCGGGCGCCGATTCGAGGTCGGCGAAGGTGAGCGGCGGGCCGCCCTCGGGCAGGCCGGCGATCTCTTGCAGCAGATCGTGCAGCCACACGGTCAAGGGCGAGCGCGGCGCACCGGGCAGCTTGCTCATGCCGCTGCACAGGCCGTAGCCGTCGTCGAGCACCTGGCGCACGTCGATCCAGAGCCACCACAGGCCGGCCACGAGTGCGCCAAGCAAGCAGAGGATGCCTGCGACGACACCCCAGGCGAAGGCATGCTGAGAAGAGCGGTCAGGCGCGATCCACCACCAGCCACTCGCGGCGAGCGCGCCGGCGATCAGCAGCGGCCACACCCAGTAGGCCAGGCCGAGCGAGACAAGAAGCTTGCGCAGCTTGCCTTCTGGCGCGGCGATCGCCGGCACCAGCCGATCGAAGAGCCACCACTTGCGCAGGCTGGGCTGGAACAACCATTCGAGCCCGGTGCGGCCCTGGTCGAGCTCGGCCACCTCGGCCGTGCGCTCCAGCAGCACCCGAAACCCGTCGCCCGAGCCGTGGCGCCGCCGGTATTCGGCCGCCGCGGCCAGCGCCGCGGAGCCGGCACCCGACGAGGCGCCGCCCACGCTGCGCAGCCGGTACACGCTCGCCAGCGCAAACGTGGCCGGCGAATAGGCGATGGCGCTGGTGATGCCCCCGGAGAGGATCAGGTCGCAATAGCGGTCGGGGCGTGAGCGGTCGTCAAAGGCCGGCAAGGGCCGCGGCTGCGTCTCGGCGCATGCGTTCTCGGACCGGTCCATGGCGCTCCCAACGTGAGGGCTCCCGTCGCGACACGGGGCCATGCAGTGTGAGCGCGCAACGTGGGGCTTGCATCCCCCTACTTGTGGAAGCTGAGTCTCAGCTCTTGGCCGGTGGCTCGAAGCGCTGCGTCGGCTTGGCTGCGCGCTGGTACAGGCCCATCACCTTGGGCAGGTTGGCCTGGATGTCCTGGATGCGCGTCGGGCCCGCGGGGTGGGTGGACAGGAACTGCGGCGGTGCGCCCTTGCTGGCCTCGGCCATCTTGTTCCACAGCGACACGCCGGCACGCGGGTCGTAGCCGGCGCGCGCGGCGAGCTCCATGCCGACCAGGTCGGCTTCGGATTCGTCGTCGCGGCTGAACTTGAGCGTCAGCAGCTGGCCACCCATGTCGGCCGCCATGCGGCTCAGGTTGCCCAGGCCGAAGATGGCCGCGGCGATCTCGATGCCGCCGCGCGTGGCCATGGTCTTGCCCATGCGCTCGCGCGCGTGCTCGCGCAGCGCGTGGGCGATCTCGTGGCCCATCACCATGGCGACTTCGTCGTCGCTGAGTTGAAGCTGCTGCAGGATGCCGTAGAAGAACGCGATCTTGCCGCCGGGCATGCAGAAGGCATTGATGGACTTGTCGCCCAGCAGGTTGATCTCCCACTTCCAGTTGCGGGCACGGGGGTTCCAGTCGTAGCTGTACGGGATCAGCCGCGCGGCGATCGCACGCAGGCGCACCACCTGCGGGTGCGTGGCGGGGGCCAAGGCCTTCTTCTGTGCCGCCTGCTGCTTGAGTTCGTTGTATTGCTGCGAGGCGGCGTCTTCGATCTGCTCGGCCGAGACCAGCTTGGAGAACTGCGAATCCTTGCCGACCTCGACGCCTTCGCGCGCCAGCGCCGGCACCGCCGCGAGTGCGCCCACGCCGATCACCGCGCGGCCGAACAGGCGGCGGCCGTGGCGATGGCAGGTGCAGCCCCAGGCGTGGGAGGCCAGTTCAGCGTCGGTGTTGAAGTCTCGGTTCATGGTGTTCTGATTTACGTGACGTCGGGGTCCATCGTCCAGGGTCAATCGTCGAGGATCTGCGCGTCCGGGTCCACCTCGAGGGCACGGATCGGCTGTCGCAGCCACCACAGCATGAGCAAGGCGGGTGCCGCAAGTACGGTCGAGGCGATGAAAAAGCTGGGCCAACCGATGGTTTCGGCCATCACGCCGGCCAGTGGCCCGACCCACACCCGCCCGACCGAGGCAAAGGCCGACAGCAAAGCGTACTGCGTGGCCGTGAAACGCTGGTTGCACAGGCTCATCAGGAAAGCCACGAACGCGGCCGTGCCCATGCCGCCCGAGAGGTTCTCGAAGGCGATCACCATCAAGAGGCCGCCGTCGACCGGCGTGGCCTGCGCGAGCTTCACGAAACCCCAGTCGAAGGCCGGGATCACCAGGCCCGGCATCAGGCCCTTGCCTGACACGGCCAGCCACCAGAAGCCGAGATTGCTCAGCAACTGCAGCAGGCCAAAGACCATCAGCGCGCGCCACAGGCCCAGGCGCAGCATCACCGCCCCGCCAATCAGCGCGCCGGCGATGGTGAGCCACAGGCCCATCACCTTGTTGACCACGCCCACCTCGGCCGGGCTGAACATCATCGACTTGAGCAGGAAGGGCGTCATCAGCGAGCCCGCGAACGCATCGCCCAGCTTGTAGAGCACGATGAAGGCAAGGAAGGCGCCCGCGCCGTTCTGGCTGAAGTAGCTGCGCAGGCCGCCGAGCAGCGTCTCGAAGCGCGCCACCTTGGCGACCCAAGCTGCGAGCGGCAGCGTGAAGGCGACGCCGAGCAGCAGCGCGAACAGCGAAGTCCACTTGCCCTGAAGATCGGCCGACAGCGTGCTGCCCGACCACAGCGGCGCGAGCAGGGCTTGCGCGATCGGCGGGCCCAGGCGCTCGCTCGCCACCACGCCCACCGCCACCGCGGCCACCACCGCAAGGAAGCCCATCACGTCGTTGCGCGCCACGCTCGATGGCCGCGCCGCCAGCGCGAGGCGTGGCAAGGCCAGCGCCGAGAACACGGCAGCCGCCACCATCAGGCCGGCCATGAAGCGGTACACCTCGGGCCAGGTCCAACCGCCGCCTTGCGACGGGTCGACCCAGATCAGCGCCACGCCGCCCGACAGGATCATCGCCAGCCGGTAGCCCAGCACGTAGATCGATGAGCCCAGCCCGCGTTCGTGGGCGTGCAACAGGTCGGTGCGGTAGGCGTCGATCACCACGTCCTGCGAGGCCGACACGAACGCCACCAGCACCGCCAGCAGCGCAAAGCTGCGCGTGGCCGCTGTGGGCGAGGTGGCCGCCATCAGCAGCAGGGCCCCGGCAAGCGCGAGCTGCGTGAGCACCAGCCAGCCGCGCCGCCGGCCGAGCCAGGGCAGCTCGAAGCGGTCCATCAGCGGCGCCCACAGGAACTTGAAGGTGTACGGCAGGCCGACCAGGCTCAGGAAGCCGATGGTGGTGATGTCGACCCCTTCGACGCTCAACCAGGCCTGCATGGCCTGCCCGGTGAGCGCCAGCGGCAGCCCCGAGGCGAAGCCGAGCAGCGTGACCACCAGCATGCGATGCCAGGCCGCGAGTCGTGAGGGCAGGGAGCGGCGAAGCGGCGCGGGGGCAGACATGCGGGCCATTCTAGGGAGGGGCCCCTCGCGGACCGGCAAATGCCTGGCTGGCGGCAATAAGTCTCAACGGGGCTGAATTTGTCGACCGCACCCGACCGCAGGGCTGGAGGGGCCTCCGCCAGCGCCTTGGCCCGACTTTCCGGGACGCGACACAATCCGGCCATGACTGCCCTGCTGCGCCCCGACGACCCCGAGTTCTCCCTCCAGGAGTTCCGCGCGGCGCTGGGCGCGTTCGCCACCGGCGTGACCATCGTGACCTCGCTCGACGCCGACGGCCGGCCCATCGGACTCACCGCCAATTCGTTCAACTCGGTCTCGCTCTCGCCGCCGCTGGTGCTGTGGAGCCTGTCGCAGCGGTCGGGCTCGATGCCGCACTTCAGCGCTGGCTCTCACTACGCCATCAACATCCTCGCGGCCGAACAGCGCCAACTGGCCGAACGCTTTGCCTCGAAGGAGACCGACCGCTTCGCCGGTGTGGACTTCCGCTGCGGCGCAGGCGGCGTGCCGGTGCTCAACGGCAGCGCCGCGGTGTTCGAGTGCTTCAACCGCAGCCGCTACGAAGAGGGCGACCACATCATCTTCGTCGGTGAGGTCGAGCGCTGCGAGCGCCGCGACGGCGCGCTGCCGCTGCTCTTTCACGGCGGGCGGTACTTCACCGAGTTGCCGCTGTAGGCTCGGGCGCTCACGGGGGGTGTTCGGCACCCGGTGGCGGCGGCTCGCAGCCGTGCTTGCGCGCCTCGTAGGCCGAGGCGCCCGATGACGAAGCCGCGAAGTAGTTCGCGTGACAGGGGGCATCGGCCCCTTCAGAAAGAAGGCCTTGCTCTGCTCAAGTCGCTGACACCGAAGTTGACGTGGTCGAACATGGCGTCCCTCACGTCTCGACGAGCGTGATGAAGCTCAGTCGGTTCTTGTCCGGGTCGATCACCAGCATCGTGCGAATGTCCGGTCCAAGGCCATGGTTTGGCGGCTCGGCAATCTCGACGCCCGCGCCGATGAAGGCCGCATGGCATTGGTCGACATCATTCACGTAAAAGTGGACGAGGCCGCCAAAGGCGCAGTCGCCGGTGTGTTCGGTCAGGAAGATGCGCATGCCTTCGCGTGCGATCGACGCGAAGACCGGGAAACCCGGTCCGAACTGGTGCGTCCACTCCTCGGCAAAGCCGAGCTTCGCGTAAAACACCTTGCTCGTGGCGTAGGAGCTAACGCGAAGGGCGGGGACGACGGATTGCATGGGGATGGATGGGGCGGCAGGCGTGCGCGCCAGGTCGGCAATCTAGCGGCCACTACGCCAGGAGCGGCCTGAAGAACGTGCGCTCGTAGCTCAGGAAACACTTCGTCTCCCTGGCGAACTTGAATGCCACCTGACACTCCGGGTCCTGCAGCGACTTGGTCCCGTACTGCTCGTAGGCCGCGAGCGACTCGAACGAGAACGAACCGAGAGCGATGTCGCTGGCCCCTTCGGAGGGAAGCAGGTATCCGTGGTGCACGCCGCCGAACTTCGGGATCAGCTTGAGCCACATGCGGCAGTACGCCTCGAACTCGCTCGTCTTGCTGGCATCGATGACATAGCGCAGGTGACAGGTGATCATGGGGCATGGGCCTCGTGAGCGCGCCTGAGGCGCGAAGGGGTTGTCAGCTCTCGGCGCCTGCTGTCGAGCATTCGCGCAGGTGCGGCCAGCGCGCACGATAACTCGCCACCTTGTCGGCAAACAGCTCGCGGTACGGCGTCAGCGGGTTCGGCGTGAGCGTCCCCGCATAGGCCCCAGCGAGACCGAACGGTGCGCAATGCGCATTCGGTCGAACGCCAATGCAGGTTTCAAGCACCAGAAACCGCCTGATGCCATCTTCAACCGAAGTGAGCTCGGGGCAGGGCCGGCCAAAGTACTGCGGGTACCAGAGGTGAACGCGCGCCTGATTGGCCACTTCGACCGTGATCCCGAGATCGGCGAGCGTGGCGCTGGCCTTCGCCTGTGCGCGCTGCTCGCCCGTCTCGCTGAGGTCATCGGCATCGAAATAGAAGATGTCGTAGTCCTTGATCCCGAAGGCGGGTGCGCGACCGGCGTGTAGGTTCCATAGCGTCTGGAACAGGCATCCCGCAACCAACCACGCATTCGGAAGGTCGAGCGCATCCCAGCGCTCCAGGATCGCGGCGTTCGCAGGGTTGCGCGAAATGTCGCGCATAAAGGCTTGCGACGTGAGCGTCATGGCACGCTGCGCCCGAAGCGTCTGTAGACAAGCCAAAGGGCCGCGTTGCAGACCACAAGGCCCGCGACGGCCGGGAGCAAATGTGCGACGAAGCCGGTCTCTTCAAAAACGCCCGCCGTCCAGGCGACCTTGGACAACGCGATTGCGTTCAAGACCAGGGCGCCCCAGAGCCAGGAGCGGCGCCAGAAGGCGCAGGCCAGGGCCGTGAGCAGACACGGAACCAGCAGGCTGACGGTCACCTTCCACAGTGGCCATGGCCCGAGAAGGTACTGGCGCTCTGCGTCGAGGGCCGACGCGACGACGGGCGAAACCACGCTCGGCTCCGGGAACCAGAACATGCTGCTCAGCAGGGCCAGGAGGGTGAGCACCACGCCGGCCGCACTTCGCTTGTAGGCGAAGTAGCAGAAGGGCAGAAGAAAGAGCGGGCGGATGTACCAGCTGAGCACGTTGTGGTGGCGTGCCCAGGCCCATGAGGCGAATGCTTCTAGAAACTCCATTGGAAAAGCTGTGACGCTGGGGTCGTTAACCCGCGCGCTGAACTTTCTGATTCAGTGCCCGCTTGGCGACGATACTCGATCGCATGGACGATCGAGTTCGGATGCGCCCCGACGTCCTCACAGTGACCATGGGTCGCATCGCCGCAGATTCATCTGGGAAGCTTTTCCACTTCCATCAATCCGCCGATCGGATCGAAGTGAAAGTAGTCTGACTTCTGGCCCTTCAAAGCACCGATCTGGCCGCGAGCTTTCGGTGGCACATAGCAAATGGTTTCATCGGCATTTCCGACGCAGCTTGCCAAAGCGCTGCTCTCTTCTGGCCACCACAGGGCTTTCCAGAACTTGCGGCGCTCTGACTCCGAGAGCTCGTGATATTCCTGAGTGTCCTGAGGAGAATTCAGAGTGACAAGCTTGTAGTTGTCGCCACCCTTTTTAACCTCCCAGACAGGTGTTCCCTTTGACTTGGTGAACTGGTGGCCGAACTTTCCGACAAGGGAATCCACCTGCGCAAAGCAAGTGAACGCCGCCAGCACTAATGTGGATGCAAAGGCGATGCGCTTCATATGACCTCTAACGTTTGACAGAAGAGATGCCCCCGTCTGCCGGGTGACATCCACGCAAAGATAGGGTTCGCATCTGTTGTCCAACCCACGATCGCGAAGCCGCTACCCCGACCCAGAATTGTCGTTCGTTTACAGACTGCATCGCCCACCCTACCTCGTCAGATGGAGGGACGGCGCCGATCGCCTCGACCCCAAGTGCGTTCATCCGTCTGGCTTTTTGCAGGCGTCAATGCCCGCACGACAGCGCAATGCCATACCTCTTGTATGGGGAACTAGGTCCACTGCGCCTACAAGCAGCCGGCACCTGCACCGACAGCCTTCGGCCCCGCGCCGACGTACGCTGAACCCAGGTCGCCGCTGCACGCCATGTGCACGCCGATTGGATGTTTCTATCTCTCTCACTGTCGACATCGGAGGTCACACATGACGATGCAACGCAACCCGCAAACCGAATCCTTCTCCACCGCCCGCACCACGGGCGAAGCGCTCAGCAACGAAGACGTTGTCGACGTGCTCAACGACCTGCTGGAGAACTGCCGCGACGGCGAATACGGGTTTCGCACCTGCGCCGAAGAACTCGACGGCAGCTCGCACCTGAAGCAGGTGTTCCTGGATCGCGCGCAAGGCTGCCAGCGCTCCGCTGCCGAGTTGCAGCAGTTGATCACCGCCTATGGCGGCAAGCCGGCCGAGGGCGGCACAGCCAGCGGTGCGATGCACCGTGGCTGGGTGCATGTGAAGGGCGCCGTGGGCGCGGACGGCGAAGTCTCCATGCTCGATGAATGCGAGCGTGGCGAAGACGCCGCCGTGGCCCGCTACCGCAAGGCGCTCAAGCAGCCGCTGCCGGGCGATGTGATCCGCGTGGTTCAAACGCAAGCCGAAGGGGCGCAGCGCAACCACGATCAGATCCGCTCGCTGCGCGACGCCGCGAAGGCGCGTCACTGACGCGTGTGCGGATGACAGGGCAGGCGCTCATTCGTGAGCGCCTGCCTTTTTTCATGGGCCCCGACGGCGCTCTGCAAACGCCACGAACCACGGCACGCAATCGGCGTTGGCCATGGCATCTAGCTTGAACACCTGCTCGGGCGGCGTGCCCAGCAGCAGCTTCTTCACCGGCAGCTCCATCTTCTTGCCGGAGAGCGTGCGCGGGATCGCGCTGACCTGGAAGATCTCGTTGGGCACGTGGCGCGCCGAGAGCGCGGCCTTGATGGACTCGCGCATGCGCTTGTCGAGCGCAGCGTCAAGCACCAGGCCATCTCGCAGCACCACGAAGAGCGGCATGTAGCTCTCGCGGCCCAGGTACTCGAGATCGACCACCAGGCTGTCGAGCACCTCGGGCAGAGCCTCGACGGCACGGTACAGCTCGGCAGTGCCCATGCGGATGCCGTGGCGGTTGATGGTGGCATCGCTGCGGCCGTAGATGATCGCGCCGCCGCGCGGGGTGATGCGAATCCAGTCGCCGTGGCGCCAAACCGCAGGCTTTTCATTGCCGCCGGGGTACATATCGAAGTAGCTGTCGTGGTACCTCGTGTTGCCTTCGTCGTTCCAGAAACGAAGCGGCATCGACGGCATGGGCTTGACGCACACCAGCTCGCCCACCTCGTCGATGAGTGGCTGGCCCTGCTCATTCCACGCCTCCACCGCCGCGCCGAGGCAGCGGCACTGCATCTCGCCCTCGATCACCGGCAGCGTGGGCAGGCCGGCGATGAAGGCGCCGGCGAAGTCGGTGCCACCCGAGATGACCGAGAGCCAGATGTCGTGGCCCTCGACCTGCGGCAGGTTGTCGTAGGCCCAGCGGTAGCAGTCGCTGGCGAGCGGTGAACCGGTGGCGCCCAGTGCGCGCAGGTGCGCGAGCTTGACGATCTCTTTCGGCCGCACCTCGGCCTTGAGGCAGCTGGCGAAGAAGGCGCTGCCGGCGCCGAAGAAGGTGGCCTTCGTGTCGTCGACGAAGCGCCACAACGTGGACCAGTCGGGCGCACCGCTTTTGCCGGACGGACTGCCGTCGTAGATGCAGATGGTGGTGCCCAGCAGCAGTCCGCCGATCTGCGAGTTCCACATGATCCAGCCGGTGGCGCTGTACCAGTGGAAGCGGTCGCCGGTGTCGATGCTCGCCCCAAGATTGGCGTGCAGGCCGAGCATCTTGAGCGCCTCGAGCACCACGCCGCCGTGGCCGTGGACGATGGGCTTGGGCAGGCCGGTGGTGCCGCTCGAATAGACGACCCACAGCGGGTGATCGAAGGCCACCCACTTCGGCGCGAAGGCGGCGGCGTCGGCCGTGAGCGTGTCGAAGTCATGCGCCTGCCGGGTGGGCGAGGCCAGCCGAGACGGCGCAGCGGCTGCATCGAGATTGCGCCACAGCACCACATGGCGCACGCTGGGCAGGTCACCGACCAGGCCTTCGAGCACCGGCAGGCGGTCGTGGGCGGTACCGCCGTGCACGTAGCCATCGCAGGCGATCAGCACCTTGGGTTCGATCTGCTTGAAGCGGTCGAGCACGGCCACCGGCCCCATGTCGGGCGAGCACACCGACCAGATCGCGCCCAGGCTGGCCACCGCGAGAAAAGCCACCGCCGTCTGAGGCGTGTTGGGCAGGAAGGCGACCACGCGGTCGCCGGGCTCGACACCCAGCCGCTGCAGATGCGCGGCCAGCGAGGCCACCTGCCGGCGCAGCTCGGGCCAGCTCAGCTCGCTGACCTCGCCGCGCTCGCGCATGCGCTCGTTCTGGAACACGATGGCCGGGTGGCCCGCGGCATGTGCCGCGTCGGCGTGGCGAAACACCTGCTGCGCGTAGTTGACCTGCGCCCCGGTGAACCACTGCGTGCCCGGCATCGCCTCGTCAGTCAGCACCGCGCTGTACGGCGTGGGCGATTGCAGATCGAAGTAGCGCCAGATCGATGACCAGAACGCGGGCAGGTCGCTCACCGACCAGCGCCACATGGTGTCGTAGCCAGCAGGGGTGTTCACGTCGAAGACCAGGCCGCGCTCTTGCGCGAGCCACTGGGTGTAGCGGGTGATCTGGTGAGGTGCAGGGCTCATGCGAACCACTCTACTGCCGCGCTTCGGCCTTCACGCGCATCCAAGGCCGGGGGCTATCCCTAGTCAGCAATCGCACTAGGGCCTGCTCACTCTAAATGAGCGCCCGCTTGACTCACCAAAAACCCGCCCACAGCGTTGCAAATGCTCGCTGTAGCAAGTGCTACAGCTGCGCTTTGCGCCTCGTTGGCGGGCTTTTGGTGAGTCACCCGAAGGGCCGGGCCAGTGCGAGGCGCACGGCGGCGTTGCGGGTTCGTGGTGTGCCAACGGCACACGGCCTCACCCGCGCCTTGCCCTGCACCTCGCCCTGGCCCGGCGCGGGTGCTCATTTAGTGTGAACAGGCCCTACTTCGCGGCGGCCACGCGCTTCGTCTCGTCGATGTCGATGTACTGCCAGAACTGGTTGCCGAAGGTCGGCCGGCGGTAGCCCTGCACCCAGGGCTGCCACATGTCGGTGAGCAGGCGATGCACACGCACCCGGTGAGGGGCATAGGCGGTGGCGATGTTGAGCGCCTCGCGCAGCAGCGCCAGGCGCTCGGGGCCGTCGGGCATCACCTGCATGCGTTCATACAGCGCGTCGAAGCCGGCGTGGCGAAAGCGCGCGAGGTTCTGCCCGCCCGCGGCCGGGCCGTAGAGCAGCTGCAGGCCGTCTTGCAGGTCGGGTGTGACGGCCGTGTAGCCCAGCTGCCAGACCATCAACTGCCCTGCCCGCCCGGCCTTGAGTTGCTCGGGGAACTGCGCTGCGCGCACGCGCATGCGGATGTTCAAGGGGTCGAGCGCGGCCTTCCAGTCTTCGTCGAACTGGCGCCCGCTGCTGTCGGGGTAGCTCGCGTACTCGATGACGAGTGGGCGGCCGTCGGGCAGGTCGCGCCAGCCGTCGCCGTCGCGGTCGATATAGCCGTACATGTCGAGCAGGGCCTTGGCGCGGGAGAGGTCGTAGTCGCTGTTCTCGCTCTTGTAGGCCGCGTCGTAGCCATAGGTGCCGGGTGCCACGAGGCCTTGCGCGGGCACGGCCTGGTCCTTGCGGATGAGGCTGATCTCGCGGCGGATGTCGATGGCGAGGTTGATGGCGCGGCGCAAGGCGACCTTGTCGGGTGTGTAGCCGCCGACTGTGGCGTCTTCCATGTTGTAGTACGCCATGGTGCGGTCGGTGGCCAGCACGCGCTCGGCCTGCAGCCCGCGCCGGGCCAGGTGCGGCGCGAGCTGCCCGTTGGGGATGACGGCGTTGGCGTACTCGTAGGGCAGCGGCCACAGCAGGTCGAACTCGCCGTTGAGGAACGAAAGCCAGCGCGGCTGGGCCTCTTCGATCACCGAGATCTCCACGCGGTCGATCATCGGCAGCGTGCGGCCCTTGAAGCGCTGCAGCAGCGCCTGGCCCTCAGCGTCGTCGGCCGCGGGACGGGCGTCATACACCTCGTGGCGGAAGTTCGGGTTGCGCGCGAGCACCAGGCGCGAACTGCGCCGCCATTCGCTCAGCCGGAAGGGGCCGGTGCCCACCGGGTGCTCGCCTTCGCGGCCGCGGTAGCGCTCCATCACCTCGCGCGCGACGGCACCGAGCACGCTGCTGTCGGCCAGCAGGTTGAGCAGCCGCGGCGACGGGCGCGCCAGGCGGATCTGCAGCGTGTAGCGGTCGAGCGAGCGCAGGCCTTCCACCTCGGTGTCGTAGTCGAAGGGCTTGCCACTCTTGAGCGCACGCTGGCGAAGTGCATCGAGGCCGATGAGCCCTTGCTCATTGACATTGGCGTACAGCGGGCTCTTGGTGGCCGGGTCGTAGAAGCGCTTCCAGCTGTAGACGTAGTCGTGCGCGGTCAGTTCGCGCCGTGTCGGCTGTCCACCCGCGCCACCAAAGGCGGGATCGTCGGCGAAGTAGGTGCCGGGCCTGAGGCGGATGGTCCAGGTGCGAAAGTCGGCCGACACCTCGGGCAGCGCGGCGGCCGTGTTGGGTACCACCTGTGTGGGCCGCGCGAGGGGGTCGAACTTGTAGGGCGCGTCGAACACATGGGCCGTGACGATGCGCGAGTACAGGTCGCTCACCTGCGCCGGGTCGAAGCTGGTTTCGGCGGCGAGGAAGGCGTAGCGCAACACCTTGGGCGCCGCGGCCACCGCCTGGGGCTGCGCCTGCACCGCTACCGACCACAGCGCCAACAGGCAGGCGGCCGCCCGGCGCGCCAGGCTCACGCGCCGGCCCCGCGGCGGTGTGTGTCGCCGATGTCCAGGTACTGCCAGAAGTCCTGCCAGAACACCGGCCGGCGAAAGCCCACGACCTGCGGGAAGGCCAGGTCGGTGACGACGCGATGCACGTGGATGCGGTAGGGCATGTAGGCCACGGTGAGCTTGGTGGCCTCGTCGAACAGGGCCTCGCGCTCGGGCCCGTCGGGCAGCATCTTCATGCGGTCGTAGAGCGTGTCGAAGGCCGGCAGCCTGAAGCGTGCGAGGTTGCTCTTGCCGGTGGACGGGCCGTAGTCGCGCTCCAGCGAGTTCAGCCCGTCGGGCGCGGCGGCGAGCGAGCCCACGCGCCACATCATGAACTTGCCGGCGCGCGATGCCTTGAGGTTCTCGGGCCACTGCGCCACCTTGAGCGCGCCGCGCAGGCCGAGCGCGTCCATGTCCTTCTTCCACAGTTCGTCGCGCTGGCGGCTGGTGCCGTCGGACTGGGTGTTCATCTCCAACACCAGCGGGCTGCCGTCGGGGCGCTCGCGCCAGCCGTCGCCGTCGCGGTCGATGTAGCCGTAGGTGTCGAGCAGGGCCTTGGCGCGTGCCAGGTTGTAGTCGCTCATCTCCGTCTTGCGGCGCGGGTCGTAGCCGGCGGTGTTGGGCGGCATCATGGCCTGCGCCGGCACAGCGAGCCCGCGCCAGACGGTGCGGATCTCGCGCTCGATGTCGGTGCCCAGCGCAATCGCGCGGCGCAGCGCCACGTTCTCCGGCTTGTAGCCGCCCAGCAGCGGGTCTTCCATGTTGAAGACGGTGAGCGTGACGTCGGACGCCAGCACGCGATACAGCTGCACGCCCTGCTTGCGCAGGACGGGCGCGAGCTTGCCGCCGGGCGTGGCCTGGTCGGCGAACTCGGTGGGCATGGTGTAGAGCAGATCCTGCTCGCCGTTCAGGAAAGAGAGCCAGCGCGGCTGTGCCTGCTCGATGACCGAGATCTCGATGCGGTCGATCATCGGCAGCTTGCGGCCTTTCAGCTTCTGCAACAGCGCCTGGCCGTCGGCATCGTCGGCATTGGGCTCGGCGTCGTAGACGTCGTCGCGGTAGTTCGGGTTGCGCTCGAACACCATGCGCGAGCTGCGTCGCCATTCAGCGAGGCGGTAAGGCCCGGTGCCCACCGGGTGCTCCATGATCTTGTCGCCGTAGAACTCGACCACCTCGCGCGCCACCGCGCCGGCGTACACATCGCGCGCGCACCAGATGGCGTACAGGTGGCGCGGTCGCGACTCGCGCAGCTTCACGCGGAAGGTGTAGCGATCGAGCGCACGCAGGCCCTCGACCTCGCGGTCGTAGTCGAAGGGCTTGCCGCTCTTGATTGCCTCGTCGCGCAGCTCGCGCAGGCCGATGATCCCCTCATCCTCAACGTAAGACTGCGAAGCGGCTTTCCAGCGCGGGTCGTACACGCGCTTGAGCGAATACACATAGTCCTGCGCCACCAGCTCGCGCCGTCTTGGTCGTCCATCCGGGCCCTTGAAGGCCGGGTCGTCGGCGAAGTAGATGCCGGGCTTGATGCGGAAGGTGAAGACGGTGAAGTCGTCGTTGATCTCCGGCATGGCCACGGCGGTCGATGGCTTGAGCTTGTAGGGCCGCGCGAGGTGGTCGTAGGTGAGCGGGGCATCGAAGATGTGCGCGGTGGCGATGCGCGAGTACAGGTCGCTCACCTGTCCGGGGTCGAAGCCCGTCTCGGCCACCGAGAACGCATAGCGCAGCACCTTGAGCGGCTCGGCCGCCTGCGCCACCGGCAGGCCCATGCCTGCGGCCGCCAGCGCCGCAGCGCCCAGGTTGAATTCGCGCCGCTTCATGGGCGGCCCTTGACGTGCGCGCTCTGCATGGCCGGGTCGAGATCGATGTAGCTGTAGAACTCGCGCACGAAGTTGTTGCGGTGGTATCCGATCACCCAGGGGTGGGCCATGTCGCTGAAGATGCGGTGCGCATGGAACTTGTACGGCGCGTAGGCCACGATCAGCCGCTGGGCTTCGTCCATCACGGCCTGCCGCTCGGGGCCGTCTGGCAGGCGCTTCTGGCGCGCGTATGCCTCGGTGTAGGCCGGCAGGCTGAAGCGCGACTTGTTGGCCGCACCGGCCGACTTGCCATCACCCAGCGCGAGAAAGGTGTCGCCATCGGGCGAACCGGCGCTCCAGCCCACGCCCCACATCATCAGCTTGCCCGCTGTTGATTGCTTGAGGTTCTCGGGCCATTGGGCGATGCGAAAGCTGATGCGCACCTTGATCGCATCCATGTTCTTCTTCCACTGCTCTGCGAACTGACGCGAATTGTTGTCGGACTGGGTGCTGTAGACCAGTTCGAGCGCGCTGCCGTCGGGCATGTCGCGCCAGCCGTCGCCATTGCGGTCGATGTAGCCGTACATGTCGAGCAGCGCGCGCGCTTTGGCCACGCTGAACTCGCTCATCTCGGTCTTGAGCTGCGGGTCGTAGCCCCAGGTGCCGGGCGAGATGGGGCCCTGGGCAGGGATGGCCTGGCCTTTGCGCACGAGGCGGATCTCTTTCTCCAGATCGACCGCCAACAGCACGGCGCGGCGCAGTGCCACCTTGTCGGGCGTGTAGCCGCCGACCAGCGGGTCTTCCATGTTGAAGTACGACAAGGCCACGTCGGCGCGCGGGTAGCGCACCAGCGTGATGTGCTTCTTCTTGAGATTGGGCGCGAGCTCGTTATTGGGCATCGCGATGTCGGCAAAGTCGGCCGGCACCTCCCACAGCACGTCGTGCGCGCCTCTCAGGAACGCGAGCCAGCGCGGCTGGTTCTCGGCCACGATGTCGATCTCCACGCGGTCGATCATCGGCAGCTTGCGGCCCTTGAGTCGGGCCACTGCGGCCTGCGCGAGCGGGTCGTCGGCGGGGGCCTCTTCGTTGTAGAACACGTCGCGGTAGGCGGGGTTCTTCTCGAGCACGATCTTGGAGGCACGGCGCCACGCGCCCAGCTTGAAGGGCCCGGTTCCGACAGGGTGCTCCATCATCTTGTCGCCGTAGAAGTCGACCACCTCGCGCGCCACCGCACCCCAGGCCGAGGCATCGGTGAACTCGAGCATCAGCCGCGGGCTGGGCTCGGTGGTCTTGATCTGCAGCGTGTAGCGGTCGAGCGCCTTCAGGCCTTCGACCTCACGGTCGTAGTCGAAGGGCTTCTTGGCCTTGATCGTCTCGGCGCGCAGCTCGCTCAGGCCGGCGATCTTGGCGTTCTCGAGCAGGTAGAGGTTGGGGCTTTTCCAGCGCGGGTCGTAGTGGCGCTTCCAGGAGTACACATAGTCCTGCGCGACCAGCTCACGCCTCTTGCCCTTGAAGGCCGGGTCGTCTGCGAAGTAGATGCCGGGCTTGATCCTGATCGTGAAGGTCTTGAAGTCTTCGCTGATCTCGGGCATGGCGGCCGCGGTGTTGGGCCGGTATCGGAAGGGCCGCGCGAGAAACTCGTACTGAAAGGGCGCATCGAAGATGTTGGCCGCGATGGTGCGCGAGTACAGGTCGGAGATCTGGGCGGGGTCGAACCCCGTCTCCGCGATGCGGAAGGAATAGCGCAGCACCTTGGGGGCGCCGCCCTCCTGCGCAGAGGTGAATGGCGAGGCGCAGGCGAGCAGCGCCGACAAGAGGGCCATGGTCAGGCCACGTTTCATGAAAAGAGTCTCCTTGTGGGATCGGGTTCGCCTTGGCGGCCAAACCTGCAAGGCAAAGTCTAAGGGTGTGGACTGCAAGGCGGCATGCAAGTTGCGTGCACCGTCACCCGGGCAAACGCGAGGGAGTGGGCCGCAAGCACACACTTAGACTCGCGCCTGCTGCCACCGCAGCGCCCACCATGCGGCCCCACCCGGGCCGCCGTGTTTTCTTCAAGCATCGACCCGACGCACTTACCCCCACATGGCTGCATACGTCATCCGGCGCCTGCTGCAGATGATCCCGACACTGCTCGGGGTTCTGCTGCTGGTGTTCCTGTTGTTCAAACTGGTCGGGGGTGATCCGGCCGAGATCCTGGGCGGGCTGAATGCCAGCGCCGCGCAGGTCGATGCGATCCGCGAGCAGCTCGGGCTGAACCAGCCCTGGTACGTGCAGCTGTGGATCTACTTCAAGAGCGTGGTCACCTTCGACTGGGGCCGCAGCTGGGCCACGCAAGAGGCGGTCAGCAACATCTTCCTCACCCGCCTGCCCGCCACCCTGACGGTGATGCTGCCCATCCTGATTCTCGACACGCTGATCGCGCTGCCGATCGCCATGTGGGTGGCCTACAAGCGCGGCTCGCTGGCCGATCGTGCGCTGATGGTCATCACCACCGTGGCGCTGTCGATCAGCTTCCTGGTCTACATCATCATCGGCCAGTACGTGTTCGGCTTTCAGCTCGGCTGGTTCCCGGTGCAAGGCTGGAGCGACAGCGTGTGGACCAACCTCGCGGTGTACGTGCCGCTGCCGGTGATGCTCGCGCTCCTGGTGGGCGTGGCGCCGCAGATGCGGCTGTACCGCAGCTTCCTGCTCGATGAACTGGGCCAGGACTACGTGCGCACCGCACGCGCCAAGGGCCTGACCGAGAACCGCGTGCTGTTCAGCCATGTGCTGCGCAACGCGATGATCCCCATCATCACCAACCTCGCGATCACCCTGCCCAGCATCTTCGTCGGCTCCTTCCTGATCGAGGTGTTCTTCTCGATCCCCGGCCTCGGGCGCGAGATCATCCTCGCGGTGAACCGCAGCGACTACCCCGTCATCCAGGCGGTGGCGATCTACCTGGCGATGCTCACGATGCTCATCAACCTGGGCGCCGACATCCTCTACAAGCTGGTCGATCCGCGGGTGGTTCTCAAATGAGCGCGGTGGTCGATGTGAACGTACCGACCGCACCGAAACCCATCGCGCGTGCCGAGGGCGTGTGGCATGCCGCCTGGCGCCGCTTGAAGGCGGACCGTGTGGGCATGGTCTCGATGGTTGTGTCGCTGCTCTTCATCACGCTGATCGCACTCAGCGCGCTCGGCGTGGTGGCCAAGAACTGGCAGAAGGAAGTGGGCGTGCCCAGCGCGCCGCCCACCTTCATGGGGCCGGCGCCCAAGGTCGCCACTGGCGCGATCGTGGTGCCCAGCGGGCCCAACGTGGACATCTCGGCGGTGGACCCGCTGGCGCCGCGCTACAAGGAGTGGGAAGAGCGCGCCGCGAAGTTCAAGTCCGAAGAGGTGGTGAAGCACGAGACGCTGCCCTTCGGCGGCGACCGCCTGGGACGCGACGTGCTGGCCAAGGCCACCAAGGGCACGCAGACCTCGGTGTTCGTGGGCTTGCTCGGCGCGTTGATCGCCGCGGTGATCGGCACGCTGCTTGGCGCGGTGGCGGGCTTCTTCGGGCGGCGCATCGGAGACTTTCTCGAATGGCTGTACAGCGTGTTCACCGCCATGCCCGACATCCTGCTGCTGCTGGTGTTCGCGGCGATCTTCGGGCGCGGCATCGGCAGCGTGGCGATCATCCTGGCGCTGGTCGGCTGGACAAGCGTCTACCGCCAGGTGCGCGCCGAGTTCCTGAAGCACTCGGTGCGCGAGTACGTGCGCTCCGCCGAGGCCATCGGCGCGTCGGTCACCTCGCGCATGTTCAAGCACATCCTGCCCAACGTGAGCCACGTGATCCTCGTGCGCATGTCGCTGCTGGTGGTGAGCTTCATCAAGTTCGAGGTGATCCTGTCGTACCTGGGCCTGGGCGTCGGTGTCGATGACGTGTCGTGGGGCACGATGCTCTCCGAGGCGCAGAACGAATTGATCCTCGGCCATTGGTGGCAGCTGGTGGCCGCCACCGGCTTCATGGCGGTGTTCGTCACCGCGTTCTCGATGTTCACCGATGCGCTTCGTGATGCGCTCGATCCGAAGCTGAGGGGCCTGGAATGAGCGCGCTGTTGTCCATCAAAGACCTGCGCGTCTCCTTCCGCCTGGGCACCGAACACGGTGTCGTGCAGCGCGTGCAGGCCGTCGGCCGCGCGATTGACGGCAGAGAGCAGGGCGTGAGCTTCGAGGTGCCCGAGAACACCACCGTCGCGCTGGTCGGCGAATCGGGGTCGGGCAAGAGCGTCACCGCCATGTCGATCCTGAACCTGCTGCCGAGCAACGCCGAGCGGCAGGGCGCGATCAGCTTCCAGGGCCGCGACCTGCTCGCCGCCAGCCTGCCCGAGCTGCAGGCCCTGCGCGGGCGCGAGATCGCCTGTGTGTTCCAGGACCCGATGAGCTCGCTCAACCCGGTGTTCAACATCGGGCGGCAGCTCACCGAACCGCTGATCAAGCACCTGGGCATGGCCCCACGACAGGCTCTGCAGCGTGCCGAGGAATTGCTGGCCGAGGTGGGCCTGCCCGAGCCGAAGCGCCGCCTGAAGGCCTACCCGCACGAGCTCTCGGGTGGGCAGCAGCAGCGCGTGATGATCGCGATGGCGATTGCCTGCGAGCCCAAGCTCCTGATCGCCGACGAGCCGACCACCGCGCTCGACGTGACCATCCAGCGCCAGATCCTCGAAGTGCTCGCGCGGCTGAAGGAGAAGCACCGCATGAGCATGCTCTTCATCAGCCACGACCTGGGCGTGGTGGGCGAGATCGCCGACCACGTGGTGGTGATGCGCCAGGGCACGGTGCGCGAGCAGGGGCCGGTGGCCGGCATCTTCTCCAGCCCGCAAGACGCTTACACCCGCGCACTGCTGGCCTGCAGGCCGACGCTTGAGCAGCGCAGCGCGCGCCTCACGGTGATCGACGATCACATCGCGGGCAACACCGCGGTCGTGGCAGCCAAGCCGAAGGATCCGAACGCCCGCGTGGTGATCGATGCCGAGGCCCTGACCAAGAGCTTCTGGCTGCGCCAGGGCGTGTTCGGCCGGCGCGAGTTTCATGCGGTGAAGGGCGCGAGCTTCCAGCTCCGGCGCGGCCATACCCTGGGGGTCGTGGGCGAGTCGGGTTCGGGCAAGACGACCATGGGCCTCACGCTGCTGCGCCTGCACGAACCCACGGGCGGGCGCACCGGCGGGCGCGTGCTGTTCGACGGGCGCGACCTGCTCGCGCTCAGCAAGGCCGAGATGCTGCCGATGCGCCGTCGCATCCAGGTCGTCTTCCAGAACCCGTATGCCTCGCTCAACCCGCGCTTCACGATCGGGCAGACGCTGGTGGAGCCGATGGCCATCCACGGCATCGGCGCCAGCGACGCCGAGCGGCAGGCCAAGGCGCGCGCGCTGCTGGCCAAGGTGAGCCTCGACGAGAGCGCGATGCACAAGTACCCGCACGAGTTCTCGGGCGGCCAGCGCCAGCGCATCGCGATCGCGCGCTGCCTCACGCTCGACCCCGAGGTGCTGGTGCTCGACGAAGCCGTCAGCGCGCTCGACGTCTCGGTGCAGGCGCAGGTGCTCAACCTGCTCAAGGACCTGCAGGACGAGTTGGGCCTCGCCTACATCTTCATCAGCCATGACCTCGCGGTGGTGCGCTTCATGGCCGACGAGGTGCTGGTGATGAAGGACGGCGAGGTGGTCGAGCAGGCCGGCGTGGAGCAGATCCTGCACGCGCCGCAGCAGGAGTACACGCGCCGTCTGCTGGGTGCGATCCCGCGCGGGTATCAGCCGGCCGTGGCCTGATCGGGCAGAGCCTCGGCCGCCTGGGCCGTGGCGCGCAGGCGCACCTTCATGCAGGTGCCTGCGCCATCGGCGCTCTCCACCTCGATGCTGCCGCCCATGCGCTTGACCAGCTGGCGGCTGATGACAAGACCGAGCCCGCTGCCCGGCACCTGCGAGAACTCGGCCCCCAGGCGGTTGAAGGGTTGGAAGAGCTGCTCGATCTGCTGCGCGCTCAGGCCGGGGCCGTCGTCGCGCACGCTCACCACCACCGCATCGCCTTCGCGCACGCAGCGCAGCTGCACCTCGCCACCCTGGCGGTTGTACTTGACGGCGTTGGAGAGCAGGTTGCCGAACACCTGCCCCAGCCGGCGCGCATCGGCCTGAACCGTGACGTCGCTGCCGGGCATGTCGGCACTGAGCCTGATCTGGCGCGCACGCGCCATCGGCTCGATCTGGTGCAGGCTGGCCTCGAGCACGGGCGCGAGGCGAACGGTCTCGGCGGCAAGCGGCGCGGCCTCGTCTTCGACGGCGCCGAAATCGAGGATGTCGTTGATCAAGGTGAGCAGGTTGTTGCCAGCGTCCATCACGTGCTGAACCCGCAGCGCCTGCGTGCGGCTGAGGGGCTCTGCCGAATCGGTGCGCATGAGTTCGGCGAAGCCGAGCACGGCGTTCAGCGGCGTGCGCAGCTCATGGCTCACGCGCGACAGAAACTCGCCCTTGGCACGCGACGCGCGCTCGGCGGCCTCTTTCTCCAGCCGCAATTCGGCCGCGCGCACGGTGGCGCTGACGTCGCGCAGGATGCCCACGAAGTACACGCCGAACTCGTCGCGGCTCGGGCGCTGGGTGGCGTTTGTCTTGAGCTGCCGCACCTGGCCATCGGGCCGCATCACCCGGAAGCGAAGCTGCAGCGGCCCGTGGTGGACCATGGCGTGGCTGAGGGCGGCGCGCACGCGCGCCTGGTCGCCGGGGTGCACGATCTGGCGCGCCAGTGCCTGCACGTCGACCTCGCCCGCATCGGCCGGCAGGCCCAGCATCTCGGCGGCGCGCGCGTCCAGCGTGAGGCGGCCGCCGTGCAGGTCCCACACGTAGAGCCCGAGTCCACCCGCCTGCGCGCCGAGTGCCCAGCGGTCGTTGCTCTCTTGCAGCGCATCTTCGGACAGCCGCTGCTGGCGCAGCATGTACGCGGTGAGCGCTACGCCGGCGACCGTGAGGCCGGCGCCCAGCAGCAAGGTCATCAGCAAGACCAGGCGGCGCGCGGTGCGCGAGGCCTTGCCGAGCGTGGCGGAGAAGTCGCGCTCCAGCACGGTGAGGCGGTCGTTCAGCACCGGGAGCCGTGCCGCGAGTGACTCCAGTTCGGGCGAGGTGGCGGCGTCACCCGCTTCGATGCGCTCGTGGATGCGGTGAGCAAGATCGGCGAACTCGGCGATGCGCCCGTCGGCCTCGGTCCAGATGGCGATCGCGTCGGCCATGAAATCGACCCGACCAAAGCGAACGAAGAGCCGGATCATCCCGTCGAGGTCGTCCGGGTGGTTGCCCCCCTGCGCAAAGCCTGCGCGTGCGGCCTCGGTGTCGGGTGGGTTGCGCTGCAGCGCTTCGCGACCGCGCCGGTCGCCCAACGGCACCGCCAGCGCGGCCTGCACGCGCAGATAGTCCTGCGGGCTGCGCGATTCGAGGTAGCGGCCGAGGTGGTAGGCGGCATCCTTCTGCCCCTTCGACCACAGGCTCTCGCCGCCCACATAGGCACGCGCTGCCGACAAGATGTCGACGCTGACCACCACCAGCCCGGCCAGCAGCGCCACCACCACCAGGAAGGGAGCGATCACCAGCCACCGGATGCGGCCCAGATGCAACGCCTTGCTTGGCACGTGTCTCCTCGGCGCTTTGTTGTTGCCGGCAGATGTACCACGCCCCGCCGCGGTGCGCAGCCCTTGGCCCTGAGCGCAACGTCAGCTCAAGGCCCCGCGCCGGGCGTGGGCTTGACATTTCGTACGATCGTGCGAAGCTCGCGCTCATGCAGACCAAGACCGAACGCAGCGAACTCACGCTCGCCGCCATCCTCGACGCCTCGCTCGCCATGGCCGCCACGGACGGGCTCGACAGCCTGACCATCGGCGACGTCGCCAAGCGGCTGGGCCTCTCGAAGAGCGGCGTGTTCTCGCGCATCGGCTCGCGCGAGGCGCTGCAGGCGGCGGTGATCGAGGAATACGGCCGCCGATTCCTGCAAGACGTCTTCACGCCGGCGATGGTCGAGCCGCGCGGGCTGCCACGCCTGAACGCGGTCATGCGGCTGTGGCTGCAGCGCGCGCGCGACGTCGAGATACAGAGCGGCTGCCTCTACTGCTCGGGCGCCTTCGAGTACGACGACCGCGAAGGCCCGCTGCGCGACCTGCTGCTCAATCACGTGCAGCGCTGGCGCTCGGCGCTGCGCCGCACCGTGCTGCAGGCGATCGACGCCGGCCACCTGCGCGCCGATACCGACGCGGAACAGGTGGTCTACGAACTCGACGGCCTGTTCGTCGCCCTGATGCGCGAAGCCCGTTTCCTGCGCGACCCGCGTGCGCCCGAGCGCACCTGGGCGGCGTACGAGCGGCTGATCGCCTCCCTGCAACCCGCGCCCCCGCGCTGACCGAGGCCACGAACCCCGGTCGGCATCTTGTTCGGCCCCACTTCGCACGATCGTGCGACACAAGGAGACCCGTCATGTTGCTCATGCTTGCCCTGGCCCTGTTCCTCACCCTCGGTGCGGCCGCCGCGTTTGAATCTATCGCCCGTTATGTCGGCGCCGTGTGGGCCGAGATCCCCCGCTGCAACGCCGACTTCGAACTGGGGGCCGAGTGATGAGCAGCCCCGCGAACGCATCGCCCCCGGGAAACCCGGCCGACAGCTTCTACGCCGGCCTCGTGGCGCGCAGCGTCGGCCTGGGCCTGCGCGTGTCGCAGCGCCTGGCGCCCGCGCTGGCGGCGCGCATGGCGCTGCGCCTCTTCTTCACGCCGTTCCCGCTCAAGCTGGCGGCCCGCCGCCGCGCGGTGCCCGCGGCCTGGCGGGTCGATCACTGGCCCTTCGAGGCCGGCACGATGGCGGTCTACCGGCACGCCGCGGCCGGCGACGCGGCGCCGCGGCCCAAGGTGCTGCTCATCCACGGCTGGGCGGGCAGCGCCATGCAGATGCTGCCGCTGGCACACGCCGTGGCGCAGGCCGGGTTCGACCCGGTGCTGCTCGACTTCCCGGCGCACGGGCGCAGCGCCGGCTGGCGCGCCACGCTGCCGCAGTTCACCCGCGCGCTGTGGGCCGCCTCGGCGCGGCTCGGCCCGCTGCATGCAGTGGTGGCGCACTCGCTGGGCGCAGTGGCGGCCGCGCATGCCACCGCGAACGGGCTGCCGGTGGCGCGGCTGGTGCTGATCGCGCCGGCACCGCCGCCCTCGCTCTTCTTGCGCTGGTTCGGCGCCAGCCTGGGCCTGGGCGAGGCCTTGCCGCAGCGCATGGGCTCGATCATCGAGCGGGTGGAAGGCGTGCCGCTGCCGCAGTTCGAGCCCGCCTGGCTGGGGCCGCGGGTGGCGCGGCCCACGCTGGTCGTGCGCGACGCGAGCGACCGCGTGTCGCCGCCCCTCGTCGGCCAGCGGCTGGCGCAGGCGATCGGCTCGGCCGAGCTGCTCACCACGCACGGGCTGGGTCACCGGCGGCTGCTGGCCGACGCCGGCGTGGCCCGCGCGGTGGTGACACATCTGCTCGACAGTGGCCGACCAAACCCGTCATAGATGTAACCCCTTCCTTACGTAGCGGCCGCAAATCGACGCGAGGGCAGACAAAAGGCGGCGGTTAGTGTGTGCTACAGCACGCTTGTGCGGCATGCAGGAGACGGGCACGGAAGCTGCGAATTGGCAGCCAGACCCGCCTCACCGGCCACCAGCCGAACGGCGGTAGACATCGAAAAAGGACGTCGTGCCATGCCGCTGTTTCATCGCTCCAGTTCCCAGGCCACTTCTTCCACGTCGCGCCGCATTCGCCCGGCCGGCCCGAGCTGCCGCGGCGGCGCCTCGTCGATGCTGCGTCTGGCGCAACCCACGTCGCCCAACCAGGGTGGCAACCTGGCCAGCTGGCTGAGCCGCGCGGCCAGCGTGCTGTCGCCGCCCGCCGCGCAGGCCCTGGCGGTGCGCCCCTCCGAATTCGCCCCCAGCCGCTGGCTGATCGGCCACTGAGCAACTTCTCTACGAGCGCGCAGCGATGAACCAGCCTGTCATGCCGAAGTCGGTCCCCCGCGTCGAACGCCGCACGCCCGCCGCGCCCGCGCGCGATTCGGGCTGGGGCGCGCTGCCCGCCGACCGCTCCTTCAAGGTCCTGCAGCCCAGCCGCATGGCCTCGCAGTTGTCGTTGTTCCCGCCGGGCTTGCCGGCACGCAACGGCCGCTGATCGATCTCCCGCAGATGTTCTTTCGTGTTTTTGTCTCCTGAGGTTTTTTGTTCGGACGACTGATCGGTTTCCCGACGCATTGACGTCCACAGGGAAGCGGGCACACCGGGGTGGATGAGAGCGAGCTCCCGGTCACTGTCCCGCTTCCCTTCTTTTTTTCGTACCCGGGAGGTCGCGAAAGGACGCGAGCGGTCCGAGCGCCGGGCCGCTCCCAAGCCGGCCCGCCGTCCCCCGGGGGACCGGTCGATGTACCCATCGACCGAGGGGCAAACATCACCACGCGTCATCCCGCATGACGCCACCCTGAGCCCCCCATACACTGCCTCGCGTCCCATCGACGAGAGGAGTGAGCCGTGAGTTTGTTCCCTGAGTGGCGCGTCAAGCGCCCTGTACCGGGCATGGTCGTCGCACCCGACGAGCGCCTGCCCTGGCCCCAGACCGCGGCCATGAGCCTGCAGCATGTGATCGCGATGTTCGGCGCCACCGTGCTGGCGCCACTGCTGATGGGCTTCGACCCCAACGTCGCGATCCTGATGAGCGGCGTGGGCACGCTGATCTTCTTCTTCATCGTGAAGGGCCAGGTGCCGAGCTACCTGGGCTCGAGCTTCGCCTTCATCGGCGTCGTGATCGCCGCCACCGGCTACGGCGGCTCGGGGCCAAACACCAACCTCGCGGTGGCGCTGGGCGGCATCATTGCCTGCGGCCTCGTGTACACGCTGATCGGCGTGCTGGTGGCCTACACGAACGTGCGCAGCACGCGCAACAAGGTGGCCATTGCCGGCCTGGAGGTCGAAGAGGTCGAGAACGACGTGGCCGTGCACTGGATCGAGCGCCTGATGCCGCCGGTCGTCACCGGCGCGGTGGTGGCGGTGATCGGCCTGAACCTCGCCTCGATCCCGATCAAGAACATGGCGCCCACGCCGTTCGACGCGTGGATGCAGGCGGTCACGTTCGTGAGCGTGGCCCTGGTGGCCGTGTTCGCGCGCGGCATGGTGCAGCGCCTGCTGATCCTGGTCGGGCTGATCGTCGCGAGCATCATCTACGCGGTGCTGGCCAACGGGCTCGGGCTGGGCAAGCCCATCGACTTCACCGCCTTCCACGCCGCACCGCTGTTCGGCCTGCCGAAGTTCACCGCCCCCGTGTTCGACGGCAGCGCGATGCTGTTGATCGTGCCGGTGGCGCTGATCCTGGTGGCCGAGAACCTCGGCCACGTGAAGGCCGTGAGCGCGATGACCGGGCGCGACCTCAACCCCTACCTCGGCCGCGCCTTCATCGGCGACGGCATCGCCACCATGGTCAGCGGCTCGGCCGGTGGCACGGGCGTGACCACCTACGCCGAGAACATCGGCGTGATGGCGGCATCGAAGATCTACTCGACCGCCATGTTCGTGATCGCCGCACTGATCGCCATCGTGCTCGGCTTCAGCCCCAAGTTCGGCGCGCTGATCCAGGCCATCCCGCTGGCGGTGATGGGCGGCGTGAGCATCGTGGTGTTCGGTCTCATCGCCGCCGCGGGCGCCAAGATCTGGGTCGACAACCAGGTCGACTTCTCCGACAACGCGAACCTCGTGATCGCGGCCATCACGCTGATCCTCGGCACGGGTGACTTCACCCTCAAGATCGGCGACTGGGCTCTGGGCGGCATCGGCACCGCCACCTTCGGTGCGATCGCGCTCAATGCCTTGCTGCAGCGCCGCCGCGCCAACAACTGAACCACACGGAGGCAGACACATGACCCACGACACCACACGCCGCGACCACCTGGCCACCCTCGCCGCCCTGGCGGCTTTCGCCGCCGCGCCCGCCACCGCCTGGGCCCAAGGCACGTGGCCGACCAAGCCCGTGCGCATCGTCGTGCCCTTCGCGCCCGGCGGCACCACCGACATCCTCGCGCGCGCGATGGCACCTGAGCTCAGCCAGGCCTTCGGCCAGCAGTTCATCGTCGACAACAAGCCCGGCGCGGGCGGCAACGTGGGGGCCGATCTGGTCGCCAAGTCGCCGGCCGACGGCTACACGTTGCTGATGGGCACGGTGGGCACGCACGGCATCAACCAGTCGCTGTACCCCAAGATGCCCTTCGACCCGATCAAGGACTTCGCGCCCATCACGCTGGTGGCCGGCGTGCCCAACGTGCTAGTGATGAACCCGGCCAAGGCGGCGGCGCTCAACATCAACACGGTGGCTGACCTCATCAAGTACGCGAAGGCCAACCCCGGCAAGCTGAACATGGCGTCCAGCGGCAACGGCACGTCGATCCACCTGAGCGGCGAGCTGTTCAAGAGCATGACCGGTACGTTCCTCGTGCACTTCCCGTACCGCGGCTCGGGCCCGGCGCTGCTCGACTTGATCGGCGGCACCATGGACCTGATGTTCGACAACCTGCCCTCGGCCATGCCGCAGATCAAGGGCGGCAAGTTGAAGGCGCTCGCGGTGACCACCGCGCAGCGCAGCGCGGCGCTGCCCGATGTGCCGACCATCGCGGAGAGCGGCGTGAAGGGCTTCGAGGCCAGCTCGTGGTTCGGCCTGCTGGCACCCGCGGGCACGCCGGCCGACATCGTCAACCGCATCCAGCAGGAAAGCGCCAAGGCGCTCAACGCGCCAGCGCTGAAAGAGCGCCTGCTCGCGCAGGGCGCAATCCCGAGCGGCATCACGCCGGCGGAGTTCAGCGCCTACATCGCCGCCGAGACGAAGAAGTGGGCGCAGGTGGTGAAGGTGTCGGGTGCGAAGGTCGACTGAGGCCCATGCTCACGCTGCGCGCTCTCACGCCTCAAGACTCCATCGCCGCTCTGACCCACCTGCTGCACCGCGCCTACGCTCAGCTTGCGGCAATGGGGCTGAACTACACGGCGGTCGACCAGCCGCCCGAGGTCACAGTGAAGCGCATCGCGGGTGGCCAGTGCTTCGTGGCCGAGTGGCAGGGCACGCTGGCTGGAACCATCGTCGTGCAACCCACGCATGACCAGGCCGAATGCACGTACTACACCCGGCCCGGGGTCGCCGCGGTCCATCAGTTCGGCGTCGAGCCGTCGTTGCAGGGAAAGGGGATAGGAAAGGCCCTTCTGGCGCAATGCGAGCAGTGGGCCGTTGCCCGTGGCTACCGCGAGCTCGCGATGGATACCGCGGAACCTGCCCATCACCTGATTCGTCTGTACACCGGTCTCGGCTACAGCTTGGTCGACCACGTGCAGTGGTCGGGCAAGGTGTATCGCAGCGTGGTGCTGAGCAAGGCCTTGCAACCCGGCATCTCGGTGGGCCGCGCTTGATCCTCAAGAGCTTCTTCCGCTACGCGCTGGTCGGTGCGGTCGCCACGGCGACGCACTATCTGGTGCTCATCGCCGGCGTCGAGCTGCTGCACTGGCCTGCCCACATCGGCTCGGGCATCGGCGCCGTGGTGGGCGCGCAGGTCGCGTTCTTCGGCAACCGCCGCTTCACCTTCGACCACAGCGGCGCGCTCGGCCCGGCCTGGGTGAAGTTCATGGGCACGGCGCTGCTGGGCGCCCTGGTCGGCATGGCCATCGTGGCCGCAGCGGTGCAGGCCGGCTGGCACTACCTCGTCGGCCAGGTGCTGGCCACGCTCGCGAGCCTGGTGCTGACCTTTCTGGTCAACCGGGCCTGGACCTTCGGCCGATGAGCAAGGCCGTCAAGACCGTCGCGCTGTTCGAGGCCGGCAAGGGGCTGGTCGTGCTGCTTGCGTCGGCGGCGATCCTGCCGCTGGTGCACGGCGACATCGTCGACTGGGCGCAATCGCTGGTGGCGCACCTGCACCTCAACCCGGCATCGAAGTACCCGCAGATCTTCGTGATGGCAGCGAGCAACCTGCACGACACGCGCCTGGTCGTGCTCGCGCTCGGCGCGGCGGGCTATTGCGTGCTGCGCTTCGCCGAGGCCTTCGGCCTGTACCGCGGGTACCAGTGGGCCGAGGTGCTGGCCGCCGTCAGCGGGGCGATCTACGTGCCCTTCGAGGTGATGGCCGTGCTGCGCGAGCCCACGCTGCTGCACGTGGGCCTGCTAGCGGCCAACCTGCTGGTGGTGGCGATCATGGCGTGGGCGTTGTATCAGCGACGCGCGCTTGCGGCCACGCCGCCGCGCTGAGCCGGAAACGCAAGCCCGGCTCGGCCCGTTCGGCATGCAGGCGCCAGCCGTGCGCCAGTGCGATCTCCTGGCAGATGGCGAGGCCCAGCCCTGCACCGTGGTCGCGTCGGTGCGCGGCACGCCAGAAGCGCTCGAACAACAGCGGCAACTGAGCCGGCTCGACGCCCGGGCCACGGTCGCGCACGGTCAGCGTGTGGCCCTCGATCTCGACGCTCACCGCGCTGCCGGCCGGTGCGTGCTGCACGCCGTTCTCCATCAGGTTCTTCAGCAAGGTGAACAGGGCGCCGCGGTCCGCGCGCCACACCACGTCGCCGTTGGCGGCAAACACCTCCAGCCGCACACCGGCCGCTTCGGCCGCGCGTTGCAGGTAGGCCACCACCTCGTGCGCCAGCTCCGGCACCCGGACTTCGCTGTAGCGGTAGTTCTGCACCTCGCTGGCTTCGGCCAGCAACAGCAACTGCTGCACCTGGCGCGTCATGTACTCGACGTCGCTCAGCAGCGCGTCGCGGTCGGCCTCGCCGGGCGGCATCAGCTCGACCTGCGCGCGGATCAGCGCGAGCGGGGTCTTCAGCTCGTGCGCCGCGTTGCCGAGGAACTCCTGCTGCACGCGGTAGCCGCGCTCGAGGCGCTCGAGCGCGGCGTTGAAGGCGTCGACCAGCGGAACGAGTTCGGCGGGCACCGCCCGTGTGCTCAGCCGCGCGTGCAGCGAGCGCGGCGAGATGGCGGCCGCCGACGCCGACACGTCGCGCAGCGGCTTGAGGGTGTAGCGCAAGGTGACATAGGCGCACAGGCCGAAGGCGAGCAGCAGCACCAGGCTGAACACCGCAATGCCGGCTCCCGCCAGCGGCAGGGCCACGCGATGCACAAGCTCCATGAAACGCTCGCTGGCCGCCACCTGCAGGTACCAGCGCCGCCCACCGTGCTCGAAGGGCTGGGTCGCGCCGTGCAGGACCACGCCCTCGTGTTCGAGCTCGAAGTTCTCGGCCACCGGCTTGAGCGGCCCGGCACGCGCGGGCCAGAAACCCGCACCGGCCGCCGAGAGCAGGGCCGCATGGCCGGCCTCGTCGAGGATGCGGTAGGCCGCCTCGCGGCGCAGGCTGTCGTAGACCCAGGCCAGGTCGTCCTGGCTGTCGTCGAAACCCACCGGCAAGCCTTGGGCATCGAAGCGGACCTTGGCCGACATCTCCTGCGCCAGATCGGCCAGGTCGACGCGGTTGAGCGCATCGGTTTGCACGGCCACCACGATCGCGGCCACGAACAGCGTGATGCTCAGCAGCACGCCAGCCACATAGGCCAGCAGGACCTGCCGGCCCAGGCTATTCGACCGCCGTGGCGTCATCGCGAAGCGCATAGCCCAGCCCCCTGACGTTCAAGATGCGCTGGTGCGAGCCAATGGCGCGCAGCTTGCGGCGGATGCGGTGCAGTGCCACGTCGAGCGCGTTCGGCGTCACGGCCTCGCCCACGCCCCAGCCGGCGGCTTCGAGCGCGCTGCGGCGCACGGTCTCGCCGTGCCGCCGCGCGAGCAGCAACATGATCTGCATCTCGGCCGCGGCCAGCGTGACGCTCTCATCGCCGCAGCCCATGGTTCCGCCTTCGGGCCGCAGGCTGAGGTCGCCGGCCTGCGGCTCGAGCGGGCTCTGTTGGGCCGGCCGGCGCAGCAGGGCGCGCACGCGGGCCACCATCTCGTCCATCGCGAAGGGCTTGGCCAGGTAGTCGTCGGCGCCGGCTTCGAGGCCCTCCACGCGGTCGCGCAGCGCATCGCGTGCGGTCAGCACCAGGCAGGGGATGCCCATGCCGGCCTGGCGCAGGCGTTGCAGCAGCGCGAGGCCGTCGCCGTCGGGCAGGCCGCGGTCGAGCACCAGCGCCTGATAAGGCCGCTGCGACAGCGCCGCCCAGGCCGTGTCGACGCGGCCCGCCATATCGACGGCGATGCCCTGTGCCGCCAGCCCCTTGCAGATCAGCCCGGCCAGGCGCTCATGGTCCTCGACGAGGAGTACACGGCTCATCAGAAGCGATAGACATAGGCGAGGAAGAGTCGATTCTCGGTCGAGCGATCCACCAGCGGGCTGTCTTTCACCGCGGACGAGAGCCGGGTGCCCAGCAGGTCGAGCATCAGCGAGTTGTGGCGGTCGATCAGGAAGATGCTGCGCAGGCCCACTTCGTAGCTGATGCCGTCGCCGGCCTGGTAGGCCGGGCGGCCGGGCAGGGCTTCGGACTCGGTGACACCGAAGTAGAAGTCGTTGTAGCGGCCGTCGTGCCAGGTTGCACCCAAGCGCGGCGCGAGCACGAACTGGCGGCCCAGGCGCCAGTTCTTGTCGACCACCAGGCTGAAGCGCTGGCCGCGGCTGTAGTTCGACACGTCGTGCAGCCACTCGGCGCCGAGGTTGAGGACCGAGGTCTTCCATTGCAGCTTGGCCCCGGCCCAGAAGCCATCCTTGCGCTCGGCCATGCCCCGCAGGATGGGCGCGTCGTCCGACTCGTAGCCACCGAAGATGGCGTAGCGGGCGACGATGCGGGCGTTGAGGCTTTGCGTCTCGCCGAGGGCGAGTGGCGGCAGCTTGAACTCCAGCGCCGGGCCGAGCACGTGCACGTAAGGGTTCTCGTACTCGAGCAGCGGGAGGATCTCGTTGTCACGCTCGATGCCGGTGTACGGCTTCTGCTTGCTGCCCCCGCCGACGCCGATGCCCCAGGTCGATGTCGGCCGGCCGCCGCTCCCGGGCGGGCCGCCCTCGGGCTTGGCGGGCTCGGCCGGAGGGTCTGCAGGCGCCTGAGCGGCGCACGCCGTGGCGGCCAGGCCGAGCACGATGGCGAGCAAAGAGAAGCGGAAGGTGGTCATCACGGGCAGGTGCAGGGAAACTGTGAGGAGCCGAATGGTCGGCCCACCTGCCTTACCGACGACTTACCTGCGCCGGATCGCCTTCACGCAGCGGCCGGATCAGTGCACTACGCCCGCCAAGGCACCAAACGATGAAGACTCATGGGCCTCGTCACCTGCCTGTCGATCCCGGTGCCCGCCATTCGTCGTGGGCATGTTGACAGCCGACAGCCGGCCCGCCGGCGTGGCCTTGCCCGACGACGTGCCCAACCCCGCGACGCACACGATCAGCTTCCACTGGCGGCTCTTCAAGGCCTGGGCCGCGATGGGCTTCCGCGTGCCGCCGATCGATTTCGTCTCGGGGAAACTGGACGTCACACCCGCACCCAGCTCTGCCCGAGCGTGACCCGCGCCTCGGCAAGATCGGCCGCGAAGGCCTCGCTCTCCAGGTAGGCGAGCTCGCGCACGCGCGCTCCGCCGATGGCATCGCCGCTGCCGCCGGCCTCAGCCGGGTGGCAGAACAGCATGCCGCCTTCGCGCGGCAGCTCGGCCAGCCAGTGGCGCATCAGGCCGCGGTAGTCGGCCTGCACGAAGTCGTAGACGCCCAGCAGACTGGCGTTGTGGCGCAGGCCGTGGCGCAGCAGCTCGCGGCGCAGCGCGCGCCCGCCGGTGCGCTCGATCACGAAGCGCTTGAAGGTGAAACCGGGCCCGAAGAGGCGCCCGGTGCTGCGCACGGCCGGCCGCGGCGTGATTGGCGCGATGCCATCGAGCACCACCTGGCGGATGAGCGGCAGGTGATGCACGTGCTGGTGGCCGTCGACCATCTGCGGCGCGCGGCCGGTGGCCTGCACGAAGGCATCGACCTGCGCCTGCCACTCGGCGCGCAGCGCCGCCACCGGCAGATGGCGCAGTTGCGACATCACCAGCAGCTTGGGCAAGGAGGGCAGCTCGGGCCACACCGCCTGCAGCTCGCGGCTGAGCGGGCGGCCTTCGGTGAGGTTGAAGTGCAGGCCGACGGCGGCCGTCTCGGGCAGATCACGCAACAGCGGCGCGGCCTCGCGCCAGTGCGGCGCATTCGTGATGCACGAGGTGGCCGTGAGCCGCCCCTTGCGCGCCAACATGGCGATGCCGCGCGAGATCGGCGCCGACAGGCCGAAGTCATCGGCGCACAGGGTGAGCAGCCGCGTCGTCATGTCGACCCCACGGGGATGCCGGCCGGCATGGAGGCGGCCCGGCGCGCGGCCCTCAGCGCGCAGTTCAACCGGCCACCCCGTCGGTGGGCTGCAAGCCGCGGCCCTGGTCGCTCGCGACCAGGTAGATCGGCCGCTGCTTCACCTCGTCGAAGATGCGGCCCACGTACTCGCCGAGGATGCCCACCGACAGCAGCTGCACGCCGCTGAAGAACATCAGGCTCACAACCAGCGTGGCCCAGCCGGGCACGTCGTGGCCGCGCACGAAGTGCTGAACAACGATCAGCAGCCCGAAGCCGATGGCGCCCACGGCGATCAGCGCACCCACCGCGCTCCACAGGCGCAGCGGCGCGGTCGAGAACGCCGTGACGCCGGTCAGCGCGAGCCGGCCCAGGCTGCGCAGCGAGAAATGGCTGTGGCCGGCGCCGCGCTCGGCGGGCTGGTAGTCGATGATCTCGGTGCGAAAACCCACCCAGGCGTACAGGCCCTTCATGAAGCGATTGCGCTCGGGCAAAGACTTGAGCGCCGCGACCACGCTGCGGTCCATGAGGCGGAAGTCACCCGCGTCGACCGGGATCTGCACCTTGTTGCCCTTGCGGTTGACGAGCCAGTAGAAGAGCGCGGTGCCGATGCGCTTGGGCAAGCTCTCGTCGGCGCGCGAGGTGCGTGCGGCGCACACCATGTCGGCGCCTTCGCGCCACACCTGGATCATTTTCGCGATCAGCTCCACGGGGTGCTGCAGATCGGCGTCCATCAGCACGACCACGTCGCCGTGGGCGTGGTCGATGCCGGCGGTGAGCGCGTTCTCCTTGCCGAAGTTGCGCGACAGCCGCAGCAGGCGCACGCCACCCTTGGCCACCCAGGGCGCAACCGCCGTGACGGTGTCGTCCGAGCTGCCGTCGTCGACGATGACGATCTCGTGGCGGTCGGTCAGCGTGTCGAGCTGCGCCTGCAAGCGGCCGAGCAGCGTGGGCAGGTTGCCGGCTTCATTGAACGCCGGCAGAACGCAACTGATGGAAGGGCGTGCGGAACGGGGCAGGTCTGCGGGCATGAAATCGGGCGGAGCACCGGAACAGCCGGCACTTTACGTTGACTTCAGCTCCGGGAACCGTTCACGCAGTGCGGCCATCAGTTCGCGGGCCTCGTCGGCGGTGTCGGGCAGCGGGTGCTGCTCTTCCTTGATGCGCTGGATGTCACCGACGATCTGGCACAACTGCTCCAGCGCGTGCTCGCCCTCGGGGCCGAGCTTTCGGGGCTCGACGCTCGCCACCAGCGCGAGCAGCAGGTCGCTCAGGACACCGATCTGCTTGCCATACGAGGCCACCTCGCGCAGGGCGCGCACTTCGACCTGGTTGTCGCCGGCGCGCATCAGCAGGCTGGGGTGAATGTCCTGCGTGACGCCGCCGCTGAAGGGCCAATGCACTTCGGGGCTGAAGTTGAGCCATGACATGCGCGTCTCCCGGGTCGTGGAGCGGTGATCGTGCGGCGCAGCAAGGGCAGCGTCAAGAGCCCGGGACCACCCGAGGCAGGGGTGCCATCGAAGCAGCGCGCGGCGCTTGGTGCCACGCCACGCCGGCCCACACAATCGCCCATGCCCGCGAGCACCTTCACCGCCTACCGGCAGACCGCGCTGCGAGACGACCTGCTCGCCGGCGCCGTCGTCGCCGTGTTGTTGATCCCGCAGGCCCTGGCCTATGCGCTGCTTGCAGGCCTGCCGCCGCAGGTGGGCATCTACGCGAGCCTGCTGCCGATGCTGGCCTACGCGGCGCTGGGCACAAGCAGCGTGATGTCGGTCGGCCCGGCGGCGGTGCAGGCACTCATGACTGCGCAGGCGATCGCGCCGGTGGTCGGCCCGGAGGGCGTGAGCCCTGCGCTCGCAGCCATCGTTCTCGCGACCGAGGTGGGCTTGCTGCTGGCGCTGGCCGCGGCGCTCAAGCTCGATGCGCTCGCTTCGCTGCTGAGCGTGCCGGTGCTCAACGGCTTCACGGCCGGTGCGGCGCTGTCGATCGCGCTCTCGCAACTGCCCGCACTGGTGGGCAGCTCGGCGCACGGGGCCGACACCGAGTCGCTGTTGCGCTCGTGGTGGAACAGCGGGCGTTGGGGCCACCTGGCGCCCGCCGCCTTCGGGCTCGGGGCGCTCGCGCTGCTGTGGCTGTCTCGCCGTGCCGCCACCCGCCACCCGATGCTGGCGCGGGCGACCCCGTTGGCGGTGATCTGCGGGGCGGCGCTGCTGGCTTGGGTTGTTTCAGAGCACACGCACGACGTGGCCCTGGTGGGCCCGCTGCCGCCGCTGTCCTTGCCGTTCGCCTGGCCCGCGTTCGATGCCGCGCTGTGGCGGCAGCTGCTGCCGGGCGCCACGCTGATCGCGCTGGTGATCTTCGTCAGCAGTTTCGCGGTGGCGGAGAACCTGGCGCTGCAGCGCGGCGAGCATGTGGATGGCCGGCGCGAGCTGCTGGCGCTGTCGGCCTGCAACCTGGTGGCCGGGGCGGGGCAGGGCATGCCGGTGGCGGGCAGTTTCTCGCGCAGCGCGGTGAATGCCGACGCCGGGGCACGCACGCGCATGGCCGGTGTATGGGCGGCGCTGATGATGCTGGTGGCAATGCTTGTGCTTGCCGCGCCGCTGGCCTGGCTGCCGCGCGCGGTGTTGGCCGCAACGATCGTGCTGCCCGTGCTGGCCTCGGCCGAATGGGGCGCCTTCGGGCGGGCCTGGCGCTACTCGCGCGGCGAGGCCCTGGTGATGGTGGCCGTGGCCGCCATCACAGTGCTGCAGAGCACGCAGTGGGCGCTGGGCGTGGGTGTGGCGGTATCGATCGGGCTGATGCTCAAGCACGCCGCGCAACCGCACGCCGCCTTGATCGGGCGCGTGCCCGGCACCGAGCACTATCGCAACGTCACGCGCTACGCGACCGAACTCACCCCCGGCGTCATGAGCCTGCGCGTGGACGAGAGCCTGCTCTTCATCAACGCCCGCCAGCTGCTGGGCGTGGTCGCCAAGCACCTCGATGCCTACCCCGACACGCGCCGTGTGCTGCTGCAGATGACACCGGTCAACCGCATCGACGTGAGCGGCCTGGAAGCGCTGCGCGCGCTGCAGGGCGTGCTGCTGGAGCGCGGCATCGAGCTCGATCTCTCGGAGGTGAAGGGCCCGGTGCTCGACGCGCTGCGCGCGTCGGGCTGGGCCAGCTGGTTCCAGGGGCGGCTGTTCCTGAGCCACCACCAGGGCGTCGTGGGCGAACAGGGCATGGCGCCCTGACGCCCGCGGCTGCTATCGCGTACCGATCAGGACGACTCCGCCCGACCCCACGGCCAGGCCCGCGATCACGGCCGAGCCGTCGAACACGGCCACGCCGCTGCCAGTGGCACCCGCCGGCGCGCAGGGGCTGCCGCCGTAGGTGATGGTGACGCGGTAGAAGTTCTTGCCCGAACTGTCGGGCGTGACGCGGCCGGTGGCCACGCAGCCGTCGTCGCCGGTGTGGGTGTAGGTGCCGCCCGCGGCCACGACCAGCGTGCCGAGGGTGGTGTTGTAGGTGCCGGCTGCGGCAGTCGGGTTCGGGGCCTGGTCGTAGACGGGGTCGTAGGTCAGGCTGAGGGGCGCGCTGTCGCCCGAGATCGTCATCGTGCCGGTGATGCTGGTGCGCGCCACATAGGAGCCAGTCATCGAGCCGGTGGCGGTGTCCGCACCCAGGTTGACGGTGAGCGCGCCACTGAATTGCGAACCGTTCGTGGTGGCTGAACCGCGCAGCAGGAAAAGGTCGGCGTCTTCGACCACCACTGACCAGTACTCGCCCGAGGGCGTGACGACCGCGATGCTGCTTTCGCCGCCCCAGATGCCCTGGAGCGCACTGGCCTGCGCAGGCTGCTGCGAGGCCGGTGGGGCGTCGTCGCCCCCCCCGCCGCACGCCGACAAGACCAGGGCGGTGCACAGCACCATGCTCATTCGTTTGTTGTTCATGAAGACTCCCCTTCAGTTCAAATATGACAAGTTGGTCATGGTGCGAGAGGCGCCACGCCGATGAGCCCGGTTTGTATCGCGTTGCTCCGCACCCCTGCATCCCTCGCGAGGGGGTGCGGAACACACAAACCTTTGCCATGTACGCGTGGCACGCAGGAGTTGTACGCGTCGTACCGCCGGGCTACGGCAGCGCCCGCGATTGCTAACCGCATTCGTGATGGGTCACGCGTCAGGATGCCCCGACCGCGCTCCTAGAATCGCGCGTCTCCTCGCCACGCTGCCCCTCCATGACACCCACCACCGCCGCGGCCTCGCGCCCTGCCTGGCGCGATCCCCTGCTCGGCTTCGCCTTGCTGATGGCAGGGCTGTGGGTGCTGGTTCCGGCGCTGATCAACGGCGCGCAACCGGGCGACCACTTCGAGCAGTTCACCTGGGCGCACAGCATGGAGGGCGGCTACTACAAGCACCCGCCGCTGCCGACCTGGCTGCTGGCCATCACCATCAAGCTGATTGGCCCGACGCCCTACGCCACCTACCTGGTGGCCGCGCTGATGCTGCTGGGCACTGCGGTGTTCACCTGGTTGATTGCCCGAGAGCTGATCGGGCCGCGGCTGGCTTCGCTCGCCATCGTGCTGTGGGGGCTGCACTGGGCCTTCACCTGGAAGGCGCAGATGCTGAATCACAACTCGGTGATGATGTTCTTCATCGCCGCCGGCGTGTGGCTGGCCATCGGGGCCGCCCGGCGCACCGACGGGTGGGCGTGGTGGGTGGGTCTCGGTGTGGCGGGTGGGCTGGCCATGCTGGCCAAATACCAGTCGGCCGTGCCGCTGGTGGGCATCATCGTCGCGCTGTGGCGTGCCGACTGGCTCAAGCGCCGCGATCAGTGGCAGGGCCTGATCCTGGCCGTGGTGCTGTGCCTCGCGGTCTTCGCGCCGCACGTGGTGTGGATGGCCCATCACGATTTCGTGACGCTGAACTACGCGTCATCGACCGTCAACCAGCTGGAAGGGCTGCAGCGCGTGCGCAAGCTGCTCTCGTTCAGCGTGCTGCACCTGCGCATGCTGTTGTGGGTGCTGGTCGCAATGGCCGCGCTGGCGTGGTGGATGCACCGCCAGCCCGCCAACGCCGAGCCGCTCGGCGCGCAAGTGACCGATCGCGAACGCAACGCGTGGTGGCTGGGCCTTCTGGGCTGGCCGATCGGCGTGCTGGTGGTGCTGTGCCTGGTCAAGGGTGTTCGACTGCAGGATCACTGGGGCTTCCAGGCGATGCAGTTCATCAGCCTGTGGCTTGCGTGGCAACTGCGCCGCTTCGGCCCGCGCGCGGCTCCGCGCCTGCTGATCCTGGCCCTGGCGGTGCATGCGCTGGGCATGGCGGTTTACTCGCGCTCGGTGTGGGCGCCGATCACGCTCGAAGGCCGCGGTCGACCCGATCAGTTCTACCCCGCGCAAGCGCTGGCCGACTCGGTGATGGCCGAATGGCGGCGCACCACCACTTGCCCCTTGCGCTACGTGGTGGGCGGCACCTACGAAGCCGGCATGGTGTCGGTGTATTCGGGGCAGAACCCGGCGATCCTGGAGTCGAACCTGCCGGCGCGCTCGCCGTGGATCGACCTCGATGACCTGAAGCGCTCGGGGGCCGTCTACGCCTACGTCGATGCGCCGACCGGGGCACCCGGCCCGCTGCACGAGCACGTCTTCACCGTGCCGGGCGGAACCGGGCCGCTCTACACGATCTACTGGGCGATCGTGCCGCCGCAGCACCGCTGCGATTGAGCCCGCGCAGCAGCGCGACCCATCAAGCCACGCCCGCGGATCCGGCTTTGCCGGGCCGCCGGGCGGCGCCCCTTGGGGGCAGGAGCGCAGCGACTGGGGGGCTAACCCCTCACCGCTGCGTCTTCAATTTGTTGCTGCACCTTGCGTGCGCCGCGCAGCACCAGGGTCTGGTCGAGCATGGCCTGAGGGGCCACCGCCTGGGCGACTTCGTCGAGCGTGTCGGGGTCCGTCATCAAGGCATTGGCCAGCGCCGACAGGGCGCAGATCGACCGGCGCGGGGCGTTCGCCGGCAGCTGGCGCAGTGCGTTCACGCGCACGTGATGGCGCACGCTGGCGAGCGCCGCTGCACCCAGGCCCCAGCTTTCACAGAGCGAGGCGCCGAGCGCGTCGTGGCTGACGCCGAAGGCTTCGAATTCACGTTCGACCAGTTCGCTGTCGTTGGCGACCGCCTGCAGCATGGGGCGATAGGCTTCGGGCGCGTGCTTGAACAGCACCGCCTTGCCGCATTCCTCGAACAGGCCGGCGGAGTGCGCGCCCCAGGGGTCGACACTCAGCGCCTGGCCGATGCGACCCATCAGCAGCCCGCGCACGCTGGCGCGCTGCCAGACGGCCTCGAGCTCGGGCGCCGCCGGGAAGACCGCACGCAGGCCGAACTCGAAAGTCACCGCCGCCACCTCGCGGGTGCCGAGGTACATCACTGCCTGCTGCACGCTTTGCACGCGGCCCTTCAGGCCATACAGCGACGAGTTGACGGCCTTCATCACTGCGGCGGCGAGCGCCATGTCGGTCTCGACCAGGCGGCCCAGCGTGGGCAGGTCGACGTCGTCATCGGCCAGCAACAAGGAAAGCTGGACCAGCACTTCGGGCTGGGCCGGCACATCGATGTTCAGCGAACGCAGTTTCGGGTCGACAGGCATGGCGGTATCCGGGTCAGTCTTTCTCACGGGCCATGCTAGCGATGCGCGTCTGGCCCGATCGTTCGAACAGGCGCACCTTTCGGGCTCATTCCGGGCGATTTCGTTCTCATGTTGGCGGCCTCGCGCCTTCGGAAACCACTAACACGGGCGTGCTAACTGCTCCCTATACTGATCTTTCCCGCGTCAAAACAGGTCAAAACATGGCCACCAAGCTCCCGAAGAGCGAACAAACGCTCCAAGCCATCATTCGCACGGCATTGCAGATCGCGGTCGTCGAAGGGCTGCATGCCGTCACCCTCGGCGAGGTGGCCAAGCGCATGAACATCAGCAAGAGCGGCGTGTTCGCACGCGTGGGCTCGCTGGAGGCGCTTCAAAACAAGGTGGTAATCGAGTACGGCCGCATCTTCGCGGCCAATGTGTTCCTGCCCGCCCTGAGCGAACCGCGCGGCCTGCCGCGGCTGAACGCGATCATGCGGCTGTGGATCGGCCGCGGCACCGGCGAGAACGCCATGGCCGGCGGCCTGCACACCGCCGCCGCGTTCGACCTCGATCACGTCGAAAGCGGTCTGCGCGACCAGCTGCTCGAATCCGTGATGGCCTGGCGCAACCAGTTCCTGCGCACCATCCAGATCTGCATCGACGAAGGCCACCTGCGCCCCGACACCAACCCGTCGCAGCTGCTGTTCGAGATCAACAGCCTGATGGTGGGCTTCCTGCACGATGCCCGCTTCGTGCGCGACCCGCATGCGCACGAGCGCGTGGCCGCGGCCTACCAGCGGCTGATCTCCACGTACCGCAGCTTCACCTACAACGGCTAGGGTCCGACATGCGCGTGCTGGTGCTGGGTGCGGCGGGGTTCATCGGGTCGCACCTGGCGCGCAGCCTTCGCGCGAGCGGCCATTCGGGCGGCCACCTCGGCGGTCGCCTCGGCGGGCAGACGATCACCGATCTCGTGCTGGCCGACAACCGCCGCGTCGCCAGCGGCCTGCAGGGCGACATCTGCGACCCCGCCTTCATGCAGCGGCTGTTCGCGCAGCCGGTCGATGTGGTGTTTCACCTCGCCGCCTCACTCACGCTGGATGCCGAGCTGGATTTCGCCACCGGCCTGGGCGTGAACGTTCAGGCGCTGATGCAGCTGCTGGAGCGCTGCCGCGCGCAGGCCGCGGCGGGGCGCATGGCGTCGTTCGTGTTCGCGAGTTCCATCTCCACCTACGGCGGCGCCTTGCCCGAGCGGGTGGACGACCACGTGGCGCAAACGCCGCAAACCTCGTACGGCACGCACAAGGTGATCGCCGAGCAGCTCATCAGCGACTACTCGCGCCGCGGCTATCTCGACGGCCGCGTGCTGCGCCTGCCGGTGGTGCTCACCCACCCCGGGCCAGCGAGCGGCAGCGTGTCGGATAAGCTGGCCGCGTTGATCCGCGAGCCGCTGGCCGGGCGCGATGCGGTCTGCGGCCTGGCGCCGGACACCCGCGTGCCGGTGGCCTCGGTGCGCAGCGTGGTCGAAGCGTTTCTTGCGCTGCAGGGGCTGCCCGCCTCGGCCTTCGGCCCCAGCCGCGCGATGAACCTGCCTTCGCTCACCGTCACGCCGGGCGAGATCGCCAGCGCGGTGGCGCGCCGCGGCGCCATCGGCGAGATCAGCTGGCAACCCGACGCCATGCTGCAAGGCATCGTCGACGGCTGGCCACGCGCGTTCACCTCCGACCGCGCGCTGCGCCTGGGCCTGCATGCCGACGCGCATGTCGACGCCATCATTGACGCCCACCTGGAGAGCCGCCGCGCGCATGACTGATCTCGCTTCGCTGCCCGTTTGCATCATCGGCGCCGGCTCCTCTGGCATCACCACCGCCAAGGCGCTCAAGGAGGCCGGCGTCGCGTTCGAAGGCTTCGAGATCGGCTCGGCGATCGGCGGCATGTGGCGCTACGAAAACGACAACGGGCTCTCGTCGGCCTACCGCAGCCTGCACATCGACACCAGCCGCATCAACCTCGGCTACGCCGACTTCCCGATCCCCGCGAGCTACCCCGATTTCCTGTCACACGCCGAGGTGCTGGAGTACCTGGAAGCCTACGCCGCGCACGCTGGTGTGGTGCCGCAGTTCCGTTTCAACACGCGTGTCGACGACGTATCCCCCGCCGGCGACGGCAGTTGGCAGGTGCGCCTGGCCGGCGGCGAAACGCGCCGCTACCGTGCCGTGCTGGTCGCCAATGGGCACCTGTGGGATGCACGCTGGCCCGAGTTCCCGGGCCATTTCGATGGCCTGGCGATCCACTCGCACGACTACCGTACCGCCGAGCCGTTCAAGGAGAAGCGCGTGCTGGTGGTGGGCATTGGCAACTCGGCGGTCGACATCGCGGTGGACGTGTGCAAGTCGGCGCACAGCACACTGCTCTCGACACGCCGCAGCGCCTGGGTCATGCCGAAATACATCATGGGCATCCCGGTCGACCGCTGGTCGTCGTACTTGATGCGCAAGCTGCACCTGCCCACACGGCTTGCGCGCAGCATCGTGCGCCGGCTCGCCTACCTGGCCGTGGGCGACCAGGCGCGCTACGGCGTACCGCGCCCAGCGCATGCGGTCTGGCAGGAACACGCCACGCTGAGCCAGGAGCTGCTGCCCTACGCCGGGCACGGCTGGATCAGGTTCAAGCCAAACATCCGTGAACTGCGCGGCACCGAGGTGGCGTTCGACGACGGCAGCGTGGCGCCCATCGACGCGATCATCTACGCCACCGGCTATCGCACCAGCTTCCCGTTCATCGCCCGATCGCTGTTCGAGGTGACCGACGCGCCGGTATCTCTGTACCGCCGCATGCTGCCGCCGAACCTGCCGGGCCTGTATTTCGTGGGCCTGGTGCAGCCGATCGGCCCGACCATCCCGCTGGTGGAGATCCAGGCGCGCTGGCTGGCCTCGGTCCTGGCCGGCCGCACGGCCCTGCCGGACACGGCCGCCATGCAATCCGAGATCGGCCGACACCACCGCCACCAGGCCAAGCGCTACCTGGGCTCGGCGCGCTACACGCTGGAGGTGGATTTCCGCGACTACGCCGGGCAGTTGCGCAGCGACATGGCACGCGGGCAGGCGCGGTGAGACGCCTGAGCCACGCTAACGCACGAACGCATCCCACCCGGTCTTGAGGATCAGCGCCGACACCACCACGATGAACACGCCGCGCACGAAGCCGGCGCCGTGCTTGAGCGCGAGCCGCGTGCCCAGCAGGCTGCCCGCCACGTTGGCTACTGCCATCACCACGGCCACGTGCCACCAGACGTGGCCGGTGAACGCAAAGAGCGCGAGCGCGGACGCGTTGGTCGCGGTATTGAGCAGCTTGGCGCTGGCGCTGGCGTTCAGGAAGTCGTAGCCCATCAGACGCACGAACAAGAACACGAAAAAGCTGCCGGTGCCGGGGCCGAAGAAGCCGTCGTAGAAGCCGATCAGCAGGCCGATGGCGCTGGCCACCATCGCCTCACGGCGCCCGTCGAAGCGCGGGGCGTGGTGGCGGCCGAGGTCCTTGCGCAATAAGGTGTAGACCAGCACCGCCAGCAGCACGAAGGGCAAGGCGCGCCGCAGGCCGTTGGCGCTCACGAGCGTGACGGTCCAGGCGCCCGCCAAGCTGCCCGCAAGCGCCGCGCCGGCAGCCGGCAGCAGCGCATGCCAGCGCATCGACACCTTCTTGGCGAACTGCAGCGTGGCCCATGCCGTGCCCCACACGGACGCACCCTTGTTGGTACCGAAGAGCGTGGCCGGCGCGGCACCAGGGTAGACGCTGAACAGGGCCGGCACCAGGATCAGCCCGCCGCCACCGACGATGGCGTCGACGAAGCCTGCGAAGAGCGAGGCCAGGGTGACGGTGATGAGATCCAAGGGCAGGGCGTTCAGAAGAGGCGACGGCCGAAGCATCGCAGGGCCCGCGCAAACCTCGGCGCGGACGGCACGCGAGTGTGCACGGGGCCCAGAAACAACCAAGGGCGTCAGGTTTCCCTGACGCCCTTTGATCTCTCTGACTCAGCAGCGCGTGCACCTCATGGGCGCAGCCCTCTGTTTGCAACCTGGAAGCAGTGCGCTACTGATTGCCTGTTTTGTCTCCTCGTACCCCCGCCAGTGACAAGCCGCGCTGGGCGCGCCTGTCGCGAGTGGGCGGACTGTATGCCTGTCACAAAAGTGAAGCACTCAGGACTTTCCCTGCCCCACATTGGGGCAATCTGCGTGCCTTTGCGGAAAAGTGAGCACAACCTTCGTGCCGCGGTGCACAACACTGGTCACGTGGGCCTCGCCACCGTGCAGCTCGGCGATCCGCTTGACGATGGCCAGCCCCAGCCCCTTGCCGCCCTCGCCCGTGGCCGGAGCCACGCCCGTGCGGGCCTGGAAATAGCGGTCGAAGAGATGCGGCAGGTCGGCTTCGGGGATGCCGGGGCCGTCGTCGGCCACGCTCACCCGCAGGCCGCCATCGGCTGCGGGCTCGGCGGCCAGGGTGATGCGCGCGCCGGGGGGGCAGAACTTGAGTGCGTTGTCGATCAGGTTGGCGACCGCGCGTTCGAACAACTCGACGTCGAGCGCCGCAGGCGCCGGCTGATCGCCGTGCGTGGCTTCCAGCGTCACCCCGGCACGGGCGGCGCGCTCGGCGAAGCGCGCCGCGATGTCGGCGAGCAGCTCCTGGGCATCAACACGCACCGGGCGCAGCGCGAAGGCGGGTTCGTCGAGCATGGCCAGATCCCCCAGCGACTGCACCAGCCGCGAGGCATTGCGCGTGTTGCGCAGCGCCACTTCGGCCAGGCCGAGGTCGTCGGCGCGCGAGGGGTGACCGGCCCAGCGCGTCTGCAGTGTTTCCAGGCAGGCGGTGGTGGCGGTCAGGGGCGAGCGCAGGTCGTGCGAGAGGTTGCTGACGGCTTCGCGACGGAAATGGTCGAGCCGTCGCAGCGTGCCCCACTGGCGGCGCAGGGTGCTGAGCATGGCGTCGAAGGCCTGCGTGAGTTGGCCGAATTCGTCGCGCGTGGCGGCCGGAAGCAGCGGCTGGGCCTGCGCGGCGCCTTCCTGCAGCCCCTTCTCGGACAGCGCCGCCACCGCCTCGGTGAGCCGTTTGAGCGGGCGTGTGACCGACGCGATCACCAGCGCGGCGAGCAGGGTCGTGAACGCCATGATGGCCACGATCAGCCACATCGCCGGGCGCGCAAAGCTCGCACGCAGCGCCTGCCAGCGGCCGGCCGGCAGGCCCTCCTTGTGGCACACGAGGTAGAGGTAGCCCGCCACCGGCTCGCCCGCACCGATGGCGCGCCGCCCGATCGGCCGGGCGGTGATCACGGCATCGGCGTCCATGCGCTCGGGGTCATCGCCCATCACGTAGGGCATGGGCGTGGGCGAGGCGGCCTGGTGCACCGGCCCCATCGCCACCTTGAAACCGGGCGGCAGGGCGACCGAGCCGGTGCTGGCCAGCACGACGCCCCGCGGGTCGAGCAGATACAACTGGGTGTCCGGCTCGAACAGCACCAGGTTCCTGAGGAACACAAGAAAGTCGTCGGGATGCCGTTCGTGCATCTCGAAGAGGTGGTTGTTCTGCGCCACCACGCGCTCCAGGAAGGCGGTGGCGCGCTGGTAGGTGGTCTCGTGCTCGAAGCGCTGGAAGGCGATGACGACCGTGGCGAGCACGGCCAGCGCCGTGACGAGGCCGGTGGCGAAGATGGTCAGCGCGATCTTGAGGCGCACGCTCATGGCATGCGCCGGCTTGAGCGGGCCCTCGATGCGCGAAGCGGACCTTGTCCTGCGCTTGTCGAAGGGTCAGCCTGAACGGACTGAGTGTGTTCAGAGTTGGGTCTGACGGCATGCCAACCCCCGCTCAGGCTGAGGTATCGAAGCCCCGCTCCGATCACAGCGGCGCCTCGCGCATCTTGTAGCCCGCCCCGCGCACCGTCAGGATGAGCTCGGGCCGCATCGGGTCGGTCTCCAGCTTGGCCCGCAGCCGGTTGATGTGCGTCGTCACCGTGTGCTCGTAGCCGTCGTGTGTGTAGCCCCACACCGCGTTGAGCAGCTGCGCGCGCGAGAACACATGGCCGGGGTGGCTGGCAAAGTGCAGCAGCAGGTCGAATTCAAGCGCCGTGAACTCGATCGGCGCGCCACGCCAGCGCACCTGCCGCTTGGTGGGCAGGATCTCCAGGTCGCCGTTGCGCAGCGCGTTCGGCTGGGCCTGCGGGCTGGCCTGCGCGGCGCGCAGCAGGTCGGCACGGCGCAGCAGGGCCTTCACGCGCGCCAGAAGCTCGGCCAGCGAGAACGGCTTGGTGAGGTAGTCGTCGGCACCGAGTTCCAGGCCCAGCACGCGGTCGAGCTCGGTGGCGCGCGCCGTGAGCATCAGGATCGGCGTGCTGCGGCCGCGCGCGCGCAGGGCCTTGCAGACTTCCAGGCCGTCCATGCCCGGCATCATCAGGTCGAGGATGAGCAGGTCGCTCGCCTGCTCGTTCTGACTCGCCAGTGCCGCCGGGCCGTCGGCGACCGTCTGCACCGCGTAGCCGGCACTGCGCAGGTTGAGCGCGATCAGCTCGCGGATGTCGGTCTGGTCTTCGGCGACGAGGATGCTGGCGGCCATGCGGGGATTGTCGGCGCAGGCCCCGCCTTCTTACGCAAATGTGATCTGGCTGTGATCTTTGTTGAGGGTGGCGCGAGGTGCGCGGCAGACAGTCTGATCAACACCTTTCGGAGACCCACCATGAGCACCCTCGCCGCAGCCGCTTTCCCGACATCTCTCTCGTGGCCGGAGGTGGCCTCGCACCGCAGCTACTTGGTGCGCTTCGCCCAGCGCAAGCTGCATGACCCGATGTTGGCCGAAGACGTGGTGCACGACGTGTTCGAGGCCGTGGTGTCGGGTCGGGCCGCCTTCGCAGGGCGCTCGGCCCTGCGCTCGTGGCTCACCGGCATCCTGAAGCACAAGATCGTCGACCTGGTGCGCAGCCGCGCCGGCACCGACAGCCTCGACGACCAGGCGCTCGACGGCGGTGCGCCGGGCCTCGAATGCCAGCAGCCGCGGCCCGATGCCGTGGCCGAGCAGCGTGAACAACTGCGCCAGACGCTGGCACGCATCGAGGCCCTGCCGAGCTCGCTGCGCCAGGTGATGGAGCTGCGCGTGCTGCAGGAGCAACCCACCGAGGCGGTGTGCGCGGCGCTGGCCATCAGCGAGGAGAACCTCTTCGTGCGCCTGCACCGCGCGCGCAAGCAATTGCTCGGCGCCTGACGCCCCTTCTGCGCCCGGGCGATCCGCGCCCAGAAGTGCACTGGCATGCCGCCTGCATGGTCTCGCGGCGAGTATCCTCGCCGCCGCTGACACTCCCATCGTCGGCGCCCCCACCGCCCTTGCCAGCGAGACCGCCATGTCACAACCCATCCCCGCCACCCTCATCCCCGGAGACGGCATCGGCCCCGAGATCGTCGACGCCACCCTGGCCGTGCTCGACGCCGTGGGCGCACCCTTCGTGTGGGACCGCCAGATCGCCGGCCTCGGGGGCGTCGCCGCAGCAGGCGACCCGCTGCCTCAGGCCACGCTGGACAGCATCCGCCGCACCCGTCTGGCGCTGAAGGGCCCGCTGGAGACGCCCTCGGGCAGCGGCTACCGCTCGTCGAACGTGCGGCTGCGCGAGGAGTTCCAGCTCTACGCCAACCTGCGCCCGGCGCACACCATCATCCCCGGCGGCCGCTACGACAACATCGACCTGGTGCTGGTGCGCGAGAACCTCGAAGGCCTGTACATCGGCCACGAGCACTACGTGGCGATCGACGGCGACCCGCACGCCGTGGCCATGGCCACCGGCATCAACACCCGCGCAGGCAGCCGCCGCCTGCTCGAGTACGCGTTCGAGCACGCCATCGCCACCGGGCGAAAGAAGGTGACGGTGGTGCACAAGGCCAACATCATGAAGGCGCTGACAGGCATCTTTCTGGAGACGGCGCAGCAGGTCTACGAGGCCAAGTTCAAGGACCGTATTGCGTTCGAGACCGTGATCGTCGATGCCTGCGCGATGAAGCTGGTGCTCAACCCCTACCAGTTCGACGTGATCGTCACGACGAACCTGTTCGGCGACATCCTCTCCGACCTGGTGGCCGGCCTGGTCGGCGGCCTGGGCATGGCACCCGGCGCAAACATCGGCGCCAATGCGGCGATCTTCGAAGCGGTGCACGGCTCGGCCCCCGACATCGCCGGCAAGGGGATCGCCAACCCGACGGCGCTGATACTCGCCGCCGCGATGATGCTCGACCACGTGAAGCTGCACGACAAGGCACAGCGCGTGCGCCAGGCGATCGACCAGGCGCTCAACGTCGACAACGTGCGCACCGGCGACCTGGGTGGCAAGGCCAGCACGGCCGAGTTCACGAAGGCGCTGGTGGCGCGGGCGGCAGGCTGACCCGGCCTCGCCGGGCAGCTACTCGGCCCGCGTGTCCAGATCCAACTCCCGCGGCGCGGGAGTTTTTGTCTGTGCGCCAGCGTCGCCGCCATCCGCCACCGGGAGCATGCGCAGCAGCGCATCGTCGGCGTTGAGCGGCGTGGCGTAGAGATCGCCCTGCAGCGTCTGGCAGCCCGCCAGGCGCGCCCCGTCGGCCTGCAGCGGCGTCTCGACGCCTTCGGCCACCACATCGAGCCGCAGCACCGCCGCCAGCGTGCAGATGGCCTGCACCACCGCACGCGCCTCGGGCGCGGGCAGGGGCTCGATCAGGCTGCGGTCGATCTTCACCGTGCTCACCGGCAGGCTGCGCAGCAGGTTGAGGGACGAGAAGCCGGTGCCGAAATCGTCCAGCGCCACCGCTACGCCGTGTGCGCGCAACTCACCGATCTGCAGGCGTGCCTGCTCCAGGTGCGTGACGGCAGCGCTCTCGGTGATCTCGAGCGACAACAGCGCGGGCGGCACCCCGTACTGGCGCAACGTGTTGAGCACGGTGTCCGGGAAGCCGGGGTCGAGCAATTGCAGCGGCGAGACGTTCACCGCCACCGGCAGCAGCGCGGCACCGGCGTCGCGCCAGCGGGCGATCTGCTGGCAGGCCTGCGCCAGGATCAGGCGGCCGAGCGGCACGATCAGGCCGGTGCGTTCGGCCGCCGGGATGAACTCGCTCGGGCTGACGCGGCCAAGGCCGGGCCGGTCCCAGCGCACCAGCGCCTCGAAGCCGACGGTGGCGCCACTGCGCGCGTCGACCTTGGGCTGATAGAACAGCACGAACTCATCCTTGCCGACACCGGCCCGCAATGCCTGCTCGGCGTCGAGCAGGGCGCCTGAGCCGCGCTCGAAGTCCTGCTGCGCGAACTGCGCCGATGTGCCGGGGGTGGCCTTGGCCAGGCGCATCGCGGCGTTGGCCGCACGCAGCAGCAGTTCGGGGTCGCGCGCGGTGGTGGGGCACAGCGCTACACCCATCGACACGTCGAGAAAGAACTCGTGGCGGTGCACGGTGAGCGGCCGCGACAGCTGCTTGCGCACGCGCTGCACCAACTCGGCGGCGCTGGCGTCGTCGTGGGCCTTGCGCGCCAGGAGCGCGAACTCGTCTTCACCCAGGCGCATGACCTCGGCGTCGTCAGCCACCGCGAGCTGCAGCGCGACCGAGAGCGCGCGCAGCACCTCGTCACCCACTGGGTGGCCGTGGGCCTCGTTGAAAAGCTTGAAGCGATCCACGTCGAGCAGCACCAGCGCGAACTGGTTCGTGCGGCTGGCGCACAGCTGGCGCAGCCGCTGCAGCAGCGCGCTGCGGTTGGGCAGGCCGGTGAGGTCGTCGTGCGTGGCCTGGTGCAGCAGCGCCTGCGTGGCGTTGTGCTGCGCGGTCTCGTCGGTGACGACCACCTGCTCGGCGGGCACGCCATCCCAGTCGATGCGCCAGGCGGTGAAACGAAGCTGGATCGGCGTGCCATCGAAGCGATAGCGCAGGCCGTCCCAGCTCGCCTGCACCAGCTCGCCCGAGATGATGCGGCGGTGGCGTTCGCGGGCCACTGCGCGCTCGGCCTCGGGCATGGTGGCCTCGCGCCACAGGGTGCGCACTTCCGACAGTGCGCTCAGGCCGTAGATGCGCAACAGCGCCGGGTTGGCGTAGACGAGCTCCTCGCCGATCATCACCGCCACGCCCTGGTGCGAGCGCTCGGTGAGTTGCTGGAAGCGCTGGCGCAGCCGGCGCGACTCATCGAGCGAACGCGTGACCGCGGTGTGCAGCAGCGAGAGCCCGAGCGTCAGGCGCAGCACCGCGGCAATCATCAGTTGCGCCCCCAACCCCGCCTCGCCCACGGCGACGTACAGGAACTGGTTCAAGCCCACCATGACCAGCAGGATGCCCACCAGGCGTTCCGGCGCGCCACGGCGCCACACCCAGCACAGCGCGACGATGCCGGCCGTCACGTGCAGGCTGGCGCTCGCGGCCTGCGCCAGGCGCAGGTGCACGACGATCAGGCCAAAGCCCACCGCCATCATGGTGCCGAACACCGCCGCCGTCTGGCGGTTCGAGGGGGCATAGCCCGCCAGCCGCGCGCTGCCGACGACGACAAATGCGATGTACAAGGCCGACGCCGTCACCACCCCCAGCAAGCCCATGCGGGACATCAGCATGCCGGTCTGGTTCATGGCCCAGTAGGAAAGCGGCACGAACAACTGCGTGAGGTAGGCGCAGCCCATGTCGCGTGAGAACGATTGCCGCGGATCGCGCCACCACGCCATCAGCAGCGTCACCCCGACGATCAGGTTGACGGCCGTGGTGAAGGCGAGCGAGTTGGTGTAGTCCACGGGGGCTCAGTCGCCGGCGAGGATCCAGGCGGCCGCACGCTCGGCGATCATGAGCGTGGGCGAGTTGGTGTTGCCGCTGGTGATGGTCGGCATGATGCTCGCGTCGGCCACGCGCAGACCGCGCACGCCGTGCACACGCAATTGCGAATCGACCACCGCCAGCGGATCCGACTCCGGCCCCATCTTGGCCGTGCCCACCGGGTGGAAGATGGTGGTGCCGATGTCGCCGGCCAGCCTGGCGAGTTCGTCATCCGTCTGGAACTGCGCGCCCGGCTTCATCTCCTGCGGCTGGTACTTCGCCAGCGCCGGCTGCGACACGATGCGTCGGGTGACGCGCAGCGAATCGGCCGCCACGCGGCGGTCTTCGGCGGTGCTCAGGTAGTTGGGGCGAATGCTCGGCGCATCGCGCGGCTCAGCGCTCCTGATCTGAACCTGCCCCCGGCTCGTCGGGTTGATGTTGCACACGCTGGCCGTGAATGCGTCGTAGGCGTGCAGCGGCTCGCCGAAGGCATCGAGCGACAGCGGCTGCACGTGGTACTCGAGATTGGCATGCGCTTGGTCGGGGCTGCTGCGCGTGAACGCGCCGAGCTGCGACGGCGCCATGCTCATCGCACCGCTGCGCTTGAAGGCGTATTCCAGCCCGATCTTCGCCTTGCCCCACAGCGAAGCCGATTGCGTGTTGAGGGTGCTCACGCCCTGCACGCCATACACCGCTCGGATCTGCAGATGGTCCTGCAGATTGCCGCCGACGCCGGGCAAGTGGTGCTGGACGCCCACGCCATGGTGCTGCAGCAGGCTCGCCGCGCCAATGCCCGAGAGTTGCAGGATCTGCGGCGTGCCGATGGCACCGGTACACAGGATCACCTCGCTGCGCGCATGCGCCTGCAGGGGCTCGGTGCCGCCCAGGGGCAGCACCTCGACGCCCGTGGCACGGTGCTCCGCATCGAACAGCACGCGCGAGATGTGCGCGCCGGTCCAGACCTGCAAGTTGTCGCGGTTCTGGATCGGGCGCAGGAAGGCCTTGGCTGCGTTCCAGCGCACGCCGCTGCGCTGGTTCACGTGGAAGTAGCCGACGCCTTCGTTGTCTCCGCGGTTGAAGTCTTCGCTGTGCGGGATGCCCGCCTGCTGCGCCGCCTGCGCGAAGGCGTCGAGCACGTCCCAGCGCAGGCGTTGGCGCTCCACGCGCCACTCGCCACCCGGGCGCGCGCCGGTCGGGTCGAAGCCGGGCGCGGCATGGAAATCGTCGGCGCCCTTGTAAAAGTCCTCGTGCTTCAGGAAGGCGGGCAGGCACTCGCGCCAGCTCCAGCCGGCATTGCCGAGGGCGCCCCAGTGGTCGTAGTCACGCGCCTGACCGCGCATGTAGATCATCCCGTTGATGCTGGAGCTGCCGCCGAGCACCTTGCCGCGCGGGTAACGCAGCTTGCGGCCATTGAGGCCGGGGTCTTCATCGGTATGGAACAACCAGTCGGTGCGCGGGTTGCCGATGCAATACAGGTAGCCGACCGGGATGTGGATCCACATGTAGTCGTCGTTGCCGCCGGCTTCGATGAGCAGCACACGCTTGCTGCGGTCGGCCGAGAGGCGGTTGGCCAGCAGGCAGCCGGCCGTGCCGGCGCCGCAGATGACGTAGTCGTAGGTGGGATGGGTCACGTCGGGCCGTGGTTCAGTTCGCTGCGGAGTCTAAGCCCCCGCAGCAGCGCCTCACCTGGGTGCAACACCCGTTCTTCACGCAAGCGAGGCGCGCGCGTGCGCCTGTCGTCAGTGCGGCGTGCCCGCCAATACGGGGAAGAGCTTGAGCAGCCCGCCCGAGATCACCTCCACCGCCAGCGCCGCCAGCACCAGCCCCATCAGGCGCGTCATCACGTTGATGCCCGCCTTGCCCAGGAACTTGGCGATGCGCTCGGCCGCGCTCAGCGTCATCCACACCGCCAGGCCGATCACCACGCCATAGCCCACGAGCACGGCGAGTTGCCACCAATGCGTGGTCTGGTCGGCATAGATGACCATGGTCGACATCGTCACCGGCCCGGTCAGCAGAGGTATGGTGAGCGGCACCACTGCGATGCTGGCGCCGGCGTCGATCTTGTCGTCGCCTTCGGTGACGTCTTCGTCCCGGGTGTCGGCCGGCTTCGCATTGAGCATCTGCAGCGACGAGATCAGCAGCAGGGCCCCGCCACCCACCTGGAACGACGCGAGCGAGATACCGAAGAACTCGATCACCCGCAAGCCCGCCAGCGCGCTCACCGAGATGACCACGAAAGCCGTGAACGCCGCCACCCGAACCGTGCGCTTGCGCTGCTCGCGCGAGAAGTGCTCGGTGAAGTGAATGTAGAAGGGAATCACCCCGATCGGATTGACGATGGCCAGCAGCGCGATCAGCGGTTTGACGATCTCCATGGGCCGCATTCTCCGCGCCAGCGCAGGGCGTCAGGAAGCGCAATTTGCAGAGTTTCAATCCCCGGGCACGCGCCGGTTTCAGAGGGCTGCCACATAGGAGAGGCTCGAGGTTTTGAAACCCTCTTGGCCTCCTGCGGTGCAAGCTGGACGGGGGCCTGCAGGGCAATCAACATGCCACTGTTCATGGGCCTCAGCGCGCAAGTGGGGCCTTGCAAGCCTAGGGGTGGCGCTTATGCGCTTGGCGCTGTTCAATCACGCCTGCCTCGAAAACAACACTTTCAGGTTCAGCGTATTGCAGGGCTTTCCACTATTTGCACCGCTTTGCGCAATTACTTGATAATGGAATTTCCCGGTATGGATGCAGCGCCTTCGCTTGATTGGTTCAGGATAGGTAGAAGCTCCACATTGTTCTCTGTGTCATCAGGAAAGAAAGGCGCTCTCCATGGGCAACAAACTGTACGTCGGCAACCTCGCATACAGCGTGCGTGACGACGACCTCCAACAAGCATTCGCTCAATTCGGCACCGTCTCGTCTGCAAAGGTGATGATGGATCGTGAAACCGGCCGCTCCAAGGGCTTCGGTTTCGTTGAAATGGGCTCCGACGCCGAGGCCCAATCGGCCATCAACGGCATGAACGGCCAGGCCCTTGATGGCCGCGCCGTGGTCGTCAACGAAGCACGTCCGCGCGAAGAGCGTCCGGGCGGCTTTGGTGGTGGCGGCGGTCGCTCCGGCGGCGGTGGCTACGGCGGTGGTGGTGGTGGTGGCGGCTACGGTGGCGGCGGTGGCCGTTCCGGTGGTGGTGGCTACGGCGGCGGCGGCGGTGGCCGCTCGGGTGGCGGCGGCTACGGTGGTGGCGGCGGCTACGGCGGCGGTGGTGGTGGCCGCTCGGGTGGCGGCGGTGGTTATGGCGGCGGCGGTGGAAGCCGCGGCGGCTACTGAACCCAAGCGCTGAGCTGCGAGACCGTACCGGGCTCGCGCAGTCAAGCAGAAACGGCGGTGCGAACAGCACCGCCGTTTTTCATTTCCGCATCTGGTTTGCGCTTCTGTTCTTCTTGCCGCTTGGGTCTTGGGCGCGCGCTGTCGCCGGGGCAGGGCCTGGAGCGCTACTCGCCCTGTCGGTGCTTGCGCGGCCGGCCGGTCAGTACGCGATCAAATACGGTGTTAGGCAACATGCGTAGGAGCTTGGCCACGACTCCCATCTGCCACGGGATGACCCTGTAGCTCGCACCCGCCGTGATGGCCGAAAAAGCGCGGTCGGCAAATTCGTCGGGTTGCATCAGAAACGGCATGCTGTAGCGGTTTGCGCTGGTGAGCGGCGTGGCCACGTAGCCGGGCACGATCGTCACCACCCGCACCGCATCGTCGCGGAGTTCGCCGCGCAAGCTCTCGCAGTAACTGATAACCGCGGCCTTGCTCGAACAGTAGGCCCCATGCCCCGGCAGGCCTCGGATGCCCGCCACGCTCCCGACACCCACGAGCGTGCCGGCACGCTTCACACGCATCGGCGCGATGAAGGGCTGGAACGTCGCCGCCATGCCGAGGTTGTTGGTCTCGTAGGTACGTCGCATGACTTCGAGATCATCGAACTCCGCGGTGTCGATGCCCACGCTGATGCCGGCATTGGCGATGACCACATCGGGCAGCCCCTGGCTGGCGAGGCAGGCGCGGCCTGCCCCGGTGATGCTCGCGACGTCGCGAACGTCGGCCGCATAGACGGCGTAGCGTGAGGGGTCGAGGCCCTGCGCCTGCGCCCATGCCTGCACCTCGGCGGCGCGCCGCGCGACGAGCGCGAGCCGATAGCCGGCGCGGTAATAGCGCGCGGCGAGCGCTTGGCCAATGCCACTCGATGCCCCCGTGATGTAGACCAATGGGCTTGTCATGGCTTGTTGCGAGGCGGAAAGGTGGCACGCATGCGGCCACCGAACTGGATCAGCCGATCGAGGTGGTCGTAATCCATGCCGTTGGCGCGAACTTCGGTCGCCCCACGCGTGACGGTGACCGGCAGGTGCGATCGAACGCGTTCGGTATCGAGAAAGGCGTGCAGGAATTCGCTGCGGAAGTAGATCGGCTCGTCGCCCGCGAGCGCCTCGCGCACGATCTCGGCGCGGCCGACCAGTTGAACTTCGGTTGCCGCGCCGTTCGAAATCGCGCGTTGCGCGGTGGCGCGGGTCACACGGCCATCAGGGCCGATGGCGCGCAGTCGCACGTTGTCGATTTCGACCGTGTCGGTGTCTGGGTAGTGGCGCATGGCGGCGCCTTCGATCTGTGCACGCAATGGTCCTTCTGGCGTGAAGCGCTGGACCGAAAAGTCATGCATCTCGTAGTCGGGCTCGTGCCTCGGTGCAGCGACTTCGCGTGCGTCGTCGCCCAAGGGAGTGTGCTTCACCAGCCACCAGGTGCCCAGCGCCAGCAGGGCCATCATCATCAGCGGCAGGTAGGACGTGACCGTGTCGAACACCCGCCAGCGCCACGGCTGCTTGACGTAGTGCGACGCCGGTGGCGCCGCCGGTTCCAGCGCCGCAGGCTCGTCGAGGCCGAGGACTTCAGGGACGTCCATCGAGCGTGACGAGGTGGCCGCGCAGCAGCGGCGCGTAGCGCCCGGCGGCAGTGAGCAGGAGATCGCACAGCTCGCGTGCCGCGCCGTGGCCGCCACTGGCTTGCGTGACGTAGTGCGCCGCGGCCTTGGCCTCGGCGTGCGCGTTGGCTGGCGCGCAGGCGAACGCGGCGCGCGCGAGGAGCGGCAGGTCAGGCCAGTCATCGCCCATCACCGCGAGTGCCTCCCAGGCCACCTGCAACGCGGCCAGCACGCCTTCGGCTGCCGCGAGCTTGTCGTGTGCCCCGTACACCGCATGCTGGATGCCGAGATCGGCCACACGACGGCGCACCGCGGGTGAATCGCGCCCGGTGATCACCACCGGGGTGATGCCGCCCTGCGCCAGCAGCTTGAGGCCATGGCCATCGAGCGTGTTGAAGGCCTTGAACTCCTCGCCGCGCTCGCTGATGTAGATGCGACCATCGGTCAGCACGCCGTCGACGTCGAAGATCGCTGCGCGCACAGGCTGCGCACTCAGCAGCAACTCGGGGGGGAACTGGAGCACCGGCTGGATCGGCCGCATCAGATGACCTTGGCGCGCATCAGATCGTTGGAATTGAGCGCGCCCACCAGCCTGCCCTCGGCGTCGATCACCAGCACGCTGGTGATGCGGTGGGCTTCCATCAGGTCGGCCGCTTCGACGGCAAGCAGGTCGGCGCGGATGGTGCGCGGCTGCTTGTGCATCACCTCTGCAGCGGTCAGGTCGCGCAGGTCGCGCCCTTGTTCGATGCTGCGGCGCAGGTCGCCGTCGGTGAAGATGCCGAGGATGCGTCCTTGCGCGTCGGTGACGGCGGTAGCACCCAGGCCCTTCTGGCTCATCTCGCGCAGCATGTCGACGAAGGGCGTGCCGGCCGACACCTGCGGTACGGCCTCGCCGCTGCGCATCACGTCGCGCACATGCGTCAGCAGCTTGCGGCCCAGGCTGCCGCCGGGGTGCGAGCGGGCGAAGTCTTCTTCGCGAAAGCCGCGCGCATCGAGCAAGGCCACCGCGAGCGCATCGCCGAGCGCCATCTGCGCGGTGGTGCTGGCCGTGGGCGCCAGGTTGAGCGGGCAGGCCTCTTGATCGACGGCGCTGTTGAGCGTGATATCGGCGTGCTGGGCGAGCGTCGACGCGGCGCGCCCGGTGATGGCGATGAGCGTGACGCCCAGGCGCTTGATGGCCTGCAGGATCGCGGTGAGCTCGTCGACCTCGCCGGAGTTGGACAGGGCGAGCACCACGTCGCGCGGCGTCACCATGCCCAGGTCGCCGTGGCTGGCTTCGGCGGGGTGCACGAACATTGCGGGCGTGCCGGTCGATGCGAGCGTGGCGGCGATCTTGCGGCCCACGTGGCCGCTCTTGCCCATGCCCATCACGACCACGCGGCCGGGGCAGTGCAGGATGGTGCGCACCGCCTCGGCGAACTCTGCGCCCTGGCGCGCCTTCAGGCCGAGCAGCGCCTGAGCCTCGATGTCGAAGGTGTCGCGCGCCAGTTGCAGTGCGCGTTCGGCATCGAAGGGGGTGGGTGTGGCGGCTTGTTCAGACACGGCGCAGATCGCTCCCGCGTGAGAGGGCGTCCAGTAGGATTCGGGCGATTGTAGGCACGCTGCCTGCGCCGTCACCCTTCATGGTCTCCACCCTCGAACTGGTCTTGCTGTACCTCGTGGCCGCCGTCGCGGGCGTGGTGCTGTGTCGTTCGCTGAAGCTGCCGCCCATGCTGGGCTACCTGGCCGTCGGCGTGCTGATCGGCCCGAATGCGCTGGCGCTGGCCAAGGATTCGTCGGGCATGACCTACCTGGCCGAGTTCGGCGTGGTGTTCCTGATGTTCGTGATCGGGCTGGAATTCAACCTGACCAAACTCAAGAGCATGCGCAAGCTGGTGTTCGGCCTCGGCCTGAGCCAGGTCATGCTGACCATGCTGGTGGCAGTAGCGGGCAATGCCGTTCTCGCCTGGGCCTTCACGCTCGCGGGCCGCGAGTGGGGCCTGGGCTGGCGCGCCGCGGTGGCGCTGGGCGGAGCGCTTGCGATGAGCAGCACCGCCATCGTCGTCAAGCTGATGGCCGAGCGGCTGGAGCTCGACAGCGAACACGGCCGGCGCGTGATGGGTGTGCTGCTGTTCCAGGACTTGGCCGTGGTGCCACTGCTGGTGCTGATCCCCGCCCTGGGGTCGTCGCCCGAGGACCTGGCGCGCGCCCTGGGCTTTGCGGGCGTGAAGGCGATCGTGGTGCTCACGCTGCTGCTGGTGGGGGGGCCGCGCGTGATGCGCTGGTGGCTGACCATCGTGGCGCGGCGCAAGAGCGAGGAGCTGTTCATCCTCAACCTGCTGCTGGTGACGCTCGGGCTCGCCTGGCTCACCGAGCACGCCGGCCTCTCGCTGGCGCTCGGTGCCTTCGTCGCTGGCATGCTGATCGCCGAGACCGAATACAAGCACCAGGTGGAGACCGACATCCGGCCCTTCCACGACGTGCTGCTGGGCCTGTTCTTCATCACCGTCGGCATGAAGCTCGACACCGCGATCGTGTTCGATCGCTGGCTGCTCGTGCTCGTGCTGTGCGCATTGCCGGTGATGTTCAAGTTCGCGTTGGTGGCGGGGCTGTCGTATGCGTTCGGCTCCGCTCCGGGTGTGGCGTTGCGCACGGGCCTGTACCTCGCGCAGGCGGGCGAGTTCGGGTTCGTGCTGCTGAGCCTGGCCACGCAGCGCAGCGTGTTGCCCGAGTCGCTGCAAAGCCCGGTGCTGGCGAGCATGGTGCTGTCGATGCTGGCTACGCCGCTCATCATCATGTACAGCAACCGGATCGTGATGCGCCTGTCGGCCAACGACTGGTTGATGCAGTCGGTGGCCATGACCACCATCGCCAAACGCGCCATCAACACCGAGGCGCACGTGATCATCTGCGGTTACGGCCGCAGCGGGCAGAACCTTGCACGCCTCTTGGATGTCGAGCACATCCCCTACATGGCACTTGACCTCGACCCCGACCGCGTGCGACAGGCCGCCGCAGCCGGGCAGAGCGTGGTGTTCGGTGATGCCGCACGGCTGCAAAGCCTGATGGCCGCCGGGCTGGCGCGCGCGAGTGCCGTGGTGGTGAGTTACCACGACACCCCCTCGGCGCTGAAGATCCTGCACCAGGTGCAGGAGCATGCGCCCAAGGTACCGGTGATCGTGCGCACGATCGACGACAGCAACATCGAGAAGCTGCAGGCCGCCGGCGCCACCGAGGTCGTGCCCGAGGCCATCGAAGGCTCGCTGATGCTGGCGAGCCACGCACTGGCCCTGGTGGGCGTGCCCATGCGCCGTGTGATCCGCGTGGTGCAGGAGCAGCGCGATGCGCGCTACAGCCTGCTGCGCGGCTACTTCCACGGCGCCGACGATGACACCGCCGACGAGCTGCAGCAGGCGCGCCTGCTCAGCGTGAGCCTGCCGCCGGCGTCGGCGAGCATCGGTCACCCGATGTCGCACCTCGCCTTGCACGCGGTGGGCGTGACAGTGGTGTCGGTGCGGCGTGCGTCGGGCGCCGTCACCAAGCCCGACGACGCGCTGCTGCTGGCCGCCGGCGACACGCTCGTACTCTCGGGCTTGCCCGAGGCGCTGGCGTTGGCGGAGGGCAAATTGCTCGGGCGGATCTAAAGGGCGCCGCACCACGCGGGCGGGGCGCGGTCATGAAAAAGGGGCCCGCAGGCCCCTGGGAGGTGGTGCAGTTCAGCCCGCAGACTCAGGGGCAGGCGCCGCCGGTGCCCGCGATGCCGGCACGCAGCTGGTTGGTCGAGGCGCTGGTGTCCGGGTGGGCCGTGTTGTTGGTGAAGGTGCAGCCGTAGGTCGCTGCCGCAACCACCGCTGGCGTGACGACGTCATCGCCCGCAGGCTTGGCACCGCCGGCCTCCCACTTGATCATGTCGTCAAAGGCTGCCACCTGCTCGGGCACCGTGAAGTCGCAATGGCTTGCTCCGCGAATGGCGCGTTGCACCAGGTAGGCGCTGTTGCCCTTGGCCGCCACGCGCTTCTGGTAGACCTGCTCCATGCTGAACGGCACGAACAAGTCACCCAAGGTGTGGATCGAGACCACCGGGATCTTGAACTCGCCATTGGCCTTGGGGACCCAGCGCAAGCCGTCTGTGCGCAGACGGTTCGCGTCGGTTTGTGCCACGAGCTTTTGCACCGTGCTGTTGATCGGGTCGGGCGTGGTGCCATCCACGGTGAAGGTGAAACCCGTGGTGTCGATACCCGCCTTGTTGTAGATGCCCGTGATCGTACCGTCGCCGCCAAAGGTGCCGTATGCCGAGGGGAAGCTGCCACCAAATGCGATGCCCTGCGAGAACATCGGGCGCTCGCCACCGGTCAGGTGCTTCACGATGGCCAGGTAGCGCTGGCCAAGCGCGGTGGGCGCACTTGGGAGCGTGGTGAACAGCGCTCCCGTCACCATCGCCTGGATCTCGGGCCACTTGTCGCTCGGGTAGTTCGGCACACCTGCGAGTGCCTGCGCCGCCATCTGCATTGCGCCGAAGGTGTCGAACAGCGTGGTGTCACCCACCACACCGCACATCGGCACGGCGCCGTTGTAGCGGACCTTGTTGCGCGCGGTCGCGTAAGCCTCGTCTTCGATCGCCGCGGCGGTGATGTGGCCGCCCATCGAGTGGCCGGTGATGAAGATCTTGGTCGGAGCCGTCAGGGTGCGCGAATTGGCCGAGGCGATCTTGGTGAACTCCAGCGCCAGAGCGTTCGTATCTTCGACGCCGACGCGTACGTCGTAGTAGTTCTTGCTGTAGCTCGACGCCGCCCAGGCATAGCCATTCTCGAGCAGGTAGCGGCGAATCGAGGGGTTCGAGACCGCCAGGTTGTTGCCTGTGCCGGCATAGCCGTGCGCGTACATCACGAGCTTGCCGTTCCACGCCTTGGGCACTTCGACGCGGTAGGCGGCGCCGTTCAGTACGCCGGTCCAGCGGTCGGTCTCGGGCATGGCAGCGCCGGTGGAGGTCGTGCCCGTCATGGCCTTGAAGCTCGGCTGGCCCGTGGTGGCGCTCAGTTCGTAGTCGGGGTAGGCAGTTGCCGCGACCGGCACAAAGGTATTGCGCGAGTCCTGCGCGCGCGTTTCTTCGGGTGCAGGGGCCGGCGAGGTGCCGTCGTCATCGCCACCGCAGGCGGAAAGCAGTGAACAGGCAGCCGCCACACTCAAGGTGAGCAGGCGAACGTGAGAAGGGAACAACGTCATTGCGAATGTCTCCGTGTGGTGCGGGTTGAATCGAACGCGCATGCAGCGGTGTTCGTCTGGCGAGGGTAGTTCGCCTCAACCGGCAGGGAGACCGGACATTCCCGCGTGTACTGCGTCACGCGTGCGACATCGGGTTCCGCGAATCGGAACCAGGGTGAGCAAATGGAATTGGCCGCCGGGTTTTCCCGACGGCGTGGTCAGCGCCTGTTCAGCAAACCAATCAGGCGATCGGCGTCTGCTTGGTGACGTTGGCGCGCATGCGCGTGGCCATCACACCGCCAGCCGCACGCACCAGTTCGAGCGCAAGCGCCGGCGAACGCTGGGCCAGCTCTTCGAGGCGCGGTCCGCGCAAGGCCCAGATGACCGAGGGCGTCATGGCTTCGACATTCGCCATGCGCGGGCCATCGATGAACAACGCAGGTTCGCCCACCACAGAGCCGGGGCGCAGGATCGCGATGCGGTTGCTGCCTGGGGGCCCGCCGGTCATGAACACCTGCAGGGACCCGCGGCCCAGGAAGTACATGCTGCGGTCGCTGTCGCCCTGCTTGATGACCAGGTCGCCCGATCGCACCTCGTGCTGAGTGAGGTAAGGACCGATGGTGCGCCACTGCTCGGCGTTCAGCCGCGCGCGAAAGGCGTCCTCGGTGTTGAGCGACTGAATGGCTTGAACCAGTTCGTTGAGATCCATGGTGGGGCGTACTGCAGAGTCATGAAGCGACGGCACCTCAAGCACCGTCTTGGGGATTATCAGGCTCGCCCCACCAGGCCGCCATCCGGAAAAGCAAGCGGGTGTTGCGGCAGCCACGGCGTGGCTACTTGCCGATGCAGAAGCGGCTGAAGATCTCTCCGAGCAGGTCGTCGGGGGTGAAGGCGCCAGTGATTTCGGAGAGCGCGTTGTGGGCCAGCCGCAGCTCCTCGGCGAGCAGGTCGAGTGCCGGCTCGCTCGATGCCGCCTGGGCCTGGGCTGCGCCGAGATGGGCCTGCGTGCGCTGCAACGCGTGCACGTGGCGGGCGCGGGCAATGAAGACGCCCTCGGGTTGCGCGTGCCATCCAGCCAGCTTCAGCAGGGTCTGACGCAACGCGTCGAGGCCCGCTCCGGTGGCAGCCGAGAGGGCGATGCCCACCGACGCCCCCGGCAGCGCCGCCACGTCGCTCTTGTTGAAGACGTGCAGCACGCGCTCGCCCAAAGGCGCCAGGCGCTCGGCGATCTGCGCGTCGCCGGCCTGGTAGCTCGCCTCGTTCAGGCGTGTGAGGTCGTGCAGGAACAGAACCGCGTCGGCGCGAGCGATCTCGTCCCAGCTGCGCGCGATGCCGATGCGCTCGACCTCGTCACCCGACTCGCGCAGGCCAGCCGTGTCGATCACGTGCAGCGGGATCCCTTCGATCTGGATCGTCTGGCTGACCTTGTCGCGCGTGGTGCCCGGAATCGGCGTGACGATGGCGAGCTCGGCACCGGCCAGTGCATTGAGCAGCGAACTCTTGCCGACGTTGGGCTGGCCGGCGAGCACCACCTGGATGCCCTCGCGCAGCAGCGCACCTTGGCGTGCGCGGTCGAGCACGGTATCGAGCTGCGCGGCGATGGCGTCGAGCTGGCCATTCGCGTCGGCCTTCTTCAGGAAGTCGATCTCTTCCTCGGGGAAATCGAGCGTCGCCTCGACCAGCATGCGCAGGCGCACCAGCCGATCTCGCAGCTCATCGATCTCGTGGGAGAACGCGCCGCTGAGTGAGCGCCCCGCGGAACGCGCCGCGGCCTCCGTGCTGGCGTCAATGAGATCGCTTACGGCCTCGGCCTGGGCGAGGTCGAGTTTGTCGTTGAGGTAGGCGCGTTGTGTGAACTCGCCGGGTTCGGCCAGCCGCATGCCGATGGCTTCGCCCGCTTCAAGGCAGCGCGCGAGCAGCAGCTGCAGCACCACGGGCCCGCCATGGGCCTGCAGTTCGAGCACGTCTTCGCCCGTGTAGGAGTGCGGCGCGGGGAAGTGGATCGCAATGCCCTGATCGATCGGCTCGCCCTGCGCATCTGCAAACGGCAGGTAGCTCGCATGGCGTGGTTTGATCGGCTGGCCGAGCACGCCGTCAATCAGCGCGCGCAGATCGCGCCCCGAGGCCCGCACGATGCCCACGGCACCGCGGCCTGCGGCCGTGGCGATCGCGACGATGGGTTGGTGATGGCGCGGCAACATGCTGCCGGCGATTGTCTCTGAGGCAGCGCGTGCTGCGAAAGGACAACGGGCCGTCACGTCAGACGACGCGACGGCCCGTGGCACATGGCGCGGGGGGATCGCTTGTGCAGCCTCCCGAGCCGCTGGCGGGTGGTGTCTCGACCACGCCAGCGGGTCTGCCCCGCTTTGAGGGGTGCGGGCCGGCAGAGAACCGGCCCGCGTTGGCATGAATGGTCGCGCCGATGGCGCCGCCCCCACAAGCCCCGGAGCACGGGGGGAACGTGAACTCGTCACGCTCCTGGGGACTTCGTGGCTACTTGCCCAACACGCCGAGCTGCTTGTTGATGAACCACTGCTGCGCGATCGCAAGGATGTTATTGGTCAGCCAGTACAGCACGAGGCCGGCCGGGAAACCGAAGAACATCACCGAGAACACCAGCGGCATGATCCACATCATGCGGGCCTGCACGGGGTCTGGCGGCGTGGGGTTGAGCCAGGTCTGGAGCAAGCTCGACGCCGTCATCAGCAGCGGCAGGATGAAGTAGGGGTCTTTCACCGAGAGGTCGGTGATCCAGCCGACCCACGGCGCGTTGCGCATCTCGACGCTGGCCAGCAGCACCGAGTACAGCGCGATGAAGAACGGCATCTGCACAAGGATCGGCAGGCAGCCGCCGATCGGATTGACCTTCTCCTCGCGGTAGATGCGCATCATCTCCTGCTGCATCTGCTGAGGCTTGTCTTTCAGGCGCTCGCGCATTTCCATCACGCGGGGGTTGATGGCCTTCATCTTGGCCATCGAGCGGTACGCGCTGACGTTCAGCCAGTAGAACGCGACGCGCAACAGCACCACCAGCGCGACGATGGCCCAGCCCCAGTTGCCCAGCAGGGCGTGCAGCTGCGAGAGCAGCCAGAACAGAGGCTTGGCCAGCACGGTGAAGATGCCGTAGTCGCGCACCAGGTCGAAGTCAGGTGCGACATCGCTCAGCGACTTGAGCTTCTTGTCTTCCTGCGGGCCGGCGAACAGCAACGCATCGACCGACTTGCTCGCCCCGGCATTGATCTCGCCCAGCGGCAGGAACATGCCCACGGCGAACTCGTTGGCGGTTCCGGGTACCTTGTCGGCGTAGATGTCGCGCGCCTGCCCACCACCGACCAGCCAGGCCGAGGCGAAGTAGTGCTGCAGCATCGCCACCCAGCCGTTGTCGGCGGTCTCCTTGAAGGCCTTGCCCTTGTTCAGGTCGCTGAAGTCGACCTTGTGGAACTTCGTGTTCGCCGTGTACAGCGCAGGCCCGGTGAAGGTGCTGTAGAAGAAGTTCTTGCCCGGAGGTGGGTTGCCGTCGCGCACCAGTTGCAGGTACAGGCGGGGGTTGAGCGCCGCGGCCGAGCCGTTGACGACCTCGTGCGTGACGCCGACGGCGTAGTCACCCCGCTTGAACGTGTAGGTCTTGACGAGCTTGACGCCGCCCATGTCGGGCGACTCGAACACCAGCTTGAGCTCCTTCGCATCTTCTTTCAGGATTCGCTCGCCCGGTTGCACGCGCATCACGGTGTGGTGCTCGGGCAGGGCGCCGGCGCCGCCGGTGCTCGCCCAGAGACCTGACTGCGCCACGTAGTAGCGCTCGTTCGACTGGTCGAAGAGCACGACGTTGTGCTTGGCGGCCTTGGGGTCCGGGCCATGGGGCTTGCCCGTGACGAGCGCCCAGACGCGGTCGACGATGTCGGCCTGGCTCTGCTCGTGCTGCTGCAGCAGCTCCAGGCGCACCAGGGTGCCGCCTGTGCTGTCGAACGTGGCCTGGACCAGATCGGTGGTGATCGTGACCTTCTCGGCCGGCAGCGCGGCCGTGGCCGGGGCCATGCCTGGCGTGCTGGCCGCCGGGGTGGCAGCAACGGCGGCGGCGCTTGCCGTGCCGGTCGGTGCCTGTGCCGTCGGGGCCGCGGTGTTGGCCGGGCGGGCCGCCGGGGCGGGGCTGAACATCGACGGGTTACCGTTGTGTTTGTTCCAGCCGTCCCAAAGCAGGGTCAGCGACATCAGGAACACCACCCACAGGATGGTGCGGCGCATATCGGTCATGGGGAGGTCTTCTCGCGAGAGGAGGAAAGGTGAGAGAACAAACCGCGGAGTGTCGCAGGCACCGGGTCGTGCCCGCCGTCGCACCACGGGTGGCACCGCGCCAGCCGGCGCAGCGTGAGGTAGCTGCCAGCCGTGGCGCCATGCTGCTGCAGGGCCTGCAGGGCGTAGGCAGAGCACGTCGGCTCGAAGCGGCAGGCGCTGCCCAGCCAGGGGCTCAGGAAGAAGCGGTAGGCGCGAACCAAAGCCACCAGCAAGCGCCGGGGAATGGACAAGAGCAGTTGAAGCATGCCGCTGCCGCCCGTCAGCGCATTAGCGAGCCACTCGGCGCGCGGCGTCGGCCAGCAGGCCGGCCAGTTCGAGGCGGGCGCTGTCGCGCAAGGCCTGCGACGCAGCGCTCGGAAACGCGATCCGATCGAAGGGCGCCCGCAGGCGAACCACCCACAGGCCATGGGCGAGCCGGGGCTCGGCGGCTGCGGCGGCACGAATCTGGCACTTGAGGAGAGTTCGGGTCACCGACCGGCGGGCATGCCGCTTTGGCACCACCGCACCGAGCCAACAGGCTCCCGGAAGCGATTCATCCACAGATCTGCCCAGTTCAGGTGCCTCACCTGTTGACAACTCCGGGACAAGTGCCTCGGCAGGTGGCTTGGCGGGCAGGCTGGGGCGACTGGCGAGGTAGTGCACCGCGAAATGGGTGCTGCGTGCACGGATGGGGGTTCCGAGCACGCGTTCGAAATCGACAGATCGCACGATACGGCCCATCACGGCGTGGCCGAGCACTCGGCTGCCGGGCCGTTCAGCCTCAGACGGCCAGGCGCTTGCGGCCCTTGGCGCGGCGTGCGTTGATCACGGCACGGCCGCCGCGGGTCTTCATGCGGACGAGGAAGCCGTGGGTACGAGCGCGGCGGGTCTTGGAAGCTTGGTAGGTGCGTTTCATGGTGGATCCTGCTGAATGAGGCTGACTTCAACGGGGCTCGATTTCGGCGTCCCGGCACCTGAGGGGCTCAGATGCCTGTGCGATCTACCTTGACTACCCGCTTCTGTTCTTGCTTCTGATCTTGCTGCTCATTGCGCCTGCAACCGCGCCCTGGCAGAGCCAGGTCCGTGATCGGCGCGAACAGCATTCCCCCGGTATCGCTCCGGGAAACCCACTATTACACCAAAAACCCCCTTCCAAGTCAAAGGCTTGCACGGCAGCATGCGGGCGCGCAGGGCTATTGACCCCCGCCTCGAAACTGTGGATAACCACCACTTTCCCGATCACCAGCGACGTAGAATCCCGCCGCTCCGAGAAGACTTTTCCACAATATGAGCGTGAGCGCTGATCTCTGGCAACGTGGCTGCGAGCGACTTGCAGCCGAGTTGCCCGAACAACAATTCAACACCTGGATCCGCCCGCTGCCCGCGGCCGATGTCACTGATTCCGGCGGCGACGGCGCGGTCGCTTCACTGCGCGTGCCGAACCGCTTCAAGCTCGACTGGATCCGCAATCAGTACGCCGGCCGAATCGAGGCAGTGTTGAGCGAACTGGCGGGCAAGCCGGTGCGCCTGGATCTGACGCTCGCCAACCGCGACACAGTTGCGCCTGCCCGCTTTCCCGCGCTGCCGGTGCGCAACAGTGGCCCCGTCTCTGTCTCGCACGCGTTGAATGGCCACGCCTCCGGCCAGCCGGCGGTCGGTCAGCCGGCTACGCCCTACGTGCGCAGTGCAGGTGATGCCGCCCACAACGCCCCCCTGCCTCGGCACCGACTGAACCCGGCGCTCACCTTCGACACACTCGTTCCCGGCCGCGCCAACCAGATGGCACGTACGGCCGCGCTCCACGTGGCCGGCGCCCCGGGGCAGATGTACAACCCGCTCTTCATCTATGGCGGCGTCGGGCTGGGCAAGACCCACCTGGTGCATGCCGTAGGCAACGCCCTGCTGGCCGACCGCAGTGATGCCCGCGTGCTCTACCTGCACGCCGAGCAGTTCATCACCGACGTGGTGAAGAACTACCAGCGCAAGACCTTCGACGAACTCAAGGCCAAGTATCACCAGCTCGACCTGCTGCTGATCGACGATGTGCAGTTCTTCGCCGGCAAGGAGCGCACGCAGGAGGAGTTCTTCAACGCCTTCGAAGCGCTGCTGGCCAAGAAGGCCCACATCATCATGACCAGCGACACCTACCCCAAGGGCTTGGTGGACATCGACGAGCGACTCACGTCGCGCTTCGACGCCGGCCTCACGGTGGCCATCGAGCCGCCCGAACTCGAGATGCGCGTGGCGATCCTGATGCGCAAGGCCGACCTCGAAGGCACGCCCATGCCCGAGGACGTGGCCTTCTTTGTGGCGAAGAACGTGCGCGCCAATGTGCGTGAACTGGAAGGGGCGCTGCGCAAGATCCTGGCCTATTCGCGCTTCTCGCAGAAGGACATCAACATCCAGCTGGCGCGTGAGGCGCTGAAAGACCTGCTGTCGATCCAGAACCGCCAGATCGGCGTCGAGAACATCCAGAAGACGGTGGCTGACTTCTACAAGATCAAGGTCGCCGACATGTACAGCAAGAAGCGCCCGGCGAGCATCGCGCGGCCGCGCCAGATTGCGATGTACATCGCCAAGGAAATGACGCAGAAGAGCCTGCCCGAGATCGGCGAGCTCTTCGGTGGCCGCGACCACACCACGGTGCTGCATGCGGTGCGCAAGATCGCCGCAGAGCGCCAGAAGAATACCGAGCTCAACCAGCAGCTGCACGTGCTGGAGCAGACCCTCAAGGGCTGAGCCACAGTCATGGCAGAGCTGTCAAATCACAACCCTGGGGACAACTTCATGACAACTTGGCAACTGTCCACAGGCTGCGTGGGTCGTGCCAAGTTGTTGTGTGTGGGTCCCGCGGATTCGAGGGCTTCGCACACAGGGTTGCCGGCAAGATAAGCGGTTGAAAGAAAAGGGGAAAATGGCGTTCTCCACAGAAAACGTCGTTCCCTACTAAGACGACTAAATTAAGAGGTTCACATGATTGTCTTGAAGGCAGCACAAGAAAAAGTTTTGAGTGCTCTGCAAGCCGTGTCGGGCATCGTGGAGCGGCGCCATACGCTGCCCATCCTGGCCAATGTCCTGATCCGCAAGACGGGTGGCCAGATCGAGTTCACGACCAGCGACCTCGAGATCCAGGTCCGCACCGTGGCCGAGCTCGATGGCGACGCCAGCAACTTCAGCACCACGGTGGGTGCCCGCAAGCTGATCGACATCCTGCGTTCATTGCCGGCCGACCAGACCGTCACGCTGAGCTCGAACCAGAGCAAGCTCACGCTCCAAGGCGGCAAGAGCCGCTTCACGCTGCAAACGCTCCCCAGCGACGACTTCCCGCTCGTGCAAGAAGCGGCCGACTTCGGCCCGGTGTTCGGTGTGCCCCAGAAGACGCTCAAGGCGCTGATCAACCAAGTGCACTTCGCGATGGCGGTGCACGACATCCGCTACTACCTTAACGGCATTCTGTTCGTGGCCGAAGGCAAGAGCCTCACGCTCGTCGCCACCGACGGCCACCGCCTGGCGTTGGCGCAAGCCACGCTCGATGTCGAGATCCCCAAGCAAGAGGTCATCCTGCCGCGCAAGACGGTGCTCGAACTCCAGCGCTTGCTGAAGGACGAAAAGGATGGGGACAACAACAGCCCGATCGAGATGCGCTTCGCCGGCAACCAGGCCAAGTTCAGTTTCTCGGGCATGGAGTTCGTGACCAAGCTGGTCGAGGGCAAGTTCCCCGACTACAACCGCGTCATCCCAAAGAACCACAAGAACAGCGTGACGCTGGGCCGTGCCGCATTGCTGGCCAGCCTCCAGCGTGCGGCCATCCTGACGAGCGAGAAGTTCAAGGGCGTTCGCGTGAACATCGAGCCCGGCATGCTGCGCATCGCGTCGAGCAATGCCGAGCAGGAAGAAGCGAAGGAAGAACTCGAGATCGACTACGGCGGTGACGCCATCGAGATCGGTTTCAACGTGACCTACCTGATGGACGTGCTCTCCAACATGAGCGTCGAGATGGTCAAGCTCGAGCTGCAAGACACCAACTCCAGCGTCTTGATCACCGTGCCCGAGCAGGCCGGCTTCAAGTACGTGGTCATGCCGATGCGCATCTGACCCCGTGCCGCGGCCCGTGGGCCGTGTGGCACTTGCCAAGCGGGCTTCGGCCCGCTTCACCGTTTCTAAAGAGGGGTGCAAACCCCGTTGAGAGAGTCCCAAGCGGCCATGACCGATAAAACCAACCTCCCCGAAGATCCCGCCCAGAAGCCTGCCAGCAAGAGCGGCGGCTACGACGAGAGCAGCATCCAGATCCTCGAAGGCCTGGAGGCGGTGCGCAAGCGCCCGGGCATGTACATCGGTGACACCTCCGACGGGACTGGCCTGCACCACCTGGTCTTCGAGGTGGTCGACAACTCCATCGACGAAGCCCTCGCCGGGCATTGCGACGACATCGTCGTCACCATCCACACCGACAACTCCATCTCGGTCATCGACAACGGCCGTGGCATCCCCACGGGCGTGAAGATGGACGACAAGCACGAGCCCAAGCGCTCGGCGGCCGAGATCGCGCTGACCGAGCTGCATGCCGGGGGCAAGTTCAACCAGAACAGCTACAAGGTCTCGGGCGGCCTGCACGGCGTGGGCGTGTCATGCGTGAACGCACTGAGCAAGTGGCTGCGCCTGACCGTGCGCCAAGGCGGCAAGCAGCATCACATCGAGTTCCGCAAGGGCGTGCCCCAGGATCGCCTGCTCGAGATGCGCGATGGCTTCGAGGTGAGCCCCATGCGCGTCACCGGCGAGACCGAGAAGCGAGGCACCGAGGTTCATTTCTTGCCGGACGAAGAGATCTTCCAGCAGAACGCCGACTTCCACTACGACATCCTGGCCAAGCGCTTGCGCGAGCTTTCGTTCCTCAACAACGGTGTGAAGATCCGCCTGGTCGACGAGCGCAACAACAAGGAAGACAACTTTGCCTTCGCCGGCGGCGTGAAGGGCTTCGTCGACTTCATCAACACCGGCAAGAAGGTGCTCAACCCGACCGTCTTTCATGCCACTGGCGAGAAGCTCAGCGAACAAGGCACCAACATCACCACCGAGGTGGCGATGCAATGGAACGACGGCTACAGCGAGTCGGTGCTGTGCTTCACCAACAACATCCCGCAGCGTGATGGCGGCACCCACCTCACCGGCATGCGCGCGGCGATGACGCGCGTCATCAACAAGTACATCGAAGACAACGAACTCGCCAAGAAGGCCAAGGTCGAGATCAGCGGCGACGACATGCGCGAAGGCTTGTGCTGCGTGCTGAGCGTGAAGGTGCCCGAGCCCAAGTTCAGCAGCCAGACGAAAGACAAGCTGGTGTCGAGCGAAGTGCGCGGCCCGGTCGAAGACGTGGTGAGCAAGTCGCTGGCCGACTTCCTGCTCGAGCACCCGAACGACGCCAAGATCATCTGCGGGAAGATCGTCGAGGCTGCCCGCGCCCGTGAGGCCGCCCGCAAGGCTCGCGAGATGACGCGCCGCAAGGGCGTGCTCGACGGCATGGGCCTGCCCGGCAAGCTGGCCGACTGCCAGGAGAAGGACCCGTCGCTGTGCGAGATTTACATCGTGGAGGGTGACTCCGCCGGTGGTTCCGCCAAGCAGGGCCGCGACCGCAAGTTCCAGGCGATCCTGCCCTTGCGCGGCAAGATCCTGAACGTGGAGCGCGCGCGCTTCGAACGCCTGCTCACCAGCAATGAAATTCTCACGCTGATCACGGCGCTGGGCACCAGCATCGGCAAGGAAGAGTTCAACCCCGACAAGCTGCGCTACCACCGCATCATCATCATGACTGACGCGGACGTGGACGGAGCTCACATCCGCACCCTGCTGCTGACCTTCTTCTACCGGCAGATGCCCGAGATCGTCGAACGTGGCCACATCTACATCGCGCAGCCGCCGCTCTACAAGGTCAAGCTCGGCAAGGAAGAGCAGTACCTGAAGGACGGCCACGAGCTCGACGCCTATCTGCTCAAGGTGGCGCTGAAAGACGCCAAGCTCGAGACAGGCGTGGGCGGGACCGTGCTACAGGGCGAGACGCTCGACACCCTGGCCCGCCAGTACGTGCTGGCCAACAACGTGGTCGACCGCCTGAGCAAGTGGATGGACGTGGAAGCCCTGCGCGCCATGGCCAACGGGTTCGCACTCGATCTCGACACGCTCGAAGCCGCCGAAGCCTCTGCAGCCGCGCTCAAGGCGGCATTGCACGACGCCGAAGTCACGGCCGAGTTCGATGCGCGCACCGACAAGCACATCCTGCGCATCAGCCGCATGCACCACGGCAACGTGAAGAGCAGCGTGATCAGCGCCGACTTCGTGCACGGCGCCGACTACGAGGCGCTCAGCACGGCCGGTGTCACCTTCAAGGGACTGGTGAGCAGCGAGGCCGTCGTCAAGCGCGGCGAAGGCGAGAAGCAAAAGGAAGCCAAGGTCGGCGACTTCCGCCAGGCCATGGCCTGGTTGCTCCAGCAAGCCGAGTCGGCTGTGGGCCGCCAACGCTACAAGGGCCTGGGCGAGATGAACCCCGAGCAGCTCTGGGAAACGACGATGGACCCGAACGTGCGCCGCCTGCTCAGAGTGCAGATCGACGACGCGATCGAAGCAGACCGCGTGTTCACCATGCTCATGGGCGATGAGGTGGAACCGCGCCGCGATTTCATCGAGGCCAACGCGCTGCGGGCGTCGAATATCGACGTGTAGCGTGTTGCGTGCCGGGGGGTACCAAAGTCATTGCAGGTGGCGCGACAGCGCTGCGACCGGATGGCTTTGGTTTGTGCGACTGCCCAGGGTTGGCGAGAGGAATGTCATAGCGCCTGCGCCCCCGCCCGTCTGGCCCGCATGACCAGAATCCAGGGCCGGGCGGATGCGGAGTCGAACGGCAGCCGCCCCTGGGCGTCGAGCGCCACTTCGCTGCGTGCCACGGTCTGGTTGACGTTGCCGCCGATGGCGTGGAGCGTCTTGGCAGTCGCGTTCACGGCGACGACGATGTCGCAGTGCAGGGGTGGGGCGTTGTCGCCGTCCTGGATCTGGTCGAGTTGCTCGGGGGTGAGCGCGTAGCCGCTGCGGGTGGCGCATATGAGGTCGGCGGCCTCTGCCGTGGCGGGCGTGGGCACGACCTCGAACGCGGTGGTGTACCCGCGGCGTGCGGGCACGATGTACCCGGCGTGCGACATCGATGGGCGGAACTCGGTGTTGGAGAACCCGGCGTCGATGAGCATCTTGCTCACGAACACGGCCGACCAGGGGCGGGTGTTTTCGGGGGTGCGCGTGTCACCCGCCGGCCATTGCGCGGTACACACGTCGGTCATCCCGCACGAGTGACGAGACCGGTTCGGTGGCACGGCTTGCCAGTAGGCATGGACGATGGGGCAGAGGGCGGCGGTCTGCTCATCACCACAGCCGTCTTGAACCTCGACGCAACTGCCGTCGGCCTGCACCAGGCAGGCGACCGGCCCGTTGTCGATGCGGGCGAGCTTGCGGCCCCAGCGTACCCACTCGGCTGTGGTGCCGGCCACGAGGCGGTCGATCTGCGCCGGCTTGACGACGGTGGGGGCGCGTACGACATCGGGTGTGCGGGGCGGGAGGCCGGCGCAGGCCGCGAGCGCGCCGCCGGCCAACGCCAGGGCCGTGCGAGTCAGCCAGGCGAGGGGTGAGGCGCGCGTGGGGGTGGGGCTCATCGCCCGCGGAGTGTGCATTCAAACCCCCGTGCTGCGCGCAATGCGCACAGAGACCCTGTGCGGGCGCAGAACGGTCGTGCGCCAGACAATGGGCGCATCCGTGACGCGGCGCCCCCACTCCCTGCGGCGCCCGATGTGCTGGCTATGCGGGCCAACAGCCCCGGCAGCCCCTGACTTCGCACTTCACGGCGGTTCAAGAATGCCCCTCATCCCGTCACGCCCACGGCTGCGGGAGACCGGGCTTCCTGTCCCAATCGGTTCCGTCTGATCCGTCTCTTCGGACCCCTGTCTCTTCGGGCGGTGTCTGTTCTGACCTGTCTGTACTGACGTCGTGCCGCTGTGCCGCGTCGGCCTGCGCCCGCAGGCTGCCGCCGCATGGCAGCGCGCCTGAAAGGTAGCCTCTCATGCCAACCACTTCGACCCTGCCTGCCGCGGGGACCCACGCTGCCCACCCGGGCGACGCGCACGCCACCGCCCACCTGCCGCCGCGCAACTCGCCGCGCCAGGTGGCAATTGCCTCGCTGATCGGCACCGCGATCGAGTTCTACGACTACTACATCTATGCGGCCGCCGCGGTGCTGGTGTTCAACACGCAGTTCTTTCCGAAGGCCGACCCCTCGGCCGGTGTGCTGCTGTCGCTGTCGACCTTGGCGCTGGCCTTTCTGGCGCGACCGATCGGCTCGGCGCTGTTTGGCCACTTCGGTGACCGCATCGGGCGCAAGGGCACTCTGGTGGCTTCGCTGCTGACGATGGGCATCTCCACCATCGCCATCGGCCTGCTGCCGGGCTACGAGAGCATCGGCCTGTGGGCGCCGGTGCTGCTGTGCGTGTTCCGCATCGGCCAGGGCATCGGGCTCGGCGGCGAATGGGGCGGGGCGGCGCTGGTGGCCACCGAGAACGCGCCCGAGGGCAAGCGCGGCTGGTTCGGCAGCTTCCCGCAACTGGGCGCGCCGATCGGCTTGTTCGCGGCCAATGCGGCGTTCTTTCTGGTGAGCTACTCCCTCGGGCCCGAGGCGATGGTGGCGTGGGGCTGGCGCATTCCCTTCCTGCTGTCGATCGTGCTGGTGGGCGTGGGGCTCTACGTGCGCTTGAACCTGCACGAGAGCGCCGTGTTCCGTGAGGCCGAGAAAGCCGGCAAGAAGGTGCACGCGCCGGTGAGCACGGTGCTCAGCCGCTACGGCATGAAGGTGTTGCAGGGCACGCTGATCATGACCACCACCTACGTGCTCTTCTACCTGATGACGGCGTTCGTGCAGGTGTACTCGAAGAGCCCGGTGGCGATGTCGCCCGCCGGCCACCCACAGGGCCTGGGCATCCCGGCCAACACGTTCACCGGCATCTTGCTGATCGGGGCGATCGTCTTTGGGGTGTTCACCAGCCTGGGCGGTGTGCTGGCCGACCGCTACGGCCGGCGCAATTTCCTGGTCGTGGTGACGATTGCGATCATGCTGTTCGGCCTGGGCATGTCGGCGTTCCTCGCGAATGCCGGCGCCTGGACGGTGCTGTGGTTCGTGATCGTCGGCCTGGCGCTGATGGGCTTCACCTTCGGCCCGATGGCCGCCTTGCTGCCCGAACTCTTCCCGACCGAGGTGCGCTACTCGGGCGCATCGCTCGCCTATAACTTCGGCGCGATCGTGGGGGCCTCGGTGCCCACGCTGGTGGCGATCGAGTTGAACAAGACCTACGGCCTGTGGGGCGTGGGCCTGTACCTGGCCGCCAACGGGCTGCTCACGCTGGGTGCGCTGCTGGCGATCCGCGAGACGCGCGACGTGGATCTCGCGCACGTGGGGGGCTGATCTTCAGGCGCGTTGCGCCGCGAGCGCTCGACGCGCCTACATTTGCTCATCTCCCCCGACGCTGCCGAACCACCGATGAGCGACGCCAAAGATCACCCCGCGCAGGGCCCCCACACGCACGAGGGCCACGCCCACGACAGCCACGCTCACCACGTGCGCCAGCCCGATGTGATGGCCGAGATGCGCGGCGATCTCACCGACTGGCGCAAGTGGCGTTCTCGATTGGTGGTGATGGTGTTCGCGGTGCTCGCCGGCCTGGCGGTGGTGGCGTTCACCTGGCTGAGCGAGCACGCCTTGCGTGGGTTCGACTGGATACGAGGGGTCCACCCCTTGCTGCCCTTCATCTGGACGCCGCTGTGTGCCGCGGGCCTGGTGTGGCTGACGCAGCGCTATGCGCCGGGGGCGTCGGGCTCGGGCATCCCGCAGGTGATGGCGGCGCTCGACAGCGCCGAGAAGCACCGCCCGCTCTTCGTCTCACTGCGCCTCTCGCTCGCCAAGATCGGCCTGACCACCGGCGGCCTGCTCGGCGGCCTGGCCATCGGGCGCGAGGGCCCTTCGGTGCAGATCGCCGCCGGCGTGATGCTGCATGCACAGCGCTGGCTGCCCAAGGGCGCGTCGATCACGCCGCACGGGCTGTTGATCGCCGGCGGCGCGGCGGGCATCGCGGCGGCGTTCAATGCGCCGCTGGCCGGCGTGATGTTCGCGATCGAGGAGCTCAGCCGCAAGCTGGAGCAGCGCAACAGCGGCCTGATCGTGTCGGCCATCGTGCTGGCGGGCCTGATCGCCATCTCGTTCTTCGGCAACGCCACCTACTTCGGCGTGATCCGCGTGGGCTCGTTGCCGCCCGGTTTCGTGTGGCCCGCGCTGCTGGTGGTGGTGTTCTGCGGCCTGCTGGGCGGGGTGTTCTCGCGGCTGCTGTATGTCTCGATCGTGGGCGGGCGCGACCGCTTCAGCCGCTGGCGTGCGGCGCGGCCGGTGGCGTTCGCTGCGGCCTGCGGCTTCGTGATCGCGCTGGTGGGCTGGGTGAGCGGTGGCAGCACCTTCGGCAGCGGCTACGACTACACGCGCGGCCTGCTCGAAGGCCACACCGACATGCCGCTGCTCTACGTGACGCTGCGCCTCGTGGCCACCTGGCTTGCTGTGTGGTCGGGCGTGCCGGGCGGCATCTTTGCGCCGTCGCTTGCGATCGGCGCGGGCATCGGTGACGACGTGGCCCTGATCACAGGCTGGGAGATCAGCTCCGCCGCGCTCATCGCGCTCGGCATGACGGCCTTCCTGGCCGCCGTGACGCAAGCGCCGATCACCGCCTTCATCATCGTGATGGAGATGGTCGACGGCCACGCCATGGTGCTCAGCCTGATGGCCGCGGCGGTCGGGGCGAGCCTGATCTCGCGCTGGATCAGTGCGCCGCTGTACAGCGCGCTGGCGCATGCGCAGCTCAAGCGCATTCCGGCACCTGCGTCACCTGCGCCACCTGCGGAACCGCCGCCTGCCGCGCAGGATGCGCAGCTAAGGGCCGACGAACCGCCAGCGGGCAAGGCGTCCTGACCTGACTGGCGCGCCATGGAAAAGGGCCCCGCGAGGGGCCCTGTGCGTGCGTGAAAGGGCGAGCCTTTACGGCATGCGACGCTCGTTGTCCTTCACGGCGTCCTTGACGAACTCCTTGGCGTCGCCATAGCTCTTCTGAGCCTTGCCTTCGGCCTGGCGGGCCAGGCCCTTGGCTTGCTGCTCTTCGCTGCCGATCACTTCACCGGTCTTGCGTTGCACCTTGCCAGCGGCGTCTTTTGCAGCGCCCTTCACTTGGTCCTTGTTCATGGAATGCTCCTTCAGTCGGGTTGATGAACGAGGCAGTTGCTTGAAGCAAACCGTCTCACCGAGTGACCTAGCTTAGGCCTGGTCCCTCGTGTTGAAAGAGGGACCAGGGAGCGCATTCGGGTCGGACCTTGCCTACAGGCGGCGCCGGATCGCGCCGCTTTGGCGGCGGCTGGCGGGCACTTCGTCGCAAGGGTCTTCCGCGCATGCACCGCGCCGCGCACCATGCTCTCCACGGCAGTCAAGCGCCCAGCCACTCAACCCAGCCCGGAGACCCGCCATGGCCCACCCCTTCCCCGTCGACGAGCCGATGCTCAATGGTTACTTTGCCCCGCTGCACCTGGAGGCCGATGCCCAGCACCTGCCGATCACCGGCGAGCTGCCGCCGGGGCTCAAGGGCACGCTGTACCGCAACGGCCCCAACCCGCAGTTCGCACCGCGCGGCCGCTACGACTGGTTCGCCGGCGACGGCATGCTGCACGGATTCACGCTCGCCAACGGTCAGGCGAGCTACCGCAACCGCTACGTGCGCACGCCCAAGTGGGCGCTGGAGCATGCCGAGGGCCAAGGCCTCTCGTCGGGCGGCCTCGCGCCTTCGCCGCTGGACGACCCGCGCATCGTTGAGATGCGCTCCACCGTGGCCAATACCAATATCGTGTTCCACGCTGGCCGCCTGCTGGCGCTCGAAGAAGCGCATCCGCCCTTCGAGGTAGAACCCGGCAGCCTCGCCGCCAAGGGCGACCACACCTACGGCGGCGATCTGGTGGGGCCGTTCACCGCGCACCCGAAGGTCGACCCGGTGACGGGCGAGATGGTGGCCTTCGGCTACATGACGGCCGGCTTCGGCTCGCCCGACCTGCGCGTGCACCTGATCGGCGCCGACGGTCAACTGCAGCGCAGCGAGCACCTGGTGGCGCCTTACGCCGCCATGCTGCATGACTTCTGCCCGACCGAGCGCTACATCGTGCTGCCGGTGATGCCGCTCACCGCGTCGATGGAGCGCGCGCAGCGCGGCCGCCCGGCCTGGGCCTGGGAGCCCGAACTCGGCAACTGGGTGGCGGTCATGCCGCGCAACGGTTCGGCCAAGGACGTGCGCTGGTTCCGCGGCGATTCGAGCTATGTCTATCACCCGCTCAACGCCTACGACACACCCGACGGGAAGATCGTCTGCGACATGCTGCAGTACGAAGCGCCCCCTGGCTTTCCTGGCGTGGAGGGCAAGCCGACGCAGCCCACGCAGCGCGGCGCGCGGCTGGTGCGCTGGACGCTCGACCTCAACGCCGGCACGGATGAAGGCGAGCCTGCACGCTACACGGAGCAGCGCCTGAGCGATCAGATGATGGAGTTCCCGCGCATCGACGAGCGCCGCACGATGCGTGAGCACCGCCACGGCTACTTCGTGGTGGGCTCGCCGCGCCCGGGCAGCGACGACGGCAGCGGCCGCACGAGCATCGGGCACATGGACCTGCAGACGGGCCGCTTCGCGATGTGGCAACCGGAGGCGGGCGACTACTGCAGCGAACCTGTGTTCGTGCCGCGCAGTGCCGATGCACCCGAGGGCGACGGCTGGCTGCTCACCGTGGTCTTCCGCGCGAGCCGACAGCGCAGCGACCTGGTGGTGCTCGATGCAGGCGACGTGGCGCGCGGCCCGATCGCCCAAGTGCATCTGTCGCACCGCGTGCCGGCCGGCTTCCATGGCAACTGGGTGTCGGCATCGGCGTGAATGGGCGAGCAGCACGTGGGTGAGAGGTGGGAGCGAGTGGCGGCGAGGCGTGGGTAGGATGCCGCGTTCTCCTCGCCACCCTCTTCACGCTCCACACACTCACCCAACATGAACATCCATCTGAGCCTCGGTCCCCTCATCTCCTTGCTCGCCGGCATCCTCATTCTGTTGATGCCCAAGCTGCTCAACTACATCGTGGCGTTCTATCTCATCGCGGTCGGCGTGATCGGGCTCTTCGGGCTGGGTTCGCTGCGCATTCACTGAGGCGGCGAACCCAGCCATGGCGCTAGCGTGTGGCGGGGCCCCGTGGCGCCTCGGCGCGCTGCGTCTCTTCGCCGGAAGGGGTCTGCGCATCGAGCCCGCGCGCGGGTGACTCGAAGACCTGCTTCTCGTCTTCGTGGGATTCGATGAGTTCTTCGATCACGAAGTTGCCGTAGCGCTGGGCGCGCTCGGCCTTGAATCGCTCGCCGATCTCGGCGGCCTTCTGTGCGCGCTCGGTGTTGTCGGCCGCCACGATCAGAAAGCTGTAGCCGCGTTCGGCCAGGTCGCGGTGCGCGCGCACCAGGTTGATCTCCTGGCCGAGGTTGGCCAGCGGGTTGGCGTGCGCGATGTCGTGCTCGGCCTGCGCCTTCATCTGGTCGGGCGTGTAGCGCGTGAGTTCGTCGTCGTCCCAGCCGTCGCGGGCGAGGGCGGCGGCGGCGGCGTCCATGTCCTGCGCGGTCGGAAAGGACATCACCACATGGTTCACGGGCGAGAAGGCACCGAGTGTCTCGGGGTGCGGTTGGACTTGCATGGCAGGCTCCTGAAACGGGGTCAGGGCCATGGTGGCGCAGGCGGTGTGGCGCCGTCTCTCGGACGGGCCCGCAAGCGCGTGTGGGGATCGGCCTACGGTGTCGGCGTGGCCAAGCCCTGCTGCCACAAGGGCCAGGCCTGGTCGAACAGGCTGGCCTCGGGCGCGAAGGCCTGGGCCGTAGGCGCCAGGCGCAGCCAGGCCTCGGTGTCGTGGTGGCTGCCGGGGTGGTCGGGCTCGTGGCGGTAGGCCAGCAGCCAGCGGTGAACGTCGGCGTAGTGCGGCGCGTGATGGCGCGCCACCCAGGCCAGCCCGACCAGGTCGGCATAGCCCTCTTCGCGGCGTGTCTGTTGCATCTCGGCGGTCTGGCGGTCGCCCGGTTCGGCGGCTGCGGGCGCGGCAGCGCTGAAAGCGCCCGGCACGGTGTGCCATGCACCGCGCACATAGCGCCAGCAGTGGCCCAGCTCGTGCGCGGCCATGGCCTCCACCAGCGGGGTGTGCAGGCCGGCGGGGATCTCGTCGAGCGAGGTCTGTGCGGCCGCGTTGCCGCGCATCGACAGCACCAGCTTGCAGCGGCCATCGACATACGCCATCGCGAGCGGCGCGTACCCCGGGGTGGGCTGCGGCTGCACGACGATGTCGAGCGGCAGGCCCTGGGCGCGGGCGTATTCGACCGCGGGCCAGGCCAGCTGCAGCCAGCGCGTTTCGAGCGGCGTGAGGTCGGCCGCACCCGCCGTGCCTGCCAGCCAACCTGCAGTCACCCCGAACCAGACAGTCACCCGCACCATGCCGCCATTGAAGCGCAATGCGTGCCAGGGCAGCGTGACGATGTGTGCCCAGAAAGCACGGGTTTTCCGGATTGTGCAAATCCTGCTCGCCAAGCCGGCCGGTCTGGCGCTACGCTCGCACGCACGTCGCCGACCACTCCACCCCCACGCTGCCATGAAGGCCTTCAACGATCTGCTGGTGCGAATCGGAACGCAGCTCGACGCCGACGCGATCAGCTTGCAGGACGCCGCCGTGGCCATGACCACGTTCATCCAGGCGGCGATGGCGTGTTCGCGGGTGACGGTCTGGATGGACGACCCCGCGGCCAAGGAGCGCAGCCTGTGGCGCCTCGCTGCCTACGACGGCGACACGCAAACCGCGTTGCGCGACACCGTGTGGCTTCAGGGCAAGGAGCTCGACGAATCGTTCGCCGTGCTCCTGCAAAAGGGCTTGTACGCCACCACCGATGCGCTCGTCGACCCCGAACTCGCCTGTGTGCGCGGCAACTACCTCGCGCCGAATGATGTGCGCGGGCTGCTGGCCGTGACGATCGGCGCCAACGGCATCATCTGGGCCGTCTATTGCTGCGAACAGATGGGCGCACCGCGCGAGTGGACCGCCAAGGAAATGCAGCTGATGCGCCGCTTCGCCGACGCCATCTCGTTGCGCCGTGTGCGCCGCCGCCGTCGCGAGGCCGAGGCGGCCCGACTGGCCATGCGCGTGATCAGCCTGCACACCACGCCCGACGATCAGCCAGGCTGAGCGGGGCTCGGGTCGTCCGTCAGGCGCGGTGCGAGCTCACATGCCCAGGCGCTTTGGCGAGAGGTACTCCTGGCGGTAATTTTCGAACGGGAGCGAATCGCTGCGTTCGATGGCGGCCTGCTCGTCGATCGAGGCCTGCGCCATTTCGCGAAAGCTCGCCTGCACCTCGCTGCCGTGGGGCAGGGCCAGCAGGTGGGCTTGCGTCTGCAGGCTCTGCGCCACCGTGAACTGCTGGAAGGCGTTGCCGAAATCCTGCGCCATGGCGGCCAGCACGCGGGCCGATGGCGTGAGCGTGGCATCGGCCAGCGCGGCACGGGCCGCGTCGAGCGCACGCTGGTGGTGGCGCCCGCCCAGCGCGTCATCGAGTGCGGCGGCGATGGGCGCGCATTCGTCGACGATCTGCAGGCCCCATTCGGCCAGCGTCGGCTCGTGCGTGCCGCGCTCCAGCCGCAGGCCGGGCTCGCGCCCGCGGGCGGCCGTGCGGTGCTGGTTGCGCCCGAGCGCGGCGATCTCGTCCGGCGTGTCGGGCGGGCTGTCGGTGAGCAGGCAGTGCAGCAGGAAGATGTCGAGAAAGCGCGTGGTCTCGGCGGTGATGCCGATGGGCACGAAGGGGTTGAGGTCCATCAACCTCACCTCGACGTACTCGACACCGCGCTCGCGCAGTGCATGCAATGGCCGCTCGCCCGGGAAGATCACGCGCTTGGGGCGGATGGTCCCGTAGAACTCGTTCTCGATCTGCAGCAGGGTGGTGGCGAGCTGGTTGTACTCGCCACCGGGGTTGTGCACGCCCACGCGAGCGTAGGCGGGGTAGGGCTGGGTGAGGGCGTCCTGCAACGAGGCGCCGTAGCTGGCCAGGCTGTTGTAGCTGACCGCCAGCGTGGCCTGCGCGTCGCTCTGGTAACCCAGCCGCCCCATGCGCAGCGAGGTGCCGTGCGGCATGTACAGCGTGTGGGCCTCCAGCGTCTGCAACTCGTGCGTGCGGCCTTCGACAAAGCTCTTGCCGACCGCCGGCGAGGCGCCGAACAGGTACAGCAGCAAGAAGGAATGGCGGCGGAAGTTGCGGATCAGCGCGAAGTACTGCTCGTCCGTCACGCTCGGCAGCGACCAGTTGTAGTGGATGCCCGAGATCGTCTGCATGCGCCGGCCGTAGCGGTGGCCCAGGCCCATGCGGTACACGCTCTTGGCGCGGCCCACGTTCGACGTGCCGTAGCGCCCGAGCGGGATGGTCTCGTCGATGGGCAGCTCGCAGGGCATGCTCGACACCCACAGCATCTCGTCGCCGATGTCGCCCAGCGCGTGGTACGCGGCCTGGTGGATCTGCGTGAGCTCGGCCAGGCAGGCCTCGATGCTCGCGTGCACCCGCGTGACGAGCTCGAGCTGCGACTCGCTGAAGTCGGTGGTGATGTGCGGGTGCGTGAGCGCCGAACCCAGCGCCACCGGGTGCGGCGTGAGCGCGAGGGCGCCGTTGGGCTGCGCGCGCAGGCTTTCCTTCTCGATGCCACGGCGCATGCCTTTCAGCGCGCCGGGCGAGAGGGCGCGCAGGCGGTCTTGCATATCGCTCATGCGGTTGTCTCCTCGGGGGCTGCGGTCGGAATGCGTGCGCAAAGTACCAGAGGCCGGCGCGGGGTGCGCGGCGTAAGGTTGCTCCGGTTTGTGGCAGGCGCCGCCGCGGCTTGTGGTGTTGTCTTGTCTCAGCTTGCCGTGGCCGGCAGCGCGCGAACGGTGTAACGGCCGCCGGCTTCCACGAGTGCAATCAGCCGGTCGATGTTGGGGTGCTTGCCGGGGTGCGCGCGGGCATCGGCGGTGTGTTCGCCGTAGGTCACGAGCCCCTCGTGCGCGGCCTGCACGGTGATCGCGCCGCCGTGGCGCTGGGCCAGGTCGGCATACACGGCCACCGAGCCGGCCGAGCCGGGCTGGTTCATCAGCGTGGCGACGACCCGGCCTTGTTCATCGAGCAGCTCCAGGCCGGCGAGGTGGGTGATGGGCGGGAGTTGCTTGAGGTTGTCGGCGAAAGCCATGGTGCGGTGCGAAAGTTCTGTGAAGGGAATGAAGGTTCGACGAGCCTGCGGCGGCACGGGCCTCAGCCGTTCGACTGGAAGTGCGCCAGCGTGCGCTCCCAGGCGCGCTGGGCCGCCCCGTCATCGTGGTGCGCTCCGTCGCCGTTGAAGCCGTGGCCGGCTTCGTAGACGAACACCTGCACCTGCGGGTGCGCGGCCTGCACCTTCTCGACCGCGTCCATCGGGATGCTCTGGTCGAGCCGCCCGAAGTGCAGGATGGTCGGGCAGCGGGGCTCGCGGTTCACCATGTTCGGGATCAGGCTGCCGTAGTAGCCCGACGCCGCGGCCAGGTCGGGGCTGCGGCAGGCCACGGCCCAGGTCACGCTGCCGCCGTAGCAATAGCCGGTGAGGTACACCGGGCCGTGGCCCTTGAGGGCGTCGATGCAGGCCTGCGTGTCGGCGAGCGAGGTCTCGAAGGGGTGCAGTTCGCGGGCGAGTCGGATGGCCTGCTGCATGTCTTCGGGCGTGCGGCCCAGTTGCAGGCCGGGCGCTTCGCGGTCGAACAGGGCGGGCGCGAGCACCTCGTAGCCCTGCTCGGCATACAGGTCGCACTGCTGCTGGATGTGCGGGGTGACGCCGAAGATCTCCTGGATCAGCACCAGGCCGCCCTTGCGCGTGCCGACCGGCTGCGCGTGGTACACGCCGATCGTGGCGCCGTCGCTCATCGTCATCTGGTCGATGCTGCCGCGTGTCGTGCCCATGCGCTCTCCTGTGACATCGTGGGGTAAAGGAAGGTGCAGCAATATAGTGGCCTCGCATCCACTCTGCTCGAGGCACCCATGAAGACCCGCGCTGCCGTCGCCTGGAAGGCCGGCCAACCGCTGACGATCGAAACTGTCGACCTCGAGGGCCCGAAGGCCGGCGAGGTGCTGATTGAAGTCAAGGCCAGCGGCATCTGCCACACCGACTACTACACGCTCTCGGGCGCCGACCCCGAGGGCCTGTTCCCGGCCATCCTGGGCCACGAGGGTGCGGGTGTGGTGGTCGACGTAGGGCCGGGCGTGACCTCGCTCAAAAAGGACGACCACGTCATCCCGCTCTACACGCCCGAGTGCCGACAGTGCAAGTTCTGCCTTTCGCGCAAGACCAACCTGTGCCAGCTGATCCGCGGCACGCAGGGCAAGGGCCTGATGCCCGATGCCACCTCGCGCTTCTCGCTCAATGGAAAGCCGCTGCTGCACTACATGGGCACCAGCACCTTCAGCAACCACATCGTGGTGCCGGAGATCGCGGTGGCCAAGATCCGAAAGGATGCCCCGTTCGAGACCGCCTGCTACATCGGCTGCGGCGTGACGACCGGCGTGGGCGCGGTGCTCTTCACCGCGCAGGTGGAGGCGGGCGCCAACGTGGTGGTGTTCGGGCTCGGGGGCATCGGCCTCAACGTGATCCAGGGCGCGAAGATGGTGGGTGCCGACAAGATCATCGGCGTCGACCTCAACCCCGAGCGCGAGGCCATGGCGCGCAGCTTCGGCATGACGCACTTCATCAACCCCAAGACGACCGAGAACGTGGTCGACGCCATCGTGCAGCTCACCGACGGCGGCGCCGACTACAGCTTCGAATGCGTGGGCAACACCAAGCTGATGCGCCAGGCGCTGGAGTGCACGCACAAGGGCTGGGGCCGCAGCATCATCATCGGCGTGGCCGAGGCGGGCGCGGAGATCAGCACGCGGCCGTTCCAGCTCGTGACCGGGCGCAAGTGGGAGGGCTCGGCCTTCGGCGGTGCGCGCGGCCGCACCGACGTTCCCAAGATCGTCGACTGGTACATGGACGGCAAGATCCGCATCGACGAACTCATCACGCACCGGCTGAAGCTGGAAGACATCAACAAGGGCTTCGAGTTGATGAAGTCGGGGGAGTCGATCCGGTCGGTGGTGGTGTATTGAATTGAACCGGCCCACTGCCCCCGCGACTCAGCCGTCGGGAACCACAGTCCGCTCAGGCTGAGGTATCGAAGCCCGGCACGGTCAACGCGGGCCTTCGATACCTCAGGCTGAGCGGGCATTGCCGCTCGAACCTTGCATCAAGACCCATGCCCACTCTCACCACCCTCTCCGAACACGCCTGCTTCGGCGGCGTGCAAGGCTTCTACCAGCACGATGCCGACACCATCGGCCTGCCGATGAAGTTCGGCGTGTTCGTGCCGCCGCAGGCCAAGGCCGGCCCGGTGCCGGTGTTGTTCTACCTGGCCGGGCTCACCTGCACCGAGGAGACCTTCGCCATCAAGGCCGGCGCGCAGCGGCATGCGGCCGAGCACGGGCTGATGCTCGTCAGCCCCGACACCAGCCCGCGCGGCACCGGGGTCGAGGGCGCCGACGCGGCCTGGGATTTCGGCCACGGCGCCGGCTTTTACGTCGATGCGACGCAGGCGCCCTGGGCACGCCACTGGCGCATGGAGAGCTACATCACGCAGGAGCTGCGCGCGCTGGTGCTGGCGACCTTCGCGGCGCGCGCCGACCGCGTTGGGATCTTCGGTCACTCGATGGGCGGGCACGGCGCACTGACGCTGGCGCTGCGCCATCCAGGCCTGTACCAGAGCGTCTCGGCCTTCGCACCCATCGCCGCACCCATGCACTGCCCGTGGGGTGAGAAGGCCTTCGGCGGCTACCTGGGCGCCGACCGCGCCGCCTGGGCGCAGCACGACGCCACCGAGCTGGTGAAGGCCGGCGGCCGCCTGCCGCCGCTGCTCGTCGACCAGGGCCTGGCCGACAAATTCCTGGCCGAGCAGTTGAAACCCGATCTCTTCGAGGCCGCCTGCCGTGCCGCCGGGCAGTCGCTCACGCTGCGGCGGCACGCGGGCTACGACCATGGGTACTACTTCATCAGCAGCTTCATGGCGGACCACATCGCGCACCACGCCCGCTAGCCACGACCGTTAAAAACTGCACGACTCATTGGTCCACTAATCGCACAAACGGAAGCACAAACGAGAACGATTCGCATTAATATCTGGTGCCTTTTGTTACCAGATCTGTCGTCGTGCCTCGTTCCCCGGGTGTTCCGCTGTCGCCTCTTGCTGTCATCTGCCGCCAACGTTGGCTGGCCGGCAGCGTCCTCGTGCCGCTGCTGTGTTCTCTCGGGTGGAACGCGCGTGCCGCGGAGCCGACCCTGGCGCCTGTCGTGGTCACCGCCACCCGCACCGAGAAACCCGTCGATGACGCCCCGGTTCGCACCGAGGTCGTCACCCGAGAGGAGATCCAGCGCACCGGCGCGCGCACGCTGAAGCAGGCGCTGGAGAACATCCCTGGCCTGCAGCTGCGCGAGGTGCACGGCAAGTCGGGCTACGAGATGTCGCTGCAGGGCATGACGGCCGACCAGGTGCTGGTTCTGATCGACGGCATGCCGATCTCGGCCAGCACCGGCTCCACCGTGGACCTGAGCCAGTACCTGATCGGCGACGTGGAGCGTGTCGAGGTGGTGAAGGGCGCCTCCTCGGCGCTGTACGGCAGTGCGGCGATGGGGGGCGTGGTCAACGTGATCACGCGGCGTGCGGGGCCGGGCCTCTCGGCCAGTGTCTCGGGCGAGGTGGGCAGCTATGGCTCGCAGAACGTCTCGGGTGGCCCCGGCCGCTCGGCCGGGCAGTTCCGCCTCGAAGGCGGCGGCGAGACCTGGCGCCTGGGCCTGAGCGGCGACGTGGTCGACGACAAGGGTTTTGCCGTCGATCCCTCGGGCTGGGCCCGCGAAGGCGATGCCTCGCGCCGCCGCCAGCTGGGAGCGCGTGCGAGCTGGCTGCCGCAGCCCGGCTCGGCGCTGTGGATCGAAGGCAGCCGCTACCTCGAAGGCGACGAACAGCGCTACGAGCAGTACGTGCCGCCCAACGTATTGCAGCGAAGCAAGCCGGAGGCGATCACGCGCAACCGCGTGGTGGCCGGGGCGCGCGGCGGCCTGGCGGATGGCCCGGCCAAGGGCCTGCGCGGCGAAGTGAAGCTGCTCGACGAGCAGTACGACACCAACACCGAGGAATACGCGAGCAACGCGCTGGTCGCCACGCGCGCGGCGCAGATGGGGCTCTCGCAGCTCTCGGCGCAGGTCGATTTGCCGGCCTGGGGCGCACAGCTGTGGCAGCTCGGCATGGATGCGCGGCGCGACACGCTGGCCCAGCAGAGCAACGGCGTGAGCGAGATCGCCGGCGGCAATGCCGAGCGCACCAGCCTGGAGTTCTACGCGCAGGACGACATCGTGTTCGACAGCGGCTTCGAGCTGGTGGGCGGCGTGCGCACGCAAAACGACAGCGACTTCGGCCAGCACACCGCCGGCAAGCTGAGCTTGCTCTCGCCGCTGCCGGCCGCCGACGGCTGGAAGAACCTGCTGCGCGCGAGCGTGGGCCAGGGCTACCGCGTGCCCAACCTCAAAGAGCGCTACTACCTCTTCGACCACAGCTCGCTCGGCTACATGGTGATCGGCAACCCTGATCTGCAGCCCGAGACCTCGGTAAGCACCCAGCTCGGCGCGAGCTTTGCGCAGGGCAGCGGGCTGTCGTTCGAGATCAACGGCTTCGTCAACGACGTGCGCGATCTGATCCAGACCGACCTGACGAACTACACCGTGGTCAACGGCGTGGCGCGCTACACCTACCGCAATGTGGCGCGCGCACGCATCGCCGGCGTGGAGACCGGCCTGCGCTGGCGCGTGGCGCCCAGCCTCGCACTCAGCGGCAGCTACACCTACATGCGCACGCGCGATCTCGACACCGACAGCGAGCTCACGCGCCGCCCCGCCCACCAGGGCCGCATCGGCCTCGACTGGGATCCGCTCGACACCACGCGCTTCACGCTGCGTGCGCGCTACCAGGGAAGCGAACTCGTCGACAGCGCGACCCAGGTGCGCTCGCCTGGCTACGCGGTGCTCGACCTCTATCTGCAGCAGACCCTCACCCCTGGCCTGCGCATGACGTTCGGCGTGGCCAACGCCACCAACCAGCAGCGCGACTTCAGCACCGGGCAGGACTTCGGCCCCATCGTCGGCCGCTATGTCTCGCTGTCACTGAGCTACGACTTTGCCCGCCCCTGAGTTGCACCCGCTCTCAACCCAGACCTCTCACTTGCATCACTCCCGGAGAACCACACCATGAGCAACACGACCCGCCTGGCCGCGCTGAGCAGCCTGATGATCGCGACGACCCTGCTGACCGCCTGCGGCGGTGGTGGCGATGACGCACCCGCGGCCCCCGCGCCCGCACCGGCACCGACCAGCCAGTTCACGCAGAGCGCCACCTGGACGGTCACGCTGCCAGCCTCGGGCCAGTCGGTCTGCTACGACTTCGACGGCGCCGCGCAGACGGCCGACTGCACCGGCACCACCTGGGACGTGAAGCTCAAGAGCAGCGGCATGACCGCCTCGCTGTGGACCAACGGCGGCACCAGCGGCACCGGCACCGGCGCGGCCGCCGGCGGCCCGTTCAACTACACCTGGGCCCAGCTGCAGACCTGGCTCAACGCCACCACGGACCCCGCCGGTGGCGCGCTGCCCTCGCAGGCCTGGCTGGTCGATTCGTCGAGCAGCGTCTTCACCGGCGCCAACTCGATCCAGGCCGCCGCCTTCGAGTACGGTGTGGCCGGCGACCATTTGCTGTACCCGAACTTCCGTGTCTTCCTGGTCACCGCCAACACCGCCGCGGTCAGCAACACCGGCACCATCGGCGCGCCGGTGTTCGCGCTGCAGATGACCGGCTACTACGGCGGCACGGGCGGCACGACCTCCGGCTACCCCGCTTTCCGCTTCGTCGACCGCGCCAACCCCGGCACGGTTTACACCGCGCAGGTCAATGCGAGCACCGGTTGGGTCTACTACGACCTGATCAACCGCGCCGAAGTCGCCTCGACCGGCTCCTGGCACATCGCCTTCAACCGCTACAGCGTGCGCCTGAACGGCGGCGAATCGGGCAGCGGCACGGTGGGCGGCTTCGTCGGCAAGACGCCAGCCGGCTTCTATGGCACCGATGGCGCGCCGGTGGTGGCCAAGCTCACCGCCACGACCAACGTGGCCGATACGCTCGCCGACCTGACGGCTGCCGACATCGCCGTGCCGGCGCGCGTGCAGTCGTGGGTGCGTGATGCGACGACCTCGCCGCTGTCGCCCACCTACCGCGGCACCTACCCGAACCCGCTCGACTACGGCTGGTTCACCTACCACCCGACCGCCGCCGCTGCGCAAGCCGCCGGCCTGCCCGCCGTGGCCCACCTGATCAAGGCCAACGACGCCAATGCGACGCTGGTGCGCTCGGGCACGGGCAACAGCTACGCCCGCATGCGCGTGCAGTCGATCACCTATGCCGACCCGAACGTCGCCACCAGCGCGCAGACCTGGGTGCTGCAGTTCCAGGTGCAGCCGCGCCAGTGACATCCCCTCCTTTCCTGAACCTCTTTCGGCAGGCCACACCATGACCCACCCTTCCACCCCCGAAGCCCTGCGCGCGCGCCACGATGCGCTCGCCGCAGCCGAACCCAAGCTGCGCATCCGTGACCGCGCTGCGCGTCTGGGCGTCTCCGAAGCCGAGCTGGTGGCCGCGCAATGCGGTCTCAGCGCCACCCCGCTGGCCGCGCCTTTCCAGGCTGTGCTGCGCGAGGTGGGCACGCTGGGCGAGGTGATGGCCTTGTCGCGCAACGCCTGGTGCGTGCACGAGCGCCACGGCGTCTACGAGAACATCCAGGCCGAGGGGCCGGTGGGCCTGGTGCTCGGTCCGGATATCGACCTGCGCCTCTTCTTCTCGGCCTGGAAGTTCGGCTACGCCGTGACGGAGAACGGCCGCAGCAGCCTGCAGTTCTTCGACAAGGCCGGCGTGGCGGTGCACAAGATCTACCGCACCGAAGCCACCGATGCGCTGGCCTGGGATGCGCTGGTCGCGCGCTTCGCGCAGGCGGGCACGCCGCAGCCGGTGATTGAGGCGGTGGCCGAAGCCGACGAGGCGCGCGACGCTGCCGACCCGGCCGCGCTGCGCGCCGCCTGGCTCGCGCTGGAAGACACGCACGAGTTCCACGGCATGCTGCGCAAGTTCAAGCTCTCGCGTACCGGCGCGCTGCGTGCCGCCGGCGCCGACCTCGCGCAGCAGGTGTCGGCCGAGACGGTCGAGTCCGTGCTCGAGGCCGTGGCCGAGCAGGCCACGCCCATCATGTGCTTCGTCGCCAACCGCGGCATCGTGCAGATCCACAGCGGCCCGGTGAAGAAGCTGGTGCGCACCGGCCCCTGGTTCAACGTGCTCGACCCCAAGTTCAACCTGCACCTCGACACAACCGCCATCGCCTCGGCCTGGATCGTCAACAAGCCGACCCGCGACGACGGCTGGGTCACCTCGCTCGAAGCCTTCTCCGAAAGCGGCGAGCTGATCGTGCAGTTCTTCGGCGAGCGCAAGCCCGGCAAGGCAGAGCTCGCCGCCTGGCGCGAGCTGCTGGTGAGCCGCTGCGCCGAGCCGCTGGCGGCGTGAGGAGCGACAGCATGACGACGACGACCCGCCGCGCGCTGCTGCTCGCGATCACCGTGCTGGCCTTGCCGGCCTTTGCACAGACCCAGGCCCCTGCTGCGGGCCAACGCGTGCTGACGCTCGGCGGTGCTGTCACCGAGATCGTCTACGCGCTCAACGCGGGTGGGCGGCTGGTGGGCACCGACCAATCCAGTCAGTACCCGCCGCAGGCGCGCGAGCTGCCGCAGGTGGGCTACTACCGCGATTTCTCCATCGAAGGCGTGGCCAGCCTCAAGCCCGATCTGGTGCTGGCCTCCGATCACTCCGGCCCCCCGGCCGCGATGGAGAAGCTGCGCCGCCTTGGCCCCAGGGTGGTGATGCTGCCGGCCGACCCGACGGTCGAGGCGCTGGAGAAGCGCATCACCGGCGTGGCCGATGCGCTCGGTCTGCGTGCGCAGGGCGATGCATTGGTGAAGCAGATCCGCGATCAGGTGCAGGCCACCGCCGCTGACCGCGACGCCAGCAAGCCCGCACCGCGCGTGCTGCTGGTCAGCAGCCACACCGGCCGCCTGCAAGGGGCCGGCACCGAGACGGCGGCCGACGCGATGCTCAAGCTCGCAGGCGCCACAAACGTGCTGGCCGGCGAGCGTGGCTACAAGCCCATCTCCGGTGAGGCGGCTGCGGCCTTGCGGCCCGATGTGATCGTGACCACCGCGATGTCGGTCAAGGCCTCGGGCGGGCTCGATGCCTTCCTCGCGCAACCGGGGCTGGCCGTCACGCCGGCCGCGCGCGACAAGCGCGTGCTGGTGATGGACGACCTGCTGCTGCTCGGCTTCGGCCCGCGGCTGCCCGAGGCCCTGCGCCAGTTGCAGGTCGGGCTGGCGGCACCGGCGAAGTGAGTGTGGTGACGCAGGCCGCGCGCTCGGTCGCTGGGCCGACGGCGCGGCGCGGCGCGGCGCCCTGGCTGGTGCTCGCCGGCCTGGCTTTGCTGCTTGTGCTGCTCTCGCTCGGCGCGGCCGGCAGCGGCGCGGTGCAGGTGCCGTGGTCGCGCATCCCCGCATTGGTGTTCGGGGAGGTGCCGGCCGGCGGCGACGAAGCCATGTGGCGCAGCGTGCTGATCGAGGTGCGCCTGCCGCGCATCGTGCTCGCGGTGCTGGTGGGCGGCGGCCTCGCGATCGCCGGTGTGGCGATGCAGGCGCTCTTTCGCAACCCGCTGGCCGAGCCCGGCCTGGTGGGTGTTTCGCTCGGCGGTGCGATGGGTGCAGTGATCGCCATCGTGCTCGATGCGCCGGGCCTGCCTGCCGTCGCCGCCAGCGCCTTCGCCGGCAGCCTGCTGGCCGTGGGCCTCGCCTACATGCTCGGCTCGCGCCACCCTGGCGTGGGCGGCGTGCTGCTCGCCGGTGTGGCCATCAACGCCATGTGCGGCGCGGTGATCGGCCTGGCCACCACCATGGCCAACGACGTGCAACTACGCAACCTCACCTTCTGGAACCTCGGCAGCCTGGCCGGCGCCAACTGGCCCCTGCTCGCCTGGCTCGCGCCCTGGGAGATCGCGATGTGCGTGCTGTTGCTGCGCGACTGGCGGGCGCTGAATGCGCTGATGCTGGGCGAGCGCGAGGCGCAGCACCTCGGCTTCGCGCTCAAGCCGCTGCGCCGCCGCCTGGTGCTGCTGAGCGCGCTGGTGGTGGGGCCGCTCGTCGCGGTCACCGGCACCATCGTCTTCGTCGGCCTGGTGGTGCCGCACCTGATGCGCCTGCTCTTCGGCGCCGACCACCGCGGCCTGCTGCCGCAATCGGTGCTGGCGGGGGCCATCGGCCTCGTGCTCGCCGACTGGGTGGCGCGGCTGGTGGTGATCCCGTCCGAGCTGCCGATCGGCATCGTCACCGCGCTGGTTGGCGGGCCCTTCCTGCTGTGGCTGCTGATGCGCCAGGAGAAGCCATGATCATCGCCAACGACCTGGCCTGCACACGAGGCAGCCGCAAGGTGCTCACGGGCGTGAGCCTCACGCTCCAAGCCGGCGAGGTCCTGGGCGTGCTGGGCGCCAACGGCGCCGGCAAGAGCTCGCTGCTGGGCCTGCTGTCGGGCGAGCTCGCACCGGCCGCCGGCGCGGTCACGCTCGACGGCAGGCCCCTCGCGCAATGGCCGGCCGCGGCGCTCGCGCGGCGGCGCGCCGTGCTGCCGCAGTCGTCCTCGCTGGCCTTCGACCTCCCGGTGTCCACGCTGGTGGCGATGGGCGGCTACCCGTTCCCGGAAGTCGCCCCCGCCGAGCTCGATGCGCTGGTCTCGCAGGCGCTCGCTCTGGCCGATGCCAGCCACCTCGCCGCGCGTCGCTGCCTGCAGCTCTCGGGCGGCGAGTTGCAGCGTGTGCAGCTGGCGCGCGTGCTGGTGCAGGCCCTTGCGGCACGTGCACCCGGGGAGTACCGCGCGCTCTTTCTCGACGAGCCCACCGCGAGCCTCGACCCGTTGCACCAGACCCTGCTGCTGCGCGCCGTGAGCACGCTCGCGCAGCGCGACGGCCTGGCCGCCTTCGTGGTGCTGCACGACGTCAACCTCGCGGCGCTGTGGTGCGACCGCCTGCTGCTGCTCAGCGCGGGCCGCGTCGCCGCGCTCGGCACGCCGGCCGAGGTGCTGACGCCCGAGCACCTGCACGGCGCCTACGGCCTGCCGGCGCGTGTGATGGCCCACCCGGATCGGCCGGAGCGGGCGCTCGTGGTGTTCGGGTCGCCGTAGGCGACGAAGCCCTTCGCAGCGCCGCTGCCCAGCGGGGGCCCGGCTCCGGCCTACCCCTGCCACACTCCCCAGCCCTTCTCGCGCAGCGCGATGGCGAGTTCGACTTCCATCTCCTTCGCGCCCTCGTAGGGCATGGGGTTGTAGACCTCGTAGACCTGCGGCAACAGGCTCAGGCCGTAGTCGGTGACGTAGCGGTTGGCCTGGATGCCGGCCTTGTGCTTGTCGAAGCGGCGGTCGGGGTCGAGGCCGGTCATGCCCACGTAGACGAGCGGCTTGCCGAGTTGGTGCTCGGGGTTGGCGGCGCGAAAGCGCGCGTGGTTCCAGACCCGGTCGTCGAGTTCGACCACGTACACGTGGTAGTGGTGCGACCGGGGGGGCGTGCTGGCTCGGGGCGGCTTGCGGGGCATGGGTGGCCGCCATTCTCGGGGCGCACCGGGTCGCGTGACGTGTCGTCGGCCGGCGGCCGGCGCGCGCTCAGCCGCCGATGAAGGCGGCGCAGCGCTTCGCGTCGAGCGCGGGGGCGGGCAGGTCGGTGCGGGCCAGGGTATCGGCCAGCGGCGCGAAGGCGGGAGACTTCAGCAACGCCAGCGCCACCCTGGGGACGGGCTCGAAACCGCACTCGCTGGTGATGTACACCAGGGCCTGGAGCTGCGGCAGGCTGACCTGCCGGAGCATGGCCTGGTCGGCGGCAGTGAGGGGGGCCGCGAGGGTCGGTGCGTCACTCCCGGGCGCGGCGGCGTGGAGGCTTGTGCACAGCGCGATCAGCGTGGCAGAGATCAGCGCGGCAGGAGTCGGGAGCTTGTTGTTCATGGCGTTCACGGCTGTTGAGGCTGCGGGATATGGCTGGGTAGGCCGACCCTGCGCAGCGTATCGACAGCCGCCCGCGTTTGAAACAAGCACTTACAAGTGGCGCCATCGGGGCGCGCATTTCGTCGCGCAAACCCGGCGCCACCCACCCGGTCCGAGGGGGGCTGTCAGTCGACCGTGAGCACGATCTTCCCGAAGTGGGTGTTGGCCGCCATCTGGGCCAGCGCCTCGGCGGCTTGGTCCAGCCGGTAGCTTCGGTCGATGGGCAGCGCCAGCGTGCCGTCGGCCAGCGCCGGGCCCAGTTCGGTCCGTGCGCGCTCGACGATGTCGCGCACCTCTTGCGCGCCGCGGGTGCGGAAGGTGACGCCGATGTACTCGATGCGGCGCATGGCATGCAGGTCGAAGTCGAACTCGGCGCGGTTGCCCGCCAGCCGGCCGACGTTCACGATGCGCCCGCGGATGGCCGCTGCCCGCATGTTGTTGTTGGCCTGCGTGCCGGAGAGCTGGTCGACGATGAGGTGCACGCCCCTGCCGCCGGTGGCGTCGAGCACGTGCTGTGGCCAGTGTTCGTCGCGCGTGTCGATGGCGAGCTGCGCGCCGAACTCGGCCAGGCGCTCGCGCCGCGCGGCGGTCGTCGAGCTGCCGATCACCAGCCCCGCGCCCTTGAGCCGCGCGATCTGCAACCCCAGCAGCCCGACGCCGGTCGAGGCACCTTGGATCAGCACGGCCTCGCCTGCTTTCAGGCGCCCGTTGGTGACGATGGCGTCGTGCATGGTCAGCACTGCGATGGGCAGCGTGGCGGCCTGCTCGTAGCTCATGGCGCCGCTCGGGATGCGCAGCACGCGGCCCGCGTCGGCCACGGTGTACTCGGCGAACGCCCCCTTGCCGCTCCCCATCACGCGGTCACCTGGTTTGAAGGCGTTGACTCCGACGCCGACCTCGGCCACCTCGCCCGCCCACTCGATGCCGAGCACGGTGCCCGGCCCGCCACCGAAGCCGTGCGCGTGGCCGGCGGCCATGCCGATGTCGGCGCGGTTGAGGCCGCAGGCGCGCACGCGCACCAGCAGTTCGCCCTCGGCGGGCTGCGGTCGCTCGGTCTCCTGAATGCGCAAGCCCTCTGCGCCGGCCTGGAGGGCGGCTTTCATCTTCATGTGGGTGGTCTCCGTGAGGTGGGGCGAAGGGATTGTCGGGACTCAGGCCGTGCGCGCTGCGCCGATGCTCAAGCCCCCGTCGATCAACAGGGCGTGGCCGTTGACGTAGCTCGATTCGTGCGAGATGAGGTAGAGCGTGGCGTAGGCCACCTCCCAGCCCGTGCCCTGGCGGCCGAAGGGCACGGCCAGCGCGCGGTTGGGGCGGCGGCGCGTGGCGTCGCGGCCCATGGGCGTGTCCATCAGGCCGGGCAGCACGGCATTGCAGCGGATGCCTTGCGGCTCGCCGGCCACCGCGATCGAGCGCGCGAGCGCCACCTGCGCGGCCTTGGACGATTCGTACGCCGGGTTGCGCCCGGTGTTGCGCAGGCTGGCCAGCGAGGACATCAGCACGATGGCGCTGCCCGGTGCCATCAGCGGCAGCGCGGCCTGCGCGAAGAACATGTGGCTGCGCAGGTTGACGGCGTACTCGGCGTCCCAGCTCTCGGGCGTGATCTTCGCGAGCGGCAGGGCGTGCGAGATGCCGACGTTGAGCACCAGCCCGTCGAGCCCGCCCAACTTGCCGGCGATGCGCTGCACCAGCGGAGCGATGGCGTGGGCGTCGCTCACGTCGGCCACTTCGGCGAAGGCGCGGCCGCCTTCGCGCGCGATCTGGTCGACGGTGGCCTGCGCGGCGGCGGCGTCGCGGTCGAGGCAGGCGACCTGCGCGCCTTCGCGTGCGAACAACACCGAGATCGCGCGGCCGTTGCCGATGGGCGGCTCGTCTTCGGGGATGACGCGCTGGCCGGCGCCGACGACGAGTACGCGCCGGCCTTGGAGGCGGCCGCGGGCGGCGGCCTGGCCGAGGGTTTCGGGGTGGATCTGGAGGCTGGGGTCGAGGGGGGTGGGGCGTGGTTCAAGCGGGATCTCCGTGGAAGGTGGTGAGCGAAGAGGCGCGGGCCGAGCGCCGGGCCGCTCCCAAGCCGGCCCGCCATCCCCTCGGGGGATCGGCCGATGTACTCATCGGACGAGGGGCCGTCATCAACCCTCGATGTCCACCTCGAAGTTCTCCAGAAACCGGCACACCATCATGTAGAAGCCGATGGTCAGCACCAGCTCGGCCGTCTGCCGATGGCCGAAGCGCTCGGCCACGCGGTTGAACAGCGCATCGGGCGCCTTCACCTCGCGGAACACCACGTCGGTGAACTCGAGCACCAGTTGTTCATCGGCCGTGAGCGCCGAGGTGTCGGCACCCGGCTCGAGCGCCGCCAGGGTGGCCTCGCCCATGCCCACACCCCGCGCCACGCGCCGGTGCTGATGCACCTCGTAGCTCGCGCCACTCAACAGGCCCACGCGCAGGATCGCGATCTCGCGCAGTTGCGCGTCGATCTCGTTCTCGCGCAACAGCGCACCACCGAGTGCGAGAAAGCCTTGCGATGCCGCCGGCCCGGCGTGCGGCAGCATGCGGTAGAGGTTGAGCGGCTTGCGTGCGCTGAGCAGCGCCTGGTAGGCCTCGCTCGCCTGGGCCATGTCGAAGTAGGGGATTCGTGCCATCGGGGTCGTCTCCTGTTCAGTCGATGCTAGGGCGCCCAGCCCGCACGGCAACGCGAGAGAACCCCCAGCGAAAACGTCGCCTGCGCGACACGGCCTGCGCGACCCGCGGGTGGGCGGACAATCCAGCCCTCCATGGACACACCCGCCATCGACCCCGCCACTTCGAAGCTGCTCGCGCGCCTGTCCGACAGCCTCGCCGCCGGCGACTTCGCCAAGCTCGTGCTGGCCAAGCCGCAAGCCACGGCTGGTGACCTGCTGCGCGTGACGGCGCGCTGCGTCGAGCTGCGCGGCGAGCCGGCGCTCTCGCTCGTCTACACCCACCAGACGCGCGACGTGACCAAGAACCACGCCATCGGCGAGGGCGTGGCGGTGCTGCGCGACATGCTGGGCCCGCTGTTCCGCAACGCCCACCTGCACACGCGCGAAGAAGACTGGCAGCTCACGATCAGCAAGAAGGGCCGCGGCCTGTTGCACGTTGGCGCGGCCACCGGCTCGAACAGTGGCGACGCGCGCACCACGCACGACCGCGAGAAGCAGCGCTGGCTCGAACTCACGCGCCCCTTCCTCGCCGAGCTGGGCGTGACCAACGCGCAGCAGCAGCAGCTGATCCCCGCGATGGCGCGCAAGTGGAAGCAGATCAACAAGTTCGTCGAGGTGTTCGCGCATGCGCTGGAAAGCTCTCGCCTGGCCGATGCGAAGCAGCTCCACGTGATCGACTTCGGCTCGGGCAAGGGCTACCTCACTTTCGGCATCCACGACTGGCTCACGCACAGCCGGGGCGTGGACGCGCAGGTGACCGGCGTGGAGCTGCGCCCCGACATGGTGGCGCTGTGCAACAAGGCCATCGCCAAGCTGGACCTGCAAGGCCTGCGCATCGAAGAGGGCGACGTGCGCAGCTACCAGCCGGGCCGGCTCGACGTGATGATCGCGCTGCACGCCTGCGACACCGCCACCGACCACGCCATCCACCTCGGGCTGCGCGCCGGGGCCGAGATCATCATGTGCTCGCCCTGCTGCCACAAGGAGCTGCGCCCGCAGTTGCTGAGCCCGCACCCGCTCAAGCCCATCCTGCAGCATGGCGTGCACCTGGGCCAGCAGGCCGAGATGCTGACCGACGGCCTGCGCGCGATGCTGCTCGACGCCTGCGGCTACGAGACGCAGGTGTTCGAGTTCATCTCGCTGGAGCACACCAACAAGAACAAGATGATCCTGGCGGTGAAGCGCGCGGCCACCAAGCCCAACGCCGAGGTGCTGCAGCAGGTGCGCGAGATCAAGGACTTCTACCGGGTGCGCGAGCAGTGTCTGGAGACGCTGCTGAAGGCGGATGGGTTGTTGCCGGCGTGACTCGGTGCGGGACTTCGATACCTCAGCCTGAGCGGACTGTGGGGTGCCATCCCCCTTGAAGCCCCCCGCGTACCACCAACCGCTCAGGCTGAGGTATCGAAGCCCCGCGCAACCTCACGCAAATAACGCATGCATCGCGTCGATGCTCTCCGGCCCATAGCTCACCGAGCCCACCGGCACCCGGTGCCCGATCGCCTCCTGCACCTGCGCCGTCCACTTCGGGCCAAAGCCGCCGCACAGCTCGATCAGCTGCACGCCCTCGGCCACCATGGCCTGCGCAATGGCCGGTGCCTGCGAGGGCGACGACACCCCCACTGCGATCATCTCGAACACCGGTGACTGCATTACCTGCCGATGCTGCACCGGATCGAGCTGCGGGCCGGTGACGATGAAGCCGAACTTGTGGAGTGCCATGGCGTGAAACATGAGTGGATGAAGCCCGCATTCTTCGGAGCACCCATACTCGCGTCCACGTCCGTTGCGGACTGAGTTCAGACCCGGGAGATCTCAATCGTGATGCTGGACTTGCAGCAGCTGCGCTACTTCGTCGCGGTGGCCGAGACCGAGAACGTGGGTCGTGCGGCCGAGCTGCTGCACATCTCGCAGTCGCCGTTGTCGCGCCAGATTCAGCAGCTCGAGGCGCGGCTCGGCCTCACGTTGTTCACGCGCGAGAAGAAGCGCCTGCAGCTCACCCCCGCGGGCCGCGAGTTCCTGACCGAAGCGCGGGCCTTGATTGCGCATGCGCAGCGCGTGCAGCAGCGCGCCGCCGATGCCGGGCGTGGCGAGCGCGGCACGCTGGTGCTGGGCTACGTGGCCGGTGCGGTGCACGCCGGCGTGATCGGGCGTGCGCTCGCGGCCATGCAGGCACAGGCGCCGCAGGTGCGGTGGCAGCTGCGCAGCCTGCGCTCGGCCGAGCAGTTCGTGGCGCTGCAACGCGGCGAGATCGACATCGGCTACACCTACGCGGCCGCGCCGGGCGATTCGGGCCTGGTGAGCCGGCTGCTGTGGGAAGAGCGCTTCATGCTCGCGCTGCCGGCGGGGCACGCGATGGTGTCCGCCGACAGCGCACTCGACCTCAGCGGCCAGCCGCTGATCGCGCCGCTGTCGTGGCAGGCGCGCGAGGAGCTGCTTGCTGCCTGCGCCCTGCTGGGCGGGCTGCCCGAGCTGCGTTGCGAGGCCGCCGACCCGGCCGCGGCGCTCGGGCTCGTCGCCGCAGGCGTGGGCATCGCCTTCGTGCAGGAGAGCCTGGCGCGGGTGGCGGTGGCGTCGGGGCCGGTGGTGTTGCGCGCGCTGCCCGATAGCTTCGCGCTGCGGGTGCGAATCCATGGCGTGCACCCGGTTGCGCCGTCGCCTCTGGCGCAACGCCTGATCGGGTTTCCCTGATCGGCGCGGTAACTCTGGCGACAGGCACCGCTGGGGCCGCTCGCCACAATCCGCGCCATGACGACGAACCGAGCCCACGGTGAGAACAGAGTTCTGGCGCACACCGGCGCCACCTACCCGATCCTGCAGGCCCCGATGGGCTGGATCGCCCGCCGGCAACTCGCCAGCGCCGTGTCGCGCGCAGGCGGGCTGGGCATCATCGAGACCTCATCTGGCGAGACCGAGAACTGCCAGGCCGAGATCCGCGCGATGCGAGAGACCGGGCTGCCCTTCGGCGTGAACCTGCCGATCCGGTTCCTGAAGGACGACGCGATGCTCAAGTTCGTCTGCGACAGCGGCGTCAAGTTCGTGACGACCTCGGCCGGCAGCCCGGCCAAGTTCATCGCGCCGCTCAAGAGCGCGGGCATCGTGGTCTACCACGCGGTGCCCACGGTGGACGCGGCGATGAAGTGCGTTGACGCCGGGATCGACGGCCTCGTGGTCGAAGGCGCCGAGGGCGGCGGCTTCAAGAACCCGGAAGAGGTGTCGACGCTGGTGCTGCTGCAGGCCATCCGCGCGCGCACCGAGGTGCCGCTGATCGCGGCCGGCGGCATCTGCGACGGGCGTGGCATGGCGGCGGCCTTTGCGCTCGGCGCCGAAGGCGTGCAGATGGGCACGCGCTTCGTGAGCTGCACCGAAAGCCCGGTGCACGCCAACTACAAGAACGCGATCGTCGAGGCCAAGGACACCGGCACCTGGGTGCTCAACAAGAAGGCCACGCCGTGCATCCGCGCGCTCAAGTCGCAGCGCACGCAGGCCTATTTCGACGAAGGCCTGATGCCGATCGACGCGCTCAAGGGCATCCAGGGGCTCTACTTCGGCGGCGACATGGAGGCCGCACCCGCGCTGGCCGGGCAGAGCGCGGCGCTGATCGATTCGGTGAAGAGCGCGCAGCAGATCATCGAAGAGACGGTGGGCGAGTTCTTCGCCATCACAGGGCGGCTGGGCGGGCTGGCGGCGTCGCGTTCGTTTGCGTGACGCGGCTGCGCGAGGTTGGCGCCGGCTGATCCGGGTCGCATTCGGCCGACCCAGGCCGTGACTGCCCGCAGCGCGAGCCGTAGCGGTGTGACCAGACCCAGGTGAACTCGGCGCCCAGCAAAAAGATCTGCGCCGAGTAGTACACCCACAGCAGCAGCACGGCGAGCGAGCCGGCTGCGCCAAAGCCCGAGGTGATGCCGCTGTGGCCGATGTACAGGCCGATGAGCGTCTTGCCGATAGTGAAGAGCAGCGCAGTTGCCGCCGCGCCGACCCAGACATCTCGCCACTGCACCTGCGCGCGCGGCATGATCTTGTAGATCATCGCGAAGATGACCGTGATGAGCCCGAAGCTCACCACCACGTTCAGCACCTGCGCGAGCACCTGCCAGCCACCGAACACCGGTGACCACCAGCGCCCGAACGCGGCCAGCCCGGCGCTCACCACCAGCGAGACCATCAGCAGGAAGCCGATGCCGAGGATCATGCCGAACGAGAGCAGGCGTGAGCGCACCAGGCTCCACAAGCCGCTGCTGCGATCGCGCACCGGCGCGCGCCAGATGCGGTCGAGCGAATCCTGCAACTCGCCGAACACGGTGGTCGCACCGATCAGGAGCGCGCCGGTGCCGACCACCGTGGCCAGCACGCCCTCGGCGGGCTTGCTCACGCTTTGCAAGAGGCCCTGCAGCGCGAGGGCGCCTTCTTCGCCGATCAGCCCGCGCAGTTGCGTGAAGATCTCGCCGCGCGCGGCGTCGTGGCCGAACACCAGCCCGGCTACCGACACCACGATCAGCAACAGTGGCGCGGCCGAGAAGGTGGTGTAGTAGGCCAGGGCCGCGCCCATGCTGGGCGCGTAGTCGTCGCGCCACGAGAGCGCGGCTTCCTTCAGCAATCGGCCCAGGGTCGCGGGGCGCATGGGGTGGGCCGCTCAGGCGAGCTGCGTGTCGGCCTCGTTGGGTTGCGAGATCTCGCGCAGGGCTTCGTCGGTGTCGGTGTTCTGGCGGGTGGCCAGGTCGCCCAGCGAGACGATGCCGACGATCTCGCCTTCGCGGCTGAGCACCGGCAGACGGCGCACCTGTGCGTCGCCCATCAGCTTGAGGACATCGTCGACATCGTCGTCGATGCCGCACGACACGGTCTGCGGCGTCATGACCTCGGCGATGCGGGTGGTCTCGGCGCAGAGATTGAACGCGGTGGCGCGGATGGTGATGTCGCGGTCGGTCACGATGCCGACCAGCAGTCGGCCGTCATAGACCGGCAGCGAGCCGACGTCGAGGCGTGCCATCAACTCGGCGGCACGTTGCAGGGTTTCGTCGGGGCGCACGACGATCACGTGCTCCGTAAGGACTTCAGCAATCTTCTTCATGCGGGGGCTCCTGTGGACTGCACGCAAGGTTTGCGCGTCAGTCCAGCATAGGCAGCCGCCGCAGAACGGTCAGTCGGTGCGGGCCGCCGGAGGGTGTGGGAGGCGTCCGACAGCGGTGCTCGCGGCGGCGCCCCCATCGAGGCTTTGTTCGGCGCGCGCCATGTGGTGGCGATCGACCACCTTGTCGAGTTCGGCCAGGAACTCGCGGTAGCGGATCGGCTTGGTCACGTAGCCGTCGCAACCGGCTTCGCGCACCGCGAACTCGTCGCCCTTCATCGCGAAGGCGGTGACGGCGATCACCGGGATGGATTGCAGCAACGGGTCGGCCTTGATGATGCGGGTGGCGGTGAGGCCGTCCATGTCGGGCAGCTGGATGTCCATCAGGATTGCGTCGGGCAGCGCCTCGCGCGCCAGCGCGAGGCCGGCGGTGGCGGTCTCGGCCTGCAGGGCGGTGTGGCCGGCGCGCTCCAGGATGGCCACGGCCAGCAGCATGTTCACCGGCAGGTCTTCGATGACGAGTATGCGCATGTCTCCTCCTTTTGGGGGTGAGCGCTCATTAGCGCAGCAAGGCTCAACGGCCGTAGCTGTCAGGTCTTACAGGTCGGGCGAAGGCGCGGCGGGCGGCCTGGGCGGGCTGCCAGCAGGCGATGCTCCTGCAAAGCCGCCGCGCCGAGCCAGCGCGCGGGTGGCAAGGCCCCGGTCGCGTCCCCGCCTTTGCTCTGCGAAGATGCGCCGCGATCAAAACGGGGGAGGTGAAACATGCACACAACGAGAGGCGCGGTCCACGCGCTGGCCGACACGTACGGCCTGGACGACAGCGGGCGCCGCCATCTCCTGCAACTGGCCGGGGCGGGCGCGGAGCCGGCGGGGCTGGCGCACTGGCTGCCGCGAGGCCTGGCGGTGCTCGCGGCCGGCCTGCTGGGCCTGGGCGTGGTGATGTGGATTGCTGCCAACTGGGGTGACATCGGCCGCGTGGGCCGCTTCGGCCTGCTGATGGCCCTGGTGGCAGCCACCGGCCTGGGCGCTGCGGCCCGCCCGGGCGCCCGCGCACCGCTCGGCCTGCTGTGCCTGCTCGGCACGGGCGCGCTGTTCGCCTACTTCGGTCAGACCTACCAGACGGGCGCCGATGCCTGGCAGCTCTTCGCACTCTGGGCCGCGCTCGGCCTGCCGCTGTGCCTGGGGGCGCGCAGCGATGTGCTGTGGGCGCCTTGGTCGCTGGTGGCGATGCTGGGCATCTCGCTGTGGACGCAGGCGCAGCTCGGCCACGGCTGGCGCGTCACGCCGGGCGATCTGCCGCTGTACGCCGCAGCCTGCGGCATGGCGCTCGGCGTGGTGGCGCTGCTCAGCCCGCTGCTGCGGCGCATCACCGGGGCCGGGCCCTGGGGCCAGCGCACGGCCGCCACGCTGGCGGTGCTGATGCTGACGGCTACCGGCCTGGGCGGGCTGTTTCGCGAGACGGTGGCGCCGCAGTACCTGCTGGGCCTGCACGTGCTGTGCGCGATGGCGGGCTGGTCGGCGATCGGCCGCGGCTTCGAGGTCTTCGTGCTCAGCGCGGCGGCGCTCGGGCTGAACACGCTGCTCATCGGCGGGCTGGCGAGGTGGCTGTTCGACGGCAGTCGCGCTGACGCCATCGGCACCTTGCTCTTGCTGGGGCTGGCTGCAGCCGGGCTGCTGGCCGCCACCGTGGCCGGCATTCTGAAGTTGTCGCGCCACCACGCCGCCGCGGAGGCCCTCCATGCATGACGCCGCACTCGACGCGCTGATGACGCAGGCCCGGGCCGAAGCCCTGCTGCCCGAAGAGGGCGCCGCGCCCGCGCCAGGCGAGCTGCGCCCCTGGCCGGTGGTACTGCTGACGGCGCTGGGCGCGTGGCTGGCAGCGCTGCCGCTGCTCGGTGTGCTGAGCCTGCTGCTCGGGCCGCTGGTCGACAACACGTTCGGGCTCTACCTGGCCGGCGGACTGCTGCTGGTGGCGGGCGTGGTGGTGCTGCGCTCCGCCACGGTGCCGCTGTTCGTGGAGCAACTGGCCGTGCCCGTGCTCTGGACGGGTGCGAGCGCGCTCGGGGCGGGGCTCTTCGAACACCTGCCGCGCCCGCTGGCGGCGCTGGTGCTCGCGGTGGTGCTGGTGACCGTGGCCTTGCTGCTGCGGCAGGGATGGCTGCAGGTGCTGCTTGGCGCGGCGGCGGCCGGTCTGGTGGGCCTGGCCCTGGTCGAGCCGGGATTTGGCGATCGCCTGATCGGCTGGTCGCAGAACTGGTTCGCGGTGCATATGCTGCTCGCGGTGGCGGCGAGTGCGCCGGGGTGGCAGGGGCGCTGGCGTGGTCGCGGCCTGGCGCTGGAGTCACTGGTCACGGGCTGGTGGCTCACCACGGTCGCCGCGCTGGCAGTGCTGGCCGGTATGAGCTTCCTGGTGGGTGGCGTGCTGTTTGGCGGGGCGATGACGGGTGCGTTCACGCACGAGGGCGGCACCGCGGCGTTGCAGGTGCCGGGCGTGGTGAGTGCGCTGCTCGCGCTGGCAGCGGCCGGCCTGCTCGCCGGCACCTGGCCGGGCCTGCGGCGGCCGACGCTGGCCGTGGTGGCGTTGTGCCTGACGCTGCTCGCGGGCTTGATGAGCACGCTTGGGGGCACGCTGTTCGCGCTGGCCTGCCTGCTGCTCGCGGGGCGCTGGCGCCTGGCCGGAGCGGCAGGGCTGGCGGCGGTGTGGATCGTGGGCGCCTTCTACTACGCGCTGGCCTGGCCGCTGGCCACCAAGGCCTTGGTGCTGGTGGCGGTGGGCGTGGTGATCGGTGCGGCGGCACTCTGGCTGCATGGGCTGCACGGCGTGCGCCCCAGCGCCGCGGCGACTGTGCCTCGCCGCGCGATCGGTCGCGGTGCGGTGGCCGTGGGTGCGGGCACGCTTGCCACGCTGGCGGTGGCGGGCATCGCCATCTGGCAGAAGCAGCAGCTCATCGAGGACGGCACACCCGCCTACGTGGAGCTGGCGCCGGTGGACCCACGCTCGCTCATGCAGGGTGACTACATGCGGCTCAACTTTCGGGTGCCGGCCGAGCTGGCCAGCCTGCCGCCGGCGGTGACGGCCGCTCGGCCCAAGGTGGTGGCGCTGCGTGATGCCCGCGGCGTGGCCACGCTGCTGCGTGCGGCGAAGCCCGGCGAGACACTGGCAACAGGCGAGTTCCTGATCGAGCTGACCCCCAAGGACGGCCACTGGATGCTGGTGAGCGACGCCTGGTTCTTCCGCGAGGGCGAAGCCGAGCGCTGGGCCAAGGCGCGTTACGGCGAGTTTCGTGTGATGCTCGATGGTCGGGCCCTGCTGGTCGGCATGGCCGACGAGAAGCTGCAAGCGATCCATCCCGAGAAGGAGTGAATGAAATGTCTGCCACCGATGCCGTGATCGAAGCGCTGCTGCAGGCGCGCCGTACCCCGCAGGCCGCGGATGCTGATCCGCTGGCCAAGTCCATCGTGACGGCCGACGACGCCTATCTGGTGCACGCCGCCGTGGCCAACGAACTCGGCTGGTTCGAGGGCGACGGCGGTGTGGCGCGCCACTGGAAGTCGGGCGGCGCGTCGCGCAGCGCCGGCATCAGCCACGCCCCGCTGCCACCGGCCGGCGTGTGGGCCAGCCCGGCCGACGCACGCGCCTGGCCGTTTCGGAAGCGCTACATCGAGGCCGAGATCGCGCTGCGACTGAGCCGCCCGGTCGATGCCGCATTCGCCGCCACGCTCGACGAGACGAACGCGGCTGCGCTCGTGGTCGACGCGATGACGGTGAGCATCGAGATCGTCGACTCGCGGTGGCAACAGGGCCTGGGGGCGCCGACCTTGCTGCGACTGGCCGACCTGCAGTCGCACGCCGCGCTGGTGCTGGGCGACTGGGTGCCCTTTGAAGCGCGCGACTGGATGCAGCAGCGCTGCGAGGTGAGCATCGGCGGCGTGCTGCGCGAGTTCCGCGGCAGCCACTCGCTGTACGACCCGGCCTACGTGCTGCCCGAGTGGCTGCGCCACGTGACGCAGGGCGGCGCGGTGCTGCCCGCCGGTGCGGTGGTCACCACGGGAACCTGGTGCGGTGCGATCGAAGCACAGGCGGGCGATGCGGTCCGCGTGGCCTTCGACAGCGTGGGCGAGGCGGCCGTTCAGCTCTGACGCAGGCCCGCTGATTCCTTGACTGCAGGCCGTTCGAACGACGGCCTGCATCTTTTTGCGCGCTTGATATGATGATGATAATCTAATGATTCACCCCACCAGGAGCTCACCATGACGACCGCCGTGATCGCAGGCTATGCCCGCACCCCGTTCCACTTTGCGAAGAAGGGCCGCCTGGTCGGCGTGCGCCCCGACGACCTGGCCGCCACGGCGGTCAAGGGCCTGATCGAACGCACGAAAGTGAACCCGCAGGACATCGAGGACCTGATCCTCGGCTGCTCGTACCCCGAGGGCGAGCAGGGGCACAACGTGGCCCGCATCGTGGTGTTTCTCGCCGGGCTTCCCGAGACGGTGGCCGGCACCACGGTCAACCGCTTCTGCGGCTCGGCGATGACGGCCATCCACATCGCCGCCGGCCAGATCGCCATCGGCGCGGGCGAGGTGTTCGTCTGCGGTGGCGTCGAGTCGATGACGCGCGTGCCCGACGGCGGCTTCAGCTCCTCGCCCAACCCCGCGCTGCGCGCGCGCTATCCGCAGGCTTACATGAAGATGGGCGAAACCGCCGAGGTGGTGGCCGAGCGCTACGGCGTCACACGCGCAGCGCAAGAGGAGCTTGCGGTCGAGTCACACCGCAAGGCGGCTCGTGCGCAGGAGCTGGGCCAATTGCGCGACGAGATCGTGCCGGTGACAACGCCCGAGGGCGAGGTGGTCGATGCCGATGGTTGCATCCGCCCCGCGACTTCGATGGAAGGCCTGGCCGGCTTGAAGCTGGCGTTTCGCGAGCCCGGCAACGGCACGGTGACGGCCGGCACCTCGTCGCCACTGACCGATGGCGCGACGGCAGTGCTGGTGTGCGCCGAAGACTACGCGCGCCGAAACGGCCTGCCCATCCTCGCGCGCATCCGCTCGACCGCGGTGGCCGGCTGCCCGCCCGAAGAGATGGGCATGGGCCCGGTGCCGGCGGTGAAGAAGGCGCTGGCGCGCGCCGGGCTCGCGGTGGGCGACATCGATCTTGTCGAGATCAACGAGGCCTTCAGCAGCCAGGCCGTGGCCTGCCTGCGCGAGTTGGGCATCGCGCGGGAGAAGATCAACCTCGATGGCGGCGGGCTGTCGATCGGCCACCCGCTTGGCGCCACCGGCGCGCGGCTGGTGGGCAAGGCGGCGACGCTGCTGCAACGCGAGGGCAAGCGTTATGCGCTGGCGACGCAGTGCATCGGCGGCGGGCAGGGGATTGCGACGGTGCTGGAGCGCGTGTGATCTGAGGTGTGCGGGTGTCGGAGCGGGGCTTCGATACCTCAGCCTGAGCGGGTGGTGGCATGCGACGAAAGAACTCCGAACACATCTGGGCCGCTCAGCCTGAGGTATCGAAGGCTCGCCCCAAAGCCCCGCCATCTCAAGCCCCGATCACCCCCCCATCCCACCTGCGGATCACCACCGTCGCCGAGCGCGGGCGGCCGTCGGGTCGGAAGTCTGGCCAGTTGGAGTAGCGCCGCGGGTTCGCCGGGTCGGTCGATTCGCTCGGACTCTCGCCCGGGTGCTGCACGTTGATGAACATCGTGCGCCCATCCGGTGTGGCGGTGGCCCCGGTGATCTCGGCACCCGGCGGGCCGACGAGGAAGCGGCGTACCTCACCGCTGCGGGTATCGGCGGCCAGCATCACGTTGTTGCCCAGGCGCGCGTACTCGCCTTTGCCGGCCACGCTGCCGCTGATGTCAGTCTGGATCCAGAGCAGGCCGCGGCCATCGACCCACAGGCCGTCGGGGCTGCCGAAGGCGTCGCCTTTCACGTTGCCCTGTGCCTCGGGCCGGGCGTTGGCCGCGTCGCCGGCGAGAACGAAATGGTTCCACTCGAAATGCTCGCCGTCATGGTCGCCGTCTTCGCGCCAGCGGATGATCTGCCCCATCACGTTGTTGGCGCGCGGGTTCGCGGCATCCACCCCCGGCTGCCCGGGCCGCCCGCGGGCGCTGTTGTTGGTGAGCGAGCAATAGACCCAGCGCTCGCGGTCGATCGCAACCCACTCGGGGCGGTCCATCTTGGTCGCCCCCAGCGCATCGCTCGCCTGGCGTGACTTGATCAGCACCTCGCCCTGGTCGGCAAAACCATTCGCCGCGGTCAGGGGCCCCTGGCCATGCACCACCGGCAGCCAGCGGCCGCGACCGTCGGCGTCGAAGCGCGCCACGTAAAGGGTGCCGTGGTCGAGGAGTTCGGCATTCGCCGGGTAGCCACCAGGGCGGACGGCATCGCGGCTGACGAACTTGTAGATGTACTCGAAGCGTGCGTCTTCGCCCGAGTAGACGACCGCGCGGCCGCTTCGTGTGACGGCCACCGTGGCGCCTTCGCGCGCGGCGCGGCCCATGGCCGTGCGCTTCACCGGCGTCATGGTGGGGTCGTGCGGATCGATCTCGACCACCCAGCCGAAGCGGTTCGGCTCGTGGGGGTGCTTGGCGGCATCGAAGCGCTCGTCGTGCAGCTCCCACCCGAAGTAGCCCGGCTGCCCCTTGCGCTGGCCCCAGCGCTGCTGGTGTGCATCGGGCTCGGGGGCACTCTTGAAATAGAAGGCGAAGTTCTCCTCCGAGGTGAGGTAGCTGCCCCAGGGCGTGATGCCGCTCGCGCACTGGTTGAGGATGCCCAGCACCCGCGTGCCGCTCGGGTCGGCCGCCGTGCGCAACAGCGCGTGGCCCGCGGCCGGGCCGCGCAGCTCGACGGGCGTGAAGGCGGTGACGCGGCGCGCATAGCGCGAGGGCTGCACCACGTGCACGCTGCCGTCGGCCGCGCGCCCCACCTCGATCACCGACACCCCATGGGCCGCCTGCGACTTGCGCACCTTCTCGGCCGACCATCGGGCCCGGCCGTCGGTGTGCAGCAGGCCGTCGTCGGTGTATTCGTGGTTGATGGCGAGCAGGCCGGTCGTGTCGGTGAGCGCGTAGTAGTGCATGCCGTCGTGGTGCATGCCCATCTGCAGCGCCTGCTCGGCCGCGCTGTTGCCGGCGTTCCACTGGAAGGGTGGCATCTGGCCGGGCACGCCGACCGGCTCGCCCCAGGCGGCGATCACCTGCGTCACATAGCCCTCGGGCACGGTGATGGTGTCGGCCGTGCCGGCGGGCACGCTCTTGAAGCCGAGCAGGGTGTCACCGGCAGGGGCCGCGCTTGCAGGCGCCGCCTTCGTGACCGCTGTGGCACAGCCCCCAAGCCCGAGCGGAGCCAGCAAGCCGCCAGCCGCGAAGGCCAGGCTGCCCTGGAGCCAGGTGCGCCGGGCCGGGTCGCTGACGTCATGGATGCTGGGGTTGGAGGAGCGGTTGCTGCACTCCATCGTGTCGAAGTCTTTGGGCACGGGTGCGCTTGTTCCGGATCAGGCCACAGGCTCGGGCAGCGGCAAGGTCAGGCGCTCGCGGATCGAACGACGCGAGGCACGCAGGATCGCGGTGGAGTGCTCGGGGTCGGCGATCGAGCGGGCTAGCACCACGGCGCCGACCATCTCGGAGAGCAGCGACACCGCGCCCACGCCGGGCTCGGGGTGGCCCATGCCTTCGAGCTGGCGGGCGATCAGCGTGGTCAGGCGCGCGGCGCCCTGCTCGAAGGCGACGCGCGCCTCGGGGGCCAGGCGGGGCAGGTCGGCAGCCATCGCGGCGATGGCGCAGCCCTGCTCGCGGTGGTCGCGGTGATAGCGCGAAAGGTAGAAGCCCACATAGGCGGCGAGGCCGTCGCCCGCCGGCTTGCCGGCCGCCAGCTCCTCGAAGTAGGCACAGGCCGAGTCGAACATCTCGCCGATGGCGGCGACCAGCAACTCTTCCTTGCTCGCGAAGTGGGCGTAGAAGCCGCCGTGCGTGAGCCCGGCGCGGCCCATGATGGCGGCCACGCTGATGCGGTCGGGGCCTTCGGCCCGGATGGCCGCGGCGGCTTCCTTCAGCACGCGGGTGCGCGTGCGTTGCTTGTGTTCGGCGTCGTAGCGCATCGGCGGGGTGTGGGATGACGGCCATCATCTTAGCCTCGCGCGGGCGGGGCCGGGGTCGCGGAGCCAGCCAGGCCTGCCGTCTTCTTCGCACGGCACGCATATGGTTATGCCCAATCAATCGAGGGGCGTAGGGCGCCAGGCGGCCCGGGGCGGCGGGTTGCGGGCACAATCCGGGGTGGCGCGCCTGCAGCGCCGCCAAGGTCGTCCACCCCAGCCAGCCGAGGGCAAAGCCCTCAAGGCCCACTCCGCCCACCGGGCTCAACGGGTTGCCGCTCGCCGACAGCGATGGTCACGACCGAGGCACCTCCCCTGGCCCTACCTGCGTGCGCTGGCAACAGTGCCGCATCCGGAAACCCGCGCATGAGTAATCTTTTCGACGCCAAGGTCCTGACGGTCCGCCACTGGACGGACCGCCAGTTCTCGTTCACCTGCACCCGCGACCCGGGCTTTCGCTTCCAGAGCGGCCAGTTCACGATGATCGGTCTCGAGGTCGACGGCAAGCCGCTTTTGCGCGCCTACAGCGTGGTCAGCCCGCACTGGGAAGAGAACCTCGAGTTCCTGAGCATCAAGGTCCAAGACGGCCCGCTCACCTCGCGCCTGCAGCACATCCAGGTCGGTGACACGGTCAAGATCGGCCGCAAGGCCTCGGGCACGCTGCTCACGCAGAACCTGCTGCCCGGCAAGCACCTGTACCTGCTGTCCACCGGCACCGGTCTCGCGCCCTTCATGGCCATGATCCGCGACCCCGAGGTCTACGAGCTGTACGAGAAGGTGATCCTGGTGCACGGCTGCCGCCAGGTCGGCGAGCTGGCGTACGACGAAGTCATCACCAAGGAGCTGCCTGAAAACGAGTTCTTCGGCGAGCAGGTGAAAGAAAAGCTCATCTACTACCCGACCGTCACGCGCGAGGCCTTCCGCAACCAGGGCCGCATCCCTACGCTGATGGAAACCGGCAAGCTGGCGCAAGACATCGGCCTGCCGCCACTGTCGATCGAGAACGACCGCTTCATGCTGTGCGGCAGCCCCGAGATGCTGCGCGACACGCGCACGATCTTCGACAAGATGGGCATGACCGAAGGCAACATGAGCCACCCGGGGCATTTCGTCATCGAGCGGGCGTTCGTGGACAAGTAAGCCGCACGGTGCGTGCGGCAACGGCTCTGCGGAGCCGAGCAAGAGCCCCCTCGCGGGGCTCTTTTCGCGTCAGGAGGGCCGAAGCGGCCGACAGCCGAAGAAAAGCCGTCAGCCGAAGAAGTGCTTGAACAACTCCGGCTCGTCCACCTCGCGGGTCGCGAGGCCGTGGATGGGTTCGTGGAACGGCACGGAGGCAGGCTTCGTGTCCAGGCTCGCAGGCATGGTCACGCCCCAGGCGGTATTGAAGTCCGAGGCCTTGGATGACCGCACGATGGGTGCGGGCGCGCGGCCGGCGGGCTTGAGGTTCATCGGCGCCATGCGCATGGCGAAAGAGGGCAGCTCCTCCCACTCGATGGTGTCGGCCGGGGCGGCTGCGCGGGCGTGGCGGGGTGCCAGCGGGTGGGCGGCAGTCGTGCTCATGGTGTCGGTGGTTCCTGTGTGTTCAAACGCTGTGCATAGGCTATCGGCCTGCGCGGCGCGCCATGGATGGAAAAGGCGGCGAACGCGAGCCTTGTTCGCGCTGACTGCTGACACCTCGTGACTTTGTGCGCGTCTGTGAGGGCGCGCCCGGCTTGACGCGGCCACAATCGCCGCATGACGACCCGACTCGCCCCCGGCCTGTTCGCCGGCGCCGATGGCGCCCACCGCTGCTTCTGGTGCGAGGCCACGCCCGGCTACCAGCACTATCACGACAACGAGTGGGGCTTCCCCGTCACGGACGAGCGCCGGCTGTTCGAGAAGCTGATCCTCGAGGGCTTCCAGTCGGGCCTGAGCTGGCTGACCATCCTCAACAAGCGCGACAACTTCTGCGCGGCCTTCGACAACTTCGAGGCCGAGAAGATCGCGCGCTACAAGGAGCGCGACATCGAGCGCCTGCTGGCCGATGCCGGCATCGTGCGCCACCGCGGCAAGATCGAATCGACGATCAACAACGCGCAACGCGTGCTGGCGCTGCGCGACGAGTTCGGCTCGCTGGCGGCCTACGCGTGGCGCTACGAGCCCGAAGCGAAGAGCCGCCCGAAGCGCATCACCCAGGCCAGCCTGAAGGCGATGCCGGCGTCACAGGAGTCGACAGCCATGTCGAAGGACTTGAAGAAGCGCGGCTGGAGCTTCGTCGGCCCGACCACGGTGTATGCCTTCATGCAGGCGATGGGGGTGGTCAACGACCACCTCGAAGGCTGCCACGCGCGCGACGCGGCGCTGCAGGCGCGGGCGGCGCTGAAGCTTTAGCTCACGCGTCAACTCACGCGGGGTGCCTCCAGCCAGCGCAGCAGGCAGGCGTGAAGCTGCTGCGGCCTGACGGGCTTGGCGATGTGGTCGTTCATGCCCGCGGCGAGGCAGGCCTCGCGGTCTTCGGCGTAGGCGTTGGCCGTCATGGCGAGGATGGGCAGGTCGGCGCAGCCGGGCAGTTGCCGGATCGCGCGAGTGGCCTGCAGGCCGTCCATCACCGGCATCTGCACGTCCATGAGCACCAGGGCGTAGTCGTTCTGCGCGGCTTTGTCGACCGCCTGCCGGCCGTCACCCACCACATCGGCGTCGAGGTTCAGGCGGCGCAGCAGTGCGAGCGTGACCTCCTGGTTGACGGGGTCGTCGTCGACGAGCAGGACCCGAGCGCCGGCGTGGCGATCGCCGATGTGGGTTTCGGCCGAGAGAGGCGCGGGCTCGGTGTCGGGCCGCTCGTCGGCAACGGTGGCCAGGCGTGCGGTCATCCAGAAGGTGCTGCCTTTGCCGGGCATGCTGCGCACGCCGATGCTGCCGCCCATCAGCCCGGCCAGGCGCTTGGCGATCACGAGCCCGAGGCCGGTGCCGCCATAGCGGCGTGAGGTGGAATCGTCGGCCTGCGAGAAGGGCTGGAACAGGCGCGCCTGTTGTTCGAGGCTGATGCCGATGCCCTGGTCGCGTACCTCCACGTGCAGCATCACGGCTTCGTCGCCCAGGGCCTCGACACGGGCGCGCACATGGATCGTGCCCTGCTCGGAGAACTTGATCGCGTTGCTGAGGAAGTTGAGCAGGATCTGCTCGAGCCGCATCGGGTCGCCGCGCAGGCGGGCCGGGATGCCGGGCGCGAGCTCGGTGTGCAGGCTCAGGCCCTTGGCCTCGGCGCGCTCGCGCAGCATGTTCTGCGTGTTGGTGATGACCTGCGCGGTCTGGAACTCGCGGTCTTCGAGTTGCAGCCGGTCGGCCTCGATCTTGGAGAGGTCGAGGATGTCGTTGATGATGCCCAGCAGGTGCTGCGCCGCCGCGCCAACCTTGTCGAGCTGCGCGCGCGCGTGCGGGTCGCTGCTGTCTTGCTGCAGCAGGTGGGTCAGTCCGATGATGGCGTTCATCGGCGTGCGGATCTCGTGGCTCATGTTGGCCAGGAAGACGCTCTTGGCGCGGCTCGCGGACTCGGCGGCGTTGCGCGCGGCTTCGAGATCGGCGGTGCGCTTGGCCACGAGCTGTTCGAGGTGATGGCGGTGGCCCTGCAGCTCCTCGCGCGCCTGGCGCGCTTCGGTGATGTCGAGCACGGCGCCGTAGATTCGCGAAACCTTGCCCTGCCGGTTGTGCACCGGCTCGCCCAGCACACGCACCCACACGCGGCGCCCTGCGCCGGTGACGATCTGCGCCTCGAGGTCGTAGGGGGTGCCGTGCGTGGCGCACTCGACGAAGGCGCGGTAGATCATCTCGCGGTACTCGGGCGCGTAGCGCTCGCGGGCCTGGTCGAGTGTGAGCGCGGTGCCTTGCGGCAGTTCGTGGATGGCCATGACTTCGTCAGACCACACGAGTCGGTTGTCGCGCAGCGTGACGACCCAGCCACCCAGGTGGGCCATCTTGCTGGCCACGCGCAGCAGGCGTTCGCTCTGGCGCAGCTTTTCCTGCGAGGCGCGCAGGTCGGTGATGTCCTGGATCACGCCGAGCAGGCGTTCAGGCCGCCCGTTGCGCAGCACGGCGCGGCCGCGAGAGCGGGTCCAGATCTCGCGACCACCCGGGGTGATCATCGGGACCTCCAGATCCCACGGCGTGCCATTGGTGATGGCGTTGCCGATGATGGACTTGAGCTGCTCGCGTGCCGAGGGTGCGCACAGGTCGAAGCCGCGCTCGAAGCTGTAGTGCATGCCCGAGGGGATGTCCAGGATGTAGCGCATCTCGTCGGACGAGGTGGCCGTCATGGTCGGGATGTGCAGCTCCCAGCCCGCCACCCGCGCCAGCTCGCCGGTGCGGCGCTGCAACTCCTGGCGGCGCAGCAGCTCGCGCTCGGCGCCCACGCGCGCGGTGATCATCTTGCCGAAGTCGTCGGCCAGGGCTTGCACCTCGAGGGGTGCGCCGCCGAGCTGCAGGTGGTGCAGGGTGTCGGCCACGGCCGAGGGGTCGGTGGTGGCCTGGCGCGCCGCGGCGGCCATGGCCTCGACCGGGCGGGCCGTGCGGCGCGAGATCGCGTAGGCGAGCGCGGCGGCCAGCGCCATGGCCAGCAGGCACAGTGCGGCGCTGGCCCACGCGCGTTTGCGCATGGGGCCGTAGATGTCGTCCAGCGGCACGCCCACGGCCACGTGCCAGCCCGTGCCGCGCACGGGCACCACGCCGAAGATGCGGGGCACGCCGGCGTGGTCGGGCGACGCGATCGTCTGCGCCTGGCCGGCCTTCAGCTGGCTCACCCAGTGCAGATGCGCCAGCGACTTGCCGATCCAAACGCGGGGCTCCAGGCTGCTGCCGATCACCACGCCCTGCGCGTCGACGACGCGGGCCAGCGCGTTGGGCGGCAGGGCGCCCTCGCCGGGGGCGAGGTGCATGCGGCCGAGGTCGATCGACAAGGCCAGCACGCCGGGCGACTCGCGGCTGCCGCTGGGCGCCGGCATGGCCTGGGCGACGAGCAGCACGTGGCGACCGCTGAAGCGACCGATGCTCACATCGCCGACAGCGAAGCCGCCCGAGCGCAGCGCCGCCTGCAGCGGCAGGCTGGGCGAGACGCCGCGGGTGTGCGGCGGCTGGGGGATCGCGGTGCACACCACCTCGCCGGCGCGCGACACGCTCGCGAGGTTGGTGTACGCGGGAAAGAGGTCTCGGAACGAAGAAAAGATGGAGGGGCAGCCGGTGGCGTCGAGGGCCAGCACGCTCGGTCGCTGCGCCAGCTCGCCCAGCAGCCGGCGCGCCTCGCGCAGCGTGGTTTCGGTTTCCATGGCGGCGCTCAGGGCCGCCCGCTGCACATCGTCGCGCGCCCGTTCGATCTCGCTCTGGGCCTGCGAGTAGATGGTGTACGCGATGAGCGCGATCAACGGCAGCGCGGTGACGAGCACCAGCAGGCTCAGGCGCGAGCGGATCGGCAGGGCGTTGCGCATCGACAAGGTGAATGCGTGGGGAGGTTGATTTCCGCATGCCCACGCCAGGGTGTCCAGTGCAGCCTTGTGCACTTTCTGTCGGTAGCTGCCTGCCTTGTGGCCGCCTGCCAGCTCGGGTAGCCTGCGCGGTGCACGCCGGAGGGCGTGCGGTGACGACCCCACGACGCGACCCGCTGCTGACGCACCGATGACCACAGAGCAACAACGCAACCTCTTCACGCGCTTGGCGCAACGGCTGCGCACGCGCGGCGCGCCGACCCCGGCGATGGCCTTGCCGGTCGGCCCCGAGCTGCTGCAGGGTGTGGGCTGGACCCAGTTCGAGGAGATGGCCGCCGAGGGCTTCCGCCTGCGCGGCTACGTGGTCAGCGAGACGGGTGGCGGTGGCGGCCGGTCGGTCGACATGGTGCTCACCCGCGGCCACGACCGCTACCTGGTCGACTGCAAGCCCTGGCGTTCCAACGCCGTCGGCGTGGCGCCGCTGCGCGAGCTGCACGGGCTGATGGCCTCGCGCGGCGCGGTCGGCGGGTTCGTGCTCACCTCGGGCGTGTTCACCGCCGAGGCGATCCGGTTTGCCGAGGGCCGCGGCATCCAGCTCATCGACGGCACCTTGCTGCGCGACCTGATGTTCGCCCGCGAGGAAAAGACGCTGCCGGTGATCGTGCGGCGCGAAGGGCCGTTCCTCGACACCACGCTGCCGCCGGCCGCCTGGCGCCGCCGCGCGGCCCCGTGCCCGCTGTGCGGCGGGCAGATGGTCGAGCGGCTGCAGGAGCAGGGCGAGTTCGCCGGGCAGCGCGTGCTGGGTTGCCTGCACCACCCGCTGTGCGACGGAGTGCGTGAGTTGTCGCCCGACGCCGCGCCGGGCGACTCGCCACGCTAAGCCCCACCAGAGGTGGTCAGGCCAGCACGGCCTCGATCTGGGCCTGGGCCGACGCCAGCGCCTGCTCCTCGGCTTGCGCGCCCATCGCCAGCCCTTCGGCATAGATGAACTGCACGTCGGTCATGCCGAGAAAGCCCAGCACCGACTTCAGGTACGGCACCTGGCTGTCGGCCGGCGTGTCGCGGTACAGGCCGCCACGCGCGAGCGCCACGTAGACCTTCTTGCCCTGAAGCAGGCCGACCGGGCCCTTGTCGGTGTACTTGAAGGTGACGCCGGTGCGGGCGATGGCGTCGATCCAGTTCTTGAGCGCGGCCGGCACGCCGAAGTTGTACATGGGCACGCCCAGCACCAGCACGTCGGCGCCCTGCACTTCGGCGATCAGCGCGTCGTCTTGTGCGATGCGCTCGGCCTGCGCCGGGCTGCGCTGGTCGGCAGGGGTGAACAGGGCTTGCAGCGTCGCTTCGTCGAGGGCAGGGTGCGGTGCCTTGCCCAGGTCGCGTACTGTGAGTACTGACTCTCCGTCTGATGATTGCAGACGTTGAACCAAGTCCTCGGCCAAGCGGGTCGAGTGCGAGCCGGTGGTGCGGGCGCTGGAATTGATTTGCAGGATCTTCATGGCGTGTCCTTGGGGAAAGGGGTTGCGATGGAGAAACTTTAGTTGTCCCGAAATCAAACCAGAAGATGTTAAAATGGATAACATCGTTCCACCACAGCAACGATGAAGCCATGGACACGATCGAAGCCAACGACCTGCTGCTCTTCGCCCGCGTGGTGGAAGAAGGCAGCATCAGCCGGGCCGGCGAGCGCCTGGGTTTGCCCAAATCGACGGTTTCGCGCCGCCTGGCAGCGCTCGAAACACACTTGGGTGAGCGCTTGCTCCTGCGCACCACCCGCAAACTCACGGTGACCGACTTCGGCCACGGGGTGCTGGAGCATGCCCGCCTGGTGGCCGACGAGGTCGATGCGGCCACCGCCCTGGTGCAGCACCGGCAGGCCAAGCCGCGCGGGCGGCTGCGGGTGTCGATGCCGCCCGACATGGCCACGCTCGTGCTGGAGCGGCTGCTGGGCGAGTTCGTCACCCGCTACCCGGAGATCTCGCTAGACCTCGATCTGTCGCCGCGCCGCGTCGACCTGATCGGCGAGAACTACGACCTGGCCCTGCGCATGGGTGCGCTCGACGACGACAGCTCGCTGCTGGCGCGCCGGGTGGCGACGTTCTCGCACGGCCTCTACGCGTCGCCGGCCTACCTGCGCGATCGAGGGGTGCCGCCCGAGCCGGAGGCGCTGATGGAGCACGACACCTTGCGCATCCTCAGCCGCACCGGCGATCTGAAGCCCTGGGTGCTGACCCGCGGCGAGGCCGTCTGGGAGGGCGTGCCACCGGTGCGGGCGCGCGCCAATTCGCCCGAGATGCTCATGCGCCTGGCGCGTGCCGGCGCGGGCATCGCCGAGGTCAACGACCATTTCGCCGAGCCCTTCGTGCAAGGCGGTGAGCTGATGCCCGTGCTGGTCGACTGGTACCTGCCGCCCCAGCCGTGCTGGGCCGTCATGCCCGGCCGGCGGCTGGTGCCGGCGCGCACCCGTGTGTTCCTGGAGGCGATCGAGGCCGAGTTCGAGGGCCCGCGCTGCCAGGCCGCCAAGGAGCAGGCGCAATCGCTGCGCGAAGCGCGCGCTCACGGGCAGCCATCCGCCTGAGGGCGGGCTGCGGGCGCGCGCTGCGAACCCGGGCCTGTCCTACAGCCAAGATGCGTGGCTTGCATTAGCCTCGCAGGGCCGAGACAAGCAAGGAGACGACCATGACCCGCATCCTGTTCCTCATCGCGCTGATGCTGCTGATCGGGGTGTTCGCCCTGCTCAACTGGACGGCCATCACGACACCGACCACGTTGTCGCTGTTCTTCACCGACGTGCAGGCGCCGCTCGGCCTGGTGCTCCTGGGTCTGTTGCTGGCTTTCGCGCTGGTGTTCATCGCCTGGGCAGTGACCATGCAGGCGACCACCCTGGTCGAGACGCGCCGCCACACCCGTGAGTTGAACGCTCAGCGCGATCTGGCCGACAAGGCCGAGGCCTCGCGCTTCAGCGAGCTGCGCACCTTCCTCGAAGCCGAGCTGCGGCGCGTGGGCCAGTCGTCGTTCGAGGTGCGCAACGAACTGCTGGCGCGCATCGACCGCCTGCAGGAAGAGACCCGCCGCGGCCAGGAACTGCAGGCCAACTCGCTGGCCGCGACCATTGCCGAACTGGACGACCGCCTCGTGCGAGGCGACCTGCCGCCGCGCGACATCACCTCGCGCAACGATCTCACGCCGCCGCTGCGCCGCTGATCCTCACGCCATCAGGTGCACGGCGTCGTGCGTGCCCGCGAAGAACACGCACGACGCATTTACGTTCACTTCCCTTCGTCTGCCACCGGGCGTGCCGCGGGCGCCGCATCACCAGCGTGATGGTGGCGCATGGTGCGCCTGGACACCCACTGCTCCAGGTCGTCCACGAAGGTGAACACCACCGGGATCACGAGCAGGCTCAGGAAGGTCGAGGTGATCAGCCCGCCGATCACCACGATGGCCATCGGTGAGCGAAAGCTCGGGTCCACGCCCAGGCCGATGGCGATCGGCAGCATGCCGGCGCCCATGGCGATGGTGGTCATCACGATCGGGCGTGCGCGCTTGTGGCAGGCATCGAGGATCGCGTCCCAGCGGTTCAGGCCGTGCTCGCGGCGCGCGAGGATCACGTAGTCGATCAGCAGGATCGAGTTCTTGGTCGCGATGCCCATCAGCATGATGAGGCCGATCATCGACGGCATGGACAGCGCGGTGTGCGTGATGAAAAGCGCGAGGAAGGCACCCGGGATCGACAGCACCAGCGCGACCAGGATGGTCGCCGGCTGCACGAAGTCCTTGAACAGCAGCACCAGCACGATGTAGATGCACAGCACGCCGGTGGCCATGGCCAGCAGGAAGCCCGACACCAGCTCGCCCATGGCCTCGGCGTCGCCCACTTCGGTCTGCGTGACGCCCGGCGGCAGGTTCTTCAGGCTCGGCAGGTTGAGCGCCTGCTCCTGCACCTGGCCGAGTGGCTGCTGGTTCAGCTCGATGTCGAAGTTGATGTTGCGGCGGCGGTCGAAGCGCGCGATCTCGGCCGGGCCGCTGGAGATCTCGATGGTGGCCACGTTGGACAGCGGCACCGGCCCACGCGCACCGGGAACCGGCAGGCGCGAGAGCACATCGATGTCTTGCCGGCCGGCGTCGGACAGCTTCACCACCACCGGCACCTGGCGCTCGGAGAGATTCATCTTCGCCAGGCCCTGGTCGTAGTCGCCGGCGGTGGCGATGCGAAGGGTGTCGGCGATGGCCGCCGAGGTGACGCCCAGGTCGGCGGCGCGGGCGAAGTTGGGCCGCACGATCAGCTCGGGGCGCACCAGGCTGGCGGTGGAGGTGACCGAGCCGATGCCGGGGATGCTGCGCAGCTCGCGCTCCACCTGTGCAGCATGCTGCGCCAGCACGCGGCCGTCTTCACCGGCCAGCACCAGCACATACTTCTCGCTCGACGCGCCCAGGCCCACCTTCACGCGCGCGCCTGGCAACGATTCGAGTGCGGTGCGCAGCTGGGACTCGATGTCTTGCTTGCTCAGGCCACGGCGTTCGTCGCGGTGCGTCATGTTGATGGTGAGCACCGCCTTGCGCACGTCGCCCGCGCCTTGCGGTGCGAACGGGTCGGCGCCGGCGCTGCCACCGCCGATGGCGGTGTAGACGAGTTTGATGTGCTCGTTCTTCTGCACGATCTCGCGCGCCTGCTCGGCCAGCGCGTAGGTCTCCTTGAAGGTGCTGCCCGGCGGCAGCGTCACGGTCACCTGCGTCTGCGACAGGTCATCGGGCGGGATGAAGCCGGTGGGCAGGAGCGGCACCAGCATGATCGCGCCGACCAGGAAGACCGCCGTGGCGACCAGGGTCCACAGCCGGTGGCCCAGGCACCAGCGCGCCCAGCCCATGTAGATCGAGAGCCACTTGGCCTCTTTCTCTTCGTGCTTGGGGTTGCGCAGGATGTACGCCGCCATCATCGGCGTGAGCATGCGGGCCACGACCAGCGAGAAGAACACGGCGATGGCCGCCGTCCAGCCGAACTGCACGAAGAACTTGCCGGGGATGCCGCCCATGAACGCCGTGGGCAGGAACACCGCGATCAGCGTGAAGGTGGTGGCGATCACCGCCAGGCCGATCTCGTCGGCTGCTTCCATGGCGGCCTGGAAGGGCGTCTTGCCCATGCGCAGGTGGCGTGTGATGTTCTCGATCTCGACGATGGCGTCGTCCACCAATATCCCGACCACCAGTGACAGGCTCAGCAGCGTCACCACGTTGATGGTGAAGCCCATCGCGTACATGACGGCGAAGGTGGGGATGGCCGACAGTGGCAACGCCACGGCGGAGACGAAGGTGGCGCGGAAGTCGCGCAGGAACAGCCACACCACCAGCACCGCCAGGAAGGCGCCTTCGTACAGCAGCTTCATCGAGCCGTCGTAGTTCTCGACCACCGGGTCGACGAAGTTGAAGGCCTCGGTGATGGTGATGTCCGGGTGCGCGGCCTTGAGCTTCTCAAGCGCTGCACGCACGCCGTCGGTCACATCGAGTTCGCTGGCGCCGCGCGAGCGCACGATCTCGAAGCTGACCACTGGCTTGCCGTTGAGCAGCGCGGCCTGGCGCTGCTCGGCCACTGTGTCGCTGACGTTGGCGATGTCGGCCAGGCGCAGGTGGCGGCCGTCGGACAAGGTGACTTCCATCGTGGCCAGCTCATGCGCCGACTGCACGGTGGCGAGCGTGCGCACCGACTGTTCGGCGCCACCCAGGTCGGCCCGGCCGCCCGAGGCATCCTGCTGGATCTCGCGCAGGCGGCGCGACACGTCGGCCGCGGTGATGTTGAGCGAGAGCATGCGCGCCGGGTCGAGCTCGACACGCACCTCGCGCGAGACGCCACCCACACGCGTGACCGCGCCCACGCCGTTCACGGCCAGCATCGTCTTGCTGACCTGGTTGTCGATGAACCACGACAGCGCCTCGTCGTCCATGCGCGTGCTGGACACCGTGTAGGTGAGGATGGGCGTGCCCGCGAGGTTGACCTTCTGGATCACCGGGTCGCGCAGGTCGGCCGGCAGGTCGGAGCGCACGCGGGCCACCGCGTCGCGCACTTCGTCGATGGCTTCCTGGGTGGGCTTTTCCAGCCGGAATTCGGCCGTGAGGATGGCGGTTCCGTCGAGCAGCGTGGTGTAGATGTGCTTGAGGCCCTGCACGGTGGCGAGCGAGTTCTCGATCTTGCGCGCGACCTCGGTCTCCATTTGCGCCGGCGAGGCGCCAGGCAGCGAGGCCGTCACCGTGACCATGGGCAGGTCGATGTCGGGGAAGTTCTGCACCTTCATCGCCTTGAAGCCCAGCAGGCCGGCCAGCGTGAGCATGATGAAGAGAAGGATCGAGGGGGTCGGGTTCTTGATCGACCAGGACGAGACGTTCAGCATGCGCCGTTCCCCTGCTCACTTGGCGGCCGGCGCGGCGGCGGGTGCGGGCTTGGCCGGTGCGGCCTCGACCACGCGCACGGTGTCGCCATCACTCAGGAAGCCGCCGCCCGCGCTCACCACGCGGGCGTTGGCGGCCAGGCCGCTGGTGATCTCGATGCGGTCGCCGATGCGCCGGCCCACGCCGACCTTGCCCTGCACCACCTTCGAGTCGGCGCCCACGGTGAGCACGTAATGGAAGCCGTCGCGCAGCACCACCGCGCTTTGCGGCAGCGTGAGGGCTTGGCTGGCGCCGATGTCGAACTCGCCGCGCGCGTACATGCCGGCCTTGAATTCGGGGCTGATGGGCAGGTCCACGTAGACCAGGCCGTTGCGGGTTTGTGCGTCGACGGTGGGCGCGACCATGCGCACCTTGCCGACCAGCGGCTCGCCGCCGCTTGCGGGCACCACGCTTGCCGCCACGCCGGGTTTGAGGCGGGTGAGCTCGCTCGACGGCACTTCGGCCCGCCATTCGAGGCGGCCCTGGCGGATCAGGCGGAACAGCTCGGTACCGGCCGGCACCACGGCGCCCACGGTCGCGCTGCGGGCGGAGATGACGCCGGCGTCGGGCGCCGCCACCTGGGTATGGCCCAGGCGCAGCTGCTGCACGCGCAGCATGGCGCGCTGCGCATCGAGCCGGGCCTGTGCGGTGCGTTCGGCGGTCAGGTAATTGCTGACCTGCTGGCCGCTCAGCGCGCCCATGGGTTGCAGGTCGCGGGCGCGCTTGGCGTTGGCGCCGGCCTCGCTCAGGGTGGCCTCGGCCTCGGCGACGGCGGCCTTGGCCTGCAACACGTCGGCATTCACCGAGTCGGCGGCGAACACGGCGAGCACCTGGCCCTTCTTCACCACGTCGCCCACGTTGACGCGCACCTCCGACAGGCGCAGGCCGTTGGCCTCGGTACCCACGCTGGCCTCTTGCCAGGCGGCGACGTTGCCGTTGGCGCTGATCTTGATCGGCAGCCGGGTCTGCTGCGGCTGGGTGACCGTGACGGTCAACGCGGCCTTGGCGGGGGCGGCGGCGGTCTTCTTGTCGTCATCGGCGGCGACCGCGGCGAACACCGCGATGCCGAGGCAGGACACGAGCGCGAGCTTGGAGGTGTGGGTCATGACAGTGCGGTGAGAGCGAAATCTGGGGCAGGAGCCGGCGGGACCGCCGATGCTGCCAGAGACCTGCTGACAGTGCGCTGTCAGAAGCAAGAACCACACGCGCAGGGGGTGGCAGCCGCGGCCCGCCCGTTCTGTGCACGCGGTCGTGCGGGAGAGCCGGGCAAGCTTACCCGAGCGCTGAGGGGCCGCGTTGCCGTGCGGCGATCACCCCAGCAACGACAGCTGCCGAGGCGGCGCAGCGCGTCGACGGTTCAGCACGGCGTGCGGCACGTAGCCCCGGCTGTCGAGGTGCCAGCCGTCGGTGGCGGCGTTGTCGTCGAGCTGTTGCACGCGCAGTGCGCCGAGCTTGCGTGCAGCCGCCTTGGCGACCAGCGCCTCGCACTGCGCGGCCGTGAGTTGCCGCGCAAAGGCCGTCCAGCGTTGCAGCGCGAGCGGGTTGCGCCAGGCGTCTTCGATGGCCCAGCGCAGCGTCTCGGGGCTGCTCGTCTTGCCGGCTTCGAGCACGCGCGGCAGCAGGGCGTGAAAGAAGGTCTGGAAGTCGCGCTTGAGCGCCTTGCCGGGCAGCAGGTCTTCGAGGCGGGCGACGCGGTGGCTCCAGCCGGGGCTGAGCAGTTGCTGGCTGATGAAGGCCTGCAGCGCCTGCACCGGGTTGAACAGGCGCAGGCGGTTGGGCGGCAGCACGAGCATGGGGATTGCGGCGGCCGCCTCGTGCGGCAGGGCCTCGACGTAGCTGCACAGCACCGCCACGCGCGACCACTGTTCGGCGCTGAAGCCATCGAGCCCGCCGAGTTGCTCGTCTTCCACGCGCTGCGCCTGTGCCACCGCGGAGCGGAAGCCGTGCGCGGCTTTGGCGTGGTTGGCGCGGGTGGCCATCACGGCGAGGTTGCCTGCGGCGTAGGCGGCATCGCTGCGCACGCGGTCGATGGAGGCGTCGCTGCCCTCCAGCGTGGCGCTGCTGAGCGGCACGCGGGTGATGGGGCAGTGGCTCACGTCGATCTGCTGCAGGTAGTGCGGCGTCACCTGCACCAGCTCCACGCTGCGCCCACGCAGCCAGGCGTGCAGGCGCAGCTGCAGCCACTTGCGCACATGGCGGGTGGGCTCCAGCGTGCGGGTGCCGAAGGTGGCCTGGCCGGCGAGCCAGCCATTGCGCAGCGGCGAGGGCTCTTGTGCGTAGGGCGCGGGCGGCGTGACGCGGTAGTGGGCGTAGTCCCAGCCGAGTTCGAATCCGATGTGTTCGTGGGTGGTCAGGCTCGTGTGGGCGCTGGCGTGTCCGATGACGAAGGTGTTGATGGTGTGCAGTTCGGTGGTCATGTGTTGGCTCCGGGTCAGAGGGGTTCGCTGCACCGATTGCAGCGATGGAGTCAGTGTTTCGCTTGGGTGGCTCATTGCGTGAGCCAGCGCCAATCTGTGGCGAATCCACCTCTGCGGATATGCTCGGGTCGGGTGGCTCATCTGGTGAGCCATTGGTGTGCCACATCCCGTGTCGCATCAGTCCTGTACGAACACCACCAACATGGACCGCACCGAACGCTTCTACAAGATCGAACTCCTGCTGCGCAGCCGCGGCTGCGTGAGCTTCGCGGATCTGCGCGAGGAACTCGGCGTCTCGCCCGCCACCCTCAAGCGCGACTTGCAGTACCTGCGCGACCGACTGAGCGCGCCCATCGTCTACGACCACTACGACAACGGCTACCGCTTCGAACAGGCCACCGGCACGAGCGCCGCGCGCCACGAGCTGCCCGGTCTGTGGTTCAGCGAGCAGGAGATCACCGCGCTGCTCACCATGCACCAGCTCATGGCGGGCCTCGACGACGACGGCGTGCTCTCGCGCCACCTGCAACCCATGATGGACAAGCTGCAGGGCATGTTGGGGGCGGATGAGAGCGAATCGCGCGAGCTGATGCGCCGCGTGAAGGTGATCTCGACCGCGCGGCGGCGTGCGCCGAGCCGCCACTTCGAGCTGCTCGGCAGCGCGCTGGTGCAGCGCAAGCGGGTGTGGCTGCGCTACTTCAAGCGCAGTGACCGCAGCACCAGTGAGCGCGAGGTCTCGCCGCAGCGATTGGTGAACTACCGCAACACCTGGTACCTCGACGCCTGGTGCCACGCCAGCGAGGGCCTGCGTCGCTTCTCGCTCGATGCGATCCAGGAGGCCCGGCCGCTCGACACCCGAGCGCGCAACGTCGCGGTGAAAGACCTGGAGGCCGAGCTCGATGCCGGCTACGGCATCTACAGCGGCGCCGACGCCAAGGTGAAGTGGGCCACGCTCGAGTTCGGCGCCGATGCCGCGCAGTGGGTGGCGGTGGAAGAGTGGCACCCGCAGCAGCAAGGCCGCTGGCTCGATGACGGCCGCTACGAGTTGCGCGTGCCCTACAGCGAGCCCACCGAGCTCGTGATGGACATCCTGCGCCACGGCGACAGCGTGGTGGTGAAGGGTGACAAGGCGCTGGTGCAGACGCTGCGCACAAGGCTGGCGCGGGCCGCCGCACTCTATGGGTGAGTGGGCCTGACAACGGTGCAGCGCGCACCGTCCTGCCCTCATTCGTTCAGATGATGTGTGAGCGTGAGCCACTGCCTACGCTGCGACTCCGGTTCATTCAACAATCTGGAGGAAAGCATCATGCACATCAACCAGTCCCTTGGCACGCTGTTCATGTCGGCGGCAGTGGCCTGCACCGTGGCGGGCTGTGGAGGGGGCGGCGGCGATGATGCCCCGTCTTCCGCCCCACCCCCGCCCCCACCGGTTTCTCCCACGTGCAGCGCGCTGCAGAGCGGGACCTACCGGCTGGTGATCCCGAACATGGCGGCGGCTGGTCAGTTCTCGACGGACACCCTGAAGATCAATGCGGCGACCGGTGTGACGCAGGCCCCCAACGACCCGACCGACACGGGCCAGCTCACCTCGACCGGCAACTGCACCTTCACCACCGACAACGGTGGCGACGCGGTCGTCTCGTCGGCAGGCGTGATCGTGTTCCGATCGAACGAAGGCGGGGTGATGCGGCTCGGCTTGGCTTTCCCCGAGCAGGCGATTCCTCTGGCTGACCTGGCCGGCACGTGGCAGATGATGGGCTTCGAGCGCGACAGCGCCGGCAGCTACGCCGCGACGGCGGGCGCCGGGGTGATCAGTTCCACTGGCGCGATCACGCTCACACGCTACTGCCCCACGCTCCAGACCTGCGCGCCCGTCACATCGCCGCCGTCGTTGACATTGCAGACCAACGCGGCCGGCGGCTTCGATTTCGTCCAGCCAGGCAACGACCCCTCGCGCACCTTCGCCTACCGCAGCCCATCGGGCGATCTGATGCTGGTCGACCTGTCCGGCAACGGCAGCATCGGCATCTTCACCCAGCAGCGAACCCTCACCCTGCCGGCGGTGAACAGCCGGGCCGCCTCGTGGGGCCTGTGGACCAACCCCTCGCTGGTGTCGAGCAACCTGGCGTCGTCGAGCGACTTCACCACCACCGCGGTGGATGCAGGCGCCGGCACCTACACCCGCATCAGCAACACGGACGGGCACAGCGAGACGATCACCATCAATTCGCCGTATGCCGGGTTCAGCACGCGTGCCGAGGGCACGGCGACCACCAATGCCGGCGCCACCGTCGCAGTGCGCGGGTTCACCTCGATGCCCTTGCGGGGCATGGGGGTATCGGTGCTGTCGCTGCCCAGCCTGGGCGGTGGCGCCTTCTTCCTCTCGGTGACGCCGCCCTGATCGCTCGCGGCCTGGAGGCATGATGGGAGCTCCCGCAAGGAGCCCCATCATGAAAGCCACCTGGAACGGCGTGACCCTGGCCGAAAGCGACGACACCGTGGTCGTCGAAGGCAACCACTACTTCCCCGAGAGCAGCCTGAAGCGCGAGTACGTGAGCTTCAGCAACCACCGCACGAGCTGCCCGTGGAAGGGGCAGGCGTACTACTACAGCCTGTTCGTCAACGGCGAGATGAACCCGGATGCCGTCTGGTACTACCCCGAGCCCAGCGAGGCGGCGGCCGAGATCAAGGGCCGCGTGGCGTTCTGGAAGGGCGTCAAGGTCGAGGAGTGATGGGCGGCGTGGCGGCGGCGGCGCCCAGCGGGTGCTCCGCAAAGAAGCGCAGCATCTCGCGCGAGGCGTCGGGCCCGAGCGGGTCGGTGTAGCTGCCCTTGCTGCTGCCGCCCGACCAGGCGTGCGCCGACCCTTGAACCAGCCAGTGTTCGGCGGTGACGCGGCCGGTGGCGTCGCGAAAGCGGCTGCGCACGTAGGCATGGCCGTCGGGCACCTGGCCGGGTTCGATCTCCGAGGGCGTGCAGGTGGCGAGCAGCAACTCGCTGTTGCGCGGGTGCACGGTGGCGTCGTGGTCGCCGTGGAAGACGATCATCGGTGCGCGCTTGTCGCCGCCAGAAGGCAGAGGGCAGCGCGGGCCGTTCTTCATCGCGTTGAAGGCGCTGGCCACGCTGTTGGCCGAGCCCTGCGGCAGGCCCGAGTGCACGCCCACGGCGGCAAACAGGTCGGGGTATTCGTTGGCCATGATCGTGGCCATGGCGCCGCCGGCCGACAACCCGGCCACGTAGACGCGCTGTGTGTCCACGGTATGGGTGTGCATCACATGCCTAACGATGGCCGCGAGCAGTGCGGGCTCGCCGTGGCCGCGTTTCTGGTCGCCGGGCTGGAACCAGTTCCAGCAGCGGTGGCCGTTCTGGCGTGGCGTCTGCGCCGGGTAGACGACGCGCCAGCCGAGCTCTTGCGCCACCTCGTTCATGCGCGTGCCGGCGGCGAAGTCGTCGGGGTTCTGCTTGCAGCCGTGCAGCATCAGCAGCAGCGGCGCGGGCGCGTCATCGGCCATGCCGGCGGGGCAGAAGAGCTTGTAGTGGCGCAGGCCCTCGGCGGTGGCAAAGGGGAGTTCGTCGAATCGTGCCGGGAGCGGAGCCGGGTGCGCGGCGGGCGGAGGGGCTTCATCGGCCGGCGCCGCGGGCGGGCGCCGCATGTCCGGCGCGATGGTGTCGCCGTGCGGCACCGTGCCGCCCGAGGTCTCTTGCGCCGGGTCGACCTCGCGCACCAGGCCGTCGAGCACGATCACGCTGTCAGCGGCGTCGGCCGGGGCTGACGGGCCTGAGGGGGTTGGCATACGGCCGCGGGCGGGGAGGTTCAGGGCCCTCTGGATGGCTTGGGTCGCTTCGGCCAGGCTGCCGCGCCGGGTGAGGGCGGTGGCCTGGGACATGAGCTTGGCGAAGGGGTGGTCTGATTTCATGGCAATGGTGCGGTGCAGCAATTGACCACAGGTTAGCGCTTTCTGCATGAGCGTCCGTGGGCAAAAACCCCAGTGGCGGGTCAGCGGAAACGAGTTTCCGGCCGCCGGTCATGACCGTGCCAAGTGTTGAGGTTGGTGCTCACTTGGCTCGTGGGCGTTTCAAATTGGTGGGTTGCAGGCGGCCGGCCCGCAGCTCGGCCACCGCGTGCGCCACGGCGCGGCCCACGTTGCGTACCTCCTGCTCGAAGCCTTGGTCGTGGTCGAGCGTCTCGTGGCTGTCGAAATAAGGCGCGTAGTAGCCCACATAGCGGTCGAGCCGCGCGGGCGTGCCGGCGTCGATGAAACCCATCCAGTCGAGCCAGTCGCTCAGGGCGCGGCGAACGCCCTCGATGCCCGCCACGTCGCCATGCACCACCAGGCCATAGGCGCGCCCGGCCAGGTGCTGCGGGTAGCTCCAGCCCTCGGCCTCGATCTGTTTGGCGAGTGACGCCTTCTTGCCCTGCGTGCGGGTCGGGTCGGGGTTGCCGCCGTCAGCGCACACCAGCCGGTCGATCATCAGCTTGAGCACGCTGGGCGCCTGGTACCAGTGCACGGGCGTGGCGATGATGACCGCGTGCGCGGACACCCAGCGTTCGTAGATCTCGGCCATCCAGTCGTTGGTCTGCCCCGTGGCGTGGTTGGGGTAGCAACTGCAGGGCCAGTGGCACAGCGGCATGGCGGTCGACACGCAGCCCTTGCAGGGGTGGATGTGGCGGTCGTAGTCGGAGGTGACGAGGCTCAGGTCCAGCAGGTCGATCTCGATCTGTCGGGTCGTGAGCTCTTCGCGCAGCCAGCGTGTGAGCCGCCAGCTCTTGGAGATCTCGCCGGGGCAGCTGCCGTCGTTGCGCGGCGAGGCGCAGACCACGAGTGCGCGCGAGGGCGTGGCCGGGTCGGCCCAGCGTGCCTGCGCCGCGTCGAGCTGCTCCTTGGTGGCGCGCCACTCGTCGGAGAGTTCGTAAGCCGGGTCGGCATAGTCGGCGCCGGCCGGGTGCGCCAGCGGTGCCTTGCGGCCCTCGGTGTAGGCCTCCCAGGCGAGCTGCTCCAGCCGGGCCAGTGCCGCGTCTTCGGCGCGGTAGGCCGGGTCGACGAAGCGGGCCCGAAAGCGTTGCCCGAAGGTGGCGCGGTCGTGGGGCGCGGGGGCCTGGCCGGTGCGTGGTTCGCTCATGGCGCGAATCTAGGCACGCGCGGCCGCGGGGCCTGTCGGACGGGGGCGCGTCGTGGCGTGGGGGCGATGCTCGTTCGTCGATCTCGTTGTCGTTGCGCCCGCTGTCGTCGCCCTACTCGTGGCGCAGCGCGTCGATCGGGTCGAGCTGCGCCGCGCGGCGTGCCGGGAAGTAGCCGAACACCACGCCGATGCCGGCCGAGAACACGATGGACAGCAGGTTGATGGCCGGATCGAACACGTAAGGCACGTTCATCAGCATCGCCAGGCCGAACGACGCCACGGTGGCGATCGCGATGCCCACCAGCCCGCCGAGCGCAGCCAGCACCACCGCCTCAATCAGGAACTGCAGCAGCACCTCGCGCTCCAGCGCGCCGATGGCCAGGCGCAGGCCGATCTCGCGGGTGCGCTCGGTCACGCTGACCAGCATGATGTTCATGATGCCGATGCCGCCCACCAGCAGGCTTACCGCGGCCACGGCGGCGAGCAGGGTGGTCATCACCTTGGTGGTGCCGGAGAGCGTGTCGGCGAGCTGCTTGGTGTCGAGCACGTTGAAGTTGTCGTCGTCGGCATCGGCGAGCTTGCGGCGCTCGCGCAGCAGCGTGTTGAGGCTGGCCTTCACGCTGTCGGGGTCGGCGCCGTCCTGCATCGACACGAGCAGGGTGTTGACGCGCTGGTTGCCGGTGACGCGGCGCTGCAGCGTGCGCAGCGGCACCACGACCACGTCGTCCTGGTCGTTGCCCATCGCGGCCTGGCCCTTGGAGTTGAGAACGCCCACCACCGTGCACGAGAACTGCTTCACCCGCACCGATTCACCCAGCGCGCTGCGGCCGCTGAACAGCTCGCGCTGCACCGTCTGGCCGACGATGCACACCGCCGCGCCGGCCTGCAGCTCCTCGTCGCTGAAGCGGCGGCCGCCGTCGCCGATGGTCCAGTTGCTGATGTCGAACCAGTGGTTGTCGGTGCCGGTGATGCTGGTCGACCAGTTGCGGCCGTTCGCCACCACGGTGGCCGCGCTGCGGGCCTCGGGTGCCACGGCCTGCACGCCGCCGATCTGCGTGGCGACGAACTGGGCATCTGCCTCCTTGAAGGCCGGCGCGCCGCCGCTGCCGCCGGGGCCGAGCCGCATGCCAGGGCGCACCATCAGCAGGTTGGTGCCCAGGCTCGAGATCTGGTTCTGCACCGCCATGGTTGCGCCGTTGCCGAGCGTGACCATGGTGATCACCGCGCTCACCCCGATCACGATGCCCAGGATGGTGAGAAACGAGCGCAGCAGGTTGCGCCGGATCGAACGCAGCGCGAGCAGCAGTGAGCTGAGCAGCATCAGGCGGGCTCCGTGGTGTGGGGGGCAGCCGCCGTGCTGCGCGGCGCGTTCGGCGTGTCGCTGGCGATGCGCCCGTCGACGAAGCGCACGATGCGCCGGGCATAGGCTGCCATGTCGGATTCGTGCGTGACCATCAGCACGGTGATGCCGCGCTCGGTGTTCAGGCGGCACAGCAGCTCCATGATCTCCTGGCTGCGCTGGGTGTCGAGGTTGCCGGTGGGCTCGTCGGCGAGCAGCACGGTCGGGTGGGTCACGATGGCGCGCGCGATCGCCACGCGCTGCTGTTGCCCGCCCGAGAGCTGCGCCGGCGTGTGGTGCTCACGGCCTTCGAGGCCGACCGCCGCGAGCGCCTGCATCGCAGCAGCATGGCGCTCCTTGGTGGGCACGCCGCGGTACAGCAGCGGCAGCTCTACGTTCTCTTGCGCCGTGGTGCGCGGCAGCAGGTGGAAGCCCTGGAACACGAAACCGAGGTACTTGCGGCGCAGCAGCGCGCGCTGATCGCGGCCGAGCTGCTCGACGTGCGTGCCCTTGAACAGGTATTCGCCCTCGGTGGGCCGGTCGAGCAGGCCGAGGGTGTTCATGGCGGTGGATTTGCCGGAGCCGCTCGGGCCCATCACGGCGACGAACTCGCCGGCCTGGATGTCGAGGTCCACGCCCTTGAGCGCCCACAGCGCGGCTTCGCCTTCGCCGTAGAGGCGCTTGATGTTGCGCAGTTGGATGAGGGGGGTGGTCATGGGGTGCGGATTTCGCGGGGATTGGCGTGGGCCTTCGATACCTCAGGCTGAGCGGCTCGTGTGTGTTCGACAGGAGATGGAGCAGGCTTCTGCGCTCTGTGGTCGACGCATGTCACCACTCGCTCAGCCTGACCCCTCGACAAGCTCAGGACAAGGTCCACTTCGCGGATCGAAGGCCCGCTCAACCGCACGCACGCAACCCCCAGCATCACTTGGCCCCCGCCCTTTGCTCGGTGATCACCTGCATGCCCTCGCGCAGCCCCTCGCCGCTGACTTCCGTGACCCGCCCATCCGTGATGCCGGTGGTCACGCGCACGGCGGTCGGCTTGCCTTCTTGCAGCACCCAGAGCTGGCGCGGCGTGCCCGCGCCCGGCGCTGCATCGCTGCCACCGCGCCGCTGCCCGCCGCCGCGCGGCATGCGTGGCATCAGGCTGCCCACGATGCCGGTGCCGCCGCCGCCCTGGGCCTGCGGCTGCTGGCCCGATTGCGCGGGGGTGAAGCGCAGCGCGGTGTTGGGCACGAGCAGCACGTCCTGGCGTTCGGTGGCGGTGATGGTGGCGGTGGCGGTCATGCCCGGGCGCAGACTCAGGTCGCTGTTGTTCACGTCGAGGTAGGTGACGTAGGTGACCACGTTCTCGGTGATCGTCGAGCCGAAAGCCACGCGCGTCACGCTGGCCGGGTACTTGCGCCCCGGGTAGGCGCTGACCGTGAAGTTCGCCTTCTGCCCCACCTGCACCGAGCCCACGTCGGCCTCGTCCACGCTCACCTGCAGGCGCAGCTTGGTCAGGTCTTCGGCGATGGTGAAGAGCGTCACGGCCTGCAGCGAGGCGGCCACCGCGTTGCCCGGGTCCACGGTGCGGGTGAGCACCACGCCGTCGGTGGGCGAGCGGATCGAGGCCTTCTTGAGATTGGTCTCGTCGGTCGACAGCGCGGCCTGCGCATCGGCCACCGTGGCCTGCGCGGCGCCCAGGTCGGCCACGGCGCGCTCGGCGGTCGCGCGGCCAGTGTCGAGCTCGCTCTTCGACGGCACCTTGCCGCCCGAGAGCTTGGCCACCTCTTCGAGCCGCGCGAGGTTGCCGCGCGCTTCTTTCAGCGTGGCATCGGCCTGCGCCACGCGGGCGCGTGCCGAGGCGAGCGAGGCGCGCGAACGCAGGATCTGGTCGGAGAGCTTGGCCGTGTCGAGTTCGACCAGCACCTGGCCCTTGGTCACGCGGTCGTTCACATCGACCAGCACGCGCGCCACGGTGCCCGAGAGTTCGCTGCCGATGTTGACCGAGCGCGTGGGCTGCAGCGTGCCGTTGGCCGTGACCTGCAGCGTGAGCTTGCCGCGCGTGACCGGCTGCGTGGCGTAGCTCGGTGCGGCCTTGGCGTCGCGCCCCGATTGCCACCAGGCGATGCCCCCGGCCACCAGCGCGATGGCGGCCGCGATCGCCCAGGTGCGCGGGCGGCGGTACCACGGGCGGGGCGCGGGCTCGTCGAGCAGCGCGGCGAGGTCTTGTGAGTGGGTGTTGGCGTTCATGGTCATGGGCCTTGCGTGCGGGGCGCGGATGCGTCGGCACGCGCGGAGTCGTCGGGGGTGCTGACCCATCCACCGCCCAGCGCCTTGTACAGGCGCACGTGGTCGGCGCTCAGGTTGGCCTGGGTGGTGGCCACGGCGTCTTGCGTGGCCAGCAGCGAGCGTTGCGTGTCGAGCACGGTCTGGAAGTCGATCAGCCCCGTGCGGTAACGGTAGTTGGCGAGCAGAGAGGCGTCTTGCGCCGACTCGCTCGCGTTGCGCAGGCGTTGCAGGCGCTCGCGGTCGCCGCGCAGCGCGGCCAGTGCGTCTTCAACCTCTTGCAGCGCGTTGAGCACCACGGCCTGGTAGCCCACGCGCGACTGCTCCAGCGCGGCCTCCTGCGAGCGCAGTTGCGCGTTCAGCGCGCCGCCATCGAAGAGCGGCACCGAGACGCTGCCGAGCAGTCCGCTGACCAGCGAGGCACCGCTCGTGAGCGAACTGAGCGCGATGGCCGAGAGGCCCACCGAGCCGCTGATGTTGAAGCTCGGGTAGCGCGCCGCATCGGCCTGCGACACCCGGGCCAGCGCGGCGCTCACCTGCTGCTCGGCGGCGCGCACGTCGGGCCGCTGGCGCAGTGTTTGCGCGGGGATGCTGAGCGCCAGGTCGTCGGGCGCGAGTGGGGTCGCGCGGGCGGCATCGAGTTCGGCCTGCAAGGCGGTGGGTGGCTGGCCGGTCAGCACCGCCAGCGCGTGCTGCGTCTGCGCGATCGTGGCCTGCAGCGTTGGGATGAGCGCGCTGGTGTTCTCGGTCGCGGTGCGTGCCTGCGAGAGGTCGAGTGATGTGGCCAGGCCCGCCTGCACGCGCCAATCGGTGATCTGCAGCGTCTCCTGCTGGGTTTCGAGGTTGCTGCGCGCGATGGCCAGGCGTGCCTGGGCGCTGCGCAAATCCATGTAGGCGACAGCCACCTCGGCTGCGATCGACACCTGCGTGCCGCCGAGGGTGGCCTCGCTGGCGCGCGCATCGGCCTCGCTGGCCGAGACGGCCGCCTGCTGGCCACCGAAGATGTCGGGCTCCCAGCTGGCGTCGAGGCCCACCCGGTAGCTGTTGCCGGCGGGTGCATCGCCCACCTTGTTGCGCTGCGCCGAAGCCGAGCCGCCCACGCTCGGGCCGAGCCGCGCAGATTGCACGTCGCGCAGCGCGCGGGCCTGCGCCAGCGCGGCCTGCGCCGAGCGCACCGAGGTGTTGGCCTGCAGGGCCTGCGTGATGAGCTGGCTCATCAGCGGGTCGTTGAAACGCTGCCACCAGGCGGCGAGGTCGGTCGCGTTGGCGTTGGCGGTGCCGGCAGGCGGCGCGGCCGTCCATTGCGCCGGCACGGCCACCACGGGCAGCGGCTCGTCGCGCGCGGTGAGCGACGCGCAGCCACTGAGCGCAAGCGCGCCGGCCAGCGCAGCAAGCGCCCAGGGATGGGGGAGGGAGTGGGCTCGGTGCGGCATGGATCGACTGTCTCGCGCGTGTGTGACGCCGGCGCTTCGCTTGCGTCAAGGCTTGTAAAGCTGGTGGTCAGTGTGCCGACGGGCGTGCCAGCTTGTGGGCCACAGGGCGCGTGGCGGGCACCTGGATCAACTGCGCGGTTTCGGCGATCGACCGGGCCATGTTGGCATCGAGCCAGTCGACCAAAGCGCTGATGTCGGCATCCCCCGATTTCAGAGAAGGCCATCTCGCCACGTGCTGCTTGGCCGAGGGCATCGGCTCGGCATGCGCCAGCGCGGGCACGAGTCGCCCGTCGCGCAGCGCGTCGTGCGCGAGCAGCGAACGAGCCAGCGCCACGCCGGCGCCATCGGCGGCTGCCGAGAGGATCAAGCCCATGTCGGCAAAGGCGAGCCGGCTTCCTTCGCGCCGGCGCGGCGCGACACCGAGCCGATCGAGCCACAGACCCCAGCTCCATTCGCCGCTCTCGCGTGTCGCCTTGTGCAGCAGCGTCAGGTCGGCCAGCGCGTTGGCGTCTTGCAGGGGGCGTGCGCCTGGCAGCAGTCGTGGATGGCAGACCGGGAACACCTGCTCGGTGGGTAGCGGTCGCTGCTTCGCGCTGGGCTGGGCTTCGGCGGGCGCGGACCACTGGATCCACAGGTCCACGTCGACCACCGACGGGTCGCGCGTGTCGCGCGGCACCAGCTCGATCGAGACGCCCGGCCGCCGGGCCATGAAGTCGGGCAAGCGCGACGCCAGCCACCACGTGCACAAGGCGCTTGCGGCCACGACGCGCAGGCGGCGCTCGCGTGGCGTGCCGATGCGCGCGAGCGAGTCGAGCGCCGAGGCCAGGTCGGGTAGCAGCGCACGCCCTGCATCGGTGAGAACGAGGCCGGGGTTCAGGCGGCGAATCAACTGAACGCCGAGGTGGGCCTCGAGCCGGCGCACACGGTGGCTGACCGCGCTTTGCGTGAGGCACAACTCCTGCGCCGCGCGCGTGAAGCTCAGGTGCCGCGCGACCGCGTCGAAAGCAACCAGTTCCGGGAACGGGGGGAGGCGGCGCATGCGCGGTTGGAGTCCTGGCGGGGGATGAAGGCAGTGTATCGGCCGCCTGCCACTCGCCGCGAGCGCATGACGGCGCGTCATGCGCCCGGTTGCAAGCGTCATTTGCCCGGCGGGGGCGCGGTGCGAAGAATCGCCGCTCCATTCCATCTCTCTCACCAGAAGGAGCTCAACATGAACGCTGAAGACAACAAGAAGTTGATGCAGGACATCTTTGCGGGCGTGGCCGTGGGCGATGGCCGGCTCTTCGTGCAGCACCTGGCCGACGACGTGACGCTGAAGGTGATGGGCCGCTACTCGTGGGCACGCACCTTCCGCGGCAAGGACTCGGTGATGCGAGATCTGTACGGCTACCTTCGCACCCTGGTCGAGGTGGCCGGGCGCATGACGCCCACGCACTTCATTGCCGAGGGCGACCACGTGGTGGTGGAGGGCGTCGGCGCGATGATCACCCAGGGTGGCGTGCCCTACGAGAACGAGTACTGCCTCGTCTACCGTCTCTCGGGTGGCAAGATCGTCGAGATGCGCGAGTACCAGGATTCGGCGCTTTGCGAGCGCGTCCTGGGGCCCTATCCGGCCGACCGTGTGGGGGCTGTGGCCGGCTGAGTCAGGCGGCGCTGTCGTGGGCCTGGACGAAGGCCTTGCGGAATGCGAGCGGGTCCGAGATGCCGGGGATGGGCGCCTGCGGGTTGCCGGCGCCGGCAATGATCAGGGTGCCGAAATTGAAGAGGCGGCCCAGGATGTCCTGATCGACCTGCACGCTCTCGACCTTGCTCAGGTTGATCTCGACGGTGCTGCGCCGGATGAAACCGAACTTGACGATCACCCGCTTGCTGGTGATCGCGAGCTCGGTGGTCTTGTAGCGGATGTAGGCTTTCACCAGGAAGATGAGCCCGATTCCCAGCACCGGCAGCAGCAGCACGCCAGCGGCCAGCAGATGCCACAGCGACCACAGGCTGATGCGGCCCACATGGACGATGGACTCGCCCGGGGTCAGCGCGCCTTCGACATAGCTGCTCATTGAGGCTGGTCCTCGTTGCCGCCCCAGCGCCAGCGCGGTGGCGGCCCCTTGAGCCAGCACACGGCGATGAGCGCGAGAGACAGTACCGAGCTGAACACGACAAACGTGCCCGGCATGCTCCGCGGGAGCAGGAAGCCCGCGCTGCCAATGAGAAGCAGGAAGAAGATCGCCATCACCACCCAACCCTGCCACGCGCACGGCATGCCCCAGCCCCAGCCATAGCGTTTGGGGTGGAACCAGTAGGCGGGTTGGTTGGGCATCGATGCGCTCCTTGCTGATCAGGCGATGGCGAGGATTGAACCATGCGCGAAGCGTCGAAGTTCGACGCCTCGGTTCAGGCAGCTGACCTGTCTGCCCGAAAGTCTCGCGCGATCAGTCGCCGCACTTGCCGGGCTTCGCCATCTCGAGTTGCGCCACGTCGGTCTTGCCTTGCTCTTCGGTCATCAACTCCAGGCCGGCGCCGCCCACGAAGACACCCATCTTGATGTACTGGCGGATGAAGTAGTTGCTGCCGGTGGCAAGCATCAATTCGAGGGAGTTCGGCGAGAACTCCGACTCGGTGTCGAACTTGTAGGTCTTCCCGCCTGCAAGTTCCGTGAAGAAGAAGACGTTGTTCGAGCTCTCGCCGAGGCACTTGCCGTCAATCAGGATGTCCTTCTTGAGGGCTTGGCCCACGAAGCTGTTTCTGTAGACGTACACGCCTGCGTTGCCCGGGCTCGGCTGCTTGAACTGCTTGGCCTTGGCCGATTCCTCTTTGCTGGCCATGTCCACGGATGCGCAGCCAGTCATGAACAGTGAGGCGGCGACGACGAGAAGGGGAACGAACTTCATGGAATTGTTGGTCTCGGTAGGTTAGGGAACGAGTCATCTCGCCGCCAAGCGGGCCGGGCAAGGCGCTCGGGTCGCGAGGCTAAGCCAAGCCGCATCACGCTTCGGGCGTTGAGGCTCCTTCCCCACGGGAACCGTGAAGCATCCCTCGCTAACCTCTCAGTTGCGTGGCTTGGCAGCCACGCGGGTTCACCCTAGAGGGTGGCTGCCAGCCGCGTCCCCTGATCGATCGCGCGCTTGGCATCGAGCTCCCCCGCCTCGTGCGCCCCGCCGATCAGGTGCACCGTGATGCCGGCCGCGCGCAAGGGCTCGTGCAGTTCGCGCAGCGGCTCCTGCCCCGCGCACAGCACGATGGTGTCGCACTCGATGAGCTGTCCGTCGCTGCGTTTCTCGCCATACGTGATGAACAGGCCCTGCGGCGTGATGCGCTCGTAGTTGACACCGCCGATCATCTCCACGTTCTTCATCTGCAGGGCTGCGCGGTGGATCCAGCCGGTGGTCTTGCCCAGGCCCTTGCCGAGCTTGCCGCTCTTGCGCTGCAGCAGCGTGACCTGCCGCGCCGGGGGCGTGGGCTGCGCGCGCACGACGCCGCCGCGCACCTGCTCGGGGTCGGCCACGCCCCACTCGGCGAGCCACTCGGCCAGGTTCAAGGTGGGCGAGTGGCCTTCGGTGGTGACGAGGTACTCGGCCACGTCGAATCCGATGCCGCCGGCGCCGACGATGGCCACGCGCGGGCCGACGGGCTTCTTGTGCAGGAGCACGTCGATGTAGCTCAGCACGTTGGGGCCGTCGGCGCCGGGGATGCGCGGGTCGCGCGGGGTGACGCCGGTGGCGAGGATCACTTCGTCGAAGCCGCGCAGGTCGGTGGCGCTCACGCGGGTGTCGAGCGAGAGCTGCACACCGGTGTCGTCGATGCGCTGGCGGAAGTAGCGCAGCGACTCGGAGAACTCCTCTTTGCCGGGGATGCGCTTGGCCATGTTGAACTGGCCGCCGATCTCGGATGCCGCCTCAAAAAGCTGCACCGTGTGGCCGCGCTCGGCGAGGGTGGTGGCCGCCGCCAGGCCGGCCGGGCCCGCGCCGACGACGGCGACGCGCTTCTTGCGGGGCGTGGCGCGGATCACGAGCGTGGTCTCATGCCCGGCGCGGGGGTTCACGAGGCAACTCGTGAGCTGGTTCTTGAAGGTGTGGTCGAGGCAGGCCTGGTTGCAGGCGATGCAGGTGTTGATGCGCTCGGGTCGGTTGGCGGCGGCCTTGTTGACGAACTCGGCGTCGGCCAGCAACGGGCGCGCGAGGCTCACCATGTCGGCGCATTCGTCGGCGAGCAACTGCTCGGCCACCTCGGGCGTGTTGATGCGGTTGCTGGTGACGAGCGGGATGTTCATGCCCGCGGCGCGCAGCTCGCGCCGCATCTTCTGCGTGACCCAGCCAAAGGCGCCGCGCGGCACGCTGGTGGCAATCGTCGGCACGCGCGCCTCATGCCAGCCGATGCCGGTGTTGATGATGGTGGCGCCGGCCGCGGCGATCGCCTTGGCGAGCTGCACCGCCTCGGGCCAGGAGCTGCCGTCGGGGATCAGGTCGATCATCGACAGGCGGTAGATGATGATGAAGTCGGCCCCCACGGCCTCGCGCACGCGCCGCACGATCTCGACGGCAAGGCGCATGCGGTTCTCGTACGCGCCGCCCCATTCGTCGTCGCGCTTGTTGGTGTGCGTGACCAGGAACTGGTTGATGAAGTAGCCCTCGCTGCCCATGATCTCGACGCCGTCATATCCGGCCTCGCGTGCGAGCGATGCGCAGCGCACGAAGGCGCGGATCTGGCGCTCGATGCCGCGTGCGCTCAGCTCGCGCGGCGTGAAGGGCGAGATCGGGCTTTGCAGGCGCGAGGGTGCCACGCACAGCGGCTGGTAGCCGTAGCGCCCGGCGTGCAGGATCTGCAGCGCGATCTTGCCGCCCTCGGCGTGCACGGCGTCGGTGACGAGCTTGTGCCGCCGCGCGCCACCGCTCGTGCTGAGCGTGCCACCGAAGGGCTTGAGCCACGCTTCGATGTTGGGCGAGAACCCACCGGTGACCATGAGCCCCACGCCGCCGCGCGCGCGCTCGGCAAAGAACTCGGCCATCGCCGGGAAGTGCTTGCGGCCATCCTCCAACCCGGTGTGCATGCTGCCCATCAGCACGCGGTTCTTGAGGGTGGTGAAGCCGAGGTCGAGCGGCGCGAGCAGGTGGCGGTAGGCTGTCATGCGGCGATGGTAGGAGCACCCCACCCGCCGCGACAGGAGTGAACTCCCTACGCGCGCTGCAATGCCGCGGTCAATCGATCCACATCCGTCTCACTGTGGGCCGCCGAGAGCGAGATGCGCAGTCGCGCCGTGCCTTCAGCCACGGTGGGCGGGCGGATGGCAGGCACCCACAGGCCATGTGCGTACAGGCCTTGCATAACCTCCAGCGCCTCGGCATTGCCGCCGATGATGAGCGGCTGGATGGCGGTGGGTGACACCGGGTGATCGAAGCGCAAGGCATCGGTGCCTGAGCGCAGGCGCGCGATCAGCGTCGCGAGGTGATCGCGACGCCAGCTTTCTTGGGCGATCACGCGCAGGCTGGCGCGGGCCGCTTCCACGACCATGGCCGGTGTGGCGGTCGCGAAGATGTAGGTGCGTGCGCGCTGCAGCACCCACTCGATGGTGCTTCCCTCTCCGGCGACGAAGGCGCCCGACACGCCTGCCGCCTTGCCGAGCGTCGCCATGTAGATGAGGTGCGGAGAGTCGAGGCCCAGGTGCGCCGCGCTGCCGCGGCCTTCGGGCCCGAGCACGCCGAAGCCGTGAGCGTCGTCAATCATCAACAGCGCGCCGTGCCGCTCGCACAGCGCGAGCATCTCGCGCAGGGGGGCGATGTCGCCGTCCATGCTGAACACCGCATCGGTCACGACCAACTTGCGCGAGGCGGTGCTGCCTGCGAGCTGCTGCGCCAGCGTGGCGAGGTCGTTGTGCGGGTAGATGTGCGCCTCGGCGCGCGAGAGGCGCACGCCGTCGATCAGGCAGGCGTGGTTGAGCGCGTCTGAGAAGACCGCATCACCGCGGCCGACCAGCGCCGGCACGATGCCGCTGTTGGCCATGTAGCCCGAGCCGAAGTAGATGGCGCGCGGGCGCCCGACGAAGGCCGCGAGTTCGTGTTCCAGTGCCTCGTGCGGGGCCTCGTGGCCGCAGATCATGGCCGAGGCGGTGGCGCCCACGCCGTAGCGCGCGGCCGCTTCTTGCGCGGCCTGGATCAGCGCCGGGTGCTGGGCCAGCCCGAGGTAGTCGTTGCTGGCGAAAGAGAGCACCGGCTCGCCGTCGACCCGCAGGTGCGGGCCGTCCTTCGCCTCCACCACGCGCCGCACGCGGCGCAGGTGGGCGGCGTCGAGAGCGGCGAGTTGATCGGTGTAGTCAGCGCTCAAGAATCAGAACGCGTAGCTCAGGCCCACGCCAAACAGCGTGGCGCCGCCCGAGCCGCGGGGGTAGTCGAACTTCTGATAGTCGAAGCTGCCGGTGAGGCTGAGCTGCGGCGTGAGCGCGTAGCCGAGAGCGAGGCCGAAGTAGGGCTCGATGCCACCTTCTGAAGACGAATCAGAAGCGATGAGGGTGGACCACTTGTAGTCGGCATCGGTGGATGCCAGGCCCACGCGCGCGGTGCCGCTCAGTTTGGGAGCCAGCGGCATGGTGAAGGCTGCGCCCACGCCGAAGGCGGTGCCGCTGTAGCTGCCCGAGAAGCCGGGTGCGTCGAGGCTGACCTTGCCGAAGTCGGTGTAGCTCACTTCAGCCGAAATGATGGGCGTGAACTTGTAGCCGCCATACAGCTTGAAGCCGGTGTCGCTCTTGTCGCAGCCCGACCAGTTGTCGCAGTTGACGTCCTGGTTGGTCCAGCCGCCGACACCGCCGACGTAGACCTGGGCGAAGGTGCTGGTGGAGACGAGGAGTGCGGCACATGCCAGAAGAAGTTTTTTCATGTCGTGCTCAGTAGTGTGGTTTGTTTGTCGATTGCATCCGAGGGGTTGGATGCGACGGCGGCGGATTCTAGGAGCGCGTTCTCAGCCCTTTGCTACACAACGTAGCGCTGGGAAACGTGCTTCAGATCAGCCACCGCACGGCGCCGGGCAACGGGCGTGCCATGCGCGGCACGTCCGCCCACAGCGGTGCGTGCAAGCGCTCGCTCAGGTAGGCGATGTTGTCGGCCTGCGCGGGCATCTCGGGGTCGATGCGGTTGACCACCCAGCCCGCGAGTGTCAGGCCTCGGGCGCGGATGGCCTCGGCGGTGAGCAGGGCGTGGTTCAGGCAGCCCAGGCGCAGGCCTACCACCAGTAACACCGGCAATTGCAGCGCTTGCGCGAGGTCGGCGCCGGTCTGGGATTCGTTGAGCGGCACGTGGAAGCCGCCGGCGCCTTCGACCACCACGGCATCAGCCTGCGCGGCAAGGGCGCGGTAGCGGTCGACCAGCACGTCGATGTCGATGCGCACGCCGGCCGCGCGCGCGGCAAGGTGCGGCGACATCGGCAGCGGCAGGCAGTAGGGGTTGTCGAGTTCGCGCGGCACTTTCAAGGAGCCGGCGGCGCGCAGGGCGACGGCGTCCTCGTTGTCTTCCTCGCCGTGGGGCAGCGCGATGGTGCCGGCAGCCACCGGCTTCATGCCGACGACGTGCTGATGCCGCTCGCGCAGGTGCAGCAGCAGCGCGCAGCTCACCAGGGTCTTGCCGACTTCGGTGTCGGTGCCGGTGACGAAGTAGCTTTCTGTCATCTCAGGGCTTCGCTCACAGTGTGTCGTTCAACGCGGCAAGCGCGCCTTCGGCCAGCCAGGTGCTCTCGGCTTCGTCGATCACATACGGCGGCATGAAGTAGAGCGTGTTGCCGATGGGCCGCAGCAGCAGCCCGTGCTTCAGCGCGGCGGCGTGGTAGCGGCGCGAGAAGGTCGGATCGTCGGTGTTCACATCGAAGGCCCACAGCATGCCGAGCTGACGCGAGCGCAGCACGTTCGGATGCTGGGTGAGCGGCTCGCACAGCGCGCTCAGGCGTGCAGCGGTGGCGCGGTTGCGGGCCATCCAGTCTTCTTGATCGAACACCTCGAGCGTGGCGAGGGCAGCGCGGCAGGCCAGCGGGTTGCCGGTGTACGAGTGCGAGTGCAAGAAGCCGCGAGCGGTGCGGTCGTCGTAGAAGGCACCGTAGACCGCGTCGGTGGTGAGCACGACCGAGAGCGCCATCGTGCCGCCGGTCAGGCCCTTGGAGAGGCAGATGAAATCAGGGCGGATGCCAGCCTGCTGGTGCGCGAAGAGACTGCCGGTGCGGCCGAAGCCCACCGCGATCTCGTCGGCCACCAAGTGCACTTGGTAGCGGTCGCACAGCGCGCGTGCGAGGCGCAGGTACTCGGGGTCGTGCATCGCCAGGCCGGCGGCGCACTGCACCAGCGGCTCGACGATGAAGGCGGCGGTTTCGGCGTGGTGTTGTTCGAGAAATGTTTCGAGCGCGTTCGCGCAGTGGCGGGCGTGATCGAGTGCCGATACGCCCGGCGCGGCCGCGCGCGCATCGGGGCTGGGCACGGTGGCGCTCACGCGCAGCAGCGGGCCGTAGGCTTCGCGAAAGAGCGGGATGTCGGTCACCGAGAGCGCGCCCACGGTTTCGCCGTGGTAGCCGTTCTGCAGGCCGATGAAGCGGCTCTTCTCGGCGCGGCCGGAGTTGCGCCAGTAATGCGCGCTCATCTTGAGCGCGATCTCGGTGGCCGAGGCACCGTCGCTCGCGTAGAAGGCGTGGCCGAGGCCGGTCAGCGCCGACAGCTGCTCAGACAGCTCCACCACCGGCGCGTGCGTGCAGCCGGCGAGCATGACGTGCGAGAGCGTGTCGAGCTGTTGCTTCATCGCGGCCGTGATGTGCGGGTGGCCGTGGCCGAACAGGTTGACCCACCAGGAGCTGATGCCGTCGAGGTAGCGCCGGCCATCGGTGCCGTACAGCCACACGCCCTGCGCGCGCGCGACGGCCAGCGGTGGTTGCGTCTCGTGCTGCTTCATCTGGCTGCAAGGGTGCCAGACCGCGCGCAGGCTGCGATCCACTAGAGAACTCATCGGGCTCAGTCTTCTTGCACCAGGCCGCCGCGGAAGGCCTCGAAGATCATCATCAGCGGCTTCTGCTCGGTGACGATCCGGTAGCAGCGGCTGGCGCGGCGGTCGGGGTGGCCGACGTGGTCCCACAGCAGGCTCTCGACGCGGGCCGACGAGGGCACGGCCTCGCGCCGCACGAACAGGTGCTGCAGCATGTGACCGATGGGTGCCTTGCCTTCGCGCAGCTGCGCGAGGAACCACGCGGGCACGGCGTCGAGCCGCGTGAACGACAGGTTGTCCATCACCACCTGGCCGTGCGCGTGCATGGCCGTCACGCGCACCAGCCAGGCGGCGCCGCCGAGGTGCTCGTGCACCGCATCGGGCACGTCGCGCACCTCGTCTTGCCGGTACACCTTGATCTCCATCGGGGCTTGCGTGAGGGCCTCGCAGGCGCGCGTGGTCGAGCCGTCGAGCGAGATCAACAAGCGCAGCAGCGCGGCATGCTCTGCATCGGTGGGGAAGGGGCGTCGCTCTACACTCATGCGCTCTGTTCTCTGCCTGCGAAATGGAACCCAGCATCGTACCCGTGGCTCATGACGGCACCCCGCAGGAGCTGTACGCGCGCTTGGGGGCTTGCGATGGGACCGTGCTGCTGGAAAGCAGCAAGCACATGCCGGGCCTGTCGGGTTGGTCGTGGGTCACCGGGCCGGCACTGGCCACGCTCGAGACCATCGGCACGCGCACGACGCTGCGCGACGCCGCCACCGGCCGCATCACCGCGGATTGGGCCGACCCGTTCGATGCGATCCAGGCGGTGATGAACCGCTTCACGCGCCAGGCCAGCCCGCGCCCTGCGGGTCTGGACTTCGCGGGCGGCCTGATCGGCTACCTCGGCTACGACCTCGCGCGCTTCGTCGAGCGCCTGCCCTCGCGTGCGGCCGACGACCCCGCACTGCCGGCCATGCGCCTGCTGTTGTGCGACCACCTGCTGGCCTACGACCATGCCCACGCGCAGTGGTACTTCTGCAGCTTGCCGATCGCGCCCGGCCGGCAAGCGGTGTGGGACGACACCTTGAGGCGCGCGCAAGCACCGCCGGTGCAGAAGGCGCCGCAGGCGCCCGAGCCCCGCGGCTTCCGCGCTGCGGCGATGGCCTCGCGCACCGCAGCGGGGGACTACCTCGCGCAGGTGCGCCGCGTGCTCGACTACATCGCTGCCGGCGACATCTTCCAGGCCAACCTCTCGCACCGCCTCGAAGGTGAGTTCGAGGGCGACGCCTTCGCGCTCTACCGCGCCCTCACGGCGCGCAACCCGGCGCCCTTTGCGGCCTACCTGCCGGGCGATGGCTTCGCGATTGCGAGCGTGTCGCCCGAGCGATTCCTCAAGCTCGCCGACGGTGTCGTGACGGCGCGCCCGATCAAGGGCACGCTCGCGCGCGATGCCGACCCGGCGCGCGACGCACAACAGCGCGAGGCCCTGCTCGCCAGCGTGAAGGACCGCGCCGAGAACCTGATGATCGTCGACCTGATGCGCAACGACCTGGGCCGCGTGGCGCAGGTGGGCAGCGTGCGGGTCGATGCGCTGTTCGAGGCCGAGGCGCACCCGAGCGTGTGGCAGCTCGTGTCGACGATCCGTGCCCGCCTGCGCGCCGATGCCACGCTGGCCGACCTGCTGCGCGCCTGCTGGCCGCCGGGCTCGATGACCGGCGCGCCCAAAGTGCGTGCGATGGAGATCATCGAAGAGCTGGAGCCGGTGCGGCGTGGGCCCTATGCGGGCGCGATCGGCTACTTCGACGCCGGCGGTTCGATGGACCTGTCGGTGGTCATCCGCACGGCCATCGTGCAAGGCGGGCGCGTGATGCTGCAGCTGGGCGGTGCCGTGGTGGCCGACTCCGACCCCGCGCAAGAACTCGCCGAGACCGCTGCCAAGGGCCGCCTGCTGGTGCAGGCGATGGCCGGCTGATGACATGAGGCCCCCACGCGCGCTTCGCTCACGGCCCCCCGTGGGCGCGCAAGCCTCTCTTGGGGCAACCCGGCAAGGGGCCTGATGGCCGCTCTCACAGCCGCCCACAGCCGCCGCCTGCGCGAGGTGTGGCGCTCGGCCGGGTGGCCGTGTTGTGACTTGATCGAGGTGGAGCTGCTCGCCGCCGGCCTGCTGGAGCGCGTGCGCCAGCCTTCGGGCCACGAGACGCTGCGCGTGACGGATGCCGGCGTGCTGCTGATGGCCGAGACCCTGCAACGCAACCGCGCGAGGCGCGATGCGCACGAGGCGCTGGTCGAGCGCGTGGCGCGCGAGATGACGCGCGCCGGCCGCCTCGCCTGGCGCGGGCTCTCGCTGCGCGCGAAGGTGGGCGAGGTCGTCAATGACGCAGGCGAACGCGAAGGCGGCCAATGGGCGATGGCCATGCCCGATGTGTTCTCGATCCGCAACACGACCGTCGAGGCCTACCTTGAACCCATCGTGCACGAGATCAAGGTGCACCGCAGCGACCTGCTGTCCGACCTGCGCCGCGAGCCCAAGCGAGCGGCCTACCTGCAGCTCAGCAGCGAGTGCTGGTACGTGATCGCGCAGGGCATCGCGCAGGCCGACGAGATCCCGCCCGAGTTCGGCGTGATGGCGGCGCAGGGCCCCGCCGACGCGACGCTGCTGGAGGTGTTGCGCCCGGCGCCCAAGCGGCCCATGCGCATGAGCCTGCCGCTGTGGATGGCACTCGCCCGCGCCACGCCGATGGAGGGCTGGCGCAGCGAAGAGGTGCAAGGGATGCTGGGCGATGGCGAGAGCCTGGCAAACGACCTGGGCGATCCAGGCGCCGACCACGAAGCCACCTGAGCTGCCTCGCCAAGGGCCATTTGTTAAGGCACCTTCCCGCACCCCGCCCCGCTGCATGGCGCCGGGCAGCCGGCCGAGGCGATCTCGCGGCGGTCGACAAGCTGCTGTCGGTAGCTGCCGAAACTGCCATCGAGCTGCACCGACTTGCCCAGCATCAGGGGCTGGAATCGGCGTTTCATCTGCGGCGTGAGCAGCACGGACCAGGTTTCCTCGGCCAATTGCACGCTGGCCTGGCCGTCGACGTGCGTCTTCTCGGTGTCGAGGGTGATCTGGCGGGTGCGGCCGATGCCGTCCTTCACGTCGAGCACCACGGCGCCGCAGTGGAGGGCGACCACGTCGTCTTCGCCGTCGAACACGGAGCCGAGCAGCTTGCCGAGATCGAGGCTCAGCTTGGCCGCCAGGCGTTTGCTGAGGGTGCCGCGGTCGAGTGCCACCTGCAGCGAGCCATTCGCGCCGGCCGCCCAGTCGGCCACCGAGGCGCCGTGGCCGCTGAGCTTGAGTTGCGCCGACAGGGGCGCCTCGACCCGTGCGGCGTCGGGCATGTCGGGCCACAGGTGTTCGACGCGCATGCCGCGGGCTTGCGCCTGCAGCTTGACTTGCGTGGTGTCCTCGCGCGCATCGAGCGTGAAGCGGCCGCTGAGCTGGCCGGTGGCCACGGTGGCGTTGACGAGGCGCAGCTGGAGCTGGCCGCGTTCGAGCGTGGCGCGGGCATTCACGCTTTGCATCGGCCGCAGCGGCGACGCCAGCAACTCGGCCACGCGCCAGTCGATGTCGGCATCCATGTCGCGCAACTGCGCAACCGGCAGCTTGCCCTGCGGCAGCACGCGCGGCGAGCCCACCTTGGACGCACGGCCGGCGAGCGAGGGCAGGTCCTCGGTGCTGATGCGGCGGCTGCGCAGCTCGGCGCGTGCGGTGCTGCGGTGGTCGTCCATGCGGTAGCTGATGTGGCCCGACACATCGGAGCGCCCCAGGCTGACCTGCAGATCGCGCGCTTCGAAGTGGTCGCCCTCACGCGTGAGGTGCGCGCTGGCGCGGTAGGGCTTGGTCGCGGGCCAGGGCGGGTCGTCGAAGATGCCCTTGAGCTGCCCGAGGCTCGGCCCGCTGAGCCGGGCTTGCGCGTCAAGACCGCCCAGGCGCAGCATGTCGGCCATGCGGCCGTCGAGTTGCAGCACGGTCTGGGCGCTGCGGGCTTCGCCGCGCAGTGAGAAGAACCGGCCGGTCTGCATGAGCGTGAGCTCGGGGCTGGCGAAGGCGCTGCCCGTGAAGGCCTCGCCATGCAATTTGCCGCTGAACGCCACGCGGTGCGTGAAGGGCCCCTCGGGTGCATCGAGCGGCGTGGACGACATCTCCAGCGAGAGCCCGACCCCGCGGTGGGCCAGCGTGAGGCGGCTGTTGTGGGCCTCCAGCGCCAGGATGCGCACGCGGCCCGGGCCGCGGTCGTCGGGGCGCGTGAGGCGCCAGTTGCGCAGGCCGTCGGCCTGGCGTTCGAGGTGGATGTCGGCGTCGATCATCACCGCCTCGGGGATGAGGCGGATGTCCTGGAAGAGGCTTTTCCAATCGAAGGTGAAGCGCAGTTCGCCGGCGCGCACATAGGGGCGCGAGCTGTCGGCCCAGGGGGCGTTCTCGATCTGCACGCCGCGCAGGCGGACCACCGGGCGCCCCAGGGTGTCGAAGCTCAGGTGCAGATCGTTCGCGCGCACCGACCGGCCCGAGGTCTGGCTCAGATGGCGTTCGAGCGCAGGGCGCACCCAGTTGGCGTCGAAAGAGGCCACCAGCAGCACGAGCGCGGCCACGGTGGCCAGCGTGATCCGCAGCCATCGGCGGGCGTGCCACGGCCGCGCAGGCGGAGAGGCTGGCGTAGGCGGTGGTGGCGTGCGAGAGGGCGCTTGGTTCACAGGATCTCCATGGTGGGCCCGGCCGCTTGCATCGCCGCTCGGCCAACACCGCGTCCGCATGTAGGACGCCACAGGGAAGGGGGCCACGGCCGACCCGAGGCCCCAGAATGTGCGCCAATGATCACCCTGAACACGATTCGCGCGCTGCCACGCCCATGGGCACTGACCTTGTCAGCGCTGGCGGCTGTGCTGGCGATGGGCGCGCTCTCGGCGTGCAAACGCCCCTCCGACGCGGCCGCACCCTCCACACCACCCGCCGTTGCCACCGCATCGCAGGCCGAGTCGCCTGCCTCACCGGTGGCTCAGGCCGGGCCCGGCGATGCCGGCATTGCCTGGCAGCACGCAACGACCGATGCGCAGGTCGATGCCGCCTTCGCGCAGGCGCGGGCCGAGAACAAGCCGGTGTTCCTGTACTGGGGCGCGTCCTGGTGCCCACCGTGCAACCAGGTGAAGGCCACGCTCTTCAACCGGCAGGATTTCATCGAACGCTCGCGTGCCTTCGTGCCGGTCTACATCGACGGCGACAGCCCCGGTGCGCAAAAGCTCGGGGCGCGATTCAAGGTGCGCGGCTATCCGACGATGGTGTTGTTCTCGCCCTCGGGTGCTGAAGTGACGCGCCTGCCCGGCGAGGTCGACCCGCAGCTCTACACCGAGGTGCTCACGCTGGGCATGAACGCGCAGCGCCCCGTGAAGGCCGTGCTGGCCGATGCGCGCGCTGGCGGACAGGGCATGACGCCGAACGACTGGAAGCTGCTCGCCTTCTTCTCGTGGGAAACCGACGAGCAGGCGCAGCTCGTGCCGCCGCAGCAAGTGCCGCAGGTGCTGCGCGAGCTGAGTGCGGCCTGCCCGAAGGAACAGGCCAACACCTGCACCCGCCTCTTCCTCAAGGCCACGGCGGCCACCGACCCCAAGACCGCTAGCCATGTCGACCCCGCTGCCCTCGAGCGCCTGCTCGCGGTGCTGCGCAACGCCGAGCCCTCGCGCGTGCAGATGGATGTGCTGAGCTACGAGGCGGTCGAGCTGGTGCGCGCCGTGAGCGCGCCCAAGACCGCCGAGCGGCAGCAGCTCATCGAGGCGTATGACGCGAGCCTCGCGGGCCTGGCGCACGACGTGACCCTGTCGCGCGCCGATCGGCTGACCGCGCAGATCGCCCGCATCAAGCTGGCCCACATCGATGCCGCCCCGGGCAGCCCGCCGCAGGTGCCGCAATCGCTGCTCGCCGAAGTGCGCGAACAGATCGCGCAACTCGACCACGAAACCACCGACGGCTACGAGCGCCAGGCCGTCATCACCACCGCGGCCGATTTGCTCGAAGAGGCCGGCGTGCCCGATGAATCCGACGCGCTGCTCACGGCCAATCTGGACAAGAGCCATTCGCCCTACTACCTGATGCTCGGCCTGGCCGGCAACGCCAAGCGCCGTGGCGACACCGCCGAGGCGCTGCGCTGGTACCAGGAGGCCTACGACAAGAGCGTGGGCCCGGCCACCCGTGTGCAATGGGGCGGCGTGTACGTGCGCGCGCTGGTCGAACTCGCGCCGAAGGACGAGGCGCGCATCGAGAAGGCGACGCTGCAACTCTTCAACGAAGCCGCCGCGCAACCCGATGCCTTCTACGAGCGCAACGCGCGTTCGCTGCAACGCGTGGGTGACTCGCTGCGCGCATGGCAGAAGAACCACCGTGCCTCGATGAAACGCCTGCAGGCACAGGCCAAGGCCGTGTGCACCCGGGTCCCCGAGGCGCAGGCGCAGCGGAGTACCTGTCTGGCGGTGTTGGCGAAGTCTGCGTAGCGCTCGCCGCCTGCGCCGCCGCTACAAGAGATTCGGATTGCCCCGCCACACAGACCAGGTGAGCGCGCTGGCGAGGCCTACCCAGGCGAGGTACGGGAGCATCAGCGCGCCCGCCAGGCGGCTGATGCGCCAGAACACCACCACCGTGGCGGCGATGAGCGCCAGCAGCACCAGAACCTCTGCGAACGCGAGCGCGCCGTGGTGCCAGGCGAAGAACAGCCAGGACCAGAGCGCGTTGGCGCACAACTGGGCCACGAAGAGCCCGATCGCCAGCCTCGAGGATCGTGCATCCTGCTCGCGCCAGACCAGCCACACGGCCAGCCCCATCAGCAGGTAGAGCACCGACCAGACCGGGCCGAACGCCGACGCAGGGGGTGCCCACGGCGGCCGCACGAGTTGTGCGTAGAAGCTGCTGGCGTCGACGGACGCGGCCGCGCCGATGGCCGCGGCGACGAACACGAGCGCCAGCCAGCCTACGAGGCCCAGGGCCTGCGAGCGGGTGGTCCGCGGCGACGACAAGCTCGCCATCACGCCTTGGCCCTCGCTTGCGGCGCGGCGCCGCGCCGCAAGCGCAGCTCGAACACGACGTAGGCCACGAGGGCCAGCGCCAGCGGGATCAGGTAGTACACCGCCCGGTACACCACCAGCGCGGCCAGCAGTTCATGACGCGCGATCTGCGGTGTGAGCAGGGTGATGAACACCGCTTCGAGCACGCCCAGGCCGGCGGGTACGTGGGTGATGACGCCGGCCACGGCGGCGATCAGCAGCACGGTCAGGGCGCTCGGGTAGCTGGTGTGGTGCTGCAGCAGGGTGTAGACCACAGCGCCGATGAGCATCCAGTTGACGACCGACATCGGAAGTTGCATGAGCGCCAGGCGCAGCGGGGGCAGCTCCAGCTCGTGGCCGCGCAGGTGCCAGCTGCGTCGCGTCGAGAAGGCGCACAGCGCGAGGTAGGCGACCGGCAGGGCGAGCAGCAGCGCGCCGATCAGGCGCAGGGAGCCGCTGGCGATGGGCCATTGCGCGGGCGGGGCGATGGGCTGCCAGAGGCACATGAGACCTGCGAGCGCCACGTAGCCCAGCCAGTTGGTGAGCATCGAGAAGGCGAACACGCGCGAGATCTGCGCCGGCTTCAGGCCCTGGCGTGTGTAGAGCCGGAAGCGAAACGCCAGCCCGCCGATCAGCGAGCCGAAGTTGAGGTTGAAGGCGTAGCTGATGAAGGTGGTGGCGAGCACCGCCCGGGTGCCGAGCGCGTGGCCCGCATAGCTGCGGCTGAGCAGGTCGAAGGTGGCATACAGCGCGAAGCTCGCGGCGGCCAGCGCGGCGGCGGTGAGCAGGGTGCTGGCGGGGTAGTTGCGCACGGTCTGCAGGACCTCGGCCCAGTCGATCTGCTGCGCCTGCCGTGCAATCAACCAGAGCACCAGCGCGAAGAAGGCGAAGCTCGCGACCCGCTTGACCAGGGGCCACCAGGCGCGCTGAGTCAGCGGAGCGGCGTGGGCCAGGTCAGCCGCCATGTTCACAGGCCGGCTGCTCGTGCGTACGCGCTTCGGCCGCGCGCTCGTCTGTCGGGCGTGTCGAGCGTGCCTCAGATGGGGCTGCGTCGGCAGAGGCGGCTGCCACCGGCACCACCACCGGCGCATGCGCCGGCAACCAGCCCGCCCAGCGCGGGAAGTGGCGCAGGAAGTGGAACACCACCGCGTTGCGCATCACCTGCCACATGCTCGGATCGCGCGCGCCGGAGGAGTCGACCTCCTTGCAGCTTTCGCACACCAGCTTGTCGAGCCGCTCGGCGAGTTGCTGGTTGAAGGCGCGGTCGCGCACGATCACGTTGGCTTCGAGGTTCAGCGACAGGCTGAGCGGGTCGAGGTTGCTGGAGCCGACCGTGGCCCACTCGTCGTCGACCAGCGCCACCTTGCCGTGAAACGGGCGCTGGCAGTACTCGAAGATCTTGACGCCAGCGCGCTGCAGATGGTTGTGCAGCAGTTCGGCGGCGGTCTTGACGATGGGCATGTCGGGCATGCCTTGCAGGATGAGCTTGACCTCGACGCCGCGGCGTGCCGCGCGGCGCAGCTCGCGCAGCAGGCGGTAGCCGGGGAAGAAGTACGCGTTCGCGATGACGATGCGGTGGTGCGCGGTGCGGATGGCAGCGCGGTAGTGGCGCTCGATGTCGTCGGGGTGCGAGTGGTTGTCGCGGGTGACGAACATGCACTGTGCCTGGCCCGGTGCGGTCTCGCTGCTCTGTTGCGCAGGCGGCGGGCTGCGGCGGCCGAACCAGCGCCGCCGCGGCGGCTTGCCGATGGCGGCGCGGGTGTGGTGGTGGATGTCGGCCACCAGCGGGCCGCGCACCTCCACGGCGTAGTCCTGCTTGGCCGCGGGGCCGAAGTCGAGCAGGTGATCGGCCGAGTAGTTGATGCCGCCCACGAACGCACGCTCGCCATCCACCACCACGATCTTGCGGTGCATGCGGCGGAACACGTTGGTGCGGATGCCCCACAGCGGGCGTTGCGGGTCGAAGGCGCGCAGGCGAACCCCGGCTGCAGCCAGCTCGCCGGTGTACGCGTCGGACAGGTCGGGTGAGCCGAAGCCGTCGATCAGCACGTCGACCTGCGCGCCGTTGCGCGCGGCGGCGATCAGTGCGTCTTTGAGGTCCAGGCCCACCTTGTCTTCGAACAGGATGAAGGTCTCCAGCAGCACCTCGCGGCGCGCCTGGCGGATGGCCTCGAACACCGCCGGGAAGAAGGCCTCGCCGTTTTCCAGCAGCGTGAGCTGATTGCCGGGCAGCCAGCGTGAGCCCCCGGCCGCGTGGCGCGAAGGCGCTTCTTCCTGCCGCGCGGGGACCGTGTTGGCGCTCATGGTTCGCGCGCTCACAGGCTGATGTCGGCCACCAGCGGCGCGTGGTCCGACAGGTGCGACCACGGGCGGCGCGGCAGCACCACCGGCGCATGGACCTTGGCGCTGCGCACGTAGATGCGATCAAGCGGCAGCACCGGAAAGCGCGCCGGGAAGGTGCGTGCCGGCGCGCCGTGCGCGTGGTCGAACACCTCGCGCAGGCCGGCGCAGCGCTCGAGCACGCGGCCGGCCTTGCCGCGCCAGTCGTTGAAGTCACCGGCAATCAGCAGGGGCGCATCGGGTGGCACGTCCTTCTCGACCAGAGCGCACAGCAGTTCGAGCTGCTTGCGGCGGTGCGCCTCCTGCAGGCCCAGGTGAACGCAGATCGCGTGCATCTCCAGCTCGCGGCCGGGCACGCGCAGCACGCAGTGCAGCAGGCCGCGGCGCTCGGGGCCGCTGATGGACACGTCATGGTTCTGGTAGTGCGTGATCGGAAACTTGGACAGCACTGCATTGCCGTGGTGGCCGTGCGGGTACACGGCATTGCGGCCGTACGCGTACTCGGGCCAGATCGAGTCGGCCAGGAATTCGTAGTGCGACACCTCGGGCCAGTTGGCCACGCGACCGCCGTGGCGCTCATGCGTGCCCTGCACCTCTTGCAGGAACACCACGTCCGCCCCGACGGCGCGCACGGCGTCGCGCAGTTCATGGAGGATGAAGCGGCGATTGAAGAAGGTGAACCCCTTGTGGGTGTTCACCGTCATCACCTTGAAGGCGAGCTGGGCAGGCGGGTTTCGAGACATGCCGCCTGTTGTACCCACGCTGCTGCCCGATGCCTGTAGGACAAGGCCGACGCCTGCCGCAGGCGTGCGGCGCAAGCTGCCTTCGGGGTGCGGTTTAGGGCCTGTTCACACTAAATGAGCCCCCACGTGACTCATCAAAAGCCCGCCAACGAGGCGCAAAGCGCAGCTGTAGCACTTGCTACAGCGAGCATTTGCAACGCTGTGGGCGGGCTTTTGATGAGATCACCCTAAGGGCCAAGGCCTGTGGGCTCATTTAGTGTGAACAGGCCCTAGCCTGCTCAGCGCCCGGCCGGGCCGGTGGCGGGGGGATCGAAATCCACCTCGTACTGCAGGCCCCGTTCGGCGTCGGCAAACATCAGCGTGCGGCCGGCCCAGCGGTAGGTGGACAGCGCGTCGGCGACCAGCATGCCGCCGTGCATGGTGAGCACGATGACCGCGGGCGGTGCGAACTGCAGGATGTAGCGGAAGTCATGCACGCGCAGCGTGATGTCGCCCCCGGTATCGATGTGCGCCGCCACCGGCCCGCAGTTCGCAGGCTGGGAAGCGACGGTGACGCAAAGGCGCGCCGCATGGTCCCCCGGGGGCGGTGCCGGGGAGGGCGGCGCGCCGGTGGCCGTGGCGCTGGCCGCCAGCAGCAGCAGCGCGGCGAACGCGGCCGCGTTCATGCGAGACGGCCGCGCGCGGCGCTCACTTGATGAGGCCTTCGGCCTTCATCGCCTCTTGCACCGCCGGGCGGGCGCCCACGCGGGCCATGAAGTCCGACAGGTTCTTCAGCGCCGAGATGTCGATCGCGGTCGGCCGCGTCCAGTTGGCGACGACGAAGAGGTAGACGTCGGCCACGCTGAACTGGTCGCCCAGCAGATAGCTCTTGCCGGCGAGTTGTTCGTCGACGTAGCTCAGGCGGCCCAGCGCCTTGGTCTTGGCGGCGGCCTTGGCGTCCTCGGTGCTGTTGGGTGTGAACAGGGGGCCGAACGACTTGTGGATCTCGGTGCCGATGAAGGTCAGCCACTCTTGCAGGCGGTAGCGCGGCATGGTGCCGTTGGCGGGCGCGAGGTTCTTGGCCGGCACCTGGTCGGCGATGTACTGCACGATCGCCGGGCCTTCGCTCAGGCGCTCGCCGTTGTCGAGTTCGAGCAGCGGCACGTAGCCCTTGGGGTTGATCGTGTAGTAGTCCGTGCCGTCGGCCAGCTTGTGCGTCTTGGTGCTGGCGAGCACCAGCTCGAAGGGCAGGCCGGATTCGCGCAGCACGATGTGCGGCGACAGCGAACAGGCACCGGGGCTGTAGTAGAGCTTCATGGCAGACCTTGGTCGGGAAAGAGGGGCGCCCATTACACCGCTTTCGATTCGCCCGCGGGCCCGCAAGCCCATTGCAATCGGATTGCGCGATGTGTGCAAAACGCTTGCTCCCCAGCAGGCCCGGTGCGGCATAGAGTGCTTCACATGAACACCTCCACCCCCACCCCCATGACTGAACTTGCCGGCTCTCCGCTTGCGACCTCCCGCCGCGTCGAGCGCCAGGTGCGCGGCCAGCCCACGTCGGATGGCGACGGGGTCAAGCTCACCCGGGTGCTGACGCAGCCGCTGCAGCGCCGGCTCGACCCCTTCCTGATGCTCGATGCCTTCGGCAGCGACAGCGCCTCCGACTACATCGGCGGCTTCCCGAGCCATCCGCACCGCGGCTTCGAGACGGTGACGGTGATGCTCGAAGGCCGCATGCGCCACCACGACAGCGTGGGCAACACCGGGCTGCTCGAGCCCGGCAGCGTGCAGTGGATGACGGCCGGCCGCGGGATCATCCACTCCGAGATGCCCGAGCAGGAAGAAGGCCGCATGGCCGGCTTCCAGCTGTGGGTAAACCTCGCCGCCAAGGACAAGATGCAGGCGCCGCTCTACCAGGATGTGCCGCCGCAGAGCGTGCCCGTGTACACGCTGGGCGACGGCACCCGCGTGCGCGTGATCGCGGGCGTGAGCCGCGGCGTGACGGGGGCGGTGACGCGCCCGACCACCGAGCCGCTGTACCTCGACATCGCGCTGCCCGCAGGCACGGTGTTCGAGCACGCGCTGCCGGCGTCGCACAACGCCTTCGTGTACGTGTACGGCGGCGCGGTGGAAATTGAAGGCGAGCGCGTGGACAGCGAGCGCATGGCGATCCTGCGCAACGACGCGGCGGCCGATGGCGTGCGCGTGCGTGCGCTGGAGGGCGAAGCCAAGTTGCTGCTGATCGCCGGGCAGCCGCTGAACGAGCCGATTGCGCAGTACGGCCCGTTCGTGATGAACACGCAGCAGGAGATCTTCAAGGCCGTGCAGGACTTTCAGCAGGGCGTGCTCGCGACCTGAGTGGCGTCGTAAGCTCCGGGCTTTGCTGCCGCCCGGAGCCCTTGCATGCCGCGACTCATCCTCGAAGAAAGCCAGCTTCACCCGGCCATCCGCGACAAGGTCGCGAACCTGCACGCCGACATCGTGCACAACGTGCGCTCGGCCGCGGCCTCCAACCCGGTGCTGGTCGTCAGCATGGGTTGGAACGTGCCCGGCATGCGCGTGCGCAAGGCGCTCGCCGGTGCGGGCGTGGCCTTCCAGTATCTGGAGTTCGGCAATTACCTGAGCGGTTGGCGGCGCCGCAATGCGCTGAAGCTGTGGACCGGCTGGCCGACCTTCCCGATGGTGTTCGTGCGAGGCCAGCTCGTGGGGGGCGAGAGCGATACCCGCAAGCTGATCGACAGCGGTGAACTGAAGCGGCTGCTGGGCGAATGAGCCCGATGCGCGCTGCCGCGCGAGCTGCCGTGGGCGCGGCGCTGCTGGGCCTGGCTGCCAGCGCGGCCACCGCGGCGGGTCTGCAGGACTGCCGCGTGCCGGGCATCCGCCACGAAGTGCAGTGCGGCACGCTGCAGCGCCCGCTCGACCCGGCGCGCCCGCAGGGCGTGAAGATCGACATCCACTACGTGGTGGTGCCTGCGCTCGCGCGGCGCAAGCACGCCGACCCGGTGGTGATGCTGGCCGGCGGGCCCGGGCAAAGCGCGATCGGTGTCGCGGCGCAGGTGCTGCCGCTGTTCGCGCGGCTGAACAACCGGCGCGACATCGTCTTCGTCGACCAGCGCGGCACCGGTCGCTCGGCCCCGCTGGAATGTGAGGACCCGCGCCACCAGAGCGTGGCCGACCAGGCCGACCCGGAGCGCCAGTTCGCGCTGCTGCGCGCGTGCCGCGACCAATTGAAGAAGCTGCCCTACGGCGACCTGCGCTTCTTCACCACGCCGCTCGCCTCGCAAGACCTCGACGCCGTGCGGCAGGCGCTCGGCGCGCCTCAGATCAATGTGGTGGGCGCGTCGTACGGCACGCGTGCGGGGCTCGACTACCTGCGTCAGTTTCCGCACGCCGTGCGGCGCATGGTGCTCGATGGCCTCGCGCCGCCCGACATGGTGCTGCCGGCCAGCTTCTCGACCGATGGGCAGGCCGCGCTCGACGCGATGTTCACGGCCTGCGAGCGCGACGCCGCCTGCGCCCGCGCGCACCCCGGCCTGCGCGCCGAGTGGTCGCGCTGGCTCGCGCGCCTGCCGCAGCGCGTGACGGTGCAGCACCCACTGACCGGCGCGAGCGAAAGCTTCGATCTCACGCGCGAGATGGCGGTATCGGCCGTGCGCGGTGCGCTCTACGTGCCGCTGCTCGCGCAGGCGCTGCCGCTGGCCATCCACGAGGCCGCGCAGGGGCGCGTGCAGGCGGTGCTCACGCTGGCGAGCGCGCTGTCGGCACGCAAGGACATGTCGCTCGCGATGGGCATGCACTTCTCGGTGGTGTGCGCCGAAGACGTGCCGCGCCTCGCGCAGAGCACCGATCGCCCGGGTGCCGAATTCGGCACCGAGGCCGCGCAGCTGTACCAGCGCGTGTGCGCCGACTGGCCGCGCGGCGAGCTGCCCGCGGCCTTCTACACGCTGCCCGCGAGCCCCGCGCCGGTGCTGCTGCTGAGCGGCGGCATCGACCCCGCCACCCCGCCGCGCCATGGCGCGCGCGTGGCGCAGGCGCTCGGGCCGCAGGCGCGGCATGTGGTGGTGCCGCAGGCGGGGCATGGCGTGATGGCGCTGGGCTGCATGCCCGACGTGCTGAACCGCTTCATCGATACGCCGGATGCGGTCGCCGCGTTGCAGGTCGATGCCGCATGCGCGCAATCGATCCCGCGCCCGCCCTTCTTCCAGCCGGTTGGCATGACGGAGTCCGCCCGATGATCGAGATCGAAGGCGTCAGCAAGCAGTTCGCCGCAGCGCGCACCGGCTGGCGCGCACGCCGCAGCGCCGCACCGGTGCAGGCAGTGAGCGGGCTGAGCTTCAGCGCCGCCGATGGCCGCATTACCGGGTTGCTGGGCCCGAACGGTGCGGGCAAGACGACCACGCTGCGCATGCTGGCCGGCTTGATCGCACCCGACACCGGGCGCCTGTCGGTGGACGGCCTGGACGTGGTGCGCCGCACGCGCGAGGCGCAGGCGCGCATGGGTGTGCTGAGCGACGCGCGCGGGCTGTACCCGAGGCTCACGGCGCGCGAGAACATCACCTACTACGCAGCCCTGCACGGCATGCCGCGCGACGCGGCCGAGGCGCGCGCCGACGCGCTGGCCCGCTTGCTGGACATGCGCGCGCTGCTCGACCGCCGCACCGAAGGCTTCAGCCAGGGTGAGCGCATGAAGACGGCGCTGGCCCGCGCGCTGGTGCACGACCCGAAGCACATCGTGCTCGACGAACCCACCAACGGACTCGATGTGGTCGCCACGCGCGCCTTGCGCGACACGCTGCGCCACCTGCGCACGCCCGAAGGCGGGCACAAGTGCATCGTGTTCTCCACGCACATCATGCAAGAGGTGGAGCGGCTGTGCGACGAGGTGGTCGTGGTCTCGCACGGGCGCACCGTGGCGCATGGCTCGGTCGGCGATCTGCTCGCGCAGACGGGCGAGAGTGACTTCGAGCAGGCGTTCGTGAAGCTCGCGTTCGCACCGGATGTGGCAGGCACCGAAGCCGACCCAGGAGGATCTCGATGAAGCTCGTGCTCGCCGTCTTGCGCAAGGAGCTGGCCGATGCCCTGCGCGATCGCCGCACGCTGCTTGTGGTGCTGTTGTCGTCGGTGCTGCTCGGGCCGCTGGTTCTGGTGGCCTTGTCGGGGCTGCTGGCGTCCTTCGAGGCCCAGGCCGAGCGGCGCGAGGTGGTGGTCGCGGGCATGGCGCATGCGCCGGGCTTGCGCAACTTCTTCGAGCGCCAGAGCTTCACCGTCACCGAGGCGCCGGCCGACTACGAAAACCAGTTGCGACGCTCCCGGCTGGGCGAGGCGGTGCTGGTGGTGCCCGAGCACTTCGAGCGCGACATGCTCGCGGGCGAGCAGCCGGTGATCGAGATCGTGTCGGACAGCGGCAACCGCCAATCGCAGACCAGTGCCGGGCGCGCGGAGCGCCTGCTGAACGCCTACGGCCGCGAGCGCGGGCAACTCAGCCTGCTGATGCGCGGGGTATCACCCGAGTTGCTGCAGCCGGTGCAGGTGGAGGAACGCGACCTCGCCAGCACGCAGTCGCGCGCTGCGCAGCTCACCGGCATGCTGCCGTTCTTCGTGCTGATGGCGGTGCTCTACGGGGCGCTCAACGCCGCGCTCGACACCACGGCGGGCGAGCGCGAGCGCGCGTCGCTGGAGCCGCTCCTGATGACCCCGGCGCCGCGCATGGCGCTGGTGCTCGGCAAGTGGGGCGCGGTGTCGGCGCTCGCGATGCTGATCGCCGTGTTGAGCTGCATGAGCTTCCTGCCGGCGCAGTGGCTGTTGCGCAGCGACACCTTGCAGGCGATGTTCCAGTTCGGCCTGCGCGAGGCGATGAGCTTCCTGGTGGTGCTGCTGCCGTTCGCCGCGGCGCTGTCGGCGCTGCTGATGGCGGTGGCGATCCGCTGCAAGAGCTTCAAGGAGGCGCAGGCGAGCAGCGGCGTCCTGATCCTGGTGGTGTCGCTGCTGCCGATGGTGGCCATCTTCAACCAGAAGGGCGAGGCGGCCTGGCACCTGTGGGTGCCGGCACTCGCGCAGTACGCGCTGATGACGCGCGTGCTCAAGGGCGAGGCCATGGGCATCGAGCAGGTGGCCGTGCCTCTGCTGGTGTGCGTGCTGCTCAGCGTGGCTGGCGTGGCCTTCGTGGCGCACCGGCTGCGGGGGGCGGCGGTGCGCTGACGGGGTGGAGCCCCGCGGCCGGCGGGTACGCCGGCCGATCCCCCGAGGGGATGGCGGGCCGGCGCTCGGCGCGGTGCTCGGCGCGGCGCTCGTCGCGGTATTACCGCGCCATCAGAGCCCCGCGCCCTTCTTGTCCATCCAGCCCAGCGTCTTGGCATGCAGGCTCTGGATGTAGAGCCGGTCGGCGGTCTCGGTGACGGCGGTGGCCTCGGGGTAGGCGCCGCTCGGATCCTGCAGGTCGATCAGCACCTTGCCCGATTCGTCGAACGCGAACACATGCCCGTAGGCCGGCGGCACCGGCCAGAGCGCCTTCGGCAGGCGCATGGCGAGCGAGCGCAGCCAGGGCTTGCCGGCGCTGTCGTCGATGAACGCGCCGCGCGGCTTGACGAGGCCGACCCAGATGCGCCCGCCCTCGCCGCGCATCAGGTTGTCGGGGTGGCCGGGCAGGTTGTCCAGCAGCACACGGGCGTCGGCGCCGGGCTGGCGGGCGCTGGTGTCGCGCGCTCCGACCGCCACCTTCCAGATGCGGTACTCGCCGGTTTCGTTGACGAAGAGGTGCTGCTCGTCGGCGCTGAGCGCCAGGCCGTTGGGGAAGCACAGGTCGCTCAGCACCACGCGCGTGGCGTGGGTGGCGGGGTCGTACTCGAGCACGCGGCCGCTGGATTGGTGCTCCAGGATGTCGAGCACGCTCGCGTTGAAGGTGCCGCCCCAGCGCTTGGGGACGAAGCGGCGCGAGGCGTCGGTGAAATAGATCTTGCCGCTTTTGGCGACGATCACGCCGTCGGCATAGTTGATCGGGTCGCCGTTGACGTTGTCGGTGAGCCAGGTGACCTTGGCGCTTTGGCCGGTACCGGTGACGCGCAGCAGGCCGCCATGGGCGCCGGCCATCGGGTCGGCAATGACGAGCGCGCCCTCGGCGTCGAAGTCGAAGCCGAGCGGGCGGCCACCGGTCTGCACGACCAGCTCGCGGGCCGAGCCGTCGGGGCGCATGCGCACGATGGCGCCGTTGGCCAGCGCCACGTAGAGCCAGCCCTCGCGCAGCACGATGTGCTCGGGGCCGGCGTCGCCGCCCAGGTCGATGGACTTCAGGTTCGCCAGCCGCGTGTTGACCGCGTGCGGGCCCACGTAGCCCGGCGCCTTGGGTGCCGACCAGGCGGCCGGCTGCACCGGCACGGGCCACAGCAGCAGGTAGCCGGCAAGTGCGGCGACCAGGACGAGCAGTACCACCAGCAAGCGGCGCATGGGAAATCCTCAGTGTTGGAGTCGGGCGCCGAGTATGCGCATGATGGCGGGATGAATCAGCCCGTTGCATCCCTGAGCTGGCGCCATGGGCGCCTGAGCGAACTCACGCCAGTCGAGCTGGCGCGCATCTACCGCGCCCGCCAGATGGTCTTTTCGATCGAGCAGAACTGCGTGTACCTCGACGCCGACGAGGCCGACGAACACTCGCACCACCTCGCCGCATGGTCACCGCAGCACGACTTGCCGCTGGCCTACGCGCGGCTGGTGGACCCGGGTGTGAAGTACGTGGAGCCCTCCATGGGCCGCGTGATCACCACCGACGCCGCGCGCGGAACCGGCCTCGGCCGCGAGCTGGTGCAGCGCACGCTGGCGCTGTCGCGCTCGCTGTACCCGGGCCTGGGTGTGCGCATCTCGGCGCAGTCGCGGCTGCTGCGCTTCTACAACGAGGCGGGCTTCGAGGCGATCGGCGAGGACTACATGGAAGACGGCATCCCGCACATCGAGATGTTGCGCCCGGGCTGAACCGGGCTCACCCGCGCTCAGTGATCGGTGCGGCCGAGGGCGCGTTTCACCTCGGTCTGCCAGGGCAGGGCGTGCACCAGTTCGTTCAAGTGCAGCGTGGCCTCGAAGCCCGACAGCACCTCGCCTTGCGCGCCCACGAGTTGCAGGTTGGTGACGAGCCCGAAGGGGTCGGCCATGGCCACCACGCCTTCTTGAATCTGCACCCAGTCCCAGGCCACGCCGGCGGCGCCATCGCCTGAAGGGCCGCCCCAGATGGTTTGGCCGGTGGTGGGCGTGTCGGCATCGCCCGGGTTGATCACGCGGGTGCCCAGGTGCACGAAATGCAGGTCGTTGGCCTGCACGACGGGGCAGGTGACCGGCGGCCAGGCGCAGACGATCCAGGCCGGTGTGGTGGGCGCGGTGGGGGTTCGATGATGTCGCAGCATGATGAGTCCCTGTAGTTGGATGGGCGGATCATCTGGCGCTGCCCCCCCCGGCGCATCTGTAAGAGCTGCCATCTGTCAGAGATGACAGGTGTAAGCGTTGTCAGGGCTGCGGCGCGGCCCCTGCGCCCGCCCGGGCGCCGTGCGCCTGACTGGTAAGTTCTTGCCATTGCGCCCTGCGGTGCGGCTTCGTAGCCTCTTGCCAGTCTTCTCATGGCGGTGGGTCTGATCGGGGCGTCGATGGCGGATGCGGGTAATTCTTCGGGTGGCTTGGGGGCAGGGCAGCCGCCTGAGGTTCCGGCATCGCCGCCGGCGCTTGCCGCGCCGCCCATGACGGAGCACGAAAGGGCATGGGCGCGCATGGAGTGCGTGCCGAGCTGGCCGTGCGAGGGCGCGGCGTGGGGCGACACCGCCGCGCCAAGCACCTCGCCTGCGGGCCGGGTGGGGCGCAGCCCGAGGGCCGTGGGGGCAGCTTCCCCCGTGGCAAGCCGTGCATCAAAATGCACGGATGTTCAAAACCCCGAGCCATCTGTCCGTACTTGAGGCCACCCAGCCCGATGACCTGCGGACGGCGCTGATCGGTTTTGCCCTGACGCTCGGCTTCGAGCGCGGGGCCGGTCTGCTGGTGCTGGACCGCGCGGTGGGCGCGCCGGAGTTCATCTCGATCGACAACGTGCCCGCTGCGTACCGGGACCACTACGAAGACCCCGACACCTGCAGTCTCGACCCGGTGATGCAGCACTGCAAGGGCAGCCACCTGCCGCTCGTCTGGGATCAATCCACCTACGTGAAGGCGGGCCAGGGCAACGCGTGGGAGGCTCAGGCGCGCTTTGGCTATCGCTGCGGCATGGCCGTTCCGCTGCATCTGCCCGACGGGCGCCACTTCGTCTACGGCGTGACGCGCGATCGTGCCCTGCCGCGAGACCCCGACGAACTCACCCACCTGCTGGCGCGGGCCCAGTTGTTCGCCGTGCATGCCCAGGATGCGGCCCTGCGCGTGCTGGCGCCCAAGGCGCCGATCAACGAGGCGTCACCTGCGCTCACGCGCCGCGAGCTCGAAGCGCTGCGCTGGACGATGGAAGGCAAGACGGCCTGGGAGCTGGGCCGGATCCTCGGCATTGCGGAACAGACGGCGGTCAAGCACATCCACCACGCCTCGCGAAAGCTCGGGTGCGGGAACAAGCATCAAGCCGTGCTCAAGGCGCTGCGGCTGAAGCTGATCTCCTAGGGCCTGTTCACACTAAATGAGCGCCCGCGTGACTCACCAAAAACCCGCCAACGAGGCGCAAAGCGCAGCTGTAGCACTTGCTACAGCGAGCATTTGCAACGCTGTGGGCGGGTTTTTGGTGCGTCACCCGAAGGGCCGGGCCAGGGCGAGGCGCACGGCGGCGTTGCGGGTTCGTGGTGTGCCAACGGCACACGGCCTCACCCGCGCCTTGCCCTGCACCTCGCCCTGGCCCGGCGCGGGTGCTCATTTAGTGTGAGCAGGCCCTAGTGAATGCCTGGGTCTCGACCGCCCTGACGGGGATGCCGCATGAACGGGCTGCGCCATTCGTCACGAACCTTCATGACGCTTGTTGTCGGATGTCTTGAAATGAAACACCGCGGTCTGCCATTTGGCGGTTTCAGAAAAATGTGGTGAAGTGCAAACTCTTCATGGGCACCGCATGAGTGCTTGGCGTGTCCGCAGTCGCCTTCGCTCCGTCTTGTCGGCGCGCCACCCCCGCGGATCATGAATTCGCAGATCGAACAGAGAACATGCTTCAAAGTGGCTATCTATCAGTGCTTGAAGCGAAGACGCGCGACGACCTCCAGGTCGAGCTCGTGCGGTTCAGCAAGCAGCTGGGTTTCGACACCTTCGCCGCGACAGCGGTGATCGACCATTTCCTGGGCGAGCCGGAGTTCATCTCGGTCGACAACACACCGGCGTCATACCGCGACACCTTCCTGGATCGCAACTTCGCGAAGCGAAACCCCGTCAACCAGCACTGCAAGACCAAGAGCGTTCCAATCATCTGGGATCAGGCGACCTATGTGGACGCCGACCGAACCGACCTGTGGGAACACCAGGCGCGTTTCGGGTACCGCTACGGCATCGCATTGGCGCTGCACATGCCGGATGGGCGGCACTTCATGCTGGGCGTGGATCGCGACCAACCCTTGCCCAAGAACCCCGACGAAGTGACGCGCATGGTGGCGTCGCTGCAACTCTTTGCGGTCCATGCCCAGGAAGCCGCGATGCGTCTTCTGATCCCGTCGTTATCGTCGCCCGACGCGCCGGCCTTGACGCCGCGCGAGCTGGAAACGCTGCGCTGGACCATGGAAGGCAAGACGGCCTGGGAGGTCGCCAACGTGCTCGGCATCAGCGAGCGCACGGCCGTGCTGCACGCCAACAATGCAATGCACAAACTGGGTTGCGTGAACAAGCACCAGGCGGTGCTCAAGGCCCTGCGCCTTGGCCTGATTCGCTGACCCACGTGTTGCGCGCCAGAGGGCGCTGGAGCGGCTCCCAGGCACTCCGAAAGACACGTCGCGTTACCAAGCGCTCTTCAACCTGTAAGAGCTGACAGTTCCGAACAATCCGGCCCGCTGATGCAATAGCTCCAGTGCACAACATCTTGTGCGCATCGTTCCACAGGAGCTGACCATGCAACACGCGACGACCCAATCTGTTCCCGCCACCCCCTCCCTCCCGACCCAAGGCGCCGCGCGTCAGCCCGCCTCCAGCATCCCTGCACCGCTGCCCCTCGATGCAGAAGTCCTGCGCCAAATCGGCGGTGGTGTGACACCGGGTCAAGGCTGGTAATCGCTTCAGCGCAAGACCCTGGGAGGACCTTCTCTCAGTTGTGGTTGCCAGCACGGCGCCACGTCTGCGAGTATTCATCGACATGCCCTCTCTGTTCCGCCCTGAAGTCATCGAAGGCCGACGCCAGAGTTGGCTGGGCAGCATTCAGCTGATCCGGCCGGTGAGCTTCACCGTGCTCACGACCTTCGTCACAGTGACCGCCATTGCGGTCGTGTCGTATCTCAGCTACGGCGAGTACACGCGCAAGGCCCGGGTGACTGGCTACCTGGTGCCAGACAGCGGTGTGATCCGCCTGGTGACGCCGCAGGCCGCTACCGTTCTGGAGCGGCATGTGAGCGAAGGCCAATCCGTCCGCAAGGACGACGTGCTGTTCGTGCTGTCGCTGGAGCGCGCCACGCTCCAGGGCGGCACGCAGGCCGCCGTGCAGCAGAGCCTGCAGGCGCGCGAGCGCAGCCTGCAGGCGACGAGCCAGCAGCAGGCCCGGCTCGGCGAGGCGCAAGCCGCCGCCCTGCAGCGCCAGATCGGCGACATGCGCGCCGAGCTGGCGCAGATCGAGTCCGAGGCCGCGCTGCAACGTCAGCGCCTCGCCTTGGCCGAAGAGACCAAGGCACGTTTCGAATCCCTGCGCACCGAGAACTTCATCTCGTCGGCGCAGGTGCAAACCAAATCAGAAGAAGTGCTCGCAGTGCGCGCCCAGGTCCAGCGACTGGAGCGCCAGAAGGCATCACAAGTGCGAGAGATCGGCGTGCTCGAAGCGCAATTGCGCGAGCTGCCGTTGCGCACGCAAGCTCAGCTCGGGGAGATTGATCGCGATCTTGCAGCGATCGCACAACGCACGGCCGAGAGCGAGGCACAGACCCGCATCGTGATCCGTGCACCGCAAGACGGTGTGGTGACGGCGGTGCTGGCCGAACGCGGCCAGCCCGCCACACCGACCACCGCGCTGGCCAGCCTCGTGCCGGCCGATGCCAAGCTCGAAGCGCATCTGTTCGCGCCATCGAGCGCCGTGGGTTTCGTCCGCGCAGACCAGCAGGTGCTGCTGCGTTATCAGGCCTATCCGTACCAGAAGTTCGGCCACCAGGGCGGCCATGTGATGCAGGTCTCGCGTACGCCGCTGCAAGCATCGGAGCTGGCGGCCCTGTCCTTGCCGGGCCGGCCCGCCGATGCCAATGAGCCGATGTACCGCATCACGGTGATGCTGGACCGCCAGGCCGTGCAAGCCTACGGGCATGCGCAGCCGCTCGCGGCGGGCATGCAACTCGACGCCGACGTGCTGCTCGACCGCCGCCGCCTGATCGAATGGATCTTCGAGCCCGTGTTGAGCGTGGCGGGCAGGGTGTGAGAGCGCACGTGAATGTTTGACCAACTGAACCTCAGCCTGGGCGGGCGCAGCGTGCCGCTCATCCTGCAGACCGAGGCCGCTGAATGCGGCCTCGCCTGTCTTGCGATGGTGGCGGCAAGCCATGGCCTGCGCACCGACCTGCCCACGCTGCGCAAGCGCTTCTCGCTCTCGCTCAAGGGTGCGACCATGGCCGATCTGGTGCGCATGGCGGGCCAGTTGCAGATGAGCCCGCGCCCCTTGCGCGCGGAGATGGAGCACCTGCCGCAGCTTGCGCTGCCGTGCATCCTGCATTGGGACCTCAACCACTTCGTCGTGCTCACCGAGCTGCGCGGCGACGTGGCGGTGATCCACGACCCCGCACGCGGCGTGCGCCGCATGCGCTTGGCTGAGGTCGGCAAGTACTTCACCGGGGTGGTGCTGGAGTTGTCGCCGGCGGCCGACTTCCGGCCGAAGGTGGAGCGCCAGGCGGTCAGCACGCGGCAGTTGCTGGGCCATGTGTCGGGGCTCAAGCGCTCGCTGGGCCAGATCTTTGTGCTCGCGGTGGCGCTCGAAGTCTTCATGCTGCTGTCACCCTTCTTCATGCAGTGGGTGGTCGACTCGGTGCTCGTGAGCGCCGACCGCGACCTGCTGGTCACGCTCGGCGTGGGCTTCGGCCTGCTGGTGCTGATCCAGGTGGCGACGGGCGCGATCCGTTCGTGGGCGGTGTTGTACCTGTCGGCCACGCTCAACCTTCAGTGGCTGTCGAACGTGTTCGCGCACCTGATGCGCCTGCCGGTGGCGTGGTTCGAGAAGCGCCATACCGGCGACATCATGTCGCGCTTCGGTGCCATCCAGCAGATGCAGCAGACGCTGACCACCAGCTTCATCGAGGCGGTGCTCGACGGCCTGCTGGTGGTGCTGACGCTCGTGGTGATGTGCATCTACAGCGTGACGCTCACGGCGATCGCGGCGGGCTGCGTGGTGGCCTACGGCCTGTTGCGCTGGGCCTTCTTCCGCTCGCAGCGCGAGGCGACCGAAGAGTCCATCGTGCACGACGCCAAGCGGTCAACGCACTTCCTTGAATCGCTGCGCGGTGTGCAGTCGATCAAGCTCTTCAATCGCCAGGAAGACCGCCAGGGCCAGTTCATGAACCGTGTGGTCGATGCGATGAACGCCAACATCGCCACCCGCAAGCTCGACCTGATGTTCGGCGTGATGCACAAGCTGGTGTTCGGCCTGGAGCGCATCGCCGTGATCTGGGTGGGCGCGCTGCTGGTGATGGACCACCGCTTCTCGGTGGGCATGCTGTTCGCCTTCTTCGCCTACAAGGAAACCTTCGCGCTGCGCGTGAGTGGCCTCATCGACAAACTGGTCGAACTGAAGATGCTCAAGTTGCAGGGCGAACGGCTGGCCGACATCGTGCTCACTGCACCCGAGGTCGAGCCCGATGTGCCCGCCCGCGGCGCCGATCTCCCGGCCCGCATGGAGCTGCAAGGCGTGAGCTTTCGATACTCCGACAACGAGCCCGAGGTGCTGAGCGACGTGAGCCTGGTCGTCGAGCCCGGCGAGGCGGTCGCGATCTCGGGGCCGTCGGGTTGCGGCAAGACGACGCTGCTCAAGCTGATGCTGGGCATCCACGCGCCGCAGCAAGGCAAGATCCTGCTCGGCGGTGTGCCGCTGCAGCAGCTCGGGCTGCGCGGCTGGCGCGACATGATCGGCACCGTGATGCAGGACGACCAGCTCTTCGCAGGCTCCATCGCCGACAACATCAGCTTCTTCGACAACCATGCCGACCCGGCCTGGGTGACGCAATGCGCGCAGATGGCCGCGGTGAACGACGAGATTGAGGCCATGCCCATGGGCTACCACACGCTGATCGGCGACATGGGGGCCAGCATCTCGGGCGGGCAGAAGCAGCGCATCCTGCTGGCGCGAGCGCTCTACAAGCGGCCGAAGATCCTGTTCCTCGATGAAGCCACGAGTGCGCTCGACGTCGACCGCGAGCGCATGGTCAACCAGGCCATCCGCCAGCTCGACATCACGCGTGTGATCGTGGCCCACCGGCCCGAGACGATCGCGTCGGCCGGGCGCGTGATCGTGCTGAAAGACGGCCACGTGGCTCAGGAGCTCCGCACCGTGACCACGGGCGCGGGGCGCTAACTACTCCACCGCTTATCCATGCGTTTGTCTCTCTCGCCGGGGAGCGAAGCCAATCCCCATGCGCTGGCCGCGTTCAGCAAGGCCGGCGAGCGCTTCACCATCGTGGCGTCGCAAGACATCGTTGACTTCCGTGGCGTCAAGCTGTGGTCACGCGACCAGCCCGTCACGGAGGCGCTGCACAACCGGCTGCTCGAGCGCCGCCTGCAGAAGCCGCTGGAGGCTTGCCTGAGGGCGGAGAACGGCGTCACGCCGTTCACCCTGATGCACGACCTGCAGGAGTACGTCGAGTCCGATGACAACCCGCTCGCGGCGGCACTCAAGCCCTGGGCGGCCACGCTCGTAGCGCAGCTCAAGCAGCTGCCGCTGCACGCCGTGGCGCAGCTTCTGTTGACGACTGCCGCGGCCACACGCCCGGCCACGCTCGCGCATGCGGTGGCCGGCATGGCGCTGGCGGGCTCGATGATGGCCAGCCACGGCGCGAGCCCGCACGACGTGCGCCTGGCCATGCTGGGTGGCCTGCTGCATGACATCGGCGAGGTCTACATCAACCCGGCCTACCTCGACTACACGCAGGTGCTCGGTGTCGTCGGCCACAAGCACCTGGTCGTGCACCCGCGCATCGGGCAGGTGCTGCTCTGCGGCCTGACCGACTACCCGGCGGCGCTTGGGCAGGCCGTGGCCGAACACCACGAGCGCCTCGACGGCTCCGGCTACCCCGCGCGCCTGCAGGCCGGTGAGATCTCCACGCTCGGGCGCGCCCTGGCCGTGATGGAAGTGACGCTTGGCAGCCTGTGCGCGCTGAACGCCCCGCTCACACGCGCCAGCTTTGCGCTGCGCGTGGTGCCAGGCGAGTTCGATCCGGTCTGGACAGGCTTCGTCTGCGACGCCGCCCGCGCCTCGGGCGAATCGTTCGAGCGCGAAGAAGGCCCCGAAGCCGCCACGCTCGACGCGCAGCTCGCCGACATCGACCGCCAGTTCGACGAGGCACAACAGCTCGCCGCAGATCTCAACGAGCAGCGGCGCGTTTCTCAGATCACCGAGGTGGTGAGCAACGCGCTGCGGCGCCTCGAGCGCGTGCGCGGGGCCTGGAGCGCGCTCGGGCAATGGGGCCGGTTGACCGGTGGGGAGGCAAGCGCGGAGCGGCTCGACCTGGAGCTGGCCGAGACCGAGCTGCGCCAGCGCCTGCGCGGCTTTCACCGCGAATGCCTGCTGGCCAGCGAGCGCCTGAGCGAGGCCGAGAAGCTGCAGCTGGCACCGCTGTGGGAGCGGTTGGTCGACAGCCGTGAATGACAGATTAAAAGAGAGAGGGAGCGCAAGACGGGCGCGGTGCGCTGACGACGGGCCAGGGAGGCTCGGTGCACCGCGCCCTGTTCTTCCGCGGGCGAGTTGCTCGGTGGAGCGCAGTGTCAGCGCGCAGAAGGTGCGGTCTCGCTTTCAAGCGCTCCCAGCCAGCGCATGGCTTGCTCGCGGTTATCGCCGCACATGTCAGGCGAGGGCAGCAGGCTCGCACACACGGCGGGCCGATCCGGGTGGCCGAAGATGCGGCAACGCAGGTTCTCGTCGAGTTGTACGCAGGGCACGCCGGCGGGTTTGCCGTGGGGCATGCCAGGGATCGGTGACGAGATCGAGGGCGCGATGCAACACGCGGCGCAGTGTGGCCGGCAGGCCAGGGGTGCGGTGCGAGGGCTGCTCATGGCGGGATTATTCGTCGGCGCGTGCTGCGGGCGTGCGCGCAGGTGCCCCCAGGCCGTGACGGCGCGAGGGCCGCAGCCTAAAATTCACGCCTTGCCCGCACCCGTCGACCGGCGTAGCCGCGGCCCCTGTTTCCCCGGAGTTCTTCGCGATGTTGTATCCCCATGAGTTCGACGTGATCGTCGTCGGTGGCGGCCATGCCGGCACCGAGGCCGCGCTCGCGGCCGCGCGCATGGGCGCGAGCACGCTGCTGCTGACGCACAACATCGAGACGCTGGGCCAGATGAGCTGCAACCCGTCGATCGGCGGCATCGGCAAGGGCCACCTGGTGAAGGAGATCGACGCCCTGGGTGGCGCGATGGCCGCCGCCACCGATGAGGCCGGCATCCAGTTCCGCATTCTCAACGGCTCGAAGGGGCCGGCGGTGCGCGCCACGCGCGCCCAAGCCGACCGCATCCTGTACAAGGCCGCCATTCGCCGTCGGCTGGAGAACCAGCCGAACCTCACGCTGTTTCAGCAGGCGGTCGACGATCTGATGGTCGAAGGTGACCGCGTGACGGGCGCTGTCACGCAAGTTGGCATTCGCTTCCGTGGCAAGGCCGTGGTGCTGACGGCGGGCACCTTCCTCGACGGCAAGATCCACGTCGGCCTGCAGAACCATGCCGGGGGCCGGGCGGGCGACCCCCCGGCGGTCTCGCTCTCGGCGCGGCTGAAGGAGCTGAAGCTGCCGCAAGGGCGGTTGAAGACCGGCACGCCGCCGCGGCTCGATGGCCGGAGCATCGATTTCTCGGTGCTGACCGAGCAGCCGGGCGACCTCGACCCGGTGCCGGTGTTCAGCTTCATGGGCCACGCGAGCCAGCACCCGCAGCAGGTGCCGTGCTGGATCACCCACACCAACGAGCGCACCCACGAGATCATCCGCTCGGGCTTCGACCGCAGCCCGATGTTCACCGGCGTGATCGAAGGGGTGGGGCCGCGCTACTGCCCGAGCATCGAAGACAAGATCAACCGCTTCGCCGACAAGGACGCGCACCAGATCTTCCTCGAGCCCGAGGGCCTGACCACGCACGAGTTCTACCCGAACGGCATCAGCACCAGCCTGCCGTTCGATGTGCAGCTGGCCGCCGTGCGTTCGATGCGCGGCCTCGAGAGCGCGCACATCCTGCGCCCAGGCTACGCCATCGAGTACGACTACTTCGATCCGCGCGGCCTGAAGGCGAGCTTCGAGACCAAGGTGATCCAAGGTCTGTTCTTCGCCGGCCAGATCAACGGCACCACCGGCTACGAAGAAGCCGGCGCCCAAGGCTTGTTCGCCGGCATCAACGCCGCCTTGCAGGTGCAGGGCAAAGACGCTTGGACCCCGCGCCGCGACCAGGCCTACCTGGGCGTGCTGGTCGACGACCTCATCACCAAGGGCGTGACCGAGCCTTACCGAATGTTCACCAGCCGGGCCGAGTTCCGGCTGCAGCTGCGCGAAGACAACGCCGACATGCGCTTGACCGAAGTCGGGCGCGAATTGGGCCTGGTGGACGACGCGCGCTGGGCGGCCTTCTGCCGCAAGCGCGACGCCGTGGCCCGCGAGGCCGAGCGGCTCAAGTCGACCTGGGTCACGCCGCACACGCTGCCCGAGACCGAGGCTGAGCGCCTGCTCGGCAAGGCCATCGACCATGAGTACAGCCTGGCCGACTTGCTGCGCCGCCCGGGCATCGGCTTCGATGCAGTGGCCGAGATTGCTGCCATTGCCAAGCCCGAGGCGGGCGTTTCACGTGAAACGCTGGTGGCCGAATTGGGTCCGGATTTGGCTGGGGCAGTGATCGAACAGGCCGAGATCAGCATCAAGTACGCGGGCTACATTCACAAGCAGAACGAAGAGGTCGAGCGGGCGCTGCATTACGAAGGCCTGCGCCTGCCTGACGAACTGGACTATTCGCTGGTCACCGCCTTGAGTTTCGAGGCGCGCCAGAAGCTGGCCACGCACCGGCCGGAGACGTTGGGCCAAGCCTCGCGCATCTCTGGCATCACGCCGGCGACGATCTCGCTGTTGCTGATCCATCTGAAGAAGGGCCGCTTCAAGGGTTTTGCCGCCAACGAGAGCCACGACCAGCCGGGGCGCGATGCCGCCTGAGCAGCGCGAGTTGTTGGTCTCCGGCGCGCAGGCGCTTGATCTGAACCTCAGCGAGGCGCAGTGCGATGCTTTGCTCGCCTACCAGGCGATGCTGATCAAGTGGAACAAGGTCTACAACCTGACGGCCGTCCGCTCGCCAGCGGAGATGCTGACGCATCACCTGCTCGACAGCTTGGCGGTTCTGCCCCCGCTGATGGCGCACCTGGGCTCCAGCCGATCGACCGAAGCCGCGCGCCTGCTCGACGTGGGCAGTGGCGGCGGGCTGCCTGGCGTGGTGCTGGCCATCGTGCTGCCGACGCTCGATGTGACCTGCGTCGACACGGTGGGCAAGAAGGCCAGCTTCATCCGCCAGGTTTCGGCTGAACTGAGGCTCGCAAACCTGAGTGCCGCCCATGCCCGGGTGGAGGAGCTGCAGGCCAAGCCGTTCGGCGTGATCACCTCGCGCGCGTTCGCGTCGCTGGCTGATTTCACCAGGCTGACTCGGCACCTGCTGGCTGACGACGGTGTCTGGATGGCGATGAAGGGCAAGAACCCGATGGCCGAGGTCGAGGCGCTCCCATCCGACATCGCGATGTTTCACGTGGAACCATTGACGGTGCCTGGCTTGGATGCCGACCGCTGCCTGTTGTGGTTGCGGCGAGGGTCAGGGCAGGGGCCGTCGGCGCAGGCCGACTCGCTGCGGGGTGCCCAGCCATGACCCTCTTGGGGATCTCCGACTACGGCACCTTCTGCGCCTCGGTGCTGCTCTTCCTGGCCCTGCCGGGGCCTGGCACCTTTGCCTTGCTGACCTCTACCGCCAAGGGGGGCTTTCGGGCGGGCGCGGGCGCGACGCTCGGCCTTATCCTGGGCGATCAGATTCTGATGTGGCTGGCTGTAGCGGGTGTGGCAGCGTTGCTGGCCGCTCACCCGACCGCTTTTCTGGTTGTTCAGTACGCCGGAGCGGCCTACCTGGCCTGGATTGGCCTGAGATTGATGCTCGCGAAAGAGGGCGCCGCGTCGCCCATCCGCATCGAACCGCGCCGCTACCTTCGCCAGGCCCTGCTGATCACGCTGCTCAATCCCAAGGCCATCGTGTTCTACATGGCCTTCTTCCCGCTCTTCATCAATCCGCAGACGCACCTGGGTGCAGTCACCTTCGCCGCGATGGCGGCGACGATCGCGGCCATTACCGCGGTCTACTGCCTGACGTTGTGCGCCTTTGCCGGTGCGGTCTCGCAGAAGGTGCGTTCGCACAAGCGCGTCGCGCGCTGGCTCGAACGGCTGGCTGGCGTCTTCCTGCTCGGCTTCGGCATCCGCCTGGCCAGCCACTGAACTCTCCCTCAACCCCATCCGGACGGCCCGCCCATGACCCGCATCTTCTGCATTGCCAACCAAAAGGGCGGCGTCGGCAAAACCACCACCACCGTCAACCTGGCCGCCGGGCTGGCGCGCATCGGCCAGCGGGTGCTGGTCGTCGACCTGGACCCGCAGGGCAATGCCACCATGGGGTCGGGAATCGACAAGCGGTCGCTCCCGTTGAGCGTGTACGACGTGCTGCTCGGCTCTGCCGGCGTGGCCGAGGCCCGCCAACGCAGCCAGAAAGTGGGATACGACGTGCTCGGCGCCAACCGCGAACTGGCCGGTGCCGAGGTCGAACTGGTGGAGCTGGAGCAGCGCGACAAGCGCCTCAAGACCGCGCTCGCGGCCGTGGCCGCCGACTATGACTTCGTTCTCATCGATTGCCCGCCCAGTTTGAGCCTGCTCACCCTCAACGGTCTGTGCAGCGCCCACGGCGTGGTGGTGCCCATGCAATGCGAGTACTTCGCGCTCGAAGGCCTGAGCGACTTGGTCAACACCATCAAGCAGGTGCACGCCAACCTCAACCCGGATCTCCAGATCATCGGCCTGCTGCGCGTGATGTTCGATCCCCGCATCACGCTGCAGCAGCAGGTCAGCGAACAGCTCAAGCAGCACTTTGGCGACAAGGTCTTCAACACCGTCATCCCGCGCAACGTGCGCCTGGCCGAAGCCCCCAGCTACGGCCTGCCAGGCGTGGTGTTCGACCCGGCCTCGAAGGGCGCCAGCTCCTTCATCGAGTTTGCCCAGGAGATGGTGCAGCGGATTGGCGCGGAACAACCTGCGTGAGCCCAGCCGGCCCGGCGCTCAACCCGCGCTTCGACAGCAGCTTGCTGTCCTTGGTGGAAGACGCCGGAATCAACGCCGCGGCCCCGCCGCAGCAACGCTGGGTCGACGGCTGGCTGGTGCGCTTCTCGCCTGGCAAGGCCAAGCGCGCACGCTGCGTCAACGCGGTGGCCGACGGCCGGCTGCCCCTGGATGAGCGCATCGCGTTGTGCCGCCAGGTCTACGCCGAGGCACAGCTCCCGATGGTGGTGCGGATCACCCCTTTCACCCAGCCGGCCGAACTTGACACCGTCCTGGCCGACCTTGGCTGGTCGTCTATCGACGACACCCGCGTGATGGTGCACGACAGCCTGGCCGATCTGAGTGCGGCGAGCGTGCCGCACGGCTGGAGCATCGAAGGGATCGGCCTGGAGGCCATGGCCCAGCGCGTCGGCGGCTTGCGCGGCTCACCGATCGCCCAACGCCAGGCCCATGCCGAACGGCTGCGCCACGCGCCGGTGCCATTCACCGCCTTCGAGCTGCGCGCCCAGGGCGAGGTACTGGCCTGCGGGCAGTACGCCCTCGAAGGTGCGCTGGTCGGCCTCTACGACGTGTTCACTGCGGAGGCGGCACGCGGCCGCGGCTGCGCGCGGGTGCTCTGCCAGCAGATGCTGCTCCACGCCCGCGAGCGGGGCGCACGGCACGCCTACCTGCAGGTGGAGGGCGACAACCACCCTGCGCGGGCCGTGTACCACCGGCTCGGCTTTGCCGACGGCTACGGCTACCACTACCGAATCAGCTGACCACCCGTCGCGCGGTGGCGGGGGACTGTCGTGTGTCTGCCGTCCGGTTGCCGCGCTATCGCCGCATGGTCGGCGCAAGGCGTCAGGGCAATTCAAGGGATCATGCGAAGGCCTCGACATGCGAGGCGTCCCACCTGCACGAAGAATGAACAACATCAACGCCGCATTGATCAGACAACTCAGGGCAGAGAAGTCCTGGTCGCAGGATGAGTTGGCGATCGCATCGGGGCTGAATCTGCGAACCATCCAGCGGATCGAGAGCGAGGGCGCAGCCTCTCTTCAATCGAAGAAAGCCCTGGCCGCGGCCTTCGGCGTGGACATCAAATCCCTGGAACAACTCGCGTCACGCGTCGTGAGCAGGCTCGAATACAAGACCATGGACATAGAGTGGAAGCAGGGCTTCCTGGCGGGTTTGCGGGCCGCCCCCTTGCCCGACCTCACGACCATCCTGAACCGCGAGGGGCGGGAAGGGTGGCGGCTGGTTCAGATCCTGTCGCCAGAGCTCCTGGTGTCGGCCAAGTCCGCCGAGAAGCTGGTGGCGATCTTCGAGCGACCGGCTGCCGATTGACAGCCCGCTGAGCGATCAGACCAAGCCCAGCGTTTCGTCCATCCCCAGGTGCACGTTCATCGATTGCACAGCCGCACCGCTCGCGCCCTTGCCCAGGTTGTCCAGGCGCGCCATCACGATGGTCTGGGTGTCGTTCGCGAACACGAACACATCGACCCGGTTGGTGTCGTTGCAAGCCTGCACGTCGAAGAATCCGTGCTCCAGGGTCGCGGCATCGCGCAGCGGCATCACACGGATGAAACGCTCGCCGGCGTAGCGTTCGGCCAGGGCCGCGTGCAGCGCCTCGGGCGTCGTGCCGGGTTTCAGTTGCAACAGATGCAAGGGCACACTCACTGCCAAGCCCTTGAGAAAGCTGCCGACGATGGGCATGAAGATCGGCTTGGTCTGCAGGCCGGTGTGGGCGGCCATCTCGGGCACGTGCTTGTGCGCGAGGCTCAGGCCGTAGGGCCGAGGCGAGTCGAGCAGCGGGTCGCCGCCGGCTTCGTACTGCTCGATCATCTTCTTGCCGCCGCCGGAGTAGCCGGTGATCGAAGTGGCGCTCACCGGCAGCGTGGCGGGCACCAGGCCGGCATCGACCAGCGGGCGCATCGCGATGATGAAGGCGCTGGAGTGGCAGCCGGGGTTGGAGATGCGCTTGCTCGCGCGCAGTTTGTCGCGCTGGTCCGCGGCCAGTTCGGGCAGGCCGAAGGCCCAGTCGGCGGCGGTGCGGTGCGCGGTGCTGGCATCGATGATGCAAGTCTTGGGGTTGCTGACCAGGGCGGCGGCTTCCTTGGCGGCGGCGTCGGGCAGGCAGAGGAACGCCACGTCGGCGGCGTTGAGCAGGCGGGCGCGCTCGTCGGCATCCTTGCGGCGCTCGGGTGCGATGCGCAGCACCTCGATGTCGTTGCGGCCGGCGAGATACTCGTTGATGCGCAGGCCGGTCGTGCCTTCCTGGCCGTCTACAAACACGCGGTACGTCATGGTCTTCACCTTCCCCAGTGCAAATCGAGCGAACGAGCCCCGAGGATAAAACAGACCCATGACAGAACCCGTGGTTTCCCCTGAGTACCCCGTGCGCGTGCTGCTCTTGCCGGGCTGGCAGAACTCCGACGCCGCCCACTGGCAAAGCCGCTGGCAGGCGCTGCATGGCGACGTGCGCGTGGAACAGGACGACTGGCTCTGGCCCAAACGCGGCGATTGGATGGCGCGGCTGGAAGAAGTCCTGCTGCAAAGCGAACAGCCCGCTGTGCTGGTCGCGCACAGCCTGGGCTGCCAGCTCGTCGCCGCCTGGGCCGCGCACTCGCGCCACTCCCGGCGGGTGAGGGCGGCCCTGCTGGTCGCACCGCCCGATGTGGAGCGCGACGACATGCCGCCGCAGCTTGCGCCGTGGCGGCCGATCGTGCGCCAGCGGCTGCCCTTCGCGAGCACGGCCGTGGTCAGCAGCGACGACCCCTATTGCACGCCGGAGCGCGCCGCGCAGATGGCGGCCGACTGGGGCAGCCCGCTCGTCTCGGTGGGGCCGCATGGCCACATCAACGGCGAATCGGGCCTGGGCGATTGGGCGCAGGGCCGCGCGCTCCTGCAGGCGCTGCTTGCACCACCCGCGGCCGTGCCGGTCGCATCGACCTGATCGGACAGAATGCCACCATGGTCACCAAGAAACCCAAAGGCCTCGGCCTGGGCCTCGAAGCGCTGCTCGGCCCCAAAGTCAGCGACACCCCCGCGCCTGCGAACGATGGAACGCCGCGCACGCTGAAGCTCGCGCAGCTGCAGCCGGGCAAGTACCAGCCTCGCACGCGCATGGACGAGGGCTCGCTGTACGAGTTGGCCGAGAGCATCAAGTCGCAGGGGATCATGCAGCCAATCCTCGTGCGCTCGGTCGGCACCAACCGCTACGAAATCATCGCGGGCGAACGCCGAACGCGCGCGGCTAAGCTGGCGGGCCTGGACGAAGTTCCGGTGCTGGTGCGCGAGGTGCCCGACGAATCGGCCGCCGCAATGGCGCTGATCGAGAACATCCAGCGCGAAGACCTCAACCCGCTCGAAGAGGCGCAAGGCATCTCGCGTCTGGTCAATGAATTCCATCTCACGCACGAGCAAGCGGCGCAGGCCGTGGGCCGATCAAGAAGCGCAGCGAGCAACCTTCTGCGTTTGTTGAATCTGGCCGAACCCGTGCAGCAAATGCTGATGGCCGGCGACATCGACATGGGCCATGCGCGCGCGCTCTTGCCGCTCGAAGGCGCGCAGCAATTGCTGACTGCCTCCGAAATCGTCGGCAAGAAGCTCAGTGTGCGCGAGGCCGAGAAGCTGGTTTCGCGCGCGATGAGTGCGCGTCAAAAGCCCCTGCTGCGCGTCCCGAAAGAAAAACCGCGCGATATTGCTCGCATCGAAGAAGAGCTCTCCGATGCCTTGACCGCGCAGGTGGAAATCCGTGTGAAGAAGCGCACCAAGCGCGGCGATCAAGGCGAGGTGGCGATTCAGTTTGGTTCGTTGGATGAACTCAACGGTTTGCTCGAAAGGCTTGGATTGTCGAACGCATAGGCGTATCTTGAACAGAACGTTGTGAGGTTGACAGAACTTCTCCTGAGGAACTTGCGAAGAATTCATGGCTCACTGCAAGGGTGGTCCGCAGCATCGGCGGCACACTCCTTGCAAAGCTGGAAGTACGGTGATATTTCGCTTCTTCTCGAGACCTGATTGCTCTCACAATGATTCAAGCTTGATCGCAAGCGGCTGATACGAAGGAAAGCTCTGATGGAGCCTGATGCGGGCTTCATCAGAACTTCCCCAGACGATGCTGTGGTGGCGCCCTGCATCGTCTTCCTGTGAATTAGGAGGTCAGCATGGACGTGATCAGCCATTTCGCCGCTCGATTCGAGCGCACGCGTGAAGAGGAACTCTCGCTCGAAGAGTACCTGGCCGAGTGCAAACGCAACCCGCTTGCGTATGCCACCGCCGCCGAGCGCATGCTCAAGGCCATTGGTGAGCCCCAGGCCATCGACACGCGCAACGACCCGCGCCTGTCTCGCATCTTTGCGAACAAGATCATCAAGGTCTATCCCGCCTTCGCCGAGTTCTACGGCATGGAGGACGCCATCGAGCAGGTGGTGTCGTACTTCAGGCATGCCGCGCAGGGGCTGGAGGAAAAAAAGCAGATCCTCTACCTGCTCGGGCCGGTGGGCGGCGGCAAGTCGTCGATCGCCGAGCGACTCAAGTCGCTGATGCAGGAGGTGCCCTTCTACGCGATCAAGGGTTCGCCGGTGAACGAGTCGCCGCTGGGCCTCTTCGATGCGATGGAAGACGGGCCGATCCTGGAGAAGGAATATGGCATTCCGCGTCGCTACCTGAACCGCATCCTGTCACCTTGGGCCGTGAAACGTCTGGACGAGTTCGGTGGCGACATCCGCAAGTTCAAGGTCGTGAGGCGCTACCCCTCGGTGTTGAAGCAGGTGGGTATCGCCAAGACGGAGCCGGGTGACGAGAACAACCAGGACATCTCGTCGCTGGTTGGCAAGGTCGACATCCGCAAGCTCGAAACCTACGCGCAAGACGACCCCGATGCGTACAGCTACTCGGGTGGCCTGTGCCTGGCCAATCAAGGCCTGCTTGAGTTCGTTGAAATGTTCAAGGCGCCGATCAAGGTGCTGCACCCCTTGCTCACCGCCACGCAGGAAGGCAACTACAAGGGCACCGAAGGCTTCGGCGCGATCCCGTTCGATGGCGTCGTGCTTGCGCACAGCAACGAGAGCGAATGGAAGACCTTCCGCAACAACAAGAACAACGAGGCCTTCCTCGACCGAATCTACATCGTGAAGGTGCCGTATTGCCTGCGCGTGAGCGAAGAGGTCAAGATCTATGAGAAGCTGCTGCGCGGCTCGTCGCTGGCGCAAGCCACCTGCGCGCCGGGCACGCTCAAGATGATGAGCCAGTTCGCGGCACTCACGCGGCTCAAGGAGCCCGAGAACTCGTCGCTGTACTCCAAGATGCTGGTGTACGACGGTGAGAACCTGAAAGACACCGACCCGCGCGCCAAGGGCTTCCAGGAGTACCGCGACTACGCGGGTGTCGACGAGGGCATGAGCGGCATCTCGACGCGCTTCGCGTTCAAGATCCTCTCCAAGGTTTTCAACTTCGACAGCACCGAGGTCGCGGCCAACCCGGTGCACTTGATGTACGTGCTCGAACAGCAGATCGAGCGCGAGCAGTTCCCGGCCGAGACCGAGCAGAAGTACCTCGCGTTCATCAAGGAGCACCTTGCCGTCAAGTACGCCGAGTTCATCGGCAAGGAGATCCAGACCGCCTACCTCGAGAGCTACAGCGAGTACGGCCAGAACATCTTCGACCGCTACGTGACGTATGCCGACTACTGGATCCAGGACCACGAATACCGCGACACCGACACCGGCGAGGTGTTCGACCGCGGCTCGCTGAACGCCGAACTCGAGAAGATCGAGAAGCCGGCGGGCATCAGCAACCCGAAGGACTTCCGCAACGAGATCGTCAACTTCGTGCTGCGCGCCCGCGCCAACAACTCTGGCAACAACCCCACGTGGACGAGCTACGAGAAGCTGCGCACGGTGATCGAGAAGAAGATGTTCTCCAACACCGAAGAGCTGCTGCCGGTCATCAGCTTCAACGCCAAGGCGAGTGCCGACGAGGCGAAGAAGCACGAGGACTTCGTCACCCGCATGGTGGCCAAGGGCTACACGCCGAAGCAGGTTCGCTTGCTCTGCGAGTGGTACTTGCGTGTGAGAAAGAGTTCCTGACGATGACAGCCCCTCGCCCGATGACTACATCGGTCGATCTCCCAAGGGGATCGGGCCCGGCTTCGGGCGGCCGGGCGCTCGGGCCCGCGCGCTAACGACTTCAGAGGCATTTGCATGCTCCAGCAGATCATTGATCGACGGCTCGCTGGCAAGAACAAGTCCATTGGCAACCGCGAGCGCTTCTTGCGCCGCCACAAGGATCAGATCCGCGAGGCGGTGAAGCGCGCGGTCGATGGGCGCGGCATCCGCGACATGGCGCAGGGGGAAGACATTCACATCCCCAAGCGCGACATTGCCGAGCCGGTGTTCGGCCACGGCCAGGGCGGCAAGCGCGAGATGGTGCACCCCGGCAACAAGGACTACGTGCGCGGCGACCGCATCGAGCGGCCCAAGGGCGGGGGTGGGGGCGGCGGTGGCGGGCAGGCGAGTGACTCCGGCGAGGGTGACGACGACTTCGTCTTCCACCTCAGCAAGGAAGAGTTCATGCAGGTCTTCTTCGACGACCTCGCCCTGCCCAACCTCACGCGCACCACGCTCGCCGAGACCCCCGAGTTCAAGACCCACCGTGCCGGCTACAGCAGCGACGGCACGCCCAACAACCTGCACGTGGTGCGCAGCATGCGGGGCGCGATCGGCCGGCGCATTGCACTCGGCAACGAATCGCGCCGCGAACTGAGGGAGCTCGAAGCCGAGCTCGAAGAGTTGCAGGCCAAGCCCGGCTTCGACGCCAAGGTGGCCGAGCTGAAGGAGCGCATCGAGGCCCTGAAGGCGCGCCTGGGCCGAATCCCCTACCTCGACCCGATCGACCTGCGCTACCGCAGCCGTGTGCGCGTGCCGGTACCCACCAGCAAGGCGGTGATGTTCTGCTTGATGGACGTCTCGGGCTCGATGGACGAGGCGCGCAAGGACCTGGCCAAGCGCTTCTTCATCCTGCTGTACCTCTTTCTCACGCGCCATTACGAGAAGATCGACATCGTCTTCATCCGCCATCACACGCAGGCGCAAGAGGTCGATGAGCAGAACTTCTTCCACTCCACCGAGACGGGCGGCACCGTGGTGTCGAGCGCGTTGGTGCTGATGGAAGAGATCGCGAAGGCACGCTACCCGTCCAGCGAATGGAACATCTACGGCGCGCAGGCCAGCGACGGCGACAACTGGCACCACGACAGCGGCCGCTGCCGCGAGCTGTTGGCCAACAACATCCTGCCGCTGTGCCGCTACTTCGCATATGTGCAAGTGGCCGAGGAAGAGCAGAACCTGTGGGACGAGTACGCCGCGCTCGCGCAAGACGCCAAGGACTTCGCCATCCGCAAGGTGACCGAGGCCTCGCAGATCTATCCGGTCTTCCGCCAGTTGTTCAAGAAAGAGGGGGCTGCCACATGAACAGTCCATTGGATGCGCCCTGGGGCGAGGAGCGCCGCAAGGAGCAAGCCGTGACCAGCCTGCGCCGCCGCGCCAGCGATCTCGTCGCGCCCAAGCGCACGCATGAACCGCTGCCTTCGCCCAGCGACTGGTCGTTCGAGCTGATCGAGCAGTACCACGAGGTCATCAAGGCCACAGCCGCACGCTACGGACTGGACACCTACCCCAACCAGCTCGAGATCATCACCGCCGAGCAGATGATGGATGCGTATGCCTCGGTGGGCATGCCGGTGAACTACCGCCACTGGAGTTACGGCAAGGAGTTCATCTCGACCGAGAAGAACTACAAGCGCGGCCACATGGGCCTGGCCTACGAGATCGTCATCAACAGCAACCCTTGCATCAGCTACCTGATGGAAGAGAACACGATGGCGATGCAGGCCCTCGTGATCGCGCATGCGGCCTACGGCCACAACAGCTTCTTCAAGGGCAACTACCTGTTCCGGATGTGGACCGATGCGGCGTCGATCATCGACTACCTGGTCTACGCCAAGAACTACGTGGCCGAATGCGAAGAGCGCCACGGCCTCGATGCGGTCGAAGAATTGCTCGACAGCTGCCACGCGCTGATGAACCACGGTGTGGACCGCTACCGCCGCCCGAGCCGCAAGTCGCTCGCGCAGGAACTCGCTGACCGCAAGGACCGCGAGGCCTATGCGCAGCAGCAGGTCAACGACATGTGGCGCACGCTGCCCGCGCGCCCCGAGAAGGCCGCCGAAGAGGCGCAAACCCGCCGCTTCCCCGAAGAGCCGCAGGAGAACCTGCTGTACTTCATCGAGAAGAATGCACCGCTGCTCGAACCCTGGCAGCGCGAGATCGTGCGCATCGTGCGCAAGGTCGCGCAGTACTTCTACCCGCAGCGCCAGACGCAGGTGATGAACGAGGGCTGGGCCACCTTCTGGCACCACAAGCTGCTCAACACCATGTACGACGACGGCTACTTGAGCGACGGCATGATGATCGAGTGGCTGAAGTCGCACACCAACGTCGTGTACCAGCCCAAGGTGACCGACCGCCACTACGGCGGCATCAACCCCTATGCGCTCGGCTTCGCGATGTACACCGACATCAAGCGCATCTGCGAGAACCCGACGGAAGAAGACCGCCACTGGTTCCCCGACATCGCCGGCCGCGACTGGTTGCAGACCATCGACCACGCGATGCGCAACTTCAAGGACGAGAGCTTCATCGGGCAGTACCTCTCACCGCATTTGATGCGCGAGTTCCGCCTCTTCGCCATCCGCGACGACGAGCAGGAAGAAGAGTTGGAAGTCTCGGCCATCCACGACGAGAGCGGCTACCGCCGCGTACGCGAGGCCTTGTCGCACCAGTACGACCTGGGCGCGCGCGAGCCCAACATCCAGGTGTGGAGCGTCAACCTGCGCGGCGATCGGTCGCTCACGCTGCGCCATGCCCAGCACAACGACCGGCCGCTGCACGAAGGTGCGAACGAGGTGCTCAAGCATGTGGCGCGGCTGTGGGGCTTTGGCGTTCACCTGGAGAGCGTGAACGGCGCGGGCGAGGTGCAGCGGCGCTGGTCGGTGACGCCCTCGGTTTGATGGGGTTGGCGTCTTGATGGCATCTGGGTTCGATGACGTCTGAGCGGGCTGCGACCTGCGGCGTTTCGGCAGATGGACCCGCGCACACCACCAACCGCTCAGGCTGAGGTATCGAAGCCCCGCTCAGCCCTCCGCGCCCTCTCCGCCCGCTCACTCCGCCGGCAGAAACGGCGTCACCACCCCGATCAGCTTCTTCACGTACGCCTCTTTCTCCCCCACCGGCGCCACATAGTGCAGCGCCTGCTCGGTGGCCTCCTGGCCGGCCCGCTGGAGCATCACCCAGGTGGCGAGGTACTGCGACGCCAGGCAGCCCCCCGCGGTGGCGATCGGCCCGCGCGCGTGGAAGGGCTCGTCGACCACCCGCACGCCCGCCTCGACCACCCACGGCTTGGTGGTGAGGTCGGTGCAGGCCGGCATGTTGCCGATCAAGCCCAGGCGTGCAAGCAGCAAGGTGCCCGAGCATTGCGCGCCGAGAAGCTGGCGCACCGGGTCGAGCGTGAGGCGGTCCATCATCGCGGCGTTCTCGGCGATGGCCCGGGTGTAGATGCCGCTGCCGAAAAGCACCACATCCGCCTCGTTCGCGAACTCGAGCGGCTGCTGCGCCTCGATGGTCACCCCGTTCATCGAGGTCAGGCGCGTGGCCGGCCCGGTGATCTCGGCGCTGAAGCCTTGCGGTCGCAGACGGTTCAGCATGCCGAGCGCGATGAACGAGTCGAGTTCGTTGAACCCGTCGAAGGTGACGATGGCCACCCGCGTCGGGCTCATGACAACTCCTCGGCCGGCGCGGCCGCCGGTGCCCAGGCCATCAGGCCTCCAGCAGGCTGCGCAGCATCCACGCCGTCTGCTCGTGCACGGTGAGGCGCTGCGTGAGCAGGTCGGCGGTGGGCTCGTCGCCCGCCTTGTCGGCCAGCGGGAAGATGCCGCGTGCGGTGCGGGCCACGGCCTCGTGCCCATCGACCAGGATCTTCACCATCTCCAGCGCCTTCGGGGGGGTGGCGGGCGCGTCCTTGATGGAGGCGAGGGCGCCGAACTGCGCGTACGAGCCGGGGGCGGCATGGCCCAGCGAGCGGATGCGCTCGGCCACCGGGTCCACCGCGTTCCACAGTTCGGTGTACTGGACCATGAACATCTGGTGCAGCGTGTTGAACATCGGCCCGGTCACGTTCCAGTGGAAGTTGTGCGTGGTGAGGTACAGCGTGTAGGTGTCGGCCAGCAGCTTCGACAGGCCACCGGCGATCGCGGCGCGGTCTTTCTCGCTGATGCCGATGTTGATCTGCTGCGCGCTGGCGCTTGGTGAGAGGGTCTTGCTGGGCTTCTTGGCCATGGGCTCTCCGTGGAAGGGTGGTTTCAGGAAACGCGCTGCACGCCGTCGAGCGGGCAGGCATAGATGGCATTGCGCAGCGCGGCAATCGCCTCGTAGCGCGTAAAGGTGCGGCGCCACGCGAGCACCACGCGCCGCGTGGGCACGGGCTCGGCAAAGGGGATGTAGCGCACGTGCGGTTGCGTCTCCTTGGGCACGCTGAGCTGCGGCACCACCGTCACGCCCATGCCCGAGGCCACCATGTACTTGATGGTCTCCAGCGACGAACCCTCGAAGCTCTTGCGGATGCCCTCGGCGTCGCTCGAGAAGCGTGCGTACTCGGGGCAGACTTCCAGCACGTGGTCGCGGAAGCAGTGCCCCGTGCCCAGCAGCAGCATGGTCTCCTTCTTCAGCTCCTCGGCGCTGATCGACTTGCGCTTGGCCAGCGCGTGGCTGCTCGGCACGGCCACCATGAACGGCTCGTCGTACAGCGGCGCGACCGCCAGCCCGGCATCGGGGAAGGGCTCGGCCACGATGGCGCAATCGAGCTCGCCGGTGCGCAGCATCTCCAGCAGCTTGACGGTGAAGTTCTCCTGCAGGATCAGCGGCATCTGCGGCACGCGCTCGATGGCCTGCTTCACGAGGTCGGGCAAGAGGTAGGGCCCGATGGTGTAGATCACCCCCAGGCGCAGCGGGCCGGAGACCGGGTCCTTGCCGCGCTTGGCAATCTCCTTGATGGCAGCCGCCTGCTCGATCACCGACTGCGCCTGGCGCACGATCTCTTCGCCGAGCGGCGTGACGCTCACCTCGTTGGCGCCGCGCTCGAAGAGCTTCACGTCGAGTTCTTCTTCGAGCTTCTTGATCGCCACGCTCAGCGTGGGCTGCGACACGAAGCAGGCCTCGGCCGCGCGGCCGAAATGCCTCTCCCTGGCAACTGCGACGATGTAGCGCAACTCGGTGAGTGTCATGGTGCGCAGGATAGCGGAGCGCATCTGCGCCGTCATGGGGCGTCGGCATGGCCGGGCAGAGGCTCAGGCCTTGATGTACTCCGCCTTGTGCCCCAGCCATCTCGCCATGTGACGCTGGGCGGCGTCGGCATCGCTTGCCAGCCAGCGCTCGGCGGCGGCGCGGGCGCGGGGCACGAGGGGCGCGTCCTCTTCGAGGTCGGCGAAGCGCAGCAGCGGTGCGCCGGATTGGCGGGCGCCAAGAAACTCGCCGGGGCCGCGGATCTCCAGGTCGCGGCGGGCGATTTCGAAGCCGTCGTTGGTCTCGGCCATGGCCTTCAGGCGCGCCTTGCCGGTGTCCGACAGCGGCGAGGTGTAGAGCAGCACGCACACGCTGGCCACTGAGCCGCGGCCCACGCGGCCACGCAGCTGGTGCAATTGCGAGAGGCCGAAGCGCTCGGCGTGCTCGATCACCATCAGGCTGGCGTTGGGCACGTCCACGCCCACTTCGATGACGGTGGTGCTCACCAGCACCTGCATCGCGCCGGACTTGAAGGCGTCCATCACCGCGGCCTTGTCGGCCGACGCCATGCGGCCGTGCAGCAGGCCGATCGCATGGCCGGGCAGGGCGGCGCTGAGTTGCTCGTGCGTGGCGGTGGCGTTTTGCAGGTCGAGCTTCTCGGATTCTTCGATCAGCGGGCACACCCAGTACACCTGCTTGCCCTGCGCCACCTCGGCCGCGATGGTGTGGATCACGCCCTCGCGCTTGGCGTCGCTGAACACCTTGGTGACGATGGGCGTGCGGCCGGGGGGCAGCTCGTCGATGGTGGAGATGTCGAGATCGGCGAAGAGCGTCATCGCGAGCGTGCGCGGGATGGGCGTGGCGCTCATCATCAGCAGGTGCGGTTCGAGCGACGGCCGCTCCGGCTGGTCACCCCCCTCGGGCCGCGCGACAAGCGTGCCGCCGTCATCGGGCCGCGCGACAAGCTTGTCGCGCAGGGCCAAGCGCTGCGCCACGCCAAAGCGGTGCTGTTCGTCGATGATGGCCAGCCCCAGGTTCTTGAATGCCACCTCGTCCTGGATGACGGCGTGCGTGCCCACCACCAGGCGCGCCTCGCCGGATGCCACGCGCGCCAGCATCTCTCGGCGGCCCTTGCCCTTGCGGCTGCCGGTGAGCCAGGCGGTGGCGATGCCCAGCGGCTCCAGCCACTGCACCAGCTTGCGAAAGTGCTGCTCGGCCAGGATCTCGGTGGGCGCCATCAGCGCACATTGCCAGCCGTGGTTCATCACGATCGCGGCCGCGAGCGCCGCCACCACCGTCTTGCCCGAGCCGACGTCGCCTTGCAGCAGCCGGTGCATCGGCACTTGGTGCTGCAGGTCGAGTGCGATCTCTTCGACCACGCGGCGTTGCGCGCCGGTCAGGCCGAAGGGCAGGGCGCCGAGCAGGCGCTCGTGCAGGCCGCCGCGTTCGGTCGCAAAGGCCGGGGCGCGCTGAAGCGCGCGCTCGTTCTTGGCCTGCAACTGCGAGATCTGCTGCGCCAGCAGCTCTTCGTACTTGAGGCGCTGCCAGGCCGGGTGCGTCTTGTCTTCGAGTTGCGCCAGGCTCACGTCGGGCGTGGGGTGGTGCAGAAAGCGCAGCGCATCTTTCAACGCCCACGCATTCGGCGGAAGCATCGGCGGCGGTACCAGCTCCGACAGGTCGGCGCGTTGCAGGCCCGAGGCCACGGCCTTGCGCAGGTAGGCCTGCGGCAACGCGGCAGTGGCCGGGTAGACGGGCGTGAGCGCGGTGGCGAGCGGCGTGCCTTCGTCCACGCCCTTGAAGCTGGGGTGCACCATCTCCAGCCCGAAGAAACCGCCGCGCGACTCGCCACGCACGCGCACGCGGTTGCCGATGGCGAGTGCCTTCTGGTGGTTGGGATAGAAGTGGATGAAGCGCAGGACGAGCTCGTCCGTGCCATCGTGCAGCTTGGCCACCAGTTGGCGGCGCGGGCGGAACTGCACCTGGCAGTCGCTCACCACGCCTTCCACCTGTGCGGTGATGCCGTCGCGCAGTTCTCGGATCGGCGTGATGCGCGTTTCGTCTTCGTAGCGCAGCGGGATGTGCAACGCGAGGTCGATGTCGCGCACGAGGCCCAGCTTCTCCATCGCCTTCTGCGGCGCGGATTTCTCCTTGCGCGCAGCGGGGGCGGTGTCGGTGGGCATGGGACAATTTTGCGGCATATGTCGTCCACCTCTTCTGCCGCACCCTTGCGGCTTTCCGACTTCGACTTCGAGCTGCCGCCCGAACTCATCGCCCAGCACCCTGCCGCCGAACGCAGCAACTCGCGCCTGCTCGATGGCACCGGCGCGCAGCCGGTCGATCGCATCTTTCACGAGCTGCCGGGCCTGCTGCGCGCGGGCGACCTGCTCGTCTTCAACGACACCAAGGTCATCAAGGCGCGGCTGCTTGGCGCCAAGTCAACCGGCGGTGCGGTCGAGGCGCTGGTCGAGCGGGTGCTTCCGGGCCAGGAGCGCGGCCACGAGGTGTGGGTGCACCTGCGCTCCAGCAAGTCGCCCAAGGCGGGCGCGCGCATCACCTTTGCGAGTGGCGATGGCACGAGCCGCTTCGAGGCCGAGATGCTCGGCCGCGCGGGTCCGGAGGATTCGCTCTTTCGCCTGCGCTTCCCGAGCGATCCCTTCGCGCTGATCGAGCGGCACGGCCACGTGCCGCTGCCGCCCTACATCACGCACGCCGACGACGCCGAAGACGAGCGCCGCTACCAGACCATCTTTGCCGACAAGCCGGGCGCCGCGGCGGCCCCCACGGCCGCGCTGCACTTCGACGAAGCCGTGCTCGCCGCCCTGCACGCGCGCGGCGTGCGCAGCGCCAGCGTCACGCTGCATGTGGGCGCGGGCACCTTTCAGCCGGTGCGCACCGAGAACATCGCCGATCACAAGATGCACAGCGAATGGTTCGAGGTGCCGCAGGCCACGGTGGACGCCATCGCGGCGACCCAAGCCGCCGGCGGCCGCGTGGTGAGCGTGGGCACGACCACCTTGCGTGCGCTCGAATCGGCGGCGCGCGGCGGCGTGCTCCTCGCGGGCAGCCGCGACACCGACATCTTCATCACGCCTGGCTTCGCGTTCCGCGTGGTCGACGTTCTGGTCACCAACTTCCACCTGCCCAAGAGCACTCTCCTGATGCTGGTGAGCGCTTTTGCCGGCCACGCCCATGTGAAGGCGCTGTACCGCCACGCCGTGGCCGAGCGCTACCGCTTCTTCAGCTATGGCGATGCGATGCTGCTGGCGCGGCCCGAAGTTGCCTGATTTAGCACGCGGCATCGGCCAAAAGAACGAGCTCACCCGGCGCGTCGCGCGCTAGGCTACGCGCCATGCCGGTTGTCCTGTCGTGGATGCGCCGCGGGCCCTGGGCTGCGATGGCGCTGCTTGTGCTCACCCTGGGCCTGTTGGGGGGGGTGCTCGCGCACGCGCAAAGCCCGGGTGCGAAAACCGACGCCCCTGCCGCGCCGTCGTTCGCCGTGACGGACGCGCGCTTCGAGGCGCTGGGCGATGACCCGACAGCCGAGCCATCACAGGCACCGGTTGCCGCGCCGGCCCAGGTGATCCTGCCCGATACCTGGGCGCAGCGCGGCTTGCGCAGCGTGGGCCACGGGCGCTACACGCTGCAGTTCACGCTCGCGCAGCGGCCGGCGGTGCCGATCGGCGTGTCGCTCACCCGCTTGAGCTCCACGCGCCTCGTCACGTTGAACGGCATGGTGATCGAAGACACCCGCCAGCTGGGCTACGCGCACCCGGTGCGGGTTGTTCTCGTGCTGCCGCCACTGGTCCTGCGGCCGGGGGTGAACGAGCTGCAGTTCGATGTGTCGCATCGCATCCAAGGCGGGCTCTCGGCGGTGCGCATCGGGCCGATGGCCGAGCTGATGCGCGAAGAGGCGCACCGCGAGCTGCGCACCGACGAACTGCCCCGTTCGCTCAACATGGCGATGGCGCTGCTCGCCGCGCTGATGCTGCTGGTGCGCTGGATGCGCCCGAGCGAGCGGGCCATGGGGCTCTTCGGCGCGCTCGCGCTGCTGGGCTCGGTGCGCAACTACACCTACTTCATGCAGGTCAGCATGCTGCCCGTGGGGGTGGGCGACACCCTCTACTTCTGCGCCCAAGTCTGGACGGTGGTGCTGTTCGCCGCCTTCGCGCTCAGCCTGCACACGCAGCGCCGGCCCGGCCGCATCGACATCGGCCTGTGGGTCATCGGCATCACCTTGTCGGTGGTGGCCGCGGCGGTCGCGCCCTCGGGTGGGCTCACCGTGATGCGCAAGGTGATCTACCCCTTTGTGCTCATCGGCGGCTTGGCCACCTTGGTCATCGTGTGGCGCGCCATGCGCAAGGACCGTTCGCCGATGAACATCGCCTTGGTCATCGGCTTCGCCGGGCTGTTGCTCGCCGGCGTGCACGACTACCTGTTCCAGCAGGGCGTGCTGCCTGTCACCGGCCAGTTCATGATCCCCTTTGCCATGCCTCTGGCGTTCGGCGTCTACGGGCTGATGCAGCTGGGTCGCTTCGTGCGCGTCATGAACGAGGTCGAGCACCTCAACCAGGCGCTCGAAACCCGCGTGGAGCAGCGCACCCGCGCGCTCGAAGCCGCCAACGCCGCCAAGACGCGCTTTCTCGCGGCTGCCAGCCACGACCTGCGCCAGCCCGTGGCGGCCATCGGGCTGATGGTCAGCCTGATGCGCGAGCAGCATGTGGCGCCGGCCTTGCGCAAGCTGATCGACCGCGTGGACGACGCGCTCGCCTCGATGGAGTCGCTGCTCAAGGGCCTGCTCGACCTGTCGCGCCTGGAGTCGGGCACGGCGCGCGCGCGCCCCACGCGCCTGCCCCTGCAGCCCTTGTTCGATGCCATCGCCGTGCACGAGTCGGAGGTGGCCGTCCGCAAGGGCCTGCGCCTGCGCGTGAGGCCGACCCGCCTGGCGGTGCGCTCCGACCCGCTGCTGCTCGAACAGATCTTGCGCAACCTGATCGCCAACGCGCTGCGCTATACCGAACGCGGTACCGTGCTCGTGGCGGCGCGGGCGCGCGGCGAGCAGGTGGTGCTGCAGGTGTGGGACACGGGCATCGGCATCGCGGAGGCCGACCAGGCGAGGATCTTTGACGAGTTCGTGCAGCTCGACAACACGGCCCGCGAGCACGCGAAAGGGCTCGGCCTGGGCTTGTCCATCGTCAAGCGCAGTGCCCAGGTGCTCGGCCATCGGCTGCAGCTGAGATCGCAGGTGGGCCGCGGCAGCTGCTTCGAACTGAGCGTGCCGCGTGTGGCCGACATGGAGACCGCACCTGCATCGCCCCCCGTGCGCCACCAGCCTTTGGCAGGCCGCCGCATCACCTTGGTCGACGACGACACGGTCGTGCTCGAGTCACTCGCCGAGCGGCTGCGCGCGTGGGGCGCCGAGGTGCTGGCGCTCAGTGGCGTGCCCGCCTTGCTGGAGAGCCTGCCGCCCCCACTCGATGCGCCGTCTTCCTTGCACAAACCCCCGCCGGAGCGGTGCTATGCCGATCTGTTGATCACCGATCAGCGGCTGCCCGACGGCAGTGGGCTGATGGTGGTCGAACTCGTGCGTGGGCGATGTGGCCCGATCCCGGCGCTGGTGGTCACAGGCGACACCTCGCCCGATGACCTCGCGATGCTTTCGCAAAGCGGAGTGCCGGTTCTGCACAAGCCCTTCCGTACCGAAGAACTGTTGGCCGCCATTGACCAGGCCTTGCAGATGCAGGCCCTCAGCCCGCGTAGCTGACGCCCAGGCGCAGGCCCATCTGCGCCGCGGCCACCACGGCCTGCGTGCGAGAGTTCACATCCAGGCGGCGGAAGATCGCCGCCAGGTGTGTCTTCACCGTTGATTCCGACAGCTCCAGCTCGCGGCAGATCAGCTTGTTCGACTTGCCGTCGATCAGCAGGCGCAGCACGTCGAGTTGGCGTGGCGACAGGCCCAGTGCAGCCTCGGCGGCCACGGGGGCGTCGGTCTGCAGCCCGAGCACGTGCGGCGGCAGGTACACGCCGCCCGCAAACACGGTCTGGAGTGCGGCGCGCATCACGCCAGCCTGCGAGGTCTTGGGGATGAAGCCCGCCGCACCGGCGTCGATGGCGTTCATCACGGTCTCGGGCGATTCATCGGCCGAGAGCACGACGACCGTGACTTCCGGCACGGCATCGCGCAGCCGTCGCAGGCCCATCGTGCCGCTCGCGTCGGGCAGCTCCAGATCGAGCAGCACGAGTCGTAACTCGGGCTCTTGCTGCAGCAGTTCGATGGCCTGGCCCAGGCTGCCGGCCTGGCGGCATTCGAGATGAGGGATGACCTTGGCCATCAACAGCGCCAGGCCTTCGCGAAACAGGGGGTGGTCGTCGACGAGTAGCGTTTTCATGGGGACAGCGCGGGACAGCCGAGATTCTGCCCGCGCGCATCGGCCTTCGAGCGTTGCGAAACGCGAGCCGGCGTGACGTGTTGCGCACGGATGCGTGGTGGGATCGGCCATTCGGATGAGGCCGGCCCAACCGGCCGCTTGGCAAGCTCCACACACCCCGAAAACGGGCCCGATCACTCAAGGAGCAACACACGATGAGAAAGCTGAATCTCGTACTCGCGCTGGCCACGGCCGGTGTCCTCGTCGCCTGCGGCGGCGGTTCCGACGACGCGCCCGCGGGCGGCAGCGGCGGCACCGGTGGAACTGGTGGCACGGGTGGCAACGGCGGCGGCACGCCCGTCACGCTCACGCTCAGCGGCGTGGTGGCCAAGGGCGCGGCGCTCGTGGGCGCCAACGTCACGGCGAAGTGCGCCGCGGGCACCGTGAGCGCGCCGGGCGTCACCGACGGCACCGGCACGTACACCCTGACTGTGACAAATGCCACGCTGCCCTGCGTGCTCGAAGCCGCCGGCACCGGCGCTGACGCCACCCTCGTGTTGCACTCGGTGGCCACGGGCAGCAGCGGCGCGACAACTGCCACCTCGAACATCACGCCCGTGACCGAACTGCTGGTCGCTCAGGTGACGGGCCAGGCCCCCGGCACCTTCATGACCGGGGCCACCGGCGCCTCGCTGGCCAGCACCTTCACCCCGGCCGCCATCATTGCGGCCAAGGAAGACGTCATCACCGTGCTGAAGAGCGCCGGCGTCGACACCACCGTGCTGGCTTCGCAAGACATGGTGAGCGGCAACCTGGTGGCCGGCAGCGGCACCGCCTACGATGGCGTGCTCGATGCGCTGGGCGCGAAGCTCGATGCGTCCGGCAGCGAGCTTTCGGACCTCACCGCCAGCGTTGTCGCCGCCTCGGCCGCCGCGCCCGCGACGGACACCAACACGGCGTCGCTGGCCGCCGGCATGAGCCTGCTGCCCAAGGCTGCGACTTGCGACTACCTGCGCAGCACGCAGTACCGCCTGATCAAGTTCGCTCGCAGCGCTGGCGCAGATGACACGCCCAACACCGCCACCGAGCTGTTCGCGTTCGACGCATCGACCCTGAAGGCCACCTTTGGCGTGGACGATGAAGTGCAGCTCACGGCGTCGAGCCAGAACTGCCGCTACACCACGCCCGATGGTGGCGATGTGGTTGTCTCCGCGGCCGGTGTGATCGTCATGCGCAACGTGGTCGGCACCGACGACGACACGGTCGGCACGGCCGATCGCGGTGCGGCTCGCCTGATGATGGCGGTGCCGGTGCAGGACCTGGCGGTCTCCGACCTGGCCGGCGAGTACACCGCCTTCGCCGCAGACCGCAACGATCGCGACGTGGAGGCCGGCTACGTGACCATCGGTGCCGATGGCGCGGTCACCAACTACCGCTGCTGGGAAGACGCGGTGAGCGTGGCCGAGGCCGCCTGCACCCAGCTCAGCTGGCTCCCTGAATCCATCACGCGCGTCGGCGCGGGCAGCTTCAACTGGAGCTCCAACGCAGCCGATCCGGAGCCGTACACCGACCGCTTCTACGCCTACAAGGCGGGCAATGGCGAAGTCATGATCGTCGGCACCACCTCTTCCGGTGAGCCGTTCATGGCGGTCAAGAAGCGCTCGCTGCTGCTGGCACCTGTGGGTCGCGTCACGACCGACTGGAACTTCGGCATGGACGTGAACTACGTGGCGCTCGGGATCGACGAGACCCGCAATACGGTGACTGCCAACGACACCGCGGCAGGCAGCTACACGCGCAGCTCCGTCTCGATCTCGAACGGTGTGGGAGCCCCGGCGACCACGCAGACCATCTCGGTGAACTCGGGCCGCGCGGGCTACTTCTCGCGCCCCGCGGTCGGTACCGTGCGTGCGTTCAACGGCATGTCGCTGCCCGGCGTGGGCCTGTCGGTGGTCTACCTGCCCAACACCGCCACGGCGCCGCAGAACAACTCGCGGATCAGCATCTCGATTCGCCAGTAACCGAAGCAACCCCCCAGCGGGCCTGTGTCAAGCGCAGGCCCGCTTTTTTTCGCCTCACACACATGAAGAACCAGTCCCTCTCAAAGATCGCCCTGCTCGGCGCGGCGCTGTGCTCGGCCGCTGCTGCGCAGGCGCAGACCCCGACTCAACCCACACCCGCATCCAGCCTCGCGCAACCCGATGACCGCGGCTTCTCGTACTTCATGGGTCTGGGCGCCACCCGCATGACCTACCGCGAGATGCCGAGCATCGTGCCGGTCGAGAGCGAGGCCAAGGCCACCTCGCCGCTGCTCATCACGGGCGCCGTGTTCGCGATCAACGCCGACACGCTGATGTCGCTCGACAGCGAAGCCACCTTCGCACCCGGCACCGTCACCGAGACCTGGTCGGCCACGACCAGCAGCATCGGCGGCGTGAACCTCTCCAGCCCGGTGCTGCAGACCAACCGCTTCAGCTTGAACGAAACCAAGACGCGACTGTTCCTGCACTACCGCATGTTCAACCAGTTGTTCGTGACAGGCGGCGGCTCGTTCCAGACGCAGTCTTTCAAGCGCTACAACTTCGCGGCTGGCCCGGACAACGTCGTCGCCTTGCCCGCCGATCGCACGATCGAGGAGTCGGCCAACGAAGTGATGCTCAACCTGGGCGTCACGCTAGAAAGCGAGCGCGTGCGCAACAGCTCGAGCCACTACAGCGTGCGCGCGACCGTGGGCCTGCCGGTGTGGCGTCGCCTGGAGAACACCGCCTTCGCCGACCACGACTTCACCGGCACCAAGGGCTACGACCTGAACCTGGCGGGCCGCTACAGCTTCGCCGTGCTGCCCGCCGTCCACCTGGGCCTGTGGGGGCAGTGGAGCTACGCCATGCGCGACTCGCAGGTGCATGGCAACGTCGAGTTGCCGAAGTCGGAGCTGCAAGGCCTCGCCGGCGGCATTGAGCTGCTCTGGAAGCTGTGATCGGCGGGACGCATGCGGCGACAATCGCCGCATGCTCCAGTTCGATCTGCTCAAGACCGAGGGCCAGGCCCGCCGCGGCCGCCTGACCCTCAACCACGGCGTCGTCGAGACGCCGGTCTTCATGCCCGTGGGCACCTACGGCACGGTCAAGGGTGTGATGCCCTCGTCGCTCGACGACATGGGTGCCCAGATCATCCTGGGCAACACCTTCCACCTGTGGCTGCGCCCGGGGCTCGACATCCTCGCGCAGTTCGGCGGCCTGCACCGCTTCGAGGGCTGGACCAAACCGATCCTCACCGACAGCGGCGGCTTCCAGGTGTGGAGCCTGGGCGAGATGCGCAAGATCAGCGAAGAGGGCGTCAAGTTCGCCTCGCCCGTCAACGGCGACAAGCTCTTTCTCACGCCCGAGGTGAGCATGCAAGTGCAGCGTGTGCTCAACAGCGACATCGTCATGCAGTTCGACGAGTGCACGCCGTACGAGACCAAGGGCCACCTCACCACCGAGAAAGAGGCGCGCATCTCGATGGAACTCAGCCTGCGCTGGGCGCGCCGCTGTCTCACCGAGTTCAATCGCCTGGAGAACCCCAACGCGCTCTTCGGCATCGTGCAGGGCGGCATGTTCGAGCACCTGCGCGAGGAGTCGCTGGCTTCACTCGTCGAGCTCGACCTGCCCGGCTACGCCATCGGCGGCGTGAGCGTGGGCGAGCCCAAGGACGAGATGCTGCGCATCATGGCGCACACGCCGCACCGCCTGCCGGCCCACAAGCCGCGCTATTTGATGGGCGTGGGCACGCCGGAGGATCTGGTCGAAGGCGTGGCCTGCGGTGTCGACATGTTCGACTGCGTGATGCCCACCCGCAACGCGCGCAACGGCCACCTCTTCACTCGCTTCGGCGACCTGCGCCTGCGCAACGCTCGCTACAAGACCGACGAGCGCCCGGTCGACGAGACCTGCAGTTGCACCTGCTGCAAGGGCTTCAGCCGCGCCTACCTGCACCACCTCGACCGTTGCGGCGAGATGCTGGGGCCCATGCTCACCAGCATCCACAACCTGCACTACTACGTGAACCTGATGCGCGAGGTGCGCGAGGCGCTCGATGCGGGTACCTTCGAGGCCTTCCGCGCCCAGTTCAAGGCGGATCGGGCGCGCGGGGTTTCGTAGCGATCTTCAGCGGAATACGGCCGGGCGCTTCTCCAGCCCGGCGAGTGCCGCCTCGCGCTGATTGGGGCTGCCGATCAGCGCCTTCTGCTCGACCGATTCGGCCATCAGCACCGCGGCCGCAGGCACGGGCGAGGCGCCGTTGAGCAGGCGTTTGCTGGCGCGGATCGAATCGGGGCTTTGCGCGGCGATGTGTGCGGCGAGTGCGCGGGCATCGGCCAGCGGGTCGTCGCTGACGCGGGTGGCCAGGCCGATCTGCTGCGCCTCCACACCCGACACCACACGCCCGGTGTAGGTCAGCTCGCGCACGACGTCGGGCCGCACCAGCTCGGTCATCAGCACCACGCCGGCCATGTCGGGCACCAGGCCCCACTTCACTTCCATCACGGCGAGCTTGGCTTCGGGGTGCACGAGGCGGATGTCGGCGCCGAGCGCGATCTGCAAGCCGCCGCCGAAGGCCACGCCGTGCACGGCAGCAATCACCGGCACGGGCAGCGTGCGCCAGCCCCAGGCCACGTACTGCGCGTCGTTGGCGAGGCCGCGGCTGCGGGTGAGCAGGTCGGTGCCCATGGTGCCGCTGGTCTGGCCCTGGCCCATCTGCTGGAAGCGGCCCATGTCGAGCCCGGCGCAGAAGGCGCGGCCCTCGCCGTGGACCACGACCACGCGCACGCGCGCATCGGCCTTGAGCTGCTCGATGGCGTCGTTGATCGCGCGGAACATCGCCGCATCGATCGCGTTCATCTTGTCGGCGCGCGTGAGGGCCACCTCGGCCACGCCGCGCTCGTCCACGGTGATGCGGACGCGTTCTTCGCTGCTTGTTGTCTGCGTGCTCATGCTCGTCTCCAGTGTTGAGACGGCGATTCTTGTGCAAACGGCCCCTGAGGGGCCGTCGCAAGGGTGTCAGCGGGGAGGGGTCAGCCCGTCGGCTTGTCGCCCGCGCTGTTGTGCGTCAAGAGCGGCAGGCTGCCTTCGCTTTCCGCGCCCAACAGGCCGGCGGCGGTGTAGATGCCGAGCTTCTGGCGCGTGTCGGCGATGTCGAGGTTGCGCATGGTGAGCTGGCCGATGCGGTCGATGGGCTGGAAGGCGCCTTCCACCTTCTCCATCGACAGCCGCTCGGGCGCGTAGGTGAGGTTGGGGCTCACCGTGTTCATGAGCGAGTAGTCGTTGCCGCGGCGCAGCTCGAGCGTCACTTCGCCGGTGATGGCCTTGGCGATCCATCGCTGGGCGCTCTCGCGCAGCATCATGGCCTGCGAGTCGAACCAGCGGCCTTGGTACAGCAGGCGGCCGAGCTTGCGGCCGTTGGTGCGGTACTGCTCGATGGTGTCTTCGTTGTGGATGCCGGTGACCAGGCGCTCGTAGGCGATGTGCAAGAGCGCCATGCCCGGGCCTTCGTAGATGCCGCGGCTCTTGGCCTCGATGATGCGGTTCTCGATCTGGTCGCTCATGCCCAGACCGTGGCGGCCGCCGATCTTGTTGGCTTCCTCGAACAGGGCCACGGCGCTGCCGAAGCGCACGCCGTTGATCGAGACCGGGCGGCCTTCCTCGAAGGCGACCGAGACGCGCTCCGCCTTCACAGCCACGTCGTCCTTCCAGAAGGCCACGCCCATGATCGGGTTGACGATGTGCATGCCCTTGTCGAGGAACTCCAGGTCCTTGGCCTCGTGCGTGGCGCCGAGCATGTTGGAGTCGGTCGAGTAGGCCTTCTCCACGCTCATCTTGTAGTCGAAGCCGTTCTCGATCAGGAACTCGCTCATCTCCTTGCGGCCGCCGAGTTCGTCGATGAAGGTTTGGTCGAGCCAGGGCTTGTAGATGCGCAGTGCCGGGTTGGCCAAGAGGCCGTAGCGGTAGAAGCGCTCGATGTCATTGCCCTTGTAGGTGCTGCCGTCGCCCCAGATGTGGACGTTGTCTTCCTTCATCGCCACCACCAGCGCGGTGCCGGTCACGGCGCGGCCCAGCGGGGTGGTGTTGAAGTAGGTCGCGCCACCCGTGCTGATGTGGAAGGCGCCGGCCTGGACGGCGGCGATGCCCTCGGCCACCAGCTGCGCCCGGCAGTCCACGAGGCGGGCGATGTCGGCGCCGTAGGCCTTGGCCTTGCGGGGGATGTCCTCGTAGTCGCTCTCGTCGGGCTGGCCGAGGTTGGCGGTGTAGGCGCAGGGGATCGCGCCCTTCTTGCGCATCCAGTGCACGGCGGCGCTGGTGTCGAGGCCGCCCGAGAAGGCGATGCCGACGCGTTCGCCGGCGGGGAGCTTTTGGAGGATGGTGGCGGCCACGGGGTACTCGCTGGTGGGTCGGGACAGAACCCGCGATTTTAGGCGCTGCGGGGTACGCCGGGGATCGGCTGCGCCAGCAGCGCCGCCACGCGCTCTTTCAGCGCGCCGGGCGACACCTGATCGGCCGCCAGCGCGGGGCCGGCGATCAGCCCGACGCGGCTCAGGAAGCCACGGCGGAAGGGGTGCGTCATCGCCGCGCCGCCCATGCGCGAGAAGAACGAGCCCCACAGGTTCTGCAGCGCGAGCGGCACCACCGGCACCGGGTTCGTCTCCAGGATCTTCATGATCCCGCCCTTGAACTCGCCGAGCTGGCCGTCGCGGGTGATGCCGCCCTCGGGGAAGATGCACAGCAGGTCGCCCTCGGCCAGCACCTCGCGGGCGCGCTCGAAGGCCTGCTCGTAGGCCGCCGGGTCTTCCTTCTGCGGTGCGATCGGGATCGCCTTGGCCAGCTTGAACATCCAGCCCAGCACCGGCGTCTTGAAGATGCGGTGGTCCATGAGGAAGGCGATGGGCCGCGGGCTCGCACCCATCAGCAGCACCGCGTCGACGAAGCTCACGTGGTTGCACACCAGGATGGCCGCACCCTCGGTCGGGATGTGCTCGTCGCCGCGCAGCTTGAAGCGATACACCAGCCGCGTGGCCACGAAGGCGATGAAGCGCAGCAGGTACTCGGGCATCAGCATGAAGATGTAGAAGGCCACGATCGCGTTGAGCACGCCGGTGATCAGGAACACCTGCGGGATCGTGAAGTGCATCGCCAGCAGCGCGCCCACGAGCACCGAGCTGACGATCATGAACAGCGCGTTGAGGATGTTGTTGGCCGCGATGATGCGGGCGCGGTGCGTGGGCTGCGAGCGCAGCTGGATCAGCGCGTACATCGGCACGCTGTAGATGCCGGCAAAGAGCGAGAGCAGCAGCAGGTCGGCCATCACGCGCCAGTGCGCGCCCTGCGCCATGAAGCCGCTCACGGTGTAGGCCGTGGCCGGCGCGGGCAGGCCGCGCGAGGCGAAGTAGAGGTCGATCGCGAAGACGCTCATGCCGATCGCGCCCAGCGGCACCAGGCCGATCTCCACGTGGCGGCGCGAGAGCAGCTCGCACAAGAGCGAGCCGATGCCGATGCCCACCGAGAAGACGACCAGCAGCAGCGAGGCCACGTTCGCATCGCCATGCAGCACCTCTTTCGAGAACGAGGGGAACTGCGACAGGAACACCGCGCCGAAGAACCACATCCACGAGATGCCCAGCAGCGAGCGGAACACCGCACGGTTCTCGTGCGCGAGCTTCAGGTTGCGCCAGGTCTCGGTGAACGGGTTCCAGTTGATCGTGAGGCCGGGGTCGGTGGCCGGCGTGGGCGGCACGAACTGCGCCGTCACGCGGCCCAGCACCGCCACGCCGAGGCAGGCCCAGGCGATGTACTGCGGGCCCACCTGCGGCACGACCACGAGCACCCCGCCGATCAGGCTGCCCAGCAGGATCGCGACGAAGGTGCCCATCTCGACCATGCCGTTTCCGCCGGTCAACTCGCGCTCGCTCAAGTGCTGCGGCAGGTAGGCGAACTTCACCGGCCCGAAGAGCGTGGAGTGCAGGCCCATCAGGAACACGCACAGCAGCAATACCGGCACGTGCGCGGTGACGAAGCCGTAGGCGGCGATCGCCATCACCACGACCTCGAACCACTTGACGAAGCGGATCATCTTCGTCTTGTCGACCTTGTCGGTGAGCTGGCCGCTGGTGGCCGAGAAGATCAGGAAGGGCAGGATGAACAGCGCCCCGATCACCAGGCCCGCCTGCGCCGGCGGCAGCCAGCTCACCTGCAGCTGGTAGGTCACCATCACGGTGAAGGCGAACTTGAACAGGTTGTCGTTGCCGGCGCCGAGAAACTGCGTCCAGAAGAAGGGCGCGAAGCGGCGCTGCGCCAGCAGGGCGAACTGGTTCGGGTGCGGGTCGTGTGGGGCAGATGACAAAGCTTCCTCCTCCGGGTGATCGCTTGTTTGATGCGCAATGTAGTGGCTGCGCGCGATCGAGAGGCGTGACGGTTTCCGCGGGTGCCGTCAATCGGCGATGTTCATGGCGCAACTTGGCACCGGGTGACATGCCGCGGCGCGAGAGCATGAGCACGGTGTGCTCGCTCGGGAAGGTCGGGGGGGGCATCCACCGCAAGGGAGGCTGCCCGAGAAGCAGATGAGCCGTGACTCGGCGGCGCCAGTGCGCCTACACGCTGGGCGTGGCCGCGCGCTCGTGGCTGCTGTCCGTTGCGCTCAGGGAGTTCAAGCGCGACTTCGCGCCCGATTTGGCGCGAGAGGCCTGGCGCCAGGTTTGCACCGCCACATCGGGGTTGCTGAAGAAGAACACCGGCGGTGCGCCATAGGCCTGCGACCAGACCTTCGAGAAGTGCGGTGAATCCGAGAAGCCCGCCGCCTCGGCGATCTGCGTGAGGCTCAGCCCGCTGCCGAAGAAGCGCGCGGCCGACTGGATCTTCAGCCACTGCTGGTACTGGCGCACCGTGATGCCCAGTTCGTCGGAGAACAGATGCGACAGGCGGTGCGGCGACAGGCAGCAGCGCTGTGCGAGTTCTTGCGCGCACAGGCTCGGGTTACTGCGCAGGAGCGCTCGCGCCAGGGCCACTCGGGTGTCGAGTGCGGGCCGCTCGGGCAGCAGGCCGGCGGCCAGGTTGGCGGCGCGGCGGTGCAGGCGGTGGGCTTCGCGCGGGTCGCTCAGTTGGCCGGTGTGCAAGGCGGCCAGTTCGCGGCGCACCAGGGCGAAGCGCTCAGCCGGCAGCGCCACGCAACCCGGGTCGGCAATGGCTTCGAAGGCCGCAAACGCGGGGTGCTCGGGTGCCAGATCGATGGAGACGAACGGCGTGGCAAGGATCGCCAACCGCCCGCTGACGTAGGGGCGCAGCGCGATGGCGGTGTGCCGCTCGAAATGGCCGTCGACCTCGACCTCGATTGGTCGTTCAGACAAGGCCAGCAGCAGCGTGGCGGTGTAGCGGCGTGTCTTCCAGCGCGCGTCGGAGCCCGCAAACAGGCTGCCGTCGTCGAACACGCGCATCTGGTGGCGCGGCATGCCATACCTCATGGGGTCCCTTTCGAAGGGCAGAGACAAAAACGCCCCGCGCGGTGCGGGGCGTTCGGTGGCGTGGACGATCAGTTCGTCACGTAGGTCTTCAGCCAGTTCATCGTGGCCGGCAGCGCCCAGGCGCCCGAGCCGTACTGGTAGTTCGTGTCGGCAGCCAGGATGCCTGTGCACTGCGCACCGTAGGTGCCCAGGCCCATGAAGCAGTGGTCGGCGTAGAGGTCGAGGACCTGGAAGTCCTTGACCACGGCCCAGCCGGAGCCATTGCTGCGGAAGCACTCGGTGGGGCTCAGGCCACTGCACTTCAGGCCGGTCACCAACTGAGCTTGCGAGCGGGCGATGGCTTCGGTGCCGCCGACGAACATGTCGCGTTCGCCGTTGATGATGCGCAGGCGGTCGCTTGTCTGCGTGTGCTTGCCGTCGGCGATGCACGATTGCAGGTTGTAGGCCACGGTGTAGGTCGAACCGGCGCCCTGGCCGAACGAGGCCTGGATGCCCGAGTGGTAGTTGCGCGAGAGCACCGAGATGATCGAGCCTTGGCTCAGGCCGCCGGTGACGATGCCCTTGGAGCAGTCAACCTTGGAGCGGGCGCACAGCTTGGAAATGGCGCTGTTGGCGTTGGCCGAATTGAAGATGCACTTGGCGCGGGTGCTGATGGTCGTGCAGGTGCCGAAGGAGGCGTTGTCGTATTGCACCGAGGCGGCCACCATGCCGCGGGCCACGGCCGCGTCGATCGCGGCGGCGCCCCATGAGCTGGTGTAGGTCTCGCCCGTGCCGCCGATGTAGACGAACAGCGGGTACTTGCCGGCGGCCGATGGTTCCTTGCCGGTGATGCTGTAGGTGGTGCCGCACGACGAGGTGCTGCCGCCCTTGTAGGTGGCGCTGAAGCTCGTCTGGGCCAGGGCCACCGCCGAGGCGGCGGTCAGCACCAGCGCCAGGCCGGCGCGGATGAAGGTCTTGCTGTTGAACATGGTTGTCTCCTGGGTCGTTGTTGTCTGGCCGGGCTTTGTATTTATTGCACACCCGTGCACAGATAAATTATTCGACGGCCGGGAGACCGTGGCCTTGTACGAAGTGGCTATGTTGGGTGCCGATGCCCCCGAGGTTTCCCCAGGCTCCGAAACGTGGAGTTACAGAACCCCGCGGGCGCGCAGCTGGGCTTCCTGCTCCGGGGTGATGCCCAGCTCGCGCAGCACGGCCTGGGTGTCTTCGCCGAGTGTGGGGGCGCGCCGGCTGATGCCTCCCGGCGTGGCGCTCAGCTTCGGCACGATGCCCGGCACTTCGACCGACAGGCCGTCGGCCGATGTCACGCGCTCGACCATGCCGCGCGCGCGGTAGTGCGGGTCTTCGGCGATGTCGCGTGCGGTGTAGATGCGCCCCGCCGGCACCTGCGCCGCGTTCAAGGCCGAGAGCACATCGGCCACTTGGCGCGAGACGGTCCACGCGCCGATGGCCGCGTCGATCTCGTCCACGCGCGCCACGCGGGCCGCGTTGCCGACGAGCGACGGGTCTTGCGCCAGGTCGTCGCGGCCGATGGCTTTCATCAGGCGCGTGAAGATGCTGTCGCCGTTGCCGGCCACCAGCACCCAGCCGTCGACGCAGGGGTAGGCATTGCTGGGCGCGATGCCCGGCAACGCCGAGCCTGCGGCTTCGCGCACGGCGCCAAAGGCGCTGTACTCGGGCAGCAGGCTTTCCATGCAATTGAAGACCGCCTCGTACAAGGCGACGTCGATCACCTGGCCGCGCCCCTTGGGCGCTTGCGCCGACACGGTCGCGTGGCGGTGGTGCAGCGCCATCAGGATGCCGATCACGCCGTGCAGCGAGGCCAGCGTGTCGCCGATGCTCACGCCCACGCGCACCGGCACGCGGCCGGGTTCGCCGGTGAGATGGCGCAGGCCGCCCATGGCCTCGGCCACCACGCCGAAGCCGGGCCGGTCCTTGTAAGGCCCGGTCTGGCCGTACCCGCTGATGCGCAGCATGATCAGCCCGGGGTTGTCGCGGGCGAGATCGTCGTAGCCCAGGCCCCAGGCTTCCATCACGCCGGGCTTGAAGTTCTCGACCACCACGTCGCATTCGGCCGCGAGCCGGCGCACGATCTCGCGCGCCTCGGGCTGCCTGAGGTCGAGCGTCACGCTCTTCTTGTTGCGCGACTGCACCTGCCACCACACGCTGGTGCCCTCGTGCAGCAGCCGCCACTGGCGCAGCGGGTCGCCGGTGCCCGGTGGCTCGATCTTGATCACCTCGGCGCCGAAATCCGCCAGCGTCTTCGCCGCAAACGGGCCGGCAATGAGCTGGCCGAGTTCGATCACCTTCAGCCCGGTCAACGGGCCGGCGGTGGAGGGGGTGGCTTGAGGCTGCATGGGCGCGATGTTAGTGTTGGCAACTGTCCGTCCGAGGACGAACCCATGCGCCATCTGCTCGCCTCCCTGCTTCTCGTGGCCGCCACGTCGGCGTGGCCCCAGGAGCGCGCCATCCAGAAGGAAGTGATCGTGCCCGCGCCCGTGGCGGCGGTGTGGGAGAGCTGGACGACCCAGGCCGGTATCGAGAGTTTCTTCGCGCCCGAGGCCGAGATCGACGCGCGCCCGGATGGCGCCTTCCATATCCACATCGACCCGCTCGGCGCCCCCGGCGCGAAGGGTGCCGACACCATGCGCTACTTGGCACTGCAGCCGATGAAGATGCTCAGCTTCGACTGGAACGCACCACCGCACCTGTCCGAGGCGCGCCAGCAGCGTACCTTCGTGGTGGTGCGGCTATTCGATGCGGGTGGCCAATCGACCCGCGTCACGCTGCACCACAGCGGCTGGGGGGAGGGCGGCCAGTGGGACCAGGCTTACGCCTATTTCGACAAGGCGTGGGGTGCCGTGCTTGGCAACTTGAAGAAGCGCCACGAGAGTGGCCCGATCGACTGGATGCCGTGGATGGAGTCGCTCAAGAAGATGCACGCCGAGCAGCCCACGGCCAGGTAGGCCGACCCGTGGCTGTCCATGCGGTGGGCGCTACGCCGCCCGCTGCTCGATGAGGTAGTTCGCGCCGTCGTACTGGCCCATGACGTCGACCAACCAGGGCATCAGCTCCTGCATCTCGTCATGCAGGGTGTAGGGCGGGTTCAGGATGAACATCCCGCTGCCCGCGAGGCCGAAGCCTTGCTGGTCGAGTTGCTGCACCGTGAGCCGCACATGCAGAAAGCCTTTGGGCGCCAGCGCCTCCAGGCGGCGCGGCAACTGCGCGGCTTCGAGCTTCGTCACCTGCGGGTACCAGACCATGTACACGCCTTCGGAAAAACGCTGCAGCCCTTCGCGCAGCGAGGCGATCACGCGACCGTAGTCGTTGTGGCCCTCGTAGGACGGGTCCATCAGCACCGCGGCGCGGCGCGTGCTCGGCGGCACCTGTGCCTTCAGGCCCTCGAAGCCGTCGGCGTTGTAGACCTCCACGCCCTTGTTGTGGCCCAGGTACGAGGCCAGGATGCGGTGGTCGGTGCTGTGCAGCTCGTACAGGCGGAGCTGATCCTGCGGGCGCAGCAGCAACTGCGCGAAGGCGGGCGAACCGGGGTATTGCGTGAGGTGGCCGTCGGGGTTGAACTGGCGCACCTGATCCACATAGTCGCCCACCAGTTCGGGCAGGGCTTCGCCGTTCTTCTGCCGCTCCCACAGCCGGGCGATGCCTTCGATGTACTCACCCTTCTTCTGCGCGTATTGGCCCTCGAGCGAATAGCCGCCCGCGCCGGCGTGCGTGTCGATCAGCCGGTAGGCTTTGTCCTTCTGGTTCATGTAGCGCAGCACGCGCGTGAGCACCACGTGCTTGAGCACGTCGGCATGGTTGCCCGCATGAAAGGCGTGTCGGTAGGCGAGCATGGGCGTGGCCGGTCAGGTGGAGGCGGTATTGTCTTCTGCTCTGTCGCCCGTTCGGCCTTTTCGCCGGTGTGCTGCGCTGTGCGAGCGGCCCGGTCAGACTTTCTTGGATGAGATCCGTGAGCGGAACAGCTCGCGGATGCCGACCTCGCGCGGCCCCGGGATCACTTCGAACGACTCACCCGCCTGCAGCGTGCCGGCGACGCGCACTGCGAGGTAGAAGCCGCACCAGCCGTTCGCACCCATCAGCTTGCTGGCCTGGTTGAAGCCCATGACCGCGTTGAACTTGAAGCAGGGAAAGCGCGGCTCGCTGACCGCCAGTTCGCAGTTCGGGAAGCGCAGCACGTCGCCGATCCAGGCCTGGTCTTCGAGCAGGCCGCTCAGCGTGAGGTTCTCGCCGAGCGACCCGGGCGGCAGGGGTTCGTCCCACAGCGCCACCTTGGCCTGGGCGCGTACAGTCTGCCAGAAGGGATAGTGCTCGCTCGGGTAGGCGTAGACGGCCTTCGACAGCCCGCCGTGCACCGTCAGATCGGCCTGTTCGTCGCCTTCCAGCCCGAGCGGGCGAGCGGCCACCGCATGCGGCACGGCCCGTTTGCCGATGCCCGTCATCACCTTGCGCCCGGCGATGTCGACCTCGCGGGTCAGGCTGACGTTGACGCTGAGCAGGGTGTGCGGCATGCCGAGATGATGCCGCAGAGGTCAAACCCGATCGGATCTCGATGGTGTGTGGGACAGCCCTCAGGCCGAGCGCCATCCCCGCACACCAGCCGCGGCGCGGCGGCCCTGCGGCCCGCCGACCCACTCGCCGAACAGTTTGGCGGCCGGGTGGTTGACGCGGAACGAGCGCATCAGGTGCACTTCGACGGCCATGCGCGGGTCACCCTCGACCAGCACGGCCAGCGGCTTGCGGCTGCGTGCGAGCCAACTGGCCCGGTCGACCAGCGCGTAGGCGTTCTCGGCCTGGGCCTGATCCAGCACGCTCGACGTCGCATCCGAATACCAGGGGGCCGCTGGCGCCACCTTGGCCGCGCGCCACAAGGCAAATGCGCTCAGGTAAGCGCCGCTGCCTACCACCGGGCCGATGAATCGCGCCTGTGCCTGGGCGATCTGGGTCAGCGCGGCGGCGATGTCCTTGCCGCCGGCCACGCCCACCGGGTCGCGCGCCTGCTTGCCTTTGCCCTCCATCGGGCCGACCAGTACGAAGTCGCCCCGGGCCACCAGACGGCGGTCGTGCGCCAGGCCCTGCTTCTCGAGTTGCGCCTCCTGCTCGGGGGCGTTGGTCATGGCCGCATCGATCTCGCCGCGCTCCAGCGTCTGCAGCAGCGTGGCACTGAACCCGGGCACGAGTTGCACCGCGACACCAGTATCCCGGCCAAAAGCGCGCTGGAACTGCCCGGCAAGCCCCGTGTCGAACAGGGACTGGTCCACGCCCAGGAGCATCGGGTCCTTCAGCGATTTGCGCTGCGCCGCCTGCAGAGCGGGCGCAACGCTGGCGGTGGCCAAGGCGGCCAGCACAGTGCGGCGATCGAGTGTCATGGCGCTCATCTTAGGGGTCGGAACGTCTCCCACGGCACACCCATTGCCCTGCACTGCGGAACAGTTCACACGAGGGCCGCATGGGGATATGCATAAATTGCATGGCCCCCCGGTGCCCGGTGGTTACGGCGAGATTACATTGGCATGACAATCTTTTTTGAGTCGATCCTGCGCGCGTCTTGAAGACGCAAGCGGCATGGGGCGAGCCTCTCGACACCTTGTTTTGAGAGGCCTGAGGTTCGCCCGATTCCGTTTTAACTTTGATGATTGGACTGACCATGAACCAACCCGTGATGGAAGGGCTGCGCTTGAACGTACCCGCCTATGTCAAACATGCACGCCTCGTGTCCTGGGTGGCCGAGATCGCCGCTCTCACCGAAGCACGCGATGTGTACTGGTGCGATGGCAGCCAGGAAGAGTACGACCGCCTGTGCGGCCAGCTCGTCGCGGCCGGTACCTTCAAGAAACTCAACCCCGAGCTGCGCCCCAACAGCTACCTGGCTGTCACCAGCCCGAGTGACGTGGCACGGGTCGAAGACCGCACCTTCATCTGCTCGCCCAAGAAGGAAGACGCCGGCCCGACCAACAACTGGATGGCTCCGGCCGAGATGCGCCAGCTGCTGCAAACCGGCGACAAGGCCCTCTTCAAGGGCGCCATGAAGGGCCGGACGCTGTACGTGGTGCCCTTCAGCATGGGCCCGCTGGGCTCGCCGATCGCCCACATCGGCGTCGAGTTGTCCGACAGCCCCTACGTGGCCGTCAACATGAAGATCATGACCCGCATGGGCAAGGCCGTGCTCGACGTGCTGGGCGAAGACGGCCATTTCGTGCCCTGCGTGCACACCGTGGGCGCCCCGCTCGAAGCCGGCCAGAAAGATGTGGCTTGGCCCTGCAGCGACACCAAGTACATCGTTCACTACCCCGAGACCCAGGAGATCTGGTCCTACGGCTCCGGCTACGGCGGCAACGCGCTGCTGGGCAAGAAGTGCTTCGCCCTGCGCATCGCCTCCACCATGGGCCGCGCCCAGGGCTGGCTGGCCGAGCACATGCTCATCCTGGGTGTGACCTCGCCGCAGGGCAAGAAGTACCACGTCGCGGCGGCCTTCCCGAGCGCGTGCGGCAAGACCAACTTCGCCATGCTGATCCCGCCGGCTGGCTTCGACGGCTGGAAGGTCACCACCATCGGTGACGACATCGCCTGGGTGAAGCCCCAAGCCGATGGCTCGCTGCGCGCGATCAACCCCGAGGCGGGTTACTTCGGCGTGGCCCCCGGCACCAACATGCTGACCAACCCGAACTGCATGAAGTCGCTCGACCGTGACGTGATCTTCACGAACGTGGCCCTCACCGACGACGGTGATGTCTGGTGGGAAGGCATGGGCGACGCCCCGGCCCACGCCATCGATTGGCAAGGCAAGGACTGGACCCCGCAGATCGCCAAGGAAACCGGCGCCAAGGCCGCCCACCCGAACGCGCGTTTCACCGTGGGCGCCACCAACAACCCGGCGCTCGACAGTGAGTGGGACAACCCCGCCGGCGTCAAGATCGACGCGTTCATCTTCGGTGGCCGCCGCTCGACGACCGTGCCGCTCGTCACCGAAGCGCGCGACTGGACCGAAGGCGTCTACATGGCTGCCACCATGGGCTCTGAAACCACCGCGGCGGCCTTCGGCCAGCAAGGCGTGGTGCGCCGCGACCCCTTCGCCATGCTGCCCTTCATGGGCTACAACATGAGCGACTACTTCCAGCACTGGCTCGACCTGGGCACCAAGCTGGAAGCCTCGGGCGCCACGCTGCCCAAGATCTTCTGCGTCAACTGGTTCCGCAAGGGCGCCGACGGCAAATTCATCTGGCCGGGTTACGGCGAGAACATGCGCGTCCTGAAGTGGATGCTGGATCGTGTGGAAGGCTCGGGCCAGGGCGTCGAGAACGTCTTCGGTACGACCCCGCGCTATGAAGACCTCAACTGGACCGGCCTCGATTTCACCAAGGCCCAGTATGACCAGGTCACCAGCATCGACAAGGCCGCGTGGCAGACCGAGCTCGGCCTGCATGCCGAGCTGTTCCAGCAGCTGGCCTACCACCTGCCGACCCAGCTGACGGCCACCAAGGCCAAGATCGAGGCTCGCCTGGAGGCCTGATCTGCCGAGCAATCGGTCGAAACCCGAAAGGGGCACCCGAGCGGTGCCCCTTTTCACGTGGGTTTCGCATCGAACAACAAAAAAGCCCGCTGATGCGGGCTTCTCGTTATGTGCCTTGGGAGGCGTTCTCGGGATCAGCGGGCCAGCATGTCGGGGCGATCGGCTGCGCCGTAGCTTTCCGAAGCGAACTGGTACAGCTGCTCGTGGCGATCTGCGGCGGCATACAACTCGGAGGCGAAGCGGGGATCGCTGCCTTCGTAGCGGTGGGCCATGGCGCGCACGCGGGCCGCGTCACGCGTCGGGTAGCGCAGTGCCGGGGTGCCAGCCGGGAGGGCCTTCAGCAGCGCGCCGACCCATTCGCCGATGATGGCGGCCAGCCGGGGGGCGTTGCGGGGTTGGGGGATCTGGATGCTGATGGTCGAGGCGGTCATGGTGTGCTCCTTCGTGGGAACGTCTGCAACTCGAATGAGCTGGCATTGAGGGCAATACTAGGGTAACCACTAATGCGTGTCCAATCACGAATATGAATTCGTGATATTCACAATGTGCATGTCGAGCACAAAATCACGCGATGAACTACAAGTCCTTGGATCTGAACCTGTTGCGCGTTTTCGACGCCGTCATGGCCGAGCGCAACCTGACCCGCGCTGCCGCGCGGCTGTCGCTGACACAGCCCGCGGTGAGCAACGCGCTGAGGCGGTTCAAGGAGGCGGTGGGTGAAGAGTTGCTCACCCGCGCCACGCACGGCGTGGTGCCCACGCCCTTCGCCGAGAAGCTGTGGCCGCAGGTTCGTTCGGCGCTGGATCAACTCCGCGCGGCGCTCGACCCCGACGAGTTCGACCCGGGCCGCGATGCCGTGAGTTTCCGCCTCGCAATGGCCGACGCGACCGCGGCCGTTCTGTTGCCGCCCTTGGTCGACCACATCGAGGCACACCAGGCCCAGGTCAACCTGCGCGTCATTCCGCTCACCACACGCGACCCGCGCTCGCTTCTGGAGCGAGGCGATGTGGATGTGGCCGTCGGCTATTTCCCCGAGGCCGTTGCGGAGCTCGTGTCGCAGGGCGCGCAGGCCGCCTTGCGACACCAGCGGCTGAACGACAGCGAATACGTGTGCGTGATGCGCCGCGGGCACCCGCTGGCGCAGGCCGAGCTGACGCTGGATGCCTTCTGCGACGCCCATCACCTGCTGGTGAGCTTTTCGGGCCGACCGCATGGGTTCGTCGACCAGGCGCTGGCGGCACTCAACCGCACCCGGCGCATCGTGCTCACCGTCAACCAGTTCTTCACCGCCGGCCGGGTGGTGTCGCGCAGCGACTTGCTGACGGTCCTGCCGGCGTCGTTTGTCGACGCCACGGGGTACCAGTCGCGCCTGGTCGAGCGACCGATCCCGTTGACCATGCCGCCGATTCACGTCGAGGCGATGTGGCATGCCCGCCATGACCGGGTGAGCGCGCACCAGTGGCTGCGCGCGCGCCTGCTCGAGGCCGTGGGGCCGCGCATGGGGGCGACAATGCCGAACCCGGCCACACCTTGAGAGCCACGCCATGTCCGCCCATTCCGACCTCACCGATGCCGAGTTCGCCGAACTCGACGAACTCCTGGCCGAAACGCCCGAGCCCTTGCAGCCCGTCGACGCGGTGATGCTCGACGGCTTCCTGTGCGGCGTGATCGTGCAACCGCTGCTGCTGGAGCCGGCGGCCTGGCTGCCGCATGTGTTCGACTTCGATGCCACGCCCTTGCCAGACGACGTGGACCCCGCGTGGCGCGATCGCACCACCGCGCTGATCCTGCGCCGCCACGCCGCACTCAACCGCGCGATGGCCGAAGATGGCTGGTTCGACCCGCTGGTGCTCGAGTTCGACGAAGAACATCCGCGCGAGCTCCCACCCGAAGGCGAGCCCGACCCGCTGGCCGGCATGAGCGAGATCTCGCAAGCCTTGATGCCGTGGGTCGCTGGCTTCCAGCACGCGGCGATCTGCTTCCCAGATCTGTCCGAGATGCCCGACGACGCCGTGATGGCGGCCCTGGCCCGCCTGTACCGCCACTTGCCGGCAGAGACCGCCGAAGAGCGCGAGGTCGTCGCCACCCTGGAGCGCGAGCACCCGCTCAAGGACATGGGCGATGCGATCGAAGACCTGGTCGTCACCGTGGCCGACCTCTACGACCTGACGAGCGACCAGCGCTACAAGGTCGAGACGGTGCGGCGCGATGCGCCCAAAGTCGGCCGCAACGACCCCTGCCCCTGCGGCAGTGGCAAGAAGTTCAAGCAGTGCCACGGCGCGGGGTGAACCCGCCGACCCCCGCCGACCCGTGCGCCTGCAACTCCTGTCCGACCTGCACCTCGAAACCGAAGACTTCGAGCCCCAGCCCGCGCCCGGCGCCGAGCTGCTGATCCTCGGCGGCGACATCGACAGCACCTGGGCTGGCCTGGAGCGCTTTCGCGGCTGGCCGGTGCCGGTGATCTTCGTCGCGGGCAATCACGAGTTCGATGGCCGCGAGCTCGATACCGCCTGGCCCGCGCTGCGCGAGCGTTGCGCCGAGCTCGGGTTGCAGATGCTGGAGCGCGAGAGCGAGGTGCGTGTCGGGCAGGACGGCCGCCGCATCCGCTTCGTGGCCACCGTGCGCTGGTGTGATTTCGATCTCTTCGGCGAGCGCGGCCGCGACAAGGCCATGCGCGCGGCCACGTACTTCATGCGGGTGATGCGCTCCACGCGCCACGGCGAGCCCTTCGGCCCCGATGCCGTGCGCGAAGAAGCCCTGGCCTGCCGCGACTGGCTGGCCGCCGAGTTGGCGCGGCCGTCCGGCGGGTCGTCAGGCCATTGGGATGCGACCGTGGCCCTGACGCACTTCGGCCCCAGCCTGCGCAGCGGCGATCCGCGCTATGGCAGCCAGCCCGGCACTGCGAGTTTCTGCAACGCCGACGACGAGCTCATCCCGCTGGCCGACCTGTGGATCCACGGCCACCTGCACTGCCGGCATGACTACCGGGTGGGTGCGTCGCGGGTGGTCTGCAACGCGCGCGGCCATGCGCGCCGCGGCGAGGCCGATGGCTTCGACGGCCTGCGGCTGATCGAGGTTTAGGCGTCGGCCGCAGCCTCAGCGCCGCGGCCGCCGCGCGAGGCGATCGGCGAGCGGTGTGGGGCTTCGTGGGGCGGGCGGGGGGTCGGGGATCTCGGGCGCCATGGCATCCAGGCCGAAAGCCGTGCCCATGTCGCCGGGGTCGAGCGAACCGGCTGCCTCACACGACCGCCCGGGCCGTACCGCCCAGTTGGTGAGCCAATGCATTCCAGACCACAGTTTCATCGAGCGCCTCCCTGCCAGTGCGTGCGATGGAGACAGTGTGTGGCCGCGCCGCGTTCGGCAAACCCTGGAATTGACGCGCAGCCCGGGCGCTTTTGCAGTTGGCAAGCACTTACCCCTGATTGATGAATGGGGTTGCCACACGAAAGATGCATGGTTTGTGCGGTGCGATCACCATTCGCTCCTGCCCGCTGAAAACGCCGTGCTGGAGATGCACATGAACCTGGGGTCGATCCGCCTCCTGCTGACCTGGGCCACCGTGGTGGCGGCTCTGGTGAGCGCGGTCTTGCTCGCTGGCGGCGATGCGGGCTTGCCGGACATCGCCGACTACATCATGGGCGGCAGCAGCGGCGCTCGCACCTGATCCGGCCGGAGCGGGCTGGCCCGCTCGCAAAACCCGTCGATCTCGTTGCCATTGCGCCCACGGCTGGCGCTGTGTCACGCCGGGTGTCGACAATCCGTCGCTCCATGCCCGACGCCATTGCCTCAGCCTTCACGCAAGGCGCCCTGATGACCGCGGGGCTCATTGCCGCCATCGGCGCGCAGAACGCGCAGGTGCTGCGGCTCGGTCTGGCCCGCGTGCATGTGGGACCGGTGGTGTTGCTATGCACCCTGTCGGATTGGTTGCTGATTGCCCTCGGCGTGTTCGGACTCGGCTCGGTCATCCAGGGCTCGCCCCTCCTGATGCAGGTGTTCCGCTACGGCGGCGCCGCGTTCCTGATCGCCTACGGGCTGCGCGCTGCCTGGCATGCCTGGCGCGGGCAGGGCGCGCTGGCGCAGAGCGGGCCCGGCGATGTCTCGCTGGGCAGTGCGTTAGTCAGCACGCTGGCGCTCACCTACCTCAACCCGCACGTCTACCTCGATACCGTCGTGCTGCTCGGCAGCGTCGGCGCGCAGCATGGCCCTGATGGGCGCATCGCCTTTGCGGTGGGCGCGGGTCTTGCGTCGATGATGTGGTTCGTGTCCTTGGGCTATGGCGCCATGGCTGCGTCGCGCTGGTTGCGGCGTGCCGAGACCTGGCGCGTGATCGACGCGCTGGTGGCGCTCGTGATGTTCAGCGTGGCAGCACAGTTGCTGCTCAAAGGGGGCGGTTGATGCGAGTCGTGGTGATGGGCGCCGGCATCCTCGGCGTGTGCACGGCCTGGTACCTGCTCGAGCACGGCCATGAGGTCACCCTGGTCGACCGCCAGCGTGACGCCGCCATGGAAACCAGCTACGCCAATGGCGCCCAGATCTCGGTCAGCTTCTGCGAGCCCTGGGCGCAGCCATCCGCGCCGCTCAAGGTGCTCAAGTGGCTGATGCGCGACGACGCCCCGCTGCTGTTTCGCCCCAAGCTCGACTGGCACCAGTGGCGCTGGGGCCTGAGCTTTCTCACGCAATGCACGAACAAGGCCTTCGAGCGCAACGTGGCCAACCTGGTGGCACTCGGGCGCTACAGCCACGAATCGCTCAAGAGCCTGGTGGCGCAGACCGGCATCGAGTTCGATCGCATCGAGCGCGGCATCCTGCACTTTTTCTCGACGCAGGCCGATTTCGACGCGGCGGCTGTCGGGGTCGAGCTGATGCGCCGGCACGGCGTGGACCGGCGCGTGCTCTCGCGCGACGAGGTGCTGCAGGTCGAGCCCGCGCTCCGCGCCTTTGCCGGCAACATTGCAGGCGGCACCTACACCGCCAGCGACGAGTCGGGCGATGCACGTGTCTTCACGCAAAGGCTCGCGCGCCTGTGCGAGCAGCGCGGCGCCACGCTGCTGTACGAGCACGACATCCTGGGGCTCGACGTCGAAGGGCGCAGCGTGCAGGGCGTGCGCGTGGTGGAGCCACTCGGTGGGCTGCCGCGCACGCTGCGCGCCGATGCCTACGTGGCCGCGCTCGGCAGCTTCACCGCACCGATGCTGCGCCCGCACGGCATCTATCTCAACATCTACCCCGCCAAGGGCTACTCGGCCACGCTGCGCCTGAAGCACCCGGAGCGCGCGAGTGTCGTGAGCATGATCGACGACGCGCGCAAGATCGCCGTCAGCCGCCTGGGCAACACCGTGCGCGTGGCCGGCACCGCCGAGCTGGCGGGCTACGACATGGGGCTGACGAGCGACACCGCGCGAGTGCGTTGCGCCTCGCTGGTGAGTCGCTACGAAGAGTTGTTCCCGGGTGTGGCGGACACCAGCGAGCCCAACTTCTGGGCCGGCCTGCGGCCCAGTACGCCGAACAACCTGCCGTACATCGGCCGCTGCAGCCGGCTCGGCAACCTGTGGCTCAACGCCGGCCACGGCACGCTCGGGTGGACGCACGGCGCCGGCTCAGGCCGCGCGCTGGGTGACTTGATCAGTGGCAAGCAGCCGGCGCTCGCATTTGCCTACTGCGGCCGCGGCGGCGGCGCACCGTGGCGTGCCGCGGCGGCCTGATCTGCCTGACCAATTTCTGTCTGCTCAGTACCCGCCGGCCTTGCCGCCGTTTGCCTTGAAGCGTGCGATCGCGTCCTTGAGCTCGGCGTACTCCACGCAGGCCGTGCCGCACACGCCCTGCAGCCTGGCCAGGCGCGCTTCGGCCGCCGGCACGTCGCCCTTCATCAGGTACAGCTCACCCGAATACTCCAGCGCACCGCGGTGCTTGGGGTCGATGCGCAGTGCGGTGTCGTAGAACTTCTCCGATCCGGCGATGTCCGGCGACTTCTGCTTGCGCAGCGAGTAGCCCATCAGGTTGTTCCAGTCGGCGCTGCCGGTGTCGTTCACGCGTTTCAGCTCGTCAATGGCTGCGGGCCAGTTGCGCGCGGCGATCTGCGACCGCGCGTTGGCCAGTGGGTCGGCCGCGGCGGGGGCCGGCGCGGACATGTCGGCGGCCGTGGCGAGGCCCGCGGCCGCGAGGAGCAACGACGCGGCGAGAGAGCGAAGCAGGGTGGGCGTCATGGGCGGCTCCAGCGGTGTGACAGACGAGGGGCGATCGGCGAGCCGAGTCTACAATCGCGCCCCCTCCGCGTGACCCCACCCCCGACCTCAGGACTGCCGCATGTACTGCGCCATCGACTTCGGCACTTCGAACTCGGCCATTGCCATCCCCTCGCGCAACGCAACGGGCGCTGAGTCCATGCAGCTCGTCGAGCTCGAAGCCGGCCAGCGCACCATGCCCACGGCGGTGTTTTATTTCGCCGAGGGCCCGGAGACGAACGGCCCGCCGCGTGCGTTCGGCCGTGCGGCGCTCGCGGCGTATGTGGATGGCATCGACGGCCGCCTGATGCGCTCGATGAAGAGCATCCTCGGCAGCAGCCTCGTCGAGCAGACCACCGACGTGGGCGGCGGGCGCGGTGTGAAGTACATCGACATCATCACCGGCTACCTGCTGCGCCTGAAGACGCTGGCCGAGGCACAGGCCGGTACGCGCATCGAGCAGGTGGTGCTGGGGCGGCCGGTGTTCTTCGTCGACGACGAACCCGCGCGCGATGCCCAGGCGCAGGCGGCGCTCGAAGCGGCGGCGCGTGCGGTGGGTTTCCGCGAGGTGCATTTCCAGTACGAGCCCATCGCCGCGGCCTTCGACTTCGAGCGCAGCGTGAACCGCGAGCAGATCGTGCTGGTGGCTGACATTGGCGGTGGTACGTCTGACTTTTCGATTGTGCGCGTGGGGCCCGAGCAGGCGCGCCGCCTGGAGCGCAAGGGCGACATCCTGGCCAACCATGGCGTGCACATCGCGGGCACCGATTTCGACCGTCGCGTGGAGCTCGCCAGCATCCTCGGCGAGTTCGGCTATGGCGCCTTCGGCCCGAGCGTGGCCGGTGCGCCGCCGCGCGAGGTGCCGAGCGCGGTGTACTTCGACCTGGCCACCTGGCACCTCATCAACACCGTCTACAACCCGGCGCGGGTGGCCGAGCTTCGGCAGATGCGCAGCTTCTATGCCGACCCGCGGCATCACCAACGCCTGATGACGGTGGTGACCGAGCGCCTGGGCCATGAGCTGGCGTCACGCGCCGAGGCCGCCAAGATCAGCGTGGCCGAGGGCGGCGAAACGAGCATCGACCTGAGCCACGTGGAACGCGGCCTGGCCGCGAGCCTGACCGAACCGCAGGCGGTGGCGGCGCTCGAAGGCGATCTGGCGCGCATCGTGGGCGCGGCGCGCGAGACCGTTGCGCAAGCCGGCCTGCAACCCGGCCAGATCGATGCGCTGTACTTCACCGGCGGCTCCACGGGCTTGCGCCTGCTCGCCGAGCAGATCGCCGCGGACTACCCGCAGGCGCAGGTGGTGCGCGGCGATCGCTTCGCCAGCGTGGCCACCGGCCTCGCGCTGCACGCGCAGCGCTGGTACACGCGCGGCGCCTGATCGACGCCCACGCCGTTGATCGATCAGCGGCGGCGTGGCCCCGGCCCGGGCCGCGGGCGCCGGGTGGGCGTGGCAGGCTGCAGCGGGCGGCCCACATCGGCGAGCAGCAGCGTGGCGCGCACCAGGCATTCCACCGCCTCGGCCAGGTCTTCGGGGGGCTCCAGGGTCTCGATCTCGGCCAGCAGCTCGTCGGCGTCTTCGAGGTCGTCCGGGTCGAGGTGGCGGTAGACCAGGGCGAGCGGCTCGGTCAGCGCCTGCGCGTCGTGCCGCATCAGGTCCGGGAAGAGTTCCATCGCCGTCGCGAAGCCAGCCACCCAGGGGTAGACGGCGTCGGCATCGGTGGGCTCGTCTTCGTCTTCGCCCTCGAGCTCGAACACCCAGGGGTCGAACCACTTCCGGTTCGAGATGGCGTGGTTGAGTTCGGCGTGGCGGCGCAGCACGAGATCGTGCAGGCGCGCGAGGTCGATGCGCGGCGGCACGGCGCGGCCGTCCTCGTCGGTGACATGCGGCAACCACCGGCTCACCGGCACGCGTACCGGTTGCACCAGCAGGCCACACAAGAAGCCGTCGAGCATGCTCACATCGAGAGGCTCCAACGGCGCCGGGATGGCGTCGAGCAGCGATTGCAGCTCGTCGATCTCCCGCTCATTCAACGGGGTAGGCGTGGTGCGTTGGACGGGTTGCATGAAGGCCTTTTTCGCGCGCTCGGCGCGGGTGATTTCAGAGGTGGAACGGTTGCTACAAAGCGTATCGAAAGTCTCCCTCGTATTGGGGATGTTGGCACCCACCTCGCAAGACTACATTCTCCCGCGTGCTGTCACACGGGGTCTCACCAAGACCGCGAGGTACACGGTTCGAACCACCGGAGCGCTCCAAAAGAACAACGCGCCAGAGAGTGGACGGAACCGCATCGGTCCCAACGACGTCCTTCAGAGGACTTGAATAGCCCACCCTTCACGGGGTGGGCTTTTTTTTCGCGCCGGCGCCAGGGCGTCATACCTCGAACCCACCGCTCAGGTGCGCGCGCAGATGCGCCACCAAGGCTTGCACGGCCTTGGGCGTGGTCGGGCTCCACGGGTGCATGGCATAGATGGCGTCGCCGAACACCCCGACCGGCCGCCACGCGGGCAGCAGCACGCGCAGCTTCCTTGCGCGCAGGGCCGATTCGGCGCTGAAGTCGGGCAGCAGTGCGATGCCCTGGCCGGCGAGCGCGGCATCGCGCAGCACCTCGCTGTTGTTCGCGCGCAGAGGGCCTTGCACCGTCACGTTCACGCGCTCGGGGGCGCGCGTGCCGCGCTCGAACTGCCACACCGGCGCACCGGTGCGCAGGTAGGTCAGGCAATCGTGCGCGGCCAGGTCGCCCGGGTGCGATGGCGTGCCGCGGCGCTTGAGGTAGGCGCTGCTGGCCACCAGCACCGAGCGCGAGGCGCACAGCTTCCAGGCGACGTGGTTGTCGGGCGGGGCACTGGTGTGCCGCACGGCGAGGTCGAGCCCCTCGTGGGCGAGCGTCAGCAGCCGGTCGGACAGGTCGAGGTCGATGCGCACCTCGGGGTGCTGGCGTGCAAACAGCTCGATCAGCGGTGCCACATGCTGGCGGCCCAGCGCCACCGGTGCCGTCAGGCGGATGAGCCCGCGCGGTGCGGATGCAAGCTCGCGCGCCTCGGTCACGCTGCGCGCGATGTGCGCGAAGCTCTCGGCCGTCTGGTCGACGAGCCGCTGGCCGGCCTCGGTCAGGCGCACCGATCGCGTGGTGCGCAGCACCAGCGTCTGGCCGACGGCGCGCTCGAGCTCGGTGATGCGCTGGCTCACCGCGGCCTTCGACATGCCCAGCCGCTGCGCCACCTTGGTGAAGCTCGCCGATTGGGCGAGCAGCGTCAGGGCATGGACTTGCGGCCAGAGGAGGTCGATGCGTTGATCGGGCAACGAGGCCATTGGTTTGCACGGGTGGATAACGATTGTTCAGTCTATCGAACAATGAAGTCACCGCCATGCGGTTGGCAGGGCGGGTGTCGGCGCCTAGACTGGGTCGGTTGAACAGGAGATGACCATGGGCGCACCCGAAGCGTTTGCAGCCACCCACGACGTGGGCCACTACATCAACGGGCGCGTGCTCCCGGGGCGCAGCGGGCGCAGCCAGCCGGTGTTCAACCCGGCCACGGGCGCGGTCGCGCGGCAGGTGGCGCTCGCCGACGCCAGCGAGGTGAACGATGCAGTGGCCGCTGCGGCCGCCGCCTTCGCGGCCTGGGCCGACACGCCGCCGATCCGCCGGGGCCGGGTGATGTTCAAGTTCCTCGAACTGGTGAACCAGCACAAGGACACGCTGGCCGCAATGATCACCGCCGAACACGGCAAGGTGTTCACCGACGCGCAGGGCGAGGTCAGCCGCGGCATCGACATCATCGAGTTCGCCTGCGGCATCCCGCAGTTGCTGAAGGGCGACTACACCGAGCAGGTGTCGACCGGCATCGACAACTGGACGATGCGCCAGCCGCTGGGCGTGGTGGCCGGCATCACGCCGTTCAACTTCCCGGGCATGGTGCCGTGCTGGATGTTCCCGGTGGCCATCGCCGCGGGCAACTGCTTCGTCCTCAAGCCGAGCGAGCGCGATCCGTCGCCGTCGATCTTCATGGCCGAGCTGCTGAAGCAGGCCGGGCTGCCCGACGGCGTGTTCAACGTCGTGCAGGGCGACAAGCTCGCCGTCGACACGCTGCTCACGCACCCCGACGTGAAGGCCATCAGCTTCGTCGGTTCCACGCCGATCGCGCAGTACATCTACGAGACCGGCGCGCAGCACGGCAAGCGCGTTCAGGCGCTTGGCGGCGCGAAGAACCACATGGTGGTGATGCCCGATGCGGATCTCGAGCAGACCGTCGATGCGCTCATCGGTGCCGGCTACGGCTCGGCCGGTGAGCGTTGCATGGCGATCAGCGTGGCGGTGGCAGTGGGAGATGTGGCCGACAAGCTGGTGCCGGCCCTGGCTGCGCGCGCCAAGACACTCAAGATCAAGAACGGCATGGCGCCCGACGCCGAGATGGGCCCGATCGTCACTGCGCAGGCGCTCGATCGCATCACCGGCTACATCGAGCACGGCGTGAAGGAGGGCGCCCAACTGGTGGTCGATGGACGCGGGCACACCGTCGCGGGCCATGAGAAGGGCTTCTGGATCGGCGGCACCTTGTTCGACCACGTGACCCCCGAGATGAAGATCTACAAGGAAGAGATCTTCGGTCCGGTGCTCGCCGTGGTGCGTGTGCCCGATTTCGCCGCCGCGGTGAAGCTCGTCAACGACCACGAGTTCGGCAACGGCGTGGCCTGCTTCACGAGCGACGGCAACGTGGCGCGCGAGTTCGCGCGGCGCATCCAGGTGGGCATGGTGGGCATCAACGTGCCCATCCCGGTGCCCATGGCCTGGCACGGCTTCGGCGGCTGGAAGAAGAGCCTCTTCGGCGACATGCACGCCTACGGCGAAGAGGGCGTGCGCTTCTACACCAAGCAGAAGAGCGTGATGCAGCGCTGGCCGGCGAGCATCGCCAAGGGTGCGGAGTTCGCGATGCCGACGGCGAAATAGGGCCCCCCCGGTCGCTTCGCTCAGCCCCCGAGGGGCTCCACCCATCGGACGGGCGGAGCCGGATCCTTGGGCGTGGCTTGATGGGCGGGTCGCTTCGCTCCCTTGCGTTACATCCAACTCGGGAGCATCTGGATGAACAGCATCGTGATCACACCCTGTGCGGTCACGCCGTGCCAGAAGAGCCCGATGTTGTCGAGCGTGGCGCGGCTGCGTGGCGTGAGCAGGCCGCTCCACAGGCGCAGCAGCAGGTAGGCGGCCATCAGGGCCAGCACGACGGCGTGAACGGCCAGCCAGGCCAGCAGCGTGGCGACCGTCGCACTCCATGCATTGAGCGTCGGCGAGAGGCCTGCATCCTGGTGCGCAGTCATGCCCGCGAAAAGGGCTGCGGCCATGCAACCCAAGGCGCCGAGCAACGCGGCGTATGCCAGAGGGCGAACACGGAACGCGCTGCGCCGTGCGGCATGCATCAGCACCGAGCCCAGCAGCCACAGCACCACGCTGAACCCCACCGAGGCCCAGGCCGGCAGGCGCGCGCCGCCGGGCGGGCACACGTCGGCGGCCATCGACACGTGCAGGTGCGCGTAGGCGAGCGAGGCGAAGATGGTCAGGTCGACCACGACCAGCACCACCATCGCCCACCACGAGGGCGAGCGGATGCCGCGCCCGCCGACGTCGACGTGCAGCCTCGAACCGATCGGCACCATGGGCGCGGCCGGTGGCCGATCGCTCGCCCACAGCCAGACCAGCAGGGCGACGAGCCCGCCGATGCCGAACGCAAAGGCGGGCGCGAGCCACTTCACCGTGAGCAGCAGAAAGAACCCCGCGGTGCCCAGCCCGGCGAGCAGGGGCGCCCAACCATCGCCCGGCAGGGGCTGCACCTGCCACGGCCGCGCGACACGGGGGCTTGTGACCAGCGCCTCGCGCCCGCCGGTGGCGGTGCCGGGCAGCCAGTGCTGGCCGGCCTCGACCTCGCGTGCCAGGCCGGGTTGGTCCCACAGCGGGTCGGCCGAGCGCACCTGCGGCACGCTGCGTGCGCCGTAGTTCGCCGAGGGCAGCCATTCCATGCTCGCTGCCAGCCAGGGGTTGCCATGCGGCTGGCGGGGCCGCCGCCAGGTGCGCAGCGCGTCGATGGCAAACATCAGCACGCCCGCCGCGAACACGAAGGCGCCCGCGCTGGACAGCAGGTTGGGCAGATCCCAGCCCAGGCCGGCCTCGTAGGTGTACACGCGCCGCGGCATGCCGAGCAGGCCGCTCACGTGCATCGGGAAGAAAGCGAGGTTGAAGCCGATGAACATCAGGCCGAACACCCAGCGCGCCAGCCGCTCGGAAAGGGTGTGCCCGTTCATCAGCGGTGTCCAGTGGTAGAGCGCGGCGAAGAGGGGGAACACCATGCCGCCGATCAGCACGTAGTGCAGGTGGGCGACGATGAAGTAGGTGTCGTGCACCTGCGCGTCGAAGGGCAGCACGGCCACCATCACGCCCGTCAGGCCGCCGAGCACGAAGATGAAGAAGAAACCCAGTACGAAGAGCGCCGCCGCGGTGAACTGCAAGCGGCCTTGCCAGAGCGTCGCGATCCACGCGAACACCTGCACCGAAGTCGGGATGGCGATCGCCAGGCTCACCACCGAGACCACGGCCGTCGCCCAGGGGGAGAGCCCGGCGGTGAACATGTGGTGCGCCCACAGGCCGAAGCTCATCACGCCGACCACGGCGAGCGCGCCCACGATGGCGTGCCGCCCCACGAGGCGCGTGCGTGCCAGCGTGGGCACCATCATCGAGACCAGGCCTGCGGCGGGCAAGAAGATGATGTAGACCTCGGGGTGGCCGAAGAACCAGAACAGGTGTTGCCACAGCAGCGGGTCGCCGCCGCGCCGTGCGTCGAAGATCGGCCAGTCGAAGCTGCGTTCCAGTTCGAGCAGCGTGGTGCCGGCGATCACGGCCGGGAACGCGAACACGATCATGAAGCCCACCACCAGCATGGCCCACGCGAACACCGGCATGCGCGTGAGCGTCATGCCCGGAGCGCGCGTGAAGAGAATGCCCACGATGAGCTCGATCGCACCGGCGATGGCCGAGATCTCGATGAAGCCGATGCCCAGCAGCCAGAAGTCGGCGCCCAGGCCCGGCGAATGTTCGGCTCCGGTGAGCGGCGGGTACATGAACCAGCCCCCGTCTGGCGACAGACCCACGAAGACGGTGCAGAAGAAGGCCACACCACCGATCGCATACGCCCAGAAGGCGTAGGCGCTCAGGCGCGGGAAGGGCAGGTCGCGGGCACCCAGCATGCCCGGCAGCAGATACACCGCCACCGCCTCCACCACCGGCACCGCAAACAGGAACATCATCACCGTGCCATGCATGGTGAAGACCTGGTTGTAGGCCTGCGGGCCGAGCAGCTCACTCCCTGGCAGCGCGAGTTGCGCGCGCATCAGCAGCGCCAGCACGCCAGCACCCACGAAGAAGAGCAGCGCGGTGCCAATGTAGAACAGGCCCACGTGCGTGTTGTTCACCGACGAGGCAATGCGCCAGCCGCGCGGCGGCTTCCAGGCGGCTTCGAGCCGCGCGAGCTCGTCGGCGGGGCGCGGCAGTTCGTTGGGCAGATGCGGACTCGGGTGCGGGTTTGTGTCGTTCATTGCAACTGCGCCAGAAAGTGAGCCAGTGCCGCGAGCGAGGCGTCGTCGAGCTGCGCAGACGGCATGCGCGCGCCGGGCTTGTGGGCCTGCACTCCGGCCATCCAGCTGCGCAGGGAAGCTTCGCTGTTGGGCAGCGTGCCGGCACCGAGCGCGAGGCGGCTGCCCACGTGCGTGAGGTCGGGGCCGAGCACGGCGGCCTCGGGGCCGAGCCCGCGCACGGTGTGGCATGCGGCGCAGCGCTGTTCATCGAACACCTGCCGGCCGCGCTGCGCGAGCGGCCCGCCCGGCGTGCGTGCGGGTTGCGCTTGGGCTTCGAGCCACTGCGTGAACGCGGCAGCGTCATGCACGCTCACGTGGAGCGCCATGCGTGCGTGCTGTTCGCCGCAGAACTCGGCGCACTGGCCACGGTAGCGGCCTGCGTCGACCGAGCTGAGCCGCAGGTGCAGCATGCGCCCGGGCAGCATGTCGACCTTGCCGCCGAGCGCGGGCACCCAGAAGCTGTGGATGACGTCGCTGCTCGTGAGCGCGATCGTCACCGGCCGGCCGGTGGGCAGGTGGATCTCGTTGGCCAGACGCACGTCGCGGCCGCTGTGCGGGTCGCGGTAGTGCACCTCCCACCACCAGTTGTGCGCGGTCACGCTCACGTGCAGCGCTCGGGCATCGTGCGCGGCCGCGGCCCGCGTGCTGGCACCGGCCATCCAGAGCAGCAGGCTGGCGAGCACCGCCACCGGCAGGCCCACGCCGGCACCCAGCACCCAGCGCCGCGGTGCCGCGGCATGGCGTTCGCGCCGCAGCAAGGCCCAGGCGAGCACGCCCATCACGAGCAGGAAGACCAGGCCCGCGCCGACGATCAACACCCACGACACGTTGGCCGCATGCGTCGCCTCCGGCGAAGCCGGGGCCAGCACCGAGGGCCACCCGTTCAACGCAGGCTCCGAAGGTAGGCCGCCATGGCGCGGGCATCGGCTGCCGAGACGCCCATGGCCGGCATGGTGGTGCCCGGCACAAGCGCCGCCGGATTCACCAGCCAGCGCGCGAGGTTCTCGTCGGTGTTGGGCACGTGGCCCGCGATGTAGCTGCGCCGGCCGAACGCATCGAGCGTGACGGCCACCTGGCCTCGCGCGGCCGGCACCCCCGGGATCACATGGCAGCTGCCGCACTGATGCTGCGCGATGAGGTCGCGGCCCCTGCGGGCTTCATTCGTGTCGCCTGCACCCGCGGGGCCGTCTGCGGGCGAGCATGCGATCAGCGTGCACTGCAGCATGCCGAGGGAACACAACTTGCGGATCATCGGCAGGGCGCTGTCCATGCACTCATGCATCAAGAAGCGTTCCAACACACTCACCATGCCAGAGCACGAACATCACCCGGTAAAGCCTACGGATGCGCCCGCCGCACTGCCGAAAGAATTACGCGGGCGCTGGGCTGCGTGGCAGATCGTTCTCGCCACGCTCATGGTGGTGATCGGTCTGGCGGGCATCGGCGGTGCCGCGTTCGTGGCCAGCGGCCACTACGACATCAGCGTCACGGCGCAGCACACGGCGCCGGTGTACCGGCTGCTCGAGATCACCATGCAGCGCTCGGTGCAGCGCCGTGCGCTCGACGTGGCGGTGCCGCCACTCGGCGCGGTTGCGCAACAGCAGCGCGGTGCCGTCTGCTACCGCGACAACTGCATGCAGTGCCACGGCGGCCCAGGCGTGGCGCAGCATCCCATCGGCCTGAGCATGCAGCCGCTGCCGGGGCCGCTCGTCGACGCGGCGACGCGCTGGAGTGCAGCCGAGTTGTTCTGGATCACGCGCGAAGGCATCAAGATGAGCGGCATGCCGGCCTGGCGCTACCGCATGCACGAGGGCGACCTGTGGGCGGTGGTGGCCTTCCTGCGGCAGTTGCCCGGGCTCGACCCGCGAGACTTTCGCGCGGCCATCGATGCGACCGATACCTGCACGTCAGCGCCTATCGAATCGGCCGTCGAAGCGCAAGCCATCCAGGCCGATGCCGAGCGCGGCAAGATCGCCCTGCAGCAACACGCGTGCACGGCCTGCCACGTGATCCCCGGCCTGGCCGGCGCCGAGGTCCACGTGGGGCCGCCGCTCGCCGGCCTCGCGCGGCGGCAGCGCCTTGCGGGTGCCGTGGCCAACACGCCCGAGCAGCTCGTGCGCTGGATTCGCGAGCCCCATGCTATCGACCCGCTGACGGCCATGCCCACGCTGGGTGTGTCGGAAGCCAGCGCGCGCGACATGGTGGCTTACTTGTCGACCCTGGACTGAGGCGCGGAAGATGATGGCACCCACCTTGCCAATGGATCACATGAACAGACGCAACGCACGCAACACACTCATCGCGCTGGGCCTGGCCGCGCTGCTGGCTGCCTGTGGCGAGAAGGCCTCGCTCACGGTGGCCGACGGCACCGGGCCCGCGCCGCAACTGCCCGCGCCCAACAAGACGCTGATCCCCACGGTGAACATCGCGCCGGCCAAGGGCTGGCCGGCCGGCACCTTGCCGGTGGCGGCCGATGGCGCGAGCGTGGCGGTGTTCGCCGACAAGCTCGACCACCCGCGCTGGGTCTATGTGCTGCCCAACGGTGACGTGCTCGTCGCCGAATCCAACGCCCCGCCCAAGCCCGAGGGCAGTGGCGGGGGTGGCGTGCGCGGCTGGGTGATGAACAAGGTGATGACCAAGGCCGGAGCGCGAACGCCCAGCGCCAACCGCATCACGCTGCTGCGCGATGCCGATGGCGACGGCGTGGCCGAAGTGCGCCGCGTGTTCCTGCAGGGGCTCAGCTCGCCCTTCGGCATGGCGCTCGTCGGCAGCGAGTTCTTCGTCGCCAACGCCGACGCGCTGGTCAAGTTCCCGTACAAGGAAGGTGACACGCAGATCAGTGCGGCCGCCACCAAGGTGGTCGACCTGCCCGCCGGCATCAACCACCACTGGACCAAGAACGTGATCGCCAGCAAGGACGGCAGCAAGCTCTACGTGACCGTCGGCTCCAACAGCAACGTGGCCGAGAAGGGCATGGAGATCGAAGAGGGCCGCGCCGCGATCTGGGAGGTCGACACCCGAAGCGGCGCGCATCGCATCTTCGCGTCGGGCCTGCGCAACCCCAACGGCATGGCCTGGGACGCATCGGGCGTTCTGTGGACAGTGGTGAACGAGCGCGACGAGATCGGCAGCGACCTCGTGCCCGATTACCTGACCTCGGTGCGCGACAACGCCTTCTACGGCTGGCCCTACAGCTACTACGGCCAGCATGTCGACGAGCGCGTGCAGCCTCAGCGCCCCGAACTCGTGGCCAAGGCGGTCGTGCCCGACTACGCGCTCGGGCCGCACACCGCATCGCTCGGCCTGGCGTGGTCCGAAGGGAACACGCTGCCGGCGCCCTTTGCCACCGGCATGTTCATCGGCCAGCACGGCTCGTGGAACCGCAAGCCCCTCAGCGGCTACAAGGTGATCTTCGTGCCCTTCGGCAGCGACCACAAACCGAGCGGCCCGCCGATCGACGTGCTGAGCGGTTTCCTGACCAAGGACGAAGAGGCCTATGGCCGCCCGGTGGGCGTGGCGCTCGACAAGCGCGGCGCGCTGCTGGTGGCCGATGACGTCGGCAACGTGATCTGGCGGGTGGCGAAGAAGCCTTGAGAGGGCGACCTGAAGCCCGGCTTCAGAGCGCGACCACCGTGTCGCCTTCGCGCGGTACGCAGCCTTCGGCAATGGGTGTCCAGCCGCGGTGCACGACGATATGCCGGTTGGTGTGGCAGAACTCCGTGCGCTGCGCGCCGGGGTGCATCTGCCGCACGAAGGTCTCGAGCGAGGCGGGCATGCTCACGCGGTAGCGGGTGAGTTCGAGCTCGGCCTGCGGGTGGTCATCGCTGTGCACCCAGGGCACGAAGATCGACGCGAGCATCAGCAGGCCGCCGACCTCGATCGCATCGGGCTGGTAGCCCTGCTGATGCAACCAGGCCTGCGCGGCGGCGCGGGGGGCGTCGCCTGCCGGGGCAGGCTCCAGGCCCCAGGCGATGGCCATCATCTCGGCCACCCACTGGTTGCAATTCTGGTAGTGCAGGCTGTAGGGGTAGGCGTTGGCGCTGTAGGCACCGCCGAGCAGTGCGAGCGCCTGGCGGTTGTCGCGTGCGCTGCGCGCGAGCTGCGCGCCGGCCTCGGGCGGCAGCCACACCACCGAGATGTAGCCGATGTCGGGGTCGTCGGTGCCGAGCAAAAAGCCCGACATGCCTTGGTCGTACACGCGCGGGCGGCGCTCGTCGCAGGCGTAGTACAGCTGGCGCACGGCCCAGGGCGTGTCGGGGCTGTCGCGCAGGCTGAGCCCCGCATGCGAGTAGCGCAGGCCGAAGCGGTCGAGCGCGAGGCCTGAGCGCGACACCAGCGCCACCGGTTGGTCGAGGCGTGCAAGCTCGTCCTTGATGAGGGCGCCCAGGCGAAACAACTTGTCCTTTTGCTCGATGCTGAGGTCGAGCGGGCGATCGCAGTAGCGCATGCTTTCCGCCTGCGCCGGCAACGCCATCAGCAAGCCTGGCAGCCCCAGCAGCGCGGCCGCCAGGCCCGCGCGCAGGGCGCGGCCGGTCAAAGCACCACGGCGTTGGTCTGCAGCTCGCGGTACCACGCGTCTTGCAGCACCAGGTAGAACGCGCGGCCGGTGTCGGCCTTCGCGAACTCCACGCCATAGGGGCGGGTGCGTGCCGATACCGTCTCACCGACGGCCACCGGCGTCTGGGCCAGCGTTTGCGCCGGCACATACAGATAGAAGGAGTCGTCGGCCTCGGCCACGGCCTGCAGCTTCATGCGCAGCATGCCGGGGCGCTCGGCGACTTCAGCCACCTCGGTCAGCTTGTAGTCGCCCGCGGCCACCTTGTCCTTCTTGGACGACGCGTCGCTGGAGGTTTCGAACGATGTCGAGACGCTGCCCACAGACGCCGAAGAGCCTTCGGACGAAGCCGACGAGGCCGACGAGCCGGCATGGGCGCCCAAGCTGGCACAGGCCAGCGCGATGGCGAGGAGGGCGGGGCGGAAGGAGAAGGAGTTCATCGTGGGTCCTGACGGCAGTCGTACTTCAGTGCGGCAGCATAGTCCAGAGCGAATTGCCTGCGGCAGCGCCGCCCGCGCAAACGACTCGCTCGCCGTGCAGTTCTGCCGCGCGTGGCGCAGGTCTACATCAGCTTACGTTTCAAGCTGTGAATGGCTGACCTCCAGACGGAGCGGCGTCCGCAGAATCCGGCTCGTCATCAAAGGGAGATCCAAGAAAACATGAACCGTGTCAATGCACTCAACGGCCGCCTGGCGCGGCTGATCCAGCTTCAGCTCGCGGCCTGTCTGGTGATCGCGGGCTGCGGCGGAGGTGGGGGTGACGACCAGCGCAGCGCGCCGAACCCGCCCCTCCCCGAGACCGAGGCAGCACCACCGCCGCCCGCGTCTGCTCCGTCGCCATCGCCATCGCCATCGCCATCGCCATCGCCACAGCTCAGCGCGGCGTGCGCGTCCTTCTACGCCGCGAACTTCACGCTCACCGGCACGCGCGTGGCTGATGCCATTCCCAGCCTGAGCGAGCCCGCCAAGGGCGTGGCCGTTGCCGACCCCACCTACCGAACCTGCCTCGTGCGTGCCACCGACCACACGGCCGATGGCCTCGCCACCTTTGCGCGCAACGACTACTCGCGCCGCCAGGCCTTCAATGCCGACAGCACGCGGCAGCTGATCTACAGCTACGACGGCAGCTGGCATCTCTATGACGCCAACACCCGCGCCCGCATCCGGCAGCTCAGCGGCCCAGCGGGTGACGCCGAGCCGCAATGGCACGCCACCAACCCCGAGCTGCTGTATTACCTGCCCACCAACGGCGTGGGCATGCAGCTGCGCGAGTTGAACGTTTCGACCAACACCAGCCGTGTGGTGGGTGACTTCGGCGCGCGCCTGCGGGCGCTGTGGCCGACGGCGAACGCCGCCTGGACGAAGTCCGAGGGCTCGCCGTCTGCCAACGGCCGCTACTGGTGCTTCATGGTCGACGACGCCGGCTGGGGCAGCGTGGGCCTGTTCACCTGGGACCGCGACACCGACACCATCACCGGAACGCGCGCCACCAATGGGTCGAGGCCCGACCACGTGAGCATGTCGCCGAGCGGCAACCATTGCGTCGCGTCATGGGTCGGCGCGCCTGGCACGGTGGCGTTCAGCCGCGACTTCTCTCAGCAGCGCGTGCTGCTGGCCAACCGCTCCGAGCATTCGGACATCGCGATCGACGCGAATGGCGACGATGTCTACGTGGCCGTCGACTACGGCTCGAACGCTGGCGATGTGTTCATGGTGAACATGCGCACCGGCGTGCGCACCGCCTTGTTCCCCACCTACCTGGCCGGCACCACCACCGCCTTGCACGTGTCCGGCAAGGCCTTCGCCAATCCCGGCTGGGCCCTGGTGAGCACGTATGCCGACGGCGGCAGCCCGATGCAGTGGCTGCACCGCAAGCTGCTGGCCGTGCAGCTTGCGGCCAACCCGCGTGTCTACACGCTCGCCCACACCCGCGTGGCCAGCAACGGCTACTGGTCGGAGCCGGTGGCGAGCGTGAACCGCGACTTCACGCGCATCGCGTTCAACTCCAACTGGGGCAGTGGCAGCGCGCTCGACGTCGATACCTACGTGGTCGAGATCCCCGCCGGCGCGCTGCGGCCCTGATCGCACGCGTGGCGGGCTGAAAGCAAGACAGGGCCCGAGCGGGCCCTGTCCAGGGTGAGGAATGTGCCGAAGCCGTTCAGTCGCCCTTGAACCCGGTGGCCTTCACCACCGCGGCCCAGCGCGGCGCCTCGGCCTTGACCATGGCCTCGGACTCGCTGCGCGACGTGCCGGTGACGGTGAAGCCCGCGTCGGTCAACTTCTGCTTCACCTCGGGCGATTGCACCGAGGCCACGATCTGCTTGTTCAGCACATCGAGCGCGGCAGCCGGCGTGCCGGCCGGCGCGAAGATCGCGAACCAGGCCGAGAAGTCGACCTTGGGCAGGCCGGCTTCGGTGAAGGTTGGCACATCGGGCAGCAGCGGCGATCGCGTGGCCGAGGTGGTGGCCAGCGCGCGCATCTTGCCCGCCTTGATCTGTGCCGAGCCGAGTGCGGTGGACACGAAGGCACCTTGCACGTCACCCGCCACGATGGCGGTGATGGCGTCGCCCGTGGCGCGGTAATGAATGGGCTCGACCTTGAAGCCTCCTTGCTCGGCCAGCATCTCCGAGCCAAAGTGCCCCGGCGTGCCGGCGCCGAAGGTGGCGAAGTTCATGCGGTCCTTGGTGGCCTTGCCGGCCTTCACGAAGTCGGCCACGGTCTTGTGCGGCGAGTTCACCGGCACCACCAGCAGGAAGTCCGAGCGCACCACCTCGGAGATCACGACCAGCTCCTTGGCCGGGTCGTAGGGCAGCTTGCTGAAGGCCGGCGGCGCGATGCTGATCGAGCCCACTTCACCCAGCAGCAGCGAGTAGCCGTCGGCCGGGCTCTTGGCCACCGCCTGCGTGGCGATCTGGCCGCCCGCGCCGGCGCGGTTGTCGATCACCACCGATTGCTTCAGGTTGGCTTCGAGCTTCTGGCCGACAAGGCGGGCCACCACGTCGGGCCCGGTGCCGGGCGGGAAGCCGACGGTCAGCTTGAGGGCGTGGTCGGGGAAGCTCTGCGCCAGGCCCAGGGCGGGCAAGGCCAGCGCGAGGCTGGCGGCGGCGGCGAGCAGGCTGCGGCGTGCGAATGTCATGTGGGTCGTCTCCTTGTCGGTGAGTGTGCGCGCGGGTGGCGCCGGGCCGTGTCATCCCAAAGGTGGACAAGTCGTCATCTTCTGGGATGACCCGGCGCGGCCGCGGGCGGCGTATCGTTGCCGAGGTTCAGACCCCACGCAAGCGACGACTCCACACGCCACGCCCATGATCGACATCCCCTCCCCGCCCGCGCTGATCCCCATGGCCCAAGTGGTTTGCGAGGTGAGCCCGCTGGTCACGCTCGGTGGCGGCCCCTACGGCGAGCGCCGCTTCATCCCGCTCGGCGGTGGCACGGTGCGCGGCCCCGAGCTCAACGGCAGCCTGGTCGAAGGCGGTGTCGACTGGCAGATCAACCGGGCCGACGGTGTGCTCGACATCTCGGCCCACTACGTGATCCGCGCCGACGACGGCTCACTGATCGAAGTGCGCAGCGACGGCATGCGCCACGGCCCGCCCGAGGTGATGGCCCGCCTGGCGCGCGGCGAGAACGTGCCGCGCGACGAATACTTCTTTCGCACCGTGATCCGCTTCCAGACCGGTGCTGCGCAGTGGCTGCATCTCAACAAGACGCTGGCCCTGGCCTGCGGCCGGCGCGAGGCCACGCGGGTGATCCTCGACTACTACCGCATCACCTGAGTCGAGCCACCTGAGCCGGGCGCCGGCTTGGCACGTGGGCGTTCCTGACCTGCTCGCAGGGCGGGCAGCGGCCCATAGAATGAATCTCAATGAGATTCCACCTTTGGCGCTCCGCTGGGGCGTTCGCTGTGTCGGTCTGCGCGCTGTCGAGCAGCGCCTGGGCCGCACCCCCGCCCGTCGCGCAGGCGGCTCCCGTGGTGGCGTCCCCCGCGTCGGCGCCGGTGTCGATGTCGGCGCGCAAGGTCTACGAGCAGGCGCGCTCGCAACTCGTGCAGATCCGCACCGTGCTGCGCGGGCAGGGCAGCCAGACGTCGGTCGGCTCGGGCTTCCTCGTGTCGGCGCAGGGTCACGTCATCACCAACTACCACGTGGTGAGCGAGGCGGCGCTCAAGCCCGAGCGGCATGAACTGGTCTCGCTGACGGCCGACGGGCGCGACGCGCCGGTGCAGATCCTGATGCTCGACGTGCTGCACGACCTGGCGCTGCTCAAGATGGTCGGCGACAAGCCCGCCGGTGGGTACGACGCGCTGAGCTTTCGGGCCGACTCGAACAAGCTCGCGCAGGGCGAGCGCATGTACTCGCTCGGCAACCCGCTCGACGTGGGCTTTGCGGTGATCGAAGGCAACTTCAATGGCCTGGTGGAGCGCAGCTTCTACCCGCAGATCTTCTTTGCCGGATCGCTCAGCGCCGGCATGAGCGGCGGCCCGGCGCTCGATCAAGAGGGCCGCGTGATCGGCGTGAACGTGGCGCGGCGCATCGATGGCGAGCAGGTGAGCTTTCTCGTGCCGGCCACCTTTGCGAGTGCGCTCCTGGCCAAGGGCCGCGAGGCGGCGCCGATCAAAGGCAATGCCTGGAGCATCGTCACCGAGCAGTTGATGGCGCACCAGGATGTGCTCACCGAGCGCTTCATCGCGCAAGGCTGGAGGATCGCCACCCACCCGCGCTACACCGTGCCGGTGCCGCCCGATCGCTTCATGCGCTGCTGGGGCAGCAGCGACCCTTCGCGTACCGGCGGGCTCGATCTGGAGCGCTCCGATTGCGTGATGGACACGCGCATCTTCGCCGGCGAATTCAACACCGGCACCGTCGCCACCCGCCACGAGGCCTACGACGGCAGCAAGCTCGGCACCCTGCGCTTCGCCGCCCAATACTCGGCGAGCTTCCAGAACGAGGGCTTCATGCGCCTGGGCCCGCAGCACCAGACCAAGCCGCAATGCAGCGAGGCCTATGTGGACCGCAAGGGCCTGGTGCTGCGCGCGGTGACCTGCCTGCGCGCCTACAAGAAGCTGCCGCAGCTCTACGACGTGGCCGTGCTCGTCACCACACTCGACCAGCCGCAAGGCGGCGTGCAGGGCCGCATCGACGCGCAGGGCCTGAGCTACCCCAACGCGATGAAGCTGGCGCGCCATTACATCGAGGCCTGGCAATGGGTGAAGTAGAGGCGGTTCCAACGGAATTGGGCGACACCCCAGCCGAAGAGATGGCGGTGGGCCACGCGCCCGCCACCCTCGCCGTGCTGGAAGTGCTCGACCGCGACGGCAGCGTGCGACACAGCGTCACCGTGCGCGAGTGGCCGTTGCGCGTGGGCCGCGCGCTCGACAACGACCTGGTGCTCGACGACCCGCACACCGCGCCGCACCACTTCAGCGTGGCGCCCGACCAGAGTGGCCACATCCGCGTGCAGGTGGGCGACACCCGCAACGGCCTGCGCTGTGGTGACGCGCAACTCGTCGCCGGTGCCACCACGCCGGTGGGCGACGCCACCGCGCTGATCACCGCCGGCCGCACCCACCTGCGCCTGCGCCTGGCCGGCCATGTGCTCGCGCCCGAGTTGCCGATGGGCGCGGCGCCGGCGTTCGCGCAGCGGCTGGGCACCTTGGTCTTGCTGGTGCTGGCGGTGATCGGCGTGCTGGTCTTCAGCACGTACCTGGAGAACGACCCCGACGTGTTCCCCAAGTCGCTCGGGTCGCTCGCCATCTACGCGGTGGGTGTCACGCTCGGCTGGGCGGGGCTGTGGACGCTGCTCTCCAAGGTGTTCACGCGGCAGGGCCGCTTCGGCTGGCACCTGCGCGTGCTGCTCACCGCCGCGCTCGTGTGGGAGCTGGTGAACGCTGGCGCGAGCCTGCTGGCGTTCTCGCTCTCGTGGCCGTGGCTGAGTGACTTCAGTTTCATCGCCGCCTACCTGATCCTGGGGGCCATGCTGTACTTCCACCTGCAGGCAGTGGAGCCGCATCACCCGCGCCGCACGCTCGGCTTTTCGGCCGCGGCGGTGGTCGTTGGCGTGGGCTTGAGCCTGTGGCTCAACTACCAGTCGACCGACCGCTTCGGCAGCGAGCTGTACATGAACCACCTCTTCCCGCCCGCCCTGCGCCTGGCCAGCCCGGTCGACACCGAGCAGTACATGCAAGACGTGGAGGCGCTGCAACCCGTCCTCGACGCCAAGGCCAAGCAAGATGCCAACGACTGATTCACCCGCCAGCTCACAACTTGGCGCGCGCACCGTCCTCGTCACCGGCGGCAGCCGCGGCATCGGTGCCGCCACGGCGCGGCTCGCGGCCGAGCGCGGTTGGGCGGTGGCGGTGAACTACGCGCGCGACGCCTCCGCCGCGCAGGCGGTGGTGCAGGCCATCCAGGCCGCGGGCGGGCAGGCGCTGGCGGTGCAGGCCGACGTGGCCGATGAATCGCAGGTGCTCGCGATGTTCCAGCGCATCGACGCCGAGATGCCGCGCCTGGCCGGGCTGGTCAACAACGCCGGCGTGGTCGACATGCAGGCACGCGTAGACGAGATGAGCGTCGAGCGCCTGCAGCGCATGTTCACCGTCAACGTGATCGGCAGCATGGTCTGCGCGCGCGAAGCGGTGCGCCGCATGTCGACGCGGCACGGCGGGCAGGGCGGCGCGCTCGTCAACGTGTCGTCGGTGGCGGCCAAGCTGGGTTCGCCCGGGCTGTACGTGGATTACGCGGCCAGCAAGGGCGCGATCGACACCTTCACCGTGGGTCTCGCACGCGAGGTGGCCACCGAAGGCGTGCGCGTGAATGGCGTGCGTCCCGGCATCATCGACACCGAGATCCACGCCTCGGGCGGCCAGCCCGACCGGGCGCAGAAGTCGCTGCACATGATCCCGATGCAGCGCGTGGGCCGCGCTGACGAGATCGCCAGCGCCATCGTCTGGCTGCTGTCGGATGAATCGAGCTACGCCACCGGGTCCATCGTCGACGTGGCCGGCGGACGCTGAGCCGCGCCGGGTTCAAAGGCCGCTGTGCGGCCGCGCGGATGCAAGCTCTTCAGGCTTGAACGAGCGCTGCAGCAGGGCTTCGAGCTGCTGCTGCTTCTGGGCGACATCCATCTCGGCGTAGACCAGGGCGTCGCGCTGGCGCACGTAGCCCGCATGGCGAAGCTCCCAGGTGCGGCGCTGTGCCTCTTCGCGCTCGCGTTCGATCTCGATTGCCGATTGCGCGCCGGGTGTGTCCACATACTGCCTGCGCAGGTGCAGCACCTCGGCATCGCTTTCGCCTACCGCGCGCATCTGCGCCACCTGCTTCTCCATCGCGTACGAGAACTGTGAACCGCCGAACTCCAGCGCCGCCACCTCGGCCGGCAGGCTGTCGCGCAAGGCGCGCAGACGCTGGCTCTGCTGTGCTTCAGTGAGCGTGGTGTCGTTGAGGATGTCGGCGGCGTTGTAGGCGTAGAGCGCGCGCGCTTCGGTCGCGGCGAACAGCTCCTGCACCGAACTGGAGTCGAAGTGACGGCGACGCAGCGCCATCGTGCGGTCGAGCATGTCGCGCGGCGAGGGCCGGGTGGCGCTCGCCTGGGCTGCGCGCAGCATGTCGCGCTCGGCGGTGCGGTAGGCCACGTGCGCCTGCAGCAGCGCCCAGGCGCGCTCGGCGGCCAGCGGCGGCAGCGTGGCGCGCAGCTGCGCTTCGAGCGGCGCCAGAGGGTTGTCTCCAGCGGGCAGCCAGCTGTCGAGTACCGACACGGTCTGCGTGGTCACGACCAGGCGGCCGAGCGTGTCGGTGGTGAAGGGGGTGCCTGCGCGACCTGCGGGTGCGGGGTGGGCAAGCGGATCGGAAGTGACCGTGTCAATGGCGTCGCTGTCGGGCGGATCGGACGCATCGGGCCGCATGTAGGACGCGTGGTCCGATTGAGCCAGCGCCTGCACCGAACTGCTGGTGTCGATGCCGTCGCCGGGCTGTGGGCGCGTGAGGTAGGCGGCACCGCTGCCTGCCGCCATGAGGCCGGCGGTGAGGATCCAGAAGGGGGTGGAGAAGGCAGCCATGGTGTGCGAAGCCTTTCTTCTGTCTTTCTTGGGAGCGTGTGGTCCGGGGGTGGCGTGCCTCGCACGCGGGGCCGCAGCCCCGGTGCGATGACACGCCTTGCGCCATCAGTGCGTGACGAAACCGTTCAGCCAGGTCAGGTTGGCTTTCAGGCCCCAGTTGGTGGAGCCATTGCGCCAGGTGCTGTCGGTGATCGACTGCAGGCCGGTGCAGCCGCCCACGCGCTGGTAGCAATGGTCAGCCGAGAGGTCGCCCACCGCGCTGTCGCGGATCATGATCCAGCCGCTGCCGTTGGTGTTGAGGCATTCGTAAGCCAGCAGGCCGCAGCTCTTGCCGGTGACGTTCTCCGACGACGAGCGCACCACCGTGGCGGTGCCGCCCGGGAAGATGTCGCTCTGGCCGTTGACGACGCGCACGTTGTTCTTGCTGATCGTGTAGTTGCTCGGCGTCATGCATGAACTCATGGCGTAGACGGTGTACAGCGTGTGTGCGCCCATGCCGTAGGCGGCACGCACGCGGCTGTCGTAGTTCTTCGCGTTGATCGCGATCACCGACCCCTGGCTGAAGCCGGCCACAACCACGCCCTTGGAGCAGTCGGCGTTGGCGCGGGCGCACAGCTTCGAGACTGCGCTGGACGACGAGCCGCTGTTGTAGATGTACTTGGCCTTCGACAGGATCTGCGAGCAGGTGCCGAACAGGCTGCTGTCGTACTCCACGGCGGCGGCGACGAAGCCCTTGGCAGCCATCTCGGCCACGGCGCCCATGGCCTGGGCGTTGTCGTAGGTTTCGGTGGTGCCCACGGTGTAGATGAACACCGGGTGCTTGCCCGAGGCGGGCTCGGTGCCCTTGATGCTGTAGGTGCTCAGGCCAGCCGAATAGCTGGAGGTGAAGTCACCCGCGAAGGCGGTGGTCGTGCCGAACAACGCGGCGGCCGTGCCCAGGAGGGCGGCGGCGGCGCGGGTCAACAGGCGTGCATGCATGGAGAGTCTCCTTGTCATGGGCGGTCAGGTCTTGTCGCCCTTGGTTGCCCTGACATGTGTCAGGGTGTATCCAATATTGCACGTCGGTTTAGTCGGGTATTCGGGGTTTTTCCTTCAGGCGTGAGGGAGTCCGCAAGTGAGCCTCAAAACAGCGGGTAACTACTTAAAAATCCGTGATCTTTGATTCACGTTGAAGCAAGTTTGCGAGCGCCTGCTCTCGTAAATGGCCTGCCGTGCTTTTTTGCGCATTCCTTGGCGTTGCAGGGCCGTGCCGGCCGCCGCGCACCCGCGGGCGGCCGGGCTGCCCCCTCAAGGCGTGACGAAGCTCTTCAGCCAGTTCTGGTTGGCGTCCATTTGCCAGGCGGCGCTACCGGTCTTGAAGCCGTTGTCGAGGCCGCTCGGTGTGGTGCAGCCACCCACCAGCATGTAGCAGTGGTCGGCCTGGCCGTCGCTCACCTCGCTGCCTTTCACGATGTACCAGCCGCTGCCGTTGGTGCGGAAGCAGGAGTAGGCGCTGCTGCCGCACGACAGGCCGGTGATGGCCTGGTTGGCGGTGCGCACGTTGCTGGCGGTCGGGCCGACAAAGGTGTCGGACTCACCATTGACCAGGCGGATGCGGTCCGCCGCCTGCGTGTGGCCCCCGTTGTTCATGCACGAACTCAGGTTGTAGATCGAGTAGTTCGTGCCAGCGCCCTGGCCGTAGGAGGCGCGGATGCGGCTGTCGTAGTTGCGCGAGAGCACCGAGATGATCGAGCCCTGGCTCAGGCCCCCGGTGACCACGCCCTTGGAGCAATCGGCCTTGCTGCGCGCGCACAGCTTGGCGATGGCGCTGTTGCTGCTGCTGCCGTTGAAGATGCACTTGGCCTTGGCGCCGATGTCGGAGCAGCTGCCGAAGCTGCCGCTCGAATACTGCACCGAAGCAGCGATGAAGCCCTTGGCCGCCATCGCCTTCACCTGTGTCATCGCGAGATCGCTGTTGTAGTCCTCGCCCGTGCCCACGGTGTGGATGTACACCGGGTATTTGCCGCTGGCGCTGGGCTCATAGCCCGTGATCGTGTACGAGCTGCCGCACAGGCTGGTGGTGCCGCCGCGGTAGCTGCTGGTGAAGGCCGTCTGGGCCAGTGCGCCGGCGCCCGCGCACAGCGCGAGCAGGGCCAGGCCCAGCTTCAGCGCATGGGTTCTCAATGCGTACATGGTGTCTCCTAGTGTTGTGGGTATGGTTCACCGAACCGGTGTGGGGCACCGGCACGCCGGCTGCTCGCCTCGGTGCAGCGTGGAGGGAACTCAGAGCCCGCTGTGGGGCCGCGCGGCCTCGATCTGCTCGGGCGTGAAGTGCTGGTGCAGCAGGGCCTCGAGTCGGCGCTGCCGGTCTTCGGGCTCGATGTCGGTGGCGTAGATCAGTTCGTTGCGCTGGCGCACGTAGCTGGCGTGGCGCAGCTCCCAGGCCTGGGTCTGGGCTTCGAGCTGTTCGCGCTCGAGCTCCATCACCGACTTGGCGCCTTCGGAGTCGACGAACTGCTTGCGCAGGTAGACCACTTCGGCATCGTTCTCGCCCTGGGCGCGCATCTGCGCCACCTGCTTCTCCAGCGCGAACGAGAACGTCGAGCCGCCGAACTCCTCGGCCGCCACCTGCGGCGGCAGGTTCAGGCGCAAGGCCATCAGGCGCTGTACCTGCTGCGCCTCGGTGAGCTGCGGGTCGGCCAGGATGGCCGCCGCCTCGGAGGCATAGAGCGCACGCGCCTCCTGCAGGCCGAACAGCTCCTGCACCGAGACCGAATCGAAGTGACGGCGGCGCAGCGCCATGCTCTTGTCGAGCAGCTCGCGCGGGTTGATCGGCCCTTGGGCCTTGAGCTGCTGCAGCAACTCGCGCTCGGCCGGGCGGTAGGCGGCATGGCTGCGCAACAGGCGTTCGGCGCGCTGGGAGGCCAGCGGTGGCAGCGCAGCGCGCAATTGCGCCTGCGCGCTGTCCATGGATTGCCGGGCGACGGGCAGCCAGCTGTCGAGCACCGCCAGCGTCAGCGGGTTCACCACCAGGCGGCCCAGCGTGTCGGTGGTGAAGGGCAGGCCCTCGCGGACCGGCGTCATGGGGACGGGCCCGGGGGCCTGCGCGTCTTCGTCAACAACTGGCGCGTCGGGGCGCATGTGGCGTGCGCCTTCCGACTGCGCCAGCACCGGCACGGAGCTGTTCAGCCGATCGCCTTCCTGCGGGCGGGTGAGGTAGGCCGCGCCGCAGGCCAGCGCCGCGATGCCGGCGGTGGCCAACCAGAACGGGGTGGTGAACGATCCAGCCATGGCGCGGCCCCCGGGTCCGACGATGGTCAGGGCGTGGCGAAGCCGGCCAGCCAGGTCAGGTTGGCCTTGAGCGCCCAGTCGGCGCTGCTGTTTCGCCAATTGCTGTCAAGCGAGCTCTCGCTGCCCAGGCAGTCGCCGAAGGCGCGCTGGTAGCAGTGGTCGGCCGAGCCGTCACCGACCTGGCTGCCCTTGACCATGATCCAGCCGCTGCCGTTGGTGTTGAGGCACGAGTAGGCCGTCGAGCCACAGCTCTTGCCGGTGACCGATTGCGACGACGAGCGCACCGTCGACGCCGTGCCGCCGGGGAAGGCGTCGGATTCGCCATTGACGATGCGGATGTTGGTGGACGCCAGCGTGTGGTTGCCGTTGTTCATGCACGAATTCATCACGTACGTCGTGTAGAGGTTGTGAGCCCCCATGCCGTAGGCGGCGCGCACGCGGCTGTCGTAGTTCTTCGCGTTGATCGCGATCACCGACCCCTGGCTGAAGCCTGCGGCGACGACGCCCTTGCTGCAGTCGGCGGTGGCGCGGGCGCACAGCTTGGCGACGGCGCTGCTCGAGGAGCCGCTGTTGTAGATGTACTTTGCCTTGGAAAGGATCTGCGAGCAGGTGCCGAAGAGCGAGCTGTCGTACTGCACGGCGGCGGCGACGAAGCCCTTGGCGGCCATCTCGGCCACGGCGGCCATGGCCTGGGCGTTGTTCCACGATTCGGTGGTGCCCACGGTGTAGATGAACACCGGGTGCTTGCCCGAGGCGGGCTCGGTGCCCTTGATGCTGTAGGTGCTCAGGCCAGCCGAGTAGCTGGAGGTGAAGTCACCGGCAAGGACGCTGCCTGCGACGAAGAGGGCGGCCGCAAATGTGACGACCTGGCGGAACAAACGATGTGTCATGAGATGTCTCCTGTGATGGTTTCAGTGGTCTTGACGCACTGACCCCCGCTGGGTCCATCGGAGAGTGGGTGTTCGCATCCTTGGGGACATCTTGCCGCTTCTCCACGGGGAAGCGGACTTTTGCACGCTGCTGCCCGACCGAGTTGCTATCTTCGACCGATGTGGCGTTCACGCTGCGCAAAGTCAGGGTTGACCCGCGGATTCGGGCCTTCTAGCGGCTGCATCCAAGCCGGTCAGATCGGGTCGTGCTAATTCGTCCGAAGAGCGCACTTGTGGCGCTCCCCGAGCACGCGTCTCAGCGTCGCTCGACGACCACCGGCACGAGCTGGATCTCCGCGCGTACGCGCGAGGCCGCGTCCTGTGCCTCGCTGCGTGTCGGGAAGGGCCCGGCCTGCACGCGATACAGCTGCGTCTCGCCAAAGATGGTCAGCTGCGGCGACAGCCAGGCGAGCTCTTCGGACACCTGCCTTTGCAGTTGCTCGGCTCCGGCCCGCGCCTTGAAGGCACCGAGCTGCACCCAATACCCTTGCGCAGCCGAGGTGAAGGCGCGCTCGGTGCCGGCGGGTGCCGGGTTCGGCGGGGTGGGGATGTCTGCGGGCACATTGGCCGCGGCCGCGGGTGGCTGCATCTCCACCGGCGCGTCGAGCGGTGCCGAGGGCACGCCGTTGCGCTGCCAGCTGCCATCGCGGATCTGCTCGTAGGTGATGCGCTCCACCTCGACCGGCGCGATGCCGTTGGTGACGCCGAGCTTGATCGCCGCCGTGTAGCTCAGGTCGATGATGCGGCCCTTCACGAACGGCCCCCGGTCATTCACGCGCACGATGATCTCGCGCCCGTTGGCCGGGTTGCGTACCCGTGCATAACTCGGGATCGGCATGGTCTTGTGCGCCGCCGTCATCGCGTACATGTTGTAGACCTCGCCACTGGCGGTGCGCCGGCCGTGAAACTTCTTGCCGTACCACGAGGCCAGGCCCGTCTCGCTCACGACCGGGTCGCCGGTCAGGGGCTTGTAGCTCTGGCCCGATTGCTCGTAGGGCTTGTTCGGCCCGCCGCTGCGCACGGTCTCGACCTGCGGCTGCGCGTCGGGCACCGTGGCGAGCTCGGGCGGCGGGCGGGAGCCGGGGCCGTCCTTGGTGACGGTGCTGCAGGCGGCGAGCAGCAGGCTCAACGCAAGGCTGAGGAAGGGGCCGAGGAACTGTAAGGGTGGGCGGCGGCGTGTCGTCATCGGGCAGGTCGCTTTGCCGCCGATCCTACTTCCGCCTGATGCGGGCCATGGTTTCAGGCCGCCTCTTGTTGCAACCAGTTGGCAAACGCGTGAGAAACCACCGCGGGTTGCTCCATCGTGCTCATGTGGCCACATTGCTCGACGACGACCAAGCGCGAACCGGCGATGCGCTGTTGCATGAACTCGTGGCGCGCCGGCGGGCTCCAGGCGTCGTCACGGCCGCACAGCAGCAGCGTGGGGCAGCGCGCGCGAGCGAGCAGGGGCTCGGCGTCGGGGCGATCGAGCAGGGCATTGATCTGGGCGGCGTAGTGCTCGGGCGTCTTGCGGGCCAGCATCTCGACGATCTCGTCGAAGACCGGCGCATCACGCTGGCTCTCGTGGACCATGCCCACCGCCCACTCACGGGCCATCGCGCGCATGCCGTCGCGGCGCGCGATGGCCAGCAACGCCATGCGGCCGGCGCGCTCGCTTTCGCCGGGCCGGCCTTCGGCCAGCGGGTGGTACGAGGTGTCGAGCAAGGCCAGCCGCTCGATGCGTTCGGGCGCGAGCCGCAGCATCTCGAGCGCCACGCGCCCGCCCATCGAGTGGCCGGCCACGGCGAGCGGGCCGGCCGGTGCGGTGGCCAGCACGTGCTCGGCCATGCCGCGCAGCGAATCGATCAGGCCATAGTCGGGCACGTGGCAGGGGCCGAGCGCGTCGATCTGCGCTTGCCACACGGCCTGGTCGCACAGCAGGCCGGGGAGGAAGACGCGGCTCGCGGCCACGATCAGAACTCCTCGGTGTCGACGCCGGCCTGCGCCATGGCGTCGTAGCGTGCGCCGGTGACGGTGTGGCGGTTGATGTGCGCATCGAGCGCCTGCATGGCGGCGTCATCGAGTTGCACGTTTGCCGCGCCGAGATCGTCGTGCAGGTGCGCGATGCTGCGCGTGCCGGGGATGGGGATGATGTGCTCTGCCTTGTGCAGCAGCCACGCCAGCGCGAGCTGCGCCGGCGTGCAACCCACGCGCGCGGCAATCGCGTGGTAGCCGTCGAGCAGCTTCAGGTTGGCCACGTAGTTCTCGGGCGCGAAGCGCGGCATGGTCTTGCGGATGTCCTTGTCGGCCAGCGTGCTCGTGTCGCGCAGTTCGCCACAGAGAAAGCCGCGCGCCAGCGGGCTGAAGGCGACGAACGCGGCGCCGAGTTCGCGGCAGGTGTCGAGCACGGCGATCTCGGGGTTGCGGGTCCACAGCGAGTACTCGGTCTGCACCGCGGTGAGGGGGTGCACGGCGTGGGCCTTGCGGATGGTGGCGGCCGAGACTTCGGAGAGGCCGATCGTGCGCACCTTGCCCTCGCGCACCAGGTCGGCCATCGCACCCACGCTGTCTTCGATGGGCACGCGCTTGTCCCAGCGGTGCAGGTAGTAGAGGTCGATCACGTCGGTGCGCAGGCGCTTCAGGCTTTGCTCGCAGCTCCACTTGATCGTCTCGGGCCGGCCATCGACCACGCGCTTGCCTTCGGCGTTGCCGTGCAGGCCGCCCTTGCTGGCGAGCGTGAACTTCGATCGGTGCGGCGAGAGCACCTCGCCGACCAGCGTCTCGTTGAGGCCGAAGCCGTAGAGCGCGGCGGTGTCGAAGAGGGTGACGCCGCTGTCGAGGGCGTTGAGCAGCAGGGCCTCGGCGTCTTCGCGCGAGGGCGGCGTGCCGTAGGCGTGGCTCAGGTTCATGCAGCCCAGGCCGAGGGCGGAGACTTGGAAGGGGCCGAGCGCGCGTCGTTGCATGGTGGGTTGGGTCAGTTCGGAGCGGGGCTTCGATACCTCAGCCTGAGCGGACACCTCGTGCGGGAGTCATTCCTCGAACACACTCAGGCCGCTCGGCCTGAGGTATCGAAGGCCCGCTCGAAACGTGCGCGCTCAGGCGCTCAACTGCTGCTCCAGCTGATGCAGCACCTGATAGCACGGCAACACGCTCGCCACGCTCGCATTCGGCTCGCGCTTCTCACGGATGGCGGCGAAGAACTCGCGGTCCTGCAGCTCGATGCCGTTCATCGATACGTCCACCTTGCTCACGTCGATCTTCTCTTCCTTGCCGTTGACCAGATCGTCATAGCGCGCGATGTAGGTTGCGCTGTCGCCGATGTAGCGGAAGAAGGTGCCCAACGGCCCGTCGTTGTTGAAGCTCAAGGACAGGGTGCAGATCGCGCCATTGGCTGCCTTCAACTGGATGCTCATGTCCATCGCGATGCCCAGCGTCGGGTGGATCGGCCCCTGGATCGCGTTCGCCTTCACGATGGGCGAGCCGGTCTGGTAGGCGAAGAGGTCGACCGTGTGCGCCGCGTGGTGCCACAGCAGGTGGTCGGTCCACGAGCGCGGCTGGCCGAGCGCGTTCATGTTGGTGCGGCGGAAGAAATACGTCTGCACATCCATCTGCTGGATGTTGAACTCCTTGGCCACGATCTTCTTGTGCACGTACTGGTGGCTGGGGTTGAAGCGGCGGGTGTGGCCGCACATGGCCACCAGCCCGGTCTGCTTCTGCAGCGCGACGACCTGTTCGCCGTCTTTCAGCACGTCGCACAGCGGGATCTCCACCTGCACGTGCTTGCCGGCGTTCAGGCAGGCGAGCGACTGCGAGGCGTGCATCTGCGTGGGCGTGCACAGGATCACCGCGTCGATCTCCTTGATCGCCAGGCTGTCGGCGAGCTCGGTGGTCACGTGCTTGATGCCGTACCTGCCGGCCACCTCTTGCGTCTTGACCAGATCGCGGCTGATCAGCGAGACAACTTCCACGCCGTCGATCACCTTGATCGCATCCAGATGTTTGATGCCGAAGGCACCGGCGCCCGCGAGCGCAACCTTGATCGTCATGCTTGGTTCTCCAGGATCAGATGGCCCACGGCGGTGTTCGACGCGGGCACGTGATAGAAGCGATGCGCCACCTTGGGTGGCTTGACGCTCATCGCGCCACGGGCGATGAGCCACATCACGAGTTCGATGCCTTCGCTGCCGGCGTCGCGCACGTAGTCGATGTGCGGCACCTTGGCCAGGCCTTCGGGGTCGGCGATCAGGCGGTCCAGGAAGTTGTTGTCGAACTGCTTGTTGATGAGACCGGCGCGCGGCCCCTGCAGCTGGTGGCTCATGCCGCCCGTGCCCCAGATCTGCACGTTGAGCGGCTTGTCGTAGCTGGCGATGGCGCGGCCGATGGCCTGGCCGAGCTTGTAGCAGCGCATGCCCGAAGGGACCGGGTACTGCACCACGTTCACCGCGAAGGGGATCACCTTGAAAGGCCACTCGGCGGGCTGGCCGCACATCAGCGAGAGGGGCACCGTGAGGCCATGGTCCACCTCCATCTTGTTGACGATGGTGAGGTCGAAGTCATCTTGAATGACCGAGTGCGCGATGTGCGCGGCGAAGTCCGGGTCGCCCTGCACCACCGGAACCGGGCGCGGGCCCCAGCCTTCATCGGCCGGCTGGTACGACTCGGCGCAGCCGATGGCGAAGGTGGGGATCATCTCCAGGCTGAACGCGGTGGCGTGGTCGTTGTAGACCAGGAAAACCACATCGGGCTTGTTCTCCTTGATCCACTGCTTGCTGAAGTCGTAGCCCGCAAAAAGCGGCTGCCAGTAAGGCTCGCCACTCTTGCCGAGGTCGAGCGCCGCACCGATGGCGGGCACGTGCGAGGTGTAGACGGAAGCGGTGATCTTGGCCATGGCTCAGAACCCCACCTTCGCTGCGTGGCCTTGCGGCTGATGCTGCGGCTGCGCGTTGCCGTCTTCGCCGAGCTTGCGGTTGCCCTCGGCCGAGCGGCCGCCTCCCATCATCATGTCGCGGTATTCCTCTTCGGTCATGCCGGTCATGCTGCCGGCCATTTGCTGGAAGCTCTTGCCGTGCGTTGCGCCCAGCTTGGCCAGGAAATAAATGTTGCCGCCCTCGGCGATGCAGCGGTTCAGGTCGCGTGCGAGCACGGCCTGCTTCTGCGCCTCGGTCATGGGCCACTCGTCGAGGTAGGCACGCTGGTCGGCGAGAAAGCGCGCGCGGTTCTCGGCCTTCATCAGCGACATGCAGAACTGGTTGAGGTGGAAGCCCTTGCGGGACTGTTCGGCATCGAAGATGGTCGTGCCGGGGATGTCGAGATAGGGTTTGTCGAGTGACATGGTGGGTGTCCCTTTCGTGGGGGAATCAAGGGCGGCATTCGAAGCTCGCGGCTTGCGTGCTCGGGCCGCTGCCCTTGTAGTGGGAGTGCAGCGGCCACGCGCACAGCGGCCGCTCGTTGGTGGTCTTGAAGGGCGGCGTGAACTCCTGTTGCGCCAGCGTGAGTTGGGTGGGGGGCGTGTCGTTCTCGACCCAGGCCGCCACGGCGCCGAGCAGGTCCACATTGGCCGGCGCGCCACTGCCCACGTGGTCCACGCCGGGGGCGGTGTACAGGCGCACGAAGCCGTCGACGGCGGGCTGTCCCATCGTGGCCACCACGCTCTCGTAGTAGGCAATGCCGGCATACGGGCTCTGCGCGTAGTCGGCCATGTTCTCCAGAATGATGAGCTTGCCGCCGCGCCGCGCGAAGGCGCCCAGGTGCGGGTTGGTGGCGTCCATCAGCGCCGACACCTCGCGGATGCGCTCGGTGAAGTGCTCGGGCTTGAAGTCGGTCACCGGCAGGCCGGCGTCGCGCGCAAAGATGTGCTGCACCGTACCGCTGCCGAAGATCCACGCGATGCCGTTGCCTGGCTGCGGCGGCAGGGTGGGTGCACTGCTGCCCAGCCACCACGCGCCCCAGCCGCCGGTAGAGGCAAAGGCCGGCAATGCCTCGCCCGAGACGCCCCAGCCGGGGTACTCGCTGACGCCATGGACCACGGTGAAGGGCAGCTTGTAGGGCGCGTGCAGCTGCTGCACCGCCTTCACTTGCGCGTCGCTCAGGCAGTTGTCGGCGCGGGTGTCGTTGCTGCAACGCAAGGCGGTGACATCGACCGCCTTCTTGCAAGCCAGCGGGTCGGAGACGATGCCGTCGGCCAGGCCATCGAGTGGATCGCAGCGCGCGAGCACGGCCTCGTGCACCAGTTTCACCTGCGCGGGGCGCAGCCAGGCGTCGCCCATGGTGGCCACGCCGTTGCGCGTGCCAGCGAGCTGCAGGCCAACCCAGTTGATGACGGGCACGCGGCTCACGATGCCGTCGAAGTCCTTCGGGTAGCGCTGCGCCATGGCCAGGCCCTCGCGCCCGCCTTCGGAGCTGCCGATGTAGTACAGCTTGGTCGGCGCGCGGCCGTAGGCGCGGATCATGACCAGCACCGCCACGTCGCGCACCTTCTTGTAGGCGGCGTGGGCGAAGTTCTCGAGCGCTTCGTCGTTCGCCGCAAACGCCTGTGGCGGCACGCCGGGCGCGGTGGCGTGACCCGAGTCCGTGCCATAGGTCACGTAGCCTTGCGCCAGCGGTGAGGGGGCGCCGTACAGACCCGCCGGCGGCAGGCCGAGCCCGGTGACCAGCGTGCCGTTGAACCCGCCGCCACCGAACTGCACCGAGCGGCCGTTCCATTCGAGCGGCAGATTGATCTGGAACAGCACCGGCGGGGCGCTGCGCTCGAAGGGCGCGATGCGGCCCAGCACCCGGCAGTGCCGGGGCTGCGCCGGCGTGATGCGCGCGCCGGGTGAGGGCGCGCGCTCCGCCACGCTCAGCTCGCTTGCCTCGATCAGCGTGGCCGAGTCGATCGTCGCGCCCGCGGTCGGCAGGCCGATCGCCTTGGCGGCGATGGGCTGGGTCAGCGCGGCGCAACTCTCGGCCGCGTCGCCACGTTGAAGTGGCCCGGGGCCCACGCAGGCGGCCAGTGCGAGCGGCAGCACGGTGAGGGTGAGGGCGATGCGGGGCGACACGGCGTGAAGAAAGGGCATGGGCAGGCTCGTCGATGGGAGACGCGCCTGGGCCTCAGGGCCAGTACAGGCGCATCGGGTTGTCGACCAGCAGTTTGCGCTGCAACTCCGGTGTCGTGGCGATGTGGGGGATGAAATCCACCAGCAGCCCGTCGTCGGGCATGTGGTTCTTGAGGTTCGGGTGCGGCCAGTCGGTGCCCCACAGCACGCGGTCGGGGAAGGTCTCGACGATGCGGCGTGCGAAGGGGATGACGTCGCGGTAGGCATTCTGTTCGCCATTCAATGCGGGCGGGCCGCTGACGCTCAAGCGCTCGGGGCAGCTCACCTTGCTCCACACGTTGGGGTACTCGCGCATGAACTTCACGAAGAGCTCGAACTCCGGCCCGTCGACCGGCTTCGTCACGTCGGGGCGGCCCATGTGGTCGACCACGATGGTGGTGGGCAGGGCGGTGAAGAAGTCCCACAGCTCGGGCAGGTCGACCGCCTCGAAGTAGATGACCACGTGCCAGCCCAGCGGGGCGATGCGCGATGCGATCTCCATCAGCTCGTCCTTGGGCGTGAAGTCGACCAGGCGCTTGACGAAGTTGAAGCGCACGCCGCGCACGCCGGCGTCGTGCATCTGCTTCAGTTCGTCGTCCGTGACTGAACGCTTCACGGTGGCCACGCCGCGCGCCATGCCCTGCGAGTGGGTCAGCGCGTCGACCATCGCGCGGTTGTCCGCGCCGTGGCAGGTGGCCTGCACGACCACGTTGCGCGCGAAGCCCAGGTGGTCGCGCAGGGCGTAGAGCTGGTGCTTTGACGCATCGCAAGGGGTGTACTTGCGCTCCGGTGCGTAAGGGAACTCGGCCCCGGGGCCGAACACGTGGCAGTGCGCGTCGACGGCGCCTTCGGGCAGCTTGAAGCGCGGCTTGGACGGGCCGGTGTACCAATCGAGCCAACCGGGGGTCTTCTGGAATTCCATGCGTGTGTGATCTCAGTCGATGGGTTTGAACTGCGCGAGGAGGCGATCGGCCTCGGTGCGCCAGTCGGCGCTGCGCGCGAACTCGGGCGTGCCCTTGGGGCCGAAGAGGCCGGCATCGGCGAGGTCGGCCACCCAGGCCTGGCGCTCGGCGGTGCCGTTCGCCGACCACGGAGCGAGCCCCGCTTCGCGCACGGTCTCGGCGACTTCGCGCACCTCTTCACTGCGGCGCCGGCCGTGCTCGATCACGCGCTGGAAGAAGTAGGCGCCCTGCTTCTCCCAGTCGATGCCGGGGAAGGTCTCCTTGAGCGAAGCGAGCACCGCGTCTTCGACGCCGTAGAAGCGGGCGGTGGTGAAGCTTTCGATCACCATCGCCTCCAGGCCCTTGACCATCACGCTGCGGCACATCTTGGTGGCCGAGGCCACGCCGAGTTTCTCGCTTGCTACCTTGCTGTCGAAACCCAGCAGGTTGATGAGGGGCATCAGTGACTGCGCCTCGGGACCGCCCAGCAGCAGCGGCACCTTGATGCGGTAGGGCGGGATGGAGGTCATCACCGCGCCTTCGACATATCGCCCGCCGTTGCGGTTGACGATGTCGGCCGCGGTGATCTTGGCGCCGGGCGAGGCGGAGTTGAAGTCGAGGAAGAAGGCGCTGGGGCGGATGCTCGGCGCGCATGCCTGCGCCACCGGCACGGCCTGGCTGGCGGTGACGGCGCTGATGATGAAGTCGGCCGATTCGGCCAGTTCGGCGTGCGATTCGAACAGCGTCACGCCCTGCTCGGCCGCGTGCTGGCGAATCGGCGCGCCGGCTTCGGTGGTCATCTTGATGTCGTGCGCGCTGACCTTCACACCTTGTGCGCGCAGGTCTTCGGCGAGCGTGCGGCCCACTTCGCCGTAGCCGACGAGGCCGATGTGCCAGAGCTTGGGGTTGGTGTTCATGCGGCTGCTCCTCAAGTGCACGGGCCGTCCAGCCCCAGTCGTCGAGTGTCAAGGGCCGCTCAGGCTGAGGTATCGAAGCCCGGCTCAGGCCGGCGCGGGCCTTCGATACCTCAGCCTGAACGGGTGGTGGTGTGCGAGCCTCTCTTCCGTGCTGCTTTTGTCGCGCCTAGTCGATGTACTTGAGGCCCGCCTTCTCCAGCGGCTCGCGCATCTTGTACATGTCCAGCCCGAGCACGCCCGAGGCGAGCTTGGCGCGCTTCTCTCCTTCAAACGATTCGCGGGCGACCGCCGCTTCCAGCGTCTTGGCGGCGATGCCGCGCGGCACGCAGACCACGCCGTCGTCGTCGGCCACGATCACGTCGCCTGGCGTGACGAGCATGCCGGCGCACACCACCGGGATGTTCACCGAGCCGAGCGTTGCCTTGATCGTGCCCTTGCTGCTGATGGCGCGGCTCCACACCGGGAAGTTCATCTCGCTGAGCGTCTTCACGTCGCGCACGCCGGCGTCGATGATCAGCGCGCGCGCGCCGCGGGCCTGGAAGCTGGTGGCGAGCAGGTCGCCGAAGTAGCCGTCGGTGCACTCGGCAGTGGTGGCGGCCACCACGATGTCCCCCGGGCGGATCTGCTCGGCCGCGACATGCATCATCCAGTTGTCGCCCGGGTGCAGCAGCACGGTGACGGCCGTGCCGCTCACCTGCGCGCCGGCGTAGATCGGGCGCATGTAGGGCTTGAGCAGGCCGACGCGGCCCATGGCCTCGTGCACGGTGGCGCTGCCGAGCGCGGCGAGCTTGTCGGCCACGGCCGAGTCGGTGCGCTGGATGTTGCGGTAGACGACGCCCAGTTCGTACATGTCACTTCCCCTTTGCTTTGAGAGCCGCGTCGAGGCGCGGATACACACGCCGTGCATTGGCTTCGTAGACCTTGTGCTTGTCTTCGGCGCTCAGGATCTTCGAGGCCTCGATGTAGCGCTTGGTGTCGTCGTAGTAGTGGCCGGTCTCGGGGTCGATGCCGCGCACCGCGCCGATCATTTCGCTCGCGAACAGGATGTTGTCGACCGGGATCACCGTGGTCAGCAGGTCGATGCCCGGCTGGTGGTACACGCAGGTGTCGAAGAACACGTTGTTCAGCAGGTGGTCCTTGAGCAAGGGCTTCTTCAACTCCTGCGCCAGCCCACGGTAGCGGCCCCAGTGGTAGGGCGCGGCACCACCGCCGTGCGGCACGACGAACTTGAGCTCGGGGAAGTCCTTGAACAGATCGCCCTGGATGAGTTGCATCACCGCCGTGGTGTCGGCATTGATGTAGTGCGCGCCGGTGGTGTGGAAGCAGGCGTTGCAGCTCGTGCTCACGTGGACCATCGCGGGGATGCGGTGCTCGACCATCTTCTCGTAGATGGGGTACCAGCTCTTGTCGGTGAGCGGCGGCGAGGTCCAGTGCCCGCCTGACGGATCGGGGTTGAGGTTGATGGCGACGTTGCCGTACTGGGTGACGCACTTCTCCAGCTCGGGGATGCAGGTGGCGGGGTCGACGCCCGGCGACTGCGGCAGCATCGCCGCGGGGATGAAGTTGTCGGGGAAGAGTTGCCCCACGCGGTAGCAGAGCTCGTTGCAGATCGCGGCCCACGTGGACGAGACCTCGAAGTCGCCGATGTGGTGCGCCATGAAGCTCGCGCGCGGCGAGAAGATGGTGAGGTCGCTGCCGCGCTCCTGCATCTTCTTCAGCTGGTTGCTCACGATGGTTTCGCGCAGCTCGTCGTCGCTGATCTTCAGCTCGCTGGCCTTGGGCAGGTTGGCCTTGTCGTTGAGGTTGGCGATCTGCCGGTTGCGCCAGTCTTCCAGCGCCTTGGGGGCGGTGGTGTAGTGGCCGTGGATGTCGATGATGAGGCTCATGAGGGGGCTCTTTCGCGCACCAGAAGGGCGATCTGCGAATGATTCTTGCGCAGCACTTCTCATGCAGCAACGAGATAGCCCACATAGCAGCTATGCCCATCCGGCATACACTTTGTGGATGGACTTGAAGCAGCTCGAATACTTCGTGCACGTCGCCGAACTCGGCAGCTTCACGCGTGCCGCGAGCTTTCTTTCCATCGCCCAACCGGCCTTGAGCCGCCAGGTGCGCTCGCTCGAAGTGGAGCTGCGCCAGTCGCTGTTCGAGCGCAATGGCCGAGGCGTCACGCTCACCGAAGCCGGCACGCGCCTGCTCGCGCATGGCCGCGGCATCCTGCAGCAGGTCGAGCGCGCCCGGCTCGACATGGAAGACCACCGCGGCGCCGCCACCGGGCGGCTGGTGATCGCCCTGCCGCCCAGCGTGAGCCGCACGCTCACCGGGCCGCTGGTGGCGGCCTTCCGCGCGCGCTTTCCCAAGGCCACGCTGAGCGTCGTCGAAGGCTTGTCGACCTACGTGCTGGAGTGGCTGGCGATCGGCCGCGTCGACTGCGCGGTGGTCTACAACGTGGCGCCCTCGGCCTCGGTGGACCTGGTGCCGGTGCTCGACGAGCAGCTCTACCTGGTGTCGGCTCGGCCACCGCCAACCAAGGGACAGGAGCGCAAGCTGATCGGCGCGCCTGCCACCCTGTCCGAGGTGGCCGAGCACGAACTCGTGATCCCGAGCCTGCCGCACTCCATCCGCATGCTCTTGGAGACGGCGCTCGCCAACGAAGGCCGCAAGGCGCGCGTGGCGCTCGAAGTCGAAAGCGTGCCGGCGATCCTCGACCTCGTGCAGCAGGGCGTGGCGCATGCGGTGCTTCCGCTCAACGCGATCCAGGCCAGCGGCCATGCAGATGACTTCGTCGTGCGCCCGATCCGTAAGCCCAAGATGGTGACCACGTTGTGGATCGCGACCTCGGCGCAGCGGCACCGCGGACCGCTGATCGACCAATCCACCGAACTGGTGCGAGAACTCCTGCTCAAGTTGTGGGCCTGAGGGCTTGCTGAAGGTGCTTGCGGTCCGGCCGCAGCCTGTGCCATCATGGCCCGCATGCCACGCCGCAATTCCACCCTCACCGCCCGCTTCGCGCACGCACTGCGCGAATGGCTGTTGAGCGCCGCGTCGGCCTTTTCGTCTGTTGTGTTCCCCGTTCCTGCCTCGCGTGCGTTGCGGCCGATCCGCATTGAACGCACGCGCCGCGCACAAGACATTCGAATTCGCCGGGATCGTTGAGCTGCGGCTGCGGCCGGTGCTCGGCGGTCCGTCCTTGTGTTGCGTCGTGCTGCCGCCCTGGCAGCCCCAAGGTCTGAACGGAGAATCCCATGTCATCCCTGTCTGTCGTTCGTGCGCCCGCGCCTGCGCGCGCCGTTGTCGAACCGTCTGCGTCGCCTGCTGAACCCGCGTTGCCATCGGCAAGCCCCGCTGCCTACCCCACATTGCGCGAGATCGAGCACACCGCGCGCCGACTCGCGGGCCGCGTACTGACCACGCCGGTGTGGCGGTGGCAAACGGGCGTCGTGGAACGCGAGCTGAGTTCGCGCACCGAGGTGTGGCTCAAGCTCGAGCTCTTTCAGCGCACCGGCAGCTTCAAGTTGCGCGGCGCGCTCAACGTGATCGAATCGCTCGACGAAGGCGCACGGGCCCGCGGCGTGGTGGCCGCGAGTGCCGGCAACCATGCGGTGGCGGTGGCGCACGCCGCGCGCACCCTGGGCACGCACGCCAAGCTCGCCATGCCGCGCCACGCCAGCCCGGCGCGGCTGTCTGCCTGCCGCGAAGCCGGCGCGGAGTTGCTGCTCACCGACACCATCCACGAGGCGTTCGCACTGGCGCAGCAGGTGGCTGCCGACGAAGGGCGCAGCATGGTTCATCCATTCGATGGGCCGCGCACCGCTGCGGGCACGGCGACCCTCGGCCTGGAGCTCATGCGCGAGGTGCGCGGGCTCGACGCGGTGATCGTGCCGCTGGGCGGTGGCGGCCTGTGTGGCGGCGTGGCCGCGGCCGTGAAGCAGATCAACCCGCGCTGCAAGGTCTTCGGCGTGGAGCCGCAAGGGGCCGACGCGATGTTCCGCAGCTTCGAGGCCGGTCGGCCCGTGCAGTTACCGCGTGTGGACAGCATCGCCGACAGCCTGTGCGCGCCATATGCCCTGGAGTACAGCTATCGGCTGTGCCGCCGCTTCGTCGACGAGATCGTGCGCGTGGATGACGGCGCGCTGGCCGCAGGCGTGCAGCACCTGTTCAGCGACATGAAGCTTGCGGTGGAGCCCGCGGCGGCGGCCTCGACCGCGGCCTTGCTCGGGCCCTTGCGCGATCGGCTCGACGGCCGGCGGGTGGCGTTGGTGGTGTGCGGCTCGAACATCGACGCCGCCGGCTACGCCGAGCTGCTGCAGCCGGGCAGGCGGCCGGTCACGCAGGGATGGCGAGCGTCTTGACGAGCCGCACCGCGTCAGCCACGCCCTGGTAGTAGCCGGGGCGCTGCGCGACCAGCTCGAAGCCGTGGTGACAGTAGAAAGCACGCGCGCCGGCGTTGTCGGAGCGCGCCTCCAGGTGAATCTGGCGCATGCCGGCGACGCGCGCCGACTGCTCGAGCCAGTTCAGAAGCGCGTTGCCCACGCCTTGTCGGCGGCAGCGCGGCTGGGTGGCGAAGAGCAGCAGGTGTGAATCCGAATCGCCGTAGGACATGATGGCAAAGCCCAGCAGGTCGGTGCCACGGCGCGCCACCACCACATTGGTGTCGGCATCGGCCAGGCAGTCCATCACGCGCTGGGGGGTCCAGCGCCACTCGAGGCCGTGTTCGATCACGCGGCGCGACAGGGACGCGATGGCTGCTGCATCGGAAGGCAGCGCCAGGCTGATGTCGCTTTCGGTGATCATGGTGCGGTCATTCTCATCGTCGCCGCGGGCGGTGACAATGGCTTGTGTTGCTGTCGCACCGTCAACCCCCCCACCCTGTGCGTGTCTCGCTGGCTCCTGCTTTGTTGTTGATGCTGATGTCGTCGGCGGCGTGCGTGGTGCATGCGGCCGACGATGTGCACGCCGACACGCGCCGCCTCGTGCAGGAGAGCCAGGCGCAGGTCAAGATCGACCCCGAGCGCAGCCGCGACCTGGCCGAGCAGGCCCTGCAGCAACTCGCCGCGCAGCCCGAGCCCGATCTGCAAGTGCATGCTCACCTGCTGCTGTGCGACTACCACTCGGAGCGCGAGCAAGCTGCGGCGCAGCGGCACGTGGTGCAAGCGCGTGCTCTGCTCGCGCAGGTGCAGCGCAAGGGCCTCGCGGCGGGGCTGCTCGGGTGCGAAGGCGAGATCCACGAAGCGGCTGGCAACAACGCGGGGGCGCTGGTGCTCTACGAACAGCAAGTCGCGCTGGCCGAGCAGACTCGCGACGACGAGATGTACGCCGACGCCCTGTTCAACCGCGGCCACCTGCGTGGTGTGCGCGGCGAGTTCGCGCTCGGCCTGGCCGACCTCAAGCGCTCGCGCTCGCTGTTCGAGCGGCTGCAGATGCCGCAGCACACGATGACGCTCGAGAACGCCATCGCCATCCTCTACAACCGCATGGGCGATCACGAGCAGGCGCGCCGCGCCTACGAGTCCGCCTTGAAGGCACAGACGGCCGCGGGCCTGCGGCGCGAGCAGGTGGTCACTCATTACAACCTCGGCCGCACGCTCGAAAGCATGCGTGAGTGGGATGCCGCGCAGCAGGCCTTCGACGCGGTGCTCAGCCTGAGCCGCGAGCTCGACTACCCGCGCGGCTCGGCCTACGCACTGCGCGGCCTGGCCAGCGTGCAGAACGCGCGCCAGGAGCCACAGCGGGCGCTGGATCTGCTCGATCGCGCGGCGGCGCTGCAGCGCGAGCTCTCCGATGCGCGCCTGCGTGCGCAGATCCTGCTGCAGCGCGGCGTGGCCTTGCGCCTGCTGCGCCGGCTGCCCGAAAGCGCCGCGGCACTCAGCCAGGCGCTGGCCGTGTTCAGCAGCGCCGATGCGCTGGCCGAACGCGCGGCGGCGCACGGCGCGCTCGCCGAGACGCTGGCCGAGCAGGGCGACTGGCGCGGTGCGTACGACCAGCAGGCGCGCTTCAAGGCCGCGAACGACCAGCTCCTGCTGCGCCAGCTCGACCAGGGTTTCGCTGCCCTGAAACTTGACTACGACAACGCCGCGCGCGACCGCGAGCTCGTGCTGCTGCAGCAGACGCAGTCGGCCGCCGAACGGGCGCTCGCGCAGGAGCGGCTGGCGGGGCGCTGGTTGACGGTGGCGATGGCGCTGGCCGCCGTGCTGCTGGTGGTGTTCGGCGTGTTGCTGTGGCGGCATCGGCGCACCAGCGCCGCCATGCGCGGCCTGGCGATGACCGACGAGCTCACCGCCTTGCCCAACCGCCGCGCCGCGCTGGCGGCCATCGAGGCGCAACTCGTGCGCGCCTCGCCGCTGTGTGCCGTGCTGCTGGCCGACATCGATTCCTTCAAGGCGATCAACGACAACCACGGCCACCTGGCCGGGGACCACATCCTGCGCGCCGTGGCCCAGGTGGTGCGCAGCTTCGAGCACGGCGCGCCGGGCGCCACGGCCTGCCTGGCGCGCTTTGGTGGCGAGGAGTTCCTGGCGGTGCTGCCCGGCGCGACCTACGAGTCGGCGCTGGTGGCGGCCGAGCGCCTGCGCGTGGCGGTGGCCGCGCTCGACGTCTCGCGCTGGTGCCCCGACCGGCCGTTGAGCATCAGCGTCGGCGTGACCGCGCTCGTGGCCGGCGACAGCCTGAGCAGCCTGCTGCGGCGCGCCGACGAAGCACTGTACGCCGCCAAGGACGCCGGGCGCAACTGCGTGGTCGGCCGGCCCGCCGCGGGCCCCTCAACGGGCTGCGGCGCGACGGTCGACGCGCATCCCTCGGGCGAGCTGCCCGCGGCCGCGGCGGCGCTCAACACCGCCGCGCTCGGGTCACTCCACGGTGGCGCCTGAGTCCTTCACCACCTTCGCCCACTTCGCGATCTCGCTCTTCTGATACGCGGCCAGTTCGGCCGGCGTGCCGCCTGCCGGGTCGAGGCCGAGTTCGAGCAGCCGCTTCGAGATCTCGGGCGACTTGAGGATGCGGCTCACCTCGCCCTGCAGCTTGTCGACGATGGGCGCCGGTGTGCCGGCCGGTGCGAACAGCGCGAACCACGAGACCGCCTCGAAGCCGGGCAGGCCGGCTTCGGCGATGGTCGGGATATCGGGTGCGGCGGCCGAGCGCCTGGCGCTCGTCACGCCGAGTGCGCGCAGCTTGCCCTCCTTCACCAGCGGCAGGCTGGAGGGCATGTTGTCGAACATCATCGTCACGCGCCCGCCGAGCAGGTCGGGGATGGCGCTGGCGCGGCCCTTGTAGGGGATGTGCGTCATGTCGATGCCGGTCATGGTCTTGAACAACTCGCCCGAGACGTGGATCGAGGTGCCTGAACCCGACGAGGCAAAGGTCATCTTGCCTTCCTTCTTGCCCAGCGCGATGAACTCCTGCAGGTTCTTGGCCGGTACGTCGTTGTTGATCACCAGCATGTTGGGTGTGGTGGCGAGCAGCGTGACGGGGGTGAAGTCCTTCACCATGTCGTAGGGCATCTTCTTGTAGAGCGCGCCGTTGATCGAGTGCGTGCCCACCGTGCCCAGCACCAGCGTGTAGCCATCGGGCGCCGCCTTGGCCACCGCGTCGGCGCCGGTGTTGCCGCCGGCGCCCGGCTTGTTGTCGACGACCACCGACTGGCCCCAGGCGCCTTGCAGCTTGTCGCCGATCAGCCGCGCCAGGATGTCGGGCGCGCCACCGGTGGTGAAGGTCACGACGATGCGGATGGGCTTGTCGGGGTAGGTCTGCGCCTGGGCACTGGTGGCGGCCAGCGAGGTTGCCGCAGTCAGGGCAGCGAGGGTCAGGGATTTGATCAGCATGCGCTTGTCTCCTTGTGTGCTTCGGTGGGTCGGGCGTGTGTGTGATCAAGCGTGAGCGTTCAGACCGAGGTGCGCCAGGCGCCCAGCCGGTCGATCAGCTTGGCGCGGCGCGCCAGCCACCACCCGTAGGGGTCGAGCCAGTGCGTGTAGCGTTCGTTGGCGGGCACGTCGGCTTGCAGGGCCGTGAGCGCCTTGGCCGGCCAGTTCGGGTCTTCGAGAGCCTGGCGTGCGATGGCGGCGAGGTCGGCGCTGCCGTCTTGCAGCGCCTGCTCGGCCTGGTGCGGGTCAACGATCAGGCCGACGGCCATGGTCGCGATGCCGGCGCCTTCGCGCACGGCCTTGGCGTAGGGCAACTGGAAGCCGTATTCGCGCGGCACGGCCGAGGCCGTTGGCGAGGTGGTGATGCCGCCCGAGGAGCAGTCGATCACGTCGACGCCGATGTTCTTCAACTCGCGCGCGTAGGCCACGCTGTCTTCGATCGACCAGCCGTGCTCCACCGCATCCACCGACGAGATGCGCACGAAAAGCGGGAGGTGCTGCGGCCAGGCGGCGCGCAGCAGCGTGGCCACTTCGAGCGGCAGGCGCATGCGGCCGGCGCGATCGCCGCCATAGCCATCGGTGCGCTGGTTGGTGATCGGCGAAAGGAAGGAGTGCAGCAGGTAGCCGTGCGCGTTGTGCATCTCCAGCACCTCGAAGCCGGCCTGCAGCGCGCGCTCGGCGGCGCGACCGAAGTCTTGCTTCAGGCGTTCGATGTCGGCGAGCGTCATCTCGCGCGGCAGCAGCCAGCCGGGCTCGACCGCCATTGCGGTGGGCGCGATCACCTCCCAGGGCGCTTCGCCGCGTGGCGTGTCGCTCGCATCCATCGGCCCGTTGCCTTGCCAGGGCCGCTGCATGCTCGCCTTGCGGCCGGCGTGCGCGAGCTGGATGGCGGGTGTCGCCCCGTGCTGCTTGATGAAGCGTGCGATGCGCGCGAGCGGCTCGGTCTGCCCGTCGTGCCAGAGGCCCAGGTCGCCGTGCGTGATGCGGCCTTCGGGCTGCACCGCGGTGGCTTCCACGAAGACCAGGCCCGCGCCGCCGAGGGCGTAGCGGCCCAGGTGCACGAGGTGGAAGTCGCTCGCCATGCCGTCGGTGGCCGAGTAAGTGCACATCGGTGCGATCACGATGCGGTTGCGCAGCGTCACCGTGCGAAGGGTGAGGGGTTGCAGCAGGCGGGGGCTGTTCGCGCGGGCCTCGGTCACGGGCGTCTCGTGAGGGCGGGTCAGCTGCATGGTGGGCGATCACCGGGGCGATGTCACTCAAGGACTTCCATGCCCTGGCTTGTCGTGCATGTGACAGCCGCTGCGGTTTCGAACTTTAGGCAATAGAGTTGTCTAACCCACTCCTGAACACGGAAAGGACCTGTGATGAACATCCTCTTGGCGGTCGACGGCAGCGAGTACACCAACCGCATGCTGGCCTACCTGGGCGCGAACCCGGAACTGCTCGGCGCGAAGCACGAGTTCACGGCGCTCTCCGTGGTGTCTCCGGTGCCGCCGAACGCCACCCGCTTCATTGCGAAGGATGCCCTCGAGTCCTATTACAGCGAACAGGCCGAGGAAGTGTTGAAGCCCTTGCGCCAGTACGCGCAACAAAAGGGATGGGCGGTCACCACCCGCCACGAGGTCGGCTTCGCGGCGGAATCCATTGCCAAGGTGGCCGAAAGCGGCAACTACGACCTGGTGGTGCTCGGCTCGCACGGCCACGGCGCCCTGGGCCAGCTCGTGCTGGGCTCGGTGGTCACCGGCGTCATGGCGCGCTGCAAGAAACCGGTGCTGATCGTGCGCTGATGGTGCGTTGATCTTGCGCCGACATGCGGCCGCGCGCGTCGCGTCAGACGTGCGCCGCCGGCTGCACGGCACCGTCACCCGATGACGCGGCCGCGTGCGTCCTTGTGCGCAGCAGCGATGCGCCGAGCACGGCGGCAATTAGCGCAAAGCCGGTGCCCGCGACGAAGGCCAGGCTGTAGCCGCTGTTGAGTGCTGCAGGCATGGTCGCGCCGGCGGCGATCTGCGTGCTCGTGCGCGCTGCGGCCAGGCTGGCCAGCACCGCCAGGCCGAGTGCCCCGCCCATCATGAAGGCCGTGTTCACCACGCCCGAGGCCAGGCCCGATTCATCGGGCGGAACATCGCTCATCGCGGCCAGCAGCAGCGGGTTGAAGGCGATGCCCGAGCCCAGGCCGAGCAGCAGCATGCCGGGCAGCACATGGGTTGCGAAGCTGCCCCCCACCGGTGCGCCCGAAAACAACAACAGCCCGATCGACGCCAGCAGCAGGCCCGCGCCGAGCGGGCGGCGCACGCCGAAACGCATCACCAGCCGTGCCGACAAGCCCACCGAGAACGCCGCCATGATCAGGTTGGCGGGCAGGAAGGCCAGGCCCACCTGCATCGGCGTGTAGCCGAGCACCAGCTGCAGGTACAGCGCCGAGATGAAGAACCAGGCGAACATCGCTGCCGCCCACAGCACGGCCACCACGTTGGCCACCGCCACGTTGCGCAGCTTGAAGAGGCCGAGCGGCATCAGCGGGTGCCGAACGCGCGCCTCGATCGCGATGAACGCCGCCAGCAGCACGAGGGCCGCGCCCAGCAGGCCGAGCGTCTGTGCCGAGAGCCAGCCCGCCTCGTTGCCGTCGACCACTGCGTACACCGCGAGCATCAGCGAGGCGGTAACGGTGACAGCCCCGGCCACGTCGAGCCGCTCGCCGTGCGCGGCACCGCGGTGGCCGGGGATGAGTGCCACGCACAGCGCATAGACCGCCACACCGATCGGCAGGTTGACGAGGAAGATCCAGTGCCAGCTCAGGCTGCTCGTGAGCAGGCCGCCCAGCAGCACGCCGATGCTGCCGCCACCGGCGCACACGAAGCCATAGACGCCCATCGCCTTGGCGCGCTCGGCCGGCTCGGTGAAGAGGTTCATGATCAGCGAGAGCGACACCGCCGACACCACCGCGCCACCCAGCCCTTGCACGGCGCGCGCCACGATCAGCATGGCCTGCGAGTGGGCCAGCCCGCAGGCGAGCGAGGCCAGCGTGAAGAGCACGATGCCGAGCAGGAACAAGCGCCGGTGCCCGTAGAGATCGCCCAGCCGCCCGCCCAGCAGCAGGAAGCCGCCGAAGGTGAGCAGGTAGGCGTTGACCACCCACACGAGGCCGGTCTCGCTGAAGTGCAGGTCGTCGCGGATCGACGGCAGCGCCACGTTCACGATGGTCGAGTCGAGCACGATCATCAGCACGCCCAGGCAGAGCACCATCAGTGCGAGCCAGCGCTTTCGGTGGTCGAGTGCGGCGTGCGGCGTGGATGCGGGTGCGGGTGCGGGTGCCACGCCCATCACTCGGCCGCCACCGCTTCGACCTGGATGCGCAGGTTCACGTCCATCTTGAAGCCGTAGTCCTTGCCGGCGTCGATGCCGAAGTCGGCGCGGTTGAATGTGGCCGAGGCATCGGCGCCGCACCAGTCGCGCTTGAACAGCGGGTGCGGCATGCACTTGAAGCTGTGGATGGTGAGCGTGACCGGCTTGGTCACGCCATGCAGCGTGAGTTCGCCCACCACGCGCGACGGCGCGCCGTTGGCGAAACCTTCGAGGCGCCCGTTGTAGCGCGCGGTGGGGTAGTTGGCGGTGTCGAACATGTCGGCTTCGCGCGCCTTGCTGTTCATGACGTCGAGGCCGAAGTCGATGCTCGTCATGTCCATGACGATGCCGACCGTCCCGCTGCCCGCGGCCTTGTCGAGCACGATCGTGCCCACGTTCTTGTTGATCTTGCCCCGCCACATCGACATTCCCATGTGGTCGGCCTCGAAGCTCGGGAACGTGTGGGTCGGGTCGGCACTGTAGGTGACGGGGGCGGCGACGGCGGTGGCGGCCAGGAATGTGGCGGCCAGTGCGGTGAGGGTGCGGCGTGTCTTCATGGGGTGCATCACGGTGAGGGATGGATGGGGGCGATCGTAGGCTCGTCGGCCCCTTCGTTGGCGCGGCTCGGGCGCAGAGCAACGTTATGGCACACCGTGGCCGACTCGAACAACTGACAGACGCTGAAATCCGCACCGGGGCGCTCGCGGGGCAGAGCCCTGCGGCTGCGCGAATGCGTTGGTCGCACCCTACCGCTCTCCCCCCGCGTTAGACAGGCCCTAGGATGCGTGCCACATCGCGCTTCCGTATGGACACCTCAAGCACCCTCGACCTCGCGCTGCGCACCAGCCTGGTGACGCTGACGCTCTTTGCGGCCGCCATCGTCTGGCGGGACCAGGGCCGATCGCGCGTTGGCCGTCTGGCGGCGGCGTTGGCAGTTGGCGTGGCGGCGTATGCGCTGCAGTCCAGCGCGGGCTTCATGGCGTGGCCAGCGGCCGCGCGCGTGCCTCTGGCGGTGCTGTCGACCGGCAATGCGGTGGTGTTCTGGCTGTTCGCGCGCACGGTGTTCGACGACGACTTCCGCCTGCGCCCGGTGCACGCGCTGCCGTGGCTCGCGATGGCCGGGCTGGCGCTCGCCTACCGCTGGGTGGATGCGCGCCCGGCGCTCGACCTGCTGATCCCGATCGCGACCTTGGCCTTCGCGCTGCTGGCCGTGGCGCAGTCGATCGCGTCGTGGCGTGTCGATCTGGTCGAACGCCGTCGCCGGCTGCGGGTCTTCATCGTCGCGGCGGGGGCCTTCTTCACCGCGGTCAACATGTCCATGCGCTTGGTGCCCGGGCCGTGGGCCGAGTTGTGGCGCGGGCCGGCGAATGTCTGCGCGCTGCTGACGATCGCCGCGCTGGTGTGCTGGCGCCTGCTGCGCGCACCGGATGGCTTGTTCGCGCAGGCGGACCCGCGGCCCGCCCAGGCCGTTGAGCCCAGGCCGCAGGCGCTCGAAGCTGCCGGTGAAAATGCGGATGAAAATGCCGATGAACGTGCCGAGGGTGCGGCCGAAGCCGCGCTGATCGCCCGCCTGGAGTCGGTGATGCAATCCGACCGCGTTTACCGCCAGGAGGGGCTGACGATTGCCGCGCTGGCCACGCGTCTGGCCGTGCCCGAGTACCGCCTGCGCCGCGCCATCAACCAGCGGCTGGGGCATCGCAACTTCAATGCCTTCCTCAACCGATACCGCATCGAGGACGTGAAAGCCGCGCTGTCGGATGCGGCCCAGGCCGAGGTGCCGGTGCTCACGCTCGCGATGGACGCCGGCTTCCAGTCGGTGGGCCCGTTCAATCGGGCCTTCAAGGCCGACACCGGCCAGACGCCGACCGAGTTCCGGCGCGCGCACCTCGCGGCCTGAGTGGCGTGCGGCCCGAGGCACGGGCGATCCGATCTGTCACGCAGAACGCACCCCGGGGCATTCCATTATGTGCACGGCCGTGCAATATAACGAAGATCGCGCTGCCCGGAGCGCCAACGTCTTGAGTGAGCTGCGGCAGACGCACGCACCTTGCAGGCGTTTGCATGGAAGTTTGTGCCTACTCTCTTTGTGCCCGCGAGGGCCGGCGGCCGAGCCTCGGCGGCACGACAACATCCACTGGAGAGAGACAACATGAACTTGCCTACACAGCCCGGCGCACGACTGGGCATCTTCCTCAAGGGCCTGAGTGGCCTGGCCCTGCTGGCACTGAGTGGCCTCGTGGCCGCCGCGCCCGGTGTGCGCACCGTGCCGAGCTGCACCAAGGTCAACATCAGCAGCACCATCGACGTCCCGGCCGGGACCACCTGGGACGGCGTGGCCCGTTACGGCCGCTGGGTCTGCCTCATCGGCACGGCCTCCAACATGAGGGGCGACCAAAGCGAATCGCAGATCCCCATCTTCAAGCTGAACAACGGCGCCACGGTGAAGAACGTGGTGATCGGTGACGGCTCCAAGGGCAGCGGCACCGCGCTGGCCGCCGGCGGCGCCGATGGCGTGCACTGCTACGGCGTGTGCAACATCACCAACGTGTACTGGGCCGACGTGGGCGAAGACGCCGCCACTCTCAAGCCGCAGAGCGGTGTGACCGGCAAGCTCACCATTACCGGAGGCGCGGCCTTCAAGGCCAAGGACAAGGTCTTCCAGCACAACGGCAACGGCACGCTCGTGATCCAGGACTTCTACGCCGACAACATCGGCAAGCTCTATCGATCGTGTGGCAACTGCGCCCCGCAGTACGCGCGCAAGGTCACGATCAAGGGCGTGCGACTCGGCACGGTCAACGCGGGCGTCGCTGGTGTGAACAGCACCTACGACTCCTACTCCGGCATCAGCGGCCAGTACGACGTGGCGACCATCAGCGATATCGTCTACTCCGGCAGCAAGCCCAAGTGCGACACCTACGTGGGCACCGGCAAGGGCCGCGAGCCAGGCAAGGACACCAACGCGAGCCGCATCGCGCGGGCCTGCCTGTTCCGCTGACGCTCCGGCACAGCCCGCCTGCCCATGACGCTGAGCGCTCGGCTCGTCTGGTGGTTGCCGGTGCTCGGCATGGCCTGCGCCGTGCTGCATCTGGCCACGGATGAAGGCAGTGGGAACGGCGTGGCAGTGCAAGAAATGGCCGCCCCGGCGGTGGCGATGTCGCGGCCACCGCAGGCCGCGGCATCGGTGACCCCGCTCGTCTCGTCGGGCGATGCGCAACTGAATGCCGCGCTGGCGGCACTCGCGCCGCGCTGGCAGTCGCTCGCTGCCGTGCCGACCGAGCAGATCGAGGCGCTACCCGCGGCGCAGATCCTCCTGCGCGACAGCGTCGCCCGGCTCCAGCCCTGGTTGGGGCAGGCCTCGCTGTGGGCGGGCCTGCCGGCCTTGGGCCCGCATGCCGGCGTGGTGGGCGTGGCGCTCATCGTCTCGGTGCCGCCCGCCGACCGCGGCGTGGCGCTGCGCCATGCCAATGCGCTGGCCTCGGCGATGCCCGAGCGCGCCGAGTCGGTCTATGCCGCGCTGGTCGAGCCCTTCGCGCAGCGCCGGGATCTCGGCCTGCTGCTGCAGGCGCTGGGCGCGGCGCCGTTGCTCGACGATGCGCGCCAACGCCTGCAGCAGGCCGCCGTGGCGCGCTGGGCCGATGACGACGGCGCTCGCGCGGCCGCGTGGGCGCTACAGAACAGCACGGCCGCGCCGCTGCTGAGCCTCATCAGCGATCGCTGGATCAACCAGGACGCGCGTTCGGCGACCGTGTTCGCGAGCAGCACGACGGGGCCACAGCGCGATGCGTTGTTGCCCGAGTCCGTGTCGCGCTGGTTGGCGCTCGATGGCGCTGCCGCACGCGAATGGCTGCGGGGCCAGCCCGCGCAACCCGAACTCGACGCGGCGGTCGCCATGCATGCGAGCGGCGACGAACTGTTGCGCCAGCATCCTGACGAGGCCCTCGCCCTGGCGCTGCGGATCAACGACCCCGCCCTGCGCTGGCAGACCCTGGTGACGATGGTGCGCAACCTCGACGACATCGACCCGGCATGGGCCGATCAATGGCCCAACCGCATGCCCTTGTCGGCCGGCGAGCGGGAGCGATTGCTGGCCGAGGCGCGCATGCCTGAGCCCGCGCAGCAGGAGTGAATCGCTCAGCCCTGTGTCGACCTGCGATCGCGTCGCACTGTCACGCGTTGTGTCACCAACGCGTGGCCAGCGTGAGCTTGATGAGCAGGTCGTCGTTCCAGCGCAGGATGGGCATGGTGCTCGCCCCGTTGTAGACGGCCAGGTTGTACTTGTAGTAATCGGCACTGAGCGTCAGGTCGACCGGATGGCCCGACGGCCCGCTTGCCCAGGATCCGAATCGCGTGGTCAGCGCGGCGGAATACTGGCTCTCCAGCGTCTGGTGCGTGTCCCACCAGCGCTGCGCCCGGGCCGAGATCGACCACGATTCACCAAGGCGCCATTTCGCATTGGCGGCGGCCGACAGCGCGAAGGTGTTGTTCACGAGTTCGCCGCGGTCGTATCCCTGTTCGCGCGGGATCTCGTCGTCGATCTCCAGGAAGAACCACCCCGCACCGGCTTCGACCGAGGCCTGGAACGTGCCACCCGCGTAGCCGGCTAAGAGCACGGGCAATGCCGTGAGCTGGCGCTCGACGCCGCTGACGGTGTTCATGCGGTCGGTGAGATCCAGCGCCCAACCGGCGTGCAGCGGGCCCGATCGCCACAAGTCGCCGCGGATTCCGGCGCTCGCTTCCCACCACACCGGGATGTGGTCGGTGTCCAGGTGATCCTTGTCGTGGTCGAGGTAGAGCACGAAAGAGCCATACAAGTGATGGCCGGCGTCGGTGTGATGGTCGACCCGGAAGCCCGCATTCAGCCCATAGGTGTGCGAGTCGACGTCCGGGACTTGGAAGTCGTGCACCCCCATCGCGTACCACCACTCGGCTGCACGGCCACTCAGTGGCAGGGCGAACAGCAAAGCGACGGCGCAGACGCGCAAGGAGATCATTGGGCAGGTGAGTGAGGAGCGGCGCCCGAGCTTACGGGCGCGAGCGCTCACCTGTATGACGAGTGTTGAAACAAACCGTCTCCAGCCTGAGCCCGCAGCATGGCCCGCGCGTGAGCCGGCCGGCCATGAAAAAAGCGCTTGGCACAACTGCCAAGCGCTCGGGTTCTCTGGCGCGTCTGGCTGGGATCGAACCAGCAACCCCTGCCTTCGGAGGGCAGTACTCTATCCATTGAGCTACAGACGCACAGGGCCGCGATTCTACCAGTGGGCCCGTGCGTGCGCGGTCGGGCCTGGGGCGCCGTCTATAATCCCGAGGTTTTGCGCCAGACACACCGTCCAGCCTTTGAGGATGACATGAGCGACTCTCATCACAACGATTCCGCACACGAAGAAGCCCACGAAGGGCCGGTCAAAACCGTCAAGCAGCTCGTCTGGGCCGTTGTCTTTGCCTTCATCGTTCCGATCGCCGTGATCGTCTTGCTGGTCTCGTACGTGGCCTCGGACAACAAGGCCGCGCCGGGCAGCAATGCGATGTCGCCCGAAGCCACCGTGGAGCGCATCCGCCCCGTGGCCATGGTCGAGGTGAAGGATGTGAACGACCTCGCGTCGATGAAGACAGGCGAACAGGTGTTCACCGGCCAATGCGCCGCATGCCATGCCGCCGGCGTGGCGGGCGCTCCCAAGCTCGGCGATGCGGCGGCCTGGGCGCCGCGCCTCGGACAAGGCTACGAAACTCTGCTGACGCACGCCCTCAAGGGCAAGGGCGCGATGGGCCCGCAGGGCGGCGGCGATTTCAGCGATTTCGAGATCGGCCGCGCCGTGGTCTACATGGCCAACAAGGGCGGTGCGAGCTTCGCCGAACCCTCGGCGCCTGCGGCCGCCGCTTCGGCGGCGTCGGCAGCGAACTGATCGCACGCCCCCTTCGATCACCGAGCCGACCTGCGGGTCGGCTTTTTCTTGCCGGGATCCGATTGACGCATGCCTGCGTACAAGGGGTTGGCAATGGCTTCGCCGCTGCCCACCCCTCGTTCCCACAGGAGATGCCATGAAAAACCCCCTCTTGCTCGCGCCGCTGGCTGTGCTGGCGACTGCTTGTGCCACCAGCCCCGCCCCGACCATGGTCGACAACAGCCAAGTGCCCGAGGCGGTGCGTGCGCCCGCGGGCGCGCGACAGACGATGTGGACCGTCGGCCGCGGCGAACTCACCTACGAATGCCGCGAGAAGAAGGACATGGCTGGCTCGTTCGAGTGGGCAGTCGTCGGGCCCGTGGCAACGCTCTATGGCGCCGACCAGACGACGGTAGGCAAGTACTACGCTGGCCCCACCTGGGAGGCCAAGGACGGCTCCAAGGTCACGGGCAAGCAGGTGGCGGTGTCGCCTGGCGGCACAGGCAACATCCCGCTTCAGCTGGTGAAGGCCGACCCTGCGATGGGCGCCGGCGCGATGCAGGGCGTGGCGTACATCCAGCGCCTCAACACGATGGGGGGCGTGGCACCGACGGGCGGTTGCGATGCGACGGCCAAGGGGCGGCGCCAGCAGGTGGGCTACAGCGCCGACTACGTGTTCTACGGCATGTGATGTGCCTGGACCTGGGCCTGCGGGCTCAGGCAATGGCCGAAGCGCTGCGGCAGTTCGGTGCTCTTCGATTCGGCCACCGACCAGTGGCCGTTCTCGATGGCGTCGGCGGCGGTCTCCATGTCGAGCGTGTGCACGATGCCCAGGCCGATGTCGGTGGCGATGTAGAGCCGCCCGGCTTCGTCGACCCAGGCAGACTCGAAGCGAGCCTCGCGATCGGTGTGCGAGCGCAGGCTCGGCGCCTGGCCGGTGCGCGCATCGAGGCGCCAGATCCAGGGCGCGGCCTCGAGCTCGACATAGACGCGCTGCGGGCCGTTCTGGAAGAACCAGCAGCCGTGCTCGTCGCGCTCGTAGTTGCGGTCGATGAACTCGCGCAGCTTCTCGTGGTTGATGCGGCTGCCCTTGACCTGCGGGAACGGCCCGGCCGCCTGGATGCGGTCGTCGCGCATGTACCAGTCGCCGCGGGCGTCGAGTGCGAGCCAGCCGTAGCAGGCCGGCACGTTGGGCCACTTCTTCAATGCGGCCTTCACGATCTCATCCATGGCTTGCCTCCTTTTGTGTGGTGCCCGCGTAGGGTGCCATCCACGCCATCACCTGCTCGGGCAAAGTCAGCACGTGGCCGGGCCAGCGCCCGCGGGCAAAACCGACGTGCCCGCCATGTTCGGGTTGCCAGAGTGTCACGAAGTTCCCGACCTCGTGCTGGCCGGGCAGGCTGCTCGCAGGGACAAAGGGGTCATTGCGTGCGTTGAGCACCAGCGCAGGGATGCGGATGCGGTGCAGGTGCGGTTTGGCCGAACCGCGCGTCCAGTAGTCATCGGTGTTGCGAAAGCCGTGCAGCGGTGCGGTGAAGACGTTGTCGAACTCATAGAGATCGCGCGCGGCCTTGAGTTTGCGCCCGTCGAACAGGCCCGGGTGCTGGGCGAGCTTCTGCAGCGCCTTGGGCACCATGGTGCGCAGGAACATGCGGGTGTAGACCACGCGGTTGAAGCCCTGGCCGATGCAGCGCCCGCCGGCCGCGAGATCGATCGGCGAGCACACCGAGCACACGGCGCCCACGGTCTGCGAGGCGTCGTCGCCGGCTTCCTCGGCCCAGCGCAGCAGCGCATTGCCGCCGAGCGACACGCCGACCGCCACGATGGGGCCGTGGTGCTGCGCCCGCATGCGCTGGAGCACCCAGCCGATTTCTTCATAGTCGCCCGAGTGGTAGGCGCGCGGTGCGAGGTTCATCTCACCCGAGCAGCCCCGGAAGTGCGGCACGGCATACCGCCAGCCGTTCTCGCGGCACCAGTTGGCGAACGCCAGCGCGTAGTGGCTGCCCGAGGAGCCTTCGAGGCCGTGGAACAGCACCAGCAACGGTCTCGCGACCGAGTCGTCGGCGGGTGCCGCCGCGAAATCGACGTCGATGAAGTCCTGGTCGGGTGTGGTCCAGCGCTCGCGGCGGTAGGTGGGCCGTGGGCCCTGGTGGCTGCGCGCAAAGAGTGCAGGCCAGATGGTTTGCAGGTTGCCCGCCACCAGGCCTTGGCTTGCGAGCCAGCGGGGGGCGCGGTAGTTGTGCATGTCAGGCTCGTTCGGCTGTCTGGAGAGGCTGACGCTTCCTCGTCGCGAGCAGTGAACGCGCTGCTCGCGGGAGCGTCAATCCATCAATGCAGGACGGAAGGGGTTTCTCCGACCTCTGGCAATTCTTGTGCCGAACCGGGGCTTGCGTGGTGGGCGACGAGGCGCCAGCCGAGCGAGGTCTTCACGTACACGTTCGTCGCCAGCACGTAGGCCACCTGCGGGCCTTCCTCGGTCATCACCTGGATGCGTTCGACGACGCAATGCACCGCGCTGTCGTGGGTGACGATGCGGCGCACCTTGTCCGGATGGGCGTCGATGGCGTTGCTGGCGAACATGGCCTCGAACGCGCTGCGGATGGCCGCCGCACCGATCATGCGCGGGCCGTTCGGGTGCACGCAGCAGATGTCGTCTTCGTCGGCCCAGACCGCCATCAGCTTTTCGATGTCGCCGCGTTGCAAGGCTTCGTAGAACTGCGCCTCGGTGTCGTCGGACGTTGACATCAGGGCGGCGGCGGGGGGTTTGGGGCGGGCCATGGTGCGGTGCGCTCAGAGAAAGGTCACGGTCTTCTGGCCGTTGAGCAGCACGCGGTGCTCCACGTGCCAGCGTACCGCGCGGGCCAGCACCATGCTCTCGACATCGCGGCCGACGGCGGTGATGTCTTCGGCGCTGAGCGAATGGTCCACGCGGGCCACGTCCTGCTCGATGATGGGGCCTTCGTCCAGCTCGGGCGTCACGTAGTGGGCAGTGGCGCCAATCAGTTTCACGCCGCGGTCGTGTGCCTGGAAGTACGGCTTGGCACCCTTGAAGCTCGGCAGGAAGCTGTGGTGGATGTTGATGGCGCGGCCCTTCAGGAAGGCGCAGAACTCGGGGCTGAGGATCTGCATGTAGCGCGCGAGCACCACCAGGTCGACCTGATGCTCGCTGACCAGCGCCTCGACCTGCTTCTCCTGCGTGCGCTTGACCTCGGCGCTGCTGCCCGTGGGCAACGGCAGGTGATGGAAAGGGATCTCGTAGCGCGCAGCCAGATCGGCAAAGCTCGGGTGGTTGGAGACGATCGCCGGGATGTCGATCTGCAACTGGCCCGAATGGCAGCGGTAGAGCAGGTCGTTGAGGCAGTGGCCGTGCTGGCTCACCATCAGCAGCACGCGCGAGCGGCGTGCGCGGCTGTGGAGCTGCACGTTCATCTCGAACTGCAGGCGAACGCTGGTGAGCAGGGTGTTGAGCGTCTCGGTGCTGGCCAGGTGCGGTGGTGCCTCGAAGTGCACCCGCATGAAGAAGAGGCCGGTGGCATGCACGCCCGCCTCGCCGGGCAGATCGGCGTACTGCTGCGAATCGAGGATGTTGCAGCCCGCCTGATAGAGCAGGCCGGAGACGGCAAAGACGATGCCCTTGGCATCGCGGCAAGACAGGGTGAGGACGAACTCGCGCGACAGGCTCATGGGGGGCGAATTGTACGGACCGGGGGTCTTTGCGCCGCCGTGCGGCCGAACACCCGGGCCAGGGCTTGCCATCCGCGCGCGACTGCTGCGTGCCTTCCACGCGCGCCGTGTGGGGGCTGGCCCGCTGAGTACGTCTGCCCGACCTAAACTGCCTGCGAACCTGCCACGGGCTCACCGCGGTCGCCGGTCCATGACACCCACCCCACCCACCGACGAAGAGCTGCGCCACGCCCGCGACACGCTGCGCGTGCAGGGGCCGGGCTGGTGGCGCGCCGGAGAGGTCGAGCCGATCGAGGCCCTGTCGCACGACCTGCCCTTCGAACACCTCGTGCGGTGGCCCGACATCGCTTACTGGCGCGCCCTGGCGGCCCTGTTGCGCGGCAGCGCCGAGGCGCTGCCCTGCCTCGAACAGGCCTACCTCGGCCACGACGCGGCGGGCGACGCGAGCGGCCGTGCGGTCTGCGCCCATGCGGCGCTCGTGGTGTGCCTGCTCGACGTCGGCGCCATGGACCAGGTGAGCGACTGGCTGGAGCGCGCCCGCTGCGCCGGGTGGCCTGCGCCGCCAGGCGACGACACGCCGGGCCTGTGGTTGCGGCTCGGCGCGCTGGCGCGCGTGGTGCTCGGGAGCCACGTGCTGGCCGACGCGGATCTCGCGGCGGCCTGGCTGCATGCGCAACTGCGGCCGCTGCGCACCCAGCTCTCTGCGGATGAGCGGCTGATCGCCGCGCAGGTGCTGGTGAACTACCACTTCGTTCAGCAGCAGTACGAGCAGTTCGACTTCCTCGCCGCGCTGGTCGAAGCGCCTGAGCTGTTCAACGCCGCGGCCGCGCACCTGCGCGCCCACTGGTTCTACATCCTCGGCTTTGCGCACTACCAGATCGGCGGCCACGCCCGTGCCGAGCCCCTGTGGCGCCAGGCCCTCGCGCTGGCCGAGGCACAGGCCCTGCCCGGCGTGCAGCTGCTCGCCACGCTGGCCATGGTGCGCCTGCTAGTCGATCGCGGCAGGCTCGACGAGGCCCACGCCTCGGTGGAGGCGATCCGCCCGCAATGGGGGGCGGGGCGCACGAGGCAGCTGGTCGAATGGCAGCAGATGCGGGCCCGCGTGCAGCTGATGCGCGGCCAGCCGGTGCAGGCGCTGGCCACATTGCGCGAGGCGCTGCAGTTGGCGGATGCGAGCGGCCTGTCGGCGCCGGAGCAGGCGTCCTTTCTCACCGACCAGGCTCAGATCCTGGCGGCGCTCGGGCAGGACGAGGAAGCCTGCACGCTGCTGCAGCAGCTGGCCGCCCAGCACGCCGGCCGCGATGCCGAGGTCTACACCTGCCTGCATCTGCTGCTGCAGGCTTGGCAGCTGAAGGGCCGCGACGAAACCGCGAGCCGGGCCGCGTTGGCCGAGGCGCTGGCGCGCGCGCGGGCCGTGCGCTACACGATGTTCCTGCGGCTCCTGCCGGCACGCGCCGCGCAACTCTGCGCACTGGCGCTGCGCTGGCAGGTCGAGCCGGTATTCGTGCGCGAGGTCATCCGCGATCGTGGCCTGCCCGCGCCGACCGAGGCCGATGCGCGGTGGCCGTGGCCGCTGTGGTTGCACATGCTCGGCGGCTTTTCGATCGCGCTGGGCGGTGTGCCGCTGGCTTTGCAGGGCAAGACGCCGCAGAAGCCGCTGGAGCTCTTGCGGCTGCTCGCCTGCGAGCGTTCGCAGGCGCTGGGCATGCTGGCCGCGCAGGAGGCCTTGTGGCCGCAGGCCGACGACGACGCGGCAGCGCGCAAGAACCTCGAGATGGCCGTGCAGCGCCTGCGCCGCCTGCTGGGCGACGAGTCGCTCGTGCGGGTGGGCGATGGGCGCGTCGCGCTCGATGCGGCGCGCGTCAGCTCCGACCTGGCGCAGCGCCGCGCCCTGGTCGAGCGGCTGGAGGCATCGGCGATGCACGCACGCGACGCGTCGGTCGATGGGCGCAGCGCGCCGCAGGCGGTGAGTTCACTGATCGCACGCGTGATCGACGCGAGCCGGGGCGAGCTGTTGCCCGGCGCGCCTGCGGCCCCCTGGCTCGACGCCGAGCGCCAGCGCTGCCAGCGCGAGCTCGTGCGGGCGGCGCAGGCGGCCGCGGTCTTGCTGGCGGGCTTCGGCGAGCAGCGTGCCGAGCGTGAACTGCTCGAACGCTCGCTCGGGCTCGAACCCCTGGCCGAGAACCTGGTGCAGCGCTTGATGGAGGTCTACGCCGGCGCCGGGCAGCGTGCCGAGGCGGTACGCGTGTACGAGGCGCTGGTGCGCGAACTCGCGTCGCGCGGCCTGCAGCCGAGCACGGCGACCGGCGCGCTCTGGCGCCGCATCGTCGGCCAGGTCAGAAGCTGACGTCCACCTTCGCGGCCGGCACGCCGGCGTCGACCAGCGCCTGCTTGAGCGCCTGCGCGCGGGCACTCGCCTGGCGGGTGGCGGCGCTGCCCTGCAGGTTGGCATCGGCCGCCACGCGCAGCTGCAAGGGCGCTTTGGTTCCGCTGGCCCAGCTGCGGGCGAGGGTGCTGATGGCGTCCTGCGACTGCCGGGTCAGGCCGTCGCCGCTGAACTCCACCGCGTCGACGGCCTTGCGCCATTCATCGCCCGCAGCGCTCACGACGCTCAGGGTGGTGATGCAGGGCTTCTTGCCGCAGGGGCCGGCGCTGATCGCCGGCGTCGCGGCGAGCAGCGCCAGGGCGCAGACCATGGCAAGGCGCAGAGGACGGCGAGGGGCTGTGCTCATGGATGTCTCCCGTGGGTTGTGAAGGCGAGCACGCACTCTAGAAGGGTGGGCGACACCCCGCCACCCCTAGGACCGCACGCCGTTCTCAGCGTCCCGGGGCCAGCGCCTCATCCAGCGCCGCCTGCACGCGCTGCGGCGTCACGCCGGTCAGGCAGCGCGTGTGGCCGAAGCGGCAGACGCGGTCGAAGCAGGGGGCGCAGTCGAGCTGCAGTTCTTCCTTCAGCCAGATCACGCGGGCGCGCTCGTTGAGCGGCGGCGTGTGCTCGGGGCTGGTGGAGCCGAACACCGCCACCTGCGGGATGCCGAAGGCCGCGGCCACGTGCATCAGGCCCGAGTCGTTGCTGACCACGCCGCGTGCGGCAGCGATCAGAGCCATGGCGTCGATCAACGAGGTTTTGCCGGCGAGCACGCGGCAGGCGCCGGGGGCAGCGGCGGAGATCTCTTCACACAGTGCCGCTTCCTTGCCCGAGCCGAGCAGGATGACGGACAACTGCGTGCGCGCGTGCAGGTCGCGGGCGAGCTCGGCGTAGTGGCTGGCCGGCCAGCATTTGGCCGGGCCGTACTCGGCACCCGGCGCAAAGGCCCAGTAGCCCTGCGGGCCGAGGCCGACGGCGCTGGTCGCGCGTTGCAGGGTGGCGGTGTCGAAGCTCAGCCGGGGCTGTTCGCCTTCACCGCCCGCGCCGGCGAGCGCGCGGTAGAAGGCCACCATCGGTGGGCGCCCGGCCGGGCTCGGCAGGCGCCGGTTGAGCAGCAGGTAGCGGCCTTCGCCGTGATACCCCACGCGCTTCGGGATGCGCGCGAAGAAGGGGATGAGCGCCGACTTCAGCGAGTTCGGCAGCACGTAGGCGGTGTCGAAGCGGCCCTTCAGGCCGGTGGCGAGTTGCCGGCGCGCCTTCCAGTCGAGCCGACCGTGCGCAAAGGGCAGCTCGATCACCTCACCCACTTGGGGCATCGCGCGGTAGACCGGCGCGACCCAGGGCAGCGCGGCCACCGTGAGCGCCTCACCGCGCTGCGCGAGAGCACGCATGAGCGGCTCGGACATCACCGCGTCGCCGATCCACTGCGGCGCGATGACGAGGGTCTTCACCTCAATGCCCGCCGTGGACCTTCTCGCCGGCTTTGAGGCGGTACTCGGTGCCGCAGTACGGACACTTGCCGCCGCCGTGGCCGGCTACGTCGATGTAGACCTTGGGGTGGGCGCTCCACAGGGTCATCTTCGGGTTGGGGCAGGGGATGACCCCGGGGCCTTGCAGGTCGGCCGCGAGAAGTTCGACGACGGCTTTGGGTTCGCTCATGACGGCCTCCTGCTTCAGACGGCGGTCAGCCACTCGGCGTACTTCGGGTTGCGGCCGTTCACGATGTCGAAGAACGCGCTCTGGATCTTCTCCGTGATGGGCCCACGCGAACCCTGGCCGATCTCGATGCGGTCGAGTTCGCGGATCGGCGTCACTTCGGCGGCGGTGCCGGTGAAGAAGGCCTCGTCGCAGATGTAGACCTCGTCGCGCGTGATGCGCTTTTCCTTCAGTTCCAGGCCGAGGTCCTTGCAGATCGCGAACACCGTGTTGCGGGTGATGCCGTTGAGCGCACCGGCCGACAGGTCGGGCGTGTAGACCACCCCGTTCTTGATGACGAAGAGGTTCTCGCCCGCGCCTTCGGAGACGAAGCCCGAGGCGTCGAGCAGCAGTGCCTCGTCGTAGCCGTCGTCGGTGGCTTCCATGTTGGCCAGGATCGAGTTGGTGTAGTTGCTGACCGACTTGGCCTGCGTCATCGTGATGTTGACGTGGTGGCGCGTGAAGCTGCTGGTCTTGACGCGGATGCCGCGCTTCAGGCCTTCTTCGCCCAGGTAGGCGCCCCAGGACCAGGCAGCGACCATCAGGTGGATCTTGTTGCCCTTCGGCGAGACACCCAGCTTCTCGGAGCCAATCCAGGTCAGCGGGCGCAGGTAGCAGCTCTCGAGCTTGTTCTCGCGCACGACCTGGCGTTGCGCTTCGATCACCTGTTCGATGCTGAACGGGATCTTCATGCGCAGGATCTTGGCGCTGTTGAACAGGCGCTCGGTGTGTTCGCGCAGGCGGAAGATCGCCGTGCCCTGGGCCGTGTTGTAGGCGCGCACGCCTTCGAAGGCACCGCAGCCGTAGTGCAGCGTGTGCGAGAGCACGTGGATCTTGGCGTCGCGCCACTCCACCAGCTCGCCATCCATCCAGATTTTTCCGTCGCGGTCGGCCATCGACATGGCAGGCTCCTGTTTTCGATCAAGAGCGCGATTTTAGGCCGTGGGCGCTTCGGGTTCGGTGTCAGGGCGGATCAGTTCCCAGCGGCGCAGCTTGCCGCGCGAGAACTCGAGCGTGACACGGTTGGCGCCGTTGTCGGCCCAGGCCCAGGTTTCGGGCTGTTCGCTCACGCGTTCGCCCAGGCTGCGGGTCAGGGTGATGACGTCCATCATGGTCATGCCGGTCTTGAGATTGGCGTTGAACATCACTGCGCTGCCAACCTGGCCCTTGGGCGACGTGCCGGCCTGCTTCATGGCCCGCATGGCGCGGCTGAACTGCAGCAGCAGCCAGAAGACGACCACGCTCAGCGCCATCACCACGCCCTGCCAGCCGTAGGCGTGCCAACTCGCGGCCACGGCCAAGCCGGCCAGGGCCCAGCCCACGTACGGGTTCATGGCTGGGGCTTGCCGCGGCGATGGATGCGAATGGGCTGCTCCGCGGGGGCGCCTTTTCCGGGCTTGCCGGCCTGCGGCGTGTCGCAGCCGTTGCAGCCGCAACCGGTGGGCGCCTGCGCGGCGCGGCGCACGTGCTTGTCGATGAATGTCGGCAAGGGCCAATGCTGGAGCCGCGTGGCCAGCGTGCGGCGCAGGCCCGACGGCATCAGCGACCAGGCGGCGTAGAGCGTGCAGCCGGTGACGATCAACGTGACGATGAGTTCTTGCATCGCGGTCTCCTAGGTCAGCATCAGCGCGATGCGGTAGGTGATGAACGACGCAATGTAGGCCAGCCCGAACAGGTAGGCGGCCATGATGATCGGGTAGCGCCACGAGTTGGTCTCGCGCTTGACCACCGCCAGCGTGGCCATGCACTGTGGCGCGAACACGAACCATGCGAGCAGCGAGTAGGCGGTGGCGAGCGACCAGTCCTTCTGGATCAGCTCGTGCAGCGATTGCGTCACCTCGTCTTCGTCGCCCGACAGCGCGTACACCGTCCCCAGGGCGCCGACGGCGACCTCACGCGCGGCGAGCCCCGGCACCAGCGCGATCGAGATCTGCCAGTTGAAGCCGATCGGCTCGAACACATGGTGCAGCGCCTTGCCGAGCTGGCCGGCATAGCTCGTTTCGATGGCCGGCTGGGTGCTGCCCTCGGGGGCGGCCGGGTAGCTGGCCAGGAACCACAGCACCACGGTCAGCGCAAAGATGATCGTGCCCACGCGGCGCACGAAGATGGTGGCGCGTTCCCACAGGCCGATCACGAGATTGCGCAGGCTCGGGCGGCGGTACGGCGGCAGCTCCAGCATCAGCGGCTGGTAGTTGCTGGTATTGCGCATCCACTTCAGCGCCCAGGCCACGACGACGGCCGACAGCACGCCGGCCACGTACAGGCCGAAGAGCGTGAGGCCCTGTAGGTTGAACGGGCCGACTTCGCTGGCAGGGATGAAGGCGGCGATCAGCAGCGCGTAGACCGGCAGGCGTGCCGAGCAGGTCATCAGCGGCGCGACCATGATGGTGGCCAGCCGGTCGCGCCAGTTCGGGATCGTGCGCGCGGCCATGATGCCGGGGATCGCGCAGGCAAAGCTCGACAGCAGCGGGATGAAGGCACGGCCCGACAGCCCGACCTTGCCCATCAGGTTGTCGAGCAGGAAGGCGGCGCGCGGCAGGTAGCCCGAGTCTTCGAGCACCAGGATGAAGAAAAACAGGATCAGGATCTGCGGCAGGAACACCAGCACGCCGCCCGCGCCGGCGATGATGCCGTCGACGATCAGACTGCGCAGCGGGCCATCGGCCATGTGCTCGGTGGCCAGGCCGCCGAGCCAGCCGGTGGCGTCTTCGATCCAGCCCATGGGCGCCTCGGCCCAACTGAACACCGCCTGGAAGATCAGGAACAGCAGCACGGCGAGCAGCGCGATGCCGGCCACCGGGTGCATCACGATGCCGTCGAGCCGGTGATTGAAGCGCTTGAAGCTGCGCGCTTGCGGCGCGACCAGCGACAGCAGGCGGCGCACCTCGGGTTGCAGTTCGGCGTAGTTGGCGGGCTGGTCGGCGGCCGTCGGCACGGGCCACGAGGCCTGTCGCTCCAGTTCGGCCAGCAGAGGAGCATGCCCGTGGCTTTGCACGGCGACGGTCTCGACCACCGGCACGCCAAGCTCCTGCGACAGGCGCCTCACGTCGATGGCCAGGCCGCGCTTGCGGGCCACGTCCATCATGTTGATCGACACCACCATCGGGCGGCCCAGGCGCTTGAGTTCGAGCACCAGGCGCAGGTTCATCGGCAGGTTGGTCGCATCGACCACCGCCACGATCGCGTCCGGCTTGGGCTCGCCCTGGCGCTGGCCGGTGACGATGTCGTGGGTGATCTGTTCGTCGGCCGTCGTTGGCGTGAGGCTGTAGGCGCCGGGCAGGTCGACCACCGTGACCGTGCGGCCGTTCGGCAGCGTGCTCGTGCCGATCTTGCGTTCGACCGTCACGCCGGCGTAGTTGGCGACCTTCTGGCGGGCGCCCGTCATCAGGTTGAAGAGGGCCGTCTTGCCGCAGTTCGGGTTGCCGACCAGGGCGATGCGCAGGGCTTCGGTGCTCATGCCGGCACCCCCGAGCCCACTTCCACGCACTGGGCCTCGACCAGTCGCAGGGCGAACAGCGTCTCGCCGATCTGTACCGCCAGCGGTTCGCGCCCGCCGGGGCCGCGGCGCAAGACCTGAACCGGCTCGCCGGGCAGGAAACCCAGCTCGGCCAGACGGCGCAACATGTGTTCGTCGGCGTCGGGCGAAGCAGGGCTCAGGCCCAGTACGGTGCCGTGCGCGCCGTTGGGCAGATCGGAGAGGCGGGGGGAGGGCATGAAGTCATCCGCGGTGGGCAAGTTGCAAATGATAATGACTCTTATCTAGCAACCAAGTTCCTGGGGTACTCGGGCGAACCCGCGCCAGGGCGATCTGCGGACCAATGCCCGCAATCTGTGCCCGGCGGTCTTCAGGCCATGACGCGTCCGACGCGACCGGTGCGCAGCGCATCGGCCCAGTCGGGTCGCCCGTGGCGCTCGGCCTGTTGCGCGGCGGACTCGTGGTCGTAGCGGACGCGCCGCAGCTTGACGACCCAGCCGTCGGCTCGCCGCGTCAACACGGCGTAGCGGGCGTGCGGCGTGCCGGTTTCAACGACATGCGGGTCCGGATGGTTGTCGTCGTAGGCGGGCAGGCCCACGCTGCCGGGATTCACGACCTTCAACTCGCCTTCCAGCCGGGCGCAGCGCGGCAGGTGGCTGTGGCCGCACAGGATCAAGGCATGGGGCACGCCCTGCATGGCGGGGCCGACGCGCGTTTGCAGTTCGTCGCGCGTGGCCGGGCGCAGGCCCGGTGACTGGCCCGGCGCGAAATCGGGCGTCACCGTTTCCATCAGGTAGTGCAGGTCGCTCGTTGGCGTACCGTGGCAGAGGAACACGTCGCTCTGCCAGCGCAGCGTGGCGGGCAGCGCGCTCAGCCATGTGCGGTGGCGGTCGCTCAACAGCGCGACGGTGTGGCGATCGGTGGCGCTCATGTCGCCCGTCGCCTCCGTGAGCACCTGCCGCTCATGGTTGCCTGCGATGGTGGGCAGGTCGAGCGATATCAGCAGCTCGGCGGTCTCGACCGGCCACAGCGGGCCGGAGAGGATGTCGCCCAGGTTCACGATCGCATCGACACCCGCCTGCCGCGCATCGGCGAGCACGGCTTCGAGCGCCGGCAGGTTGCCGTGGATGTCGCTGACGGCGGCGAACTTCATGGTGGGCCTGAGCTTGCTACAGCTCGCGCACCCGGTCCACCGCTTCCTCGATGCGTTCCACCGCGTGGATGGTCAGGCCCTCGATCGGCTTCTTGGGTGAGTTGGCCTTGGGCACGATGGCTACGCTGAAGCCGAGCTTGGCGGCCTCCTTCAAGCGCTCCTGCCCGCGCGGCGCGGGGCGCACCTCGCCAGCGAGACCCACCTCGCCGAACGCGATGAAGCCGCGCGGCAGGGGCTTGCCGCGCAGGCTGCTCTGGATGGCCAGCATCACCGCGAGATCCGCCGCCGGCTCGCTGATGCGCACGCCGCCGACTGCGTTGACGAACACGTCCTGGTCCAGGCAGGCGATGCCTGCGTGGCGGTGCATCACGGCCAGCATCATCGCGAGCCGGTCGCGGTCCAGGCCCACGCTCAGGCGCCGCGGGCTCGGGCCGCCCGAGTCGACCAGCGCCTGGATCTCCACCAGCATCGGCCGCGTGCCCTCCAGCGTGACCAGCACGCAGGAGCCTGGCACCGGCTCGGCGTGGGTCGAGAGAAAGATCGCGCTCGGGTTGGCCACGCCCTTCAGGCCCTTCTCCGTCATCGCGAACACGCCGATCTCGTTGACCGCGCCGAAGCGGTTCTTGATCGCGCGCACCAGGCGGAAGCTGCTGTGCGTGTCGCCCTCGAAGTACAGCACCGTGTCGACGATGTGCTCCAGCACGCGCGGGCCGGCCAGCGCGCCTTCTTTCGTCACGTGGCCGACGAGGATGATCGCCGTGCCGCTGCTCTTGGCGATGCGCGTGAGCTGCGCGGCGCACTCGCGCACCTGGGCCACCGAGCCGGGGGCCGAGGTGAGCTGCTCGCTGTAGACGGTCTGGATCGAGTCGATCACGCACACCGCCGGCTGCTCGGCCTCGATGGTGGCGCTGATCTTCTCCAGCTGGATCTCGGCGATCACGCGCACCTGCGAGCCATCCAGCCCCAGTCGCCGCGAGCGCAGCGCCACCTGCGCGCCCGATTCTTCGCCGGTCACGTAAAGCGTGGGCACGGTCTTCGACAAGGCATCCAGCGCCTGCAACAGCAGCGTCGACTTGCCGATGCCCGGGTCGCCGCCGATCAGCACCACGCCACCGGCGACGATGCCGCCGCCCAGCACGCGGTCGAGTTCATCGACGCCGGTGGGCTGGCGATCGACCTCGGTGGCTTCGATCTCGCTCAGTGTCGTCACTGGCTGCGCGGCGGCCAGCGACTGGTAGCGGTGCTTGGAAGGCGCTTCGGCCACGCCTTCGACCAGCGTGTTCCAGGCGTTGCAGTGCGGGCACTTGCCCAGCCACTTGGGGCTGGTGCCGCCGCACTCGCTGCAGGTGTAGACGGATTTGGTTTTGCTCACCCTGCGACTGTAGCGGCCGGGGTGGCTCGCCCGGTGAGCCTGCGCAGCAGGCGCCGTGCGGCGCGGCCCAGCCGATGCCGCAGGCGGTCGCCGCCTTCGAATCGCAGCCACACATCCTGCTCGGCCTCGATCAGGGTGCCCTGGCCGCGGCGCAACTCGAAACACTGACCGTGGTGCAGGAAGTGGTCGACCAGGTCGTTGCTCCGCGTCATCCAGACCCGCCCCGACACCACTCGCACGCGCACCGAGGCCTGGTCCCAGGCGAGCACTTCGCCCTGGCTGAGCTTGAGGGTGACGGGGGGTGCAAAGCGAACCATGGTGGCCTCCGAAGGCGTGCGTTTCTGGGCGATCAGTGTTCCGCTCCCGCCCGGGCGCCGCCATATCCAGCCGGCGGTGAACTGCACCAGCACAGATGCCGCGCACGCCATCTGTACTGGTGACAACTGACGAGCTCTGTGCCTGTCACACCCTGCCACCCGCGCCCACAATGCCGCCCATGGACACCCCTGCCGATGCCGGCTTCCCGCTCTACCACCGCGTCGCCGGGGAACTGGCGCAAGCCATCCACGGCGGCAGCCTGCGCACCGGCGATCGCCTGCCCTCGGTACGCCAGCTCTGCCAGCAGCACGGAGTGAGTGCTTCCACGGTGACGCTGGCCTACCGCTGGCTGGAGAACCAGGCGCTGGTCGAGGCGCGGCCCAAGTCGGGCTACTTCGTGGCCCAGCGGCACCAGCCGCTGCCCGAACCGGAGATCGACACGCGCATGGGTCGGCCCGGTTTCGTCACCGCCGACGACCTGACCCGCGAATTTCTCTACGGCAATGACGACCCGCTGGCCGCGCCCTCGTTCTGCCCCATGCCGGCGCGCGAACTGCTGCCCGAAGCCAAGCTGCGCCACCTGACGGCGCGCCTCAACCGGCTGCACCCGGAGTACGCCTCGCGCTACTCGATCACCGGCAGCGCGGCGCTGCGGCAAGAGATCGCCCGCCGCACGGTGAGTGCCGGTGTGCGCCTGCGGCCCGAAGAGATCATCCTGACCAACGGCGGCACCGAGGCGGTGTTGCTGGCGCTGCGCTCGGCCGCGCAGGCGGGCGACACCATCGCGGTCGAATCGCCTTGCTACTGGATGCTGCTGGAGATCATCCGCAGCCTGGGCATGCGCTCGATCGAGATCCCCACTCACCCGCGTGAAGGCATCTCGCTGGAGGCGCTCGACCTGGCCACGCAGACGCCGGGGGCGGTGAAGGCCTGCGTGGTCATCCCCAACTTCAACAACCCGCTCGGCAGCCTGATGCCGCTCGACAGCAAGCGCCGCCTGGTGGCATTGGGCGCGGCGCGCGGCTTCACGCTGATCGAGACCGACATCTACGGCGAGACCTACCTCGGCGACGAGCGCCCGCCGGTGCTCAAGAGCTTCGATGCGCGCGACGACGTGATCCTGTGCTCGGCCTTCACCAAGACCGTCGCGCCGGGTTACCGGGTGGGCTGGATGGCGCCGGGCAGGCACTTCAAGACCGCGCAATCGCACAAGTTCCACACCTCCATCACCGGAGGCATGCTGCCGCAGGAGGTGCTGGCCGAGTTCATCCGCGACGGCGGCTACGACCACCACATGCGCAAGCTGCGCGCCGCGCTCAAGCTGCAGGCGCAGCAGATGGCCGACGCCGTGACGCGCTACTTTCCGGCCGGCTGCCGTCTGAGCCGCCCGCAAGGTGGCTTCATGCTGTGGATCGAGCTGCCGCCGCAGGTCGATTCGCGCAAGGTCTTCGAGCAGGCGCGCCGCGAGCACATCGGCTGCGCGCCGGGGGCCACGTTCAGCTGCAGCGGCCGCTTCGACCACTTCATCCGCGTGCACTACGGCGACCCGTGGTCGCCCAAGCTCGACGCGCACATCCGCAGGCTCGGCGAGATCGTCGCCGGGCAACTCTCACCGTCCACCTGATCGGATCGACACCATGGAACTCACCACCTGGCTCGCCTTCTTCGCCGCCGCCTGGGCCATCAGCCTTTCGCCCGGTGCGGCCGCCGTGGCGTCGATGAGCGTGGGATTGAGCCACGGCGCGGCGCGCGGCGTCTTCCAGACGCTTGGCATGGTGCTGGGCATCTGGACGCAGGTGCTGGTGGTCGGGCTCGGCCTGGGCGCGCTGATCGCGGCCTCGGCGATCGGCTTTGCCATCGTGAAGTGGCTGGGCGTGGCCTACCTCGTCTACCTGGGCGTGCAGCAATGGCGCGCACCGGCCGTGCCGCTGGCGGCGAGCAGCGGCGCCGAGGCCGGGCGCGCCAGCCGGGGCGCGCTCTTCCTGCGCGGCTGGATGGTGAACGCCGTCAACCCGAAGGGCACGGTCTTCCTGCTCGCCGTGGTGCCGCAGTTCCTCGACCCCAGCCAGGCGCTCGCCGTGCAATACGTGGTGATCGGCGCCACCCTCGGGTTCACCGAGTTGGTGGTGATGACCGGCTACGCCGCGCTGGCCGCGCGCGTGCTGCGCCTGCTCAAGACGCCGCGCCAGATGCGCTGGCTCAACCGCAGCTTCGGCGGGTTGTTCGTGGCGGCGGGTGGTGTGTTGGCCTTGTTCAAGCGAGTGTGAGCACGCGCTGAGCTACGGGTTGTCACAACCCGGCCCTTGAGTCGGCGGGGCGGCTGCCGAAAACAGGTCGTCACGGCCTGTCGAATGCACGCCCATGAACCGGCTCGCTCTGCCCCAGAACTTCTCCACCGCCAACCCGCACGCGCTGGCCGTCATCCTGCAGGCAAGCGAGACGCAGGCCATCCTGGCGTCTCGCGACATCTTCGACATCTCCGGCACCAAGCTGTGGGCGCGTGACCAGCCGGTTTCGCAGGCGCTGCAGCGCAAGCTGCTCGACCGCCAGCTTCGCCAGCCGCTCGAAACATGCCTGCGCGCCGAGAACGGCGTGAGCGTGCAGGTGCTGGGCGAAGCGCTTGCGGCCTTGCTCGAACGCAAGACGCTGCTGTCGCCCTTGCTGCGGCCGCACGCCGCCCGGCTCATGGGCGAGGCGCACCAGATCCCCCTGCACCCGGTGGTGCAGTTGCTGCTCACCGCCGGGCGCGCGGCGCGGCCCGAGACCTTCGACCACGCCGTGCAGGCGATGGCGCTGAACGGCGCGCTGGCCGCGGCCCAGGGCGCGGCCGGCCCGGAGCTGCGCGTGGCGATGCTGTGCGGCCTGCTGCACGACCTGGGCGAGATCTACATCGCCCCCGAACACGGCGAGGCCGACGCCGAGCGCTGCCTCGACGTGCCCAGCTACCGCCAGCTCGTCGTGCACCCGCACGTGGGCCAGTTGCTGCTGAGCCAGCTCACCGACTACCCCGCGCCCATTGCGCGCGCCGTGGGCGAACACCACGAACGGCTCGACGGCTCCGGCTACCCGCACTGCCTGGAGCGCGCCGCAATCTCGCCCCTGGGCCGCCAGCTCGCCGTGACCGAGGCGCTGCTCGGCGTGCTACGGGGCGACGGCGCCAGCCTCTCGCGCGCCAGCGTTGCGCTGCGCGTGGTGCCGGGCGAATTCGACCTGCGTTTCGTGGGCGCGCTGGCCGATGCCGTGCGCCACGAGCCGCCGTCACCTGCCGTGATCGCAGCGGAGCAGCTGCGCCTGCGCCTGGCCCTGCTCGACGCCGCGCTGCAGGCCGCGCACGCAAGCATCGTCGCGCTTGCCTCGGCGGCGCAATCGCAGGCCTTGATGGACGCACTCGTGCTGGCGCAGCAGCTGCTGGCGCGCTTGCGCAAGGGCTGGAACGCAAGCGGTCTGTGGGTCAACGATGCCGAGGCCGCTCTGGAGGCCACCGAGGTCGATGCGATCGAGCAAGAGCTGCGTCAGCGCCTGCGCGGCATCCACCGCGCCGTGGTGCTGCACGCGGGCAAGCTCACCGCCGTCGATCTCGACAACCTGAACCTGCTGGGCGAGCAACTGGCGGCCTGACAACACCCGGGACAACGACACCCGGCACAACAACACGCAACGCCGATCGGGCGCGGCAACGATCAAGGCGGGGCGCCCAGGGCGCGCGGCGAGGACTGGACACTACTCGTCGCGCACCCTGGAGCGCCCGGCCTTGACCTCGCTGCGCTGCGTCTTGCCTTCGAGCCGCCGCTTCTTCGAGCCCAGTGTCGGGCGCGTCGCCTTGCGCGGCTTGGGCGGCGTGGCCACGCTGTCGACCAGCGCCTGTAGCCGCTGCAATGCATCCGCACGGTTCGCCTCCTGGCTGCGCGAGGTCTGTGCCTTGATCACCACCACGCCATCGGCGGTGATGCGCTGGTCGCCCAGCGCCAGCAGCCGCGACTTGATCGCCTCGGGCAGCGACGAGCGCGGGACGTCAAAGCGCAGGTGCACCGCGCTCGACACCTTGTTGACGTTCTGCCCGCCCGCGCCCTGGGCACGGATGGCGGTGAACTCCACGTCGTCGGGGTCGACCCGCCAGCCGCTCATTGCGTGCGCGTGGGCACCCGCGGCGCCAGCGCGCACATCAGCTCGTAGCCGACGGTGCCGGCCGCATGTGCCACCTCGTCGATCGGCAGCACGCTGCCGCGCGGGCCGTGGCCCCAGAGCGTGACTTCGCTGCCGAACTGAGCATGCGGCACCGGGCCGAGATCGACGGTGATCATGTCCATCGACACGCGGCCCACCATCTGCGTGCGCACGCCGTCCACCAACACCGGCGTGCCGGTGGTGGCCGAACGCGGGTAGCCGTCGGCATAGCCGCAGGCCGCGATGCCGATTCGCATGGAGCGGTCGGCGGTGAAGCTGCTGCCGTAGCCAACGGTGCCGCCCGCCGCGAGGTCTTGCGTGGCGATCAGGCGCGAGCGCAGCGTCATGGCCGGCTGCAAGCCCCAGTGCGCGCTGCTGTTGAGCGGGAAGTCGGGCGACGAGCCGTACAGCATGATCCCCGGGCGCACCCAGTCGCCGCGGATCTCGGCCTGCTCCGGCGCGTAGCGCAGCGTGGCGGCGCTGTTGCTTAGCGAACGCTCGCCGGGCAGGTCGCGCGTGGCGGCGAGAAAGCTGTCGATCTGGTGCGCGATGCCGCGCGAGGTGCGCGGGTCGCCGTCGGCGTCTGACAGGTGCGTCATCAGCGCGATCTCGTCGACCTGCGTCAGGCCCGAGAGCCGCTGCCACGCATGTCGGAAGGCCGAGGGCGTGAAGCCCAGCCGGTTCATGCCGCTATTCATTTTCAGGAAGACCTTGTGCGGCCAGGTCGTCTTGTGCGTGGCCAGCCAGTCGATCTGCACCTCGCAGTGCACCACGTGCCACAGGCTCAGGCGCGAGCACAACTCCAGGTCGCGCGCCTCGAAGCACCCCTCGAGCAACAGGATCGGCCCGCGCCAGCCCAGCGCGCGCAGGCGCTCGGCTTCGCCCAGGTCGAGCAAGGCAAACCCATCGGCGGCCTGCAGGCCGGGGTAGGCGCGTTCGAGGCCGTGGCCGTAGGCATTGGCCTTGACGACCGCCCAGGCCTTGGCGTCGGGCGCTGCGTCACGCGCGCGTTTCAGGTTGTGAGCCAGGGCCTCGGGGTGGACCAGCGCTTCGATGGGGCGGGGCATGGCGACGATTCTGCCGGATGCGATCCTCGCGCTCGGGCGGGCACTGCCTGCCTTGGCCCGCAACGACCGGCGCATCCGCTCGGCCGCGCGGGGCCTCTCCGGGCTCGTTCATGTAAGCGTCATATTTGTTGCGTGCTATAACCGCCGCCGCAGGCCAGACCGTACCGGCCGCACTCTCGACGGGACCAGACAGCGGCCGAATGAAAAAAGGTTTCTACACCATCATGTCAGCGCAGTTCTTCAGCTCGCTGGCTGACAACGCGCTGTTCGTCGCCGCTGTCGAATTGCTCAAGACCTCGGGTCAACCCGAGTGGCAACGTGCCGCCCTGGTGCCGATGTTCGCGCTCTTCTACGTGATCCTGGCGCCACTCGTCGGGGCCTTTGCCGACGCGGTGCCCAAAGGCAAGGTCATGTTCGTGTCGAACCTGATCAAGGTGTTTGGCTGCCTGCTGATGCTGTTCGGCCTGCACCCGCTGATCTCGTACGCGGTGGTGGGCCTGGGCGCGGCAGCGTATTCGCCGGCCAAGTACGGCATCCTCACCGAGCTGCTGCCCAACTCGCAGCTCGTCAAGGCCAACGGCTGGATCGAGGGGCTGACCATCGGCTCCATCATCCTCGGCGTGTTGCTCGGCGGGCAGCTCGTCGGCCAGACGGTGTCGCGCCTGATGCTGGGCATCGACCTTCCGATGATCGACACCGGCATCGACACCGCGCCCGAAGCCGCCATCGTCTCGCTGATCGCGCTGTACGCGCTGGCGGCGCTGTTCAATCTGAGGATCCCCCGCACCGAAGCGCCGCTGCAGCCCATGAGCGGCGGCGTGGTCACCCTGGTGCGCGACTTTTCCAGCTGCAACGCGCGCCTGTGGGGCGACAAGCTCGGCCAGATCTCGCTCGCCACGACGACGCTGATCTGGGGCGTGTCGGGCAACTTCCGCTACATCGTGCTGGCCTGGGCTGCTGCCGCGCTCGGCTACGGCACGACCAAGGCCTCGGCGCTGGTCGGCGTGGTGGCGATCGGCACCGCCGTGGGCGCGGTGGTGGCATCGATGCGCATGCGCCTGGACCAGGCGCCCAAGGTGATCTCGATGGGCATCGCGATGGGCCTGCTGGTGATAGCGATGAACTTCATCAGCAACGTCTGGACGGCAGCGCCCTTCCTGCTGGTGCTGGGCGCCATCGGGGGCTACATGGTGGTGCCGATGAACGCGCTGCTGCAGCACCGCGGCCACAACCTGATGGGCGCGGGCCGCTCGATCGCGGTGCAAAACTTCAACGAGCAGGCCTGCATCCTGGCGCTCGGTGCGTTCTATACCGGCATGACCAAGTTCGGCCTCTCGGCGTTCACCGCCATCACCGCGTTCGGCCTCGTGGTGGCCGGCACGATGTGGGTCATCGGCCGCTGGCACGCACGCAACTGCGTGGAGCACAAGGACGAGGTCGACCGCCTCCTCGCCCTCGCGCGCAGTGACAAGCATTGAACGCGCAGCGTTCAATGCTTGCGTCGCAGGCTCACTTCGCGCAGCGAAGTTAAGGGCCGACAGGCCCGGCCGAAGACACAAGCACCGGCCCGCGAGATGACTGTCCGATCTCAAACACCACGCAAAGTCTGCTGAATCCTCCCCGCCCACGGCCGGGCCAGCTTTCGATAGCCGCCGCGGGTGAGGTGGATCTCGTTCAGCCAGTCGCCGCTGCGGCCGGTGGCGGTGGCTTCGGCGGCATCGATGGCGATGGCGGCGGTGTCGAAGAAGTGCACGTTCGGGAAGCGCGCGGAATCGGCCGCGAGCCCCGCCAGGGTCACCCCCAGGCGTTGCATGAGCAGGGCCGACAGGCGGGGCCAGTCGTTCGGGTCGATGCCATGGCCCGCCAGCGCGGGTTGCAGCCAGGGGCCGCTGATGCCGGCGCCTGAGGCGCGCGGCGTGGGCAGCGCGTAGCCATGCAGGAACACCGGGCAGCCCGCGGCCGGCCCGCTGTCGCGCAGTGCCACGATGTGGGCGAGGTTGGCCATCAGGTAGCGCTCGAAGGTCTGCCAGCCCTCGTCGCTCAGGTAGCGCGCCGGGCCGTCTGTGGCGGGCCCCCAGTCGGGAGCGGCCAGGATCAGGCGCTGTTCGCGCGGCACGCCGGGGCCGGCGGCCGCGAGGGCATCGATGAGGTCGTTGCCACCGCACGAGAGCAGCAGGCCATCCCAGTGCATGGCCAGGGCGCCGCACAGCAGTTGCTCGAACACCGGGTCGCGGCTCATGTCGGCCATGCGCGCCAGCGTGTCGCCGGGGCTCGCGCAGTTCACCGCGTAGGCGAACTCGTCGAACGCCATCTCCGAGAGCAGGTTGGTGTTCGCGAAGGGGTTGAGGCCGCCGAAGGTGAACCACGAGTCGCCTTCGGCCAGGAATCGGTGGCTCGCAAAGCTCAGGTCGGGCGGGTTGTCCGATGCCAGCTGGGCGGGTGAATAGACAGCCAGGGATTTCATGGGCGCGGCTCCGGTCGAGGGGGTGGAATCAACTTAGGCGGCACCGGGGCGCGCGGCAATCCGACAGATTTGGGATGCGCGGGCCGCGCCCCCGCGACTGCGGGGGCGTGAAGCCCGCCACAATCTGCGGCCACAATCGCCGCCCGTGCTGAACTCCCGTACCTTGTTGCCCGCGCTGGCGTTGATGCTCAACGCCTTCATCTGGGGCGTGTCGTGGTGGCCCTTTCGCCAATTGCAGGCGCATGGCCTGCACCCGCTCTGGACGACCGCGTTCGTGTACCTGGCGGCCGTGCTCGTGATCGCGGTGCTGCGCCCGCGCGCTTTCGGGCAGGTGCTGCGCACGCGCGAGCTGTGGGTGCTGGTGATCGCATCGGGCACGACCAACGCCACCTTCAACTGGGGCGTGTCGATCGGCGACGTGGTGCGCGTGGTGCTGCTGTTCTATCTGATGCCGCTGTGGGCCGCGCTGCTCGCGCGCGTGCTGCTGAAAGAGACGCTCAGCCCGCTGGCCGCCGGCCGCGTGCTGATTGCGTTCATCGGTGCAGCGGTGGTGCTGTGGCCCGAGGGCGGTGCAGGCCTGCCGGTGCCACAGTCGCTGCCCGACTGGCTCGGCGTGATCGGCGGCTTCACCTTCGCGCTCAACAACGTGATGCTGCGGCGCGAGGCGGCCCTGCCCGAAGAGAGCCGAGCGCTGGCCATGTTCATCGGCGGAGTGCTGGTGGCCGGCACGCTGGCGGCCACGCTGGGCGTGCAGGGCGCCGTGCCCTGGCCGCCGCCGCCTTCGTGGACGTGGGTCGCTCTTGCGGGCGCGCTCGCGGTGTTCTTCCTGATCAGCAACATGGCCTTGCAGTACGGCGCCGCGCGCCTGCCGGCCAATGTGTCGTCGGTGGTGATGCTGACCGAGGTGCTGTTCGCCTCGGCGTCGGCCATGTGGCTGGGCGGCGGCACCATGACGCCCGCGCTGGCCTGGGGTGGCGGCTTGATCCTGCTGGCAGCGTTGCTCTCGACGTTGGAGCGGCCCGCGCATTGATGGCGCTGCAGGTCCCCCGGCGTGCGGCCGGGAGTGCGACGTTCATGCAGCCACCGGATCGAGCTGTCGCACCGCGGCCGTGAACTCCGCTTCCATCAGCGGCTTGGTCAGGTAGGCGTCGCAGCCGGCCAGGTCACCGCGCACCCGGTCCATCGCGCCGGTCAGCCCGGTCACGATCACCACGCGCGGCGCGACGCCGCCAGGGTGCTGCCCGCGCTGCTTGATGTGCTGGCAGATCGCGAAGCCGTCGATGCTGCCGGGCGGGCCGAGCACCACGTCGAGGAACACCATCGAAAACGCCTGCGTGGCCAGCCGCTGCATCGCCTGCTCGGCATCGCGCGCCAGGTGCACGCGGTAGCCCAGGCCTTGCAGCCGCACCTGCAGAAAGCGCAGCGCGATGCGGCTGTCGTCGACCACCAGCACGTCTTTCGCGGGGCGCTCTGGGTCGTCGAGCAGGCCGCCCGAGGCGGAGCTGAGCCAGCCGGTGGTGGGCGGCTCGTCGAGGCTGGACAGCCGCTGCTCCACGAGCTGGTCGAGTTCGCGCACGATGTGGGTGGGGGCGATCGGCCGCGCCAGGCAAGCGGCGGCACCGGCCGGGCCTTGCACGCCGATGAAGATGCTGTCTTGCAGGCGGTTGGCGTCGCGCAGGCTGCCGGCCTGAGATTTGTCGTCGGCGTTGGCGATGATGAAGTCGCTCACCGCGGGGCCGTCGCCCTCGACATACGCGGGCGAGCGCTGCTGTGCCAGGCGAAAGATGGAGGCCAGGCCGGCGCGCTCGAAGTCGCTGAAACCTTGCAGCGCGACGGTGTAGCGCTCGACGATGCGCTCGGGTGTGCGCTCATGGGTGCGCTCGGACATGGGGCGGCCGGTGGTGGGTAGAGCCGATGGTTGACCGCCGGGCAGGGCGCGTCAACCCTTCGCTGCGAGGGGTGGAGCGCGGCGCTACAGTGGTCTCCCACATATTTCACAACTCCCGAGGGGCCGCCATGGCGAGCGTGTACGACTTCCAAGCCCAGTCCATCGACGGCAAGCCCGTGCCGCTGGCCACGCTCCAGGGCAAGGTGCTGCTGATCGTCAACACTGCCAGCCAATGCGGCTTCACGCCGCAGTTCGGCGGCCTGGAGAAGCTCTGGAAGGACTACGCCGAGCGCGGCCTGGTGATCGTGGGCTTCCCGAGCAACGAGTTCGGCGGGCAGGACCCCGGCAGCAACGACCAGATCGCCTCCTTCTGCGAGCTCAACTACGGCGTGAGCTTCCCGATGATGGAGAAGGTCAAGGTCAACGGCGCCGACGCCCACCCACTGTGGAAATGGCTCACCGCCGAAGCGCCGGGCTTCCTCGGCACCAAGGCGATCAAGTGGAACTTCACCAAGTTCCTGATCGGCCGCGACGGCCAGGTCGTCACGCGCTACGCGCCGACCGACAAGCCCGAGTCGATTGCGAAGGACATCGAGGCCGCGCTGGCGGCCTGAGCCGGCACGCGCCGATCACGGTCGTCAGGGCGCCATCCACACGCCGCCGTAGACGAGGCGGACGCGTTCCTGCGAGGCCAGGTCGCGCAGCAGTAGGTTGACTGTCTGGCGCGACAGACTCGCCAGCGCGGCGAGGTCGGCCTGCGTAGTCCGGATGAAGCGCCACCCGCGCGCATCCACCGGCCCGGCACGCCCGCTGCGGGCCAGTTGCTCCAGCGCCAGGCTCAGGCGTTCCACCGCTGGCCGGTGACGCGAGGCCTCCAGCATGCGCAGCGCGCCGTGGTGGCGCCGCGCGAATTCGGTCATCAGCGCGCGGGCGAAGCCGGGCACCTGATCCATCAGGTACTCGTACGCGGCTGGCCCGACGGCGAGCACCCGGGATGCGCGCGCGGCCGAGGCCTCGAAAGTCGACGGCTGGCCGCTCGCGAACGACGACAACCCGAACAGCCGGCCCGGTGCTACGCGTTCGACCACCGAGGCGGCGCCGTCCAGGGTGAGAAAGCGCACTTCGATCTCGCCGGCGAGCACGCCGTAGAGCGCCGGCGTGGCCTCGCCCTGGTTGAGCAGCACGGCACCGCGCGCCAGACGCTTCACACTGCACAACGGCAGCAACCCGCGCCAGTGGGCGGCGGTGAGCCGCAACCCCGGGAGACTCGTGGCCAGCAGGGAGGCAATGTCGTCTTGCATGCTCACATTGTCGGATGCCCGACAAATGCAGGGCGTGCGCCGGACTACGCTTGGCGCCATGCACACCGACACCCTTGATCGACTGGCACAGCGCTTTCGCCATTTCGCCGACGTCGAATGCCCCGAGGAACCTGTGTATGCGGCCCTGTGCCGCATCGTCGCGGCCGACCCGGCGCTGCTCGGCTTGCTCGATGGCGTGAGCGACGAGCAGCAGCGCCCCAACCTCTGGCTGGCCGCCGTGCACGAGAAGCTGCTCGCCGGCTCGGCGCACCCTTTGGCGCGGTACTTCCCGAGTGCCGGTGGAACGAGGCCGCCCGACGCGGCCTTGGCCGACTGCGTGCAAGACTTCGTGGCAACTCACGCGCTCGCCTTGCATGCGCGCATGCAGACCCAGACCACGCAGACCAACGAGATCGGCCGCTGCGCCGTGCTCTGGCCGGCCCTGCATGAGATTGCGCGGCGCAGCGGCAAGGCACGGCTGGCCTTGCTCGACCTGGGCTGCAGCGCCGGCCTGAACCTGGGGGTCGATGGCTACCGCTATCAACTCGGTGAAGCGGCATGGGGCACCGAGGCCCGCCCGGGTGTGCCGGTGATCGCCTGCCGGCTTCTGGGGCCGCGCCAGCCGGTGCCGGCGGCCGGCGTGCAGGTCGCCCAGCGCAGCGGGATCGACCCCGCGCCGATCGACATTGACGACGCCGCCGCCATCGGCTGGCTGCGCGCCTGCCTGTGGCCGAGCGACCGCGAGCGCGCGAGCCGGTTCGAGCAAGCGGTGGGGCTGATGCGGCAGTGGCGATGGCCGGTTCATCGCGTGGCCGACTGCACGGCGCATGTCGCCGAGTGGCTGCGCAGCGTGCCGGCCGATACGCAGCCCGTGGTCTTCAACAGCTGGGTGCTCACCTACTTCGAGCCGCCCGCCCTGGCGCGCCACGTCGAGACACTGACACGCCTGGTGCAGGACACCGGCGCCATGTGGCTGTCGGCGGAGGGCCCGGCGCTGCGCATCGGGCCGCTCGAGGTGCCGCCACCGCTCGACGCATCGACCCGGCAGGCGACCCTGTGGACGCTGTGCTCGCGTGGTGCCGCGCAACCCCGATTCGAGTTGCTCGCGCGTTCGCACGCGCATGGCCGCTGGCTGGAGTGGCTGGCGGGATAATCGCCGCTCCTCAGGAGCCCACCATGTTCGAGCACGTCGACGCCTACGCTGGCGACCCCATCCTCACACTCAACGAATCCTTCGGCAAGGACCCGCGGCCGAACAAAATCAACCTCAGCATCGGCATCTACTTCGACGACGCCGGCAACCTGCCGGTGATGGGCGCGGTGAAGGCCGCCGAGAGCGCCATGCTGCAGACCATCGGCGCGCGGCCCTACCAGCCGATGGAAGGCGCGGCCAACTACCGCCAGGCGGTGCAGCAGCTGCTCTTCGGTGCCGACCACGAGGCCGTGAAGAGCGGGCGCATCGCCACGCTCCAGACGCTCGGCGGCTCGGGCGGGCTGAAGGTCGGCGGTGATTTCCTGAAGCGCTACTTTCCGAACAGCAACGTGTGGGTCAGCGACCCCACCTGGGACAACCACCGCGCCATGTTCGAAGGTGCCGGGTTCACCGTCAGCACCTACCCTTACTACGACGCGAAGACCGGCGGCGTGAAGTTCCCCGAGATGCTGGCAGCGCTCAAGGCCCTGCCCGAACAGAGCATCGTGCTGCTGCATGCCTGCTGCCACAACCCGACCGGCGTGGACCTGACGGCCGCGCAATGGCAAGAGCTGATCCCGGTGATCCAGCAACGCAAGCTGATCCCGTATGTCGACATCGCCTACCAGGGCTTCGGTGACGGCATCGCCGAAGACGCCTTCGCCATCCGCGCGCTGGCCGAGGCCGGCGTGAGCTTCTTCTGCGCCAGCAGCTTCTCCAAGAGCTTCTCGCTCTACGGCGAGCGCTGCGGCGGCCTCTCGGTGGTGTGCCCGAACAAGGCCGAGGCCGATCTGGTGCTCGGCCAGATGAAGGCCACCGTGCGCAAGAACTACAGCAGCCCGCCCACCCACGGCGGCCAGATCGTCGCGCGCGTACTGCAGACGCCCGCGCTCTACGACCAGTGGGCGAGCGAACTGAACGCGATGCGCGTGCGCATCCAGGCGATGCGCCAGAAGCTGCATGCGGTGCTCAGTGCCAAGCTACCGGGCCGCGACTTCAACTACTTCCTCACGCAGCGCGGCATGTTCAGCTACACCGGCCTCACGGCCGAGCAGGTCGACCGCCTGCGCGAAGAGCACGCGGTGTATCTCGTGCGCTCGGGCCGCATGTGCGTGGCGGGGTTGAACTCGTCGAACGTCGAGGCCACGGCGGTGGCGATGGCGGCGGTGCTGGCACCTTAGCCGACCGCGCCCCCGGTCAGCCGGCAGGCGGCGGCATGGCACTCAGGTAGTCGACGACATCGGGGTGCTGCATGAACACCTCGAAGCTGTGCATCTGGGTCAGGCGGCCGTCCTTCATGAACAGGTAGCGGTCGCAGATTTCACCGATGCGCTCGATGTGCCACGGCTCGGAAGGGTGCGCCGAAAACAGCACCAAGCCACCTTCGCTGCGCATCCGCCGAAACCGCTCGAACATCAGCTCGCCATACGGTCGTTCAAGTGGTGGCTCGTCGAAGATGTGGACGAGGGCTCCTCCTTCGGGTGCAGGCTCGCGCAACAGGTTTCTGAAGCCTTCGCGCAGAAGCAGCAGAAGCTCACGGGGCCGCAGCACCAAAGGCTCGAATCGCCCGGCTTGCGGGTCGGCCAGGTGAGGCTGGCGGCGGTGGTGCACGAGTTTGTAGCGCTGCTCGCGGCGGATCGCGTCTATGCCTTGGCCACGCACCTGCACCTGGCCCTGCGTGGGGTCGATGCGCCCTGCCATCAAGTCCATCAGGGTGGATTTGCCCGAGCCGTTGGGGCCGAAGAGACCGACCACCTCGGCCTTGTGAAACGCCAGATCGGCACGCAGCTCGTGTTGAACGATGCGCCGTGTGATGTGCCGTCGAACCACCTTCTTCAGTTCCAGGAGCGGGGCACGTGGCGCGTCGGCCGGGGCGCTCTCCGGGGCGTTGGCGCGCGCGGCGGTCATGTTTCCTCCTGAGTCGATGGGCGGCATCGTGGCGCCAAGCCGGCAGCGTGTCGATTACCTCACAGGTAAGGCGCTGAGCATCTGCGTTGTGTCTAGGATGGCCGGATGAATCCCTCCACCACCATCACCGCCACTCGGCCGGCCACTGGGCCGCGCCATTTCGGCGAGCACCTCAGGGCGTGGCGTTTGCAGCGCCGCTGGACGCAGCTCGATCTGGCTGCACGCGCCGAGGTGTCGGCCCGGCACCTGAGCTTCGTCGAGACCGGCCGTGCCGCGCCGAGCCGTGAAATGGTGTTGCGCCTGTCGCAGTGTCTGCAGGTGCCGCTGCGCGAGCGCAACCAGTGGCTCGCGGCGGCTGGCTTTGCACCGCTGTACCGCGAGCGCTCGCTAGAGAGCGAGGATCTGGCTGCCGCCCGGCAGGCCATGCAACGGCTGATGACGGCGCACGAGCCGTTCCCGGCGCTCGCCATCGATCGGCACTGGAACATCGTCGCGGCCAACGCCGCAGCGACCGTCATCCTGGGGGGAGTGGGCGAGCTGCCGGAGGGCCTGCGGCTCAACGTCATCCACGAGACCCACCACCCGGCAGGGCTGGCCTCGCGCATCGTCAACCGGCAGCAGCTGCGGGCCCTCCATGCAGAGCGCCTGCGCCAACAGATCGACGCGAGCGCCGACCCGGTGCTGGTCGGGCTGCTGGCGGAATTGCTGGCCTATCCCGAGCCGGCCGCCGATACGGTGGCGGCACCGGTGGCCACCGAGCATTCGGGTGTGGCCGCGCCGTTTCAGATCCGGAGTTCGCAGGGCGTACTCAGCTTCTTCACGGCGACCACCCTCTTCGGCTGGCTGGCCGACATCACGCTCTCCGAGCTGTCGATGGAGATCTTCCTGCCGGCGGATGCCTTCACCGCCGAGGCAGTGCCCAAGCTGATGAACGAAGCGGAAAGCGCCGCTCCCAGTGGTGCGCCGTGAGCAGCCAGCCGTGGCAGACGTAGCCAGCCGAGCCTGGCAAGCGCGCTGGCTCGGTTGAACGGGTCACGTGAAGTCTGCCGTGATGACGCAGCCTCAGGGCTGCCAGCGCCGCGCCTGGTTCTTGCCCGACTTCTTGCCGAGGTACATCGCGGCATCGGCGCGGGTGAACAAGGTGGCGGCATCGGTGCCGTCGTCGGGCGCCAGGGCGTAGCCCAGCGTCATGCTGATCTCGCAGTGGTGCGTGCCGAGCTGGTAGGGCCGGCGCAGGTGGCCGAGCAGCTTGTGCGCGAGGGCGTCGGCCTGTTCCGGCTGGGTGAGGCCCACGGTCAGGATCACGAACTCGTCGCCACCCAGCCGGGCCACCGTGTCTTCGCTGCGCGTGGCCGTTTGCAGGCGGCGCGCCGTGGCCACCAGCAGCTCATCACCTACATGGTGGCCGTGGTGGTCGTTGATGGCCTTGAAGCCATCGAGGTCGAGCATGTAGACGGCCACCAGTGTGTCGGGGGCACGCTGCTGCAAGGCGGCCTTGATCTGCGCGTTCAGGCCCCGGCGGTTGCTCAGCCCGGTGAGCGGGTCGGTCTGCGCGAGCGAGCGGAAGGTGTCGCGCTCGCGCGTGGCGCTCTGGGCGGTGGCATGCATGGCCTGCGTGCCCAGGCTCAGCACTCGCAGGTAGAACAGCATGTCGATGGTGGCGCCGAACTCGAAGGAGTGCAGCGTCCAGAAGGTCACCGGCAACTGGCCGTTGATGACCCCGATCAGGGTGGCGGTGGTCACCGCGTAGATGCCCCAGGCGAGCAGGAAGCCCCAGCCGATCGGGTCGCGCTGGCGTGCGCGAGAGAGCGCCCCCGGGAGGCCCAGAACGGCCGGCAGCGGCCCCAGCACGCTGACGATCGCGCTGATCGTGCGCGTGTCGATCACGTCGGCCAGGTAGGCCACGGCCAGCAGCGCGCACAGCACGGCGCCGCCGATCATCAGGCTGGTGAACGCGCGGCCCGTGTAGCCGGCGCGGGTGTGCAGCACCGCCCCGGCGACGCGTGCGGGCATCGGTCGCGTGAGCGCGTGCTCGATGAAGAGGAAGGAGCCGCACAGCGCCATCAGCGACAAGAAGCCACCGGCATGCTGGTCGACCCAGGGCATGTCGCGCCACAGGTACTGCGCGCCCAGCCCGAACAGGAACACCGAGAACAGCGTGCTGCTGCCCACCAGCAGGGCGTACTTGAGCGACAGCGTCTCGCGCAGGGTGAGCCAGCGGCCCAGGCTGTAGATCAGCAAGGCCAGGCCCAGGCCGGCGAGCACGCCCTGCAGGGTTTGCTCGGCAAGCGCGCGTTCGTGGAAGGCGGGCAAGGTGTTGATCGTGATCGGCAGGATCATCGCCCCCTGCGTCTGGACCCGCAGGTACAGCTCGGCCGAGCGGCCGGGCTCGAGGTCGAAGCCCAGGGCATGCGACCGGCTGCCCAGCGGGCGGCTGGAGTACGGCACATGGTTGCCGAGCCGGGCCTGGCGCACCACCATGCCGTGCTCGACCAGGTAGACGTCGACCTGCTGGAGCGCGGGGTAGTCGATGTCGAGCACCCAGCGCGGCGGCGCGCCGGGCGTGCTCTCGATCGGGATGCGCAGCCACGCGGGGTGCTGGCGCACGCCCAGCGTTTCGTGGGCCGAGGGCGGGGCCACGAAGCGCTCGCGGTGCGTGAGCACGTCGTCGAGCGTGAGGTCTGCGGCGCCCTCGGTGATCAGTGTGACGGCCGGCCACACATGCACGCTGCGGCTGGTGTCGTCCAGGCGCAAAGGCTCCGCCGCTGCCACGGCGGGCAGCAGCATCGAAAGCAACCAGGCAACGAGCCAAGCCGCAAAGGAGAACGGTCGGGCTCGACCCGGGCGACTCACAGTGGGAGGGATATGCAGAGAGAAGACGACGTTGGCAACGTTTGCGACGTACGCGACACCGCACGCGCGGCGCGCCCGGCCATTGTGCGGCCGAGGTGTGCGCTGCGCACGCAATCCCCCTCGTGCACGCCGCATTGCAGCGTCGATAATTGCCGGTTTCCACCAGGCGGCACGCCAGCCCTGCGCCGCACCCCCATGTCAGACCTCACGCCCCAGGTGCGCCGCCGCCGCACGTTCGCCATCATTTCCCACCCCGACGCGGGCAAGACCACGCTCACCGAGAAGCTGCTGCTGTTCTCGGGCGCGATCCAGATCGCCGGCAGCGTGAAGGCGCGCAAGGCCTCGCGCCACGCCACGTCGGACTGGATGGAGATCGAGAAGCAGCGCGGCATCTCGGTGGCATCGAGCGTGATGCAGATGGAGTACCGCGATTGCGTCATCAACCTGCTCGACACCCCGGGCCACCAGGACTTCTCCGAAGACACCTACCGCGTGCTCACCGCCGTGGACGCCGCGCTGATGGTGATCGACGCCGCCAACGGCGTGGAGCCGCAGACGCGGCGGCTCTTGCAGGTCTGCCGCGCGCGCAACACGCCCATCCTCACCTTCGTCAACAAGATGGACCGCGAGGTGCAGGAGCCGCTCACGCTGATGGACGAGATCGAGCGCGAGCTGGGCATGGGCGTCGTGCCCTTCACCTGGCCGGTGGGCATGGGCAAGCAGTTCCACGGCGTGATGGATCTGCGCGAAGAGCAGATGCGCGTGTTCAGCCCCGGCGAAGACCGCAAGGGTGCCGACGACGAGATCCTGGCCGGGCTGGACAACCCGGTCTACGCCGAGCGATTCGGCATGCAGTACGAGAACGCCAAGAACGAGATCGAGCTCGTGCAAGAGGCCGCACCGCAGTTCGACGAAGAGGCCTTTCTTGCCGGCCACCAGACGCCGATGTTCTTCGGCTCGGCGGTCAACAACTTCGGCGTGCGTGAGGTGCTCGACGCGCTGGTCGACCTGGCCCCCCCGCCGGCCGAGCGCGCGGCCATCCAGCGCGTGGTGCAGCCCGACGAGAAGAAGTTCACCGGCGTGGTCTTCAAGATCCAGGCCAACATGGACCCGGCGCACCGCGACCGCATCGCCTTCGTGCGCGTGGCCTCGGGCCGCTTCGAGCGTGGCATGACCCTGAAGGTGGTGCGCTCGGGCAAGACCTTGCGGCCGAACACCGTGGTCACCTTCATGAGCCAGAAGCGCGAGCTGCTGGACGAGGCCTTTGCCGGCGACATCATCGGCATCCCCAACCACGGCGTGCTGCAGCTGGGCGACACCATCACCGAAGGCGAGGCCCTGCAGTTCACCGGCCTGCCCTTCTTCGCGCCGGAAATGTTCAGAAGCGTCGAAGTGGCCGACCCGCTCAAGACCAAGCAGCTGCGCGCCGGGCTCACGCAGTTGGGCGAAGAAGGCGCGATCCAGGTCTTCCGCCCGGTGGCTGGCAGCGTGCTGCTGCTCGGTGCCGTCGGCCAGCTGCAGTTCGAGGTGGTGGCGCACCGCCTGGAGCACGAGTACGGCGTCAAGGCGCGCATCATGCCGGCGCGCTACAACGTGGCGCGCTGGGTGACGTGTGACGAGGCCGATGGCGGCGAGCGCGAACTCAAGCGCTTCATCGACGCCAACGATCACCGCGTGGCGCTGGATGCCGTCAACGCCGCCTGCGTGCTGCTCGAATACGCCGGCGAACTGCGCGCCATGCAAGAGAACTGGCCCAAGATCAAGTTCCACGCGCTGCGTGAGCATGCGGGGCTGGTGTTCCAGAAGCAGCTCGAAGGCTGAGCGCCGCGCTTCCGGACGCCGCTCGCGCCGCAGGTCGGTCGCTCGGCGGCGCATCGCACGGGCTTCGTCGGATGGACTTGCCGCACGGCGCGAGAACGCGGCACAGTCGGGGCTTCGTCCACTGCACGCCAGCCACGCCATGCTCGCCAGCTCGTTCGTCGCCTTCCTGCACTTCGTGTTCGCGTTCGGCATCGCGGCCACGCTCGTCTTCGAGTGGCTGACTTTCAGCCGCACGCCCACCTTGCGCGAGGCGCAACGCATCGCGCTGGCCGACCGCTGGTATGGCGCCTTCGCGGGCGGCCTGCTTGCGGTTGGTTTCCTGCGCGCGGTGTACTTCGAGAAGGGCTGGGCGTTCTATGCCGGTACGCCTTTCTTCCACCTGAAGCTGACCCTCTTCATCGTCATCGGCCTGCTGTCGATCTACCCGACCATGGTCTTCCTGCGTTGGGGCAAGGGGCTGAAAGCGGGCCAGGCGCCTGCAGTGAGCGAGCAGCAGTACACGCGCATCTCGCGCCTGCTCGGTGCGCAGATCCTGCTGCTGGTGCCGCTGGTGTTGTCGGCCTCGTTGATGGCCAAGGGCCTGCGCTTCTGATGCGCGGGTGTGTTCGCGGCGTGACGCAGCGCCGCCTCGCGGGGGGCTCTTCGGCCTCGCCCTAGACTGCGCGCATGGCCACCACCGCGACTGCTCCCTCCCGCCTTTCGCTCTACCTCGCCCTCATCCGCTGGGACCGCCCGGCCGGCAGCTACCTGCTGCTGTGGCCCACGCTGTCGGCCCTGTGGATCGCGGCTGGCGGCTTCCCGGGCTGGCACCTGTTGATCGTCTTCGTGGCTGGCACCTTTCTGATGCGCAGTGCCGGCTGCGCGGCGAACGACGTGGCCGACCGCGATTTCGACAAGCACGTGAAGCGCACCGCCGAGCGGCCGGTGACGAGTGGTGCCGTCAGCGTGAAAGAAGCGCTGCTGCTCGGCGCGGCACTGGCCTTCGTGGCCTTCCTGCTGGTACTCACCACCAATGCCGTGACGATTGCGTGGAGCGTTGCGGCACTTGCCGTGAGCATCTTCTACCCCTTCACCAAGCGCTTCTTCTCGATGCCGCAGGCGGTGCTCGGCGTGGCGTTCAGCTTCGGCATCCCGATGGCGTTTGCGGCGGTGCGTGGCGAGGTGCCCGCGCTGGCCTGGGCGCTGCTGCTCGGCAACCTGTTCTGGGTACTCGCCTACGACACCGAGTACGCGATGGTGGACCGCGACGACGACCTGAAGATCGGCATCCGCACCTCGGCCATCACGCTGGGCCGCTTTGACGTCGCCGGCGTGATGTGCTTCTACGCCGCCTTCGTCGCGATCTGGGCGGCGGTGGGCGTGCACCTGGCCATGGGCTGGCCGTACCACGCCGGGTTGGCGGTGGCTGCCGGCATCGCGTTGTGGCACTACACGCTGATCCGTGGTCGCACGCGCGAGGGCTGCTTTCGGGCTTTCCGGCTCAACCACTGGGTGGGCTTCGCGGTCTTCGCGGGCGTGGTGGCGCAGGGGCTGTTGAAGGGGTCGTCGAGCGCCTGATCGGCGGCGCGGCCCGGGGGCCGTGCACAAACGCGGCGCTTGTGTGCAATCCGTCGCGGGCGCGGCGTGCGGTAGTTGGCATCGTGCGCGGGGGTGGGGCGCAGATGCTGAACGCGCGGTCGAAAATCCGGCCATGTCCGCCACGTCTCCGGTCACGCGCGCGCCTGCCCTCGTCGAGCAGATCGACGGCGCCAACGTGGCGCGGCACAGCGGCCAGTCGTACTGGCTCGCGCTGACGCGTGTGGCCGTCGTCGCCTGCGTGGTGCACTTCGGTTTCGGCGCGCTCTTCTACGCGCTGGATGCGCCGCTGATGGTGTGGGCCAACCTCGGCAGCATCTGCCTCTACACGATCGCGCACCAGCTGCTTCGCCGCCGCCGCAATCTGACGGCCATGGCGGTGATGTGGTCCGAGGTGATGCTGCACGCCGTGGCCGCTACCGTGGGGGTGGGCTGGGAGAGCGGCTTTCACTACTACATGCTGCTGGTGATGCCGATGGTGTTCATCAGCCCGGGCCGCGTGCTGCGCCGCAAGATCATGCTCGGGGCACTGCTGGGCGTGTTCTACATCGCGCTCGACATGTATGCGCATCGCCATCAGCCGCTGCACGCGGTGGCGCCGGCGGCGCTGTCAATGCTGCGCGGCTTCAACATCGCCACCACGCTGGCCTTGCTGGGATTTCTCGCGCACGTGTACCTGGGTGCGGTGCGCCGCGCCGAGGGCCGCTTGCGCGACCTGGCGTCGACCGATGCGCTCACCGGCCTGGCCAACCGGCGCCGCCTGCTGCAGGTGGCCCAGGCGCAACTAGGTCGTCGCCGGCGCGACGGCACGCCCATCAGTTTCATCCTTGGTGACATCGACCACTTCAAGGCCATCAACGACCGACTGGGCCATGACGTCGGCGACCGCGCACTCGTGCGTGCGGCGCGGGCCCTGCTGAGTGCCACGCGCGAAAGCGACACCGCCGGCCGCTGGGGCGGCGAGGAGTTTCTCGTCGTGCTGCCCGACACCGATCTCGACTCGGCCTTGAAGGTGGCCGAGCGCGTGCGCCTGGCGGTGCAGCAGATCACGCTCGCGCCCCTGCTCCCGCCGATGAGCATCACGCTGGGCGTGAGCAGCCTGCGCGACGGCGAATCACTCGAAGAGGCGATCTCGCGCGCCGATGCCGCGATGTACCGCGGCAAGATGGACGGGCGCAACCGCTGCGTGGCTGAGGTTCCAGCGACGTCGCACTGCCGATGACCTGATAGCGCGCGCGAAGCAACGCGCTCCATCAAGCAACGCCAGCGGAACCGGCTTTGCCGGGCCGCCAGGCGGCGCCCCCCCGGGGGCAGGAGCGCAGCGACTGGGGGGCCTACGGATAAAGCCCGCGCTCCTCGCGTGCGATCAGGATGCGCTCGCACGCCACCGCGAAGGTCGCGGTGCGCAGCGTGATCTTGTGCTTGTCGGCGGTGTCCCAGATGTTGCGCAGCGCATCGACCATGATCTTGTCGAGCCGCACGTTGATCTCGTCCTCGCTCCAGAAGAAGCTGGAGAAATCCTGCACCCACTCGAAGTAGCTCACCGTCACGCCGCCGGCATTGCAGATCACGTCGGGTACGACCAGGATGCCGCGCTCGCGCAGCACGTCGTCGGCTTCGGGCAGCGTGGGGCCGTTGGCGCCTTCGAGCACCAGCCTGGCCTTGATGCGTTTGGCGCGCTCCACGGTGATCTGGCCTTCGAGCGCCGCCGGGATCAGGATGTCGCAGTCGGTGCTCCAGAATTCTTCGCTGTCGGCGCGCTCGGCCGCCTTGTAGTTGGCGATGCCGCCATCGCGCTTGAGCACGGCCATGGTGTCGGCCATGTCGAAACCCTTGGGGTTGATGAGCGTGCCGGTGTGGTCCTGCACCGCCACCAGCGTGGCGCCTGAACCCACGAACAGTTCAGCGGCCGAGCTGCCCACGTTGCCCATGCCTTGCACGGCGATGCGCGCGCCGTTGAGGTTGAGGCCGATCCGCCGCGCGGCCTCGCGGCCGGTGACGAACACGCCGCGGCCGGTGGCCTTCACGCGGCCGAGCGAGCCGCCCAGGTGCAATGGCTTGCCGGTGACGACGCCGGTCGCGGTGGAGCCGGTGTTCATCGAGTACGTGTCCATCATCCAGGCCATGATCTGGCCGTTGGTGTTCACGTCGGGCGCGGGGATGTCGCGCTGCGGGCCGATGATGATCCCGATCTCGCTGGTGTAGCGCCGCGTCATGCGCTCCAGCTCCTTGTTCGAGAGTGTCTTGGGCTCACAGCGGATGCCGCCCTTGGCGCCGCCGTAGGGCAGGTTGACGGCAGCGCACTTGACCGTCATCCAGGCGCTGAGGGCCATCACCTCTTCGAGCGTGACATCGGGGTGGTAGCGCACGCCGCCCTTGCCGGGGCCGCGCGACAGGTTGTGCTGCACCCGAAAGCCCTCGAAGTGCGCCACGCTGCCGTCGTCCATCTCGATCGGCACGTCGACGATCAGTGCGCGCTTGGGGCGCTTCAGGGTCTCGGCCCATCGCCCGAGGTGGCCCAGATAGGGCACCACGCGATCCACCTGCGAGAGGTAGGTTTGCCAGGGGCTGTCAGGGCTGTGCTGAACGTAGGACAGGGCGGTCATGAAGGCAGTCTCCGTGAGTGGTGAGGTGCATGCATGCGTGGCGCACGGCGCACTCGTGACGCGCCGGCCCGCATCGGCCCGACTGTAGGCCGCGGCCTGCGGCTTGGGGTGGGTTTTTCATGCCGCTTGCGCATGGGCCGGGGCATGGCCCGCGGTGTGAGCGGGCGGCGCCGAAGGTCGGCAACCGAGACCGTCAGCGTCCGAACTCGTCGCCCAGTTCGCCCGCGCGGCGCTGGGCGGCCTTGAGCGCCTTCACGATCGCGGCCTTCACGCCGCTGCCTTCCATCGAGGTCAGTGCCGCATAGGTGGTGCCGCCCTTGGAGGTGACGCGCTCGCGCAGCACGGCCGGCGTCTCCGGCGACGCCTGCGCCAACGCGGCCGCCCCCGAGAAGGTGGCGAGCGCGAGCTGCTTGCCCTGCTCGGCCGTCAGCCCCATCTCCTCGGCGGCCTGCGTCATGGCTTCGACGAAGTAGAAGACGTAGGCCGGGCCCGAGCCCGAGAGCGCCGTCACCGCATCGAGGTCGGCCTCGGCATCGACCCACATCGTGCGGCCGGTGGGCGCCATCAGTTTCTCGATCTCCTTGCGCTCGGTAGCGGTCACCGACTCGCCCGCGAACAGACCCGCGATGCCCTGGCCGATCAGCGCCGGCGTGTTGGGCATCGATCGCACGATGCGCGGCGTGTTCAACGCCTTTGCCATGTCGCCACTGCGTATGCCCGCCATCACGCTGAAGTGCAGTGCCTGCCCGATATGCGGCAGGTTGGCCGCGGCCGCCTCCTTGAAGCTCTGCGGCTTGATCGCCCACACCACGATGCCCGCGCGTTGCAGCACCGAGCCGGGCGCCTCCAGCGTGATGACCTTCAACTCGCGCTGCAACCGCGAGCGCTGCTCTGCATTGGGCTCCAGCACCAGGATGTCGCCCGGCGCGCGCCCGCTCTTGAGCAAGCCGCCGATGATGGCGCTGGCCATGTTGCCGCCGCCGATGAATGCAATCGTGTTCATGTGGGTTCTTCAGACTGGACCAGAGGTGAGAAGGATAGTCGCGCTGGCGAAGGAGTCTTGCTGCCGGGAGGGCTGCGGCGCCGGTTGGAACCCTGTTGCCGTGTCGGTTGCGGTTGCGCGGCGATCATGAGCACAAACGTTTGCCGGAGGTCCGCGATGCATCTTGAAGGCTCTTGTCACTGCGGCGCCGTGCGCTTCAGCCTGCAGGCGGACAGCCCGCAACCATTCATGCATTGCCACTGCTCGATCTGCCGCAAGACGGCCGGCGGCGGGGGCTACGCCATCAATCTGGGCGGCGATGCCACGACGCTGCGCGTGTCGGGGCAAGGGCACGTGTCGATTTACCACGCCGTGCTGCGTGAGCCGGGCAAGCGGTCGAGGCGCTCCAAGGCGGGCCGGCATTTCTGCAAACTCTGCGGCAGCGCGCTCTGGCTCTGGGACCCGCGCTGGCCGAGCCTGGTGCACCCGCATGCGTCGGCCATCGACACGCCCCTGCCCAAGCCAGCCGAGGTCGTCGAGGCGGCGCTCGAATGGGTGGCGCCGTGGGTCGAAGTGCCCGCAGGCCGCGGCCACGTCCACAGCAGAAGCTGGCCTGCGGAGTCGCTGGCCGACTGGCACAAGCGGCACGGTGTCTACAGCGCCTAGTTCTTCAACCCCACCAGCAGCGCTGCGTTGCCACCGGCCGCCGCGGTGTTGATCGTCAACACCTGCTCGGCACAGAAACGGTAGAGGTAGTGCGGCCCGCCCGCCTTGGGGCCGGTGCCGCTCAAGCCTTCGCCACCGAAAGGTTGCACGCCGACCACCGCGCCGATCATGTTGCGGTTGACGTAGACGTTGCCGATGCGCGCCGCGTGCGCGAGGCGCAGCGCGCGGCTGTCAATGCGGGTCTGCAGCCCGAGCGTGAGGCCGTAGCCGAGTGCGTTGATCTGCGCGACCACGGCGTCGGGTTCGCCGCTCCAGCGCACCACATGCAGCACGGGGCCGAAGATCTCCTGCTTAACGTTGGCCACCTGCGGCAGCTCGAAGGCGATCGGGGCGATCAGGCGCGGCACGGCATGGCCGGGCGGGGCTTCGCCGATCAGGCGCGCCTCTCGGCGCAACCGGTTGATGTGGTGCGTGATGTTCTCGTAGGCCTCGTCGTCGATCACCGGCCCCACATCGGTGGCGAGCAGCGAAGGGTTGCCGACCGCCAGCTCCTGGAGTGCGCCGCGGATCATCTCGATCACGCCGTCGGCCACGCTCTCGTGCACGCACAGCAGGCGCAGCGCCGAGCAGCGCTGGCCGGCAGAGCGAAAGGCGCTCTGCACGACCGCGTCGACCACTTGTTCGGGCAGCGCGGTGCTGTCGACCACCATCGCGTTGATGCCGCCGGTCTCGGCGATCAGCGGGACGATGGGGCCCTCCTTCGCGGCGAGCGCGCGATTGATGTGCCGGGCCACGGCGGTGGATCCGGTGAAGCACACGCCAGCGGTGTGCGGGTCGGCCACCAGCGCGGCGCCGATGGTCTCGCCGGGGCCGTGCAGCAACGCCAGCGCATCGGCGGGCACGCCGGCTTCAAACAGCAGGGCGACGAAGCGTTGCGCGACCGCAGGCGTCTGCTCGGCCGGCTTGGCCGCCACAGTGTTGCCGGCCACGAGCGCGGCGACCACCTGGCCCGCGAAGATGGCGAGCGGGAAGTTCCATGGGCTGATGCACACGAACACGCCCCGCCCGTGCAGCTTCAACTCGTTGCTCTCGCCGGTGGGGCCGGGCAGTGCCTGCGGGGCGAGGCGCTCCTCGGCCACGTGCGCGTAGTAGCGGCAGAAGTCGACCGCCTCGCGCACTTCGGCGATGCAGTCGCCGAGCGTCTTGTGCGCTTCTTTCACCAGCAACGCGCAGAACTCGGGCAGGCGCGCTTCGAGCGCGTCCGCTGCGCGATTCAGGGCGGTGGCGCGGTCCGCCAGGGGCGTGTCGTTCCAGCGTGAGAAGCCGGCGTGCAGGCGTGCCATGGTGGGGCCGACCTCGCGGATCGGCGTCAGGGGCACCGCGGCCACGCTCGCCTCAGCCAGGGCCTGTTCGAGCGGCGTGCGCTGATCCAGGCAGGCGAGGTCCACGCCTTTGGAGTTGGCGCGCTCCGAGCCGTAGAGCGCGATCGGGTGTGGCAGCGCGGCGAATGGAGCAGGCGACAGGGGCGAGGCGAGCAGCGTGTCGATGTCGACTTCTTCGTCGGTGAGTTGATGCACGAACGATGAATTGGCGCCGTTTTCCAGCAGCCGGCGCACCAGGTAGGCGAGCAGGTCGCGGTGTTCGCCCACGGGTGCGTACACGCGCACCGGCACGCCGGGGTGGCGCTTCATCACCTCGCGGTAGACACCTTCTCCCATGCCGTGAAGGCGCTGCATCTCGAAGGCCGCGCCCTGCTGCTGCGCCATCTGCAGGATGGCCGCGATGGTGCCGGCGTTGTGCGTCGCGAACTGGGGGTAGATCACGTCGGCGTGCGAGATCAGCGCCTGCGCGCAGGCCAGGTACGAGATGTCGGTGTGGTGCTTGTGCGTGAACACCGGGTAGCCGGCCAGGCCGAGTTCCTGCGCGCGCTTGATCTCGCCATCCCAGTACGCACCCTTCACCAGCCGCACCATGAAGCGCAGCTTGTGCTGGCGTGCGATGCGCGCAACCTCGTGCACCACACGCAGCGCGCGCGTCTGGTAGGCCTGCACGGCCAGGCCGAAGCCTCGCCACAGCGGGTGATGCGCCGCCACGCGGGCGGCCAGCGCGTCGAACACGTCGAGGGACAGTTCGAGCCGTTCGCTTTCTTCGGCGTCGATGGTGAGGTTGATGTTGGCTCGCGCGGCGCGCTTGATGAGTTGCCACACGCGAGGAAGCAGCTCATCGAACACGCGCTCGCGCTGCGCGTCTTCGTAGCGCGAGAAGAGGGCGCTGAACTTGATCGAGATGCCATCGGCGGACGTCGGGTCGGCCGCGGTGCGGCCACCGGCGATGGCGTCGATGGCGTGCAGGTAGGCATCCAGGTAGCGCTGCGCATCGGCGTCAGTGCGCGCGCCTTCGCCCAGCATGTCGTAGCTGAATCGCAGACCAGTCTGGTCGGCGCGGGCGGAGTGGGCCTCCCTTTGCGCCTCGTGGATGGATCGGCCGAGCACGAACTGGCGGCCGAGCAATTGAATCGCGCGCACGGTGGCAGCCACCACGGTCTGCGCGCCCAGGCGCTTGATGAGGCCGCTCTCGCCCTGCGCGTCGGGCAAGAACTTCTTCGACATCGCGATCGCGCTGGCCGACAGCGAGGCCAGCATCTTGTGCGGCCCGTGCGCCTCGCCGTCGAAGCTGGCCTTGCCGAGTTGATCGGCAGTGAGCGCAATGGCCGTTTCGGTGTCGGGCACGCGCAGCAGCGCTTCGGCCAGGCGCATCAGCGCCAGGCCCTCGGCGCTGGAGATCGGGTACTCGTGCAGCAGCGACTCCATGGCCCAGAACGGCGCCGGCTTGTCGCGCACGGCCTGAACCCAGGGCGCGGCCGCCGTGACCACGCCGGGCCATGCCAGCGCATGTGACAGGCCGGGCAGCATCGCGGCGAGGACTGCGGTCTCAACGCGATAGGGCGAAGGCAGGCGGGCGTGGGGCGGCGAGGGCGGGCGCATGGCGGCAGGCGGTGGTTGAATGTCTCGCCACGATATGCCGCTTAGGTGTGCAGATTTATCTAATCAATCGACAAGATGCCGGATAAAAATCAGCGAGAACCGAAGATGGCCGTGCCTACCCGCACCATGGTGGAGCCCTCGGCGATCGCGGCTTCGAGGTCGGCGCTCATGCCGGTCGACAAGGTATCGAGTGCCAGCCCTTGTGCCTGCAGGGCTTCGAGCAGGTGCCGCAGCGCGCGGTGGGGTGCGCCGCCCGCGTCGGGCTCGGGGATGGCCATCAGCCCGCGCAGGCGAACGCGCGGCAAGGCAGCGATCGCGTGCGCGAGCGCACCCACCTCGCCCGGCGGTACGCCGCTCTTGCTCGCCTCGCCGCTGATGTTGACCTGCACGCACAGACACAAGGGAGGCAGATGGGGTGGCCGCTGTTCGCTCAGCCGCTGTGCGATCTTGAGCCGATCCACGCTGTGCACCCAATCGAACTGCTCAGACACGATGCGCGTCTTGTTGCTCTGCAAGGGGCCGATCAGGTGCCATTCGATCTGGGCACGCAGATCGGAGAGCTCGGCGATCTTCTCGATGCCTTCTTGCACGTAGTTCTCGCCGAAGCAGCGCTCGCCGGCAGCGAACGCTTCACGCACGGATTGCGCGCTGAAAGTTTTGCTTACGGTTAGCAGCGTGACACTTTGCACGGGCCGTTGCGCGGCCGCACAGGCACTGGCGATGCGCGCGTGCACTTGTTGTATGTTCGCTGCAATCGTCGCCATAATCCCGCGAGCCTATATCAACCGCGCCCGTCGCGATGGCGCACGCGGGTTGCAACTCTCCCAGAGACACATGGACATCACCCAACTGCTGGCGTTCTCGGTCAAGAACAAAGCGTCTGACTTGCACTTGTCCGCCGGCCTGCCACCGATGATCCGTGTGCACGGCGATGTGCGGCGCATCAATGTCGATCCACTCGAACACAAGCAAGTGCACGAGATGGTCTACGACATCATGAACGACTCGCAGCGCAAGGCGTACGAAGAAACGCTGGAGTGCGACTTCTCGTTCGAGATCCAGGGCCTGGCGCGTTTTCGCGTCAATGCCTTCAACCAGAACCGCGGCGCAGGTGCCGTGTTCCGGACGATTCCTTCCAAGATCCTCACGCTCGAGCAACTCAACACACCCAAGGTGTTCGCCGATCTGGCGCTCAAGCCGCGCGGCCTGGTGTTGGTGACCGGGCCGACCGGCTCGGGCAAGTCGACCACGCTCGCCGCGATGGTCAACCACCTGAACGAAAACGAATATGGCCACGTGCTCACGGTTGAAGACCCGATCGAGTTCGTGCATGAAGCGAAGAAATGCCTGGTCAACCAGCGCGAGGTGGGCCCACACACGCTGAGCTTCTCGAACGCATTGCGCTCAGCACTGCGCGAAGACCCGGACGCCATCCTCGTGGGCGAAATGCGCGACCTGGAGACCATCCGCCTGGCGCTCACCGCGGCCGAAACCGGCCACTTGGTGTTCGGCACGCTGCACACCAGCTCGGCCGCCAAGACCATCGACCGCGTGGTCGACGTGTTCCCCGCGGCTGAAAAGGAAATGGTCCGCGCGATGCTCTCCGAATCGCTGGTGGCCGTGATCTCGCAAACGTTGTGCAAGCTGAAAGACGGCAGTGGCCGCGTGGCGGCACACGAAATCATGCTGGGCACCGCGGCCATCCGCAATCTGATCCGCGAGAACAAGATCGCGCAGATGTACTCGTCCATCCAGACCGGCAACACCATGGGCATGCAAACGCTCGACCAGAACCTGTCCGATCTGGTACGACGCAACATCATCTCGCCCGCCGAGGCGCGCGCCAAGGCCAAGTTCCCGGAAAACTTCCCCGGCTGACACCCGCTTTCGCAAACCGCAGACCGCGCGCGAGGGCTCCCGTGAAGAAACTGCTCGATCGACTCAAGCGCGGCCCGGGCCTCACCGAAGCGGGCGCTGCCGGCATGCCCGATTCGGCCTTTTTCTCGGCCCAGATCACCGATCACGCCGACGACGAGCAGCCTCTGGCCACCTGGGCCGTGCGCGCCAAGCAGGTCGGTGCGCAGCCGTTCGAGCGCAAGAGGGCCGAGCCCATCTTTGCCAAGCTGTGGGGCGCCGACCGCTACGTGGCCGCGCTCAGCACCGACGAACTCGCGCGCATGAGCCAGTACCTGCAGTTCGTGACGGTGCCGGCCAACCAGGAGGTCATCGGGCAGGACGAGCAGGGCGACTACATGCTGATCGTGCTCGAAGGCACGCTCGCCGTCGACCGCGTGCAGCCGTGGGGCGGCCGCGCGCGTTTGGCCGAAGCGCGGGCCGGCGACATGCTGGGCGAGATGTCGCTGCTCGATGCGGGCGCGCGTTTTTCCGCCTGCATCACGCTCACCCCCTGCACGCTGGCCGTGGTGGACGCCCAGCGCCTGGATGAGATGATCATGTTCGAGCCGCGGCTCGGCCTGGCCTTGCTGGCCTCGCTGTCGCGGCGCCTGTCATTGCGGTTGAGGCAAGTGAGTGCCCGGCTGAGCGCATTGCTGTCGAGCAATTGACGGCCACCGAGGGCCACGGAGAGAAATCATGGAAAGAGACCAGGCATCCAAATTCGTCAACGACCTGCTGCGCCTCATGGTGTCGCGCAATGGCTCCGACTTGTTCCTCACGGCTGATTTCCCGCCAGCGATCAAGGTCGACGGCAAGATCACCAAGGTCTCGCCGCAGCCCCTGACGAGCCAGCACACCATGGCGCTGACACGCTCGGTGATGAACGACAAGCAGGCCGCCGAGTTCGAACGCACCAAGGAGTGCAACTTCGCGATCTCGCCGCAGGGCATTGGCCGCTTCCGCGTCAACGCCTTCGTGCAGCAGGGCCACGTGGGCCTGGTGTTGCGGACGATCCCGCAAACGCTGCCCACCATCGACAGCCTGAATCTGCCGCAGGTGCTGAAAGACGTGACGATGACCAAGCGCGGCCTGGTCATCTTCGTGGGTGCCACCGGCTCGGGCAAGAGTACTTCGCTCGCGGCCATGATCGACTTCCGCAACGAGAACTCGTACGGTCACATCATCACGATCGAAGACCCGGTGGAGTTCGTGCACCCGCACAAGAACTGCATCGTCACGCAGCGTGAAGTGGGCCTGGACACCGAGGGTTGGGGCGCCGCGCTGAAGAACACGCTGCGCCAGGCACCCGATGTGATCCTGATGGGCGAAATCCGCGACCGCGAGACCATGGAGCACGCCGTGGCCTTCGCCGAAACCGGGCACCTGTGCATGGCCACCCTGCACGCCAATAGTGCCAACCAGGCGCTCGACCGCATCATCAACTTCTTCCCGGAAGAGCGGCGCGCGCAGCTTCTGATGGACTTGTCGCTCAACCTGAAGGGGCTGGTCTCGCAGCGCCTCCTGCCGCGCCAAGAAGGCCGAGGCCGCATCGCCGCCGTCGAGATCCTGCTGAACACGCCGCTGATCTCCGACCTGATCTTCAAGGGCGAGGTCGCCGAGATCAAGGAGATCATGAAGAAGAGCCGCGAACTCGGCATGCAGACCTTCGACCAGGCGCTCTTCGACCTTTACGAGAACCACCTCGTGACCTACGAAGACGCGCTGCGCAACGCCGATTCGGTGAATGACCTGCGGCTGCAGATCAAGCTGCACAGCAGCCGCGCACGCAGCACCGACCTCGCAGCCGGCACCGAGCACATGACCATCGTCTGATCGGCGCCCCCCAGTCGCTGTGCTCCTGCCCCCAAGGGGCGCCACCCCAGGGGCCCGGCAGAGCCGGTTCCCCGGGGCGTTGTTTGATCCAAGCATCGCTTCGCTTGCTTGAAAGAGCCGCCATGACCAAGAACTACGACCCCGTTCCCGCCAAGCGCGTTGCCTTCCTCGGCCTCGGCGTGATGGGCTACCCCATGGCCGGCCACCTGCAGCGCGCCGGCCACAGCGTGACGGTCTACAACCGGACGGCCGCCAAGGCGGCGCAGTGGGTCGGCGAGTACGGCGGCGCCAGCGCGGCCACGCCTGAAGGCGCGGCCCGCGGTGCCGACATCGTGTTCGCCTGCGTCGGCAACGACGACGACCTGCGCGCCGTGGCCGTCGGCCAGAACGGGGCCTTTGCCGGCATGAAGCGGGGCGCGATCTTCGTCGACCACACCACCGCCTCGGCCGAGGTGGCGCGCGAGCTGGCCGAGCACGCGCAGGGGCTGGGCCTGCAGTTCATCGACGCGCCGGTGTCGGGCGGCAACCTCGGCGCCATCAACGGTGCCCTGACGGTGATGTGCGGCGGCGATGCCGCGGCCTTCGCTGCGATCCAGCCGGTGGCCATGGCGTTCTCGAAGGCCGTCACGCTGCTGGGTGGCAGTGGCGCGGGGCAGCTGGCGAAGATGGTCAATCAGATCTGCATTGCCGGGCTCGTGCAGGGCCTGTCCGAAGCGATCGCCTTCGGGCAGAAGGCGGGCCTGGACATGAAAGCCGTGCTCGGCGTGATCGGCAAGGGCGCCGCGCAGAGCTGGCAGATGGACAACCGCGGCCCGACCATGGTCGACGGCAAGTTCGACTTCGGTTTCGCCGTCGACTGGATGCGCAAGGACCTGGGCCTCGTGCTCGACGAGGCCAAGCGCAACGGCGCACGACTGCCCGTCACCGCGCTCGTCGATCAGTTCTACGCCGACGTACAGGCGCTCGGCGGCCAGCGCTGGGACACGTCGAGTCTGATCAAACGCCTCGGCTGAGGCGCTGCGGGGTTATCAGGGGCGCGTGGCCGGCGAGGTCGATGGGGCGGCCGGCGGGTTCTTGGGCGCAGCGCCGGGGTCGATCAGCGACAACTCGGCATCGCTGATGATCTCCAGCACACGCACCACCTTCTTCACGCCGCTGATGCTGCGAGTCAGCTCGGTGACACGCTCGGCCTCGCGCTCGGTGACCCGGCCCATCAGATAGACGTTGCCGCGCTCGGTGAGAACCTTGAAGGCGTTCGACGAGACGTCGCCCGCGTCCACCAGCGTCGCCTTCACCTTGCTCGTGATCAGTGCGTCGTTCGAGCGATTGGTCAGCGAACTGGCCGTCATCACCGCGAGTTCATTGACGGTGTTGCGCACGTTGTCGATCTTGCTCACGGATTGTTCGACGGCCGCCTTGTCCGCTTCGGTCGGTACCTCGCCCGTTAGCAGCACGGTGCGGTTGTAGCTGGTCACGTTGACGTGGCCGCGGTTGCCCAGCACCTCTTGCACGCGCGTGCCCGACTTCAATTCGATGCTCTGGTCGTCGATCTGGGCACCCGACGTGCGGCGGTCAATGGCCAGCAAGGTGCCGCCGACGACCGCCCCGCCCACCAGCAAAGGCGCGCAGGCCGAAAGGACGCTGCTCACGACAAGCGCCCCGATCACTGCGACGTGGCGCAGGTGGGCTGACTTCGTTGCGCGCGTGGCGTGCGAGGTGTGTTGGGTCATGTGTTTTCCTGTTCTCCGAGCAGTTGCAGGTCGACCGCATCGCACAGGCAATGCAAAGCGAGGATGTGTACTTCCTGGATGCGCGCCGTGCGTTCGTGCGGCACGCAGATATGCACGTCAGTCTCGGTGAGCATCTCGTTCATCTTGCCGCCGCCGCGCCCGGTGAGCGCCACCACTGTCATGTCCTTGTGGCGCGCGGCTTGAACGGCCGCCAGCACGTTGGCCGAGTTGCCGCTGGTGGTGATGGCGATGAGCACGTCGCCCGGCTGGCCGAGCGCCTGCACCTGCTTGGCGAAGATGTCCTCGAAGCTGTAGTCGTTGCCGATCGCGGTGAGGATGGAGGTGTCGGTGGTCAGCGCGATCGCCGCGAGGCCTGGGCGTTCGCGCTCGAAGCGGCCGACGAACTCGGCGGCGAAGTGTTGCGCGTCGCTGGCCGAGCCACCATTGCCGCAGGCCAGCACCTTGCCGCCTGATGTGATGCTGCCGACAACGGCGCTCACCGCATCGGCAATGGGGCGCGCGAGGATCTCTGCGGCGGCGTACTTGAGGTCGGCGCTGTCGAAGAATTGCTGCTGAATGCGTTGTTCAAGCATGGGCACAGATCATATGTCACGCCTCTATGACACCCCTGCACCACACAGGTTCCCCTCGGGCTCTCACTTGCTGCGTGAGGAGGGGTCAGTCGGCAGAGAACGCCGCGCGAAACCACTGCAAGGTGCCGTTCTCAATCGCCACCACGTCGAATCGGCAAGGCGGTGGCGACGCGAACTGCAGCAGAAAGTGCTGCGCCGCATAAATCAGACGTCGCTGCTTGGCCGCGGTAACGCTGGCCGCGGCGCCGCCGTGGCTTGCACTGCTGCGCGCGCGCACCTCCACGAACACGAGCGTGCCATCGCGGTCGCGCACAATCAGGTCGATCTCTCCGGCGCGTGCGCGCGGGCCGGCCGCGACCCGATAATTGCGCTGCACGAGGGCCATGCCCTGACGCACCAGGTGCTCCAGTGCGCGTTCCTCCGCCTCATCCCCTGCCTTCTTCGTCGTCTGCATTGCCGTGACAACCGCTTCTTCTTTGATGCTGCAAGCGGCCCAGGCCGCCGCCGGTACGCAACAGTATCCCGCAGGCGCTCTGTACGTGGTCGCGACGCCCATCGGCAATCTGGCTGACTTGAGCCTGCGCGCCATCCATGTGCTGTCGCTGGTCGACGCGGTGGCTTGCGAAGACACGCGCCACAGCGGTGCGCTGCTGCGCCACCTGGGCCTGGACAAGCCCCTGCTTGCCGTGCACGAGCACAACGAGCGAGAAGCCGCGGCCGAGGTGTTGGCGAGGTTGCAGCGCGGGGAGCGCGTGGCCTATGTCAGCGACGCAGGTACGCCGGCGGTCAGCGACCCGGGCGCGGTGCTGGTGTCCGCCGCACAGGCTGCGGGCCTGCGCTGTGTGCCGCTGCCCGGCGCCAGCAGCGCGCTCGCCGCCCTGAGCGTGGCCGGTGACGTGGTGGGAGCCGGCTTTCTGTTCATCGGCTTCCTGCCCACGCGCGGTTCGGAACGAGCGCATGCATTGAAGACGCTGGCCGCGTGCAATGACACGCAGGTCTTGTTCGAGGCACCGCATCGCATCGAATCGCTGTTGCAGGGTCTGGCCGAAGCCTGTGGCGATCGCGGCGTCACCTTGTGCCGCGAACTCACCAAGCAGTTCGAGACCGTGGTCACGATGCCCGCCGCGCAGCTGCCCGGCTGGTTGGCCGCCGACGCCAACCGCGGGCGCGGCGAGTTCGTTCTGGTGGTGCACGGTGTCAAGGCGTCAACCGAAGGCGACGACAGCGGGGCGCATGACGCCACCTTGCGCACTTTGCTGGCCGAGTTGCCGCTGAAGCAGGCCGTGGCACTGGCGGCCGAACTCACCGGCGCGCCGCGCAACGCGCTCTACGCCCGGGCGCTTGCGCTGAAGGCCGACGCGCCGGGCTGAGCGCTCCTCACGGGGTCGTGAGGCTGGCGCAGGTCGAGGTGACGGGGGTTCCCGCCAGCACCTGCTGCACGAAAGGCAGCGAGTCGGGGAGCGAGCCGTTGACGGCGGCGCCGTGGTCCAAACCCGGGTACACCTTGTGCACCACCCGCGCGCCGGCATTGCAGGCATCGGTGGCCAGGGCGATCTGCTGCTCGGCGGAAACGCTCAGGTCCGCCGCGCCAATGCCCATGAAGATGGGCTGCTGCAGGGCGTAGGTGGGGTAGCGCAAGGATTCGCGCACCAGGTCGTTCATCTGCTGCTGGCTGGTGGCCGTAGCGAAAACGTTGTTGTTGGTGAGCCCAGCCGCCAGGACGGCGTTCCACAACGGGCCGACGCATTGCTCGGCCGAGCTGGCGTACACCGGCAGCGCGAGCGCCGAGAAGATGTCGGCCGCGTTCAGCGTCGGGTCCACCTGTTGCGCGGCGCGTGCGACGTACATGGTGTACGACAGCGTCGGGTTGACGGCGTCTGCTGGATAGGTGGAGGCATTGCGCCGCATGAGGTGCGGTGTGCCGGTGGCCACCGTGCCGCGCACGCTCACGTCCGGCGCATAGGTGGGCGCGTAGCCGGCAGTGGCGAACACCGCGCCGCCGCCCTGCGATTGCCCGAGCAGGATCACGCGGTTGGAGACGTCGGGCAGGGACAGCACTGCGCGCACGCTGTCGAGCACCGCGTAGGCCTGTGCGCGCGCGTGCAGGTAGAAGTGCAGGCCGTTCGAGCCGAGACCCTGGTAGTCGGTGGCAACAACCACAAAGCCTTGTCGCAGCCAGGTGTTGAGGTACTCGGAATCGCGCGCCGGACGCGGGTTGGCCGAAGGCGCGCAGGCGTCCCCGATGCCCACCGTGCCGTGCGCCCAGGCGATCACCGGCCAGCCACCCCCCGGTGGCGTACCGCGCGGGAAAAAGACCGCGCCGGTGGTGTTGAGCAGGCCGGTGCCGGTGAGGCCGTCGGTGGAGGTGTAGACGATGCTGCGCTGATCGCCTGCGTCAGCCAAGGTGAGTCCGGCGGCGAGCGGCGCGGAGGACACCAGCGTGCCCGCCGTGGGCGGCGGCGGGGGAGGCGGGGCCGCAGGTGGGGGAGGTGGGGGAGGCGGAGGTGGAGGTGGAGCAGGAGGGGGTGGTGGAGGAGGCGTGGCTCCCGATGAAGTAGGCGCCGGTGATGAGCTGCTGTCCGAGCCCCCTCCGCCACATGCGACCACGGCCACGGCCGCCATGGCGCAGGCCAACCAGTGCAGGTTGCGACGATTTGACATGAGATCCCCTCCGAGGAATGCGCTGCGCTGAGGCAGCTTATTGAATTAGCACGGCAGTCTAATTCCTTTGCTCGGGCCGGTTCCGAGGGTCTTTGCCTGCCAGGCGCCACAGAGCGACTCCTACAATGATTCGATGATCTCCCGCGAACCCACCCTCGAGCGTCTGGCGGTCGCCAGGTCGCTGCTGCTCGAACCCTTCGGCCTGACTGACGCGACGCTCTCGCGGGCGTTGGCCACGATCGCCGAGCACCGCATCGACGACGCGGACCTGTACTTCCAGTACACCCGCAGCGAAGGTTGGAGCCTTGAAGAAGGCATCGTGAAATCCGGCAGTTTCGGCATCGACCAAGGCGTGGGTGTTCGTGCGGTGGCGGGCGAGAAGACGGCCTTCGCCTACTCCGACGACATCTCGGAGGCGGCCCTGCTCGATGCCGCGCAAACGGTTCGCGCAATTGCAGCAGCCGGCCAGAGCCGCAGCGTCAAGATCCCGAGCGAGCACCGCATCGCCCAGAGCCGCACGCTTTATGCGCCGATGGACCCTATCGCCACGCTCGACAGCACGCAGAAGGTGGCGTTGCTCGAGAAGGTCGAGCGGCTGGCTCGCGCCAAGGACCCGCGCGTGAAGCAGGTGATGGCCGGCGTGGCCGCCGAGTACGACGTGGTGCTGGTGGCGCGTGCCGATGGCACCCTGGCTGCCGACGTGCGCCCGCTGGTGCGCTTGTCGGTCACGGTCATTGCCGAGCAGACCGTCAATGGCGAGGTGCGCCGCGAGGTGGGCAGCGGCGGCGGTGGCGGGCGCTTCGGGCTGGGTTACTTCCACGACAGCATCATCGAGAGTTACGTGGATTCGGCCGTGAACGCAGCTCTCACGAACCTCGACTCGCGCCCCGCCAAGGCGGGAGAGATGAGCGTGGTGCTCGGTCCGGGCTGGCCCGGCGTGCTGCTGCACGAGGCGATCGGCCACGGCCTTGAAGGTGATTTCAACCGCAAGGGATCGAGCGCGTTCAGCGGCCGCATCGGCCAGCGGGTGGCGGCCAAGGGCGTGACCGTGCTCGACGACGGCACCATCCCCGACCGCCGCGGCTCGCTCAACGTCGATGACGAGGGCAACGCCAGCCAGCGCAACGTGCTGATTGAAGACGGCATCCTCAAGGGCTACATCCAGGACTCGATGAACGCCCGCCTGATGGGTGTGGCGCCCACTGGCAACGGCCGTCGCGAGAGCTACGCGGCCGTGCCCATGCCGCGCATGACCAACACCTACATGCTGGGTGGCGACAAGACCCGCGAAGAGATCATCGGCAGCCTCAAGCGCGGCCTGTACGCCACCAACTTCGGCGGCGGGCAGGTCGACATCACAAGCGGCAAGTTCGTGTTCTCGGCGTCCGAGGCCTACTGGGTCGAGAACGGCAAGATCCAGTACCCGGTCAAGGGCGCGACCATCATCGGCAACGGCCCCGATGCGCTCACGCGCGTGAGCATGATCGGCAACGACATGCAACTCGACACGGGCGTCGGCGTGTGCGGCAAGGAAGGCCAGAGCGTGCCGGTGGGCGTTGGCCAGCCGACTCTGCGCATTGACCGCCTCACGGTGGGCGGCACCGCCTGACGTTGCGCCAACGCTGCGACGCGCTTGACGGCAGGCCATTTGGCCGTGCTACATTGCGGCCCATGCGTTTCTCCAGCTTTTTCTTTGCCTATTTTTGGTTCTCGCACCGCACCGGCGGAGGAGAGGCGAGCGCGTAGGCTGAAGACAGACGCACCGAACTCACCAAACCGCCGGGTCCCCCCCGGCGGTTTTTTTTTGCCCCTGATTCCCCCGATTCGATCCACACACACACCACAGCGAGGAGAACACGAATGAACGCCAAGTCCAGCAGCGCCGCGGAGGGTTGGTATGCGCCCGTCGACAAGACCGGTCAGACCGACGATGAAAGGATCAAGGACGTGATGCCTCTGCCTCCCCCCGAGCACCTGGTGCGTTTCTTCCCCATTCGTGGCACCCCCGCCGAGACCCTGATTGCCGAGACGCGCCAGCGCATCAAGCACATCATGTCGGGCAAGGACGATCGCCTGCTGGTGATCATCGGTCCGTGCTCCATCCACGACCCGGCGGCCGCCGTCGACTACGCCCGCCGCCTGCGCGAGCAGCGCGAGAAGTGCGCCGACACGCTGGAGATCGTGATGCGCGTGTACTTCGAGAAGCCGCGCACCACCGTGGGCTGGAAGGGTCTGATCAACGATCCGTACCTGGACGAGAGCTACCGCATCGACGAAGGCCTGCGCATCGCTCGCCAGTTGCTGTGCGAGATCAACCGCATGGGCGTGCCGGCAGGCAGCGAATTCCTCGACGTGATCTCGCCTCAATACATCGGTGATCTGATCAGCTGGGGCGCGATCGGTGCGCGCACCACCGAAAGCCAGGTTCACCGCGAGCTGGCCTCGGGCATCTCGGCGCCGATCGGCTTCAAGAACGGCACTGACGGCAACATCCGAATCGCCACCGATGCCATCCAGGCCGCGGCGCGCCCGCATCACTTCTTGTCGGTGCACAAGAACGGCCAGGTCGCCATTGTCGAGACCAAGGGCAACAAGGATTGCCACGTGATCCTGCGCGGCGGCAAGGCGCCCAACTACGACGCTGCGCATGTGCAGGCTGCATGCAAGGACCTCGACACCGCCAAGCTGCCGACCACGCTGATGGTTGACTGTTCTCACGCCAACAGCAGCAAGCAGCACGAGCGCCAGATCGACGTGGCCCGCGACGTGGCTGCGCAGATCGCCGGCGGCTCGCGCCAGGTGTTCGGCGTGATGGTTGAAAGCCACCTGCATGCCGGGGCGCAGAAGTTCAGCGCCGGCAAGGACGACCCGGCCAAGCTCGTCTACGGCCAGAGCATCACCGATGCGTGCATTGGCTGGGATGACTCGCTGACCGTGCTCGACGTATTGAGCAATGCCGTGAAGACCCGCCGTGGCTGAGGGTGGCGAAACAGCCTGCAAGCGCGGGTAACGCGCGGCGGTGAGATGTAGATGGGAGTAAGGGCCGGCAAGAACGCTGGCCCTTCTTCATGGGCGGCGCTGGAATGTCCGTTTCGATCAGAAGAAGGACAAGACCATGACCCCTCGCCCTCTTTTCGCGACGCCCTGGATCCAGCGCTCAGCGGCGATCGCAGCCCTCTCGGCGCTGGCTTTCGGCGTGTCGGCTCAGAGCCCGGGCGCGCGGGCTGCCGCCGCTGGCAGTGACACCGCCGCGCTCGAGGCTGCCTTCAAGCGTGCCGATACCAACGGTGATGGAAAACTCTCCGAGCAAGAGGCTGCGCGCCTGCCGGCCATCTGGACCAAGTTTGCCGAACTTGACAAGGACAAGGACGGCGCGCTGAGCCTGGAGGAGTTCGCTGTCGGCTACAACGCCGCGGTTTGATCTCGATCCGTTTGTCCTGAACTGCAGGCCCAGAACTATTCACCCGCCGCGTCGCGCGCCAGCCGCTCGCTCTTCCAGTAGACGTCGTCTCCGCCCAGCCCGTCGAGGTTGGCGCGGTTGAGCACGCGCGCCAGCACGAAGAGCAGATCGGACACGCGATTGAGGTAGTGCCGCGGTTCGGCGCGAACCACCTCTGCGGCCGTCAGCGCTACCACCGCCCGTTCGGCTCGGCGCGCCACGGTGCGGCACACATGGGCCGCGGCCGCGCTGCGCGTGCCGGCAGGCAGGATGAACTCCTTCAGCCGCGGCAAGTTGGCGTTGTAGTGCGCAAGTGCCTGATCGAGCCCCAGCACGGCGTCGGCCTTCAGCAACTCGTAGCCGGGGATGGACAGCTCCCCACCCAGGTTGAAGAGCTCGTGCTGGATCACTACCAGCAGTTCGCGCACGTCGTCGGGCAGCGGCTCGGCGAGCAGCACGCCGATGTGCGAGTTGAGCTCGTCGACGTCTCCCATGGCGGCGATGCGCAGGTGGCTCTTGGGCACGCGCGTGCCGTCGCCCAGGCCGGTGGTGCCGTCGTCGCCGGTGCGGGTGGCGATCTGAGTGAGTCGGTTGGCCATGGGGTGCGCAGCAGGTTTGTGGAGGCGCGGCGATGGTAATTTGTCTCGCTCCCACCAGGGTTGCTCCGTGCGTGGTGGCCGACGCCGGCGCGCAAAATCAGCGGCTCTGCACGGCGCCGCCCGTGCCTCACGGAGATCGCCTTGAACGCTGCCCTGCCGACCCACGCCCTGCCGTCCTTCGAGGCCCGACCGGTGCCCGCCCCCATGCTGCAGGCTCTCCAGGCCCGCTTCGGCGAGCGTTGCTCCAGCGCGATGGCCGTGCGTGAGCAGCACGGCCGCGACGAGTCGCCCTTCGATGTGCCACCGCCGGAACTCGTCGTCTATTGCGAGAGTACCGATGACGTCGCCTTCGTCGTGAAGCAGGCCGACGCGCACGCGGTGCCGGTGATTCCTTTCGGCGTGGGCTCGTCGCTCGAAGGCCACTTGCTGGCCGTGCAGGGCGGCGTGAGCATCGATCTCTCGCGCATGCAGGGCATCGTCTCGCTGCAACCCGACGACCTCACGGTGACGGTGCAGCCCGGCGTCACGCGCACGCAGCTCAACAACGAGATCCGCCACAGCGGCCTCTTCTTCCCGATCGACCCGGGCGCTGACGCGAGCATCGGCGGCATGAGCGCCACGCGCGCCAGCGGCACGAACGCCGTGCGCTACGGCACCATGCGCGAGAACGTGCTGGGCCTGACCGTCGTCACTTCGCAGGGCGAGGTGATCCGCACCGGCACGCGGGCTCGCAAATCGAGCGCCGGCTACGACCTCACGCGCCTGATGGTGGGCAGCGAAGGCACCTTGGGCGTGATGACCGAGATCACGCTTCGGCTGTACCCGCTGCCCGAGGCAGTGCTGGCGGCGGTGTGTACCTTTCCGAGCATCGACGCGGCGGTGCGCACCACCATCCAGATCATTCAGCTGGGCGTTCCCATCGCGCGCTGCGAACTGCTCGATGCGAACACCGTGCGCGCCGTCAACCAGCGCGACAAGCTGGGCCTGACCGAAGCGCCGATGCTGCTGATGGAGTTCCATGGCAGCGAGGCCGCGGTCGCCGAGCAATCGGCCACCGTGCAAGCCATCGCCGACGAACTCGGCGGGCAGGGTTTCGAATGGGCCACCACGCCCGAGGCCCGCACACGCCTGTGGACGGCCCGTCACCACGCCTACCTGTCGGCCTTGCAGACCAAGCCCGGCTGCCGCGCCGTCACCACCGACACCTGCGTACCGATCTCGCGCCTGGCCGACTGCATCAATGCCAGCGTGGCGGAGGTCGATGCCTCGGGCTTGTCTTACTTCCTGGTGGGCCATGTCGGTGACGGCAACTTCCATATGGGTTATCTGATCGACCCCAACGCTGCGTCCGAGCGCGATCTGGCCGAGCAACTCAACCACCAGCTCGTGCAGCGTGCGCTGGCCGTGGGCGGCACCTGCACCGGCGAGCACGGCGTGGGCCTGCACAAGATGGGCTTCCTGGTCGAGGAGACGGGCGAGGGCGCGGTGGCGATGATGCAGGCCGTGAAGCGCGCGCTGGACCCGAAGAACATCATGAACCCCGGCAAGATCTTCGCGGCTTAGAGTCACAGGCCCGTGCGCACAGGCCCGTAGACTCGTCGGGTGAATCACCCCTCACTGCCCCTTTCCAGACTTCTGCAGCACACCGCCGATGCCGTGCAGGCCGTGCGCGCCGGCCAGTCGCTCAACGAGGCCCTCGCCCGTTGCCCCGCCGAGGCGCGCCCGGGCACGCAGGCGCTCAGCTTCCAGGTGATGCGCCGTCTCGGTGTGGCTTTGTCGGCGCGCCAGCAACTCGCGCCCAAGGCGCCGCCACCGGCCGTCGATGCCCTGCTGCTCACGGTACTGGCCCTGCTGTGGCCGCACGACGCCGCCGAAGGTGACGGTGGAGCAGCCTATGCCCCGCACACGCTCGTCAACCAGGCCGTGGACGCCGCCAAGCAGCGCGCCAAGGCCAGCGCGTCGTTCGTGAACGCCGTCCTGCGGCGGTTTCTTCGCGAGCGCGACGCCGTCGTGGCCGCCGTCGAGGCCGACCTGGTCGCGCGCAGCAACCACCCCCGCTGGTGGATCGATCGCCTGCAGGCCGATTGGCCCGACCAATGGCAAGCCATCGTCGCGGCCGACAACCGCCGCCCGCCGATGACCCTGCGCGTGAATGCCCGTCGCGGCAGCGTGGCGGCCTATCTGGAGCGCCTGGCCGAGGCCGGCATGGCCGCCGTGCAGGTCGGCCCGCAAGCGGTGCGGCTGGCCGAGCCCCAACCAGTGCACCGGCTCCCAGGCTTCGCGCAGGGGGATGTCTCGGTGCAGGACGCTGCCGCCCAACTCGCGGCACCCTTGCTGATCGGCAATGGCATGCCGCAGGGTGCGCGCGTGCTCGACGCCTGCGCCGCGCCGGGGGGCAAAGCGGCCCATCTGCTGGAACTGGCCGACCTCGATGTGCTCGCACTCGACAGCGACGCCACCCGGCTGCGCCGCGTCGACGAGACGCTTGCGCGAATAGGTGTGCAAGCGCACACAATCGCCTCTGATGCCAGAAAACCTGAGTCATGGTGGGGCGGAGAGCCCTTCGACGCCATCCTGCTCGACGCGCCCTGCAGCGCCTCGGGCATCGTGCGGCGCCACCCCGACGTGCGCTGGCTGCGCCGCGCGAGCGACATCCCGACGCTGGCCGCCACCCAGGGCCAGCTGCTGGACGCCCTGTGGCCGCTGTTGAAACCCGGCGGCCGGCTCCTGTACTGCACCTGCTCAGTGTTCAAGGCCGAAGGCCAGGCCGTGATCGACGCTTTTTTGCAACGCCAACCCGGTGCCAGCCTGCCGGCGCAGTCGGCTGCTCCCGGGCACCTGCTGCCCCTGGCGGACAATTCGCCCAACGGCGCCGCGCTCGATCCCGGTGCGTCACCTGACTTCTTTTTCTACGCTTTGCTGGCCAAGGCCTCCACCTGAGTTGTCCCCCGTGCCCCGCACATCCGAGACAGGCGTTGTCGACCTCTGCTGCCTCGATCTTGCCCCGGAACACTTCCTGAGCCGGGTGCGGGTGTGGGCGGCCAGCCTGTTGGGCGTGCTGTTGCTCGTGACGGCCATGGGCCTGCGCGCCGAGCCGGTGGTGCTCGACAGCTTCGAGCTCTCCCGCACGGATGAGGGTCTCGTCTTGGGGTTCTCTGCCCGCTTCGAGCTGTCGCGTGTGGTCGAGGACGCGGTGCAGAAGGGCGTGCCCCTGTTCTTCGTGGCCACCGCCGAGGTCTACCGCAGCCGCTGGTACTGGCGCGACAAAGAAGTCAGCAGCGTCAGCCGCACGTGGCGGCTGGCCTACCAGCCGCTGACGCGCAAGTACCGCGTCACCTTCGGCGGCCTGAGCCAGAACTACGACACCATCGAAGAAGCCCTGGTCACCGTGAGCCGCACCGCCAACTGGAAGCTGGCCGATGCGTCCATGCTCGACGACGGCAGCCACTACGTCGAGTTCAGCTACCAGCTCGACACCACGCAGATGCCGCGCCCGATGCAGATCGGCATCGGTGCTCAGCCCGACTGGTCTTTGCGCGTCGAGCGTGTGCGCCGCCTGAACTGAGGTCATGCGAGCCACCCCGCCGCTGCGCTCTTGCCTCTTGAGGGGCCGCCTCGCAGCGGCTGCACTCTCAGGGCGATCGCCATGAGCAAGGCCACCCGCTGGGCTTGGATCGTCTCGCTGGTGGCCGTCATCGGCGCGGGGCTGGTGCTGGTCTTCCTGCTTTCGCTCGCCACCAACAGCCGCGGGCTGTACGAGCGCCACTACGTCTGGCTGTTCTGGGTCAACGTGGTCGTGGCCAGCCTGTTGGTGCTGGTGATCATCCTGGCCGGCATCCGCCTGCTCGTGCGGGTGCGGCGCGGCAAGTTCGGCAGCCGGCTCCTGCTGCGGCTGGCGGCGGTGTTCGCCGTGGTCGGCGTGGTGCCGGGCGTGCTGATCTATACCGTGTCGTATCAGTTCGTCTCTCGCAGCATCGAGACCTGGTTCGACGTGAAGGTCGAAGGCGCGCTCGACGCAGGGCTGAGCCTGGGCCGCGGCACGCTCGATGCGCAGGTCAATGACCTGGCCAACAAGACCCGCCTCGCCGCCGAGCGCCTCAGCGACGCCGAGCAGGTGGGTTCGCTGACGCTCGAGCGCGTGCGCGAGCAGCTCTCTGCGCAAGAGGTGACCCTGTTGGGACCGAGCGGGCAGGCGTTGTTGACGGTCGGGCGCTCCAACAAGTCCATCGCGCCTGAGCGGCCGAGTTCGGCGCAGTTGCGGCAGGTGCGCAATGCGCGCGTCGTGAGCCAGATCGAGGGCTTGGATGAGGAAAGCCTGGCTGCCTCCGCCGAGGCCCGCGTTCGCGCCGTGGCCTTCATGCCCAGCAGCAGTTTCTCGCTGGGCTCGCAAGACCGCTTCCTGATGGTGACGCAGATGCTGCCCACCACCATGGTCGAGCACGCGCTGGCCGTGCAGGCCGCCTACCGCGAGTACCAGGCGCGTGCACTGGCGCGCGATGGTTTGCGCCGCATGTACATCGGCACGCTCACGCTCGCCCTCATCCTGGCAGTATTCGGCGCCTTGCTGCTGGCCGTGACACTCGGCAACCAGCTCGCGCGGCCGCTGCTCTTGCTCGCCGAAGGCGTGCGCCAGGTGGCGCGCGGTGACCTCACGCGCAAACCCGTGCTGGCCTCGCGCGACGAACTCAGCGGCCTCACGCGCTCGTTTGCCGACATGACCGAGCAGCTCTTCGAGGCGCGCGAACTCGTGCAGCGCAGCCTGTCGCAGCTGGAGGCTGCGCGCACCAACCTGCAGACCATCCTCGACAACCTCACCGCGGGTGTGATCGTGTTCGACCGCGAGGGCCACATCGACACCGTCAACCCGGGCGCCACGCGCATCCTGCGCCTGCCGGTCTCGGCGTACCGCGGCCGCCGCCTCGACGAAGTACCCGGCCTGCAGGAGTTTGCCGCCGCCGTGTGGCAGCGCTTCGAGCTGCATAGCGGCAGCCCCGAGTCGGGCGAGCGCGACCATTGGCAAGACGCCTTCGAGCTCCAGACCACCGCCGCCAACGGGCGCGAGAACGACAAGGTGACCCTGCTCGTGCGGGGCGCCTCGATGCCGCATGCCGGGCTGCTGATGGTGTTCGACGACATCACCGAAGTCGTCTCGGCCCAGCGTGCCGAAGCCTGGAGCGAGGTCGCGCGCCGCCTGGCGCACGAGATCAAGAACCCGCTCACACCGATCCAGCTGTCGGCCGAGCGTCTGCAGCACAAGCTCGAAGCCAAGCTCGAAGGCCTCGACCAGGCCATGCTCGTGCGTTCGGTTGGCACCATCGTCAACCAGGTTCAGGCCATGAAGCAGCTTGTCAACGAGTTCCGCGACTACGCGCGCCTCCCCGCCGCGCGGCCGCAGGCGCTCGACCTCAACTCACTCGCGGCCGAGGTGCTCACGCTCTACGCCACCGCGCAGGAGTCAGGCCGCTTGCGCACCGAGTTCGCGCCGGGCCTGCCCTTGATCCTGGGCGACACCACGCAGTTGCGCCAGGTCATCCACAACCTCGTGCAGAACGCCTTCGACGCCGTGGCTGACCGGCCCGAAGGCTGCGTGCGCCTGCGCACCGAGATCGCGCGAACCGAGCAGGGCGAACTGCGGGCCGTGCGCCTGCAGGTGATCGACAACGGCCCGGGCTTCTCCGAGAAGGTGCTCAAGCGGGCATTCGAACCCTACGTCACCACCAAGAGCAAAGGCACCGGGCTCGGGCTGGCCGTGGTCAAGAAGATCGCCGATGAGCACGGGGCACGCATCCGCGTGACCAACCTCACGCGGGGTGGTGAGGAAGATGCCGAGGTCACCGGCGCACAAGTTTCGATATCATTTTCAAAATTCGCGCCGGGTGAAAGCCCCACGGCCGCTGCGGCAAACGCCGAAGCGCGCGCGCACTGAGGATCCATGGCCACCATTCTTGTAGTCGACGATGAACTGGGCATTCGTGCCCTGCTGTCAGAAATCCTGACCGATGAAGGCCACAGCGTCGAGCTGGCCGAGAACGCCGCGCAGGCCCGCGCCTGCCGCGAGCGCGTGCGGCCCGATCTCGTCCTGCTCGACATCTGGATGCCCGACGTCGACGGCATCACGCTGCTGAAAGAGTGGAACACCGGCGGCCAGCTCAACATGCCGGTGATCATGATGTCGGGCCACGGCACCATCGACACGGCCGTCGAAGCCACCAAGGTGGGTGCCATGGCCTTCCTCGAAAAGCCGATCACCTTGCAAAAGCTGCTGCGCGCGGTCGAGCAGGCGCTTGCCAAGCCAGCGCCACGCCAGGCCATGCCGGCCCCGGGCGTGCTGATCCGCACCGAGACCACCAGCCTTACCGTCGAATCCGTGATGACCGGCGGCAGCATGCTCCCGCTGGCGCCGATGGTGCTGGGCCCTCAACCCGAGCAATTGTTCGAACTCGATCGCCCGCTGCGCGAAGCGCGCGACGCCTTCGAGAAGAGCTACTTCGAGTTCCACCTCGCCAAGGAAAACGGCAGCATGACCCGCGTGGCCGAAAAGACCGGCCTGGAGCGCACCCACCTCTACCGCAAGCTCAAGCAACTGGGTGTGGACCTGAGCCGAAACAAGCGCGGGCTGGGCGGGAACTAGGCCTCCCAGGCGCTGCGGACGGATGCCCCGGTGTCATTCGGCTTGTGGCGGCCGTCACCCGGACATGGCCCCCCAGAACCGGCTATAATCGCCGGCTCTCGTCAGAGAAAACAGGCCAAGTAGCTCAGTTGGTAGAGCAGCGGATTGAAAATCCGCGTGTCGGTGGTTCGATTCCGCCCTTGGCCACCAGAACACGGTCCTTTTGAATCAAGGACTTACCAGAACGGCGGCCTCGGATGGGGTCGCCGTTTTGCGTTTTATACGCCTGATTCTGGCAATGGTCTGGCAGTCCAACGGGATTTCACTGCGCGCCGGCATTGTTCGCTGCGCTGCATTGCGCTCCAGTTCGGCTTGCTGCGCGGGAGCCACTTCATCTCAACGATGAGGCGCTCGGGCATCGTGCGTGAAGCAGTTCACGCCGACGCGAGCAGAGTGCAGCGAAGGCTAAAAAAACGCGGGTCCGATTCCTACACGCAACTCCTAGATGATTCGGAGTTGCAAGATGAGTTTTTTGAGTTTCCCCCGTTCCTGTGGCGTCGCCCTGACGCCGATGGGCTTCCCACACCTTGCCGGTATGGAGGCCCGCCATGGCCGCTGAAGCCAAGCCGTACAAGGAAGGGAAGACCTGGTCGATGCGCCGTCGCATCCTCGGCCAGGAGTTGTTTGTCTCGGGCTACAAGACCTCTGCCGCCGCCAAGAAGGCGATGGACAAGCTTGTGAATCCACTCGAGACCCGTGGTGCGCCCAAAGGCCTCGGCCCACAACGCACGACTGTTGCTCAGGCCGCCCAAGACTACGGGATGGCGCGCCTGCGCTTCATGAAAGGGGCGGTGCAGGAAGCCAATCGCATCAACAAGTACTTGCGCGCCCTGGGCCTGGACACGCTGAAGGTGACCAAGTGGGCCGATGCGGTCGCCGCCGGAAAGGTCCAGGGTGTCGTGCCTGCCACCGACGGAGAGGGCAAGGGGCCATTGTTCCTGGTCGAGCTCGAACCCGCCCAGCCGCAGCGTGACATTCCCAAGGGCCTGGGCAAGCATCGCAGGGAGCTGGCCAGCGCCACAGCCAAGAGCGATGCGCAGCGCACCCGCATCGCTCGCATGCCGATGGCGGAGGTGCGGCGGCACCACATGCAGGACCTCATGGACGCGCTGCGTGCCGACGGTCGCGGTGCTTCGACGGTTCACCTTGAGCGCGCGCTCATGCGCACCTTGTTCTACTACGCGCAAGAGGTGTGGAACTGGAACGAACCGGGCGAAAACCCAGCCACCGGGCTGAAGATGCCCAAGCTCGACAACGAGCGCGACCGCGTGATGTCCATGGAAGAGCAGCAGCGCCTGGACGAGGCCGTCCAGGAGTGCCGCAACGAACTCGTCGGCCCGACGCTGACGCTGCTGAGAGAAACCGCCATGCGCGCGTCTGAGCCGCTCGAGCATGCGCGCTGGGGCGATGTGGATTGGGAGCGCAAGGTCCTGCGACTCACCGACTCCAAGGGTGGGAAGCGCGATGTCCCGCTGTTTCCTGCGGCCATTGCCGCACTGAAGGAGCTGCAAGCGCTGAACCCGGGCGGGCCCGAGGACAAGATTGTGCTGGTGACCTATGAGTCGCTGAAAGCGGCATGGCGACGTGTTTGCGAGCGAGCCGGCGTCGCAGACCTGCATCTGCATGACCTGCGCCACACAAGTGCCACCCGCCTGGCTCTGGCATCAGGCAATGTGTTCCTGGTCCAAGCCCTGACGGGCCACAAGGACCTGAAGATGGTGAAGCGCTATGTGAACGTGAAGGCGGACGACGTGGTGAAGTTCATGGAAGCCCAAGCCGCCGAGCAAGCAACCGCCGAGACCAAAACCAAGGTGGTGGAAGAGGCGCTGGCGGCAACCGAGAGGCGTCCAGCCTTCAAGTTGATTCGGGCGGCTTGAGCCGTGACTCCTGCGGGCGACAGGCGTCGCCCGCGTTGTCGTGAGGGCATCCTTGGGACTCCCCTTCCGCAAGCAGTCAATGTTTCAGATGCCCTGGCAGGAGACGCTGACCTCCGTGTAGGGCACGTGAGGTCTGCCATGATGTTTGGACGCAGCGCTCGCCGCCGTCCACCCTCAGCCTTTCGAGCGCTCGAAGTCTGCGTCCGTCGCTACGTCGGGCATGCGGGCCACTACGTGAACGTCGCTCCGAACGACGTAGGAACGTGCGGCTTCGACATGAGCAGGCGTCAGGAAAGGCCAGCTCGCAACGATGCGCTCCCACGCATTGCCTGCATCCACGCACGCCAGCAAGGTCGAAATGGGCAGGCGCGAGCCTGCAAACACCGGGGTGCCACCCATGGTGCCGGCATCGACTTCAATTGCGGGAGGTGTTTCGCGAGCCATGACTCAGTCTAGCCCCCAGTTCCGCGCAGGGGGTGTCGCAGCCCCGAGGGCGGCATCGCATCGAGTGCGCTCTCCTCGAAGTGCTCTCGGCAATGGATGCCTAAGATGAGCACCTCGAACCCGCTTCCCCGAGGGCGTACGGCCTTTGGCCATTCCGACGCTTGTTAGCGAGAGGGTACTTCCCGCGCAAGCAAAGGCGGAGCCGTAGCTCGACGCGGTGCGGCAGGCTACTGCCGCCCCTCAAATACCTATTGTGTGGAGATAGAGCCACAAAACAGGGATTGTGAGCGCCGCGGAGACTCCATCTTCACCCCGACCAAGCAGCGCGTACTGGTGCAGTTTTGCCACCAGCGAGAGCCGTCCTTGAGGGACTTCCAACGGCGCTGACGTCATCGTGAGAGAGCTGTCGTCGTCGGACTCGAAGGCCGCCTGCCGCTGCGCGAGCGGTACCTCAGAGGGGACGCCAGGTGTTCTGAGCATTGAACATGCGGGTGACGAAGTCGGAGACGCACTTCTCGCTCCAATAGACGTGCTTGCCCATGCGAACGGCAGGCGGGAAGGTCCCGGCCTTGACGAGACCTTCGAGCGTGCGCGCGGAGATTTTGAGGCAGTCGCAGACATCGGACTTCTTCAGGGTGAGGGTGGCGGACGGGAGAGACATTGCGATTCCAGGGTTGTTGACCTACGTCCTGTGTCTAGGACCCGGTCTTTATTCCCCGCGCGGGTTCCAGGAGGCGGTGTGATTTGCGTCACGCATCCATTGTTCGAAGGCCCGCTCGGGAAGCAGGCTACTGGTCTGTAAGCTCACCGGAAAAGCAAGAGAGGCTCAACGTGGGGGAAACCGAAGACAAGCAACACGAGGTGCAGCGACGGCTAGGGCGCTGCATGCTGCGCCTGCAGCAGTACGAGGCGTTGATGAAGGCCATCGTGGCCTTGCATGACATCGGTGGCACGATGTCGACGCTTCCTACCGAACCGGCGCGGCGCTCGGCGGAACTCGCGACAACGAACCTCGGCGAAGTGGCCAAACGCCTGTTCAAGAATGTCATCGTCCCAGACGGGTTTAGCGATGGCGACGATGCAGACAAACGGTTGGCGTCAACCACGGAAGCTGGGTTCAGGACGGTCGTTCGAATCCAGATGCCCCAAGCCGACTACGAAAGGGCCAAGCAGGGCGTCAAAGACCTGGTCGACCTGCGAAACACGCTGGTTCATCACTTCCTTGAACTCTTCGACGTAGGGTCGGTGCCAGGGTGCGACGCCGCCGTCGAGTATTTGTCCAATGCGTACGCCCGTATCGACGACCACGTGGGAGAGCTCCGGCAGTGGGCAGACAACCTGGACCATGCGAGGAAAGCTGCAGCGCGCGAGCTAAGTACTCCCGAATTCATGGAACTCCTCGTCAATGGCATCGCACCCGATGGCAAGGTCTTGTGGGCGGCGTCGGGAATCGCGGCGTGCCTGCGAGACGCCGCGAGGAAGCTTCAAACGGACGGATAGACACCTCTGGAGGCTGCCATCCAGTTCGCCGCTCGACATCATCCGTTGCAGACGCCAGAGCGGTATGGCTGTCGTTCTTGGCCGCATGTGCTCCACGAGTCAAAGCTCTTCGATTTGCGCTACACGCGCGAGCCGGACGCCGCGAAGGTCGCTTGGTATCGGGAGCGAACGTAGGAGCCGTGGGACCTGTGGTGTGCAAGAAGACGGGACACAGCGGCTGCTGTGTCCCGAATGAATGATTGAGTGCTTGTGAACCTGCGAGCCTTCAGTGGAGCGGACCGCGGCTGTCGTCAGTGGGGTCCTGGGGCTCCCCGCCCAACGCAACGTTCATCTCATGCGTGGTCGGCATACCTGCAAGGATGGCCACGACGTCATCGACGGCATGGCCCTCGATGAAACTTGGCTGAAACACGGGATGGCTTGCCAAGTTGGTGAGCTGGACAGCTGGCGCGAGGCCATCCGTGCAGCACTTGGCTTCTTTCATCTGCCTGCGTAGCGCCTGTGGGTCGGCCAGGTCGAAGGGCACACCCAATACGGCGTTCTGCTTCGTGTTTTCGATATAGAAAAGCACGGTGAAGAGGCCCTGGTCGAGCGCGTCCGACAAGAAGTCCTGCACCTTGGGGTCGCTGAGCTGCATGACGCACCGCAGCTGCACATTGGCACATTGCAGCGTCGCCAGCAGCAGCACGTCCCGCCGGTCTAGCGTTGGGAACACTTGGTAGTGCGGGGCCATCGGAAGGCGGGGGTCCAGCTTCTCGATGAGCCAATTGGGGGCGGGTGCCTCGAGGGCATAGTTTGCGATGGGCGGAAGCTCTTTGACAGAACGGAGTTCGGCTCGCAACCGGTCGGGCGTAACGATGCTACCGAGACGGGCGTTGCGAAGAAACTTTGTCGTACCGAGGGCGTGGAAAAGCGCTTGCATAAAGTCCTTTGGAATGGCCTAGGGACTTCGTATAGGCAGCGATTCCGGCGACCTGAAATCGCGCCCGGCTCCCACGCCTCGCTGTACAACCGACAGCAACGCCTATGCGACACGCTTGCGCTGTTCGGCTAGCTGTGCCGCCGCCTCCCGAATGCCTGATGACAGCACACGCAGTCCGTCCGCGGGTCGCAGGTGAGCATAGTTCTTCAGCACGGTTTCGAGCTTGTCATGGAGAAGCGTGGCCACGGTCAAGTAGTCGCCGGGATGCCGGCGAAGGTGGTCTGTCGCAACAATGTGGCGAAACCCATGTGGACCGAATCCGGCGCAGCCCTCGATGTAGGTCGACGTCAGCATCTTCATGCGGTCGAGAATTCCGTGAGCGCTCCATCCCTTCGGCTGCTCCAGCCCCTGCTCCTCCAGAAACGCTCTGTGCTTCTTCGGGCCGACGGCAGCCGCCAAGAAGAAGCGGTTGGTGACTTCCGCGTCAACCAAATGAGGCCGACTCTCGGCAAGGTACCGGTCAATCCAAGGCGCCACCGAAGCATCGACTTCGACCTCGTAATTTTTGTCGGCAGCACCTTTCTCGTTCTTGAAATCGTGAGGTTCAAATCGCAGGCGGTACCGACCTGGGCCAGCGCGGAAGAGGTTGCCTGAGCCGTCCGACTTGAACGTCATGGCCGCGAACTGACTGGCCCGGAGGGGGTTCGACGCCATCAGCCTGCACAGCGTCACGTCTCGAATCCAAGCGCAGTAGTCACGATGATGCGCCGGAGGGGGAGCGGACCGCTCCAACGTCTCGATGAACTCAACCAGTTTCTTGAGCGGGAACTCGTCGTGCAGGACAGCAGCCAACCGCTCCGTCGGGTCCCTGGAAAGGCGAACGCCCATCGCGTCCGCCGTCCGCTCGCGGAACGCGCGAATTTGCCGACGAGCAGTCTCGCAGTGCTGCTGCCATGCGGCCCTTTCGGAGCAGGCGGAAGTGTTGACCTGTTCCGCAATCAGAGTCATTGAGGGCACCGTCGCCCGAAGTTCCGGACGCAGCCAGAGGAAACCAGTCTTGGGCCTCAAGTAGCTCTCGACGAGTTGCAGCAGCACATTGACCCCGTTGTGGAATTTCTTGCCGGAGAAGTTGATGCGCCACCTCGCGTACGAGATGACTTGCTCCGGGTCAGCTAGCCAGGCAAGGGTGTGCGTGTCCGCAGAAGGAACCCCAGGCCCTTCAGGCCGGGGCAGACTGAGCCAGCCAAGGTATGAGGCGAAGAACTGCCAATGAACACCCGCCGTAGGGCACACCTGGCCGTCGACAACCATCCATGGCTTTATGAGCGACCCGACGCGTTCGAGCGGCTTGACGCGCCAAGTATTCCTCGCGCGGGCCTCGTCGCGCATTGGGTCGGTTTTGAGGCGGAGAAGGTCCGTCCACTGCGCTGACAACGCAGCAGAGAACTCCATCGCATACGGCTTGCTTAGCCTGGCTTGCTGGGCCCGACGGACCTTGGTAAAGCTCGTGGTCTTGTCCTTCTTCTCGGCCCCGCGCTCGTACCGGGTGCGACGTGCTGGCGGCAATCGACTGGCAAGGGTTCCAGCCGGCAACTCAAGCGTCGCCTCAAGTCTGGCCAGCTCGTTGACGGCTGCACCCCGTGGCTGGCCGTGCCCATTGGCCCAGTACCGAAGGCTATGAACACCAATGCCGCTGTCCCGGGCAATCTGACGCATGGTCAGTGGCGATGCTTTCAGGCAGTGCTGCAATGCATCACTGAAGGCGGCCGGTAGCAGGTCGCGCTCGCGCAGCGCCTCGGCGATTCGCCGCCAGCGCAGAATCTGCTCTTGCCGGTCTCTCTGGGTGCGCGTTGCCAGGCGTTCCGAAATGGCGTCGCTGAAGCGCAAGAAGAACTTGTCGAAGTCGACGGAGAACTCTTCCCCAACCCGTTTCTCGAGTGTGTAGCCGTGGACCTGCACCCAGAGCCGGAGTGCTGATGCGACGTTCTTTGCTTGCTGCTTCCCGCTCGCATCGAAAAGCGCGACGCCGTGGTCGAGCAGTTGGCCGTAGGTCATTGCTGTCGACGCTGGTTGAGCTGAGCTGCTCTCGGCTGCCGAACGCGCTTGGGTCGTTGCTGAAGATGCGCAGGTTTCGTCCTGATTCTGTGGGGTGGTGAACATATACAGTCTGTGAAGGGCGCTGATAACGGCAGCGTTATTTCCAGAGGCACGGGAAATTGCATGCAACCCACATCGCCATTGAATTGGCGTGCGGCGTCTCCATGCGAATCTGGTTGATGAACACCAGAACGCTCGCCGTTACGGGGGTTGCCACTGCCTAGGCGGTGGGCTCAGGGTCCTCGCTGGGCCGGAACGGTTCAGCGGTCGAGCTATTGGTATAGGCACCCGCTGTTTATTCACCGCGACGGGCTTGGCCGTGCTTTGGGGCGCGGGGCTGTGCAACTGTTGCGGGCAGTACGCTGTGCGAAACTGATGAACCGTGCCGGCCAGGATGTTCCGGAAGCCGGCTGCACAAGAACGAGTAGGCAGACGTGCCCGAAGTCATCCACCTACCTCAGCAACTCCCGGCTCCTGGGCAGCTCGTCCAGGCGCGGAACCGTCGATTTGTGGTTACGGCGGTTCAGGCCAGCAGTGCGGGCGGCGGTGTACGGCCCCAGCATCTCATTTCCATGTCATCGGTCGAGGATGACGGACTTGGCGAGGAGCTACGAGTTGTCTGGGAGTTGGAGCCAGGCACGGCCGTCCTCGAGCACGCTTCGATGCCGGAGTTCGGGAGCTTCGACGAACCTGCTCGCCTAGATGCCTTCCTGAACGCCGTCCGCTGGGGGGCCATCTCCCAGACGGACACCAGCTCACTGCAGGCACCGTTTCGCAGCGGCATCGAGATTGAGGATTACCAGCTCGACCCGCTCGCCCGCGCCATCCAAATGCCGCGCGTCAACTTGCTCATCGCCGACGACGTCGGCTTGGGCAAGACCATCGAGACAGGCCTGGTCATCCAGGAGCTGACGCTGCGCCACCGAATCCGGACGGCATTCATCATCTGTCCTTCCGGCCTGCAAATTCAGTGGCGCGAGCAGATGCGCGACAAGTTCGGCCTGGACTTCCGCATCATCGACAGCGACTCCATGAAGGAGCTCCGGCGGCGCCGTGGGCTGCACGTGAACCCGTGGAACCACTACCCGCGGCTCATCACCTCGGTGGACTTCATCAAGCGCGAGCGGCCGCTTCGGCTGATGCGTGAAGTGCTTCCCGCTCCGGGACAACCCACGTACCCGCGGCGGTTTGACCTGCTCGTTGTGGACGAAGCCCACAACGTCGCGCCGTCGGGCAGTGGCCGGTACGCGACGGATTCGCAACGCACTCAGGCCATTCGGCTTCTGACTCCCCACTTCGAGCACAAGCTGTTCCTCTCGGCAACGCCGCACAACGGCTACCCCGAGAGCTTCTCAGCGTTACTCGAGTTGCTGGACAACCAGCGGTTCGCCCGCAGCGTTCGGCCGAACCCTGAACAGCTGGCTGCCGTCATGGTGCGCCGGATGAAGCGGGAACTTCCCTCGCGCTGGGACGGAACTCCGCGCTACCCGGAGCGTGTCCTTGAAGCGCTCGAAGTCGACTACAGCGACGCCGAGCGCCAGGCGCATCGTGACCTTAGGCGCTACACCGAACTTCGCAGTGAGGGCGCTGGCACAGACGGCGAACGCTACGCGACCGAGTTCGTCCTCAAGCTCCTGAAGAAGCGGTTGTTCTCGTCGCCTGAGGCCTTCCGCCTCACTCTCGACAAGCACCTTCAGTCGCTCTCGGCCGGACGGCGGGCCGCAGCTGCCGCGCCCGTTACCGGGCTTCTGCGACGCCAGATTGAGGGCCTCGAGGACGACGTCGAAAGTGACGACCAGTGGGATGCCGCGACTGACGACGCACTCGAAGCTGCTGCACCGTTGCTGCGACCACTGAACCCAGAGGAGCGCGCGCTAGTCGACAGCCTGCGCGCGCACGCGGCCAAGATGTCCGCCCAGGGGGATGCCAAGGTGCGAGCCCTCATCGCATGGCTTCAGCACACCGTCATGCCCGAGGGGCACTGGAGCAACGAACGCGTCATTCTGTTCACGGAGTACCGTGCCACGCAGAAGTGGCTGCTGGAACGCCTGGTGACGGCCGGCCTTGGTGGCCAGGGTCGGATTCTCATGATGTACGGCGGCATGCCGTCTGATGAGCGCGAGAACGTCAAGAATGCGTTCCAGGCGTCGCCGTCGAAGTCGCACGTTCGCATCCTCCTGGCGACGGACTCCGCCTCTGAAGGCCTTGACCTGCAGAACCACTGCAACCAGCTGGTGCACATCGAGGTGCCGTGGAATCCCAACCGGATGGAGCAGCGCAACGGCCGTATCGACTGTCACGGCCAACGCCAGTCGAAGGTCTTCATCCATCACTTTGTTGGCAAGGGCTACAAACAGCGGGCGCGGGGCGCGGCTGATGCCAATCCAGGGGACCTGGAGGGCGACCTCGAGTTCCTGCTCCGCGCCGCCAGAAAGGTCGAGACCATCCGCGAGGACCTCGGTAAGGTCGGCCCGGTCATCTCTCAACAGGTCACCGAGGCCATGCTTGGTCGCCGGAAGAGCCTGGATACTTCTCAGGCCGAGAGTCAGGCCGAGCCCGCTCGCAATCTGTTGCGCATCCGGCGTGTAGAGAACGAGCTGAACGCGCAACTTGCCAAGCTCCACGGCCAGCTCTTGGAAACTCGCCGGACGCTGGACCTCACTCCCGAGACCATCCAGTCTGTTGTGGAAACCGGGTTGGCGTTGGCAGGACAGCCAAGTCTCATCGAGGGTGCGTTGACAGGCGTCTGGCCGGACCCGACAGGCCAGCGCATTCGATGCCCTGTCTTCCGTGTCCCTCAGTTGGCCGGCACCTGGCAGTCGGCACATGAAGGGCTGGGGCATCCGCATTCTCACGAGCAGCGTCCCATCGTCTTTGACCATGCCCTAGCTCAGGGGCGGGACGATGTAGTCCTCGTTCATCTGAATCATCGACTCGTGCAAATGTGTCTGCAGCTGCTGAGGGCGCAGATTTGGGCTGTTGCCGACAAGCGCTTGAGCCGCATCACGGCTCGTCTGCTACCCGCCAACGAGTCCGATGCGCCCGTGGCAGTTGCTCACGCCCGGCTTGTGGTGCTAGGCGCTGACAATCAACGCATCCACGAGGAGGTCATCTTTGCCGGTGGCCGGGTCAAGGAGGGTCGCTTCACGCGCATCGACCGCCTCGGCGAACTCGAGCGCCTGACAGCCGCTGGCTTACCCCAGCCCGCGCCGCAGAGCTTCTTGAATCGTCTCGAGACCCTTTGGCCGAACCACCGCGACAACCTCTTGCGTGCGCTGGAGGCACGGATGCGCGACCGGACCAAGACCCTGCAGAGCCGACTGGATGAGCGTGCCGACAACGAGGTGACGGCGATGCGCGCCTCGATTCAGGAACTCATCCAACGCATCCAGGCCGAGCTCACAACCGTCCAGCCCCAGCTTGAGCTGTTCACGACGCCAGAGAGGGAACAACTCGACCGCGACCGCGGTGCTCTCGAGCGTCGCCTGAGCGAGCTGCCGCAAGAGATGGAACGCGAGGAGCAGTTGATTCGCGCCAGATATGCCCAGCCGTCGCCGAAGCTCTTCCCAGTGGCCGTCACCTACCTTGTGCCGCAAGGCCTGTCCGCCTGACCATGTCTGTCGCCCGTCACCACAACGAATGGCTGTCGCTGGTCGACATCTCTGGCCCGTTCTTGTCCTTGCCCGTGTTGATGCGGGTGTTCCCACAGCAGCTCGACACCCTGGACGATGGCCTGGCGAGAGATGCGCGCCTGGCATTTTCTGAATGGGAAGACTCGGAAGGCGACCGTGCCATCCACACAGCGTGGATTGAATTCGTGCTCAAGCGGGTACTGCGTCACCCCGATGAAGTGCTACTGCAAGGGCAGGCCATGCCTGCGGGGCTCGAGGTTTTGATTCCGGAGCACGGTGAAACATTGCGCCCAACCTACGCGGTCAAGCTCGCTGAGAACGACAAGCCCGCACTTCTAGTCGCAACTTATCCACCGACTCAAAACCTCGACACAGGCGTTTCTGATGGTCGCTGGCGAACAGCATCTCCCTCGACGCGGATGATGACGTTGCTCCAAGGGGCTGGAATACCACTTGGCTTGGTGACCAACGGCGCCGACTGGCAGTTGGTTGCCGCTCGCCCTGGTGAGTCGACAACGTATGTCACCTGGGACGCGGCGCTGTGGAGCGAGGAGCCACTGACCCTTCGCGCCTTTTGCTCGCTGCTGGGTGCACGACGCGCCTTCGGGGTCGCAGAGACCGACCGCTTGCCGGCCATGCTGTCCGAAAGTGCGCAGAGCCAGCAGGAAGTCACCAACCAGCTGGGTTACCAGGTGCGCAAGGCGGTCGAGGTACTGGTGCAGGCCGTTGACCGCATCAATGCTGACCGCCAGGGCCAGCTGCTCACTGGTGTCGGCGAGAAGCAACTCTACGAGGCGGCGCTTACAGTGATGATGCGCCTCGTCTTTGTGTTCTCTGCCGAAGAACGCGGCCTGTTGCTGCTGGGCGACCCTCTGTGGAATCGGCACTACGCCGTCTCGACGCTGCGCGACCAGCTGCGCGAAGTCCCCGACGAAAACCTACTGACCTACCGGCATGACGCCTGGTCGCGGCTGTTGGCAACGTTCCGCGTCATCTACTCCGGCGTCGAGCACGACCAGCTCCGCCTTCCCGCATACGGTGGTGCATTGTTCGACCCGGACCGCTTTCCCTTTCTGGAGGGCCGCGCAGCAGGCACGCGCTGGCATGAAGTGCCAGCGCAACCACTGTCTATCAACAACCGCACGGTGCTGCATTTGTTGGAGGCGCTGCAGTTTCTCGAGATGCGACTTCCCGGCGGCGGTACGGAGCCACGTCGTTTGAGCTTCCGAGCACTCGACATCGAACAGATTGGTCACGTCTACGAAGGTCTGTTGGACCACACTGCGCGGCGGGCTGAGTCCACGGTGCTTGGCCTGCGTGGCGGTGGTGGCGACGATGTCGAGGTGGAGCTCTCGGTCTTGGAGGCCAAGGCGGCCGAAGGTGGGTCGGCGTTAGTGGACTACTTGAAGGAGCGAACAGGCCGCTAGGCGCCCGCGCTGCTGCGTGACCTGAGCCGCGGTGAGCCACCGAATCCCTTGGCAATGCAAGCGGTGTGCGCTGGGCATGATGGGTTGTACTCCCGGCTTTCACCATACGCCCACCTGCTGCGCGAAGACAGTGCGGGCCACCCCGTGGTCATCCACATCGGCAGCGTCTATGTCACCAAAGGCAGCGACCGACGGAGCACCGGCACGCACTACACGCCGCGCGCGCTGACAGAAGAGGTCATCAAGACCACACTCGACCCGCTGCTCTATGTCGGTGTGGGCGAGGGCACGGAGCCCTCCCTGGAGACCTTGAAGCCACCTGCCGACATCCTGTTGCTGAAGGTCTGCGACCCGGCTTGCGGGTCCGGCGCCTTCCTGGTCCAGGCCTGCCGCTACATGGCCGAGCGTGTGGTGGAAGGTTGGGCACGCGCTGAGGTAACGTCTGACGCTGGCCCGCTCACCGTCCCGGAGGCCATCCCGGCTGGTGCGAGCCACAGCCAGCAACTGCTGCCCTCGGAACCGGAGGAACGGCTTGCGTTGGCTAGGCGCTTGGTCGCCGAGCGCTGCCTCTACGGCGTGGACTTCAATCCCATGGCCGTGGAAATGGCCAAGCTGTCGCTGTGGCTCGTCACACTGCACAAGCACAGGCCCTTCACCTTCCTGGACCATTCCATCAAATGCGGCGACAGCCTGCTGGGACTGCACGACCCGGCGCAGCTCGAGCGCTTTCACCTCGTACCCGTACGCGCCCAGGCACGCGTGGTGGACTACCTGCTGCGTGAAGTTAGGCTGCTGCTGGCCCAGGCTCGTGGCAAGCGCGAGGAGCTAGAGCGCTTCACCGCGCTGGATGTGCGCGATGCCGAGCTCAAGGCGCGCCTGCACCGCGAGGCCGAGGCATCTCTGGCCCGGGTGCGTGTGCTGGGCGACCTCATAGTCGGCGCTGCTTTGTCGACGGCCGGCTCAAACGCCGAACGCAGCGCCACCTTGCTCGATGCGCGATTGGAGGAGCTGCTACTGCAGGCGGGTGCCGCTCTGATGCCGCCACAGGGTGAACGCCTGGCAGCGGACAGCCAGGGCGAAGCAGCGCTATGGCCTCTGCGACAAAGCGCTGAACGCATGCTGGGCGCAGCCAATCCCAGCGGGGCGCCACGCAGACCTTTCCATTGGTTGATGGAATTTCCTGAGGTGTTCTCGGCTACCGGCGCTTGCGGCTTTGATGCGCTCGTCGGCAACCCGCCATTCGTTGGTGGACAAAAGATTACTGGCCTGTTCGGTACCGACTACCGAGACCATCTAGTGTTGCACCTAGCCGATGGCCGCCGCGGCAGTGCCGACCTCTGTGCGTACTTCTATTTGCGCGGCGTGCAAGTATTGCGGTTGGGCGGCACCTTCGGCCTGCTGGCGGTCAACACCATCGCCGAAGGCGACACGCGGCAGGTGGGGCTGGAAGCCATGCTGCGCCAGGGCGTCTCCCTGTATGCCGCGCGGCCGAACTTCGAATGGCCTGGCGCGGCAGCAGTGGTGGCGAGCGCCGTGCATGGTGTGCGTGGCCACTGGCGCGGCACGCGCCGTATCAGCGGTGCCCCGGTGCCCAACATTTCGGCGTTCCTGTCGGCCGAAGACGAGTGGAGCCCTAAGCAGCTGATGGCCAATGCTGGCAAGAGCTTCCAGGGCTCCAATGTGCTGGGCGCGGGCTTCACCCTATCGCCCGAGGATGCGCAGGCCCACATCGCCCGGGCAGCTCGCAACACCGAAGTGCTGTTCCCCTTCCTGAACGGCGAAGACCTTAACTCCCACCCTATGCAGCAGGCCTCGCGCTGGGTCATCAACTTCTGGGACTGGCCACTGGAGCGTTCCGTGGAAGACGGCCAGTGGGCGAACGCGGACGAGCGACGACGGCAACTGTGGTTGCGTGAGGGACGCGTACCGCTGGACTATCCGGGGCGGGTAGCTGCAGACTTTCCGGAACTGTTGAGCATCGTGCGGGGGTTGGTGAAGCCGGAGCGGGACCAACTCACTGGCAATGCCACTGCCGAGGGTCGAAAGAAGAAGTGGTGGCTCTATGGGCGTGACGCCAAGGCGCTTTACCACGCCATTGGGAGGGGGCTGGCGTTCTCACGGCACCCGGAGGGGTGGTCGGACAGAATACCGATGCCGGAGCGCGTATTTGCCTGTTCGCTCGTCAGCAAGCATTTGGCGCCCGCAGCATGTTCGCCGGCGACGGTGTTTTCACATGCCACGGGAGTTTTTGCGTCAAGTTCTTGGCACGAGTTCGCCATCCTGTGCTCGTCGATTCACGAAGTCTGGGCGCGCAAGAACTCGTCTTCACTCGAAAGCAGATTGCGCTACCTGCCGAGTGAGATTTTCGAGACGCTACCTCGCCCCGAAGGGGAGCTGACCATGCTGGAAGTGTTTGGTGAGATGTTCCATGGTCAACGGGCAGACTGGTGTGCAGCGAGCGGAGGCTTGACTATCTTCTACAACGCCCTACACAGCCCGGACCGGCAAGATGGGCGACTGTCGTCGATTCGCGACCTGCTCACCGACATCGACCGCGCTCTGCTGGCGGCCTATGCCTGGACCGACGTCGACCCAGAACACGGCTTCCATGAGGTTGCATCGCTGCCCGCCAACGACAGAGTGCGTTTCACCATCTCCGAAGCCGCCCGCCTTGAAATCCTGCGCCGACTTTCGACGCTGAACCGCCAGCGCTATCAGGAGGAGCAGGATTCAGCCCGAAGCCTGCAAGCCGCGCAAGCCGAACTCACCGCTCCTCGCAAACGGGCAGGAAGGTCTGCCGCCAAAAAAGCCGCAGCGCAGAGAGCGCAGACGCCGCTATTCGAATAGCCGGCTGGACCGACCCGGTGGCAAGAACGATTCACCCCATCAGCCGCGAACGCTTCAACGCCTTCGTGCTGTGGTCTCGTTCGCCAATGGCCTCCGCGATTAACGACGAGGTCGAGTGGTACGCCGACACGAACGAATGGCTTCTCGGGGTGTTGACTCTCGACTTGGTCGACTATGACTGGAGCTACGCCGTGCTCGGCAGGGATGAGGATGGCCGCTTCCGATGGATTGACGGAGATGTCAGCGTCCCGACGCAAAGGGAGGGGAACCAGGCCCTGATGGCTGCGATGCAGCGTCACATCGACAGCGCTGAACGTGTCTTCCTTCAAGGCGACGAGACAGGAGGTCTTCCAGACCTCTTTACACCGCTGGTAGCGGATGACAAGCTCCACCACAGCTTTCGGTCAATGATTCGGTATCCGGCCTGGGCACCGGCCATCAGCATCATCCGGGAGATGATGCGCAACTTCGTCGACATCGACGGCCACTTCGTCCGTGAGTTCCAGACACTTGGCTTCGACGCCCGAACATGGGAGCTCTACCTCTATGCCTACCTGAACGAAGAGTGCCTCCCGTTGGACCGCTCATTCCACGCGCCAGACTACGTCATCGACCTTGGCGATGAACGAATTTGCATCGAGGCCGTGACGGTGAACCCAACGGGTGGTGCCAACCTCGGCAGCGGTGAGCCGAACTTGGACTCCATTTCGGACGCTGAGGCGCAAGAACTGTTGAAGGACTTCGTGCCTATCAAGTTCGGCAGCGCCCTGTACTCCAAGCTCAGCAAGCGGCCTGCTTATTGGCAACTTGAGCATGCAGCCGGTCACCCACTCATCTTTGCTGTCGCTGACTTCCATGCACCGCGGTCAATGCTGTGGACGAGCTCGGGCCTTCAGCGCTACCTGTACGGTTACCACCACGAACACGAAGTAGACGCACGGGGTCAATTGGTCATCCGTCCGATGAAGATTGATACTCATCGCTACGGTGACAAAGAAATCCCCTCGGGCTTCTTCTTCCAGCCCGGAGCGGAGAACGTGAGCGCAGTCTTGCACTCCAACAGCGGGACACTGGCGAAGTTCAATCGGATGGGGCGACTTGCTGGTTTCGAAACGCCGGGGATTCGCACGTTTCGCGAGGGGTTGGCTTACGACCATCGACCTAACGCGACGGCCCCGCGCCACTTCGCCTTCGAGGTTGCTCCAGGGCTGGTTGCGGAGTCATGGGCGGAAGGACTGAACATGTTTCACAACCCGAACGCTGCACGCCCTGTTGACCCGAATCTGTTTCCGTCCATCGCGCACCACTTTTTCGAGAGTGGCATGGTTCGAAGCATCATTCCCGACTTCCATCCGCTGGTGTCAATGACGCTTCACCTCGGTGCTGAGAACGCCGTGGCCCCTTCAGACACGGGCTCGACAGACGGTGAGACCGTCGAGCGCGACCTTTCGGCTCGCCCGCCGATGGCAGACAACAATTGATGCTGAGGCATGCCGAATTCAATGAATCAGGAGAACAGCGGGATGAGTACCGGAGACAACGCGCCAAGTACGGTCGCTAGCGTGCCGGCACTGCTCGCAGCGGCCGTGCCTAGGCCAACGGCAGTGCGCGCCGAGCTTGAAGACCTCGTGGTCAAGGACCTGTTGGGGCCTGCGGGAGGCCCTCACGAGGAGGTCGACGAACCCCGCGTTTCTGACCGATATCTCATCGGCCAGCTCTCGCCTCGGCGCAGCGTCGTCCGTGCCGCTGAGTCCGACTCCCTGGCGTCAGACGGGGCCAGCACGGTCGAAGACGGTAGCACCGACGACCTCGCGCTGCCCATGGACTCCATGGCACCCGCAGCCATTGGTCTGACCTGCACGGTCGACGGGGCGTGTGCGCAGCTTGTGGTCACGCCGAGCTGGGGCCGCTACGCCCGGGAGAAGAGCGAGACTGCGACCACCGCTGCTGGCAACCCGAAGACTGTTTGGCGGCGATACCCAATGGGTGGCAAGGCGTTACCCGTTCCTCTGACTGAGGGAGACATCGCGTCGATTCCAGCAGATTCGAGCCAACCCGATGTCGTGGTGCGTGGCCGCATCCGGCGCCTCGACGAAGACTGGGTGGTCTCGCTCTTCTTGGTCAACGGCCAAGTCACAGCGGGTCGCCGGCCCAAGGAAGATGAGTTGGTTTTCCAACCGGAGCTCGAAGTCGCGGCGCTGGATGGGGCGTCCGTCTTCCTCAGACGGAGCCGGCGTTCCGCAACGGCCACCGATGAGCAGCGGCGGCTCGAGATGCTCTACCGGCGCCATGTGGAATTTGCAGTCGGCCACGGGGTGGCGGTCGACGCAAAAGTATCCACCGAACAGCGCGGCGCGGCAGCTCGCTTGACGACCCGGGTAGCGCCCACCTACGAGGTGCCGATGACCACGCCTCCCGGCGTGGAGGACAACCCAGCCCTAGCCGGTGTGGTGCTAGACATGCAGCGCCTGGCTGAGATGCCCGATACAGAATTGCTGGCGTCGTTGCGAGTGCTGACCGCCAGCTACGGCGAATGGATAGAAGCCAATCAGGTTCGGGTCGATGCGGGTGCCGATGGCCTTGATGAGTTCGATGCAACTGCGAGGCAGTCCTTGGAGGATTGCCGCGAGGCGAGAACACGCATCAATGCGGGCGTGCAACTGCTGGAATCGGACCCGCAGGCGCTGAAGGCCTTTCGCTTTGCAAATCAAGCCATGTGGCAGCAACGCATCCATGCCTTGCTGGCGGAGCGACGGCGCGCAAGCACGCCGGGGACTTTAGAAGAGCTGGACCAACCCGGCAACAGGAGCTGGCGCCCGTTCCAGTTGGCGTTTGTGTTGCTCAACCTTCCTGGTGTCACCCGCTTGGACGATGCGGACCGCAGCGAGAACGCGACCGCGCTGGCTGACCTGCTGTGGTTCCCGACCGGCGGTGGCAAGACCGAGGCGTATCTGGGTCTGACGGCCTACACCATAGGTCTGCGGCGCCTGCAGGGGGTCGTGGGCGGGCGGCTCGGTCACGCAGGTGTGGCTGTCATCATGCGCTACACGCTGCGGCTGCTCACGTTGCAACAGTTTCAGCGCGCATCAGCTCTCATGTGCGCCTGCGAGGTCATCCGCCGGGCAGATACCGGTACCTGGGGTGCCGAGCCTTTCCGCATCGGGCTTTGGGTGGGGCAACGCACCACGCCGAACACCATTGAGGATGCACATGAGGCCATCCTCAGGGCGCACGGCGCGGGTGCCGGACGTGGTGGCGCCGGTTCGCCGCTGCAGTTGACGAACTGCCCGTGGTGCGGCAGCGAAATCAAGTCTGGCCAGGACGTTTCGGTAGAGACCTATAACCGTGGTCGAGCCCGTGTCTTCACCTTCTGCGGTGACCAGCTGGGTCGATGCGATTTCAGCCGTGCAATGTCGCCGGACGAGGGCATCCCCGTGCTAACCGTCGACGAGGAAATCTACCGACGCTTGCCAGCGCTATTGATTGCCACCGTCGATAAGTTTGCACAGATGCCATGGAACGGCAAGACGCAGATGCTGTTCGGGCAGGTCGACGGCTATTGCCCTCGACATGGATTCACTTCGCCATGCATGGAGGACGCCGGCCTGCATCCGGCTCGCAATGGCATGGCTGCCGTGCGGAGGGTCGACCACGGCCCGCTGCGCCCACCAGACCTCATCATCCAAGACGAGTTGCATCTGATTTCCGGCCCGCTAGGCAGCCTGGTGGGACTGTACGAGACGGCAGTCGACGAGCTATGTACTTGGACCGTCGATGGACGCAAAGTGCGGCCCAAGGTCATTGCGTCAACAGCCACCATCCGGCAGGCACGTGAGCAAATGCGTTCGCTGTTCTTGCGCGACGTCAGGGTGTTTCCCCCTCAGGGCTTGGATGTAGAAGACAACTTTTTCAGCATTCAACGGCCACCAAGCGACCGATTCCCCGGTCGCCGCTATATCGGTGTGGCCGCGTTTGGGCGGCGATTGAAGCTAGCCCTCATTCGTGTTTACGTAGCCCAATTGGCCGCCAGTCAAGCACTGTTCGTGAAGTACGGCAAGTGCGTCGACCCGTGGATGACGCTGCTGGGATACTTCAACTCGATGCGCGAGCTCGGGGGCATGCGGCGGTTGGTGGACGACGACGTTCGCTCGCGCCTCCGCGACATGGACCGGCGCGGCTTAGTGCGCCGCCACACACCCGCCCTGGAAGAACTCACTTCTCGCAAGAACTCTCGAGACATCCCGGCCTTGCTGGACCGACTCGAGGTTCAGCATGACCCGGCATTGCCTCCCCATGCCAAGCGCCAGGCGGGGCATGCAGGGCCCAACCCGCTCGACGTGATTCTGGCAACGAACATGGTGTCCGTCGGCGTCGACATCAAACGCCTTGGCCTCATGGTCGTGGCTGGGCAACCCAAGGGAACGTCGGAGTACATCCAGGCAACGAGTCGTGTCGGTCGAAACGCGGCTGCTCCCGGCCTTGTCTGCACGGTTTACAACTGGGCCAGACCAAGAGACCTGTCGCACTACGAGCGTTTCGCGCATTACCACGCGACGTTCTACCAACACGTCGAGGCGCTATCTGTCACACCGTTCGCTGGACGCGCTGTCGACCGCGGGTTGTCTGCCATCCTGGCAGCCTTAGTACGCCTTCCAGGCACGACATACAACACGAATCAAGCGGCTGGCCAGGTAGACCGCACGGCGGCGTTGGTGCAGGCCGCAGTGGCCGCCATCGCCCGACGGGCTGCGGAGGTAACGCAGTCTGCCGCTGAAGGCCAAAAGGTACAGAGCCAGCTTCAACATCGCCTGGACCGTTGGCTGCGCGAGGCGGCACCCAAACCGGGAGGAGCACGCCTCGGGTACCAAAGCCAGCGCGACGGGTTGACATTGGCGCTGTTGCAGAAGGCGGGCCTCGGCGAGTGGGATACCTTCACCTGCCTCGGCTCACTACGTGACGTCGAGCCCAGCGTCAATTTGTTGCTCGACGACCGACCACTTGATGACGGGTACGGACAGGGGTACAGCGACCCTGTCAGCAGCGATGCTGGCACCTTGGCCATCCAAATTGGGGCCGCAATCAATCGGGGAGGGCAAGGCTGATGGCCGAGCACAGAGTGGGCGACGTGCGCCCGACACAGCTGCTGCACACCTACGGCGTGGGTGCCATGATGGATTTGCCGAACATCGCGGCCATGGTGATGGGCCTTGATGACTGGAAGCTGCAGTACGCGATACCAGTCGGCGAGGAGCGTTTACTCGCCGCCGTCCGCGGCCAGCTTGGGAGTCAAGTAGAGCGCTTGATGCTTCCACCGGTCGACCCGGATGAATCGAGCCGTGACCCGCTGAACGGTCCTCGCATTGGCGTTCCGGTGGCAGCGTTCCCGCAGTGGTACCGCTGTCCGTGGTGCGACCTTGTCGCCCCGCTGAGTTCCGGCCTGTTCGAACTGCAAGCTGACGCCTACCGGCCGGACAGGGTTCGGTATCGCCACACGGCTTGCAACAAGAGCCCTATTCCTCCTGCGGTTCTACCGACGCGCTTTCAGATGGCCTGTAAGCATGGCCACATGGACGACTTTCCATGGCTGCGATTCGTCCACAGTGGTGACAGGAATTGCAACGGCCCGCTTCGGCTAAAAAAAGCCGGCGCCGGTGATGATGCGGCGAACCTCCTTGTCGAGTGCGACAGCTGCGGAGCGAAGCGCTCCATGGTGGATGCCTTCGGAGAGTCGGCCGGTTCGGACCCAATGTTCGTCTGCCGGGGGCGGCGACCGCATCTACGGGACTTCGAGCCGGGTGGATGCACAGAGCAATCGGAGACTATGCTGCTCGGCGCATCGAACAGTTGGTTCGGCATCACACTTTCGGCGCTCTCGATTCCACGCCATGCCGACCCGCTGCCTCAGCTCGTCGAAGACAAGTGGGTCATGCTGCAGCACGTCGCCTCCCAGGAAGTTCTCGCCGCGTTTCGTGCCGTCGGCAATCTCCGCGGGTTCGAGGAATTCGATGACGGTCGAGTCTGGGGCGCGATTCAAGCGAAGCGCTCTGGCACAGAAGCGACGGTCGAGAGTGCGGACCTTAAGCAGCCCGAATGGCAAGTCTTCTCGACGCCGGACCCCGCGAAAAACACTGGGGATTTCGAGCTGACTCCAGTCGCGCCACCAAGTGGATTTGAGGCGTATTTTGAGAAGGTTGTGCAAGTGGAGCGGCTGCGCGAAGTGCGGGCGCTTGTAGGTTTCACACGAATTGATTCGCCTGGCGACTATTCAGACCCGAGCGACATTCCGGATGAACTGAGAGCTCCGTTGTCCCGCAACGCTCCGACCTGGGTACCCGTCTCGGAAGTGCGTGGGGAGGGTCTGTTTCTCCACTTCAAACGCGATGTCCTTCTCGCCTGGGCGGCCAAGAATGCGCCCCGGGACGCCGGTTTCTCAGGAGCTCACCGAGCATGGAAGACAGCACGTGCGATGCCAAACCCCGCGGCTGGTTATCCTGGGCTTCGCTTTGCGCTCATCCACTCCTTCTCCCATGCCTTGATGCGACAGCTCGCGCTCGAGTCGGGCTATAGCTCCGCGAGCATCCGAGAGCGCATCTACTGTGATGACGGCACTTCCGAATCGCAGATGGCAGGGTTGCTACTGTTCACTGCGGCTCCCGACAGCGAGGGAACACTGGGCGGCCTGGTTTCGCAAGGCGAACCCCAACGACTTGGGCGCCTCATCCGACAGGCCCTCGAGTCCATGCAGCTGTGCTCGTCCGACCCGCTTTGTGCCGAGCATCACCCCGGACATGACGGAACCGCGTCGTTGCACGGTGCGGCCTGCCACGCCTGCCAGTTCGCGCCGGAAACGTCGTGCGAGCGAGGAAATAAGTTCTTAGACCGGTCACTCCTCGTGCAAACGCTTGGCAGCGCGGTCGTGCCCTTCTTTTCTTGAGGCCATGGACGTCCCGCAGTCCCTTCTTGATGCATGCCTCCAGCTTGCGTCGGAGGTTTCGGACGAAACGCTGAGGCTCATCGGCACAGCATTGGAGAAAGGCGAGCAGTCGCTTGTGCCGGGACGATTTACGCACGAGGTAGTACGACACTTCGACGAATTGCAGCGAGCGTGGCGCGTCGACGGACAGCACCTTTCGCGCGGTGAACTCAGTGGCGTGCTGCTCGGCTGCGCGTACGCCGTTCAACGTGAGCGTACGTCGCGGCGAGTAGAACTCGTGTGGTCCGGACCCACTGGCCTCAGTTCGACGTTCCGAAGCACCGGGCCAGCTTTGCTAGAGCTCATTGAAAGCGCTCGGCGCGAGGTGTATCTCGTGACGTTCGCAGCCTATCGTGTGCCTGCGGTCGTTGCCTCGCTGGACGCGGCCTTGAAGCGGGGCGTCAAGGTGGTATTCGTGCTGGAGAGCGACGACTCTGGAAAGGTCAGCTTTGACCCGTTGCCCAATCTCAGAGGCGGCGCGGGTCTCGCGGCCGAGGTGTACTGCTGGCCGCTCAACAAGCGAAAGCGTGACGAGCGCGGGCGACACGGAACGCTCCATGCGAAGTTCGCGGTTTCTGACCGAGAGCGACTGCTGGTCTCGAGTGCGAACCTCACCGAGTTCGCGTTCGACATGAACATCGAACTTGGTGTGCTTCTCACGGGCGGCACGGCACCGGGTGCAGCGGCCGACCATGTTGACTCGCTCATCCGAACGGGGGTACTCCAGCGACAAGTGACATGAATGAGCAGCGAATTGTCAGGGCGTACCAAACCAACATGCGCAACGGCGCGGTGGATTTCGGCGCAGTTTCCCGCCCTCACGATGTCAAGTACTTCCATGTTTGGCGAGTTCCCCAACGCGCCACCACCATCCTTGCCGGGGTAGTGACTGAATGAGACGCCATAGGGGGTCGGAGCAGGGATAGAGTCAACTGCGGAGGAAATATGTCCGAAACGCTTTTCAAAGAGGTTCACTACAGCCTTGGTGGACTTGTCAACGATATCGGCCTTGGTCGCATTGGCCTCCCAGACATTCAGAGGCCCTTTGTCTGGGCCAACGCCAAGGTCCGCGACCTGTTCGACTCGATGTACCGCGGATACCCGGTCGGGTACTTTCTGTTCTGGCAGACCGGCGCCGAGGGTGTGGACACCAAAGTCATTGGCGATGCGAACAAGCAGAAGGTGCCGTCGCTGCTCATCGTGGACGGTCAGCAGCGCCTGACTTCGCTGTACGCGGTCATTCGCAGGGAGGCGGTGCTGCGCGAGAACTTCGAGCGCGAGCACATCCGCATCGCCTTTCGGCCGCAGAGCGGTGCCTTCGCAGTGCCGGATGCGACAACTGAGCGGGACCCAGAGTACATCCTCGACATCTCCGAGGTGTTCAACCGACCGACACACAAGACCATCGGCGAGTACCTGAAGCGCCTGACGGCGGCACGCGAAGTTTCCGAGACTGAGGAAGAGAAGGTGGCCGAAGCCATTGGCCGCCTGGCCAGCCTGACCAACTTCCCATTCATCGCTCTAGAGCTTTCGCAGCAGTGCACCGAGGAGCAGGTGGCTGATGTGTTTGTGCGCATCAACAGTGAAGGCAAGAAGCTCAACCAGTCGGACTTCATACTGACACTGATGTCAGTGTTCTGGGACGATGGCCGCACTGAACTGGAGAAGTTCTGCCGTGCCGCACGCCAGCCGGCGCCGGCCGGCCAAGCCAGCCCCTTCAATCAAATCTTTCAGCCCGACCCAGACCATTTGCTTCGTGTCGATGTCGGCGTAGCCTTCAGGCGTGCTCGGCTAGAGCATGTTTACTCCCTGTTGCGCGGCAAGGACCTGGCGAGCGGCGAAGTCAGCCTCGAGCGGCGCAACAGCCAGTTCGACAAGCTCCGCGACGCCCAAGGTCGCGTGCTGAACCTGACCTACTGGGCTGATTTCCTGAACGTGGTTCGCGCTGCCGGCTACCGAAGCGAGAAGACCATCAGCTCGGTGAACGCGCTGGTGTTCGCCTATCAGCTGTACCTGCTCGGCCGCACCGAGTACGCGGTGGAGGGCTTCAAGCTGCGCAATTCCACCGCACGATGGCTGTTCATGTCTCTCCTGACCGGGCGATTTTCCTCCTCACCAGAGTCGCGGATGGAGCAGGACCTGGCCGAGTTGCGTGAGTTGAAGACCGCCGACCAGTTTCTCTCCCGTCTGGCCACGGTGGAGGCTGCCACGCTGACGGACGACTACTGGACCAAGACGCTGCCGCTGGACCTCGCGACATCCGCCGGTCGTAGTCCGGCCCTGTTCGGCTTCTACGCAGCGCAGACTTTGCTCGGCGCACGCGCGCTGTTCTCGCGGAGCCCCGTGGTCGACCTGCTGGACCCGCCCGCGCAGGGGCAGAAGAAGGCGCTGGAGCGGCACCACCTCTTCCCCAAGCAGTACCTGAAGAAGCAGGGCATAGAGAGCGTGCGCGACATCAACCAGATTGCGAACTACGCGTTGGTCGAGTGGGACGACAACATCGCCATTTCCGATGCCCCGCCCTCTACCTACTGGGACAGGTACGCTGCGCGCTACGGTGCTGAGGAGCTCGCCGCCATGATGCAGTGGCACGCGCTGCCAGCCGGATGGTGGACTCTCTCCTACGAGGAGTTTCTGAAAGCGCGCCGGCCCCTCATCGCTGGGGTCATTCGAGCGGGTTACGAGAAGCTCGCCGGGGCGGGTTGAGGCTCGGCATGCCAAACGAAGAAGAGGAGCGCGTGGGCAGTGTTGGCAACGCACTGCGAGAACGCATCCTGGCCGAACTGGCCGGCAAACCGGGGCAGAAAGCCGCGGAGTTGGCGAAGAGCCTAGGCGTTGACCGACAGGCCGTGAACCGAGTTCTCGCCTACGAGCTGGTGGGCAAGGTCCAGCAAGGCTCGGACTACCGTTGGCGACTCACCGGAAGCTCGGATGCCAAACGGCCGACGACATCGACCGCAGAGGATACGGAAGTTGCGAAGCTGGCGCGCTACTTCCTCGAGTGCATCGGGCAAGACATGGACGACGGGGTCAGCACTTTCGCCAGCAGCAAGCACGGCGAGCCTGACTACGCTGAGCTTTCCTCTTTGCCGCTCGTCACCCACGACCTGGATTGGTTCAACGAGTCGGGGGTTGGTCGTGTGCTTGGCAAGGTCCGGCAAGACCGAGCCAATCTGGTGGCGTGGCTGGGCTATCCGGTGCGCCTTCGGCATCACCGCACGCCGAAGTGGGAGGGTTTCTTTGTCGAGCCCGTGATGTTGTGGCGCATCACCCTGCCGGACCAAGGCGGTGAGCCACCCAGCATCGAAGACGACACACCGCTCTTGAATGCCAACTTCCTGCGTTCGGTGGCGATGGGGGACGGCATGCAGCTGGCGGAAGAGGCGGCCCGGCTGACTGATGAACTCGGACTCAATGTGCCGATTGCGGAGTTGCCTGAGGTGGATGAGCTGTCGGACCGCCTCGCCCTGATTCGACCCGATTGGGACTGGAAGGAAACCCTCGCGCCGACGGTCTGCGCCGGTGACGTGTCGCTGGCCGAGCTGTCTGAGGCGGGTATCTACAACCGAGCCATCGTGCTGCCTGGAAAGCGCTCGCCTTTCACGCAAGGTTTGGAGTCGGAGCTGAAGGCGCTTGCGGCCGCATCCGACTCACAACTTCGCGGGACAGCGCTCGGTCACTGGCTCACGGGCGAAGTGACCACCGTTGTGCCGGCGCCAGACAACGAGCCGCTTCTTGAGGTGCTGCCGATGAATACCGAGCAGCGCGCCGCAGTCCGCGCTGCAATCCATGCGCCACTCACGGTGGTGACAGGACCGCCGGGAACGGGTAAGTCTCAGGTGGTAACCAATCTGCTGGTGAACGCGGCGTGGCGAGGCATGAAGGTGCTGTTCGCCAGCAAGAACAACAAGGCCGTTGATGTGGTGGAGGCGCGGGTCAATGGCCTGGGTAGTCGCCCTGTTCTGCTGCGCATGGGCGCCTCCAAGGAATACCAAGCCAAGCTCGCGAGCTACCTGACCCAGCTGCTGGCAGGAACCCCCGGAGCAGATGACCGTGTCAGTTACGACGAAGGCCTGGAGCAGCATCGCAGTCTTGCTACGCGCCTGACTGAGCTGGACCGGCTGCAGCAACAGTCTCTCGATGCTCGCAACACGGTCGACCGACTGGATGCCGAAGCTGGCGATGCGCGCACCGTGTTTGGTGCCTTGCATGCGGGGATTGACGATGCGCTGGTTAAGAACGCGCATGCATCCATAGCGAGCTTGGGGCAGGGTATCGACGCCGCCGACCGGAGTCGGCAGGGCTTGAGCACGCGGTTGATGTGGCGGTGGTTGGCCGAAAGGCGCTTACGGAGTCTTGGCCAAGTTTGCGTTGATGCGGCTCAGGCCGCCGCGCGATTCGGCGTTCGTCTCCCGCAAGCGCCAGACGAGGACGACCTTGTAGCGTGTCGCTCGGCATTCGCGCACTGGAATGACCGGCTCGCGGCGGCCAAGAAGGTGGTGGCTTACAAGCATGCCTTGGAAGTGCTGAAGGCCAGCCCCTCCTTCGAGGACATCGCTCAGCAGAGGGCAACCTTGGCAGAGCAAGTTGCCCAGAACTCAACGCGGTTGTGGCGCGATTGGGTGCAGCTGGCGCCAACGCGGTTGTCGGTGGCGCAGCGCAAGGACGTTGCAGACTACGCTGCGGCGCTGCAATTGATGACGGGACCCGACGCCGAACGTGTGCACTCCTCCGTCAAGCAACGCGCAAGGACCCTGCAAAGCAAGGTGACCGAGCTTTTTGCATGTTGGGCCGTCACGTCGCTTTCGGCGCGTGGGCGGGTTCCGTACGAGCCAGGCTACTTTGATTTGGTCGTCATCGACGAGGCGAGTCAATGCGACATCGCTTCGGCCCTTCCGCTGCTCTATCGGGCCAAACGCAGCGTCATCATCGGTGACCCGCAGCAACTACGGCACATCAGTGCGCTCACTCGGCCGCGTGACAGCGAGTTGCAGCACAAGCATGGTTTGGTCGATACACGGTTGGGTTGGATGTACTCCGTGTCATCGCTTTATGACGTGGCGGCCGGTGTGGTGTCGCCGGACAGCATCATCAACCTGCGCGACCACCATCGGTCCCACGCCGACATCATCGAGTTCTCGAACCGCTCGTTCTATGAGGGGCGACTGCGGGTTGCGACACGCTACCGCCAGCTCAAACGCCCCCGGAATAGTGAGCCGGGCATCACCTGGCAGGACGTGCGAGGTGAAGTGGTTCGTCCGGCCTCAGGCGGGGCGCTGAACCGACAAGAGGCCAAGGCTGTGCTTGTGGCACTGCGGGACCTTTTGGTGACGCGAGAGTACGCGGGGACGGTAGGTGTTGTGACCCCCTTTCGCGCACAGGCGCAACTGCTGCAGGAGTTGGTTTCGACCTGCGACGAGCTGGCCCCCGTGCGCGACAGGGCCGAGTTGCTGGTGGACACCGTGCACAAGTTCCAGGGCGACGAGCGCGACGTGATGTTCTTCTCGCCGGTGGTCTCGGCTGGCACGTCAACGGGTGCACTGAGTTTCTTGCGCAGCAACGGCAACTTGTTCAACGTGGCCATTACTCGGGCCAGGGGTCTGCTGCACGTTGTGGGCGACCGGTCTGCCGCTGCAGCCTCTGACGTTGACTACCTGGCGGACTTTGCCGGCTACGTCGCTGGGCTGAACGGCGCCGTGCAGAAACTTGACGAAGTCGAAGCGAGCGCACTTGGGCCTGAATATCCGACAGTCTCGAGGCCGGAGCGAGTGTCGGACTGGGAGCGCATCCTCTACCGCGCGCTGTATGCGACCGGCCTCAAACCGATTCCACAGTTCAGCGTCGAGCAGTACGACCTGGACTTCGCCATCATCGTCGGGGACCAGCGGCTGAATATCGAGGTGGATGGCGAGCGCTATCACCGCAGCTGGACCGGAGAGCTGTGTCTCAGGGACCAGTTGAGGAATCAGCGACTCATCGAACTCGGCTGGGAGGTCAAGCGCTTCTGGGTTTACGAAGTGCGGGACAGTCTTGACGATTGTGTGGCCACTGTCCGGCGCTGGGCGGAGGCGGCGAGGGAGCCAGCATGACCCCTTCAACGCTTTGGCGTCGAAGGCTGCCACCGATTTCGGTCTGGAGAGCGCTTGGCCGCCGTTCGAAGAGGTTTGGCCGTTGTTGGTGCACCTTGGTCAGCCGGCTCCTGGTCGACTGCGTCGGTGTTGCAGGCGCGCCAGAGGGCTGTCATGAAACGCGATGGTGTGAGTTCGCCTTTGGTGGTCGTCTCGCGCATTCTGTGAGGCCTGCGAGCACCTTGCGCGAGGCACGCGCGCACGACACGCTCCTGGTAATTCAGGATTTAAAGAACCCTCGGGGATTTCAAGAGTTCTTTATTCGAAGGTAGGCAAGACCCCGAGTGCTTCGGCAAGACTCCCCCTTACCCGGCCGAGCCGGGTTCCGAGTCTTGCCGTCGCTCGAGGGTCCTGCGGAGGACTTCCGAATCGCACGGATGCGCTCCGTGCGGCGTTGGCATGGCGGGCACCGCGCAGTGCCGCCACTCGACCAGACTGTGTTCGCGGTGTCGCGCCGCGCCTGTCGCCCTCTAGTCGTCACTCCCAGGCCGCACCCTGACATCCCGCTTGGTGCACATGCCGGTCGCGGGGTATCGAGCCCTCTCCTCCGGCACGGCGTATAGCTGCAACGTTTATACGCAGAAGCGGCCTCATCGCGCGCTGCTCGTGAGGCCGACGCGCACGCTCAGAGGAGAAGCATCCCGGCGACCAACTGCGGCCACAGTCGCCGCAGTTCTTCCACGTCCAGGCGAGGCTCCCAGTCCGCGCCGGCTTCTGCCTCCTCCAGGGTGACGACGGGGCAGCGCCACAGCTGTTCCTCCTGCACGCAGCGCTCAAACAGCAGCTTCCAGCGCCCGGTCAGCAACCCGGGTGAATGCGTGGCGACATGCGCGAAGAGCTCGAGCGTTGCGTCGTCCGTCAGCTGTCCCAGACTGGGCAGCAAGGAAGAAGCGGTCGCGGGCGCGCTGGCTTGAACGACCAGATGCGAGAGCCACTCCTGCATGCACAGGCCGCGTTGCTGCGAGGCGCGCAGGGCCAGGGCGGTGACGGCGGGTGTGATGTGAATCACCGTGCGGATGCCAGCAGGAGTGGGTGTGTGAAGGTTCAGCATGCGAAAGCCTTTTGAGAGTTACGAGAGTTCCCATGGTGTCCAGGCCGAGTCCGCCTGGCGAGCGAATCCGGTTACGTAATCCCCGGCTGCGCGCGGTTTGCAGCTGGCCTCGAACCCTCGCTACACGCTGCAGGCGCCGCATGGTGCTGCGCCACACACAAAGCGAGGACCCATGGGAAGACCAGGCATCACCAAGGAGGATGTCGTGCGGGCGTACGTTGCGCTGCTGAAGCAGGGGCGTTTGCCGGGACCGCAGAACCTTCGACTGGAATTGGGGCAGGGCAGCTACACGACCATTGCGAACCACGTGAACCGGTTGGCGCTGCGCGACATGGCCCTTCGGCCACCCCAGCGTCGGGTGCGTCGCATGCAACCGGAGGAGGGCTGGCGCTGAGGCAGCGCATTCGGTGCGTCGCCTGAGCGGTTGATTCACGAGCCCCGGCATGCGCCGGGGTTCATCTTGATGATTAGAGAGTGAGAGGCTCCTGGAGGCTGAGTGGCGAGCACCGCGCGATTCACGCTTGCTGCCCTCGACTCCTAGCCACCTCACCAACATTGTTGCGGCGACCCGCATGCGGCCGACATTGGTGCGCCTAATATCGCCATTAGGCGATTTGAGAAGATTATCTGTCCAAGGCGATATTCACGCCTTATCGTCCTTGAATGATATCTTGCATAAATCGCCTTAAGGCGATATGATGCGGGTATGGACTACCCCATCACGCTCCCCACTCAGCTCAAGCAGCACCTGCGCTCCCTTCGCAAGGCGCGTGGCTTGACGCAGGCGAGCCTCGCTCAGTTGCTAGGCGTTGTGCAATCGCGCGTAGCCGACATCGAAGCGAATCCGGGTGCGGTAAGCGTGGAGCAGCTTCTGCAAATCCTCAGTGTCCTGAACGCACAGGTCATGATTCGCGACACCCACGCCCGTGTGCCAGGCCCAGGGAGCGTGACGCTGACCGGACATGCGCCCACGGTGCTGATAGGTCGCGCGTCCGCGGAAGAAAACGCTGCGGCGAGCCAAGAAAAAACGGACCCTCCGCAAGGCCAGTGGTGAAGACCTTCATCGGTAGGCACTGACACCATGGCTGACAAGCTGCATGAGCTTTGGGTCTGGATGAACGGCGAACGCGTCGGGACCTGGCAGCGTGGACGCACGGGCGCGCATCGGTTCGTCTATGAGCCATCCTGGCTTGAGTCACCGCGCGTTCGGCCGCTGTCCCTGTCTATGCCCATCACCCCAGACCGCACGGTCGCGGGCCCATTGGTCCAGCACTACTTCGACAATCTCCTGCCTGATGACGAGCGCATCCGTCGTCGGGTCGCTACCCGATATAAAACTGGCTCGACCCAAACGTTTGAGTTGCTCCAAGCCATCGGCCGAGACTGCGTGGGTGCCGTCCAGCTCCTTCCACCAGAGATGTCACCCGAAGGATTTGACCGGGTCGACGGTGAGCCGATGAGCGACGCGGACATCGAAAAGCATCTTCAAGGCGTGGTCAGTGAGCCCGGACTGGGCGCGCAGGAGGATGAAGACGACTTCCGTATCTCCATTGCCGGAGCTCAAGAAAAATCGGCCTTGCTCAACGTCGAAGGCAAATGGTGCCGTCCTTTAGGCGCAACCCCGACCACCCACATCCTCAAACTGCCCCTCGGGCTTGTTGGGGGCCGCCGCCTGGACCTTACCCACTCTGTGCAGAACGAATGGCTCTGCGCACAGTTTCTAAAGGAACTCGGCCTGCCGGTGGCGCCCACCCAGATGGCACGGTTCGGAGACCAACTTGCATTGGTCGTTGAACGCTTCGACCGCCAATGGGTCACGCTCGCGCAGGATAGGAAGCGTTGGATTGCACGCCTGCCGCAGGAGGACTTCTGCCAGGTCACCGGCTTGCCGTCGGGCTCGAAATACGAGGCCCATGGAGGCCCTGGCATGCAGAGCATCACGCATGTGCTGCTTGGCAGTGACGCAGTGAAGGCTGACGTCACGAACTTCCTGTGCACGCAGTTGGCGTTCTGGCTTCTCGCTGCAACCGATGGGCACGCCAAGAACTTCTCCGTCTTCCTGCTGCCTGGGGGGCGCTACCGGATGACGCCTCTGTACGACGTGATTTCGGTTTGGCCAGTCATTGGCAACGGGCCTAATCAGGTGCCCTGGCAGTCCGCGAAGCTCGCGATGGCCATTCGCTCCAAAAACACGCACTACATTTTGCAGAGCATCTTGCCCCGACACTGGCAAGGCGTGGCGCAGAAGTCCGGCGTGCCTGAGGTTTGGGATGCGATGGTGCGCCTGGTTGAGCGCGTAGAGCCTGCGCTGGCAGCGTTGCAAGCGAGGCTGCCAGCGGACTTCCATGCACGTACGGCAGAGAAGGTGTTTGAGGGTGTGCGCAGTCAGCTCACGCGCTGGCAGCAGGGCTTGGAGGCGCTTTAGAGCGTAGAGGATGGTGCCGCGGTTGCACCAACGAGCTCGGGGCTTGTCGATATAAACGGCCCGTGGCTACACTGTTGATGAGACGCTATTGCCAATGTCGCGGCCAGCGACGACCACAAGGTTCGTTTCTGGCAATGTTCTGGCACTGGCGTTGGGAATCGGGTGCGGACGGTTGCGTTTGACTGCGGTTCGATGCGCTGCAAGTGCTTGATTTTGTTGAATGTTGCGTGTGGGTTCGGCCCTGCCGTGCACGCGGATTCCGATTGAAAATCCGCGTGTCGGTGGTTCGATTCCGCCCTTGGCCACCAGACAAATCAACGACTTAGCCCGCTGCCACCCAGCGGGCTTTTTCGTTTCTGGGGCGCTGCGAAGTCAAGCCGCAAGCGTGGCGGTCGGGCTCCGCAGAGCCCATCGGCGGGGACAGCCGCGCTCAATCAAATGGCCCTGGCCAGCTCAGCAATGTCCGCAATGGCAGCCTCGCGCCTGGCAAGCGGGGCGTTGGTGTCGGTCAGATAGACGGCGACCACGATGGGAGCTCGCCCGGGCGGCCAGTACACGCCGACGTCGTTGGTGGAGCCGTGCGCACCGGTGCCGGTCTTGCTGCCGACTTGCCAGCCGGGTGGCAAGCCTGCGGCCAAGCGGTTGGCGTTGGTGCGGGTAGCCTGCATCCAGGAGACGAGTTGCGCGCGGCTTGCGGCGGTGAGGGCGTCGCCGAGCAGTAGCTTTTGAAGTGAGGCGCTCATGGCGCGCGGGCTGGTGGTGTCGCGCGGGTCGCCCGGCCGCGATTCGTTCAGCGTCGGCTCGGTGCGGTCGAGCAGTGTGACAGTGTCGCCCAGCCTGCGGACATAGCGGGTCAGCCCGGCAGGTCCGCCGTAGCTGGCGAGGATGAGATTGCCTGCGGCGTTGTCGCTCACGGTGATGGTGGCTTCACACAGTTCGGCCAGCGTCATGCCGTCGCGTCCAGCGTGCGGCTCGGTGAGCGGCGAATGGGGCAGAAGGACCTCGCGGCCGTAGTGAATGCGGCGAGTGAGCCGCTCCTCCCCCTGGTCTACGCGCTTGAGCACGAAGGCGGCGGCGAGCCACTTGAAGGTGCTGCACAGGGGGAAGCGTTCATCGAGACGATGACCGATGAGGCTGCCGCTGGCCGTGTCGAGAATGGCGACGCCGATGCGCCCGCGTAGGTCGGTTTCGATGCGATCACAGCGAGCGCGCAGAGCCTCGGATCGCGCCTCTTCCCCGAAAGCAGCTTCAGCCCAGCCGGATGTGCCGACACCAAGGGCCGCGGTGCACTGCAGGATGAACAGACGTCGATGCGGGGTTGCAAGCGGAGCGGTTGGGTGTCGGGTCATAGACGGGCCAAAAAATTCCGTCCGGGATGCTCAGTCCCTGGCACGCTCCGCGTCAAGCGAAGCCCCAATGCCACGCTGCTTGGCGCGCATCCATCGCTGTCACGCACCCGACCTCGACGCGGCCGATCCCCTTAAGACGCCTGCGCCTCCTCGTCGAGCCTCGCCAGGCGGTTGCAGTACAGGAGCAGCTCGTCGATCTCGTTCGATTTGTCGAACACGCAGTCCGCGCCCAGCTCCAGGCAGCGGGTGCGCATCTCGGGCGTGGCGTGGTTGCTGAAGACCACCCATTTGGCCGGTCGCTGGATGACGCCGGCCCCGGCTTTCAGGATGCCGAGGCCGGAGCCGTGCTTGAGGAAGATGTCGACGATCACCAGATCGCAGGCGTGTCCGTCCTGGTCGATCCACTCGAGCGCCGAGTGCTCGTCCTCGGCGCTGCCGACGATCTCGACCGGCACCGTTTCCTCAAGCAGGTCGATCAGGCTTTCGCGGATCACGGGGCTGTCTTCGACGATATAGGTTCTGAGTGTGTGCATGGGTGGCTTTCCGGCGGGGGGTTGGGTGCCTGCATCAGCGCATGCGCACTTCCCCATGCGTCCCCATGTGGTTGGGCGGCTTGCCCGTCACGGCGGCCTTGGCCATGGCAAACAGCTGAACCAGCTTGCTGGACTTCACGTCCCAGTAGTTGGCGTGGCTGATCTGCACCTGCACGAGGGCCAAGTCCGGGTCGGTCGGGCCGCCTGGGAACCAGGCTTCGTTCATCTTGTTCCAGAGCTGCTCTTTCTTGGCCGGGTTCTCCACCACCTGGGCGGTGCCGGAGACCGACACGTACTTGTCGTCGCCCGGGTCGGAATAAACCACATTCACCTCGGCCTCGTTCTCGATGTCGGCCACGGGCTCGCCGGCGCGTGACATGAAGAACCACAGGCTGCTGTCTTCGTCCATGCGGCTGTTCTGCGTGGTCATCGGCCGGGCGTGGAGGTGACCATTGCCGTGGCGCGTGGTGAACATGGCGAACTTGATGTCCTTGATCATGTCCCAGAGCTGTTCGCGGGTGGCGGCATCGTCAAAGTTGTGCTGGCTGTCGGTGTGAGTCATGGCGTGTCCTTTCCGTGTGGCTTTCCGTTTGGAAACGGCTGAGGCCCATTGAACCCGCCCAGCCAGGCTGGGGCGATCAGCGATGGACCACTTCGCTTGTAGGAGCTGTCCGGTCTTGCTCGGGCCGGCGGGCTTCTTCGTCTACCCTGCGGGCTTCTGAAACCTCCCGCTGTTTTTGCGCACATGCACCACAACGTCAGCCTGGTCTCAACCATTGCCGTGGGTTTCGCCCTGGCATTGGCGCTCGGCTTCGTGGCAGCCCGCATGAAGATCCCGCCGCTGGTGGGCTACCTGCTCGCGGGCATCTGCATCGGCCCGGCCACGCCGGGTTTCGTGGCCGATGTGCACCTGGCGAGCCAGCTGGCCGAGATCGGCGTGATGCTGCTGATGCTGGGCGTGGGCTTGCATTTCTCGATTGCCGAGTTGATGGCGGTGCGGCGCATCGCCATCCCGGGGGCGGTCCTGCAGATCGCGGTAGCCACGGCCTTGGGCATGGGCGTGGCCACCTGGTGGGGCTGGAACCTCGGTGCGGCGCTCGTGTTCGGGCTGTGCCTGTCGGTGGCGAGCACGGTGGTGCTGCTGCGGGCGCTCGAGTCGCGCGGGGTGCTCGAATCCATGAACGGCCGCATCGCGGTGGGCTGGCTGGTGGTCGAAGACCTGGTGATGGTGCTGGTGCTGGTGCTTCTGCCCCCGCTGGCCGGGCTGCTGGGCGGGTCCGGGGGCGGGCCGGGAGCGGCCGGCGGCGCGGGAGACGTCGCGCCTGTTCGCGCCACGGCCCACGACGTCTGGATCACGCTCGGCATCACGCTCGCCAAGGTGGCGGCCTTCGTCGCCTTGATGCTCATCGTGGGGCGGCGGGTCTTCCCCAAGGTGCTGTGGCTGGTCGCCAAGACCGGCTCGCGCGAGCTTTTCACGCTGTGCGTGGTGGCCGCGGCCGTGGGCGTGGCCTATGGCTCGGCGTACCTGTTCGACGTGTCCTTCGCGCTGGGGGCCTTCTTTGCCGGGATGATGATGCGCGAGTCGGAGTTCAGCCACCGCGCGGCCGACGAATCGCTGCCGCTGCGCGATGCCTTCTCGGTGCTGTTCTTCGTGTCGGTGGGCATGCTGTTCGACCCGGCCGTGCTGCTCGACGAGCCGCTCAAGGTGCTGGCGGTGGTGGGCATCATCATGGTCGGGAAGACGGTCGCGGCCGTGGCGCTGGTGCTGGCCTTTCGTTACCCGATGAACAGTGCGCTCACGGTGGGTGCGAGCCTGGCGCAGATCGGCGAGTTCTCGTTCATCCTGGCGGGGCTGGGCGCATCGCTGGGCTTGCTGCCCTTGCCGGCGCAAAGCCTGATCCTGGCCGGCGCGCTGATCTCGATCGCGCTCAACGCCGCGCTGTTCGCGGCGATCGAGCCCTTGCAGACTTGGCTGCGTGCCCGCTCGTCGCTGGCGCGCCGGTTGGAGCAGCGTGACGACCCGCTGGCCGAGTTGCCGACCTCGGTGCATGCCTCGTTCCTGAGCGGCCAGGTGGTCCTGGTGGGTTATGGCCGGGTCGGGCGGCGCATCGCCCAGGCACTCGATGCCCGCCATGTGCCCTACGTGGTGGCCGAGCAGAATCGCGAGATGGTCGAGCAGCTGCGTTCGCGAAACATCCCTGCGGTGAGCGGCGATGCGGCCGACCCGGCGGTGTTGATCCAGGCACACATCGCCCGCGCCGGCATGCTGGTGATCGCCATTCCCGACGCCTTCGACGCGCGCCAGATGATCGAGACCGCCCGCACCCTCAACCCCGAGATCGAGGTCGTGATCCGTTGCGCGAACGAGGGCGAGGCCGACCTGCTCACCCGCGAGGGCCTGGGCAAGGCATTCAACGCGGAGCAGGAGCTGGGCACTGGCATGGCTGCGCACGTGCTCTCGCGCATGCGGCCGGCCTCGGGGGCGGCGGCGGCCAGCACGCATTGAACGCCGCTTTGATCTGCCTGTCGCCCCGGCGTGCAGTCTGTCGCAGCTGTTTTCCGGTCTGTCGCCTGGCTCTGGCAGATGGGTAGCGGTGCCGCTTAAAGTGGGCCCATGGTTACATCTGCTCCCAACCCATCGGCACCGAGCAACGGCCTTCGCGCCAGCGTGATGCGCGGCTTCACCGCCTATGCCCGCTGGCTGGCCGGCATCACCTGGAAGCGCTTCTTCCTGCTCGCCCTGCTGACCCTCGTGGGCTCGGGCGTGCTGTCCAGCCTGCCGCCCTTCAACATCCCCTGGGGCGACGAACGGATCATCTACAAGCAGCACAAGCCCCCCAAGGCACCCGTGCCGCCGGCGCCGCCCAAGGCGCCTGAGCCGCCGGCCGAAGGCAAGGAGTCTTCGTCGCTCGATATCGGCGGCAAGAGCTACACCATCACCGTGGGCAAGGACGGCGTGCGCATCGGCCCGACCGCGAGCGCGCCTGCCTCGCCGGCGAGCGGCAGCGGCGGCGTGCATGTGGACCTGCCCGGCGTGAAGGTCGACCTGCCGAACGACGCCACCAGCCCCGAGGTGCGCGAGGCGATCGAAGACGCCAAGCAGGCGATCGAGGACGCCATTGCCGATGCCCGCGAGGCCGCTGCCGAGGCCGAAGAGGCCGTTCGCAACGGTGGATACAAGGTGGTGCGCGTGCCGGCCTTCACACCCGGCGAGCACATGCCGCCGTTCGCCTTCTTGTTGATCGTCATCTCGGGGATCATCAAGCTGATGGCGGCCGGGCGCTTCAAGGCCGAAGAGCAGGCGGTTGTGGCCACCGAGATGGCCGAGAGCGAGGCGCTCAAGCGCCAGGTGGTCGAAGCGCGCATGGCGGCGATGCAGGCGCAGGTGGAGCCGCACTTTCTGTTCAACACGCTGGCCAGCATCGACCACCTGATCGAGACCGACCCGCCGCGCGCGAGCAAGATGCAGAAGAACCTGATCGCCCTGCTGCGCGCCAGCATGCCGACCATGCGCGAGGCCAATGCGCAGAGCAACCGCGACCTGGGGCGCGAGCTGGCGGTGATCCGGCCGTACCTGGAGATCCTGAAGGTGCGCATGGAAGACCGGCTCGCCACAGACATTCGCGTCACCGATGGCCTGCTGTCGGCCGAGTTCCCGCCGATGATGTTGCAAAGCCTGGTCGAGAACGCCATCAAGCACGGCCTGGAGCCCAAGCCCGAAGGCGGCACGCTCACCGTGAGCGCCGAGATCGTGCATGGCAAGCTGGCGGTGAAGGTGGCCGACACCGGCCTGGGCTTCGGCAAGGCCGCGACGGCCGGCACCGGAATCGGCCTGGCCAACATCCGCGAGCGCCTTCAACTGCTGTACGGCAACAAGGCCAGCCTCACGGTGGCCGAGAATCCGGGCGGCGGCACGGCGGTCACCATCACCGTGCCGTACATCTCGAACAACCACGAGGGTTCAGCATGAAAGCCGCCGGCCGAGCGCCGGGCCGCCGCAAGCCGGCCGGCATCCCCTTGGGGGATCGGCGAAAGTACTCTTTCGACGAGGGGCACCCATGAAAGCCGTGATCGCGGACGACGAACGCTTGATGCGCGAGCAGTTGCGCGCCCGCCTGGCCGAAGCGTGGCCTGAACTGGAGATCGTGGCCGAGGCCAAGAACGGCATCGAGGCGGTGGAACTCACCCGCCAGCACCAGCCCGACATCGTCTTCCTCGACATCCGCATGCCCGGCATGACGGGGGTGGAGGCGGCACGCGCGATCGCCCTGATCCCCGATGAATGGCCCGACGAGCTCGAAGGCTGGCCCGGTTGCGAGATCGTCTTCATCACCGCCTACGACCAGTACGCGGTCGAGGCTTTCGAGCAGGGCGTGGTCGACTATGTGTTGAAGCCCGCCGAGCGTGAGCGCCTGGATGTGACTGTGCAGCGGATCAAGAAGCGCTTCGCGCAGCGCGCTGCCACGCAGGAGCCGCCGCCCTCGGCTGGCGCCGACATGCAGCAGCTCCTGCGCAAGCTTGCCGGCCAGCTCAGCCCCGGCACGCAGCGCCTCAAGTGGATCCAGGCCACGGTAGGTCAGGCGATCCAGATGATCCCGGTCGAAGACGTGCTGTTCTTCATCTCCGACGAGAAGTACACCCGGGTGCAGACGGCAAGCGTCGAGGCGCTGATCCGAAAGCCCATCAAGGAGCTGCTCGACGAGCTCGACCCCGAGCTTTTCTGGCAGATCCACCGCTCTACGCTCGTCAACACGCGTGCGATTGCCGGCGTGAGCCGGGACATGCGCGGGCGCCAACTGGTGAGCGTGAAGGGCCTCAACGAGAAGCTCGAGGTCAGCCGCAGCTTCACCGGCTTGTTCAAGGGCATGTGACGCCGCCGTGGCGGCCGCCGTGAGGCCCGTCACGGGTGGCGAGCGGCCGGGCGGCTGAGGGCGGCGTGGGGGCATCGCCCACCCCCTAAGATGCCCGGATGCTGAATTTCCGTGCACTTGCATCGAGCCGCTGGCTCCTGTCTGCCGTGGGCCTGCTGCTCGCATGGCCGGCCGCCGTGACGGCCCAGTTGCCCTCGCTGGGTGCGCCGCCGGTGGTGACCACCGAGCATGTGCGCGCCGAACTCGTCGCGCACGCGCCGCAAGGCATCGGCCCCGGCCGCGACGTTCGGCTCGGCCTGCTGCTCAAGCACCAGCCGCACTGGCACAGCTACTGGAAGAACCCCGGCGACTCCGGCCTTCCCACCCGCCTGGAGTGGACGCTGCCGCCCGGTGTGAGCGCCGGCGAGATCGAGTGGCCCACGCCCGCGCAACTGCCCATCGGCCCGCTGATGAACCACGGCTACGAAGGCGAGGTGCTGCTGCCGGTGGCGATCACCGTGCCGGCCGACTACGCCGAGCGCCAGTTCAACGTGAAGCTGCGCGCCGAATGGCTGGTCTGCAAGGACATCTGCGTGCCCGAATCGGGCGAGTTCGCACTGCAACTGCCGAGTGAGGCCTCGACCGCCTTGCACACCGCCACGTTCGAAGCCGCACGTGCCCGCCTGCCGCGCGACATCGACGGAGCGCGTGCCACCGGCCGGGCCGAAGGCGAGGCCTTGAAGATCGAGGTCGACGGCCTGCCCGCGAGCGCTCGCCAGCAAAAGCTCACCTTCTTCGCCGAAACCGGTGCGCTGATCGACCCCGCCGCAACCATGGTGCAAGCCTGGGACGGCGACCGCTGGACGGCCAGCATCCCGCTCGCCAGCGACCGCAGCGCGAGCCCACCCGAGCTGTACGCCGTGCTCGCGCAGCCGGGGGTGGAGTCGGGCCTGCGCATCAAGCTGGCGGTGAGCGGCTGGCCACCGGTCGCCGCGCGCCCGGTGTACCAGCCGGGTGGTTCGATCGCCGAGGTTCCTGCGGCGCCTGCCATGCCGGTGGCGGTACCTGCGTCGCTGTGGGCCTCGCTCGCGCTGGCGCTGCTCGGCGGGCTGCTGCTCAATCTGATGCCCTGTGTCTTCCCGATCCTGTCACTCAAGGTGCTGGGTTTTGCGCAGCCGGGGCACGACCGCCGCAGCCTCGCGGTCGGCGGGTTCGCGTATGCCGTGGGTGTGGTGCTGTCCTTCGTCGCGCTGGCTGGCTTGTTGCTCGCGCTGCGTGCTGGCGGTGAGCAACTCGGCTGGGGTTTCCAGTTGCAGTCGCCGGGGTTCGTGGCGCTGCTCGCGGCGGTGTTCACCCTGGTCGGCCTCAACCTCGCCGGGGTGTTCGAGTTCGGCAGCGTGCTGCCGAGCAGCCTGGCCACGATGCGCGCACGCCACCCGCTGCTCGACCACGCCCTCACCGGCGTGCTGGCAGTGGCGGTGGCGTCGCCGTGCACGGCGCCCTTCATGGGCGTGGCGCTGGGCACGGCCCTCACGCTGCCGGCCGCACAGGCCCTGCTGGTGTTCGCCGCGCTCGGCGTGGGCATGGCCTTGCCCTATCTGGCGCTCAGCCTGTGGCCAGGCCTCACGCAGCGCCTGCCGCGGCCGGGCGTGTGGATGCAGCGGTTCAAGGTGCTGATGGCCTTCCCGATGTTCGCCACGGTGGTCTGGCTGCTGTGGGTGCTCGGCCAGCAGGTCGGCATCAACGGCGCGGCTGCGCTGATGGTGGTGCTGGTGGCGCTGGCGTTCGCGGCCTGGGCGCTCGGGCTGGTGCGCCAATCCGGCCCCGCCGGGCGCTGGGGCTTTGGCACGGCCGCCGTGGTGGTGCTGGGCGCCTCGATCGCTTGGGCCTGGCCGACGCTGCAAACCGGTGCCGACCCGGCGACGGCCGCAGCGCCGGCGGGCAAGGGCTGGGAGCCCTGGTCGGCGGAGCTCGTCGCGCAGACCCGCGCCGAAGGTCGGCCGGTGTTCGTCGACTTCACGGCGGCCTGGTGCGTCACCTGCCAAGTCAACAAGATGGGCACGCTGTCGGATGCGGCGGTGAAGGCCGACTTCGAGTCGCGCAAGGTGCGCCTGCTGCGCGCCGACTGGACGCGCCGCGACCCGCAGATCACCGCGGAACTCACCCGCCTGGGCCGCAGCGGCGTGCCGGTGTATGCCTTGTACGCGCCGGGAACTGCGGCGCCACAGTTGTTGTCTGAGTTGCTCAGCGTGGGCGAAGTGCGCCAGGCGCTGGCCTCGTTACCCGCGGCTCGCCCCGGCGAGTCGACCGCCAACCTCACCAGGAGCCCGTGATGATGAAGACGACGAACCTGCTTCTTGCTGCCGCGCTCTCCACCGGCCTGTGCAGCGCCGCCCTGGCCCAGGCCGTGGTCGGCAAACCCGCCCCCGCGATCACCGCCACCGACACCAGCGGCAAGACCGTGAACCTGGCCGACTACAAGGGCAAGTACGTCGTCATCGAGTGGACCAACCCCGATTGCCCGTTCGTCCAGAAGCATTACGACAGCGGCAACATGCCGGCCACGCAGAAGCAGGCCACGGCCAAGGGCGTGACCTGGCTGTCGATCCAGACCGCGGCCCCCAGCGCCGGTGAACTGCAGTCATGGCAGAAGAGCAAGAGCGCCGCCCCGACGGCCACGCTGCTCGACCCCGACGGCAAGATCGGCCGCAGCTACCGCGCCCGCACCACGCCGCACATGTACATCGTCGACCCGCAGGGCACGGTCATCTACACCGGCGCCATCGACAGCAAGCCCACCGCCAACCCGGACGACATCAAGGGCGCCACCAACTACGTGAACCTCGCGCTGGGCGAGGCCCTGGCCGGCAAGCCGGTGAGCCAGCCCAGCACGCAGGCCTACGGTTGCTCGGTGAAGTACCCGAGCGGGGCCTGATTGCGGTGGTGCGACCCGATGGCTATCGGGCGCACCACTGTTGCTCGCAGGGCACGCCGTCGTTGTTGCCGTCCATCTTCGTGCCCGGGCAGTTAGCAAGGAAGAACTTGGCTTCGGCGCACGAGGTCATCTGCGAGCAGTGGGTTCGCCCATCGCAACGGTATGTACTGACCGGCGTTGTTGTCGCAGGCTGCGGCGCAGCCTCTGTATCGCCGGCGAGCGCAGGCCGCCTCGACGACCACGCTTCGTACCGGTTGTAGCCGTATCCTGCCAGCGCAACGAGCAACACCACGCTGACGATGGTTCCAAGCGGGCTTCGCCTGCGCGCCGTGGGGCGGTGCGTGCGCCGGGGGTAGCTGGCGGGTTGACCCAGGGCCTGCCGGTAGACGCGAATTGCTTGCGGTTTGCCATCCTTGCCGCGTCCAAGTTCGTAGGTCAGCGTTTCACCCACGGTCGGTCGCGAACCGTCCTTCGGAAATGCGCTCAGGTGAACGAAGAGTTCACGACCGCCATGAGTCGGCGCGATGAAACCGAAGCCCCGATCGTCGTTCCAGGTTCGCAGCGTTCCGGTCAAGGGCATGGTCGTGATCTCAGCGAAGACGCAATGCACCACTGCGCCAGCCAGTAGGTGACGAGGATCCACACGGCCGATAGCGGGATCGGTGCGTTGAACTTGTTGAAGGCGAGGAACGCATCCGACGCCACGAAGAGTGCACCCCCCACGGCGGCAATCCGGGCGTGCTTGTCGGCAGGCGCGGCACGCCACCACACCGCGGCCTGCGCCGCCATCGTCGCCAGGCAGGCCACGTACGCCAGCACCGGCAGGCGCAAGGCGCCGGGCACTCCCGGCCACAGCTGGCTCAGCAGCCCGGCGGCCACGACGGCGAAGACAGCGAACGGCAGCCATCGCGCCGCGAAGCGAACCGGCTGGCAGAAGGCCACGATGTAGGCCAGGTGCGCGAGCAGGAAAGACACCAGGCCGGGCAGGAAACCTTCTTTCGGCCACAGCAGGAACACGTCTCCCGAGAGCGAGAGCACCAGGCCAATCAGCACCAGCCGGCGCTGGCGCGGCGTGCCGTCACCGCGTGGCCAGGCGTAGGCGATGACGAGGAGGGTGGTCAGCGGCTTGAAGACGAAGGCGAGCGCGGAGGGCAGGGCGCCGCTCGCGGCGGCAATGCTCAGTGCGGCGCTGGCGATCGCGGCCAGGGGCAAGGCGAAGAAGGGCATGCCGCATTCTCGATGTGCGGCATGCAGGGCCAGCGCGGGGCAAACCCGGGCGGCCCGTTGGCGTCGGCCGCCGGCCTCAGAGGTGACGCGTCTCGGTCGGTGCGTTCCACCAGGCGTTGTGGCGGCCGTCGGAGTAGTGCACCGGGGCCTCGATCAGTTCAGCCGGCTCGACATTGTCGAGACAGGCCAGCTGCACCGCGACGTAGTCGCCGCCGATCTGCTCGATGTAGCCGCGGCCGAACGGGCGCACGCCACAGGTCTTGCAGAAGAGGTGGTGCGCGCTCATCGTGTTGAACTGGTAGTCGGCAAGCGCCGATTCATCGCTCAGCAGGCGAAAGGCCGCTGGCTTGATCGTCGCGCCCCAGTTGCGCACCTTGGTGCACATCGAGCAATTGCATTTGCCGGTGCCGGCGGCGAGGTCGATGTCGGCTTCGAAGCGAATGGCGCCGCAATGGCAGCTGCCGGTGTAGGTCTTGAGCATGGTCGTGGCCTCCAGGGGGTGCTGGCGGCCATCTTGCGGCGGGGCTGCTGACAACGACGTGTCAGCAATGCCGGCGTCAGGGTTTGACGTCGACCGTCGATGCCTGCGCCGCCCTTTGCGCCGCCGCCGCGCGCAGCGCCAGCAGCTTGGCGCGCGGATCTTCCTTGGCCTTGGCCTCGTGCAGCTTCATCTCGCCGATGAAGCGGCTGGGGATGGCCTGCACCGTGTCGCGGCCCTTCTTGCGCCGTCGCAGCACGTTCACCGCCAGCGTGCGGCGCGCACGGGTGATGCCCACGTACATCAGGCGGCGTTCTTCTTCCAGGCGCTGCGGGGTCATCTCGTCGTCGTCGCTCTTGAAGGGCAGCAGGCCCTCGTTCACGCCGGCCAGCACCACGTGCGGCCACTCCAGGCCCTTGCTGGCGTGCAGGGTGGAGAGCGTGACCACGTCCTGCTCGTCGCCGCGTTCGGCCAGGCTGATGATGACCGAGATGGTCTGCGCCACCTCGAGCACGCTCTTTTTCTCGGTCTCCACGCTGATGCCGCCATCGTTCTCAATCTCGCCGCCGCAGCGCTTGGCGATCCAGTCGACAAAATCCATCACATTCGACCAACGCGCGGCCGCCAGCTTCTCGCTGTCTTCGCCTTCGTAGAGGTGCTTCTCGTACTCGATGTCCTTCAGCCAGCCCGTCAGCAGCACCTTGGCATCTTCGCGGCCCACGGTGTGGCGGGCGCGGTATTCGAGGTCGTTCACGTAGCGGCCGAACTCGTGCAGAGAGCCGACGGCGCGCGCGTTGAGCGCCGTGCCGAGGCTGTCGGCGAAGAGCGCTTCGTACAGGCTCGTCTTCCACTTGCCCGCGAACTCGCCCAGCGAGCCGAGCGTCTGGTGGCCGATGCCGCGCTTGGGCGTGGTCACGGCGCGCAGGAAGGCCGGGTCGTCGTCGTTGTTGACCAGCAGGCGCAACCAGGCGCACAGGTCCTTGATCTCGGCGCGGTCGAAGAAGCTCTGCCCGCCCGACACCTTGTAGGGGATCTCGGCGCGGCGCAGCGCCTTCTCGAACACGCGCGCCTGGTGGTTGGCGCGGTAGAGGATGGCGAAGTCCTTGAACTGCACCTCGCCGCCTTGCCCGCGCAGCGACTGGATGCGCGCCACCGCGCGCTCGGCCTCGTGCTCCTCGCCGTCGCACTCGACCACGCCCACCGGCTCGCCGTCACCCAGGTCGCTCCACAGCTTCTTCTCGAACAGCTTGGGGTTGTTGCCGATCACCGCGTTGGCGGCTCGCAGGATGTGGCCAGTGGAGCGGTAGTTCTGCTCCAGTGGGATCACCTTCAGCGTCGGGTACTCGGCCGGCAGGCGGCGCAGGTTGTCGATGGTGGCGCCGCGCCAGCCGTAGATGGACTGGTCGTCGTCGCCCACCGCGGTGAACATCGCGCGTTCGCCGGCCAGAGCTTTCAGCATCTCGTACTGGATGGCGTTGGTGTCCTGGTACTCGTCGACCAGCAGGTAGCGCAAGGTGTCCTGCCACTTGGCACGCACTTCGGCGTCGCGCTGCAGCAGCTTGTGCGGCAGGCCGATCAGGTCGTCGAAGTCGACTGCCTGGTAGGCGGCCAGGCGCTCCTCGTAGCGCTTCATCACCTCGCGGGCCACGCGTTCGTCGTCGTTCTGCGGCTCGATGGTGTCGCTGTGCAGGCCCTGGTTCTTCCACAGGCTGATGGCCCACTGCCAACGGCGCGCGAGGTTGTTGTCGCTGGTGGAACCGGCTTCCTTCAGCACGCCGAGCACGTCGTCGCTGTCGAGGATGCTGAACTGCTGCTTCAGGCCCAGCTTCTCGCCTTCGCTGCGCAGGATGCGCACGCCCAGCGAGTGGAAGGTGCTCACCACCAGGTTCTTGGCGGCGCGCGGGCCGATCAAAGCCTTGGCGCGCTCGCGCATTTCCTGCGCGGCCTTGTTGGTGAAGGTGATGGCGGCGATCTGCCCCGGCGCGTAGCCGGCCTCGAGCAGGCGCGCGATCTTGTGGGTGATGACGCGTGTCTTGCCAGAGCCTGCGCCGGCGAGCACGAGGCAGGGGCCGCCGAGGTGGTGCACGGCGTCCATCTGGGCGGAGTTGAGGGTGTCGGCCATGAGTGATGTGAGCCCCAAGGCCACCGGGGCGGTAGCCGCCCCCCGAGGGGAGCGAGAGAACCTTGGGACGGCCCGGCGGTTCTCTCTGGAAGGATGCGCATGATAGTCAGCGCCCTGTCATCGGGCTTTGTGGCGGCTGTGGTAAACCGGCCGGCCATGAGCAATCTGACCCGCCGACGCCAGGTGATCGGGCTCGCGCTCTCGGCGATGGCCGCGCCGGGCTTCGTGCGCCACGCGCGTGCCGCCGACGCACCCCGCTTCGGCCTCGGCGTGGCCTCGGGCCACCCGCTGGCCGATCGCGTGGTGCTCTGGACGCGCCTCACCGGCCCCGACCTGCCCGAACAAACCGAGGTGCAGTGGGAGATCGCGCACGACGAGGGCTTCACCAGGATCGCCGCACGGGGCACCGAGGTGGCCGAGGCCGCCTGGGCGCACAGCGTGCACGCCGAACCGGGCGGGCTCGCGCCGGGGCGCGTGTACTGGTACCGCTTTGCCACGCTCGGCCAGCGCAGCGCCACCGGCCGCACGCGCACCGCCCCTGCACCGGGCGATGCGGTGGCCCGCCTGCGCTTTGCCATCGCCAGCTGCCAGCGCTGGGACCACGGCCACTACGCCGCCTGGCGCCACATGGCGGCGCAGGACCTCGACCTGATCCTCTTTCTCGGCGACTACATCTACGAGTACCCCTCGCCGCCGATCGCGCTGCGCCTGCACGTGGGCACGGCCGCACGCAGCCTCGGCGACTACCGCGCCCGCTACGCGCAGTACAAGAGCGACCCGGCCTTGCAGGCCGCGCATGCCGCCGCGCCGTGGATCAGCGTGTGGGACGACCACGAGATCGACAACGACTACGCCAACGACACGCCCCAGGTGCCCGACCTGCTGTTTGCGCAACGCCGCGCCGCGGCCACGCAGGCCTACTGGGAGCACATGCCGTTTCCGAAATCGATGCGCCCGCAGGGGTCGCAGATGCGCATCTACGGCCGCTTCGACTGGGGCACGCTCGCGCGCATCCATGCCCTCGACGACCGCCAGTACCGCGACGTGCAAGCCTGCCCCAAGCCCGGCCGCAACGGCTCCAACACCGTGTTCCTGAAAGACTGCCCGGAGCTGACCGACCCGCGCCGCAGCCTGCTCGGCAGCGCACAGGAAGAGTGGCTCGCGCAGGGCTGGGACCGCGAGCGCCCCTGGAACCTGCTCGCCCAGCAAACACTGATGGCGCGCCTGAACTGGTCGGGCGACCCCGCCACCGGCGGCAGCTACTGGACCGACGGCTGGGACGGCTACCCCGCCGCGCGCCAGCGCCTGCTGAACGGCGTGGCCGAGCGAAAGCTGCCCGGCGTGGTGGTGCTCGGCGGCGACGTGCACGCACACTGCGTGGCCGATCTCAGGACCGACTACGACGCCGAGCGGTCGCCGGTCGTCGCCAGCGAGTTCTGCGGCACCTCGATCTCCAGCCGGGGCATGGCGCAGGAGCGCATGGCCGCGGCGCAACGGCTCAACCCGCACGTGCATTACGCCCACAGCGAGCAGCGTGGCTACATCGGCTTCACGCTCGATGCGAAGCGGCTCGAAGCCAGCCTGTATGCCGTCGACGACCCGCGCGACGCCGCCTCGCCGGTGCAGGTGGCCGCCCGCTTCGAGGTTGAAAACGGCGCACCGGGCGTGCAGTCAACTGCGCGACACACCCGGTAGGAATTCACACTGTTGTTGATGCGTCGCAACACGACAAAAGATAGGGAGCTGACTCTTGTACTCAGGTGCTGCGGCGCGGAGATACTCGCCCGCTTGCTGGCAATCACCCCTGCCGCCCCATAGAAGTTCAAACCCCCTCGCCACACGCGAGGGGGCTTGTGGGCCGCAGCCGCGTCGCCGCCGACCGCACGCCTGAGCCGCCACAGCGATACTCGCCCGCCATGCAAGCGATTCTTGCGGTCACCATCCCCTTCTTCGCGCTCGTGCTGTGCGGCTATCTGGCCGCTCAGCGCCACGTGCTGCCGGAGTCGGCGATCCCGGGGCTCAACGCCTTCGTGCTGTTCTTCGCCCTGCCGTGCATGCTGTTCCGCTTTGGCGCGAGCATGCCGTTCGCGCAGTTGATCAACCCCTCGCTCGTTGCCATCTACGCGTTGGGCGCCGTCGTGATCGTGTTCTTCACGGTGGCCATGACACTGCGCCGCGGCGACACCGGCCGCGGCGTCGACATGAAGAACGCCGCCTTCGGCGCGCTGGTCGCGGCCTTCCCCAACACCGGCTTCATGGGCGTGCCGCTGCTCGTGGCCTTGCTCGGCGAGCAGGCAGCCGGGCCGGTGATCAGCACGGTGCTGATCGATCTCTTTCTCACCAGTTCGCTGTGCATCGGGCTCGCACAGGCCTCCGACGCATCGCACGGCGCGGTGTGGCGCTCGCTGCGGGGCGCACTGAGCAACCCGCTGCCGTGGGCCATCGGCCTGGGCGCGCTGGTGGCGGCGTTGTGCGTGGAGCTGCCGGGGCCGCTGTCGCAGATCGTCAAGATGCTGGGCGATTCGGCGACGCCGGTGGCGCTCTTCACCATCGGCGCGGTGCTGTGGCGCGCCGGGCAGCACGCGCACACGCGCACGCCGGTGCCGCAGTACCTGCCGGTGGCGCTGATCAAGCTCTTCATCCACCCGCTGGTGGTGCTGAGCATCGGCCTGCTGCTGCGGGCTGCCGGCATGCCGGTGCCCGAGTTCGGCCTGAGCGTGCTGATGCTCGCGGCCGCGCTGCCGAGCGCCAGCAACGTCTCGCTGCTGGCCGAGCGCTATGGCGCCGACAACGGCCGAGTGGCGCGCATCATCATGGCCAGCACGGTGCTGGCTTTCGTGACCTTCTCAGCGCTGGCCTGGGGCCTGGGGGTCGGGCGCGCCGCCTGACAGCACGGCGGCGCACACCAGCCGCTCCATCTCGTCGGCCCATTGCTGCATCTGTGTGGCGTCGAGCTGCACCAGCATCGCGTACCGTCGCCCGCCCCACACCGCGAGGTGCAGCGCGCGCACTGTTTCTGGCGCGGGGCGGTGGGGCAGGTCGGTGCAGGCGTCGAACACGCGCTGCCACATCGCGCCCAGTTCGTCGTTCGCGCGCCGCTGGTGCTTGGGCTCGGCCACCTGGGGCTCGATCTGCAGCATGTCGGGGTGGAACCAGGTGCTCTGCGGGTGGTGCACGCCGCTCGTGAGTTGCACCAGGCGGTGGATGCGCTCCTGCCAGACGAGATCGGGCGGTTGCGCCACCTGCGCGTCCACCGTCTGGATCAGCACCTCGATGCAATGGCGGATGTAGCCCGAGTGCAGCGCCGCCTTGCTCGGGAAGTAGTCGTACAGCGTGCCCACCGCAATACCAGCTTCGAGTGCCACCGCGCGGGTGGTCAGGCGAGACCAGCCGTCGCGCTGCCAAATCCGAACAAAGGCGTCGAACACGGCCTGTACCGTGACCTTGGCGCGGGCTTGCGTGGGCCGCTTGAGCGGCTTGGCGAGCGTCTTGGCGGTGGAGCGAGCGCGAACCTGCGGCATGGCTCAGTTTCCGAACCCACGCGGGCGGCACGGCCCATACAGTCTTCGCACCTTGATTCCAACGCTACGGAGACCTGTCATGCCCGCGCTCATTCAATTGCAAACCGACAAGAACTCGCTCGGCTCCACCCGCGTCCAGACCGCGACGCTGCCGGGGCTGAAAGAAGGCGAAGTCCTGATGCGCATCGAGCGCCTGGCGGTGACATCGAACAATATTACCTACGCTGCCTTCGGCAACGTGCCGCACCTGCGCTACTGGGGCTTCTACCCCACCGGCGAAGAAGGCTGGGGCCACATGCCCGCCTGGGGCTTCGCCACGGTCGCCAAGTCGACGGTCGAAGGCGTCGAAGAGGGCGAGCGGTTCTACGGCTTCTGGCCGATTGCCAGCCACGTGATCATGCAGGCCGTGCGCGTGAGCGAGCGCGGCTTCTACGACGGCACGCCGCACCGCCTGGAGCTGACCTCGGCCTACAACCAGTACCAGCGCACCACCACCGACGCCGCCTACCGTGCCGCCGACGAGAACTTCCAGATGCTGCTGCGCCCGCTGTACATCACCTCGTACATGCTGGCCGACTTCCTGCAAGACAACGCGTACTTCGGCGCCAAGCAGATCGTCGTCTCCAGCGCATCGAGCAAGACGGCGTATGGCACGGCCTTCGGCCTCGAAGGCGACCGCAGCGTCGAGCTGATCGGCGTCACCTCGGCCGGCAACAAGGCCTTCGTCGACAGCCTGGGCTGCTACCAACGCAGCGTGACCTACGACGAGATCGCCACGCTCGACCCGAAGCTGCCCACGCTGTATGTCGACTTCTCCGGTGACACCGGCCTGCGCGCGCGCATCCACAAGCACTTCGGCAATGCGCTCGTGCACAACTGCTACGCCGGCTCGGCCCAGTCGCACGATCACCTGAGCAAGGACATGCAGGAGCTGCCCGGCCCGAAGCCGCAGCCTTACTTCGCGCCGTACCAGATCAAGAAGCGCAACTCCGACTGGGGTGCCGCCGAAGTGACGCGCCGCTTCAACGAGTCACAACTCGCCTTCATCCGCCGCGTGAGCGATGCGGCCAAGCCCTGGATGCAGGTGAAGGAGCACAGCGGCTTTGCCGATGCGCAGACCCTGGTGGCCGACCTGGTCGATGGCCGCATCGACCCCAAGCAGGGTCATGTGGTCGTGCTGACCTGAGCCGATTCAGGGCTCCCGGCACAGGCAGTGCGTGACGGCGGCGTAGGGGCTGCGCCCGTCGCTCACGCCGGCCAGCCAGCCGAGTTCGTTGCGGGCCTCGTGCATCACGCGCCCCGCGAGACCCGTGGGAACGAGTTCGAGGTCGAACTGCGCCATCAGGTGCTGCATCACCGCAGCACCGCCCAGCAGGTCGATCAGGCGCTGGGCGCGGCCCGGCTCGGGCTGGATGTAGACCACGCGGGTGTCCTCGGGCAGCTTGGCCCGGGTGGCGGCTGATTTCAGGGCGTCGGGCAGGTTGCCCAGGCGGTCGATCAGGCCGCGCTCGTGGGCCTGCGCGCCGGTCCATACGCGGCCTTGCGCCACAGCGTCGATCTTGTCGGGCGTGGTCTTGCGCGCCGCTGCGGCCTTGCCGGTGAACTCGGCATAGATCTGGTTGATGTTCACCTGCAGCAGCTCGTTGAAGCGCTCGTTGGGTGGCAGGCGCGGGTCGCCGACGCTGCCCAGCCAGGTGGTGGTCGTGCCCGCGGTGTGCACGCCCAGTTTCTCGAGCGTCTTGTCGGCCGAGGGCAGCAGCGCGAACACGCCGATCGAGCCGGTGATGGTGCCGGCATCGGCGATCACCTCGTCGGACGACATCGAGATCCAGTAGCCACCCGAAGCCGCCACGTCGCCCATCGACACCACCACCGGCTTGCCAGCCGCGCGGGTGAGTTCGAGTTCGCGGCGCACGAGTTCGGAGCCGAACACCGAGCCGCCGGGGGAGTTGACGCGCAACACCACCGCCTTGATGTTGTCGTCTTCGCGTGCCTGGCGCACCAGCGCCGAGGTCGATTCGCCACCCACCTTGCCGGCGGGGGCCTCGCCGTCAATGATTTCGCCTTCGGCCACCACGACGCCGATGGCATCGCCGACCAGCGGCGGCGACTGACGTGCCAGGTAGTCCTCGAACGGGACTTGGCGGAAGGTCTTGGATTTGTCGTCTTGCGCCGCGCCGCGTTCGATCAAGGCCTTGCGCATTTCGTCGCGGGTCTTGAGGGCATCGACGAGCTTGCTCGTGAGCGACAGCTTGGCCGGGTCGCCGCCCGCGGCCACCAGGCGTTGCGGCAGGTCGTTGATCAGCGCCATCACGCTGCCGGCGGGCAGCTTGCGGGCGGTCTCCACGCCTTCGAGGTAGGTGGCCCACAGCCCGTTGTAGAGGTAGGCGTCGGCCTCGGCCGCCTCGGGCGAGGGCGAGTTGGCGATGAAGGGCTCGGCGAAGCTCTTGTAGGTGCCCACACGCACCAGGCTCACCGTCACGCCCAGCTTGTCGAGCGCGTCGCGGTAGTAGTTTTGTTGCCGGCCGTAGCCCTTGAGCATGACCGTGCCCATGGGGTGCATCCATACCTCGTTGGCCTGCGCGGCGATGTAGTACTGCCGCTGGTCGTAGCCGCCGCCCCAGGCGATCACCTCCTTGCCGCTGGCCTTGAAGCGCTGCAGTGCGCTGGCCACTTCACGCTGACCCGCGAGGCCGCCGCCCTGGAACTCATCGAGTACGAGCACCACGCGCGTGATCTTCGAATCCTTGGCGGCGGCGTCGAGCACGGTGAGCACGTCGCGCAACTGTGTGCTGCGGGATGGGTCGCCCTGGATCTGCGCAAGCGCGGTCTGGCGGAAGGTCGTCGCATGCTGCTCGACCAGCGGGCCGCGTAGGTTCAGCACCAGGGCGGTGTTGTCCTGCAGCTTGGCCGGGCCGCCGAAGACGAACGCCGCCACGACCGCGATCAGGATCAGCAGGAAGACGATGTTGAAGAGCGTGCGCCGCGTGGCGTCGATGAAGCGCCAGAAGCCGCCGAACCAGCGGGCGAGTGCAGAGGTGGGGCGAGCAGGCATGCGAGGCTCCGGAACCGAAGAGTGAGGAGGAGGAATGCGGCCACTGTAAGGCCGCATCGCCGGATGCACCTGAGTGCGGTTTGGCAGAGTCGAAAGCGAGGCAAAGCTCAGGCGAAAACGCGCGACGCGCAGACGGCCTGTTGTCCTACAGACGCTCGAAAGGGGGCTCCCTAGGATCAATCCCGGGTCACAGCTCCCTCCTCCCTCCCTGAATGCTGTGGCTCATTCGGCGGGCCGCGCGTGAGCGCAGCCCGCTTTTCTTTTGGGGCGGGCTGTTTTCAGGCGCGCCGTGCGATCGCCGTGGCGTTGGCCGGGCGTGTCAGATCGCCAGCGGGTCGACATCGAGCGCCCAACGCTGCACCGCCTTGTGCTGGCTGCGCAAGCTCGGCAGCTCGGCCATCCACGGCGTCAGCACGCGCTGCAGCGCGCCGCGCGTGCTGGCCTCCACCAGCATTTGCATGCGTTCCATGTCGGCCACGCGCGAGACGCTGCTGGGCACGGCGGGGTAGATCAGCAGTTCGCTCGCACCTGGCAGTTGCGCGGCCATGTCGGCCGCCGCTTGCAGAAAGGCGCGGGCGGCTTCGACGGTGCGCGCCTCGGCCCGCAGCAGGGCCAGGTGCGCGAAGGGCGGCAGGCCGGCCATCTGGCGCTCCTTCAACTGGCTGGCGGCGAAGGACACGTAGTCGTGCTGGCGCAGGGCCGCGTAGATCGGGTGCGTGGGGTGCCAGGTCTGCACCCACATCTCGCTGCGCGCGGCCTGTTCGGCGTCGCGCCCTGCGCGCCCCGCCGCTTGCATCAGCAGCGAGAAGAGGCGTTCGGGTGCGCGGAAGTCGCTGCTGAAGAGCGCGCTGTCGGGGCTCACCGCGGCCACCAGCGTGATGCGGCGGAAGTCGTGGCCCTTGGCGATCATCTGTGTGCCCACCAGCACATCGACCTCGCCCGCATGCACGGCGGCAAGGCGGGCTTCCAGCTCACCTTTGTGTCGGGTGCTGTCGGCGTCGATGCGGGCAATGCGCGCGCCGGGCAGGCTGGCAATGAGTTGCTCCTCCAGCCGCTCGGTGCCGCGGCCAATGGGTGCGATGTCGAGGTTGCCGCACTCCGGGCAGGCGCGCGGTACCGGCTGGCTGAAGCCGCAGTGGTGGCAGCGTAGCGTGCGGTCGAGCTTGTGGAAGACGCGCCAGGCGCTGCAGTGCGGGCAGTTGCTCTTCCAGGCGCAGGCGCCGCAGTGCAGCACCGGCGCGTAGCCGCGGCGGTTGAGCAGCAGCAGGCTTTGCTCGCCGCGCTCCAGCCGCCGGCCGAGCGCGGCCACGAGCTGGGGCGACAAGGTGGTCGTCACGCCCGGGGCCTTGGGCAGCAGGTTCATGTCGATGATGCGCACCGCCGGCAGCACGCCGCCGCCGATGCGCTGCGCGAGCGTCAGGCGTTCGTAGCGGCCCTGCTCGGCGCGCTGCCAGCTCTCCAGCGAAGGCGTGGCCGAGCCGAGCACCACGCACGCGCCTTCGAGCTTGCCGCGGTAGACGGCCAGGTCGCGCGCTGAATAGCGCGAGCCGTCCTGCTGCTTGTACGAGGGGTCGTGCTCTTCGTCGACCACGATCAAGCCGAGCCGCGGCATCGATGCGAACACCGCCAGCCGCGTACCCAGCACCAGGTCAGCCAGACCCAGGTGGGCGGCCAGCCAGTTCTTGAGCCGCTGGGCCGGCGTGAGCCCGCTGTGCAAGGCGACGATGCGGCGAGGCGAAGCGCCGCCAGCAAAGCGCTCGGCGAAGCGCGCCTCGAGTTGTGGCGTGAGGTTGATCTCGGGCACGAGCACCATCACCTGGCGGCCGGCCGCCAGAGCGTCTTCGGCGGCGCGCAGGTAGACCTCGGTCTTGCCGCTGCCCGTCAGCCCGTGCAACAGCACCACCGGCGCAGCACCGGGCTGGCTGATGGCGGCGATGCGGTCGAGCGCGGCGGCCTGGTCGGCACTCAGTGGCGGGCGAACCGGGGCGACGGCCGGCTCGAGCGGCTCGGCCCAGCGCTTTTGCAGGCGGCTGATGCGCGAGGCCAACTGCGCGGCGTCGAGCTTGCGCAGTTCGGGCGGCAGCACCGACAAGGCCACCTCGCCCAGGCTGCGCTGGTAGTAGGCAGCGCAGAAGCCGACCAGCTCGCACCAGCGCGCCGACAGCGGCGGCAGCGCGCTCAGCACCTGTGTGATGGGCTTGAGCGCCAGGCCGGGTTCGTCCGACGGCTCACCCGGCCACACGATGCCGGCCACTTCGCGGCGGCCAAACGGCGCACGCACCAGGGTGCCGGGGGGGAGTGCGCGATCGCTCAGGTAGTCGAGCGCGGACTGCAGGCCGGTGTGTTGCGGAGCCTCGATGGCGACGCGAATGCGTTGCGGTTCATCCATGTCGAGGCGGGGTCACTTGCGTAGGAAAACTCTGATCTTCTTGAAGGAATAGGCTTAAGTCGATGATTTTGCTGACCTTTTGAAGCTTTCCACGAAGACTGTGGATAACTTTGTGGGAAACCGTCAAAAATCGCAGCTAGATCCTTGATTCTTGGGCCTTGGCGTTGCGTTGCCCCGTTTTCAGGCAAATTCAACGCTCAATAAAATCAACAACTTAGCGACGTAACCCCCAGCACTTTTGCTGCAATGCAACAACAATCGAGGCCGGATCCCGTTCGCAAGCTTTTGGGGATAAGTCAAGCCCTGAGTGCGCGCTCACGGGGAAAGTCCCGCCTGTCGTTCCGAAACTTTGCAACCAGCTGTGACAGAAATCGATCTCGGATTAGGCCTGTCGATGCATCCGGGGTGAGTGCTCATGCACCGCGTCGACCAGCGCCGACACGCTCTCGGGCGGCGTGTGCTGGCTGATGCCATGCCCGAGGTTGAAGATGTGGCCGCCCCGGCCGCCGTTTGCGGTTTGCCACGGGCCGAAGCTGTCGAGTGTTTTCACCACCTCGTCGCGGATCTGCTGCGGCGCGGCAAAGAGCACATTGGGGTCGAGATTGCCCTGCAGCGCCACGCGGTCGCCCACGCGTTGGCGGGCGGTGCCGAGGTTGACGGTCCAGTCCAGGCCCACCACGTCGGCGCCGGCCGCGGCGATTTCTTCCAGCCACAGCCCGCCGCCCTTGGTGAACACGATGTGCGGAATGCGCTGGCCGCCGTGCTCGCGCTTGAGTTTTGCCAGCACGCGCCGGGTGTAGTCGAGGCTGAAGGCCTGGAAGGCGCCGTCGGCCAGCACGCCGCCCCAGCTGTCGAAGATCATCACCGCCTGCGCGCCGGCCTCGATCTGGGCATTGAGGTAGGCGGCCACCGCGTCGGCGTTGACCTGCAGCATGCGGTGCATCAGGTCGGGCCGGCTGTAGAGCATGGTCTTGACCAGGCGGTAGTCGTCCGAGCCGGCGCCTTCGACCATGTAGCAGGCGAGCGTCCAGGGGCTGCCCGAGAAGCCGATCAGCGGCACGCGGCCGTTGAGCGCCTTGCGGATCGACGTCACGGCGTCGAACACGTAGCGCAGCTTGTCGAGGTCGGGCACTTCGAGCTTGGCGACCGCGGCCTCGTCACGCACCGGGTGCGCGAACTTCGGGCCCTCGCCGAGCGCGAAGCTCAGGCCCAGGCCCATGGCGTCGGGCACGGTGAGGATGTCGCTGAACAGGATGGCGGCGTCGAGCTTGTAGCGCTCCAGCGGCTGCAGCGTGACCTCGGTGGCGTATTCCGTGTTGGTGGCCAGCCCCATGAAGCTGCCGGCTTGGGCACGCGTGGCGCGGTACTCGGGCAGGTAGCGCCCGGCCTGGCGCATCAGCCACACGGGGGTGTGGTCGGTCGGTTGGCGCAGACAGGCGCGCAGGAAGCTGTCGTTTTGGAGCGGTGCAAACATCGAAGAATTATCGCCCCCCAGTCGCTGCGCTCCTGCCCCCAGGGGGCGCCGCCTGGCGGCCCGGCAAAGCCGGTTCCGCGGGCGTTGCTTGATGGGCACCGTGCTTCGCAGGTGCGGGGCTCATAATTTGCCGTCATCGCCACGGAGACTGTCATGCTTGCCCAGAACGTCCTGCAAACCATCGGCAACACGCCCCACATCCGCATGAACCGGTTGTTCGGCAACAGCCACCACGTCTATGTGAAGAGCGAGCGGGCCAACCCCGGCGGCTCGATCAAGGACCGCATCGCCATGGCCATGGTCGAGGCGGCCGAGCAGAGCGGCCAGCTCAAGGCGGGTGGCACCATCATCGAGCCGACCTCGGGCAACACCGGCGTCGGGCTGGCGATGGTCGCGGCGGTCAAGGGTTACAAGCTGGTGCTGGTGATGCCCGAGAGCATGAGCGTCGAGCGCCGCCGCCTGATGCTGGCCTATGGCGCGAGCTTCGTGCTGACGCCGCGCGAAAAGGGCATGAACGGGGCGATCGCCAAGGCGACCGAACTCCTGGCCGAAACGCCCGGCGGATGGATGCCGCAGCAGTTCGACAACCCGGCCAACATCGACGTGCATGTGCGCACCACCGCCGAGGAGATCGCGGCCGACTTCCCGAGCGGCGTGGATGCGCTCATCACCGGCGTGGGCACCGGAGGCCACATCACCGGCTGCGCCAAGGTGCTCAAGGGCATGTGGCCCAAGCTGAAGGTATTCGCGGTGGAGCCGAGCGCCTCGCCCGTCATCAGCGGCGGCAAGCCCAGCCCGCACCCCATCCAGGGCATCGGGGCGGGTTTCATCCCGAAGAACCTGCACACCGACCTGCTCGACGGCGTGATCCAGGTCGAGGCCGAGGCGGCGCGCGAAATGGCTCGCCGCTCGGCGCGCGAAGAGGGGCTGCTGGTGGGAATCTCGTCGGGCGCCACGCTGGCGGCCATCGCGCAGAAGCTGCCCGATCTGCCCAAGGGCGCAACGGTGCTGGGTTTCAACTACGACACCGGTGAGCGCTATCTGTCCATCGAAGGCTTCCTCCCCGCGGAATGACGACCCCTCGCTCGCCGGGTACGGCGATCGATCCCCCGAGGGGATGGCCGGCCGGCTTGGGAGCGGCCCGGCGCTCGGCCGGCTCCACTTCGTTGACCTGATGACATGAAACCGCGCGTCCTCATCGTCGAAGACGAACCCGGCATCGCCGACACCCTTCAGTACGCCCTGCGCACCGAGGGCTTCGAGCCGACCTGGGTCGCCACCGGCGAAGAAGCGCTGCAGCAGTTCCAGGCCCTGCCGCCGGCGCTGGTGATCCTCGATGTCGGCCTGCCTGACGCCAGCGGCTTCGAGGTGTTCAAGCGCCTGCGCGCGCTGGCCGACGTGCCGGTGATCTTTCTCACCGCGCGCAGCGACGAGATCGACCGTGTGGTCGGCCTGGAACTCGGGGCCGACGACTACGTGCCCAAGCCCTTCTCGCCGCGCGAGTTGGTGGCGCGGGTGCGCTCCATCCTGCGCCGCGCGAGCAAACCGGCCGCCGCCGTGGTGCCGGCCGCCCAGACCGCCCAGCCATTGGTGGTCGATGAAGGCAAGCGACAGATCCGCTACTACGGCGCGCTGCTGGAGTTGTCGCGCTACGAATTCGGCCTGCTGGCGACGCTGGCCGCCCGGCCCGGCCACGTGTTCTCGCGCGACACCCTGCTCGACAAGGTGTGGGACGACAGCTCCGAGAGCCTCGACCGCACGGTCGATGCCCACGTGAAAACCCTGCGCGCCAAGATGAAGCTGGTGGCGCCCGAGCTCGATCCGATCCGCACGCACCGCGGCAGCGGCTACGCGCTTGTGGAAGATTTGCCACTTTCTCCTTCTACAGAGCCTTAAGGGCGCGGCGCTCGGGTCGATACCGAGATGGACGAGGCGGAACTCCGCCTTCAATGCTGTCTGTCTCCTCCAATGCGCCACCTTCTGCTTCTCGCCGCTTTCTGTGCCTGCCTGTTGTTCGGGGCGGCGCCTGCCGTGCACGCCCAAGGCGTGCCCGAGAGCATCGACCTCTGGCCGCAGGTCACGACCCTGGGCGACCCAACGAACCGCATGGGTTGGGAAGAGGTCGCCGCACAGGCCAGCCGTTTCGAGGCACCGACGGGCCCCTACGGCAACCTGGGCCCGCGCAAGGAGACGGTCTGGTTGCGCATTCCGCTGCATGCGCCGGCCCAGCCCGGCCCGTGGTGGCTGGTGATCGACTACGCGCCGCTCGACCTGGCCGAGGTGCACCTGATCACCGACGGCCAGCGCGTTCAGACCGCGCTCATGGGTGACCACCTGCTGGTGCGCGACCGGCCCGCGCCCACGGCGGTGCCGTCCGTCCGCCTCGACATCGAGCCCGGGCGCACCTACGAGCTGCTGATCCGCGTGCGCAACAGCGGCGCCAACGCGACCATCGTGCCGGTGTCGCTGCTCAATACGTCGGCGCTGATCCGCCATCAGAGCCTCATCGATCTGCTTCAAGGGCTGGCGCTTGGCTTCGGTCTTTGCATGATCTGCTTCACCGCCGCGCGTGCACTGATCACGCGGGAGTTGATGTACCTGTGGTTCTCTGTGGCTTGCGTGTGCACGACGCTGTTCTTCCCGTCGTACTTTGGCGTGGCCGCCCAGCACCTGTGGCCCACGAATGCCTGGCTCACGCAGAACGCGCCGCCCTTCCTGCTGCTGGGCGTGCTGGCCTTCGGCAGCCTGTTCGTGGTGCGTTCGCTCTACGTGGCGCAGCACAGCCGCTGGGCTGCCCGGGCCATGGAAGCCGTGGCGGGCCTGGCGCTCGCGAGTGCCGGGCTGTTCGCGGCGGGCCTGATCGACTACAGCCAGGCCTCGAAGGTGACGACGCTGCTTGGCGGGCTGCCCATGCTGCTGGCCCTGCCGATTGCGTACAAGCGTGCCCGCCAGGGCGACCGCGCGGCAGCATGGGCCTTCGCCGGCTGGGGTGTCTACAGCGTGGGCGTGGGCTGCTTCACCGCGCTCAACACCGGGCACCTGACGGCCGAACCGTGGGCACAGGGTGCCTATCAGGTGTGCACCGTTCTCGAGACCGTGGCGTGGATGGTCGTCCTCAGCGTGCGCGCCGACGAGTTGCGCATCGCGGCCGAACAGGCCAAGCGCGAGCACGCCCGCGTGTTGCAGATCTCGCAGACCGACCCGCTCACCGGCCTGCTCAACCGCCGCGGCCTGCAACTGGGCATGCCGGCGCTGCTGCAGGGCTCCAGCGCCGAGAACCTGACGGCGGTCTACCTGCTCGACCTCGACGGCTTCAAGCCCATCAACGACACCCATGGTCACGATGCGGGCGACGAGTTGCTCACCCTCATGGGTGCGCGACTCAAGCGTGCAGTGCGCGTGGGTGACCTGGTGGCGCGCCTGGGTGGCGACGAGTTCGTGATCGTCGCTTCGCAGCTGCGCGGCGAGGCCGAGGCCGAACAGGTGGGCCGCAAGCTGCTGGCCTGCTCGGCCGCGCCGTTCAAGGTGGGGCAGGTGGAGTGCCGCGTGGGCATGACAGTGGGCTACGCCATCGCCACCATCGACGCCAACGACGGCGATGAACTTCTGCGCAAGGCCGATGCCGCGATGTACGGCGGCAAAGAGGCGGGCAAGAACCGGGTGCGACGCGCGACAAACCCGCGCGTCTCGGCCGGCCAGGCGATCACACCAGCCACCACGTCACCGACGACGCAGGCGGCGTCGAAACCTGCTGCCCGCTCGACCGCCTGACCTCCCTCCCTGCCGGCCTCTCTAAGATGCCGGCGCATGACCAAGCGCAACCGCATCTTCATCGGCATCCTGCTCGCCTACGTGCTGGGCGTGGGCCTGCTGATGTACCGGCAGCTGCAGGAGATCGACCCGCGCTACCGTGAATCGGCCGAGGAGTCGCTGGTCGAAACGGCCAACCTGATGGCCACGCTGATCGAAGGCAGCTCGCGCGATGGCTCGTTGCAGGTCGAGGCGCTGGAGCCCGTGTTCAAGGCGCTGTACGCGCGCCGCTTCCAGGCCGACATCTATGGCTTCGAGAAGACGCGCGTCGAGTTGCGTCTCACCGTCGTTGATCGAGGCGGCACCGTCGTCTTCGACTCCACCCACCGCGCGCTCGGTGCCGATCATTCGCAATGGCGCGACATCCACCGTGCGCTGCAAGGTGAATACGGCGCGCGCACTTCGCAGGATGTCGAAGACGATGCGAGCACGTCGGTGATGTATGTCGCCGCACCGATCCGCGTCGCCAACCAGATCATCGGCGCGGTGAGCGTGGGCAAGCCGGTGCAGAGCTTCGGCCAGTTCGTGCAGGCGGCGCGCCGCAAGACGCTGCTGGTGGGCACCACCTCGGTGGTCGCGCTGATCCTTTTCGTCGTGATTCTTTCGGTGTGGCTGGTGCGGCCGTTCGGGGTGTTCGCCGACTACCTGCGCTACGCGCGCGCGCAGCGCGGCTTTCATCCGGCGCGCCTGCTGCGCCGTGCGTGGACCGCCTTCCGCGCGTCGTTCGACGAAATGCGCGACGCGCTGGCCGGCCGCAACTACGTGGCCGACTACGTGCAGACGCTCACGCACGAGGTGAAGAGCCCGCTGTCGGCCATCCGCGGCGCGGCCGAGCTGCTGCAAGAGCCCATGCCCGACGCCGACCGCGCGCGCTTCGCCGGCAACATCGCGCGCGAGACACAGCGCATCCAGGAGCTGGTCGACCGCATGATGGAGCTCACCGCGCTCGAATCGAGGCGCAGCCTGGAGGCCACGGCGCCGGTGGCCTTGCGGCCGATGCTGAAGGAGCTGGCTGCCAGCGCCGCGCCCAGCGCCGAAGCGCGTGGCCTGCGCATCGCGGTGGAAGAGGGCGCCGACGACGCCACGGTCGAGGCCGATGCCTTCCTGCTGCAACGCGCCCTGTCCAACCTGGTCGACAACGCGCTCGACTTCTCGCCCGCTGGCGGCACCGTCACGCTCGGCTTGCAGCGCCGTCGCCGCAGCGTCGAGCTGAGCGTGCGCGACCACGGCCCGGGCATCCCCGACTACGCCGAAGACAAGGTGTTCGAGAAGTTCTATTCACTGGCGCGGCCCAGCACGCACAAGAAGAGCACCGGCCTCGGCCTGCCCTTCGTGAAGGAAATCGCCGAGTTGCACGAGGGGCGTGTCACGCTGCGCAACGCGCCGGGCGGCGGCGCCGTGGCCACGCTCGCGCTGCCGCTGAGCCGCTGATTCGCGCTCGTCCTGGCCTCAGTCGACCGAGATGCGCGGCCCCACCTTCACCTTGCGGCACTCCCGGTCGGTCTCAGGCAGCTTCTTGAAGCGGTAGTCGCCGAATCGCACCTCGCGCCGCTTCATGTCCCATGGCTCGGAGGTCTTGATCTCCACGCACTGAAAGGGGCGCACGCCGCGCAGCAGCTCGCGCCCGCTCGGCGTCATCGACTGCGTGCCGAGAAAGACGTTGCCCTGGGTGGTCTTGAGATGCACCTCGGAGGCCTCGTCCACCACCGGCGTGCTCGTCACTTTGACCACGTGCGTGTTGACCACCTTGCACGAGGCGAGCGAGGCGGCCAGCAGCAGGAGCAGCACGGGGCGGCAGAGGGCGGTGTTCATGCCGCGATTGCACAGCCAAACGCTCGCCAGTGCGCAGCCGGTGCGGCCGGCGGGTGTGACGAAGTTGCGTTCTTTGCCCAGTCGGAGGGCTCAGTTCGACGTCACCGAATAGCTGTTGACGTTGAAGTTGAGCCCCGGCGACGACGAGGTGATCTCGAAGCCGTACTGCACTTCGCCGACCGTCACGTCGCCCATCCAGCCGCGCAGGCGCAACCAGTTGAGGATGGCCTTCACGTCCACCGTGGTGTTGTTGGTCTTGGTGGTGCGCAGGAACGAGAACACCGCGTTCGCGCCGTTGCTGCCCCGGAACACGTTTCAGGTCGCGCCGCCCACGCTCACGTTCTTGTAGACCGGCACAGCGTTGCCGGCGCTGTCGTACTGCGAGGCGATGGGCTTCACGTTGCCGCCACCTGCGGCAGTGCCGGTGTAGTTGAGCCACAGCATGATTTCGTACTTGTGGTTGGTGTCCCAGATGTCGAAGGTGGAGCTCCAGGCGCCGCCGCTGGGCGTGCTCACGTTGAGCTTCGCGCTCAGGGTGTTGATGGCGCTGATCTTCTTGTTGATGTGGCGCGTGGCGTTGGGGTACGACTTGATGCCACCGCTGTTGGGGTGGTTGGCCCACACGCCCCAGTTGCTGTACGAGTTGGCCCACAGCGTCTGCGGCCCGTAGCCCGAGCCCCAGATGTTGTTGTAAAGCGTGTAGCCGCCGTTGTTCCACGTGCCCCAGCGGTCGGACGACTGCCAGACGGCGGCCGAGGTGAATGTGGGCAGCGTGGCGAGCGCGAGTGCGGCCAGGGCGCGGCGCTGCCAGGCGTACAGGGATGCGGTCATGGGCAGTTCTCCTCTGTGTGTTGGGGGTGGAGGCGCATGCTGCGCCGCGCGCCCGGGCCCCGCATCGGTGAAAACTAGCACGTTCGTGCAATTTGCTGAGTCGATGCAATCCACCGTGGGCTTCACACAGGCTTCACACACGCTGCACGTGGCTTCAAACCCGCTTCGCCTGCGGGCGCGAACCTGCTGGCCGTGCGCACCCTTCGGTGCCGCCGCCAGGAGAACGAACCATGCCCCGCCCGCAGATCCCCTACCGCCCGCTCACGCCCACCGGCCGCGTGATGTGGTGCATTGCCCTGGCCGTGTTCTCGGCCGTGTTGATGCTGTTCTGGTCGCCGGCCCACGCCGACGACTCCGAGGCCCGCCCCGGTGAGAGCCCGTACTTCGCGGTCAACAGCAGCGAGCCGGGCGTGGACCGCCTGCCGCTCAAATCCACCCAGGTCGACGTGAAGATCGCCGGCGTGATCGCCGACGTGACGGTGACCCAGCACTACCGCAACGAAGGCCAGCGCCCGATCGAGGCGCGCTACCTCTTCCCGGCCTCGACGCAGGCGGCGGTGCACGCGATGACGGTGCGCCTGGGCGAGCGGCTCATCACCGCGCGCATCAAGGAGAAGCAGCAGGCGCGCATCGAGTACCAGGCCGCCAGGCGCGAAGGCAAGACCGCGGCCCTGCTCGAGCAGCAGCGCCCCAATGTGTTCGAGATGAACGTAGCCAACATCCTGCCCGGCGACGACGTGGCGGTGGAGCTGCGCTACACCGAGCTGCTCACGCCGCGCGATGCGGTCTACGGTTTCGTGTTCCCTACGGTCGTGGGCCCGCGCTACAACAGCGCGGCCCACGACGCGGCGGGCTCGGCGCCCATTGGTGGCGCGTACCTGAAGAGCGGCGAGCCACCGAACGCCACCTTCGACATCCGCGTGAAGCTCGACACCCCCGTGCCGGTGAAGGCCATCGGCTCGCCTTCGCACGACGTCGACATCGCCGGCTCGGGCGGCTGGCATACCACCGTGGCGCTCAAGCCGGGCAGCGGGCCGGCGAACAACCGCGACTTCATCCTCAGCTACCGCCTCGCCGGTGACCGCATCGAGTCGGGACTGATGCTCTACCGCGGCAGCGATGGTGAAGACGGCGACGAGAACTTCTTCCTCGCGATGGTGGAGCCGCCCAAGGCGGTGAGCACGCGCCAGATCAACCCGCGCGACTACGTCTTCGTGGTCGACATCTCGGGCTCCATGCACGGCTACCCGCTGGAGACGAGCAAGGTGCTGCTGCGCAACCTGATCGGCAGCCTGCGCCCGAGCGACACCTTCAACGTGATGCTCTTCTCGGGCAGCAACCGCATGCTCGCGCCCAGTTCGGTGCCGGCCACGCGCGCCAACATCGACGAAGCTCTGCGCGTGATCAAACAGATGGGTGGCAGCGGCAGCACCGAGATCGTGCCGGCGATCAAGCGCGTGGTGGCGCTGCCGAAGGCCGACGACGTGTCGCGCAGCATCATCGTCGTGACCGACGGCTACGTGAGCGTCGAGGCGGAGGTCTTCAAGCTCATCCGTGAGAACCTGAGCCAGGCCAATGTGTTTGCCTTCGGCATCGGCAGCAGTGTCAACCGCCACCTGATCGAAGGCATGGCGCGCGCGGGGCAGGGCGAGGCCTTTGTCGTCACCAAGCCCGAGTACGCCGCCGAGCAGGCCGAGCGCCTGCGCGCCATCATCGAAGCGCCAGTGCTCACGCAGGTGACCGCGCGCTTCGAAGGCATGGAGGTGTACGACGTCGAGCCCGCGCAACTGCCCGACGTGATGGGCGGCCGCCCGGTGGTGCTGTTCGGCAAGTGGCGCGGGGCCGAGGGCCAGCAACCGGTGAACGGCAGGCTCGTCATCGAAGGCCGCGCGGCCGATGGCCCGTATCGCAGCGAATTGAGCACGCAAGGGCGCGAAGACCAGACCTCGTCGGCGTTGCGCCATCTGTGGGCCCGCCAGCGCATCGCGAGCTTGAGCGACCAGGAGGCACTCGAAGGCGGCAGCGCGCACAAGGCCGCCATCACCGGGCTGGGCCTCACCTACCACCTACTCACGCAGTACACGAGCTTCATCGCCGTCGACGAGCGCGTGCGCAACACCAACCCGGCGCTCACCGCCGGCGTCGACCAGCCTTCGCCAATGCCTGAAGGCGTGAGCAACCTGGCCATCGGCGCCGAGGTGCCGAGCACGCCGGAGCCGGGGGCGATGGCGGCGCTGCTGATGGTGGCCTTCATCGTGGGCGGCTCGCTGTGGCTGCGCCGCCGCGAGAGCTGAGTCATGGCCACCGCTTTCGTGATCGACACCCACCCGGCCGGGCGCTGGCGCGCGCGCCTGGCGGGCCTGCCGCCGATGGTTTGGCTGGCACTGCTGGCAGTGGCCCTCTGGCCGCACTGGCGCTGGGCGGCGGCGCGCCTGGCCGATGGGTCGGACGACCCGCTGGGCCTGGCGGCGCTCGCGGTGCTGGGCCTGTGCGTGTGGAAACTGGAGCCGCAGCTGCGCGCCTCGCCCAAGCCGGCCTGGCTGACCGCCGCGCTGGGCACGAGCGCCGCGGCCACGTGGTCGCTGTTCAACCTGCCACCGCTCATCGGCGCATTGCTGGCCGCCTTGTCGATGGCGCTGGGGCTGCGCGCCTTCATGCCGTCGGGCCAGGCCGCGCTGCCGATGGCCGGACTCGCGTTGTTGTCGTTGCCGGTGGTGTCGTCGCTGCAGTTCTACGCGGGCTACCCGCTGCGGGTGGTGACGGCGCAGTGCAGCACCTGGCTGCTGCAGGCGCTGGGTTTCGCTGCAGAGCGCAGCGGCGCAGCGATGACGGTGCAGGGCCGGCTGGTGATCGTCGATGCGCCGTGCTCGGGTGTGCAGATGGTGTGGATGGCTTATTTCTGCGCCTTCAGCGTGGCGGCCTTCATCGGGCTGCGAGATCGCGAGCTGCTCGCGCGTCTGCCGTTCGCCGGGCTGCTGGTGCTGGCCGGCAACGTGCTGCGCAACAGCGTGCTGGTGGCGCTGGAGGCGCAGCGCACGAGCGTGCCCGAGGCACTGCACCAGGGCGTGGGCCTGGGCGTGCTGCTGCTGGTGTGCAGCGCTGTCGTGTGGGTGATCCAGGGAGGCCGCGATGCGCGCGCTTGATGGCCTGCCCGGCAAGCTGCTGCTGGCCGCGGTGGCGGCGTTGTGCGGGCTGCTGCCGCTCCTGCGGCCCGCATCGGCCGCCGCAGAAGGGGCGCGCTCCGCGCCGGAGTGGCCCACGCAATGGGACGGCCAGCCCCTGCGCCCGCTGGCCCTGAGCGCCGTCGAGACGCGCTTCGCGGCCCGCTTTCCCGGCCACATCGCACGCCTCACCGATGGTGAGCGGGTCGTGGTGCTGCGCGAGGTGCGCGAACCCACGCGCATGCTGCACCCCGCGGTCGACTGCTACCGCGGCCTCGGCTATCGCATCGCGCAGGCTCAACTGGAGCGCGATGCGCGGGCACGGCTGTGGCGCTGCTTCATCGCCGAGCGCGCGGGGCAACGCCTGCGCGTGTGCGAGCGCATCGTCGATGCGCAAGGTCAGGCCTACACCGATGCATCGAGCTGGTTCTGGGCGGCGCAGCTCGGCCAGTCCACCGGGCCGTGGCAGGCCGTCACCACCGCGAGGGCGCTATGAGCCGATGGATGAAGCTGACGATCGGTCTCGCGCTGGGGGCGCTCTTCAGCGTCTCTCTGGCGGTGGTTCTTGCGCTGCGCTCACTGCAGCCCGCGCCGGGCGACTGGACCCACCCGCTGCGCGCCGGCCCCTGGTCGCACGAGGTGAGCATGCCGGCCCTGCTGCGCATCGCCAGCCATCCCTTCGCGCTGCGCCTGCTCGAAGGCAGCACGCTGCACACACGTTTCGGCGCCGTGCGCTGGGAGGCCATGGCCGCGCCCAACACCTGGCGCGCGGTGTGTGCGCCGTGCACCTTCCAGCGCCGTGAGCTGGGGCGCGAGGCCATCCGCCTGTCGCGTGTGGAGTTCACCGTGGTGCCCGATGCCGAGATGCGCTTGCAGGGCAGCTTCTCTCTCGGTGAGGCACCGCATGCCTTGCAGGGGCGTTGGTCGTCGCGCATCGAGCGGCAGAAACTGGTGCTCGATTTCAAGGTGGCCGACGAGCCGGTAGCGCGTGCGTTCGCCTTGTTCCGCCGCGAGATCCCGGAGTTCGACCGTGCGCAGATCGACGGCCGCCTGAGCGCCAGGGCGCGATGGGCGCTGCCGGACAACCGCTTCGCGCTCACGCCGCGCATCGAGGGTCTGCGGGTGGCGGGCCTGGGCACCGAGGCCCTGCTCAATGCCGAGCCGGCCTGCGGTGCGGCCGATGGCTTCGGCGAGTGGCTGCCGCGCGCCGTGCTCGCCGCCGAAGACCAGCGCTTTCACCAGCACAGTGGCTACGACCTCGACGAGATCATGGCCGTATGGACGGACAGCGCGGGCGGCGAAGCACCGCTGCGCGGCGCGAGCACCATCCCGCAACAGCTCGCCAAGCTGATCTACACCGGCGACAACCGCAGCCACGCACGCAAGCTGCGCGAGCTGCTGTATGCGGTGGAGATCGATCGCACGCTGGGCAAGGCGCGTGCGTTGAACCTCTATCTCGCGATGGCGCCGTGGGGCCACGGCCTGTGCGGTGCGCACGCGGCGGCGAAGCAGTACTTCAACAAGCCGCCCGACGCGCTCGCGCCGATCGAGGCCGTGTGGCTGGCGACGCTGCTGCACAACCCCAACCGAGAGTTGTCGCGTCTGGGCCGCGAGGGCGCGCCGAATGCGGAGCGCCTCGCGTGGGTGGCCGATCAGTTGCGCCCGACCACGATGCGTGAGCGCGAGCGGCTGCGCAAGACGGCGGCGCGCTGGCAGCCGCCGCGCCCGGCGCTCACATCCGCTCTCGCCGTTGCCGCGTCTCAGGCAGCGGCTGGCCGCTGAGCCACTGCGCGGCGAGCGCGGGCACGTCGTTCGTCTGGGCGGCCTCCCACACCCATTCGGGCGGAACGACACGGGTGCCGCTTGGCGTGGCGGGCAACTGCGCGGCGATCTCGGCGGCGAACCGCGCCACCTTGATCGCACGCACCGGCCGCTCGTGCTGCGGCACCATGAAGTGAAGCTGCGAGAGCATCCAGTGCGCCAGGCGTTGCAGCGCGTGCCCCTCGCGCCGCCCGCGCGGCGCCTCGGCAGAGCGGATGAAGACCAGGTGCTCGAAGCCGAGCTGCGCGACGGCCTGCTCGTCCAGGCTCGCCAGGCCGCGCTTCAGCGCCTCGGGCAGCGAGGCCTGCGTGTGCGGCATCACCACCAGCAGGTGGCGCACGCCGCTGCGCTGCAGCCATTGCGCGATCTCGGGCACGCGCTTGGGCTCAGGCCGGAAAAACGCCTGATCGCGGCCGTTGTTGCTGCGCTCGCGGTCGAACACGACGAGCGCGGTCGGCCCGAAGCGGCCCGGCAGGTCTGGCTGCCATGGCACGGTGGCGAGTCCTCGCAGCGCGGGCTGCACCGGCTGCTGGACCAGCACGCTCACCCGGCCGTGGCGGCCGGCACCGAGCAGTTGCTCCAGCAGGGCCGAGCCGAGGGCGCCGCCGCCGCCCACGACGAGCACCTGTTCCATCGCGGGGGTGGCGCGCTGGCTGGTGGGCGCGTGGCCCGCGCGCAGGGCTTCGTTGAGGAGTGACATGGCGGCAAGTATCTCGCCGGTCGCTCGGCGAGGGGCTTGTGCGGGCTGACACGGCAGCGGAGTAGCATGCACACCGCTCTCGTTCAGCGCCCGATGCGCGCTCCCTGGCTCGAAACAAGGCTCGAAAGGACACACGATGATTCGCAGACTCTGGCTTGCCACTCTTGCCCTCGCTGCCGCGCTCGGCTTGAGCGGCTGCGGCTACAACGACTTTCAGCGGCTCGACGAGCAGACCAAGTCGGCCTGGTCCGAGGTGCTCAACCAATACCAGCGCCGCGCCGACCTGATCCCCAACATCGTCGCCACGGTGAAAGGCGAGGCCAACTTCGAGCAGGAGACGCTGACCAAGGTGGTCGAGGCACGCGCCAAGGCCACGAGCATCCAGGTGACGCCCGAGACGCTCAACAACCCCGAGGCGTTCAACAAGTTCCAGCAGGCGCAAGGTGAACTGAGCAGCGCGCTGAGCCGCTTGCTGGTCGTCACCGAGAACTACCCCAATCTGAAGGCCAACCAGGGCTTCCAGGATCTTCGCGTGCAGCTCGAAGGCACCGAGAACCGCATCACTGTGGCGCGCAACCGCTACATCAAGGCGGTGCAGGAGTACAACGTGCTCGCGCGCAGCTTCCCGACCAATCTCACCGGCAAGATCTTCGGGTACTCGCCCAAGCCGAGCTTCACTGTGCAGAACGAGGCGCAGATCTCCGCCCCGCCCACGGTGAGCTTCGACAAGCCGGCCTCCAAGTAAGCCGAACGCACCGCGATGCGCGGATCGTTGCGCTGGCTGTGGCCGCTGCTGGCGGCCCTGTGGTTCGCCGCGCCGCTGCATGCGCAAGACGTGCAGCCGGTGCCGCCGCTGTCCGGGCGCGTCATCGACCAGACTGGCACGCTCACGCCTGTTCAGGTGCAGGCCTTGAGCGCCAAGCTCGAAGGCATCGAGCGCGAGCGCGGCTCGCAGATCGTGGTGCTGATGGTTGCGAGCACGCTGCCGGAGGATGACGCGACGTACGCGCAGCGGGTGGGTGACACGTGGAAACTTGGCCGCCGCGACGTGGGCGACGGGCTGCTGATCGTCGTCGCCAAGGACGACCGCAAGGTGCGCATCGAAGTCGCCAAGACGCTCGAAGGCGCGATCCCTGATCTGGCAGCGCGGCAGATCATCACCGACCGCATCACGCCGGCCTTCAAGGCGGGCGATTTTGCGGGTGGGCTCAACGCGGCCGTGGACCGCATCGCCGAGCGAATCGGCACCGAAGGACTGCCCGAGCCCAGTGTTCGCGAGCGCAATCAGCGTGCGGCGGGCGGCGGCTTCGACCTCGAGAGCCTGGCAATCTTCTTCTTCGTGGGTGTGCCCATCATCGGCGCGGTGCTCACCGGCATCTTCGGTCGCAAGCTGGGGTCACTCGCCACGGCCGGTGCTGCCGGAGGTTTGGGCTGGCTGTTCACCACGAGCCTGCTGATCGCCGGGGGTGTCGGGCTGATTGCACTGGTCATGGTCGGCGTGATGGGCGTCGGCTCGCGCCGCGGAGGCGGGCTCGGCGGTGGCGGTGGGCCCATCATCTGGGGCGGAGGTGGTGGTGGCGGAGGGGGCGGCTTCGGTGGTGGAGGCGGTGGCTTCGGCTCGGGCGGTGGCGGTGATTTCGGCGGCGGCGGCGCCTCGGGAGATTGGTGACATGTTGAGCCCCCACGCACTTCACGCGTTGTCCCTCGCAAGGGCGCACCAGGCCATTCGGGCGGCCGGGCGGGCCCCGTGATGAACAAGTTCCAACGCATCCTCAAGCACCGCCTCGTCGACGAGGCCGATGCACGACGCGCGCTCGGCGACACGGCCCTGCAAAGCCTGCGGGCACGCGTGGGCGCGAGCGAGAAGCGTCACACCGGCGAGATCCGCATCTGCGTCGAGGCCAGCCTGCCGTGGTCCTATCTGTGGCGCGATGCGAGCGCCCGCGAGCGGGCCGTGGCCATGTTCGGCAAGCTGCGAGTGTGGGACACCGAAGCCAACAACGGCGTGCTCATCTACCTGCTGCTCGCCGAGCACGCCATCGAGATCGTGGCTGATCGGGGCATCGATCGCCATGTGAACGCGGCGCAATGGGCGGAGCTGGCGGCGCGCATGTCGGTGGCCTTCCGCGAACGCCGATTCGTCGATGGCTTGGAGTCAGCCGTCGATGCGGTGACTGCGTTGCTGGTGCAGCACTTCCCAGCCGATGGCGATGCCGGTAACGTCAACGAACTGCCCGACGGCGTGGTGCTGCTCTGACCCTGCGAGCGCCGACTGCAACACCCGATCGAGCCACCAAGGAGAACCCGATGCCCGTGACCGAAGAGGTCGTCCCCGTTCCCGCCGACCCGCCGAGCCACGGCGTGCAGAAGTGGGTGGTGCGCCGCGACCTCAGCCGCAATCTGCTCGCGGTACTGCTGCTCGGCGTGCTGATCGTGGGTTCGTTCTGGATCCTGCGTCCCTTTCTGCTGCCTGCACTGTGGGCCGGCACGATCGTCATCGCTACCTGGCCGGCCATGCTGTGGCTGCAGTCGCGCTTGCGTCGGCGATCGCTCGCGGTCACGGTGATGACAGCGCTCATCCTGCTCGTCTTCATCGTGCCGGTGGCGCTTGCAGTGGAGACGCTGATTTCGAACGCAGACATCATTACCGGCTGGATCAGCACGCTGGCCAGTTCTCCACTGCCGATGCCGCCAGACTGGGTGAAGGACATCCCGATGGTCGGTGAAAAGGTGTCGCAGATCTGGAGTGATCTCGCCCAGGCCGGCAAGCAGGGCCTGCTCGCACGCGCTGCACCCTATGCCGGCAAGGCGGCGCAGTGGGGCGCCTCGCTACTGGGGGGCATCGGGATCTTCCTGGTTCAGTTGGCGCTGTGCATGGTGTTCGTCGCCATCCTCTACGCCGGTGGAGAGAGCGTGCGTGGCGTGCTGATCCGATTCGGGCAGCGATTGGCGGGCGAGCAGGGCAGCGAAGTGGTGGAACTCGCCGGCCGCTCGGTGCGGGCCGTGGCGCTTGGTGTCGTTGGCACCGCGCTGGCGCAGACGGTGCTGGCCGGCATCGGGTTAGCGGTCACGGGCGTGCCCTTCGCCAGCCTGCTGTCGGCGGTGATCCTGGTGCTGTGCATTGCGCAGGTGGGCCCGGTGATCGTCCTGTTGCCGGCACTCGCATGGTTGTACTGGAATGGACACCTAGTCGCAGGCACGGTGTTGCTCGTGTGGACCGTGGTCGTCGGCACCATGGACAACGTACTGCGGCCCTTGTTGATACGCGCCGGCGGCGCGAACCTGCCGCTGCTTCTCATCTTCGGCGGCGTGATCGGCGGCCTCATCGCGTTTGGCATCGTCGGCCTGTTCGTGGGGCCGGTCGTACTCGCCATCGCGTACACGCTGCTGATGCGCTGGCTCGAACCCACCCCTGCGGCCTGACGCTGCTGACCCATCGGGAGAACGACACCATGAAGACTTGTTTCGTAGCCGCAGCCCTGGCGTTTGCAGCCTCGTCTGCCTTGGCGCAAACCACCGCACCCATCAAACCCGGCCTCTGGCAGGTGCAGAGCGAACGCGAGACCGACGGCAAGAAGGACCCGGACATCACCGAGCAAATCAAGAGCATGCCGGCGGCCATGCGCGATCGCATGGCCGAGAACATGAAGCAGCACGGCGTCGACATCAGCGGGGGGCAGATGCGCATCTGCCAGACGCGCGAGTCGCTTGACGAAAGCCGTTGGCAGACCGGGCAGGGCCAGTGCAAGACCGACTACGGCACGCGCAGCAGCAGCTCCTGGAAGTGGACCACCACTTGCTCCGAGCCGGCTTCGGTGACGCAGGGCGAGGCAGTCTTTGCAGGGCCCGAGAGCTACGTCGTCAAGAGCAGCACGACGGCGGCGATGCAAGGCAAGAGTACCGTCACCAAGACCACCTTGAAGGCCAAGTGGGTGGGCGCCAGCTGCGGCGACCTCAAGCCGGTGCAGCCGGCGCCCACCAAGCCCTGAGGGGGCAGGGCGGGCTTGCGTTCGCTCAGTAGCTGGGCCAGCCGTCGCTGGTCCAGCCCAGATCGTTGATCAGCAGCTTGGGCTTGCCGCCGTCGTTGGCGTCGTAGGCGTGGCGCGCGATCACGCCGTCGCCCACGTCCTGGCCGCCCGGGCCCTTCCAGCGCACGTTGCCCGTGTCGAGCACGGTGCCGCCACCGTCGAGCAGGCGCTTTCCTGCGCGGTCAACGTAGGGGCCGGTGATCGAGGTGGAGCGGCCGTAGATCATCTTGTAGGTGCTGTTCACACCCTGACAGCAACGGTCGATCGACGCGAAGAGATAGTAGTAGCCGTTACGGTAGACGATGCTCGGCGCCTCGATGCCGGCGCTTCGCTTGGCGATGGAGACCATCGAGCCGGTGGGCTTCATCGTGCTCTTGTTGATCTGCACGATCTTGAGCCCGCTCCAGAAGGAACCGAACGCCAGCCAGGGGTTGCCGCGCGCATCGATCACCAGGTTCGGGTCGATCGCGTTGTAGTCATTGGCGGTCGTGCTGCGCAGGACCATCCCGTTGTCCGTCCAGCGGCCTGCGCCGACGCTACTCGCCGAGGCCAGGCCGATCGCCGAGGTGTTCTTGCCGAAGGTCGAGATCGAGTAGTACAGCCAGACCTTGCCGTTGTAGTTGTGGACGTCGGGCGCCCACACGTCGTTGTTTGCCTGGTTCGGCACGTAGAGCTTCCACCACGAAGGTGGCGAAAGAAAGATCTGCGGCACCCGCGTCCAGTTGCGCCCGCTGCTGTCGGACTTCAGCACCTGGATGCCCTGACCGGTGCTGAAGGTGTACCAGGCGCTGCCTTCCTTGATGATGGACGGATCGTGCACGCCGATGTCGCCGCTGAGCTCCCAGAACGCGGCGGAGGCTGGCAGGCTGGCAGCCGCAAGAAGCAGAGCCGCGGCGGCGCCGCGCAAAGTGAATCGCATGGGTTTGTCTCCTGGGTGTTTGTTTGCGAACGCAGCCGCGTCGTGACGTCTGCGTTACTCGTCATTATTTATAGACGCGCGTGCAATTAAAGAGATCAACCCTGCTGCGAGCAATGCGGGCTAGCCCGGGGAGGGTCGGGTGGGAAGCACTTGGCTTTCTGGATTGGACAGGCAAGAAAAAACCCGCAGGGCGCACCATGCGGGTTTCTTGCGAGCGCGGCGCGGCGCTTACTTGCGGAACTTGCGCAACGCCGAGATCTGAGCGGCCAGCGAAACAAGTTCGTTCTGCGCGCGAGCGAGGTCGATGTCGCTCTTGGCATTCTTGAGCGCCTCTTCGGCCAGCTTCTTAGCTTCGCTTGCCTTCGCCTCGTCGAGGTCCTTGCCGCGAATAGCCGTATCGGCCAGCACGGTGACGATGCCCGGCTGCACCTCGAGGATGCCGCCGGCCACGAACACGAACTCTTCCTGGCCGTTGTCGGCGCGCTGGATGCGCACCGCACCGGGCTTGATGCGGGTGATCAAGGGCGTGTGGCGCGGGAAGATCCCGAGCTCGCCCTGCTCACCCGGCAAGGCGACGAACTTCGCTTCGCCGGAGAAGATGTTCTCTTCGGCGGAGACGACGTCTACGTGCAGGGTTGCCATCAGGGTTTCCTTTTCAGGGATGCGATCAGTTCAGCTTCTTGGCCTTCTCGAAGGCCTCGTCGATGGTGCCGACCATGTAGAAGGCCTGTTCGGGCAGCGAGTCGCATTCGCCGTTGACGATCATCTTGAAGCCGCGGATCGTTTCCTTCAGCGGCACGTACTTGCCGGGCGAGCCGGTGAAGACTTCGGCCACGTGGAAGGGCTGCGACAGGAAGCGCTGCATCTTGCGGGCGCGGGCCACGGCCAGCTTGTCGTCCGGCGACAGTTCGTCCATGCCCAGGATCGCGATGATGTCGCGCAGTTCCTTGTAGCGCTGCAGCGTGCCTTGCACCGCGCGGGCGGTGTTGTAGTGCTCTTCGCCGACCACGTGCGGGTCGAGCTGGCGCGAGGTCGAGTCGAGTGGGTCCACGGCGGGGTAGATGCCCAGCGAGGCGATGTCACGCGACAGCACCACGGTCGAGTCCAAGTGGGCAAAGGTCGTGGCAGGCGACGGGTCGGTCAAGTCGTCGGCAGGCACGTACACGGCCTGGATCGAGGTGATCGAGCCGACCTTGGTCGAGGTGATGCGCTCTTGCAGGCGGCCCATTTCCTCGGCCAGCGTCGGCTGGTAGCCCACGGCGGAAGGCATCCGGCCCAGCAGTGCCGACACTTCGGTACCGGCCAGGGTGTAGCGGTAGATGTTGTCGACGAAAAAGAGCACGTCCTTGCCTTCGTCACGGAACGACTCGGCGATGGTCAGGCCGGTCAGCGCGACGCGCAGGCGGTTGCCCGGGGGCTCGTTCATCTGGCCGTACACCATGGCGACCTTCGAGTCTTCGAGCTTCTCGAGATTCACGACGCCGGAGTCGGCCATCTCGTGATAGAAGTCATTGCCTTCGCGGGTGCGCTCGCCCACACCAGCGAACACCGACAGACCGCTGTGGGCCTTGGCGATGTTGTTGATGAGTTCCATCATGTTCACGGTCTTGCCGACGCCGGCGCCACCGAACAGGCCCACTTTGCCGCCCTTGGCGAACGGGCACACCAAGTCGATCACCTTGATGCCGGTTTCGAGCAGGTCTTGCGAGGGGCTCAGCTCGTCGAATGCCGGCGGCTTGCGGTGAATGGATGCGGTCAGTTCCTGGCTGACGGGGCCGCGCTCGTCGATCGGGCTGCCGAGCACGTCCATGATGCGACCGAGCGTCGCACGGCCGACTGGCACGCTGATTGGGGCCTCGGTGTTGGACACTGTCAAGCCGCGGCGCAGGCCGTCGGACGAGCCGAGCGCAATGGTGCGCACGATGCCGTCGCCGAGCTGCTGCTGCACCTCGAGCGTCAGTGCCGAGCCTTCGAGCTTGAGGGCGTCGTACACCCTCGGCATTGCGTTGCGGGGGAACTCGACGTCCACCACGGCGCCGATGCACTGAACAATTTTGCCGTCAGCCATGTTCGTTTCCTTCAATATTCAGATTCTTGATTCGTCGATTGCGGGGTGGGGCGTCGTCGTCAACCGACGGCCGCGGCACCCGCCACGATTTCCGAGAGCTCGGTCGTGATCGCTGTCTGGCGGGCCTTGTTGTAGACCAGCTTGAGTTCGGCAATCATGCTCCCGGCGTTGTCGGTTGCGGCCTTCATCGCCACCATGCGCGCCGAATGTTCCGATGCCATGTTTTCAGCGACGGCCTGGTAGACCAGGGCTTCGGTGTAGCGCACCAGCAATTCATCGATCACCGTGGCGGCATCGGGCTCGTAGATGTAGTCCCAGCCGTGTGATCCGGCGCCCACGGCACCTGCGTCGTCCTCGAGCTTCAGCACGTTGGCGTCGAGCGGCAGCACCTTCACCAGCATGGGCTCCTGCTTCATCGTGTTGATGAAACGGGTGAACGCCAGGTAGACGGCCGACAGCCTGCCTTCGGCATAAGCGTCGAACAAAACCTTGACCGGGCCGATCAGACGATCGAGATGCGGCTGGTCACCGAGTTGCGTGGCCTGCGAGACGACCTTCGCGCCCACACGGTTCAGGAAGCCCAGGCCCTTGTTGCCGATGGCGACCGCTTCGACCCGCTGCCCCGCACCTTCGAACTCGCGCAGCGCCGTCGTGACGGTGCGCAGCACATTGGTGTTCAGGCCGCCGCACAAGCCCTTGTCCGTGGTCACGACGATCACGCCGGTGGTCTTGGCCTCCGGGTTCTCGACCATGAACGCGTGCTTGTACTCGGGCGTGGCCTGCGCCAGATTGGCCGCCAGGCTTCGGACCTTGCGGGCATACGGGCGGGCCGCGAGCATCCGTTCCTGCGCCTTGCGCATCTTGGAGACGGACACCATCTCCATGGCCTTGGTGATCTTCTTCGTGTTCTCGAAGCTTTTGATCTTGCCGCGTATTTCCTTGCCTACTGCCATGACGGAGTTCCTTCTTTAAAGGGTCTTGGGGCCGTCAGGACGGGTCAGGCGAAGGTCTTCTTGAAGGCCGCCACGGCGTTCGACAGTTCGGCTTCCGAATCCTTGTCGAGCACCTTGGTGTCTTCGATCTTCTTGAGCAGCGGGGCGTGGCTGGCCTTCAGGAACTGGTGCAGGCCGGCTTCGAAGGCGAGCACCTTCTTGACGTCCACGTCGTCCATGAAACCCTTGTTCACGGCAAACAGCGTCGCGCCCATCAGGCTGATCGACAGCGGCGAGTACTGGGCCTGCTTAAGCAGTTCCGTCACGCGCGCACCGCGGTCGAGCTGCTTGCGGGTGGCTTCATCGAGGTCTGATGCGAACTGGGCGAATGCTGCGAGTTCGCGGTACTGCGCCAGGTCGGTACGGATACCACCGGACAGGCCCTTGACGACCTTGGTCTGCGCAGCGCCACCGACGCGCGACACCGAGATACCGGCGTTGATGGCGGGGCGGATGCCGGCGTTGAACAGCGAGGTCTCCAGGAAGATCTGACCGTCGGTGATCGAGATCACGTTGGTCGGCACGAAGGCGGACACGTCACCGGCTTGCGTTTCGATGATCGGCAGCGCGGTCAGCGAGCCGGTCTTTCCCTTGACTTCGCCCTTGGTGAAGGCTTCGACGTAGTCGGCGTTCACGCGGGCTGCGCGCTCGAGCAGGCGGCTGTGGAGGTAGAACACGTCGCCGGGGTAGGCTTCGCGGCCCGGCGGGCGGCGCAGAAGCAGCGAGATCTGGCGGTAGGCGACGGCCTGCTTGGACAGGTCGTCGTACACGATCAGCGCGTCTTCGCCGCGGTCGCGGAAGTACTCGCCCATCGTGCAGCCCGAGTAGGCCGATACGTACTGCATCGCGGCCGATTCGGCGGCCGAGGCGGCCACGACGATGGTGTATTCCAGGGCGCCGTTGGCTTCAAGGGCGCGCACCACGTTCTTGATCGACGACGCCTTCTGGCCGATCGCAACGTAGATGCAGGTCATGTTCTGACCCTTCTGGTTGATGATCGTGTCGATCGCGACGGCGGTCTTGCCGGTCTGGCGGTCGCCAATGATCAACTCGCGCTGGCCACGGCCGATCGGCACCATCGAGTCGATCGACTTCAGGCCCGTCTGCATCGGCTGGTCAACCGACTTGCGTGCGATCACGCCGGGGGCGATCTTCTCGATCGGGGCGGTGAGCTTGGCATTGATCGGGCCTTTGCCGTCGATCGGCTGGCCGAGGGCGTTGACGACACGGCCCTTCAGTTCGGGGCCGATCGGCACTTCCAGGATGCGGCCCGTGCACTTCACGGTGTCGCCTTCGGAGATGTGCTCGTACTCGCCCAGAATCACGGCGCCGACGGAGTCGCGCTCGAGGTTCAGTGCAAGACCGTAGGTCGGCTGGCCATCGGAGCCGGCCGGGAACTCCAGCATCTCGCCTTGCATCACCTCGGACAGGCCGTGGACGCGGCAAATGCCGTCGGTCACCGAAACCACGGTGCCCTGGTTGCGGATGTCCGCTGAAGTGGCAAGCCCTTCAATGCGGCTCTTGATCAGTTCGGAAATTTCTGCGGGATTCAGTTGCATAGCTTCTCTCCGGTCTGCGTCGGTCAAAGGCCTCTGCAGTTGGGGGCGGGCGGGGGCCGACGACGTATTAGGCCGTCAGCGTGGCCTTCATTTGTTCAAGACGGGCCTTGACCGAGGTGTCCAGCACTGCGTCGCCGACCACCACGCGGATGCCGCCGATCAGATCGGGCTGCACCACCACGGTGGCATTGAGCTTGCGCCCGAAGCGCTTCTCCAGCGTTGCCTTCACGTCGGTCAGCTGCGCCGCCTCGATGGGGTAGGCGCTGTAGACCACGGCATCCGAGACACCCGAGCGCTCGTTGATGAGTGCATGGAACTGCGCTGCCACTTCGGGCAACGCCGCCAGGCGATCATTCTCGAGCACCAGCTGCAGCAGGTTCTTGGCTGCGGCCGACAGGGGTTGCTTCAGCACCGCGGCGACGAGATCCTGCACCTGCTGGGACGAGACCTTGGGGTTGGCCGCGAACTGGCGCAGTTGTGCCTCGCCGGCGATGACGGCCAGCGACTGGACCTCGGCCGCCAGCGCTGTAGCGCTGTCGGCGTCGGACGCCTTGAAGAGCGCCTCGGCGTAGGGGCGCGCGATGGTTGCAAGCTCTGCCATGGTTTACAGCTCAGCCTTCAGGCGATTCAGGATGTCGGCGTGGACGCCGGCGTTGACTTCGCGCTTGAGGATCTGCTCTGCGCCCTTGACCGCGAGCACGGCCACCTGATCGCGCAGCGCTTCGCGTGCGCGGGTGGCTTCCTGCTCGGCCTCGGCCTTCGCGGCGGCGACGATCTTGGCGCCTTCGTCGCTTGCGCGGGTCTTGGCGTCTTCGATCATCGACTGCGCGAGGCGCTCGGCGTCAGCCAGGCGCTTGGTCGCGTCGTCACGGGCGGCAGCCAGTTGCTCGCCGACACGCTGTTGCGTGGCGGCTAGCTCCGACTTCGCCTTGTCGGCGGCCGACAGGCCCTCGGCAATCTTCGCGGCACGTTCGTCCAGCGCCTTGGTGAGGGGCGGCCAGATGTAGCGCATCGTGAACCAGACAAGGATCGCGAAAACGATCGCTTGCAGGAACAGTGTTGCGTTGATGTTCATTGCACAGTCCTTTCAACCGTGAAAGGGTGGCGACGAATTACTTGATGAACGCGGCGAACGGGTTGGCGAACGCGAACAGCAGCGCGATGGCGACGCCGATCAGGAAGGCCGCGTCGATCAGACCGGCCAAGATGAACATCTTGGTTTGCAGTTCGTTCATCAGTTCAGGCTGGCGAGCCGACGATTCGAGGAACTTGCCGCCCATCAGTGCGATGCCGATCGAGGCACCGATCGCGCCCAGGCCGACGATCAAACCGCAAGCCAGTGCCAGAAGACCGATGTAGCTGTTATCCATGATTGCTCCTAGGGGGAATGAAAATGAAAAGAGAAAGGGAAGAACAAAAGATTCGGATCAGTGCGCGTCGTGCGCCTGGCCCGTGTAGATCAGCGTCAGCATCATGAAGATGAAGGCTTGCAGCGTGATCACGAGAATGTGGAAGAGGGTCCAGACGGTCCCGGCCACCACATGCCCCACGCCCAGCCAGAAACCGCCGGACACAGGATTGAACTGCCATGCCCATACGCCGCCCATCAAGGCGATCAGCATGAACACGAGCTCGCCGGCGAACATGTTGCCGAACAGCCGCATGCCGTGGGACACGGTCTTGGCGACGTATTCGATCAGTTGCATCAAGAAGTTCACCGGGTACAGGAACCACTTGTCGCCAAAGGGGGCGGCAACAAGTTCGTGCGCCCAGCCGCCAACGCCCTTGATCTTGACGTTGTAGACAAGGCAGACGAGCAGCACGCTGGTCGACAGGCCGAGCGTGGTGGACAGGTCGGCCGTGGGCACGATGCGCAGGTAATCCTTGAAGCCCATCGCGGGGCCGGCCACATGCCAGGCGGCAGGCAGCAGATCGACCGGCAGCATGTCCATGAAGTTCATCAGGAAGATCCAGACCGCGACCGTCAGGGCCAGCGGAGAGATCAGCTTGCGGCTCTTGGCGTTGTGGATCACGCCTTTGGCCTGGTTCTCGACCATCTCGGCCAGGATCTCGACGGCAGCCTGGAAGCGGCCCGGCACACCCGAGGTGGCGCGGCGCGCGGCCATCCACATCACCCAGCACCCGACGATGCCGAGGACGACCGAGAAGGCGAGGGAGTCGAGATTGAAGATGCTGAAGTCGACGATGGACGTCTGCTTCACGCTCTCGAAAGAGAAGTTCTTCTGCAGGTGCTGCAGGTGGTGCTGGATGTATTCAGTGGGCGACGGGCCCACGTGGGCAGCGGCGTTTGCTTCGGCAGACATGTCGAATCAGACTCTCTTTTTATCGTTCACAACGGTCGGCGCCGCGACAGCAGCCCCAACCAACCCACCTTCAGGCACACCACGAGCGTGACCAGCAGTGCCGGCCAGCTCAACGCGGGTGCCCAAACGGCCACGCCCACCAACATGGACGCCGCCACGGCAATCTTTATCAGCTCCCAGAACATGAACCCCACGACGACCGCCGCCGGATTGTCTGTTCTGCGGCGGATCCCCCAGGCCAACAGCCCTCCCGGAATCACCACCACTGCTGCTCCGTAGAGCGCCGACCACACCACGCTCATTTGGTGCGTGATCAGCCAGCCGACGAGCGCGCAAGCAACACCCAAGCCGGCTTGCGCCGCGATGACCCGCCATGGCGAGATCGGAGGATGTTTGGCTCTCAGCGCCGCCACTTCTTCTGGTGACAGTGGCTTGAAAGCCGGCTCTTGCGCCGCATCTGTGTCCTGGAAGTCGCGGAAACCATGATCGGGATGTGCGTTCATGGTGGCCAGTTACGTCCGGAAGCAGCAAAGCCTCGGAATTATACGTGGAAACCCCTGCGCTCCCGGAGCACCTGAAACGAAGCTGTCGCGCCTCAGCCGAAACAGCTCGCCGGCAGGCCGGGGGCGTCGACCCGCAAGCTGAGAACCCGACCGGCGAGCGGTTGGCTTTCGAGCTCGGGTGGTGGGCGGTTCTCGCGTGCCGTCGTTATATAAAGCGTCTTGAGGTCACCCCCACCGAAGCAGGGCATGGTGGCGCAGCGCACCGGCAGCGCAATGTCGGAGGTGATTTCGCCGCGGGGCGACAGGCACAGCAGGCGCTGGCCCTCGAACATGGCGACCCAGTACTGCCCGAGCGTGTCGACGGCCGCGCCGTCGGGCCGCCCGCCGTAGGTGGAGAGATCTTGCTGCGCCTGCTTGACGGGGAAGCTGGCGAAGACGCTGCGAGACGCGGGCTGCCCGGTGGCGGCGTCGAAATCGCACCTATAGATCGTGTGGGCCTTGGTGTCGCTGTAGTAGAGCGTGTTTCCGTCCGGGCTCCAGGCGAGCCCGTTGCCGACGGTGATGTCGCCCGCGATGCGCGTGAGCGCCCGGCCGTCGTACCGATAGAGCGATGCGTGCGGTTGATCGCGCGGCTCGTAGATCGTGCCGACCCAGAAGCGGCCGCCGGGGTCGCACTTGCCGTCGTTGAAGCGCTCGCTTCGCGTGTCGTAGGGAGCGGCTGCGAGTGGTGTGCGGCGCGCAGTGGCGGGGTCGAAGCGCCACAGGCCATCGCGCATGGCGAGGAGCACTCCGCCTTCTCGCAGAGGCGCGCAACTGCCGGGCTCGGTCTCGAACTGCCAGCGATCGTGGCGTGACGTGCGCGGATCGAAGCGGTTCAGCGCGCGACCCGGGATGTCGCACCAATAGAGCACCTGTTCGATCGGGTGCCACAGCGGCGACTCGCCGAGCAGCGACTCGGGCGCGTCGAGGGGGGTGATCACGGCGGTCATGGCGTACGGCGCGTCATGCGGCGGTGATCTCGAGCGTCATCCAGGCCTGCGTGACCTCGCCGGGCCCCACCGCGCGTACGCCATGGGCGAGCGGCTCGGGGAGCTGCAGGGCGTTGTTGACGTGGCTGACGGGCTCGACGCAGAAGTAGCCGCGGTCGCGGGGTGTGAAAACGACAACATAGGGCAAGGAAGAGCGCAGGGACAGCGTGAACTGGTCGTCGCGGATGAGCGCCGAGCGGGACCAGCCCTCGAAGCAGTGGTCGAAGTCGAGTTGAGCCACCGGGGCATCGATGCCTGCGTGCGCCACGGCATGTGTGGGGAGCAGCGTGGCATCGCGTTCCCACTGGTGGGTGACGTCGACGGCCAAATGGCTCGTGGCGCGGGCTGGGAAGTACGGGTGCCAGCCGAGTCCGACAGGTTGGGCGGTATCGGCCGTGTTGGTGAATGCGTATCGCAGGCTCAGCCGTTCGGGCGTCAGCGAGATGTGCTGCTCGACAGCGAACGCGAAGGGCCAGTGTTCGTCGGGCGTGTGCGTGTAGTTCAGCACGAGCTCCGAGGGGCCGATGGAGGCGACGCCCCACGGGTGCATCCAGGCAACGCCGTGCAGGGAGTGCGGGCTGTCTGGGAAGTTGGCGGCCGTCGTGTGATCGCGCCCCTGCCAGCGAAAGCGCCGATGCCCGATCCGGTTGGAATAGGGCACCAGCGGGAAGCAGGCTGAAAGCCGTGCCGACGTCAGCTCGGCCGGCTCGGTGCAGCGCATGACCGGCGTCGTGCCGTGCCAGAGGCCGGCGATGCTGCCGCCCAGGTCGGGCCGCACGGCCAGCCGCAGCAGCCCTGCGTGGAGTTCGTGAATCTGGGGTGTTGTGCTCATGATCTTGGAGTGGGGCGCACGGTATGCGCTCGTGCGGTGTCAGGTGCCGGTCTGCGTGCCGCTGGAAAGAAGGTGCACATGATCGCCACCGCCGGTTCGCAGGGCACCGAGCGCGAGGCGTGCGGCGCGCATCATGAGCCCGAGGTCGGACCCGACCGCCACGAAGTCGAACCCCGCGGCGCGGTACTGCGCCACGAGCTCGGGCGTGTCGCCCACGGTGCCAACGGCGATGCCGAGCGCCTTGCAGCGCTGCGCAGCCTGCGCCATGCGGTCGAACACGGCAGGGTGGTGAGGTTCACCCAGGTGGCCCATGGCGGCGGAGAGGTCGGATGGGCCCAGAAAGAGCGCATCCACCCCAGGCACGGCGGCGATCGCGTCGAGATGTTCCAGCGCAGTAGGCGACTCGAGTTGCACGATCACGCCCACCTGCGCGTTGGCGTTCTTCAGATAGTGCGGCGTGGTGCCGTAGCGCGAGGCCCGGCTGAGGCCGGCCACGCCGCGCACGCCGTCGGGTGGGTAACGCGTTGCCGCGACCGCCTGCCGGGCTTCGGCGGCGCTTTGCACCATCGGGAACAGAAGCGTGCTGGCGCCGGCGTCGAGTACGCGTTTGACGATGACGGAGTCGTTCCACGGCACGCGCACGACCGGCATCATCTTCGTGCTGGCCACCGCCTGCAGCAACTGCGTCACGCCGGGCAGGTCGAGCGGCGCATGTTCCATGTCGAGCACGCCCCAATCGAACCCGGCGCAGCCGATGGCTTCGGCGACGAGTGGGCTGGCGGAGCAGATCCAGGTGCCGAGAGGCGGGTGGCCGCCAGAGGAATGAAGGAGTTGCCGGAATGCGTTCATCGCGCCATCTCCAGGGTGGTGGATCAGTCGCTAATCGAGTCGCGCACGCAGGTAGTGTGCGCCGGGGATGGGGTTGAAGTAGTACGGGGGTACATCTTCGAAGCCCAGCGTCGAGTACAGCGTGCGGGCGGATTCCATGTCGTCGAGCGTGTCGAGCAGCATGTGCGAGTAGCCGGCGCGGCGTGCATCGTCGAGCAGGCGCTGCGCCACCAGGCGGCCGATCCCGAAGCGCCGGAAGGCGGGGCGCACATACAGGCGCTTCATCTCGCAGGCGTTGGCGTAGTCGGCATCGGCCAAGGGGCGGAAGGCGCCGCAGCCCGCGACATCGTCGTCGATCATCGCCAGCAACAACTGGCCACCGGGGGCGCGGTACTCGCCCGGCAGGGTGTCAAGCTCCTCCTCGAAGCCCTGGAACTCCAGGTCGATGTCGAGGCTGGCGGCATAGTCCCGGAAGATGGCTCGCGTCGTGGCGATCAGTTCGGGCGTGTCCGGCGTGATGAGCCGGATGTCGGGCGCGTGCGGGGTGTAGGGCACCGTCAGGCTCCCAGGCTCACCAGCCACGCCGTCGCGCCGGCGCAGGCGGCCATCAGCGCGACGGCCAGTGCGCGCGTGCCGAATGTGTCGGCCGACGCCGGCGTGGCCTCCGGCAGTGTCTTGTCGCCGGTGAGCATCGGGCCGACGAGGTTCTGCCGCTTGCGGAAGTAATAGAAGGCGATCGCCGCCACGTGCAGCACGACCAGCGTGATGATCAGCCACTGCCCGTAGTTCTTGTGCCAGCCGGTTGCAATGCTGCTGGTAGCCCCACTTACGAATCGGACCAGTGGGCCGGCATTGGCGATCTCGTCGTCGGCGATGAGGCCGGTGCCCACCTGCACCGCTAGCAGGCCGAGCAGCGCGAACACCGAGAGCGCACCGGTCGGGGTGTGGCCGACAGCGAAATGCTCTCCCCCGCTGCCCCGCAGGTAGCGCAGCAGGTTGGCGGGCGAATAGATGAAGCTCGCGAAACGCGACCAGCGACCGCCCACCAGCCCCCACAGCACGCGAAACGCCAGCAGCGCCAGAACCGCGTAGCCGAGGCGAAAGTGCCAGACCATCGCGTTGCCCCCCAGCTTGGCGGTGACGATCAGGGCGATCACGGCGGCGGCCAGCAGCCAGTGGAAGAGGCGGGTGGGTAGATCCCAGACTCGGGTGCGTCGAAAGGCGGGGGGCATGGTGCGCAATGAAACGGCAGGCAGCAAAGATACCCAATCGCGCCGGCCGTGGCGAGTGGCGATGGCCGTCAGGGCAGGGAATACGGGGAAGCACCTGCTATGGGCGGTTGGCGCTGCTTACACTGGGCTGGGCCGCACCCTGAGGAGGTTGCGGGCACCCGGCTTGGGCCACTCGCGCCTCAAGCCACAAATAACAGTCCCAGCCTCTTCAGCCAGGAGAATCCGCATGAAACCTCTGTTCCTGACCGTCGCTGCGCTCGTCAGCCTGGGCGCGGCTCTGCCCGCCGCCGCACAGTTCGCGAAACCCGAGGACGCGATCAAGTACCGCAAGGCAGCCTTCACCGTGATGGCGGCGCACTTCGGTCGCGTCGCGGCCATGGCGAACGGGCGCGTGCCGTTCGATGCCAAGGCGGTGGCCGACAACGCGGAGATTGCCGCGATGGTGTCCAGGCTGCCCTATGCCGGCTTTGTCGACGGCTCGGACAAGGGCGACACCAAGGCCAAGCCCGAAATCTGGACAGAGCGCGACAAGTTCAATGCCGCGGCCACCGCCATGCAAGAGGAAATGGTCAAGTTGAACGCCGCGGCCAAGACGGGCAACGCCGACGCCATCAAGGCGGCTGTCGGGGGCGTCGGCAAGGCCTGCAAAGGCTGCCACGACACCTATCGCAAGGAATGACGGGCGGGTTGCGGCAGTGCCGTGCCCGTTGAGGTGAGCAAGCCCGCCCCGGCGGGCCTCTCCTTGGGGCGGGCACCGAGCGGGGCCGTCAAGGGCATCCGCTACCATTGCCGGCTGCTGTTTCAACAGCTTCGCCGCGGGGCCTGCGCATGCCAGGCCCGCCTGATTCGCCGGGCCTCGGGCCCATTACGAGCTTGTTTCGCATGACTGTGTTCCGCCGTTGCGCCGCGTTGCCGACCCTGAAGGCGTGGGTCGTTTTCCTGGGGATGGGGTGTTTCGCTGCAACAGGCTTCGCCGCCGATGAGGGTGCCGGCGGCAGCATGTTCAACCCGCCGAGCTACTCGTCCCAGGGTTCGCTGCCGGTGTACCCCCCATCCGCTTCGGCCAGTGGCGTCGGCGCTGACCCGCGCAACCCTTCCGGGCGCGGCGGCGCGGCGCAGCGCCCCGGCGAGTCGGCGCCCTCGATGAGCGACGGCGGTGGCCGACGCATCGAATTGCAGCCGGCCAAGCCGAGCGAATTCCAGAAGTTCGTCGAGCAGGCGACCGGGCGGCGTTTGCCGATCTTTGGCTCGGGCTTCTTCGTCGACGCCGCCAATGGGCTGTCGACGGTCGACAACGTGCCGGTCTCGAGCGACTACACCGTGGGAACGGGCGACGAACTGATGATCCGCATGTGGGGTGCGGTCGATGCCGACATGCGCGCCACCGTCGATCGCAACGGCCAGGTGAACCTGCCCAAGATTGGCAGCTTCACGGTGGCGGGTGTGCGTGCGTCAGAACTCGAGAAGCACCTGCGGGCGCAGATCGGGCGGCTTTACACCAACTTCAGCCTGAGCGTCTCGCTCGGGCAGCTGCGCGGCCTGAAGGTGTTCGTGGTCGGCCCGGCGCGGCTGCCGGGGGTGTACACCGTGGCCAGCCAGGGCACCATGCTGTCGGCGGTGGTCGCCGCAGGAGGCCCCGGCCCCAGTGGTTCGATGCGCAAGGTGCAGTTGCGCCGCAATGGCACGCTGGTGTCGGAGCTCGACATCTACGACTTCCTGGTTCAAGGCGACAAGTCGAAGGATGTCCAGCTGATCAGTGGCGATGTGGTGGTGTTTCAGCCTGCCGGCCCGCGTGTGGCCATCAACGGCGCGCTCGACACGCCGGCCATCTACGAATTGAAGGCGGCGGAAGAGCCGGTGCGCGACGTGCTCCGCTATGCCGGCGGCACCGTGGTGCTGACCAATCCGAACAAGGTGCTGCTCGAACGCATCGATCCGGCACGCAGCCCGGCCCCGCGTTATGTCGAGGAGTTCAAGCTCGACGACACCGGCCTGCAGCGCGCCATGAAAGACGGCGACGTGTTGACGCTGCTGCCGATTTCGCAGCAGTTCAAGAATGCGATCACCCTCAAGGGCCCGGTGGCGCAACCGCTGCGCTACGCCTTCACCGAAGGCATGCGCATCCGCGACCTGATCCCGAATGCCGAGGCGCTCATCTCGCCGGACTTCTTTCGTCGCAAGAATCAGCTGGTGCAGGCGGATGGCGAAGACCCGCGCTCCTCGGGCCGGCGCTATGGCGACCGGCGCGACGACTACCCGCGCAGCGATGCGCGATACGGGTCGAGCAACGACCCACGCTACGACTCGCGTGATGACGATCGACGCTATGACGAGCAAGGCAACCTGATCGCAGGAGGGGCGGGCGCGGGTGCAGCCTACGCCGCCGACGACTACGCGCGCCAGGGTTCGAGCGGCAGCGCGCGCGACGCCAACGGCAACCCGCAGCAGGCTGGTGACCCGCGCGGTCAGATGAGCGCTGAACGGCCCAAGAAGGCGCCCAAGGCCTTGTTCGACGAGCTGAACTGGGACTACGCGGTCATCGAGCGCCTGAACCCCGACCTCAGCACCCGGATCATCCCGTTCAATCTCGGCAAGGCGGTGCTGCAAAGCGATCCGGCCAACAACGTGGAGCTGATGCCGGGCGACGTGGTGACGGTCTACAACCAGAAAGACATGCGAGTGCCTCTGGCGCGCCAGACGCGGCTCGTGACGGTCGAGGGCGAGGTGAGTGCCGCGGGCGTGTACCAACTGCTGCCCGGTGAAACCTTGCCGCAGCTTCTCACGCGTGCGGGCGGCTTCACGCCCCAGGCCTATGCGTACGGGTTGGAGTTCACCCGCGAAGAAACGCGCAAGCGTCAGCGTGAGAACCTCTTGGCTGCGGTAGCGCGTCTGGAAGCGCTGGCCGCCACACAGAGCGCGCGTCAGGCGGCCAACCTCCGCGACGACGTGTCTGCGCTGCAGGGAGCTTCACTCAGCGCCGCGGCGACGCAGGCCCAGATGGCGCGCCTGCGCCGCGTGGAGCCGAATGGGCGTATCGCTCTTGAGCTCCAACCCGAGGACACGTCGGTGGACACGCTACCGCAAGTGCCGCTCGAGAACGGCGATCGCATCGTGGTGCCGGCCCGTCCAGGCTTCATCACGGTTGCGGGTGCCGTAGTCAACAACAATGCCCTGCTCTGGAAGCCGGGCCGCACGGTGGGTGATTACCTGCGGCAGGCCGGCCTGGACGATGCGGCCGAGACCTCGAACATGTTCGTGCTGCGCGCCGACGGCACCGCGACGCACGCGGGCAGCTACGGCGGCTTCTTTGGCGGTGGCATCGAGTCGCAGGGTGTCTATCCAGGCGACGCGATCGTGGTGCCCACCCAGCTCGACTACGAGACCTGGGGGCGTGCCCTCGTGCGCAACCTGAAGGACTTCGGCCAGATCTTCTACCAGTTCGGCCTGGGCGCTGCGGCGATCCAGACCTTGCGCGGCAATTGAGGCGGGCCATGAACGAACCTCAATCTCAGGCGGTGGCTCAAGTGGTCGAAGAGCTGGATGACGAGCCAACGTTGAGTCTCCTTGACTTGCTAATTTGGCTGGGTGAAGGCAAGCGCGTGATAGTGATCGTCACGGGCGTGGTAACGCTGTTGGCGCTGGCTTTTGCTCTGATGCAAACGCCAATTTTCACGGCCCGGACCACGTTGCTGCCGCCCTCGTCACAACAGCAGGGCGGTGCGTCCGCGGCGGCCCTGGCGGCATTGGGGTCGCTGGGTGGGCTGGGGGGCATCAGCGCCAAAACGCCGGACGAACTCTATGTGGGTTTGCTCAAGAGCGACAGCGTTCAGCGCGAGTTGGCCACTAGGTTTGACCTGTACGACCGCTTTGGGATCAAGACGTATGAAGCAATGCGCCAGACATTTCCGTCGTTTGTCCGCGTGTCAGCCGACAAGAAGTCTGGCCTGATCTCGGTCGATGTTGACGATAAGGACCCGAAGTTCGCCGCCGAGCTAGCCAACGCGTACTCCACGGAAATCACCAAACTGATGGGCCGCCTCGCCGTCTCCGAAGCGCAACAGCGCCGCCTGTTCTTTGACGTGCGCCTGAAGGAGACCAAGGAGAACCTGATCAATGCCGAGCAGGCGCTGCGCGCGGTGCAAGAGAAATCCGGCATGGTCGCGCTCGATCAGCAGTCCGAGGCCATCATCAAGGCGGTGGCCGAGCTCAAGGCCCGGATCGTCGAGCGCGAGGTTCAGCTGCGCGTGCTTCGCACGGGCGCCACGGCGCAGAACCCCGACGTGCAACGCCTGGGCTCCGAGCTGGCTGCCTTGCGCGCTGAGTTGTCGCGCATGGAGTCGGCGGTTCCCCCGTCAGGTGCCGCCAGTGGCATCGACATCCCGATCGCCGGGCTGCCTGCCGCCGCCGTGGAGTACGTGCGCGCGGTGCGCGAGGTGAAGTTCCAGGAGACGCTGCTGGCCGGAATGCTGCGCCAGTTCGAGATTGCGCGGCTGGATGAGGCCAAGGAGGGCCCGGTGCTGCAACAGGTGGACGTGGCCGTGACGCCCGACTACAAGTCCAAGCCCTCGCGCGCCCTGATCGTTCTGGGTGCCACGATGATGGCGCTGCTGCTGTCGAGCATCTACGTCATCGTGCGCCGCTATCGCCAGGCGATGCGCGAGCAGCACCCGGAGCAGGCGCAGGCCTGGGCACAACTCGCGCAGGCGTGGCGTTTGCGCCGCGCCCGCTGACGTACCTGCCTGGCTGACCGGTCGCGCCAATAGAACCGGCCAATAGAACGGGCCGATAGAACGGGCCGACAGACACACGCATTCGGCTTGCCTCGATCAGGCCTCCGTGCGCAGCACTTGAGCGAACACGTTGCTGTCGACGTTTCCGCCGGTCAAGGTGATGCCCACGCAGCGACCGGCCCAGCGGCCTTTCTGCTGCAGGGCGCCGGCCAACGAGGCGGCGCCGGCTCCTTCGGCCACGTTGTGGGTGTCCGCGAACAGCGCGCGCATCGCCGCGGCGACTTCATCGTCGGTGACGGCAATCACGTCGTCCACCTCGCGCCGGATCACGTCGAGCGCCTGCGCATCGGCCACGCGGCAGGCCATGCCATCGGCGAGCACCGTGGTGACGGGTGCTTCGATGACTCGTCCGGCGTGGAAGGATTGCAGATAGCTCGTCGCGTGCGCCGACACCACGCCGACGATGCGCGTTCGCAGGCCCATGTGCCTCCGCGCGACGGCGCAGGCGCAGATGCCTGAACCCTGGCCAATGGGCACGAAGACGACGTCCGGCTGCACCGCCGCAAAGAACTCGAGCCAATAGGTCGCCACACCGCGTACCAGGTCGTCGTGGTACGAGGGCACCATGTGCCACCCGCGTGAATCGGCCACGGCCGTGGCGTGCTCGCGTGCGGCCTGGAAGTCGTCCCCGTGTTCGATGAGTTCGGCACCCAGCGCGCGCATGGCCGCGTTCTTCTCGACCGAGTTGTCGCGCGGCACGACGATGATTGCCGGCAGGCCGTGGCTGCGCGCGGCCATCGCGATGGACTGGCCGTGGTTCCCCCGCGTCGCGGCGATGACGCCGGCGCAGCCCGGTTCGCGCTGGCGCAGGGTGTCGAAGTAGGTCAGCCCGCCGCGCAGCTTGAAGGCGCCGACCCGCGTGTGGTTCTCGTGCTTGACCCAGGCCTGCGCCCCCAGGCGCTGGCTGAGCAGCGGCCAGCAGTACTGCGGCGTCGGCGGCTGAACGGCATGGACCGTGGCGAGGGCGTGGTCGAGGTCGGGGCGCATCGGCATGTCAGTCTTCGGTGTGGTCGGGGCGAGTGCGCAGGCACACCACGCCCAGGGGTGTGGCAAGCGTGGCCGTCACCGCGGGCGGCGATGACGCCGAAAAGCTGGCGCCCGCGGTCTGCAGCGCCGGCATCACCGAGGCGGGCAGCCCGCCGACATGCAGCGATTGCAGGTGAGCGCCGCTGGCAGGCAATTGCTCGCATGGGTGGTGCTCACCCCACTCGATGAGCGTGGGCAGCGCCCCGCGGAACAGGCGGCGCCCATCCGCACGCAGGCCGATCTGCCAGCGCAATGGCCCGCGCTCGGCGCGCACTGGCTCGCCGCCGTCCAGCCCGGCGGCGGCCAGGGCCCGCAATCGTGCGCCCAGGTCATCGCAGCGCGCCACCCAGTGGATCAGGCGCGGGCCCTGCGCCACGGCCGCTTGCATCGTGGGGTCGTCGAGGTCGAACCAGCGTGTGCGGCCCGGGTCGGGCGCCTCGGGGTCGATGGCGATGATCTCCAGATAGGCCCGCACAAAAGCGTCCGACGAGATGTTGACCAGCCGGTTGTGGGTGCCCATCAGCGCATGTCGGCCGCCGGGCTGCGGCGTCACGCCCAGCGTGGCCTCGCACCAGGACGCGCCTTCGTCGAGCGTTCGAGCGGCCACCACCAGGTGGTCGACGTGGGTGGTGCTCACAGCGTCACCTGACCCTCGATGCAGCACACGCTGTGGCCGCCCACCCAGGTGGTGCGGCCATCCTGCTCGATGTGGATGCGGCCGGCGCGGCCCACGCACTGGCCTTGCGCCGCCAGGTAGCGCACCGGCGCGAGACCGGCGCCGATGAGCCACTGCGCCACGCCCGCGTTGAGGCTGCCGGTGACCGGGTCTTCGTCGATGCCGTCGGCCGGGGCGAACGCGCGCAATTCGAACTGGCATTCGCTGCCGGGCGCGTGAGGGCCGACGACCCCCACATCGGCCAGGCGGGCCAGGGCCGCGAGATCGGGGCGCAGCGCAATCACGCTGTCGGCGCTGTCGAGCAGCAGTCCCAGCCACTTGGGGCCGATGCTCATCCACTGCGTGGCTCGCACTTGCTCGGGCCGCAGGCCGAGCGCGGCGATCACCGACGCCAGCGTGGCGTCGTCGACGGTCTCCAGCATCGCCGCCGGTGCGGCGAACGCCGGCGCACTCGCGCCCTGGCGGATGCGCACCAGCCCCACGCCGCATTCCTGCACCACCATACTGCGCACCCGCGGCGCGCCACCGGCCCGCAGCCACGCTGCGCAGCTGCCGAGGGTGGGGTGGCCGGCGAAGCTCAGTTCACGGTTGGGCGTGAAGATGCGCACCCGGTAGTCGGCCGCCGGGTCGGTCGGTTGCAGCAGGAAGGTGGTCTCCGAGAGGTTCGTCCAGTGGGCGAAGCGCTGCATCTGCTCGGTGCTCAGTCCGTCGGCGCCGTGCACCACGGCCAGCGGGTTGCCGTGCAGGGGCTGGTCGGTGAAGACGTCGACCTGGGTGTAGGCGTGTGTGCTCATGCCGATCGGGGTCAGGTGGATTCGCGCAGGGTTCGGGCCAGCAGCGCGACGCCTTCCTCGATCTGTGCCGGCGCCAGCGTCACGAACGACAACCGCAATGTATGGGTCTGGGGCCGTTGGGCGTAGAAGGCCGCACCGGGCACGTAGGCCACGCCGTTGGCCACGGCGCGCGAGAACAGCGCCGTGGCGTCCACGGCCTCGGGCAGTTCGACCCAGAAGAACATGCCGCCGCGTGGCTCGTTCCAGCGGCAACCGGTGGGCATGTGCGCCTTGAGCGCCGCGGCCATGGCGTCGCGTTGGGCGCGGTAGCGCGCACGAATCATCGGCACGTGCTGCTGCAGGAAGCCGTCGCGGATCACCTCGTGCACCACGCGCTGGTTGAAGCTCGGCGTGTGCAGGTCGGCGGCCTGCTTGGCCTGCAGCAGCTTGGGGCCGAGCTCGCTGGGTGCCACGATGTAGCCCAGCCGCAGGCCGGGCGCCAGCACCTTCGAGAACGATCCCAGGTACACCGTGCCCTCGGGCCAGCGCGCGGCCAGCGGCGCGGGCGGCGCTTCGTCGAACCACAGGTCGCCGTAGGGGTTGTCTTCGACCAGGGGCAGGCCGATCGCCTGCGCTGCTTGCACCAGGGCGTCGCGCCGGCCCGCGCTGATGCAGCGGCCGCTCGGATTCTGGAAGTTGGGCAGCACGTACAGAAAGCGTGCGCCCCGTGCCCGAGCCAGGCCCTCGGGCACGGGGCCGTCGTCGTCGCAGGCCACCGACACGAACTCCGGCTCGCAGGGGTTGAAGGCCTGCAGCGCGCCCAGGTACGTGGGCGACTCGACGGCCACGGTGCTGCCGGCGTCGATCATCACCTTGCCGATCAGGTCCAGGCCCTGTTGCGAACCCGTGGTGATGAGCACCTGCGCGGCGGTGCAGCGCAGACCCTGGGCGGCCAGCTCGCCGGCGACCCATTCGCGCAAGGGGCCGAACCCCTCGCTGCTGGCGTATTGAAGTGCCTCGATCGGGTGATCGCGCAGCACGCGAGCGGTGGCCTCGCGCATCGCGTCGATGGGGAAGCTGTCTGGTGAAGGCAGGCCGCCCGCGAGCGACAGGATGCCTGGTTGCTCCGTCACCTTGAGGATCTCGCGGATGGCCGAGGGGTTCATGCGCTCGGCGCGGCGCGAGATGCGCCAGAGCGAGGTGTCGGCAGCATCGCGCTGAGGCCGCAGGGGGTGGGGTGGCAAGTTCATTCGGCCAGTCTAGGCCTGAGAACCAGCACATGACCAATACAATATGCCGGCACATCCCATGACCTGTATTGGTTGTATCGCCGGCACATGACTCCTCCGTCGACCCTCTCCCGCGCATCCGACGCCACGCTCACCGAGCAGCTGTCCAGCCGCTTTGCGGCGCACATCCGCCAACGCCTGTTGGCACCCGGAGCGCGCCTGCCCTCGGTGCGCGAGTGCGCGCGCCGCTACGGCGTAAGCCCCTACACCGTGGTGGCTGCATACGACCAGTTGCTGGCGCAGGGCCTGGTCGAGTCGCGCCGGCAGCGGGGGTTCTTCGTGCGCGATGAGCAGCGCGAGGGGCGCCGCCTGGGGTCTGCGACGGATCTGTCGGGAGCCCCCCAGGCGCCCGCCGCGCCACACCGCCTCGTGCCGCCGGTGAGCGCGACCATGCTCGTGCGCGGCATGTTCGAGCCACCCGGCGGGCTGCCCATGCCGGGCCTGGGCACCTTGCCGGTGGAATGGCTCGACCTGCCCATGCTCAGCAGCGCGCTGCGCCGGGTGAGCGCATCCAGCCAACTCGCGGCGCATTCGCTGCGCTACGGCGAGCCCGCCGGCGACCTGCGCCTGCGCCGCGCCCTCGCGCAGCGGCTCGGCGACGTGGGCGTCAAGGCCGCGCCCGAGCAGATCGTGACCACTTTGGGCGCCACGCAGGCGCTGGACATCGTCACCCGCACCCTGCTGCGGCCTAGTGACACAGTGCTTGTCGACGACCCCGGCTGGTCGATCGAGTTCGCGCGGCTGGCGGCGCTCGGGCTGCGCATGCTGCCGGTGCCACGCGGTGAAGAGGGGCCCGATCTCGCGGTGATGCAGCGCCTGATCGAGGCGCAGGCGCCACACGAGCGGCCCCGCCTGTACATCACCGTGTCGGTGCTACACAACCCGACCGGCGCGTCGCTTTCGCTCGGTCACGCGCACAAGCTGCTGCGCCTGGCCCAGGAGCACGACCTGCATATCGTCGAAGACGACACCTACGCCTACCTCGCGCCACCGCACCTGCCGCGCCTGGCCGCCCTCGATGCGCTGGAGCGCACGGTGTACGTCTCGGGCTTCTCGAAGATCCTGGTGCCCAACTGGCGAGTCGGCTACATGGCCGTACCACCGGGTCTGGTCGATCGCATGGTCGACACCAAGTTGCTCACCAGCCTCACCACACCAAGCTTGACGGAGCAAGCGCTTGCTCATTGCCTGGAGCAGGGCTTGCTGCGACGGCATGCGCTGCGTGTGGCTCAAAAGCTCGATGCCGCACGGGCCCGGACGGTGCAGCTTGCCGAGGCGTCCGGCTGTCGATTTGCGACCCCGCCGCGGGGTCTCTTCGGCTGGATCGACGTGGGAGTGGACACTGAGCGCCTTTCGCACGCGATGGTCGATCAAGGCTGGCTGCTCGCACCGGGCGCGCTGTTCCATGCCGCGCCGCGCCCGACCACGTTGATGCGCATCAACTTCGCCAGCTCACAGGACGCACGCTTCTGGCGCGCCCTGGAGCGAACACGCGAGACCATCGCCGCCTGAGCCCGGGATTGATCCCGGCCGCGGCCCTCACCTAAAGTCGTACCGCTACATGAGTTTGTTTGAACCCACCATTCCCTTCGGCGAGCCTGAGTTGATGCGGGTCAGCGCGTTCGAGCGCTACCTGCATGAGCCCGGGGGCCCACGTGCGCGCGAGGTGCTCGACAACCCCACGCGCCCGGCCGGCCTGAGCCTCTCGCTGCTGGCCGACCTGAGCCGCTTCGAGCACGCAGGGCAGGCGTCGGAGATGCTGGAGGTGCTCGCGGCCTGCGTGCGCCATGCGCAGCAGGTGGTGATCCATCTGCAGATGGGCGAGGTGGTAGTGCCCCTGACCGTGTTCCCGCTCGACCGTCTGGTGCATTGCCCCGTCAGCCTCGACGCCCTGCTGCTGCAGCGCCCCACCGAGATGCGTGTGCTGCATGTCGAGCCGGCGGTGCTGCGCGCGCCGGGCCACGAGGAGATGGCTCTTGTCGGCGAAGACCACCACTATCACTCGCTGCGCCCGGTGCTGTGGGAGATCGCGCTGCGCGGTGCACGCAATACCCTGCTGCCCGAGATTGCCGGCCAGGTGTCGTACCGGGTCGCACCTGACATCGATCTCGGCCCCTTGCGCGTGGGCGGTGCGCTGATGGCGTCGATCCAGCGGCTGAGCCAGGGCGAGCGCGTCACCTTGCGCGAGATGGCCGACTGGCCCGGCCTCGACACGACCCGTGCCGCCCGCCTGCTCAACGCCCTGTACCTGCAGTCGGGCCTGATCGTGAGCCGCACGCGGCCCACTGGTTTCGGCGAGTCGCTGTTCGGCGTGCTCGGCGGGCGCTGAGCGATCGGCGCCTGTCGCTCAGTGGCGGGTCAGCGGCTGCTCAGCGATTGCTCAACAACTCCCAGCGCTCCAGCGCTTCCATCAGTTCGTTCTCGATCTGCGAGAAGCGGGCCTGCGTCTGCACCAGCACCTGCGCGTCGCCGTTGTAGATGGCGGTGCCGCTGAGCTGTTCGCCCAGCGCCTTCTGTTCTGCTTCGAGCGCCTCGATACGCGCCGGCAGGCCGTCGAATTCGCGCTGCTCCTTGTAGCTGAGCTTGGCCTTCTTGGGCGGGGGGGGCGATGCACTCGTGGATGTTGACGGAGCCGGTTTTGCAGACTTGTCGCTGCGCAGCGCGCGTGCGCGAGTCTGCTGCATCTTCCAGTCCTCGTAGCCGCCCTCGTACTCGCGCCACAGGCCGGGCGACTCATCGCCTTCCCAGGCGATGGTGCTGGTGACCACGTTGTCGAGAAAACGCCTGTCGTGGCTGACCAGGAACACCGTGCCCGCGTAGCTTTGAAGCAGCTCCTCGAGCAACTCCAGCGTGTCGATGTCGAGGTCGTTGGTGGGCTCGTCGAGTACCAGCACATTGGCCGGCAGCGCGAACAGGCGGGCCAGCAGCAGTCGGTTGCGTTCGCCGCCCGAGAGCGTGCGCACGGGGGAGTTGGCGCGCTCCGGGGAGAACAGGAAGTCGTTCAGGTAGCTCATCACGTGCTTGCGCTGGCCGTTGAACTCCACCCACTCGCTGCCCGGGCTGATGGTGTCGGCCAGCGTCGCGTCGAGCTTGAGGGTGCTGCGCATCTGGTCGAAGTAGGCGACCTCGATGCGCGAGCCCTGGCGCACGTTGCCGCTGTCGGGCTGCAGTTCGCCGAGGATGAGCTTGAGCAGCGTGGTCTTGCCGGCGCCATTGGGGCCGATCAGGCCGACCTTGTCGCCGCGCAGGATGGTGGCGCTGAAATCCTTGACGATCACCTTCTCGCCGAACCGGATCGAGACGTCTTTCAGCTCGCCGACGATCTTGCCGCTGGGCACGCCGGAGTCGACCTCCAGCCGCACCTGGCCGAGCGAGTCGCGCCGCTTCTGGCGCTGGTCGCGCAGCACTTTCAGGCGTTCGATGCGCGCCACGCTGCGCGTGCGGCGGGCTTCCACGCCCTTGCGGATCCACACCTCCTCTTGCGCGAGCAGTTTGTCGGCGCGGGCGTTGGCGAGCGCCTCGGAGGCGAGCTGCTCTTCCTTCGTGCGTTCGTAGGCGCTGAAGTTGCCCGGGTAGCTGCGGATCACGCCGCGGTCGAGTTCGAGGATGCGAGTGCAGACGTTGTCGAGAAACGCGCGGTCGTGGGTGATCAGCATCACGCTGCCTCTGAAGCCCTTGAGCAGTTCTTCGAGCCACGCGATGGAGTCGAGGTCGAGGTGGTTGGTGGGCTCGTCGAGCAGCAGCACGTCGGGCACGGCCACCAGGGCCTGCGCCAGCGCCACCCGCTTCTTCATGCCGCCTGAGAGTTCACCGACGACGCGCGCGCCGTCGAGGTGCAGCTGCGCGAGCGTGGTGTCCACGCGCTGCTCCCAGTTCCAGGCGTCGAGCGCTTCGATGCGCGTTTGCAGCGCGTCGAGGTCCACGCCCTCGGCATGCTCCTCGTACTGCTGGCGCACGCTCTTGGCCTCGGCCACGCCCGCGCTCACCGTGTCGAACACGCTCGAGGCGGCGTCGAACACCGGCTCTTGCGGCACGTAGCACACGCGCACGCCCTGCGTCATCTGCAGCAGGCCGTCGTCGGGCTTCTCGAGCCCGGCCAGGATCTTCAGCAGCGAGGACTTGCCCGCGCCGTTGCGGCCGATCAGGCCCAGGCGTTCGCCGGATTCGAGCGAGAAGGCGGCGTTGTCGAGCAGCGCCACATGGCCATAGGCCAGGTGTGCGTTGGAGAGGGAGAGGACGGCCATGGCGGGGGGCGCTGAGCAAAACACGCATTGTCCCCCGCCGGGGGCGATATCACATGATGTAGCGCCCGCCCGGGCCGATCACCGACATGTCGACGTACTTCGAGCCGTGGTGGTTCTTGGGGCCGAAGCTGAGCCTGTAGCCGCCGAGGTCGAGCGTGCCGAGGCGCTCCATCGTGCTCACCAGGCCTTGCGAGGTAACGCCCTTGCCGGCACGGCGCAGGGCCTCGAGCAGCACGCGCATGTTGAGGTAGCCGAAGAAATGATCATGGTCGACGGGAATCTGCGCTCGCTCCATCGCCGCGCCGTAGTCGCGCGTGATCGGTGTTACCGCACGCAGGCTGTTGGGCAGGATGCGCGTGAAGGCCAGGCCGCGCGCATCGTTGCCCAGCGCTTCCATCGCGGCGCGACTGTTGGCGATGGTGGGGGCATACAGCGGCACGCCCACGTAGGCGCGTGCGCCGCGCACCAGCGGCACGACCGTGGGCCCGAAGGCCATCAGGATCAGGCCATCGGGCTTGGTGTCGCCCAGCGCGCGGCACGCGGCTTCGACGTTCTGGCCGTTCATGTCGATGGCCTGCATGCCCACGACGGTCACGCCCTGGTCCTTGGCCGCCTCTTCGATGATCGGCCCCATCTCCTTGCCGAAAGGGCTGTTGAGCACCGCCACGCCGAGGCGGCGCCGGTGCCCGGTGGAGAGGTTCTGCACCATCTTCACCACCTCGTCGCGGTAACTCGCCATGGTGGTGAAGAAGTAGGGGTGCTGCGGCGTGCGAAGCGAGGGCGCACCGGTGTAGACGCCGATCAGGGGCACCTTCTTCTCGCCCAGCATCGGCAGCACCGCGGCCACGTTGGCGGTGCTCGCCAGGCCGTAAAGCGCCACCACCTTCTCCTTGTCGATCAGCGTGCCCACGTTGTCCACGCAGCGCTTGGCGTCGTAGGCGTCGTCGAGCGTGATCAGGCGCACCTTGCGCCCGGCCACGCCGCCCTTGAGATTGAACTCGTCGAGGGCCAGGGCCTGGCCCTTGAGCACGCGCGTCATGGCGGATGCGGCGGGGCCGCTGAGCTGGGCGCTCTGGCCGATCAGGATGTCGTCTTCGGTTTCGGCTGCCGAGCCGATGTGCGGCAGCGCCAGGCTGGCCGCCGCGGCCGCGGCACCTTGCAGCGCCGAGCGGCGGGAGATGGGTAGTGACACGTTGCCCTCCGGTGGGTGATTTGGACTTCTTGCAGGGGCTCCCGCGAGGTGCGGGATCACGTGCCATTAAATCGCACGCGTGTGCAAAAAGCTCAAATCCACCGCGGGCGCGGTGCGCAGGAAGTCACACGGCGCGCTCCAGCGCATCGATGAACATGCGCGCCACGTCGAAACCGGTCTGGTCGGTGATCTCCTGAAAGCCGGTCGGGCTGGTGACATTGATCTCGGTCACGCAGTCGCCAATGATGTCCAGACCCACCAGCAGCAGGCCCCGCGCGGCCAGCACCGGGCCGATGCTCTCGGCGATCTCGCGGTCGCGCGCCGACAGCGGCTGGGCCACGCCCTTGCCGCCGACGGCCATGTTGCCGCGGATCTCGCTGCCCTGCGGGATGCGCGCCAGGGCGTGCGGCACGGGCTCGCCGGCGATCAGCAGGATGCGTTTGTCGCCCTTCACGATCTCGGGCAGGTAGCGCTGCACCATCACCGTCTGCGCGCCGTGCTTGTTGAGCGTTTCGATGATGCTGCCGAGGTTCAGGCCATCGAGCCCGACCCGGAAGATCCCCATCCCGCCCATGCCATCGAGCGGCTTGAGGATGATGTCCTGGTGCTCCGCGTGGAAGGCGCGGATCTCGGCCGCGTGGCGAGTGACGAGCGTCGGCCCGATGAACTGGGGAAACTCCAGGATCGCGAGCTTCTCCGGGTGGTCGCGCAGCGCCGCCGGCTTGTTGAACACGCGAGCGCCATCGCGCTCGGCCCGCTCCAGCAGGTGCGTGGCATAGAAGTACTCGCTGTCGAAGGGCGGGTCGCTGCGCATCAACACTGCATCGGTGTCGGCGAGCACGAGTGCACTGCGGGCATCGGCGTCGAACCAGGCATCGCTGCTCCCGGTCAGCCGGAAGCGGCGCGCCAGCGCGCTGACCTTCTCGCCACGCCGCCACAGCAGGTCTTTCGCTTCGCAGGCCCAGAGCTCATGGCCGCGCGAGGCGGCCTCACGCATCATCGCGAAGCTTGAATCCTTGTAGGTCTTGAAACCCTCCAGCGGGTCGGCCACGAACAACAACTTCATGGGAGCGTCTCAGGCAGTGGATCGGGGCCGCCACTGTTGCACAAAAAGCGCGAGCGCGCCGGCTACCACGCCCCAGAAGGCCGATCCGACGCCCCACAACGAAAGACCGCTGAGCGTGACAAGGAAGGTGATCAGCGGGGCCTCGCGGTGGGCCTCTTCCTTCATCGCGCCTGCCAGGCCCCCGCCCACGCTGCCGAGCAGCGCCAGGCCGGCGATCGCTGCGACCAACTCCTTCGGAAAGGCAAGCAGCACGCCGGCCACGGCAGCCCCGAACACCCCCACGATGATGTAGAGCACGCCCGCGGTGGCCGCGGCGGCGTAGCGCCGGTCGGGGTCGTCGTGCGCCTCCCGGCCCATGCAGATGGCCGCGGTGATGGCGGCCAGGTTGATCGCAAAGGCGCCGAAGGGGGCGAGCAAGAGCGTCGTCGCGCCTGTCATCGTGATGAGGCGCGAGATCGGCATCGTGTAGCCAGCGGCGCGTATCGCCGCGACGCCCGGCAGGTTCTGCGACGCCATCGTCACGACAAAGAGCGGCAACGCAAGGCTCACCATCGCCTGCCAGTGGAAAGCCGGTGCGGTGAACACGGGCATCGTCAGGCCGAGGTGGATGCCTTCGGGGTGAAGCTGCCCGTGAAGGCCGGCCCAGAGCGTGCCCACCCCGAGCACCACGGGTACCGCGTAGCGAGGCCAGCAGCGCCGTCCGATCAGGTAGGCGAGCAGCATCGCCAGCACGAGGCCGAAGGCCGACCGGGCGGCCAGGAAGGCGTCGAGGCCGAAGCGCGCCAGCACACCGGCCAGCAGGGCATTGGCGATCGGCATGGGGATGCGGTCCATCAGCCGCTCGAACCAGCCCGTGGCACCGAAGAGCACGATCAGCGCCGCCGACACCATGAACGCGCCAATGGCCTCGGGCATGGTGAAGCCTGCGGTGGCGCCCGCCGTCGCGAGCACCGCGGCTCCCGGCGTTGACCACGCGATCATCACCGGCTTGCGCAACCACATCGACGCGCCGAGCGCGCACACGCCCATGCCGATACCGAGCGCCCACATCCAAGAACTGATCTGCGCGCTGTCCGCGCCCAGCGAGCGTGCGGCCTGGAAGACGATGGCGATCGAGCTGGTGTAGCCGACCAGCACAGCGATGAAGCCAGCGGCGAGCGTGGAGAGTGAGCTGTCGCGAAGCAAGGAGCGCATCGCGGCAGGATAAGCGAGGGTGGCAGGCGCCCGTCGCGACAAGCGCGAAGCGCCTGCGGGGCGCGCTCAGATCTCGAGTTTGGAGCCGAGCTCGACCACGCGGTTGGTGGGCAGGCTCAGGAAGTCGGCCGCGTCGCTTGCGTTGTGGTGCATGTTGGCGAAGAGCTTCTCGCGCCACATCGACATGCCGCTGCCGAGCGTCGGGATCACGATGTCGCGCGACAGGAAATATGAAGTCTCCATGTCGTCGAGCTGTACGCCTCGGCCGCGCAGCAGCGACAGCGCCTCGGGCACGTCGGGGTCGTTCTTGAAGCCGAAGTGAAGCGTGACCTGCCAGCAGTCGTGCCCGAGCGGAACGATGTCGCAGCGTTTGTCGAAGCCGATCCACGGCACCTCGTGGTGCTTGACCGTCACGAACAGGTTGGTCTCGTGCAGCACCTTGTTGTGCTTGAGGTTGTGGAGCAAGGCATTGGGCGTGATGCCGGGGTCGGGCACCAGGAACACCGCCGTGCCCTGCACACGCGTGGGCGGGCTCAGGAACACCGCTTCGAGAAAGCTCGTCAGGTCGATGGCTTCGTCGCGCAGGCGGGAGCGCATCAGCTTGCGGCCTTGCTTCCAGGTCATCATCAGCGTGAACATCACGCCGCCGATGGCGACCGGGAACCAGCCGCCGTCGACCAGCTTGACGGCGTTGGCCGAGAAGTAGACGAGGTCGACGACGAAGAAGAAGCCGGTGGCCGCGATGCACAGCGACCACGGGTACTTCCAGCCGTAGCGGATCACGAAGAAGGTCATCGTGGTGGTGATCAGCATGTCGATGGTCACCGCGATGCCATAGGCCGCCGCCAGGCGGCTGCTGCTGCCGAACAGCACGACCGCCAGCACGATGCAGGTGTACAGGCCCCAGTTGATGAACGGGATGTAGATCTGCCCCGTCTCCTTGACAGAGGTGTGCGTGATGCGCAGGCGCGGCAGGTAGCCGAGCTGGATCGCTTGCTTGGTGACCGAGAAGGCCGCCGTGATCAGCGCCTGCGAAGCGATCACCGAGGCAGCGGTCGCCAGGCCGATCAATGGGTAGACCGCCCAGGCGGGCGCCATCTCGAAGAACGGGTTCTTCACGTTCTCGGGGTGCACGAGCAGCATCGCGCCCTGGCCGAAGTAGTTCAGCACCAGCGAGGGCATCACCAGGCTGAACCAGGCGAGCCGGATGGGCCGCTTGCCGAAGTGACCCATGTCGGCATAAAGCGCCTCGGCCCCTGTGACGCACAGCACCACCGAGCCGAGCGCGATGAAGGCGATGCCGGTGTGGGCACCCAGGAACATCAGCGCGTAGTGCGGGCTCAGGGCCCACAGCACGTCGGGGTTGCGGCCGATGTGCACCAGCCCCATCACCGCCAGCGCCAGGAACCACACCACGGTGATGGGGCCGAAGAACTTGCCCACGCTCGCCGTGCCATGGCGCTGGACGATGAAGAGGCCGGTCAGCACCACCAGCGTGATCGGGACCACATAGCGGTGCAGCCCCGGGGCGGCGACCTCCAGGCCCTCGATGGCTGACAGCACCGTCATGGCTGGCGTGATGACCGCGTCGCCGAAGAAGATCGCGGTGCCGAAGATGCCCAGGACCAGCAGGCGGCGGCGCAGGTCCGGGCGATCCTTCACCGCCTGCGAGGCCAGTGTGAGCATGGCGATCAGGCCGCCTTCGCCGTTGTTGTCGGCGCGCAGGATCAGCGCAACGTACTTGATGGACACCACCACGGTGATGGTCCAGAACATCAGCGAGAGCACACCGAAGATGTTTTCGGTGGTCAGAGGCACGTGGCCGTGGCCGAAGACCTCCTTGAGTGCGTACAGCGGGCTGGTGCCGATGTCGCCGTAGACGACGCCGACCGCGCCAATGGTCAGGGCGGCCAGGCTGGAGGTGGGGCGATGAGGGGTCACGAGGTCAATGCCGCGCAAACGGCCTGGCTCAGTCAGCGGGAGGGCTATTGTGCGCTGCGAGCCTGGGGTGCTTCACCTCCCGAGGAGGGTGGGGAGGCCGTGTTGCGGTGCAGCAACGCGGGGCGGCAGGCCGGCGCGACCGAGCTACTCGTAGGTCTCGGCGTCGGGGTCGGTCGCTTCCAGCTCGTACGAGGCGGCCAGCATCGCCAGCCGGGCCACCACGCCATACATATAGAACCGGTTGGGCGCGCTGGCGCCGGGCTTCACACCCGGGCGCGGCAGCTGATTCGACTCGGCAAACGCCAGCGGAACGAAGCTCGCGCCCGGGGAGTTGAGGTTCTCGTCCACGCCGCGCTCGGCGTTCACGCGGTAGAAGCCCCCGACCACGTAGCGGTCGATCATGTAGACCACCGGTTCGGCCACCGCATCGTGCACGCGCTCGAAGGTCGGCACGCCCTCTTGCAGGATCACCTCGCTGACCTCCTGGCCGTCCTTGATGACGCTCATCTTGTTGCGCGCCTTGCGGTTCAGGTCGACCAGATCCTTCGGGTCGCGCACCGTCATGATGCCCATGCCATAGGTGCCGGCGTCGGCCTTCACGATGATGAACGGCTTCTCCTGGATGCCGTACTCCTTGTACTTGCGGCGGATCTTGCCCAGCAGCGCCTCGGCATTGCTGGCCAGGCAGTCTTCACCGCTGCCGTCCGTGAAGTTCACCTCCCCGCACTTGGCGAACATCGGGTTGATGAGCCACGGGTCCATGCCCAGCAGCTTGGCGAACTTCTTGGCCACTTCTTCATACGCCTGGAAGTGATTCGTCTTGCGCCGCACGGCCCAGCCCGCGTGCAGCGGCGGCAGCAGGTACTGCTCGTGCAGCCCCTTCAGCACGCTGGGGATGCCCGCAGAGAGGTCGTTGTTGAGCAGGATGGTGCAAGGGTCGAAATCTTTCAGGCCCAGCCGCCCGCGCGTGCGGACCAGGGGCTCCACCGTGAGCGAGTTGCCATCGGGCAGGTCGATCTGGGTCGGGGCCTTGATGGTGTCGTCCAGCGTGCCGAGGCGCACGTTCAGGCCGGCCTGGTGAAAGATCTGCATCAGGCGCAGCACATTGCTCAGGTAGAACGTGTTGCGGGTGTGCCGCTCGGGGATCAGCAACAGGTTCTTCGCCTCGGGGCAGATCTTCTCGATCGCCGCCATCGCCGCCTGCACCGCCAGCGGCAGCATCTCGGGCGTGAGGTTGTTGAAGCCGCCGGGGAAGAGGTTGGTGTCCACCGGTGCGAGCTTGAAGCCCGCGTTGCGCACGTCGACCGAGGTGTAGAAGGGTGGTGTGTGCTCCATCCATTCGAGCCGGAACCAGCGCTCGATGGCCGGCAGCGACTCGAGGATGCGCTGCTCCAGTTCGTTGATCGGCCCGGTGAGTGCGGTGATGAGGTGGGGAACCATGGGCGTGGGCCTGCTGAGTGGGCTGCGAGGAGCTGAATTCTAGGCAGTTGGGGGTGAGCGCGCCGACTGCAAGCCGTGCATCCCTGGCTCCACGGCGCACCATGAAAAAAGGCCACCTCGCGGTGGCCTTTTTCTCGCTTGAGAGCGGGTGCTTACTGGTGGTAAGCCGTCTCGCCGTGCGACGTGATGTCCAGACCTTCGCGTTCCTCTTCTTCCGGAACACGCAGACCGATCACCAGGTCGACGATCTTGAACGCCACCACCGAGACCACGCCAGACCACACCACGGTCAGGAGTACGGCCTTGAGCTGGATCCACACCTGCGCGCCGATCGCATTGGAGCCGACCGAAGCCGTGACCCAGTCGGTCACGAGGCCCGGGCCGCCGAGCGACTGGGTGTTGAACACGCCCGTCAGCAGGGCACCGACGATGCCGCCGACACCGTGCACGCCGAACACGTCGAGCGAGTCGTCCGCGCCCAGCATCTTCTTCAGGCCGTTCACGCCCCACAGGCAGGCGAAGCCGGCGACGAAGCCGATCACGATCGCGCCCATCAGGCCGACGTTGCCGGCGGCCGGGGTGATCGCCACCAGGCCAGCCACCGCACCCGAGGCAGCACCCAGCATCGAAGCCTTGCCGCGCATCAGCGCTTCACCGATCGACCAGGCCAGAACAGCAGCGGCGGTGGCCGACAGCGTGTTCATGAAGGCCAGCACGGCGCTGTTGCCTGCTTCGAGGGCCGAGCCGGCGTTGAAGCCGAACCAACCCACCCACAGCAGCGAGGCACCGACCATCGTCAGCGTCAGCGAATGCGGGGTGAAGGCTTCCTTGCCGTAGCCGACGCGCTTGCCCACCATGTAGGCACCCACCAGGCCGGCCACAGCGGCGTTGATGTGCACCACGGTGCCGCCTGCGAAGTCGAGGCCGCCCCATTGCCAGATCAGGCCGGCCTTGGAGTTCATCTCGTCCACCACGCCAGCGGCGGTGTAGGCGTCCGGGCCCATCCAGAACCAGACCATGTGGGCGATCGGGGCGTAGCTGAAGGTGAACCACAGCACCATGAACAGCAGCACGGCCGAGAACTTGATGCGCTCGGCGAAGGCGCCGACGATCAGGCAGCAGGTGATGCCGGCGAAGGTGGCCTGGAATGCGGCGAACAGCAGTTCAGGGATGTAGACGCCCTTGCTGAACGTGGCACCCATGGCGAACGCGCCGGTGGCCGGGTCGAAGATGCCCTTCATGAACAGCCGGTCGAGGCCGCCGATGAATGCGTTGCCTTCGGTGAACGCGAGGCTGTAGCCATAGATCAGCCACAGCACCACGATCATCGAGAAGGTGACCATCACCTGCATCAACACCGACAGCATGTTCTTGCTGCGGACCAGGCCGCCGTAGAACAGCGCCAGACCAGGCACCGTCATCATGATGACGAGCAGCGTGGCGACGATGATCCAGGCGACGTCGCCCTTGTTGGCCACCGGAGCAGCGGCGGGTGCCGGCTCCGAAGCGGCAGCCGCGGCGGCCGGTGCTGCGGCCGGAGCAGCTTCTGCCGCGACGGAGGCCGCTACTTCAGGGGCAGACGCCGCTTGCGCGAACGAGGCCCCGCTGAAGCCCAGGACCGACAGGCCCAGGGCGAGGGTTGCGATGAGTTTCTTCATAGTGGGTTGTCTCTCTTGATCGCGTCAGAGCGCGTCCTTGCCGGTCTCGCCGGTGCGGATGCGTACGACCTGCTCCAGCGCCGACACGAAAATCTTGCCGTCGCCGATCTTGCCGGTGCGCGCAGCGGTTTCGATGGCTTCGATCACGCGGTCGATGAGCGCGTCATCCACGGCCGCTTCGATCTTCACCTTGGGGAGGAAGTCGACGACGTACTCGGCACCGCGGTACAGCTCGGTGTGGCCTTTCTGACGGCCGAAGCCCTTGACCTCGGTCACCGTGATGCCCTGCACGCCAATCGCGCTGAGGGCCTCACGAACTTCATCAAGCTTGAAAGGCTTGACGATGGCAGTCACCATTTTCATGGTCATCTCCTGTTGAGGATTGCGATGGAATCGGCGGCTTACATGGACTTGGTGAGCGTCACGATCACCCGGCCCTTGTTGATGTCGCCATAGAAGTCCTTCTCGGTGGCGCCCACGTAGGCACCCGCGACCGAGAAGCCGGAACCCAGGTCATAGGTGGCGCCGGCCTTGTAGTCCCAGTAGTTCGTGGCCACATTGGCGTCGCGCACTTCCGAGGGGAAGTAGGTGCCGCCGACGTGCAGGTTCACCGTCAGCTTCGGGATCACTTCGAAGTTGGCGGACAGGTCGAAGTACATCGTGCCGCGGCCTTCTTCGATACCGAAGTACTTGCTCGAAGCGGTGTATGACAGCTTGGCCGAGGCCGGGCCGAAGCTCATGGCGCCGTAAACCTCGGTGGTGTCGAAGTCGACGACCTTGTCCTTTTGCGGGTAGTAGTACTGCAGCACGCCGACGTCGAAGCCGATGTCCTGCGTGATCGAACCCTTGTAGCCACCGTAGAAGTCCATCTCCAGGCCGGAGTTGGTGAAGCCGATGCTCGAGTTCCAGTTGCCGATGTAGAACCCGCTGTTGCTGTAGTCGAAGCCGCCTTGCACGGCCGGCTTGTTGTTGCCTTGGTCTTGACCGCGGTACTTGTAGTTCGAGGTCAGGCTCAGGTTGGCGGTGACCGGCGCAGCCTCCTGCGCGCCAGCAGCGCCTGCGAGTGTTGCCGCACAGACAACCAGGCAGGTCGTAGCAAACTTCTTCATGGGTACTCCGTAGATGGTTTTTGAGGGCCGATACAGCGGCGGAAAGCCGCAACGGCAGTGCAGCTTTTGTGCCAGGGTCTTTTTTGGGGCGTTGGCGCGCTAGTTCGGGGCGATCGAATGCCGCCAACTCGGGTTTGGCGCCAATGAGGTGCAATGTGTCACAAGAGCACCATGTCGGTGCGCAAGTGCAATCACATCTGGACGGCGTGCGATCGGATGGACTCGTGCGGCAAAGCGCCGCCGTGTGCAGGCAACCAACAGATGCGCGCGGGGCCTGGTTCAGGCCACTCGCGTGCTGCGCCGATCGTTCGGCAAGTCAACCTTCGCATGGAGCGATTTGGTGTCGTCTCCGATGTAGATCACCCGAGGGTCTGAGGGCAAGGTCGCGTCCCGACCGAAGCCCGCCAGCGAATCGTGCACATAGGTGTCGAAGAAGGCGATCACCTTCTCGTCACGCAGGCCGTTCCCGCTCTCTTCGGCCAAATAGGCATCGAGCAGGTTTTGATAGTGAGGGCGCACCGGGGTGCCGGGAGACTGCTTCAATACCGCGCGGATCGCCTTGGCGTCGGCCACCAATTGGTCATCGTAGGTGTTGAGGTTGCGCGCCATCTCGCCTTCGGTGCCGGGCAGGGTGTCCTGGCGGGCCTTGAGTTTTAGATAGGGATCGCTGATCTCGTCGAAGCGAGTTTGCGACTCGCGAACGACTCTCTGCAGTTCGGGGTCAACGGTGGTGCCGTAGGCGATCTGATCGTGTTCTGCCATGGCCAGTCGCGTCTTTGCCCGCTCGAGCTGCGTGGCGGCTTTCTCGACTTGTTTTTTCAGGGGCGCCATGTCGCTGGACAGTTGCTGTTGCTCCTTCAGCCACTCGGCCTCGCGTTGCCGCAAGGTGGTCTGATCGGGTGTCTCTCCGCCGTTTGCGCGCGCGGCATTGTTCAGCTTGATTTTGTAGAAGCGCCAGCCGTAGTACAGCCGCATGTGCGCATTGACCATTTGCCCGATACCTCTGCCGCCGTAGCCCGCTTGCTGCATGTAGTGGCGCCACAGATCGTTGAGGATGTTGAATTCGGCTTGGCTGGCTTCGTCAACTCCAAAGAATGGCTTGTCAACCTCTTGAAGTGCACCCAGTGGCAGCAAAGGAACGCCAGCCTCCCAGGCCTTCCGATGCATGGCCCGCAAAGGGATGAGGCTCAGCATCTGCCCCGCCTTCGCGCTGCGGGCGCCTTCTCCGGGCCGGTAGCCACCGCCCACGTCCGAGTGCACACCGGGGTAGACCATTTCCTCAACCGAGTCGGGGTAACTCGCGCCGCGCCGGCAGCTGTCGAGCGGGAACGAGTTGCGCACCTCGTGCGCAGCCACCATGTGCACGCACTTCTCCACCATGCTGGGTACGTCGAGTGGGTGGGCCCAGCTGCCATGGCCATCGGCCAGGCCTGGCGCAGGGTCTGCGCCGGGCTGGCCGAAAGCGAGCGTCGTCACGCCATTGGTGCCCATGTTGCGCGCCCGCAAGGCCGTGGCCGTTTCCATCAAGCGGAGGGATTGAGCGGCCGGCATGTTGTTAACGCTCATCGGAAGGCCGACCGAGGCCACGGTGTCCCACAAGCCCAAAAAGTAGAAGCGAACCGGGTAGCCCCCGGCCTTGAGTTGCCATTCAGCGCCTGCACGTTGGCAAAGCTTCCTCTGGAAATCGCGGGCGAATGCACGTGCCTCGGTTGCACCGCGGCTGAACCCGAAGGCCGATACGCGAACCATGGTGATCTTGTTGGTGGGGTTCGTCGCCAGGGCCTCGGCCGCCTTCAGCTTTTCTTCAAACTGTTGGAAGGCCCACTTGATTCGGGCTTCGCCTTCGGCACCGAACGCCAAACCTTTCGTCGTGCCACCAGGGTCACCGATCTCATTGAAGCGGGTGCCAATACCGGGGATATAGATGCGGTAGCGCCCTTGTATCCCGTCATCTCGTTTGTGAGCCAAGTACAGCTTTGCCACGTTGCTCAACTCGTTTGTGGGGCTGTCGGCTTCGAGGTTATTGCCTGTTCCGTCAAAGAAGAAGCTGATGCAGAGGCTCTGCTGGCAACTCGGCTGAGCGTCGGCCTTATCGACGACTGAATTGGCTTGTGCGGCTCTCTCCACTAACGAGAGCAGCGCGTTTCCGGCAGGGATGACAGCACAAACGGGCGCGCCCTGAAGGGACGCCAAATCTGCAGCGACTTCAAGTCGTGCCGCGCTTTGCTCCGCTTTGGGGAATTGTTCAGATGCCATCTTTGCAGCTCGCTGTTTCTTCGTCGTGCACAACGTTGCCCGTCTCCTTCCGGCGGCCGTCGTCGAAGCTAGTCAGTTTGAGTTTGAGCTTGGGATAGCCCTGACTCAACTCAACCTGCACATCGCCATCAGGCATGAAGTGAACTCCGATGGCAGTGGGCTTCGCCGGCACAGGGCCGTTCAGCATCACGGTTTTCTCGCACCAGCGTTTGTAGTCACGTGACCACCGCACCTTGATCGGTTTGGGAAGCGTGGTTCCGGGCCACCACCTCACGCAGCACACCGTGCCACCGCCGCCTGAGGTGGGCGAGCTCACATACAAATTGCCTCCCCCTTGATGGCTCACTTCGAAGCTGGCGATGTAGGCATCTGTGTAATTGAACCCATTGATCGCCAGCGAAATCGGCGGCCCCAAGGGCACCGATTCGCTTGCCGGATCGGTTTGCGACGCTCCCTGCGCAGCGAGTTGGCCGCAAGCCGACAGGGTGATCGCCAACCCGAGCCCGGCTGTCTGCAATATGAACTTGATACGTAGAGTGGTCATGGTTCGTGTTGTGTTTAGGCGCCTAGTTCAGACGCCGAGCTCTTGCAGTGCCGCCTCAAAGGTGAGTTGCTTCTTGCCGACACGCGCAAGCGTGTCGACCCATTCGGGTTGCGTATCAAAGCTTGCCCCCAACTGCAGCGCAGTCAGGCAGTACAGGATCTGCGTGCGAAGGTCACTCAGCCCCAATGCATTCAGTTTCGGCACGCAATGCGAAGCCAAGGTGTGCAAGTCGGCTCGGCTCTTGTTCTGACAAAGATCGGGTGCCAGCGCTTGCATCTGCTGAACCAAGGTATCCGGTTCACTCGCTTCGATGAGTGCGTTCTGCTGGGCTTCGTCAAAATCAAATCGGGTCGGCCATTCATCCGCGCTGAGTTGCTGCGCCGCCTGGGTGTGCAAACGGCCCGCGCGATCCAACCACTGCCAATGGGACGCAAGGCCCAGAAACTGCCGCCGTTGCGGCTCTTTCAGCACCGAGACGAGGGACTCCAGCGTGCGCGTATCAAAGTACCGCAGCATCACGGGTAAGCGCTCGGGCAGCAGCACGTCGAGCCTTCGCTTCAGCGCGCCAGCTACGGCCTCGAAGGGCCATGCTGATCGCAACCCGGTGAGGCTCGTGCTGAACGCACAGGCCCGTTGCAACCACGTGGTCAGCCCACGTTCCGACAAGTCTTCACTGGCAGACGGAAGACGTGCGAGGATGGGCGCCACGTCCAAAGCGCCCTGCTCGCGAGTGCCCTCGAACAGGCTCACCCAGCGGATATGGGGTCTGGCGCGTAGCTCTTCCAGCAAACCTGGCGCGCCTGCGTGATCGATCAGTAGATAGCAGTGCACGTCGCCACCAGGCATTGCCTGTGACGAGCTATCGCACAGCGCTTGCGCAAACTCGTTGACGGGTCGCATGGTTGCCAGGGCTCAAACCACTTTCAGCGCAGCGCAAACGGTGAACCGCTGGCGCGCGCCTTGAGCAAGCACGAAACGCAAATGCTGCTCGGCATCAGCGGCACCGCATAACTCTCACTCCCACCCCCCACGAAGCTCTTGGTAGCCGCCCTGACCGTGATCTTCCCCGGGCACTGCACCGTGATGCCCGAGCCCTGGATGACGATCTGCGCGCCGCCCGAGGTGCTCAGCGTGATCTTCTTGGCCGCGGCCCAGTCGATGTGGGCGTTCGCGCTCTGGATGTTCACCAGGTCCTTGGCCGCCACCTCCGCCTGATCAGCCTGCGCCTGCATCTGGATGGGCCCTTGGCCGGCAATCATCGTCAGCCCCGTGCCCTTGGCACCCTGCCCCGCCTGCACCGCCCCCGCCAGGATGCCGATGCTCTGCCCGGTGTGGATGCGCATCTGCTGCCCGCCGGCCCATTGGATGTCCTGCCCGGCCTGCAGGCTGATCGCCTCGCCGCTGGCCCACTGGATGTCCTGCCCGGCCACGGTGGCCAGGCCCGCCTTGGCCGTGATCGCCACGATCGGGTCGGTGGTGTGCGGCAGCTTGCCCTGGCCGGCCTGCGTGGCCTTGCGGCCCGCATCGCCGCTGGCCGCCTCGAAGCTGTGGCTGCTCACCATGCCGCTTGCCGCCTGGTGCAGCGCCTTCATCGGCGCGAGCTTGTCGCTGAGCGTGCTCTGGCTCGCCTTGACGGTGCCGATGGCACTGGCCAGCTGCGTGGTCTGGTGCGTCTTCGCCGCCTGGCTGAAGCTCTCGGCCAGCGCGGCCGCCTGCTTCAGGAGGGCCATGCCGGCGGCGTTGTCGCCGGCCGGGTCGGCCTCGCGGGTGCCGAAGGTGGTGATGAGCAGGCCGTTCTGGGCCCGCACCGCGCCGTACGCATCGGTGCGCAGCTCGAAGCCGGTGCCGCGGTAGTGGCCGCGGTGGTTGTCGGCCTGGTGGATCAGGTGGCCGAGGTTGAGCTGGGTGGCGTGCTGGGTGGTGGCCAGCTGCACCCGCAGCTGGCCGGGGGTGTCGTCGAAGACGAGCTGGTTGAAGCCCTCACCGCCGAACTCGCGGCTCTTGATGCCCGAGAGCGCGGCGGCATTGTTCTGGCCGGCCGCATCGGGGGTGGCCGGGCCGGGGGCGCCGCCGTGCCAGGCGGGGCTGTTGCCGCCGGTGAGGTTGCCCTGGGCGCTGGGGCCGTGGTTGTGGCTGGTCTTGTAGGCGCTGGTGTCTGCTTCGGCCGCCGCGCCACCGGGCGTGGCAGGGATGCCGGCCTCGCCGCGGCCGTTGTAGAGGCTGCCGATGACGATGGGGCGTTCGATGTCGCCTTCGATGAAGTCGACGAGCACCTCCTGGCCGATGCGCGGGATGTGCTGCCAGCCCATGCCGGCGCCGGCCCAGCGCTGGGCCACGCGCACCCAGCAGCTGCTCTTGTTGTCGGCGCGGGAGTCGGCGCCCGGGGCGGCCTGCCAGTGGAACTGCACCCGGATGCGGCCCAGGGCGTCGGTGTAGAGCTCATCGGCCCCGTGGGGGCGGGTGGCACCGCCCGGGCCCACGACGATGGCGGTCTGGGCGCCGAGCGCGGTGCGGTGCAGGCGGCCGCCGTGCGCAGCGGTGTGCACCGGTGGCAGGGGCCGCCAGGGGACGAGGCGGCGGATGGCTTCGAAGCGGTTGGCGTAGCCGAGGGCGGCGGCCTGGGCGCCGAGTTCGGGGTCGTCGGCCAGGGTGGCCTGCAGGCTGGACTGCAGCGGGTCGGTCGGGCGGCCCTCGAGTTCGGCGAAGGGGTCGTCGAGCGGGGCGCCCATGAGTTGCTCGCTGAGTTCCTTGGGCAGGTTGTTGACGCCGAGCGCGTGCACGGT